>NZ_BAABDG010000001.1:0-73046 GCF_039539505.1 Gibbsiella dentisursi
CTCGGCTTGCTTCAGGATGGACATGATCTGGCTGTCAGTGAAACGTGATTTTTTCATAGAGATCTCCCCGGTTCAGGTTACGAGAAAATTCTACTTATGAACACACCGGTTTTTCGGGGGGATTACCATATGAAGTGTTTTATTAAAATTGTCGGTCTCTTTTGAGTCGCTCCGTAAACTCCCCAATTCAGCACTACGTTATGTAACGTACACGATGTTCTTTGTGTGGTATCGGGTTGGTATTTTTTTTTAACGTAAGAGTTTCTGATTTATACTACCGAATAAAGTTAATTGCACTGATGTTTTCTGAGTGTACGTTTAGATTCTAATTAATATCTAACACCTGAAGTGAGTATATAATGAGACCAATAGTGATTCAATAGTAGGAATAAATATTCCAGATGGTACACTCAATTAACTGTCTATAAGTTAAAATCGCAAACTTCTGCTTTTGGCACAAAGCGGTCAGTCAGATTAGCTACAGCCCTTAACCTCGAAACTGTCAGCTCAAGTCTAAGCTGATACTTTTTTTAATTCATTCCTGTTCGGTTATTGAATCGTCCATTCCGGCCCTGACCCAGCCTCCAGCCGATCCCTGCCCCCAAAAGAGCCAGGACTAATGCGCCCACAAAGAAAATCTCAAAATTTAGCGACATCTGATCTTCGCCATGAACCGGGCCAACAACGAAATGACTGATAACCGGCATCAGTGCATACATCAGGCCAACACCACATACGGCCCCGAACAAGACAAAAAATATGATCTTCAGTGCTCTCATAATACCTTCCAGAACCAGATTTCTTTTGCATCGAAAAAGCTGCTGAAACTGCCTTCAATGCTTAACCCCCACTGAATACGGAAGTAACTTGAACGCGTTGTCAGCCGGTCGCCATTCCATAAGTCGATATGGTCGCCGCTGCGGTTTGTAAAACTCTCATTACCCCGGCGCCAGTAATCTTTGAAGAAGATGATCCCCGTTTGATTTTTAAGCACTTGTTCAAAGTTATCAACGTTCACTTTTACTGCCGGGAAAACACCTGGTATTGAAGTACGCTTTAGCGCATTTGCCAGTTCTTCTGCCCGCAAGACATGCCCCTCACTCTTGGGGTGCAACCAACAAAATTCCGCATGTAATCGGGTAACGTCATACCCGCAGCGCGCCAGTGCCGTGCCGATCCGTATCGCACACTGATCATCAAAGGCTTTGTGCCCATTCTTACGGCGGCAAGGATTCTCATCGCCGTTAACCTCCGGGTGCGCATTCCAAAGTGAGGAAAACGTAATACTCATCGGCAATCCCTTACTTAAAAAAGACTAATATAAACCTTTAAATGCGACGATGTCTAACCCCCCAAGAATGACTACCTCCCTAATCAGGCGTCCCCTTTCGATCCCTTCTACCGTTTCTCTGCAACATGCTAATTATCATGAACAATTCCCTGCAACTCTCTCGATGTACAGGCGCAGAGCTAAAGCACCTGCTATGTAGGGTGTTTGGGAAAGGCCAAGCAGTAACCGAAGCGGCATCCCTGTTAGTGATAAGCGAGCAGGGATTTTTTTAAGTGAAAGAGATGCGCAGACGTACACCCGTGTGTCACTTAGTGGATCACTAAAATATAAATCAAATAAATAAAATCAAAACAAAGGCGGCCTAAGCCGCCTTATTCACAAGGGGAAACTACGCCTTGTTTATTCTGTCACGATGGTTTGAACCTGTGCAGGGGTTGGGCCGTACCAACCGTAGCCTGGCCCCCAGCCGGGGCCCCATGGGCCATGACGCCAACCCCACGGCCCCATTGGAGCTGGTGGCATCATCACCTGTTGCACCAGGCGCCAACGCTTATAACCGGTAACGTTCAGCGTGACGAAGTCATACGGCGTATTGCCGATTTTGCCCGGATGCAAACCGGTGATCGGCCCGACGACGGTCACCATTTGCCCCTTGAAATCCACCGGGTCGAGGAAACCGTTTACCGAAGCCAACAGACGCCCCTGGGACGGTTCGCCGAGCAGCGGGCGCGCTGCACCATCTAACGGCAACGCCGCTATCTCGAGCACCGTTCTGCCGCGATCGTTGGCGACGCCAACCACCTTGCCGCCAAAGCGCCCTTCCGCGCCGCTGAAGGTTTTCGGCGCTGCCTGCACCGACGAAAGCGCCGTTACCGGCGTTTCGGTGGTGCCTTTGATGGCATCCGGCACGCTCACACAGCCAGCCAGTGCCAACGCGCTGCCGACCACCGCGGACAACAGCCATTTGTTCATTACAGTACGGGTTCGCATCGTGGTAATCTCCTGAAATACCCGCTAATTAGACCCCAATTATTCCGGCAAGTTGCCGCCGCAGGCCAGCGTAACCTCAACGGCAGCACAACCAGATGACATCTTATTCACGCCCCGGCAGCTTTTTCCAGGTCACTTCATTGCGCAGATACGTTGGCTGCGCGTTTTCTACGCTGACCACCGCCTCTTGTTGCCAGGCCTGGAGCGCCAACGGCAGCATATCTTCTGCATGAGGGAGCTGTATTTGCCCATCGCTGATTGCCAGCGCCTGGCCGGCCACCAGATCGGGATAGGTTTGCCAACCGGTGCCCACTGTGGCCCATTGCCCGGAAAGCCGCGCCGCCCTTTCCTGCACCTGCTGGGGTGAAAGTACCGCTTCGCCTTCGCTTTCCAGCCAATGCCCATCGGCCTGGCGTTCAAACTGGCCCCAGTACACTTCGCCCATCCGGGCATCAATGGCGGCCAATACCCGCTGTGCGCCGCTGACCCGCCACGCGCCCTGCGCCATCGTCTGCAAGGTGGAAAGACCAATCATCGGCAGATCGGCCCCTAATGCCAGCCCCTGCGCGATACCTATACCAATACGCACGCCGGTGAAGCTGCCCGGCCCACGGCCAAACGCCAACGCGTCCAGTTGCGAGAGCGACAGGCCAGACTCGGCCAATACCTGCTCAACCAGCGGTAGAATGCGTTGCGTATGCTCGCGTGGGCAAAGTTCAAACAGGGCGCGGGTTTCGCCTTGATTCCAAATGGCGACGGAACAGGCTTCCGTTGCCGTATCGATCGCTAAAATTCGCGTGGACATGCCAACCTCTGGCGTGAAAATCAATGGGTTTCAATCAGGGCGCGCATTGTAGCACAGCCACGGAACCGAGCCTATCCGCTAAGCGGCGCCGCACAAAAAGGCGATAGCCTGGGCCAAATCGCGGGTGCGCGGCGTTGGCGGCAAGCTGTTGAGAAACACCTCGCCATACGGGCGCATCACCAGGCGGTTATCGCAAATCACCAGTACGCCGCGATCGTCAGTATCGCGGATCAGGCGGCCAACACCCTGCTTAAGGGTGATCACCGCGTCGGGCAGTTGCACCTCATTGAACGGATCGCCGCCGCGCAGGCGGCAATCTTCAATCCGCGCCTTGAGCAGCGGATCGTCCGGTGAGGTGAACGGCAGCTTATCGATGATGACGCAAGATAGCGCATCACCGCGCACATCCACGCCCTCCCAGAAACTGCTGGTGGCCACCAGCAAGGCATTGCCGGCCTCAACAAACTGCGACAGCAGGCGCCCTTTGCTGGTTTCGCCCTGCACCAGTACCGGCAAGGTCATGCTGGCACGGAACTCTTCCGCCAGTTCGCGCATCATCTGGTGTGAAGTACACAGGAAGAAACAGCGCCCCTGGTTGGCCTCAATCAAAGGGCGCAGCATCTGGGCCAGCCGGCGTGCGCCGCCGGGTTGGTTCGGCGAAGGCAGGAAACGCGGCACGCACAGCAACGCCTGGTTGGCATAATCGAACGGGCTAGGCAACAGCAAGGTTTTGGCCTTGTTCAACCCCAGGCGCTCGGTAAAGTGCCCCATTTGTTCATTCACCGACAGCGTGGCGGAAGTAAAAATCCAGGCGCCCGGCTTTTCATTGAGCAGTTCACGGAAACGTTCGGCAACCGTCAATGGCGTCAGCGCCATCACGAAGTGCCGTGAGCTGCATTCATACCAATAACTGAAGCCCGGTTCATTAATATCTTTCAGCCGTTTCAGGCGCGCACGGTACTGCGTGGCACGCTCAAAGGCGGCATCCAGCAACGCCGAACGGCCAAGGGCCATTTTTACCACGTCATAGCATAGCTCCAGGGCATCATCGAGCAGCAGCAAGGCCCGTTGCACATTGGGCTGCCCCATCACCTGGCGCAGGTTGCCGCGAAAACCGGGCTCACCCAGCGCCAGCCGAAAATCCTGCGTACTTTGGCTTAAGCGATCGGCGCTTTTTTGCAACTGCGCCATATCGCGCACTTCGGTGCGGTAGGCGATGGTGATGTCTTTGGCCAGGTCCAGCAATTGGCGGCTGGTCAACTGCTTGCCGAAATACTGGCTGGCGATATCAGGGATCTGGTGCGCCTCATCGAAAATCATCACGTCGGCGTCGGGGATCAGTTCGGCAAAGCCGCTTTCCTTCACCACCATATCCGCCAGGAACAGGTGATGGTTCACCACCACCACGTCGGCGTCCATCGCCCGGCGGCGCGCTTTCACCACAAAGCAGTCTTTGTAAAGCGGGCAATCGCTGCCCAGGCAATTGTCATTGGTGCTGGTCACCAGCGGCCAGACAAAGCTGTCTTCAGCCACGTCGCTGCAGGTGCTGATATCCCCTTCTGTGGTCTGCGAAGACCAGGTGCGCAGCCGAACCAGATCGATCAACGCCTGCCCGGCCAACTCGCCGCCGGCCATTGACTGTTGTTCCAGGCGCTCCAGGCACAGGTAGTTAGAACGCCCTTTCAACAGCGCCAGTTTGCCTTTGAACTTTATCGCCTTTGCAACCGTTGGCAGATCGCGCGCGTACAGTTGGTCCTGCAGCGCCTTAGAGCCGGTGGAAATGATGACTTTACGGTTGGCCCGCAGCGCCGGAACCAGGTAAGCAAAGGTTTTGCCGGTGCCGGTGCCCGCTTCCACCACCAATTCCTGTTTAAAATTGATCGCCTCCGCCACCGCGTTGGCCATCAGCCGTTGGGATTCTCGCGGTTTAAACCCGTTGATTGCCTGCGCCAATGCGCCGTCTGTTGCAAAATCGTCTGCCACGCTATCTCTCTGCCAGGAACATTCAGCGGTGATTATGCCAAGCATGGCCTGCCACGGCTACCACCGTCTTGATCGCGCCCCACGCCAGGCGATAGCTGTGTTACCCTAGCGGGATGATTAACCGGGAGAAAACCGACATGAGTATTGAACGTATCGATGCGGAACAGCGCTGGTCTGAAGCCGTGATCTATAACGGCACCGTTTATTACACCAGCGTGCCAGACAATCTGGATGATGATGCCACCGCGCAAACGGCGAATGCCCTTGCGGCCGTCGATGTGCTGTTGGCCCGGGTGGGTTCGGATAAAAGCCGCATTCTCGACGCCACGATATTCCTGGCCGACGCCGCCGACTTCGCCGCCATGAACGCCGCCTGGGATGCCTGGGTTAGCGCAGGCAGTGCACCGGTCCGCTGCACCGTGCAGGCGAGGTTGATGAACCCCAAATACAAGGTGGAAATTAAAATCATCGCCGCGCAATAAGCCACAAAACCGCGGGGGTATCCACACCCGCGGTTTTAAACGCTGGCGGTTAGGCCAGTTTAATGATCACCATCCCCAACAGCAGCAGGGCCAGCCCGATCCAGCCTTTATGGTTCAAACGTTGCCCGAACAGGATCCAGCCTGCGGCCACGGTCGCCACGATGCCAAAACCGCCCCACAATGCATAAGCCACCGAAAGATCGATGCCTTTGACCGCCTGCGCCAGCGCGCTGAAGGCCCCCAGCACCGACAACAGCGATAACACTCCCAGCCATACTCTGCGAAAGCCGTCGGACATTTTAAGAAAAATGTTGGCGATGATTTCCAGCACGATAGCCAATGCCAGAAAGCCAATGTGATACCACTCAAGCTGTTGCATGGCCGCCACCCGAAACGTTGCCCGGTTTTCGTGCTTTACAGGTGCCTGATTTCACCAGCAGGATACCGGCGACCAGCGTTGCCAGCCCCAGCACCTTCAGCGGGGAGATCGGCTCATCGAACCACACCACGCTGAATACGGTAATCAGCAGGATGCCGATGCCTTCCCACAGGGCGTAGGCGACCCCCAACGCGACGCGTTTTATCGCCACCGACAGCAACATATACGAAGCCGTAATCATCATATACATCACCAGATGGCCGGTAATGCCGCCACTCACGCTGGCATATTTCATCGAAAGCGTGCCGATAATCTCGGTCACGATGGCTAATGCTAAAAAAATCCAATAAATCATTATTTTTCTCCCAAACGGCGAATAACGCACGCAAAGGTATATTTATCCCGATTTATCTCATCCATAGCGGATACGAAGATCTCTGGGGATAAACTGACCCAAACATAATCAAGGTGGTTTGCCCGGCGACACGCAATGGCAGATCTGCCATCAGCACCGGTTAAGGGAGAAAGACGCTATAGCTCGCTGGACCAGTGGTGTTCACTGGCAAGAATGGCGGAAAGGAAAAGCTGGCAACCAGAAGTTCTGGGGATAATTCCATTAGTTATCATCATAATTATTCTCTATCTTCAGCCGCACACCGTGCGATTTGCCCAATATCCTCATCAATATAAAATTTTCAGCTGCATCAGTTGTACCATAGCCGATTTAATAAAGCAAACTGCCGTTTTCAGCAATCAATAAGCAAAAAGCGTTTAAAAATAATAAAGTTACTGTTTTTAAAAATGAAAAAACGTGGAGCTGCGGATAGCACGGTTACGGCAAGGATTGTGCAAAATTACAGCGCAAGCCTGTCGGGCTGCGGGTCGGCGCACCATGTTGAATAGGCCAATGGGTATCCAGGCGGGGGTAAAAAAATGCCAACCCGTGAGGTTGGCATCAGCAGACGAGTTGCGGTTAAGCGCTTGCGCCGGCAACCGCCGTGCGCGCCAGCTCGGTGATGCGTGCGTAATCGCCTTTTTCCAGCGCGTCGGCCGGCACCAGCCAGGAGCCGCCGATGCACAGCACGCTTTTCAACGCGAGGTAGTCACGGTAATTGTTCGGCGTGATGCCGCCGGTCGGGCAGAAACGCACCTGCGGGAACGGGCCGCCAATCGCCTGCAGCGCTTTCACCCCGCCATTCGCCTCCGCCGGAAAGAACTTGAATTCACGCAGGCCGTAATCCATCCCCAGCATCAGTTCGGAAACGGTGCTGATGCCCGGGATCAGCGGGATGGTTCCTGCGGTGGCGGCTTGCAGCAGATCGGCCGTCAGCCCAGGGCTGATGGCGAACTGCGCGCCGGCATCAGTAACGTCTTGCAACTGCTGGGGATTGATCACAGTGCCGGCACCGATGATGGCATCCGGCACCTCTTTGGCGATGGCGCGAATGGCCTCCAGGGCGCACGCGGTACGAAGCGTCACTTCCAGCACCTTCACACCGCCGGCAACCAGCGCTTTTGCCAACGGCACTGCATGTTCCAGTTGGTTAATCACAATCACCGGGACGACCGGGCCAGCGGTGAGGATCTGCTCTGCGCTGGTTTTCCAGTTTTTCATTTTAGGGCTCCATTATTGAGGTTGGTGTACGGTATCGCACGCCCCTGCATGCCACGCCCACCAAGGGCGCGGCAACAGGACCTCAGGCTTGCATAATACCGGTAAAAAAATGCCGGTAACGCATTAGCTACGCAAACTCGTTCCAGGACCGGCCGTCGCGGGTGATCATCGCCACCGAAGCCACCGGCCCCCAGGTGCCGGACTGATACGGCTTCGGCGCCTCGTTATCCGCTTTCCAGGCGTCCATAATGGAATCCACCCACTTCCAGGCTTCTTCCACTTCGTCACGCCGGACAAACAGTGCCTGGATACCGCGCATGGTTTCCAACAGCAGGCGCTCATAGGCGTCGGCCACGTGTGCCTGATTGAAGGTTTCAGAGAAACTCAGATCCAGCTTGGTCGTTTGCAGGCGATGTTTGTGATCCAGGCCCGGCACCTTGTTCAATACCTGGATTTCAATCCCTTCGTCCGGCTGCAGGCGAATGGTCAGTTTGTTCTGCGGCAACTGTTGGTAGGAATCGCGGAACAGGTTGAGCGGTGGGTTTTTAAAGTACACCACCACTTCCGAGCATTTGGTCGGCAGGCGCTTACCGGTGCGCAAATAAAACGGCACGCCGGCCCACTGCCAGTTATCGATATCCACGCGGATAGAGACGAAGGTTTCAGTATTGCTGCTTTTGTTCGCCCCTTCCTCTTCCAGATAGCCCGGCACTTTTTTGCCCTGCACGAAGCCGGACGTGTACTGGCCGCGCACGGTGGTTTCGCGCACGTTGCTCTGATCGATACGGCGCAGCGAGCGCAGCACTTTCACTTTCTCGTCACGGATACGGTCAGTCGTTAAATCCGCCGGCGGCGACATGGCGATCATCGTCAGGATCTGCAGCAGGTGGTTTTGGATCATATCGCGCATCTGGCCGGCCTGATCGAAATAGCCCCAGCGCCCTTCAATGCCCACCTCTTCCGCCACGGTGATCTGCACATGATCGATGGTGCGGTTATCCCAATTGGACGCAAACAACGAGTTGGCGAAACGCAGCGCCAGCAGGTTGAGCACCGTTTCTTTGCCCAGATAGTGGTCGATACGGTAGACCTGACATTCGTCAAAATACTCCGCCACCTGATCGTTGATCACGCGCGAAGAGGCCAAATCGGTGCCAAGCGGTTTTTCCATCACAACCCGCGCCGGCTCTTTATTCAGCTTGGCTTCCCCCAACCCTTTGCAGATGGCGCCGAAGGTGCTCGGCGGCATGGCGAAATAGTTGATGGTGGTACGGTGCTTCTGGTCCAGCAGCTTGCCCAGTTTGACAAAATTCTTGCTGTCGTTAACGTCCAGGTTGCAGAAATCCAGACGCTCGCTCAACGTCGCCCACAGCGCATCATCCAGTTCTTCTTTCATGAAGGTGGTCAGCGCTTCCTTCACCACTTTGGTGTAGGCTTCTTTATCCCAATCCGCACGGCCCACGCCAATGATGCGGGTCTCCGGGTGGATGTGGCCGGCTTTTTCTAGTTGGTACAGGGAAGGCAGCAGCTTACGGCGCGCCAAATCACCTTTCGCGCCGAAAATAACCAGGTCGCACGCCTGGGCTGTAGAGGTTACCGCCATGTTCAATCTCCTCGTTGCAGGATATTTGTAATTTTCTTACATTACTAATGTACTCTCTTTGCCTACGGCCAGTAAACCCGGATCAAAAACGCAAAAAAGCCCCAAAAACTCTGGTGTTACCCCCGCAAACGGCGCCAAACCTGCCCTCCACAGAGAAAGCTGTAATTTTCTGTCTTTTTTGGCGCTTGATTACCGTTATGAAAGTTAGACACAAGTCATATTCTGATGAAAAAACCCAGTATGCGCTCAGTCAGTACTGCCAACGGTTACCAGCACGTAGTATATTTTCATTAAACCGGTATTGATTTCTCCTTTAACTGAAATCGACAAAATCCATGAGGGACTCCCGTCAATATGAATACGCTGGAAAAGATCCAGAGCCATCTGGAGCTCCTGAGCAAATCTGAAAGGAAAGTTGCCGAGGTCATCCTGGCCTCACCGCAAACCGCTATTCACTCCAGCATTGCGACGTTGGCGCGTATGGCCGACGTCAGTGAGCCGACGGTCAACCGCTTCTGCCGCCGCCTCGACACCAAAGGGTTCCCCGATTTCAAACTGCATCTGGCCCAAAGCCTGGCGAACGGCACGCCGTACGTAAATCGCAACGTGGAAGAAAATGACAGTGTAGACGCTTATACCAGTAAAATTTTTGAATCCGTGATGGCCTGCCTGGATGCGGTCAAAACCAACCTGGACATTGCCGCCATCAATCGCGCGGTGGATCTGCTCACTCAGGCCAAGAAAATTTCCTTTTTCGGCCTGGGCGCTTCGGCGGCGGTCGCACACGATGCCATGAACAAATTCTTCCGCTTCAACATCCCGGTGGTGTACCTCGATGATATCGTGATGCAACGCATGGGGTGCATGAACTCGGGCGAAGGTGACGTGGTGGTGCTGATCTCCCATACCGGCCGCACGAAAAACCTGGTGGAGCTGGCGCATTTGGCACGCGAAAACGACGCCACGGTGATCGCCATTACCTCCCGCGATACCCCTCTCGCCCACGAAGCCACGCTGGCGCTGCTGCTTGACGTGCCTGAAGATACGGATGTCTATATGCCGATGGTCTCGCGCATCGCGCAACTGACGCTGATCGACGTTTTGGCGACCGGCTTCACTCTGCGCCGCGGCGCGAAATTCAGAGATAACTTGAAGCGGGTCAAGGAAGCGTTGAAAGAATCGCGCTTTGATAAGGGCGTGGTTCTGCCCAACGGCTTTGAACCTTGATACGCAACAAACACCGCCGGCAGGCGGCATGATAAGGTGTATTTGCCCGGCGGCATCATTGGCTGTACCGTGTTAGTCTGTGATCCGCCATGCGTCTGACAGCCAGTTCGTATCGTGGCTCGCAGCCGATACATAATATACGGATAACCCCAGGGGATCGCGTGCGCCAGTGAAGTGGCATTCATCTTTACGTTGGTTATCCAAGATAATCGCATCACCATTATTTGCTTCACCAGTCAACGGAGTAATGCATGTCCAGACGGCTCAGAAGAACCAAAATTGTTACCACCCTGGGTCCAGCTACTGACCGTGACAATAATCTGGAAAAGATTATTGCCGCGGGCGCAAACGTAGTTCGGCTAAATTTCTCTCACGGCACGGCGGAAGATCACCTGCAACGCGCAAACAAAGTGCGTGAGATTGCCGCCAAGCTGGGGCGCCATGTCGCTATTCTTGGCGATCTTCAGGGCCCGAAAATCCGTGTATCCACCTTCAAAGAAGGCAAAATCTTCCTCAACGTTGGTGACAAATTTGTGCTGGACGCCAATCTCTCCAAAGGCGAAGGCGATAAAGAAAGAGTCGGCATCGACTATAAAGGCCTGCCTGCCGACGTTGTCCCCGGCGATGTACTGCTGCTGGACGATGGCCGTGTTCAGTTGAAAGTCATTGAAGTGCAAGGTATGCGGGTATTCACCGAAGTCACGGTGGGCGGCCCGCTGTCGAACAATAAAGGCATCAATAAATTGGGCGGCGGCCTGTCGGCTGAAGCACTAACGGAAAAAGACAAGGCCGATATCGTCAGCGCAGCCAAAATCGGCGTTGATTACCTGGCGGTTTCTTTCCCCCGCACCGGCGAAGATCTTAACTACGCCCGCCGTCTGGCGCGCGATGCCGGCTGCAACGCGCAAATCGTATCCAAAGTCGAGCGTGCGGAAGCCGTTTGTACCGATGAGGCGATGGACGACATTATTCTGGCTTCCGACGTGGTGATGGTGGCCCGCGGCGATCTGGGGGTTGAAATCGGCGATCCGGAGCTGGTGGGGATCCAGAAGAAGCTGATCCGCCGCGCCCGCAAGCTCAACCGCGCGGTGATTACCGCCACCCAAATGATGGAATCGATGATCACCAACCCGATGCCGACCCGCGCCGAAGTGATGGACGTGGCGAACGCCGTGTTGGATGGTACCGATGCCGTTATGCTCTCGGCGGAAACCGCCGCCGGCCAATACCCGGCGGAAACCGTTGCCGCGATGGCGCGCGTTTGCCTGGGCGCAGAAAAAATCCCGAGCATCAATATTTCCAAACACCGGCTGGACGCGGAGTTCGACAATGTTGAAGAGGCGATCGCCATGTCGTCGATGTATGCCGCCAACCATCTGAAAGGCGTCACCGCCATCATCGCGCTGACCGAATCCGGCCGCACGGCGCTGATGATGTCGCGCATCAGCTCCGGCCTGCCGATCTTCGCCATGTCGCGGCACGAGCGCACGCTTAACCTGACGGCGTTGTACCGCGGCGTGACGCCGGTGTATTACGACAGCCACACCGACGGTGCCGAGGCCGCCGATGACGCCATCAACCGCCTGCGCGATCGCGGCTTCCTGGTGTCCGGCGATCTGGTGCTGGTAACCCAGGGCGATATCATGGGCACCATCGGCACCACCAATACCGTGCGTATTCTGCTGGTGGAATAACCCAACGCCAAGCCGCACAACATGCCAGCCATATCGGCTGGCATTTTTTTTACCGCCGGCTAGCGATACAGATCATCACGCGAGTACGGTTCAATCTCCCCTTCCCTGCGAGTTTTCAGCAGCTTGAGGATCCAGGTGTACTGCTCCGGATTCGGCCGCACCAGATTCTCAACCTCTTCATTCATCCGCCGCGCAATATAGACATCGTCAGCGCCGTCCAGATCGTCCATCGGCGGATGAATATAAATATCCAGCATGCTGGTTTTGCCGTCATACACCGGGAACAAAGGCACGATCGCCGCCCGACACACCTTCTTCAGCCGCCCAACCGCCGGCAAGGTGGCTTTATAGGTGGCAAAGAAATCAACGAATTCACTGTGCTCGGCGCCATGATCCTGATCCGGCAAGTAGTAGCCCCAATAGCCCTGGCGTACCGAACTGATAAATGGCTTGATGCCGTCGTTGCGTGCATGCATGCGCCCGCCGAACTTGCGACGCACCGCGTTCCACACATAGTCAATCAACGGATTGCTTTGGTTATGGAACATCGCCGCCATCGGCTGCCCACGCGCGGCCAGCAGCATGGCCGGCACGTCCACCGCCCAGCCGTGCGGCACCAGGAAAATCACGTTGCGGCCTTCGGCCCGGATCTTTTCCAATACTTCTTCGCCGTGCCAGCGCACGCGGCGCAACACCCTTTCCGGGCTGGTGCAGGCCAACTCCGCCATCAACACCATAGACTGCGGCGCCGTGGCAAACATCTCGTCAATAATCCGTTCGCGCTCTTCCTCCGGCAGTTCAGGCAAACAATACAGCAGGTTGATGCGCGCCCGGCGGCGTGCGCCTTTGGCCACTTTGCCAGCCAGTTTACCTATTGCCCCAAGGGCAGGATCGCGCAGCCGCGCCGGCACCAGCGAAACACCGGCCATCAGCCCGATGCCAAGCCAGGCGCCCCAATAGCGCGGGTGGAGAAAGGCTTTCTGGAATTGAGGAATAAACTCAACGTTGGATTTTTTATCGTTTTGCATGCACAAACTCTTAACGCAGCGATTTGGCTAATAATAATTGCAGATGATGAATTTACAATTAACCCGCCAAATCACCAATAAAAAAACATCGGCCCGCCACGGGCCGATGAAGAAAAGATCGGACGATGTGAAATCAGTTCAACTGCAACTGCGGCACCACTTCTTTCACCTGCGCCAGGTAATCACTGCGATCTTTACCGCTCAACCCTTCGGAACGCGGCAGTTTAGCCGTCAGCGGGTTAACCGCCTGTTGGCCGATCCAGAATTCATAGTGCAGGTGTGGGCCAGTGGAGCGACCGGTGTTGCCGGAAAGCGCAATGCGATCGCCACGTTTCACTTTCTGCCCCGGTTTCACTAACAGCTTTTTCAGGTGCATATAGCGTGTGGTGTACTGGCGGCCGTGGCGGATCGCCACGTAGTTACCGGCTGCGCCGCTGCGCTTGGCGATAACCACTTCACCATCACCAACCGCCAGCACCGGCGAACCTACCGGCATGGCGAAATCAACGCCTTTATGCGGCGCGACGCGCCCGGTCACCGGGTTAACCCGGCGCGGGTTGAAGTTGGAGGAGATACGGAACTGCTTCATGGTAGGGAAACGCATAAAGCCGCGCGCCAGGCCAGAACCTTGGCGATCGTAGAATTTGCCGTCTTCAGCGCGAATCGCGTAATAGTCTTTACCGCCGCTGCGCATGCGCACCCCCAGCAGTTGGCTTTGCTCATTCTTGCCTTCGAACTGCTCGCGCGACATCAACACCGAGAACTGGTCGCCCTTGCGCAGCTTGCGGAAATCGAGCTGCCACTGCAGCGCTTTGATCACGGCGTTGATTTCCGCCCGGCTCAGGCCGGCTTCGGCAGCGCTGTTGACAAAGCTGCCGTTCAGTTGGCCGTTCAGCACGTGGTTGCGCCATTCGCCCTTCTGGGTTTCCTGGGTTTCTTTGAAATTATTGCCAACGCGATCGTAGGTACGGCTCTCACGGCGTGAGACTTCCCACGTCAGGCGTTGCAGATCGCCGGCGTCGTTGACCGTCCATGACAGCTGCTGGCCGATTTTCAGGTTACGCAAATCGCGGTTCTGCGAAGCCAGCAGCGTCACGTCAGACATGTCGATGCCGTACTGCGTCAGAATGCTGCCGAGCGTATCGCCGGTTGAAACCACATATTCATGCACGCCGTCTTCGCCCGCGACTTTCTGATCCAGTTCATCCTGGGGAATGTCGTCATCGGGGGTGGGTTGATCGGCATCGATCGGTTCACTGGCTTCGGGGAGCAAAGAGCGTAACTGGCTGGATTCTAATTCGACGGTTTTAACGATGGGGTTCTGTTCTGGGTGATAAACAAAAGGCCGCCAAACCGCTACGGCCAATGTCACGACTGTCAACGACCCCAGCATAACGCGATGGGGCCGTGGCAGGTTGTTATACGCCAGAGAGATAGTTCTGACTATCTGCTGCACTCGATATTATCCTCATAAGCTTTACTTCAGGCAGCTCACGTATTGGTTTGACAAGGCACTCAGGAAGTTGCCATAGCTGTCTTTCCCCAATGCGATGCCCATGCCCAGCGGATCCAGCGTTCCAGAACGCGCAGCGGTTCCCTTGGCAACGGCATTGATTACGGCTGGCCTGAATTGTGGCTCAGCGAAAACACATACGGCTTTCTGCTCAACCAACTGTGTTCGAATTTGGTGTAAACGCTGTGCTCCGGGCTGAATTTCGGGATTAACGGTGAAATGGCCCAACGGACTCAACCCGTAGTGTTTCTCAAAGTAGCCATAAGCATCGTGAAAAACAAAATATCCCTTGCCCTGCACAGGCGTAAGCATCTTAACAACATTTTTGTCAGTTTGCGTCAGCAGATTCTCGAACTGGCGCAGGTTTGCGTCTAATTTGTCCTTATTTTGCGGCATAAGTTCCAATAATCTGTCGTGAATTGCGATCGCAGTCAGTTTCGCAATCTCCGGCGACAGCCAGACGTGTAAATTATATGCACCATGGTGATGGCCATCGTCATGATCGTGGTCATGTTCAGTATGATTATCCGCCGCTTCGCCATGGTCATGATGATGATCGTGATCGTCGTCGTCATCGCCTTTCATCAACAGCGGTTTCACGGCCGCCAGTTCGCTGATCGCCAGTTGCCGGTTCGCCGGCAGCGGCGCCACCGCTTTGGTCAGGAAGGCTTCCATATCCGGCCCGACCCAAATCACCAGATCGGCGGCGCGCAGGCGCTGGATGTCCGAAGGGCGCAGCGCGAAATCATGCGGCGACGCCCCATCCGGCAGCATCACCTCCGTTTCCGTTACGCCATCGGCGATCGCCGAGGCAATAAACCCCAGCGGGCGGATTGAAGTGAGCACCGCAGCGGAAGCGCTGCCGGCCACCATCAACGCGCTGGCCAGCAAGGCATTTCGTAACCATCTCTTTTTCTGTACCATCGTCAGTTATCCCATCGTTTTCATCGGCAGTGCGTGATATTATAACATTCGGTAACTTCTGCAAACGTAATCAAGACATGTCTACACTGACAACGCTAAAAAATATTTCCGTGGCCTTCGGCAACCGGCGGGTTTTGGCGAACGTATCGCTTAACCTTCAGCCGGGGCGCATCCTGACGTTGCTGGGCCCTAACGGCGCGGGCAAGTCAACGCTGGTGCGCGTGGTGCTCGGGCTGGTGCCGCCCACCGAGGGCACCATTGAACGCCTTCCGGGGCTGCGTATCGGCTACGTGCCGCAAAAGCTGCACCTGGACGCCACCCTTCCGCTGACCGTCAACCGCTTTATGCGCCTCAAGCCCGGGGTGAAAAAAGCCGATATCCTGCCGGCGCTAAAACGCGTGCACGCCGCGCATCTGCTTGAACAGCCGATGCAAAAACTCTCCGGCGGTGAAAACCAGCGCGTGCTGTTGGCGCGGGCTTTGCTCAACCGGCCGCAGTTGTTGGTGCTGGATGAACCCACCCAGGGAGTGGACGTTAACGGCCAGGTCGCGCTGTATGATCTTATCGATCGGCTGCGCCAAGAGCTGGGCTGCGCGGTGCTGATGGTCTCGCACGATCTGCACCTGGTGATGGCAAAAACCGATGAAGTGCTGTGCCTCAACCAGCACATCTGCTGCTCCGGCACGCCGGAAGTGGTTTCCACACATCCGGAATTCATTGCCATGTTCGGCAACCGTGGCGCCGAGCAGTTGGCAATTTATCGCCACCACCATAATCACCGTCACGATCTGCAAGGAAAAATTGTGTTGAAAAAAACCGGGGGCCGCGAGGCATGATTGAGCTGCTTTTACCCGGCTGGCTGGCCGGCGCCTTGTTGGCGGGCGCGGCGGGTCCGTTAGGATCGTTTGTGGTGTGGCGCCGTATGTCGTACTTCGGCGATACGCTGGCGCACGCGTCGCTGCTCGGCGTGGCGTTCGGGTTATTGCTGGACGTAAACCCATTTTATGCGGTGATCGCCGTTACGTTGGTGCTGGCGCTGATCCTGGTCTGGCTGGAGCGCCGCCCGCAGTTGTCTGTTGATACCCTGCTGGGCATTATGGCGCACAGCGCGCTGTCGCTCGGCCTGGTGGTGGTGGCGCTAATGTCCAACGTCCGCGTCGATCTGATGGCCTACCTGTTTGGCGATCTGCTGTCGGTAACCCTAAGCGATATCGGCATGATTGCCGGCGGCGTGGCAGTCGTGCTGTTGGTGCTGTGGTGGCAATGGCGCGATCTGCTGTCGATGACCATCAGCCCGGAAATGGCGCATGTCGATGGCGTGAACCTGGCGCGGGCGCGTACCGTGCTGATGCTGGTTACCGCGTTAACCATCGGGCTGGCCATGAAGTTCGTCGGCGCGCTAATTATTACTTCGTTACTGATTATTCCGGCGGCCACCGCCCGCCGCTTTGCCCGCACGCCGGAACAGATGGCCGGTTACGCGGTGCTGCTAGGGGTGATTGCGGTTACCGGCGGGCTAACCTTCTCTGCGTTTTACGACACGCCGGCCGGCCCTTCGGTGGTGCTGAGCGCCGCCATCCTGTTTGTATTGAGCCTGGTGAAAAAACAGCGGGGATAATGAATTGCCCAGCGCTTTCACATTACGTGAAGGCGCTGGGATAAAGCCCGTTAAGCGTCGTTGGGTGCGATGCCAAAATGTTTGTACGCGTGGTTGGTCGCCATGCGCCCGCGGGGAGTACGTTGGATAAACCCTTGCTGGATCAGGAAGGGTTCAATCACATCTTCGATAGTTTCCCGCTCTTCGCCAATCGCCGCCGCGAGATTATCCAGCCCGACCGGCCCGCCGGTGAACTTCTCGATAATCGCCAGCAGTAGCTTACGGTCCATGTAATCAAACCCTTCGGCATCCACGTTGAGCATGTTCAGCGCCTGTTCGGCGACATCGCCGTTCATCAGCCCGCCGGCTCGCACTTCCGCGAAATCGCGCACCCGACGCAGCAACCGGTTGGCGATACGCGGCGTACCGCGCGCGCGGCGAGCAATTTCGTGTGCCCCATCGGTCGACAGATTCAGCCCCAGGCAGTTAGCGCTGCGCGCGACGATGTGCTCTAAATCAGCCACCTGATAAAACTCCAGCCGTTGCACAATGCCAAAACGATCGCGCAGCGGTGAAGTCAGCGAGCCGGCGCGCGTAGTCGCCCCCACCAGGGTAAACGGCGGCAGTTCCAGCTTAATCGAACGGGCCGCCGGCCCTTCGCCGATCATGATATCCAGCTGATAATCTTCCATCGCCGGATACAGCACTTCTTCAACCACCGGCGAAAGGCGGTGAATTTCATCAATAAACAGCACGTCGTGCGGTTCAAGGTTGGTCAGCATCGCCGCCAGATCGCCCGCTTTCTCCAGCACCGGGCCAGAGGTGGTGCGCAAATTAACACCCATCTCATTGGCCACGATATTCGCCAGCGTGGTTTTGCCCAGCCCCGGCGGGCCGAAAATCAGCAGATGATCCAGCGCATCACCGCGCTGCTTGGCTGCCTGGATAAAGATTTCCATCTGCTCGCGCACGTGCGGTTGCCCGACGTATTCCCCCAACAGCTTGGGGCGAATGGCACGATCCAGCACCTCTTCTTCGCTGATGGGTTCGGCAGAAATCAGGCGATCGGCTTCAATCATCTTCTATCCCTTCTGGGCCTTACAGGGCGGCGCGCAAGGCGTCGCGGATCAGGGTTTCACAGTCGGCGCCCGCTTTGGCCACCTTGTTGATCATGCGGCTGGCTTCTTGCGGCTTATAGCCCAAAGCCACCAGCGCAGAAGCGGCTTCGGCTTCGGCGTCCATTTCCGCCGTTTTTTGCGCAGCGGCAGGCAGGCTGATTTCGCTACTGTTGTTGAACAGATCGCCATTAAGCCCTTTAAAGCGGTCTTTCATCTCAACCACCAAGCGTTCGGCGGTTTTCTTACCCACGCCCGGCAATTTGACCAACGCGCCGATTTCTTCACGTTCAACCGCACTCACGAACTGCTGCGCGGACATACCCGACAGAATCGCCAACGCCAGCTTCGGCCCCACGCCGTTAACCTTGATCAACTCACGGAACAAGGCGCGCTCTTGTTTATCGTTAAAACCATACAGCAGTTGCGCGTCTTCACGCACTACAAAGTGGGTAAATATGATCGCTTCTTTGCCCAGCTCCGGCAGTTCATAAAAGCAGGTCATCGGCATATGGACTTCATAACCTACGCCGTTTGTTTCCAGCAACACCAGCGGCGGCTGCTTTTCCAGAATAATCCCTCTGAGACGACCTATCATTTACCCTCCTGCTCGGATTCATCTACGCGGCTGAACGCCGCGTTTTGTTGCTACAGCTTATACCATAAAAAAGGCTGGATGAATATCCAGCCTGTGTTAACGCGAATTTTGTTTTAGCGTAACCGCCCGCGCGCCAGATTCAAGCGCCCTTCCCGCATGCGCAGCACGTTCTGGCTCAGGTGGCAGTGGGTAATGGCGATCGCCAGCGCATCGGCGGCATCAGCCTGCGGGCTGGCCGAGAGCTTGAGCAACGAACGCACCATATGCTGCACCTGGCTCTTTTCTGCCGCACCGGTGCCGACCACGGTTTGCTTCACCTGGCGTGCCGCATATTCAAACACTTCCAGATTCTGGTTCACCGCTGCGACAATCGCCACCCCACGCGCCTGGCCAAGTTTTAGCGCAGAATCTGCGTTCTTGGCCATGAACACCTGCTCGATGGCGAAGAAATCAGGCTTGAACTGGGTGATGATCTCGCTAACGCCGGCATAAATCAGCTTCAGCCGCGTTGGCATATCATCCACCGCGGTGCGGATGCAGCCGCTGGCGACATAAGTTAACTGGCGCCCTTGCTGGCGGATCAGGCCATAGCCGGTAATGCGCGAACCAGGATCGATACCGAGTATGATCGCCATCCCTACATCCACCCTGTGTCAGGCGCAGCCTGGCGCCGGTTAGCCGTTGCGCGCAAAAATCGCATTACAGCGTTGCCGCCACCTCGTCAGAGATTTCACCGTTGTGGTAAACCTCTTGCACGTCGTCGCAGTCTTCGAGCATATCGATCAGGCGCAGCAGTTTCGGCGCGGTTTCGGCATCCATATCGGCTTTGGTCGATGGGATCATCGACACTTCCGCCGCTTCAGCGACGAAACCGGCCGCGGTCAGTGCGTCTTTCACTTCACCCAGGTTTTCCCAGGCGGTGTAAACGTCGATAGCGCCGTCGTCATAGGTAATGATGTCTTCGGCACCGGCTTCCAGCGCCGCTTCCATCACCGCGTCTTCATCCAGGCCCGGTTCATAAGTGATCACGCCCTTCTTGCTGAACAGGTAGGCCACGGAACCGTCGGTCCCCAGGTTGCCGCCAGCTTTGCTGAACGCGTGGCGCACTTCCGCCACGGTGCGGTTGCGGTTATCGCTCAGGCATTCGATCATTACCGCGGTGCCGCCAGGGCCGTAGCCTTCATAAATGATGGTTTCCATGTTGGAATCATCATCGCCGCCAACGCCACGCGCGATTGCACGGTTCATGGTATCGCGCGTCATGTTGTTGGCCAGCGCTTTGTCCATGGCTGCGCGCAGGCGCGGGTTAGCGTCCGGATCGCCGCCGCCAAGTTTGGCGGCCGTCACCAGCTCACGAATAATCTTGGTGAAAATCTTACCGCGTTTGGCATCCTGTGCTGCTTTGCGGTGTTTTGTGTTGGCCCACTTACTATGACCTGCCATAAAAATATCTCCAAAAGGACTACTGCACTGAATTAATCACAAACTCTTCAATCGCCTGCTGGTTGCTCCATGACTTGGTCAGTTTGACGGCATCCGCCGCCGCAAGCCATTGATAAGCGTTGTGCTCGGTGATCACCGGCACCCGCTCTTCGGGCAACGCCAGACAGAACCAATGTTCTTTATTGCGCGTGGTCCCCGGCGCATAGCGATGTCGCAAATGGACAAAGAGTTCAAACTCCACACAGCGCTGGCAATCAAACAACGGCAGATTCTCTGCTTCGATATCGATGCCGACTTCTTCCCTGACCTCACGCCGTGCGGCATGCAACGCTGACTCGCCCGCCTCCAGGCTGCCGGTAACCGACTGCCAGAACTCGGTGTCATCACGCCGTTGTAACATCAGCACCCGGCCGCTGGACTGCGCATAAATCACCACCAGAATCGACTCGGGCCGCTTGTAATTCATCACTCGCTCTCTTGCTCTGAGGCTTTTTTCACTACGCTAATGGACAATTCCTGCAACGATGCCGGGTTGGCGAAGCTTGGCGCATCGGTCAACAGGCAGGCGGCAGCGGTGGTTTTCGGGAACGCGATCACGTCACGGATGTTTTCCGTGCCGGTCAGCAGCATCACCAGGCGATCCAGGCCAAAGGCCAGGCCAGCATGCGGCGGCGTACCGTATTTCAGCGCATCCAGCAGGAAGCCGAATTTCTCACGCTGTTGTTGTTCATCAATACCCAGAATGCTGAACACCGTTTGCTGCATTTCGCTGCGGTGGATACGCACCGAACCGCCGCCCACTTCGTAGCCATTGAGCACCATGTCGTAGGCGTTGGCCGTGACCGCAGTCGGATCCTTGGCCAGTTCTTCCGGTGTGGTGTCGCGCGGCGCAGTAAACGGGTGGTGCATGGCCGCCAGGCCGCCTTCGCCATCGTCTTCAAACATTGGGAAGTCAATCACCCACAGTGGCTGCCAGCTGTCGAGCTGGGTCAGTGCCAGATCGCGGCCCAGCTTGAGGCGCAACGCGCCCATGGCGTCGGTCACGATCTTGGCGCTGTCGGCGCCGAAGAACAGGATGTCGCCGCTTTGCGCGCCGCTGCGCGCCAGAATCGCTTCCAGCACTTCCGCACTCAGGAACTTGGCGATCGGGCTTTGTACGCCATCCATGCCGGCAGCGCGATCGTTCACTTTCAGCCAGGCCAAGCCTTTCGCGCCGTAAATGCCGACAAACGCACCGTATTCGTCGATCTGCTTACGCGTCAACTGCGCGCCGCCCGGCACGCGGATCACCGCAACCCGGCCTTTGGCATCGTTGGCCGGGCCAGCAAACACTTTGAATTCGACATCTTTAACCAGATCGGCCACGTCCACCAATTCCAACGGGTTGCGCAGGTCTGGCTTGTCGGAGCCGTAACGGCGCATCGCCTCGGCAAAGGTCATGATCGGGAAGGCCCCGAGATCCACGCCCTTCACTTCCAGCCACAGTTCACGCACCAGTTGCTCCATCACTTCACGCACCTGTTCGGCAGTCATGAACGAGGTTTCAACATCGATCTGGGTGAATTCCGGCTGACGATCGGCACGCAGGTCTTCATCACGGAAACATTTCACAATCTGGTAGTAGCGATCAAAACCGGACATCATCAACAGTTGTTTGAACAGCTGCGGCGACTGCGGCAGCGCATAGAACTTGCCTTTGTGCACACGGCTTGGCACCAGGTAATCACGCGCGCCTTCCGGCGTTGCCTTAGTCAGCATCGGGGTTTCGATATCCAGGAAACCGTGGCTGTCCATAAAGCGGCGCACAAAGCTGGTGATTTTGGCACGGGTTTTCAGGCGATCGGCCATTTCCGGGCGGCGCAGATCCAGATAGCGGTACTTCAGACGCGCTTCTTCCGTATTGTTCTGGTTAGAGTCCAGCGGCAGCGGCTCGGAACGGTTGATAATTTCAAGCTGATGGGCGAACACTTCCACTTCACCGGTGGCCATATCTTTATTGATTTGGCTACCCGGACGCGCCCGCACGGTACCGACGATCTGGATGCAGAATTCGTTGCGCAATTCGAACGCTTTGTCGAAAGCGGTTTTCTGATCGGGATCGAAGAATACCTGCACGATGCCTTCACGGTCACGCATATCAATAAAGACCAGGCCGCCCAGATCGCGGCGGCGGTTGACCCAACCACACAAAGTGACTTCCTGGCCCACGTGGGACAGATTCAACTGCCCGCAATATTCAGTACGCATACGCTATCCTTTTGGCTTAAGCCGACTCCGGGCCAGATGGTTTACCCTTGGCCCGGCTATTATCTGATGAACCTTTACTACCCGGTTTAAAATCTGTCGCATACCAGCCGGTGCCCTTGAGTTGGAAACCGGCGGCGGAGATCAATTTCGCCAACGCGGGCTGCCCGCACGCCGGACAGACTGTCAGCGGCGCGTCGGAAAATTTCTGCAATTTCTCTAACCGATGATTGCAAGCACCACATGCATATTCGTAAATCGGCATAGGTCGTTTGATTAAAGAGTGTTGAAAAAAGGCAGGCATTATAAAGGAAATTCCCCCGGTCGATAAGTGCGAACACGGCATTGTTGATACACTAAATCGCGGGTGATAGCCGAAACCATACATTGATTAACAAATTTAGCATTAACTTGCGGCAGAATTTGCACATAATCGTAAACCCCCTCGCCGGGCCGGCCGGGGTTACAGGTTGTGCAGGCGGCCCGGCACACCGTTATCATGCGATCTTTATCAATGGAATTATCCTAATGCTGACACTTCATGCCCAAACCACCGCACTGGTGTTGATCGATTTGCAAAAAGGCATTTTGCCCTATGCCGGCGGCCCACACAGCGCGGAACAGGTCGTCACCCACGCCGCCCATCTGGCCGGGCGTTTTCGCGCGCTTGGCGCGCCGGTGTTCCTGGTACGGGTAGGCTGGTCTGCCACATTTGCCGATGCGCTCAAACAGGCTGTCGATCGCCCGGTGCCGGAGCCGGCCGGCGGGCTGCCCGCAGCCTGGTGGGAACAGCCGGAAACCCTGGCGGTCAGCGACAGCGACATTTTGATCACCAAACGCCAGTGGGGGGCGTTCTATGGCACCGAGCTTGATCTGCAACTGCGCCGCCGCGGTATCAAAACCCTGGTGCTGGGAGGCATATCCACCAATATCGGTGTAGAATCCACCGCCCGTGCCGCCTGGGAGCATGGCTACGAGTTGGTGATTGCCGAAGACATGTGCAGCGCGCAAAACGCCGAAATGCACCAGTTTGCGTTTGACCATATCTTCCCGCGCCTGGCACGGGTACGCAGCACCAGCGAAATCCTTGCCGCGCTGTAACGGCCGGGTTAGCGTGATGAACGAGTCCTTGCCTTGCCCGGCATCACATAGCAGATATACTCTAAATAATTCGGGTTGCAGGAAGGCGGCTTTGCTGCGACAAATTCGTCAGGAACGAATTTGCCTGGCCTCTGGCCAGCCTCCGGTGAGAGACAAGGATGTCTCTCATCAATCCCCAGGAGCTTACCGAAGTCAAGTGACTGGGGTGAGAGAGGAAAGGAAACACACCTGCAACTTGAAGTATGACGAGTATAAGGAAAAGAACGGCGTTGATGTATATCGGCTTACCTCAATGGCAACACCCGGCCTGGAACCGCATTGGGCTGCGCGATCTGGCGGACTACAGCCGCTATTTCAACTGCGTGGAAGGCAATACCACCTTTTATGCTTTGCCCCGGCAGGAAATTGTGCAGCGCTGGCACGACATGACCGATGATAACTTCCGGTTTTGTTTTAAGTTCCCGGCCGACATCAGCCATAAAGCGGCGCTGCGCAACTGCGCGGCGGAAATTCAGGCATTTTACCACTGCCTGGCCCCGGTGCATCAGCGCATCGGCCAACTGTGGCTGCAACTGCCCGCCGCATTCGGCCCGGCCGAATTGCCCGCCCTGTGGGCCTTTTTCGACGCGCTGCCCAACGAATTCACTTACGGCGTTGAAGTGCGCCACCCGGAATTCTATGCCAAAGGGGAAGCCGAACGGCAGCTTAATCAGGGCTTACATCAGCGCGGCATCAACCGCGTGGTGATGGACAGCCGCCCGGTGCATCACGCCGCCCCCACCAGCCCGGCGGTACGTGATGCGCAACAGAAAAAACCCAAGGTGCCGGTGCATGCGCTGGTTACCGCCAGGAACCCGCTGGTGCGTTTTATCGGCGGCGATCGGCTGGAAGACAACCTGCGTTGGTTTGAATCCTGGCAACAGAAGCTGCCCCAGTGGCAACAGCAGTATCAGCCCTATCTGTTTATCCACACGCCGGACAACGGTGACTCCCCCCAGCAGGCGCAGAAGATCTGGCAACGCTTGCGCCAGGCGATCCCAACCTTGCCGCCCGCGCCGGACTGGCCGGAACAGGACTCGCTGTTTTAACCCGTTGCCCAGCGGGATAAATTTCTGTTTTTCCGCGCGACAGTTTCCAGAATGACGGCTATCATGCTCAGTGCCAGTTTTGGTTAGGGAATGGAGTTAGAAATGGTAAGCGCGCTTTATGTGGTGCTCGGCGCATTGTTGTTGATAAAACTCTCTTATAACGTAGTGAAACTCAGAATGCAGTACCGCGTGGCCTATGGCGACGGTGGCTTTTACGAACTGCAAACGGCTATCCGGGTGCACGGCAACGCGGTGGAATATATCCCGATTGCCGCCGTGCTGCTGGTGCTGATGGAAATGAACGGCGCGCAGGTCTGGATGGTTCACATTTGCGGCATACTGTTGATTGCCGGGCGGTTGCTCCACTACTACGGCCTGCAAAACCGGGAAATTCGCTGGCGCCGCTCGGGCATGGCCGCCACCTATCTTTCACTGGTGCTGATGGTGTTAGCCAACCTGTTCTATCTGCCCTGGGAACTGATTTTCACCCTGTATTAACCGGCCCTCGCCCGCCGGCTAATTTTCCCGGCCCGGCATAAAATTGACGGGGTATATACCCAAAATAATTCGAGTTGCAGGCAGGCGGCAACGCAGCAAATCGCCAGGAGCTTACTCCAGTAAGTGACTGGGGTGAGCGACAAATCTGCCGGGAGCAGATTTGAACGCTGCTGGCAGCGGCCCCATCGGGGCGAGTCCCAGGGATGGGCCGAGTAATAAAGCCAACACACCTGCAACTTGAAGTATGAAGGGTATACATGCTTACTGCGGTTATCTGCTAGAATATGCCCCCTCGAATTCTTATCTGATTTGCCGCTATGCCAAACCGCGATACCCTTTTTTCTGCGCCAATCGCCAAACTGGGCGACTGGACCTTTGACGAGCGCGTCGCTGAAGTCTTTCCCGACATGATTCAGCGCTCCGTTCCCGGCTACTCCAACATCATTTCCATGATTGGTATGTTGGCCGAACGTTTCGTACAGCCCGATAGCCAGGTCTATGATCTGGGGTGTTCACTCGGCGCCGCAACGCTGTCAATGCGCCGGAATATCCGGGTAACGGGGTGCAACATCATTGCCGTTGATAACTCGCCGGCGATGGTTGAACGCTGCCGTCGCCATATTGATGCCTTCCGCGCCGACACGCCGGTTGAGGTGGTTGAAGCCGATATTCTGGACATCGACATTCAAAACGCCTCCATGGTGGTGCTCAATTTTACCCTGCAATTCCTCGAACCGGCCGAACGCCTGCGTATCCTGCAGCAGATTTACCGCGGCCTGCGCCCAGGCGGCGCGCTGGTGCTGTCGGAAAAATTCAGTTTTGAAGACGCCAACGTCGGCGAACTGCTGTTCAACATGCATCACGATTTCAAGCGTGCTAACGGCTACAGCGAGCTGGAAATCAGCCAGAAGCGCAGCATGCTGGAAAACGTGATGCTGACCGATTCCGTGCAGGTGCATAAAGCGCGTTTGCAGCAGGCGGGCTTCCAGCATGCGGAAGTCTGGTTCCAGTGCTTCAACTTCGGTTCCCTGATCGCCCTGAAAGCGGAGGATGCGGTATGATTGAATTTGGCGATTTTTATCAGCACATCGCGAAAAGCCCGCTCAGCCACTGGCTGGATACCCTGCCGGCGCAGATAAGCAGTTGGCAGCGCGAATCGCTGCACGGCAAATTCAAACAGTGGTTTAACGCCGTTGAGCATCTGCCGGCCCTCACGCCCACGCAGTTGGATCTGCAAAACGGCGTGTGCGCCGCGCTGGAGCAGCCGCTGTCGGCCGGCCAGCGGGAAGGCATTGAGAACATGCTGCGTAACCTGATGCCTTGGCGCAAAGGGCCGTTTTCTCTGTACGGCATTGATATCGACACCGAATGGCATTCGGACTGGAAGTGGGATCGCGTGCTGCCGCACATTTCCCCACTGGTCGGCCGCACGATCCTGGACGTCGGCTGCGGCAGCGGCTACCACATGTGGCGCATGGTCGGCGCAGGCGCCCATTTGGTGGTGGGCATTGATCCCATGCAGCTATTTTTGTGCCAGTTCGAGGCGGTGCGCAAACTGTTGGGCGGCGATCAGCGCGCGCACCTGTTGCCGCTGGGCATTGAACAACTGCCGGAACTGGCGGCGTTTGACACCGTGTTCTCCATGGGCGTGCTCTACCACCGCCGTTCACCACTGGATCATCTCTACCAGTTGAAAAACCAGTTGGTGCATGACGGTGAGCTGGTGCTGGAAACGCTGGTGGTGGAAGGCGATCGCCATCAGGTGTTGGTACCGGGTGACCGCTATGCGCAGATGCGCAACGTGTACTTTATTCCGTCGACCGAAGCCCTGAAATCCTGGCTGGAGAAATGCGGGTTTGTTGATGTAAAAGTGGCGGATGTGTGCGTCACCAGCACGGAAGAACAGCGCCGCACCGGTTGGATGACCAGCGAATCGCTGGCGGATTTTCTCGATCCCGACGATCGCCGCAAAACCGTGGAAGGCTACCCGGCGCCGCTGCGCGCGGTGCTAGTGGCAAGAAAACCCTAGGCCTAATATGCAACGGCAGGTGAAACGCCTGCCGTTGCGTCGCCCTATTCGCTACAGGCTTTTTGCCAGCGGGTTGGCTTGCAACAGCGCGTCTTTCATCGCCGCCACCATATCCCCATCCACGCAATAGTGGCTGAACTCATCAAAATCGTTATCTGCACACATGGTGACCCCCGCTTTGCGATAACGCATAAACGAAGGGATGCTGTGCCCTGATGAGCTATGCAACTCCTGAATGCCGATATCAACAAACTTTTGCAGGTTGCTCAACCGCACCCCGGCACCGGCCATAATCACCGGCCGCTGGCTGGCGTAAACCAGATCGCGCAGCAGCGGCAGGCCAAGCTCGGCGTTTTGCTGTTGCCCAGAGGTCAGAATGCGCGCCACGCCAAGCTGCGTGAGTTGCTCAAGCGCCACCATCGGGTTTTGGCACATATCAAACGCGCGATGAAAGGTCACGGCCATCGGGCCGCACAGCGCCATTATTTCGCGCATGCGCGGCAAATCGATGTGCCCGTCCTGATCCAGAATGCCGAACACCACGCCGGGGAAGCCCATATCGCGGATCTGGGCGATATCGTATTTCATCACCTCAAAATCTTCCTCGCCGTAGCAAAAATCGCCGCCGCGCGGGCGCACAATCGGGTGCACCGGCACCTTAACCTGCGCTTTGGCCAGGCGCAATGCGCCATAGCTCGGCGTTAGCCCCCCTTCGCTCTGGCTGGCGCACAGTTCAATGCGATCGGCCCCCGCCTGTTCAGCCGTCAGCGCACACGCGACGCTATAGCAGCAAACTTCCAGTTTTATCATCATTACCTCCTCAATGACGGCCAAAATACAACGCAGTTGTTATCCGCAAGAATTCTCGCGTAGGCTCAAGATCTCACCCACTCATCCTGGGCTTAGGAGAAACACTATGGCATTCAATTTTGATCAACAGATAGACCGCAGTCACAGTGACAGCGTTAAATGGGATAAATATCATGGCCGCGATATTATTCCGCTGTGGGTGGCCGACACCGATTTTCGCTCGCCGCCGGCCGTGATTGCGGCGCTGCAACAGCGCGTCGCACACGGTGTATTTGGCTACGGCCACCCTTCGCCCGATCTGAGCGCGGTGTTTGTCCAGCGCATGGTAGAGCGATACGGTTGGCACATCAAACCGGAATGGCTGGTGTTTCTGCCGGGACTTATCAGCGGCCTGAACCTGAGTGTGCAGGCGTTCAGCGCGCCGGGGGAAGGCACACTGGCGCCCAACCCCATCTACCCGCCCTTTCGCAAAGCGGCGAAATTTTCCGGCCGCTCGCAGATTGCTATTCCGTTGACGCTGCGCCAGCGGCGCTGGGTGATGGATCTCACGGCCGCCGAAGCCCAGCTCACCGGCAAAGAACGGCTGTTGATGCTGTGCAATCCGCAAAACCCCGGCGGCACCGTTTACCGCCGCGATGAACTCTTGGCGCAACACGCCTTTGCCCAACGGCACAATCTGGTTGTCTGTTCCGATGAAATCCACTGTGATCTGCTGCTGGAGCCGGGCCTGCGCCATATTCCTTTCGCCAGCCTCAACGCCGACGCCGAACAGCGCAGCATCACATTAATGGCGCCGTCGAAAACCTTTAACATCGCCGGCTTAGGCGCAGCGATGGCGATTGTCCCCAATCCGGCATTGCGCCAGCGCTTCAACCGCCAACGCAGCGGCCTTGTGCCACCGGTGGACATATTGGCGCTGACCGCCGCCCATGCCGCCTACCGTGATGGCCAAGCCTGGCTGGATGAACTGCTGGACTATCTGCGGGCTAACCGCGATCGCGTTAGCCAACGGATCAACGCGATGCCCGGCTTGCAGTTGCAGCCGATAGAGGCCACCTATCTGGCCTGGTGCGATTGCAGCGGGCTGCCGGTAGAAAACCCACACGCGTTCTTTGAACAAGCCGGCGTGGGGCTCAGCCCCGGGCTGGAATTCGGCAACCGCCATTTTGTACGGCTCAACTTCGGTTGCCGGCGTGAACTGCTTGATAGCGCGCTCGATCGCATGGAGCAGGCAATTGCTGCGCTGGCGCCTTAACCGCGTTCGCTGGCGACCACCTCGCGAATAGAGTACGGATGGAATTTCAGGGTCACGCTGCCGTCGCTAATCGCCAGCGTCGGGTTGGCCAGGCGTTCCCCTTCCCCTTTTGGCGCACTGTATTTCAGCTTGATGCCGGGCGCCAGTAACGCCGCATCCGGCAAGTGTTGCAGCGCATTGGCGTATAACGCGGCCGGCTCGCCGCCGATCACCAGTTCGACATGTTCCCAGCCTTCATGGGGATAGCGCTTCTCACCGGGATACGGCAGCTCAACGCAATCGATCTGCCACGGCCCAATCTGCAACGGCGTCGCCAAATCAAACAGGCAAATCGGCCGCCCGTTAATCATGGCTTGCGATAACAGCGTGGCGCACTGCAGCAGCCCCTGATGCCAGCGTTCTGCGGTGGCATTCTGGTGGCAACGCACGGCGATGTGATCGGCGGTAAACAAAGACAAATCCAGATCGAGCTTGTCGGCAAATTGCGCCAGCGCCAGGGTAAAACGCGGTAAATCCAGCGCTAAATCATTCAGCTCTGCAACGGCTGATAAAGGGGCCATAACTCTCCCGATAGTAAACAAAAGACCATGGGCGCCTAATTTACCTGTTTACGCTGCGCGTATCCACGCGCAGCGCATGTTGCTGTGCCAGGATTTACGGCTTTGCGTTCTTTAATCCCACAAAAAATAAAGACACAACAAAAACGGCACTTTATTGAAACCGCCGGCGCCACGCCATTTTCATTCCAATTTTAAGATTTATCTCACCAGGAATACGTTAGGATATCAGGGATTGCTATCAACGCAGGAGGACCTATACCGGCGATATGTCACGTAAAAAATAACAGTTAACCGGCACTAATCGTCATTTAATAGCATAATATTAACTTTACGATAAAAAACGACCAAAAAACAAACTATATACCTGTTTTTATTGTATTTATTATTTACCCCTGATGAGACTTATCTTAAATGCGTTCCGGCTAATTGATTCAAAATTACTATTAGGCTACTTTGACGAAATGTTAAAAATACGGGATAGATAAACATGTTGCTCTTAACGATATGCTTAGTTCTGATCGTGGTCGCAAGCTATGCGATTTACCGGCATTTCAAAACGCGCCGCAATAACACGCTCAGTTCTGGCCGTCATAATAAAAAACACTAACGCGTATTTATTATTTTTAGTTAACCAACCGGCTGTCGGATTTTTAACAGGTTATCGTTCCTATCTATCACCGCCAAGGCCTTGGCATTTCCCTCTTCCTTCACCGCTTCCTGCGCGGCAACTACTGACGCGGCGCCGCAGATCAGTTACAATTATGCGCTGTTTTGTGGTTGGCCGCCGTTTCTCAACACGGCCAGTTAACCCGCATTGAATCCGGAGGGGCGCGCCAGCGTCCCTCGTTTGTCATTTAAGGTAACCCGGTGAATATTCAGGTTCTTCTTTCAGATAAAATCAGCCAGGCGCTGATTGCCGCAGGCGCGCCAGCCGATTGCGAAGCGCAGGTGCGCCAGTCCGCTAAGGCCCAGTTTGGTGATTATCAGGCAAACGGCGTGATGGCCGTGGCCAAAAAACTTGGCATGCCGCCGCGCCAATTGGCCGAAAAGGTCGTGCAACTGTTGGATCTTGGCGATATCGCCAGCAAAGTTGAAATTGCCGGCCCTGGCTTCATCAATATCTTTTTGAATAGCACATGGGTAGCTCAACAGGCCGAACGTATCCTGGCCGCACCGAAGCTTGGCATTACGCCGGTTGAACCGCAGACCATCGTGATCGACTACTCGGCGCCGAACGTGGCAAAAGAAATGCACGTCGGCCACCTGCGCTCCACCATCATTGGCGATGCTGCCGCCCGCACGCAGGAATTTCTCGGCCATAAAGTGATCCGCGCCAACCACGTCGGCGACTGGGGCACCCAGTTCGGCATGCTGATCGCCTATCTGGAAAAAATGCAAAACGAGAGCGCCAGCGATATGGAACTGGCGGATCTGGAACAGTTCTATCGCGAAGCCAAAAAACACTACGATGAAGACGCGGCCTTCGCGGAGCGTGCACGTGCCTATGTGGTAAAACTGCAGGGTGGCGATGACTACTGCCTGAAGATGTGGCGCAAGCTGGTGGACGTCACCATGGCGCAAAACCAGAAAACCTATAACCGCCTGAACGTCACGCTTACTGAAGATGACGTGATGGGCGAAAGCCTGTACAACGCGATGCTGCCGGGCATCGTCGCCGATCTGAAAGCCAAAGGGCTGGCGGTGGAAAGCGAAGGCGCCACCGTGGTATTCCTGGATGAATACAAAAACAAAGAAGGCGAACCGATGGGGGTCATCATCCAGAAAAAGGATGGCGGCTACCTGTACACCACCACCGATATCGCCTGCGCCAAATACCGCTACGAAACGCTGGGCGCCAATCGCGTGCTGTACTATATCGACTCACGCCAGCACCAGCACCTGATGCAGGCCTGGACCATCGTGCGCAAAGCCGGCTACGTGCCCGATTCCGTCTCGCTTGAGCACCATATGTTCGGCATGATGTTAGGCAAAGACGGTAAGCCGTTTAAAACCCGTTCCGGCGGCACCGTCAAGCTGGCCGATCTGCTGGATGAAGCCGTTGAGCGCGCCGGTAAGCTTATCGCCGAGAAGAACCCGGATTTGCCAGCGGAAGAACTGCAGCAGTTGATCAATGCGGTTGGCATCGGCGCAGTGAAATATGCCGATCTGTCAAAAAGCCGCACCACCGACTACATCTTCGACTGGGACAACATGCTGGCCTTTGAGGGCAATACCGCCCCTTACATGCAGTATGCCTATACCCGCGTGTCTTCGGTGTTCAAACGCGCCGGCCTGGAAGAAAGCGACCTCACCCTGCCGATGCAGTTGAGCGAAAATCGTGAAATCGCCCTGGCGACCCGCCTGCTGCAGTTTGAAGAAACCATCACCACCGTAGCGCGTGAAGGCACCCCGCACGTGATGTGCGCCTACCTGTACGATCTGGCCGGCCTGTTCTCCGGTTTCTATGAGGACTGCCAAATCCTTAATGCAGAAAGCGACGCCGTGCGCCAAAGCCGGCTGAAGCTGGCGCTGCTGACGGCGAAAACGCTGAAAACCGGCCTGGATACCTTGGGTATCGAAACCGTCGAGCGCATGTAACCGCCGGCCCTGCGGCCACCAGATGTTAAAAAGCCCCCTTACCGTTACCGATAAGGGGGCTTTTTTTAAGCCGCTATGCTAACCGCGGCGGGGGAATCCCTCCGCCCCGGCGCTCACTGCGCAACGCGGCGCGCGAAATCGCGCGGGCGGAACCCCAGCAGCCCGAGCACGCCGAAATACGCGACGATACCGGCAACCACCACTGCCGCCAGGCGCAACAGGCGCGCCAGCATCGAACCCTGATCCCAGGCCGGCATCACCCACATCAAGGCCACCAGCACCGCAGACATCACCAACACCGCGATCACCAGTTTGCCAAAGAACTTGCCCCAGCCCGGTTGTGGCTGAAAGATTTTCTGCTTGCGCAGTTGCCAATACAGCAGTGAGGCGTTCAAGCAGGCGGCCAGGCCGATGGACAACGACAAGCCCGCATGTTTCAGCGGGCCGATGAACGCCAGGTTCATCACCTGGGTCATGATTAACGTGACGATGGCAATCCTGACCGGCGTTCTGATGTCCTGGCGCGAATAAAAACCAGGCGCCAACACTTTCACCACGATCAGCCCTATCAAGCCCACCGAATAGGCTACCAGCGCGCGCTGGGTCATCGCGGCATCAAACGCGGTGAATTTGCCGTACTGGAACAGCGACACCGTCAGCGGTTTCGCCAGAATACCCAGCGCGATGGCGCTCGGCAACGCCAGCAGGAAGCACAGGCGCAGCCCCCAGTCCATCAGGCGCGAATACTCATCCTGGTTGCCGCTGGAAAAGCTTTTCGCCAGCGAAGGCAGCAGGATGGTGCCCAACGCCACGCCCAGCACGCCGGAGGGGAACTCCATCAGGCGATCGGCATAGTACATCCAGGAGACCGAGCCAGAGACCAGGAACGAGGCAAAGATGGTATTGATAATCAGGGAGATCTGGCTGACCGACACGCCCAGGATCGCCGGCCCCATCTGGCGCATAACCCGCCACACGCCGGCATCGCGCCATTTGACGCGCGGCAGCACCAGCATACCGATTTTCTTCAAATGCGGCAGTTGGTAGAACAGCTGTAACAGGCCACCGACCACCACCGCCCAGGCCAGCGCCATCACCGGCGGGTGGAAATACGGCGCGGCAAACAGCGCAAAACCAATCATGCTGACGTTCAGCAGAGTTGGCGCAAACGCCGGAATAGAAAAACGGTTCCAGGTATTGAGGATCGCCCCCACCAGCGAGGCCAGCGAGATCAACAGAATATAAGGGAAAGTCACGCGCAGCAGCGCCGAAGTCAGCGCGAACTTATCGGGCGTATCGGTAAAGCCCGGCGCGGTGACGTAGATAACCCAGGGCGCCGCCACCATGCCCAGCACGGTGACCAACGCCAGCACCAGCGTGAGCAGGCCGGAGACATAGGCAATGAAGGTGCGGGTCGCCTCTTCGCCCTGCTGGCTTTTATATTCAGCCAGGATCGGCACGAACGCCTGAGAGAATGCCCCTTCGGCAAAAATACGCCGCAGCAGATTGGGGAGTTTAAACGCCACAAAAAAGGCATCGGTTGCCATACCCGCGCCAAACACGCGCGCCACGATTGCATCGCGGGCAAAGCCCAGCACCCGTGAGAACATCGTCATGGAGCTTACGGCGGCCAGTGATTTTAATAGATTCATGTGGTTTTTCTGGTGAGTACTGAAATATCAACGCCTGCAAGCTGCAGGCGCCAGTGAAGGATGCCGAGTCAGTTTACGCATCTGCAAAAGAATAGCTACCGCCATATGTTACATAGGGTTGCCTTACACACCGGCTTCGCGCAACAGCGTTTCGACCACCCGCTGGGCCATCAACGCCTGCTCACCGCTGGTGTCCGGCGCCGTCTGGTTGCCGACCGCCGCAATAAAATGCTGGATGGCGCCGGTGAAACCGCGCTGCGCCAGCGTGCTTTGCCAACCTGGCGCCGGTTGCTCGGTAATACCCTGCTTATCCTCGCGCAGCCACTGGCGCATATCATTGATTTGATACAACGCGCCCTCGGTCACCGCCTGCACGCTTTCACGTTGGCTGCCTGCGCAGCGGTGCATACTGGTGGTCACCCACACTTCGCCGCACTGAAAATGGTGTTCGGCATACAGCATTTCACCGGCCTCGTTGGTGCGCAACGCCCCGCTTAGCCGTTTACCTTCATCCCCCGCCAGCCACAGCGCGGTATCGATCACATGCAGGTAATCATCCAGCAGGGTAAAACGCAGCTTTCCCGGGCCAACGCCGTCGGCCTGGTGTTTATCCATGCGGATAGCGGCCGGTGCCTGCATCTGCTGCTTTAGCTGCTGATACAGCGGCGCAAAACGGCGGTTAAAGCCGACCATCAGCGCTTTGCCACGCGCGGCGGCCAGCGCCAGCAACCGTTCGCCCTATTCGAGGGTTTCCGCCAGCGGTTTATCGACATACACATGCACGCCAAGATTCAGCAGTTCCTGCACGACGGGATAATGGCTGGCGGTACTGCTGTGCACAAATACGGCATCGCACTGCCGCGCCAGCGTATCCAGGCGCGGGAAGCACGCCATGCGATAGCTGTCGCACACCGCCTGCGCCTTATGCTGGTTAGGGGAAAACCCGCCGACCAGTTGCCAGTCCGCCGCCTGGCTAAGCACCGGCAGATAGGCCTTTTGCGCAATACCGCCCAGCCCAACCACACCAATGCGTAGCTTGCTCATGCCTCCCTCCGCGCCAACAGTTGCGCCAGTTGCTGCTTCAACGCCGCAACCTCGTCTTCCAGTTGGGCAACCCGCGCGCTTAATGTGCTATCGCCGCCGTCTTCCGCTGGCGGCGGCACATCGCTCGCCGCGCCGCTGAACAGGTGCATAAAACGGCTTTCCCGCTTGCCAGGCTCGCGCGCCAACCGCGCCACGAACGGCCCGTCTTCTCGCTCGGCCAGGGTGGACAATACTTGCTCAACTTCACCGACGTCGCTGAATTCATACATCCGGTTGGTGCGGGTGCGCAACTCGCCCGGCGTCTGCGGCCCGCGCAACAGCAGCGTTGCGATCACCGCCACTTCAGCCGGCGAAAGCTTGAGCTGGCCAAATTCGGAATTGCAAAAGCGCTGTTCATATTTCACCACCCGGTTGCCGAAACCGCTTAGCGTGCGCAGGAAGTGGCGCTTTAGCAACAGATCGATCACCTGCTGCACGTCCGTTTCAGCCATCTCCATCACCGGATCGCGGTTGGTTTTCTGGTTGCAGGCCAGCGTAATGGCATTCAACGACAGCGGGTACTGATCCGGTGTGGTGACCTGCTTTTCCAACAGGCAGCCGATAACCCGGGCTTCCGGGGCGCTCAGTTCATATTTCATATCAGCTCTCAGCGTGGCGGTAGCCACTCTTTATTGGTGTAGGCGGTCAAAACGTGATCCTGCCATTTACCGTCAATCAGCAGGTAATCCCTGGCATAGCCCTCGCGCTCGAAACCCAGGCGGGTGAGCAACGCACCGCTGCGCCGGTTATGCGGCATGTAGTTGGCCATAATGCGGTGCATACGCTGTTGGCGCAGCATGTAACGTATGGCGGCCTGCAAGGCTTCATGCATCAGGCCTTGCCCTTGCCACTTTTCCCCCAGCGAATAGCCAAGAAAGCAGGCGTAAAACGAGCCGCGCAATACATTGCTGAAGTTAGCCACGCCGCGCACTTCCTGTTCATCGGGATCCAACAAGATAAAGTAGTAGGCACTGCCCTGCTTTTGCATATCCGTAATCATACCCAGGCGCGCTTGCCAGCCGGAAGGATAGCAGTGGCTTTCATCACGCACCGGCTCCCAGGGCTTGAGGAAGGCGCGATTTTCCGCGTAATAATCGGCCAGGCGGTAGGCATCCCGTTCATGGACTAAACGGACAACCAGCCTGTCGGTGGCAAGGCGTACTTTTGGTGATGCAGAGCGGTAGCCAAACATCATTTCCCTCGTGGTCTGAGCGATTCATTTAAAGAAAGGGCGTGCCCATCGGCGCTTCACCTTGCCGGTGCGCGCAAGATGAAAATAAAGGATATCTTTAGGTAATATACCCACAGCCGCCCCCGCAGGTAAAACCCCCGGCGCTCAGGAAATCGCCATTCAGGCATTTTTCTTGATTTTTGTACATTTTCAGCGTGCTAGCCGCCGATTAAGCTAAAAAATATTCACCCAACTCCCCTAGCCGAACAAGGATATTGGGCGCAAAATAGCAGGATTAATCTCCCCCTTTCCTTCTTTTATTATTGCTCGTGGTGAAGCATGTCTTTGGTCTCGCAAGCGCGGCGCTTGGGTAAAGGCTTTTTATTACTCGATAACCTGTTAGTGGTTTTAGGCTTTTTTGTCGTCTTTCCGCTTATTTCAATTCGTTTTGTCGATCAGCTCGGCTGGGCGGCCCTGGTGGTCGGTATTGCGTTGGGGCTGCGCCAACTGGTGCAGCAGGGATTAGGGGTGTTTGGCGGCGCAATCGCCGATCGCTTCGGCGCAAAACCGATGATTGTAAGTGGGATGCTGCTGCGTGCCGCGGGCTTTGCCACCATGGCGATGGCGGATAAACCCTGGCTGCTGTGGGCATCCTGCCTGCTTTCCGCCCTTGGCGGTACGCTGTTTGATCCGCCGCGCACCGCACTGGTTATCAAGCTGGTGCGCCCACGCGAACGCAGCCGTTTTTATTCCCTGCTGATGATGCAAGACAGCGCAGGCGCCGTGGTTGGCGCTTTACTCGGCAGTTGGCTACTGCAGTATGACTTCCACTTCGTCTGTTGGGCCGGCGCAGGGCTTTTCGTGCTCGCCGCCGGTTGCAACGCCTGGCTGCTGCCGGCGTATCGCATATCTACCGTGCGCGCCCCGATGAAAGACGGCGTCATGCGCGTAGTGCGCGATCGCCGCTTCCTGACCTATGTGCTGACGCTAACCGGCTATTACATGCTGGCCGTGCAGGTGATGCTGATGCTGCCAATTGTGGTTAATGAAGTCAGTGGCTCCGCGGCAGCGGTGAAATGGATGTACGCCATCGAAGCCACGCTGTCGCTGACTTTGCTCTACCCGCTGGCGCGCTGGAGCGAAAAGCACTTCCGGCTGGAACAGCGGCTGATGGCAGGCCTGCTGTTGATGACGCTAAGCCTGTTGCCTATCGGGCTGGTGACCCATTTACAGGGGCTGTTTACCCTGATTTGTTGCTTCTATCTGGGTTCCATTATCGCCGAACCGGCGCGTGAAACCCTGAGTGCTTCGCTGGCAGACCCGCGTTCACGCGGCAGCTACATGGGTTTTAGCCGCCTGGGGCTGGCGCTTGGCGGGGCGCTGGGCTATGCCGGCGGCGGCTGGATGTATGATACCGGCCGCGCCCTGGCCATGCCGGAAATGCCCTGGCTGATGCTGGGGATCGTTGGTTTCGCCACGCTGGCGGCGCTTTACCGGCAGTTCACAGTGCGCTCGGCCGCGCCGGCGGTGCTGCGCGGCCATTAAGCCCGGCCCCGCCCGGAGCCAAATAACCCACTATAAAATATGTAATTACCACACAAAACCGCTATCATTAGTAGATTATCTGGCAGCAACATTGCTCAACCACTGCGCAATGCCATAGTAACCATTGCTGTTACCTCAGTTACAGGAAAGGGAGCAAATATGAAACTGTTTATTTATGACCATTGCCCATTTTGCGTGAAAGCGCGCATGATTTTTGGCTTAAAAAATTTGCCAGTCCGCCTGATTACCCTGCTGAACGACGATGAAACCACGCCAATTACCATGATCGGCAAAAAAATGGCGCCCATCCTGCAAAAGGACGATGGCACTTACATGCCGGAAAGCATGGACATCGTGCACTACGTCGATCGGCTTGACGGCAAACCGGTGCTGACCGGGCCAGGCAACCCGGCTATCGCCGATTGGCTGAATCAAACCGGCTACATCAATAAATTACTCTTGCCGCGCTTTGCCCATGCCGATTTCGAAGAGTTCGCCACCGACAGCGCGCGCCAATACTTCACCCATAAGAAACAGGCCGCCATTGGCGACTTCGAGGCGCATTTGGCCAACAGTGCTGATTTGATCGACCAGCTTGAAGCAGATTTACAGCGGCTTTCCCCGCTGATCGTTTCCGCCGAGGCGGTAAACGGCGAGCTGTCCGACGATGATATTCACCTGTTCCCCACCTTGCGTTCGTTGTCGATCGTCGCCGGCGTCACCCTGCCGGCCAATGTGGAAGCCTACCGTAACCGCATGGCTGAACGCAGCGACATTCCACTGCTGTTGGATATGGAACAATAATCACCACGATGGGCAACGGCGGGTGCCGCCGGCATTGCGCGTTGCCATCGCCTTCCCCCAGCGCCTGGTTTCAGCGTTTTCCGATAGGCTCCCGCCGCCATCTCACGCACGATCGTTCCCCCGACGGCCTGCCGTTTCGCCCGCGGGTGCCGCAGGGTATACTAAGCGGTTTTGTGCACCGACAGCTTGATGAGGCTTAAATGAAAAAGATTTGGATGGGCGTGGCAGCCCTGGTGTTCACCGGCGCCATCGCCGGTTGCAACCAACTGACCCAGTACACGCTCAGCGAGCAGGAAGTAAACGACTACCTGCAAAAGCATAACGATTACCAAAAACAGATTGGGGTGCCGGGGCTGGTGGATGCCAACATCGTGCTAACCCAGTTGCAAAGCCAGATCGGCCGCAGCGAGCCGGGCAAGGTTACGCTGTCTGGCAATGCCAAAGTGAACATTACGTCGATCCTCGGCCCGCAGGAAGCCGATCTGCAACTGTCGCTGAAGGCACAGCCGGTTTACGATCGTGAGCAAGGCGCGGTGTACCTGAAAGACATGGAGCTGACCGACTATAAAGTGCAGCCAGAAAAAATGGATACCGTAATGAAAGCATTAACGCCGTATCTGAACCAGTCATTGAAGAGCTATTTCAATCAGAAACCGGCCTATGTGCTAAACCCGGAAAACAGCAAAACCGAAGCGCTGGCAAGAAAACTGGCGAAGGGGCTGGAAGTGAAACCGGGTGAATTGGTGATCCCTTTTACCGACTAACTCACCGTTTGCCCCGCGACCACCAGCGGGGCAACGCCAAACGGGCGCGCTGTTGCGCCCGATGTTCACATGCTTACTCTTCGCCCTGCTGATACTCCGCCAGTTCATCACGCATCGCCTGCAACGCGGCGCGCGTGATTTCGGCCAGCGTACGGTAAAAACCGCTGTTGGCGTGCGATTCCACCTTGCCGAGAAAACGGCCGCACCACGGCAACAGGTATTCATCAAACAAGGTTATCTGCGCCAGCGTTTCGTCTTCCTGAGATTGGTCCTCCAGCCAAGAGGCGGCCAACAGCAGCAGGCCAAAATGGTCCACCGGCGATGGCGCCAGCGGCATGCCGCGCTGCTGTAAAAAAGCCCTGACCGGCGCTTCGTCTGCCCCTTCGACATAGGCGGAGCGGAATGGCGGCACGCTGCATTCACTGCCCACGAACAGGGCGTTGAAATCCGCAGCCAGCAGTGGCGGCTCACAGTCTTGCTGCAAACGCGCCAGCAGGGCGTCTTGTTCCAATGGCCAGTTCTGCTGCAGCTTGCCCTCTTTAATCAGGGTGAACAGCGGAACCAGCAAAGGATCCTGCGGCTGGCGGTAAAACAGCGTCCCCAATACGCGGCAGACGATGGAAAATTCATTCATAATAGCGGCCTATTCAATAACGTAAAAAATTTGCGTGACGATGTCACAAATCCGCCAGTTCCGCAATTGCCGGTTTGCCGCGCTGCTCAAGAAAATTTAACAGGCGGCGAGGGCTGACGTTCAAAATACGCGCCTGCGGGAATCCTACCTCATCGATAACGCGCTCGCACTCCGCGAAGTTGCCCAATGAAAAGGCAATGTGCGAATCAGAGCCCAATGACAGCCAGCCGCCGGCATCGCGCACGGCAGCGGCGATCGCCCGGCAATTGGGCCCGCTGCCCTTGCGCGAATGGGTGAAAGACGAGTTGTTCAGCTCCAGCGCCACATTGTATTTGGCGGCGGCGGCTGCCACTTCGGCAATGTCGATCGGATAACGGGGGTTGCCGGGGTGGCTTATGATATGCACGTTGCCCTGGGCCATGGTGGCGATCATCGCCTGGGTATTGGCCGCCTTATCCTGCGGCGCCAATACCGGCTCATGAAAGCCGGCAATGATCAGATCCAGCTCATTGAGCATCGGGCCGGTGCAGTCGATATCCCCTTCCAGGTTTTTGATGTTGGCTTCAATGCCGCGCAGGATGCCCACGCCATCCACCAGGCGCGGCCATACCCGCATATTCATAAAGTGCCAATAATGCGGCGCATCCGCCATATCCGGGCCGTGATCGGTGATGGCAAACAGCGCGATCCCTTTGCGTTTGGCTTCGGCAATATAGTCATGCAACGTACTGTAGGCATGGGTGCTGGCGACGGTATGCATATGTAAATCAACGGGGTACATGGGCTCTCCTGTTTAATTACCCGCGGTGCATCGCGGACCGGGGCTACCGGGCTTTAGCGTCAAAAACGGTGACCGGGCGCGATGCAAAAAATGAACTCATCAGTAGCCACGCAGACGGTCAACCCTGCCTGCCGGCGCCTCCCCGGCTTCAAGCGCCCGAATGGCGGCCACAATCTGATCCATTGCCGGCTCCGGCAATGTCATGGCGGCAATATGCGGGGTTAGCGTGACACGCGGATGACGCCAAAACGGATGCTGCGCCGGCAATGGCTCGGTGACAAAAACATCCAGCACCGCCGCCGTGATCTGCCCGGATGCCAACGCAGACAGTAAATCGTCTTCCACCAGATGGCCACCGCGGGCGATGTTAATCAGGTAGGCGCCCGGGGCCAGTTGGGAAAATAGCGCATTATTCAGGATGCCGGCCGTGTGCGGCGTGTTGGGCAACAGATTGATCAGCAACTTCACGCCGTGCAGGAAGGCCGCTCGCTGTTCTTCGCCCGCATAGCTTGCCACTCCCGCAATCTGCTTGGGGCTGCGGCTCCAACAGCGCACGTTAAAACCCAATGCCGCCAATGCCTGCGCAACGCGTTTACCCAACACGCCCGCCCCCAGTATCCCCACGGTAAAATCAGCGTAGGTATGGGGCGCCAGCGGTTGCCAGCACCCCAGCTGTTGCTGCAGTTGGTATTCATCGAAGCGCCGGAAATAGCGCAGCGCATAGCTCAACACATACTCCTGCATCTGCTGCGCCATGCCGGTATCCTCAAGCCGAAACAGCGGCACACCCTCCGGCAGCAGGCCAGGGTTTTCCCGCTCTTGCTGCAAAATGGCGTCAACCCCGGCGCCTAACGAAAAAATGCCTTTCAACTGCGGCTGGCCCGCCAGCATGTCGAACGGCGGCCGCCACACCAGCGCATAGTCGGCCGGGCGCCGATCGCCGGGCAGCCATTGGCGCACGTTAGCCTGCGGCAAACGCCGGGTTAAGCCGGCAAACCAGATATCGGGATCGGTGGTGCGATCGTAGAAAATGATGTCCATAACCAGAGTCTCTGCGCGTCAAATGCCTTTAAGCCTTCCCTGATTTCAGCGCCAATGCAAGTACATTCACACCGGCCCGGCGTCAGTCAGCACCCGCGTTGCTAAGCGGCCAGGACTCGAACAGGTAACCATCGAAGTTGATGTCGTCGACGTCAGAAAACTCCAGCAGGCGATTTTTCACGTTTTCCAGGTGCTGCCACATGGCCAGTTTGGCGGCACCAGGATCTTTTTTCACCAGGGCAGAGAGAATGTGCTTGTGATCGGTCAACCATTCCTTGCGGTAATCGTTGTTGATCAGGCGGCTGTGCAGTTGCATCCACATCGGATTATTTTCGCGCCATGTCCAGGAATGCTTGAAAAGCTCCACCATCAGGCTGTTATGCGTCGCCTCGGCAATCGCCAGGTGGAACTGCATATCGCCGCTTTCCTTGCCATTGTGCGCCAGCTCATACTCTTCAACCTGGAGCGCCTGACGCATTTTGATGATATCTTCCCGCGTGGCCTGCAACGCGGCAAACTCCGCAATATTGCTTTCAAGCAGTTGGCGCGCCTGGAGCATTTCAAACGGGCCGGCATTATTGCTCTGCGCGTCGAGCGCTGCGCCGGGCGCGTGCTCAAGCGGGTTCTTCAGCAGGAAAATGCCCGCCCCGCGTTTGACTTCAATCAGCCCTTCTATTTCCAGCATGATCAGTGCCTCACGCACCACGGTACGTGAAACGTTCAACGTCTCCGCCAACTCCCGCTCCGGCGGCAAGCGCTGGCCGATGCGATACTGCTGTTGCGAAATCATTGAACGCAGTATGCCCCCGACCTCCTGATAAGGCCGCTGGAGCGCCGCTGCGGGTTGCGTGGTCATAGGCTGTATTTTCATCGTTGCTTTGCGCTGGGGCCGGCAGTGAAAAAAGTGGTGCAATTATGGCACGATTGGTCTGCCAATTACAGGCGCACGGCCAGATTACGCCCACTGTCCCTGTGGGCGTGTGCACGTCTGGCGGTTAACCGGCGGGGGCAAAATAACGCGCCGCGTTGTTGAAGCAAACATTCTGAATCAGTTCGCCCAGCATCGCGCTATCGTCGGGGATCTCCCCCTCTTCCACCCACTGCCCAACCAGGTTGCAAAGGATGCGGCGGAAATATTCATGCCGAGTATAAGAAAGGAAGCTGCGTGAATCCGTCAGCATACCGACAAACAGGCTCAACAGCCCCATCTGCGACAGCTGTTCCAATTGGCGCAGCATGCCGTCTTTCTGATCGTTAAACCACCAGCCGGAGCCGAACTGCACCTTGCCGGCAACGCCTTCGCCCTGGAAGTTGCCCACCATCGTCGCCAGCACTTCGTTGTCGCGGGGGTTCAGGCAGTAGAGAATGGTTTTCGGCAGCTCATCCGTAACGTCCAGGCTGTCGAGCAGGCGCGCCAGCGGCCAGGCAATCGTACCGTCGCCAATCGAATCAAAACCGCTGTCCGGCCCCAACCGCCGGAACATGCGCGTGTTGTTGTTGCGGATCGCCCCGATGTGCAGTTGCATTACCCAGCCGCGGGCAGCGTACTGGCGCCCCAGCCACACCAATACGGCGGTGGTAAACTGTGCGATTTCATCCTCATTCAAGCTCGCGCCGCCAAGGCGCTTGGCCAGAATCGCATCCAGGCGACTATCGTCCGGCACCGGCGCGAAACGCAATTGTTCAATGCCATGATCGGCCGCCCGGCAGCCATGCGCCGTGAAGTGATCCAGGCGCTTGAGCAACGCGGCGCGCAAATCCTCAAACCGGCTGATGGCGATATCCGCCGCCTGCTCCAATCTGTGGATATAGTCGGCAAAGCCATCCAGTTCGATTTTAAACACTTTGTCCGGCCGCCAACTGGGCAAAACCTCAATATCAAACTGGCTATCAGCGGCGATCTGGCGGTGATAATCGAGCGAATCAACCGGATCGTCCGTGGTGCCCACCATGCGCACATTCATTTGCCGCATGATGCCGCGCGCAGAGAACGCCGGCTCCGCCAGCCGTTCGTTGCACTGATGCCAGATGCGATCGGCCGTTTGCGGCCCGAACAGGGTATCGGTAATGCCGAACGGCCGCCGCAGCTCCAGGTGCGTCCAGTGATACAGCGGGTTGCCCAGCGTCATCGGCACCGTATTCGCCCAAGCGATGTATTTTTCATAATCGCTGGTTGCGTTGCCGGTAATCAGGGCTTCAGCCACACCGGCAGCGCGCAGTGCCCGCCATTTGTAGTGATCGCCGGCCAGCCAGATTTGCGCCAGGTTGTCGAAGCGGCGATCTTCAGCAATCTCCTGCGGGCTTAGATGGCAGTGATAGTCATAAATCGGCATGCCTGCCGCGATGTCGTGATACAACGCGCGGCCGGTGGCGTTTTTCAGCAGGAAGTCTTCTGTCATAAACCGTGCCATAACCTGTTCCTCGCGTTTAAAGGGCTTCAACGGCGGCACGCGCGCCGTCGCGCAATAACCGCTGATAGGCATCGGTGATTGCAGAGACAACCTCTTGGTTCTGCGATAAATCAGTACCGAAGATGCCTTCGATGGCCAGCAACGCCTTTACCCGCGCCGCCGGTTCAGCCTGCTGTTGATAAATGCGCTGATATTCACCCGCCAGAGGATCGACCACATCAATGGCCGCGCCCTGCTCGTCCACGCCCCCGACATAACGCATCCAGGCGGCCACGCCCAGGATCAAATGCCGATAGCCGCCGCCGTTCGCCAAATGGATACGCAACGGATCCAGCATGCGCTGCGGCAGTTTTTGGCTGCCGTCCATCGCGATCTGCCAGGTGCGGTGCCGCAGCGCCGGGTTGCTGAAACGCTCAATCAACAGATGGGCGTATTTAACCAGGTCGGTGCCTTCCGGCATGGCGAGCGTCGGGGCCTGCTCATTAAGCATCAAGGCCAGCGCGGCCTTGCGATACGCCGGGTTTGTCATAGTTTCCGCGATGGTTTCGTAACCCCCCAGGTAACCCAGATAGGCCAGGAACGAGTGGCTGCCGTTGAGCATTCGCAGCTTCATCATTTCGAACGGCACCACATCTTCGACAAACTGGGCGCCGACCTTGTCCCAGGCCGGCCGGCCATTGACGAAGTTGTCTTCAATCACCCACTGGCGGAACGGCTCACAGGCGATAGCACAGGGATCGTAAACGCCCAACTGGCCGGCGATGGTTTGCAAGGCTTGCTCCGTGGCCGCCGGCACGATGCGATCGACCATGGTGCAGGGGAAGCTTACCTGTTGCTCAATCCAGGCGGCCAACGCCGGATCGCGCGCCTGCGCCAGCCCCAGCACGGCGGCGCGCGCCACGTGCCCGTTTTCGCGCACGTTGTCGCACGACATCACGGTAAACGCTTTTTCCCCTTTCAGGCGGCGAATATTCAGGGCTTCGACAATGTAGCCGATGGCGGATTTCGGTGTGGCAGGTTGACTCAGATCGTGTTGAATCAGCGGGTTGGCCAGATCCAACTGACCATTCGCCGCGTTGGTGCAGTAGCCTTTCTCGGTCACGGTTAAGGAAACGATGGCGGTTTCCGGGCGCGCCATCGCCTGCAGGATCCCTGCGCAACCATCGAATTCCGGATGCAGCGCTTCTTTCATGGAACCGATGATTTTCAATTCCGTGCTCTTTTCGCCGCATTCGGCCACGGTATACAGCAGCGCTTGCGCCTTCAGGTTGGCGATCAGCGTGGCATCGTTGCCCGGCATCAGGTTCACTTCACAAATGCCCCAATCGCTGTCGGAACTTTCCAACAAATGGTGGGTGAACAACGCCTGATGAGCGCGATGGAACGCGCCGCACCCCAGATGAACAATGCGCGCCACCAGCCGCGATTTATCCCACCCAGGGCGGGCGACGGAAACCGGGCTATTGGCAAGATTTTTTTCCATGACGGACTCCTTTAAGTCCGCGGCCAGAAGTCAGGCCGCGGGGCGTGGGCTGCGGGGAGCCGCACGCCGTGCCAAGCATCGTTAGTGGTTGAAATAAGCGCGGTGGATAGCCAGTTCCACCCCACGCACTTCCGCCAGCCCTTTCAAGCGGCCGATTGCCGAATAGCCTGGGTTGGTTTTCTTTTTAAGATCGTCGAGCATCTGGTGGCCGTGATCCGGGCGCATCGGGATCGGCTGCGTTTCGCCCAGCGCCTTGCGCCGGTGTTCTTCTTCGGCAATGGCCTTCACCACGTTGAACATGTCGACATCGCCATACAGATGCGCCGCCTCGTGGAAGCTGCGCGGGTTTTCTTCCCGTTTGGTGGCGCGCAGGTGTAGGAAATAAATACGCGGGCCAAAATGTTTGATCATCGCGACCAGATCGTTATCGGCGCGCACGCCATAGGAGCCAGTGCACATGGTGAAGCCATTGGCCGCGCTGGGTACCGTATCCGCCATCCACTGCATGTCTTCAGCCGTGGAGACAATGCGCGGCAAACCCAGGATCGGGCGTGGTGGATCGTCCGGGTGAACGGCCATACGGATGCCCACTTCTTCCGCAACCGGAATTATGGCATGCAGGAAATAGGCGAAATGCTCACGCAGTTTTGCTTTATCGATCCCTTCATAACGCGCCAACTGCGCACGGAATTGATCCAGGGTATAGCCCTCTTCGGCGCCGGGCAGGCCAGCGATGATATTGCCGGTGAGCTGCGTTTTCTCCGCTTCGGACATGGTGGCGAAACGGGCCTGCGCCTGGGCAATTTCTTCGGCGGTGTAGTCGGCCTCTGCGCCGGGGCGCTGCAGGATGTGCAGTTCGAAAACGGCGAACGCGATCTGATCGAAACGCAACGCTTTTGAACCGTCCGGCAGGCCGTACGCCAGATCGGTACGGGTCCAGTCGAGGATCGGCATGAAGTTGTAGCACACGATGCCAATGCCGCATTCGGCCAGGTTGCGCAGCGTTTGCTGGTAATTGGCGATCCAGCGCTCATATTGCCCGGTGTGTGTCTTTATCTCTTCATGGATCGGCACGCTCTCTACCACGGCCCACTCCATCCCCGCCGCTTCCACCTCAGCCTTGCGCTTGCGGATCTCGTCCACCGGCCAGACATCCCCGTTCGGGATATGGTGCAGCGCGGTGACAATGCCGGTGGCCCCTGCCTGCCGGGCATCGGCCAGGCTAACGGGATCGTTCGGTCCATACCAACGCCAGGTCTGCTTCATGCTGAATACCTCACAATAATGGTGATCGCCTTCCCTTTCTGATTGCGCCGCCGTTTGGCGGCCAGCAAAAACGGGAGTTAACGGTGGCGGTTGCCCGGTGCAATCCCCCGCCGTGGCCGGCGGACGTTCGGTATTGCAATATTGGTCAACCAATTTAACCGAGATACTAACCATTGAAAAATGTTAGTCAACCAAAATAACGCGGGTACAGCGACGCTGCCGTCGCGGCCGGCTTTATCTGTGATAAAGATCGCGTTTTAGCCATCTAGTCATACAACCCTTCTTCATTAACCGGGGTATGCGCGTGATCGGCTCGAATACGCTTAACGGATTTCCCCACCGCCAGCGCGCCATGCAGTAACAGATTCCCGCTGGGCTGTGTGGGGCTGATAACGCGGCGCTGCAACATACGCACTGCTTCTTCCCCGAGCTCTTCACGCGGAACGTGCAGCGCGGTCAGCGGAATGTCATGAACCAGTGGTGAATTAAAGCCATCCATGCTCATCAGCGAGATATCCTGCGGCACGCGCAGCCCGGCATCCAGCAACGCCGCCGCCGCGCCGGCGGCGATAAAGTCGCCACCGGCCAACAGAGCCGTGGGCCGCTCCTCCGGCGGGCAGCCGCGCAAAAATTCGCTCACCGCCTGATAGCTTTCGGCGGCGCTGAATCCGGCGACCGGCAACAGATGGCGCTGCTCGTCAAACGCCAGGTTATGGGCCTTCATCGCCGCTTTAATGCCCTGCAGCCGATGCTCCATGGTGTAGCGCCGCAGGCAAAGCAAGCTCAGGATGTGATGGTGCCCCAACTCATGCAAATAGCTGGCCGCCGCCTCGCCAATCGCCGGGTGATCCGGCGCCACGCTGGGTAAACGCATCTTGTGATCGCGGCAGTTAATCAGCACACAGGGCTTGCCCAAATCGGCTGCCAGCGCATGGATGTAGCTGTCGTCGATACCTATCATCAGTACCGCCTCCGTTAGCGGATCGCGCGTTTTCTCCATAAATAGCGCTGCGTCGCTGTCGTACTCTTCTAACGCGCAATAACGCACCCGCACCTCATAGGCGCGCAGCGCGGTGAGGATCCCCTGGATCACCTGGTAGTAAAAAACGTCGGTGCGCGCATCAAACGCCCGCGCCGGCGCGAAAATCATCACCCCATTCAGCAGCAGCCGACCATCGGCCAACTCATCCAATACGCCCAGTTGGCGCGCGCAGGCCAACACCTTGCTTCTGGCTTTGTCGCTGGAATTGGCTTTGCCTGACAACACGCGGGAAACGGTACTGATCGAAAGCCCGGTTTGCAGGGCGATCTCTTTGATTTTTAACTTTCCGTTCATTTTGTGATCCAGTTCAAGTTTGAAAATGACAAAGTTTTCACGGCAAAAAAACTACGGTAATAAGCATTTCCCGCTCTTTTCCACACCGCCGCAGTCTGCCATGAAAAAATTTGCAAAAAAGTGCGTATCACCACGTTTTCAACTCATCTACTCTGAATTGGTAAACCAATTTACATAACTGGTATTTCAATTGGTGCCATCTAATTGACTGAATCTAGAGATAAAAAAAGATGCGCCACAGTGCCGGCTCTGTAGTGATTACGGATCATCACGCAGCCAAATACGGTGGGTTCCAATGCCAGGGCCACCATTCAGCGGCTAGAAAATGAGGATATGACGGTGAATCTCAATCTTGATAATGCTGCGGTTACAACGCAGGAAAAACGCAAAATCAAAAATTTACGTTGGTGGATACTGAGCATTTTCCTGCTGGGGGTAACGGTAAACTATATTACGCGTAACTCACTGGGCATTCTGGCCCCGGAGCTGAAAGACAGCCTGGGGATGACGACTGAACAATATTCCTGGGTGGTGGGCGCCTTTCAATTGGCCTATACCCTTTTTCAACCGCTGTGTGGTTGGTTGATCGATGTTATCGGGCTCAAACTGGGCTTTCTGATTTGCGCCAGTATCTGGGCGCTGATGTGTATGCTGCATGCCGGCGCCGGCAGTTGGTTCCAACTGGCCGTGCTGCGCTTCTTTATGGGCGCGGCTGAAGCTGCAGCGACACCGGCCAACGCCAAAACCCTGGGCGACTGGTTCCCGAAAAAAGAACGTCCGATCGCCGCTGGCTGGGCTGGCGTCGGCTTTTCCATCGGCGCCATGCTGGCTCCGCCGATTATCGTGATCGCGCATATCAATTTTGGCTGGCAAGGCGCCTTCCTGTTCTCCGGCCTGCTGGCCATGGCCTGGGTGGTGTTGTGGTGGCTGTTCTACCACAGCCCGGAAAAGCACCCCAACCTGAGCCGTAGCGAACTGGAATACATCAAACAGGATAACGAACCGGAACCGGTCAAACTCCCCTTTTTCACCGCGTTGAAGACGGTATGCAAAAACAAACGTTTTTACGGCATCGCCATTCCCGCCTTTATGGCAGAACCGGCCTGGGCAGTACTCAGCTTCTGGGTGCCGCTGTATCTGGCCAACGAACGCGGCATGGATCTTAAACAGATCGCCATGTTCGCCTGGCTGCCGTTCCTGGCCGCCGATCTGGGCAGCGTCGCCAGCGGTTATTTAACCCGGCTGTACGGCAGATTTTTCAATGGATCACGGGTTAACTCGATTATCGCCAGTTCGGTGACCGGCGCATTTTTGATGATTTCCCTGGCGCTGGTGGCGCTCACCCGCGATCCCTACATCACCATTTTGCTGATCTCCATTGGCGGCTTTGGCCACCAGGTGATCTCCTGCATGCTCAGCGCCCTGGTGGTGGAATCCTTTGATAAGGGCCAGATGGCGACGGTGAACGGCATGCGCGGCTCCTTTGCCTGGATTGCCAGCTTCCTGTTCTCGCTGCTGATCGGGCTGACGGCCGATACCATCGGCTATAACCCGCTATTTATCGCGATGGGGTTCTTTGACTTGATCGGTGCCGTGTTCCTGATCGCCTTCATCGCCGAGCGCCGCAGCAAAGCGCGCAACGTTTAACTGTCTGAGTTGTTGGGGTAATCGTTTATGAAAATGTTGAAACACTGGGTATTGAATCAGCACACCGCCGAGTTTGCCGAACTGAAAGTGGATGGGCAGCACCTGTTCCGCATTTACGTGCTGGAAGCGGATATGTTCCGTGTGCTGATCAAACGCCAGGGCGAACTGGCGCTGGATCGTACCTGGAGCATCGCGCCGCAGCAGGATGTTCCCTGGGAGGGGCGCCCGCGGGAAAGCTGCGCAGGGTTCAGCCTGCCGGGCTTTGAACTGGAACCGTTGGGCAATGAATTGCGCCTGAGCAGTGAAAAACTGCGCGTTACCCTGCACCAGCCGCTGTGGCTGGAGTGGGAATATCGCGATCAACAAGGCATATGGCAACCGCTGGCCGCCGATCGGCCCACCAGCGCCTATCTACTCAATCCATTTGGCGACGGCGTGGAGCACTACCAGCGCCGTTACCCGCAGGAGCGCTATTATGGGCTGGGGGAAAAGGCCGGGGATCTTAACCGCGCTGGCCGCCGTTTTGAGTTCCGTAACCTGGACGCCATGGGCTACAACGCGGCCAGTACCGATCCGCTCTACAAGCATGTGCCCTTTACCATTACCCGGCGCGGCGATGTCAGCTTTGGCCTGTTTTACGATAACCTGAGCACCACACGGCTCGATCTGGGCAACGAGCTGGACAACTATCATCAGCCCTACCGCCGTTACCACGCCGAAGCCGGCGATCTGGATTACTATTTATTCCTCGGCACGCGGGTACTCGACGTCACCAAGGCCTTCGTGCGCCTGACGGGCAAAACGCTGTTTGGCCCTAAATGGAGCCTGGGCTACAGCGGCTCTACCATGCACTATACTGACGCGCCCGATGCACAGCAGCAGTTGATGAAATTCATTGCGCTGTGCCAACAGCATGATATTCCCTGCGATTCCTTCCAGCTCTCTTCCGGTTATACCTCGATCAACGATAAGCGTTACGTGTTCAACTGGAATTACGACAAAGTGCCGCAGCCCAAGGTGATGAGCCAGGCGTTTCATGATGCCGGGTTGAAACTGGCGGCCAACATCAAGCCCTGCCTGCTGCAGGACCATCCGCTATATCCCCAAGTCGCCGAGCAAAACCTGTTCATCCGCGATTCGCAAAACGCCGCGCCGGAGCGTTCGTGTTTTTGGGATGACGAAGGCTCACATCTTGACTTCACCAACCCGGCAACGGTGGCCTGGTGGCAAGACAATGTCACAAAGCAACTGCTGGCCATGGGCATCGACTCCACCTGGAACGACAACAACGAATATGAAGTGTGGGACAGCGAAGCACGTTGCCACGGTTTCGGCAAGGAGATTGCCATCAAGCACATCCGCCCGGTGATGCCGTTGCTGATGATGCGCGCCTCGATGGAAGCACAGCAGCGTTTTGCGCCGGAAAAACGCCCCTATCTGATCTCCCGTTCCGGCTGCGCCGGCATGCAACGTTACGTGCAAACCTGGAGCGGCGACAACCGCACCAGTTGGCAAACCCTGCGCTACAACACCCGCATGGGCGTCGGTATGAGCCTTTCCGGTTTATACAACGTGGGCCATGACGTCGGCGGCTTCTCTGGCGACAAGCCCGATGCCGAACTGTTTGTTCGCTGGGTGCAAAATGGCGTCATGCACCCGCGCTTTACCATTCACTCCTGGAATGACGATCATACCGTCAATGAGCCCTGGATGTACCCGGCCGTCACGCCGGCTATCCGCGCGGCTATTGCGCTGCGCTACCGCATGCTGCCCTATTTCTATACCTTGCTGTGGCAGGCCAGCCATGATGATGAACCGATGCTGCGCCCCACTTTCCTGGATCATGAAAGTGACGACGTCACTTTTAATGAAACCGATGACTTTATGTTGGGGCGGGATCTGCTGGTGGCCAGCGTGGTCGAACCGGGCCAGCGCCAGCGCGCGGTGTACCTGCCGCGCAATGCGTCTGGCTGGTACGACTTTTACAGCGGTGCGTGGTTCAGCGGCGGACAAACCATCACGCTGGACGCACCGCTTGAGCGGCTGCCACTGCTGGTCAGAGCCGGCGCGATGCTGCCGCTCTCCGGGCGCATTGCGCATGTTGAGCACTGGGCTGACGATCGCCGCGAGATGCTGCTGTTCCCGCCGATGGGGAAAGGCCAGGACAGCGGCCTGCTGTTTGAAGACGACGGCGAATCCAACGGCTGGCAACAGGGTGACGCGCTGTGGTTGCGTTGGCAAATCACCAGTGACAATCAACGCATTGATGTACAGTTCGAGGCGGAAGGCAATTACCAGCCGGCATGGCGCACGCTCGATGTTCGGCTGCCGGCCAGCGAGCAGCGCACGCTGTATATCAACGGGCAACAGCAATCCCGTTGGCAGCGGGAGTAAGCCGCTTACTTGGTGATACCGCCACCCCGGCAAGATACCCGCCGGGGTGGCGGTACGCGTTACGGTAGAGGAATCGCTCGTGAAACCAACAAATTGCTGTAACTTTAGCTAAACGCGCACGGATTTGCGTGAAGAGTGTTGACGCTGGGATCAGTTTCTCCTACATTAGCGCCCGTCGAGAGCGGCCAGGCCGCTGCGGCAACAATATGGTGAGGTGTCCGAGTGGCTGAAGGAGCACGCCTGGAAAGTGTGTATACGCGAAAGCGTATCGAGGGTTCGAATCCCTCCCTCACCGCCATATTCAAAGAGAAAGCCTGAACGCAAGTTCAGGCTTTTTTCGTTTATATTGCACATACAGGGAGGGTGAGAACCCTCGACCGGGTTCGACAAAACGCCCCGGCGTTTTGCACCGCCGCAGGCGGCCCGCAGGGTGAGCGCAGCGAATGTATCCCTCCCTCACCGCCATATTCAAAGAGAAAGCCTGAGCGTAAGTTCAGGCTTTTTTGCATTTATATTGCACCTACCGGGAGGGTGAGAACCCTCGACCGGGTTCGACAAAACNGCCGGCGGCCCGCAGGGTGAGCGCAGCGAATGTATCCCTCCCTCACCGCCATATTCAAAGAGAAAGCCTGAGCGTAAGTTCAGGCTTTTTTGCATTTATATTGCACCTACCGGGAGGGTGAGAACCCTCGACCGGGTTCGACAAAACGCCCCGGCGTTTTGCACCGCCACAGGCGGCCCGCAGGGTGAGCGCAGCGAATGTATCCCTCCCTCACCGCCATATTCAAAGAGAAAGCCTGAGCGTAAGTTCAGGCTTTTTCGTATTAACTGATCAACTCGGAAAGCTGCATCAGCCGGCTGCACGCCACGTTGTTTTTGCCGGCGTGTTTCGCCCGGTACAAAGCTTCATCGGCAATTTCGACCGCTTTATCTATCCCCATCCCCGGCAAATACAGCGAAGCGCCTATCGATAAGGTGATGCGGATCTCTTCGCCTTCCGCAACGATAAACAGCGTATCCTGAACGTCCTGGCGAATGCGTTCCGCCACCGCGTGAACCACTTTGGGATCGTGGCTGGCGGTGATCACAATAAACTCTTCCCCACCATAACGGCCGACAAAGTCTTCATTACGTACCCCATCCTGCAGCAGCCGCGCCACGCTGGCCAGCAGCATGTCGCCCGAGACATGGCCGTAGGTATCATTCACCGTTTTGAAATTGTCGAGATCGATAATCAGCATCCCGCAGGGCTTGCGCTGGGCGTGTTGCAGCATCATCTTGTAATCCACGCTGGCGCGGTTATTGATATGGGTCAGGCTGTCCAGGGTTGCTTTGTCGCGCATGGCAAAAAAGGTTTGGATATAGCGTTCCTTAAAGCTCAGCGCATGGTAACAAACCGCCAGGAAAAGCAACGAAACCGCCTGATACAGCAAAATGTCCAGCCACTGTACGGCGACATCAACTTCATTGCTGACCACCGCGATACGATACAGCGCAATCAGGCCGATCGTGGTGTAAAAAACACGGTTCGATCTTTTCAGCCACACCTGTGTTAATAGCAACAGCGTAAGAATGGAAGCGGTAAACAGGTTATCCACGGTCAAACCGCCGGTGAAAATGGCACAGAGCAAGAAAGCGACCAGCCCGCTTAATCCCCCACCGAAAAACACCACCAGGATCATCGGCAACGCGGCAAAACTGTAATACATGCTGGCGCTAAAAAACTGCCGATGCTGGCTAAGCACGATCATCGCCACGCCGGCAAAGATGCCGAACAACACGCGGCGCCACCACTCCGACTGGTAGGAAAACGGGGCTTTATTACTTAACGCAAAATAACTGACCGACAATGTGGCACAGGTAATACACACGTCCCTGTATAAAGAAGGTATTAATACATCATAAATCATAAGCTCTCGGTTGGCCCCACGGATATAACGTTGTGCTTTGTGATTGTTGTCGTAGCATCTCTGTGTTCCGAGCGCGCTGTCGCCCCATTGATCTTGGGGCATTAAGCCAGGTAATAGGTCAGCAGCGCAACGTTATTACCGGGCGAACTTTGCTATAGGCAGCGTTCAGGATAGCCGTTATTCGGCAAGATAGCAGAGAAAGCCGCATAAATATTGACGATACGTTGCAATAAAAACGTATACCCCTTGCTCATCTAGCCCCTGTGGCATACCGCCGCAGCGGCTTTGCCGCCCAGGAAACAACACCGTGCGAAAGAACAAAAGTATGACGGCTTGCAATCCAAACGCGTGCCCGACGATCCGCCTGACGCCTGGTTTGTTCCACAGCCCACCGGAAGCGGCATACACTTTTTCGCCTTATCCCTGCCAATGGCACGTTAACCCACAAAAGCAGAGGTAACAAAATAGTTACTCTCCGCAATCCCATGCTGGCTATAGCCCCAAAAAAAATAGCGAATTCCAAAAGTGGCGAAAATCTTATTTCGCATACCAATTGACATACATCTAGAAATCACGACTTGGAAAGGCGTATGCTGATAGGCAGCTATTCGAGACGGACCTCAGCTGGCCCGCCATTCCGTTCTCTTTTCCAGACTTGGTTTGCACCTTAGATGAAAACGCACGAAATAAACGACATTCGTCCCTTCAGCGCATTAATAAATGCCTGCTGGCGGGAATCCTATTCTCTGAATCGCTTATTAAAAGATGCCATTGCCGGCGTTACCGTCGGTATTATCGCCATCCCATTGGCCATGGCGCTGGCGATTGCCAGTGGCGTTCCTCCGCAATACGGCCTGTATACTTCCGCCATCGCAGGGATTGTCATTGCGGTTATCGGCGGCTCCCGCTTTAGCGTTTCCGGCCCCACCGCCGCCTTTGTGGTGATCCTGTTCCCGGTATCGCAACAGTTTGGCCTTTCGGGCCTGCTCATTGCCACACTGCTTTCCGGGGTGTTTTTGGTGATCATGGGCCTGGCGCGCTTTGGCCGGCTGATTGAATACATTCCGCTGTCGGTCACGCTGGGCTTTACTTCCGGTATCGCCATCACCATTGCGACAATGCAGATTAAAGACTTCTTTGGCCTGCAATTGACCGCCCTGCCAGAAAACTATATCGGCAAGGTCTATGCGTTATTGCACGCCCTGCCCACGCTGGATTACGGCGATACGCTGATTGGCGTGGTGACGTTAGCGGTCCTGATTTACTGGCCTAAGCTGGGCCTGCGCGTTCCCGGCCACCTGCCTGCGTTGCTGGCAGGTACGGCGGTGATGGGTGTATTGGCGATGTTTGACCATCACGTCGCCACCATTGGCTCGCGCTTTAGCTATATTCTGGCCGATGGCACCCACGGCCAGGGCATCCCACCGATCCTGCCGCAATTGGTTCTGCCGTGGGACATCCCCAACGCCGATGGCAAACACATGGCGTTAAGCTGGCAGACAGTTTCTGCCCTTCTGCCGGCGGCATTCTCGATGGCGGTGCTTGGCGCGATCGAATCCCTGCTGTGCGCGGTAGTGCTCGACGGCATGACCGGGAAAAAACACAACTCCAACACCGAACTGCTCGGCCAGGGCATCGGTAATATCATCGCGCCGTTTTTTGGCGGCATCACGGCCACTGCGGCCATCGCCCGTTCCGCCGCCAACGTGCGTGCCGGCGCGACATCGCCGATTTCCGCCGTTATCCACGCCTTATTGGTGCTGCTGGCGCTGCTGGTGCTGGCTCCGTGGCTCTCTTACCTGCCGCTGGCAGCTATGGCTTCCCTGCTGCTGATCGTGGCCTGGAACATGAGTGAAGCACACAAGGTGATTTATCTGCTTCGCTGCGCGCCGAAAGACGACATCCTGGTCATGCTGCTGTGCCTGACGCTGACCGTGTTGTTCGATATGGTGATCGCGATTACGGTGGGGATTGTATTGGCATCACTGCTGTTTATGCGCCGCATTGCCCGAATGACGCGCCTGAGCACGATCAGCGAAGAACATCACCGCCTGGTGCTGCGTGTTAATGGGCCGCTGTTCTTCGCCGCTGCAGAACGCATCTTCAGCGAGTTGCTGGCACGCAGCGAAAGCTACAACCAGATAGTCCTGCAGTGGGATGCGGTGCCGGTGCTGGATGCCGGCGGCCTGCAGGCGTTGCAACGCTTCATCGAAACGCTGCCTGAAGGGAAACAGCTGGTTATTACCGACATTCCTTTCCAGCCGCTCAAAACGCTGGCACGCGCGCGCGTTCAGCCGATTGAAGGGAAACTGGCTTTCTATGCCACACTGCCAGAAGCCCTAAACGCGTTGGATCAGTAAACGCGGCCCGCCCGCCTGGGCGGGTGATAGTCCAACAGCAAAAAGCCCGGCGCAGATTAACCTGCACCGGGCTTTTTATCGCCGGATTTAAAACGGACTTAGTTGCTGGTATCCAACTCTGGGAAACTCTTCACCAGGTCATCAATCGCTTTCATTTGCACCAGGAACGGCTCCAGTTTGTCCAGCGGCAGTGCCGATGGGCCATCACATTTAGCGCTGTTCGGCTCCGGATGTGCTTCGATAAACAGCCCCGCCAGGCCAACCGCCATCCCGGCACGAGCCAGTTCAGCCACCTGCGCGCGGCGGCCGCCAGAGGCGGCACCGAACGGATCGCGCGTTTGCAGAGCGTGAGTCACGTCGAAAATCACCGGATGGCCACCGCTGACATTTTTCATCACGTTAATGCCCAGCATGTCGACAACCAGGTTGTCATAGCCAAAGTTGCTGCCGCGATCGCACAGGATAACCTGATCGTTACCGCCTTCCTTGAATTTCTCAACGATATTGCCCATTTGCCCTGGGCTGACGAACTGCGGTTTTTTCACGTTGATCACCGCGCCAGTTTTCGCCATCGCTTCAACCAGATCGGTCTGCCGCGCCAAAAATGCCGGCAGTTGGATCACATCCACCACTTCAGCCACCGGCTGCGCCTGAGCCGGTTCATGGACGTCGGTGATCACTTTCACGCCAAAGGCCTGTTTGATCTCTTCAAAAATGCGCATCCCCTCTTCCAGCCCTGGGCCGCGGTAGGAGTGGATGGAAGAGCGGTTGGCCTTATCAAACGAGGCTTTGAAAACGTATGGAATACCCAGTTTTTGCGTTACGGTGACATAGTGTTCGCAGATGCGCATCGCCAAATCGCGCGATTCCAGCACATTCATACCGCCAAACAGTACAAACGGCAAATCGTTCGCTACGTTGATGTCACCAATGCTAACCACTTTCTGTTTCATGCAGGCACCTATGTGTAAGGGGTAAGGATAAAGGGGTTGTCTTCAGTGCAAAGTAACCTGTTTCGGCTCAATCGCGTGGATTTGCACTTTGATCACTTCGCTGACCGGATCTTCCGGGCACTGTTCAACAAAATAGTTAAGATCGGAAATGGCGGCGTGATTGCAATCCAACTGGGCAAAAATCAGGCCACGATCGCGGATTTCGTAGGGATCGTCCGGATCAAAACACAGCACCGTTTGGCTGGCGCGCAGCGCCATTTCCATCTGTTTTTCTTCCATCAGGGCCGCTTTCAGCGTATCGAGCATCTTGCGCACCACCATAATATTCTCGGATTCGTCCAGATCGTCGTCTTCGAGCTCCGCGCCCAATCCCAGATTGCCCTTGATCCACACTTCGAGCGTATGCTCGCTGAGCGTTTCACCGTTCAACGGGTTGATCAGCCACATTTCGTCATCCAGCCAATCGGCGCGCATGATCAGTTGAGTGGGGAAAATCACCGGCATCAGCGGCAAATCAAGCTGGTGGGCAATGTGCAGGAAAATCGTCCCCAGCGATACCGGTGTGCCCTGCCGGGCTTCAAGCACCTTATCGAGCCAGATGGCATCGGACAAACGATACACGCCGCTGGCCCCACCGAAACCCCATGTTTTATAGAACAGTGCAATCAGCGCATCCATCTGCTGTTCCTGGCTCAAGTGTTCCGGGATCGCCACACGTGCCTCCTCCACCAGCTGCTGTAGCCTGCGCTGCACTTCCGCGGTGGGAAAATCCTGCCGTATGGCTTGCGAAACCAGGATGACGCCATCACTCAACGGTGAAGCGTTAAATTCAAAATCAGCGATGCTACTCATAGGTATCCCATCAGAAACGGTATCTTCGTCGTGGCCAGCTTAATAATAAGGTACAAACAGCCCAGGGCCAGTATAAATGCCACAGTGCGCACATTCTGGCTCTTTGTTCTTCTGCCTAACGCGATATAACCAAGCAGGATATAGATAATAACGCCAAACAACTTCTCGGTCAGCCATGAGTCCATGCCTAACAGCGGATAAAATTTAAACGTGATCACCAGTGAGATACCGCTGATAAACAGCACGGTATCATTAATATGCGGCGCAATCTTTACCCAACGCTTGCTGCTCATCGCCGAGCCACGCCACTGCCAGACAAAACGCAACACAAACAGGGTGATGCTGATCGCCACCGTGAGCAAATGGAGATGTTTCAATACCATGTATGCAGTCATTCATTGCTCCCTGATAGAATTAGAATTATTTCCCGCTGCCGGCCCACTGGCCTAACGTGACGCGTTCATTACCGCCATAGTCCCGATGGGTAGCCACTGCGCCAAAACCCGCAGCCAGCAACAGTTCACGCACAGGCTCCCCCTGCTGCCAACCGTGCTCCAGCAACAGCCAGCCCTGCGGCAACAGGTAGCCTGGCGCCTGGCGCACGATGGCGGCCAGATCGGCCAGCCCCTGCTCCGGCGCCACCAGCGCGCTGCTGGGCTCAAAGCGCACATCGCCCTGGGCCAGGTGCGGATCGGCCGCATCAATATACGGAGGGTTGCTGGCGATCAGCGCAAAACGCTGGCCGCTGACCGGAGCAAACCAACTGCCCTGCAGGAAAGTGGCGTTCGCGATCGCCAATTTGCGCGCATTATGCTGGGCCAGCGCCACCGCGGCGGGTTGCAGATCAACGCCAGTGATCGCACAGTCTTTACGCTCGCTGGCTAACGCCAGCGCAATTGCGCCGGTGCCGGTGCCCAGATCGAGCAGAGGGCAAGGGGATGACGGCAGGCGCGCCAGCGCCAACTCAACCAGGCATTCGGTATCTGGACGCGGGATCAGAGTGGCGGGTGAAACAGACAGCGGCAGCGACCAGAACTCGCGTTCGCCAACCAGATAGGCCACCGGCTCGCCGCGCTCGCGCCGCGCCAGCAGCGTTTCCAACTGTTCAAGCTGTTGCGCCGTTAATAACGTTTCGCCAAAGGCAAACAGGAAGGTTCTGGCGCGGCCGGTCACAAAGCCCAGCAGAATTTCCGCATCACGCTTAGCGCTGCCGCTTTGCGCCAGCCGGGCCGCCGCCGCCCGCAGCCAGGACTGATAGTCCATTATTCGGGCTCAGCGGCGAGCGCGGCAAGCTGATCGGCCTGGTATTCCTGCACAATCGGCTGGATCAACATATCGAGCTTGCCTTCCATCACCTCATCAAGGCGATAAAGCGTGAGATTGATGCGGTGATCGGTCACCCGCCCCTGCGGGAAGTTATAGGTACGGTTGCGATCGGAACGATCGCCGCTGCCCAGCAGGTTGCGGCGGGTCGACGCCTCTTCCTGATGGCGCTTGGCCATTTCCGCCGCACGGATGCGCGCGCCCAACACCGACATCGCTTTGGCCTTGTTCTTGTGCTGCGAACGCTCGTCCTGGCACTCGACGACGATACCGGTCGGCAAGTGGGTAATGCGGATCGCTGAATCGGTGGTGTTAACGTGCTGGCCGCCCGCGCCCGAGGAACGGAAGGTGTCGATCTTCAAATCACCCGGGTTGATTTCCGGCAATTCGGCTTCCGGTACTTCCGGCATCACCGCAACCGTGCAGGCAGAGGTGTGAATACGGCCTTGCGATTCCGTTTCCGGCACGCGCTGCACGCGGTGGCCGCCGGATTCAAACTTCAGTTGGCCGTACACCCCGTCGCCGGAGACTTTGGCGATCACTTCTTTATAACCGCCGTGTTCGCCTTCGCTGGCGCTCATGATTTCCACCCGCCAGCGGCGCGCTTCCGCATAGCGGCTGTACATGCGGAACAGATCGCCGGCAAACAACGCGGCCTCATCGCCGCCGGTGCCGGCGCGCACTTCCAGGAAGCAGCCGCGCTCATCATCGGGATCCTTCGGCAGCAGCAGCACCTGCAACTCTTGCTCCAGCGTTTCGCTGGCCGCTTTGGCCTGCTTAAGCTCTTCCTGCGCCATCTCGCGCATTTCCAGATCGTCCAGCATCATTTCGGCCGTTGCCAGATCGTCCTGAACCTGGCGCCATTCAAGGAAACAGCGGCTCACATCGGTCAGTTGCGCATACTCACGCGACAGCGCGCGAAAACGTTCCTGATCGGCGATCACGCCGGCATCGCCAAGCAAAGCCTGAACTTCTTCATGGCGTTCTTGTAACGCTTCCAGTTTGGCAACAATAGAAGGCTTCATGCGTGGTATTAAACCTTGTTAATAATAAAGAAAACTAATGCTGATCCAGCCCAAGGCTGTCGCGTAAAATTTGCAACCGCTCCACATCGCCATCAATAGCGGCCTGCTGGAGGGATTTGGTAGGGGCATGAATAAGGCGGTTGGTCAGTTTATAGGCCAGTTCGTGAATAACCTGTTCGACGCTTGCGCCCTGGGCAATCGCGGCCAGCGCTTTTGCCTCCATTTCCGTGCGGATGTGATCGGCCTGCGAACGGTAGTCACGGATGGTCTCCACCGCGCCTTGCGAGCGCAGCCAAGCCATAAAGTTGGAGCTTTCCTGCTGAACGATGGTTTCAGCCTGCACCGCGGCGGCTTTGCGCTGCGCCAGGTTGCTCTGAATAATGGCCTGCAGATCGTCAACGCTGTAGAGGTAGGCGTTGGCCAGCTTGCCGGCTTCCGGTTCGATGTCGCGCGGCACGGCGATATCCACCAACAGCATCGGCTGGTTGCGGCGCGCTTTCAGCGCCCGCTCCACCATCCCCTTGCCGATAATCGGCAGCGGGCTGGCGGTGGAACTGATGACAATATCCGCATCGGCCAGGCGTTCGTCGATTTCCGGCAGCGTGATCACTTCGCCGCCTACCTCTTCCGCCAGTTGCTGCGCCCGTTCACGGGTACGGTTGGCAATAATCATATGCTGAACTTTGTGCTCCCGCAGGTGGCGCGCCACCAGTTCGATGGTTTCACCCGCGCCGACCAGCAAGACGTTCAACTCGGCCAGGGATTCGAAGATCTGCCGAGCCAGGGTGCAGGCCGCAAAGGCCACCGACACCGCGCTGGCGCCGATCTCGGTTTCGGTGCGTATGCGTTTGGCGACAGAAAACGATTTTTGAAACAGCCGCTCCAGCTCACCGGAAAGCGACTGCCCGCGTTGGGAATCGGCGAAGGCTTTTTTCACCTGACCAAGAATTTGAGGTTCGCCCAGCACCAGAGAGTCCAGGCCGCTGGCAACGCGCATCAAATGGCTAACGGCGTCATTGCCGTGGTGCCAGTACAAGCTTTTGCGCACGTCTTCCGGGCGCAACTGGTGATATTCGCACAGCCAGGCCACCAGTTGCTCGTGGATGTGTTCCTGTTGCTCAACGCTGAGGTAGAGTTCCGTGCGGTTACAGGTAGACAACACAACACCGCCCTGCACCAACGGCTGTTGGAGCAGGCTATTTAGCGCTTTTTCGATTGACTCTGAGGAGAAGGCAACGCGTTCTCGTAGAGAAACCGGAGCGGTCTTGTGATTAATACCTAACGCGAGCAGGCTCATTGCTTCGAGTAATACTTATCTTGGTACGGGTTCTCGTTGAACGGCATTCTACTTGATGAGCTGGATCAATTAAAGTAACAACCGCATATTCCGTTCAATCGCTGGCATAGGCCACAGTAATCAAAAATTACCGATTAATATCAACGTAGTATGAAATTACGCCTGCCACGGCTGAAATGTATCCGGCATCTAAAATTCAGACGCTAACATAGCCATATATCAATAGGTTACATATGGTTTTTGTGGAGCATTAATCGCCCCCATAAAAGTGACATCGTCACAAAACACCAAAATACGCCCTAAAGAGAAACGGCGGTGCGCCCCCACGCAACGGCAAGGGCACACGACAGCCGGCGTCAATCCCTCTTGCGAAACGGCATCATGCGCAGCAAGGTGTTGTCTTTGACAAGATAGTGATGGAACAAGGCCGCCGCCGCATGTAGGCCGATCAGCCAATACCCCAGATTCGCCAGCGTTTTGTGCCAGCCGATAACCGCACGGGCAGCGCCCCTATCGGCCGGCTCCGCAAATGGCATTGGGATACCAAACAGGAACCATTCCCTGCCGCCGATATAACGGGAATAGACGCCCAGAATCGGCAGCGTGAACAGCAGCAGATAAATCAAAATATGGGCCGTGCTGGCCGCGGCGGCTTGCCATTTCGGCGGCGGAGGGACAATCGCCGGGGTGGGATAACGGTGGCGCAGGATCAGACGGAAGATCATCAGAAAGAAAACCACCACCCCGCAGCTAAAATGGGTGACGACCAAAACATACCATGGCCCGGTGCCAATCTCTGCCATGGTGCGCAATTCGATGGTCGCGCAGGTTATCACTAGCAGGATAAACACCCACCAATGCAGGCGAATCTGTACCGGTGCATATCGGTTTTCCACTATTCCACCTATTTTCTGTGCGTAAAGAAATTATGGCCTGATAGTAACCAAATGTTACAGCGAAAGAAAGCGGCAAAAAGCGCTGCGCGCCCATGCCGGCTTGCTACTGCCACAGCATTACCACAAAATTAAGACAGCAGGATGTTATGGCGCCATGCGATGCAGCGTAAGGTGATTGTGTTAACCTAGAGGCAGCCCCGCCGCTGGGGCAGCACGTTGCCCTTATAAGCACCTTTGGTGATCTGTTATTGACGCTGCACATTCCCTCGTTTACGTGGGCGCAGCAAGGAAAAAGGACGATAAAACGTTATGCCAATTCGCAAAGTCAATTTGCTTCGCCTAATCCCGCTGGCCAGCCTGGTGCTGGCGGCCTGTACCACCACCAAACCCAGCGGGCCGGCGACCAGCCCCACCTCCCCGCAGTGGCGCGCCCATGAGCAGGCGGTACAGCAAATCAGTCAATACCAAACCCGTGGCGCTTTCGCCTATCTTTCCGATGAAAAACGGCAGTACGCACGCTTTTTCCTGCAGCAGTTCTCACCTGAGCGCTATCGCCTGCTGCTCACCACCCCGGTTGGCAGCAGCGTGCTGGAACTGAATGTGCAGCAAAACGTGGTGCAGCTCACCGACAGCAACGGCAAACGCTACGTGGGCGACAACGCCGAAGAGATGATCCGCAAACTTTCCGGCATGACGATCCCGCTGGACAACCTGCGCCAATGGATGCTGGGCTTGCCGGGCGACGCTACCGATTTCACACTGGACAGCCAGTATCGGCTCAGCAAGCTGACCTACCGCCAGGGCGATCAAAGCTGGGTTGTGGACTATCAGGACTACAACACCGAGGTTCAGCCCTCGCTGCCGGGCCGCCTGGAGCTGCAACAGGGGAACCAGCGCATCAAGCTGAAAATGGATAACTGGACACTCAAATGATTCACCGCTGGCCTTCTCCGGCAAAATTAAACCTGTTTCTTTATATCACCGGCCGTCGCCCCGACGGTTATCACCTATTGCAAACGCTGTTTCAGTTTCTGGACTACGGCGACACCCTGACCATCGAACCACGTGCCGATCAACAAATTCGTTTGCTCACGCCGGTTGCCGGCGTGCCGGATGAACAGAACCTGATTGTGCGTGCCGCCCGCCTGCTACAGCAGCATTGCCGTGAACAGGCGATCGCCACCGCAACGTGCGGCGCGGATATCAGCATTGAAAAAGTGCTGCCGATGGGCGGCGGCCTGGGCGGCGGCTCATCCAATGCGGCAACGGTGCTGGTGGCGCTCAACGCGCTGTGGCAATGTGGACTAAGCGATGATCAACTGGCGCAAATGGGGCTGGCACTCGGCGCTGATGTGCCGGTCTTTGTGCGCGGCCATGCCGCCTTTGCCGAAGGCATTGGTGAGCAGTTGCAGCCGGCCGATCCGGCAGAAAAATGGTACCTGATCGCCCACCCTGGCGTCAGTATCCCCACGCCGGTTATCTTCGGCGACGCGGATTTAACCAGAAATACGCCGGCCCGGCCACTTGAGGCGTTATTGCAGGCTCCGTACGCAAATGATTGCGAACCGATCGCAAGAAAACGTTTTCGCGAGGTTGAACAGCTTCTTTCTTGGCTGTTACAATACGCGCCGTCGCGCCTGACGGGTACAGGCGCTTGTGTATTTGCCGAGTTCGATACCGAGTGCGCTGCCCGTAAGGTGTTAAATCAAGCCCCGGCGTGGTTGCGTGGTTTTGTAGCGCGTGGTGTTAACATTTCCCCGCTGCATCGCACCCTTTCCGGGCAACGATGAACCGTAGCCCAACGTTGCGCTGCGCAGGGCCGGCCCCATATAGCCCTGTAATCACTGCGCTGCCTGCGGTTTCATGCAGTTTTACATACCCGTATGCATATTGCGCCGGCGTCGCTAACAGCCCCCTTAGCGAAGGCCGTATGACAATATCTTCTCTGGACGCAAGCCTGAGGTTCTTCTCGTGCCTGATATGAAGCTTTTTGCTGGTAACGCCATCCCCGAACTAGCACAACGTATTGCCAACCGTTTGTACACCAGCCTTGGTGACGCCGCTGTAGGTCGTTTTAGCGACGGCGAAGTGAGCGTGCAAATCAACGAAAACGTACGCGGCGGTGATATTTTCATCATCCAGTCCACCTGCGCACCCACCAATGACAACCTGATGGAGTTGGTTGTTATGGTCGATGCCCTGCGCCGCGCCTCCGCAGGGCGAATTACCGCCGTTATCCCTTACTTCGGCTACGCGCGCCAGGATCGCCGTGTGCGTTCGGCACGTGTGCCAATCACCGCCAAAGTGGTTGCCGATTTCCTCTCTAGCGTAGGCGTTGACCGTGTTCTGACGGTTGATCTGCACGCCGAGCAGATTCAAGGCTTCTTTGATGTGCCGGTCGATAACGTGTTTGGTAGCCCTATCCTGCTGGAAGACATGTTGCAACAGGATCTGGAAAACCCGATCGTGGTTTCACCGGATATCGGCGGCGTTGTGCGCGCCCGTGCTATCGCCAAACTGCTCAACGATACCGACATGGCCATCATCGATAAACGTCGCCCACGCGCAAACGTTTCTCAGGTGATGCACATTATTGGTGACGTTGCAGGCCGCGATTGCGTGCTGGTGGACGACATGATTGATACCGGCGGCACCCTGTGCAAAGCAGCCGAAGCGTTGAAAGATCGTGGCGCCAAACGCGTGTTTGCCTACGCAACGCACCCAATCTTCTCTGGCAGCGCCGTAGACAACATCAAGAACTCGGTGATTGATGAAGTGATCGTTTGTGACACCATTCCGCTGTCACCGGAAATCAAAGCGCTGAAAAACGTCCGTACCCTGACCCTCTCCGGCATGCTGGCTGAAGCTATCCGCCGCATCAGCAACGAAGAGTCAATTTCTGCTATGTTCGAGCATTAATCGTAACCGGGCATGGCCGCGTGCCATACCCGGTTATCGCGTAATCCTGCGGCAGAAAAGCAAAACCCGTTGACGCCCTGCATCAACGGGTTTTCTTTTTTTCATCATCAGCCCAAGCCTCACGCCCGGATGAGTGGCAAAACGCGGTGATCCCCCTCTCACTTACGCTCAATGCGAAGCGCGGTGCTGGTTATCCCGGCAGCGTTTGTCGAAGTGTTTGACCCACCAATAGCGATCGGCAACCCGTTCATGACCACTCACCCTGGCGCCGACCAGCCACAGCAAGGCGCCAACAAAAATGCTCAGAACCGCGCCATGTGAGAAAAACTGCGGCAGATTAAACTGGGAGACTTCGGCAATAATCGAATACCCGACGCCGCCAATCATCACTACCAGGCCAAGCCCCATGAGGGTATTGCCAAGCCGGTCTGCATTTTTACGTTTCATATGTCACCTCCATCGAGTCACATATTTCATCAGCAAAGTGGGATGAATGATTAATCCTGTTTGATGAGTTGAGTATAGGAAACTTATCGGCGGCGTTGTTGCGTTAACGATCACATAATGGCAATAAACACTGACAAATCTTTACGTAAACAGCGAATTAATCACCACAGGGTGCAAAAGCAGCGCAAAATGTTCATCAGGCCCCAGCGCTATTTTGGTAGCGAAATTATTAACAATGTTAATTAAATGATCTATTGCGCCGGCCTTTTGTCATTCCGGACGCGGGAAGGTAGACTACTTATCTTTCTCTATCCCAGCTAAAGTGAATTTTCAGTGAGCAGTATCAAATTAATTGTCGGCCTGGCTAACCCAGGCGCTGAATATGCCCAAACGCGGCACAACGCCGGGGCGTGGTATGTTGATCTCCTGGCCGGGCGCCATAACCAGGCGCTAAAAGAAGAGAGCAAATTCTTCGGCTATACCGCCCGCCTGAACCTGGCCGGCAACGACGTGCGCCTGCTGGTGCCAACCACCTTCATGAACCTGAGCGGCAAGGCCGTCGCCGCAATGGCGACATTTTACCGCATTGCGCCAGATGAAATTCTGGTGGCGCATGACGAACTGGACCTGCCGCCTGGCGTGGCCAAATTGAAACTGGGAGGCGGCAATGGCGGCCATAACGGCCTGAAAGATATCCAGAGCAAGCTGGGCAATAACCCCAATTTCTATCGTTTACGGATCGGCATCGGCCACCCGGGCGACAGAAATAAAGTCGTGGGTTTTGTGCTGGGCAAGCCGCCGGCAACCGAGCAGGCTCTCATCGATGAAGCGATTGATGAATCCTTGCGCTGTACCGAGCTGTTGTTGCAAGAAGGCATGACAAAAGCGATGAATCGCCTTCATACTTTCAAAGCCGGCAGCTAAACGCCGGGCCGATGGAGTGAGGCCCAAGGATGGGCCGAGTAATAAAACCAATACACCTGCTGTTTAAAGTAGGGTGAATATACCTCTATCTTATTATGCCGTTGCCGAAAAAATTGCGGTTATAACGCGCCTTGCCATGCACAATAATCCTGCGTTTGCGAACAAGGCATGCATGTTTATAGAACGAGCATATTGAAGTAAAGATTAATAACAATAATATAGCCAACACGTGGATTCCATTCACAATGTATATTTAAGGAGCTGCACTTTAGCTGAAAATAAAAAGATGAACAATTAATTTAAACATCAATAAAATCGTTATTTTATTAAAATAGCATAAGCATGAAATATATTATTCATTGCAGAAATACACCACTATCGTAAAAATTTAAAAAACATATATGCCGACAGAAATAGCGGGGAAATGTTTGTACCAGAAAACGATGGGGTTGCACGCCAAACTTGCCGTACAGATTTGAACGCAAAAAGCAGCGGCCCCGCAGGGCCGTGTAGGGGCAATTTGATGTCAGTTTATTGAGGCTCGTCCAGCTCATGGCTGCAGAAAGGGCCGGCCAGTTTGAGCAGATGAATACAGTCTTCACTTAGGTGGCGCAGGCGGATACCTTTCCCCTCTGCCATATAGCGGGCGGTCAGTTTATCAATCGCCTCTACGCCGCTGGAATCTAACACCCGCGTTTGCGCAAAATCCAACACCACGGCGGCAGGATCATTTTCCGGCCGAAAGAGTTCGGCAAAAGCGGTTGCCGAACCAAAGAATAACGGCCCTTGTAAAAAATAGATGACCTGTTCCTCTTCCTGCTTCACGGCACGCAGCGTAATACGCGCATGCTGCCAGGCAAAGACCAACGCCGAGATAATCACCCCGCTTATCACCGCCACGGCCAGGTCCGCATAAATCGTAATGGCCGTTACCACAATCAAAATAATTCGGTCGGCTTTAGGCATATGTTTAAAACGGCGCAGTGAACTCCATTCAAAGGTGTTGTAGCACACCACCAGCATAATACCGGCCAAGGCGGCAACCGGGATCACGCCAATATACGCCGAAAGGCTAACCACAAAGAGTATCAGCAGCAGCGCGCCGAGGGTGGATGAAATGCGCCCGCGCCCTCCGGAGGTGAAATTGATGATCGATTGCCCAATCATCGCACAGCCGGCAAAACAGCCAAACAGGCCGCAAAGGGCGTTGCCTGCCCCCTGCGCGATACTTTCCCGGTTGCCATCGCCTTTGCTGCCGCCCATATCATCCAGCACGGTCATCGTCAGCAATGATTCAATCAGGCCCACCAGCGCAATCACCAAGGCATAAGGCAACACTACGCGCAGCATCTCCAGGTTAAATGCCGCCAACGGCAAACCCAAATGCGGCAAGGTGCCGGAAATATCCGCCAAATCGCCGACCCGCAGCGTGTTCAGGTGCAAGCCGATAGCCAACGCAGAAATGATAATCAACGCCGCCAGCGACGACGGGATGACTTTGGTCAAACGGGGGAACAGCACCACCACCAGTATCGCCAATAGCACCAGCCCATACATCAGCATCCCCTGGCCGGCGATCATATGCAGTTGGGCTAACATAATCACGATCGCCAGCCCGTTAACGAAGCCGTGGATCGCCGGCAATGGCACCAGACGAATAAATTTCCCCAGGCGGAACGCCCCAATCAGGATCTGGATAATGCCGGCAAAAATGGTCGCCCACAGCACGTATTGCATGCCATGCTGCGCCGCCAATCCCATAAGCACCACCACGATCGAACCGGCAGCCCCAGAAACCATACCTGGCTTGCCGCCGAATAGCGCGGTAGTCAACCCAATGATAAACGCGGTATGCAGCCCAACGATCGGTGAAAAACCGGCAACCAACGCAAAGCCAACCGCTTCCGGCACCATGGATACTGCGACGACAAAACCGGCCAGCACTTCGTTTTTAATATCAGCAAACCTGATATTTTTTATGTTAAACATAAACTTCCCAAATTTATTCATCATACCTGCGTCAGTTAACCGCTATGCAACGGTTGTACTGCATCCAGAAAAGTTAGCAGCGCTCTGGTGACGGCGCCGTTTCGCTGCGTTCCTGGCACAGATGTGTTTTACCAACATTGCATGCCAGTATGTTGAAATGTGATCAATATCTCAATGGCAAACGCCCGTTCGGCGCCGGTGTTCAACGGCACGGCGGCAACAGTGAGTCGAGATAAAGGCGCATTACGTGTATAATGGCGCCATAATTTTGCCATTTATACGGTTGGTTAACTTTAACCATCTGATAGTTAAGATATTTAAGGTGATATAAACATGGGATTCAAATGCGGTATCGTCGGTCTGCCTAACGTTGGCAAATCCACCCTGTTCAACGCGTTGACCAAAGCGGGCATTGAAGCAGCCAACTTCCCGTTCTGCACCATTGAACCAAACACCGGTGTGGTGCCGATGCCCGATCCGCGTCTGGATAAACTGGCCGAGATCGTCAAACCCCAGCGCATCCTGCCGACCACGATGGAATTTGTCGACATCGCCGGCCTGGTAAAAGGCGCATCCAAAGGCGAAGGCCTGGGCAACCAGTTCCTGACCAACATCCGTGAGACCGAAGCTATCGGCCACGTGGTGCGCTGCTTTGAAAATGACAATATCGTGCACGTTTCCGGCAAGGTTGATCCTGCGGAAGATATCGACGTTATCAATACCGAGCTGGCCCTTTCCGATCTGGAAACCTGCGAGCGCGCCATGCACCGCGTGCAGAAGAAAGCCAAAGGCGGCGATAAAGACGCCAAAGCCGAGCTGGCCGCACTGGAAAAATGTCTGCCGCACCTGGAAAACGCCGGTATGCTGCGCGTGTTGGATCTGACCCCGGAAGATAAAGCCGCCATCCGCTATCTAAGCTTCCTGACGCTGAAACCGACCATGTACATCGCCAACGTGAACGAAGACGGTTTTGAGAACAACCCGTATCTGGATAAAGTGCGTGAAATCGCTGCGGCAGAAGGTTCTGTAGTGGTTGCCGTGTGCGCCGCGGTGGAATCCGATATCGCCGAACTGGAAGACGACGAGCGCGACGAGTTCATGGCTGAACTCGGCCTGGAAGAACCCGGCCTGAACCGCGTGATCCGCGCCGGTTATGAACTGCTGAACCTGCAGACCTATTTCACCGCCGGTGTGAAAGAAGTCCGCGCCTGGACCATCCCGGTTGGCGCAACGGCACCGCAGGCCGCTGGCAAGATCCATACCGACTTTGAAAAAGGCTTTATTCGCGCCCAAACCATCGCCTATGAAGATTTCATCACGTACAAAGGCGAGCAAGGGGCAAAAGAAGCCGGCAAAATGCGTTCAGAAGGTAAAGACTATATCGTTAAAGACGGCGATATCATGAACTTCTTGTTTAACGTCTAATTAAAATTTGTCGTCTCATGAGGTTTCACTGAATCTCATGAAAGCCACAAAAAACCATAAAATCCACGCAATTGCGTGGATTTTTCATTTCATAGGGTCTCAATTCATCTCGTAACAACGCAGCCCAAAATGAGTACATGAATGAGTACAACATTCTTCTATCTTCATTTTAGGTGAGTACAATAACGGTATAATAAATAAACAAAGCCCCGTTATGCTCACTGATACGCAATGCCGTACTGCCAAGCCGAAAGAAAAACTCTATCGGCTCAATGACTTCAATGGTCTCTACCTCGAAGTGAAACCCAACGGCAAAAAGGCATGGCGCTATCGGTTTAAACTCAACGGCAAATCCAGCATGTTCGCGTTGGGTGAGTACCCAACGGTCAAACTTGCCGAAGCTCGCGAAAAATGTGAGCAAGCGCGTAAACAAGTCGCGAATGGAGTTAGCCCGACACAGGCTCGCCAGTTAGATAAGATCCGCAAGGTCAACGACGCATCCAACACCTTTGAGCTGATCGCCAAAGAGTGGTTGCAGATGAAAGACTGGGCCGAAATCACCAAAACGCGGCGACTGGATATGCTTGAACGTGTGGTTTTTCCCGCCATCGGTAAGCTCCCTGTCAGAGAGATCACTCCACACCATATACTTAAAATTCTTCAGGAAACCGCTAAACGAGGAGCACCAACAGTTGCCGCTGAAGCCCGTCGCACCATTTCATCAGTTTTTGAGTTGGCAGTCGCGACGCTTAGAGCTGATAGCGATCCCGTATGGCCTGTGCGCAAGGCCTTTCCGGCTAATAAGACACAGCACAAACAGGCACTAAATCCTCAGCAAATCGGAAAGTTACTAAGCTGTTTTGACAATAGTCGTGGCTCGTATCAGGTTAACTATTGCATGTGGCTTATGTGGTGGACATTGGCGCGTCCTGCAGAAGCCACCGAAGCAGAATGGACAGAATTCGATCTTAATAACGCCCTATGGACCATTCCGGCAGCGCGAATGAAAGCCCGCAGAGAACACGTTATTCCCCTACCCTTCCAAGCTGTCAAAATGCTCAGAACACTACAGGGGTTAACCGGGCATCGGCAGCACCTTTTCCCGGGCAGAGATAATCCGCTAGGGCCAATGACATCGCACTCGCTGCGCCAGCTACTTAAAAGCCTCGGATGGAGTGGCATTTATAGTCCCCATGCTACCCGAACTACAGGAAGTACGCGTTTAAACGAAATGGGCTATCGACCTGATGCTATTGAGGCCCAACTTGCACACGCTGATACCAACAATGTTCGTCGCACATACAACCATGCAACTTATCTTGATGAGCGAAAGGTTATGATGCAGGAATGGGCAGATATGTTGGACAAATGGGTAGCAGAATTCGAGTAGAACTTACTGCACTTAGTGAACCACGAGGATAGAACTCATTCTTCAGGGTCCACTTTGTGCCAGGAGCGGACATTGCGCACATCGAACACTGTTAATTTATGGCTTACTGGTCAAATGTTTTTTCACTAAAATGTTCACTGAAATCTCCAGCTGACTTCGTAGCGTACACTAAGAGCGGGTTTTGTAGTTATAACATTAAAGGAACGCAGCATAATGAATAAACAAAGTGATATAATCACAACGATACCAACAACGATCTGATACGATGGAATATGCTTATGAAAGATCTTCGTTACTTCCTAAAGGAAAGTTATATCAATAGTAGGGCCTTAGTTATTGGTATAAACAAATATAAGAATGTATCCCCTCTCGCATATGCAGTTAATGATGCATTAGAAATAAAGAGTTTACTCATCAATGAATTCGATTTCGAGGAGAGTAACATATCATTTCTTCTTGATGAAAACGCTACCAAAGAAAATATATTAAGAGCATTTTCCAGACTTACAAGGGATGATGTCGAACTAGATGAGAGGATTTTCATTTTTTATGCTGGACATGGTGAAACACGAACTGGAATTTATGGTGAAGTTGGGTTTCTTGTGCCGCATGATGCAATCACAGATGATCTATCTACCTTTATACGCTGGGATGAACTTACCAAAAATGCAGAGTTGATAAGAGCTAAACATATACTTTTCGTCATGGATGCCTGCTATGGTGGGTTGGTAATCTTCCCATTTTTAACGGAGGTGATAAGTAGAATCAGGTCATGCGTTGAATATGCTGCATCGGCGTGTAGCCATTCAATGCCATATTCGGACGCTCGTGATTATAAAACCATTGCCAGCGTG
>NZ_BAABDG010000002.1:0-2279289 GCF_039539505.1 Gibbsiella dentisursi
AGGGGGCCAAAGTCTCCCATCTGAAAACGGCCGCCTTTCACCGCCACCATGTTATCCAGTGCGGTGCTAACCAGCGCATCCTGTTCTGCTTTTAGCTTTTGTTCGTCCCGACAGCCACACAGCGCCAGCATTATCAGAGCCCCCGCCAGGCCATAATGTATCCGCGTCATGATTTACCTCCGTGCATGGAAGCAACCAACTGCGTACAGCTATAGAGATATATCGGCAGAACTTCTTTCAGTGGCAGGGTGGACATATTGATATGGCCGGGTGGAATGGCCGGGGCTTCCGGCAGGTGTCGATAAAGATTTTTCAGGTTATCTGCGTAGTGACTGGGTTCAATGGTGATGTTTTGCGCGCCGGGGAGCAGTGAACCGGCATAACCATAAGTGTGCGGCGCCTCTCCCCGTGCCAAAAATGCTGTTACCCGCTGTTCATTGGCCTTCCAGTATCCTTTTCCTTCCCCCGGCATTTTTGAGAGATGCTGCATAATATTTTCATATTCACGCTGCGACTGTACCCAGCGCAGGGCATAAATCACGGCGCGTTTGCGGGCGCTGAAGGTGGTTCCCCCTTCACAGGGCGTTTCTGCGTGGCTGGCCGGGCTGGCAACCTCATCCCAGAAACCGGTCTCAATCAGTGCCGCAATGGCTGCGCCCTTGCTCTCCGGCGGTGCAAACTTCAGGCAATCGCCTTTTGTCTTGAGGATTTGTTCCATCAGCGCTACGCGGGCTTCTTTGATTTGCCAGCTTGTTATCAACGCGCTAGTAATCCTGTCACCGCTATCAATGACACGGTTGATGCCATACATCCCCACCAGCAGCGGGATGGCGCAGAACGCGTAGTAGTCGTCGGCCAACATAATCTGCATTAACTGAACGTAGTCGGCATTGCGCAGCATATAAACCAGGCAGGGCATAAATTCCGCCATGATGGCCGGGCCATCCACGTCAAAACTCATCGCCCCCTTGCCGCCGGTTCCCCAGCACAACCCACCGCTGATATGTATCCTGACTTTACCTCCTTTCCAACTGAAACTCAGTTGTCCGCCACCACCGATCCCGGCCTGAGCCGTTGCCCCCACGGCTACCTTTGCCAGCGTGCTGTATTTGTCTTCATGCTCGGGGTTGAGCCAAAGCAGTGTACCGGATACGTTGGCGCCGGCTTCCACTCCGGCAAACATGCCCAACTCCGCGCCGCCGCAGAGAGGTTCGTCTGCCGCTTTCGTGACATCGACTTTGCGCCAGAAACCGTATCCCTGATCGGGAATGGCTTTCACCGGCAGCCCTTTTGCCCGATCATCAGTGATGCTAACGCCAGCCTCCACACCGAGGCTGGCCCCGATGCTGCCGGACAGCGCAAGCTCTATATCAAAACGCAACGTACCGAGGATGCCGATCCCGCCACCGGGGATTTTCGCAGGATCCAGTGGGTAGCAAATTTTTACCCCAACCTTGTCCGGCAGGTGCAGCGTTCCGTGACTTTTGGCTTCTGCCAGCGCCAGGTTCGCATAAAAACGGGTTTTACCGCTAAGCTCGGTAATTGCCTTACGTTTTCCGGTGCGGATATCAACTTCAAACGGGTTAAGCACGCCTTTCATGCTGGCACCGTATGCCCAGCGCAGCAACTGCGCTTGTGCGTCAAACGCTATACAGGAGCCTTCATAGGGAGAGTGTTTCAGGCTGTCGTTTAATTCTCGTGCCCATTGGCTCCAGATGCCGGCATTGTCATCCAGCAGTTTCACCTCCCATGCCGTCATGGAAGGCTTCAGCTTCGCCAACTGGCTTTTTAACTTCTCCGGGTCAATCTCCTGACGAGTACGGCGCTGTCCGTCCTCCCCGGTGTATTCCACCATTTTCAGGAAACTTTTCCCGCCGCTTTTCTGCTCGGAATCATTCAGCCGATAGCGCCGCCAGTGGCTGCCTATTTTGTCCGAGCGGACATAAACATATTTAGCGCCGTTTTTTCCACCCCTAACTTCTATCAGTTCCATGAGCCCAATGGCATTCTCTTTACTGCTCTCATCCAACAAGGTCGTTTCAGGCAGATGTTCCGCCGGCGACAGTGCCGTAAGCTCTGCTCGCAGGGCCTGGCAGGCTTCATCAAGGTGTTGGTACTCTGCCTTCAGCAGAAACTGATATCGGTCGCGCTCCCGAATATTTGCCCAGCCCGGTGTGATGGCCCCCTGTATCAGTTCTTCAATTCGCTGCAACGAATCAGCCCGTTTTGCCAGATAGTGCGTAAGCCGGTTACTTTCCTGTTCAAGGTCATGCCCGTCACATTGGTCAACGGCCAGCAGGGTTTCACTGTCGGGATGAAAATAGAGGCGGGGATATGAGGGAACCATCACTTCTTTGCGGACGCATCCGGGGCCGGTGACCATGCTGTAACTGCCGTCCCACGGTATAACCCTTTCTTCCATGTCAAATTCCTTTTATATGGATAAATAGTCGCCATAATACCTAACCAGATATAATTGGCAAAGCAACGGACTAAGCCGCTACGACTCTTACGGTATGCTTTCCCTGATACCAAATTTTGTCGGCAGTTTGAAGGGGCGGCAAAGGCGCCGCCTCCTTGGCTTAAAACTACACTGGGTTAATCGTGAAGCAGGAAGCTGTCTGCATCGCGCCATGCCGGGAAGGCATTGCGGTAGGTTTGCAGGTTTTCCAGCGACAGATCGGCATCCAGCCTGGCCGGCTGGCCGGGCTCGGCCTGCGCGAGCACTTCCCCCTGCGGGCTGATGATCAGGCTGTCGCCGCTGTAGTGCAGGCCGTTGCCGTCTTCCCCCACCCGGTTGCAACCGGCCACGTACGCCTGGTTTTCGATGGCGCGCGCCGCCAGCAGCGTTTGCCAGTGCAGGCTGCGCGGCGCCGGCCAGTTGGCGACGTACAGGGCCAGATCGTAATCCTGCAGGTTACGTGACCACACCGGGAAGCGCAGGTCGTAACAGATTTGCGGCAGGATACGCCAGCCGCGCCATTCAACCACCTTGCGCTGTTTACCCGCCTGATAGTGCTGATGCTCGCCGGCCATGCGGAACAGGTGGCGTTTATCGTAACCATGCACGTTGCCGCCCGGCTCCACCAGCAGGAAGCGGTTAACCGCGCCCTGCGGGGTTTTCAGCGCCACGCTGCCGCCGATCAGCGCATTGGTTTTCTTGGCCCAGGCGTGCAGCCATTCAATCACCTGCGGTTCCGGCAGCGCGCTTTCACCGGCATCCATCGCAAAGCCGGTGGTGAACATTTCCGGCAGCACGATGACATCCCGGCCGGCGATCGCCGCCAGCGCGGCGTCAAACTGCTGCAGGTTGGCCGTCCCGTCGCGCCAAACCAGCGGGTGCTGTAACAGGGTGATTTTTAAAGTCGACATAAACGCTCCGCAGCCGCATCCAGCGTGGCATCCTGTTTGGCAAAACACAGCCGGATTAATTTATGAGGGAAAGGATCGGCGCAAAAAACGGAAAGTGGAATGGCCGCCACGCCGACGTGCTCGGTGAGCCAGCGGCAAAATTCGACGTCGTCTAGATCGGATACCGCGCTGTAATCCGCCAGCAGGAAGTAGGTGCCTTCGCAGGGCAAGATTTCCAACCGGCTGTTCTCCAGCGCCTGCACAAAGCGATCGCGTTTGGCGCGGTAGAACGCCGGCAGTTGGCGCCAGTGCTCAGGATCGGCGCGCAGCATGTCGGCCAGCGCCAACTGCGCCGGGGTATTGACCGAGAAGGTCAGGTATTGGTGCACCTTGCGCACCTCGGCGCTGATCGCGGCGGGGGCGACGCAGTAGCCCACTTTCCAACCGGTCATGTGGTAGGTTTTACCAAACGACGAGACGGCCACCGAGCGCTGGCGCAGTTGCGGGTGCGCCAGCACGCTGGCATGACCGCCTTTGGCAAAGCAGATGTGCTCGTAGACTTCATCGCTCAACACATAGATTTCACGTTCGGCGATGGCGGCCCACAACTGTTGCATATCTTCCGCCTGCCAGACGGTGGCGGACGGGTTGTGCGGCGTATTGAGGATCACCAAACGGGTGCGTGGCGAAAGCACATCAGCAAACTGCTGCCAGTCCACGCGGAATGCCGGCGGCTGCAGGGCAATGCGTTTAAGCTCGCCGCCGGCCAGCGTCACCGCCGGGGCATAGCTGTCATAGCTGGGATCGAAGCAGATCACCTCGTCGCCCGGGCGCACCAGCGCGCTGATGGCGGCAAACAGCGCTTCCGTGGCGCCGGCGGTGACGGTGATCTCCGCGTTAACATCCGGCTGCCAGCCATAAAGCTGTGCGGTTTTATCGGCAATCGCCTCGCGCAGCGCCGCTACGCCGGTCATCGGGGCATATTGGTTGGCGCCCTGGCTGACGTGCCAGGCCAGGCGTTCTTTCAGGTAATCCGGGCCGTCGAAGTCCGGGAAGCCCTGGGAGAGGTTGATCGCCTGATGCTGCTGCGCCAGTGCGCTCATTTGGGTGAAGATTGTCGTGCCGAGGGCAGGAAGTTTGCTTTCGGGAACCGGTGCTGAAGTGCTCATAAATAGAATGACGCCCCGTCTTGGTTGTTAGTACTCATGTTGCTGTCAATATAACACGATGTTAGTATTTGGCAATCAAGACGCTTAGACGGCTAAAGTAAGAAAATGATCTTACCGCAACCCGCCATAAACAAAGCGGCAATAGCTACGCAGCAAGTAAATTTCCGCGCCATCGGGGGGCGGAGCAGGGCGGATGATGGCGCCTATCGACCACTGGGAAGAAGCAAGCATAATGACAGAAAATTCACAACTGCAGGCGTTATTGGCCACCTGCCGCTGGATTGGCGAAAAGGGCTGGTGCCCGGCAACCGGCGGCAACATGTCGCTGCGCCTGGATGCCGAGCGCTGCCTGGTCACCGCATCCGGCAAAGATAAAGGCAGCCTGACCGAACAGGATTTCCTGTTGGTGGAAACGGCAACCAATCATGTTCCCAGCGGCCTGAAGCCTTCAGCGGAAACCGGCCTGCATACGCTGGTTTACCGCCTGGCGCCGCAGGTGGGGGCTATTTTGCATACCCATTCGGTGAATACCACGGTGCTGTCGCGGGTGGAAAAGGGCACGGCAGTGGTGCTGCAAGGCTATGAAATGCAAAAGTCGCTTAGCGGCCAACACAGCCACCTGGATAGCGTCAGCATCCCGATTTTCGACAACGACCAGGATATTCCAGCGTTGGCGGCGCGGGTTGCGGCCTACGCCGGGCAAACGCCATTGCAGTATGGTTTTCTGGTACGCGGCCACGGCCTGTACTGCTGGGGCAATACGGTGGCGGAAGCGCGCCGCCATCTCGAAGGGCTGGAGTTTTTATTCCAGTGCGAACTGCAACGCCGTTTGCTGGAGGCAAAATGATCCGCGCGATTGTGACTGATATTGAAGGCACCACCAGTGAGATCCGCTTTGTGCATCAGGTGCTGTTCCCTTATGCGCGGGCGCATCTGGATGCATTTATCCGCCAGCATGCCGACGATGCTGAAGTGGCGGCGCCGTTGGCGGCGCTGCGCGAGGAGCTTGGCCAGCCGGATGCGGATCTGGCGCAGCTGATCGCCGCGCTCTACCGCTTTATGGATGAAGATCGCAAGTCCACCGCGCTCAAGGCGTTGCAGGGCATCATTTGGCGCAGCGGCTATCACCATGGCGATTTCCGCGGCCATGTGTACCCGGAAGTGGCTGGGCAGTTGGCCGCCTGGCAACAGCAGGGGCTGAAGCTGTATGTTTATTCTTCCGGTTCGGTAGAAGCGCAAAAACTGCTGTTCGGCTACAGCGAAGCGGGCGATTTGCAGCCGTTGTTCAGTGGCTACTTTGACACCCGGATCGGCGCCAAGCGTGAAAGCGCGTCATACCGAAATATTGCCGGCGCAACGGGGTTTGCGCCGGGTGAGTTGTTGTTCCTGTCGGATATCCGCCAGGAACTGGACGCAGCGAGGGAAGCCGGTTGGCACACCTGCCAACTGATCCGCGACGACGCAGACGAGCAAAGCCGGCATCCGCAGGTTAAGCGGTTTGATCATATCAATGTAGGGGAGTTTGCCTGATGAGTGGATTGACGATATACAGCGATAAAGAGCCGCAGCAAGCGCTGTGGCAGAGCGATGATGCCAATGCCATCCAACAGGAGCTGGCGCAGATTGGCGTGCGTTTCGAACGGTGGCAGGCCGACCACGAGCTGGGGGAAAACCCGCAGCCGGAGGCGGTGATCGCCGCCTATCAGCACGAAATCGACCGCCTGGTGGCGGAAAAGGGCTATCAAAGCTGGGATGTGATCAGCATGCGCCCGGATAACGAACAGCGCCAGGTGCTGCGGGAAAAGTTCCTGTCTGAACATACCCACGGTGAAGACGAAGTACGTTTTTTTGTTGAAGGGGCGGGGCTGTTCTGCCTGCACCTGAACGGCAAGATCTATCAGATCCTGTGTGAGAAAAACGATCTGCTGTCGGTGCCGGCCAATACGCGCCATTGGTTCGACATGGGATCGTCGCCGAGCTTTACGGCGATCCGCCTGTTTGATAACCCGGAAGGCTGGGTGGCGCATTTTACCGGCGACAAGATTGCTGAAGCCTACCCGCGCCTGGATTAACGGCGCCGGGCGGTGAGGAAAAGGAACGCGCCTTTATGGCGCGTTCGTGTTTTTAACCGAGCGCCCGTTGAAAAGCCCCGGCCTTCACCTGTTCCGGCGTGATCACGCCGCTGTCCAGGATCCAACCGCTGATTAATGCCGCTGGCGTGACGTCGAACGCCGGGTTATACACCGGTGCGTCAACCGGCGCCCATTGGCAACTGCCGAAGCTGCCGGCGACGCCGGTCACTTCTTGTGCCGCGCGCTGCTCGATGGGGATCGCCGCACCGTTCGGGCAAAGGGGATCGTGCGTGGTATACGGCGCCGCTACGTAGAACGGGATGCCGTGATAATGCGCCAGTACCGCCAGGCTGTAGGTGCCGATCTTGTTCGCCACGTCGCCGTTGGCGGCGATGCGATCGGCGCCCACCCACACCGCATCCACTTGGCCCTGCGCCATCAGGCCGGCGGCCATGGAATCGCAAATCAACTGATAGGGAATGCCCAACTCACCCAGCTCCCAGGCGGTTAAACGGCCGCCCTGCAGCAGCGGGCGGGTTTCGTCCACCCACACCTGCGCCACCTTGCCCTGCTGGTGCGCCCGCAGCAGCACGCCAATCGCGGTGCCTACGCCGGCGGTCGCCAGGCCGCCGGTATTGCAGTGGGTCAGCAAGCGGCTGCCGGGCCGCACCAGCGCCGCGCCGTAGTCGGCGATGCGATCGCACTGCGCGCGGTCTTCCTCCACCAGGCGCAACGCCTCATCTACCATGGCGGCTACCCACTGCGGCTGCGCCAGCGCTAGCTTCATGCGATCCAGATTGTTCATCAGGTTAACGGCCGTTGGGCGCGCCGCGCGCAGCGTCGCGAGCGCCTGTTCCAGCTCGGCGCGCGGCAGCCCGCGCTCGGCCAGCAATGCCAGTAACAGGCTGGCCGACAGGCCGATTAACGGCGCGCCGCGCACGCGCAGGGCCTGAATATGTTCAACCAGTTGTTCCACGCTGTTGCTGGGCAGCCAACGTTTTTCCTGCGGCAACGCTTGCTGATCGAGGATGCAGAGCTGGTTGTTTTTCAGTGACAGGCTGGTAGTGTTAATCGTTAGCATCAGCGGTTAAATCCTTGTTGCGTTGTTATTGCATCTGGCTGCATATTCTGCCAACATGATTTGCGGATGTATAGACGTCCAAATGCTTTTACGTCTAAAAAATAAGAATTATCGCTTTGTAAGACACCAGAGGGGTTGGAATGTCGCTTTATCGTACGTTTACGGCTGCTGATGCCGTTGAATATGCCCGGCAATATGGGCAGGTTGCCGATCCACAGGCGCTGGTGAGCGCGGAAGAGATCGGCGACGGCAATCTGAACCTGGTGTTTAAAATCCGCGATCGCGAGGGCGTCAGCCGGGTGATCGTCAAGCAGGCGCTGCCCTATGTGCGCTGCGTCGGCGAGTCCTGGCCATTGACGTTGGATCGGGCGCGTATTGAAGCGGAAACGCTGCGGGTGCACGCTGATTTCTGCCCGCGGCATACGGTTAATGTGCTGCATTACGATCCTGAACTGGCCGTGATGGTGCAGGAGGATCTTTCCGATCACCACATTTGGCGTTCGGAGTTAATCAAGGGCAACTATTATCCGCTGGCGGTTGGGCAGTTGGCGGAGTATCTGGCGCAGGCGCTGTTTCACACCTCTGATTTTTACCAAAACGCACAACAGAAAAAAGCCGACGTTCAACGCTTTACCAATCCAGAGCTGTGCCAGATCACCGAAGATCTTTTTTTTAGCGATCCTTACATTGAACACGAACGTAACCAGTTTGCAGAAGCATTATTGCCTGCGGTGCAAGAGCTGCGCGCCGATGCGGACTTGAAGCTGGCGGTGGCCGGCCTGAAACACCGTTTCCAGAGCCAGGCCCAAGCGTTGCTGCACGGGGATATTCACAGCGGCTCGGTGTTTGTCGCGGAAGGCAAGCTGAAGGCGATTGACGCCGAATTTGGTTTTTATGGGCCAATTGGCTTTGACGTGGGCACGGCGCTGGGCAACCTGTTGCTCAATTTCTGCGGATTGCCGGGCCTGCTCGCTGCGCGGGAGGCCGCTGCCGGGCGTGAGCAACGCCTGCAGGATGTGCGTGAACTGTGGTTGATTTTTGCCGACCGTTTTTTGTCGCTGTGCCATCAGCACACGCGTGATGTGGCGCTGGCGGTGCCGGGCTATGCCGAGCAGTTCCTGCAACAGGTGTGGAAAGATGCCCTGGGTTACAGCGGTACCGAGCTGATACGCCGTACTATCGGCCTGTCGCACGTGGCGGATCTGGACGGCATTGAGGATGTGGCCATGCGCACGGAATGCCAGCAGCAGGCGCTGGTGCTGGGGCGTTTTCTGATTGTTAATGCCGATCGGATTGAGAATATCGATGCCTTGCTGGCACGGATCCGCCAGTACGCCTAATCTCTGTAGCCCGTCGTGCAAGTGGAATTGCCTTAATCGTATCGAGTTTCTTTGCGGCAATAGTGGCAGGCAATTGTCAGGGCCGAAGGCCCGGCCCCGACACCCCGGCCTGCGCTTAACATGGCCTGCCCGCTGCGCGGGTGCCCTCGCGGCGTCCCCGTTGCCGGGCGGGTCGGCTACGACAAACCTCCCTGTTTGTCTCACCTCAATCGGCCTTATATGGACGCTCCGATAATGCCAATGTTTTTTTCTGAAAACGTGAACAGGTATTGCAGCCATATATCCGGTTTCTTTCGGGGTCTTGTTGTGACCCGAACCATGATGAAATCCGCCAGGTGAGCGCCTAACCACCTGTTTTGACATAACTTAATGAGTTAATAAGTTAATTATCCACTCTTAAAAACAATGTCGTTGGTGAGTGGAGCACGGGTGTGGAAGCCATTGAAGGCGCCGAACGGCGGAACGTAGCATAGGCGAAACCGCCAAGGACGGCGGTTTCAGGCGAGATAGGCAGGGACGCCTGTCGTAGCCGGCCGTGATGCGAAGTGACACAGTGAGGGCAGCCGCGCAGCGGCCGCCTGATATGGCGAAGGCGTGGGTCGTTAGGGGCCGCGCCATCGGCCCCTAACTCGGGCGCGGGCTACGGTGTTGCAAAACGCCACGATATGATGGCGACCGAAACTTTCCACGCACCCAACAAAGAACATTAGTGAAACCGCACTCTGTAACCCACCGTGCAAGTGGAATTGCCTCAATCCGTCCGTGGCCGATTGCCCCTGGCAACGGTGCCTTGCTCGGCAGCCCAAGATGCGCGCCGAAGGTCAAAACACAAATCTATTGCCACCGGGCAACCTAACCACCGATGTTGACATAACTTAATGAGTTAATAAGTTAATTTCAAAGACGATTCATGTGGTGAGTGGAGCACGGGTGTGGAAGCCATTGAAGGCGCCGAACGGCGGAACGTAACCTGGCGATCAGCCCGGGATACGATACTCCTGGCGAAAGCGTTCATCCTGGGTGTTGAGTTCATCCGTTAAAAAATCAAAGAACGTTTTCAGCGCCGCGGTTTTTGGCTTGCTGGCTTCCGTTTGGATCTGCAACGTCCGCTGCCCCACTTGCCTGGCGTCGAGCGACCTTATCTGTAAACCATCACGCCGGGTGCAGTACAACAGTGAGAAATGGCTGCAGATGGTGATCGCCTGCGGCGTATTGAGGATGAAGGCATACAGCGTGGCGAAATGGTTGCAGGTAAACACCGGATCGATAAAAACCCCGCTCATACGGCATGACAAATCAAACAACTGGCGCACGGTTGCCGTTTGTTCCGGCAGCGCGACCGGGTAAGCGTTGAGATCGGCCAGTTGAAAATCCGCTGTGGCCAGCGGGTGATCCTCTTTCATAACCACCAGAAACGGCGAGGGAAAGGTCGCGATCACATCAACGCCATACTCCGGCGACAGGCTGAACTTCAGCGCCACGTCGCATTCGCCATTGCGCACCATTTCCGGCACCTGCCGGGCGCTGCCCACCGACAGGCAAAAGTTGACCGTCGGGTGCTGTTGGCGGAACTTGGCCATGACGGTCGGCATCATATTGAATGCGATGCCGTCGGTGCACACGACGCGAATCGTCGTTTGCCGGGCCGATTTCAGGCCTTCGATTTCGGCAATCGCCAGCTCCATATCCGCCATGCTGCGGCGCACATGGTTTTCCAGAATCTGCCCGGCGCTGTTAAGCACCATCCCCCTGGCATGCCGATCGAACAGCGGCACTCCCAGCCGGCTTTCCAGCCGCTGAATTTGCCGGCTGATGGCGGAAACGGCCACAAACAGTTGCTGGCTGGCGGCGCTAAGCGAGCCGGTGCTGGCCACCGCCATGAAGTAACGGATTTCATTGTTGTGCATGGGCGCTCTCACCTGCTCTGGGTTATCCATCTTCTCTTCCTGTTATCGCCGCCCACGTCTGCCCGGCGGCGATATTTTTCCATCTTAAATGAGAGCAGGCGCATACGTACATCCCGCACATCCGGTGAATGCCCCGTGCCTGGCGTGGGCTATACGCGCTCTACCGGGGAGCTTTCCTGGCGGCGGGCGCGCAGGCGGACAATGTTGCTGCCCTGTTCGGCCAGATCCCAGAACAAGCCGGTCATGATCTTCAGCGCTTCCAGCGTTACATCCGCCAGAATGTGCTCGTTCGGCGCATGTTGCGCGCAGGCCGGATAGGAGTGGGGAACCCAAAGCGTCGGCAGCCCCAGCGTTTGTGAGAAGCAGGCGTTGGGTAATCCACCGCCGAAATTGGGCAGCACGGCGGCGTTGAGGCCCACCGACTGGGCGATCGACGCTTTCCCCCATTCCACCCACAGATCGTTGGGATCAAGCCGGGTAGCCTCATAATTACTGACGGCGTTAACCAGCTCTACGTCTTCAAAGCCGTTGGCGTCCAGGTGGTTGCGGATATGCCGGGAAAACTGCTCGACATCACTGCCCACCACGTAGCGCATATGGCAGTGGGCGCGGGCTTCCGGCGGAATCGCGTGCATCGGTTTATCCGGATCGCCGGTCACAAACGCCAGCACGTCCAGCGTATTCCAACTGTAGAGTTTTTCCGCTGCGGTCAGGCCGTTTTCCCCCCATTGCGGATCGATCGCCGGATCGGTTGGGCCGCCGCCCAGCTCAATATCGGCCAGGATCTGCCGCATGGTGGCGGTAATCGCCGGCGGGCGCAGGCCCGGCACCAGGATCCGCCCGTGGGCGTCTACCATGGTCGCCAGCGCATGTGCCAGGCGGATCCCCGGGTTGCTCAACAGGCCACCCCAGTTGCCGGAGTGGTGGAACCCCTGGCGCGGATTCAGCGCCAATTCAAAATTGAATACCCCGCGGGAACCTAAAAACAGCGTTGGGCGCGCCGCCGTAATCCGTGGGCCGTCAGAGGCGATAAACAGATCGGCGGCCAGCCACTCGTGGTATTGCCGGCAGATGGCGTCCAGCCCTGGCGAACCATCTTCTTCGCCCATCTCAAGAATGATTTTTACGTTATAGCCCAGGCGGTTATTACGCGCTTTCAGCACTTGCTCCAGCGCCGCCAGGTTTATGCTGTGCTGTCCCTTATTATCCGCAGTACCGCGGCCGTACCAGATATTGCCGTCTTCGGTCACTTCCCAGGGTGATATCCCGGCGCGCCATTGTTCATCATTGCCCGGCACCACGTCGCCGTGGCCATAGGTCAGCAACGTCAGCTGTGCGTCCGGCTCGATGCGCCGCGCCAGCAGGAACGGGCTTTTGCCGGCGATCGGGTTTGCTACAATCAGGCATTCGAATCCCATACCCTGCAGGGTGGGGATCATTTCGTCCTGCAAATAGGCCAGTAACACCGGCCCGTGGTCGCCGCCTTTGCTGACCGTGCGGTAGGCTACCCGGCGTGCCAAAACCTCACGGAATTTTCCTGACTGAAAATCATCAATCGTCGCCTGGATCGTCTCTTCACGCGTCATATACAGTGTGTCCTCTACATCAAATAATGAGTGCTTGTCTTGCTGCGCCAATGGCACTGGCCGTATCGGGTTTAGTGCGCCGTAATGTCCGGAATGCCCAGCCCGGCTTCCGGCGTGAGCACCGAGGCCAGTAACATCCGGGTGTAGGGATGCTGCGCCGAGTGGAAGATGTGTTCGCGCGTGCCCTGTTCCACAATCGTGCCTTTTTGCATCACCGCGACGTGATCGACCAGGTGCTCCACCACCGACAGGTTGTGGCTGATGAGCAGGTAAGTCAGGCCAAACTCCTTTTTCAGCGCCAGCAGCAGGTTCAGGATTTGCGCCTGGACGGAAACATCCAGGGCGGATGTCGGTTCATCGCATATCAGGATGTCGGGGCGCATAATCAGCGCCCGGGCGATCGCCACCCGCTGGCGTTGGCCGCCGGAGAGTTGGTTGGGGTATTGGGCGTGAGTGCGCGCCGGCATACCGACCACGTCCAGCATCTCTTTTACCCGGGCTTTGCGCTCCGCCGGCGTGCCGATGCCATGTAGCCGCAGGGCCACTTCCACAATGTCTGCGATGGTGCGGCGCGGGTTCAGCGACGAGTAAGGGTCTTGAAAGATCGGCTGGATGCGCACGGCCATCGCTTTGCGGTTGGTGGCGTCGATTTCCTTGCCTTCGATCAGCACGTTGCCGGATGTCGGTTTCAGCAACCCGAGCAGCATTTTGGCCAGCGTGCTTTTGCCGCAGCCGGATTCGCCGACCAGGCCAAGGGTTTCGCCCCGGCGTACCCGCAGGGAGACGTTATTGACCGCCCGGATCTCGCCCGGGCGGGCGAACAGCCCGCGGTTCAGGCGATAGACCTGCGTCAGGGCGCAAAGCTCCAGCGCAATATCCTCGTTGCCGGCGATATGGGTCGGCAACGCCGAAGGGGTTATCGTGGTATTCATATTCCCTCCAGTTCGCGGGCCACCTGAACGCAGCGCACCGCATGATGTGCGCTAACATTGACATAGGGCGTCGTTTCCTGGCTGCAGGCGGCGCTGCACTGCCCGCAGCGGTTACTGAATGCGCAGCCGCGTTGGGCGCCAATCAGGCTGGGCACGACGCCGGGGATCGCCCGCAACGGTTGCCCCGGTATGGTTTTCCCCTGAATGGGAATGCAGTCAAGCAGGCCGCGGGTATACGGGTGGCGCGGTTGGTTGAAGAGCGTCATCACCGAGCCGGTTTCCACGATTTGGCCGGCGTACATAACGGCGACCCGATCGGCGATCCGCGCTACAACGCCCAGATCGTGCGTAATGAAAATAACGGCGGTGCCCATTTCCTGCTGCAGTTCGCGCAGCATGCGCAGGATCTGCGCCTGGATCGTCACGTCCAGCGCGGTGGTGGGCTCATCGGCGATGATCAGATCCGGCTCGCACATCAGAGCCATGGCGATCATGATGCGCTGGCGCAGGCCGCCGGAGAGCTGGTGGGGATATTGGTTCAGGCGATCGGCCGCCATCGGGATGCCAACCCGTTCCATCAGGTAAACCGCGCGATCGCGGGCAACCGCGTGCGACACTTTCCGATGTGCGCGCAGGGTTTCGCATAGCTGATTGCCCAGCGTAAACGAGGGGTTCAACGACGTCATCGGCTCCTGGAAGATCATCGACATCTGATCGCCGCGTAACGCTGCGATTTCGCGCTTTTTCAGCGTTTGCAGTTCCGCGCCCTTGAACTGCATCCGCTCCGCCGTTCTGATGGCCTTCGCCGGCAGCAGATCCATCAATGCCAGCGAGGTCATGGATTTACCGCAGCCGGATTCGCCCACCAGGCACAGCATTTCGCCGCGCCGCACGGAAAAGTCGATGCCGCGCACCGCGTGCAGCATCCCGCGCGCGGTTGGAATGTCCACCTTCAGCCCTTTAACATCGAGCAACATGTCATTATTCATGGCGTTTTTCCTCAGTTACGTCCGTCCAGCGCGGTGATGTCGCGCAGGCCGTCCCCCACCAGATTGATGCCCAACACCAGAATGGCGAGCGCGCAGCCGGGGATCAAAATCACCCACGGCATAAAGAACATGTAGGCTTTGCCTTCGGCGATCATCAGCCCCCAGGACGGCATCGGCGGCTGCACGCCAAGCCCCAAAAAGGACAGCGTGGCCTCCAGCAAAATGGCATGGGCGATTTCAAGCGTAGCGACGACGGTCAGCGGCCCGAGCAGGTTGGGCAGGATCTCGCGCAGCATGATGAACAGCGAAGAGGCGCCGAGCGTTTGGGCGGCGGCGATAAACTCCGCTTCGCGCAGTTGGCGGGTGACGGAACGGGAGACGATCAGAAAACGATCCCACAATAATAGCCCCAACAGCAGGATCACCACTTTCACCGAGCCGCCCATCAGCGAGGCCGTCGCCAGGGCCACCAGGATCACCGGCATGGAAAGGCGCACGGTCAGGATATAGCTGACCACGGCATCCACCCGGCCGCCAAAGTAGCCAGCCAGCACCCCGAGTGTTATGCCGATGCAGCCGGCCACCAGCACGGAAACCAGGCCGATGATCAACGAAACCTGCGCGCCGTATAGCAGGCGGCTTAGGTAGTCACGCCCCAGTTTGTCGGTGCCGAGAATATGTTCCCAACTGCCTCTTTCCTGCCAGACCGGCGGGATCAACCGTTGGCTGATATCTTGCGCGTAGGGATCGTGCGGGCTGATGAGCGGCGCCAGAATCGCGGCGATGACAATCACCCCCAGGATCACCAGGCCGATTGTCATACTGCGATGGCCGAAGATTTTTCCCAACCATTTGCGCCAGGCGGTGGGTTCCGGCAGCAGCGAGCCGGGATCGGTCGCCGGCGTATTGCCAAGCGGCGCGGAAGAGAGAGATAACGAGGTTTTCATGGCCGCCCCTTTATTTGGTCCGTAGACGTGGATCCAGCGCCGCATTGAGCACATCGGCTAAAAACGTCAGCCCGATGTAGAACACGGCAATAATCAGCACGATGGCCTGTACCACAGGAAAATCGTTACGCGAGATGGAATCCCAGGCCAACTGGCCCAACCCCTGCAGGGCAAAAACGGATTCGATCACCACCGAGCCGCCGAGCATAAAGCCCAGCTCGACCGTCGCCAGCGCCACCACCGGGATAATGGCGTTGCGCAGGCCATGTTTGACGATCACCTGAAACGCGCTGAGCCCTTTGGCTTTGGCGGTGCGGATATAGTCCGAACCCAGCACATCCAGCATGCCGGAGCGGGTCAGGCGCATCAGCGACGGCATGGCGTAGTAGCCCAGGGCGATGGCGGGCAACACAAAGTTTTGCCAACTGCCATTGCCGGCGACCGGCAGCCATTTCAGCTCGACGGCGAAAATCAGAATCAAAATCAGCGCAAACCAGAAGTTCGGCATGGCCTGGCCGATAACCGCGATGAAAATCGAGCAGCGGTCGATCCAACTGTCGCGGAAAACCGCCGCCAGCACGCCAAGCGGAATGGCCACCAGCAAGGCGATGCCCAGCGAAAGCACGCCGAGGTTCAGAGTGATTGGCATCCGCTGGCCGATCAGCTCCATCACGGTGTTTTCAAAATAGAAAGAGCGTCCGAAATCCAGGTGCAGCGCTCCCCATAGCCAGTGCAGAAACTGGGTGTACAGCGGTTGATCCAGCCCGTATTGCACGCGGATGCGGGCAACCACTTCGGCCGAGGCGTCCGGCCCGGCGATCGCCGCGGCCAAATCACCGGAAAGGTGCAACAGCGAAAAGCTGACGACGGCGACGGTGAACAGCACCGCCAGCGCCACGAGAAGCCGATGTAAAATATAAATAACCATGAGCCGTTCCTGATTATTGCCAACGTGGCGGGGGGAAACCGGCGGCGCCCCCCGCGCGATTTATTTCCAACTGGCCATTGCAAAGCGCGGCAGCTCATCCGGCCAATCGTCAAAATTCAAATCAGAGGTGAAGGCATAGTTCGTCGAATAGGAGAACAGCGGCGCCAGATAGGCCTGCGACGAGATCCTGCCCAGCGCGTCTGCGTACAATGCGCTGCGCTGTTGGGCGTCGATGGTTTCGTCGGCTTTGGCCAGCGTGCTGGTCACCTGCTGATCTTTCCAGATGTCATCGCCTTTGCCTCCGAAGTACGGTGAGGTAAAGGCGGAGGCGTCGTTGATCGAGAACGATCCCCAGGTGCGGATGGCCATCGGCGCCTTGCCGGAAATCAGATCGGCGGCCAGTACGGAATACTGGACGTAGTGCAAACGGGCGCGGATCCCGACTTTGCGCAGATCGCCGATGATCGCTTCGGCATAGTCGCGCTCGCGGTAGGCCCAGATATCGGTATCAAAGCCGTTGGGGTAGCCGGCTTCCGCCAACAGTTTCTTGGCTTTTTCCGGATCGTATTGATACTTCACCACCTTGCTGGTGTCGCAGGCGGTTTGGGTATGGAAGCAGGCGGAATAAACCGGCTGGCTGCCGCCGCGCACCAGGTTTTTGACCATGCCTTCACGGTTGATGGCGTAGTTCACCGCCTGGCGCACGCGCACGTCTTTAAAGGGTTCGCCCCCCGGGCCTTTGGCCTGCGGATTCAGCGCCAGAAAGCCGATGCGCATGGTTTCGCCGCTTTTAACCGTGACGTTCGGCATGGTTTCCAGCATGGTGAGCTGATCGGCCGGCACCCGCCAGATCCAGTCCACCTGGCCAGTCATCAACTGTGCCAGCCGGGTTTCCGGATCCCGGATCACCACAAACTGCAGTTTGCCGATCTTCGGTTGCCCGACGGGGCTTTGTGCAAAATAGTCCGGGTTCTTTTCCATGTTGATGCCCTGGCCCGGCGTGACCTGCGTAATCTTGTAAGGGCCGGTGCCGATAGGCGCTTTGCTGAAGCCGGCCAGTTTCACACGCTGGAAATAGTTGGCCGGATAGATTGGCGTCGGCCCGGAAAGATATTCCAAGGCCGCCGGGAAAGGTTTGTGCAGATGCAGTTTTACCGTGTAGTCATCGACTTTTTCCGTTGTCTGGATCCAGTTGACGCTCTGCGGCATAACGGAACCGGTGTCGTCGCCGGCGATATGGTTGAAGGTATAAACCACATCGTCCGCAGTGAAATCGTCGCCGTTATGGAATTTAACCCCTTTGCGTAAATGAATCAGCAGCGTTACCGGCGATTCCCACTTCCAGTCGGTGGCGAGCTCCGGTTTGTATTCCCCGGTTTTCGGATCGCGGAAAATCAGCGTATCCCACACCAGGTGTGCGATGATCACGCCTTCGCGCAGGTTATTGTGGTATGGGCTGACGTTCTCAACCTCATTATCCGAAGCATACACCAGGGTATCATTCGCTTTCCCCGCATAGCTGGACGCGGCGTATCCAATTACCAATGCAAATAAAGCGCTTTTTTGTATCAGTCTTGCCAGGGAATACGTCATGTCATTCTCCATACGATTAATGATGAAAGAATTAAAAGCGTGCATAGAACTGAGGGAACAGAGGGTGCAAGAGTTGCGCCAATCGCCGGCGGATATCCTTACTGATTTTCGCTTCCAGCTTTCTAAAAAAAAGAAACCGGCGGCGTGGCCTGCTTTATTTTTGCATGCTAGTGGCTGAGCGGTGGGGGAAAGGGGCGTGCTTAACCGCGCAGCAGAGCACGATCCCGGGCTGTTTGGCGGCGCAAGTTCCCCTATGGCAGTGCGCTAATCTGGGGGATATGCACCATTTGAAGGCGAAAAAGTGTGCATGCCAGCGAATGGGGAAGTGAAGCGTGGTGGTAGATAGCCCGGCCGCCTGGCGATGTTCACGGCCGGGAATGGGGCAACATCCGTGGGTTAAAAATAGTCCACCAGCATGGTGGCGCCGCTGGTGAACTCCCCTTCCGTTAGAGTGGCGGTGGTGCTTTTCACCGGCACCGCATCCAGCGCAGGCAGATTAGTGTAGTCAATATTAAAGGGGGAATTGATGGTCAGGGCGCTTCCATTGGCTAACAGCCGGATGCCCAGCCCCGTCACGTTGGTGGTGATTGCCGATGCATCAAACGAGGTCACGCTACCGACGATTTTCATCTGCAGCTGTTTACTGCTGTCCAGAAATTCACATTTCACCGTGTAATTCAGCCGTTGCATGTAACGGTTGCCATCGATTTTATTGACCCCAACAGTGCCGAATTCCACGTCGATGGTGCGATCTTCGTTAATCACGCAAGGCGGCGGCGCCACCACGGTGCCTGATATGACAATCGGCGTGCCCTGATTATCAGCCGCCACGGCAACGCTGGAAAAAGGCACTGAGATGAACAAAAAATAGAATAACCTGCGGCCAATGTTGAACATATCTCCCCCTGGCTTAAGGTGCGCTGAAAATCAGCGTTGCCGATCCGGTAAACGGACCTGTTGCGATATCGCTGTAAGCGACATTGTTTTTCACCGGGACAAAAGTCACGGTATCGTTGCCGACGCCATTGGTGACACGGGTGCTGAAGGTGTTGTTGGGGCTGATCACCTGATTGTTATAAACCAGGGCGACGCCGACGTTCGCATTGGTGGTTTTGATGTAGCTGGATGAAAACGACGCCGCATCACTGACCAGGCGGATCTCCACATCCTGCGTGGCGGTGAGATCCTCGCACTGATAGGTCAGCGCTTTGTCTTGTTTAATCTGGGCGTCGGCGATCGTTTGGGTCAGGTAATCCTGCCGGATCTGGTTAAAATCGACGTTGATTTGCTGGTTATTGTTGATCGTGCAACTGGTGGTGACGAAGTAGGCATCGTTATCGGCGATCAACTGCCAGCGATAAGGGCCGCACTGCGGGCAGCCGGCCCGGTCATTGGTTTGCACAAAGTTGATTTGCCCAATGATGTCGCCTTGGCTGATTTTGATATCCCGCGTGGGCGCCTTGTTCAGCACGATATATACGCGCAGGGTCACGGTTTGCGAGGCCTTGTTGGTCAGCGTCATGATGCTAATGCCACCCGGAACCGGCGCGGTGTAGTCCGTGCCGTTGATGGTTGCGCCAAAACCAATGCTGCCAAACAGGGCGGTATTGAGCGACAGAGCCGAGGAGTCGGTCTTCAGGTAGTCCGTCCATGAAGCGACGTCGTTGGTACAGGTGACCTGGCTGACGTTGACGATTTCGTTTTTGCCTAATTGAAGGTCTGGTCCGATACGCACCCTGACATTTACCGGTGTGGTTGACCCGCCGGGGGAAATAACGCCGCCGTCAGAGGTTCTGCAGGTGAAAGCGTACGCGTTGTTCGCCAGTAAAAAAACGCAGCAGGCGAGCAGGCTATAAAATATTTTTTTTCTCACTGTAATATCTCAATAATAAGTGATTAACATTTCCTTTCGAACGGCGCGCGCTCAAGGGGGAAAGAATGCGTCAATTCGGGTTAGCATTGGTTAGGGTTACATATAACGCTATGGGCAATAATTATTTGCCCGCAAATCGTTATTAGAGGCAAATGTAATAATTTGAAATTTTTACTCACCATTAAAAACATGTCCCTAAACTATATCCATTTTTAACCATAAAGGAGTATTGTGTTTTGCTCATTTATAGCCGGGCTCTAGCGTAGAACGTGATGGATTCTTCTTATGGATGATTTTTGGGGAGCAATGCGGTACGTTCTGCTGTGATAACTATTAGCCAGGGCAGTGGGATACCAACGCAAGGAGTTTTTCACCGGGCCGGATGAAACCAATACGTCGCCGAGTTCAACCATTTTCAGCAATAACGTACGCGTGCGGTATACGCCTTCATTGATGACTTCCGCCAGCCTGCGGGTTGTCAGCCATTGTTCTTGGGGAGGGAGTTCCCCACTTTTAAGGGGGCGTGGTGACAGCAATAATAACGCCTGATGCAGCGTTTGGCACAATTGCTGAGTTTCCTTTCTTTTGGGGGATAGATCGTCCATTCGCTTCTCCATTCCTCGCTGTTCTTTTGCTGTTGCCGCCGGCTATCGTATTTTTCATGGCGGCTCCGTTTTTCGTCTAAAACGGTAAGAAAAGCAAAAGAGTGACTATTGCTGATGATTGACGTAATCAGCTCCCTGAGAGTATTTCCTATGGATTTTGGCCGTTTAGGCCATTGAGTCCCTTTTCGTCAACTTGGTTTATTGTATTACCTAATGGCTTCTTTGTGGATCTTATTTGATGTGATAACTGAAAAAACAGAATATTATTTTGATTTTTAATTTTTTACGATCTATGCCTCTAAAATGAAACATTAAAATACTCCGCTAAAGGAAAAAAATGTGAATATCGTCAATTTTACAAAAAAAGCTTTTTTTAAAGTTGGCCTTTTGTAAGAATCTCATTTGCCGATCAAGGGGAGAGATTGGGATGAAAAAGGATTTTGAATCATAAAGGATTATTCAACCGCCTTGCTTTTCAAATCCATTTTAATTAATTGATTTCATAGTCTTAATACCATCATAGATGGTATCTGGATTTTTAAATGTCCCCTTTTGTTTTGGCAGTGACTCATCTTCAATGTACTAAAGAATAAGAGCAACGATCGAGGTGCATATACATGCGCCATGCTCTTACCTTTATTGGAAACCAGCTTTTTCTTATAAGGAATATAGGTTCTATGAAACTGAACAAAATCATGATGGCCGCTGTGATGGCAATGGGTGTTACTTCATTTGCTCACGCAGCCGATCAGGGCAACGGTAAAGTGTATTTCACTGGTTCCATTATTGATGCCCCTTGCTCAATTTCTCCGGACTCAGAGAAGCAAACTGTTGATTTGGGGCAGATCTCTAACGTTGCGCTGAAAGATGGCGGCAAATCTAACCCGCGTACGTTCGAGATCAAGCTGGAACAGTGCGATACCACCACCCTGAAAACCGTAACCACCACCTTTACCGGTAAAGCTTCGCCAAACAACAGCGATCTGCTGGGTATTAACGGCGGCACCGCAAGCGGCGCGGGCATCGGTATTACTTACGGCGGTGAAAAAATTAAACTGGGTCAGGCGACTGCTGCACAGACGCTGAACACCGGCAACAACACGCTGGCTTTCGCAGCATACCTGCAGGGTGAAGGCGCTTCCGCCGCCATCGTCCCGGGTGACTTCACTGCCGTTGCCGACTTCACGCTGGCATACCAGTAATAATCGCTATATATACCCAACATAATTCGAGTTGCAGGAAGCCAACATATCTGCAGCTTGAAGTAGAGAGGGTATAGGTATGTGATTGATTAACATGCCTATGCTGCGCCTCGTGATTTGCACGGGGCGCAGCCTGGTTGACCATCTGCACAAGGGATGCCGCGATGTTTTTACAAGGGAGTAAGGCAGGCGTGACGCCTTTTATATTGATGCTTGCGTTGGTCTCCGCCTCGGGCAGCGCCGCGCCAGCCCTGCAAGGGTGGGGCAGGGTCAATATGCAAGGCGCCATTATCGATACCGCTTGCGCTATTGCAGCCGGTAGCCGGGAACAAACCATCGATATGGAAACCCTTCCGGTGGGGCAAATCATGCGTGATGGCCAGGGTTTAACCAAGCCTTTCAGCATCGAATTGATCAATTGCGTGTTGGAACGGGCGGGGAATAAGCCGAACTGGAAAAATTTCCAGGTTACGTTCGATGGCCATGCGGATGGCGATTTATTTGGTGTGCAGGGTGAAGCCCGCGGTATTGGCTTGAAAATTACCGATAACAACGGCCATGTTGTTATTCCCGGAGTGCCATTACCTATGGAAGAAATAGAGCCAGGGAATATGACGCTGAATTATTTCATGACGCTGATACCTAATCATCAGCCGTTGAAGGCGGGAACGTATTTCTCCACGGTGCGATTTAAACTGGATTATTTTTAATTTTCTCGCGTACTGACGATTAATCCGTTTTCGAAAGGGTTTGTATTATGCTTTCACCGGCAGGGAAGTTATTTCGTCTTCAGGTTCTGGGATTATGTGTTGCCCTCGCGTTTGGGCAGCCGGTAATGCTGGTTTATGCTGCCGACGAGATCCAGTTTAACACGGACGTTTTGGACACCAACGATCGTAACAATATCGATCTGAGCCAGTTCTCCCGTAGCGGCTTCATCATGCCCGGCACCTATACCATGGTGCTGCACGTCAACAAAAGCGATATGCCTGAACAGCAGGTGGCGTTTGTTGCGCCGGAAAACGATCCGAAAGGCAGCGAAGCCTGTTTGTCGCCGGCGTTGGTTAATCAACTGGGGCTGAAGGAAAACCAGGCGGGATCGCTGGCCTGGACGCACGGCGGCCAATGTCTGGATTTACGCAGCTTGCCGGGCATGGAAGCGCATGGCGATCTGAGCACCTCTTCTTTATATCTCAGTATTCCGCAAGCCTACCTGGAATACACCTCCGAGAACTGGGATCCGCCTTCCCGCTGGGATGAGGGGATCCCGGGCTTACTGTTTGATTACAACGTCAACGCCCAAACACAGCAGCGCCACCGCAATGGCGGCAGCTACAGCCTGAGCGGTAACGGTACCACGGGCGCCAACCTTGGGGCCTGGCGCCTGCGCGCCGACTGGCAGGCGAATCTCTCACACCAGACCGGCTCTGGCCAACCGACGGACAGCCAGTTCGACTGGAGCCGTTATTACGCCTATCGGGCCATTCCGGCGCTGCGCGCCCGCCTGTCGATGGGCGAGGATTACCTGAGTTCCGATCTGTTTGACAGCCTGCGCTTTACCGGCGCCAGCCTGCGCTCCGATGACAATATGCTGCCTCCGAACCTGCGCGGCTATGCGCCGGAAGTTTCCGGCGTGGCGAAAACCAACGCCAAAGTGGTGATCAGCCAGCAGGGGCGGGTGCTGTATGAAACCCAGGTCGCCGCAGGGCCGTTCCGGATCCAGGATATTAATGACGCCGTCTCCGGCGAGCTGGACGTCAGGGTGGAAGAGCAGGACGGCAGCGTACAGACCTTCAAAATGAACACCGCGAGCATTCCTTACCTGACGCGCCCCGGCAGCCTGCGCTACAAGCTGGCGATGGGTAAACCGTCGGACTGGGAACACCGGACGCGCGGCCCGCTGTTCGCGACCGGTGAATTTTCCTGGGGGGTGAGCAACGGTTGGTCGTTATACGGCGGCGGCATCGGCGGCGGCGATTACAACGCGTTGTCCGTGGGGCTGGGGCGCGATCTGATGGCGCTTGGCGCCCTGTCGTTCGATGTTACGCAGTCGCGCGCCAACTTGCCGCAGCAAGGCACGCTGACCGGCGGTTCTTACCGCCTGAGCTATTCAAAAAGCTTTGATGAATACGACAGCCAGATCACGTTCGCCGGCTACCGCTTCTCGCAGAAAGACTTCATGAGCATGGCAGAGTACCTGGATGCGCGCTACGAAGGCGAACGCAGCGGCAACAGCAAGGAGCTGTACACCATCACCTTCAACAAACAGTTCCGCGACTGGGGATTGAGCACCTATCTGACCTACAGCCACCAGACCTATTGGGATCGCCCGGCGAACGATCGTTACAACCTGATGGTGTCGCGCTATTTCGACGTCGGTAATTTCAAAAACCTGAGCGTATCGCTGTCGGCATATCGCACGCGCTACAACGACACCAACGACGATGGCATGTACCTGTCGCTGTCGGTGCCGTGGGGCAATAGCGGCACGCTGAGCTACAACATGGCGGCAAGCCGTGATGACAACACGCACCGTATTGGCTACTACGACCGGGTGGATGAACACAATAACTACCAGATCAGCGCCGGCAGCGCACGCAGCGGCGCGACGGCCAGCGGTTATTACAGCCATGAAGGCGATATGGCGCAGGTCAGCGCCAATGCCAGTTACCAGGGCGGCAGCTACAGCGCAATGGGGCTGACGGCGCAGGGCGGCATCACCATGACGGCGCAGGGCGCCGCGCTGCACCGCGTTACCAGCCAGGGCGGCACCCGGCTGATGCTGGATACGGAAGGGGTGGCTGACGTACCGGTGCGTGGCTACGGCAGCACGATCATGACCAACCGGTTTGGCAAAGCGGTGATAACGGATGTGAACAGCTATTACCGCAACAGAGCAAGCATTGATTTGAACCGCCTGGGCGACAACGTTGAAGCGACGCGCTCGGTGGTGCAGGCCACCCTGACGGAAGGGGCCATCGGCTATCGTCAGTTTGACGTCATCGCCGGCGAAAAAGCCATGGCGGTTATCAAACTGGCCGATGGCAGCGAGCCGCCGTTCGGCGCCACGGTGATGAACATGCGTAAACAGACAACGGGGATTATCAACGACGGCGGCACCGTTTACCTGTCGGGTATTAACCCGGGTGAGGTGATGCAGGTGCACTGGAATGGCGGCCCGCAGTGCCAGGTGCAAATGCCGACGCCGCTGCCGGCAGAGATGCTGATGAACAGCCTGCTGCTGCCTTGCCAGCCGTTGAATAACGCCAAAACGCCCGCTGCGGTTGCCGCGAAAGAACAACAGCAATAACGGTGCACGGGGCGGAAACCAACGTCCGCCGCCCCGGCGCAATATGCCCCTGGCGTCACAGAGCCTGATGCCGGTGGATCCTAATTGAGCGTAACGGATACTCACTGCGAAGAAGATGATGAATCAGAACCTTATCAAACAGAAACAGCGTGTTGTTTTCAAACTGGCGGCCGTCGGCGCGCTGATGGCCGGGATGCTGGCGCAATCGGCGCAGGCGGCGATCGCACTCGATCGCACCCGGGTGGTTTTTGACGGCAGTCAAAAGACGATGAGCCTGAATATCAGCAACCAGAACAAAAACTTGCCCTATCTGGCGCAGGGGTGGATCGAGGATGAACAGGGCAACAAAATTCAAAGCCCGTTCACCGTGTTGCCGCCGGTGCAGCGCGTGGAGCCGGGCAAACCCAGCCAGGTGAAAATCCAGGCGCTGCCGGCGGCAAAACAGCTGCCGCAGGATCGCGAGACGCTGTACTACTTCAACCTGCGTGAGATCCCGCCGCGCAGTGATAAGCCAAACACGCTGCAGATAGCGCTGCAGACGCGGATCAAAATGTTCTATCGCCCGGATGCGATTGCTCCGGTGCGCAATGCGCAGCCGTGGCAGGAAAAACTGACGTTAAGCAAGCAGGGGGAGCGGTATGTGGTGCACAACCCAACTCCTTATTACGTGACGATAGTGGAAGCCAGTACCCGCAAGCAGGGCACTGCGTTGGACGGCTTCACGCCGTTGATGGTGGCGCCAAAAAGCAGCGCGCCGATGAGCATCAGCGCCGCGGCGCTGGGCGGCAGCCCGGTGCTGACCTATATCAATGATTATGGCGGCCGGCCGCAGCTGACGTTCCGCTGCGGCGGCAGCGAGTGCCAGGTTGTGCCAGAGAAGAAATAAGCTACCCGGCGTGCCGTTATGTCAAACGGCAGGGAAGGGACAACCCCGGCAATAGACACAGACAGCGGAGAGAAAACAATGCGACGGAATAGCCCAAAATTGTCTGGCAAAGCCTACCGGAACTATCAGCGCCAACGGGTTAGCCTGATGGTGGCGGCAGTATTGATGGTGCCTTTGGCCGTGGGGATGTTGCTGATATTGATGCCCCGAGCGCACGCCGTGGATAACTGGGACGTGCAGGGGGCTAACGGTGTGCTTTACGTTTCCGGCGCCCTGACGGAAAACGCCTGCGGCCTGGAGATGGAATCCGCGCGCCAGGAGGTGTGGTTAGGGGAGACCGGCACGGCGCAATTCCAGCATATCGGCGATCGTGGCACGCCGGTGGCATTTGTTCTGCGCCTGAAAGACTGCCTGCGGGCGCCGGCCAGCAACCGCGATCCCTGGGGCGGTGCGCTGGCCTGGAGCGGCAGCGAACCGGCGGTATCCGTCAGCTTCGGCGGCCCCGCGGATGCGGACGCACCGGGGCTGGTGAGCGTGACCGGTGCCACCGGGTTGGGGCTGTTGTTGGCGGATAGCCGCGGGCAGCCGGTGCGGTTGGGCGCCCGTAACAAACCGGTGCTGCTCACGCCGGGGAACAATACCCTGACGTATACGGTAACGCCGATACGCACGCCGGCGACGTTGAACCCCGGGCGCTATCAGGCGGTGATTGATTTCCGACTGCATTATGACTAAGAGCCTACCCCATTAGGGCTATTTTACTTGCCATTTTGGCCCTGGGCAGTGCTCGAAATCCTCACGTACTCTGTGTACGTTCCGGTTTACTCGCGCTGTCCGTGTCCAAACTGGCGGCGACAATAACGCCTACTGGGATAGGCTCTAAGGCGCCCGGAGTGGGATGTGGGTGCGGCAATAAAGGGAACGGCGGTATGTTAATGATAAAGAAAAAGCCGCAGGGCCTGGCCCTGCTTGCTGCAATGCTGCTGGCGGCCGGCGGGCAAGCGGCCGCGGCGGATGGCGAGAATATGTATTTCCACGGCACGTTGGTGGCCGAACCGTGCGTGATCCCGCCGGGTGAAGAAGAGATTGCGCTGGATTTTGGCACCATTGTCGACAAATACCTGTATCTGAACACGCGCACTCTCAGCCGGCCTTTCACGCTGCACCTGACGGAGTGCGATACCAGCCTGGGGAATACGGTCACGGTCACCTTTAGCGGCACAGAGAACAGCCATTTGCCAGGGCTGCTGGCGATTGACAGCGGCAGCGCTGCCTCGGGGATCGCCGTTGGGCTGGAAACCCAGGACGGCCAAGCCCTGCAACTCAATAAGGCCACCAGTAAATACCAACTGACAGATGGCAGCAACACGATATCGCTGCAAGCCTATGTGCAGGGCGAACCTGACGCCATCACCAACAAAACGATCGGGCGCGGCACATTCAGTGCGGTTGCGACGTTCAGCCTGGCGTACGAATAAGCCGCCCGTCGAGCGTTCCGGCGGCTCATGCCGCCTGCTTCCCTTGGCCGACAGTGTTGTCCCCCAAGGGCGTTTGGTTTTCTTTTCTTATGGCGTGATTGCGTGTTGCGAATAGAACGGTTGTCGGTTGCTTATTTTATCGGCCTGCTGGCTTTGTCGGTGTGCTATTTCCCCAATATGGGCGGCGTTGGCCTTAATTTGCCGGTGAATGCCCTTTGTTATGCGGCGCTTGCCGGCGTGATGTTGTTTATTTGGTGCCGCCTGCCGTTAAGGCGCGGCATCGTGGTGACGCCGGCCAGCGGCTATTTGTTGGTTGCCGTGGCGTTGCTGTTTATTCCCTTGGCCTATGGCTATGCGCCCGGCTTCTCTACCGCCGCCTGGCGGCTGGCGGGGCTGTTGGCCGGCTGGAGCTTTTACTTTTCCTGGCTGCAGGTGCGCATGCCGTTTCGGCTGCGCGCGCACCTGATGGTGCTCTTACTGCTGCTGGTGCTCGGGCAGGCCGCGATCGCCTTGCTGCAACTGTTCGCGCCCGCATTGAGTTGGGTGCCGCTGCGCGGGGCGCGGGTATTCGGCGTGTTTCAACAGCCCAATGTGCTGGGCAGCTTTATCGCCACCGGGTTGGCGCTGGCGCTGATGCTGTTTTTATTGCCGGGCTACGCACTGAAATCGGCAAAACAGGAACGTTGGCGCCGTGGCGGATTGGGCGTGTTGCTGGTGCTGCTGCCGGCGCTGTTGGTATGGATACAGTCGCGCGCCGGCTGGCTGGGCGGCGCACTGGCGGCGCTGGGGTTCTTGCTCTGCTTTGGCCGCCGCTACCGCTGGCAGGCAGCAGCGGCTGCGGCGCTGGTGTTGGGCGGCGTGGGCGTGGGGATTGCGGTGTTGCTGGGGCAGGAAAGCGCCGGCGTATTGCGCTATCTGACCCATGAACAGTCGAACCTGGCGCGCGTTTTGATGCTGCAGGATACGCTCAGAATGATTGCCGAACGGCCCTTTGCCGGCTGGGGCTACGGCAGTTTTGATTACGCCTTTCAGCATTTTCGCGTGCACCAGGCCTTGCCAACGCAGGTGCAGGAAATTGCCCGCCATCCCCACAATGAAATCTTGTTGTGGTGGGTAGAAGGCGGCCTGATCGCGGTGTTTGGTCTGGGAGTGGCGATCGCCGCCGGCGCGCGGGTGTTGCGGCAGGCCGTCAAGTACGATCGGGCAGCGTTTGCCGCCGGGCGCGCCAACGCCGGCGAGGCGACGGCACTGTGCCTGGTCATGGTGCCGATGCTGATGCACACCCAGCTTGAGTATCCGTTTTATCTTTCGGCGTTGCACTGGGCGTTGTTCATGCTGTTGCTGGCCACGTTGGATCGTCTTACTTGCCGGAAACGCAGAGTGGTGCGGCTGCCCCTGATGGCCGGTGTAGCGCTGAAGGCTGGGTTGGCATCGGTGCTCGCCGTCGGCGCTGGGGTGATGCTGGCGGCTTTTTATACCGGGCAGACGCTGACCTGTGTTGAACGCGGCGGCCTGCGCGATGTTGAACCGCTGGCTGCTTTGCCGCCGGTGGTCGCCTGGCCGTTGCAAGAGCGCCTGGCATTTGATCTGCAAACCCATGCGCTGCTGGTTTACAACCGCACGCGGGACGAGGCGCTGCTTTGGCGCTATGCCGACTGGGCCGAGGCGTATCTGGCGCAACGGACCGATGCCAATGTCTACGCCAGCCTGATTGCCATTTTGTATCACCAACAGCGGAATGTGGCGGCGGAACGTTATCGCCGGGAAGCGGCTTTGCTGTTTCCAAAGGATCGGCGTTTTTATCCGCTATACCCAAAATAATTCGAGTTGCAGGACAAAAACGCAAAAGCGTTTTTGAACAGCGCTAGCGCTGGCCCCGAAGGGGTGAGGCCGTATGGCCGAATCATGCGGCAACGCAGCGAATCCCCAGGAGCTTACTGGAGTAAGTGACTGGGGTGAGCGACAAATCTGCCAGGAGCAGATTTGAACGCTGTTAGCAGCGACCCCGAAGGGGCGAGGCCCAGGGACGGGCCGAGTAACCAAGCCAATACACCTGCAACTTGAAGTATGACGAGTATATAGCCTCTATGCGCCCGTCGGGCAGAAATAACGTAAAAAATGAAGGGAAGCCAACATGATCAAGCCTTATCTATCTCGTTGTGTGCAGATCGCGCTGTTATGCCTGGCAGGGGCAAGCGTCGTGGGGTGTAAAAACGCCCCGTTGCAAAAGCGCATTGTGCCGGAAAAGACCGCTGAGGTGCAGGCGCCCTCGCCGGAGGAACAGCGCAAGCAGCGGGAAGCCGAGCGGCTGCAGCAATGCCAGAAAGAGCTGGACGCGCTGCGCACCATTAATGCCGAACAATATCAGCAGAATAAACGCGCTTTTGATGCCTTGATGAGCGGCGCTTCGCAGTATGCGGGGCTGCGCACCCAGGTGAATAGCGATACGCAGGACACGGTGGATGCGCTGTATCGCTACAAGGTCAATCGCCTGTGTGCCGAGGTGAATCAGGCGGTGCTGGCCGGTTTGGCGGCGCGCGGGGAACAGGTTAAATGAAACGCCCGGTTCGGCTAACGCTATCCCTGCTGGCCACGTTGCTGGCGTTGCCTTGCGGCGGCCATGCGCAAAGCGGCGTCCCTGCCCTGTTGCAGTTTGCCGAGCAGTATCAGCAGCAGAGTGAGCCTGCACCGGCGGCCAAACCGGCCCCGGCGGGCTCGCGCCGTGCTGACAAGAAATCAGCCGACGGCGCGGCCGAGCCAGTGAGAAAAGCGCCGCAGGCGCCTGCGGCGACGGTACTGCCGCTGCGCCAGGCCCTGCGGGAACGGGATGAACAATTGGCGCGCCAGACGGCGGAGCTGAATGCGTTGCGCCAGGAGGTGCACAGTTTACGGCTCGCCGCCCCGGCCGCACCGCCATCTCAGGCACCCGATTTAGCCCTGTTGCAACAGTGGTTGGCCGGTATGCGCCAGGCGGTGCAGGGCACACCGGACGAACAGCGTAAAGCCGCCTTGATTCAGCAGGCGCAGCAGCGGGCAGCGCAGGCTCGGGTGGCCGAGGAAAAAGTGCGCGCGCAGGCCGACACATTGGCTACGCAACTGGCGCAGGCGCAACAAGCCAGCCAGGCGCAGCAGGTTAAGGCACAGCAGCAGCAAACAGAGTTGGCGGCGGCCCGGCAAGAAATTGGCGCTTTGCGCCAACACAAGGTGTGGCAGATTACGCCGGAACAGTTAACCGATGACCGTGCGCGCATGTCCTACGCGGTGGGCAGCGCCCTGGGGAAAGACATTCAGGGGTTGGTGCAGGAACGCCAGGGCTGGGGGGTGACAGTCGATCAAGACATCCTGCTGACTGGCGTGCTGGATACGGTCGCAGGGCATCCGGTGCTGCCACAGCCGGAGCTGGCGGCGCTGATGGCGAAAGCCGATGCGGCGGCGAATGCGGCGCGTGACGCGGTGGTCAACGCTCGGGAAACGAAGGACAAAGCCTATGTGGCCGATTTCCGTGGTCAGAAAGGGGTGAAACAGTCTGATATGGGGTTCTGGTACCGGGTGGATTACGCCGGTGACGCGCCGTTGGCTGAAGGGGCGATTATTGAAGTGGTGGTCAAAGAGATGCTGACGGACGGCGCGGTGGTGCAGGATATGGAGCTAAGCGGCAAGGTCTTGGCGCAGCCGCTTTCAGCCTACCCGCCGCTGTTCCGCGAAGCGATCGGCCACCTGCGCAATCATGGCAGTCTGACGATGGTGGTACCGCCAGCGTTGGCCTACGGCGAGAGCGGCTATCCGCCGAAAGTGCCGCCGAATGCCACCATGGTGTATCAGCTTAGGATCGACAACAGCCATGCGCCATAACGGGCGCCTGGCAGATGAACGGCGCGGAAGGCCGTGGTGCCGGGCCGTTTAGCAAGCAACTCATAAGGCAGGGAGCTTATGCGTCCAGTAATAACAGTAGCGATATTTGATGAGAATGCCTATTTCGCCAGTGGGCTGCTGGCGGCCATCAGCGCCTATTTTGGCCGCTCGGGGATTGCCGTGCGGCACGTGGCGGTGCAATATCCCGGCGTGGATATGATTTTCCAGTATTTCCCCTCCGGTATACCCACCTGTTTTTGCCTGTACGAGGGACTCAAACCCGGCTTTAGTCCACTGTGTTTTGCCATCCGTCAGCCCCATGACAGGACAAACGGCTGGGCGGATTGTGCGCTACAGGCGGGTGTGATCCAGCATGATTTTTCCATCGCTGCGGCACTGCAGGTTATTACCTGCGGGCTGGAACGCTGCCGTGGGCAACGGGTGGATCAGCCTGTGCCAATGCGCCGCTGTGCCTGCACGCAACACGCGCTAACGCTGCGGGAAAAACAAGTCATGATGTTCCTGCGGCAGGAGCTGTCGCTGTCGGAAATTGGCTCCCGGCTTACAATCAGTATTAAAACGGTGAGCAACCATAAAATGAGCGTGATGCGCAAAATGGGCTTCAGGCGCAATATGGAACTGTATCGCTGGCTGCGGCAGGGGCTGTGTTAAAGTAAACGAACTGCTGGCAGCACGGCTCATGCCTGGAGACACAGCCCAATGAGCGCCAGCGGCGCCTAAAACCCCGCTCTTTATTCTGCTCTGTGGATGAAAGCCAGGCGCTAGCATCCACTCTGCACTGCCATACCGCTTCATTTTCCCCTCTCTTGCCACTGAGTTAAGTGGAATAAAAACCATTATTTATCAATTCACTAAAATTAAATCGACGCCGCATGTGAAGGCGAGTTGGTTATTTTTTGTGAAGTCATACACAGATCTCAACGCCACCTGTTGCCCCCAATGCTTGGCAGGGAGTAACGTTTATACAGGTTGAATATAGTTGTACATAGACAATCATTGATGACACTGTATGTTAATACAGTTTTAATTAACCAATTGAAGACGCCACGAGGTCGAGAGTTATGCCTTCGAACAACAAGTGTGATCGTGAGCTGATCTTCTTGCACGAGGTCCCGCAGAGCAGAGCGTCGCTGTTCAATACCGTTAGCGATGTGCTTATCGCTAAGCATTATGTTGAGCAGAGCTATCGTGATGCGCTGATGGCGCGTGAGGAAGAGCACCCGACCGCCATGCAATTGGAAAAAATGGGCGTAGCCATTCCCCATGTTGATATTGAACACGTTCGTGAAGAAAAGCTGGTGGTTGTAACCTGCCCTGAAGGCATCGTATTTAATCAGGCAGAAGATCCCGACAGTACCATGAAGGTGAATGTTATTTTCTTTTTACTGTTAAAGGAAAAAGATGCGCATCTTGATTTTCTGATGAAGCTTATTTCACTTTTCCAGCGCAGTAATGAAATGGAAAAACTTCTTTCGACGTCATCAAAAGATGAGGTTATGGAGATTTTGGCAAGAAACCTGGACTAAAAAACAGTAAGCATTATTGCAAACAACACCATTATTCTTATTAAAGCCCTGGAGTCTGAAATGAACAAGAAAATTATCTTTGCCTGTACCAGTGGTATTGCTACTTCTGCCGTAGCAACGGAAAAAGTGGTTAACTATTGTAAAGAACACGGTATTAATATTGAACCTATTCAATCCAACATTGGCACCATTGCCAACCAGGATGGTCTCGCTGATATTATTATTGTCACTTCAGCGGTAAAAACTAATTTACAAACGCCTGTATTAAACGGTCTACCTTTATTAACCGGTTTTGGCGAAGAAGAGCTGCTTGAAAAAATCGTGTCCATCCTGAAGAAATAATGGGGATAAGATAATGCTCGATAAACTCTATGGGGCAATACAGTATGTGTTGGGGCTTGGCCCCACCATAATGTTGCCAATTATTATCTTTATTATGGCGATGTGCCTGCGCACCGGCTTCAGCCGGGCCCTGCGCTCAGCGTTGACGATCGGGATGGGTTTCATCGGTATCTTCCTGGTCTTCGGCCTGTTAGTTGACAGCCTGGGGCCGGCGGCGAAGGACATGGTAAAACACACCGGCATTGATTTACCGGTGGTGGATCTGGGCTGGACGCCGCTGGCGGCAATTGCCTGGGCTTCGCAGATTGCGCCATTCGTGGTGCCAATGACGATTGGCATCAACATTCTGATGCTGACGATGAAATGGACGCGCACGGTCGACATCGATGTCTGGAACTTCTGGCATTTTTCAATGGTTGGCGCGATGGTGTATGGGGTGACGGGCAACTTCATCTTCGGCCTGCTGATTGCCGGCATCACCGCGGTGATTACGTTCGTGCTGGCAGACTGGAGCGCGCCGATGATCCAGAAGTATTTCAACCTGCCGGGTATTTCGCTGCCCACCCTGTCTTCCGTCATTTTCTTCCCCATCGGCCTGGTGGGTAATCTGATTCTGGATAAAATCCCCGGGATAAACCGGCTGCACGCAGAACCGGAAACCATCCAAAAACGCTTTGGCGTCTTTGGTGAGCCGATGATGCTCGGGGTGATTCTGGGGGCGGGGATCGGCCTGCTGGCCGAGTATGATTTCAAAGGTGTACTGACTCTGGCCATGAGCCTGGGGGCTGTGATGCTGATTATGCCCCGCATGGTAAAGCTGCTGATGGAAGGGCTGTTGCCGCTGTCTGACGCTGTGCGTAGCTACCTGCGTAAACGCTATCCTGACCGTGACGATCTGTACATTGGTTTGGATATTGCCGTGGCCGTGGGCCATCCGTCCGTGCTTTCGACCGCGTTGTTGCTTATTCCCGTCGGGGTGCTGCTGGCAGTCATTCTACCGGGCAACCGTCTGCTGCCGCTGGGTGACCTGGCTAATATTTGGGTGCCGATTTCAATGGTGGTGCTGGCCTGTAAAGGGAATATCATCCGTGCGTTTATTATCGGTATTCCATGCTTGGCAATGAACCTGTATGTCGCCTCGGCAGCAGCACCGATTTTGACTGCGGTGGCCAAGAGCATTCAGTTCCCAATTAATACTGACAGTGAAATATCCAGCCTGCTGGACGGCGGTAATCCATTCCGCTTCTGGGCGGTCAAGATTTTTGAAGGGAACTATATCGCTTTAGCATTAATCCCCGTTATTTTCATTATCTGCATGATGCTATATCGCATGACGAAAAGACAACTTCAGCGGGAAGAGGAAGAAGAAAACGCAGCGCTGCAGCAAAACGCCACCCAATAATTATACCCAAAATAATTCGAGTTGCAGGAAGGCGGCAACGCAGTGAATCCCCAGGAGCTTACTTGAGTAAGTGACTGGGGTGAACGAGGAAAGCCAACACACCTGCAACTTGAAGTATGAAGGGTATAACGCTCTGAAAAGGGAAGGGCCGAGCCGTATTTCCCTTTTAATACCGCATAGAAATAGTATTCCTTGGCTGAGGGGAAAGATATGTACGCAATTGGCATTGATGTCGGAACAACAAACTGTAAAGTTTGCCTATACCGGGTGCCTGAAATTTCTTTAATGAATAAATACAGTTTCCCAACGCCAAAAAACAGCTCTGAGCATGGCAGCGATTTTGATATTAATGCTCTCTGGCACGGCATTATTAATGGACTTTCGCTGGCGGTACAGGCAGTGAGCGATCCGGAACAAATTGTGAGTATTTCCGTTGCCAGCGTCGGTGAGGCCGGGGTGTTGCTTGATGATGAAGACCAAATTATTGGCCCGGTGATGACCTGGTACGACACCCGCACGCAGCCACAGCTTGAACGCGTTGTCGCCCGTTTGGGCGAAGAGCGCCTCTATGAAATAACCGGCATCCCGGCGCACAGCAATTACAGCCTGAATAAAATTTTATGGCTGATGGAGCACGCCCCGCAACGCAAAGCCGCACGCTGGCTATGCCTGGCTGAATATATCGCTTATCGGCTAAGCGGCGTTAAACGGGCGGAATATTCACTGGCATCTCGCACGCTGGCTTTCGATATCCATGCCGGGGCATGGTCCCAGGAGATTTGTCGAGCGATGGCGCTGCCAGAAGGCATCTTCAGCCCGCTGGTCCGCGCCGGCGAACCCATCGGCGGGCTGCTGCCGGTTAACCGCCAACTGACAGGGATCTCCGGCGGGGCGCAGATCGCGATCGCCGGGCATGATCATATGTGCGGCTCGGTTGCGGTGGGTATCACCGATGAGGATCAGATCCTTAATTCAACCGGCACCACCGAGGGGTTATTGGTTATCTGCAAGCAGGCCGCGGTGACGCCGGAATATTATCGCTCGCGCCTATCCAACGGCTGCCATGTTCTGCGCGGCGCTTACACGCTCTATGCCTCATTGCCCTCTGCGGGCTATGCGATCGAATGGTTTCGCCACTTGTTTGATGTTAGCGCCGATGACTTCGTTGCAATGACCGACCGGCTGATGGCAAGCGCTGCCGCCAGTCAGCCTGACAACAGTTTCCTCATTCCGCATCTTCGGGGGAGTGGGCCGCCAAAGCGCTGTATTTTCTCCAAGGGGCTGCTCTATGGTATCGGCGAAAAAACCGCGCCGGAGGAACTGCTGCGCGCGCTTTTCCAGGGCCTGTGTTTCGAGCTCCGCATGCTGATGGAAACCTATGAGGCGCTGGCCGGGCGGCACTGGGGATCCGTGATGGTGATCGGCGCGGCGTGCCAGAACCCGTACTGGCTGCAACTGAAGGCCAACATTCTGAACCGAGAGATCGTTTCATGCCGTATCCCCGAGGCGGTTAGCCGCGGCGCAGCGATGATCGGCGCGCGTGGGGCGGGGTATGAGCCCGTTGAATCTTCTTTAGCTGAAAATGCCGTGGTGCGGTATTTGCCTGATGCAGCGGCGGCGGCGCGCTTTAAGGATATCTATACGCAAATCTACCAGCCCCTGCACGCGTCAAAAATTCATATTGAAAGCAAAATCAACAGGATAAAGTCATGAAAGCGAGCGTTTATTACAGCAAAAACGATATTCGTTACGAAGATATTCCCATTCCTGCGTTGGACGACGGCGATATTCTGGTGCAGATGAAAAGCTGCGGCCTTTGCGGCACCGATATTCATAAAGCGCAGCATCAGACCGTGACCGGCCCCGTGGTGCTTGGCCACGAGATCGCGGCGGAAGTGGTCAAGGTTGGTAAGCGGGTCAGCCGTTTTAAACCTGGCGATCGCGTTGTGACGGCGATCCATGTGCCCTGTTTCACCTGCCACTATTGCGATCGCGGCCATTACACCCTGTGCGAACAGTTCAAACCCACGAATATCGAACCCGGCGGTTTTGCCGAATTCATCCGGCTTCCCGAGCTGCATGTAAAACATCTGACGCACAAAATTCCGGCCGGAATGTCATGGGAAAAAGCCGCCATGGTGGAGCCGGTCGGTTGCTGCCTGCATGGCCTGAAGGCGGCTTCGATTAAATCCGGGGACAGCGTGCTGGTGATGGGATCGGGGACGATTGGCCTGCTCAGCGCACAGCTTTCGGCGATGATGGGCGCGTCGAACGTGATCGTATCGGATCTGTCGCCGTTTAAGCTTGGCCTGGCGCTGCGTCTTGGTATGCACCATGCCATCAACCCGGCAACGGAAAATCTTGAAGCGCGCATTCACGAGATCACCGATGGGCTGGGGGTTGATGTGGTGGTCATCGCTGCGGGGGTGTCTTCGTTGTTGCCCCAGGCGATCAATGTGTTGCGGCGTGGCGGGCGCGTCATTGTTTTCTCACCGTTTGACCATGACAACATGGTGAGCATCGATGCCGGGCGTTTCTTCCGCGATGAAATTTCCGTGATCGGCACTTATTCACTCACGCCCTATGAGATGCCGGAAGCCGTCGAAATCATTCGGCTCAACAAGATCAATGTTGATGACATGATCACGCAAACCTACTCGCTTGCACAGTTAGGCGAGGCTATCGAATTCGCTGCTAACCCCGCGAACGAGGTATTAAAAGTCATCATGAAAATGGGTTAAGCACCCCGTTGGTCTTGGCTGACGGTGAGGCCTTTTTAACGGTAATTCTCCCGATCGGCGGCGTTTCAAGTGGGGGACTGGCGGCACTGATTTTGTGAAATAGATCGTTTGTCTTAATGCCGGGTTCAGGTAATACTTGTGCATGGTTGTACATAGATGATCTAAATTTCTAAGGGAATATCACATGAGCATGAATACCGTTTTAAAAGACTCCGAAGTGCCGCTTTACCTGCAGGTTTCTGAGTGGATCCGTGAAAAGATCTATAAGGGCGACATGAGCACGGGGGACCGCGTTCCTTCAGAGAACCAAATCATGGAAAGGCTTGGGGTGAGCCGTGGCACGGTGAAAAAGGCGATCACCATGCTGGTTAAAGAGGGGTTGCTTATCCAGGTTCAGGGCAAAGGGACTTTTGTTAAAAGTGAGAACATTTCTTACTCATTGGGGCAGGGGTTGCTTTCATTTGCCGAGTCGCTGGAAAGCCAGAATCTTAAATTTACCACCGAGATGATTGAGTGCCGCAAAGAAACGGCGTCAAAAATGGTGGCGGCAAAGCTTGGGATTGCTGAAGGCGCGCCGATTTTATTTTTGAAAAGGGTGCGTAGCGTCGAAGGTGAGAAAGTGATGCTGATTGAGAACCGCATTAACCTGCAATATTGCCCAGGCATCGAAGAGGTTGATTTCAATCACAATACGCTTTTCCACACCATCGAGAAATTATCCGGCAGGAAAATCAGTTTTTCACAGAGCCGCTATGCGGCAAAAATTATCGGCGCCGAACGTGGGCATTATCTTGAAGTCAATGATGATGCGCCGGTGCTGCATCTTGAGCAGCTGGTTTTTTTCCAACAGGACATGCCTGTCGAGTTTGGTAACGTTTGGCTGAAATCAGATAAATATTATTTAGGCACCGTACTGCAACGAAGAGAGAGGTAACTATCATGCCATTAGTAAACGGTAATATCCTGCTTGATCGTATTCGTGAAAAAAATGTTCTTGCGGGAGCATTTAACACCACCAATCTAGAGACAACCATTTCCATCCTGAACGCGATCGAGCGTTCAGGCTTGCCGAACTTTATTCAAATAGCCCCAACCAATGCGAAGCTGTCTGGTTATGATTACATCTATGAAATTGTCAAAAAAAGGGCGATGACGATGGATGTGCCGGTGAGCCTGCATCTGGATCACGGTAAAGAGTTGGATGACGTGAAACAAGCGGTGCGTGCCGGATTCACCTCGGTAATGATTGATGGTGCGGAATTACCGTATGAAGAGAATATCGCTTTTACCAAAGCGGCGGTTGATTTCTGCAAGTCCTTCGGTGTGCCGGTGGAGGCGGAGCTGGGCGCCATTCTGGGCAAAGAAGACGATCACGTCAGCGAAGCCGACTGCAAAACCGATGTCAACCAGGTGCGGCGCTTTGTTGAAGAAACCGGCTGCAGCATGCTGGCGGTATCCGTAGGCAACGTGCATGGCCTGGAAGATATTCCGCGTATCGATATTCCGCTGCTGCAGAAAATCGCCGCGGTTTGCCCGGTGCCGCTGGTTATTCACGGCGGCTCGGGTATTGATGAAGACATTATCCGCAGTTTTGTAAAATATAATGTGGTTAAGGTGAATATCGCCAGCGATCTGCGCAAGGCATTTATTACCACCGTGGGTAAGGCATGGGCACAAAATAATAATGAAGCTAATTTGGCCCGGGTGATGACCAGTGCAAAACTCGCCGTAGAGGATGATGTTTACAGTAAAATACTGATGATGAATCGCGCTTGATAAAAATAATTTAACCATTTAATTTTATTACTCCATTCGGAAGAAAAAAATGATCCGAGAGAATATACGTGTTGTCAACAGCACGGGGCTGCACGCGCGTCCGGCGGCGACTTTTGTAAAGACATTGAAGAAATACGCGTCATCGGTAACACTGGTTAACAACGGTAAAGCCACCGAGGTGAAAGGGCTGATGAGCGTATTAGGTGCCGGCGTTAAAGGGAATACCAGCATCGAAATTATTTGCGAAGGCCCGGATGAACAAGTGCTGATGAATGAAATCAAAGGATTATTCGCCAGTGGGTTTGGTGAAAAGGAATAATTGATCTGCTGATTTCCCTGTAGGTAAACCAGCTATTCAGAGGCTAAGGTTTTCTGAATAAGGAGAAACTGTGGCTCAGAAACTATTACGCAATGTTTTGCTGACTAATGATGACGGTATCGATGCACCAGGTATTAAGTTACTCGAACGCGTTGCTGAGCATTTCGCGCAAGAAGTCTGGGTTGTTGCCCCGGCTACGGATAAAAGCGGCGTATCCAACTCTGTGAGTATGCGGGCGCCGGTGCGCGTTGAGGAGCGCGGCGCGCGGCGCTTTGCCGTGCATGGCACGCCGGCGGATTGCGTCACCCTTGCCGTCCGGCATTTGATGAAAGATCTACCGCCGGCGCTGCTGCTTTCCGGTATCAACAGTGGTTCCAACCTCGGCTTTGAAACCGTGCTTTCGGGGACGGTGGGGGCCGCCATGACCGGCGTTCTGTTAGGGGTGCCGGCCATTGCTCTAAGCCAGGATAAGCAGCAGCAAGATCCGCCGGATTGGCATGTTGCAGAAGCCTTTTGCCTGCCGGTGCTTGAGCAACTGCTGGAGCATGGGGTGCCGGCTGAATGTTGCCTTAACGTCAATTTCCCCAATCTGCCGGCGGAGAGAATCAAGGGCATTAAAGCCACCCGGCAGGGGATCGGGAAAGTAAAGGGGTTGCAGGTAACGCCAACCACCGATCCGCTGGGCGAAGACTACTTTTGGATCCGCGTTGAGCATGGCATCACCGAGTTGCCCGAACATAGCGAAGTGGGGGCCATTGCTGCAGGGTTTATCTCTGTGACGCCGTTAACTTACGAAAGAACCGCTGTCGACGTGTGGCGCAAGCTTGCCGATGCGCTCAATCAGCGGTGAAGGCGCCTTGCCATTGATCGAGAACATGGGCCAGGCCCAGGGAGGGGCCGAGTCGTTTTACCGCTGGTATTACCCTGGTTTGAATTTTAATAATTATGCCGATGAGGACAATTTTCTACGGCTTAAACAGCATCTGGCCGTGGTTGATGGTTTGTTTAAAGCATAAATGATAATATCGTGTTTTATTTTACCTGAATGTATTGTTTGAGCTTTTAATGCTAAAGATATTAAGTGGTTCAATATGTGCTTTATTTCTTTTTTCAATGCCGGCGGCTTATGCCAGTGAGTTAAGCCTATACTCAGTCAATACGGGTTCGTTCGTCTATCATATGACAGGGAATCATGGCCAGTATAATGAGATGTTTAACAACCACTTTTTCTCCGTTGAGCGCAAGCTGTCAGCAGACTCAAAATACAGTGTGTTAATTGGCACGATGAATAACAGTTTTGACGACCGTTGTTTATCCCTGGGGGCCAGGCGGGATTGGATATCATGGGATAGCGGCTGGACGTTTAAGGGCGTATATGCCTATACCGGCGAGTTCTTCTTTAGTGCATTCAGCCATTGCGGGGATTCAGGGACATATAGGACGGCCAAGAAATTGACCGGCATAGGCTTCTCCCCCTATATCTACCATGCGGTCCAATACAATTTTACCGATCGCTTTGCTATTGAAGGCGGGATCATTTTACCTACCATATTCGCCATGAGTGTACAGTGGAGTTTCCGATAATTTCACCACGCCTGGTTATTCCCGGCTATAGCCTATTTTTATCTTCCGCGAGAATTAATTATCATAAAATGAACGGTCAACCAGATGATAAGAGAGCCAGAGCAGCAGCGTTAAAAGATAGGGTATGAATACCGATGAGCATCACCCCGCAAACGTCCGCAAACTCTGGCCCAGAGGTTAAAAAAGGAAACCCAGTCGGAGGCTGATACTGGTGTCTTGCCTGAACCCCTGCTCAACCGATAGATCGCGCCCGCCGGATACCTGAAGTTGCATTTTCGGCGTAATGAAATGAGAGGCCGAAATACGCATGTAAGTGCTATCGAGCTTGTCATGCTGGTCTTGGCCGTTAATGCTGCTTTGCGCACCGGTTATCCAGCCACCGCCAATGCCAAACTGCGTGGCGGGCGTCAGGTTATAACGCAAATAGGCCTGGTATTCATAACGGGGCGTTTGCTGCAGCGTGGCTTTATCCGCACCATACTCGTTATTTCTGCTCACCCACGAGACGTCCGCACCGGTTTCAAACGCCCATGAATCAGAAAAATGGTGTATCCATACTCCCTGGAGCAGATAGCGCCAACGGTTTTCACCGGCGTTTACCGATTTTTCATTGTCATATGCCCCACTCGGCAAATAAATAAACGGTGCCAGTGAGACAATGTTCACGCCAGCGCTAGCCAGATCGAACTTGAACGGGACGCCCAGTATGATATCCCCCATTCCTGATGATTTACCAAGCGCACTGGCATCCCCCAGCGCGCTGGCCTTGATCAACGGCAGGATCATCTGCGGTTCGATGCTGATATTTTCCTGTGGGCGGAAGGCATGTATAAAACGCAGCAGGCTTGCTTCGGTACGCAGCCGATAATCGCCCTGTTGCTTATTGCCCTGCGAGAAATAGGCATCACTGTGGGCATACTGAAAATATGCCAGCAACAGGCTCTTATCTGCCGGCAACATTTCATAATCGCCCGGAGAGAACTCCAGCGCATAAACCGGCTGGCTGAGCAGAGCGGCAAAAAGCGCTCCGAGACTACCACAGACTTTTTTCATGACGACTCCCCGCAGCGCTGCCCTAAAAGGCCCGTTTTCGGATGACAGTTGATGTATTCAAAGTGTTGCGCGCTGGCAGGCACTACGGCAATTTCATGCCATAAGCGAAGCGAAATATTAAAATTCAGCGCTTTCACATAACGCATAAATTCTCCGAATATGGCGACATGCGTCGGATGACTTTTTGCCCAAAGTTCCAGCGCCGCCATATCGGTAAAGTGGGCCAGCCCGAACGTTTTTTCCGTCTCGCCATTCGTGGCTGAATCGATCACCGCCATATAACGGCAGCTCAGGCATCCTACGGTATGGCCCTGCTCTCTAAGGAAGTGCATGCCCTCGCGCAATACCGGTTCAACGTCGGTAATGTATTTTGTTCTTTCATCCTCGCGCGTATCGGACCAGTCCTGCCCGGAGCGAATCAGGCAAAGGTTCTGCCGGCCAGACAGTACCACGCGTTTCCCCAATGATTTTCGGCTTTGAGCCTTTTGGCTACCCTCCAATTGGGCTTGTTGGGCCGCTGGCAGGCGGTCCCGGGCGCTGCCCCAATAACCGTGCTCAATCATCTCGCCGCTCATTCCCTCACCGAGACAGGCAACGCCTTCAGGCGCTCCCTTATCAGAGAAAATCGTTTCAAAACGGTCCGACTCGGGGCTAACCACTTCCAGAAAGAAACCGTATTCGCCATTTTCCCTTTCCGGTGATGCCCACCATTCGGAAAACAGGCTGCTCTGCTTCCAGTTCTGAAACTGCTCTGGGGATGACCAGTAGGCAATGGCCATCAGGTTGTGAAATCCCATTTCGTCCGTGCATGAGGCCATGTCCCAGTGCGCAGGGCCGTCAGTTAACGAAAAACGGTTAATCACCTCTTGCAGGGCCGACGGATTAATAACCTCCGCACCCTGAACGCCAAAATAAGCCATCACGACCTGCCCGGTAAGCGGGGGAAAACGGGCGGTCCAGGCCGGAAAAGGCGGATGATGGCCTTCGGGCAAAGCGGCCGGATAGTGGCGCAATACGCGCAGATGTTTTGGAATAGCAGATTCCATACTATTCATCCTCCTCTGCGGGTAATTCACCCAGCAAATCAGATGCCGGTTCCGTTTTGACTACCGGCGTGTTAGCCGAACAATTAAAAAGCAGCCGGGTTACATCCGGGCGGGAATAGTGGCCTACCGGATCGGCGGCAAACTTGGCGAAGGTGATTGCGGCGGGATCCAGCGTCGCAATGAGCAGCCCTTCCTGATTTTCTTCCAACGGGGGGGCCAAATCTCTTCCATCAGGGCCGTAAATACGGGCATGGCCGCCGCCAGCGCTGAGCAGTTGTTTTTTGGTGTCATCAGGGCAGAGTTGGTCGATCATTTCATGGGAAACAATCGCACAAGGGGCGATAACGAAGCATTGCCCTTCCGCAGCATAAAGGCGTGAGGCCGCCGTGTTTACTTCAGGGCCCAGTGCGGCCGTTGCACTGGTATAAAGGCTGAAGCTCGGCCAGGCGGCGATGTGAATCTCTTCATGCTGTGAATACATCGCATAGCGTGAAAGCGGCTGCAGGTGTTCCCAGCAGCAGAGTGCTCCGAGGATACCCAGTGGTGTTTCCCAGGTGGTTAGCGAAGAACCGTCGCTTTCACCAAAAAGTGTGCGCTCAACGTGCGTTGCCTTGAGCTTACGCCGCGTGCCAATCGTTTCTCCGTCGCTGCCAATGATCCACTGAGAGATATAAAGGCTGCCGTGGTCACGTTCACTGAAGCCCAGAACGACCTGGATAGTGTTTTCCCGTGCAGCATTTGCAATGCGTTTTGCCTGCTCACTGTCCAGCACCAGCGAGTTCTGATGATACTGATAAACCAGAGGCATGTTGGCTGCGGGGGAATCCAGCCACAGAAACCATGGGTACCCAGGTATCCATGTTTCTGGAAATGCGATGAGTTCTGCGCCTTTACCGGCTGCCTCTTGAATAAACTCAATCGTTTTATTAACCGTGCCTTCCAGATCCATGAACGCCGGGGCAGCCTGTACGCAGGCCACGGTAACAGGTTTGTTCATCATGCTTCAGTCTCCAGGTAAGTAAAATAAGCAGGAAATAGATATAACTTCCCGCTATCACGGAGCGATATGACATAAAGGAAGTGATGCTTGTCTGGTACGGAACACGGGTTTGGCGCGCGGTTTGCATAAGGTCTTTCAGTGACGACTGGGGGGCTGGCATGAATATTTTTGATACCGCTGATGTGATATACGCCGACCGGACTGACTACTGGCGCGACGCCATCAGCAGAACGTTCGTTCCTCTTGAATGCGCTTTTGCCGGGAGCACGAAAGCGGGAACGATCAGAACGGGTTCCTGGGGGAATCTGCGGATATCAGAGATAAATTGCAGTGCTCAGGACGTGGTGAGAGCGCGCAAAGGCGCGGACAATCATCCTGACAACCTGATATTGTTGAGCTTTGTCAGCGAAGGAACAACGGCTGTGGTACAAGCGGGGAATCATGCCTGTCTCGGCCAGGGAGAATTCGGGCTTTATAACACGCGTTTTCCTTATGAGCTGCACCTCAATGGTGAGTCGCGGCAGCATGTGGTGCAGATACCCGGTGAACATCTCTGGCAGAGGCTGGGGAAAACGGATCGCTTTGTCGCAAGCACGTTTGGAAAGCATCATCAGTTAATGCCATTTCTGCAGATGTTTCTAAATAACCTGATGACGCTGCCAGACGATATTCCACAGAAATATGCGGCGATGCTTTATGACCAGTTTCTGGAACTGCTTACCAGCATCATTTCCGACGAGAGCAAGCTGCGCAAAGGCGGTGCCGGTACATATCATGGGCTGCTGTTCCAGATAAAAATAATGATCAACAGCCATCTTGCTGAACACACACTCTCCGCGGCAACGGTTGCAGAGTCATTTAGCATATCATCCCGTTATCTGAGCATGCTTTTTCAGAAAGACGGCACCTCTTTCGGCAAATATCTGCTAAACCAAAGGCTGACAAAATCCGCAGAAGCACTGCGGTCTTCACTGCATGCAAATACACCGATCAGCCAGATTGCCTGGCGTTACGGATTCAGTGACATGTCTTATTTTTCCCGTGAGTTCAGGGCGAAATTTGGCTGCTCGCCTACGGACTATCGGCAACATCCCAGCTAATTTGATTAGCGGCAACAAATAAAAACGATCGCAGTAGAGGGAGGATGATTGCTTAACCATCCTCCATCAGCCTATCTGTGATTGTTGCTGTTAATGCCCGTTAGCGCTATCTAACAGGATGGCCGTCACGATACCGGTGGCGGCGGCGATCAGGACATAATTCCCGTTGATATACGCCCAATTCTGGCCGCGTGGCGGTTGATAAAGCCCGCGTGCGCGCCAGTCTTTTACTCTGTAGTTATCCGCACGGAAACCTTGCGGTACGGGTTTCCCTTTGCGGAAGTCATGGCCGCTCCAGGTGAAATGATCCCTGGATTGTGGGTGTTTTACATTTTGTTGCCGGTTATCGGCATGTTTCGGCGCCTGTTGATGTTTCGAAGTCTGTTGATGTTGCGGAGACTGTTGATGTTGCGGCTGTTTGATTGGCTGATCGCCAGGACCACGCCCATCGGCCTGCGCAGTGAACGTTGACAGCGATCCTGCCAGGGCAACACTCAGTATCAGTAGGGACGCGACTTTCTTCATTTTTACCACCTCTTATTACTCTCACTAACGACCCGGTTTTTCTTGCGGGTCAGCCGATATTCAACACGAATGGCAATGACCTGATCCTAGTACATGTTTGGTTTTTGGCTTAGCCAGGTTGTGCTTAGCTGAAACCGCCCCCCAGCGATTGCCAAAGGGTAATACGGTTTTCCAGATCGGTCTGCTTCAGGGTAATCAACTGTTCCTGTGCTGACCACAGGGATCGCCGGGCGGTCAGTACGCTAAGGTAATCCGCAGAGCCGGCGCGGTAAAGGCGCTCTGCTGAATCCAACGCTTGCTGCGCGGCCGCGACATAGTTGCGCTGGGCATCCAGTTGCTCGTTAAGCGTTCCCCGGCGGGCGAGTGCGTCAGCAACATCCCGGAAGGCGGCCTGAATGGTTTTTTCATAGCTGGCTATCAGCCCTTGCTGCTGGGCTTGCGCATAACGCAACTGTGCGAGATTGCTACCGCCGGCAAACAGGGGCAGGGTGACGGAAGGTGAAAATGCCCAGATGCGTGAGCCGTGGCTGAACAGGTTGGCGAGTGAATTACTGCCCACGCCGGCACTGGCGGTCAGGGTAATGCTCGGGAAGAAACTGGCCCGCGCGGCGCCAATGTTGGCGTTTGCGCTTTTTAGGTTGTGTTCCGCTTCCTGAACGTCCGGGCGGCGCAGCAGGACGGAAGACGACACGCCCGCAGGCACCAGAACGATGCTGTCATCTGTCAACGATTCCAGTAAACCCGGTAACAGCGAGGCCGGCACGCTGGCGCCGACCAGCAAATCAAGCGCATTTTTATCCTGCATGACCAGCGTCTGGTAGCTGGCCACGCTCGCCCGCGCCTGTTGATAGACCGTTTGCGCCTGCGCCACATCAGAACTGGCCGCCACGCCGGCCTGCTGGCGGCGCAGCGTGACGGCCAGCGAATCAGCAGCAGACTGCAGCGTGTTTTTCGCCAGGGCCAGGTTACTGTTATCGGCGGCGAGTGTCAGCCAGGCAGTGGTAGTGTCGGCTATCAGGGTGAGGCGCGTACTCAATGCGGTATATTCGCTGGCAAGCCAGGTTTCCCGGGCGGCGCGCGTCAGGCTTTGATTGCGGCCGAACAAATCCACTTCAAAGCTGGATACGGCCCCCTGCGCCTCGGCGCTTTCACTGACGCCGTATGCCAGCGTGCGGCTTCGGGTAAGGCTAAGATCGGCATCCAGCGCCGGAAACAGTGAACCGCGCTGTTCGGCATACAACGCCCGGGCGGCGGCGATATCAGCCAGTGCTTTCTGCAAATCCCGGTTGCTGTGCAGGGCCTGGCCGACCAGTGTCTGCAGGCGCGGGTCGGCAATCACGCGTTTCCAGCCCGCCAGTTCAGCGGCGGCCGGGTTCGGCGATGCCTGCCCGCTGGCGCCCGGCCATACGGCCGGAACCGGTGGGGCGGGGCGTTGCCACGCAGGATCCAGGGAGACACAGCCCGCCAGAAACAGCGCCAGGAAAACAGGGGTGAAACGTCTCATTGCGAACCTCCGCTAACCCGACGGCGGGAAACGCCTTTAACCAGTACAAAGAACAGCGGCACGAAGAAGATGGCCAGCAGGGTGGCGGTAAGGGTGCCGCCGATAATGCCGGTGCCGATGGCGATACGGCTGTTGGCGCCGGCGCCGGTAGCCAGCGCCAGCGGCACCACGCCGGCGATAAACGCCAGCGAGGTCATCAGGATCGGGCGCAGACGGGCGCGGGCAGCGTTAAGCGCCGCTGAACCAAGCGAAAGCCCTTGTTGCACGGCAGCCTCCGCGAACTCGACGATCAAAATGGCGTTTTTCGCCGATAGCCCGATGGTGGTCAGCAGCGCCACCTGGAAGTAGACGTCGTTATTCAGGCCGCGCAGCGAGGTGGCCAGCACGGCGCCAAGGAGGCCGAGCGGGATGACCATAATGACGGAGAGCGGCACGGACCAGCTCTCGTAAAGCGCTGCAAGGCACAGGAAGACCACCAGTATAGAGATGGCATACAGGCTGATGGCCTGCCCGCTGGCCAGTTTCTCCTGCAGTGACAGGGCGCTCCACGCCCAGGTGGAACCCGGCGGCAATGCGTCGGCCAGCGCCTCCATTTTTGCCATCGCCTCGCCCGAACTGAAGCCATCCGCATTTTCGCCCTGGATCTCATAGGCGGAAGAACCGTTATAGCGCGACAGGCTTTCCGGCCCCCAGATCCAGCGCGTCGTGGCGATGGCGGAGAACGGTGTCATTGCGCCTGATGAACCACGGACAAACCATTTTTCCAGATCGGAAGGCTTTGAGCGGAATTGGCCGTCACCCTGAAGATAGACGCGTTTTACCCGCCCCCGGTCCACAAAGTCATTGACGTAGGTACCGCCCCAGGCCGTCGAGAGTGTGGTGGTCACATCACTCAGCGCCAGGCCGAGCGCCACGGCTTTCGCGTTGTCGGTATCTACCTGTAACTGGGACGTTTCTGGCAGCGTATTGGCGCGAACGGCGTGCAGCTCCGGGCTTTGAGCCGCCTGCTGTATCAGTTGGTTACGCAGGTTCAGCAGTTCGTTACGATCGGTGGAGCCGCTGGCCATCAGCTCGAAGGTGAAGCCGCTGCTCTGGCCCAGCCCCTGAACGGAAGGTGGGGTGAGGGCAAAAATACGGGCGTCGCGGATAGCGGCCAATTGCCGCGTGGCTTTTGCCGATATCGCGGCAGCGGAGTCTTCTTCGCCTTTACGTTGATCCCAGCTATTCAATTTGACGAAGGCCATACCGGCATTCTGCGCGCTGCCGGTGTAGTTAAACCCGGTGATGGTGAAAATGACGTCGGTATTGTCTTTTTCTTCGTTCAGGAACCAGTTGGTGATTTGTTGGTTTACCGCATCGGTGCGGCTGGCCGCCGCGCCGGCTGGCAACGATGCCTGGAGCATGATTTCGCCCTGATCTTCGTTGGGCAGGAAGCTGGCCGGCAACCGCCACATCAGCAGTGCCATCACCAGGCCCAGCGCCGCGTAAACCATCATCAGCGCGACTGGGCGCCGCAGCACCCGCAGAACGTTGCGTCGGTAGCCACGTTCCGTTCTGTCATAAAAGCGGTTGAAGCGGGCAAAGAACCCTGTGCTGCGGGGCGTATTGTGCCGCAGCAGCATGCCGCACAGCGCCGGCGTCAGCGTTAGCGCCACGATAACCGATAGCGTCATGGCCGCGATGATGGTGACGGAGAACTGGCGATAAATCACGCCGGTGGCGCCGCCAAAGAAGGCCATGGGAAGGAACACCGCCGACAGCACCAGGGCGATAGCCACCAGCGCACCGGAAATTTCCGCCATTGATTTTTCCGTGGCCGCTTTGGCGTCAAGCCCTTCATCGTGCATGATGCGTTCCACGTTCTCCACGACGACGATGGCATCATCAACCAGCAGGCCGATGGCCAGCACCATGGCGAACAGGGTCAGGGTATTGATGGAATAGCCAAACAGCGAGAGGACGCCAAATGTGCCCAGCAACACCACCGGAACGGCCAGCGCCGGGATCAGCGTCGCACGGAAGTTCTGCAGGAACAGATACATGACCGCCACCACCAATACGATGGCTTCAATCAGGGTCTTAACCACATCCTCGACGGACAGTTTGATAAATTCGGTGCTGTCCTTGGGATAGGCGACGGCATAGCCTTCGGGCATATTGCGCTGGTATTCGGCGATCTTTTCCTTCACCAGCGTAGAGGTTTGCAGCGCATTGGCGCCGGGCGCCAGCATCACGGCGAGCCCCGCCGCCGGGTGGCCGTTCAGCTTCGCCGTCATATTATAGGCCTGGCTGCCCATTTCGACGCGGGCCACATCACCCAGCCGGACGATGGCGCCCGCGCTGTCGTTTTTGATAATAATATTGCGAAACTGTTCCGGCGTCTGTAAGCGCGACTGGGCGTTCACCGTTGCCGTCAATTGCTGTTTCTCCGGTGCCGGGAGGCCGCCGATTTTCCCCGCCGATATCTGCACGTTTTGCGCCTGAATGGCGGCCGCAAGATCCCCCGGCATCAGCGAATACGCAGCCAGTTTGGTCGGATCCATCCAGATGCGCATGGCGTATTCGCCGCCGAATACCGTCAGCTCGCCGACCCCGGCCACCCGGGCCAACGGATCCTGAAGATTACTCACCAGCCAGTCGCCAATATCGGCGCTGGATGACTGATTGGTTTTGTCATAGAGCGCCAGGATCAGCAGGTAGTTGGACTGGGATTTTGTCACGGTCACGCCCACCTGCTGCACCTCGGTCGGGAGCCGCGATTCCGCCTGCTGGATCTTGTTTTGCACCTGTACCTGGGCGGTGTCGGCATCGGTACCTTGCGCAAAGGTCACGGTGATGGTCACCGTGCCTTCCGATGTGCTGCTGGAGCTGAAATAGAGCAGGTTATCCAGCCCGGTCAGTTGTTGTTCGATAACCTGCGTCACGCTGTTTTCCAGCGTTTGGGCAGAAGCGCCGGAGTAGGTGGCGCTGATGCGGATAGAGGGGGGCGCCACATCCGGATACTGTGCTACCGGGAGAATACGGATGGCCAGCAGGCCTGCCAGCATAATCAGGATGGCGATGACCCAGGCGAAGACCGGATGATTAACAAAGAAACGGGAAAACATCAGGATTGGCCTCCCGCCTGTTCCGTGGCAACGGGGCTGACTGCCTGGCCCGCGCTCACCTTGTCGGTGCCCTCGATGATCAGGCGGTCTCCGTCCTGCAGGCCCTTGACGATCAGCCAGCGATCGCCGACGGCGTCACCGGTGACCACCTGGCGTTTTTCGACTTTATTCTCTGCCGTGACGACCAGCGCGGTCGCATTGCCTTTCGCATCGCGGGCAATGCCCTGCTGGGGGGCCAGAATGGCGTTTTGTACCATCCCTTCGTTAATTCTGGCGCGGATATACATTCCTGGCAGCAGCAGATGTTGCGGGTTGGGGAAGACGGCGCGCAGGGTAACGGAGCCGGTCGCTTCGTCAACCGCCACTTCCGTGAGCTCCAGTCGCCCTTTCTCTGGATATTCCGACCCATCTTCCAGAACCAGGGTGACGCTCAGGGTATCATTATTGGTCGCCAGGGCCTGCTTGCGCAGGCGCAGCAAATCCCCGCTGGAGCGGGTGACATCAACATACATGCTGTCCAGCGCCCGGATGGTGGTGAGCGCCGTATCTTGCTGCGCGGTGACCAAGGCGCCGGGCGTCACGCTGGAAATACCAATTCGCCCACTGATCGGGGCGCTGACCGTTGTCCAGGCCAGCTGGATCCGCGCGCTTTCCAGTGCCGCTTTCTTCTCGCTTTCACTGGCCTGATCCTGTTCACAGGCGGAACGGGCATCATCGGCATCCTGGCGGGAAACGTCGTTGGTTTTGACTAACTGCGCATAGCGGCGGGCTTTGGCGCAGTCACTGCGCAGCAGCGCCTGGGCATTTTTCAGGGCGGCGGCGGCTTGATCAAAGGAAGCCTGGTAAGTGGCCGGGTCAATCTGGTAGAGCGCCTGGCCGGCCTTCACATCATCGCCTTCGCGGAACAGCCGCTGCTGAATTAATCCACCCACCTGTGGGCGCACTTCCGCCGTCATGGTGGAGACGGTACGGCCGGGGAGTTCACTGATAACGTTAAAAGGGGCTGCACGGAGCGTCGCAATACCAACCTGAACCGGCGGCATCGGTGAAACGGGAGCCTGCGTGTTGTCACAACCCGCCAGCATGATCGCCGTCACGAGGCAAAATTTTCGAAGAGCCATAATGTTACCCATAAGCTGAATTGACAAAATCTTGCCCCGATAGCAGACCCAAAATATCTTGTGTCGCGTTGTCATCGCGGGTGGTTCGGCCTTGCGGGAATGGCCGTTGCCTGCTTTGCCGGTGGATCGGTAAACTCTTTACAATACGGTACCGTACAGTTTTATGTGCGAAGGAATTATTGTCAAGGGAAACATCGCGACACATACGTACACATTTTCCCCGGTTGGGGGAGGGTATGGTGTAACGGCTTACAGATGCAGGAATAGTCCTGTCTGATGAACCTGTTCACCGGGCGGCTTTTTAGGCTTTTAACGGCGGTACAACCGGGGAATCGACGACAGCTGGCTGTGCCCTGATTGGTCAGAAGGCGTTTTTGTGCATACGCTGCCAGGTAAATCGGCCTTCACTTTAAAAGCATGATGCCAGCGTTCACATCTCCGGCCACCGCTTGATGGTTTAGCCCTTGGTTGATGGTGGATACGGGCAGGTCTTACCTCTTGACGCACAACTATGGCATAATTGACCCTATTAACTGCACTGTTTAGTTATTTATTTGACTGACTGCCGTCCTTATCTCAGTAAAAAATAGCGAGAGACCGATGAGAAAATTAACAGAAGAACGGCGACAAGCCATCATTACCGCGGCTGCACAGCTTTTTCAGGAAATAGGGTATGAGCGTGCGTCGATGGATGCCGTCGCCAGACGCGTTGGGGGTTCTAAAGCAACCCTGTATAACTATTTCGCCTCGAAAGAAGCGCTTTTTGAAACGGTCGTACGTGCCTACAGCGCGCGTTTTATGGCCGATGCGGCGGATTCACTGACGGAACCCGGCAGTGAGGCGCTTTCTCTGGAACAAAAGCTGACCCGATTTGGTGAGCGTATGCTGCAGGTGCTGGCCGGCGATAATCAGGCGCTGCAGATTTACCGGGTTGTGGTGGGCGAGGCCGGGCATTCCGATATCGGTAAACTTTTTTACGAATCCGGAATTCAGGACAGTATGGCAAAACTGGCTCAGGTGATGGCCGATGCGATACAAAAAGGTGAGCTGGAGGATGGCGATCCGATGTTCCGGGCGATGCAGTTCACCACGCTGGTGAAGGCGGAGACGGACATTTTACTGTTTCAGCGTGAATTGCCGCGTTATACCACGGCGCAGATAAAGCAAATGGTCAACAATGGTGTCCGCTTGTTCCTCCACGGCGCTTTACCGCAGGGCAAAAGTAAAAACTAGCCTGTGGTGGGCTGGGTGAGTACCGGCCCGCCTGCGTTTTCCCTCTCGCAGGCACCCTTCCTGTCATTAACCCGACCTCAGCAATGCCGCCCAGTGATTGATATCACACATAGCGGCCTGTATAAGGCTTGACAATTTTTCTTCATCCAATAAACTGAACCGTACAGTTAATTATCGCTTGGTTATGGAGTGTGGCTATGAAAATTGTTGCGTTGGTCGGGTTGGTTTCATCCGTGCTGCTCCTGTCGGGCTGCGTGTCTCTGTTCTGACGAGCAGCGTATTTTTCATTCATCAGGAGCCAGTATGAAGATCCTTGGTTTGATTGGCGTCATCACCACCGTGCTGATGTTAAGCGGCTGCCTTTCTATCGGCAGCCATCTGTAAAAGGCGGCAAGTCGTGTTCTGGCCGGGCCGGGTTAACCCACCCGGCTTTTTTGCGCCGTTAATTTGCGGTATAGAGCGCTGCGCGAAAGGCTGCGCAACGCATTTGGGCGCGTTTTCCGTTATTCCCCTTGGCAGGTTGCCGCGCTATTGGCTGACCAGCGCGCGGCAGTTTGCGCTATCTGTGCCGCCATCTGTGCCGTCAGGCCCTGCCAGGCGCTAAACAGCTGCGTATAGTCGCCGGTTGCGTTTTGCGTTAAATGGCTGCTACATACGATCCGGCTGCGTTGCTCCCCGCGCCGGGTCGACAAGCTCCAGGTCGCATCCAGGCTGGCGGCATTGCCCGGCCAGCTATCAAAACGCCTGATTTGCACCAGGATCCGCACCACCGGTTTATCGTCCTCACGCGCCAGCCCCGAGACATCCTGCGTTGCCAGACGCTGCGTGATTTGTGCCGACAGCGCCGTCTGGAGTTCATCGCCCAGCGGGCTTAGCCAGCGATCGTTATCCAGCACGGCAACGCTGCTGTCCCCCTGGCGGACGATCACCTGTTGCGTATCCAGTTGGGCCGGCACCCCAACCGGCAGCAGCTCAATGACAAACGGCGCCGGCGTGGCCGGGCTGGCGAGCGGGGCCGGGCTGACCAGCGTGTGGTAACGCACCTGCGGTGATGAGCAGGCGGCCAGGAACAGCGCGCTGCTAATGATCCAGGGCCGGAACGAGCGTTTCATCAATGTTTTCCTCCAGCGGGCGCGGGGAGATTGCCCGCATTTTCCAATACGGCGGCATCGCGCGGCCGCCCCTGCAACAGCGATTCAGGATGGCGATCGAGTTGATCGGTCAGGCTGCGAACGGCGCGCAACGTCCGGGTGGCTTCCTGCAGCGTTTGCATGAAGTTAATCAATAACGGTGAGTCTTCCGCCAGCAGATCCTGGGCATTTTCCGTGGTCTTCTGCGTTTGCTTCATCAGGCGGTTTGCCGCCGGCAACGTCTGGTTGTTCACCATGCTGAGCGTTTTACTGAGTTCGCTTAGGGTGCCGTTTAAATTATTGCCGATGGATTCCAGCGGCATTTTATTGATTTTCGTTACGATGCCGGCCATCTGTTCCTGAATTTTATCGAAGCCGCCGCTGATGGTGGGCAGTTGCAACGGCCTGGCCGAGATATCAAACTTCACTTTTGGCGCGTCGGGAACAAAATCAATGGCGATATACAGTTGCCCGGTCAGCAGGCTGCTGGGCACCGCCTGCGCGCGCAGGCCGTTGGCGACCAGATCGCGCGTGAACAGCGCCGTCTCATGAGCGAGATTGTCTGAGGTGGCCTGCGGCAGCTTGTTCAGCACGTTCCCCATGCGGGATGGATAAACCTCTATGCCCACCACGGTCGGGAAACGGTAACCTTTCGGGTTATAGTCCAGGTTGATGGAAACCACCTTGCCGATTTTGACGCTGGAAAACTCCACCGGCGCGCCGACGGTCAGGCCATGCACCGTGCGCTCAAAACGCAGTTGAAAGGGGATGGACGGGCCGTCGGCCGGGGACATGGCGGTATCCCTGTCCGGCGCCAGGGTAAATGTAGTGGGTTTGTTTTCGCCGGCCGTTGAATCTGTTTCCGGCGTGGCGAAAGCGATGCCGCCGGCAATGATGGCGGCGACGCTCTGGGTTTTTAAACGAAAACCGTCGCTTCCCACGGAAAGATCCACCCCGCCGGCATTCCAGAAGCGGGAATTGGCGGTGACCAGCCGATCATAGGGGGCTTCGATAAACACCCGCAGATCGACGCCCTTACCGTCTTTGCGCAACTGATAAGAGGCAATGCGCCCCACCTGAACCCGGCGATAATAAACCGGTGAGCCGATATCCAACGAGCCAAGATCGTCCGCCGCAATGATGAACTGGCTGCCCGGCGTATCGCTGATGATGGCCGGCGGAATTTCAAGCCCGGTAAATTCGGTGCGGCTGTCGGACGATTCGCCGCGATCCACGCCGATATAGGCGCCGGAAAGCAGAGTATCAATGCCGCTAACGCCGCTGACGCCAACGCGCGGCCTGACCACCCAAAAACGGGTGTCGGCGCGGGCCAGGTTGTCCGCGCTTTTCGTCAGTTGCACCTTGACCAGCACCTGTGAGTTATCGCGGCTTAGCGTAATCTCTTTGACGGTGCCAACGGTGACGTCTTTATATTTGACGGCCGTTTTACCGGCTTCAAGCCCGGCGGCGCTGCGAAAGGCGATCGTGATTTCCGGCCCGGCGGCAAGCCGGGCCTGGATGAGCATGGAGAGGGCGATCAGCAGTGCAATCACCGGAACCAGCCAGATAAGGGCATTGCGCCAATGCCGGCGGGCAAGCACCGGTTCGCCAGGTTGCGGACGCATCATTCATCACCTTCCCAGATTAATTTTGGATCAACACTTAAGGCTGACAGCATGGTCAGTATCACCACCAGAGCAAAGAACAGGATGCCGGCTCGCGGCTCGGCTTCGCTCAACGAATGGAAGCGCACCAGCCCGCAGACCACCGCTACAACCACCACATCCAGCATGGACCAGCAGCCGATCCACTCGGTAATGCGGTACAGCCGGGTGCGTTCACGCCGGGCCCAGCGGCTTTTTCGGCCGGCCGAGATCAGCAGTACGCTTAACGATAAAAACTTCATACAAGGGATCACTACGCTGGCGATAAAGATAATGGCGGCGATGCCATAGGAACCGCCACGCCAAAACTCCAGCACGCCAGACAGGATGGTGCTTTCGCTCCCCCGGCCAAACAGGCTGGTGTACATCACCGGCAGGAGATTGGCGGGAAGATAGAAAATCATGGCAGCAACCAGAAAGGCCCTGGCGCGCGTGTGATTTTCCGCGTGCGCGCCAACCAACAGGGCACCGCAGCGGGGGCAATGCTGGGGGTGGCCGGCGCCGGGTTGCGCATCGCAAACCAACCCACAGAGGGGGCAGCCGCGAACCTGCATTTGCCGGGCGAAAGGGGCGTTATTCATGCGGCGCCTCTTCACGGATAGGCAACAGCGCCCACAGCGGGCGTAGATCTCGGCGGGTGACGAGAATAATCAGCACGGCCGATGCCGCCAGTGCCCAACCGCCGGCGGCGGGCGCAACTTCCAGCAATGAGGATAGCTTGACGGCGGCGACCAGAAAGCCCAGTACGCCGACTTCCACCATACTCCAGGGGCGCAGCCAGACCAGCGCTTTCATTATGGTGATAAACCCCGGCGCGGCGCGGCGATAGTGGGCAAACAGCAGCAGCCAGGCCAGCAGAATGATCTGCAGGAAGGGGGCGGCAATCAGCAAAAAAAGGCTACACAACGCCAGCAACGGGAAGGCCTCCCCCGGCGATAGCGCCCATGCGGCCTGCCAGAGCGTAACGTCATTGGTTACGCCATGAAAACCGACACGCATCACCGGGTAAAGACAGGCGATGGAAAAAGCGATGGCGGCGGCCAGGGTCAGCGGCAGCGCACGGTATATGCCGCGGCCGTCGCCCTGCCAGAGAACGGCATGGCAGCGTTCGCACAGCGCGGTGTTGCCGGCCGTATACGGCCGATAGCGGTAGACGCTGTCACACTGTGGGCAGACGGTCAGATGCGGGTATGTTTTCATGTTCAGGCACGGAAAAGCCATTGTGGTAGACGATAAAAGCGCAGCCGGTTCAAAGAACCGGTCTGCCGCTGTGGTTTAATGATGACATTCAGTCATCGGCTTGCCCTGGTGTGGCGTTTTATCATCGGGCCAGCGGGGGGATAATCTCCGCTTTGCCCGCAACATGGCTGATTAGAACTTGTAGCTGAAGCCGGCGGAAACCAGGCCCACACCGTCTTTATCGACCATTGGGCTGTTTTTCACTTCGTCCGGCAGCGCTTCATAACGGGCAGAGACAAAGGTGGTCCACGCCGGTGTCACGTGGTAACGCACCGCCAGCTCGGCATACGGCGTGAAGCTGTCTTGCGGGTCATACGCGGCCAGCCCGCTGCGCTGCGATTCACGCTGGCTAACGCCAAAGTAATATTTGTTCTGGTCTTTGCTGTCCCAGCGCACGCCCACTTTAGGCACCAGTTCCCAATCGTTGAGCGTTATCGGGTACAGATAGGCGGCATTGGCGGAAATGCCATCGCTGTTGTCGAGGACATCGCCGGCCACCGAAGCGTTGAAATGGCCGAAATCGGTACGCAGGGTATATTCCACGCCGGCAACGGCGGTGGAGTCACGCCGATCCAGCAGCTTCATGCGGCGATCGTCACTGTCTTTCGGCCTGAACTGGCGTGGGTCATAAGCGGCAAAGACATCAAGCTGATTGACATCATCCTTCCACAGATGCACACCGCCTTTGATACCCTGAAAAAACAGATAGTCGCTGTCATAGCTGATCAATGGGAAAGGAAATACGGTGGGATCCGTTTCACGATACGGGCTTTGGGCCGCCCCGGCGGAAAGCCCCAGCGCCAGGCCATCGGCCAGCGCCGGTGCGGAACCGAGCACGGGAAGTAACAGCAACGCATGACATTTCCGAACAGAAAGGCTTTTCATGATGTTATCTCTTTACGCTTGAATGAGTGAATTGCAGCCCCCGCTCGGGGGCTATTTCAATATCCCGGCAAGTTCTTCAGCACCTTTGTCGATCCCCACTTCGGCCGCGCTAAGCGAGCCGACGCTGGCGGAGACATTCATGGCGTTCGGATACTGTTTGGCGACATAGGCATGCAGCAGGGTGTTGGTCGCTGCATCGTAAACTTCAACGGCATAATTTACTGAACCACTGAACATCCCCTGACCACCGCGGATTGACTGTACGATGTTATAGGGGCCGCCGGCCAGATCGAATTTGGTTACCGTGCCGACAACCTGGGTGGTGGTATCGGCCCCGGTGAGGGTCAGCTTCAGGCGCAGAGTGCCCGGCGCGGGGGCGGATACTTCGCGAAAGCGTGGGCGCAATTCTTCGGCAAACTTTTTCTGCATGTAGCTGGCGAGCTGCTGGCGGTCTGCTGGCGCCATATCGCCGAACTGGTTATCCGCCCCGTGATAGAGGATGACCGGATCGATAATGATGCTGTTGTATTTCTGCCAGTCCACCTGAGGGGCGTAGCGATAGGGAATACGATCGGCGTTATCGCCGGTATTAGGCGTCAGCTTAGCCGCCGAGTCGATACCGGTATAGCGGACGGGCGGATTACTGGAGCAGCCGGTAATCAGGATGGCAAGGCTTAACAACATGGGGCTTGCAGCCCGGGATAACGTCATCATCTCAAATGTCCTGTAGTGTTTAGGGAGTCGTTACACGATTGTTTTTGGCATTCAACGCCGCCCTGTCTGATGGACAGGGCGCTGCGTTTATCCTTAAAAAGGCCGCCAGGCAAAGCGTGACGACCTTGAAGACAATGCATTATAACTGTACGGGCTAGTTTTAATTACTCTCATTACGTTGTCAACAAAATGTTTCGTATTTACTTTCGTGTTTGGCTTCGGGGGGAATGGCCTTAAGAACGGGAAAGGGATGTTGTGCTGGTGGGGCGTTAGTGCTGGGCTAGTGGGATACGCGGTGACGACAGCCGAGGAGGATCCGCCTGTTGCTGGCGGATAATGATAACGCGGCCTTCGTTGATGTGTGGATGGGGATTTTCCCGATCCATCTCCGATTCTGCGGCTTGGCGTCAGCGCCCTGTTTCTGCGGATTTTTCTAGCGCTTTGATAGCGATTTGCCAGGCTTAATAGCTAGTTAGCCAGGCGTAGCCCCCGGGCGACAATCTTCTTGAATTCTGCGCACTGGGTATGCTCTTGTTCCGTACAGTTAGCGGCATGTTTCAGACCATGGCTTAACAGCCGGAGTTTGCGAATGGTGTTATCGATCTCCAGTGCCCGGCTATGCAATTTTTCCCGGTCGATAGTCAGCTTATCCTGCGGCCCGAACATCGCGGCCATTTCATCAAGGGTGAACCCTGCAACCTGACCTAATGTTATTAACTGCAATTTAATCAGCACATCTTCATGGTACTGCCTTCTCAAGCCGTTACGGCCAACAGATCGAATAAGCCCTTTTTTCTCATAAAAACGCAGCGTTGAAGGCACTACGCCGGAGAGTTTTGCGACTTGCCCAATATCCAGTTCTTTCATCTTTGACTTAAACCTGACTTCAAGTTGCACAATGACCGCCAGTTTAACATTTACAGATAAATGAGAAATAGCATATGGGTACTGAACTCATTTTTAGCATGGTTATAACGGGGATCGGCGCAACCCTGATTATGGATATTTGGACACTGTTTCAGAAGCACGTGTTGTGTATTCCAGCGCTGAACTATGCGTGGGTCGGCCGCTGGATTTTATGGATGCCGAGGGGGCGCTTTCGGCATGCCGCTATTGCTTCGGCACCGGCAAGATGTGCAGAAGGTGCGGTTGGTTGGGCAATGCATTATTTAACCGGGGTGGTTTTCGCCGGCATTCCCCTTGGGCTACGTGGCGCTGACTGGTTCTGGCATCCTACGCTCATAACCGGCCTGCTGGCAGGGCTGCTGAGCTTGTTCGCTCCGTTTTTAATTATGCAACCCGCACTCGGTTTTGGCATTGCGGCCGCCAAAACGCCACGGCCAGGGCGAGCACGCTTGATGAGTGTTTTAACGCATTTGGCATATGGTATCGGACTTTATATTACCGCTAAGGCGATCGTGATTTTTTCTTTATAGCGCAGATGCAGGAGCAGCGGTCGGCAATTTCTGCCTCGCTGAAATACGCCTTGAGCGCTGCAAAATCATTATCGGGCGCGTGGCTGGTGGCCACGTCTGTCAGCGATTCCGTCCAGGCCAGCGCTGCGCGCTCGCGTTCGCTGAACTGCGTGCCGGGCTTTGAGCAACTGGCGGATGCGAAGGGCGCCGCAGGGCGGTTTGCTGATGGGGTTTACTGGTTTCACAACGAAAGAACAGGCGGCGGCATCGGTTCAGCGCCTGAGGGCGGCACTGGCAGAATGTGATGAGTCGAGCTGATTAGCGCCAAAGCACCGGGCACAGGCCAACCTTGTGCCCGGTTGTTCCATCCGGTTATCACTGCCCGCCATTTGGTGAGATATCGAAGCCGAACCATTTTTCGCTGAGCGCTTTAAGCCGGCCGTCAGCACTGAGCGCTTTAAGCCCCGCATCAAGCCTGGTTTTCAGCGCGGGGTCATCTTTTCGTAAACCAATCGCAATTTCACCAAATGCTTTTCCTGAGAATAGCGGCCCGGTAAGGTGAGCCCCTTCCGTTTGGCCGGCCTTTATCGCTGCCTGCAGCACCGTAACATTCGCCAGAATGGCATCAATACGGCCGGCAGACAGATCGAGGCTGGCTTCGTCCATCGTTTTGTATTCCCTGACTTCAACCCCCTTAAAGTGTTCAGCTAAAAATGCCGAGGCGGTGGTTGAGGTCTGAACGCCAACAATTTTGCCTTTAAGTTGATCATTCAGTGCAGCAATAACCTCGTCCGCCCGGGTTTTGTCTGCATCAAGAGGCAGGGTTTTACCGTTGCCTGCCAGCGTATCCAGCCCGCCGCCGTTGACCGTCATAAACGTGTTTACCGCAACGGCATAAGGTGTGGAAAAACCAATGACGGCCTGGCGCTTGGGTGTAATGCTCATCGCTGCAATGATCGCATCATATTTTCCCGTTGTCAGCGAAGGAATAATACCGTCCCAGCTCTGAGAATAAATTTGGCAATTAGCCTTGATCTGAGAACAAAGTTCATGCGTGAGATCGATTTCAAAACCGTCTAATTTCCCATTTGCATTGGTAAAGCTCCACGGAGCAAAAGACGACTCTGTCGCAAAGCGAATGTTATCCTGTGAATATGCGGGGGAAGCAAACGAAATAGCCACTGATGTAAGAAGAAAAACGGTATGAAATTTCATGGTCAATAACGATCTCCGGTGTCGTGAGGAATAATTAATTTATGGTCTGGTGGAAATAACAGCATATTTAAATTTGGCCTGCATATACCAACGTCAGAAATAGTCTCTTGCGTTTTGAACATTGCGGTCGAATGAATTTTGCGGCGACAGGCGCTGCTCTGCTTGCCGGATAACAAATACAGCAGAAAAGTTCAGGAAAAGGTAAATCATCCCGGCAACGGCAAACACTTCTATCGGGCGATAGGTTTCTGATATGGTTTGTGCAGCAATACCGGTGACCTCCATAATCGTGATGGTAGAAGCCAGTGACGTTGCCTTAATCATCAGAATGATTTCATTCCCATAGGCGGGCAGCATGCGTACAAACGCCTGCGGGAGAATGATCCGCCGGTATATCAAGGAGGTCTTCATACCATAGGCGAGCGCTGCCTCAATTTGCCCTTTGGCAACGGTAATCATCGATCCCCGAACAATTTCTGCAACATAGGCAGCAGTATTGAGTGAAAGCGCAAGCACGGCACACCACCACGGTTGGCGTAAAAACGGCCACAAAAAACTGGAACGTACCTCCGGGAATTGGCTCAGGCCGTAATAAATTAAATAAATCTGAACCAGCAGCGGCGTTCCGCGAAAAATAGAGATATACCCTCTGGCAATCAAATCCGGCAGATAACGCCCTGAAATACGCATAAAGACCAGGCACATGCCAAGAATACCGCCAACACATATCGCCGTTGCCGCCAGTTGAATGGTTAATGGCACACCGGCCAGAAGGCGCATGAAAATATCAGCAAAAAAATTTAGCTCCGTCAGCATGCTTTACCTTCCTCGTCACGAGTCACTGAACGCATGGTGACGCGTTCGGCTTTTGCAAACACACGCCCTGAAAGCCAGGAAACAAACAGATAAATAACTGCCGCCGCCATATAGAAGGTAAAATATTTGTGCGTGGAGCCGCCGGCTATTTGTGCCTGCCGCATCAGTTCCACCAAGCCAATAATGGATATCAGCGACGTATCTTTTAGAACCATTTGCCAGATATTTACCATGCCAGGCAAAGCATGTTTGGCCGCAAGGGGCAGAACAATACGCCGTGTGCGCTGCATCATGGTCATACCAAAAGCAAGTGCAGCCTCAATCTCACCTTTATCAATTGCCTGAATCGCGCCACGAAATACTTCGGTTAAATAGGCACCGGCAACGATCCCTAGCGCGCATACGCCGATAAAAAACTCTGGCACGCCGACAAAACCTTCGGAACCAAAGAAACGGCTAACGGCCGTTAGTACCGTGGATGAACCGAAATAGAATAAATAAATGACCAGTAAATCAGGAATCCCTCGCAGCAGCGTAGTATAAATCCGGGCAAGCAGCCGTAAAGCCGGCACGCCCGATAATGCGGCATAAGCACCGCCGATGCCTGCCAGCATTCCTAGCAGCATGCCCGCCACAGCCAAAGAGAGGGTCATTGCTAATGCGCTGAGTAAAAGCGCCCCCCAGCCACCATCACCGAAATAAAAGAGTTCTATTATGGACATACGCTCCTCTGCCACAGGCTGGTTTTGTCAACAGTGTTACAATGAGGGATGTTTTCTGGGAAATTAAATATCGATAATCTTGCATTACCTAATGTTATTCTTATAAATAACATACTGAATTAAATGAATAATATTCTGTTTACTACCACGCGACGTGCCCTTTCTCTTCGCCTGTTGGCGAAAAGAGCACTTTCCAAACCGCCTCTGCTGTTGCCTGGCGTGATAGTGGTTTTGCCCCATTGGCGGCCGTATCTCATCGTTCACGGAAATGCACTGACATGCGCTGCAATCGCGATGATGAGCATATCCAGCACGAATAGTATGGCGACAAGCTTCGCAACAAATTTCAACCAGATGCCAAAGTTAATTCGCCCGACAGCAAGCCCCGCCATCAGGATCCCTGAGGTTGGCGTAATGATGCTGGTCAAGCCGGATGCAGCCTGGAATGCCGTGATAACGACATGGGGTGCCACGCCGGCAAACCTGGATAATTCACTGGTGATACCAATCGTTGCGCCAGCAAGCCCGGATGTGGAAGGGATAAAGAAATACATAGGCAAGTAAAACAGGTAAACAAAAATACCAAATACCGCAGGCGAAACCCCGGTAAGCGCCTGTTCCCCCCAGTGCAGGATCGTTGCGGTAATATGCCCGCCATCCATCACCACCTGGATCCCTTTTGCCAGCGCCACCAGCAACGCCACGCCCAACAGGTCTTTCGAGCCCGCGATAAAGCTTTCCACAATCTCTTTTTCAGATAACCGGGCAACCAGGCCAATAATAATAGACATGCCAAAAAACAACATGGATAACTCATTAAAATACCAAGTGCCAAGGGCGGGGACGTCACCCATGATTTTTCCAAAAAAAGTGTGACTGAGCCACGCCTTACCGGTAATGAAGAAAGTCCATTTATTATTCAGTGAATCCCATGGGATGATTGACACTATCATAATGATAAAGGTTAAACACATCAGCATCAGTGCCACTTTTTGCGTTTTCGTCATGCCTTCAATGACGGCTTCTTTTTTCCAATATTGTTGATCGTCATCCCATGTTTTTATCATTAAAGAGTTATTTTTATCTTTCTCCACACGCTGTGCGTAGCGGTAAAGATAAAGAATAGCGATAGTCACATTAGAAACAAAGATAAGTAAACGCCAGGATATGCCTTCCCCAAGGGAAATATTGGCTGCCGCCGAAGCCACGCCAGTGGCAAAAGGGTTGACGGTTGAGGCAAGTATACCAATTTCCGAACCCAGCAAAATGGTTGCTACTCCCGCCAGCGGATCAAGGCGAGTGGCGATCATTACCGGCAAAATTAATGGAATAAAAGCGACGGTTTCTTCGCCAAAACCGTAGGTGGAGCCACCAACAGCCGAAATAAAAAACAGAATAGGGATTAATTTTTTTGCATTCCCTTGCGAATTTTTTACAACACTGGCGATGCCGGCATCTAACGCACCTGTTTTCGCCATTACGCCCAGAAACCCACCTATGATAAGAATAAATAACACAACCCCCAGTGAAACAGAAAAACCCCGAACAGGCGACATCAGTATTTCAAATAATCCTTGTGGGTTTTTCGCTATAGTTTGATAAGTCCCGGCCTTTAATATCGCCGTTCCTTCAACCGTATCGTAATGACCGGCAGGGATAATCCACGTCATCACAGATATGGCGATGATAATCCAAAAAAGTATAGTAAACGATGATGGCAACTTGAGATTCATGGTGTTCCCTTGAAAAATATGGCTCGGTCAGGCTTATATAAATGAGCCGCTCCCATCCTTCGCTCACTATAGAAATACAGCGGGCTATTATGGATAGTTTTAGCCATTCACTTAATGCTGACCTGCCAGTAAAAATTTATCTGTGGCCCTGGGCTGATCCCTGCATATATATTCACACCGTATGTAGCCGCTCTGTACGTACGGTTCCCTCTTGGCTGGCTACATCAGTGTAGCGGTTTTGTCAGGCTTCTGATTATTCAGGATAGTTATTACGTTGCAGCCAAAAATACATCAGGGAAGATTAAAAAAATCAACCAGCGTGCCTTTATTTTTTTCACGGGCCTTTTTGCAGGCGTAATCAGCGACGATGATATCCTGGATCCCCATACCGATAGAACCGACGACGATAATGTCCTCATCGGATTTTCTACCCGTTGCTTTCCCTGTAATCACATCGCCAATTTCTGCCGTCACGCTCTCTTCTGAAAGCAACTGAATGGGTTCTCCGGTTTCTTCGGCATGATAGGTATTGGTTACATTGACGCGCTCGACGAAGCACTCTTTAAAATCAACAATAAAGCTATCAAATCTGTTGGCGAACTTATCATCCATGTCCCCCTCGATCATCAATAACGTTGATCCCTTATCAAAGGTGATATCATCATAGAGCGGCGTTGATGCCGTCGCAGCAGCAACGATAATATCCGCGCCGGTACAGGCTTCCTGAATGCTATCGTAGTTGACATAGCGAATAGCCGGGAAGATCTCTTTTGCCGAAGAGGAAAACCTGGCTTGAGCATCAGGGCTAATATCAACGAGACGAACTTCGGTAATACTTTCATTCAGTGCGGCATTGATCATGATAAATGCAGATAACCCCGTCGCACCGGCGCCAACCACCGTAAACACTTTCGAGTTTTGTTTTGCCAGATATTTTGCCATCACGCCAATTACGGCACCGGTACGCGCCGCTGTGATATACGTACCATCCATAATGGCATAAGGTGCGCCGGTTTCTGTATTATGCAAAATAATTGTCCCGATCGTACTCGGCAGACAGTGCTCTTTCATATTATGTTTAAATACACTGACGACTTTAGCCCCGGCAATTTCCATTTTGGTCAGATAAGATGGCATTGAGTTAATATATCCTTCATGATGAGGATATAATGGAAGGTGAAGTTTCACCGGGTTAACGGCATTCCCATTGGCGTATTCAGCAAATGATTTTTCTACCAGATCCAAAACAAGTTGTGGCGTCAGTTCATCTTTTACCTGTTTTTCATTGAGAATAAGCACTTTTCCGCTATTATTGGTCATTAGTGACTCCTGCCTGTATTATTTTATTAATAGATTGTAAAAACAGCCATGCCCGGATAAAAAGCACGCTTGCACCATTTTTGAAGGTGAAGTGTTTAAATTTTTATTTAATGTTTGGCTTTATGTTTAAAACATTATTTCAAGGATAACGCTCATGCCATAAAATGGCCGTTTAAATTCAATATGATAAGTAATACAATAAAATATACCTGCCTAAAAAATAAAATAATCGCCGCTAACCATAACAAAATATTATACTGTGGCCTTATGTATTGAATCTTAAGCATAATTAATGGTAGGGTGGCGATACACCAGTGAGAGCGCTGAACTGTCACGGTTTTGATGTCTGGTTTGAGGAGAGACTATGCAGCCGTCACATCGTCTGAATCTCAGACAAGTTGAAGCCTTTCGCGCCGTTATGCTGACAGGCCAGATTACAACGGCAGCAGAGTTGATGTTTATTACCCAACCTGCGGTAAGTCGGCTTATTGCGGATTTTGAACGCGTCACCAAACTGCATCTTTTTGATCGAAAAGGTAATCGCCTGGTGCCCACATCAGCAGCATTTACGCTTATGCGTGAAGTGCAGAATGCGTTTACCGGCCTGGACCGCATTGGCAAAGTGGCGGAAGATATTGGCCGGAATTTTGCCGGGACGCTACGCATTGTCGCTATGCCTGCACTGGCTAACGGTATCCTGGCTCGTTTTCTGGCAAGGTTTGTTCGTAACCGGGGTGGTTTGCATGTTTCGCTGGAAGCGCTTCCTTCGCCCACCGTTATTGAACGGGTTGCCGCTGGCAACGTTGAGCTCGGCTATGTGGATTTTCAGTTTGAGCGCAGCGGTATGCTTTGCCGCCACCGTTCTATCGCCGGCGTGGTGGCTTTACCTTCACATCATCCGCTGTGTGAGAAACCTTTTATCACCCGTAACGATTTAGTCGGCGAGACGATTATTGACGTGGAACCAGGCTCAATCTTCTCCAAACGCGTCAGTGTTGAATTGGCCGGCATCAATAATAATTCAATGATTGAAACGTATTTATCCCATACGGCCTGCTCTATGGTCATTGAGGGAGCGGGTATCACGGTGACAGATTACTTTTCTGCGCGTGAATTTACTGACAGGGGGTTAACGATCAGGCCGTTTAAACCTTATCTTGAAGCCGGATTTACAGAAATAAAATTGGCTGAGAATATGAACGGCGATCTTGCCTCTGAATTTGCCGAAGCATTCTGGCATTTTCTTATGGAAGAAACCGCGTTGATTTAAAAATTAATTATACCCGCTAAATTTTCTCAGCTAAGACTGTTCCGCTATTGTATCCAATGAGTAAAACAGGGGCTTTGTAATGAAGGAATCCACTAAGTGCCAGAAAAAATACTTTCTTCAAGCTCAACGCCAGCCACTGAATCTTGCCCATGAAAAAAGCCGCTGGCGCGGCTATGCCATGCTAGCGTTACTTTATCAGCGTTACGGACCTGATTTTCCATTTGTTGTTTTCCTGTACCATACAGTCTGCAATGATATGGTCTTTTTTATCACCGAAAGCAATATATACATGGGTACATGCAGCATCAAAATCAGATGAAATGACATTTACTTGATTCCAGTCGTCATTATAATCCTGAGCCTTGATAAACATATCTGAATCTGGCATGTCCTTATCATTATTGTCACCGGCATAAAGCTTTTTTAACGACTTTATGGTGTCACTAGTAACATATTTATTTAACGAGGTAAAATCAGTTAAAGGGGATGCGTCTTTTTCAAGCTGCCCGATGTACCACTTGTTAAAATTCAACGCTGCACGTTCTGGCGGGGGCATTTCAGCAGAGGCCAGAGCGATTGGAGAAACAAATAAAAGCGAAATAAGTAAATTCTTCATATTAGTCATGCCTGTAAATTATATAAGCTGGATGTAATCGCCTATAGCCAGAACCGGGATACATAGCCGCTCTGTGGGCATCCCACATAAGAAACCTTTTTTTACATGTATGATGTGGCGATCTTTCCTGAAAAACATAAGGAAATCAAAGGTGCGATTGTAACGATATGCTTTATGCCGGCATATGTTCCCATAATGAACGGAATATCCGGGCTAGAGGGAATTACGCAGCATTGGCTGAATTTCCCCCTATATATTCTGATAGCACCATTGACTAGTACACTCTGGATGCTGTCACATCACCAACCGGGCTTTATGGCTACTCCCGTCCGAATTCAGATGCTTGGCGGTAAGGCAGCAGACAATTCTTATTTTTAGGATGGCGTGATAGCGTTATGATAAGGAAAGTTTAACTTTAGAAATGGTTTTTGAATATGATCCACTGTGAGATGGACTATAACAAGGGGAGCGCAGACGGCAAAACCGTAAAATTGCTGTGCTATGGCGTGGGAACTTTTGATGTGTTCTCTGGTGAAAACCCCACAACAAATATCGCTGAATGTGCGTTCAAAAATAAAGCGGCATTACCCCCTGGTAATTATTGGATTGTAGACCGTCCAACGGGTAGCTTTGCTAATAAGGCATTAAGTGCCATCAAGGATTGGCGAAATGGCACTGACCACAGTACATGGTTTGGCCTCTACGACAGTGAAACGATGAGCGATCACGTTTTTGTCAATGGTGTCGATAGAGGGGGCTTTAGGATCCATCCCTTACGCCCCGACGGTAGCGGGGAATCATGGGGATGTATCACATTCCCTACCGTGTCCCAGTTTGAGGTATTGCGCCGTGCTCTTTTAAGCACCAAAAAGGTGAAGGTTAAGGCGGGGATTATGGCATATGGACAGGTTGCGGTTAGAGGGAGAACAGACTATGAAAACTGCCGTATCAAGTAATCGCATACATCGGGTACTTTTTTTTATCGGTCTCTATCTTGCCTGCTTGGCCGTGGCCTTTTTTGTCACTCCTGTTTGGCGGTTGCTTGAGAAACTGTCTTATCGGGTTGATGATTTCCTGAACACTACCGGTATGGCGATGGCTGATGGAGAGTATGATCCTGCCGGGTTGTGGGTGTTGTTTGGTGTTCCCCTTTTGGCCGCAATCGTCATATTTTTTCTGTTCAGAAAAATCCAACGCTAATTCACTTTATATAGCCAAAATAATTCGAGTTGCAGGACAAAAACGCAAAAGCGTTTTTGTCCTGGCATAATTGATAATCTTTTACTCAATTAACGTTGCTAAGCGTCTATCCCATTAAGGCTGTTTTTACTTGCTATGTTCGCCCGATAAGCCGGACAAACGTCCGTTCAGCATGCGTGTTGTCTGTGCCCAAACGCGCTGTGCTAATAATGCCTATAGGGATAGGCTCTTAGTGACTGAATGGTTCATTCGCTTCTTGCCCTGGTTTGCTCTTGGTCAGAACGGGGGGAAGCGTTGAATTTGCCAGCGGCGCATTTTCCTGTTTTCAGGCAAGCGATGAGTATCATAAACAGGCGGCAGAGGATAGGATAACCTGTGTCAGGTTCCCAATAGCGTCAGGTGAGCCGCAGCAGGAAAGCGGGGTTTGATAGTATTGTTAAGACGGGCTAAAGTAAGAAGCCCGGCCAGCAGTGACTTTTTGTATGCCCTGTCTGGCCGGAAAATTTTCCCTGGTGTTGGCTGAATTAGCGGCCTGGCCTGATTGGTCAGTTTTTTTTGCCATCAACACAACTGAGTTTATTATAGGGTGTAGAACTGCTCGCGTAACTTGTACTTAAGTTCTATCAATACCTGTACTTAAGTGCATACATGCACGCTAAACGGGAAAAACGACCGTCAGGGAGCCTTTATGTTTTCGGTTTTCAGTAAAAATCATGCAATTATGGAGACACTTCGGGGCTATATCGATAGGAAACTGTCCCTGCTGGGCAACCCTGAATACGCCTACACCGTAGTCAACAAGAAAAAACCGTCAGATGTCCTGATTATTTCCAGCTATCCTGATGAGTGGTTTAATCTCTACCGCGCCAACAATTTTCAGCTTACTGACCCGGTGATACTGACCGCTTTCAAGCGTGTATCCCCCTTTGTCTGGGATGAAAACATCACCCTAATGTCAGACCTGAAGTTCACAAAAATATTCTCCCTTTCCAAAAAGTACAATGTTGTTAATGGATATACGTTTGTATTGCACGATCAGATGGGTAATCTGGCCCTGTTGTCTATCCTCATCGGCAGCAAAGGGGACGACAATCTGGAGCAGCGCCTGTCTTCTGAACGGGGGGCTATGCAGATGTTATTAATTGATATTAATGAACAAATGTATCGCCTTGCCGATTCAGTCTCACCTGGCAGGCAGCAGGATAAGGCGATCGAAGGCAAACCCATTTTTACCCCACGGGAGAGTGACGTACTGTACTGGGCCAGCATGGGGAAGACCTATAGCGAGGTGGCTGCTATCCTCGGTATTTCCGTCAGTACGGTGAAGCACCACATGGGGAATGTCGTCATTAAACTGGGTGTTAGTAACGCCCGGCAGGCCATCCGGCTGGGCGTTGAATTGGAGCTGATTACTTCGGCAGCGACAGCGGCCAGGTAACGGTGGATGGGGCAGGGCAGCCCAGCGCGCTGATGATCCCTGCGGCCATGTGATCCTGATCTTGCTGTTCCGTGGGAACAAATACCAAATAGATGCTTTCTTGCTCGCTGAGGAAGCCCTCTTTCAGTAGCCTGAAGCGCCATCCTGAACGCTTCAGGATGGTTAGCATCGCCCGGCTCACAATGGTGTAAATGCCGCTATGTGCGTTATGGCGTGCCCAATTGATCATGGCAAGAAATAACGCCCGGCTGATGGGGTAACGCTCACCGAGAAGTTGCCGGGTGCGTTCTTTATCGACAAAAAAGCGGCTTGATTCTATACCCGTATCGGGAAGGCATACCGAGCCAAAGCAAGAGTTGAACGTATGAGTTATCATATTGGGCTGCTCAAGGCCGATAAAGCGCACGCTGCAAACTAACTGCCCCTCACATAGCCCGAGAATGTAACGTGTCGCGGGGTTATCGAATTCATCAAACTCCATATCGCGGTTGCATACCACATCCCATCCCAGGCGGTCACTGAAAGTTTTTTTTCTCAGTCGGTAAAGCTCATTTGATCGTGTAATTTTTAGCTCTTCATAGCTGACGTCAAACAGTTCAAGCATTCCATCACCCTGTTTTAATTCGCGGAAACCTAGCGTAATTTTTCCATGCTGCGTGTCAGTATTCTAGGATTACCTTTGGAAAAATAAACGATTGTGCGATGAGAAAATACGCATATTTTTTAACTTATTGATATTATTACATCATAATACTATTTGAATGTGGTGGAAGCTGCTGCTTAAGTTCTTCTGCGCCAGTGGCCGGCTCGGGGAGGTTAAATCCGCAGGGGTAACAACAGTCAGGTAAAATGCATGAAAAAACAGATGGATTTAGAAATTGAAAAAGAAAGGGCTGTATTTACGTGATTTTTAATCATTAAATCGGCTAATTAGCCCATTAGCAGCCAATTATACAATACATCTGCGATAAACCCGGCGAATGAGGCGACAGCAACGAAAAACAGCCAAAACCTGGAAAAGGCTCTGATCGCGTCTTTACCCGCTGAATAGGTCGTCAGTACATCGATAAGCAAAACCAGGGAGCTCTTGGCAAACATGCAAACTGTGAATAACACTCGTCGTTCATCCCTATTATCGTATGGCCAGCGGAAACTCCACTTGGCCTTACTGGTGATATTGCCTCAGTAAGCCTTTTTTAACGTTGTTATGCGTGCAGCAAATACGCCAGGCTATATGGAAAGCATAACTCGCGGGATTTTCGCAAAAAATTCACTAAAAATGAAGACAAATCATTGCCGGTGGCTTCACACCGTTTGCTATGCCCTATTTACAAATACAGGGCCTGCCACTTCAGCAAAAATATTAATTATATAATTGGAAATAATTCCAATATGGATGGAATGGGGCAGGCGGTTTTTTCTGCTTTTCATTACGCCTTGTTGCGTAACCAGGGCGTTTCACTCACGGCGACTAACAACCCTTCTGGACTAAGGAAACGCGTTACCTTTTGCCCCCAGGGTTCTTCGCGGTTTGCGATCAGCAAATGATAGCCCGTTGCGATTAATTTTTCGGTCGCCATCGCAATATCGGCAACGTCGAATTCCAGCCATGCTTGCGGCACGGGCAGATCATCAGGCCAATCATCACGGCCAAAGCAGGATTGCGCCGCCTGGTTCAATGGCCAGAGTGCGAAATGCTTTATGCCCTCTAACGCCCCTTCCTCAACCAACAGGTAATCCGGGTTTTCGGCTAACGGCTTGAGCGGCAGCCCCAGCAGGTTGAGGTACAGGGCTTGGCTGCTTTTGCTGTCCGTTGTGATTGGCCCAAAGCCAGCTACAAATAAAACGCCGATATCAGGTAATTGGGGTTCCATCGGTATTGCTCCTTATTTGTGGGGAACAGTGTGCAGAATAACACGCCTGGATTTGTGTCTCTGGCAAACGGTTAAATTTCATAGCAATCCGGTTTTGCAAAAAGAATGCTCGCCCAATATAAGTGGCCGGGCAAGCCGCGCTGCCGCCCATCATCCTGCATAGCGATTATTCGAATCGGTGTTATGTTTAACTGGCTATGCAGGCAAGGTTTCTGGAAAACAAGGGGGAATGATTGAGAACGCAAAAAAGGTGCATGGGCTACGTGGCTATCGTTGTCGATGATTACGATCGGGCAATTGATTACTACACCAATAAACTGGGGTTCACGCTGGTGGAAGATACGCCGCAGCCGGGGAAACGTTGGGTGGTGGTAACGCCGAACCCGGAAAGCGACTGTAATCTTCTGCTTGCCAGGGCATCCAACCCGCGGCAAGAGGCTTTTATTGGCAACCAGTGCGGCGGCCGGGTGTTTCTCTTTCTGCAAACGGATGATTTCTGGCGTGATTACCACGCCATGAAAGCGAACGGCGTACATTTTTGCGAAGAACCCCGTCAGGAAGAATATGGCATGGTCGTGGTATTTGAAGATATCTATGGCAACCGCTGGGATTTATACCAGAATGCCTAAACCTGTTATTGAATACGCCACGCATGCAGAGATAGCCGCCGGGGCAGTGTGCGGCCCCGGCGGCGTAGTCTGCAGGTTATTTTTTACTGATAGCCGTAGGCTCATCAGAGAAGCGGGCATCGTGCGCATCACGCTCATAGCCCTGCTTTTGCGTCAGCAGCCCATAAAGCTCTGGCCGGCGGCCATATATCCAACGGCGGCCGGTGCTTAGGGGGATTAGCGAGAGATCGATGCTGCATGTCACCATATCATCCGTAATCGCCTCGCTTTCGGCCACGATACGGCCATAAGGATCGATGATCATCGCATTGCCGGTGCGTATTTCATCATCATCCAGGCCCACGCCGTTGCTGAATAAGATAAACAGCCCGTTGTCATGGGCGCGTGAGGGCAGCCAGCGCATCAGCCATCCTCGGCCATTTTCCCCGGCAAACGCCGCGCGCAGGCTTTGCGGATCGCGATGGCGGTTTTCCCACAGGGCTTTCGGGATCGGCTTCATACCGTACGGGCTACGGGAATGAGTGCCGCCAGTTTGGTGTGGCGCAATCAGGATCTCTGTGCCCAGCAGCGCCATTGCCCGTGCGTTCTCAACCAGGTTGTTATCCCAGCAAATCAATATGCCAATGCGTGCTCCCCAGGGCGAATCAAAAACGGTGAACCGCTCGCCTCTTGAAAATTCGGGGTGTTCAAACGCATGGATTTTGCGGTGGACGTGCTTTGTGCCGTCGGGCATACAGACCACGTAGGCATTATACAAACGGCCATCTTCCGCTTCTTCAATCAGGCCAACGCCGATGGCCATATCGTAAGCTTGCGCCAGGTGCGCAACCTGGCCGATCGCCGCGCTAGTGGCTACCGGCTCGGCAAGGGCCCGGACGGCGTGCGCAGGCAATTTGGGCACATGCCAGTAGCCTGTCAGGCACATCTCGGGGAACGCCAGTATTTTTACCTGCTCTTTGGCGGCCTGGTGAATGAAATTTTCCATGGTGGCGAGGTTATACGCTTTATCGCCGGCCTTGTGCTGGAACTGCACGGTGGCCACACGCAGATCTGTCTTCATTATCTTTCTCCTGAGCCAAGTTCAGTCAGGATTTCATCAGATTGGTCGATTAAGATATAATCAAATAATTTCCATCATAGATAACAAAACGGAATGGATATCAAGTTACTGAAGGCGATGGCGGCGTTGGCCGATCAGGGGAGCTACCGGCTTGCCGCCGAGGTGCTGTGTATTAGCCAGCCGGCATTGACCAAGCAAATCCAACTGCTTGAGCTACAGTTTGGGTTCCCGGTGTTTATTCGCGGGCGCCATGGCGCGACGCTGACGACGGGTGGCCAGCGCCTTTATGCCAGGGCAAAAAACCTACTGGGCGAGTACGATGCGTTGCTTCTTCATGCCGGTTATATTGCGGCAGGCAGCGCGGGGGAATTGGCGCTGGGGTTTGGGCTGTCTTTTTTTGGGCTGGCGCCGCAAGTGATTATGGCGTTTCGTGAGCGCTTCCCTGGCGTAAGTATCCGGCTGGATGATATACCCTCTGACGTGCAGTGCGCAGACATCCGCGCCGGCAGGCTCCATGCCGGTTTTGTCCGTTTGCCAGTGGCGCCGCCGCTGGATGCGGTAGCGCTATTAACCGAGAAACTTCTCCTGGCCGTGCCGGCCATGCCCGCGCTGGCGATCCCCGATAACCAACCTGAATTGGCCATGGCGAAGCACCCTTTGCTCCAGTTGGCGCCACACCGCGGGCGCGGGCTTGCCACGCAGATTAACCGCTATCTGGCATCACGGGCTATCGCGCCGGCAGTGGGGCAATACGCCTCTGATATCCATACGCTGCTGGCATTGGTTGCCGCCGGTAATGGCTGTGCGCTGATCCCGCAAGGGGCGCTTTCTATCACGCCGCCGGGTATCAGGTTTGTGCACCTTAGCGGCCCCCACACATCCTGGCAGGCCGGCCTGGCCTGGAATAGCGAAATCCGCGATCCGTTAAGGGATAATTTTATTAAAACCGCGCGACAGATCGCCGGGAAACTGACGCCTGGCCGCCAGGCTCAGTGAGCTGGGGGCGGCCCCGGTATTTCAAACCCGCAGTGCGGCAGATAGCACAACGCCAGGCAATCACGTGACTTTTAATTCGTCATAGGAAACCATTACGTGCTCGGCAAATGCCGGCCGCTGCGTCAGCCTTTCATAATAAGCGCGAATAGCGGGGAAGGCGGGCCGGGCAATATCGATATCAAAATAGCGGTAAAGAATATGCCCGAACTGTATGTCTGCCAGCGTGAGCTGCTCGCCGGCCAAAAAAGCCTGTTGCGCTAACAGGGATTCGGCGATATCCATTTTGGCGTGCAGAGTCGCAAGGGCCGCCTGGATGGCGGCGGCATCGCGATCCCGGCTGGCGGTTCTGGCAACGCGCCAGAACACGGGCGCGGTAAAGTTAAGGGCGATGTTCAGTTTGGCCCATTCGGCCCATTTATCCACCCTGGCACGTTCCTGCGGCTGTGCCGGCCAGAAGGCGCCGGTGGCATAACGGGTGGCGAGGTAACGCAGAATCGCCCCGGTTTCCCAAAGGGCTTCATCCTCTCCGTCTTTAAGTACCGGCACCGTGCCGTTAGGGTTCATGGCAAGAAAGGCCGGCGTATCGTTGCCGCCGTATTTATGCCCGATGTCCAGGCGTTTATACGGCAAACCTAATTCACCGACGCACCACATTAACGCCTGCACGTTCGAAGAGGTTTTTCTTCCCCATATTGTCAACACGCATACCTCCTTTGGCAATGAATCAACAATGGCTCGCGACAGCTTGCCTGGGGCTGCACGCGGTTCTGGCCCCATGAGTATTACCCTGCAAGGTTTGGGCTGCCAGGTCAATCGTCTTTTTCCGTCAGCGTTGCCAACGGCCGCTCCTGGAATGCGCGGCGGTAGGCGGAAGGGGTGACTTTTAATCGGTGTGCAAAGTGCTGGCGCATGACGGCGCCGGAGCCAAAACCGCACTCTTCGGAAATCGCCTCAACCGGAGCCGTAGACGTTTCCAGGCGCCGTTGTGCCAGAGCGATGCGTTCCTGCAGCAGCCATTCGCCGAGCGTCATTCCGGTCAACCGTTTGAATCTGCGGGTGAAGGTTCGCCGGCTCAGGGCAAGACGGTCGGCCACGGCGTCAATCGGGTGCGGCTGCTGAAGATTGGCCCGCAGCCAATCCAGCAGTTCGGCCATGCGCTTATCGGTCAGTTGTTTTGGCACCGGTTGTTCAATGAACTGGGCCTGTAGCCCCTCGCGGTGCGGCGGCACCACCAGGCGCCGCGCTACCTGATTGGCCACCTCATGGCCATAGTGCTGGCGCACGATATGCAGGCAACAGTCGATACCGGCGGCCACGCCGGCTGATGTCATCACGTTACCGTCTTCCACATACAGCACGCTGGCATCAAGCGCGGTATCCGGGTAGCGGCGGGTGAAATCTTCGGCCCATGCCCAGTGGGTGGTGGCTTTACGCCCGGCGAGCAGGCCGGCGGCCGCCAATACGTAGGCGCCCAGGCACAGCCCGACAATGCGTGCGCCGCGCATATGCGCCTGGCGCAGCGCATCCAGCAAAGCCTCCGGCGGGGTTTCGTTAACGTCGCGCCAACTGGGGACGACCACCATATCCGCCGACGCCAGCGCGGCTAACCCTTCGGAGCAGCTCACTGTGAAACCCGCCGTGGTTTGCAACGGGCCAGTTTCCGCTGCGCAGACATGCAGCCTGAACCAGGGGCGGTTGCCGTTCCGCCGTTCATCGCCAAACACCAGGCAAGGCACAGAGAGATGAAACGGGCTGATATGGTCGAAGGCGACGACGGTAACGATGGGTGAAGTCATTTTCCGGCTCCCGGGCGCGGCGGTAGTTTTGGCCCGATTATATCGAATATTGTCACTTGGGCCAATGGCGGCTCTCGCTGGCGTGGCGCACACTAGGCTGTGTCTCGCAATAGTGCGCGAGTGCCGCTGGCGGTCATTGGGCTGTGCGTCAAGGCGCAAGCCGTGAGGTTTGGCGGGCCCAAATAAACGGCGAGCAACGCAGGAGCGCGGCCCAATGGCCCCAGCCCGGAGGGTCGTGCCCCCAAAGCCCGTCCTCTGCGTTATCGGGCTTGAACATAGGCCCACTATGCCCTGCGCCCGCAGCCAAGATGACGGGCTTTGGACGCAACGACGGCACCACGACCTATTGCGGGACACAGCCTAATCACTCTTTCACTGATATACGGAGTTCATCATGGCCGCTTGCAAACGCGCGTTAATCGTCATTGACGTACAAAATGAATACTTCACGGGCGATCTGCCCATCGAATACCCCGATCGGCAGGTTTCACTCGCCAACATCGGCAGAGCACTGGATGCCGCCGAAGCGAATGGCATCCCGGTGGTGATTGTGCAGAACTTTGCGCCGGAAGATTCACCGCTGTTTGCTCGCGGATCGCTCGGTGCGCAACTTCATCCACAGATAGCAAACCGCCCGCGTGCCCTGGCGATTGAAAAATCCATGCCCAGTGCGTTCTCGGGCACCGGATTGGGGGAGTGGGTCGCCACCAATGGCATTGATACGCTCACGGTGGTTGGTTATATGACGCAAAACTGCGACGACTCCACCATCAAACACGCATTGCATGCCGGGTTGGCGGTTGAGTTTCTAAGCGATGCAACGGGAGCGGTGTCTTACGCAAACCGCGCGGGCAGCGCCAGCGCTGAGGAGATTCATCGGGTATTTTCCGTTGTGCTGCAGGCGCGCTTTGCGGCGGTGCTGACCACGGATGAATGGTTGGCCGTGCTGCAAAACGGCAGCCAGCCGGTGCGTGAAAATATCTATAGTTCGAATCAAAACGCGCGCCGTACGGCCTGATTAATTCCGCGTGTCATTAAAAAACGGATATTCGGGATGTCCTGGGCGGCCCGAATATCCGCTTTATGGCGCCGAAAGCGGAAGCCCGCGCGTTCCCAGCTACGGATTAGCATGCTCTCTGCCCACCGCGGGGCCGGCTTCTCGCGCCTGTTTAATCGAAGCGATGGCGCTTTTACATTGCCGTATTACCTGTTCAATGCCCTCATTTACGTTGATGCGGATAACATCGCGTTCAGTCGCATCCGGCCGCTCCAGCACCTCAAATTGGTTTTTCAGCAGTTCTATCGGCATAAAATGCCCGGTACGATCGGCCATGCGATTAAGAATGACGTGGTAATCGCCGTCCAGCCACAGGAAAACGATATGAGGGCTGCCTTTTCTGAGAACGTCGCGATAGCTTCTTTTAAGCGAAGAACAAACGATAAAGCCCATTTCATTTTTTTTAAAAAGGCTGTAAGAGGCGTCATTAAGCCTTGCAAGCCATGGCAACCGGTCTTCGTCAGTTAACGGGATCCCTTGCGACATCTTGTCAATGTTGCGGGCAGGATGCAGATCGTCGCCGTCTATGAATTTGGCACCGAGTTCATCTGCTAACTTTTTCCCGATCAACGATTTACCACTTCCTGAAACGCCCATCAAAATATAGCTTTCACCCGCCATTTTATTACCCCTGTTAAAGACAAAATCAAAAACATCCTACCCGGTATAACTGAATAAACTGATGTTTTAATCGGCTGGGAATATAAAAATATAACCGGCATCACGTTATGCGTAACATCCTGGTGTAACACCTGTTTAAAATCAACGGTGTTGTTTTTAAATATGGCGATATTTTTCCTGATAAAAATTTTAATAAATAAAAATAAACCAGCGTGAGAAGAATTTAAAAATGTATCGGGATGTTTTACTCTTTCTAATGTATTGATGGCGTAATGGATTGCCGCTAACAGGTAATAGACATAGCGCAACTATTTCAACGGCTATTTTTTGAATTTTGAGAGCTCGGTAATGATATGCGTAACATCCCAATGTAACATCCCTTTTGTGTGATTTTAATCACAAATTAAACGCGGTTTTGTTCGTTTAATAAGCCGCACATCAATAAAGGGAGCCAATATGAAAATTAACTCTATTGCCTGTGTGGTAACAGGCGAGCGGGCCGTTGCGCTTAAAAAATATGAACTGGAATATGAGAATAAAGGTACGCTGGTTAAAATCACCCGCGGCGGCATTTGTGGCTCGGACTTACATTATTATCAGCATGGCCGGGTGGGTAGTTATCCGGTGAAAATGCCAATGATTTTAGGGCACGAAGTGATTGGTATTGTCGAGAAATCCAGTGCGCCTTCTCTGGCCCCGGGTATGGCGGTGGCGATTAACCCAAGTAAACCCTGCCTTAAATGCGAATATTGTCTGGAGGGGAATACTAATCAGTGCCTGAATATGCGTTTTTTTGGCAGCGCAATGTATTTTCCTCACGTTGATGGCGGTTTTACGCAATATAAAATCGTGGAGAACGAACAGTGTATTCCTTTTAACCCTGCGGTGAGCGGCAATGTGATTGTTTTTGCTGAACCGCTGGCGGTGGCTATCCACGCGGTCAACCAGGCCGGCAGTGTTAAAGGCAAACGGGTTTTCGTTTCCGGGGTTGGCCCAATCGGCTGCCTGGTTGTGGCGGCCGCCAAGGCGTTGGGGGCCGAAGAGATTGTGGCAACGGATATCAGTGAACGTTGTTTGCAGCTTGCCCGCGCCATGGGGGCCGATAACACCTTTACCGCCGATGCGCCGGCACTGGCAGGCTATGAATCAGGCAAAGGCTTTTTTGATGTGGCATTCGAGGCTTCGGGCCATCCGGCTTCTATCAAACGCTGCGTTCAGGTCACCCGAGCAAAAGGGCACGTCGTGCAGGTGGGGATGGGGGGCGCAACCGCAGAGATCCCATTGATGGCGCTGATTGCCAAAGAAATTAACCTCATTGGCACGTTTCGTTTTACGGAAGAATTTAACACTGCAGTGCAATGGCTGGAGGAGAAAAAGATCAACCCGCTGCCCTTGCTCAGCGCGGAGTACCGGTTTGAAGATTTCCAGCAAGCGCTGAATTTCGCGGCGGACAAATCAGCCGCATCAAAAGTACAGCTCGTTTTTGCATAATATGGGGATGGATTGTGGATACTTTATTTTCTCTCAAAGATAGAAAAGCGTTAATTACCGGTTCGGCGCAAGGGATCGGCTTTTTATTGGCCCAGGGGCTTGGGCGCTATGGTGCAGAAATCATTATTAATGACATAACCGCAGAACGGGTCGATCAGGCGGTTACCCACCTGGAACAGCAGGGCATAAAAGCCTATGGCGTGCCTTTTGATGTGACGGACAGTCAACAGGTGCAGCATGGCGTTGCCGCAATTGAGCAACGTATTGGCCCGATCGATATTTTGATTAATAACGCGGGGATTCAGCGCCGCCATCCGTTTACTGAATTTCCTGAAGCTGAATGGGATGATGTGATCAGGGTAAATCAGAAATCGGTATTTATCGTTTCCCAAGCGGTTGCCAAACATATGGTTAAACGGCAACAAGGTAAAATTATCAATATTTGCTCTATGCAAAGCGAGCTTGGGCGCGACACCATCACACCTTATGCGGCCTCCAAGGGGGCGGTAAAAATGCTCACGCGTGGGATGTGCGTAGAATTAGCCAGATACAATATTCAAATTAATGGCATCGCGCCCGGCTATTTTAAAACTGAAATGACCAAGGCGTTGGTCGAAAACCGTGAATTTACAGACTGGTTATGTAAGCGCACTCCGGCCGCCCGCTGGGGGAACCCTGAGGAATTGATTGGCGCCGCTGTCTTTTTGTCTTCGAAAGCCTCTGACTTTGTAAATGGTCACCTGCTTTTCGTGGATGGAGGCATGTTGGTCGCCGTTTGATTCTGTGGCTGGGATATAAACTTCATAAAGGGTATCTATGCGTAATAACCGGATAAGTCTCCAGGATATAGCAAGCCTTGCGGGCGTGAGTAAAATGACCGTTAGCCGCTATCTACGTGAGCCCAAACAGGTGGCATCGGAAACCCGGCTGAAAATTGCAGAAATACTGGATGAGATGAATTACATACCAAGCAGAGCGCCCAATATTATGCTCAATGCAAAAAGTAATTCAATTGGCGTGCTGATACCCTCTTTCCAGAATCAGGTGTTTTCAGACATTCTTTCCGGCCTGGAGTTTATCACTAACCAGCATGGTTATCAGTTGTTAATTTCTGAATATAACTATTCCAGGGAGAATGAAGAAAAGCAGATTATCAATCTATTGTCATATGACATTGAAGGTATCGTGCTGTGCGAAAAAGTACACACCTTGCGTGCGCAAAGCTATTTAAGATCGTCGAAAATACCCGTTATTGAAATCATGGATACGCTGGAATCACAGATCGATATTGAAATTGGCTTTGATAATAAATTAGCGGCTTACCATATGGTGAATGCCATGATCCAGCATGGGAAAAAGCATATTTATTATTTCGGATCGCGTAACGATCAGCGCGATAACCAACGCTATCTTGGTTATCGCGCGGCAATGCAAGAGTCCGGTTTACTGGCTCGCCGTATATCACCTAACAGCATTTCATCATTTTCGCTGGGCGCGATGATGCTCAAAGATGTGTTGGCTGGGGCGCAAAAAGTCGACGGGATATTTTGCACCAATGACGATATTGCCGTTGGCGTATTGCAGGAGTGTTTGCGGCGTGGCATTCGGGTTCCGGAGCAGATGTCTATTGCCGGCTTCCATGGCCTTGATATTGGCAAAACGGTGACGCCTGTATTAGCCAGTGTAATCACTCCGCGCTTTGAAATTGGTAAAAAGTCGGCAGAGGTGATCATCAAAAAAATGGATGCTGCGAATGCCACACGTAGCGTTGATCTGGGCTTCAAGATATTTACCGGGGAAACGATATAACCCATTAATTAACGCGTTAAAGCGAGATAATTATGAGCAAAGAAGAACATATCCTGGTTGTTCAACCATTAATGGATGCGTTGGCAAACAGGTTGGCTAGCCGTTTTATCTGTCATAACCTTTATCAGTGCGAAAATAGCGATGAATATTTACGTCAGCACGGCGAAAAAATTCGCGGTGTTGCCACCCGTGGCGATGTTGGCTTATCCGCCGATGTGATGGCCAGGCTGCCTAGGCTGGAAATTATTTCAGTTTTTGGCGTGGGAACCGACGGTATTGATTTAGTCAAAGCGGCGGAAAGGGGGATTAACGTTACCGTTACCCGCGATATTTTAACTGATGATGTGGCGGATTTGGCGCTGGCTTTTATTTTGGCGCAGGCACGGCAATTATCCTATCAGGATAATTTCGCCCGAAGTGGTCAATGGTTAACGACATCCCCTCGCCTTGCCAGTAAAGTCAGCGGTAAAAAGATCGGGATTTTGGGGCTGGGGAAAATTGGCAAGGCAATTGCTAAACGCGCCAGCGCCTTTGATATGCACGTGGGCTATTGCGACAGAACCGTAAAATCGTCCGTTGAATATAGTTATTTCCCCGACGTGCAGGCGTTGGCGGCATTTTCAGATTTTCTGGTATTGGCCATGCCCGGTAATGAAAGTAACCGGAATTTGATTGATTCCGCCGTATTGCAGGCCTTGGGGCCCGATGGCACGTTGATTAACATTGCGCGCGGCTCGTTAGTTAATGAGCAACATCTTATTGAAGCTTTGCAATCAGGCACAATTAAGGCCGCGGCTTTGGATGTTTATCAGCATGAGCCGGAAATTCCACTGCCATTATTGCAGATGAATAATGTTTTACTCACGCCGCATATTGCCAGCGCAACGGTTGAAACCCGCCAGGCAATGGCAAATAACGTCTTTGATAACCTTGATCGTTACTTCACCGAAGGCAAGGCGATAACCGCGCTGGATTTACAGTAAGAAAAATAAATACGTGAAATATTACCCTTAAATAATGAGGTACGTTATGAATAATGAGTCCTCGACCCTGCACTGGAGCCGGCGCATTACGCGGCCGCAGTGGAAAGCATTCTGGGCTGCCTGGATCGGTTATATGCTTGATGGTTTTGATTTTGTCATTATCACCTTAGTGCTAACCGAAATCATGGCGGAGTTTAATATCCCGACGGTTGAAGCCGCCGGGCTGGTTTCCGCCGCTTTTATCTTAAGGTGGTTCGGCGGCCTGGCCCTGGGCGCCATGGGCGACCGGTTTGGCAGAAAGAGCGCCATGATTGCCAGCATTGTGATGTTTGCCGGCGGCACGGTCGCCTGTGGTTTAGCGCCTAATTACACTTGGATGTTCATCGCCAGGGTGATTGTCGGTGTTGGGATGGCCGGGGAATACGGCACAAGTTCCGCCTACGTGATCGAAAGCTGGCCCAAGGACATGCGTAATAAGGCCAGCGCGTTTCTTAACTCTGGTTTTTCCGCCGGCGCTATTCTTTCGGTAATGGCCTATAGCGTCATCGTGCCTTTATGGGGTTGGCGCGTATTATTTTATATCGGGATTATCCCAATCCTGTATGCGTTATGGTTGCGCCGCGCTATTCCCGAAGCCGAAGAATGGGCAAAAAATCGTGCCAAGAGCACCAAGCCCGTATTTACCATGGTTGATTTGTTATACCGCAATGGTAATGCGGCTAAAAGCGGCATGAATATCGCCATGTCTGTTATCGCTGCGGTGGCGCTGTATTTTTGTTTCGATCACAGTCGGCCTGCCGTACTGGTCGCTATTCTGGGGGTGATCACCACACTGATTTTTATTTCCTTTTTGGTACAAAGCGGCGGCAAAAAATGGCCCACCAGCTTAATGCTGACGGTGATTATTTTATGCGTATTTCTGTATGGCTGGCCGATACATGCGCTGTTGCCGACCTATTTAAAAACCGAGCTGCATTACACGCCTGAAATCGTGGCGCTGGTGTTCTCTTTCAGCCGATTCGGCATGGGGCTAGGCTGCTGTTTTGCCGGTATCGCCGGCGATTATTTCGGCACCAGAAAAACCTACGTCATCAGCCTGCTGATTGCCCAGATCATCATCATCCCGGTATTTGCCTTAACCGGCGGCAGCGTGTGGCTACTGTGCGCTTTGATTTTCTTGCAGCAGCTATTTAGCCAGGGCGTTGGCGGGCTGCTTGCCAAACTGATCAGCGGCTATTTCGATACCGACCAACGTGCAGCCAATTTGGGGTTCATTTACAACATTGGCTCTATGGGCGGGGCACTGGCGCCTGTTTTAGGCGCCTCCATTGCCCAACAATTCAGCCTGGGAACGGCGCTGAGTGGTTTGTCATTCTCGCTGACATTTGTCGTTATCCTGCTGATTGGCTTAGATATGCCGTCACGATTGCAACGCTGGCTGCGGCCAGAAGCGCTGCGTTATTACGACGCTGTTGACGGAACCCCTCTCACGGGCGCTTTCACGAAGAAGACCACCCCAGAGCAGATCGCTTTGGCCGAAAAAGTTCACAATTAATCACTTAGAGGATATTGGAATGGCTATTGGTAATCGTGTGTTTTTAAAAAGACCGATGGATGCACTCCCTTTGCTTGATGCATTCCGTCAACTCCCCGCGGCGGTGGTCGCCGATTGTATGAGCCGCATGCCGGCGTTGTCATCGGAAATAAAGCTGATGAGCGCGCCCCAAAAAGCCGTTATGTGCGGGTTAGCCGTCACCGTTAAAGCGCGCTCTGGCGATAATCTGATGTTGCATAAGGCCATGGATATTGCCGGCCGTGATGATGTGATTATTCTTTCGAACGAAGGGGACCGCAGCCAGTCGCTGATGGGCGAAGTGATGACCACCTATGCCCGCTACCGTGGTATCGAAGGGATCGTGCTGGATGCGCCGATTCGGGATATCGAAGGGATTTCAAAAATGGATTTTCCGCTGTATGCGGTCGGGCATACGCCAGGTGGCCCATTCAAGGATGGCCCGGGTGAAATTAATGTGCCGATCGCCTGTGGGAAAATTCATGTCTGCCCAGGGGATATTGTTATGGGCGATGCCGATGGGGTGATTATCATTCCGCGCCTGGATGCCGCGCGTATTCTGGAAGAGGCCCAGCAGTACCTGGTTGTGGATAATCACAACTTTGAACTGGCAAAATCCGGCGCCCTGGAGCGCACCTGGATTGATAAATTATTTGCGGCAAAAAACGTCGACGTCATCGACGATGTTTATTTCTGATTGTTCGGCACGTTTTAATACCCGCTAAATATCATGCCGGGGGTTAACGGATGTGGCGGTTAACCCCTGCGTGCTATTTAAAAAAGGAGCATGGCATGATTGTTGATTCATTGGCTTCGATTAAACACCATCCCGGACTGGATGCAGAGTTCCTAACCGCTTTGGAACAGGTAATGGCGCTGGATCTGTTTGATCTTGCGCCAGGTGATTATTCACTGGGAGCGGGAAAGATTCTGGTTAAGATGATGGACCGGCAATTAACGGCGCCAGCGGTTAAACCTTTTGAAATGCATCAGCGTGATATTGATATTCATATTCCGCTAAACGGCCCGGAAACGCTGGGGTATGTCTGCGGGGATGGACGAATGGAAAATATCACGCCCTATGATAAGGCCAGGGATATCTGTTTTGCGCAGGCGCAGCAGGGCGAAGCATGGTTGGTATTGCCCCCCGGCGGGTTGGTGATTTTCTTCCCGGGGGAATGGCATAAGCCTGCCTGTTATTTGGATTCAACCCATTTTCTGAGAAAGGCCGTGATCAAGATCGCCGCGCCTGGCCGCTATTAGCCATCCCGCCAATACGTAACCGGAGCCGGTTCATCCATAAGCGAAAATGTTGTGTATTGTATGCTATATTTTGTGCGCATTATGGCAATACAAAAGGATACTTAGCGTGAATCAGCCGGATCCCACAAGCGCCAAGCCACTGTATAAACAGCTTGAAGAAGCCCTGAAAGCAGCCATTTCAAGCGGCGAGTTTAAGCCTGGGCAGCAAATCCCAACCGAAAATGATCTCAGTGCCAGTTGGAAGGTCAGCCGGGTGACGGTGCGTAAAGCGCTTGATGCGCTCACGCGTGAAAATTTGCTCACCCGCGTTTCAGGTAAAGGGACGTTTGTCTCCGGTGAGAAATTCCAGCGCAGCATGGCAGGCATCATGAGCTTCAGCGAGTTGTGCCGTTCGCAGGGCTATCGCCCAGGGGCACGTACCATTAAATCCGTCTTTGAACCGGCGAATGAAGAAATACGCGAGCGGTTTAATATCAGCAAAGATGAGAAAGCCGTGGTGCTGGAGCGTATTCGTTATGCCGACGATGTGCCGGTCTCATTGGAGACGGTCTGGTTCCCGCCGTCTTTTGCTTTCCTGTTGGGCGAGGATCTAAACAATAACTCTTTGTATGATCTCCTGCGCGATAAGTACGATCTATGGTTTACCCATTCAAGCAAAGTGATCGAGCTGGTGTATGCCAACTTTGAAGTGGCTCATTATCTTGGTGTCGCTCAGCGCTATCCCTTAATCTCAATAAAAAGCGAGATGATTGATAATAAAGGGAAAGTATCATGTATTTCTCATCAGTTGATTGTGGGTGACAAAATCCGCTTCACGGTTTAATCACTGCTTCGCCGTTTAAATACCCCTGAGATCGGGATCTACATCGTGGATCCCGATTTTTTTGCGCGATTTTATTGATCTAAATGTATCCCAATGTTATATGATTAAACCAATACATTTAAATACATTAAGCGGCATTGTGTTGTGGCGCTGGATGTCTGTACAGACCCAAGGAGATCAGTATGAGTATCAAAGAAATTGTGAGCGGCATCGTGGAGAACAACGCGGCGAAAGGGGGGATCACGCATATTTACTACGTTGCCTGTGGGGGCTCTTATGCCGCATTTTACCCCGCGAAAGCCTTTATCGAGAAAGAGGCCAAAACACTCTCTGTTGGGCTGTACAACAGTGGCGAGTTTATCAATAACCCACCGGTTGCGCTGGCCGACAATGCCGTCGTCATCGTGGCTTCGCATAAGGGGAATACGCCAGAAACTATCCAGGCCGCCGCGCTGGCGCAAAGCCGTGGCGTACCGGTGATCGGCTTGACGTGGGTCACTGATTCCCCACTGGTGGCCCACTGTGATTTTGTTGAAACCTATAGCTTTGGCGAAGGTAAAGACATTGCGCAAGAGAAAACCATCAAAGGGTTGCTAAGTGCCGTAGAGTTCCTGCAGCAGACGGAAGGCTATATGCATTATGATGATTTCCAGGACGGGCTGAGCAAAATTAACCGTATTGTCTACCGCGCCTGTGAGCATTTGGAGAAACGCGCGTTGGCGTTCGCTGAAGAATATAAGGATGATAAGGTTATTTATACCCTGGCCAGCGGTGCCGGTTATGGCGCCGCCTATTTACAAAGCACCTGTATTTTTATGGAAATGCAGTGGATCCATTCCGCCTGCATTCACAGCGGTGAGTTCTTCCACGGCCCCTTTGAGATTACCGACGCCAACACGCCATTTTTCTTCCAGTTCTCTGAAGGCAGCACCCGCGCCGTGGACGAGCGCGCATTAACATTCCTGAAAAAATATGGTCGCCGTATTGAAGTCGTAGACGCCAAAGAGCTGGGCCTTTCCACCATTAAGCCGACCGTAATCGATTACTTTAACCACTCGCTGTTCAACAATGTCTACCCGGTTTATAACCGTGCGCTTGCTGATATTCGTCAGCATCCATTAACCACGCGCCGTTATATGTGGAAGGTGGAGTACTGATCTTATTTGGCGCGTTAATCGGGCAAGGATGCCATTGGCTGGATGATCGGATAAGGAACAACAATGAGCATAAAGGCGATTGGCATCGGCGATAACGTCGTTGATAAATACCTCCATTCCGGCATGATGTACCCTGGCGGCAACGCCCTCAACTTTGCGGTTTATACCCGCCAGGCCGGGATGGAGAGTGCGTTTCTGGGGGCGTTTGGCAGCGATGCCGCCGCCCGGCACGTACAGCAGACGTTAGACGAATTAGGCATTGATAGGCAGCGTTGCCGGCACTACAGCGGTGAGAATGGCTATGCCTGCATCCGGCTGGTGAACGGCGATCGGGAATTTGTCACCAGTAATAAAAATGGTGTGCTGCGCGAGCATCCGCTGGCGCTGGCAGCAACCGATCTGGACTACATCGCACAGTTTGATTTAGTGCACTCTAGCCTGAATGGCCATCTGGAAACAGAACTGGCCAAGATAAAAACATTACCCGTCACGTTATCTTTCGATTTTTCCTCACGGGGTACGGATGCTTATTTTAAGCAAGTTTGCCCGTGGGTGGATTATGGTTTTATTTCCTGTGGTGCGCTTACGGAAAATGAAACAAGGCAAAAGATAGATAAGCTATTTGATTCTGGCTGCCGGCATATTATCGCCACCCGTGGCCATGAGAAAGTTTATTATTTTTCGGGCGAAGAGGTTATTGCATGGCAGCCGGAATATATCGAACCAATAGATACGTTGGGCGCGGGGGATGCTTTCCTAACCGGCTTTATGCTGTCGATACTACAAGCCGGGCAGCCTGAAGCCGATAGAGAAATTGTACTTCGTGCTATGGCGGCGGGGGGCGCATTGGCACGCGGCGTTCTGCATCATTATGGCGCATTTGGTTTTGGGAAACCCTATTCCGATTAAACACCGCGCCCTTTAAATAAAAGTCTGGCATTAACTCCGTAATTATCAGGGGGTAAATATGTTTTGGACGGAACTCGGTTTTATTCTTGTGGCTCTGATGTTTGGTGCCCGAGTCGGTGGTGTCTTTTTAGGGATGATCGGGGGATTTGGCGTTGGCATCCTGGTATTTGTTTTCGGCCTGACGCCTTCTTCACCACCGATTGATGTTATTCTGATTATTCTCTCGGTTGTATTGGCTGCTTCTTCTTTGCAAGCCTCCGGCGGGTTGGATCTTCTGGTTCGGCTGGCGGAAAGTATGCTGCGCCGCCATCCTCGCTATATCACGTTGCTGGCGCCGTTTATCTGTTATTTCTTTACCTTCATGTCGGGTACCGGGCACGTTGTCTACAGCTTGCTGCCGGTTATCTCTGAAGTTTCCCGTGATTCGGGCAATCGTCCGGAACGGCCGCTGTCCATATCGGTGATTGCCTCGCAACAGGCGATCACGGCAAGCCCGATTTCCGCCGCGATGGCGGCGATGGTCGGCCTGCTGGCCCCGCTGGGGGTTTCGATTTCCACCATTATGATGATTTGCGTACCCGCGACGTTAATTGGCGTTGCGGCAGGCGCTATCGCAACCTTTAATAAAGGCAAAGAGTTAAAGGACGATCCTGAATACCAGCGCAGGTTGAGCGAAGGGTTGTTAAAACCGATCGGTAAAACGGAAAGGGCAGCTGTGCTGGCCCCGCATGCGAAACTGTCCGTGCTGTTGTTTTTGACCGGCGCCGTAGTGATTGTGCTGTTGGGGTTGATTCCAGGGCTGCGCCCGCTGGTGGAAACGGCAAAAGGGTTGCAGCCGCTGTCGATGTCTGCCGCAATCCAAATGGTGATGTTGTCGTTTGCCTGCCTGATCGTATTGCTGTGCCGCCCACCCGTCGATCACATCCTGAGTGGCTCGGTATTTCGCGCGGGTGCATTGGCGATCGTCTGTGCCTTCGGCCTTGCCTGGATGAGCGAAACGTTCGTCAGCAGCCATATTGATCTGATTAAGGCCGAGGTGCAGGTGCTGCTTCAGGAACATACCTGGCTGATTGCCATCATGATGTTCTTTGTTTCGGCCATGGTCAGTAGCCAGGCCGCGACCACGTTGATTTTGCTGCCGTTGGGGCTGGCGCTGGGGTTGCCGCTTTATGCACTCATCGGCTCATGGCCGGCGGTGAACGGTTATTTCTTGATCCCGGTCGCCGGGCAGTGCCTGGCTGCGCTGGCTTTCGACGACACCGGCACTACCCGTATTGGTAAATATGTGCTTAACCACAGTTTTATGCGCCCCGGCCTGGTGAATGTGATCGTCTCGGTCGTGGTCGGGTTAGCCATCGGCAAATTTGTCATACCGTAATGGGGGATCGGTGGCCCCTCTGGCGGTACCCGTGCGGAATAAACGCGTTATACCCTTCATACTTCAAGTTGTAGGGTATATATGGGTCTAATGAAATAGCGCTCCAGCCCCTAAGCTTATTGCGGCTCAATACGGTTTCTGCCGTTGCGTTTGGCCTCATACAGCGCAATATCCGCCTTATTGAGCAACAGGTTATAGTCCGGGAGCCCATTATGTTGCGCATACCCGATGCTTACCGTGATGGGCAGCGTTTTCCCGGCAACGCCTTCAAAAGGCGTGCTGCTAATGATCCGGCGGATGCGCTCCAACAACGTATAGGTTTCCGACTGGCCGGCTTCAACCAGCACAATCAGGAACTCTTCCCCACCGTAGCGGAACAGATAATCGCTGGAGCGAATATTATCGCTGAGCAGGTTGGCGATGTGCGTCAGCGCGCGATCGCCCACGGTATGCCCCCACTCATCGTTCACCTGTTTGAAATGATCCACATCGATGATGGCGACGCTAAGCGGCAAATGGTTTTCCATCGCCAGGCTGACTTCGTGCTTGAGGACAATTGGCAGGTAGCGCTTGTTGAGCAAATTCGTCAGGGCATCTTTGCCGTCTTGCATATGCGATGCTTCGTTAAACAGCATCTCCATGTGGGTATTAATTTGCTGGCAGCTGCTATGGATGACGCGTAGCAGTTCCTGCATTTTTTTTACCGGCATTTCCGCCGTGGTATCAATGCTATCCACTTTTTCATCAATCTGCGTCATCAACTGGCGCATTTGCTGAACCTGCTGGTTTTCGCCAAAGTGGCGCACACATTTATGGCGGAACCACAGGCCATAGCTGGATTCGGAAATGTTGACCAGCGGCTCCGTTTGCCGTGCGCCGCTCACCAGGCTGTAAATCACCGAGTTTTCCCAGTTGGAAAGGGCCGTCTGTTGCTTGCCTTGCTCCAGATGCGCGTTATTCATCAACACATGCAGGCGGTAAGATTCTTCATTACGTGTTGCCAGGTAATGCGACATCGCATAGGCGTGGCTCATCATTTCGATCGCGATATCAATCGCCATCGCGGCATAATGCATCACCTGTAAACTGAGGGAGGGATCCAGGCTGCGGCTGGTAACGTAGTCAAAGATGCCGTACTTCAATTGCCGGGCGCCACGTTGCACAAATTCAACGGGAATGCCGATGCGGGCATGGACGCCGCCCACGTGGTATTGCTGTTGCGCCAGCGCTTCGAGCTGGTTTTCGCCGTGGGTCAGAACGGCCTTGACCCATTTGGAAAGAGAACGGCTTAGCCGTTCTTGCACCAGTTCATAGGATAAGTGCCGCGCAATAGCCGGATCTTTAAACAAACTTTCATAAAACTTGTTGGCCAGATCGTCAGATTGCTCTTCCGCAATCTGCTGCAAAACCACGATCGCCGCTTGCGGGAGCTCTGCGCGTAAGGGCTGCCACTCTTGAAGAATAACAGAGATATATTGTTCGATTTCTTTCTGCATCTTTAATTAAGCCAACAGGTTATCTGAAAGTTATGCTGCAAATAATTTCATCTATCGTAGCATACCTGTTGTAATAGGCTTGGATTGCGGCCGAATTATTTTGGCTATATTTCAGCGCCTGGTAACCCCCCTCATTCTTTTCCACCGCGCCGCCGCCACTGCGCCAGAAAAACCCGCGTTACCGTACCCTTTTCGCCATCGGCGCCCTCTGTTTAACGGTTCTGCATATACCACTATCTTGTTTTAAATGATTTTTTTAGCAAAGCGATGCCGGAATTGAGCTAAGCCAGCGCTGGCGCGGCGCAGCGGGATAAATGCGTCTTTTGCAGTGGGCATATTCAAGAAATGCATTAGTCAAGCGCAGCAAAGGACTGTTTGATAGCCACATGTTTTCATTGATTAAACAGGTTGCTATGGCACAACTGCTGCTCTTGAAAAGGCGACTGCTGGCGCCGCCGATGTGGCATATAAATCTGTGGCCTTTACTGCTGCCGGCGGCGCTGTTTGCCCTGTGGCAGTTGGCGGCGCAGTACCAGTGGATGCCGGAACAAATCCTGCCGGCGCCGCGGGTGGTGTTGGCAACGGCGAGCGCGCTTTGGCAGGGCGATCTGCTTGCCCAGTGGTGGGTGAGCCTGCAGCGCCTGGCGCTGGGGCTACTGCTCGGCGTGGTGGCCGGCACGCTGCTCGGCGGGCTATTCGGGCTATCGCGCCGCAGCGCGCAATACCTGGAACCGATGTTCTACACCTTGGCGCAAATCCCCACTCTGGGGTGGATCCCGCTATTTATGGTGCTGTTCGGCATCGACGATGGGCTGAAAATGGCGGTGATCGTCAAGGCGGTTATCGTGCCCGTCACACTGAACACACAGCAGGCGCTGGCCGCGGTGCCGCTCGGTTTAAGCGAAGTGGCGCACGTGGTGCGCCTGAATGGATGGCAGCGTTTTCGCCTGCTGTTGGTGCCCGCCAGCCTGCCGGGGTGGTTTACCGGGGTGCATCTGGCGCTTTCCCAGGCGTGGATCTCGCTGATCGTGGTTGAACTGTTGGCCTCTTCCCAGGGGATTGGCTACCTGATGGTCTGGGGGCGCCAGCTTTTTCAACTCGATATCGTGTTTGTCGCGATCGCCGTTATCGGCATCAGTGGCCTGGTGATGGAATGGGGAACGCACCGGTTGTATCAGCGGCTGGTTTTTTGGCCGCAGCCCGCGCTTAGCCGGCAACTGCACCGCCGGCAGGCGCGGCTGGCCGGGCTCGTGCTGCCGGTGCTGCTGGTGGCGCTCTGGCAGCTTGCCAGCCGCCATGACTGGATCGATCCGCTGTTGCTCTCTTCGCCGCTGGCGGTGGTTGAGCGCCTGATCCGCGGCCTGCAAAACGGCGAACTGTTACAGGCGATGGGGCAAAGCCTGGGCCGTGCGCTGCTGGGAGGCGCGGCCGGGATTGTGCTGGGCTTTGCCGGTGGCCTGGCCTGTGCGTTAAGGCCCACCGTCGGCGCGGTTTTTTCCCCCACGCTGAACGTGTTGCGCCAGATCGCGCTGTTTGCCTGGTTGCCGTTGCTCACCGCCTGGGTGGGCAACGACAACCCCGGCAAAGTGGTATTCGTGATGCTGGCGGCCTTCTTCCCGATGTTTTTTAGCACCCTGAAGGCTGTTGCCCGGCGCGATCCGCAACTGGATGAAGTGGCGAAGGTTTTGCGCCTCAAAGGCGCCGACTACCTGCGCTTACTGATTTTGCCCGGCGCCGCCCCCGGTATTTTTGCTGGCCTGCGTCTGGCGTTGCTTTATGCCTGGCTGGGCAACATCGGCGCGGAGTATTTCATGTCATCGGGCGTAGGTATCGGCAGCCTGATGATCAATGCGCAACAGCTTCTTGATATGCCGACGATTTTCTGCGGCATGTTACTTATCGGCATCACCGGGGCGCTGCTTGATAAAACGGGCCGCGTGTTGGAAGCATCCGCCACGCGCTGGCGACGGCAGGAGCAAATATGACGGCATCTTCTACGGTTGTGGCGTTTCGCCACGTTAAAAAACAGTGGCAACACCTGACGGCTATCGACAATTTTTCGTTGGATATTCAACGCGGTGAATTGGTGGCGCTGGTCGGCAGCAGCGGGTGCGGTAAATCGACGTTGCTGCGCCTGCTGGTCGGCCTGGATGGTGATTTTCAAGGGGAGATCCGCGTTAACGGCCAACCGGTGCGGGGCACCGGGCGCGACAGAGGGATCGTGTTTCAGGAACCGCGCCTGTTCCCCTGGCTGAACGTTGAGCAAAACGTGGCGCTGGGGCTGGCGGATGAACCGATAAGCCAGGCCGAGAAGCGCCAACGGATAAGCCATATTCTTTCACTGGTGCAACTGAGTGAATTCACGCGTTCCTTGCCGGCGCAGCTCTCCGGCGGGATGGCCCAGCGCGTGGCGATCGCCCGCGGGTTGGTCGCCCGCCCCGAGATCCTGATGCTGGATGAACCTTTTGGCGCGCTGGATGCGTTAACGCGCCAGCAGATGCAGCAGGAATTGCTGCGCATTCATCAAAGCCAGGGCACCACCACCCTGATCGTTACCCACGACGTGGAGGAGGCGGTGGCGCTGGCAGACCGGGTCGTGGTGCTTTCGCCCAGGCCGGGGCGGATTTTGGATGTCGTCACCGTGGCACTGGCCCAGCCGCGCGATCGGGACAGCGCGGAATTTGGCGCCTGCTGCGCCCGCATCCGCAGCCTGATAACGCAGCCACACCTCGGTTCGCATTAACCCCCAACGCAGGCGGCATTACACGCAATTCCCTGGCGCTAGGCGCATACAGAGAAGGCCGCCGCCTGCGGTTTGGGCAACGTTTTAAGCCTGCGGGCATCACTTAATGAAAACAGGAGAAAACAGCAATGGGGCATCCCTCTGTTTACCCAACCGGCACCACGATTTATAACCCGGAAAAAGCCTGGAGCGGTTACACCGTATTTCAGGCGGTGGAAAGCGGCGCCGTGTTGACGGACATGAACGGGCGCGAGCTGCGCCACTGGCCAAATTTGCACGGTTTCCCGAACAAGATCTTCCCCGGCGGCGTGATCCTGGGCCACCTGAGCGAGCGCGATCCCCGCTACGGCATGCAGGATATGGCGGATCTGGTGCAGGTTGACTGGGAAGGCAATATTACCTGGCGCTTCGATCGCTATGAAGAAATACGCGATCCCGGCAATCCGGTGCGCTGGATGGCGCGGGCGCACCATGATTACCAGCGTGCGGGTAACCCGGTGGGGTATTATGCGCCCGGCCTGGAGCCACAGGTTGAGGGGGGTAATACCCTGATACTTGCGCACAAGAACCTGCACAACCCGGAAATCAGCGACAAGCTGCTGCTGGATGACACCATTATCGAAGTCGACTGGCAGGGCAATATTGTTTGGGAATGGCGCTGCAGCGATCACTTTGCCGAGCTTGGTTTTGACGCAGCCGCGCGCGAAGCGATCCGCAACAACCCCAATATGCGCGCCAGCGGCGGCGGCATGGGGGACTGGATGCACATCAACTCCATGTCCACGCTGGGGCCGAACAAATGGTTTGACGCCGGGGATACCCGGTTCCACCCGGACAACATCATCTGGGACGCGCGTGAATCAAATATCATCGCCATTATTGATAAGCCGAGCGGTAAGATCGTCTGGCAACTGGGCCCGGACTACAGCAAACCGGAATTGAAACACCTGGGGTGGATTATCGGCCAGCACCATGCGCACATGGTTCCCGCCGGCCTGCCGGGCGCCGGCAATATTTTGGTGTTTGATAACGGCGGCTGGGCCGGGTATGGCGCGCCTAACCCGGCATCGCCGGATGGGGTGAAAAACGCCTGGCGCGATTACTCGCGGGTGCTGGAAATCAACCCGGTGACGCTGGATATTGAATGGCGCTATTCCCCTTATGAAGCCGGTATCCCACAGCCGACAGACTCTTACCGTTTCTACAGCCCGTATATCAGCAATATTCAACGGCTGCCGAACGGCAACACGTTGATCAATGAAGGATCGAACGGCCGTATTTTTGAAGTGACGCAGGAGCACGAGATCGTCTGGGAATACATCTCCCCGTACTGGGGCAAGGCGCTCAACAACAACATGGTTTATCGCGCCTACCGCGTGCCGTATGCGTGGATCCCGCAACTGGCGCAGCCGGAAGAGACCGCCATCGCCGCGCCAGACGTTTCGCAACTGCGCCAACCGGGCGCGGCGGGGCGCAGCGGTTTTGCCAGCGTGGTGCAGGTTGAGGGCGCCCTGCCTTACAGCAAAAGCGGCGACGCGCTCTGCGTGGCCACCGACAACGATACGCTGCGCCGCAGCCCAAAAGTGTTCCGCGTTGATGCCGAAGGCTTTAGCCGGATTGATCACCCAGACAGCGCACAGCTTGAGCAGGGCAACGTATTGCTGTTTGTCGGCGCTGAACGTTGCATTCACTGCCGCAACCTGTGGCGCAAGCTCAATGAGCCAGCGCTTGCCGCCGGCCTGGCGCAGCGGCCGCGTTACTATCTGGATGCCGATCGTTTCCCTGAACTGGCGGCGCGCTTTGGCGTGCGCGGGCTACCGGCGCTGCTGCTGTTGAAAGACGGCGAGGTGATCGATAGGGCCAAAAACGGCTTAACCAGCGGCCAGTTGGCACAATGGTTGGCGCTATAACAACATAAACATAGCCGAGATAATCACCGGGGCCGGTGCCGTATTAATTTATGGCTCTGGCCCGTATTAATTATACCCTTCATACTTCAAGTTGCAGGTGTGTTGGCTTTATTACTCGGCCCATCCTTGGGCCTCGCCCCAAAGGGGCCGCTGCTAACAGCGTTCAAATCTGCTCCTGGCAGATTTGTCGCTCACCCCAGTCACTTACTTCAGTAAGCTCCTGGGGACTCGCTGCGTTGCCGCATGATTCGGCCATACGGCCTCACCCCTTCGGGGCCAGCGCTAACGCTGTTCAAAAACGCTTTTGCATTTTTGTCCTGCAACTCGAATTATTTGGGGTATAGAATTTATAAATTAATGGGGAGGATAATTTAATAATCTTGCGATAATGGCGCATGCGTTAAATCGATGGTGTGCGTGCAATAAATGCATATGTTCCTGTAACGCGGGTAATCACTAATTTATCCCTTTTTCACAAAAGGAAATATAAAAAAGTTATTTATAGTCGCCTATGGCAGTTAGGTAAATTCAATTAATAAATAGACGAATGGAAAAATAAAATGAAACAACGATGGATAGCGGTGGCGCAGGCATTCAAATGGGGCATGCTATTTTGGCTACTGGCCGCCGGGGTGGTCAGCCAGGCAAACGCGCAAAATGATAAGCCCACGGAAATCCGCATTGGCGTGCCCGATCAAAGTGCGGGCAATAAACCGTTTATCGCCGGCCCACTGGGGCTGGCGCATATCCAGCGGCAATTCGAGCAGGCATTTGAACCGCAGGGGATCAAGATAAAATGGTCCTTTTTCAAAGGGGCCGGGCCGGCGGTGAATGAGGCGTTAGCCAACCGCCAGTTGGATATCGCCTATCTGGGCGATTTGGCCGCGATTATCGGCCGCGCTGGTGGCCTGCAAACCCGTTTCTTGCTGGGGGTACGTGGCTCCCATTCTTACCTGGCCGCCACGCCGGAATCGGGCATCAAAACCCTGGCGGATATCAAAGGCAAACGGGTGGCCGTATATCGCGGCACGGCCGATCAGTTGGCGTTTGATCGTGCGCTGGCAAGCGTTGGACTGAGCGAGCGAGATGTCAGAGTGATCAATCTGGATTGGGCCGCCGGGCGCGCGGCGTTGGCCGCTCGCCGCATCGATGCCGTATGGGGCGGCGTGTCGCTTTTAACGCTGCGCGAGCAGGGCATCGCCATTGTGGCCGACAGCGGGGAACTGGGCCGGGCGAACACCACCCAGGCCGGCGTGGTCGCCACCCAGGATTTCATTACGCATTACCCGCAGGTAACGCAGCAACTGGTGGATATCCTGGTGCAAAACGCCCACTGGATTAGCCAGCCGGACAATACGGCGGCGTATGTTGAAAAGCTCGAGGCGCAAAGCTGGATCCCGCAGGCGCTGTTTCTGGCCGAACTGCAGCCGGCGGAATTGAATTTCCGCAGTTCGCCACGGTTGGATGCGTTCTTGCAGGCCAGTCTGCAAGACAGCGTAGACCGGGCCAAAGCGGCCGGTTTAATTCGCACGGCGTTTACCGTTGATAGCTGGTTTGACGGCCAGTTTGTGGAGCAGGCATTGAAAACGTTGCAACTGGAACCGGTCTGGCCGCGTTATGGCGCCGACGGGCAGGCTGTGCCCCAGTAATTTGCTGTTCGCCTGCCGGGTGCATATGCCGGGCAGGCACCGAGTTCTAACCTTATCCCCGTGGAATAATTTATTTTAGCGCATTCCGGTTAGTGAAATATAACGGGAAAGTACGTCTGGGAAATAAAATAACGCCGCCGGCGAAGTATTTCAGCGGAAATATAAAAATTAAATATACCCTTCATACTTCAAATTGCAGATAAATAAAATTGATGTATGCAGGAGCAAATTATATCTATACCCAAAATAATTCGAGTTGCAGGACAAAAATGCAAAAGCGTTTTTGAACAGCGTTAGCGCTGGCTCCGAAGGGGTGAGGCCGTATGACCGAATCACGCGGCAACGCAGCGAATCCCCAGGAGCTTACTGGAGTAAGTGACTGGGGTGAGCGAGGAAAGCCAACACGCCTGCAACTTGAAGTATGAAGGGTATACACCGGAGAATAAACATTATGCCGTCTCTTTATTCCACAATAAGGTTAAAACCGATTTCTTTCGCTATTGCCGCAGCGCTAGCCGGTGAACCCGGCGTTGTGCTGGCCGAAACCAATGATACGGCGACTTATATTCAACAGCAGGGAACCGAGGAAAACGAACCCCAGGCCGAAGCCGAAAATCGCCAGGGCCAGTCGCCGGCGGCCGGCGAGGCGCGAGTGCTGAGCACGGTAACGGTCAGCGCACAGCGCGGCACCGTCGTCAGCAGCGGCACCTTGGGCACGCGCAGCGATCTGAAAACGCCGTTTGCCACCCACAGCATCAATAGCGAAAAGATCGAGGAACGGCAGGCGAAAACCATCGGCAAACTGTTTGCCGGCGAAGCCGGCGTCGAGGCCAAGGGCAGCACTTACGGGCTGGATGCCTATGCCCTGGCGGTGCGCGGCCTGCCGTTGGACTTCGTCAATGGCTACAAGATTGACGGCCACCCGTTCCAGATGTACGGGGTGGAGCTGCCGCTGGAAATGTTTGAGCAGGTGCAGTTGCTCAAGGGCGCGACCGGCTTCCTTTACGGCATCGGATCGCCCGGCGGCATCGTCAACTACATCTCGAAAAAACCGACCAATACCCCAACGTTGTCGATCGCGGCAGGTTATTCGCAGGACAGCATTTTCAGCCAGCACCTGGATGCCGGCGGCCGCTTTGGCGACGACGATCGCTTCGGCTACCGCTTTAACGCGGTTAACGAAAAGGGCGAGGCGTATAACGGCACGAAAGTCGATCGCCAGGCGGTGTCCCTCTATATGGATATGCGGATCACGCCTTCGCTGGTGTGGCGTGCCAACGGCTTGTATCAAGAGCGCGATCTGGAAGGCGGCATTACCACGCTTAGCATTAGCCGTGCCGGGAACTATGCCTATTCCGGCAACGCCTTGCCGGCAGCGATCAACGGGCGTAAAGACCTGACCGCCTATGATTCCTCTTATTACAACTCAACGGTGTGGGTGGGCGCCACCGGGCTGGAGTGGTCAATCAACGATAGTTGGACGCTGGATGCCAGTTACTCGCACACCTTCAAACGTATTGATTCGCGCGACGAAACGCTCTACCTGCGCAACGCCCAGGGGGATTACAACGTAGCGCTGCGGCAATTCTATCGCCCGACGCTGAACTACGATTCCGTGCAGTTCCGCCTGGAGGGGGATTTTGAAACCGGCTGGCTGACGCACAACATCGTCACCGGGGTGGAATGGCAGCAGCAAACCCGCGATCTCAACATCGGCGATCCCGCGCTCAATCCGGCCACCAGCACCGGCGGGCAAAACCATCTTTATCCCGCTTCCGGCATTTTCCCGGCCGGCAATCTGTACGGCTCCTCGCTCGATCTGGCCTACGACGGCGATTCGCCGCGCCGTTACTTCCGCATTTCCGACTGGACCACCAAATCGGCCTACTTCAGCGACACCCTGGGGCTGGGCGACAACTGGTCGCTGTTGCTGGGGCTGCGGAAGTTCGATTACGAAAACAACAACTACTACGTTTCCGGGGCGAAGCGCACCGCATACCGTGAGAAGCCGCTGACGCCGACCGTGGCGCTAATGTTCAACCCACGGCCCGACACCACGATTTACGCCAGCTACGTTGAAGCGCTGGAAGACGGCGGCAACGTCGGGAGCACCTATGCCAATGCCTACCAGCAGTTGGCGCCGATCGAAAGCAAGCAGTATGAGCTGGGCATCAAGAGCGAACGCAGGGACTGGTCGCTGGCTTCCGCGCTGTTTCGTATCGAACGGGGCACCGGCTACGCCGCAGCGGATAACTACTACGTCGGCGACGGCACGGTGCGTTACGACGGGCTGGAATTCAACGGCAGCTACCGCCCACTGCCGGGGCTAACCCTCAATGTGGGCAGCACCTGGCTGCGCGCCGAATATCGCGAGGCCGCGGCGGCCGTCGTCGGTAAAAAAGCGGCGGCGGTACCGACCTATCAGGGGAGCTTCAGCGTGGAAAAAGAGTTCTTCTCGCTGCCCGGGCTGCGCGTTTACGGCGGCGTGACGCACACCGGCAAACAGTACATTGATACCGCCAACACCCTGCAGACGCCGTCCTATGAGCTTTACAACCTTGGTGCCAGCTACCGCGTTCCGCTGGGCAAAGGGCAGATTACCTACCGTGCCGAGCTGAACAACCTGTTGGATAAAGATTACTGGATCGCCGCGAGCAATGCCCTGGTGGTCGGCGCGCCGCGCACGCTCAACCTCAACGTCCGTTACGATTTCTAAGGGAACCAAGATGAAAAAAGTGCTTAACGTCGCCGCTGCTCTGTTGGTTAGCGCCAAGGTATTGGCGGCGCCGACCGTGTTCCCCACCGGCGTCACCCTGTACGATCCGGCCAAAGCCTGGGGCCATTACACCGTATTCAGCGGCGCGGACGACAAAAGCTATCTGATCGACATGAACGGTAATGTGGTGCGTAGCTGGCCATACCGCGGCTTCCCGACGGAAGTGATCGATCCCGCCGTCAACCAGGGGCGCAAGGGGCACGTGTTTGTGCAACTGGCAGAGCGCAAGGACAGTGATCGGCGCACCTTCGGCAATGGCGTGAATAACCATGCCGTGGCCGAGCTGGACTGGAGCGGCAAGGTGGTGTGGCGCTGGGCCGGCGAGCCGGCGGTGGGTAACGCTCACCAGCACCATGAGATAACGCGGCTGGCTAATGGCAACACGTTGCTGTTGGCGAACCGCCTGCACAAGGTGGCCGGTTTCAAGCTGGATGCGTTGATCGACGATGCGATCTATGAGGTTGATCCTAACGGCAACGTGGTCTGGCGTTGGCTGGCCTCCGATCACCTGAACGAGTTTGGCTTTACCCCGGAACAGCTGGAACTGGTGCATAACACCGATCTCGCGGATTACCTGCACCTGAACAACGCCCGCCCGCTTGGCGAAAACCGCTGGTATGACGCCGGCGATACGCGTTTCCATCCGGACAACATCATCATTGACTCCCGGCAGGCCAACTTTATCGCCATCATTGATAAACAAACCGGCAAGGTGGTGTGGCGCCTGGGGCCGAACTACCCCTCGGCAGAGCGCAGCAACCCGTTTGCCGCCGGGGCGAAACTGCCGCGCCCGGTGGATCAGTTAAGCGGCCAGCACGACGCCAAAATAATCCCGAAAGGGCTGCCGGGGGCGGGCAATATTCTGGTGTTCGACAACCAGGGCGGTTCTGGCTACCCGCCGGTGGCTTACCGCATCGCCACCGGCATATCGCGGGTGGTCGAGATAGACCCATCAACCAAACAGATCGTCTGGGAGTATCGTCCCGGCTCGGCGTTCTTCAGCACGTTCACCAGCCTGGCGCGGCGCCTGCCTAACGGCAACACGCTGATCACCGAAGGGCAAAGTGGGCGCGTGTTCCAGGTGACGGCGGAAGGCCAGACGGTGTGGGAATACGTCAGCCCATTCTACGGCAAAGGGCGTAATGGCTTGTACCGCGCTACGCCGGTGCCTTATGACTGGGCGCCGGCCGGCACGCCGCACAGTGAACAGGCGGTGACGCCGCCGGCCAATGCGCAATTCCGCGTCGTCAACGAGGGGCAACACCGTGGCTGAAGCGTTCGCGTATCGGCGCTACGCCCTACAGGCGGAGCATGACGCGCCGCCGGCCTGGCCGCCGCAGACGCTGCGGCGCTTTGTCGTGCAGGCGCCCGGTCCTTATCGGCTCCGGGCCTACGAGTGGCTGTTGCTGGGCGTGTTGACGTTGGCCTTGCATGCGGCGGTCATCGTGGCGCTGGCGGCGCGCCAGCAGGCGGTCTTGCCGCCGGTGCCGATGCCGGTGGCGGTTTCCATCGAGTTTGCCCAGCCGCCGGCGCCGCCGGTTGAGCAACCGGCAGAACCGCCTGCGCCTGCCGAAGCGCCACCGCCGGTGATTGATGAGGTTGCGCCACCGCCGCCGCCGAAACCAGCGCCAAAGCCAAAACCCGTGGTCAGGAAAAAGCCGCCGGTGCAAAGCAAACCGGCGCCGAGCGCGCCACGACCGGTGGAGCAGCCGCTTAGCACGCTGCCGGCGGCAAAACCCGCCCCCGCGCCGGCGCCGCTGGTACCGCCTTCGGCCAACGCGGCCTATTTACGTAACCCGGCGCCGAATTACCCAGCGGCCGCGCTCAAACGTGGCTGGCAGGGCACTGTGCTGTTGCAGGTTCAGGTGCGCGCCGACGGCACGCCGCAAAGCATCCGGCTGCAGAAATCCAGCGGCTATGGGGTGCTGGACGAGGCGGCCAAAGCGGCGGTACAGCGTTGGACATTCGTGCCGGCGCAACGCGGCGGCAAGCCGGAAGCGGGCTGGGTTACGGTTCCGATTAATTTCAATTTAACTTCATGAGGCGACAGGCTATGACTTTGGGACACATTGAATTGGCATCGGCGGAAGGCGCCGTCATTTTGCTACTGCTGTTTTTCTCTGTGCTGACCTGGCTGATCGGCCTGGCCAAGCTGGTGCAGTTTTCGCGGCAAAAGCAGCGCAACCGGCGTTTCCAGCGGGCATTTTGGCAGCAGGAGAGCATCAGTGGCGCCCTGGCGGCAACGGGGAACGCGCCGGGCGCCTCTGCCAACCTGGCGCGGGCTAGCCTGGATGCCGCGCAGGCGGTAGCGGGGCGCGCCGCTGGCGCGGTCAATTTGCCAGACCGCATTGAGCGCGCGTTGCGCCAGCAGATCCAGCGCGAACGCCGTTCGCTGGAAGCCGGGCTGGCGGTGTTGGCCAGTATCGGCAGTACCTCGCCGTTTATCGGCCTGTTCGGCACGGTATGGGGGATTATGGCGGCGCTGCAGGAGATCGGCCAGACCGGCTCCGCCAGCCTGGATACCGTCGCCGGGCCGATCGGCAATGCCCTGATCGCCACCGGCGTCGGCATCGCCGTCGCGGTTCCCGCCGTACTGGTCTACAACTATTTCATCCGCCGCATGAAGCTGCATGTGGCCTATCTGGATGATTTCGCCCACGATATTTTCAGCGTGGCCCAGGCGCAGGAATTCCACCTGTTTACCGCCACTGGGGCAGAACAGGCGCCCGCGCCTTATACTGCCCCCCTTAAAATGCAGCCGGTGGTGTGATTATGGCTTTTGTCTCGCAGGATAACGATGAAGTGATGAGTGAAATGAACATCACGCCGCTGGTGGATGTGATGTTGGTGCTGCTGGTGGTGTTCATCGTCACCGCCCCGATGCTGACCAACGCCATCCCGATTAAACTGCCGAAAACCGAGGCCATAGCGCCGCCGGAACAGCGGGACCCGTTGGTGGTCAGTATCGACGCGCAGGCGCAGCTGTTTGTGAATAAAACGGCGGTGCCGCGCGAGATGTTGATCCCGCGCTTGCAGCAGGCCAAGGCAGAAAACGCCGATCTGATCGTGCAACTGCAGGCGGATGAGGGCGCTAACTACGGCGCGGTGGCCGGGATCCTGGCCGAAATGGAAAAAGCCGGCATCACCCGCCTGGCGCTGTTGACGCAAAAATAGCGCGGTGCGGTTTTTATTCGCCAGCCGCCAGCCAGTTCACCGGATCGTGGCGATCGGTGTCGACGATGGTATCGACCATCAGCTGTGCCAGCGGCGGCAGGGGCTTGTTCATCATGGAAATAATGCCGAAGTGGGTGCACATCTTTTCCCATTCCGGCGGCGCTTCCGCCAGGTTAATCCGCACCAGCCCGTGGCTTTCCTGTAACAGCTCAAAGGTATCGGCACTGGCGAAGCTGATGGCGTTGCTGTGGCGCAAGACGCCGAACAGCGAGTAAACATAGTCGCACTGGATGTGCGGCGTGAAGTCCGGCTGCTGGCTCAGTGCCGCTAGCACCTTGCGGATGCCGGTCGGCAGATAGGGCGCGGCAAAAGGGTAGCTCAGTAACTGTGCCGGCGTGACGCCGCCCTGTTCCGCCAGCGGGTGCGAACGGTGGCAGACGAAAAAGCAGCGCTGGCTGCGCAGCGGCTGCACTCTCAGCTCCGGGTTGGTTTCAGCCTGCCAGATATCCGCGATAAAAAAGGAAAATTCATCGGCGATCAGCCGTTGGTGCAGTGATTGCCAGTTATCGACGCTGTAGGTGATCCGCACGCCCGGGCGCAGGCGGTTGAAGTGGGCGATCGCCTGCGGGATCAGCAGCGAAGAGGGCGCCGGGCCGCAGCCAAAAAACAGACTCCCGCTCTGTTCATCGCTCATGTTGCGCATCTCTTTGAGCAGATCGTCGGACAGTTCCTGCATGCGCCGCGCCATCGGCAGCAGCTTTTCCCCCTGCCAGGTGAGGGCAAACTGTTTGCTCTGGCGCTCTATCAGTTGGCAACCCACGGATTGTTCCAGCGCTTGAATGCTGCGGCTGAAGGCTGATTGTGACAGGTAAACCGCTTCGGCCGCCTGCACAAAACTTTTGTGTTCAGCCAGCGCGAGAAAGTTACGCAATTGCCGTAGATCCAAGTTCATCGCTATGCCGCCCCAATGTATGGTATTTACGCCATTTTGTAGGGAGATGGCAGGTAAAAGACAATGACATAACGTTATAAGATATGCCGTCGCTCATCCCCCACCTTTGCGGCGTAACTTACGGCAGATTAATTCATTGCCGCCCTAAACGGAAAAACAGCATTAAGGAACACGGTAAATAATTATCCTTCCATTTTCCCTGTATCATTTATGGCAATCAGAATGTGCTGTTAAGATGTAATGGCGGTATCGGCATGTTTTTATCCGTGGAGTAGGTTTGTCTTTAGCCTGCTCTCATTATTCATAATGCCGTTGGCAGCAGAATATACTTTATGCCGGCTATTGGCATGTGCCGCTGCGCTGGCGAAAAGCAGTAATAGCGCGATATCGCGTGGATCAGTCTGTTTTTACTCTGCGGCTATATTTTTTCGCCTACATTATCCGAGAAAGTGAACCTACGCATTTGTATTATCTGGGTACTTAGATTCGCTCGCTATAAGAATCTGATTTATAATGGATGCGATCCGCGAGCATAGGGTGATTTTTTGCATGATTTATACGATCGACGGGACCATAACTTATAACTCAGATGATTGCACATTGAGCCATCTGCCCACGCAGGAGACGCTAAGCCTGAGTATTTCATCTGGCCGGCTGTTCGAGCAATTGCTCAACTCCAACGGTGAAATTCTGGCAAGGGACGTACTGTTGACGGAGGTGTGGGATAAATATGGGCTACGCGGTTCGAATAACAATCTTAATCAATATCTCAGCATTGTGCGGCGCGCACTGGCGGCGTTTGGCTGTGAAAATTTGATCATCACCGTGCCTAAAATGGGGATCCGCCTTAACACGGATATTCCCATCACGCGGGAAGCGTTTGCCCGTGAAGATGTATCGCAATCTTCGCTGACTGAAACTTCCCCGCCGGTTAAAAGCCGCGCCAAGGCGCACGTTGCCCTTTATGGTTGCCTGCTGCTGGCGGGGTTGCTGATTTGTCTGATTGCAGGCCGAAGCTGGTACTATCTGGTAATAAAAGCGGGTAAACAGGAAATTGCACCGGTTTCCATCGCCCTGGCGGGCGGCTGTCGTGTCGTGTTTTTAGAAGGGGGGGACAGCCCGGCTGAGCCGGAACTGAAGAACCAAATCCAACAAATGATGCGCGAAAATCACCAAACCTGTGATAGCAGCCTGCGTCTCTATTTCGATAAAAATACCGCATTCTCTCCGCAAAATTATGGCAGAACGCTCATCTCTTTCTGCAAGCTGGATAACAGCGGAAATGTTATCTCGTGCGATAACGTCTATTATCTCGACTGGAGAATGAGTTGAAAAGAACCACCACGATAGCGTTGGCCGTCATGATCCTGCTCGCTCTGATTTCCCTGGGGGCAGTGACGTTTATGCGCCACGTCGACGATTTTCCATTTCGTTGCTCCACCTTTACGCGTTATGACCTAAGCCGTAAAGAGGGGGGGAGTATCGAGTTTGCGCTGAAGCATGATCTGCGTTTCCAGGATAAATCTTCAGGCTATTTATTGCTCAATGGGCAGGTGACTTACGGCGATAAGGTTACTACCCTTAATCGTCGAATTATCCTCAATCAGGGCGATAAAATTGATTATGATACTTATCGCTATCATATTGATAATATTATAAAATCATCGACCGATAATACCCCTGATGCGGCTTTTAATCACCTATTGGCTGAGTTGATGCTTGATCCCTCTTCTTTACAACTGAATGTGGTGCAGCTCGATAAAAAAACCTATCTGATTGGCGGTCCCCTCTCTCATTTGTTCACCTGCCAGCGCTACTGAATCGATAATTTTCGCTCATCATGCCGAATATCCGTACGGCGTTCGGCATGATTACGCCCACCTTTAATCGCTGTATCGGCACATGTAATACGGTCAAATCAATCCGCGAAAACATTCTGGAACAAAAACCTATAAATTTATAATTAATAGGTTTTTGTTCTTATTTTAGAGTCATTAATCGGATAATGTTTTATTTCGACGATGGCGTCTCCAAGGCTGTATGGATAAAAAGGGGAAAATAGCTTCCCTTCCGCTCGTAACTTCTAGTTCAACGGCCACTACGATATTGCGCAAACAAATCAGACTGCCGTGCCGATAAGCGGGTTGTTGGATTATACGTCACCGCTTATCAATGGGGATAAATCTATAAATGGATTTTAAATGGAATTTTTATCCGAAAATTATATTTTATTAGCATATTTATCTAATGAGTGGTTCCGATGCACATAATGGCGCCGTACCCTTCGGTTTATCGTAGTGACTCATCTTTTTGGTATGTAATTCTTATTTTTTTAATTTTGCGGAATAAAAATCTAATTATATCGTTTTTACATCTTTAAATTGCTGGTGTCGATGGTTTGGGCGTAAATTTAATCCGAAGCAAACGTAGTGCGTCTGGACGGATATTAGCCAGCATTGAGTATAAACAGGATGTAAAGCGATGCCGGCAGCTCGGGGTTAAGTGGATATTATTCGAGATAAGGGGAATCAATGCAGTCAAGTTGTTTTCTTGAGTCAAATTAAAAAATAGGCGTTAGATTGATTTTTATCAATTTATTGCTCTTAATGGTGAAAATTTGAACTTACATAAGGGCGCAATAAAATAGGTTGTGTCATCTAGGATTAATCCGTTACTTGGTAAGCTTATTTGTAAAGAAAAATCGTAATTTATACATTTAACTGGAGGGGTGGTAATGAAAATATATATATATCAAATGGATGGTTGTTGTTTTTTATTGGCTTAATGTCAAGCTGTTCATTTATTTTTTTAAGATATATCCACTTAATAAATCATTAACATTCATGCTCAATCTGGGTAAAAATAGCCTCATGAAATTTATGCAAAACTGAATTACCGGCTAAAGGTAGGTATGTGGTGCGCACAAATTTTATTGTTCGGTAAGCCCGGAATAAGCAGCACCGGGACAAATAGGTTGGTTTTATATGGGGGCGATTAGAGTTATTATTCTTGGCGGTGATGCATTTATGACCGCAGGTGTGAAGCACATTATTTCATGCCTCGCCATGCCTAAGAATATGTTTGAGGTTAGAAATGGTGGGGTTATTGACTGCCTGACTGCTAATCGTACTGATTATCAGAGGACTGTAGTTATTGGACCAAGACATTTATTAAATGTAATTAGCTTGTTTCCAAACGACATTAGCGTCATCGCGGCTTGCAGCCGGATTAGCGTCGATGAGTTTGTACAGCTACTGAGTGGTCGGTCAATAAGTCGGGTTCAAATGCGGTTATCTTATATTCCCAGGTTGACCAAGGTCGAAAGACGCTATTGCTTGCTGTTGGCTCAGGGCGTCTCAGTAGAACAAATGGCAATTATTTTTCACTGTGGGCGTAAAAATATCAGCAACATTAAAGCAAAAGTGATGACGAAGTGGAGGTGTCAGAATACTTTAGAATTTTATAAGTTATTACTCACTCTTTTAGAAATAATATGAATGACCAAGGAAATAATGTAAATGGAAAATCGGAATTTTAATAAAATCACTATCGGATTGGTTGCTTTTTTCTTTTGTAATCTTGCTTCCGCGACTACCACTTCTGGCGTTGGCGGCGGCACGATTACCTTCTCCGGAGCAGTCACCGATGTAACCTGTAATGTCACCACCAACAACGGCAGTGATTTCACTGTGGACATGTCCCCGGTCACCGCCACAGATGTTGGTTCTACTATTGGCGTAGTGACGGCGAACCCGCAACAATTCAGCCTGACGGTGGACGGGTGTACGGGATTCGACAGCACCAGTACTACAGCCCAAGCGCTGAAGATCACATTCTCAGGTTCAAATGTCTCGGATGATGGCATTTATCTGAAGAATTTATCCGGTACCGCCACGGGCGTAGGCATTGGTATTACCTCCGACGGTAGCTCGCTGGTGGCGTTGAACAGTGCGCTGAATACCGGTCTGGCGACTACGTCGTCCGACTCGTCAAAATATGACACCGCGGCGAACGGCACTCTGAGCTACTACGCCAACTATTACAATTACGGTGGAAGTTCCGCCACCACCGGTTCTGTGATCACCACGGCAACCTATACCTTTGAATACGAGTAATCGTTAACGCTATTTGGATGAAATAACAGGACAAGGATGTCCTTCCAGGAAAGACATGATCAGTAAGATAACTTTGTTGTGCTCTTTATTGCTGACGAGCACATTTTATGCCCATGCCAGCGTCGTGGTGAATAACACCCGGGTCATTTTTGATGGCGGTAAGAAAAGCACGAATGTGCAGTTAATGAATAAATCGTCTGAGGCGCATCTGGTGCAATCATGGATTGATGACGGCAATCCGGACGCCAGGCCTGAAGATTTAAAATTAGCGTTGGCGGTCGTACCCGCGGTAGTCCGTATTGATGCGGATAACGGCCAGGTACTGAATATCGTTAAAAATGATCTGGCCGCGAGTCTGCCAACCGATCGTGAAAGTGTGTTTTGGCTGAATATTATTGATGTTCCCCCCGTTCCGCAGAACAAAAGCGGCAACTATTTACAATTTGCGGTGCGGAGCCGCTTAAAAGTGTTCTATCGCCCAGCAGGATTAGCGATAAGCCCAAACAGCATCAATCAGCATATCCGTGTTCAGGGGTCTTGCATTAAAAACGAGACGCCTTATTTCGTTACCGTGATAGGCATTGAGGATAAGAAAAGCAAAGGGGGTAACCTCCTTGATAAGGCGTTGTTATTACGACCATTCTCTTGTAATGAGTACGATAAACGCCATCTGCTGAGCGATCGGAAATCCTACACTTTTAAAATTATTGATGATTTTGGCACGCAAAGAGACATCGATATCAGCAACTGAGAATATGAAAATTTGCAATCGATTAATTATCATCCTGTTGCTATCGGGCGAGACATTTTCATGTTCCGTTTTAGCCACTGCTGAATTTGACCAGAGCTTCATGGTTGGCACCAGCGCCAAAGAGCTCTCACAGGCACAAAAGAGCGCCATCAGTCCTGGCATCTATTCCGCTGATGTTTTTGTCAATAAAGAGTGGAAAGGGAAATATGATGTAAAAATCGATGCTGATGGCGCGGTTTATGTCGATGCGGGCTATCTGAAGAATCTTGATATTAAAACGCTGTTGCTAGCGGAACAGCGCAACGCGGCGGAGTGGGTTTTGCTGGTGCAATATCTCGAGCAGCGCGCCGTGGTGTTCCACCACGATAGTCTGCGCCTCGAGATTACCGTACCGCAGGCGGATATTATCGCGCATGATAAAAACTGGTTGCCCCCCGAACTCTGGGATAAGGGGATCAGTGGCCTGTATACCAACTACAATATGCTCTATTCACAGAGTCGCTACCGTAATAGCGGTGACGACCAATCTTATTTATATCTGTCGCTCAATAGCGGCCTGAATCTGGCTGACTGGCATTTCCGTGATAACTCTTACTACTATCGTCGTCAAAATGCCGAAACGAAGTGGGTGAACCGTAGCCGTTATCTGGAGAAATCGCTACCGGCGATCGACGCGATCGCAACGTTGGGTGACAATTCCAGCAATGCCGACTGGTTCGATAGCTTCGATTTTCGTGGTCTGGGCGTGAAAAAAGATTTGACGATGCTGCCGGACAGCTATCGCACCTATATGCCGGTAATTAAAGGCACGGCTGACGGCAACGCAGTCATTAAGGTGCTGCAGGACGGCAAAATTATTTACCAGCAGAGTGTGCCTGGCGGGCCGTTTATCGTCGCCGATCTGATGCCAACGGGCTCACGCTCCGATCTCAATCTGGTGATTGAGAATGCGAATGGCACCACCAGTTCGTCTTTTATTCCTTATTCAGCGGCTTCGAGCATGTTGCGCAGTGGTTCTTCCGACTGGTTGTTTAACGCCGGTCAGTTACGCACCGACTCACTGTTGGATAAAAGCTACTTCTCTCAGGTAGAGTATTCGTTGGGGGTGAATAACTACCTGACGCTGGCGGCCGGTTCGATTTTGAGCAGCAGATACAAATCGGGCTTGATTGGTGCATCGGTGTTGGTGCCGTATGCCGGAACCCTATCAGCCAGCGTTGAACAGGCCGCCCTGCAAGCTGCGCAGAACAAAGCCAGCGGCAGCAAAAGTAGAATTGCCTGGAACCGCTATTTCAGTGCCAATACCAATGTCACTGTCAGCCTGACACATAAAAAACCGGATTATCTGACGCTGAATGAATCCGACTCCATCAGCCAATACATCAGCAACAAGATCGGTTATCAGGCGCAGGAAAAAAACAGCCTGAGCATTTCGGTGGATCAGCGTTTGCCTGAAGGTTACGGCACGCTGTCGGCCAGCATTTATACCGTTGACTACTGGAACACCCAGGATAAATCAAAGCAATATTCATTGGGATGGAGCAATAGCTATAATAATATTTCCTGGACATTGAATGCCGGGCGGCGTCTGTATAGCCAGGGTTACGCTGTCGGCCTGGTCGATGCTCAGGATAGAGACGTAAAATATTATGACGAATCGTACGCCAGTCTGTCTTTGAGTATTCCAATCACCATTTTTGAGCGTGCAAGCAGTATTAGTTCATCCTTGACTACGGAGGGGAAAGAATATAGCTCATCATCTTTGAGTTGGAACCAGCAATATGCAGACAACCTGCGCTATAACCTGTCGGTGAAAAATAGCCAGCAAGAAAAAACCACGGCAGGCGGTTACGTTTCTTATGATTCACCGTTCGCCAATCTCACCGGTAATGTTACTAAAGGTAGTAACTACAGCCAGTATGGCGTTGGTGCCACCGGCAGCATTTTGGCTTCACGGTATGGTGTGTTGACATCGCCAAGAACGGGCAGCAACTTCGTTATCATTGATGCGCCAGGCGTTTCCGGCGCGAAAGTGAATGGCAATGGCAGTTTTACAACCAACAGTTCCGGTAAAACGCTTATTCCTTATGCTAAAGCCTGGCGCAAAAACAGCTACTATCTACGTTCCGAGGCCGGCAATGATGTGCTAGGTAATATCAAACAAATTGCCCCGTGGAAGGGCAGTATTTCCTATGTCAAATATATCACTGATACGCGCCAGACGTTTTCTTTACGCGCCGCTGATAGCAGAGGGAAACCATTGTCTTTTGGTTCGTCTATTTTTGACAAGGAAGGTCATGAACTCGGATATGTAGCTCAGGGTAGCTTAATTTATATAAAGGCAAATACTCTGCCTGATTATATTTTAATTAAAACGAATGGTGGTTCTTGTGTTATAAGGGACGCGACTGTTACAGGCGGGAATATATGCAAATAATCGTATGTAAAAAGTATCTACTCAATGTTTTCTTGGCATTATTTGGGCTTTTTTCTGGGGCGCAGGTGTATGCTGCCTGGTGTGATCCGTATAGCATGTTAATCGGTGACCGTTCTATGGCGGTGACCAGTAACGCTTCCACTGATATTAGCGATATGCTTTCGTTAAGTAATAGCTATTCCTATACCCAAAGCTCGAATTTTTCAAATTATACGTTACAGTGCTGGGCCGGTTCGACAACGTTGTATTATCGTAATGGTATAGATGGCGGTTACACGGTCAAATTCACTAATGGGGATCTGGATACCTATATCAAATTTACCGCATCGCTCTCAAAAAGCAGCCAAACGTTTACGGGCCTTGTAAACACGGCTATTGCGGCAAGTACTTTTGATGCCGATATGACGCTTAACGCCGAGGTCGTGAACGGTACCACCTATGATGCCACGACCTCAGGTTCCAGCATTGAGATACCGGTCTTATACCTAGTGACCTCAAGCGGCAATTCCACCTATGCAACCGCAAGCGCTTTGCGTAAAGTTGTCTCTACTTCTGCTCTGGCAACCGCAGCCTCTTTCAGTTATGTCAAAGCATTTGCGTCGATGACGGTGAATTTCTTGCCGACCACTACGACCTGCGTCATTGAAAACCTTGCGTTTTCCTTGCCCAACACTACTGTTTTTGCGTTGAAATCCGGCGATTATTCGGACAGCCAGTTCACGATCCCGGTGAGCTGCAGCGGCAGCGTGAACAGCCTCGCCACGAAGACGTTTAATTTACGCGCCTACAGTAACGATCTGGTCGATACCGGCAATTACATAATCAGAAATCCTTCCTCGACCTCATCCGGCATTGGTTTTCAGCTGTTTAACAGTGCTGCGGATCCTATCAAGATGAGTTCAACGTTTGATTCCGGCGCCACCTCGTTGGCCTCAATGACCAAAAGCAGTAGTTTGGTTACTTCACTCACCGGCATTGATATCGGTGCACGTTACAAGATTTACGACAGCAGTAATCTCTCGGCCGGCACGGTGGTTGGCACCATGGTGATTTATATGGAATATGAGTAAACACCCAGGCCAGCCGCTCCGCTAATTAGCCGTTCTTCATATTACGTTGCCGGAAGATGTTCGGCCAAATGACCAGAGTATCAGCGCGGCAAGGGCGGGGAGCAGTATCCCGAGCGCCAAAGGCAAGGCGCTTGAACTGATCGCTGAAGCCACCACGGCTGAACAGATGAAGGCGACGCCGAATTGCATGGCGCCGACCAAGGCCGAGCCCACACCCGATTGCCCCCGTGCCGCCTCCATGGCAATGGAGGTGGCGTTCGCGCTCAGCAAACCGACCATGGCGATTGAGAACCAGAGTGGGGCGATCAGCACCCAAAGCCGATGTGTTTGCGAAACCAGCAGCAGTACGAAGCTAATAGCCACAAACAGCGGCAGTACAGTGCTGATAACCGTTTGTACCTGCAACTTCACCAGCAACCGATTGTTGACGAACGAGGCGACGACCAACCCGAGCGCGACAAAGCCGAAGGCCAGGCCATATTCAATCTTACCGAGGCCGAGCACTCCCTGGAAAACGCTGGATGAGGCTGTGATAAAGGAGAACATGGCCGCCTGGACCAATGAACTGACCAGCGCCGGGACGACGAACGGGCGGGAAGCCAACAACTGCCAATAATCGCTGAATACGCCGGTCAGTGGCGTCTTGAGCCGTTTTGAGGCGGGTAAGGTTTCCGGCAGCAGCATGGATGCCAGCGCCAGTGCGAGAGCACCGATCGCCAACATCGTGATAAAGACCATTTTCCAGCCGAACTGCGTTACGATAACGCCGCCCAGCAGCGGCGATACGACGGGCCCAAGCGTCATCAGCATGACCAGTAGAGTCATGGTTCGCGCTGCTGCGGTCCCCTCATAGAGATCTGAGACCACCGCGCGCCCCACCACCATACCGCCGCAGGCGCCAAGTGCCTGGATGAACCGCAGGCCGACAAATATCGAGGTTGAACGGGTCAGGAGCAACAGTACCGTTGCGACGCAGAACAGCGCGGCTCCGGCCAGAAGCGGCCCCTTGCGGCCGAACCGGTCGATTAAAGGGCCGAACACCAGTTGGCCGACGCATAGGCCAAGGAAGAATACCGACAGCGACAGCTCCAGTGCCCCATCCGGGGCATTGAGATAAGCCTGGATGTCGCCGAAGGCCGAGAGATACATGTCGGTCGCCAGCGGCGGAAAGATCGAAAGAACAGAGAGCACCATGATGATTGTCAGCGTGTTTGATCCGGCGGGGGCAGATCCTGTTCTCATTCGCACTCTCCTTTATTTCGCCACTTCACTATGGATGAATGGTTAGCCTTCATATCTGCGCCTTTGTGCACCTTCGGTTGAGCATCAAGGGCGTGGTTGAGGTTCCCGTCCCCGCAAAGGTGCATAACAATTTGTTCAATCGCAGCATGAATAAATATTGTTGATTATGGCAAAAAAAACGGGGTTTGAAACCGGTTTCTGCTTTGGTTTTGATGGGTATCAAACATGATGATAAATCATACGATAACTTACTGAGCGTATGCTTACAGGGTAGGGAGAGCGAACTCCGCGTAGCGTGCTGCCTAATAAAAACCAGAAAGAGAATAAGCCGTTAGGTTAAATGCCATCGCCATCTTTAAATTGGCTTTGTAATAAACTGGCCTGCCGAATATTACTGTCCGGCGGCGTGTCGCGGGTTAACCAGACGTTACCGCCAATGCTCGAACGGGCGCCGATGGTAATACGCCCCAGCAGCGTTGCCCCGGCATAGATCACGACATCGTCTTCAACGATCGGGTGGCGCGGATAGCGTTTTTGCAAATTGCCGTCGGCGTCGGTGATAAAGCGCTTGGCGCCCAGCGTGACGGCCTGGTAAATGCGCACACGCTTGCCAATGATCGCCGTTTCGCCAATCACCACACCGGTGCCGTGATCGATGAAGAACCCTTCGTCAATTTGCGCGCCGGGGTGAATATCGATACCGGTCTGGCTATGCGCCTTTTCCGTCATCAACCGCGCCAGCAGCGGCAGTTCCAGCCGGTACAGCTCATGGGCCAGGCGGTAATGGATAACGGCGTGAATACCGGGGTAGCACAGCAGCACTTCATCCATACTGCGGGCGGAAGGGTCACCCTGATAAGCAGCCAGAATATCGCTGTCCAGCAGTTTGCGTATCGTTGGCAACTGTGCGGCGAACTGCTTGATGCGGTTGATGGCCTCTTGCGCTTCATCGCCAGGATGGGATTGTTCGCCGGCGTTATAGCGCAATTCCAGCGTGGCTTCTTCCGCCAGGCGCTCCAGCGCGTTGCCCAGCAGGTATCCCACATAATAATCTTCGCTCTCTTTTTTGAGATCGGTTGCGCCTAAGCGCATCGGATACAAGACTTTTGATAGCGTATCGGCAATATTGCTGACGTTTTCTTTCGACGGGAGCAAGCGTTTATTTTGATAATTACCCTGCTGGTATTTATCACGCCACTGTTGACGAACATTTTTTAATTCGTCAACGATGCTGTCTAAATGCCAGTTGATATTTTTCTGCGGGATATAAAACAATTCACCCAATTCCGGCATAGTGGCTTACCTCTTAAAACAGCATCACAATATAGCCCCTTCATACTTCAGGTTGCAGGTGTGTGGCAGGCGAAACAACTTTAAGTACAACGGGTATATAAGTTTGGATGAATTCATTAGGTTATAGCTATGATAGTGTGCCCCCGCGTTGCCCGAATCAAATACTTTTATAAGCTTTCGATAGTCACTCTGTGAATATACCCGCCGTTGCTCCAGCGGTGTCAGGCGTGGATTTTAATCAGCTCCGTGAGCGCCCCGGCTTTCAGATGGGCTAATTGATCGTCGCGCCGATCGCGCGGCCTGGCGACGGCCACGTTGACCTCCTGGATGATATGCCCGGGGGTGCCGCCCAGGATCAGCACGCGATCGCTTAGGTAAAAAGCTTCATCCAGATCGTGCGTGACCAGCAGCAGGGCAATGTGGTACTGGCGGGCCAGTTTTTCCACCAACTCTTGCAGATGCATGCGGGTGAAGGCATCAACGGCGCTAAAAGGCTCATCCATCAGCAGTACCTGCGGCTTGCTGTAAAGGCCGCGGGCAATCGCCACCCGCTGGGCCTGGCCGCCGGAAAGCTGTTTGGGCAGGGCGTGCTCATGCCCGGCCAGGCCGACGTCGGCAATCAGCTGGTTTACCCACTGGCTATCGGCGTTGTTGCCGTCTTCAAACCCGACGTTTTGCGCCACCGTCAGCCACGGCATCAGGCGCGGCTCCTGGAACACCACGCCGATGGCGTTTTTGGCATTCCCCGCTGCGGCGTGGGCGATGTCCAGGCTGCCGTGAAAGGCGCGATCCAACCCGGCGGCAATCCGTAGCAGGGTGCTTTTGCCGCAGCCGCTGGGGCCGATCAGGCTGATCACTTCCCCCGCCCGCAGTTCAATGCTGACGTTGCTCAACACGGTGCGCTGGTTGTAGGTTTTTTTGATGTTTTCAAGGCGTAGCAGGGTACTCATGATCACTCCTCACCGGCGTAACCGTCGCGCCAGGACAGGGCCTTGGTTTCTAATGATTTGAGCAGGCTGTCGGTTATCTTGCCCATCAGGGCCAGAGTAATAATGGCGACCAGCACCAGATCCGGCCGGGAGGTTTCCCGCCCGTCGGTGAGCAGGTAGCCAATACCTTGGGTGGCCGCCAGCAGTTCCGCCGCCACCACGCACAGCCAGGCCATGGACAGCCCCGCGCGCAGGCCGGTGAAGAGGTACGGCTGGGCGGCCGGGATAATGATCCGGCGCACCAGCCTGATTTTGGAAAAACCGTACAGGGTGCCCACTTCGACCAGCTTGCGATCCACATTGCGCACGCCGGCGACCAGGTTCAGATAGACCGGGAAGAACGAACCGATGGCGATCAGGGTGATCTTGGCGCCTTCGTCTATCCCGAGCCAGATCAGCAACAGCGGCACCCACGCCAGGCTTGGCACCGCCCGCAGCGCCTGGAACATCGGATCAAGGTAGGCTTCCAGCACTTTGCTTAACCCGACCAGCGCACCGAGTAACAGTGCCAGGCCGGCGCCCAGCGTAAAGCCGGTGAGCACGCGCAGGGAACTGGCCAGAATATGCTGCCAAAGCGGGCCTTGGGCCAGTTCGGCAAAGCTCAACCAGATTTCGCTCGGCGGCGGCATCACATAGGCCGGCACCCAGCCAATGCGCACAATGCCTTCCACCGCCAACAGCAAAGCAATCGGCAGTAAGAACCCGCGCAGATGGCGATAATAGCCTCTGGGCTGCTGCAAGGGGGCGCCCAGTTTTACGGCAGCGCCAGTCACTGTTCTTTCATTGGGGGTGATATCGCAGGTCATGCTATTTTTCCTCAACGATCGGCTTGGCCAGGGCGCTGTCGATCAGGGTATTTAGCGCCGTATCGGTGTCTGCGCCGGTGCGTATCACCCGATCGGCCTGCAGCAGCGGGATCACTGCCTTGATGGCATCCAGGTGCTTTTGCCCCGGCAAGGGCTGGGTAAAGTCATAACGGCCCAGTTGCAGCGCAATCACGTCTTCCGGCAGTTGGGTTTCAGCGGCAATCAGTTTTACTGCTGCATCCGGGTTGGCGATGATCCAGCGGCGCGCCTTGTCATAGGTCTGAATAACGGCCGAAACCGCATCGGGGTGTGCTTTCAGGAAGGCTTCCTGGGTATTCAGGAAGGCGGCAACGCCAAAGGCCGGGTTTTCGTACAGCGTTTTCGCCCCGGCAAGCTGGGCCGCCGCCAGGTGCGGATCCAGCCCGGCCCAGGCGTCGACGCGCCCTTGTTCCAACGCTGTGCGCCCATCAGGGTGTTGCAGGTGAACGATGCTCACGTCACTGGGCTTCAGGTGGTTGGCGTCCAGCGCGCGCAGCAGGAAAAAGTAAGGGTCGGTGCCTTTGGTGGCGGCAATTTTCTTTCCTTTCAGGTCCGTAACCGTTTTCAGCGGTGAATCCTTCTGCACCAGCAAAATGCTGGGCACGTACCAGAGGTAACTGTAAACCGCTTTCACCGGTTGCCCATTGGCGCGGCTGACAAACGCGGAGATGCTGGAGGTTAGCGCAAAGTCGGTCGAGCCGCCGTTGAGGAACTCCAGTGAGTTGTTGGAGCCGCGGGACAGTACCCAGCGCACCTGGGTGCCCTTGGGGTTGAAGGTATCTTCAAGCCAATGGTTTTTCTTCACCACCAGGCTTTCCGGCGAATAATAGGCAAAGTCCAGCCGGATTTCTTTCAGACTTTCCGCCAGCGCCTGCAGCGGCGCCAGCACAAAAAGCAGCGCTGCCAGTGAGATAGGGTATAGCCGGTGCGTGAATCGCATATTTTTCCCCGAGGTTGATTAAAGCAAAGTCAGTGTTTTTCGTCGGTCTTAGAGGTTTTCCGCCGCCCGCCTGCATAGCCGTTTTTTGTTATTGGCGTGCAGCCAGGATTGGCGTCGAATTGTTAAAATTAATGCGCGGTAGTTAAACAGCACAAATAACTATTAATGATTTGTTTATATTTTAACTGGAATAGGCGGTGGCCCGCTGACGGGCGCAGTGTGAATGGATGGCATAAACGGGTTGGCGCTGTGAGTGGGCGCCTCCGTGTTAGCGGCCGCGCCGTGAATGTTATAAAGCGGTTAATAGATGAGTGGTGTTGAAGGGTTATCTGACGCATTTCCCGCTTATATTCACCATTTTTATCTGTAGAGTGCGCTTTTGGCTGGAAAAGTTCCTGCCGCCGGGCGCTTAAAAATAAACCATGCAAAATGAACCGTTTTGATTACAACTATCAATGAATTTATTATTGATATTCAATGAATAGAGTGTGGGGTAAATATATTTGACATGAGTAGTTGAACCGGTTCAATATTGCCGGGTTCGGCAGTTTTATCAACAGAAAAACAGGATTACAAGGATGAAAGGGCGTTTATGGTTGTGCGGTGTCGCTGTGATAGGAAGCGTTATCTTTTCTAATGTCACGGTGCCGATGGTATCGGCAGCCCCCCGCACATTGGCGCCGGTTACCTTCGTTCAGGAATGGCCGGTAGCGGATGGATTCTGGATCCCTTGGATCCTGGGGAAAGACAAAGGTTTCTACGCGGATGAGGGCATCGATCTGAACATCGTCACGCCACCGACGGTTGCCGATACCATGAAGTATCTGGGCACCGGCCGGGCGGACGTTGCCTTCACCACCGTGATGGACATTGTTTTCGCCAAAGAGCAGGGGGCGCCGGTTGTCTCCATTGCCCGCTACGGCAAAAACAATAACTGGGGCATCATCACGCCGCAGGGGAAAAAGTACACCGTGGCGGAGCTGAAAGGTAAAACCATCGGCGCTTACAACGATGCCTGGACACAGGCACAACTGGTGATGATGTTGCAGCACGCCGGGCTGAGCCTGAACGATGTCAACATCGTGATCGCGTCTGATGATACCGTGCCGCTGCTGCTGCAAAAACGGGTGGACGCCATTACCGGCCTGACCAACGCCGAAGGCACCGGGATGGTAACCGCGGGCAATATGCAAACGGAGTTCATCCCGGCCATTGATAATGGCGTGCCGAACGCACCGGTGCTGATGCTGGCCGGCAACCAAAAGTGGCTTGAGCAAAACCCACAGTTGGCCAAGGCGTTTATGCGCGCCACGTTAAAAAGCATCGCTTACGCTGTCGATCATCCGGATGAAGCCGTTAACGCCTTCACCAAAACCTACAGCAAAGCGTATGACGAAGCGTTTATCCGGCAACAGTGGCACGACACCACGCCGCTGCTGTCACCGGTCAATAGCGCTGCGCTGGCGCAAAATATTGAGAGCTGGAATGCATTGTTAACCGCCGTACAGGCACAAAAAATCGTGAAAGAAACGCTGCCGGCAGAGCAGTACTTCACGAATAAGTATTTACCAGAATAATTAATTAGATTTAGAGCCTATCCCAGTAGGCGTTATTGTCGCAGCCAGTTTGGACACGGACAGCGCGCAGACAACATGCCGCGCATGTTGAACGGACTTTAGTCCGGCCCGTAGGGCGAGCGTAGCGAGTAAAACGGAGCGTACACGGAGTACGTGAGGATTTCGAGCACTGTCCAGGTTCAAAATGGCAAGTAAAATAGCCCTAATGGGATAGGCGATTATTACGTTTAAAACACCAAATATACCAACACCAGGGAACCCTTTATGGCCGCTTCGTTTTCGATGAAACCCGCCTGGGCCTATCGGCCGGGGCCGGATGTCGCGCCTAGCGCGCCGCCGGGCCTGTGCCGAGCACAGGCGTTGGCGCGGGCGGCGGCACAGTTCGGCGTCAGCGTGGCCAAAGCGGGGATCAGCGAAGCGGAAATAGAACAACAGGTACATGAGTATCTGCACCGGCACGGCGCAACCGGGGTCTGGACGATCACCACCGTCGGCGCCGGAGAAAACGCCCGGGTCTGTTTCCCCACGCAAGGCCCCGGCGAACAGATCGCCGCCGAGCAGGATATTGTGATTATCGATGTCCACCCGATTACGCAAGAGGGCTTTTGGGGGGACTGCACGCGCACGGCCATCGTCGGCGATGCGCCGCAGGCGCAGGCTACGTTGAACGATTTGCAAGCGATTCATCATGCCATGCTTAGCCGTTGCCGGCCGGGCATGCCGGCCAATGAACTGTTTGCCATGACCGCCGAACGCCTGGCCGCCGAAGGCTTTATCTTACTGGATTTACTGGGCAACATCGGCCACTCCCTTAGCGCCGGGGCCGCCTATACCCACGGTTTTATCGATGCCGACAACGCCAGCCCAATGTGGGGCGCCTGGGCCATCGAGCCGTTTGCGCTGCGTGATGAGATGGCGGTTAAAGTGGAAGACGTCGTGTGGTTTGGCCGGGATCGCTGCACCGTTCTGTAGGCCCTAAGACTTCACCATACGGTGCATGATGAGGAAAGCTATGCCTGCGCCTAAGCTGTCAATTCGGCAGGTGACCAAACGTTTCGGCACGATGACGGCGCTGGCGCCCACAGATTTGGACGTCGGCGCCGGTGAGTTTATTTGTATTGTCGGCCCTTCCGGCTGCGGCAAAAGCACCTTGTTCAACCTGATCTCCGGCGTGCTGGCGCCGGATGACGGGCAGATCCTGATTGATAATCAGAACATCACCGGGCAGGCGGGGCACGTGGGCTATATGCTGCAAAAAGATCTGCTGCTGCCCTGGATGACGGTGCTCGAGAACATTGTGCTCGGCGCGACGCTGAAAGGCGGCGCCAGCCGCGCGCAGCGGGCCGAAGGCGCACGGTTGGCGCAGCGCTACGGCCTGGGCGAGTTCATCAACCACTACCCGGCCGCCCTGTCCGGCGGTATGCGCCAGCGCGTGGCCCTGATGCGCACCCTTGCCATGCGGCACGACGTAATTCTGTTGGACGAACCTTTTGGCGCGCTTGATTCGCAAACCCGGCTGTCGATGCAGCAATGGTTGCTGCAGGTTTGGCAGGAACAGCGCCGCACGGTGATTTTCGTCACTCACGACATCGACGAAGCCATTTACCTGGCCGATCGCGTAGTGGTGATGTCGCCGCGGCCGGGCAAAATACAGACTGTGTTGCCGGTGGGTATTGCGCGGCCAAGAACCATGGCCAGCCTAACCAGCAGTAGATTCAGCGCGTTGAAAAAAGACATTCTGCAACTTATCTTTGCCGGGCAGGGGGCCAGCACCGATGCGTAGCCCAAAAAAACTGCTGTTGGCTGTTCTGGGGCCCTGCGTCGCACTGGTTTTGGTGGTGTTGGTTTGGGGCGCGCTGGTGCGTTTTTATGCTATCCCGGCGTATGTGCTGCCCTCGCCGGCCATGACCTGGCGGCATATTTGGGCCGATTGGGCTGTGCTCTGGCAGGGTTTCGCTGGCACCTTCACCACGTTTATGCTCGGCTTTTGCCTTGGCGCCGGCGCCGGTTTCCTGTTCGCCGTTTTGATGGACAGCAGCCGGGCGGTGCGCAGCGTGCTGTACCCGATCCTGATCGCCAGCCAGGCGGTGCCGGTGATCGCCATTGCTGCCGCGCTCACCATTTGGCTGGGTTTTGGCCTGGCGCCCAAGCTGGTGATCGTGGCGCTGGTGGTCTTCTTCCCGGTGGTGGTTAACGTGCTGGACGGCCTGAACTCGGTCGATCGCGATATGCTGAACCTGGTGAAATCCATGGGCGGCTCGCGCCTGGCGGTGTTCCGCTACGTTAAGCTGCCGGCAACCTACACGCCGCTGTTTTCGGCGCTGAAGCTGTCGGCCACCTTCAGCGTTACCGGCGCGGTGATCGGCGAATGGACGGCATCTACCAGCGGCGGGTTGGGGGCATACCTTCTGCAGGCCAACTCGCGGCTGAATACGGCGGGTACGTTCGCCGCCATTGCCTTTTTGGCCCTGCTTGGCGTGTTCAGCTTTATGCTGGTGATGCTGCTGGAATACCTTGTTACGCCATGGCGCACTTCGTCACGGGCCCGCTTCTGGGCGCGATATCGCGATTAACTTCCCGGCGCCGGCGCACCCCATCCAACCCCAGGTCAGTCCTGCCCCACGCTGTGCGCTGTGTATAATGTCGTCTTTCTACTGACCCCGCACACAGGATTTTTCATGACAGAGGAAGTTACCCCGCAACCCAAGGCAAAATGCACCATTCGTGACGTGGCGCGTTTGGCCGGGGTTTCCGTTGGTACCGTTAGCGCCGTAATCAATAACAACCAACGGCCGGTTGCGCCGGCCACGCGCGAGCGGGTGCTGCGTTGCATCGCCGAACTTAACTTCGAACCCAACAGCGCCGCCCGTGGGCTGAAGTATCAGCGCATCTCTTCCATTGGTCTTATCGTTCCCGATCTGAGCAACGCCTTTTTTACCGACATCGCCGAAGGGATACAGAGCGTGCTGGATCATCTCGACTGCCTGTTGGTGATGTGTATCACATGGTCGGATAAGCAGCGGGAGGCGTATTACGCCAAGGTGCTGCGCACGCAAAGGCTGAACGGTGTGATCTATTTATCCGGCACCGGGCTGCCCAGCCCTTCGCTGCTGGAACTGGCAGATAAAAATGCCGTGGTGTTTGTCGATGAATGCCTGCCCGGCGTTGATATCCCGTTTGTCAGCTCGCAGAACCTGAACGGCGCGCGCGAGTTGGCGCGCTATGTGTTGGCGCAGGGGCACCGGCGGTTGTTTATCGTCAGCGGCCCACAGGGGATGTGGACCAGCGAGCAACGGCTGGCCGGGTTCCGCGAGGCGTTTGTCGAGGCGAATATCGCGCCGGATTCGGTGCCGTTTATCCGTGGTGATTACACCGAGGCCGCCGGCCATTATGCGGCGCAAACCTTGCTGGCGATGCCGGTGGAACAGCGCCCTACCGTGGTGATGTGCGCCAACGATCTGATGGCGATGGGCTTTATCCGCTATTGCGAGCAGCAGCATGCGCGCGTTCCAGAGGATATTAGCGTGACGGGGTTTGATGATATTGCGCAGGCCAGCCATATGCATCCGCCGCTGACTACGGTACGCCAACCCGGCCGGGAGATGGGCCGGGCGGCGGCTACGTTGTTGTTGCGGCGTATTGGGGTGAGCGTTGAGGCGATGGATTCGTATGATTTTGCCACGGAGTTGCGTATTCGCGATTCGGTCAGCAATCTGAATGGAGTGGACTAAGTTTTTCGCTGGTGGAACGGCAACGTTGTTTGTTGGATTCGGGGAGGGTTTCGGTCGCTATAACTCGGTCGTTTTTTGTCGCACTGGAGCCCGCGCCCGAGTTAGGGATCCCCACAAATAACGCCTGTTTCGTCATTTTCCTGCCAGCGATCAAAGGAGTGGTTTAGGTTACAAATACTGTTTCGGCAACGTTCTTTGTTGAGGTAGGGGAGGGTTTCGGTCGCCATCATATCGTGGTTTTTTGTAGTACCGTAGCCCGCGCCCGAGTTAGGGGCCGTGGGCGCGGCCCCTAACGACCCACGCCTGCGCCATATCAGGCGGCCGCTGCGCGGCTGCCCTCACTGTGTCACTGCGCATTAATGGCCGGCTACGACAGGCGTCCCTGCCTGTCTCGCCTGAAACCGCCGTCCTGGCGGTTTCGCCTATGCTACGTTCCGTCGTTCGGCGCCTTCAATGGCTTCAACCCCGGTGCTCCACTCACCAAATGCGTTGTCTTTGATTGTGTCAAAACCGGAGGTTAGGTTGCCCGGTGGCAATAGATTTGTGTTTTGACCTTCCGCGCGCATCTTGGGCTGCCGAGCAAGGCACCGTTGCCAGGGGCAATCGGCCACGGACGGTCGATTGAGGCGAGACAAACAGGGATGTTTGTCGTAGCCGACCCGCCCGGCGACGGGGACGCCGCGAGGGTACCCGCGCAGCGGGCAGGCCATGTTAAGCGCAGGCCGGGGTGTCGGGGCCGGGCCTGCGGCCCTGACAATTGCCTGCCACTATTGCCGCAAAGAAACTTGGAGTGATTAAGGCAATTCCCATTACGCTGGTGGCGGCAGAGTGCTGTTTCGGCAATGTTCTTTGCCCTGACCGAGAGGGTTTCGGTCGCTATAACTCGGTCGTTTTTTGTCGGACCGCAGCCCGCGCCCGAGTTAGGGGCCGTGGGCGCGGCCCCTAACGACCCACGCCTTCGCCATATCAGGCGGCCGCTGCGCGGCTACCCTCACTGTGTCACTTCGCATCACGGCCGGCTACGACAGGCGTCCCTGCCTGTCTCGCCTGAAACCGCCGTCCTGGCGGTTTCGCCTATGCTATGTTCCGCCGTTCGGCGCCTTCAATGGCTTCAACCCCGGTGCTCCACTCACCAATGGCATTGTCTTTCATCAAATAATGAATGAGGGGCACCGTCTAATAGACATCCCGCACGTAGCGCTTTTCCTGCGCCAGCCGTGTGACCCACTCCGCGGCGGCTTCCGCCTTCATGCCGCCGTGTTCCTGCACCACCTGGCGCAGCGCGGCGTCCACGTCCTTGGCCATACGCCCAGCATCGCCGCAGACATAAAAATACGCTCCCTGTTGCAGCCATGCCCACAGCTCGGCGCCGTGCTCCAGCATCCGATGCTGAACATAGATTTTTTCCTGCTGATCGCGTGAGAACGCCGTCTCCAGCCGGTGCAGATAACCGTTTTGCTGCAGTGCGGCAAACTCCTCCTGGTAGTAGAAATCCGTTTTGGCGCGCTGTTCGCCAAAGAATAGCCAGTTTTTGCCGGTTGCACCGGTGGCCTGGCGCTCCTGCAGGAAGGCGCGGAATGGGGCGACGCCGGTGCCGGGGCCGACCATGATCATCGGCGCATCCAGGGCGGCGGGCGGTTTAAAATGCGCAGACTTCTGCACGAAGATGGGGATCTCGGCCTGCGCCGCACGGTCGGCCAGGAAAGTGGAGCATACCCCGCCGCGGCGTTTATCCCCCTGGCCGTAGCGGACGGTCGAGACGGTTAAATGCACCTGATTCGGCGTCGCTTTGGGGCTGGAGGCAATCGAATACAGCCGCGGCTGCAGCCGTTTCAACACCGTTAACCACTCGGTGGCGCTGGCCTGCACCGGGCAGGTCTGGAGCAGATCGACGATCTGCCGCCCCCACAGCCACTGCTTCAGAGCCTCTTTTTGATCGTCATGCAGCAACGCGGCCAGCCAATCGCTGCCGGCACGCTCATTGACGAACTGCAGGATATCGGGGGTGATGCGCGCGATATCCAGATGATTTTCCAACGCTTGCGCCAACGGCATCTCGCCGCGATCCGCCACGCTGACCAGCGTATCGGGAGCAAGGCGCATGGCGGCCAGCAGTTCATCAACCAGCGCCGGGCAGTTGCGTGGCCAAACGCCCAGTGCATCGCCCGCCTCGTAACGCAGGCCGCTGTCGGTTAAATCGAAAGCGTACTGGCGAGTTTCTTTTTCTGCGCCGGGCGCGTTCAGCAGGCGGTTTGTCATCAATCGGCTATGCAGCGGGGCGTTGCGGCTGAAGCCGGCGGCCGGGACCGCCGTATCCGCCGCCGGGGCGCAGTCGGCAACCGGGGCCGGCGTGGCTGTGGCGAGCGCCATTTCGGCCTGAGTAACGTTCGCCAACACCGGCAGCAGGCTAGCCAGCCAGGCGTTGGCGGTGGTCTGATAGTCAGATTCGCAATCGGTGTGCGCCAGCAAGCGCTGTGCCCCCAGCGCGGCCAGCCGCTCATCCAGTTTGCGGCCAAAGCCGCAGAACTGATCGTAACTTGAATCGCCAAACGCCAGTACGGCGAAGGCCGTGTTTTCCAGCCGTGGCGCGCTGTCGGCCTGCAAGGCGGCCCAGAGCGCACTGCCGTTGTCCGGCGGATCGCCATCGCCGAAGGTGCTGGTGATCAGCAGCAGTTGGGAAGCGGCGGCCAGATCGCCCGGCTGTGCATCGCCCATGTCGGCCAAGGTCACCTGGTGGCCCGCCGCCTTAAGTTTCGCTGCGCATTGCCCGGCAAATTCTTCCGCATTGCCGGTTTGCGAAGCCCAAAGCAGGGTGATGGCCGGTGTGCTGCCGGCAGTGCTTTCCGCCGGAGACGGCAAGGCTGTTGCGCCGGCGTTGCCGTCCCCAGCCAGCCAGGTGCGGGCGAACAGGCCGGCCAGCATGCCGTCGACCAAAAGCCGTTTGGTGGGTTCGAACGGCGCGGTTGCAGGCAACACCGGCACGCCGCCGGCCTGGCGGGCGGCATCGGTGCGCAGCGCGGCCAGGTAACCCTGGAGATAAATTTTTTCCTGCGTCTCAAGCGAGACGGCGGGCGCAGTATCAAGGCCGAGAAGCGTGGCCAGCGCGTCGATGTGTTTCATATCGAGGACTCTGGTTTGATTCTCCGATGTGCCTGCGCTGGCACTTGCCTGGTGGTTGGCCGCAAGAACGCCATTGTTCTCGCTGTCCGGATTGAGGGTTGACGGTTTTTCTGCAACGCGCGTCAGGGCCACGGCGCAGAACTTGAATTCAGGCTGGAGCGACAGGGGATCGATGGCATCGCTGGTTACCGCATTGATCGCCAGCTCCTTACCAAAGACATCGTTCCAGTGAAAGGGGGCAAAACAGTTGCCGGGGCGTACCCGGTCGGTGACGACGGCGGGCAGCACTGCCCGCCCGCGGCGCGACGTGATCGCCACCGGGTCTTTATCGCGAATGCCGAGCGCCGTGGCGTCTTCAGGGTGAATCTCAACAAACGGGCCGGGGTTGAGCTTGTTCAGCGTCGGGATTTTCCCGGTTTTGGTCAGCGTGTGCCACTGGTGCTGCAGGCGGCCGGTGTTCAGTATAAAGGTAAAATCCGCATCCGGCATTTCCGCCGGCGACATGTGGGGGCGCGGCAGAAAAACACCTTTGCCGCTGGCGGTGGCGAACACGATGTTTGGGCGTTCGCCCGTTTCACACACTTTCAGCGTTTGGCTGACGCCGGTATTCAGATAGCGTATCGGGTGCCGGTCCTGCTCGTCATCCGGCGGACAGGGCCACTGCAACGGGGTTTCGCGCAGCCTGGCGTAGCTGGCGCCGCGAATGTCATAGCCGGTTTTTGGGTTCCAGGTGCGTTTGATCTCCTCGAAAACCGCTGATGCATCGGCATAGCTAAACGCGGCGCGGTAACCCATCTCACAGGCGATCTCGGCGATGATTTGCCAGTCCGGCATGGCGTCGCCGGGCGGATCGATGGCTTTTTGCATCAGCGTCAGGTTGCGTTCGGAGTTGATCATCACACCTTCGGCTTCGGCCCACAGCGCGCCAGGCAGCAGAATATCGGCGTAGCGGTTGGTTTCGGTATCCAGAAACGCGTCCTGGGTGATGGCCAGCTCCGCCGCCTGCAGGCCGGCGATAACATTTTTCCGGTTGGGCACGGTGGCGACGGGGTTGGTGCAGATGATCCAGCAGGCCTTGATTTTGCCCTGCTGCATATCCTGGAACAGGGTAATGGTGCCGCCGCCGCTGTCGGTGCGCAGCGTTCCGCTGGGGATGCCCCACAGTTCTTCGATAAAAGCGCGATCCTGCTCGGCCAATACCGAGCGCTGGCCGGGCAGGCCCGGCCCCATATAGCCCATTTCCCGCCCGCCCATCGCGTTGGGCTGCCCGGTGAGCGAAAAGGGGCCGCTGCCGGGGCGGCATATGGCGCCGGTGGCAAGATGCAGGTTACAGATGGCGTTAGTATTCCAGGTGCCGTGGGTGCTTTGGTTCAGCCCCATGGTCCAGCAGCTCATCCACTCCGGCGCCGTGCCGATCCACTCCGCCGCCTGGCGGATATCGGCCTCCGCCAGGCCGGTGATCGCGGCCACTTTATCCGGCGGGTAGTCTTCCAGGAAAGCGGGCATCGCCTCCCAGCCCTCGGTATAGCGGGCGATAAAATCATCATCGGTATGGCCGTTCTTCACCAGCAGGTGCAGCAGGCCGTTGAGCAGGGCCAGATCGGTGCCGGGCTTGATCTGCAAAAACAGCTGGGCTTTGTCTGCCGTGGTGTTACGGCGCGGATCCACCACGATCAGTTTTGCGCCGGCCTTCACCCTGTCCATCATTCGCAGGAACAGGATAGGGTGGCAATCGGCCATGTTGGCGCCAATCACGAAGAACACATCGGCTCGATCGAAATCCTGGTAGGAACCCGGCGGCCCGTCTGCGCCTAACGAAAGTTTATAGCCGCTGCCGGCGCTGGCCATACACAGGCGTGAATTGGATTCAATGTTGTTGGTGCCGATAAAGCCTTTGATCAGCTTATTGGCCAGATATTGGGCTTCCAGCGACATTTGGCCAGAGACATACATCGCCACCGCATCCGGGCCGTGGGTATCGATAATAGCGCGCAGGCGGCGGGCGGTTTCCGTGATGGCGTGGCGCATCGCCACTTTCACCGGCTCATGCTGGTGCTCGTTGCGCAGATAGGCGTGTTCAAGCCGCCCGCTGCCCGCAATGGCCTGGGTGCAGGTGCTGCCTTTGGTGCACAGCCGGCCAAAATTAGTGGGGTGCTGCTTGTTACCCGTTACCTTGATGGCTCGGTTGTCTGCGACGTCGATAATGATGCCGCAGCCTACCCCACAGTAAGGGCAGACGCTCTTGATCGTGTTTGGCGGCATAGCCTGCGATACGCCCCTGGCAATAAAATCGGTCATGCCATAGCGCAGCAATATCCATGCCAGCCTGATAGGCCGGCCTGACAGGAAGATCTGTGGCCTGGCGCGGCAAAATGCACCGTGGCGGCGCATTTTGCCGTTTGAGCGCTTCATGATGATTCCAGCCGGTTTGTTTTCGGCTTACGTTAAAATAATCAAAACAGGGATTAACGCAGTATTCGTTGTTTGGCGATATGTATATAATATTTCCCGGGTGGAATTTTATTTTCCTTGATGAGCGAATATTTTCCACTTGTGCTGAAATATAAAGCCGCATCACTGGGGATGTGGTTTTTTCATATCAAAGATATCTCTGAAGTTATTGAGGTGCAGGCGGTTAGCCTGTGCAGTAAAACGTATGTTCCAGGAGATAATGGTTTTTATTTAGGGATAAAAATGAATAATACAAGTTATAACCTCACCTTGTTACTGACAGCAACATTGCTGTGTGCTTGCACTACGCAAACCAGCAGCCCGGAACGGCATGCCAAACATGCCATCTATCAGATAAACAGCGATCATTTTGATCCCAACTCCAGGACGCTAATTACGGATACGATCCGCATGAGCGTGCCGTTTTTTGATCAGTTTTACCAGGAGGGTAAAAAAGACCGTGCCAACGGATTAACGCCGCAACAGGCAAAGGCGAAAGAAAATTATTTCCGCAGCCCTGAGTTTGCCAAGATGTGGGAAAGAAAACAGCGCTTTATCAATACCGAATACAGCTCCAGCGATTCACAAAAGCAAAAGAATGTCCTGATGAATGAAGCCATCGCGGCCTACTACGATGGTTACGAAGGGCGCTCCTGATCGTTTTTCCCTCTGAAAGCGTACGGCCGGTGCAGATGGCCGTACGCTTAACAATGGCGTGCCAGAAACGCGCTAACGGTTTGCATACAGGCCTGCCGCTCTTCGACGTGCGGCATATGGCTGGAAGCTTCAAAGATCACCCATTGGTTATCGGGAATCAGATCGGCGTAGGGTTGCACCACCTCCGGCGCCGCTTCATCAAAGCGGCCGGAAATCAACAACACCGGCACGGCGATCGCCGGCAGGCGATCGATAATGCTCCAGCCTTTCATGGAGCCGATCACATGGAATTCCGTTGGGCCGTTCATCGCGTGATACACGGTGGGATCGGCATCCATCGCGGCAAAGGTGCGTTTGACTTCAGGCGGCCACGGATCGAGCCGGCAAACATGGCGCTGATAAAAAACCTGGCTGGCGGCGCGGTAGGCTTCGCTGGCCAAAGTGCCGGCGGCTTCGTGGGTGAGCAGGCACTGTTGCACCTCCGGCGGCAACGCGGCCCGCAGGCGCGCCGCCGCCTGTAACCATAACGCCATTGATGCCGGGGAGTTGGCGATCACCGCCGCCTTCAGGCCCGCAGGCCGCGTCACTGCATGCTCGGCCGCCAGCATGCCGCCCCAGGATTGCCCGAGCAGTGCGTAGTTATCGGCAATGCCCAAATGGTGCAGCAGGTTGTTCAATTCCTCGAGAAACAGCGCCACTTGCCAAAAGCTGGCGGGTTTGTCCGGCAAGTGGGTCGAGCGGCCGTTGCCTAATTGATCGTAGTGGATGACTGCGCGGCCGCTGGCGGCGATATCCCGGAAGGCATCGACATAGTCATGGGTGCAGCCGGGGCCGCCGTGGGCCACCACCAGCGGCGCCAGGCCGCTGTGCAAATCACCGCAGATACGATACCAGGTCTGGTAATCCCGGAATGGAGCATAGCCTTCGCGGATGCTGGACATAACGTTTTCCCTGTGCGTGGAGATGGCGACAAGGTAAAACAGCGCAGCCCAATCGAACAGCTAGCAAAATAGATAGATTTTCAGCTATCGAGCAGTCGATAGTGCATGGCGCGCACCACCGCCTGAACCCGGTTACTGGCGCCCAGCTTATGGGCCGCGGTATTCAGATGCAGGCAGACGGTGGCCACCGAACGGTGCAGCTTGCGGGCGATCTCCTTGGCCGTCAGGCCTTCTGCCGCCCAGGAGAGGCATTCGCGCTCACGTTTGCTCAGGCGCACGTATTGGCAGGTGAGCAGCTCTTTATCAAACAGTGGGAACACCGATTCCTGGAACGCATGGGCGATAAAGCTCAACTCGGCCAGCGTTTCATTCAGCGCCTGTTCCTGCTGGGCGCCGCTGGTAATGCCGGTGATAGTGACAAAACCGCCGTGTGGCAGATGCAGCGGCACCGTGGCGCCGCAGGGCATCTGGTTGTCGCGCATATAGTCCTGCACCGGCTGGTGCTGTTTCTCCAGCACAATCTGGAGCGCGGTTTGCTCCGGGTGTTGATAAGACCAGACAAACGGCGCGCAGGTTTTCAGCGCATAGACCTGCACCGGATCGGCCTGGTAATACCCCTGTTCACACCACAGCGCGCGCATATCGTCCGGCACATTGTGCATTTGCAGCAATGACGGCGTGATCAGATCGCCCTCCAGAGAGCGCGGCACCGGCGTAAAGTCATAAATCATCGCGTCAAACCCCAACCGCAACGTCTGCTGATACAGCCCGGCAAAGGCCTGGGCCAGCGTATCGCTGTGGGCGGTGGGGGATGGGGTAATTTTGATGCTCATCATAACTCTCCAAAAAACGCATCGTCTGCCACGTTTTGGGAACGGATCGTGCAAACGTGTTCCCCTGATCCATGCAATTCAGGTGCCACGTGGCAACGGCATGGGGCCTGAAAACTAGCATTTTTACTAACTACCCGCTGCGGCATTACGCGGGTAGCGTAAGAATAGGTCCAGTGCCGCCGTGGGCGGCCATTATCAGCAGGGGGAATGATGTGGCATGAGATCCAGCCTGATAAACCACAGGCTATCGCCGATGCTGACTATTGTGCGGCGTTGCACCATCAGAAAGCACTGCGCCGGCGTGCGGTAAGGGGGTGAGCGTGCACCGTTATCGTTTTCTGCTGTTCCGGCCGTTGCAACTGCTGCCGGTGTTGTTTGGCATCAGCGTGCTGACCTTTGTGATGGTGCGCAGCATCCCCGGCGATCCGGCGCGCATTCTGCTCGGCGTGCGCAGCACCCCCGCTGCGCTGGCGCGCGTGCGCGCGCAGTTCGGCCTCGATCAGCCGCTGTGGCTGCAGTATTTTTATTTCCTGCGTAATTTGCTCAACGGTGAACTGGGGCGATCGATCGTTTACCGGGTGGATACCCTGAAGCTGATCGTTTCCCGCATGGAACCCACCCTGTGGCTGATTGGCGGCAGCGTGCTGCTGGCGTTGCTGTTGACAGTGCCGTTGGCGGCTACCGCGGCACGGCGGCAGGGGCGCCTTGCTGATCAGTTGATCCGCCTGTTCTCCACCGGCGGGTTAGGGTTCCCGGCTTTTTGGCTTGGGATCATGATGATCCTGCTGTTCAGCGTCACCCTCGGCTGGTTCCCGGTTTCCGGCTATGGCGCAGATTGGCTTGAGCAATTGCATCACATGGTGTTGCCGTGCATGACGGTTGCGTTAGCGCTGTCCGCGGTGCTCACACGCAACCTGCGGGCCAGCCTGATCATGGAAATGCGCAGCGACTACGTTACCGCCGCCCAGGCGCGCGGCCAGCCGGGCGCACGGATTTTCTGGCGGCACGTGATGCCCAACTCATTGATCCCCACCATCAACCTGCTGGCGGTGAATATCGGCTGGCTGATCGGCAGCACGGTGGTGATCGAAAGCGTCTTTGCCATTCCCGGCATGGGGCAATTATTGATCAAGGCGATTTTCAGCCGTGACTACATGGTGGTGCAGGGCGTGGTGCTGATCTTTGCGCTGGGCACGGTATTGGTGAACCTGCTGGCCGATCTGATCACCGTGGCGCTGGATCCGAGGGTCAAGCTATGAGCCTGATCCGCGTATTGCCGCGCGTTGCGGGGCGTTGGCTGCCACGCCAGCATACGCTGAGCTGCGGCCTGGCGATTATCCTGCTGTGGGGGCTATTGGCGTGTTTGGCACCGTGGATCGCCCCGTTTGATCCTACGGCGTTGGATCCGGCCGCCAGCCTGCTGCCGCCCAGCGTTGCCCACCCGTTCGGCACCGATAATTTTGGCCGGGATATTTTTTCACGCGTGCTGTGGGGCGCGCGGGTGGATCTGCAGATCTGCCTGATCGGGGTGATCTTCCCCTTTATCCTCGGCACCACGTTGGGCGCGTTTTCCGGCTACGCCGGCGGGTTGATCGATACGGTGCTGATGCGGGTTATCGATATCGTTTTGGCCTTCCCGTTTTTGGTGCTGATGTTGGCGATTATCGCCATTCTCGGCCCCGGCCTGCTCAGCTTTTACATTGCCATGGCGATGGTGGGGTGGGTGTCGTATGCCCGCCTGGTGCGCTCGCAGGTCCTGACGCTGAAACACCAGGATTTCATCCTGGCGGCGCGCAGCCTGGGCTACAGCCACCCGCGCATTCTGTTCGTGCATCTGTTGCCTAACGCGCTCACCAGCGCGCTGGTGTTTTCCATGTCCGACTGCGTGCTGGTGCTGCTCAACGGTGCGGCAATCAGCTATCTCGGCCTGGGCGTGCAACCGCCCACCGCAGAGTGGGGCGTGATGGTGGCGGAAGGGCAAAGTTTTATCACCACGGCCTGGTGGATCACCACTTTCCCCGGGTTGGCCATTGTGACGCTGGCGATGGGTTTTAGCCTGCTGGCCGATGGCATGGGCGACAAGTTAGGGGAACGCCGATGACGTTGTTACAGGTTTCACACCTGCGAGTGACCAACCGGCAGGGGATCGCGCTGGTGGACGACGTTTCTTTCCAGGTTGCCGCCGGTGAGATGCTGGGGCTGGTTGGCGAGAGCGGATCGGGCAAGACGGTGACGTGCCGTGCCCTGATGCGCCTGCTGCCCGATGCGCTGACCATCAGCAGCGGGGAAGTGTGTTTGCACGGGCAGGAGCTGTTGGCGTTGCATGAACGCCAAATGGCGCCGATCCGCGGGCGCGAGATCGGCATGATCTTCCAAAACCCCTCCAGCCACCTGAACCCGATCATGACCATCGGCGAACACATTGCGGAAAGCCGCCGCCTGCATATGGGCGCCAGCCGGCGCGAGGCGCGGGCGGATGCCGTGGAACTGCTGCGCCAAGTGGGCATTCCCGATCCGTCGCAGCGGGTGAACAACTACCCCCACGAGTTTTCAGGCGGCATGCGCCAGCGCGCGATGATCGCGGTGGCGTTGGCGCCGGCGCCCAACGTGCTGATCGCCGATGAGCCCACCACGGCGCTGGACGTCACGGTGCAACTGCAGATTTTGCGTTTGTTGGCCGAACTGCGCGATAGCCTGGGCGTGGCGATCGTCATGATTACGCACGATCTTGGCGTGGTGGCGCAAACCTGCGATCGCATCGCGGTGATGTACGGCGGGCGCCTGTGCGAAATCGGCGGCAAGCGCCAGGTGCTGGCGGGGGCGCTGCATCCTTACACTCAGGGGCTGATTGACTGCCAGCCGTCCAGCGAAGGGGGCCACGGCCGGCTGCTGACCATCGACGGCCAGCCGCCGGTGGCCGAGCATTTCCCCACCGGGTGCCGGTTTCATCCGCGCTGTCGCCACGCAACGCCGGGCTGTGGTGCGCTACAACCGCCGATACGCCCAGCACTGAGCGGCGGCGGCCACCTGGCGGCTTGCCACCACCCATTGGGACGATTGCATATACCGGAGGAAGCATGTTGAACGCGAACTGGCCATTGTTGGAGATAGACGCGCTGTCGGTGAGTTTCCCGATCGCCGGCGGCCTTGGTGTGAAAACGCGCCGGCTGCATGCGGTGAGCGAAGTGAGCCTGCAACTGCGGGCCGGTGAAACGCTGGGCCTGGTGGGGGAATCCGGCAGCGGCAAAAGCACGCTTGGGCGCGCCATTTTGCAGTTGGAGCCGGCCAGCGCCGGCCGCGTACACTTCGACGGCCACGTGATCAGCGGCGGTCTGCGCAGCGATATCGCGCGCCTGCGCCAGCAAACGGCAATGATTTTTCAGGATCCCTTCGCCTCGCTTAATCCTCGGCAAACCATTGGCGAAAGCCTGGCCGAGGTGCTGCGCGTGCACCGTAAAGCGCTGAAAAGCGAGATACCCGCACGGGTTGATCAACTGTTGATCGAGGTGGGGCTGCGGCCGGAGCACGGCAATCGGCGGCCCCACGCCCTGAGCGGCGGCCAGTGCCAGCGGGCAGGGATCGCCCGGGCGCTGGCGATCGAACCGCGGCTGATCGTGGCCGACGAGTGCGTGGCGGCGCTGGATGTGTCTATTCAGGGGCAGATCATCAATCTGCTGATGACGCTGCGCGAGAAAATGGGCCTGGCGATTTTGTTCATCGCGCACGATTTGGCGATTGTCCGCCGGCTGTGCGATCGCGTGGCGGTGATGTACCTGGGCCGCATCGTCGAGCAGGGGCCGGTGGAGGCGGTGTTTCGCCAGCCGCGCCATCCGTACACCGCCGCGCTGATTGCCGCTATTCCCGAGATCGATCCCGATCGCCCCCTGCCGGCCCGGCCGCTGAGCGGGGAACCGCCAAGCCCGATCGCCCGCCCGGCGGGATGCGCTTTCCACCCCCGTTGCCCCTTCGCCCTGGCGGCGTGCCGCAGCGGGGGCGCCCCTGAAACCCGGCATATTGCCGATCATGCCTACGCCTGCGTGCTTAATCGCAACGGTGGCGAAAGTGCGAATTCGTTTGACTGAGGAGTGGTGAAATGAAGCGAAAGCCGTATCAAACCGTAGCCGCCGGCCTGTTGTTGGCGCTGTGCCTGGCAAGTGAGGCGGCGCAGGCCGCCGGTATCCTGAGCATTGGCCGCCGGGATGACAGTACCACCTTTGATCCGATCAAATCTGCGCAAAACGCCGATAACTGGGTGTTTTCCAACGTGTTTGATCCATTGGTGCGGGTGGATAAGATGGGCACCAAACTGGAGCCGGGGCTGGCGGAGAGCTGGAGCATCTCGGACGACGGCAAGGTGTACACCTTCAAGATCCGCGATGCCAAATTCTCTGACGGCAGCCCGGTCACCGCCAGCGACGCGGCCTTTAGCCTGCTGCGCATTCGCGATAACGAGGAGTCGCTATGGCGGGATTCCTACAGCATTATCGCCACGGCGCAGGCGAAGGATCCGCACACGTTGGTGATCACCCTGAAGTCGCCGTCGGCGCCGTTCCTGTCGCAGCTGGCGCTGCCCAATGCGTCCGTGATTTCGGAAAAGGCGATGAAGGCTGAGGGGGAGGAAGCGTTTGCGGAAAAACCGCTCGGCTCCGGCGCGTTCAGCGTGAAGGAGTGGGTGCGCGGCGAAAGGGTCAGCCTGGTGAAAAACCCGTACTTCTGGCAGGCCGATCGGGTGAGCCTGGATGGCGTCGAGTGGCTGACGCTGCCGGACGACAATACCCGTATGCTGAAAGTGCAGGCCGGCGAGCTGGATGCGGCGCTGAACGTGCCGTTCTCGCGCATTGCTTCGCTGCAGAAAGATGCCAATCTGACGGTGGAACTGAACCCCTCAACCCGGGAAGATCACCTGCTGATCAACCATTCCCATGGCGTGCTGGGTAAAGTGGAAGTGCGCCAGGCGCTGGATTTTGCCATTGATAAAGACGCCATCGTGAAAACTGTCACCTTCGGCTATGGCCAGGTTGCCAATTCCTATATTCCGGCCGGGGCGCTGTATCACTATGCCGATAATCTGCGCCGCCCTTATGATCCTGAAAAAGCGCGCCAGATGTTGGCCGCTGCAGGCGCCAGCGATCTGACGCTGAAATACCTTGTTAACGCCGGCGACGAGGTGGACGAGCAGATCGCGGTTCTGCTTCAGCAGCAGTTGGCGAAGGCGGGCGTGAAGGTGAATCTGCAAAAGGTGGATCCAAGCCAGAGTTGGGACATGCTGATCGCCGGTGACTATGATATTTCCGTGATGTACTGGACCAATGACATTCTCGATCCGGATCAGAAAACCACCTTTACGCTGGGGCACGACGCCAACATGAACTACATGACGCGTTATCATAACGATCAAGTTAAAGCCCTGGTCAGCGCCGCGCGGGTGGAAATGGATGCGAAAAAGCGTGAGCAGATGTATATCGATCTGCAAAAAATGGCCAAGGCCGATGTGAACTGGATCGATCTCTACTACAGCCCTTATCGCAACGTCAGCCGTAAGAATATCAAAGGCTTTTACCAAAACCCGCTTGGGCGTTTCTTCCTGGAAGATACCGTCAAAGAATAACCCCAACCTGTGGCCCCCGGCACCGGGGGCCGTTCAGGCATCGGCCTGGCCGCCGCGCAATTTTTCCAACCACTGGGCCAGCGCCTGCTGGCGACCGCACCACAGCGTTTCCGCTTTTTCAACGCTCACCGGTTCAAACTGCAGCCTGTCGCCGGGCTTCAACTGCCCCAGCCTGGCCAAATCAGCACGGATGACGGTGGCGATTTTCGGGTAGCCGCCGGTGGTTTGGCGATCGCTCATCGCCACGATCGGCAGGCCGTTGCCGGGGATCTGAATGCTGCCGCGGGCGATGGCGTCAGAGACGATATTGAACCCTTTACTGTGCGCGATCGGCTGGCCCTGCAAACGGTAGCCCATGCGATCGCTCTGATTGGACAGGGTGTAGTGTTGCTCAATAAAGCCTGCTTTGGCCGCCGCATCGAAATGCGTATCCTGCGGCCCCCAGATAATGCGGATCGGCCGCTTTTCCATCTGCGGCATGATGCGCTCTGCCGCGCCCTGATACGGGGGCGCCGTGGGGGCGTCAACCAGCGGTAGATGGTCATTTTTTTGCAACGGGCGCCCGGCAAACCCACCCAGGCCGGCCCGCATCAGGGTTGAAACGCTGCCCAGCACCGGCGCCACGGCAAAGCCGCCGGTGACCGCCAGATAGCCCCGGGCGCCGCTGATGACGCGCCCCAGCGCCAGCACGCTGCCCGGCTGCATTTCATGGCACCGATAAGGCGCGCACGGGCGGCCGTTGAGCGTGGCCGCCAGGTTGCCGGTCACCGCGAAATGGTATGGGCGATCGCCGGCCAGGCGCAGCGTGGGACCGAGCAGAGTGATTTCCAGCGCGCCGGTGTTGGCCGGGTTGCCGACCAGCGCGTTGGCAACGGCAAAGCTGAGTTCGTCCATCGCACCGGAAGGCGGCACGCCCTGGTCTTCAAAGCCGAAGCGGCCTTCATCTTGCAAAGTGGTAAAAAGCCCGGGGGAAAGCACCTCAAAATGCATCATGCCTGCCAGCTCCATTCGGGCAGATAGTGGCGCTCTGCCGAGAGTTGTTCGAATTGGCGCTCACTGATGGTAAAAAAGCGGACGTTGTCGCCGGCCTGCAGCAGAAAGGGGGATTCGCGCGTGGGATCAAAGCTACGCACCGGCGTGCGCCCCAGCAGGTGCCAGCCGCTGGGGGCGGCGACGGAACCGACCGCCGTTTGCATGCCGCCGATGCTGATGCTGCCGGCGGGCACCTTCAGACGCGGCTCCACCCGCCGCGGGGTGTGCAAACGCGCATCCAGCCCGCCAAGATAGGCAAAGCCGGGCATAAAACCGATCATATAAACGCGGTAGCGGGTTGCGCTGTGGATGGCGATGGCTTCTTGCTCGCTTAGCCCGTGCGTGGCGGCAAGTTCCGGCAAATCGATGCCGTACTGCCCGCCGTAGCACACCGGAATATGCCAGCATTTGCTGGGCGCATCGGCCTCCGCCGTCTCGGCCAGCAACTGCTCAAGCTGCTGGATTAATGCCTGCTGCCGCACTTGGGTGGAATCGTAATTCACCGTCAGTGAACGGTAGGTGGGGATCAGCGAGGTGATCCCGGCCGGCGCCGCCGCCTTCAGGCGCGCCGCTAATGCGGTGACGCGCCGGTTGATCTGTTCGTCGATTACCTCGCCAAAATCGATGTAAACCGCGTGATCGGCAACCGGGAGTAATTGCCACGCGGGGGCTGCTGCGGGCTGGTCCACGTCATTTTTCCCACATGTCTAAAAGTGATGGTCGTATGAAATACGTTTGGCATACCAATGAGATGCTGTCAATATACGAGATAGAGATTTATTTTCGCGCCGTGCTGTGCAACTGTGATGGGCAATCAAAATAACCAAGGGGAATGCGCCATGTTGATCGATCTCAACTGCGATATGGGGGAAAGTTTCGGGGCCTGGACGATGGGGCAGGATGAAGAGATGTTGCGCATCGTAACCTCGGCCAACATCGCCTGCGGTTTCCACGCCGGGGATCCGGACGTGATGGCGGCAACGTTGGCCGCGGCGCAGCAGCAGGGGGTCAAGGTGGGAGCGCATCCCAGCTTTTTTGATCTGCAGGGCTTTGGCCGCCGCCAGATCCTGGGCGACAGCCCGGCGCAGATCGAACGGCAGATCATCTATCAGATCGGTGCATTGAAAGCGTTGGCGGAAAGCCAGGGGATGCGTTTGCAGCATGTGAAAACCCACGGCGCGCTCGGCAATATGGCGGCGGAAGACGATGCGCTGGCGATGGCAGTGGCCAGGGCGATTTATGCGGTGGACAAGTCCTTGATTATGGTGACCATGCCGGGCTTGTGCACGGAAAAAGCGGCGCTGGAAGTGGGCTTGCCGCTGGTGCGCGAGATCTACGTCGATCGCGCTTATGCCGAAAACGGCAACCTGGTGTCGCGCAAGCTGCCGGGCGCGGTGCTGCACGATGCCAAACAGGCCAGCGAGCGGATCCTACGGATGCTGGAGGATCAGGCGCTGATCACCTTGCAGGGAACGCGCATACCGGTGACGATTGATACCATTTGCGTGCACGGCGACACGCCGGGCGCGGTTGAGATGGCGGCGCAGGTGCGCACGCTGTTAGAAAGCAAAGGCGTGGCCTTCGCCCCGATGAGTGAAGTCATTGCCGCCCGTGGCTGATGGCCGCTGAACGCCGGGCGCCGCCGTTCTTACCGGCGCCGGGTTGGCCATACCGCCGGGTTAACCAGCGAATCCGGCTTTTCATCCCGCAACACGCGTAAAATGCCTTCAACTGCCGCGCCTGCCATATTGATTAACGCCTGCTCCGTCGATGCCGCAATGTGCGGCGAAACCACCAAATTGCGGGCGGCCAGCAGGGCGGCGCCGGCAGGCAACGGTTCCTGCTCGAAAACGTCCAGCCCAGCCCCCGCCAGCGCGCCGTTATTGAGTGCGCGGATGAGCGCCGCTTCATCGATCAGCGCGCCGCGGCTGGTATTAATCAGGTAGGCCGAAGGTTTCATCAGCGCTAACTGCTGCGCACCGATCAGGTGCCGGGTTGCCGGCAGGGAAGGGACATGCAGAGAAACGATGTCGCTTTGGCGCAGCAATGCGGCCAGATCGGCGGCCTTACGGTACCCTGCGGCCCGGATAACCGCATCCGGCTGGCTGCTGTAAACCACGACCTGCATCCCCAATGCGTTGGCCAACGCCGCCGTGCAGCGGCCGATGGCGCCCAGCCCGACAATCCCCAGCACCGCATGCTGCAGCTCCCGCAGCCCGCTTTGATATTTGAAGGCCTGATAGGCGCCCTGCCGGACCGCGTTGTCTGCCGCTACCTGCCGTTTTGCCAGGGCGAACATCAGCCCGATGGCATGTTCGGCGACCGAGCGCGTATTCATGCCTGGCGTATTGATCACCACGATGCCTTTCTCTGTTGCCGCCTGCAGATCAATGCCGTCGGTCCCTACGCCGTGGACGGCAATCACTCTAAGATGCGGCAGTTGCGCCATCATGGTGCGTGAAAATTCGCCGCTGCGGAAGATTGCCGCGACCACACCGGCCTGAGCCGCCGTATCCAAATCCTCGCTTTGTTCCAAAGGTGACAGATTGGCATTTTTTAACCTGTTGATTCCGAACTGGTGTATCGGCTTGGGTATCCAGCAACTATTTTTCATTGGGCGCGCTCCGCGTTTGGAATACTTTTGGCATTTTCTTTGCTTTTTATACAAGTGCCAATAAAAAACAAACATGATTTTTACGCATACAGCAATAGGGGGTTCAGATGATGGCCCAACCTTGTTTCACCGGGCAGGATATGATTCTCGCGGCCACAGAAGGCATTGCGGTCGCGCTGGGCAAAGGGCAGGCGCTGGCGATCGAGAATATTTGCGGCAATCAGGTGGTGGATGCCTGGGCAATTAGCCAACGCGATCCTTTCGAGTACGCCTCTATGGAACATACGCGTTCGGTGAACAGCAATCTGTTTCTGCAGCCAGGAATGACGGTGGTCAGCAACTATCGCGCGGCCATGTTTACACTGGTTCACGACGCCTCGCCCGGCCGGCATGACACGCTGCTGTGCCCCTGCAATGCCGAGATTTATCGGGAGCTGGGCTGCACGCAATACCACCGTAGCTGCACCGATAATTTCCACGCCGCCTTGAATCATCTGGGCATCACGCTGCCGTTTACCCCGGCTTCATTGAACCTGTTTATGAATGTGCCGTTTCAGCCGGACGGTGCGCTCGATCGCGCCCCGCCGCGCGCCAAAGCGGGGGATACCTTGGTGTTAAAGGCCGAGCAGGATATCTGGCTGGTGCTTTCCGCCTGCCCACAAGATATCACGCCGATTAACGGTGTTAGCCGCCGGCCTGCCGATATTGGTTTGCACTTAATCGAGAATATGCCATGTGAAGGAGGGGCCGCATGACGCACATTGAGCCGTCTTTATTACGGATCAAAGAGCTGAATAAGCGCTATGGCGAACTGCATGTGTTGAAAAATGTGGCGTTGAACGTCAACCGCGGCGAGGTGGTTTCGATTATCGGCGCCAGCGGCTCCGGGAAAAGTACGTTTTTGCGCTGTCTGAACGTGCTGGAAATGCCGCAGAGCGGCTTTATGGAATTTGGTGAATTCTCGTTTGATTTCCGTGACGGCGCCAGAGCCCAGCCTTCCACCGAGCAGTTGCAACAACTGCGTACGCAAATTGGCATGGTGTTCCAGAGCTACCATTTATGGCCGCATATGACGGTGCTGGAGAATGTGATTGAAGCGCCGCTGCGGGTGAAAAAAATGTCGCGCAAGGAGGCGGTAGAGGTGGCCGACGCCTTATTGAACCGCGTCGGGATGTATGAAAAGCGCGATCAGTACCCCGGCCGGCTCTCCGGCGGGCAACAGCAGCGGGTGGCGATAGCCCGGGCGCTGGCGATGAAGCCGCGCATGATGCTGTTCGATGAGGCCACCTCGGCGCTCGATCCGGAGTTGGTGGGCGAAGTGCTTGCCCTGATCGCCGCCCTGGCGGAAGAGGGCATGACCATGCTGCTGGTGACCCATGAAATCGCCTTTGCCCGGGATGTTTCTTCACGCGTACTGTTTTTTGATCAGGGCGTGGTGGCCGAGGACGGCCCGCCGCAGCGGGTACTGGCCGATCCGGAAAGCCCCCGGTTACGGCAATTTCTCAGCCGCATTCTGCATGAGGATATTTCCCCCGCCGCGAAAAGGAATGTGCCATGAATCAATTATTGAGTGATTTCCAGGCCTATGGCGCCGGTTTTTTCTATGCCGCCGTGACGGTGTTGGCCATCACGGTGCTGACGATTCTGCTCAGTTGGGTGTTTGGGCTGGCGGCGGCGCTGGGCAAGCTTTCGCCGGTGGCGCTATTTAGCCGGGCCAGCCGGTTTTACATTTGGTTTGTGCGCGGCACGCCGGCGTTGATCCAGGTGTTTATTGTCTATTTCGGCTTGCCGCAGTTGGGGATCCGGTTTTCACCGTTCGCCGCCGGTGTGATTGCGCTGGCGCTAAACAGCGGCGCTTATATCGCTGAAATTATCCGTTCAGGGCTAAATGCCATTCCGCGTAGCCAAATGGAATCAGCCTATGCGCTGGGGCTGTCCAAACGTGAAGTGATGCGCCGCATCATCTTGCCGCAGGTGTTTCGCATTATTTTGCCGCCGATGACCAACGAGGCAATTTCCGCGTTGAAAAACACCTCGTTGCTTTCCACCATTACGGTGATCGACATCACTCTGTATGCCCAGACCATTATCTCCGCCACTTTCCGTCCGTTTGAATTCTATATTGCCGCCTCGGTGATTTATTTGCTGTTGACGTCGATGCTGACGGAGTTTGCCGCCTGGCTTGAACGCCGCCAGGAACGTTACAGCTAACCAAGGAGTTTGCCATGAGTTCACAGCCTGCCGATTCGCTGGCCAGCCCACGCTTTTGCGGCCTGCCGACCTTTATGCGTTTGCCGCTGGCCAACGATCCCGGCGATCTTGATGCGGCGATCGTCGGCATACCGTCGGATTCCGGCGCGCCTTTTCGCAGCGGCGCGCGCTTTGCGCCCAATGCCGTGCGCGCCATGTCGGTGATGCTGCGCCCGATCAATCCCTATCGCGGCAATGTCAATATCTTTGAAAAACTGCGCATTGCCGATGTGGGGGATTCGGTGGTGGTGCCCGGTTATGAAATCGAATCGTTGCGGCTGATAGAAGAAACCATTCACCGCATTGCTGCAGCGGGAGCCGTGCCGTGCGCCATCGGCGGCGACCATTCCGTCACCCTGGCGGAGCTGCGGGCGATTGCCAGAGTACACGGCCCGCTGGCGCTGGTGCAGTTCGATTCACACAGCGACACCTGGGATAAATACTTTGCCGATCTGCAATACAGCGCCGGCACGCCGTTCCGCCGGGCGGTGGAAGAAAACATTGTCGATCCGCGCTATTCGATACAGGTGGGCCTGCGCGGCTCCTTGTTTAAAACCAGCGATATCACCCAGTCGCTGGATTTGGGCTATGAGGTAGTCACCACCGATGAGATGTTCGACATTGGGTTGCCGGCGCTGGCCGAACGCATTAGCGCCAGAACGGCGGGGCGGCCGACGTTTATTACCTTCGATATGGACTTTGTTGACCCGGCTTCGGTACCCGCAGTGCAAACCCCGGAATCCGGCGGGCCGAGCACGCGCGAAGCGCTGTTGCTGTTACGCGCGTTAAACAAGATCAACATGGTGGGCTGCGACGTGACGGAAATCAGCCCGCCGTATGACGGGCCGGGGCAAATCACCGCGCTGCTCGGGGCGACCGCCATGCTGGAATTGTTATCACTATTGGCAACCACAATGCCTTGATTTTCCTATTGCTATTCAACACATCGGGAGTCATGCCACATGAAACTAAAATTGGTTTTTAGTCTTGCCGTACTGGTGTCAGCGTTGATGTCCTTTTTTGCCGCGGCGGCGGGTGATGGGCAACTTGAACTGCTCAAGCAAGGGGAATTACGCGTTGCCACCGAAGGGACCAACCCGCCGTACAGCATGCGGATGGCCAATGGCCAACTGGACGGCCTGGAAATCAGCGTAATGAAAGAGATCGCTCGGCGTCTTGATCTTAAATATATGCCGATTGTGACGAAATGGGACTCCATTTTAATTGGCCTGCAGGCCGATCAGTTTGATATCAGCAGCGCCGCGATGGATATTACCCCGGAACGGCAAAAAGCGATTATCTTTGCCGACGGTTGGATCGAATCCGGCGGCCGGATTATTATTCCGCAAGATTCAGCTATTCAATCCGCACAGGATCTGAAAGGCAAACGCATCGGCGCACAGGTTTCTTCCACCTATGCTCAGTTGGCGGTGGGGCACGGCGCGATATTAAAAAGCTACGTTGACGTAACGGCTGCCGTGCAGGATATGGCGAACGGGAATATCGATGGGGTGATTAATGACTCGATTGGTAATGCCTACCTGATTAAAGACATGAAGCTGCCTTTTAAACAGACGCCGGACTATGTGAACCAGATCCAGAAAGGCTTTGCGCTGAAAAAGGGCAAGCCGAATTTGGTTGCTGCCGTTAATAAAGCCCTGGCCGAAATGAAGGCCGATGGCACTTACGCCAGGCTGGTAACCCCGCTGGTGGGTTACGATCCTGCGCCGAAAGATCCGGTGCGCAGCTTGCCGCAGTAATGCGGCGCAGGGCCTGCTGCTGTATCTTTGAGATGAAAATGCTAGGCTGTGTTCGGCAATCCTTGCCGGGCACCGCGGCCGGGGTTGCAGACGGATTAGCCTGCTTAACGGTTTATCCAGTGTGAAAATACGATGGTTTCTATGAGCACAAGCTACTGTATGAATGATGATAACGAACGGAATTTAAGCAGGAAGGCTTACGATATCATTTTGCAAATGATCATCAACCGCGAACTGCCAGTGAATACCGTATTGCAGGAACGGCGCCTGGCGGAAATGATGGATATTTCCCGCACGCCGGTAAGAAATGCGCTCAACAGGCTGGAAAACGAAGGCTTTATTGTGCGTAACGGCGGCAGAACGCCAGTAGTGAAAGAGTTCTCCATCCAGGAACTGATCGAAACGCTGCACGTGCGCCGCACTCTGGAAGGTGAGGCGGCTCGCCTGGCCGCCGGCCGTATTCCCGGCGATGAGCTGGATGCCATCGCCAGGCAGATTAAACGCCTGCTTAGCCAGGACCGGCCGGATCCCAAAGAGGATTGGGCGGTGGATACCCGCCTGCATGACGCGATCGCCCATTACAGCGGCAACCGTTTATTGAAAGGCTATATTCAAACCCTGCGCTTAAAAACCAGCATGTTCAATTTGCGCCAGGTGCCGGAACGCTTTGTTATTGGCCATAACGAACATTTGGCGATCATTGAAGCGCTGCGCAACGGGCAGGCCGAACAGGCGCGGGATCTGCTTATCGCGCACATTGATAACGTGCGGGAAAGCATCATCAAACGCCTGAGCCAATTCTGAATCCCCTCCGCCAGGCCGCACAGGGCCGGCTAATTCAGCCAGCGGCGGCGGGCAAGGCCGGCGGCCCCGCAGGCGCCGTTAAAGTCTGAAGAAGAGGCGGGGATAAAGCGCACCGCGTCATGGGGCAGCGGGCGGCGCAGATGCATACGCACGCCGGCGATCAGCTCGCATAACGGGAACCCCGGCATATCCATTACCCCGCCGCCGAGGATCACGCTGTGTGGATCAAACAGGTTAATGCTGGTGGCGATGGCGCGCGCCGCGTGCGCCAGCAATGCAACAATAAAGGCATCGCTGCGGCTGTGTAAAAACAGTTCGCCGAGCGTATAGGCGCGCGGCGTTTGTTCATACCAGTGGCGCAGCGCCACGCCGGAACAGACCGTTTCCAGGCAGCCGAGATTGCCGCAGCCGCAGCGCATGCGGCCGTCGCCCTGCGGAATATGGCCAAGCTCGCCCGCCACGCCGTGGGCGCCGGTCCAGGGGGCGCCGTTGAGCCAGATGGCGAACCCCATGCCGGTGCCGAGGTAGGCGGCCAGCACCACCTCGTTTTCCAGCGCGTTTTCATGCACATCATAAGAGAGCTGCAGATTGACATCGCGCGCAAACTGCACCGGGCATGCGAGTTGGTGTTCCAGGCATTCGGCCAGGCCGGCGAATTCGCTGGCCGTCAGCGGCAGGTTGGGGGTTGAGATAATGGTGCGCCGATCGCTGCCCACCAGCGCCGGGAACCCGATCATCACGCCCAGGCCGCGTGCACGGTGCTGCTCAAACAGCTGGCGCAGTTGGCCGCTAAGCCCGGCGGCCAGGCCGGGAGCAATGACCTCCGCGGTGGGTAATTTCTTGCAGACGATCTCCACCCCCTCGGCGTTTTGCAGGCAGAAGCGGGTATGGGTGGCGCCCATATCCACCCCGGCCACCACGGGAAGCGGTTCAGACATGGCGGGCCTCCGCGCTTTTGGCTTGCACAATCTGCTGCGCCATGATGTTCCAGGCTTCGGCAACATCCGGCGAATGGCTGAACAGGCCGGAGGAGCCGACGATCAACACATCCGCACCCGCCTCAATCAGGCGCTGATAGGTGCCTTGGTTGCAGGAGCCATCGATCTCGATTTCATAAGACAGCCCTTCACGCGTGCGCCATTCTTTCAGTTCGGCGATTTTTTCCAGCATTTCCGGGATGAAGGGCTGCCCGGCAAAGCCGGGATCAACCGTCATCACGGTGATCTTGTCGGCCTTGTGAATGTAATACTTCATCGTATCGACCGCGGTTTCCGGGTTGAGGATCAGGCCCACTTTCATGCCGTGCCGGCGGATCTCATCGAACAGGCGAAACGCCTGGCCGTTGATGGTTTCCGGGTGCAGGGTAATGAAATCGGCGCCGGCGGCCGCCAGCGAGGCGATGTAGTCCTGCGGCCGGGTCACCATCAGGTGGCAGTCAAGCGGTTTACTCGCCAGGCGGCGTACCTGGCTGACGAAAAACGGCGAGAGCGTCAGGTTCGGCACGAAGTGGCCGTCCATAATGTCGATATGAAAATAGTCCGCATGGCGATCGATAAACTCGATCTGCTCTTTGAACTTCAATAGATCCATACACATCAGAGAGGGGGATATTTTCATCATTGGCTCCTTACTTACTGATCAGCCGATCCAGTGCGACAGCGGCGATAATCAGCCCGCCCATCACCACCAGTTGGTAGTAGGTTTGTACTTGCAGAATATTCAGGCCGTTATTGATGGTGCCGATGATCAGGCCGCCGATCACCACCGAGAAAATGCGCCCCTTGCCGCCGAAGAAGCTGGTGCCGCCGATAATGGCGCTGGCTATGGCGTAGGTTTCAAATCCCATGCCGGCTAACGGCTCGGCCGCGCCGAGGCGCGCGGTGGACACCACGCCCGCCAGCCCGGCGCAAATGCCGGAGATGATGAACACCACCAACATATGGAACTTCACATCAATGCCGGAATAGAAGGCGGAGTTTTTGTTGCCGCCCAGCGCATAGATGTTGCGCCCCAGCCGGGTGCGGGTGGTGAGGAACCACAGCACAATGGCGATCAGCAGCGAGAAGATAACCGGTACCGGTATGCCGATAACGCTGGCGGCGAAGAAATTGACGAAGTCGAAAGAGAAACCGTACACCGAGTTGGCGTCGGAAATCACCAGCGTAATGCCGCGGAAGATGGCGTTGGTGCCCAGCGTAATGATAAACGGGTGCAACCCCGTCCAGTTCACCAGGCAGCCGTTGATGGCGCCAAGCGCGCCGCCGACCACCACGCCGCCAATCAGCGCGGCGGAAACCGGATCAAAGCCGGCCAGCATCAGTTTGGCGGTGACCATGCCCGACAGCGCCAGGATCGCGCCGACCGAAAGATCGATCCCCGCCACCAGAATGGCGAAGAACTCCCCCATGCCGATCAGCACGGTTACCGAACTTTGCACGAAAATCTGCGTGATGTTGTTGGCGGTGAGGAAATACTCCGCCGACAACGTGCCGAAGATCGCCACGATAATCGCGAGGATGAAAAATGTGCCGTATTTATCCCAGAACAGGGCGAAGTTAAACGGCGCCTTTTCTGGCGGCTCGCCTTTTACTCTTGAGGTAATGCCCATGCCATAATCTCCTCTTCGCTGATATCGTCGCGATTGTTCAAAATTTTCGTCAGGCGCCCTGCGCAAAACACCGCAATACGGTCACAGACGGTAATAATTTCCGGCAGCTCGGAAGAAACCATTAGGATCACTTTCCCTTCGTCCGCCAGCCGGCGCATCACTTTGTAAATTTCAGCCTTGGCCCCCACGTCGATGCCGCGGGTTGGTTCATCGAAAATAATCACTTCCGGGTGGCAGCAGAGCCATTTGGAAATCAGCACCTTTTGCTGGTTGCCGCCCGACAGCTCGGTGATGTTTTGATCCACCGACTGGCACTTGAGCGCGAGCAGGGCACGCTGCTGTTCGGCGATGTCATGCTCTTGCTGCGGTTTGAATAACCCGATGGCGCCCTTGTAGCCGCCGTCTTTCAGGCTGCGGCTGATGGCGATGTTTTCAGCTATGGAAAAGTTGGCGAAAAAGCCGTTCTCGCGCCGGCTTTCGGTGATGTATGCCATGCCTTTTTTCAATGCGTCGAGCGGCGAACGGGGCGTAATCGGCTTGCCGTGCAGCAGGATCTCCCCCTGGCTGCGTTTTTCGGCGCCGAACAGGCAGTTCATCAGTTCGGTGCGGCCGGAGCCAACCAGCCCGGCGAAACCGAGGATTTCGCCCCGGCTGACCGTAAAAGAGATATCGCGGACTTTCTTTTTGTCGCGGCTGGTGACGTGTTTCACTTCGAACACCGTGTCCGGTTCCACATTGCCGGCATTCTCTTTCAGCGCCATAAAGCGGTTTTGCAACTCGCGGCCCACCATCAGGCGCACGATGTCGTCGTTGCTGACGTCGCTCACCATGCCGCTGTTGACGCTACTGCCGTCTTTCATCACCGTGTAGCGATCGCAGATTTGGCGGATCTCATTGAGCTTGTGCGAGATATACACGATCGCACAGCCCTCTTTGCGCAACTGCCGCATGATCAGAAACAGGTAATCAACTTCTTTGCTGGTCAGCGAAGAGGTTGGCTCATCCATGATGATCACTTTGGCGTTGAGCATCAGCGTTCTGGCGATTTCCAACATTTGTTTATGGCTGATGGATAAATTCGCCACTTTTTCATCAAGATCCACTTTTAGGCCGACGCGTAATAACATCATGGCGGCGCGCAGGCGCATTTCTTTCCAGTCAATAATCGTGATGCCACAGACTTTTTTGGTCAGGTGGCGGCCAATATAAAGATTCTCCAGCACGGTTAATTCATCTATAACGCTTAACTCCTGGTAAATAATACCCACGCCTAATTGCGAGGCGAGTTTATGATCCAGTTTGTTATAGTCGGTGTGATCAATGGTGATTGCCCCTTTGGTGGGTTCATAGATACCCGACAATATTTTCATCAGGGTTGATTTACCGGCGCCGTTTTCACCTAATAACGCATGTATTTCATGAGTGTAAATGGCTAAATCAACCGATTTTAATGCATGAACCGGGCCAAAAGATTTGCCGATCCCCGCCATGCTGATATAAGGCGTGACCATATAATTACCTCTATTCCGCCATGCTCCAGGTATCCGCGATATTTGCGCTTGCGGTGTGGCGCGTTTATCCCGCAACTCGCATTATTTTGGGTATATATTTCGCCGTGGCCCCCGGTTTGCGCCACCGGGGGCCGGGTGGCTATTGGGTAATCAGTACCGAATCGACCAGTTTGAATTCCGGCTGTTTATCCAGCGGGATCACCTGGCCAGTCTTGGCTTTTTCCACCAGTAAACGCAGGCCGGTAGCACCGATATCCGCCGGGTTCTGGGCGACGGTGGCGGTCATTTGCCCGCCCGCCACCATTTTGCGCGCTTCAGGAATACCGTCGGTGCCCACGACCAGTACCTTGCCGGTTTTGCCGGCGTTGATCACCGCCTGGGCTACGCCCATCGCCATGGTGTCGTTGGCGCAGTAGAAGGCTTTCAGATTCGGGTTACGCTGCAATACGTTGGTGGCGACATCCAGTGCTTTGATGCGATCCCAGTCGGCAGGCTGGCTGGCAACCAGTTTAATCGCGCCGGCTTTTTGGAAGGCCGCGGTCGCGCCCTGGCGGCGCGCCTCGCCGGAGGCGTTGCCGGCTTTGCCTTCGATAATCGCTACCTCGCCGCCTTCGGCGCCCAGCCGCTGAATGATGTAGTCGGCCGCTTTGCCGCCCACGGCGACGTTGTCGGTGGTGACGAACGCTTCCACGTTGCCGCCCGCTTTTTTCAGGTTATCCATGTCGATTTTTTCATCGAGATTGACCAGGAAAATCCCTTTTTTCCAGGCGCGGGTGACCGGCATCACCAGGTTTACCGAAGAGAGCGGCGCAAAGGCGATGCCTTTGTAATTTTTATTACTGAGATCTTCGAAGAGCTGCAGCTGCGACTGGAAATCCCCCTCCGAAGGCGAAGCGAAAATATCAACGCTAACGCCACTGGCCTTCGCCTGATCCTCAATGCCTTTTTTCATATCGACCCAAAACGGGTTGGATAGCGTTTTTAATACCACGGCATAATCGGCGGCGGCAAAAGCACTGGTGGATAACATCACACCGACAGCAGCGCTACTGAATAACTTCAGAAGTTTGTTCATTGTATTTTTCTCACTGTAGGGTAAATATAATTTATACCCTTCATACTTCAAGTTGCAGGTGTGTTGGCTTTCCTCGCTCCCCCCAGTCACTTACTTATGTAAGCTCCTGGGGATTTGCTGCGTTGCCGCCTTCCTGCAACTCGAATTATTTTGGGTATATACCAGATTATTTCAGACCGTAGGGTCTGAATTAATCGGGTATCGTTTTCAACCTGTGGTCTGAAAATTTTTGGTTATTTATCCCGGCGGAAAAAGTTAACGATAGCGCCGGTTTTTTCCATATTTAACGTTGCCTGTTCAATATTCTGTTGTGCGACGGAAACAAAAAAAGCGTCTAATAAGGTCAGTTGTAAAATACGTGCCGAGGCGTTTCGCCCTAATAATGGCGTTTCCGGCGCCGGCGAACAGATAATAAAGTCTGCCAGTTTGGCGATCGGCGAGTTATAGCTGTGGGTGATACAAATAATCTTCGCCCCGTTGCTCTTCGCCAATTCTACCGCTTCTTGCAGATCGCTGGTGCGCCCAGAGTGAGAGACTACCAGCACTACATCCCCTTCTTGCAGCAACGCGGCGGACATCATCATGATGTGCGCGTCCTGGTAGGCGTGGCAACGCACGCCGATGCGCAGCAGCTTATGCTCGATATCGGCGCAGATCGCGTTTGAGCCGCCGACGCCGTACAGATCGCGCTGTTTGGCGTGGTAAAAATAACGCGCCGCACGGTGGATCTCATCCACATTGACGATCGACTGGCCTTCCATAATGGTGCGCAGAGTGATGTTGAACACCTTGTTCACCACATCTTGCGGCGCTTCATCGAAAGACAGCTCGGCCGGCAACACCTGTTCGGACTGTGAAAAGTAGTCGATCAGTGAACTGCGCAGGTTGCGAAAACCGCTAAACCCCAGCAGTTTCGACACTTTGACAATCATGGCTTCCGACACCATCAGCGCTTCGGCAACGTCTTTTATCGATGGCGCTCCGCTTAAATTACCCGGCGCCAAAAACCATTCCACGATTCGGCTTTCGTTTTCCGTCATACCTTCCTGCTTCATCCGCAGGTAAGGGGCGATGCCGATCCCATTCGGGATGCCCTGATCAAATTCTGATTGGCTCATTTGCTTCTCGCGTCCATAAACTGAAGACGCCACTATATCACCACAGGCCGTTGATAAAATATGCAACAAACTTCACAAAATTATAAAACTTATAAAGTTAATCTTTGTGTGAATTTTGCTCGCATGTGGTAGATAGGTGTTTTTTGGTGTTTTTATTTAATATTCAATTAATTAATTTAATTTTTTGCCAGAAGTCGTCTGCTTTGTGTGATGCCGTTAATCTTAATAAAGCACATTTTTATGAAATAAAGCGCAGCGATAAGGGTGATAACCGCCGAGTTTAGCGGGTTTTTATCGGCTGATTTGGCTTTATTTCACAAATTAAACAACTTTTGTAAAGTTAGCGCGATAGCCCAATCAACGAGAGGTTGTAATGAAGAACATAGCCCTTGGCTGCGATCATGTTGGTTTTGAACTGAAGGCGGCCATTGTCGCGCACCTGCAACAGCGCGGTGTTACGGTGGTGGATAAAGGCACCTGGTCCAGTGAACGCACGGATTATCCGCGCTACGCCGGTGCGGTGGCGGAAGCGGTGTTGGCGGGGGAAGTGGAGGGCGGCATTCTGATTTGCGGTACTGGCGTGGGTATTTCCATTACGGCTAATAAATACCCCGGCATCCGGGCCGTGGTGTGCAGCGAGCCTTATTCCGCCCAACTGTCGCGGCAGCACAATAACACCAATATTCTGGCGTTCGGCGCACGGGTGGTGGGGCAAGAGCTGGCGAAAATGATCGTGGATGCCTGGCTTGACGCCCAGTTTGAAGGTGGGCGCCATCAGGCGCGGATTGATGCAATTAGCGAGATCGAAACGCGCGTTGGTCATGTGCCCGGCGCAGCCTGTGGTTAACCTGATTCGAATCCGCACTTTGTAACCCTCGGTGTAAGGGGAATTGCCTTATCACCCCGAGTTTCTTTGCGGCAATAGTGGCTGGCAATTGTCAGGGCCGAAGGCCCGGCCCCGACACCCCGGCCTGCGCTTAACATGGTCTGCCCGCTGCGCGGGTCCCCTCGCGGCGTCCCCGTCGCCGGACGGGTCGGCTGTCCGTGGCCGATTGCCCCTGGCAACGGTGCCTTGCTCGGCAGCCCAAGATGCGCGCTTATACCCTTCATACTTCGAGCTGCAGGTGCGTTGGCTTTCCTCGCTCACCCCAGTCACTTACTCCAGTAAGCTCCTGGGGATTCGCTGCGTTGCCGCCTTCCTGCAACTCGAATTATTTTGGGTATAGCTTCTATTGATTTTATGAAAGACAACACATTTGGTGAGTTGAGCACGGGTGTTGAAGCCATTGAAGGCGCCGAACGGCGGAACGTAGCATAGGCGAAACCGCCAAGGACGGCGGTTTCAGGCGAGACAGGCAGGGACGCCTGTCGTAGCCGGCCGTGATGCGGAGTGACACAGAGAGGGCAGCCGCGCAGCGGCCGCCTGATATGGCGCAGGCGCGGGTCGTTAGGGGCCGCGCCCACGGCCCCTAACTCGGGCGCGGGCTACGGTGCGACAAAAAGCGACCGAGTTATAGCGACCGAAACCCTCGCGGTCAGGGCAAAGAACGTTGCTATAACAGTACTCTGCCGCCACCAGCGTACAGGGAATTGCCTTAATCCCCCGCAATCAACCCGCGTTTCTTTGCAGCAATTATCAGCGCCGCAGGAGTAACTCCCCTGCCTATTGGGGCGCCCGGCGGACAATTTGCCCCGCCTTATCATGCTGCACCTGCCTGTCGGCCCAGGCCAATTGCCCATTCACCCAAACATACTCAATCCCCGTTGCCCGGGTGCAAGGCTCCGCGAAAGTGGCGCTGTCTTGCACCGTCTCGGTGTTGAACAGCACCAGATCGGCAAAGTTGCCGGGCGCAATCCGGCCGCGCAGCGGGATGCCCAGCTCGGCGGCGGGTAAACCGCTCATCTTGTGGATGGCGGTGTGCAGCGGGAACAGGCCGAGTTCGCGGCTATAGTGCCCCAATACCCGCGGGAACGTGCCCCACAGCCGTGGATGTGGGTGCTCGTCGTGCGGCATGCCGTCAGAGCCGATCATCGTCGGCGGGAAGGCCAGAATGCGCTGCACATCCTGCTCGTCCATCATGAAGTAAATGGCGCCGGCCGGCATCAGCCGTTCCGCCGCCGCTTCATCACTCACGCCCCATTGGGCGGCGATATCGGCCAGCAACTGCCCGGCCAGATGCGGATGCGGGGTTGACCAGCTCACCAGCACCCGGGAAGCCCGCGCCACAAACGCCGGGTTGAGCGTGGTGGAAGACGCGTTATAAGGGTAGCAATCCAAGGACAGCGGCTGCCGGGCGCGGGCGGCCTGTATGCTGGCCAGGGTTTCCAGCGAGCGGCCGTGGTTTTTCACCCCGGCGAGCTTGTGGTGTGAAATCAATACCCGCACGCCCAAGAGGCGGCCGATGGCGTAGCTCTCTTCCAACGAATCCAGCACCGCTTCCGCCTCATTGCGCATATGGGTGGCGTAAATGCCGCCATAGCGCGCCAACGGTTCACCCACCGCCACGATCTCCTCCTGCGTGGCTGCCCGCGCGGCAGGGTAGAAGGTGCCGGTCGAGAAGCCGAAAGCGCCGTCGGCCAAGGCTTCCTCCAGCCGCACGCGCATGACGGCGCATTCCGCCGCGCTGGCCTCGCGCGTCAGGTCGCCGTGCATCACGCTGGCGCGCAGGGTGGTGTGCCCCACCATGCAGGCGGCGTTCACCATGATGCCCTGGGTCGCCATAGCTGCCAGGTAGTCGGCAAAGCGCGGGAAACGCAGCCAGGCCGGCGTGGCGATCAAATCCAGCGGCGCCGGTATCTGCGCCATGGACGCCGGCGCCAGGCTTAGGCCGCAGTTGCCGGTGATGACGGTGGTCACCCCCTGCGACAGCTTGGCGGTCATCATGCCGGGCTGCAGCAGGGCGCGATCGTCATGGGTATGCACATCAATAAAGCCCGGCGCCAGCGCCATGCCGCGCGCGTCGATCGTCTGGGTGCCGTGCAGGGTGCCCGGCGCGCCCACCGCCTGAATATGGCGGCCGGCGATCGCCACATCCGCTTTTTGCGGCGGGTTGCCGCTGCCGTCGTACAGCATGCCGCCGCGAATTACACAACTATTGCCCATGGGGAACCGGTCCTAGAGTGAAGGGATCATGCCGCCATCCACCCGCAAAATGCTGCCGGTGATAAAGGAAGCCTGCTGGCTGGCGAGAAAGGCGGCCACCGCGCCGTATTCTTGTGGCTGGCCATAGCGCCCGGCCGGGATAGCGGCGCGGCTTTTGGCCTGTACATCCTCGACCGCCGTCTGTTCGCGCCCGGCGCGGGCGGCGTCCAACTGTGCGACGCGGTCGGTTGCGATGCGCCCTGGCACCAGAATATTGGCGGTGATGCCGTGCGGCGCCACTTCCGCCGCCAGCGTTTTAGACCAGCCCACCAGCGCCAGGCGCAGCGTGTTGGAAACCGCCAGATTGGCGATGGGCGCCACCACGCCGGATGACGTGCTGGTGATGATCCGCCCCCAGCCGGCGGCGATCATATCCGGCAGGATTTGATCGGTCAGTTGGATCAGCGCGCTGACCATAGCGTTGAACTGGTTTTGCCATACCTCGGCGGGCACGCCGGCAGCAGTCGAAGGCGCCGGGCCGCCGGAGTTATTCACCAGGATGGTAATCGCGCCGTGCGCCTGGCGTATCTGGCCGAGGGTGGCGGCAAAGCTTTCCGGCTGCGAGAGATCCAGCGCCCAGGCGCTGGCCTTGCCGCCGGCCTGTTCGATAAGCTGCACCGTGTGCGCCAGTTTGTCCATGTTGCGCCCGGTCACCGCCACGGTCACGCCTTCAGCCGCCAGCGCAACGGCTATCGCACGGCCCAGGCCGCTGCCCGCGCCGCATACCAGCGCCACTTTATCCGCGATCATCAGATCCATTATTGCACTCCCCCTTGCTGTAATTTTTGTTTCAGCCTGTCAATCAGGCCGGTCAGTTCATCCAGATCGGTTTGGTCCAGCACCGGGCCGGCAGGGCGCACCCGCGCGTGCTGTATCGCACCGCGGCGGCGCAGGGTTTCCTTGCGCAGCGCCAACCCAATGCCGTACTGGAACTCATGGCGCAGCAGCGGCAGATAGCGATCAAAAATATCTTCGCCGCGCGTTGCATCCCCTTCGGCATAGGCGCGGCAAACCTGCACCAGCATTTCCGGCCAGGCGAAGCCGGTCATTGCGCCGTCGGCGCCGCGCGCCAACTCTTGGGGCAAAAACAGCCCGCCGTTGCCGACCAAAATACTGATGCGGCGCAGCCCCCGTTCGGCGCTTTGCCGGCGCAGTTGGCTGAGCTTGCCCATGCCGGAAAGCTCTTCGTGCTTGAGCATCACCAACTGCGGCAGCGCTTCAATCAGCCGCAGCATGACCGGCACCGAGGTATAGACGCCGGTTGATTGCGGGTAGTCCTGCAGGCAGAGAGGAATGTCCGGGCCGAGCAGTTCGCCGATGGTGAGGAAATAGTTTTCCACCTGCGGATCGGTTTTCAGGTTGGGCGCCGGCGCCAGCATCACGCCCGCGGCGCCGCAGGCCATGGCCTTTTTAGCCAGGCGTTCCACGTGGCGATGCGAAGGGTGGCTCACGCCGACGATCACCGGCACCCGGCCGTTAACCCGCGTCAGCACGCGTTGCATGAATTGCTCGGTTTCCTCTTCGGTCAGCTTGTGGGCTTCGCCGAGAATGCCGAGGATGGTGATGCCGTCCACCCCCTTTTCCAGATAGAAATCGGTCAGGGTATCGGCGCTGGCCAAATCCAGTTCGCCGCTGTCGGTAAAGGGCGTGGCGGAGATGATGTACATCCCCTTGGCCTGTTCAGTCAGTTTTTGCATGCGGTGATGCTCCCCGGTAACAGTGAGGTAAACCGCGCCACGATGCTGGCGCGGACTTGAGTCAGGTGGTGCGCCATCGCCTGGCGGGCGCCGTTGGCATCGCTGGCGCGGATGCACTCCATCAGTTGGAGATGTTCGCGGCAGCCCGGCTCGAAGCGGGCGATGCTGCCGTTTTGATCGAACGTGCGCGCTTTGATGCGCAGATCGAAAATCAGGCTTTCCATTTGCGCGCTGCCGCAGTGGGCGGCAATGGTCAGGTGCACCAGGTTATCGATACGGTGGTTTTCTTCGGCGGAAAAGTCGCGCGCCTGCAGGTGGGTTTGCAGCGCCTGTATCACGTTTTCCACCTGCGCCTGCGGGATGTTGCCCGTCGCCATAAAGGCCGCTTCGCCCTCCAGCAGCGCGCGCAGGTGCAGGATTTCCAGGTATTCGTGCAGCGTGGGCTCTTTCACCATCAGTTGCCCGCGCCCGATGCGGCTGGCAAAGCCGCCGCCGACCAGCCGGCTGAACGCCTCCCGCAGCGGGGTGCGCGAGACGCCGAGAGCGCTGGCCAACGCACGCTCCTGCAGCGGCACGTTGGTGGGGATGCGGCCCAGTTGGATCATATTAAGCAGGCGCCGATAGGTCGCTTCGGTGAGATCCTGCCCCCGCTTAGCCAGAAGCAACTCGTTCAACGGCGTTTCTGTTGGCTGCATAGCGTTCCCCTTGCCGAAGGCGTGAAGGTTTGGCCGCGGTGCAGCGGCCGGTTGTGCCGATGGCTTCATGCGCTTTGCGCAAAGGCCATGGCGTGTTCCGCCAGAAAACCCAGCGCCAGCGTTTGTCCCGGCGTGCGCAGGGCGGCCGGCGCGTTGGCGGGCGCATAGGCCACCAGGGTTTTGCCCTGGAAATCGAACAGCAGTTTCCAGTGCAGGCCGCAGAAGGTCGCCATTTTAAGCGCCGCGCTGAGGCGGTGGTCGGCGCCGTGGCTGGCCTCGCCGACCAACAGATGCTCCGGGCGCACTCCCAGCGTTTGCCCGTCCGGCGTATCGATGAAGTTGCACTCGCCGAGAAAGCCGGCGATAAAACGGCTATCGGGCTGGCGATACAGCGCCTGCGGAGTGCCGGCGCCGACGATTTGGCCTTTATCCATGATCACGATACGATCCGACAGGTTCATCGCCTCTTCCTGATCGTGGGTGACGAACACCACCGTCAGCCCCAACTCCTGGTGCAACTGCTTGATTTGCAGTTGGATGGATTGGCGCAGGTTTTTATCCAGCGCGCCGAGGGGTTCATCCATCAGCAGAATATCCGGGTTAAACACCAGCGCCCGCGCCAGCGCGGCACGCTGCTGTTGGCCGCCGGAAAGTTCGCCGGGCAGCCGCAGTGCGTAATCGCCCAGGCTGACCAGCGCCAGCGCATCACCCACCCGGCGGTTGATGTCTTCTTTAGCCAGCCGGCGCATGCGCAGCGGGAAGGCCACGTTCTCGAAAACCGACATGTGCGGGAACAGCGCGTAGTTCTGGAACACCATGCCGATGTTGCGATCGGCAATGCGATCGCGGGTGACGTTTTTGCCGGCGATGATCACGTTGCCGCCATCCGGCTGTTCAAAGCCGGCGATAATTTTTAGCAAGGTGGTTTTGCCGGAGCCTGAAGCCCCCAGCAGCGTGCAGAATTCCCCGCGCGCGACGGCCAGATTGAGCTGCGGGATCGCCACCGTTTGGCCGAAGGTTTTGCGGATGTTTGCCAACGCAACGTCTTTACCTTGCTGAATCTGCATGTTTGCCTCCGTGAGCGGTCAGCAGGCTCTGCAACAGCAGGATGCCCGCGGTGGCGGCGATCAGCACGCAGGAGGCGGCAATCACCGTCGGATCAAAATCAAACGCCAGCCCTTCATACATCAGTTTGGGCAGCGTGCGGTTGCGGATGGTGGTCAGGAACAGCGCCATGATCACGTCGTCAAACGAGGTGACGAAGGCGAAGATGGCGCCGCTGATAAGCCCCGGCAGCAGCGCCGGCAGCATCACCCGGCGGAACATCTGCCACGGCGGCGCGCCCAGGCTGTAGGCGGCCAGCTCCAGGTTTTTATCAAAACTCTTCAGCGCGGCGCTGAGCGTAATAAAGGTGTAGGGGGTCGCCAGGACGGTATGGCCGATGATCAACGCCACGGAGTTGTTAATCAGCCCCAACGGGCCGCAGAGGTAATAGAGCGCCACGGCGATGATAATCGCGGGCACCGACATCGGGATGATAAACAGCGTTTCCAGCCAGCTGCGGTGCGGACCGCTGAGTTTGTGCAGCCCCAGCGCCGCACTGGCGCCCAGCAGCATCGACAGTAGCGTAACCAGCAGGCCGATGTGTACGCTTTGCCCCAGCGCGGCCATCCACTTGGCGTCGGTAAAGAAGTGCACGTACCAGCGCAATCCATACTGTGGCGGCGGGAAGGTGGGGAATTCGTTGGTGCCGAAGCTCATCGGGATAACAATCACCAGCGGCAGGATCAGAAACACCGCCACCAGGGTGCCGGCCAGGGCGCAGGCCTTGCCGCCGGCGCCGCTCGGCACGGCGTTGATGGCCGACTGGCTGCCTTTGGCGCTGCTGCCCGCCATCAGCGAATTCAGGCCAAACAGGGTGTTGAACACCCATAGCGCCAACAGCGTTGCCAGCAGCAGCACGCAGGCCAGCGCGGCGGCGATGCCCCAGTTCAACTCTTCCGTAATGTTGTATGAAATCAGGCTGGCCATCATGCGCTGGGCCGGGCCGCCCATCAGTGACGGGGTGATGTAATAGCCCACCGCATTCATAAACACGATAATGGCGCCGGCCACCATGCCGGGGCGCGTCAGCGGCAGGATCACGCGGAAGAAAATGCCCGGCGCATCGGCGCCCAGACTTTTGGCCGCCAGCAGCAGCGTGCTGTCCAGCGAACGGAAGGAGGCATACAGCGGCAGCACGATAAACGGCATCAGGACGTGCACCATGCCGATCATCACGGCGGTGAAGTTATATAAGAAGGCGATCGGCTGTTGGGTAATGTGTACCGTCATCAGCAGAGTATTGAGAGGGCCGTTTTGCTGCAGCAGCGCTATCCAGCCGGTGGTGCGCACCAGCGCGCTGGACCAGAACGGCAGCAGAATGGCGAAAAACAGGAATTTGGTCATCGCCGGGCGCACGGCGGCCATCAGCCAGGCCAGCGGGTAACTGGTGACGATGCAGCCCAGCGTTACGGCCAGCGCGATAAAAAAGGTGTTTTCCAGTACCAGCCGGTATACCGGCGTGTTCCACAGGTGCAGATAATGCGCCAGGCTCCACTGGCCGTCGACCAGAAAGCCTTCTTTCAGCAGCCCCAGAATCGGCCAGACGAAAAACAGTAGCAGGAACAGCAGCAGCGGCAGCGTTGCCAGCAAGGCCGCCCCCCGCCATCGGGCGCGGGGTGGGGCCGCAGGGGATTGCGCGAAGGTATTCACTACCATAACGGGCTCCGTTTAGAGGGGCGGATACCGCCCCGGTTGCGCAGGGTGGGTTTCAATCGCTGTGAATGAAACGGCGTTATTGCGCGCGGATCTGGTTATAGCGCTCGACGATCGCCGGCCCGTGCTTGTCCCACCAGTCTGCGTCCATAAACAGGGTGTTCGCCAGGCGCTCCGGCGTGGAGGGCAGGCGGGCCTTGCGCGCATCGTCGATGTATTGCATCGCTTCAGTGGTGGTGGGGCCATAGGCGATATATTTGCTGAACTCGGCCTGCTGCTGCGGGGTGATCATGTAGTTCATCAGTTTGATCGCCGCGTCGCGGTGCGGTGCGCCTTTCACCAGCGCAAAATAGCCCACCTGGGCAACGGCGTTATCCCACGACATTTTGATCGGCAGGCCGGAATCGATGCCCGCCTGGAAACGGCCATTCCAGCCCAGCGCCATCTGCACTTCACCGCTGGCCAGCGCCTGTACCGGCTGAGCGCCGTTCTTCCACCACATGGCGACATAGGGTTTGATTTTTTCTATCTGCGCCATCGCGCGATCCACCCCTTGCGGCGTATTCAGCACGTTGTAGACCTCTTCCGGCTTCACGCCGTCGGCGATCAGTGCCGCTTCTATCACCGTGGCCGGTTCATCCTGCAGCGTGCGTTTGCCGGGGAATTTTTCTACGTTCCAGAAGTCGGCAAAGGTTTTGGGCTGCGGCTTGCCGTCGGGGAATGCAGCGGTGGAAAAGCCGATCAGCGTGGAGAAAATCTCGGAGGGCACGCCGTAGTCGTTGCGTGCGCCGGGGATCACGTGATCCTGATTGACCATCTGCGGGGTGATTTTTTCAAACACCCCGAGTTTGATGCCGCGTACCAGCCGCGAGCCATTTTCGGTTACCACGTCCCACTGCACGGTATGGGTGTCCTGCATGGCCTTAAGCTTGCTGACTTGTGGATCGGTATCTTCCACCACGCTAATGCCGGTTTCCTGGCTAAAGGGCGCCAGCCACGCCTGGCTGATGGCTTTTTGATAGGCGCCGCCCCAACTGGCGAAGTTCAGCTCTTCAGCGGCGGCGGCGGAAAAACTGTGGCATACGGTGAACAACCCAAGTGCGAGGCTGCTCGCTTTGATCAACGATTTCATGTGTGCATTTCCCCTGGTGAATGGTGAAGGTGCTGAAACGGTCATGTTGTTTGGCACTTCTTGTGTATTCAAATGGCATGCCAAATGTATCTTGATTGTTCGTTGCAAGAAGCAGGCCCTTTTGACGAGACTGCGTGGAATTTTCCGGCAACTTTTTCTGCCTGGTGGGAAACAACCGCGCTGCGGCAGGCTATCGGGCGGGTGAAAAATTGTGCAGCGGGGCAGGGGAACGGCGCGCTATCGCAGGAAGAGGCAGCGCCGGCAAAGCGTGTTTTGCACCCCGATTACGCAGCGGGCGCATAAAAATGGTGCAGTGGGCAGGATAAGGCCGCCGCTGGGGCGGCCTCGGGTTTAGCGATGGGGATGGGGCGTGGTTAGCGGGTTAATGCAACGTGGCCAGCACGCCTTCCAGCGTATCCAGGAACAGGCTGCTGTGTTGTTCGTTAAACACCAGCGGCGGGCGGATTTTCAGGATGTTGGCCTGCGGGCCGGTGGTGCTGATTAACACGCCGCGTTCGCGCAGCAGGTTAACCGCCTGGGCGGCCAGCAGCGTTGCCGGCGTTTTCTGCGCGCGATCGGTCACCAGCTCTACGCCGATAAACAGCCCGGCGCCCCGCACGTCGCCAATCAGCGGGTAGCGTTCGGCAAGCCGGCGCAGGCCATGACGCAGCTTTTCCCCGCTGCTTTCGGCGTTTTGCTGCAGCTTTTCGTTGCGGATCACCTGCAACACCGCCTGCGCGGCGCGGCAGGAGACCGGGTTGCCGCCGAAGGTATTAAAGTAGCGTTGGCGCTGGCCGAACTCGCTGAACAGCGCCGGGCGACCGACCACCCCGGCCACCGGGTGGCCGTTGCCCATCGGTTTGCCCATGGTCACCATATCCGGCACCACGTCATGGCGGGCGAAGCCCCAGAAATGGCTGCCGGTGCGGGCAAAGCCCGCCTGCACTTCATCGGCGATGAACAGGCCGCCAGCGGCGCGGATCAGCGCTGCGGCCTGCTGCATTTCCCCCGGCAGCGGGCTGAACACGCCATCGCTGGAATAGATGGTATCCATCAGCAGTGCCGCCGGCCGCTGCCCGGCCTGCTGCAACGCATCCAGCACCTGGCGCAGGCTGTTCAGCCATTGCCCTGGCTGGCGGTAGCTGTCGGGGGCGTCGATCGTCCGCACCTGGTCGCCCAGCGTGATGCCGAGCGAAGGCGAAAGGGCAGAGATGGCGCTGGTCACGCCGTGATAGGCCCAGCGGGTGACGATCGCGACGGTACCGCCGGTGATTTCGCGGGCGATGCGTAGCGCCAGATCGTTGGCCTCGCTGCCGCTGCAGGTCATGGTCAGGTTGCCCAGCTCGGGCGGGAATTCCTGCAGCAGCGTTTGCGCGTATTCGATAATCGCCTCGTGCAGATAGCGGGTATGTGTATTGAGCTGGGCGGCCTGTTGGGCGATCGCTTCCACCACCGCCGGGTGGCAATGGCCGACCGAGGCGACATTGTTATACATATCCAGATAGCGCCGCCCTTCGGCGTCGAACAACCACACGCCTTCACCGCGCACCGGGTGCAGCGGGCTTTGATAAAACAGGCGGTAGCCGCCGCCCAGCAGGCGTTCGCGCTGGGCCAACAATTCACTGTCGCTGCTCATGGTGCTTTCTCCTCATGGGCGGCCGCGCGCAACTGCTCGCAAATCTGGTAATGCGACAGGCGCATCAGGCGGCTCAGGTTGCGCCAGGCCGGGGGAACGTTACGCAAAATATAGTCGCGGTTGCCGGGGTACAGGGTGGCCCGCCAGCCGGCAATGGTGATGGTCAGGCACAGGCGGGTGGCGATCAGATCCGGCAACACCTGCAGTTCGGTATCGGTGAGCGGCAGAGCCTGGTGGTAGGCATGGATAAATGGCCTGGCCAGCCGCAGCGGGTCCGCTTCGTCGGTCAACTGATAGGCCAGCGCCGTGGCCAGATCGTTAATCATCGGCGCGTAAAGCGCATCGCCAAAGTCGATAATGCCGCTTACCTGCGTGCCGCTATCGTCGGCCAGCACGTTATGGGGGTTAAGATCGTTGTGGATCACCTGGCGGCGCACCGAAAACTTCAGCGGCGCGACCCGCTCGTGGTGGTTTTCCAATACCCGGCGGATCAGGCGCTGCTGTTCCGCATCGTTAATCACCGCCAGCTTGGGCGCCAGCCGTTCCGGGTGGGTGATATCCCACAGCAGATCGCGCTGCGCGCCGGGGTGGCTGAAGCTCTGCAGAGCAAGATCCAACTGCGCCAGCGTGCGGCCAAGCTGCGCCATAAAGGCGGCGTTCGGCGCCTGGCGGTGCTGCGGCGTGCCGGGCAGATAGCTCACCACCCGCACTGACAGGGTAACCCCGTTCACCTCGATCTGCGGCTGCAGGCTGCCGTCCAACGCGCTAATCAGGCGCGGCACCGGCAGGCTGCTGTTGTGCGCGGCAACGTGCGCCAGCATCGCGGTTTGAAAATCGATTTCCTGCGCGGCCTCGGCAGGGTTGATGAAGCGCGCCATCATTTGCCGCCCATCGGCGCAGGCCAGGCAAAAATTGCGGTCGCGCTCACCCGGCAGCGGGGTTACCTGGCCTTCAAGGCCGTAGCCTTCGCGCAATAGCTGCCCGGCAAGCCGGGTATCAATCGGTGGCACGTCGGTGGTGAACAGCGCCGGCGTGGTGGCAAGATCAGACATGTTGGCCCCCGTCTACGTGGATTTCTGCTCCATTGATATAGGCTGCCCCCTGGGTGCTGAGGAAGTAAATCAGCGAGGCGACCTCTTCCGGCTTGCCCAGCCGCTGCAGCGGCACCGACTGTTCGACTATTTCCATAGTGCCGGGGGATAAAATCGAGGTTTCAATTTCACCGGGGGCGATTGCGTTCACCCGCACGCCCTGTTGGCCGAAGTCATGGGCCATTTCACGCGTCAGCGCCGAAAGCGCCGCTTTGGATGTGGCATACGCCACCCCGGCGAACGGGTGCACTTTGCTGCCGGCAATTGAGGTGACATTGGTGATGCTACCGTGCGCGGCTTTGAGCTCATCAAACAGCCCGCGGGCCAGAATGGCAGTGGAAAATAAATTGACGTTAAACACCTTGAGCCAGGTGGCGTAATCGGTTTCAAGCACGCCAAGCCGCCCGCCGTGTTCGTTTTTGGGCGAAATGCCGGCGTTGTTCACCAGCGCATCAAGGCGGCCCCCGAGCAGGCTTTTGATCATCGGCAGGCTTTGCTGCAGTTGATCGATGTCGGCCAGATCGAGGTGGATATGGTTCAGTAGCCCCTCGGCCCAGGGGCACTCTTCCGCCCAGCTTTGGCGCGAAGCGGTATAAATTTGCCAGCCTGCGGCGTGAAAGTGTTTAACCGTGGCGTGGCCGATACCCCGGCTGGCGCCCGTGAGCAGGAGCGTTTTTTTTGGCTGTTGCATCGCGAAACCTCCCTATGATGTTTGCTGCATTAACGGCACAGCCCCACGTTAACGGCGCGCGGGGCTGGATGAAAACGCAGCGTTGTTCGCGTTTAATGCGCCGGGTGCGCCAGGCGCATGCGTTCTCCACGGCGGCGCAGCATCTCCATAACGATCAACAGCAGCAGCGATGCGCCAATCATTAAGGTTGCGGCCGCAGCGATGGTTGGGTCAAGGTTTTCACGGATGCCGGCGAACATTTGTATCGGCAACGTGCGCTGGCGTGGGCTGGCGAGAAACAGCGTGACCACTACTTCATCAAACGAGGCGGCAAAGGCGAACAGCGCACCGGAAAACACCCCCGGCGCGATCAGCGGCAGGGTGATTTTACGGAACACCAGGAACGGGTTGGCGCCCAGGCTGGCGGCGGCGCGTGACAGCGTGGTGTCGTAGCTTTTCAGCACCGCGGTGACGGTGATCACCACAAACGGCACCCCGAGCAGCGCGTGCGCCAACACCAGCCCCAGGTAGCTGTTGAGCAGCGAAAGACGGGCGAAGAAAAAGAACATGCCGACGGCCACGATCACCACCGGCGCCACCATCGGCGAAATGATGATCGCCATCGCCAGGTTCTTGCCGCGGAATTCGGTGTGCGCCAGCCCCATCGAAGCCAGCACACCGAGCACCGTCGCTAGCAGGGTGGCGAGCGGCGCCACCATCAGGCTGTTGCCCAGCGCGCCAATCCACTCGGGCGAGTTGAAGAATGAACTGTACCAGCGCAGGGAAAACCCGGCTAACGGGTAGCTGAGAAACGAGCCGCTGTTAAAGGAAAGCGGCACGATGATCAGCACCGGCACAATCAGGAACAGCAACACCGCCGCGCTGTAGAAATTAAAGATCACTCGCCAAAAGTTGAGTAAGAAAGCCCCTTCCTGTTTCATCACTGTTCTCCTCGCCTTAATGGGCTGCCGCTTCGGCAGATGTGCGCGTGACGCGGATATACACCACATACAACAGCATCACGATCACCAGCAGTTGTGTACCGAGCGCCGCGGCCATACCCCAGTTCATGGTGGTATTGGTAAAGAAGGCCACGAAATAGCTCACCATTTGATCTTCCGGCCCGCCTAGCAACGCCGGGGTAACGTAGTAGCCGATCGCCATCATGAACACCAGCAGCGCGCCGGCGGTGACCCCAGCATAGGTTTGCGGCACGTAAACCCGCCAGAACGCGCTGAAAGGATGGGCGCCGAGCGAGATGGCGGCACGGACATAGTTGGGGGAAATGCCTTTCATTACCGCGTACAGCGGCAGCACGATAAACGGCATCAGGATATGGGTCATCGAGATGTAAACCCCGATGCGGTTGAACACCAGCGTTAGCGGATGATCGATGATATTCAGCTCCAGCAGGGCACGGTTAATCAGGCCGCCCGACTGTAGCAGCACAATCCAACTGGCGGTACGGACAATAAGCGACGTCCAGAACGGCAGCAGTACCAGGATCATCAGTACGTTGGCGCGGCCGGTGGGCTGCTTCGACAGCCAATAGGCCAGCGGGTAGCCAAAGCCGACGCACAGCAACGTTACCACCGTCGCCATCCACAGGGTGCGCAGCAGCACATTGACATACAGCGCCTGGTCGGCCGGCAGCTTCTCGATACTGCCGTTGTCGATGTTTACCTTACGGTCGAAAACCGCCAGCAGGTAATATGGCGTGACCGGCGCCGCCGCACGCTGTAGCGCATGCCAGGTGCTTAGCTCGCCCCACTGCGGCAGGGCTTTTATCAGCGCACCTTTCACGTCGTTGCCGTCTTTGGGCATGGCGCGCGGGGTGGCGGTGATCAGCCGGCGGAAACTGCTGTCTTCGTAGCTCATGCGTTTGGCGATGGTGGCGATTTTGCCGCTTTCACGCGCGGCGATCAGATCCTGGCCGACGCTGGCGAACAATGTTTCGTCAGGCAGAATTTGGCCGTCCCATTTTTCCAGCGCCACCAACGTATTGGGCATGGTTTCCTGCAGCTCGGGGTTTTGCACGCTTTTGATCAGGATCGCGCCAATTGGGAACAGGAAGCAGACCACGACAAAAATCAGCAAAGGGGCAATCAGCCACAGCGAACGGCGCGTTTTGGCGCCGTTGCCTTTGCTAAACCGCTGGGTTTGCGGAGGGGCCTGAGTTTTTGGGTTATTGTCCACGGTATTGTCCATGAGGGTGTTTTGGCTCATTGGCGGCAGGCTCCCTGACGTAGGTGAATCGGCAACTGCGGCCATTGCTGGCCGCATCAGGTGTTATTTCGACGCCCAGGCGTTGAAGCGTTGTTCCAGATCTTCGCCATGTTCAATCCAGAAGTTGGTATCGACCTGCAGCGAATTGGCCAGGTTATCCGGGGCGGTCGGCAACTGGGCCAACAGGCCGGGCTCAATCAGCTTGCTGGTGTTTTTGTTGGTCGGGCCGTAAGGGATATTTTCAGCAAACACCTTCTGGTTTTCCGGCTGGTTGGCGAAGGCGATGAACTGCTCCGCTAATGCCTTGTGCTTGGAGCCTTTGATGATGGCCCAGCTGTCCAGATCGTAAATGCTGTTGTTCCAGATGATGTTGAAGTCGTGGCCTTCTTTCTGTGCGGCACTGATACGGCCGTTGTAGGCGCTGGTCATCACCACGTCGCCCGAAACCAGCCATTGCAGCGGCTGCGCGCCGGATTCCCACCACTGAATATTCGGTTTGATCTGATCCAGCTTTTTAAAGGCGCGATCGACGCCGGCCGGCGTCGCCAGCACTTTGTAGATATCCTCACGTTTTACGCCGTCTGCCAGCAGGGCGATTTCCAGCGTGAACTTGGCGCTTTTACGCAGCGCGCGTTTGCCAGGGAATTTTTTCGTGTCCCAGAAGTCGTTCCAGCCGGTCGGGGCCTGTTTCAGCTTCTTCGCGTCGTAGGTCAGCACCGTTGACCACAGGAAAATCCCGGCGCCGCATTCGCTCACCGCGCCTGGCACAAAATCGCTCTCGTTGCCGAGCTTGCTCCAGTCGAGCGGTTCGAACAGCCCTTCATCACAGCCGCGCATCAGCTCGGGGCCCTCCACTTCGACCACGTCCCAACCCACCTGGCCGGTTTCGACCATCGCGCGGATGCGCGCCATTTCGCCGTTGTATTCGCCGGGTTCGATGGTACCTTTGCCCGCGGCGGCAAACGGTTTGTAGAAAGCCTTATCCTGAGCGTCCTTGTTCACGCCGCCAAATGACACCACGGTTAAGGTTTCAGCCTGGGCGGTGAATGCCATCATGGTTAAAACGGCAAGAGCAGCAATTTTCTTATGCATACGGTGACTCCTTGATAACGCGTAGTTGGAAGGGAAGACCCGAAATCAGTTGTACATATTTTGAAATATCATGGTGGAAACCATGCAGTTTACGTGCCATGCCAGCCAAACAGGCTGGGGCCGTTTTGCTGTGATAACACGGTTTATTCGCGTTGTTCTGGTGCGGCATGGCCTGGCGCGGCTAAACTGGCATCGTTTCACGTTTCCGGCGCGTCATCCCGGCAATGCTTGTTGTGCCGGGATGCCTGCGTTGTTCCGTTGCCCCCTTGCTTTTTAGCTTTTTGACGGTTTTATTATCCAGTGCCAGTTTTAACTATTTTGAGGTACCAATTTGCGATCGTTACTGGGTGACTTCCTTGCGCATCGGTTAAGCCAGCGGGAAAGCGGTGCGCTTGGCAAGCGCTTATACGATGCATTGCAGCAGGCGATTGAAGAGGGGGCCATTGCGCCGGCAACCCGGTTGCCTGCCTCGCGCGATCTGGCCCGGGAATTGTCCATTTCCCGTAACACCGTGCTGACCGCCTACGAGCAGTTGCAGTCAGAGGGATACCTGCAAACCCGCACCGGCAGCGGCACCTTCGTCAGCGAGCACTTGCCGGAGCCGCATCCGAACGCCGAAGCCTATGCCGCTGAAGATCAGGGCGCGCCATTTGGCCTGTTGTCGCTTTCCAAGCGCGGCACGCGCCTGTTGAGCCGCCGCGGCGCCAGCCCGTACCAGTGGGGCGCGTTTATGCCCGGCGTGCCGGACGTTAGCCACTTTCCCCATGACACCTGGCGCAAAATTCAAAACCGCCTGAGCCGGCGCTTGCCGGTGGAATCGCTGAGTTACTCGCACCCCAGCGGCTGCGTGCCGTTGCAGCAGGCGCTGGCCGAATACCTGCGGGTGGTGCGCTCGGTGGTGTGCACCGCGGATCAGATCGTCATCACCGCCGGCACTCACCAGTCGCTGGATTTTCTGGCGAAAATGCTGTGCGATCATGGCGATGTAGCCTGGATGGAAGAACCCGGCTACTGGGGTATCCGCAATGTGCTGTCGGTCAACGGTGTGGACATCGTGCCGATCCCGGTCGACGCCAATGGCCTGAACCCGCCGGCGCTGCGCGGCGATGATATCCCGCCGCGGCTGATTTGCGTCACGCCTTCCCACCAGTACCCGATGGGCATGGTGATGAGCCTGGAACGCCGCCACCAATTGCTTGAACTGGCGCAGACTTGGGGCAGTTGGGTGGTGGAGGATGATTACGACAGCGAGTTCCGCTTCAGTGAAAGCCCGATCCAGGCGTTGCAGGGGATGGTGCCCAGAGCACCGGTGATTTACCTCGGCACGTTCAGTAAAACGCTCTATCCAGGCATCCGCATCAGCTACATGGTGCTGCCGAAGCCGCTGGCGGCGCGCATGAAAATGGCGCATTCCGAGCTTTACCGCGGCGGCAACGGCCTGATGCAGCTGACGCTGGCGGAGTTTATCCGCGAGGGGCACTACGGTGCGCACGTTCGGCGTATGCGCCAGCTTTACAACAAGCGCCGTGCGGCGTTGATTGAGGTGATCACCCGTGAGCTGGGGCCGGAATTTCTGGCGCCGTACAACAACGCTGGGCTGCACCTGATTCTGGCGCTGCCGGACGGCATCGATGATGTGGCGGTGAGCGCTGAGCTGGAACAGGCCGGGGTGCTGACGCGCCCGCTGTCGGCCTACTACCTGGCCGGCGCCCAGCGGCGGGGATTGCTGCTGGGCTATGCCTGCGTGGATGAAGCGCACATTGAGACGGCATTCGCCCACGTGGTGCGCTGCCTGAAGCGGCGCCTGCCGCGTTGATCGCTGAGCTGCACCAGTGGCGTGCGCGGTCTGTGGTTGCCTAATCCTGCTGATTGGTTTTCGTTGGAAAAATAACAAAAAATAAAAACACAAATAAAACAATCACCTGATTGGGTGCCCAACAGGTGTTTTTTATTTTGTCTTGTCAAAAGCTGCTTGCTTTCGGAAATCCGCGGTGGTAATGCTTTAAAAAGAGCCCTCCACCGGAAGCTCGCTCTATGAGATTTATGCACGATTCGTGCCTGAACCGCAGCGAACGATTTGATGAGAGAATACCCATGAGGACGTTTGTCAGTTTTCGCAATGTTAAAAAGAGTTACGACGGCGATAAGTTGGTGGTTCGTAATCTCAATCTGGATGTGGAAGAAGGGGAATTTTTAACCCTGTTGGGGCCTTCCGGTTCGGGCAAAACCACCAGCTTGATGATGCTGGCTGGTTTTGAAAACCCCACCGAAGGGGAGATTTTGCTGCGCGATCGGCCGCTGCATAATTTGCCGCCGCATCAACGGGATATCGGCATGGTATTCCAGAATTATGCGCTGTTCCCGCACATGACGGTGGCGCAAAATCTGGCGTTCCCATTGACCATTCGCCGTATGAATAAATCGGATATTACCGATCGTGTTAAGCGCGTGCTGAACATGGTGAAACTGACCGATCTGGCGGATCGCTACCCGGCGCAGATGTCCGGTGGCCAGCAGCAGCGCGTGGCACTGGCGCGGGCGCTGGTGTTTGAACCCAAGCTGGTGCTGATGGATGAGCCGCTGGGCGCGCTGGATAAACAGCTGCGTGAACATATGCAGATGGAAATCAAACAGTTGCATGAGATGCTCAACCTGACGGTGGTCTATGTCACCCACGATCAGAGCGAAGCCATGACCATGTCGAACCGGGTGGCGGTGTTCAACGACGGCATGATCCAGCAGATGGACAGCCCGAATAAACTTTACGAAGAGCCGGAAAATGCCTTTGTGGCGCAGTTTATCGGCGAAAACAACAGCCTGTTGGCCACCCAAGTGGGCAAAGAGGGCGATTTTTATCAGGTGAAGCTGGACGACGGCACGCAATTGAGCGCGCTGAAAGTGCGGCCAAGTTCACCGGGCAAGAAAATCCAGCTTAGCATCCGCCCGGAGCGCATCAATGTTAACGCGCCGGAGGCGGGCGATGAGCAGGTTCGCGCCAAGATTCAGCAGTTTATCTACCTGGGCGATCACGTCCGCATGCTGACGGAAGTGGCCGGCCAGGGCAATTTTATGGTGAAGCTGGCGCCGGCGAAAATGGACAACAACTGGCGCGCCGGCAGCGAGGTGCTGCTTTCCTGGCAGCCGAAGCACCTGCGTGCGCTGGACGTGATGCTGCAATAACCGCGCCTGACGCTGCGCATCGAACCCCGCCAGCGGCTAACGCCGGCGGGGTTTTGTTTGGTTGCAGCGCCATGTGCGCACAACAACGGTGCAGGCTCGTCCGTTATGGTGCGTGCCGGCCACGTCAAAGCGCGCGGGCGAGCCGGGCAACAACCTGCGAGCAATTATTAATCATTTTATATCCAATGAGTTAACAATATAAAAACAAGCTGGTACATAAATTGCTTTAATCCGTCCAGTAGTTCGTATATCACCTGAAATCTCTGTTGCCCCGGCGGCCAGAGCAAGGTGGCGCCACAGATGATCCGGCAAAGATGCCCCGTCAACTCTCGCAGTTGATGGGGCTTTTTTTTTACCCAAGGAGCGCGTGAGCATGATTAAGCAGCCAGTTTCCGTTGCGGCAATACAATTTGAACCGACCCAGTTCCGTAAAGAAGAAAATATTCTCCAGTTGCTGGCACTTACCGAAGAGGCGGCGGCGCAGGGCGCGCGCCTGATCGTGATGCCGGAAATGGGCACCACCGGATATTGTTGGCTGGACCGCGATGAAGTGGCGCCCTATGTGGAGCCGGTGCCCGGCCCTACCACCGAACGCTTCGGCAAGATTGCGGCGCGCCACCAGTGTTACCTGGTGCTCGGGTTGCCCGAAGTCGATGAATATAGCGGGCTGTATTACAATTGCGCGGTGTTGATCGGCCCGGACGGCGTGATCGGCAAACACCGCAAAACCCACCCGTACATCTCCGAACCCAAATGGGCGGCCAACGGCGATCTGGGGCACCAGGTTTTCCCCACCCCGATCGGCAATATCGCGCTGTTGATCTGCATGGATATTCATTTTATTGAAACCGCGCGTCTGGCCGGGCTACAGCAGGCAGACGTGATATGCCACGTTAGCAACTGGCTGGCGGAGCGTACCCCGGCGCCTTATTGGATCAACCGTGCCTATGAAAACGGCTGTTATCTGATTGAGAGCAACCGCTGGGGGCTGGAACGCGGCGTGCAGTTCAGCGGCGGCAGTTGCATCATCGAACCTGACGGCCAGGTGCAGGCCTGGCGCGATACCGGCGATGGGATCGTGTATGGCGAACTGCGCCCGGCCGGCCAGCGTCAGAGCTTTTTGCCGCAGCGCCGGCCGGAATTGTACAAAGAGCTGATGACGCATACGTTTATGTGGAACCCGCTGGATTTCTTCGGCCTGTACGCGACCAAATCGTTGCCGGCCGGCAAGCGTTCGCGTATCGCCGTCGGCCAGTTCCAGCCGGGCGCCGATCTGGCGGCCAACCTCAGCCGGATTGAACGGCTGGCCGAACAGGCCAGCGCGCAGGGCGCGGAATTGCTCACGCTGCCGGAGCTGTGCCTGGCCGGCGCCGACGCGCCGATCGGCCTGCAGCACCCGGCGATCGCCAGCTTGATGGCGCTGGCCGCGCGCCTGCGCCTGTATCTGGTGGCCGGCACGGCGGAGCAGGGCGAGGATGATCGCTGTTACAACGCCGCCCTGCTGATTGGCCCGGACGGTCTGGCGGGGGTATACCGCAAAATCCACCTGACCGCCGGGGATAAAATCTGGGCCACGCCGGGTGATGAGTGGAAAACCTTTGATATTCCCTGTGGCCGCGTAGGTTTGCTGATCGGCCATGATATCCATTTCCCGGAGGCGGGGCGCATTTTGGCCATGCGCGGCTGCGACATCATCGCCTGCCCGGCGGCGTTGGATCTGCCTGGCCCGATGGCGCACCCAGGCACCGCGGTGCCCCATGATTACCCGATCGCCACCGGTGCGACGCGCTATCACTGGCTGCTGCCGCGGGTGCGGGCCGGCGAAAACAACGTTTATCTTGGCTACGCCAACGCCAATTTGTCCGGGCTGAGCGGCCTGTTTGGGCCGGATACCTTTGTCTGGCCGCGCAGTGAAGCGCTGATCACCACCGAACAGGGCCTGGCGGTGCTGGATATTGATACCAGCAATCTGGATTCCGGTTACCCCACCAATGTGGTGCGGCGTAAGGACCTGGTGGCCATGCGCCAGCCGCACTATTACCGGCCGTTGATCAATCCGATTGGCAGCGAATGTGAGTAAACGGGAGAACTATGTTTTCGACAGACAGCTACCCTTTGGCACGCGATCATCAGCATAAAACCACCATCCCGGTCGGCGTGCTCTATTCCGTATCGGGCCAATATGGCGGTATCGGCCGGGAAATGCTCAACGGCATTATGTTGGCGATTGAAGAAGTTAACGCCGATAACCGGCTGAACTTCACCCTGGCGCCGGTGATTTACGATCCGGCCTGCGATCTGGACAACTACTACCGTTACTGCCGCGATCTGCTGCACCGGCACGGGGTAAAGCACATTGTCGGCTGCTATACCTCGGCGTCGCGTAAGATCATTTTGCCGCTGGTGGAGGGCGCCAATGCGCTTTTGTGGCACAGCGCCCGTTATGAAGGCTTTGAAAGCAGCAGCAACGTGATGTATCTGGGCGCGGTGCCCAACCAGCATGTCTTGCCGATGCTGAGCTATGTGATGAACCACTATCCGGGGGAAATCTATCACGTCGGTTCGCACTATATCTGGTCGGAAGAGATCGACCGCATCACGCGCGATGCGCTGGATTGCCAGGGCGGCACCCTGATCCGCAGCCAGTTCCTGCCGCTGGGCGATACCGATGTTGAAGCGGTGATCCTGGATATTATCCGCCGGCGCCCGCCGGTGATCCTGGTCACGCTGGTGGGGATCTCGGCCTATCGCTTTTACCGCGTGTGGAAAAGCATGGCGCAGGATCATGAATTTCTGCGCTCAACGCATATTGCGCGGCTTAGCCTGACGCTGTGTGAATCGGAAGTGGCGATGGTGGGGGCTGATGCGCTGGAGGGCTATCTGGTTTCCGCGGTCTATTTTCAAAGCATCGACAACGAACAGAACCGCCAGTTTATTCAGCGTTACCGGCGCCGCTTCGGCGACAGCGCAACCCCGACGGTGGATGCGGAAGCGGCCTGGATGTGCGGGCACTTTTTGGCCCGGGCGATCAACCGCTGCGGCAGCGACGACATTTCGCTGGTGCGCGAGGCGGCATACGGCGAAAGCCTGGCGGCGCCAAATGGCACCACCCGCATCAATCGGGAAAATAATCATGCCAGCCTGACGCCGCGTTTGGCCCGGCTGCGCAAAGACGGCAGCTTCGAGATTCTGTGGCAGTCGCCGGAACCGGTAAAAGCGGATCCGTGGTTAACCTGGTCTGATTTTTCGCTATAGAACACGGTGCGAGGTGCAATGTGCAGAAAAAACGACTGATAGTGCGTGGTTTGAAAATTGCGCTGTTCGGCTGCTCGCCTCGTGACGAAAAGCACTTGCTGCTGCAGTTTCAGCGGCTTGGCATTCAGGGAAACAGCTTTGGCGATTTTCATCATGATGTGTTCAGCGAACCTTACGACGGCGTGATTTTTGATTCGGACAATAGCCAGCTTATTCGGCAAATCGGCCAGGGCAGTTGGCCCGAGCTGCCGAAAATCGCCCTGATGGGGCTGGAAACGCCTTCCCGCCTGGCGTGGGTGATCGATCAGGAGGTGGACGGCTGCCTGCGCAAACCGGTAAAAACCGACGGTATTTTATCGACGATTATTCTGGCGCGGCACCATTTTGAGCGCCAGCGCGCGCACAAAGATACGCTGCAACAACAGGAACTGCGTATTCGTTCACGGCGTTTTTTATTGTCGGCGCAGCTGTCCTTAATTCAGGAATTGAAATGCAGCGAGCAGCAGTCTTATGAATTACTGCGGCGTTTGGCGACTGAGCAACAGCAGACGGTAGAGGAATTCAGTATTATTTTTTTGGCGCGTAAGCAGGAGTGGTTATCAACGCTCAAGTCACGCTGCGGATAATATACCCTTCAGTTAACCCAGGGGGTACCCCAGGTTTATTGGCAAGGCTTGCCGCACCACAATGGGGAAAAGAATGCACTTAAACAGGTCGTCTGAATGCAGCGTTAATCAACGCGGGTCAGCGGAGAAAAATAAAATTAACCAATAATTTAACGAGTTAGGATATAAATAAAATAAACCGGGAGAATGGCATCACTTTTGCAACATACTGTTTACCAGTTAAGCTTTTCATTTTGTCGTCCCGTAAATTACCGTTTGATTGTGCATTGATTGTAATGCAGTAGTATAAACAGGACACCGGCAAAGATGCCCCGCAACTCGCAAGAGTTGACGGGGCTTTTTTTTTGCGCGGTATCCGCAACACCAGGCACGTTATCCGGCATTAAGTAAAAAAAGAGGAAAGACCATGAGCGATATTCTGGAGCCAACCACACCACCGAATATTCCGACCTTACGGATTAAAGCTATCCAGTCTTTATTGATTGAGAAGGGCTATCTGAAAGCGGAAGCGGTGGATGAAATTATCGATATTTTTGAGCACCGCTTTGGGCCGAAGAACGGCGCCAGGGTGGTCGCCAAAGCCTGGAGCGATCCGGCCTATAAGGCACGCCTGCTGGATGATGCCACGGCGGCCATCGCCGAGCTTGGTTTTACCGGCCTTGAAGGCGCCCACATGTTCGTGGCGGAAAACACCGTGGATGTTCACAACATGGTGGTGTGCACCCTGTGCTCCTGCTACCCGTGGCCGACGCTCGGGCTGCCGCCCACCTGGTATAAGGCGCCGCAGTACCGTTCACGCGCGGTGATCGAACCCCGGGCGGTGCTGGAAGAGTTCGGCGTGCAACTGCCGGCCAGCGTGGAAGTGCGGGTTTGGGACAGCAACGCCGAAATCCGTTACATGGTGCTGCCGCAGCGGCCGGCCGGCAGCGAGAACCTGAGCGAAGACCAACTGGCCGCGCTGGTAACGCGCGATTCGATGATTGGCACTGCGGTGCTGCCGCCGGTAGCCAAAGCTTGAACAGGAGAAAACGATGAACTCAATTCATGATGTCGGCGGTATGCATAACCTTGGCCCGGTGGCGATCAACCCCGGCGAACCGGTGTTTAAAGCCGAATGGGAGAAACAGGTATTTTCAACCATTGCGCTGTATTTTGCCGGTGGCCTGTGCCCGATTGACGAATTCCGCCATGCCATCGAGGTGATGGACCCGGCGGAGTACCTGAGCACGCCTTATTACGTGCACTGGTATCACGCGATGGAAACCCTGGGGCTGGATAACGGCCTGTTCACCGCCGAAGAGTTGGAAGCGAAAGTTCAGCAACTGGCGCAGCAGGAGAAAGCATGATGAAAATTTTAGAAAAAGATCAGGTTTATGGCGCGGTGAAAACCAACCCGGTGTACGTGCGCCCCACCGATCGCCCGGTGCGCTTTGCCGCCGGCGATAAAGTGCAGGCCAAAAATATCAACCCGCTGGGGCATACCCGCTTGCCGCGCTACGTGCGCGGCCGGATCGGCACCGTGGTGCGCCACCAGGGCTCCTTTGTGTTCCCGGACACCTACGCCCACGGCAAGGGCGAAAACCCGCAGCATGTTTACAGCGTGCGTTTTGAAGCGCAGGCGCTGTGGGGCGAAGAAACGCAGAGCAAAGACGCGGTCTACCTCGATCTGTGGGATGACTACATTGAGCCTGCCAACGGCGCCAAGGGGGAGTAAGCGATGATCAGCATGACCTTACAGACCACAGGCCAGGCGGATGAGCCGGAAATCGCTTTCGGCGAACCCTGGCAGGCCGAAGCCTTCGCCACGGCGCTGCAACTGTCGCGCAATGGCCTGTATCGCTGGAGCGAATGGGTGCAGACGTTTGCCGACACCATCCGCCAGCAGCCGCAGCGTGAGGGTGAAACCACCGGCGAAGCCTACTATCGCCAGTGGCTGAGCGCGCTGGAAACCTTGTTGCAGCAAAAGGCGCTGCTAAGCGGCGAGGATGTGATCGAGCGGCAGGCGCTGTGGCACCTGGCCTATCTGCACACGCCACATGGCCAGCCGGTTTCCCTGCATCGCATGGCGCATATTGCCGATCCCTGCACCACGCTCGATCGGGTGGCGCAGGATCATCATGCGCATCACCATCACCACCATGACGGCCACGGGCGCCTGGCGCCCAAGCCGATCACCGTGGTGCCGGGGCTACGTTAAGCGGGAACCGCCTTTTCATTCCGCAATCAGCTAAACAGGACGCTCGACCATGAGTGACGTATCACAGGGCCTTCAACACAAGGCCCCGGGCTCCTTACGGCCCAAAAAAGGCAAAATCCCGCCGTTGCGCGGGGCCACGCTGGCGGTGGTGGTCTATCTGATCATGTATGCGTTGTATGGCTGGTCGGAACCCAGCGCCTTCAGCGCCTACGCCATCGCCAACCTGATCAACAACGCCGCGCCGTTGGCGCTGGCGGCGGCCGGGCAAACGCTGGTGGTGCTGACGCGCGGGTTCGATCTGTCGCTGGCCGGGGTGATCTCCATCGCCAACGTACTGACCGCCCTGGTGCCGTTTGAAGGGCCGGGCGGCGCGCTGATTACCCTGCTGCTTTGCATGGGCGTCGGCGCGCTGTTTGGCCTGGTGAACGGCTACCTGGTGGCTTACCGCGGCATCCAGAGCATCGCCGCGACGCTCGGCACCATGATTATCGGCCAGGGGATTGCCCTGATCCTGATGCCGGTACCCGGCGGTTCGGTTGCCGAGTTCGTCAGCGATACGCTGACGGATACGCTATGGCAGACCATTCCGGTGTCGGCGCTGGTGCTGGCGGTATTTGCGCTGGTGTGGTTGGCGATCAAGCGCACCGATACCGGCATTGCGCTGTATGCCATCGGCGCGGACGACACCGCCGCCGGGCTGTCCGGCATCGGCGCGGACGACACCGCCGCCGGGCTGTCCGGCATCGGCGTGAAGTGGGCGCGCTGTAAGGCTTTCATCCTGGCGGGCTGCTTTTACGGCGCCGCCGGGTTTATGCTCAGCGCGCAAACGGCCACCGGCGATCCCAACTCCGGGCTGCCTTTTTTGCTGCTGTCGTTTGCCTCGGTGGCGCTGGGCGGCACCAGCCTCAGCGGCGGGCGTGGCGGCGCTTTCGGTTCGATGGTGGGGGCGGCGGTATTGCTGCTGATGCAAAAGATGCTGTTCGCGATGGGCGTTTCATCCTTCTACATCGGCTTTTTCCAGGGGGTATTGCTGATTTTCGCGATCGTCTGCGAAAAGCTGCTTAACCGCCCGACACGCGCAGGAGCAAGCTCATGAATAAATCAACCCTCACGGTGCCCGGCGAAGGCTGTATCGATCAGCGCGGTAGCAGCCGCTTCAACCCGGAAGCCGTGGCGCCGTTGCTGCTGCTGGCGGTGACCGTGTTGATGATCCTGTTTTCCCGCGCGATTAGCCCCGCGTTGGGCTCCTGGGCACAGGTATTGATGATTATCACCCTGACCTCGTTCCTGCTGGTGGTGGCGTTTGGCCAGGGGCTGGTGATCTTGGCCGGCGGCATGGATTTGTCGGTGGCTTCACTGTTTATGTACGGCGGCGTGATGTCGGCAGGCATGATCGGCAGCAGTGGCGACAATATCGCCTATATGCTGCCCTTTATCCTGCTGTCCGCGGCGGCCATCGGCGCCATCAGCGGGCTGGGGATCACGCTGCTGCGCATCCCGCCGTTCATTATGACGATGGGCACCGGGATTATCGTGGCCTCACTGGCCCTGGGCGCCAGCGGCGGCAGCACCCTGGGCGCATCGCCCCGGCTGCTGACCGAGCTGGTGAAAGGAAACCTGTTCGGCGTTCCGTGCATTGTGCTGTTCTTTATCGTCTTTAGTCTGCTGGGGCTGGCGATACAAACCCGCACGGTGTTTGGGCGCAATTTGTATGCGCTGGGCGGCAGCGCGGGGGCGGCGAAGGTCAGCGGTATCCCGGTGGGGGCGACTACCGTGGGCGCTTACGCGCTCAGCGGCCTGTGTGCGGCGCTGGGCGGGGCATTGCTCACGGGCTATTCCGACGGCGCAACCCTGCGCATGGGCGATCCCTACCTGTTGCCTTCCATCGCCGCGGTGGTGGTGGGGGGATCGTCGATTCTCGGCGGCAAGGGCACGTTTATCGGCACCATTGCCGGAGCGTTGTTTTTAGTCACCGTGGATTCGGTTATTGCCGCCACCGGGCTCGATCAGGGGTGGCGGTTAATTGTCTCCGGCGCCATTATCACCGTGGCGTTATTGTTCCAGTCCGGTTCGGCAAATTCATTTATTTTTCTGACCGGCAAAACCAGGGCGTTATTTACGCGTTAATAAAACGACGTTGTTTCATTCACAATAACAGTGCAATCCAATATATTTCCGGCAGCGGCCCGGCGGGATCCGCGCGTGCTTAATGCTTGACGTATAACGGGTGAATATTAGGAGTTAATTATGTTTCTGCATACACGTCTTAAAAGATGTGCGGCCGCGGCCGCCCTCACGCTGGGGTTACTGGGTTATTTTTCCGCGGCGCACGCCGAGGAGGAGCCGAAGAAATATAAAATTTACCTGAGTTTAAGCTATAGCGGGAATAACTGGATGAGTGAAACCGCCAATATCATCAAGGCGCTGGCGAAAACGCCGCCTTACGACAAAATGGTTGAATTGACCGAGGTTATTTCCGGCACCGATCCGCAGGCGCAAATATCGGCTTATGAAAGTATGATTGCCGCTAAAGCCGACGGCATTATCAGCTTCCCGATTTCACCCACCGCGCTCAATCGGGTGGTGCGGCGCGGCTGCAGCCAGGGGGTGAAGTTCTTCATGTTTGACTCCACGGTAACGGAAAAATGTGCCTACAACGTGAGCTATATTTCCGCCGGCGCCGGCGAGAATATGGCGCAGGAATTGGTTAATCAGCTCGGCGGCAAAGGGAAGATATTTATGAACCGCGGCGTGCCGGGCACGTCGGTCGATAAGCGCCACTATGACGGCGCCATGCATATCTTCGCGAAATACCCGCAGATCCAGGTGGTGTCTGAATACTACGGCTACTGGGATGACCGCATCAGCCAGCGTGAAACCGCCAAAGCGTTGGCGGCGCACCCGGATGTTGACGGTATCTGGTCGGAACTGGGCGAGGCCGGCGTGCTGAACGCGGTGGCCGATCGCAAAGGCCGCATGATGCCGATCATGGGCGAAAACATGAACGGTTTCCGTCTGGGCTTCCTCAACGCTGATTATCGCCAGCGCGGCCTGAACGGCGTTTCTGCCGGTTCACCACCCGCCACGGCCGGTTATGCTTTCAAGCTGATGATGGAAGTGCTTACGGGCAAGCGCAAGCTGGAGCCCACCAATATCGAATATCCATTGCCGTGGGTCACCGCCGATCAGATCAAACTGTGCCAAGGCCGCACCATTGCCAATGGCTGCAACGTGTTTGAAAAAAATCTGGTGCCGGAAGGCTTCTCCACCGAAATCTACCATCCGCAATACCTGCCGGAGATCTCGCTGGATTCAGCGCTGAAAGGCATCCCGACGCCGGGCGCCACCATCCAACCGTTGCCGGCGGAGATCGTTAAAGCGGCGGATGAGCCGGGCATTAACTGCGAACGCTGCCAGGCGGCGCCGGATCAGTACAAGCTGACCAAAGTGCAGCCGACCGTTCAACCCTGATCCCCATATCCCGGTGGTGCCGGCCACCACCGGGAAGGAGGTACCCGACCATGCAACAACTGATGTCAGAAGGTATGCAGCTTTCGGCGGTCGCCAAATCCTATGGCGCGACCGTGGCGCTGGAAAGCGTCTCAATGCACATTGCGCCAGGGCAGGTTCAGGCGATTCTGGGGGAGAACGGGGCGGGGAAATCGACGCTGGTGAAAATCCTGTCCGGCGTGGTGGCGCCCAACGCCGGCAGCATCACGCTGGAGGGCAAGGCCTACACGCCGCGCACTCTGGTGCAGGCGCGCCATACCGGTGTCAGCACCGCCTTTCAGGAGCTTAGCCTGTTACCCAACCTGAGCGTGGCGCAGAACTTTTTCCTGCCGAAGTCATTAAAGCAGCAGATCGTCTTTAGCTCGCCCAAACGGATGTTGAGCCAGGCGGAGCAGATCCTGGCGGATCACAACGTTTTTGATATCCCGGCCGGCGCCAGCGTCGACAGTCTTTCTCTGGCGGCGCGCCAGCGGATCGAGATCGTGCGGGCAATGCATTACCGCCCGCGGCTGCTGATCCTGGATGAGCCGACCGGCGCGTTGGCCGATGTCGACTGGCTGTTTGCCTTGATTCGTCGCCTGACGGCGATGGGCACCGCGGTGCTGTATATTTCCCACCGCCTGGCCGAGATCCGGGCGATCGCCAGCCATGCCACGGTGCTGCGCAGCGGCAAAACCATCTCGACGGTGCAACTGGCGCAGGTCACCAATGGCGATATCTTTGAAATGATGGTGGGCCGGCGCTCTGCGCGCAGCCAGGCCGCCGCGCGGGCGACGCCGCAGCGGCAACAGGCGGCGCTGGTGGCCAACGATCTGTGCGGGCAAAATTTCCGCGATGTGTCTTTCCAACTGTTTAAAGGCGAGATCCTTGGCGTAGCCGGCCTTGAGGGGCAGGGCCAGCGCGAACTGTTCCGCACGCTGGCGGGCCTGATGCGCCCGCAGGGCGGGCAAATGCTGTTGCAGGATCATGAAGTTACGCTGCGTAACCCGCGTGACGCGTTGCATAAGCATGGCGGCATCGCCTTTGTGGCCGAGGATCGTAAAAGCGAGGGGATTTTCCCCACGCTCTCGACGGCGGCAAATGTCACCCAACCGGTTTTGCAACGTTTTGCCCGTGCGGGGCTGATTTTTGGCGATCGCGAGCGGCGATCGATCCAGGGCGTCGCGCCTGAAGTGGAACTGAGCGAGCGCTATTTGAACTTCAAAATCAGTAACCTTTCCGGCGGCAATCAGCAAAAGGCGTTGATTGCCCGCGCGCTGTTGACCGGCGCAGAAACGCTGCTGCTGTTTGATCCCACCCGTGGCGTTGACGTGGGCACCAAAGAGATCATCTACCAGGCGATCAATCGCTTTGCCGCTAAAGGCGGGGCGGTGCTGGTGTATTCAACGGATCTGGCTGAACTACAGGCGCTGGTGGATCGCTGCCTGATCATGTATAGCGGGCGGATCGTCGCCGATCTGCCGCAGGAGCAGCTTGATGAAGGGGAGATGGTCGGCTTTATGACTGGTAACCGTGCGGGCTAAGGGGGTTTCCCGCGCCGATGGGCCGCGGGAATGCCGCCAGAGCGCCGGTTGTGGCGCAACCGTGGGCGTTATTTCCGCGCCAGCAGGGTGGCGAAACGCAGGCGGATACGGTTGCCTTCGGCATCGGTTTTATGCAGTGCGCCCACGTCCTCGTTGTATTTGATGATATCCCAGCCCTGGTAGGCGTTTTTCAGTTCGCCGGGCTTAAAAGTGAACGGGAAGGGCAGCGGGCACGGGTAGTCAGGGGTATCCATTGCGGCGACGATCAGGTTATAGCCGCCGGGCACGGTGCTGGCCTGCATGTCCAGCAGCAGGCGCGGTATGGTGGAGGGCTCCAGGAACATCATCACCACCGTCGAGAGGATAAAATCATACTGGCCGCTAAGGCGCAGGCTGTTGAGATCCCGCTCGGCGGCGGTGATGTTGCTCAGCCTTTCTTGATCGATAATGCCGTTGAGCGTGGCGATGCTTAGTGGGTTTTTATCCCAGGCGGTTACGTTGAAGCCTTTCAGGTTCAGATACAGCGCATTGCGCCCGCTGCCGCAGCCCAGATCCAACGCGTTGCCGGGGGCGAGCTGCTCCACGGCGGCAATGACTTCAGAGTGGGTGCGCGTCAGGCCGTGTTTTTTCTGGTAGTAGTCTTCCGCGCTGCAGTAAAACGCCAGTTGGCAGAGCATATCGGCAGAACAGGAAACGATGCGGTGCCATTGCTGCGGCTCCACGAACGGCGGCTGGCTTTCCGGGGTGAACTGCAGGGTTTGAGTGGTTTCCCCGGCTTCGGTCATCAATGCAAAATCCAACGTGCCGCGCAGTATCCGCAGCCTGGCCCAGGTGCCGGCTTGCGTGTTGTGTTTTTGCCGGAAAGCCGCGGGCAGCGTGGCGTTGTCCCATTGCGGCATGGTTTTATAGCAGAATAGTGTTTCCATGGGTTTTCCCCTGATGTGGCGCCGGTTTCGGCCTGATGATGATTAATAAGATGTATATAAAATACACCTTATCGGCAGTGATTAACATGGCCGGCAGGCGTTTTTCCGCCGTGTGGGCTGGATCATAATGCCCGGCTGGGATAACGTCACCGCAGTCTATTCGATGATCTTCAGGGAAAAAATGCCAAATTACCGTATTTTTGCGCCGCGTGGCTGCGTGCTGGCTGCGTTGCTGGCGCTGGCCGGCTGTACCAGCAAAGCCCCCGAGGCGCCGGCGCCGCGCCCGGCGGACGTTAAAGCGCAATTGGGCCGGCTGCTGCCGGCAAATGCCAGCGATCGCCAGGGCTGGGCCACTGACATTACCGCCGCCTTTGTGGCGCAGGGCATCCCCGCCAGCAATGAGAACCTGTGCGCGGTATTGGCCGTTACCGAGCAGGAGTCCACCTTCCAGGCTAACCCGCAGGTGCCGGGGCTGGCGAAAATCGCCTGGCAAGAGATCGATCGCCGCGCCGGCCAAATGCATATTCCGCCGTTTTTGGTGCACACCGCGTTGTTGATCACATCGCCAAGCGGCAAAAGCTATAGCGAACGTTTGGACAAAGTGCGTAGCGAAAAAGAACTGAGCGAGATCTTTGATGATTTCATCGATATGGTACCGATGGGGCAGAAGCTGTTTGGCCGCCTGAACCCGGTGCGCACCGGCGGGCCGATGCAGGTCAGCATTGCGTTCGCCGAGGCGCACGCCAAAGGTTACCCCTACGCCATCGACGGCTCGATTCGCCGTGAAGTGTTCAGCCGCCGTGGCGGCATGTATTTCGGCATCATGCACTTGCTTGGCTACCCGGCTGATTACAGCCAGCCTATTTATCGCTTTGCCGATTTCAATGCCGGTTGGTACGCCAGCCGCAATGCCGCGTTCCAAAGCGCGGTCAGCCGCCTGAGCGGCATTCCTCTGGCGTTGGACGGCGATGTGATCAATTACGGCACGGACAAGCCCGGTTCAACCGAACTGGCGGTGCGCTCGTTGGGCACGCGCCTGGCGCTGAGTGATTCGGCGATCCGTCGTGCGTTGGAAAAAGGCAACGAGCAGGCGTTTGAAGACACTACGCTCTACCAGCGGGTTTATGCACAGGCAGATAAGGCCGCCGGTAAAACGCTGCCGCGGGCGATACTGCCGGGCATTTCGCTGGAAAGCCCGAAAATCACCCGCAAGCTGACCACCGCCTGGTTTGCCAAGCGGGTGGACGAGCGCTACCAGCGCTGCCTGGCCAGGGCGCAGTAGCTGGCTAGAAGAAGGCTGACCACAGCGATGAAATAGGCATCGCCAGCACCAGCGCCGGCAGCATGTTCGCCACCGGGAACAGTTTGATGCCGCAGATGCGTAGCCCGGTCGCCAGCATCATCAGCCCGCCAACGGCAGAGAAATCCGCCTGCATGGCGGTGGTAGTGAGCGGCAGGATAAACACCGCGCCGAATGCCAGCAGCAGTTGGATCGCCATTTGGGGAATGGCGATCAGCGCCACGGCGATCCCCAGCGAGGCAGCGAAAATGGTGGCGGTGAACAGATCGAGAAACGATTTGGCGATCAGCACGCTGGCATCGCCGGTCATGCCTTCGTGCATCGATCCGAAAATGCCGGTGCCGCTGGCGCAAAACAGCACCACAATGGCGACGAACGCGTCCAAAAACTCCTGTTGGCCGCCGGCCGGCGCCGAGCGCGCGGGTGAACGCTGGGCGATAAGCCCGCGCGCCCAACCGGCAAGGCGGCCAATGCCGCGCTCAATGTAGCAAAGCTCGCCAATCAGGGCGCCAAGCACCAGCGACAGCACCATAACCGGCATGTGCGCCACTTTGACAATCAGCACCACGCCCATGCCCATGGAGGCAATGCCGAACGTTAAAGGCAACGCCAGGCGCACCCGCTCCGGCAGTTTGTTGCTTAGTACGGCGCCGGCGATGCCGCCCAGCATAATTGCCGCCGCATTGATAAATGGCCCAACAACCATCATTCCCGTCTCCCAAAATTAAAATATTGCCCCTGCCATACGCCTGCGCGTTGCAGCCGCCACTATACACAAAATCATTCAAGGTGCATCGAGGCGGCAAGTGAGGAAATCCGCGGGAGCATAGATAACTCTGTGACCGGGGTTGCTGAACGCAGCCAACAAAGCGGCAGCTTGAAGGATGACATGTATATATCTGCCGGCATTAAAATTACCCGCCTGCTGGTGGTGCGCTAAACTTTTGTCATAAACGCGTTGGTTTTGCCGGTTATCCTGCAAATTATTTCGAGTATAGGTTTTTTCTGATAGAGCGCGGTACCGGATATGGGCAGAATCGCTGACACCCGATATTGCACATGCCGCTAGGTGAAGCCATACCTAATATCACACGATGCCAGCCGTCTGGAATCGAGTAACCACCCGCATGCCTGCAACGTGCAGTATGACGGGGATAGGCCGTTGATATTCATGCCTCTGGCGATAACGAAACTTAATAGACCGTCAACAAGTGATAAAAGTCGCTGGATAAAGAAAATACAGTTCTTGATATTCTCCATACGATCGGTAAGAATCCCCGGCCTTAATTTATGCAGGAGTTCTATGATGTTTTTTAAACGGACACTTTTGGCTTGCTCCCTGGCGTTGATATTTCCTGCACTGCCTTCTTATGCCGAGGTTAGTGCAGAAAATGGCAATGTGCAGCAGACGGAGAATCCGGGGTTATGGCAACGCTTCAAAAGCAATGTGGCGGAAACCTGGAACAACTCGCCGAATCATGACGTATACCTGCCGGCGATTACCTGGCATAACCGTTGGACTTACGATCAGGAAAAGATCGACAAGTACAATGAGCGGCCGTGGGGCGCAGGCTATGGTATTTCGCGTTTCGATCAGGACGGTGATTGGCACGGTATTTATATCATGGCATTCAAGGATTCCTTCAATAAATGGGAACCGATTGGCGGCTATGCCTATGAGAAAATCTGGCGCCCGCTGGATGATAAGGATTTCCGGCTGGGGTTAGGTTTTACCACCAGCGTTACCGCACGCCATAACTGGGACTATATTCCGATCCCGGCACCGCTGCCGTTGGCTTCTATCGGCTATAAGCGGTTGACCTTTCAAGCCACGTATATTCCGGGCACATACAATAACGGCAACGTATTCTTCGCGTGGCTGCGCTGGCAGTTTTAACCTGCAAGGGCCGGTAACACGGCCCCCTGTGATATCGCCCGATATTTTCTTCCTCTATTCCTAAAATACTGCGTTGGCCAAGATAAAAGGAACTTGTCGGCACGGTGGGCGTCCATATAGCGCTTAATAGGATTATTTGGCTTTTAACGTATAACGCTGATTTTTGGCCGTTATCATGAAGAAAAAACAGGAGTTTTCGCATTATGAGCAACAAATATCGTGTATTGCTGGCGCTGGCATTGAGCGCAACCATGGCCTGCGGCGCCGCCCAGGCGGCTGGCCTGATGGATTCCCTCAGCAGTGCGGCGGGTGAGTTGAGCAAATCGGGGAGCAGCGATAGCGGCAGTACCTCTCTGTCTTCATTAACCGGCCTGCTGAACGGCGGCAATAACGCATTGAGTTCCGGCAGCATGACCAACGCCGCCGGCGTTCTGCAATATTGTGTGAAGAACAACGTGCTGTCGCAAAGCGGCACCGAAACGGTGAAAGACAAACTGTTGGGTAAGCTGGGCATCAGCAGCAGCGAAAACGCCAATAGCCAGGATTACCAGCAAGGGCTGGGCGGCCTGTTGCAGACCCGCGAAGGCAAGAGTGTGGATCTCAACAGCCTTGGCAGTTCGCAACTGACAGAGAAAGTGAAACAAAAAGCCTGCGATCTGGTGTTGCAGCAGGGTAAAGCTTTTATTTCCTGATCATAGACGGCGCGGCCGCCGCGCCGGTAATTCAGACGCTATTAGCCAAGGTGGGCTACATGAATAAAACGTTGGTTCCTTCCCGCATTTCCCCTGCGCGGCGCGCGATTGCCGCCTACTGCCTGCCGCTGTTGGCGGCCGTTACATTGCTGCCTGGGTGCAGCCGTGCGCCAAACCGCGAAGCACCGCCGCCGCCGCGGGCGACGATCGGTATGGCGAACCCCGCAGACGTTTATTGTACGCAAATTGGCGGCACGCTCTCCGCCAAAAAAAATGACCAAGGGCAGTACAGTATCTGCACGCTGCCAAACGGTGAGGCACTCGACAGCTGGGCGCTGTTCCGCCGCGATCACCCGGTGAAAAAATAGCCGCAGTTAAAACCCGCCGTTGCCGATCGGGTGGTACGGTATTCCTTCCGCCGCCGCCAATTGCAGGGAAAGCCGCTGCTGCGGCGTTTTATCCAGGGCAAGCGGCGGGGACTGGAAAAAACAGCCGCTGTTGATATCCTTGATTTTCACCACATATTCCTGCGCCGGCGTGATTTTTATATTGAAGCGCCCGCTGGCGGGAATGAAAACCTCGGCCGATTGCTGCGGCGCGTTCTGGGGCTCGAGTTTCACCACCACGGGGAAGTTGTTGTGTTGATTATCCAACGTCAACGACGGCGCATTGGCGCCGGCCTGGCGCGTTGGCGGGTGCAGGTAGCCAGCGGCGCTTGGCCAGGGTTGCCCGTTGTTATCATGCAGCGGCCCGTCGCAGTGTTCACGCGCTTCACGGTGCGGTAACTCACGCGTAATGGCATAATGGCGTAAGGGCGCGGCGGCCAGTTCGTCACTGGGCTGAGGCGCGCGAAGATAGTGCTTGATGCCGAACAGCGCGGCCGCCAGCAGCATAAAGAAAACAAAAATCGTCAGGCGATTTTTGAAGATCCCTCCAGCCAACCTGCCGGGCAATTTGAACAGCCATTTTACGATTTCTACCAGCATCGTTTTTCCTTCGCGCTTAAATCGTTACGTCTGGGGTAACGTTATTTCACCAGTATAGCCAACATCTTTATTTGCAACGTTTTTTCTGCCGGCGGCATTACCGCGCCCGCCAGTGCCGGCCTGCGTCATCATCCTGCATAGGCAACTGAATGAAATACCGGGGAAAAACCGCGACATTTACGCATCTTTACCTTCGGAGTGATTGAAATATCAACAGCCCGGCCCAATATAATAGCCTGTTCAGCCAAAACAAGGAGCATGTATGGGCATCAGTGAAGAAGAGTCTATCCGCCGGCTTAGCAACGAAAAGAACGCGGTGGGGAATATGGCAAAATGGGTGGCGATTGTCTCTGCGGCTTATTTTATTTTGATGGTGTTTTACGGCCATCCGGCTGACGTTTTGGCGATGTCCGGCACGGTGTTTGTGGTTTCAGCCGTCACCTGGCTGCGCAAACGGCGGAAGGTGAAAATCTATCGGCAGGCGCTGGCGAAAATCGACGGCGCGGAGACCGCACAGCAGCCCTGAACGCTGCCACCCGCCAATTATCGGCATTTTGCCCGCATTTTGCGCTGGCCGGGCAGCGTTATTGCTGTTTGTTGGCCTTGTGTGAGTTTTCGCGTTGATAGATGCCGGCGGCAAAGCCAATACCCTGCGCGCCGAACACCCTGACTATCCTCTCTGGCCTCTGTTGGGCTACACCATTCACATCAAAGAAATGAACCGTCGTCGTCGTTGAGGTCGCTATCGAAGCCGCTATCGGTCAAATCATTGTCGTTTGAATAATCTGCCTGCTGGAACCCCGCATCGCCATTATTGAACGTATCCAGATTGTTGGCGGCGTCAAACTGCTGCATCGCGCTGTCATCAGCCGGTGCTTCATTGATGATGTTAACGATTTCTTCCGGTTGGGTATGGTGGAACATGCCGGTTAGCATATCGGCCAACATTACGCCGCCCGCCACGCCCGCCGCGGTTTGTAACGCGCCGCCAAGGAAACCCGCCGCCCGGGAAGGCGCGGCCTGCGGCTGGCTGTATTGTGGGTTGCCCCAGGCGGCGTTATTTTGCTGGGTTGGCTGCGGCGCCTGGGGCGTGCGGTTGCCGCCGCCGAACAGCCCGGCCAGAAAGCCGCCGCTGCCCTGTTGGCCGGCATTATTTTGCTGTAACTGGGCCACCTGGTTTTCTAGCTCTTTCACCCGTTGATCCATCTGTTTCAGCGCCGCTTCCTGAATGATCAGCGCCTGCGCCATATAATACGGGGCGGCCGGTTGTGCGCGGATGTACTGGCTAATTTGCTGTTCAGCCTGGCGATCCCGCGGGCCTGTTTTTTGCTCTGTGTCTTTCAGGCGGCTAAACAGACCATCGATAAGGCGTTGTTCTTCCGTTTGCATAAGTTAACCTCGCGAAGATGCAAATCACGTGATGAAAATCATCATGGATAACGTCCACCCTAGCGCGTTCATGCGGCATGATAAATCGCCCGTAGGTAAAGCTATTTGTGAATTTGTTACCAGTTACGGCAGCGGGATTAACATCACCAGCTTCAACCCGCTGTTTTCCGCCGGGTGGAAGGTCATTTGCCGAAAGCGCAGCCGGCCTTGCCGGGCGTGAATAAATTCCCGTTCGCCACCTTCGCGCGCCATCACATCGTGCTGTTGCCACCAGTGGTTAAAGGCTTCGCTGTTCTGCGTCATGTGGCGCACAAACGCGCGCATCTCTTCGGTGCCCTGATGATGGCTGGTTTCGGCGCGAAACTCGGCCACGATGCGTTTGGCGCGCTCATCCCAACTGCTCACCAGGGTTTTTGCCAACGGATGGAAAAACATAAAGTGCAGCAGATTCGGCGTATCGGCCCGATCGAGCCAGCCGCAGAACAACTGCTCAGCCTGCGCGTTCCAGGCCACAATATTCCAGGTGTTGCCCAGCAGGTAACTGGGCACGGCGATCTGCTGCACGCTTTGCAGCAGCGCGTCGTTGGTGGTTTCCTGCTGCTGTTCCTGCGCCGGATCGGCCATGCGCGCCAGGGTAAACAGATAGTGGCGCTCGGCCGGCCCCAGGCGCAGCGCTTGCGCAATACGCGCCAGGGTGTCTGGGGAGATGGAGACATCGCGCCCTTGTTCAATCCAGGTATACCAGGTGGCGCTGATGCCGCTGATTTGCGCCAGCTCTTCGCGGCGCAGCCCGCTGGTACGGCGCCGGGGCGCACTGGGCAGGCCGAGCATCTCCGGCGTAATACGTTCACGGTGCGCGCGCAAAAACGCGCCCAGGGCCTTGGGGCCGGATAAAGCGTCTGTTGGCATAAGGGTAGTACCTATTCATACTAGGATAACAGGTTATATTGTACCCGTATAATCTCCCGATTATAGTGTTTACACACCACTAAAACAGGGGAAGCAAACATGAGCACCAGTAACAGCCATAAAAACGCGGTCGATCGCCAGTTCGGTGAACAGGCCGGCGCCTATCTGACCAGCGCGGTGCATGCGCAGGGTAAAGATCTGCAACGGCTGGCTGCGCTGCTGGCGGCCGAAGCGGGCGCGCGCGTGCTTGATCTGGGCTGTGGCGCCGGGCATGCCAGTTTCACCGCTGCGGCCAGTGCGGCACAGGTAGTGGCATACGATCTGTCTGCGCAGATGCTGGAGGTGGTGCGCCAGGCCGCGGCAGAAAAAGGGTTGGACAACATTGTGCAGCAGCAGGGCGTTGCTGAATCCCTGCCGTTCGACGATGCCAGCTTTGATATTGTGATCAGCCGTTACTCGGCCCACCACTGGCATGATGTCGGCCAGGCGCTGCGTGAAGTGAAACGTGTGCTGAAGCCAGGCGGCAAAGTGGTGTTGATGGACGTGGTCTCGCCGGGGCACCCGTTGCTGGATGTTTACCTGCAAACGGTTGAGGTGCTGCGCGACACCTCGCACGTGCGTGATTACGCACCAGGTGAATGGTTGAACATGTTCACCGAAGCCGGGCTTACCATCAGCGGCGTGACGGCAGACCGTTTGTTGCTGGAGTTTAGCAGTTGGGTGGCGAGGATGCGCACGCCGGAGCACTTCGTGACGGCGATCCGTGCGCTGCAGCAGGGGGCTTCGCAAGAGGTGATTAACCATTTCGCTATCCAACCAGACGGTTCGTTTTCCACGGACATCATGATGATTACCGCCAGTAAAGGGTAAGCGAGCGCCTACGGGCAGCCACAGCCATAGCGGCTGCCCACTGTTATGTTATGAATATCCTGGGAAAAGAACCTGTTTTCCCTGCGGTGAACAATCTTTGCCAGCGAATGTTACCCGTTGAATAATGATATCATTTCGCCTGCGGTTTTATCCTGATGGTAGGTTTGACGCATTTTCTCCTTATTTCTCTCACAATAATTGATGTTCTTTACATCGAATTACGTCGGTTTTCATTGGCTGGTTAATAATTAATATCACTGACGTTCAGTCAGCCAGAAAAATAGGAGCCAATGATGAAATTATTACCTACCATCGCCGCCGTTGTGATCGCGACTGCCTCTTTCTCCAGCCTCGCGGCGTCTTTATCGCCAAAGCAGGTCGATAGTGAACAGGCACGTAACCTGCAAAGTATTGGGGTCGTTTCTGTTTCCGGCATCACCGGTTCTACAGATGATGCAATCCATGAGCTGAAAGAAAAAGCAGCGCAAGACGGCGCTTCCTATTATCGCGTCATTGGGGTAGATACCCCGGGGGATTCAAGTAATTGGCGCGGCAATGCGGAAATTTATCGTTAATACACCAGGTGAGATCTTCCCCACGTTATTAATGACCCACCATAATATAAAACGGTTGTAAATAATACCCGGCACGGCTAACGTCAGAAGGCCCGCAGGTTATTATTGCAGCCGTTTTTTTCTGCCTCAAATATGCCTGTTGCATTTTATTACAACTGTTTGGGCCGCTTTCGGATTTATTTTAATGAAACGCTAAGAATTTCGGCTCAGATTAGAGGCTTCCAACCAGAGGAGGTTTGAATGTTAAATGCGACGCGGCTGCAGTTGAAGAACCATTTTTCCTATATCCAGCAGTTTATGGCAGCACCTCGCACCGTTGGCACCCTAATGCCTTCCTCCCCCTGGCTTTGTCAGGCGATGCTCAATCAGGTGGAATGGACCCGCGCCTTGTCGATTGCCGAGTTGGGCGCCGCTGATGGGGTATTGACCAAGCGTATTCTGGCCCGTATGCGTGCGGATGCGGTGTTGGACGCCTACGAAATCCAACCCGGCTTTGTGCGCCAACTGCGCCAGATTGACGAGCGTCGCCTGCGGGTGATGGCGCATTCCGCCGAGCAATTGAGCCAGGACTATGACGTGATTTTCTCTTGCCTGCCGCTGTTGTCGATGCCGGTAAAGGTCAGCATGCGTATTTTGCAGCAGGCGCAGGCCAGGCTAAATGCACGGGCGGGGGTGTTGGTGCTATTCCAATACAGTCCGCTGTCTGAAAAGTTGCTGTCGCGTTATTTTTATTGGAAAAAGCTGCGCGTGGTGCGCAACTTCCCGCCGGCGCTGGTGTACGTATGCACCCCGATTAAAGGCGTTTGACCATGATCACGACGTTGCCGCCAGGTTGTGTGCGGCGTTCGATCGCCTGCCAGCCCCAACGGGCATAGAGCATTTCTGCTGAATCCGTTTTCAGGTATAACGCCGGGTAATGCCGTTGCCGTGCCAGGCGTTCGATAGCCTGCGTCAGGCGTTGTGCAATGCCCTGTCGCCGATAGTCCGGGTGGACAAATAGCCCTGTCAGCCAGGGTGAAAGCGGCATACGGTGGTGATCGTCACTGGGCCACAGGCTGGCCATCGCCAGTGGGGTAGGGCCGGCCACCATCAGCAGCGTGGCATGATCGGCGCTTTGCCGCGCGCACAGCCGAAAGCGCTGGCGTGCCTGTTCCAGCGTACCACCGTGTTGTGAGCCCCATTGTTCAAACGCCCAGGCGGCGCAAACGTCAATAAACTGGGGAACGTCGGCCAGAGGCACAATGCGTTGCGGCATCTTTTTCTCCCGTTTTCCCGCTATTTCTCCCGCTTTATCACCGTATATTGCGTTTTTTTAACTTTCTAAATCGGTTTAAGCTTGCCGCTTATTGAAAGCGTTAATATGAATGATTATTATGCGCAAAATTTTTCTTATTGATATAAATCATGCGAAATCCCCTCATTTTATGCCTCTTTTCCCTGCTATTCGCTGTAATCAACGTACAGGCGAAAACCGTTACCGATATCCTGGGCCGCCAGGTCAATGTGCCGGACAATCCGCAGCGTATTGTGTTGGGGGAAAGCCGCATGCTGTATACGCTGGCGCTGCTGGAGCCGGGGAACCCGGCGCAGCGGGTCATCGGCTGGCCGGGAGATCTGGCGCGTTATGATGCGCAAAGCTGGCAGCTTTACACCGAAAAATTCCCTGCGATTAAACAGATCCCATTAATTAGCCCGGGCAACCTGCGCCAGATTAATGCAGAAAGCCTGCTGCAACTGCGCCCCGATCTGGTCATTCTACCGCGTTTTGCACGCGAAGAAGGCGACAGCGACATGCTGCTCAAAGGGCTGATGCGCGCCAATATCCCAGTGATTTACGTCGATCTGCGGGTAGATCTGCTGCACAACACGGTGCCCAGCGTGCGCCTGCTGGGCGAGGTGCTCAACCGGCAGCAGCGAGCAGAGCAGTTTGTCGCGTTCTATCAGCAGCATATGGCGGTGATCCAGCAGCGGCTGGCCGGCTATCAGGGCAGCAAGCCCACGGTGTTGCTGCACCTGCATCTGGGGCGGCGCGAGACGTGCTGCACCACGGCCGCCCACGGCAACCTGGGCGATCTGGTGGCCTTTGCCGGCGGCGATAATATCGCAAATGCCAGCATTAAAGGGGTTTATGGCGAGCTGAACCCGGAAACCATCCTGGCCGCCAACCCACAAATTTATATTGGCACCGGCATGGCCGGGCCACAGGGAAAACGCTATTCCAGCCTGCTACTGGGGCCGCAGGTAACACAGCAGGAGGCGGATGAAAGCTTCCGCCAACTGATGCAAAACCAGCCCTTGCTTGCCAACCTGCGCGCCGTGAAGGACCACAAAGCCTGGAGTATCTGGCACAACTTTTATCTCAGCCCCTACCACGTGGTGGCGGTAGAGATGTTTGCCAAAGCTTTCTACCCAGCGCTGTTTGCCGATATTGATCCGGAGCAAACCTTCAAGCAGCTCTACCAACAATTTTTACCATTGCCTTTTTCTGGGACTTATTGGAGTCAGTTAACAAATGAATAATGATAAGCGCCGTCTATGGTGCGTAATCCCTCTGGCTGTCTGTGTTTCGGCGCCGGCGATCGGCGAGGAACAAAAGACAGAGGAAAAGCTGGTGGTTACGGCCCAGAAAGACGGAGCAGGGGCACAACGTTACCAGCCGATCACCAGCGTAACCGGCACCCGCAGTGAAACCCGTTTGCTGAACGTTCCGCAGGCGATTGACGTGGTGCCGCAGCAGGTGATTGCCGATCAGGCGGTAAGCAATCTGGATGAGGCGTTGTATAACGTCAGCGGGATTACCCAGGGCAACACCTTAGGCGGAACCCAGGACGCGGTAATGAAGCGCGGCTTTGGCGATAACCGCGATGGCTCGATCCTGCGTGATGGCATCCGCTCGGTACAGGCACGCAACTTCACGCCGACCACCGAGCGTGTAGAAGTGCTGAAAGGGCCGGCTTCCATGCTGTATGGCATGGGTGAACCCGGCGGTATGATCAACATGATCACTAAAAAGCCGCAGTTGCAGCAGCATACCCATGTGGAAGGCTGGGGCAGCAGCTTTAACGGCGGTGGCGGCCAACTGGACGTCACCGGGCCGATCGGCACCTCCGGTTTTGCTTACCGGATGATCGTCGATCATGACGAAACCGATTACTGGCGTAACTTTGGCCGCAACCGCCAAACCGTGATCGCGCCATCGCTGATGTGGTATGGCGAGACCACCACGGTGCGCCTGGCCTATGAGCACATGGAATACCTGACGCCGTTCGATCGCGGCACCATTATTGATTCGCGCACCGGCAAACCGGTCAATACGCCGCGCGATCGCCGTTTTGACGAGAGTTACAACGCCACACGCGGCGATCAGGACAGCGTGACGCTGCAGGTTGACCAAACGCTTAACGAAAGTTGGAAAACCTCATTAACCTATTCCTATAACCGCAACGCCTACAGCGATAATCAGGCGCGAGCAACCGCGCTCAACCCGACCACCGGGGTATTGACCCGCCAGGCAGATTCGACGGCCCACGCCGTGAGCCGCGCGCATGCCGCGCAACTGACCCTGAACGGAGATGTGGACTGGGGGAGCGTTAACCACCAGATGCTGTTCGGCTTTGATTTTGAAGACAACCGCACCTTCCGCGGCGATATGATCCGCGGCACCCGCGACACCAGCTTCAATATCTATAATCCGGTGTACGGCCTGATGCCGGCTTCCACCGCGGTGAGCGCCGCAGACAGCGATCAGCGTGAGAACCTGACCAGCTATGGTTGGTTTATGCAGGACTCAATCCAATTGAATGAAAAATGGTTGGTGATTGGCGGTCTGCGTTATGACTCCTTTGACGTGTACGCCGGCAAAGGGCGGCCGTTCGTCGTGGGCGCCGACAGCTCTGACAGTAAGCTGGTGCCGCGCGCCGGCGTGGTGTACAAGCTGACGCCGAACGTTTCGCTCTACAGCAGCTACACCGAATCGTTTAAGCCGAACTCGTCGATCGCCACGCAGATCGGCGCGCTGCCGCCGGAGCAGGGCAAGGCCTGGGAAGTGGGCAGCAAGGTTGAGCTGCCTAACGGCGTGACCGGTACGCTGGCGCTATTTGATATCACCAAGCGCAACGTGATGGTCAGTGAGCTGGTGGGCGGCGAGACGGTTACCCGCACCGCCGGGCGCGTGCGTTCACAGGGCGTGGAGTTGGACGTTGCCGGCAATATTACCGATTCTCTCAGCATTATCGGTACTTATGCCTATACCGACGCGCGCGTCGTGGACGATCCGGACAACAAGGGCAAGGAAATGACCAACGTGGCGCGTCATACCGCTTCGCTGTTCCTGACCCAAAACCTGGGATCGCTCGGGCTGTACAGCGGCGATGAACTGCGCGTGGGCGCGGGCGCGCGTTACGTCGGCCGCCGGCCGGGGGATGCGGCGAACAGTTTTTATCTGGACAACTACACCGTCGCCGATGCGTTCGCGGCATATACCATGCCGGTTAACGGTTATCGGGTGAAATGGCAGTTGAACGTGAAAAACCTGTTCGATAAAACTTATTATCCGTCCAGCGGCAACAACCTGCGAGTGTCCATCGGCGAGCCGCGCGAAGTGGTGCTGCGCGCCAGCGTTGATTTCTAACTCTACCGGCGGCGCACTTTGCCGCCGTGCTCGCGGGCCGCGCGCTGTTCCGCGCCTACCGGCCCGCGCGCCGTGGCATTTACGCCGTTGTAAAGATTGAAATACAGGCTGATGACGGTATGATGCAGCAACCATATCATTAAGTGACCGTGCACTGGTTAAGCAGTGTACAGGCTTGTGCTCAAGCCATCGTAATCAAGGGACAACCCGTCATGACACAACCCATTTTCATGGTAGGCGCTCGCGGAGCCGGTAAAACGACCGTGGGGCGCGCACTGGCGCAGACGCTGGGCTATCATTTTGTCGACACCGATCTGTTTATGCAGCAGACTGCGCAGATGAGTGTGATGGAAATGGTTGAGAAAGAGGGGTGGCCGGGCTTTCGTCAGCGTGAAACCCTCGCACTGCAGGCGGTTACCCAACCGCGCACCGTTATCGCCACCGGCGGCGGCGTGATTCTGGCGGAAGAAAACCGCCGCTTTATGCAGCAGCAGGGCACCGTGATCTATCTTTGTTCGCCTGCCGGGGTATTGGCCCAGCGGCTGCAAGTTTCCCCGCAAGATGCGCAGCGCCCAACGCTGACCGGCCGGCCGATTGCAGAGGAAATGCGTGATGTGCTGGCTGCGCGTGAAGCGCTGTATCAGGAGGCCGCCCACCACGTGCTGGACGGCACTACCCACCCGGCGCAGGTGGTGGAGCAGATCCTGGCCGTGCTACAGCGCGAGACGGTAAAGTAACTTCCCCAGCCGCCTCGGCCAATCCATGGTATTTTTCTCTATTGAACCGGCCCCGCGCCGGTTCGCCTGCTTGCGCCTGCGCTGGGTGGCGCGTAGAGTAAGCAACAGCGTGACAGTTCCTGCATCAATCAGGTTGTTCAACGGGCCAGCGGGCCTGACGGGTAAATCGACTATGAAAGCGCTCCAGCGGTTTTTTCACCAACATGCCAAAGCCTTACCGGCCTTTTGGGCGCTGTTGATTATCCTGTTTGAGGCTTCAATCGCGCTCTACATTCTGCGTAATCTATAGTTCTCTTCAACGGTGGTTGATCGCTAATCCTCGGTTTAACGCGCAATAAAATTTTCTTCTCCCAGGCCGCCGTGGGATGACTTCATGGATTTTCCCCAATGTTGCCGCAATACCTGCCTGAACACTGTGGCCTCAATAGCATTTTCCGCTACGGCCTGCCGCTATTTGCGCGTGAAAAACCAGTGACAGGGCGCGCTCAATCCCCCAATATGGCCTTTCCACAAAGATAATTAGCGGGACGCGTTATGCTGAATGTAAATGAGTATTTTGGCGGGAAAGTGAAGTCGATTGGTTTTGACAGCGATAGCATTGGCCTGGCAAGCGTTGGGGTGATGGCCAAAGGGGAATACACTTTTGGCACCGGCAAGCCGGAAGAGATGACAGTCGTCAGCGGCGCGTTGAATGTGCTGTTGCCGGGCGCCACCGAGTGGCAAGAATTTAACCCCGGCGAATCCTTCCGGGTGCCGGGCAACAGTGAATTCAATTTGCAGGTGGCCGAAGCCACTTCGTATCTGTGCCGTTACCTGAGTGAGTAAGCCCGAAAGATTCCGGTAACTGCCGCAACGTGGGCTGGCAAGCCGCCGGCCCACGTTGGCAGGTTAGCGCTGGGCTTCGCCGCCCAGGGCTTCAATCAGGTTCTGGATCAGCGCAGCCAGTTCGCTGGTCATCAGAATAAAATCGGCGTCAAAGCGTTGGGCGAAGTCATCACGGTCAATATCATCATTTTGATCGCGCAGCGTATCGGCAAACTTCAGGCGCTTAATCGAACCGTCGTCGGCAATCACCAGTTGGATCCGCTCCTGCCAGTCCACCGCCAGCTTGGTCACCAGCTTGCCGGCTTCAATATGCACCGCGATTTCGTCGCTGATCAGGTTTTGCTTTTTGCAGCGGATCACGCCGCCTTCTTCCAATATCGCCTTCAGCTCGGCTTCGTCCTGAATGATAAAACCGGCCGGCAGCTCGCCGGAACGCACCCATTCGGTCAGCGTCAGTTCGATCGGACTTTCCATGGTCAGCGGCACCACCGGCAATGAACCCAGGCTCTTGCGCAGCAGCGCCAGCGTGTCCTCGGCGCGTTTGGCGCTGGCGGCGTCGACCATGATCAGATTGTTGACGGTGTCGATCCACATAAAGGTCTGGTTGAAACGGCTGAAGGCCCGTGGCAGCAGGCTATGCAGCACTTCATCTTTCAGCGAGTCTTTCTCGGTTTTCTTCAGCTTGCGATGCTGCTCGCCTTCCAGCTTGTCGATCTTGGCCTGCAGTTCCTGCTTGATGACCGGTGAGGGCAGGATTTTCTCTTCCTTGCGGGCGCAGATCACGATCTGGCCGTTGACCGCGTGGGTCAGCGCGTCGCTGTGGGAGCCCATCGGGGAGACCCAGCCAGTTTTCGCCATATCCTGGCTACCGCACGGCGTGAACGAAAAGGCGCTGAGCTGTTTTTCCATTTCATCCGCGTTCAGCGCCACGTCGCTGCTCAAACGGTAAACCATCAAATTCTTAAACCACAGCATATTGTTATCCCAGGCTGGGCGTGCATTTTACACGCTGATTCATCAAAAGCAGGGCGGCATGATAACCAATCAGCCGTGAAAAATCGCCCTCTTCCCACGCAATTCCCTCTCCGTCGGGTTCAGCGGCGGGATGGGCGCCGGGGCGTGTGGTGATGCGCAAGCGGCCACCGGCCGCCGCTTAGTCGGTGTCGAGGGAGGGCGTTTCGCTTTCGCTGCGCACCCGCTCGATATGGATCGTCAGGAACAGCATTTCTTCGGTAGTGAGCTGATGCTGGTAGTGTTTCTCAATGTGTTGGTTGATTTTGCCGGCGCAGGCGAACGAGGTGCGATATTTCTCTTTCACCATCTGGTAGAGCGAATCATCGGCGTTGTCGACGTAGTTTTTCCCCAGCAGGCGCTGGGCGAAGAACTTCAGGTGGGTAACGAAGCGGTGGTAGCTTAACGCTTCTTCGTTGTAATCAAATTGGAAATGGTATTTGACGATGTTGAGGATTTCCTGCATCACGCGGGTGATGTGCAAGGTGTTTTGCATTTCGTCGTTCAACTGGGCATTGACCAGGTGCAACGCGATAAACCCCGCCTCATCTTCAGGCAGCGTGGCGCCAAGCCGCTGGGCAATCAGCGCCAGCGCCTCCCGCCCGATAGCGAACTCATTAGGGTAAAGCTTTTTGATATCCCATAGCAGCGCGTTGCGGATGTTAACCCCTTGTTCATGGCGCTGCAGCGCGGAATGAATGTGATCGGTCAGAGTGATATAAGCAATGTTGTGCAGTTTGCCCGGCAGGCGCTCGCGGGCGAGGGTAATGATTTTATCCGCGGTAGTGACGCAGGCTAAAGGGATCTCCGCCAGCAATTGTTTGAAATGTTCGCTCACTTCCCCCTGGTTCAGGGTGAAGACTTTTTCAATCAGGCTCTCATCTACGCTGTCGCCGACTTTCTTTTTAAAGCCGATGCCGCAGCCCATTACTACTGTTTCTTCCGTATGCGCATCAAGCGTAATCACCACGTTATTATTAAGTATTTTAGCGATCTTCATGGCTTTTCCCGGCGTTGTTGCTCGCTGAAAACAAAAAAACCTGACGCCCAGGTATAGCCCCGGATGTCAGGTTTTGCCTGCGCCCCCACGTTCTTCTTCGCTACGCAGGCATGCTGCCTTTCTGCTAATGCGCGTGATGTGGGGGATTTACACAGTGACAATCCTGTAACCGCTCTATGATAACGGTTCTCAGTAGCGGTTCAACGCTTTTCACCATGGACTGCCGCCGGGATCACATTTATCAGTCGCTGCCCGACAGCATCATATCCTGCGGTGCGTTGCGGCGCTGAGTTTTGGTCAGCAGGAAGTAAACGTAGCCACAGGCCATCAGGGCGATAAACAGGCCGCCGATGATCGGGTTAAACCACAGCATGGCGATCAGGCAAACGAAGGCCAGCACCAGTGCGATGGCCGGCACCACCGGGTAGCCGGGCGCCCGGAAGCTGCGCTCCAGATCCGGCGCGCTGCGGCGCAGTTTGAACAGGCTGAGCATGCTCATCAGGTACATCACGATGGCACCGAATACCGCCATGGTGATCATCGCGGCGGTCAGGCTCATCCCCTGCAGGTTGATCACGCCGTCGCTGAAGATCGCGGCAATCCCGATGACCCCGCCGGCAAGAATGGCGCGGTGCGGCGTTCTAAACCGCGACAGCTTCGCCAGCGACGTGGGCAGATAGCCTGCGCGCGCCAGGGCGAAGAACTGGCGGGAATAGCCGAGGATAATGCCGTGGAAGCTGGCCACCAGCCCGAACAGGCCGATCCACACCAGCATGTGCATCCAGCCGGAATTCTCGCCTACGATCATTTTCATCGCCTGTGGCAGCGGATCGTTAATGTTGGCGAGCTTGCTCCAGTCGCCGGCACCGCCGGCCAGCAGCATCACGCCCAGCGCCAGCAGCACCAGCGTCATAATGCCGGAGATATAGGCGCGTGGAATGGTGCGTTTGGGATCCTTGGCCTCTTCGGCGGCCATTGCGGCGCCTTCAATAGCCAAGAAGAACCAAATGGCGAACGGAATGGCGGCGAATATGCCTGCCACGGCCGTGCCGCTGAATGTATTACTGCCGGCCCAGCCGTTGAGCACAAAGTTGCTGAAGCTGAAGCCCGGCGCCACTACCCCCATGAACACCAGCAGTTCGAACACCGCCAGTACGGTAACGCACAATTCGAACAGCGCCGCCAGTTTAACGCCGAGGATATTCAGCGTCATGAAGATCGCATAGGCGCCGACGGCCGCCACCTTGGGGTTCAGCGCCGGGTACTGCACGTTGAGGTAGGCGCCGATCGCCATGGCGATAGCCGGCGGAGCAAACACAAACTCGACCAGCGTGGCCAGCCCGGCGATCAGGCCGCCAGTTTCGCCGAAAGCGCGGCGGCTGTAGGCAAACGGGCCGCCGGCGTGTGGGATCGCGGTGGTCAGTTCGGTGAAGCTGAAGATGAAGCAGCTGTACATGGTCGCCACTAATAGCGTGGTGATCAGGAACCCGAGGGTGCCTGCAACGCCCCAGCCGTAGCTCCAGCCAAAGTATTCCCCTGAAATTACCAGCCCGACGGCAATCCCCCATAGGTGCAAGGTGTTTAGCGTGGGTTTGAGTTGCATGGTCATTGGTGTTCTCCCGATCGAAACGGTGCATAGCCGCCAGACGCCGGTCAACCGGCGCGGGCGGACGTCATTTCCACCGGTCTGGGCCTGCCAGACCGCCCTGCAAGATATTCGGGTGCTATCAGTGCACCGAAAAAGTATGCTTTTCAAAAAGATACTAGCCATCTTGGCGAGTGTGGCCTTATGGGTAGGGTGTGCTGCTCGCGCAGCCCTTGGGGGGATAATGCCTGTGCAACTGAGGGGAAACTTGACCACGGAATAACGAAAAGGGCCATTTACGGTCAATTTTTGCCATTAAGAAACGCGCTTGCAACCTAAAGTCAATATTTTGCGCCCTGCGGTCAAGCGGAGTGGGCCCGGCCACATCATGCTGGAAGCCTGTTGACCGCTATGGAGTGACGCGCGATGACCGCAACACAGTACGACACGTTGGATAATCATACCCTGCAGCAGATTGCCGAACGCGGGCTGCAGCGTTATGCAGCCACCCTGAACGGCGCCCTGACGCTGTTATGCCGTTCCGAAAACGCCACTTTCAAGCTTGATAGCGCCGATGGGCGGCGTTATGCCCTGCGCATTCACCGCGCCAACTATCACCAGTGCGATGAAATCGCCAGTGAATTGGACTGGCTGGATGCGCTGCGTGAGCACGGCATCGTGGTGCCGCAGGCGGTCTATGGCGAGGATGGCGAACGAGTACAAACTATCACTTTGGCCAACGGTGAAGCGCGCCATCTGGTGGTGTTCCACTGGATCGAAGGCGATATGCCGACCACCGAGGTGGATCCTCGTGCTTTTCAGCGGCTGGGGGAGATTACCGCCCAACTGCATCAGCACAGTCGCAGCTGGCAGCAGCCGGCGGGCTTCCGGCGTATTATCTGGGATCATCCATCAATGGTGGGGGAAGCGGGCCACTGGGGGCGCTGGCAGGATGCCCCCAACCTGGCGCAGGCCGATCACCCGGTGATTGAAGCCACGCTGGCGCGCGTTGGCCGGGAACTGGCGCAGTACGGGCAAGATCGCCAGCGTTATGGGCTGATCCACGCCGATCTCCGCCTGACCAACCTGTTGCTGCAGGGCAATGAAACGCGGGTGATCGATTTTGATGACTGTGGCTTCGGCTGGTATCTGCACGATCTTGCGGCGGCGATCAGCTTCGTTGAGCACCACCCGCGGGCGGCCGAATGGGTGGAGCACTGGCTGGCCGGTTATCAGCGCGTTTGCTCACTGAGTGAACAGGATCTGGCGATGGTGCCGACTTTTATCATTCAGCGCCGTATTCAGATGCTGGCCTGGATTGGCTCACATGCCGAAACGGAAATGGCGCTTAGCCTTGGCGATCGTTGGGCGGCGGAAAGCGTGCGTTTGTGCCGCCGCTATCTGGAAACCGATCTGCTGCCGGTAGGCGCCGCCTAGGCGCACCAAAACCGGGCGGCCCGATGGCGGTGATGTATCGCGGTGGTGAAAGGTTAACCGGCAACGGCCAATATTAGGCGTGCACTGGCGTGCTTTAAAATGCCCTGCACGCCGCAGTTTGCCGGTAGCGCGCAGTGTTGGCTCGGTTAACCCGGCGCTGTGAGCAATCTGGTACAGAAGTTGCTTCATTCCCTGAATCATTTTACAACCACAGTGGGATGAATCATGCAGATAGCACTTTCCAGCCAGCCGGGGTTGTTCTCACATCTGGATGCCGGTCTGGCACAAGGCAACCGTGGCGTTCTGGCCGCCGCTGCCAGCGGCCTGAGCGAGTTCATACAGAATAAGGGTGGCGATGTTGATCGGATTTTCGGCATTTCCGGCATTGATGCGGAACAGTTGGCCTGCCCGACGCTCAGTATCGGCCTGACCAACTATTGCCAGGTGCTGGAGCAGGCAGCGCGCCATTCCGGTTGTGATAACTTCGGTTTGCACTACGGCCAGCAGTTTAAACCGCAGTCATTAGGCCTGATTGGCTATGTCGGCCTGTGTTCGCCAACGCTGGAAATGGCGTTGAAGAATCTGGTGACGGCATTCCCTTATCACCAGCACAGTACGCTGACGCGGCTGGTCGATAAGGGGGAATATTATCGCTTCGATTATCAGGTGCAGCACGGCGCTATCCTGTGCAAGCGCCAGGATGCCGAACTGACGCTCGGCATGGTGATGAACCTGATCCGCCACGTGCTCGGCAGCCGTTGGGCGCCGCGCGAGGTGCATTTTGAACATCCGCGGCCGGAAAGCTGGCATGAGCACTGCAAGCTGTTCGATGCCCCGGTGTATTTTGATCAGCCTTACAATTCCCTGATCTTGCCCAAACGCGATCTGGCTCGCGCGATGCCGGAGCGTGACGCGACGTTGCTGATGGTGGTGCAGGATGCGATCCGTCGGCTTAACGCGCAGGAGCCGCACCAGACGCTGGTGGACGGCGCGCGCGCCCAGGTGCGCCATGCGTTGCTCAGCGGTGAGCCGGTGCTGGAAATGATTGCGGAAAAAATGGGGATGTCTGCCGGTTCGCTACAGCGGCGGCTACGCGATCAGGGGCTGACTTTTACTGCGCTGGTGGATAAGGTGCGCTGTGAGCTGGCGACGTACTATTTGCAGCAGCGCCATTTGCCGATTTCCGAGCTGGCGTTGTTGTTGGGGTATTCGGAGGTGAGTGCGTTTTCACGTGCTTTTCGGCGCTGGTTTGGTATCAGCCCGCGGCAGTGGCGGCAGGTGCCGAATTAAGGGGGAGGGCGTTTCGTTAACGTGCTTTGTTGTGTTCGGGGGAGGGGGGGCAGTCGCTACGGCATCGTGGTTATCTATCACGATGCGGCGGGTTACAGAGTACTGTATCGTCAACGTTCTTTGTTGAGGTCGGAGAGGGTTTCGGTCGCTATAATATCGTGGCTTTTTGTCGCACCGCAGCCCGCGCCCGAGTTAGGGGCCGTGGGCGCGGCCCCTAACGACCCGCGCCTTCGCCATATCAGGCGGCCGCTGCGCGGCTACCCTCACTGTGTCACTGCGCATCACGGCCGGCTACGACAGGCGTCCCTGCCTGTCTCGCCTGAAACCGCCGTCCTGGCGGTTTCGCCTATGCTACGTTCCTCCGTTCGGCGCCTTCAATGGCTTCCACACCCGTGCTCCACTCACCTAATGAATCGTCTTTGATTGTGTCAAAATCGGCGGTTAGGTTGCCCGGTGGCGATAGATTGGGGTGTTGACGTTTAGCGCGCATCTTGGGCTGCCGAGCAAGGCACCGTTGCCAGGGGCAATCGGCCACGGACGGCCGGTTGAGGCGAGACAAACAGGGATGTTTGTCGTAGCCGACCCGCCCGGCGACGGGGACGCCGCGAGGGTACCCGCGCAGCGGGCAGGCCATGTTAAGCGCAGGCCGGGGTGTCGGGGCCGGGCCTGCGGCCCTGACAATTGCCTGCCACTATTGCCGCAGAGAAACTCGATACTATTAAGGCAATTCTATTTACGCTGGTGGTGGCAGAGTACCGTTTCGGCAATGTTCTTTGCCCTGACCGAGAGGGTTTCGGTCGCTATAACTCGGTCGTTTTTTGTGGCACCGTAGCCCGCGCCCGAGTTAGGGGCCGTGGGCGCGGCCCCTAACGACCCACGCCTGCGCCATATCAGGCGGCCGTTGCGCGGCTACCCTCACTGTGTCACTGCGCATCACGGCCGGCTACGACAGGCGTCCCTGCCTGTCTCGCCTGAAACCGCCGTCCTGGCGGTTTCGCCTATGCTACGTTCCGCCGTTCGGCGCCTTCAATGGCTTCAACCCCGGTGCTCCACTCACCAAATGCGTTGTCTTTGGGATTAACTTATGTCAAAACCGAGGGTTAGGTTGCCCGGTGGTTTATGCCACCCGGAACTGGCTCTCGAGTTTGCTGACCCCCAGCCCATTGATCTTTTTCACCTTTATCTGCACCGGAATGCGCTCCTTCATCGCTTCGACGTGGCTGATCACGCCAATGGTTTTCCCGGATGCATTCAAACTGTCGAGGGCGTCCAGCGCGGTATCCAACGTTTCGGCATCCAGCGTGCCGAAGCCTTCATCCAGAAACAGCGAATCGATGCTGGTCTTGTGGCTGACCAAATCGGACAACGCCAGCGCCAGCGCCAGGCTGACCAGAAAGCTCTCACCGCCCGACAGCGTGCGGGTATCGCGCACCGCATCCGCCTGCCAGGTATCCATCACCTGCAGCTCCAGTGCATCGCTGGTTTTACGCTGCAGCAGATAGCGGCCGTGCAGCCTGGCCAACTGCAGGTTGGCCAAATACACCAGATGATCGAGTGTCAGCCCTTGGGCGAACTTGCGGAATTTGTCGCCTTCTTTCGAACCGATAAGCTGGTTAAGGTAGCTCCAGTCGTCGCAATGCTGCTGGCTTTGGGCGATCTGCTCAAACAGCGCCTGTTGGCTGAGGCGCCGTGCGGCGTCGCTCGCCAACTGGCTTTGCACTTCGCCCTGGCGCTGCTGCAGCGTTTTCAACCGTTGCGCCAGATCCGCCAATGCCTCGGCTAACGCGCCGGCGTCGGCATCGGCTTCATCCATGTCTTGCGGCCGGGTTTGCGTATGCTGTTCCAGCGTTTGCTGGGCCTGCGCCAGCAGCGCCTGGGCCTCGGCCTGCTGTTGCTGCAGCCTTTCTTTCAACTGTTGTAGTTGTTGGCGCTGTGCGTCATCCAGCATGGCGGCGGTAAATGCCGCTTCATCGTCAAACTCGCTGGCCGCTAGCGCTTGCTGCCAGTGTTGTTCAGCCTGTTGCAGACGCTCGGCCCATTGCCGTTGCTGTTTTTCCAATTCGGCAAGCTGCCCGGCCAGGCGATCGCTTTGCGCCTGAGCCTGTTGCAGCTGCTCCACCGCCTGGCTGCTGGTTTGTTCGCACGACGCCTGGCGGCGGCGCAACTGCTCGCGCACCTGTGCGACCTGCTGTTCGCCAAACAGCGCCAGGCGTTGCGCACGCAGTTCGCCCAGCGCTCGCGTGCTTTCCTGACACTGCTGCTGCAGGCGTTGCTGCTGGCTTTGCGCCTCACTGAGGTTTTTCTCCAACTGGCCGCGGCGTTCGTCCAGCAGCAGCTGTTGCTGTTGGCTGCGCAGCTGTTCCTGTTGCAACGCCGTCAGCGCGTCTTTGGCCTGTTGCACTGCCTGGAGCGCCTGTTCGTGCTGTTGCAACTGTTGCTGACATTGGCTTTCCTCGGCTTCGCAGCTTGCCAGCCAGGCTTCCAGCTGTGTGCCGTCATGCAGGCCGAAGCCCAAATTCAACGGCGCGCTGAGGGCTTGCCAATCGTTGGCATGTTCCGCCTGCTGCCGTTCGTCCTGTGCGATGGCCTGCTGCAGGCGCTGCTGCTGTTCTTGCAGGCTTTCGCTGCGGGTGCGCAGCTCGGTGCCCTGGCGTTGCAAATCTTCGGTGGTTTGGCGTATTTCCACCAGGCGCCGTTCGGTTTCCGAAGGTTTAGCCGCCTGGTACTGCGCAATTGCCGGGTGCTGGGTGGCGCCGCACAGCGGGCACGGCTCGCCGCTTTGCAAATGCGCGCGCTCGGCTTCCAGGCTGACGATGCGTTTTTCCAGCTCCCACCGCTTTTCCACCTCCTGCTCAAGCGCCCGGTGTTGTTTGAACTGCTGGCGGGCCAGCTCGAGCTGTTGTTGCAGCTTGGTAAGCTGGGTTTGGCGTTCGCTGAACTCCTGCCGTTGCGGCTCCAGGCGCTGGGCGATTTGCTGCGCCAGGGAGGCGAGCGTGTATAAGCGCTGGCGGACAGGGCGCTGCTCGGCCAACCTGGCCTGATGCTGGCGCAGCGTGGCCAGCGGTGCGGCGGCCTCCAGCGCCTGCTGTTGTTGCTGTTGCTGCGCCAGCGCGTTTGTGAGCTGTGTCTGTTTGGCCTGATATTGTTCGGCCTGCGCTGCCAATTGGGCGCGTTCCGCATTGAGCTGCGTTAACTGTTGCTGCTGCTGGCTGCACTGCTGCGCCTGAGCGTCGCAGGCCTGCTGCGTTTCCGTCAGGGTTTGCTGCAGCAGAGCGATGTGGCCGTCGAGCGGCACCACCTGTTCGTCAATCAGCGTGACTTGCTGCTGCTGATGCGCGGCATGCGCTTGCTGTTCGGCGCGTGCTTTTTCCAGCGCCTGTTGCAGCGGTGCAAGCTGTGCCAACTGCTGTTCCTGCTGCTGCGTAAGCTGTGCGATGTGCTGCTGCATTGCCGCCGCTTCCTGGCGGCAGCGTGCGCGTTGCTCCATTAAGGGGCGCAGTTTTTCCGCCGGCGCGCTGCGCGCCAGGCGTTGCAATTGCGGTTCGGCCTGGCGGTGTTCCTGTTGCACGGCCGCCAGCCGGGCCTGGGCGGTTTGCTGCTGCTGTTGCGCCTGCCGCCACTGCTGTAGCCAGTTCAACGCCAACTGCTGGCGCTGCGTTTGTTGGCTCAGTGCGGCCTCTTGCTCGCCCAGTTCGGCGCGTTGCTTTTCGAGTGCCAGGCGCTGTTCGTCGTTCAGCAGTTCAATACCGCTGGCGCGCTGGTGCAGGGCGTCCAGATCGATGCGTGCCTGTTTGTGGCGCTCAAACACCTGTTCGGACAGCCGGCCGTAAATTTCGGTGCCGGTCAGCTCTTCCAGCAGTTCGGCGCGATCGTTGGCGTCGGCATTCAAAAAGGCGGCAAATTGCCCCTGTGACAGCATCATGGATTTGGTGAAGCGGCCGAAGTCCAGCCCGGTGATGGTGGCGATCAAATCCAGCTTGTCGCGTACTTTGTCGGCGATGATTTTGCCGTCTGCCAGCAGCGCCAGTTCAACCTTCGGCGCCTGCAGGTTGCCTTCCGCCTGGTTTTTGGCGCGGCGCTGGCTCCAGAAGGCGCGGTAGCCGATGCCTTTCACTTCAAATTCCACTTCGGCCAGCGATTCGGCGGTGTGGCGCGTCATCAGTTCGTTTTGGCTGGGGGAGACGTGCAGACGCGGCGTCTGGTGGTACAACGCCAGGCAGATGGCGTCCAGCAGCGTGGTTTTGCCGGCGCCGGTCGGCCCGATGATGGCGAACAGCCCGTTGCTGGCGAATGGCTCGGCGCTAAAATCGATTTTCCACTCGCCCTGCAGCGAGTTAAGGTTTTTTAAGCGCAGGCTCAGGATTTTCATGCGGAAGGCTCCTCATCGGGCTGCGCCAGGTTGGCCACCGCCTGCTGGAACAGCAGGCGGATACGTTGTTGCCGCGCTTCATCTATTTCCGGCTCCAGCGCCAGCCGCCGTTCAAAGACCTCGTCGACGCTCAATTCGTTCAGCGTTTCTTTGTCCTGCTGGGTGATCGCCAGCCGCCGCTGCTCCTTGCTGCGGCGCAGCAGCAGCACTTCCACTGGCAGCGCTTCCGTCATTTGCTGAATGCGCCGCTGAATATCGCTGAGGTAATCCTGGGTTGCCACCTCAATATCCAGCCATACCGGCAGTTCCCCCTGGTAATCGGCGAACGGCTGCAGCTGCTGTTCGATCTGCTGCAAATCGCCTTTAATCAGCTGCATCGGCTGGAAGCACGGGATCGCCAGCGACGTCACCTGCTGCAACTGGCCGTCGGCGAAGTCCAGCAGGTAGACGCTTTTACCCGTACCAAGCTCGTCAAAGCTGAGTGGGATCGGCGAGCCGCTGTAACGGATGTGTTCGCTCTTGGCCACCGTTTGCGCCCGGTGAATATGGCCCAGGGCGATATAATCCGCCGCCGGGAAGTGCTGGGCCGGGAAGGCATCCAGCGTGCCGATATAAATGTCACGCACCGAGTCAGAGGTGGTGACGCCAACGGTGGTCAGATGCCCGGTGGCGACGATCGGCAGCGTCATGCCCAGCTCGGTACGGCGGTCGCAGGCGGCCTGGTACAGCGCCTGGTAGTGGCGGGTAATGGCATCTTGCAGGGCGAGCTGTTTTTGCGCGCCGGATTCCCCCGCCTGGCTGGTGAGCAGATCGCGCGGGCGCAGGAAGGGGATGGCGCACAGCACGGCGCCGGGCTGGCCGTCCCGCTGGTGCAGTACCACGATCTGTCGCTCCAGATCGGCCTGTGCGCTGGCCACCACGGTAGTATTCAGGCAGGAAAGCAGCTCGCGCGATTCATTAAGCGTCGCCACGGAATCATGGTTGCCGCCCAACACCACCAACTGGCAGCCGGTGCGCTGCAGCTCGACCACGAAGCGGTTGTACAGCTCGCGCGCATAGCTGGGGGGCGAGCCGCTGTCGAACAGATCGCCGGCGACGATCAGCGCATCCACCTGCTGTTGTTCCACCTGGGCGATCAGCCAGTGCAGAAAAGCCTGGTGCTCCGCAGCGCGGGTTTTAGTGAAAAAAAACTGGCCCAAGTGCCAATCAGACGTGTGAATCAGGCGCATGCGGCTCTCCCGTGGCGATATCATCCTGGCGGTGATTATAAGAGGAATAGGGCAGAAGTATGATATTTCTGTGTAAATTGTAATAATCGCTATGCTTATCCTGACCCCGCAATGCGGTTGCTATGGTGATTTGTTTCATAAATCTGTCATAAAACTGACGCATAATGGCGCCCGCAAACAAGGCTGAATTTACGCTACGTGGCTGCTGGTGGCGCTTACGCGCAACTGCAAAATGATGGCACGCGGCCTCACAGAACGTTAACACATTAGCAGGATTGACGATGGCAAGACGCATATTGGTGGTGGAAGACGAAGCGCCGATCCGCGAGATGGTGTGCTTTGTGTTGGAACAAAATGGTTACCAACCGTTGGAAGCCGAGGATTATGACAGCGCCGTGACGCGCCTGTCTGAGCCGTTCCCTGATTTAGTGTTACTTGACTGGATGTTGCCCGGCGGCTCCGGTATCCAATTTATCAAACATATGAAGCGCGAAGCGCTGACCCGCGATATTCCTGTGATGATGCTGACCGCCCGCGGGGAAGAGGAAGACCGGGTGCGGGGCCTGGAGGTGGGGGCTGATGACTACATCACCAAGCCGTTTTCACCGAAAGAGCTGGTGGCGCGCATCAAAGCGGTTATGCGCCGTATCTCCCCGATGGCGGTGGATGATATGATCGAAATGCAAGGGCTGAGCCTGGATCCCTCATCGCACCGTGTTATGGCCAATGAGCTGGCTCTGGATATGGGCCCGACCGAATTCAAGCTGCTACACTTTTTCATGACTCATCCCGAACGTGTTTATAGCCGTGAACAATTGCTTAATCATGTCTGGGGCACTAACGTGTATGTAGAAGACCGCACCGTTGACGTGCATATCCGCCGGCTGCGTAAGGCGCTGGAGAGCAGTGGTCATGACAAAATGGTTCAAACCGTTCGCGGTACTGGCTATCGGTTCTCAACGCGCTACTAGACTCATTGGTAACGCACAGGAGAACATAGCGTGCTAGAAAACCTATCCTGGAAGCGGCTGGCGCTGGAACTGGCCCTTTTTTGTCTTCCCGCCTTGCTGTTGGGGTTGATTGTCGGCTATTTACCCTGGCTACTGTTGATTGCCGTACTGGCGGCGCTGGTCTGGAATTACTCTAACCAACTCAAACTTTCCCACTGGCTGTGGGTGGATCGCAGCATGACGCCGCCGCCCGGCCGCTGGAGCTGGGAACCGCTGTTTTATGGCCTGTATCAAATGCAGCAGCGCAATCGCCGCCGCCGGCGTGAACTGGCGCTGCTGATCAAACGCTTTCGCAGCGGGGCAGAATCGCTGCCGGATGCGTTGGTGATGACCACGGAAGAGGGCAATATCTTCTGGTGTAACGGCCTGGCGCAGCATTTGCTGGGCTTTCGCTGGCCCGAAGATAGCGGCCAGCACATCCTTAACCTGCTGCGCTACCCGGAGTTCACCCATTATCTGCAGCAGCAGGAATTCAGTAAACCATTGACGTTGCAGTTGAATAATGAGCATTACGTGGAGTTCCGCGTGATGCCCTACGCCGAAGGGCAACTGCTGATGGTGGCGCGCGACGTCACCCAGATGCGCCAGTTGGAAGGCACGCGGCGCAACTTCTTCGCCAACGTTAGCCATGAGTTGCGTACGCCGCTGACGGTGCTGCAGGGCTATCTGGAAATGATGAGCGATGCCGAGCCGGGCGGCTCGATGCGCGGCAAAGCGCTGGCCACCATGCAGGAACAGACCAAGCGGATGGATGGCCTGGTCAAACAATTGTTGACCCTGTCGCGTATTGAAGCGGCGCCGCTGGTGGATATGCACGAGAAAGTCGATATGCCGCTGTTGCTGCGCGTATTGCAGCGTGAGGCGCAGTCGCTAAGCCACGGCAACCACGAGATAAACTTCCGGGTGAATGAACAGTTGAGTGTGTTTGGCAACGAAGATCAGTTGCGCAGCGCCGTTTCCAACCTGGTGTATAACGCGGTCAACCATACGCCGCCGGGTACCCATATCGAAGTGAGCTGGCAGCAAACCCCGCACGGCGCCGAGTTCCAGGTGAGCGACAATGGGCCCGGCATCGCCGCCGAACACATTCCGCGCCTGACCGAACGCTTTTACCGGGTGGATAAAGCCCGTTCGCGCCAGACCGGCGGCAGCGGGCTGGGGCTGGCGATCGTCAAGCATGCCCTGAGCCACCACGATGCGCGGCTGGAAGTGCTTAGCGAACCCGGTATCGGCACCCGTTTTATCTTCACCCTGCCTAATCGGTTGATTGTGCCGGCGGCTTTATCAGAGAATGCGGTGAAACATTAACGCATGGGCCCGCTATGATCCGATTTACCCGCTGGGGGTTGCTTGGCCTGTTGTTGGTTGGCCGTAGCCTGTTGGCGCAACCCGACGGTATGCTGTCGGGCAACCTGTCCAGCGTCGGTTCCGATACGCTGGCTAACCTGATGGTGCTGTGGGGGCAGGATTTCAGCCAGCACTACCCGAACGTCAACCTGCAGATTCAGGCCGCGGGATCCTCCACCGCCCCTACGGCGCTGGCGGCCGGGGCGGCGCAGCTTGGCCCGATGAGCCGCCCGATGAAGGCGGCGGAAGTTTCGGCGTTCGAGCACCGCTATGGCTATGCGCCGCTGGCGGTGCCGGTGGCGGTGGATGCGCTGGTGGTGCTGGTGCACCAGGATAACCCGCTGCGCGGGCTCAACCTGGCGCAGCTTGATCGGCTGTTTTCCGCCACCCGCCGCTGCAGCGAGCAACCGCCGTTGCAGCGTTGGGGGCAACTGGGCATGACCGGGGACTGGGCGCAGCGTAGCATTCAACGGTTTGGGCGCAATTCCGCTTCCGGCACCTACGGCTACTTTAAGTTACGCGCCCTGTGCGGCGGTGATTTTATGGCGCGGGTGAATGAGCTACCGGGTTCGGCTTCCGTGGTGCAGGCGGTGGCTGGTTCGCTCAACAGCATCGGTTACGCCAGCATTGGCTTTCGCGCCAGCGGTGTGCGCCTGCTGCCGCTGGCTGAACGCGGTGATGAGTATATCCCGCCAACGGAAGACAACGTGCGCAACGGCAGCTACCCGTTGGCGCGCTACCTGTATATCTATATCAACAAAGCGCCCAACCAGCCGCTGGAACCGCTGACCGCAGCGTTTCTCGATCGGGTGCTTTCCAGCCAGGGGCAAAGCCTGATCAACCACGACGGTTATCTGCCGCTGCCGCCGGATACGCTGCGTAAAACGCGTGCCGCGTTGGGGCTGGAGCCACTCGCCCGCGGTACGCTATCGCCGAGCGCATCGGGATCGTGAATTTTTCTCAATACACATGAAAATTCCTCAATTGCTGCTTTTGATGCGGCATGACAGGATGCTTTCCTACAGATTTAGCCGTCTAGAAGTCTGAAAATAACACAGCGTAATAATTCATCGTGTAAACTATTTGGGTTGGCGGCGGATGCCGCCTGCATTTAACCAGGAGCAGACATGTCCAAATCCAGTCATGCATTCCATGCCGATGTTGTCGGCAGCCTGTTGCGCCCTGCGCCGTTGAAAGCGGCGCGCCAGCAGTTTCAGCGCGGCGAGATTGACGCGGCGCAATTGCGTGCCGTTGAAGACGAGCAGATCCGCTACGTTGTTGCCAAGCAGCGGGAAATTGGCCTGAAGGTCGTGACCGACGGGGAGTTTCGCCGTGCCTGGTGGCACTTTGATTTTCTGGAAGGGCTGGATGGCGTGGAAGGCTACCAGGCCACGCAGGGTATCCAGTTTAATGGCGTGCAGACCGCGGCGCGCGGCATCAAGGTGACCGGCAAGCTGGGGTTCAGCTCGCACCCAATGCTGGACGATTTCCGTTTTCTGAAGAGCGTGGCCGGCGATGCGGTGCCTAAGATGACCATCCCAAGCCCAAGCGTGCTGCATTTCCGCGGTGGTCGCCAATCGATCGACCCCCAGGTCTACCCGGATCTTGGCCAGTATTTCGCCGATCTGGCGCAAACCTATCGCGATGTGATCAAGGCATTCTACGACGCCGGCTGCCGCTATCTGCAGTTGGACGACACGGTGTGGGCCTATTTGTGTTCTGAAGATCAGAAACGCCAGATCCGTGAGCGTGGTGAAGATCCGGCGCAGCTGGCGCGCACCTATGCCGATGTGCTGAACAAGGCGCTGGAAGGCAAACCGGAAGATCTGACCGTGGGGCTGCATGTGTGCCGCGGCAATTTCCGCTCCACTTGGATCTCTGAAGGCGGTTATGAACCGGTTGCCGAGATCCTGTTCGGCGAAGTGAACATCGATGCTTTCTTCCTGGAATATGACAACGAACGTTCAGGTGGGTTTGAGCCGCTGCGCTTTATCAAGCCGGGCAAACAGCAGGTGGTGTTGGGCCTGATCACCACCAAAACCGGCGAGCTGGAAGATCCGCAAGTGGTGAAAACGCGCATTGCGGAAGCCGCGCAGTATGTCGATCTGAAGCAGCTTTGCCTCAGCACGCAGTGTGGGTTTGCGTCAACGGAAGAGGGCAATAGCCTAAGCGAACAGCAGCAGTGGGATAAACTGCGCAGCGTGGTGGATATTGCCGAGCAGGTTTGGCGCTAGCCGCCGGCCTAAGAGTGAACCGCGCATAAACAACGCAGTAATTGTGTGTTTTGCGCGGTGAACGGCGCTATGTTTCACATTTTGTGAGGTGGTCGCTCAAAAATAATACAAATCATGTAGTGTATATTTCATAAAGTTCGGCATGATCAACTGGCTGTTAAATATTATCTGGTCGATTGCTCTGCTTTAGAATCCTCGTCTTGCCTTTCTGCGCTATAAACGTTTTACTTAGTCCCCGTTGTCGGACTAATCCTCTATTTTTATAACTTCTAAAGTCCAGCCCATCATCAACAGTGGTTACCGTTATTCAAGGAATAAAGCTCCACCTGGGTGCGTTTTTTCTATTGTTACGGGCAACGACGATGGCGCGGCAAGCCGGCAACCCGGGTGGGGCGTTTCGCCACCACACAACAGGCAATTTTTTATTTAACAGGCAACACGACACCTTATGAGTCATCGTTTAACGTCAAAAGACATCATGGCATTGGGCTTTATGACCTTTGCCTTATTCGTCGGCGCGGGGAATATTATTTTCCCGCCGATGGTGGGTTTGCAATCCGGCGAACACGTTTGGACTGCCGCACTCGGTTTCTTGCTGACAGCGGTCGGGCTACCGGTGATCACCGTGATCGCGCTGGCACGCGTGGGTGGCGGGATCGATGCGCTTAGCACGCCGATTGGCCGTAAAGCCGGCCTGGTGCTGGCCACCGTGTGCTATCTGGCCGTCGGCCCGCTGTTTGCCACGCCGCGTACCGCCACCGTTTCCTTTGAAGTGGGTATTGCTCCGCTGACCGGCGAAGGCGCCGCGCCGCTGCTGGTCTACAGCCTGATCTACTTTGCGCTGGTGATCGCCATTTCGCTTTATCCTGGGCGCCTGCTTGATACCGTGGGCCGCTTTCTGGCGCCGCTGAAAATCATTGCGCTGGGTATTCTGGGCGTTGCCGCGGTGTTTTGGCCGGTGGGTGCCCCGATTCCTGCGATTGAAGCCTATGAGGGCGTGCCGTTCTCTTCTGGCTTTATCAATGGCTATCTGACGATGGATACCCTGGGGGCGCTGGTGTTCGGCATTGTTATCGTTAACGCTGCGCGTTCTCGTGGCGTGAAAAACGCCGGCCTGCTGACCCGTTACACTATCCTGGCCGGTTTGATCGCCGGGGTTGGCCTGACGCTGGTTTATCTGAGCCTGTTCAAGCTGGGCTCTGGCAGCGGCGTGTTGGTGCCGGAAGCCACCAACGGCGCGGTGATCCTGCATGCCTATGTGCAGCATACCTTTGGCAGCCCGGGCAGCGCCTTCCTGGCGGCGTTGATCTTCATCGCCTGCATGGTCACGGCGGTCGGCCTGACCTGCGCCTGCGCCGAATTCTTTGCGCAATATCTGCCGTTCTCGTATAAAACGCTGGTGTTTATTCTGGGCCTGTTCTCGATGGTGGTGTCTAACCTGGGGCTGAGCCACCTGATCCAGATCTCGATTCCGGTGTTGACCGCCATTTATCCGCCGTGCATTGTGCTGGTGCTGATGAGCTTCACCCTGCGTTGGTGGAACAGCGCCAAGCGTATTGTGGCGCCGGTTATGCTGGTCAGCCTGTTATTTGGTATCCTTGACGCCGTTAAGGCGTCTAACTTCAAGCCATTCTTGCCGGCCTGGTCTACCCATTTGCCGCTGGCTGAGCAAGGGCTGGCCTGGTTGCCGCCTTCGTTATTGATGCTGGTTATGGTCGCGATTTATGACCGTGTCTGCTCACGGGCTGAAGTGACAGTGCATCAGTAACCCCCGGTCTGAGTTTGGGCCACGGACATGTCCGTGGCTTTTTTGCGTATTAGAGCCTACCCCTCCAGGCATTGATTTATTCGGCCCGCGGCGCTGTTCCCGGCGCAACGGGCTGAATCGGCAACGGCATGGGTTGGGAACGGCTCGCAGAAAACAGGTTTTTTTGTATGCAACAGGAATCATCTACACAGCAACCGGCCAATAAGCTCAAGCGTGGCCTGAGCACCCGCCATATTCGCTTTATGGCGCTCGGTTCCGCGATTGGCACCGGTCTGTTTTATGGCTCGGCGGACGCGATCAAGATGGCCGGCCCCAGCGTGCTGCTGGCGTATCTGATTGGCGGCATCGTTGCTTTCATCATTATGCGTGCACTGGGGGAGATGTCGGTCAATAACCCGCAGGCCAGTTCGTTCTCACGCTATGCGCAGGATTATCTGGGGCCGATGGCGGGCTATATCACCGGCTGGACCTACTGTTTTGAAATCCTGATCGTGGCGATTGCCGACGTGACCGCCTTCGGTATCTATATGGGCGTCTGGTTCCCCGAGGTGCCGCATTGGATCTGGGTGTTGAGCGTGGTACTGATTCTCGGCGGCATCAACCTGATGAGCGTGAAGGTCTTTGGTGAACTGGAGTTTTGGTTCTCGTTCTTCAAAGTGGCCACCATCATTATCATGATCCTTGCCGGTATCGGCATCATCATCTGGGGCATCGGCAACGGCGGGCAGCCAACCGGTATCCATAACCTGTGGGCCAACGGCGGCTTCTTCAGCAACGGCATTATGGGGACGATTCTGTCGCTGCAACTGGTGATGTTTGCCTATGGCGGCATCGAGATTATCGGTATTACCGCCGGTGAAGCCAAAGATCCGAAAAAATCGATCCCGAAAGCCATCAACTCCGTACCGTGGCGTATTCTGGTGTTCTACGTGGGCACGCTGTTCGTCATCATGTCGATTTACCCCTGGAACCAGGTGGGCACCAATGGTAGCCCGTTTGTGCTGACTTTCCAGCATATGGGCATCACGGTAGCGGCAGGCATCCTTAACTTTGTGGTGATCACCGCTTCGCTGTCGGCAATTAACAGCGATGTGTTCGGGGTTGGCCGCATGCTGCACGGTATGGCGGAACAAGGCCATGCGCCGCAGATTTTCAGCCGGGTATCCAAACGCGGTATTCCGTGGGTGACGGTGGTCGTCATGATGACCGCGTTGTTGGTGGCGGTTTATCTTAACTACATCATGCCGGAAAGCGTCTTTTTGGTGATTGCTTCGCTGGCCACCTTCGCCACCGTGTGGGTGTGGATCATGATCCTATGCTCGCAGATCGCGTTTCGCCGCAAGCTGAAGCCGGAGCAGGTTAAAGCGCTGGAATTCCCACTGCGCGGCGGTGTGTTGACCTCGGCGGTGGCGATCGTTTTCCTGGTGTTCATCATCGGCCTGATTGGCTACTTCCCGACCACCCGCGTTTCGTTGTACGCCGGCCTGGTGTGGGTGGTGCTGCTGCTAGCCGGGTATTACATCAAGATTAATCGCCAGAAAAAACAGGCCGTACCGGCCGCCCAGCAAGAGTAATTACGTAAGCGCCGGCCCTGTGCCGGCGCAGTTTTAATACCCGCCTGTTTTACTGCCGCCTGCTTGTAACCCACCAAGCGCATCCTGTCTCCACCCCCTGGCTCCTCCCCGCGATTGCCGGTAAAAGAGGAGGGGGAATGCGATCCACTATGGCACTGTAAATCATTCGTCCGTTTTGTTTCGTATCACAGGAGAAACTTCATGCTCAATGCCTGGCATCTTGCGGCCCCGCCATTCGTGGCGCAGAAAGGGCCGTATCTGTACATTACGCTCTGGCTGCAGGGGGATGAACTGCCTGAACAGGTGTTTTTGCGCGCGGAACCGGATAATGAGGAATGGTTGCTGCCGATGAAAGCGCGGGCCAGCGAGGGGCTGTGGCGTTACCAGGCCCGCTTGACCTTAAACGAAGGGGAAGCGACGCGCCGCTATGGCTTTAAGCTGGTGTGGGCGCATAGCCAACGTTGGTTTGGCCCATTGGGGTGGGCAACCATGCCGCCGGGGCAACTGGCGCAGTTTGCGCTGGATGTGCCGGACAGCGGCCCGGCCTGGGTGGCCGATCAGGTGTTCTACCAGATATTTCCCGATCGCTTCGCCAGCAGCGGCGGCAGCCACGGTATCCAGGACGGCAGTTACTACCATCACGCGGCGGCCAGCGATGTGATTCGCCGCGATTGGCAACATCCACTGGAAGATAACCATGCCGCCTCCACCTTTTATGGCGGCGATTTGGACGGCATACACCAAAAACTTCCCTACCTGCAGCGTCTGGGGGTGACGGCGTTATACCTTAACCCGATCTTCACCGCCCCCAGCGTGCACAAATATGATACCGAAGACTATTACCAGGTGGATCCGTACTTCGGCGGCAACGATGCGCTGCTGCGTTTGCGAGTGAGTTCTCGCAAGGTGGGTATGAAGCTGGTGCTGGATGGGGTTTTTAACCACACCGGCGATTCGCACCCATGGTTTGATCGTTACCAAAACCATGGCGATGGCGCTTGCCATAACCCGGCTTCCCCGTACCGGGGCTGGTTTAATTTCTACCCGGACGGGCAGGCGCTCAGTTGGAAAGGGCACACCAGTTTGCCGAAGCTGAACTTTGCCGCGCCGCAGGTTGCCCACGCGATTTATCTGGGGGAAGACAGCGTGGTGCGCCACTGGCTGCGGCCGCCGTACAGTATCGACGGCTGGCGGCTGGATGTGGTGCATATGCTGGGCGAAAATGGCGGCGCGGCCGGTAACTTGCGCCACCTGGCCGGGATTTACCGGGCGATCAAACAGGAAAACCCGCAGGCTTATGTGCTGGGCGAACACTTCGGCGATGCTCGCCGCTGGCTGCATGCCGGAGTGGAAGATGCGGCGATGAACTACATGGGATTTGCCCTGCCGGTACGCGCCTTTTTGGCGGGTTTGGACGTGGCGCACCATCCGGTGCAGATCGATGCCGCCGCCTGCGCCAATTGGATGGATGAATACCGTGCCGGCTTGCCGCATGGGCGCCAGCTTATTTTGTTTAATCAGTTGGATAGCCACGACACCGCCCGTTTTATTACGCTGCTTGACCATAATATGCCGCGCATGCAGATGGCGTTGGCATGGCTGTTTTGTTGGATAGGGGCGCCTTGCTTGTATTACGGCGACGAAATTGGCCTGGATGGCGCGAACGATCCTTTCTGCCGCAAGCCATTCCCGTGGGATGAAAGCCGTTGGAACCCGGTTTTGCTGACACAGGTGCAACGGTTGGCGGCACTGCGCAAACGCAGCCTGGCCCTGCGCCGCGGCGGCTGCCAGGTGCTGTACGCTGCCGGTGAAACGCTGGTGTTTGTACGTGCTTACCATCAGGAGCGCATTTTGGTGGCGTTGCAGCGCAATGGCGGCGGCGAGGTGGTTTTGCCGTACAGCCCGTTGCTGACGCCAGGTGCGTGGCAGCAGGAAGAGGGCGAAAGCCTGCTAATTGCAGAGGAAGGGGGGATGAGGCTGCAGTTGACGGAGGAGTCAGTGGCGGTGTGGCGCGCCCTCACCCCAACCCTCTCCCGCAGGGAGAGGGAGCAGCCCGGTGTTGTTGATGAGCAGGGTGACTAAACATCGTCTGGCGCGAAATTCGGTGTTGGCTGATCAAATGGCCTTCTGAGCAGGTTCTGTCCCCTCTCCCTGTGGGAGAGGGTTAGGGTGAGGGCAGTTGAAGTGTAAATAAGCCTGTCCAACGAACATACCGGGCAGGCTCTGCTCCTTCTCCCTGTGGGAGAGGGTTGGGGTGAGGGCGGTTGAAGCGTAAATAAGCCTGCCCAACGGACATATCGGGCAGGTTCTGTCCCCTCTCCCTGTGGGAGAGGGTTAGGGTGAGGGCAGTTGAAGTGTAAATAAGCCTGTCCAACGAACATATCGGGCAGGCTCTGCTCCTTCTCCCTGTGGGAGAGGGTTGGGGTGAGGGCGGTTGAAGCGTAAATAAACCTGCGTAACAGGCATACCGGGCAGGTTCTGTCCCCTCTCCCTGTGGGAGAGGGTCAGGGTGAGGGCGGTTGAAGCGTAAGAAGCCTGCCCAACGGGTACAGCGGGCAGGCTCTACTCCCTCTCCCTGTGGGAGAGGGTTAGGGTGAGGGGGGGGAAGCGTAAATAAGCCTGCCCAACGGACATACTGGGCAGGCTATGCTCCCTCTCCCTGTGGGAGAGGGTTGGGGTGAGGGCGAAGAAATTAATACCCGATGGCAGAACCGGCTGGGCGGCGGACATCGTTGGCGCCGTACAGGTAGCCTTCACGCACCTTGCCGGACACCGCCGAATCGTTGCCCGAGTTGGCCGGCGTTACGCCCGCAGCGCCAGGCAGACCGACCAAAATCAGCTCCGCGGCGCCCCACGGGGTTTGTTCCACCATCTTGTAGCCCATATCGTTGAGGATTTTCAGCGAATCAACGGAAACGCCCCGCTGCTCGTAATACACCTCATCCGGCAACCACTGCTGGTGGATGCGCGGCGCGTCTACCGCCTCCTGCGGCGCCATACCGTGATCGATCACGTTCAGCGCGGTTTGCAGGGTGATGGTGATAATACGCGAACCGCCCGGTGAGCCGAGCACCATAAAGATTTTATTATCCTTGGTCACCAGCGTCGGGCTCATTGATGATAGTGGGCGCTTACCGGGGGCGATGGCATTTGCCGTGCCTTGCACCAGTCCGTACAGGTTTTTCTCGCCCACCTTCACGGTGAAGTCGTCCATCTCATCATTGAGGAAGAATCCGGTGCCCGGGGCGATCACCACGGCGCCGAAGCGGCCGTTGACGGTGTAGGTGGTGGAAACTGCGTTGCCTTCATGATCGACGATCGAATAGTGGGTGGTTTCCGGTTTTTCATGCGGTTCCATTCCTGGCTGCACGTTTTCAGAAGGCGTTGCCTTGCCCGGGACGATTTTCGCCCGGATCTGTTCGGCGTAGCTTTTACTCAACAGCCGATCGATCGGGTTATTGATAAACGCCGGATCGCCCAAATAGGTATTGCGGTCCATATAGGCGTGGCGCATGGCTTCGGCCATGGTGTGTATCGTCGCCGCCGAGTTAAAGCCCATGCTTTGCAGGTTGTAGCCTTCAAGAATGTTGAGCGTTTCACACAGCGCAACGCCGCCCGAGCTTGGCGGCGGCGAGGAAACAAACTTATAGCCGCGGTAGCTACAGGTGATCGGCGCCGTTTCGGTGACCTTATAGTTGGCGAAGTCGGCCGCCGTCAGAACGCCGCCGCCCTTTTTCGCCGCGGCTTCCACTGCCTGCGGGATTTTGCCGTGATAAAACGCATCTGGGCCCGCTTTGGCGATCGCTTCCAGCGTATGCGCAAGATCGGTTTGCACCAGGCGATCGCCCGGCTGCAGCGCCGAACCGTCTTTACGCAGGAAAATCCGCGACGCCTCGGGATCCTGCTTAAAGCGGGCGACGGTGGTATCAAGAATGTCAGTATCGGCACGCGTCAGGATAAATCCTTCGCGAGCCAGTTTGATCGCCGGCGCCATGACCTGTTCGCGGCTCAGTTTGCCGTATTTCTGCCGCGCGGTTTCCATCCCCAGCACCGTGCCCGGTACGCCGGCCGCCAGGTAGCCATACAGGCTGGCGCCTTTTTTCACCTTGCCGTCGGCGTCCAGATACATGTTGGCGCTGGCGCCGGCCGGCGCGGTTTCACGGAAGTTGATAAAGGTATCGGTGCCGTCCGCCAGGTGTACGGTCATAAAGCCGCCACCGCCGATGTTACCGCAGCACGGGTTGACCACCGCCTGCGCATAGCCGACGGCGACGGCGGCATCGATGGCGTTACCGCCCATTTTGAGAATATCGACGCCAACCTGCGAAGCCAGATGTTGCGACGTCACCACCATACCGTTGCGAGCTTCGACCGCCGGGTTCGAGGCGGCATACAGGCTGCTGCTCACCAGCATGGCCGCCATGGTGAGCGGCTTGCCCCATTTTTGTAAAAACATAGTCTTACCTGCCCTGTCAGTTTTTATTGTGTTGGTTGTTTTTCACATGCCATAAATAATTTACCAGCGTGATAATAGTTACCACAGAACGGGGCGCGCGCAAAATGTTGAGGAAAAAATAATTAGAAAACAATGAAGTAAAGTAAGGTACGGCCGGCGGGCAAAAAAAAACCGGCCAGCGGAGATCCGCTAGCCGGCTGGTTGACATCCGCGTGGAATTACAGCTTAGCGGCGTTTTCAGACAGGTATTTAGCAACGCCATCTGGAGAGGCACCCATCCCTTCTTTGCCTTTTTCCCACTGTGCAGGGCAGACTTCGCCGTGTTCTTCGTGGAACTGCAGCGCGTCGACCATACGCAGCATTTCATCGATGTTGCGGCCCAGCGGCAGATCGTTCACCACCTGGTGGCGCACAACGCCATTGGCGTCGATCAGGAAAGAACCGCGCAGAGCAACGCCGGCTTCCGGGTGCTCAATGCCGTAGGCTTTTTGAATTTCGCGCTTAACGTCGGCAACCATTGCGTATTTCACTTCACCGATGCCGCCTTTATCGACAGGGGTGTTACGCCATGCGTTGTGGACGAATTCAGAGTCGAAAGAAACGCCGACCACTTCAACGCCACGTTTCTGGAATTCTTCATAACGGTGATCGAAGGCGATCAGTTCTGAAGGGCATACAAAGGTGAAATCCATTGGCCAGAAAAACAGGACGGCAGGTTTGCCGTTCAGGTGTTTTTTCAGGTTGAAATTTTCAACGATTTCGCCGTTGCCCAGTACGGCTGCTGCAGTGAAGTCAGGGGCTTGACGAGTTACCAGGACCATGAATTACTCCTGTAATAGTTGGTAAGTGGTTGATGTAAAAGACGGCCGCAAGTATAGGGGCCATGTGTTGGTGAATAAAGGGTAAAAAGACCAATCGATGAGATAGCTTTCACCTATCGAAGCAATCAGTAAAACTTTTCGAAGATTAAAAATAACCTTTTTATGGCAAAGGGCAAGCCGGCGATGCCCATCAGCTGTAAAGCCGGTGGATCTGTGGTTTGCGCCCCCTCAATTACAGCGTTTTTTCTTTCGCCATCTGCATCATCTGTGGGTAAAACTGCCAGAAATGTGTTTCAAGCTGATGATAGTGGCGTTCTACATCGTGAAAGGAGCCTGCCAGCGCCGCCAGGCGCGGGCGGCGTTTGGCCATGCCCGCCAACACGTTGGCGATAAAGGGCAGTTCGGCATAGCGTTCCAGCCAGCGCTCTTGCCACAGGTAATGGTTCAGGTTCTGGAAGCGCGCCGGCGTGTGCGGCAGGTGCGGGACGATCTGGCGGCGCGCCGCCTGGCTAAAGTGGGCCAGGCTGATTGCCGGTTCGATCTGCTGCCAATGGCGCGCCAGGAAGTGATCCCACACTACATCCAGCGTGATCGGCGCTACGCGGCGGTGTTCAGGGCTGAAATAGCGACGGCAGGCTTTAACCTGCGGCAGCGAATCGGTCAGCACGTCGATGCGGCGGTGCAGCATAATGCCGCCGACCACGGCGGCGGGATAGTCGCCCGCCGGGTTGCCGCGGACAAAGTCGGCCAGCAGATTGCCCAACAGGGAGCTTTCCGCCAACTGGGCCAAATGGAGATGCGCAAGAAAATTCATGCGGCAACTATACCTCAACGTGGGCAAATCCTCCTTATTTCTTGCTGCTGAACGCGCACCGCTTTAGACTAGGCCGCTTGTTTTTTACCAACCGACTAAATATTGAAGAAGTGAATATTCATGCGCGTCGCCGATTTTTCTTTTGAACTCCCCGAATCACTGATCGCCCGTTATCCACAGGCTGAACGCAGCGCCTGCCGTCTGCTGCAGTTGGATGGGCCAACGGGCGAGTTGACGCACGGTGTATTCACCGATCTGCTGAACCAACTGGAAGCGGGCGATCTGCTGGTATTTAACAACACCCGGGTGATCCCGGCGCGGGTCTTTGGCCGCAAGGCCAGCGGCGGCAAGATTGAAGTGCTGGTAGAGCGCGTGCTGGATGAGCACCGCGTTTTGGCGCACGTGCGTGCGTCGAAAGCGCCGAAGGCGGGGGCCGAGCTGCTGCTGGGGGATGACGAAAGCATCAACGCCACGATGGTGGCGCGCCACGATACGCTGTTTGAGCTGCGCTTCAATGACGATCGCGATGTTTTCACCCTGCTCAACGCCGTCGGCCATATGCCGCTGCCGCCGTATATCGATCGCCCGGATGAAGATGCCGATCGCGAACTGTACCAAACCGTATACAGCGCAAAGCCGGGCGCGGTGGCGGCGCCGACCGCCGGGCTGCATTTCGATGAGCCGCTGCTGGCGGCGCTGCGTGAAAAGGGTGTGGAAATGGCGTTTGTCACCCTGCACGTTGGCGCCGGCACCTTCCAGCCGGTGCGGGTGGACACCATTGAAGACCACGTGATGCACGCCGAATACGCTGAAGTGCCGCAAGAGGTGGTGGATGCGGTGCTGGCCTGCAAGGCGCGCGGTAAACGGGTGGTCGCCGTGGGCACCACCTCGGTGCGTTCGCTGGAAAGCGCCGCGGCGGCCAGCCAGGATGCGCCGATCGCGCCGTTTTTCGGCGACACCCGCATCTTTATTTATCCCGGCTATCACTATCAGGTGATTGACGCGCTGGTGACCAACTTCCATCTGCCGGAGTCCACGCTGATCATGCTGGTTTCGGCGTTTGCCGGTTACCAGCACACCATGCATGCCTATCGGCAGGCGGTGGCCGAACAATATCGATTTTTCAGTTATGGCGATGCGATGTTCATCAGCCGTAACCCGCAGGCGGAACAAGAAACCGTCGGCGCTTAACCCCCCGATATCCCTGTTAAACGACATCAGACTATTTCTTTTCTCTGATGCTGGAGGCTGAGTGAAGTACGAATTACAAAAAACCGATGGCCGCGCACGTCGCGGCCGGATGGTGTTTGAGCGCGGCGTGGTGGAGACGCCGGCCTTTATGCCTGTCGGCACCTACGGCACGGTAAAAGGCATGACGCCGGAAGAAGTCCAGGAAACCGGCGCACAGATCCTGCTGGGCAACACCTTCCACCTGTGGCTGCGCCCTGGCCAGGAAATCATGAAACTGCACGGCGATCTGCATGATTTTATGCAGTGGCACGGGCCGATTCTCACCGACTCCGGCGGTTTTCAGGTGTTTAGCCTGGGGGCGATGCGCAAGATAAAGGAAGAGGGCGTTTACTTCCGTAATCCGATCAACGGCGACAAGATATTCCTCAGCCCGGAAAAATCGATGGAGATCCAGTATGATCTCGGCTCTGATATCGTGATGATTTTTGACGAGTGCACGCCATACCCGGCGGATTGGGATTACGCCAAACGCTCGATGGAAATGTCGCTGCGCTGGGCGAAACGTAGCCGCCAGCGTTTTGACGAGCTGAACAACAAAAATGCGCTGTTCGGCATTATCCAGGGCGGAGTTTACGAAGATTTACGCGATGTTTCAGTAAAAGGGCTGGTGGATATCGGCTTTGATGGTTACGCTGTGGGCGGCTTGGCGGTAGGCGAGCCGAAAGAGGACATGCATCGTATTCTCGAACATGTTTGCCCGCAAATCCCGCAGGATAAGCCCCGCTACCTGATGGGGGTGGGTAAACCGGAGGATCTGGTGGAAGGCGTGCGCCGCGGCATTGACATGTTTGACTGTGTGATGCCAACGCGTAATGCCCGTAACGGCCACCTGTTCGTGACCGACGGCGTGGTAAAAATCCGCAATGCCAAGCACAAGGATGATACTTCCCCGCTGGATCCCGAGTGTGATTGCTATACGTGCCGTCATTACAGCCGCGCCTACCTGCACCATCTTGATCGTTGCAATGAAATACTGGGTGCCCGTTTGAACACCATCCATAACCTGCGCTATTACCAACGCCTGATGGCGGGTTTACGCCAAGCCATTGAAGAGGGTAAATTAGAGCTGTTCGTTGCTGATTTCTACGGTCGGATCGGCAAGCCGGTTCCACCTTTAAAGGCCTGATAAGCGTCAACGCGCGGCACGGTGGCCGGCCAATGCCCCCCAGGCGTATTCACGTTCGCTTCGGGGTTCAGTAGGGCTGGCGGCGCTGCGCTTTGGCCGTTGAAGGGCAAGAAACGCTTGATTAAATAATTGATAACTTAATGAGGGAATTTCAATGAGCTTTTTCATTTCCGACGCCGTCGCATCCGCTGGAGCCCCGGCTCAGGGAAGCCCGTACTCTCTGGTCATTATGCTGGTGGTGTTTGGTCTGATTTTCTATTTCATGATCCTGCGCCCGCAGCAGAAACGTGCCAAAGAGCACAAGAAGCTGATGGACTCGATCGGTAAAGGTGATGAAGTGTTGACCACCGGCGGGCTGATTGGCCGCGTAACCAAAGTGGGTGAAACCGGTATTATCGCCATTGCGCTTAACGACACCACGGAAGTGATGATCAAGCGTGACTTCGTGGCGGCCGTTCTGCCGAAAGGTACCATGAAGGCCCTGTAATTATTTTTCCCGAAGGGAATTGCCGTGCTAAACCGTTATCCTTTGTGGAAGTATCTGATGCTGATCGTTGTGATCATCATCGGTCTGCTTTATGCGCTTCCCAACATCTACGGTGAGGATCCGGCCGTACAAATCACTGGCGCGCGCGGCGTCGCCGCCAGTGAAGCTACGCTGGACCAGGTCCGTACCGTATTAGAAAAAGACAACATCGCAAGCAAGTCTATCGCGCTGGAAGATGGCGCCATCCTTGCTCGCTTTAAAGATCCCGATGTGCAACTGCGTGCCCGCGAAGCCTTGCTTGAGGCATTGGGCGATAAGTACGTTGTGGCACTGAACCTTGCCCCGGCGACGCCAATGTGGCTGACCATGCTGGGGGCTGAGCCGATGAAGCTCGGCCTTGATTTGCGCGGCGGCGTGCACTTCCTGATGGAAGTGGACATGGACACCGCCCTGGGCAAGCTGCAAGAGCAGACCATGGATACCCTGCGCAGCGAGCTGCGTGAGAAGGGCATTCCTTACGCCACCATCCGCAAGCTCGACAACAACGGCGTCGAAGTGCGTTTCCGCGACAATGCCGCGCGCGATGAGGCCATCAGCTACATGACCCCGCGCCAGCGCGATCTGGTGCTCTCCGCCAACGGCACCAACACGCTGAAGGCTACGCTGACCGATGCACGCCTGAGCGAAGCGCGTGAATACGCCGTCCAGCAGAACATCACCATCCTGCGCAACCGCGTCAACCAGCTCGGCGTTGCTGAACCCTTGGTGCAGCGCCAGGGCGCAGACCGCATTGTGGTTGAGCTGCCGGGTATCCAGGATACCGCGCGCGCGAAAGAAATCCTTGGCGCTACCGCCACCCTGGAATTCCGCCTGGTGAACACCAACGCCGACAGCACGGCAGCCGCCAACGGCCGTGTGCCGGGCGACTCCGAGGTGAAATACACCCGTGAAGGGCAGCCGATCGTGCTGTACAAACGGGTGATTCTGACCGGCGACCATATTACGGATTCCACCTCCAGCACCGACGAGTACAACCAGCCGCAGGTGAATATCTCACTGGACAGCGCCGGCGGTACGACCATGTCCAACTTCACCAAGGACAACATCGGCAAGCCAATGGCTACCCTGTTTGTGGAGTACAAGGACAGCGGTAAAAAAGATGCCAATGGCCGTGCGATTCTGGTGAAGCAGGAAGAAGTGATCAACGTGGCGAATATTCAGTCGCGTCTGGGCAACAGCTTCCGCATCACCGGTATCGGTAACCCGAACGAAGCACGCCAACTGTCGCTGCTGCTGCGGGCGGGCGCCTTGATTGCGCCTATCCAGATTGTGGAAGAGCGCACCATTGGCCCAACCCTGGGGCAACAGAACATTACCCAAGGGCTGGAAGCGTGTCTGTGGGGCCTGGTGGCATCCATCGTCTTCATGGTGGTTTGGTACCGTAAATTCGGCGTTATCGCTACCAGCGCGCTGGTGGCCAACCTGGTGCTGATTGTCGGCGTGATGTCGCTGTTGCCGGGCGCCACGCTCACCATGCCGGGGATTGCCGGTATCGTGCTGACGCTGGCGGTGGCGGTTGACGCCAACGTACTGATTAACGAGCGTATCAAGGAAGAGCTGAGGAACGGGCGTTCCGTTCAGCAAGCGATTCATGAAGGTTATAAAGGCGCGTTTTCCAGTATCGTCGACGCCAACATTACCACGCTGATCACTGCGGTGATTTTGTATGCGGTAGGCACCGGTTCGATCAAAGGTTTTGCGATAACCACCGCAATCGGCGTGGCGACGTCCATGTTCACCGCGATTGTCGGTACCCGTGCCATCGTCAACCTGCTTTACGGCGGCAAACGCATTAACAAGCTGTCTATCTGAGGAGTGCGTTGTGGCACAGGATTATACTGTTGAGCAACTCAACTACGGCCGTAAAGTCATCGACTTTATGCGCTGGGACTACGTGGCCTTTGGCATCTCGCTGGTGCTATTGATCGCGTCCATTGCCATCATGTCGGTGCGCGGCTTTAACTGGGGCCTGGACTTTACCGGCGGCACTGTTATTGAGATCAGCCTGGATAAACCGGCCGATCTCGATCTGATGCGCGATACGCTGGAAAAGGCCGGCTTCCAGGATCCGGTTCTGCAGAACTTTGGCAGCAGCCGCGATGTGATGGTGCGCATGCCGCCGGTTTCCGGGCAGGCGGGCCAGGAGCTGGGTAATAAAGTTATCAGCGTGCTGAATGAATCGGTGGACAAAAGCGCCACGGTGAAGCGCATTGAATTCGTTGGCCCGAGCGTGGGGAGCGAACTGGCGCAAACCGGCGGCATGGCGCTGCTGGTTGCGCTGATTTGTATCCTGGTTTACGTCGGCTTTCGTTTTGAATGGCGCCTGGCGTTGGGGGCGGTTATCGCCCTGGCGCACGACGTGATCATTACCATGGGCGTGCTGTCGCTATTTCATATCGAGATCGATCTGACCATCATCGCTTCACTGATGTCGGTTATCGGTTACTCGTTGAACGACAGCATCGTGGTTTCTGACCGTATTCGTGAGAACTTCCGCAAGATCCGTCGCGGCACGCCTTACGAAATCATGAACGTGTCGTTAACCCAGACCCTGAGCCGTACCCTGATGACGTCCGGGACGACCCTGGTGGTGGTGCTGATGCTGTACATCTTCGGTGGTGCGATGCTGCAAGGCTTCTCGCTGGCGATGTTGATTGGTGTATCGATCGGTACCGTTTCCTCCATCTACGTCGCGTCCGCGCTGGCGTTGAAACTGGGGATGAAACGCGAGCACATGCTGCAGCAGAAAGTGGAAAAAGAAGGCGCCGACCAGCCCTCGATTCTGCCTTAATCTGCAGTCGTCTCACGCAATAAAAAGAGCGCAGTCCGGCATGCCGGCTGCGCTCTTTTTTTGTGCGGTTCCCGCTTATGGCACAGGGCTTTGCGCATCACGTGGTGTAATACTGTGCAGGCGGACATAGCCCAACTGCTCCGGCGTGATCCCGCTGAAACGCAGTTCAATCTGGCGCTTGCTGCTCGCCGGCGGCGTATCGCCCACGGCGATGGATTGCGACAGGGAGCTTGTGCTGAGCGGTTTCCCGCTGGCGCTATCCAACTGCCCCCATTCCACCACGGCATGGAACGGCGGCAGCGTGTGGCCTGGCGGCGCCTGCAGTTGCAGTACGGCCTGGGCGCCGCCGGCTTCGGCGCGGATCTGCGTAAGGGCGATGCTCAACTCGCCGATGCTGCTCTGCAATTTGGCTGGGCTGTCGGCGGCCGGCAGCAGGTAAGCGCCGCGGGTGGAGCTTTGGTTCAGCTGGTTTTGCTGCTCCAGCGCCGTGGCCTGGTTGGTCAGCGTATTCAGCTTCTGTTTTAGCTCAACCACCTGATTATGTAGCTTGGGTAGTTCTGTTTGTTGCGCACAGCCGGCCAGTAGCACTGCGGTAGCCAGCAGGCAGGCCGGGCGATAACGGGTAGACATGGGGGCCGTTTCCTTTGCAATAACGCCGGTGCCCAGCTTAGCCAGCCGCAGGCAGAAAGTCATGTTTTAGTGCCTGAACAGGGCAATACCGGCCTGAGAAGCGGATCGCAACAAATGAGCGCTCGCTTTTGTTGTACCCGGAGTTCAGGTTAAACTGTATTAATTCTCAGATTGTTTATCAGGACGTGTTATGCATTGCCCCTTCTGCGCCGCCGTTGATACCAAAGTCATTGATTCCCGCCTGGTTGGCGATGGTTCCCAGGTGCGCCGTCGCCGCCAGTGCCTGGTTTGTAATGAACGTTTTACCACCTTCGAAGTGGCGGAACTGGTGATGCCGCGGGTGATTAAAAGCGACGAAGTGCGTGAACCGTTCAACGAAGACAAACTGCGCCGGGGCATGCTCAAAGCCTTGGAAAAGCGCCCTGTCAGCTCCGATGACGTGGAAAACGCCATTAATCATATAAAATCGCAGCTGCGCGCCACCGGTGAGCGCGAAGTGCCGACCAAACTGGTGGGTAACCTGGTGATGGACGAGCTGAAAAAGCTGGATAAGGTGGCGTACATTCGCTTTGCTTCGGTATACCGCAGCTTTGAGGATATCCGTGAGTTTGGCGAAGAGATCGCCAAGCTGCAGGATTAACAGGGTTTTTTATGCATAACGATGAATTTTACCTGGCCCGCGCTTTTGAACTGGCGCGGCTGGGGCGTTTTACCACGGCGCCGAATCCGAACGTTGGCTGCGTGATCGTGCGTGATGGCCAGATTGTCGGCGAAGGCTACCACCTGCGTGCCGGTGAGCCGCATGCGGAGGTGCACGCGTTGCGCATGGCCGGGGAGCTGGCGCGCGGCGCCACCGCGTATGTGACGCTTGAGCCGTGCAGCCATCATGGCCGCACGCCGCCCTGCGCCGATGCCCTGGCCGCCGCCGGCGTGCGCCGGGTAGTGGCCGCCATGCAGGATCCCAACCCGCAGGTCGCTGGCCGCGGCTTGTACCGGCTGCAGCAGGCCGGCATTGAAGTGCGCCATGGCCTGATGCTGGCGGAGGCCGAGGCGATCAACCCCGGCTTTCTTAAACGGATGCGCACCGGTTTTCCCTATGTGCAACTGAAAATAGGCGCTTCGCTTGACGGCCGCACCGCCATGGCCTCTGGCGAGAGCCAGTGGATCACCTCCCCGCAGGCCCGGCAGGACGTGCAGCGGCTGCGGGCGCAAAGCGCCGCCATTCTCAGCACCAGCGCCACGGTGCTGGCGGACGATCCTTCCCTGACCGTGCGCTGGGATGAGCTGGACAGCGGCACGCAGCGCGTTTATCCGCGTGAAAACCTGCGCCAGCCTGTGCGCATTATCCTCGATAGCCAAAACCGCGTGACGCCGCAGCACCGGGTGGTGAACCAACCGGGCGCTACCTGGCTGGCGCGCCTGCAACCGGATGCGCAAAACTGGCCGCAAGGGGTGGAGCAGCGCATCTTCCCGGCGCACGGCGGCGGTATCGATCTGGTAGTGATGATGATGCAGCTGGCGCAAAGCCAGATAAACAGCGTTTGGGTAGAAGCGGGCGCTCACCTGGCCGGCGCGTTGTTGCAGGCCGGGTTGGTGGATGAGCTCATTGTGTATATTGCGCCGAAATTATTGGGTGATAATGGCCGGGGGCTGTGCCATCTGCCTGGGCTGCAGGCGCTGGCCGATGCGCCGGAGCTGGTGTTTAGCGAAGTGCGGCAGATTGGCCCCGATTTACGCCTGCGCCTGAAGGCGAAAGCCTAAATCTGAACGCCTGCCGGCCGTTTTACAAAACCGCCGCGCAGGCGGATGAAGAATATGATAGAATCCGCCCCCCTGCGGGGTATTGAACTCATTTTTAAGGAAAGCCCATGAAAGTGATCGAAGGTGTTGTTGCTACTCCTAAAGCCCGTGTGGCGATCGCCATTGCGCGTTTTAACAATTTCATCAACGATAGCCTGCTGTCTGGCGCCATCGACGCGCTAACGCGTATCGGCCAGGTGGCGGATGACAACATCACCGTTGTCTGGGTGCCGGGTGCCTATGAGCTGCCGCTGACGGCGCGCGTGCTGGCCAACACCGGTAAATACGACGCGGTGATCGCTCTGGGTACGGTGATCCGTGGGGGCACCGCACACTTTGAATATGTGGCGGGCGAAGCCAGCTCCGGCCTGGGCAGTGTTTCTTTGAACACTGAAGTTCCGGTTGCCTTCGGCGTGCTGACGACAGAAAGCATCGAACAGGCGATTGAACGTGCCGGTACCAAGGCGGGTAACAAAGGTGCAGAAGCTGCCCTGACCGCGCTTGAAATGATTAATGTTATCAAAGCTATTAAAGCCTGAATTTAGTTAAGGGGAATTCCGTGAAACCTGCTGCTCGTCGCCGCGCTCGTGAGTGCGCTGTTCAAGCGCTTTACTCTTGGCAGTTGTCTAAAAATGACATTGCCGATGTTGAATTACAGTTCCTGACGGAGCAGGACGTCAAAGATGTTGACGTTGCTTATTTTCGCGAACTGCTGTCCGGTGTGGCGGTGAATGCAGGTACTCTGGATGCCCTGATGAAACCTTTCCTGTCGCGCCAGCTCGAAGAGCTTGGTCAGGTGGAAAAAGCCATTCTGCGCCTGGCGCTGTTTGAGCTGAAAATGCGCGAAGATGTGCCTTACAAAGTGGCTATCAATGAAGCGATCGAACTGGCGAAAACCTTCGGTGCTGAAGATAGCCACAAGTTTGTGAATGGCGTGCTGGATAAAGCAGCGCCGACCATCCGCAAGAAAAAATAAAAATTAAGGCCGGGCGACCGGCCTTAAATTCATTTATCTGGAATATCGACCATGGCATGTGGCGAATTTGACCTCATTGCCCGCTATTTTGACCGGTTCAAGAGTGTGCGCCGGGATGTTCAGTTAGGCATCGGCGATGACTGCGCACTGCTGGCAGTGCCAGAGAAACAGCTGTTGGCCGTCAGTACTGATACGCTGGTTGCGGGCGTGCATTTCCTGCCGGATATCGATCCGGCCGATCTCGGCTATAAAGCGCTGGCGGTGAACCTGAGCGATCTGGCCGCCATGGGCGCCGATCCCGCCTGGCTTTCATTGGCCCTGACCCTCCCTGAAGTTAACGAACCCTGGCTGAAGGCGTTCAGCGACAGCCTGTTCGAACAGCTGAATTACTACGGCATGCAGTTGATTGGCGGCGATACCACCCGCGGCCCGTTGAGCATGACGCTCACTATTCACGGCCTGGTGCCGGCCGGGCGCGCCTTAACGCGTTCAGGCGCCCACGTCGGCGACTGGATCTACGTGACCGGCTCGCTGGGTGACAGCGCCGCTGGCCTGGCCATTCTGCAACAGCGCCTGGCGGTGAACGATGGGGCGGCGTGCAACTATCTGCTGGGCCGCCATTTGCGCCCGCATGCGCGCGTGCTGCAAGGGCAGGCGCTGCGCGATCTGGCCAGCGCGGCTATCGATCTTTCCGATGGGCTGATTTCCGATCTGAAACACGTGCTCAAGGCTTCCGAGTGCGGCGCGCGCATTGATCTGGGCGCATTGCCGCTTTCCCCGGCGCTGGTCGGCCTGGGCGACGCTGACCAGGCATTGCGCTGGGCGCTGACCGGCGGCGAGGACTACGAGCTGTGCTTCACCGTGCCGGAAATCAACCGCGGCGCGCTGGAAGTGGCGCTGGACCATCTTGGCACCGATTACACCTGTATCGGCCAGGTTGGCCCGCTTTCCGAAGGTATTACCTTCCATCGCGCAGAGCAGGTTGTCGAACTGCCCTGGGCGGGCTTTGATCATTTCCGCGGGGAGTAAATTGCCACATGGATGAAGCAAAACGCCGGTTGCGGCTGCGCAACCCGTGGCACCTGCTGGCGACCGGTTTTGGCAGCGGCCTGTCGCCGGTGATGCCCGGCACGATGGGTTCGCTGGCGGCGATCCCTTTCTGGCTGCTGTTGATACAGTTGCCGTGGCAGCTCTATTCGCTGTTGGTGATGTTCAGCATCTGCATTGGCGTTTACCTGTGCCACCAGACGGCCAAAGACATGCGTGTGCACGATCACGGCAGCATCGTCTGGGACGAGTTTGTTGGGATGTGGATTACGCTGATGGCGCTGCCGGTTAACGATTGGCAGTGGGTCGCCGCCGGCTTTGTGATTTTCCGCGTTCTGGATATCTGGAAGCCGTGGCCGATCCGCTGGTTCGATCGCAATGTGCACGGCGGTATGGGCATTATGATTGATGATATCGTGGCCGGGGTGATAGGGGCGGGGGTTATTTATGCCATCGGCCATCACTGGCCGGTGGCGTTGTTTTAAGCGGTTTGCTGAGATGGCGCCGCCGGTTTAGCGCAATCGTTGTTGCTTTACCGTTGGCGGCGCTTTCTTACGGTTGATTATTGTGCCAGCCAGGTTTCAATTTGCCGCTGGATCCCGGCCGCATCCAGGCCCAGATCGCTGCGTATTTCTTCCTGGCTGCCCTGCGGAATGAAACGATCCGGCAGGCCGATATTAAGCACCGGCACCCATTGGCGCTTCGCCATCAGCAGTTCATTCACGCCGCTGCCGGCGCCGCCCATGATGGCGTTCTCTTCCACTGTCACCAGTGCACTGTGGCTGGCCGCCATTTCCAATACCCGTTGTTCATCCAGCGGTTTGACAAAGCGCATGTCCACCAGCGTGGCGTTCAGCGCTTCGGCCGCGGCTTGCGCCGCAGGCAGCAGCGTGCCGAAGTTGAGGATCGCGATATTTTCGCCCTGGCGGCGCACCACGCTTTTACCCAATGGCAGGGCCGCCAGGGGTTCAAGTTTGGCGCCGGTGCCGTTGCCGCGCGGGTAGCGCACCGCGCTAGGGCCGCCGCTGTAATGGTAACCGGTGTACAACATCTGGCGGCATTCGTTTTCATCGCTCGGCGTCATGATCACCATGTTCGGGATGCAACGCAGGAAAGAGAGATCGAATGCGCCCTGATGGGTTTGGCCGTCGGCGCCGACGATGCCGCCGCGATCGATCGCGAACAGCACCGGCAGGTTTTGAATCGCCACGTCGTGTATCACCTGATCGTAGGCGCGCTGCAGGAACGTGGAGTAAATGGCCACCACCGGCTTGTAACCGCCGATCGCCAGCCCTGCGGCAAAGGTTACCGCATGCTGTTCGGCGATCGCCACGTCGAAATACTGCTGCGGATATTCACGCGAGAACTGCACCATGCCGGAGCCTTCGCGCATCGCCGGGGTGATTGCCATTAGCGCGCTGTCTTTGGCGGCGGTTTCACACAGCCATTCGCCAAAAATCTTTGAATAAGTCGGCAGGCCGCCGGCGCTCTTGGGCAGCGTACCGCTGGCCGGATCGAACTTCGGCACCGCGTGGAAGCTGATCGGATCTTTCTCCGCTGGGGCGTAACCACGGCCCTTTTTGGTCATGATATGCAGTAACTGCGGGCCTTTCAGATCGCGCATGTTTTTCAACGTGGCGACCAGCCCTTGCACGTCATGCCCGTCTACCGGGCCAATGTAATTGAAACCCAGCTCTTCGAACAGCGTGCCCGGCACCACCATGCCTTTCAGGTGTTCTTCGGTGCGTTTCACCAACTCTTTGAACGGCGGCAGGCCGGAAAGCACCTTTTTGCCGCCTTCGCGCAGCGTGGAATACAGCTTGCCGGACAGCAACTGCGCCAGGTGGTTATTGAGCGCACCGACGTTTTCGGAAATCGACATCTCGTTGTCGTTCAGCACCACCAGCATATCCGGGTTGATATCGCCGGCGTGGTTCATGGCCTCGAACGCCATGCCGGCGGTGATGGCGCCGTCGCCGATCACGCACACCGTGCGGCGGCCTTTGGCCTCGCGCTCGGCGGCTACCGCCATGCCGAGCCCGGCGCTGATCGAGGTGGACGAGTGGCCCACGGACAGCACGTCATATTCGCTTTCCGCGCGCCACGGGAAAGGGTGCAGGCCGTTTTTCTGGCGGATGGTCGCGATGCGATCGCGCCGGCCGGTGAGGATCTTGTGCGGATAGGCCTGGTGCCCCACGTCCCATATCAGGTGGTCGAACGGCGTGTTATAGACGTAGTGCAACGCCACCGTCAGTTCGACGGTACCCAGCCCGGAAGCAAAGTGACCGCTGGAGCGGCTGACGCTGTCCAGCAGGTATTGCCGCAGTTCGTCACACAGCTTCGGCAGGCTTTCTTTCGGCAGGGAGCGGAGTTCCTCGGGGTTTTCCGCCAGCGCCAATGTTGGGTATTTGGCTATATCAAGACTCATTCGATGCTCATATCAGAGGAGTATGCCCTTTATCTTCCAGGGTGCAGCGGCCATCACGTAGCCCGGCCACTGAGCGATGTGGCCAGCCGCACCTCGAAATCTATGGGGTATAACGTTCGTTACACATTAATTATCGCGTTCAATAATGAAGCTGGCTAACGCTCGTAGTGGCGCGGTGTTATAAGATTGCGCTGCCAGGGCATCCAGGGCGGCTAATGCTTCCTGGTAGAGATCCCACGCTTTTGCCTTCGCGCTGTCAAGCCCGAGTAAGGCCGGGTAGGTGCTTTTGCCATGCTGTTGATCGGCGCCCTGGCGTTTACCAATCTTGGCAGTTTCACCGATGACATCAAGAATGTCATCCTGAACCTGAAACGCCAGCCCGATGGCTGCGGCGTAGCGATCGAGCAACGGCAGGGCGGCGCGGCCTCTCTCACCCGCAGCCAGCGCGCCCAGGCGCACCGCTGCGCGGATCAATGCGCCGGTTTTATGGTTGTGAACCTGCTCCAGCGCTTCCAGATTAATCTGAAGGCCTTCCGCGGCCAGATCCAGCGCCTGGCCGCCGCACATGCCGGCGACGCCGCTGGCGCTGGCCAGCTCGGAAACCATCGCCAGACGATCGCACAGGGCGACATCGGGCATCTCGGCATCCGCCAGGATGGTGAACGCCAGCGTTTGCAGCGCGTCGCCGGCCAGAATCGCATTCGCTTCGCCAAATTTGATGTGGCAGGTCGGCAGGCCGCGGCGCAGATCGTCATTGTCCATCGCCGGCAGATCGTCATGGATCAGCGAATAGGCATGGATGCACTCTATGGCCGCTGCCGGGGCATCCAGGCTGCCTGGCTGCAGACCAAACATTTGCCCGGTTGCGTACACCAGAAACGGGCGCAGCCGTTTGCCGCCCAGCAGTGCGCCGTAGCGCATGGCTTCCACCAGGCTGCTGTCGTTGAAGGGCAAGGGGGCAAGAAAATCCGTCAGTGCGCGATCGACCCGTTGGCGATAGGCCTGTAACTGGCTGTTAAAGTCAGTCATAGCAATTACTCAGCATCCGGGGTAAAAGGCGTCAGGGGCGCTTCATCGGTGCCGTCGTTAAGCAGGATCTGCACGCGTTGTTCCGCTTGCTGCAGCTTTTGTTGGCCCTGGCGCGCCAGCTGTACACCGCGCTCGAATTCGTTCAACGCGTCTTCCAGTGGTAGTTCGCCCGTTTCCAGACGGGTGACGATCCCTTCCAGCTCCTGCAGCGCGCTTTCAAAGCTAAGGGTTTGCTCGGTACTGCCTGATTGTGCAGGTTTTTTCGGCATAATTTTCTTTTTACATCATCATGTGAACAGTAGGGCTAAAGACTATCGTAGCGGATTTTGAACAGTAAATCATGGCGCGCATGTATGGTTTTGCGCGCAGAGCGGCACCAGATGGTGATATACTCCGACCGCCGAATATATTGTGACTCTTTTTCCCCCGAAATCCTTATCTGACTATAAAGACCGCCATGAAGTTTATCATTAAATTGTTCCCAGAAATCACCATAAAAAGCCAATCTGTGCGTTTACGCTTCATCAAGATCCTGACGACCAACATTCGTAACGTCCTGAAGCAGTATGATGAAACGCTGGCGGTGGTGCGGCACTGGGATTTCATCGAGGTGCGCGCCAAAGACGAAAACCAGCGCCCGGCAATTGCCGATGCGCTGACGCGTATTCCCGGTATCCACCATATTCTCGAGGTGGAAGACCGCGCCTATACCGATATTCACCATATCTTCGAACAAACATTGGAAGCCTATCGCGATCAGTTGGAAGGGAAGACCTTCTGCGTGCGCGTTAAGCGCCGCGGCAAACAGGACTTCAATTCCCAGGACGTGGAGCGCTACGTCGGCGGCGGTTTAAACCAGCATATCGCCAGTGCGCGGGTCAAACTGACGCACCCGCAGGTGACGGTTAATCTGGAGATCGAAGACGATAAGTTGATGCTGGTGAAAGCGCGCCGTGAAGGGATCGGCGGTTACCCGATCGGTACGCAGGAAGACGTTATGTCGTTGATTTCCGGCGGCTTTGATTCCGGTGTTTCCAGCTATATGCTGATGCGCCGTGGCTGCCGTGTGCACTATTGCTTCTTTAACCTCGGCGGCTCGGCGCATGAAATCGGCGTTAAGCAGGTGGCGCACTACCTGTGGAATCGCTTTGGCAGCTCGCACAAAGTGCGTTTTGTGGCGGTTGATTTTGAACCGGTGGTGGGGGAGATCCTGGAAAAAGTTGATGACGGCCAGATGGGTGTGGTGCTGAAACGCATGATGGTGCGTGCCGCTTCCCAGGTGGCGGAGCGCTACGGCGTGCAGGCGCTGGTCACAGGCGAGGCGCTGGGCCAGGTATCCAGCCAAACGCTCACCAATCTGCGTTTGATCGACAATGTGTCAGACACGCTGATTCTGCGCCCGCTGATCTCCCATGATAAAGAGCACATCATCAATATCGCACGGGCGATTGGCACCGAAGACTTCGCCAAAACCATGCCGGAATACTGCGGTGTGATTTCCAAAAGTCCAACGGTGAAGGCGGTTAAAGAAAAGATCGAAGAGGAGGAGGGCAAGTTCGACTTCACTATCCTCGATCGCGTGGTGCGCGAGGCGAAAAACATCGATATCCGCACTATCGCCAGCGAAGTTCAGGAACAGGTAACGGAAGTCGAGACCGTGGCGGCGTTCGCTGCCAGCGATGTGGTTCTGGATATCCGCGCGATTGACGAGCAGGATGAAAAGCCGCTGCAGTTGGCGCAGGTTGAAGTGAAATCGCTGCCGTTCTACAAGCTTGGCAGCCAGTTTGGCGATCTGGACCAGAGCAAAACCTATTTGCTGTACTGCGAGCGCGGCGTGATGAGCCGCCTGCAGGCGCTGTACCTGCTGGAGCAAGGCTACACCAACGTTAAAGTGTATCGCCCTTAACGCTTTACGATGAACCGCTTTCAGGCCGCAGCCGGCAACGCTGCGGCCTGAAGGGATCAGTCGCTGAAATCGTACATCCCTGGGATCAACACCAACTGCGCCGCCACTTCCGCCGCTTTCGCTTTCCCCAACAGTAAATCGATCAGCTTCAGGCTGAACTCCATGGCGGTGCCCGGCCCTTGGCTGGTCAGCAAGTTGACCCGTGGGTCAAACACCACGCGGCGCTCCATCCATTTATCCTGCGGAATCTTGTCTTTTAGCCCGGGGAAGCCGGTCATGTTACCCACCGGGAACAGATCGTGATGTTGCAGCACCAGCGCCGGCGCCGCGCAGATGGCGGCGACGATTTTGCCTTGCAGGTGCATGCGGCGGACTTTTTCCACCAGCAGCGGGCTATCGCGGAAGCATTCGGCCCCTTTCAGGCCGCCGGGCAACACAATGGCGTCAAACGGCTCATCCACAATCGTCACCAGCGGTGCATCCGCCAGCAGTTTGACGCCGCGCGAACAGGTAATGGTCAGCCCGCCGTCCCCCGCCACGCTGGCGGTGGTGACCTTAACGCCGGCCCGCACCAACAGATCGATCGCCGTGACGGCTTCGGTTTCTTCGCTACCAGGTGCCAGGCATACCAACGCCGATACGCTCATAATCATTTTCCTTTTTCTTAATCAGTTCGAATAATCGGGTATTTTCCGCCAGCACACGGCCGTGGCTGCGCGCCTTGCGCAGCACGTAACCGTTGATGTAATCAATCTCGGTGTGCCGCTGGGCGCGAATGTCCTGCAGCATAGAGGAAATATTGTCTGCAGTGCTGTCGATCACTTGCAGCACATACAGCAGCAACCCTTCGCTGGAGGTGTGCAGACCTTCCATCTCCATGACGGCGGCAACTTCGTTGCAGACGGCTTCGACTTCCGGCAGGTGTTGGCGCAGCGCGCCGTTACGGCAGTCATACAGCGCGGTGAGTGGATTAATCACGCAGTTCACCGCCAGCTTGCGCCAGTTGGCCGCCGTGATGTTGTTGTGCCAGGCAACGTCAGGCAGCGCCTGATGCAGCACTTCGGCCAGGCTGCTGAGGTGCATGGCGCCGGGCGAGGTGGGGCCGATATGAGTGGTGCCGTTAGCCACATGAATAATGGTCGAGCCGTCACGGCGCGCCGCGTGGGTGGTGGTGCCTTGCAGCATCGGCTGGCTGTTGGCGTCCAACTCATCCTGGGTACCCATGCCATTATGCAAAAGCAATACGGCGCATTGGGGGTTTAGGTGTGGCAGCAGAGCGTTGACCGCGCCGGAAACCTGCCAGGCTTTCAGTGTGACCAGCAGGAGTTCACTTTGCGCCAGGTGCGCGGGATCGTTAGCCGGAAGATTGTGGTTAAATACGCTGCCGTCGGGGGCAATGACATTCACCGGGCAAAAAGGTTGGGGCACCCGGAGCCATCCTTGTACCTCGTGCCCTTGCCGATAAAGTTGGGCGAGCCACAGTTGGCCGAGCGCGCCGCAACCAAGAACCGTTATTTTCATTTTGCCTCCCTAAGCAGTGCCCCGCAATCGTACGTCAGCGCCGCTGGCGGTCATTGGGCGCCACGGCCTATTGCGGGGCACTGTCCTGGTGTTCGGGGTTCCGCTCAACGGCGGTCTTATCATTATAGACTTTCGCGTTGCCGGGCTCACCACGGCGATCCGTAGAGTTTTGTCTTCCCGGGTAAAGCGGTTATTATGCTCGCCATCGAATGGCCTAACGTTGTTTTAGGCTAAATTTATTTGCCATGTCGGGCCCGTAAGCGCTCTGGGTGGCGATGACCAATACGCCTACTGGGATAGGTCGTATTCAGAAGGAGGAAGTATGCCATCTTTTGACATCGTTTCTGAAATTGATATGCAGGAAGTCCGTAACGCCGTTGACAATGCGTCACGCGATCTCGGCACCCGTTGGGATTTTCGCAACGTGCCGGCCAGTTTTGAGCTGAACGAAAAAAACGAAAGCATCAAAGTGGCCAGCGAATCGGATTTCCAGGTGAAGCAGTTGCTGGATATTTTGCGTGAGAAGCTGGCCAAGCGCGGCATCGACGGCGCGGCGCTGGAGATCCCGGATGCGCTGGAGCACAGCGGCAAAACCTACAGCGTCGAGGCTAAGCTCAAGCAGGGTATTGAAACCACGCAGGCCAAGAAGCTGGTGAAGCTGATCAAAGACAGCAAACTGAAGGTACAGGTGCAGATTCAGGGCGATGAAGTGCGCGTGACCGGTAAATCGCGTGACGATCTGCAAAGCGTGATGGCGCTGGTGCGCGGCGGGGATCTGGGGCAGCCGTTCCAGTTCAAGAACTTCCGCGATTAACTTTTCTGCCCAGACAATGCCAAGGGCCAGCATGCTGGCCCTTGGCTTTACAGTGAATTGACTAACGCTTCTAACTGCCGGCGATTCGTCTGCTGCGTGTCCACTTTCACATAGGCGCTGCGCTCATCCGCCACGACGATCGCCTCCGCCACGCCCGGTTGCGCTTTCAAACGCTGTTCCAGCGCAGAATCCTTCACCGCCAGCTCAGACAGCGTAATGCGCAGGCTGCTGACGTACGGCGGCTCTTTCATCGTGCGGCATACCAGGAACCACAGTGCGGCCACCAACGCCCCGGCAATGAATACGCCGCCCGCGCCCAGCAGGCCATACAGCCAGCCGCCGGCGCTGCCGCCGATTGCCACGCCGATAAATTGGCTGGTGGAGTAGACCCCCATCGCCGTGCCTTTATAACCGGCGGGGGATTCCTTGCTGATTAACGAAGGCAGAATCGCTTCCATTACATTAAAGGCGACGAAGAAGAGCTGAACGCCGGCGATAATGCCCCACAGGTGGGCGCCGGAGAACCACAGCACTATCTCGGCGCAGAATAAAACCACCACGCAGCCGGTGAAAACCCGCTTCATGCGGCGTTTTTTCTCGGCATAGATGATGAAAGGCACGACGGCGGCAAACGACACCAGCATGGTTACCAGATAAACAACCCAATGCTGTTGCGCCGCCAGCCCCGCCTGTTCCATTGCCAGCGGCAAGGCCACGAAGCTCGACATCAGCAGAATATGCAGGCACATGATGCCGAGGTTGAGCTTCAGCAGGCTGGGGTTGCGGAGCACTTTGTGAAAGCTGCCGCTGACGATGCTCGATTCGCGGTTCAGCACGTGGCTGTCGGCATTGGGCACCACCAACAGCGTGATGGCAATCCCGGCCAGCGCCAGCACGGCGATCATCCAGAACAGCGCGTGCAGGCCAAAGGCGTGGGTGACAATCGGGCCGATCACCATGGCGATGGCGAAGGTAATGCCGAAACTGACGCCGATGAAGGCCATGGCTTTGGTGCGGTTCTGCTCGCGGGTCAGATCGGACAGCAGCGCCATCACCGCTGCGGCGATGGCGCCGGACCCCTGCAGGGCGCGGCCCAGAATGATCCCCCAGATGGAATCGGTCACGGCTGCAATGACGCTGCCGAGGGTAAACAGCAGCAGGCCGCCGACAATCAGCGGCTTACGGCCGATACGATCGGAAACCAATCCGAAGGGGATCTGGAACACGGCCTGCGCCAAACCGTAAATGCCGATGGCGAAGCCGATAAGCGCCTCACTGGCGCCTTGCAGCGCCATCCCATAGGTGGTGAGGACCGGCAGCACCATAAACATGCCGAGCATGCGCAGCGAGAAAACTACGCCGAGCCCCCAGGTTGCCCGCCGTTCCTGTGGAGTCATGGTATTGTCGTTCATTGTTACCTCGGTAAAAACCATTCGGCAGGCGATTGCGCTGCACGGCCTGCCGAATGGTTTCTAAAAATAGTGGAAGCATTTTAGTGTGTGGGGCAGGGGGGGTAAATCGAATGTTGTTTAACAGATATTACCGGTGCGCCCCACGATACGAATAAAATGGGCCGCAAAAGCGGCCCATGCAATACGGCGATGTTTACGGCTTACCACACGTAGGTCAGCAGCGCTTCCTGCGCCGTGCTGGTGCTGAAGTCGATTGACATCATCACGCTCAGGGAGGTGATGGCGACGATCGAAAACACAAACAGCTTGCGCGCCCAGATACTGTCGTTTTCAGCCTTATAGCCGCGCAACGCCATACCCAGCCACCATACGCTCACTGCCGCGGCGACAATCAGGTATTTGTAGCCGGCATAACCGCTCAGGGCCAGCATCAGCGTGGCGATCATAAACGCCAGTATGTAGACCGTGATGTGGTTCTTGGCGACGGAAATGCCTTTCACCACCGGCAACACCGGGATATTGGCGGCCTGGTAATCCTTGAAGCGGAAAATGGCAATCGCATAGGAATGCGGCATTTGCCACAGGCTGAAAATCGCCAGCAGGATAAGCGCTCCGGCGTCGAACTCGTTGGTGACGGCACAGTAGCCGATCACCGGCGGCGCAGCGCCGGACAGGCTGCCGATCAGCGTGCCGTAGACCGAGTGGCGTTTCATATACAGGCTATAAAGGCCGACATAAACCACAAAGCCCATCACCGCCAGCCACATGGCCAGTGGGTTGGCCGCGGTATACAGCAGGACAAAGCCGGCAATACCCAGGACGGTAGCGTAAACCAGGCTGGCACTCGGTGCGATCAGGCCTTTTACCAGCACCCGATTCTTCGTTCTCTCCATTTTTTTGTCGATGTCGCGATCGATATAGTTGTTGAAAACACAACCCGATGCGACCACCAACGAAACCCCGACCAGGGTGGCGAGAAACAGGGGATAGTCGATGCTCCCTTTGGACGCGAGCAGAAATCCCCCGACGACAGAAATTAAATTGCCGAAAATAATTCCTGGTTTCGTTACTTGCAGGTATTGCTTAATCATCACGTGCGGCTCGGCTCTTAACTGACCATCATATTGACGTTGAGGTTGTACATAATCCAGAGTGAACCCACCACAACAATACCGATGATCATAGCGGTAAACAGCAATGCCACCAGGTTCCAGCGCTCTTCCGATGAGGTATTCATGTGCAGGAAGTAAACAAGGTGAACAATCACCTGAATTACTGCCATGCCGACAACAACCGCCAGAATAGTGGAATGAGAGGCTGCGCCGTTCATTACCATCGCAAACGGGATCACCGTCAGGATGATCGACAGAATAAAGCCGATCAGGTAAGACTTGACGCTGCCGTGGCTTGCGCCGCCGTGAGAGGTTTCATGGGATGAATGGCTCATTACATAACCCCCAGCAGGTAAACAACGGTAAATACGCAGATCCACACCACGTCCAGGAAGTGCCAGAACAGGCTCAGGCACATCAGGCGGGTTTTGTTGGTGCTGGTCAGGCCGCGTTTGCCCACCTGCAGCATCATCACAACGATCCAGATCAGGCCGGAAGCAACGTGAATCCCGTGCGTCCCCACCAGCGCAAAGAAGCTGGACAGAAATGCGCTGCGATCCGGGCCAAAGCCTTCGGTAATCAGGTGATGGAATTCATAGATTTCCATCCCAATAAAGCCCAGGCCGAACAGGAAGGTCAGGAACAGCCAGAGGTTAACGCCGCTCACTTTACCGTTGTTCATGGCGATCATCGCCATGCCGTAGGTAATGGAGCTAAACAACAGCAGGAAGGTTTCGACCAACACAAACTTCAGATCGAAAATATCCTTGCCAGAGGGACCGCCTGCGGTCCCATTAACCAGTACTGCATAGGTTGCGAACAAGCTCGCAAACAAAATACAGTCGCTCATCAGGTAGATCCAAAATCCGAAGACTTTGGTCTCTCCCGCCTCATGGTGCCCATGCTCTGCATGGGCTGCGTTATGGTTAGTCAGAGTATCAGTTGACATGTTTCACGCCTGCTTTGCTGATTTGTTCATAGTGTTGGTTCTCAATGCGCTCAATTTCGGCAACAGGCACATAGTAATCAACATCTTGATCGAAGCTCTTGGCAATCCAGACCACGATCATGCCGATGAAGCCGATGATCGCCATCCACCAGATTTCCCAGATCATCGCGAAACCGAATACCAGGCTGAAGAAGGCGATAATCACGCCGGCGCCGGTGTTCTTAGGCATATGGATCTGTTCGTATTTCGCCGGTTTCTTATACGCTTCGCCTTTTTCTTTCATATCCCAGAATGCGTCACGATCGTGAATTTCCGGGGTGATGGCAAAGTTGTAGAACGGCGGTGGTGAAGAGGTAGACCATTCAAGCGTACGGCCGCCCCACGGGTCACCGGTCAGATCGCGGTTCTGATCGCGATCGCGGATACTGACGAAGATCTGAATCAACTGGCACAGGATACCGCAGGCAATCAGCGCCGCACCGCCCGCAGCCACCATCAGCAACGGATGGAACTCAGGGTTGATGTTCTGGCTGATACGGCGGGTCATCCCCATGAAGCCCAGCGCGTACAGCGGCATGAAGGCAACGAAGAACCCGATGATCCAGAACCAGAATGCGCGTTTGCCCCAGGTTTCGTTCAGCGTGAAGCCGAAGGATTTCGGGAACCAGTAGGTCAGGCCGGCGAAGCAGCCGAACACCACGCCACCGATGATAACGTTGTGGAAGTGCGCAATCAGGAACAGGCTATTGTGCAGCACGAAGTTTGCGCCCGGCACGGCCAGCAGCACGCCGGTCATCCCACCGATGGAGAAGGTGATGATGAAGCCAACGGTCCACAGCATAGCGGAGTTGAACTGAATGCGGCCCTGATACATGGTGAACAGCCAGTTGAAGATTTTCACCCCGGTTGGGATGGAAATGATCATCGTGGCGATACCGAAGAAGGCGTTAACGTTCGCCCCGGAACCCATGGTGAAGAAGTGGTGCAGCCATACGATAAATGACAAAACGGTAATCGCAATGGTTGCCCATACCAAAGAGGTATAGCCGAACAGACGTTTCTGCGAGAAGGTGGCGGTTACTTCAGAGAACACCCCGAAGACCGGCAGCACCAGAATGTACACTTCCGGGTGGCCCCAGGCCCAAACCAGGTTGATGTACATCATCATGTTGCCGCCCATATCATTGGTGAAGAAATGGGTGCCCAGATAGCGATCCAGGGTTAGCAACGCCACAGTAACGGTCAGAATAGGGAACGAAACGATAATCAGCACGTTAGTGCACAGCGCGGCCCAGGTGAACACCGGCATTTTCATCATCGGCATGCCAGGGGCACGCATTTTCATGATGGTTGCGAAGAAGTTCACGCCGGTCAGCAAGGTGCCAAGGCCGGAAATCTGCAGGCTCCATATCCAGTAATCAACCCCGACGCCGGGGCTGTACTCCTTGCCCGACAGCGGCGGATAGGCCAGCCAGCCGGTTTGAGCGAATTCACCCACCCCTAAGGAGAGGTTAATCAGCACCACGCCGACGACAAAGAACCAGAAGCTCAGGGAGTTCAGGAACGGGAAGGCAACGTCACGCGCGCCAATCTGCAGCGGCACCACGATGTTCATCAGGCCGACCACAAACGGCATCGCCATGAAGAAGATCATGATGACACCGTGCGCGGTGAAAATCTGATCGTAGTGGTGAGGCGGCAGGAAGCCTGCTTCACCGGCAGAGGCTAGCGCCTGCTGGCTACGCATCATGATGGCGTCGGCAAAACCACGCAGCAGCATCACCATCGCAACGATGATGTACATGATACCAATTCGTTTATGGTCAACGGAGGTCAGCCATTCGCTCCACAACCACTTCCATTTGCCCAAATATGTTATCAGCGCCAGCAGTGCCAGGCCTCCAACCACAATTGCAGCAACGGTGACCATGATGATCGGCTCATGGTACGGAACCGCATCAAGTGTTAATTTTCCCAACATCAGATTATTCCTCGGCTCCGGCGTGAGCGTGTTCACCCATGTCCATACCCTGGCTCATGTCCATACCTTCGTGCGCGTTGGCTTCTGCCGGTGCGCCGTGGTGCATGTGCATGTCGCCCATGAATTTGGCAATAGTTTCTTTGAACAAATTCGGTTTGACACTGGAGAAGTACTCAACCGGGTTGTTTTCACTCGGCTCTGCCAGTTTGTTAAAGTCGTCGGTGGTATTAAGGTTGTTAGACGATTCTTTCACCTTGGCTACCCACTGGTCGAAGTCGCCTTCGGTTGGGGTGACGATCGCGGTGAATTTCATGCCGGAGAACCCGCGGCCGCTGAAGCTGCTGGAAATACCTTTGTATTCGCCTGCTTCATTGCCGATCAGGTGCAGTTTGGTCTGCATCCCGGCCATCGCATAAATTTGCCCACCTAACTGAGGAATAAAGAACGAGTTCATTACCGAGTTAGAGGTGATCTTGAATTCGACGGGAACGTCTTTCGGGAAAGCCAGTTCATTAACGGTCGCAATCCCTTGTTCTGGGTAGATGAACAGCCATTTCCAGTCAAGCGACACCACTTCGATCGTCATCGGCTTCTTGTCGGAGACAATCGGCTTGAACGGATCCAGCGCGTGGGTCGTTTTCCAGGTGATGGTGCCCAGGATAGCGATGATAATGATAGGAATGGTCCAGACGACAGCTTCAATCTTGTTGGAGTGTGACCAGTTCGGACTGTATTTGGCGTCTTTGTTGGAGGAACGATACTTCCAGGCAAAGGCAAACGCCATAAAGATAACGGGTATCACAACGATCAGCATCAGCGCGATCGCAGTGAGTATCAGTGTCCGTTGTTCAACGCCTATTGCTCCCTTGGGATTCATCAACACGGTATCACAGCCACTGAGCAATACAGTGGATGCAATTAATGACAGCATCCCAATACTTTTATTGTATTTCTTAAGTCTCATCTAACGACCTCAATTACAAAGGCTCTATTGTCGTTTCATATGTGCGGGCATTTTACGGGAAGGTTGCAACACTGTAAACACGCTTCAAGGAGTGTCAGTGCCTTGTTGACACTTTCTGTTAAGGGTGTCACAGATGTTACTGTTGAGTGACAATTACCAATAGCAACAATGTGTTGCCGTATGGCATCGCCGCACTCTGGCCGTATGTTCAGGAAAAGCAACGGTTATGGGCGACTATACGCTTTACCGACTATGTTTTAAACAAAAACGGAAGTATATTTAATGTAAAATAAATGTAGTTAAAAGGTGTATTTATTTTTATTTTTTTGCTGGCGTTTGTGGATGAAAATAATTAGGGCGATTCTTTTTAAATAAATTTGGTTACCACATATTTTGCGGCAGCCGGAAAAACCGGCCGCCGCAGGTATTACGCCAGGCGGGTGCGGCGCAGCGCCAAATAGTCGAGCAGGCTGCCCATCGCAATGCCGGCTACGCTCAGGATCGCGCCGGCCTCTAACGTGTTATCGGCAAGCGCCGGCAGGTTGAGCCAACCCAGCGCGTTGCCGATCAACAGCAACAGCCAAAGCCCCAGCAGGGCACATCCGGCGGTGAGCAAGCGCAGCGCCCAACGGTAGGCATTGCGGTATTCGGTGCGCGGCAGGAAGCCGTCGGTGTTCTGGGTATATTCCAGTGTTTGCCGGCATATCGCCAGCAGGAACAGCCCCGGCAGCGCGGCAACGATAGAAAACAGATAAAACAGCGGCCAGCCGTGCGCTTCAACGAACCAACCGGCGATCGGCCCGACGTAAACGCGGCCAACGGCGGAAAGGGCGGAGAGCAAAGCAAACTGGGTGGCGGAGAAGGATTTGTTGCACAGGGTCATCAGCAATGCGACAAAGGCCGCCGTGCCCATGCCGCCGCACAAATTTTCCAGGAAGATGGCGCTGCCCATGGTGATGATGTTTTTATCGGTCACCGACAGGATCCAATACCCCACGTTTGATACCGCTTGCAGGATGCCGAATAGCATCAGGGCGCGGAACAGCGTCAGGCGTTGCATCAGCACCCCGCCGAACAGCGCGCCAACGATAGTGGCGAACAGCCCGAGGGTTTTATTTACCAGCCCCACTTCCCCTGCGTCGAAACCGACGCCGCGGATCAAAAACGTGGTGCTCAGGCTGCCGGCGAAGGCATCCCCCATCTTATACATAACGATCAGCAGCAGGATGAGCCAGGCGTTATTGCGGGCGAAAAAATCCCGCAGCGGCGCGACCACCGCCTGTTCCATACTGCGCGGCACCGGCACCTGCTCATCCGGTTCGGGCGCCATCAGGGTGGCGGCGACGCCGATCAGCATCAGCGCGGCCATTAGCCAGTAGGTCGCCTGCCAGCCAAGGTAACGGTCCGCCAGCCAGAGCGCCAACCCGCCGGACACCAGCATGGCCAGCCGGTAGCCCAGCACCGAGATCGCCGCACCGGCGCCGCGCGCTTCCGCGCTCAGCAGATCGGTTTTATAAGCATCGAACACAATATCCTGCGAGGCGGAACAGAAGGCCACCAGCACGGCCAGCGCCGCCAGCCACCACAGATGTTGCGCGGGCTGCATAAAGCCCATCGCCACAATGGCCGCCACCAGGAGCAGTTGGCTGATGAGCAGCCAGCCGCGGCGCCGGCCAAGAAACGGCGGCGTGTAGCGATCCATAAAGGGTGACCAGAGGAACTTGAAAACATACGCCTGCCCGACCAGCGAGAAAATCCCAATGGTCTTCAGATCGATGTTTTCAACGGTCATCCAGGCTTGCAGTGTGCCGGAGGTCAGGGCCAGGGGCAGGCCTGAAGCAAAGCCCAGCAGCAGAAGAATGGCGGAGTTACGCTGGGTGAAGATATTCAGATACTGTTTCGACATGGGATCCTTGTCTGCGCCGCCCGATGCTCCGGGCGGCAATTAAGGCATTGACTGATTAACGCGCGTTCTGCTTGATGAAATCGCTGACGCTGGTGTCCTGCGCCATATCGGCGATGACATCGCCCAGAACGGTATTGACCGCGCTGGTGATCTTGTCGTTGTTGGCGGTGAAGGCACCCTGCACGTTATAGGTGGAACGGTAGTTTTTCACCTGTTTGCTGCCGTTTTTCGCCTGAACGATGATTGAAATATCCGCCTTGGTGGTGATGTTGTAGCGCAGGTTCCCTTCAGAAACGTCGGCGTACAGGTTGTTCACCACGATTTGCAGATCGGCCTGCCCATCAGGGCCGATCATATAACCGCGCGCGCCCATTTGTTTTTCAAGCACTTCTTGCAACAGGAAGCGCAGATCGCGTGAAGGCGTCAGGGTGATCAGTTGGCCGTCGCGGTTAACCTTCGCCAGTGCCTGATCCGGGCGCTGGTCTGCGCCGTTGATGCTGATGGTGACACCCTGCAAAGTAGGATCCTGTTGCGGCAGGACGATCTTCGGCGTGACGTTCAGGGTATTGCTGCTGGTGGCGCAGCCTGCAAGCATCAGGGCGGCCAACAAGGGAATACACAGTTTTTTTAGCATATTACGTTCTCGTCATTCGTGGGTTGCGTTGTCGGGCGCCAGTCGGCGCAGGCCAATCAAATGGGGAAAGCTCATCATAAAAGCGCCGACATCATAGCATCGCCGCCGGCCGGGGGAAGTGTTGAACGCCGGAGGGCGGCAAATTTTTAACTGTGGTTGATGAAAACACGCTTTTTCGCCGCTCTCAATCGGAAAAAGCCCAAGCGGGCGCGTCGATTGGCGGTTTTTTCCGCGCTCTGTCGAGAAATTTTTATTGGGCATAGTCTAACCAGATGAAAAACGGCTACTATTGAGCTAGATGGCGTGTTCCTCTGCCGGCGTAGTAAGGAGATCCTATGATTCGCGAGCAAATAGAGGCAAAGTTAAGGGCGGCGTTTGAGCCCGCGTATCTGGAAGTGGTTGATGAAAGCTATCGGCATAACGTTCCGGCGGGCTCAGAAAGCCATTTCAAAGTGGTGATCGTCAGCGATCGTTTTATCGGCGAACGTTTTCTTAACCGCCACCGCGCGATTTACGGCGCGCTGGCGCAGGAGTTGGCCGACGGGGTGCACGCATTGGCGCTGCATACCTATACCTTGAAAGAGTGGGAAGGGCTGCAGGACACCGTGCCGGCTTCACCGCCTTGCCGCGGTGCGGGGACGTTGGCCTAAGGGCTAAATCTACAGGTTTCAGTGGAACTTTCACCCTGATTTAAGGTATTACTACTGGCGAATTTTGCGACGGCCTGCGGGCCGTTTCTGTTTTTTTGATGGCGGCAGCCGTATGGCATGCAGCGCAAATGTGGCGGCAGCGGGTGTTCTTTTAGGGGAATTAGGTAAAAGTGTGAGTTTAACTCGTCTTCGCCGCCCTGCTCTCCTCGACTCCCTCCGCATGCGCCGCTATAATGTCGCGTCTATTTTTCCGGAATGGTTTCGGGACACTTCTGACATCAGGGAACTCGGTTCTTATGTGGCCGTCCTGGTTCTTGGAACGGAGTTGACCGAGCACTGTGATTTTTTTGAGGTAACAAGATGCAAGTTTCAGTAGAAACCACCCAAGGCCTTGGGCGCCGTCTCTCTATTACTGTACCCGCTGATGTCATCAGTCAGGCTGTTAAAAAAGAGTTGATCAACGCGGCGAAAAACGTGCGTATCGATGGCTTCCGTAAAGGCAAAGTGCCGATGAACATCGTTGAACGTCGTTACGGCGCTTCTGTTCGTCAGGACGTTCTGGGCGATCTGATGCAGCGCAACTTCGTTGACGCTATCATCAAAGAAAAAGTGAACCCGGCCGGTGCGCCAAACTACCAACCGGGCGAGTACAAAGAAGGTGAAGACTTCACTTTCGCCGTCGAGTTCGAAGTGTATCCGGAAGTTGAGCTGAAAGGCCTGGAAACCATCGAAGTTGAAAAACCGGTTGTTGACGTGAACGATGCCGACGTTGACGCGATGCTGGAAACCCTGCGCAAACAGCAGGCGACCTGGAAAGAAACCGATCGCGCCGTGGCTGCGGAAGACCGCGTAACTGTAGACTTCACCGGCGCTATCGACGGTGAAGAGTTCGAAGGCGGCAAAGCGGCCGACTTCGTACTGGCAATGGGCCAGGGCCGCATGATCCCAGGTTTTGAAGAAGGTTTGGTGGGTCACAAAGCCGGCGAAGAATTCACCATCGACGTGAGCTTCCCGGAAGATTACCATGCGGAAAACCTGAAGGGTAAAGCCGCCAAGTTCGCTATCGTTCTGAAGAAAGTCGAAGAACGTGAATTGCCAGAGCTGACCGAAGAGTTCATCAAACGTTTCGGCGTGGCTGACGGTTCACTCGACGGCCTGCGTGCCGAAGTGCGCAAAAACATGGAACGCGAACTGAAAGGCGCGGTGCGTAACCGCATCAAAACTCAGGCTATCGATGGCCTGATTGCTGCTAACGAAATCGACGTACCAGCAGCGCTGGTCGACGGTGAAATCGATGTGCTGCGCCGCCAGGCTGCACAGCGTTTCGGTGGCAACGAACAGCAAGCGTTGGAGCTGCCGCGCGAACTGTTTGAAGAGCAAGCCAAGCGCCGCGTAGTGGTTGGCCTGCTGCTGAGCGAAGTGATCAGCAGCCACGAGCTGAAAGCAGACGAAGATCGCGTTAAGGCGCTGATCGAAGAAATGGCCTCCGCTTACGAAGATCCGAGCGAAGTCATCGAGTTCTACAGCAAAAACAAAGAGCTGATGAACAACATGCGTAACGTAGCGCTGGAAGAGCAGGCGGTTGAAGCCCTGCTGGCTAAAGCGAAAGTGACTGAAAAAGCCACCACGTTCAGCGAACTGATGAACCAAACTCAGGCGTAATGCCGGTAGACGCGCCTGGCGGATAGCCGCCCAGCGCTGAAACAAAAAAGCCCGTAGCTTCGGTTACGGGCTTTTCTTTTTTGCCACCTTGCTGATTAATATCAGCTTAATTATGGCAATATGCACTATATTTACTCTGTAACGGCGGCATTACGCCAGATGCTCAGGGGCGGGGTGGTCGCTGTGCCACTATAGGGCTATTAGCCTGTCAGGAAATGCTGTGGTGTTATTGCCGGTTGGCCTTGAAATCACGGCCAGGCTCCCCAATTAATGTTTACTCTCACATCAAAGGGTGTTTGCCGGATAACGCACAATGACAGCAACCGTCGGTCAGGCGCGGAGTATGTCGGATTCTTGGCGTAGTCATGGTGGCCGTTCTCAAGTAGAATCGGTCGGTAAGGGTGCCAAGGCAATTTCTATTAGGAGACGGTAATGTCATACAGTGGCGAACGAGATCAATTTGCACCTAGCATGGCTTTGGTGCCAATGGTGGTGGAACAGACTTCACGCGGGGAGCGTTCTTACGATATCTATTCCCGCCTGCTGAAAGAGCGCATCATTTTTCTGACCGGTCAGGTTGAAGACCATATGGCTAACCTGATTGTGGCGCAAATGCTGTTCCTGGAAGCGGAAAGCCCGGAAAAAGACATTTTCCTCTATATCAACTCGCCGGGTGGCGTGATTACCGCAGGCATGTCAATCTATGACACCATGCAGTTTATCAAACCGGACGTCAGCACCATTTGTATGGGCCAGGCGTGCTCCATGGGAGCCTTCCTGCTGACGGCAGGAACGAAAGGCAAGCGTTTCTGCCTGCCGAACTCCCGCGTGATGATTCACCAACCATTGGGTGGGTTCCAGGGCCAGGCGACCGATATTGAAATTCACGCACGGGAAATTCTGAAAGTGAAGGCGCGTATGAATGAACTGATGGCGCACCATTCCGGGCAGTCATTGGAACAGATCGAACTTGATACCGAGCGAGATCGCTTTTTGTCTGCACAAGAGGCGGTAGAATACGGCCTGGTGGACAACGTGCTGACGCACCGTAGCTAACGTGGCTTAATCCAATGCGGGCCGATGGCTACTATAATATTCAAAGCGGGTTTGGCCCGCTTTGTGTCAGCATCATCGGTGCTCTTGGTATAGGTTTGGGCGCACGGTTGCCGTAGTTTTCCTGCGGGACAAAGACTAAAGAAGAGGTTTGACTCATGACAGATAAGCGCAAAGACGGTTCGGGAAAGCTGCTGTACTGCTCTTTCTGCGGCAAAAGCCAGCATGAAGTGCGTAAGCTCATTGCTGGGCCGTCGGTGTATATCTGCGATGAATGTGTTGATCTGTGTAACGACATTATTCGCGAAGAGATAAAAGAAGTTGCCCCGCATCGCGAGCGCAGCGCACTGCCAACCCCGCATGAGATCCGTGCGCACCTGGATGATTATGTTATCGGCCAGGAGCCGGCGAAAAAAGTGCTGGCGGTTGCGGTATACAACCATTACAAACGCCTGCGCAACGGCGATACCAGCAATGGCATCGAGTTGGGCAAGAGCAATATTCTGCTGATCGGGCCGACGGGTAGCGGTAAAACGCTGCTGGCGGAAACGCTGGCGCGCTTCCTGGATGTGCCATTCACCATGGCGGATGCCACTACGCTGACCGAGGCAGGTTATGTCGGCGAAGACGTGGAAAACATCATCCAGAAACTGCTGCAGAAATGTGATTACGATGTGCAGAAGGCGCAGCGTGGCATCGTCTATATCGATGAAATCGACAAGATTTCCCGTAAATCAGACAACCCGTCCATCACCCGCGACGTGTCGGGCGAAGGCGTGCAGCAGGCGCTGTTGAAACTGATCGAAGGCACTATCGCCGCGGTGCCGCCGCAGGGCGGGCGTAAGCATCCGCAGCAGGAATTCCTGCAGGTTGATACCTCCAAGATCCTGTTTATTTGCGGCGGTGCGTTTGCCGGCCTGGATAAAGTCATCGGCCAGCGTGTCAACACCGGTTCCGGCATTGGTTTTGGCGCCACGGTGAAAGGCGAGGCGGAAAAGGCCAGCGAAGGCGAACTGCTGCTGCAGGCTGAACCGGAGGATTTGATCAAGTTTGGTCTGATCCCAGAGTTCATCGGCCGCTTGCCGGTGGTAGCGACGCTGAGCGAACTGAGCGAAGACGCGCTGATCCAAATCCTGAAAGAGCCGAAAAATGCGCTGACCAAGCAGTATCAGGCATTGTTCAACCTGGAAGGGGCCGAGCTGGAGTTCCGTGATGAAGCGCTGAACGCCATTGCCAAGAAAGCCATGGCGCGCAAGACCGGTGCACGTGGCCTGCGTTCCATCGTTGAAGGCGCGTTGCTGGACACCATGTATGATCTGCCGTCAATGGATGGCGTGGATAAAGTGGTGATCGACGAATCGGTGATTGCCGGCCAGTCTAAACCGCTGCTGATTTACGGCAAGCCTGAAGCGCAGGCATCAGGCGAATAATTAACCAGCTAAACCAGAAAGTTATCAGGAAATGGGGGATTTTATCCCCCATTTCCTTTTCCACACATTCTTGCCGTTGAATGTAAGAGATTCATCCCCATATACTCATTAACCAGATTTTGTGAAACGTGATACCCAATAGATTTCAACGTGCAGCATGGCGGCGGCTAAGCGCTCATTTCAACCGCTTAGTTCACTGGGCAACGGAGGCGTGAAAGTAGCCAACGCCGTGACAACTTGAAAGATGAAGGGTATAGATGCTTACGTCTCATGAGATTCCCCTCAAACCTGGCGGAAATTAAACTAAGAGAGAGCTCTATGAACCCTGAGCGTTCCGAACGCATTGAAATCCCCGTTCTGCCTTTGCGCGACGTGGTGGTTTATCCGCACATGGTGATCCCGTTATTTGTTGGCCGGGAAAAATCAATTCGGTGCCTCGAAGCGGCAATGGATCACGATAAGAAGATCATGCTGGTGGCACAGAAAGAGGCCTCAACGGATGAACCTGGCATTAACGATCTGTTTTCTGTCGGTACTGTAGCGTCGATCCTACAGATGCTGAAGCTGCCCGACGGCACGGTAAAAGTGTTGGTCGAAGGTTTGCAGCGCGCGCGTATCACGACGCTTTCCGACAGTGGCGAACACTTTGCCGCCCAGGCGGAATACCTTGAATCTCCGGCCATTGATGAACGCGAGCAGGAAGTGCTGGTGCGCACGGCCATTAATCAGTTTGAAGGCTATATCAAACTGAACAAGAAAATCCCGCCGGAAGTGCTGACCTCGCTCAACAGTATTGACGACGCCGCACGGCTGGCCGATACCATTGCCGCGCATATGCCGTTGAAGCTCAGCGACAAGCAGTCAGTATTGGAAATGTCCGACATCACCGAACGCCTTGAGTACCTGATGGCGATGATGGAGTCGGAAATCGATCTGCTGCAGGTTGAAAAACGCATTCGTAACCGCGTCAAAAAGCAGATGGAAAAAAGCCAGCGCGAGTATTATCTGAATGAGCAGATGAAGGCCATTCAGAAAGAGCTGGGCGAGATGGACGACGCGCCGGATGAGTATGAGGCGCTGAAGCGTAAGATCGAAGCGGCGAAAATGCCGAAAGATGCGCGTGAAAAAACCGAAGCAGAACTGCAGAAGCTGAAAATGATGTCGCCGATGTCGGCGGAAGCCACCGTGGTACGTGGCTACATCGATTGGATGTTGCAGGTGCCGTGGAATGCGCGCAGCAAGGTGAAAAAGGATCTGGTCAAGGCCCAGGAAGTGCTCGATACCGATCACTACGGCCTGGAGCGCGTTAAAGACCGTATTCTGGAATACCTGGCGGTGCAGAGCCGCGTCAGCAAAATCAAAGGGCCGATTCTGTGCCTGGTTGGGCCTCCGGGCGTGGGTAAAACCTCGCTGGGCCAGTCGATCGCCAAGGCGACCGGCCGCAAATACGTGCGTATGGCCTTGGGCGGCGTGCGTGATGAGGCAGAGATCCGCGGCCACCGCCGGACTTATATCGGTTCTATGCCGGGTAAGTTGATCCAGAAAATGGCGAAGGTCGGGGTGAAAAACCCACTGTTCCTGCTCGACGAAATCGACAAAATGTCGTCCGACATGCGTGGCGATCCGGCTTCTGCGTTATTGGAAGTGTTGGATCCGGAACAGAACGTGGCGTTCAACGATCACTATCTGGAAGTGGATTACGATCTGTCCGACGTTATGTTCGTCGCCACCTCGAACTCGATGAACATTCCGGCGCCGCTGCTGGACCGTATGGAAGTGATCCGTCTTTCCGGCTATACCGAAGACGAAAAGCTGAATATCGCCAAGCAGCACCTGTTGCCGAAGCAGATCGAACGTAATGCGTTGAAAAAGGGCGAGCTGACCGTCGACGACAGCGCGATCATCGGCATCATCCGCTATTACACCCGCGAAGCCGGGGTGCGTAGCCTGGAACGTGAAATTTCCAAGCTGTGCCGTAAGGCGGTAAAAGCGCTGTTGATGGATAAGTCGCTCAAGCACATCGAAATCAACGGCGACAACCTGAAAGACTACCTGGGCGTGCAGCGCGTCGACTACGGCCGTGCGGACACCGAAAACCGCGTGGGCCAGGTCACGGGGCTGGCGTGGACGGAAGTGGGCGGCGATCTGCTGACCATCGAAACCGCCTGTGTGCCGGGCAAGGGCAAGCTGACCTACACCGGTTCCCTGGGTGAGGTGATGCAGGAGTCGATTCAGGCGGCGTTGACCGTGGTGCGCGCGCGCGCCGACAAACTGGGCATCAACGCAGATTTCTACGAGAAGCGTGATATCCACGTGCACGTGCCGGAAGGCGCGACGCCGAAAGACGGCCCAAGCGCCGGTATCGCCATGTGTACCGCGCTGGTCTCCTGTTTGACCGGCAACCCGGTGCGCGCCGATGTGGCGATGACCGGTGAGATCACGCTGCGTGGCCAGGTATTGCCGATCGGTGGCTTGAAGGAAAAACTGCTGGCGGCGCACCGTGGTGGTATCAAAACCGTGCTGATCCCTTACGAGAACAAGCGCGATCTGGAAGAGATTCCGGATAACGTCATTGCCGATCTGGAGATCCATCCGGTTCAGAAAATCGACGAAGTTTTGAACATCGCCTTGCAAAATCCGGCCTTTGGCGCCCAGCCGGTAGCGGTAAAATAGTGATGGATCGCAAAAACCATCGATAAATCTTGCGCTGGTAAGCTATTTCGGACTTGCCAGCGTTTTTTTGTACCGCTAACTTAGGGGGCTGTCAGGCCACGTTATGCCACGCTGTGGCAGGTTATCCGGGCCTGACGGGTTTGAATAACAGCTGCGCTGTCGCAACCGTAGGGATTTTTCGGTGCGACGATAGAATTCTAGAGGGGATGGTAGAGTGAATAAGTCACAACTGATCGACAAAATTGCCGCAGATGCTGATATTTCGAAAGCGGCAGCTGGGCGTGCTTTAGATGCAATCATTGCATCCGTTACGGAATCCTTGAAGGAAGGGGATGACGTGGCTCTGGTAGGTTTCGGTTCATTTACCGTGCGTGAGCGTTCAGCCCGCACTGGCCGCAACCCACAAACCGGTAAAGAGATCAAAATTGCTGCGGCCAAAGTTCCGGCTTTCCGCGCAGGTAAAGCGTTGAAAGACGCCGTAAACTGATCGCCACATCTACCGGTCGCGTCAGCGATTTCTTGACAAACAATCACCTGACGCAACGGAGTTGGTAAGGTAAGATATAAGGCGCATCGAAACGGTGCGCTTTTTTTATTTTTGTTGCAGGGAACGCGCCTGCGCAAGGGCTTTTAATCCACATCACAGCGGAGTGTTGTCACACTATGATGGACAATTTACGCGCGGCAGCTAATCACGTCGTGCTCAAAATCATTCTGGCCTTGATTATCGTGTCATTCGTTTTGACCGGCGTGGGCAACTACCTGATCGGTGGTTCCGGCGATTATGCAGCGAAAGTCAATGGTCAGGTGATCGAACGTGCTCAACTGGAGCAGGCTTTCCAGAGTGAACGCAGCCGCATGCAGCAGCAGTTGGGTGACCAGTTCTCTGCGCTGGCGGGTAACGAAGGCTACATGCAGCAGATGCGTCGCCAGGTGCTGTCACAGTTGATTGACAACATGCTGTTGGATCAATACGCCAAAAAATTGGGCCTGAGCATCAGCGACGATCAGGTCAAGGACGCTATCCGTAAGGCCTCTTATTTTCAGACCAACGGCCAGTTCGATAATGCAAAATATCTCGATTTGATTAGCCGGATGGGCTACAGCGCGGAAAACTTCGCACAGTACATGCGCCAGCAACTGGTTAACCAGCAGGTGATTCAGGGCGTGGCGAATTCCGGCTTTATACTGCCTGCCGAATCCCAGGCCATGGCTGAACTGGTGTTGCAAGAGCGCGACGTGCGGCTGGCAACGCTGGATCTGCAAGCGTTAATCGCCAAACAGGCGGCAAGCGATGATGAACTGAGCGCCTACTACGATCAACACAAGAACAGCTTTATCGCGCCAGAGCAGGTGAAAGTCAGCTATATCCCAATGGATGCGGCGGCAATGCAGGATAAACAGGCCGCGACCGATGCGGAAATCGCCGCCTACTACGATCAGCATAAGAGCAGCTATGGCCAGCCTGAGCGCAAAAACTACAGCATCATTCAGGTGAAAACCGAAGACGAAGCAAAGGCGCTCCTGGAGCAGTTGAAAGGCGGCGCTGATTTTGCCGCACTGGCGAAAGAAAAGTCTACCGACATCATCTCCAGCCGTAACGGCGGCGAGTTGGGTTGGTTGGAACCGGAAACCACGGCGGATGAGCTTAAGCAGGCTAACCTGACGGAGAAAGGGCAGCTTTCGGGCGTGGTAGCCTCTTCCGTTGGCTACCTGATTGTGCGCCTCAATGATATTCAGCCGGAGCAGATCAAACCGTTGAGCGAAGTGCGTGATGCCATCGCACAGCAGGTGAAGCAGGAAAAAGCGGTGGATGCCTACTACGCGCTGCAACAGAAGGTCAGTGAAGCGGCTACCAGTGATAATGAATCCCTGGCATCCGCAGAAGAAGCCGCTGGGGAAAAAGCGGTTGAAACCGGCTGGTTCACGCGTGATAACGTACCGGCGGCGTTGAACTTCAAACAGTTGACCCAGGCAATCTTCGACGGTTCGCTGATCGGTGAAAACGGCGCGCCAGGCAGCAATTCCGATGTGATTAACGTTGAAGGCGATCGCGCATTCGTGGTTCGCGTTACCGGCCACAAGCCTGAAGGGATTGAGCCGTTCGACAACGTGAAAGATAAGGTTGCCGAACTGGTAAAACGCAGCAAAGCGGAGCAGGAAGCCAAACTGCAGGGTGAAAAACTGCTGGTTGAACTGAAGCAGGGCAAAGGCGATGAGGCAATGAAAGCTGCTGGCCTGAGCTTCGGCAGCGTGCAGAAGATGGCGCGTGCGCCGGAAGACAGCCCGCTGGTGGAAAGCGTGTTCGCTCTGCCACACCCGCAAGAGGGCAAGCCGGTTTATGGTATGTCGCAGGATCGCCAGGACAATGTGGTGCTGATTGCACTGGATGCGGTGAAACCGGGCACCCTGCCGGAAAACGAAATGAAAACCTTTGCTGAGAAAATGCAAGAAAGCGCCACTGGCGTGACCTTTGACTCGCTGCTGGCTAACTTGCGCACCGAGGCCAAGATTAAGATGGGTTCTGCGGAACAATCGCCGCAATAATCTCCGCATTTCTTTGCAACGCAATGTAATAACCAAAGGCCGCTTTCGCGGCCTTTTCCACATCTGGCGTCTGCCACTTGTTGCCCATCAGCCGCTGCGGCAAGGTAGCCGTGCTGTTAAACACAAGGAGGATACAGCATGCAACCGAATGAAAGAAAAGCGGCGCACTGCCCGCGTATTAATCTGAAAGCCCTGTTTGCCGCCCTGCTGCTTGGCCTGTTCAGCGTGCCGGCCAGCGCGCAGGATAACGCGCCCGATCGGCCGGTGGCGCAGCATGAAGCGGCGGCCGGCGCTGCTGAAGAAGATGCACTGGTCAGTATTAATACGGCGGGCGCCGAGCAGTTTGCCAGCGTGCTGAAGGGGGTTGGGCTGAAAAAAGCCGAAACCATTGTGCGCTACCGTGAACAGAACGGCCCATTTACGGCGATAGAACAATTACAGGAGGTGCCAGGGATCGGCCCGGCGCTATTTGAGCGCAACCGCGCCCGTTTGAAACTGTGATCGCGATCGCGGCTGTATGGCAAGCTGCCTTGGCAGCCGCGTTCTTTTGCTACATTTTACAGGTCGTACCTGTTTCGTGCTGCCGGTGCCGCCAGGCGGCGCCCAATTGCCTTATCCTCAACTGGAGTGGCTTCTGGCTATGCAAACCTCGATCAAAGTTCGCGGGTATCATCTTGATGTCTATCAGCACGTGAATAACGCGCGCTATCTGGAGTTCCTGGAAGAAGCACGCTGGGCGTGGCTGGATGAACTGGCGGCGTTTCAGTGGCTGGCGGCCAACAACGTTGCCTTTATTGTGGTGAACATCAATATCAACTACCGCAAACCGGCGCTATTGGGCGATACCCTGCTGATCGATAGCCAGGTTGAGCAACTGAACGGCAAAAGCGGGGTGTTGAGCCAATGCATCACCCGGCCGCCGGAAGGGGAGCGGGTGGCGGATGCGTTGTTAACCTTTGTGTGTGTGGATCTGCGCACCCAGCGGGCGTTGCCCATCGAAGGGGAACTGCGTGAGCACCTATTGGCGCTCACGCAGCAAAGCAGTGGGGCGTAGTGCCCATGGTGCCGGTTCGGTTGCTTCAGGCCAGCCCGGTTTTTTGCTTCAGGCTCGCCAGCACGGCCGCCTGGTTTTCCTGATATTGCCTTAACCCGTTGGCGCGCAGGTTACAGGCGGCGCATTCGCCGCAGCCATCGCCCTGAATGCCGTTATAACAGGTCAGGGTTTCCTGGCGCACGAGCGCCAACTGGTGGTAATAATCGGCCAGCGCCCAGGTTTCCGCTTTGTTCAGCCACATCAGCGGCGTTTCAAAACGAATATCGCGCGCAATACCCAGCACCACGGCGTGGTTGAGCGCCTTGACGAACGCGTCGCGGCAGTCGGGGTAGCCGGAAAAATCGGTTTCGCATACGCCGGTGATCACCGCTTCGGCTTCAACCTGGTAGGCATAAATGGCCGCCAGCGTCAGAAACAGGATATTACGGCCCGGCACAAAGGTGCTCGGCAGCGCATCGGGTTGTTCGCTGCCGTAGGCCGGCACGGGAATATTGTCGCGGGTCAGGCTACTGATCGCCAATTCATTGAGCAGGTTCACGTCCAGCACTTTGTGCGCCTTGGCGCCCAGTTGGTGGGCGAGCCGCTGAGCGACTTCGATCTCAGCACGGTGGCGCTGGCCGTAATCGAAGGTGATGCAGTGAACCTCATCATAGTGTTGTAGTGCCTGGATTAAGCAAGTCGTGGAGTCTTGTCCACCGCTGAAAACGACGACAGCACGTTTCATTCAATTAACCTTATTGGTATGGGCCCCTCCCGATGCACATTCGGGCGGCCGGAGTAGAAAATGGCGGCTGTTATGGTAGCAGATGTGCCCTTGCCCTGCATGCCCGGCAGTTCTCGCGGCTATGTGCCCGGCGGTGGCAGCCACGCCTGGCTGAAGTCAAACCAGCCGTAGGCGGTCAGCGTGACGCCATGGATATGCGGCGGGGCGTTCACCTGGTACTGGTAGTTGAAAAGCGGCGTGATGGTGGCCGTTGCCATCAGGTGCTGAAAGTAGGCCTGCAACTGGTGGAAACGCGCTAGTGGCGCAGGCTGCTGCTGGATGCGGCGCAACGTTTGCCGTTGGTGGCGCCAGCATGCCGTAGGCAGAATGCCGCGCCAGAGCACATCCTGTTGCAACCAGCTTTCCAGCGACGCCTCCGGCGCTTCGCCGATGAGCCGATCGGCCAGCAGTAGATCGGCCTGTGCCACCTGTTCTTCGCTTTGCCAGCGCTTGCCAGCGAAGTAGTGGATCTCAAGGGTGCAGCCGTGCTGGGCCAATAGGCGCTGAAGCGCCAGGGTGACCGCCTCCAGCTCCATCGGCGGGCGGTAAAGCAGCACCAGCCTGCGCGGCAACGCGACCGTTTCATCTGCAATGTGCCGTGGGATCTGCCAACCGGGCAGCATTTCCTGGCAAGGGGTAATCACCCCGTTGGGAATGGGCAGGTTATTAAGCAGGCTCGATTGCTGGATCAGCATCAGCAGCTTTTTGCCCTGGGCTTCGCTCAGGGTAGCGCGCTGCAGGTTAAGCGCCAGGTAACACCAGCCAGGGCTCAGGCTGCGCTGCACCGGGCGGGCCTGCGCCAGATCCTCCTGCTGGCCAATGGTGATCCTTACCGGATAATGGCAATTGGCGCCGCCCGGCTGCTCGGGGGTGATCCAGTATTCGATGCGTTCCAGATACGGGTGTTGCAGATGGTAGAACGGGTGCTGCTCCAGCCGTATCAGATGTGGCTCATTCAGGGCCAGTTTGAATGGCCCTGCGCCCAGCGTCGGCTCTTGCGGGTGGGGTATCAGGCACGGATATTCCGCCAGGCGGTGTGCCAGCCAGTAATCTGGCGTGTGTAGATCAAACTGCAGGCATAGCGCGTGGGGCAGGGTGATCGCCGCCACGCTGTTTAAATTTGCCTGGCTACGTGGGTGATGGCGCAGTTTTTCCAGCGTTTGCAGCAACTGCTGGCCGGTCAGGTTTTCACCGTTATGCCAACGCAACTGGCTGCGCAAGAAAAAGCGCCAACGCAGGCCGTCGCGGTCGACTTGCCAATGGTGCGCCAGATCCGGCGCCGGTTCGGGGTTGCCGGTATTAAACCGCGTTAAGCCGGCAAACAGTGTCGAAACCAGGTGTTGTTCCGCGCGGCCGGTAAGGGTGAGCGGATCGAGCGCTTCCAGTCTGCGATAATAGGGGATGCGCAGCGTCGGGCTGCCCGCCAGCCATTGCCCGCCAAGATAGGGGCTGAGCAAATCCTGCAGGTGTTGCGGCGCCAACTGAGCCATCATCAGGGCGCCCTGGTGGTCGCCGGTTTGCAGCAGCCGTTGCAGGTGGCTGGCGCGCAGTTCATCCGGGGTTTTCAGGCACTGTAGCTGCGCGCGTTTGCCGCGCCCGGCCTGGGCCTGCCAGCTAAGCCAGCCCTGTGTCTGCAGCTGTTGTACCAGGGTTCGGGCATGGCGTTCACTGCAATACAGTATCGCCGCCACGTTGCTGACGGTCACGCTGGCCGGAGTGGTGCCGAATTGTTGAAACAGGCGTTGATACTGGCAGAGGCGGTGCACCAGGCGCATAGTGAAATCCGGAAGGCTTTTGAAAAATTGTTCACTATTACTTCCGCAAATACCACCTCATACTGCAGTGATTGTAATCCTGCTCACACTTCTTAAGAGATGGCTCTATGTATCGTCTAACGGCTTTTGATATGGATGGCACACTGCTGACGCCGGCGCACCGCGTGGGGGATGAAACCCTGGCCGTGTTGAACCGGTTGATCGAACGCGGCGTTATTTTGGCCTTCGCCACCGGGCGGCACTATTTGGATGCCCGCTCGATCATGGTGCAGCTTGACCTGAAGGGGTATTTGATAACCGGTAACGGCACGCGCGTATACGACAGCGACGGCTGGCAGTTGCATGCAACCGATCTGGCCGCCGACGTAGCGGAAGAGCTGCTGCATAGTGACTGGGGGGCCCAAACCAGTACGCACGTATTCCGTGACGAAGGCTGGTTAACCGACCAAGCGGTGCCCGGCATACTGGAAGCACACCATCTGAGCGGTTTTAGTTATCAGTTGGCGGATTTGCGCCGTTTACCGGCTTTCGGCAACAGTGAGATTTGCTTCTGCGGGCCACATGAGGCGTTAATCTCGCTGCAGGGCCGGCTGCTTCAGCATTTTGGCGCCAGGATTGACGTCTGTTTTTCGGCTTATGATTGCCTGGATGTGTTGCCGCACGGTTGCAACAAAGGTTCGGCCCTGGCGTGCCTGACGGAGCACCTTGGGCTGCGGCTGGCAGACTGCATGGCGTTTGGCGATGCCATGAATGACAAAGAGATGCTGGCCGCGGTCGGCTGTGGCCTGGTGATGGGGAATGCATTGCCACAGCTTAAGGCACAGCTACCGCAGCTACAGGTTATCGGCCATTGTGAACATCAGGCGGTCGCCCATTATTTGCAGCATTGGCTGAGCGCATCTGGTTCCCCCTATACCCCCGTATGACGGAGCCCATTCCAGCCAGCCGGGTTCGCTCGCCCGGCTTTTTTATCTCAACTTATTAAGCTGTTAAGTTATGTGCTTACAGCGCGCGGAGCTGTGTCAGATAAGGTTCTACGTCCCCAATGTGGCTATTGACCCACTGCGGATTATAGTAGGTATCCAGATAACGCTCCCCGCTGTCGCACAGCAGGGTGACGATCGCCCCCTGTTCGCCACGGGTACGCATTTGCTGCGCTAACTGCAGCGCCCCCCAAACGTTGGTGCCGGTAGAGCCGCCGGCCTTGCGCCCCAGCACCTCGGCCAGCCAGTAAAGCGTCGCAATGCTGGCGGCATCCGGCACCCGCAGCATGTCATCGATTACCGAGGGGATGAACGACGGTTCCGCGCGCGGGCGGCCGATACCTTCAATCCGGCTGCCGCAGTTGGCGGTCAGTGAGCGATCGCCACGGTGGTAGCAGTCATAAAATACCGAGTTTTCCGGATCCACAATGGTGAGCCGAGTGTCATGGCCCTTATAGCGGATATAGCGCCCCAGCGTGGCGGAGGTGCCGCCGGTACCAGCGCTCATGACAATGTGTCTGGGCACCGGAAAAGGTTCGTGCGCCATTTGGCGGAAAATACTGTCGGCGATATTGTTGTTTCCGCGCCAGTCGGTGGCCCGCTCTGCGTAGGTGAATTGATCCATGTAATGGCCATTGAGCGTGTTGGCCAATTCTTCCGAGGCGGCATAAATCTGTGCGGAATTATCGACAAAATGGCAGCGCCCGCCATAGAAGGTGATCTGTTCCACCTTACGGCGTGCGGTGGATGAGGGCATCACGGCGATAAACGGCAAGCCGATCAGTCGGGCGAAATAGGCTTCGGATACCGCGGTACTGCCGGACGAGGCTTCGATAATCGTGGTGTTTTCCGTGATCCAGCCGTTGCACAGGCTATAAAGAAACAGCGAGCGCGCTAAGCGGTGTTTCAGGCTACCGGTGGGGTGCGTGCTTTCATCCTTGAGGTACAGGTTAATGCCGGGGAAGTTCGGCAAGTTCAGGCGGATCAGGTGCGTATCGGCTGAGCGTTGGAAATCCGCTTCTATTTCGCCGATCGCATATTTTACCCAAGCGTTTGTCATCATCAGGCCTCAGAATAGGGAAGGTTATGTGGGCTAGCATAGCGTTTCCATCAGGGAAAAAGGTTGCCATTTAGCCTACAGTTTTGGCTAAATGGAGAAAATTTTTCTCTGGAGTGGCGTTATGTTGGATAAAACAGACCGTAAGTTGTTAAACCTGCTGCAACAGGATTGCACACAGCCGCTGCAGGCGCTGGCCGATGCGGTGCATCTGACGTCAACCCCCTGCTGGAAACGGTTAAAGCGCCTGGAAGATGAAGGATACATCCGCAAGCGCGTGGCGCTGCTGGACAGCGATAAACTGGGCCTTGGGCTAACGGCGTTTGTTTTGATTAAAACCCAGCAGCACAGCAGTGATTGGTATCAGGCGTTTGTGCAGTTCACCCGACAAATGCCCGAAGTCCTGGCATTTTATCGCATGGCCGGGGAATACGATTATCTGATGCAGGTGGAAGTGGCTGATATGAAGAGCTACGACAATTTTTACAAGCGCCTGGTGAATGGCGTGCCGGGGCTGATTGATGTGACTTCAAGCTTCGCGATGGAAAAAATCAAATACACTACCGCACTGCCGTTGGCGGAGTGAAAAGTTCAACAAACTGGCCGGTTAACAATGGTATTCTACTGCGCTAAAACGTGGGGGCCTCTACGCGCTGCGCGAGATGGGCAGGTAACCCCGGCAAGAGACAAATGTACCGCGGCCGGGCGCCGTTCGCCGAATCAAAGGAACTAAACCACTATCTTCTGGAATAAAACTGCGTGAGATTATTTGCTCAAATCGGCTGGTACTTCCGCCGTGAATGGCGCCGCTACCTGGGGGCTGTGGCGCTACTGATCATCATCGCGATACTGCAACTGCTGCCGCCCAAGCTGGTGGGTATTATCGTCGATGGCATTACGCAAAAGCAGATGTCCACCGGCATGCTGATGGCATGGCTGGGGCTGATGTTAGGCACGGCGATTGTGGTTTACCTGCTGCGTTATGTATGGCGGGTGCTGTTGTTCGGCGCGGCTTATCAACTGGCGGTTGAACTGCGCGAGCGCCTTTATCAACAGCTTAGCCGCCAGAACCCTTCCTTCTACCTGCGCCACCGCACCGGAGATCTGATGGCGCGCGCCACCAATGATGTGGATCGCGTGGTTTTTGCCGCCGGCGAGGGGGTGTTGACGCTGGTGGATTCGCTGGTCATGGGGCTGGCGGTGTTGGTGGTGATGAGCACGCAAATCAGCTGGCAACTGACCCTGTTGGCGCTGATCCCTATGCCGGTGATGGCGATTATCATCAATTATTATGGCGATCAACTGCACCAGCGCTTTAAGTCCGCCCAGGCGGCGTTCTCCAGCCTGAACGATCAGGCGCAGGAGAGTATGACCAGTATCCGCATGATCAAGGCATTCGGCCTGGAGGATCGCCAGTCGAGCCAGTTTGCCGAAGTGGCGGCACAAACCGGCGCCAAGAACATGCAGGTGGCGCGGATAGACGCCAGGTTCGATCCCACCATTTACAGTGCTATCGGTGCGGCCAACCTGCTGGCGGTGGGCGGCGGTAGCTGGATGGTGGTGCAGGGCACGCTAACGCTGGGCCAGTTGACCAGTTTTGTGATGTACCTTGGCCTGATGATTTGGCCGATGTTGGCTCTGGCCTGGATGTTCAATATCGTTGAGCGCGGTAGCGCCGCCTATAGCCGAATTCGCAGCCTGTTGGACGATGCGCCGGTGGTAAAGGATGGCGAACAGGATCTGCCCGCCGGGCGCGGCGTTCTGGCTGTGGACATCCGTGCCTTCCACTATCCGCAAAATTCGCGCCCGGCGCTGCATGATGTGGCGCTGAACCTGGCGCCCGGGCAAATGTTGGGGTTATGCGGCCCCACCGGCGCGGGAAAAACCACCTTGCTGGCGTTGATCCAGCGCCAGTTTGATATCGATGACGGCCAGATCAGCTACAACGGCCTGCCGCTGACGCAGCTGAAATTGGATGCATGGCGTTCGCGCCTGTCGGTGGTGAGCCAAACGCCGTTCCTGTTTTCTGACAGTGTGGCGAACAATATCGCCCTGGGTAAGCCGGGGGCCACGCAGCAGGAAATCGAACAGGCGGCGCGCCTGGCCAGGGTTCATGACGACATTCTGCGCCTGCCGCAAGGGTATGAAACCGAAGTGGGCGAGCGCGGGGTGATGCTCTCCGGCGGGCAAAAGCAGCGTATTTCTATTGCGCGTGCGCTGCTGCTGGAAGCTGAAATTTTAATTCTGGATGATGCGCTTTCCGCCGTTGATGGCCGCACCGAACACCAGATCCTGCACAATTTGCGCAGTTGGGGGAAAAACCGCACGGTCATCATCAGCGCCCACCGCCTCTCGGCGCTGACGGAAGCCAGCGAGATCCTGGTGATGCAGCATGGCACGGTGGTGCAGCGCGATGTGCATAGCGAGTTGGCGGCCCAGCCCGGCTGGTATCGCGACATGTACCGTTACCAGCAGTTGGAAGCGGCGCTGGATGATGTTGCCGACATCGTGGAAGAAAAGGTAGCGAATGAATAATGTGCAAAAGCAGTGGCCGACGCTGAAACGGCTGCTGGCCTATGGATCGCCATACCGTAAAATGCTGGGTCTGGCAGTGGTGATGCTATGGATTGCCGCGGCGGCCGAAGTCGCCGGGCCGATTTTGGTCAGCTATTTTATTGATAGCTATGTATCCAAAGGAAATCTGCCGGTGATGATCACCGCCGGGCTGGCGGTGGCCTATGTGTTGCTGGAACTGCTGGCGGCGGCGTTGCATTACTTTCAGGCCATTTTGTTCAACCGGGCGGCGGTTGGCATAGTGCAGCGCTTGCGCACCGAGGTGATGGACGCGGCCTTGCGCCAGCCGCTCAGCGCCTTTGATACTCAGCCGGTGGGGCAGTTGATCTCGCGCGTGACCAACGACACCGAAGTCATCAAGGATTTGTATGTCACGGTCGTCTCCACCGTGCTGAAAAGCGCGGCGTTGATCGGCGCGATGCTGGTAGCGATGTTTGGCCTTAACTGGCGGATGGCGCTGGTGGCGATCTGCATTTTCCCCGCGGTGATCGTAGTGATGTGGGTATACCAATACTACAGCACGCCGATCGTCCGGCGAGTGCGCCACTATCTGGCTGATATCAACAATGGCTTCAACGAAGTGATTAACGGCATGAGCGTTATCCAGCAGTTTCGTCAACAAGCCCGCTTCAGTGAGAAAATGAACAACGCCAGCCGCGCGCATTACTTCGCGCGTATGCAGACATTGCGCCTTGACGGTTTCCTGCTGCGGCCGTTGCTCAGCCTGTTTTCCGCCATGGTGCTTTGCGGCTTGTTGATGCTGTTCAGCCTGGGGGGGCAAGGCACAATCGGCGTGGGGGTGCTGTATGCCTTTATCAGTTACCTTGGGCGTTTGAATGAGCCGTTGATCGCGCTGACGTCGCAGCAATCCATGCTGCAGCAGGCGGTGGTTGCCGGTGAGCGCATCTTTGAATTGATGGATCGCCGCCAGCAAAGCTATGGTGCTGACGATCGGCCGTTGGCCAGCGGTAGCATCGAGGTTGCTAACGTCAGCTTTGCCTACCGTCATGATAAGCCGGTCTTGCAGCATATCTCGCTTCGGGTGCCTTCCCGCGGCTTTGTGGCGCTGGTGGGCCACACCGGCAGTGGTAAAAGCACGCTGGCGAATTTGCTGATGGGCTATTATCCGGTCAATGAGGGCGAGGTGCGGCTGGACGGCCGGCCGTTGCCCAGCCTGTCGCACCGGGCGCTGCGCACGGGCGTGGCCATGGTGCAGCAGGATCCGGTGGTTATCGCCGATTCAGTGCTGGCCAACGTCACGCTGGGGCGCGATATCAGTGAAGTGGCGGTCTGGCAGGCGCTGGAGACGGTGCAACTTGCCGAGTTGGTGCGCGGTTTTCCCGAGGGCATCCATACCCGCCTGGGGGAACAGGGGAACAACCTGTCGGTCGGGCAGAAGCAGTTGCTGGCCATGGCGCGCGTCCTGGTGCAGGCGCCGCAGATCCTGATCCTCGACGAAGCCACCGCCAATATTGATTCCGGCACGGAACAGGCGATTCAGCGTGCCCTGGGCCTGATTCGTGAACAGACGACGCTGGTCGTGATTGCTCACCGCCTGTCGACCATTGTGGATGCGGATGCCATCCTGGTATTGCACCACGGCCACGCAGTCGAGCAGGGGACGCACCAGCAGCTGCTGGCGCAACGTGGCCGCTACTATCAGATGTATCAATTGCAACTGGTGGGGGATGAGCTGGCCGCCGCAATGCAGGAGGACTCCCAGCCCGTATAGGGCCTGTCGTCACTTCAGGTTCGCACTTGTCAGCGCGATTTCCTCTCCGGCAGGAGAGGAAATCAATGCCTCGCCTGGCCGCGCGGCGCACCGTAAAAATGCCCACGCACCACGATCAAGCATTCTCTCCCTTAAACGCCCCGGCATGCGCTTTTATGGCACACGATGCACCGTTTTGGTGCGCGTTAGCGAATCTTTGCAGGCAACGGCCAACACCGCGCACGCCCTACCGTGCCTTTGGCTGCCTCTCCAACGGTTAATTTGCTGAAATTCTGCGCAAAATTATTTGTGGCATAACCTTTGCTTTAATACCCCCGTACAAGGGTGAGTTTGAGCTTAATTCGTGGAGGGGGCAATATGAAGCTGGTTACCGTGGTGATAAAGCCATTCAAACTGGAGGACGTGCGTGAAGCCCTATCCTCTGTGGGTATTCAAGGGCTGACCGTAACCGAAGTGAAAGGGTTTGGTCGCCAGAAGGGGCATGCTGAGCTTTATCGTGGAGCCGAATACAGCGTCAACTTCTTACCTAAAGTTAAGATTGATATCGCAATCGCCGACGATCAGTTGGATGAAGTTATTGATGTTATTAGTAAGGCGGCCTACACCGGTAAGATTGGTGACGGCAAAATTTTCGTTGCCGAATTGCAACGTGTTATTCGTATTCGCACAGGCGAAACAGACGAAGCAGCTCTGTAAATCACAGGCTCAGTTAAGTAAATGGGGATGGATTGATAATGAAAAAACTTTTATCCATGTTGGGCCTGGGTACGCTGACTATGGCTCCTTCTTTGGCCATGGCGGCTCCGGCAGTGGCAGATACTGGTGATAACGCGTTTATGATGATTTGCACCGCTTTGGTGCTGTTCATGACTATGCCTGGCATTGCGCTGTTCTACGGCGGTTTGCTGCGTTCTAAAAACATATTGTCTATGCTGACTCAGGTCGCCGTGACCTTTGCGATGATCTGTGTGCTCTGGGTGCTGTATGGCTATAGCCTGGCGTTCAGCGAAGGCAATGCGTTCTTCGGCGGTTTTCAAACGGCGCTGCTGAAAGGTATTGGTGTGGAAAGCCTGACCGGCACCTTCAGCCAAATGGTTCACGTCGCGTTCCAATGCTCCTTTGCGTGCATTACCGTGGCGCTGGTGATCGGTGCGTTTGCTGAACGTATCCGTTTCTCCGCAGTGCTGATTTTCGCTGCGATCTGGTTCACCATTTCCTATCTGCCGATCGCTCACATGGTGTGGGGCGGTGGTTACCTGGCTGCCGACGGCGCGCTGGACTTTGCCGGTGGCACCGTGGTGCACATCAATGCGGCAAGTGCTGGCCTGATTGGCGCTTACCTGTTGGGCAAACGTGCCGGGTTTGGTAAAGAAGCGTTCAAACCGCATAACCTGCCGATGGTATTCACCGGTGCAACTATCCTGTACATCGGCTGGTTCGGCTTTAACGCCGGTTCTGCCAGCGCCGCGAACGGGATTGCCGCTCTGGCGTTCCTGAACACGGTTATCGCAACTGCTGGGGCCATCCTGTCCTGGACCTTTGCGGAATGGATCCTGCGCGGCAAGCCTTCACTGCTGGGCGCAAGCTCCGGCTGTATCGCTGGCCTGGTTGCGATTACGCCGGCTGCGGGTACCGTGGGTGTTGGCGGTGCGTTGATTATCGGCCTGGTGGGCGGCATTGCCGGCCTGTGGGGTGTGGTAACGCTGAAAAAATGGCTGAAAGTGGATGATACCTGTGACGTGTTTGGTGTGCACGGCGTGTGCGGTATCGTTGGCTGTATCCTGACCGGCGTGTTTACCGCTTCTTCTCTGGGCGGCACTGGCTACGCAGAAGGCGTGACCATGGGCCATCAGGTATGGGTGCAGCTGGTTAGCGTAGTGATTACTCTGGTATGGTCAAGCGTGGCCGCGTTCATCGCCTTCAAGGTTGCGGGTGCTATCGTTGGCCTGCGTGTACCGGAAGATCAAGAACGCGAAGGCTTGGATCTCAACAGCCATGGTGAGAGCGCCTACAACGAATAAACATTGAAGATGGGCAGTGCGCTGAATATTTAATAAAAAAATATAACGATAGAAAAGGGCGATGGTGACATCGCCCTTTTGCTATTTTATTCCGCCGAATGGCGGCGGATAACGCCTTCCTGCACCGTACTGGCGACCAAAATGCCGTCGCGGGTATAGAACTGGCCGCGCACAAAGCCGCGCGCGCCGGAGGCTGAAGGGCTTTCTACCGCATACAGCAGCCAGTCATCCAGGCGGAAAGGGCGATGGAACCACATCGAGTGATCGATGGTGGCAACCTGCATGCCGGGTTCCAGGAAGCCATGCCCGTGGGGTTGGAGCGCGGTCGGTAAAAAGTTGAAGTCAGACGCATAGCCCAGCAGGTATTGATGGGTGCGCAGATCGTCCGGCATGCTGCCGTTGGCGCGGAACCAAACGTAGCGGTGGGGTTCTTCCACGCTGCCCTGTAGCGGGTTATGGAATTTAACCGGGCGCATTTCAATCGGTTTTTGACCGGTGAACTTATCGCGGATCGTTTCCGGCAGCAGGTGAGCGACTTTCTGCGCGATCTCGGATTCCGACATCAGCGTTTCCGGCGGTGGTACATCCGGCATGGTGTTTTGGTGCTCAAAGCCGCTTTCCTGGCTCTGGAACGACGCTGTCATGTAGAAGATCGGCTTGCCGTTTTGAATCGCGCTGACCCGGCGGGCGCTGAAACTGTTGCCATCGCGCAGGTTTTCCACATCGTAGACAATCGCTTTGCTGCTATCGCCGGGGCGCAGGAAATAGCTATGAAATGAGTGCACCGTGCGTTCAGCCGGCACCGTTTGTTTGGCGGCATACAGCGCCTGGCCGACAACCTGGCCGCCGAATACCTGGCGCAGGCCCAGGTCTTCACTTTGGCCGCGGAACAGCCCTTCTTCTATTTTCTCCAGATCGAGCAGATCGAGGAGGTTTTTCAATGCCTGGCTCATGCATTCATCCTTTATTTCTTGTCTCTGGCGCAGTGTGCGGAAATGGGTAGCCGCTCGTCAATATACCGCGTTGCGTGGCAAAAGTGCGTGTGTTTAATTACCCGTGTAATCAGCGGGTTGTACGATTAAGAATCGAACGTCCGTGTGTTATCAGGATAATGTGCTAACTTTAATATTTAAGGCGGTTAAAACCGCCAACGCATTGATAATAAAAAGGAGGCTGAACCATGAAACTCTGGCAATTGACGAGCGGTGCTGCGCTACTGGCTATGGCTTTGGCTGGGTGCGCCCAGAAAAGTGGGGATGTTCCCACGCCGACGGCCGGCAGCCCGGCAACGCCGCAGCAGATGCAGATCCGTGGCCCGGCGGTCACCGGGACGGTGAATATCCGCCAGCGCGTGGCGCTGCCGCCCGATGCGGTGCTGACGGTAACGCTATCCGATGCATCCGTGTCTGATGCGCCTTCCAAAGTGATCGCCCAGCGGGTGATCCGTACCGAAGGCCAGCAGGCGCCATTTACCTTTGTGGTGCCCTTTAACCCGGCCGATATTCAGCCAAACGCGCGCATTATCCTGAGTGCGGCGATCACCGTGAATGGGCAGATGACCTTTATCACCGATACTATCCAGCAGGTATTAAACCGCAACGGTGCTCGCGCCGACTTGTTGTTGGTGCCGGTGCAAAACGTGCCGGTGCAGGGCACGTTAACCAACTAGCCTTAAATCATCACCTTCCCCGGTATGCGCCGGGGAGGGCGTTACCAGCGCCAGCCGTAAACGGATAAATCCACCGTGCTATGGGCGGCGAATATAATCCCTTCTTCCAGCAGCGCCTGTCGCTGGCGCTGGAAATCTTCCCCTTGCTGTGAAATTTGCCCATGGCGGTTGATCACCCGATGCCACGGCAGCGTTGAACCTGCCGGTAATTTCTTTAACACCCCGCCCACCTGGCGTGCTGCGCGCGGGGAGCCTGCCAGGCGCGCCACTTCGCCATAGGTGGTGACCTTGCCGTAGGGGATGGCGGCAATCACCTGAAATACGCGTTGGCGGAACGAAGTGTCTTGCTGCTCCATGTTTCACATTCCTACTGTTTAGCATCATGCCTGAAATTGTGCCACAGGCGCAGTGGGTAAGAAAACAGCGGTTGGCCCGGCTTGGCTTGCTATTTGGCTGGCCATCACCGATAATGCCCACCGCTTCAGAATAACGAAGCCGTCAATGGAGGCCCTGTTGGTTCTCCCGCAACACTAACTTGTGAACTCGGTCAGGTCCGGAAGGAAGCAGCCGCAGCAGGCGACGTGTGTGCCGGGATGTAGCTGGCAGGGCCTCCACCCATTTCAGCACCTGATAATCCCCTTCTCCTGTCTTTGCATAACCGCCCGTGCCTTAAGCGCCACCTTCGGCCCACATTCGTTTGTGGAGCTTATCAATTGTTGGCTTTTGTTTGGGTGGCCTGTATTTCCCATAGCAAACGCGGCTTAACATTTACAGCCACAAAATGGCTGACCCGGTATAGCGCGTCTGATGAGGAGATAAAAGAGTGAGAAAATCAGCCGTAGCTAATAGTTGATATGGAATGGCTCAATATTTCCTGCTGGCAGTACCGCACTGTCTTCAATGGTAAGACGGATATAACGGATTAATCCTAATGCGCTGACTTAGGTAAGTATTCACGTGCTGGATACGACGGAGACATTTGCCTGGCGCGGATTCAAATGCTGATGAGGAGACCCACCGGCGCGAGTTGCAAGCACTCTACATACAACCTGATGTATTGCGTACAACCCGCTGCGCTAATTGAACTTAGCCAGGCTAGGTACATAAGCGTATGCAATAGGAAAATACGTAAAATAAATAGGGAAATTGATATTAATTGTAACATTGAGGCCGATAGTATATCGGCTCAATGTTTTTAGCGTACGTATTTCCAGACAGCGGTAGGGACTTTATCATACAGCTTATTCATGGTGAGCTCCGCCAGGCGGTGATCGGCTGCGGAATAAAACAGCTCAAGCTCGTCGTTGGAAAGCTCATATTTATTTTTTTCAATAACACGCTCCAGCGTGTCAAGGTTGGTGCATTTACGTAACCGCATCAAATAGTCGATCTTTGTCATAGTAACCTTTAATCTAAAAACAGGGAGAAGAATCAGAGTTGATTATCTCTTAAGATTTCATTGCCGTACAGGTGCCCTCTCCTGAGAACATTCTGAATAATCGTGCCTTGGTTTTTTGCCAGCGGCCCAAGTCTGAATCATTAATACCGTAATTACTAAAAAGGGTATAAGTATCGTCGAGATACTCTTCGACCAGATCCGACAGTGCGCTTTCGTCCATGTGTTTAATTTTATAACTCATCACAAACGAAGCAATATGTTCGATCAACTCGTTAAGCTGGAGATTGACGGAAGACGTTGGATCGTTCACCCAACCATGATGGCTGTCGCCGATTGTCGCCAGGCCCTCATCATAAAGATTCTCACACAAGAACTTCAGTTGAGCAATATCGTGCCGCTTAGGCGAATACTCATCCATATCATCCCCTCCGCAAGTCTTAATTTCGGTGTTGATAACACTTTGTGAGTAAGCTGATTGATATCATTGACGGAGGTGGCTTACCACGGTTAATAAAAAACTCCGACCATAATAATATAAATCATTTTTTCGCACTTAGCCTGTAACTATTACGTAAACTTACAATTCATCGAACGTCGATGGGCGTGAGCGATCGATTATATCGAATAACAACTTCCCATCATTAAACGTAAAGGCAACATCATCAGTGATGTTTTCCTTTGCGCTGATGTCCAGACAACCGTTGAAAATCTCCCATTGATAACAATAATGCATTGAATATTCGTTGTTATGCAATGGCTTAATCTCAAGTATTTCTAATGAATTTGGGACGTAACGCGCACTTTCGGAATAAAAACTCAACCCAGTGGTCAATGCCGGAACCAGTTCAGCCAAATTGTCTTCAATCACTTCCTTTAATTTTTTAACAGAAAGTGCTGAGGATTGCAGGGGGCAGTCGAGCGTTACCAACATGGCGCATCTTGCTTCATCACGATTAAGGGTGCCTATCTTACTCCTTTTTTAGCGTTTCGTCGGCACTCTTTTTATTGAATAAATGTTTTTTTACTTTCAATAACACTTCTTATACTCGCGAATAACCCTATTTACGTTGAATGTATCAATCACTGCTGAGGGTTTATCGGCTATTGCCAGCCATGGCTGCGCATCCATTGTTACGTTCGGTTGCAGAAAAGCGTTACGGACCGCTTGAACTCGTGATTAATGTTGTGATGTTATATAGTAACAATATGCACGCGTGGTTTATGTTACTGGGTACGTTTATGTTCTGTTTGAAAACGCTCTTTACTGCTTCTGCCGCGTTGCGCTGCGGCGTTGCGGCTCTCTTTCTGGTGTTGCTCTGGTTAGCGATTGCCTGGGCGGTGCAGTTGCCATGATACAACTGCAACAGGCCGAGATCGGTTACGGCGGCCAGGTTTTATTCCCCGCACTCAGTGGCTGTTTCGCGCGCGGTTCACTGACGGCGGTCGTTGGCGCCAACGGCACAGGCAAATCCACATTATTAAAAACCCTGGCCGGATTACAGCCGTTGCAGGGCGGGCGCCTGATTTTCCCCCGGCAGAAAACCCACCTGGCCTATCTGCCGCAGCAGGCAGAGTTGGATCGCCAGTTCCCGATGCTGGTGAACGATCTGGTCGCCATGGGGTGCTGGCATCAGAGCGGGATGTTTGGCCGGCTGAGCAAAGACTCCGTCCGGCAGATCCACGCGGCCCTGGATAACGTGGGCATGGGGGCGATGGTGCGTTCGCCGGTGGGAGAGCTTTCCGGCGGTCAACTGCAGCGGGTGTTGTTCGCCCGCTTATTGGTCCAGCAGGCTCCGTTAATCCTGCTTGATGAACCTTTCACCGGCATTGATAGCGCGACGATCCAGCTATTGCTGCAGGTTATCGCCCAACTGCACCAGCAGGGGAAAACGATTATCGCCGTGTTGCATGACATGGCGATGGTGGCTGACCACTTCCCGCTGGCGTTGCTGTTAACGCCGGATTGTTGCCACTGGGGGGATGCCGACCATGTGCTGCAGCATATTCCTGGCTTGAATGTGGCGACGGCGCCGCTGTGCCAAATGGCGGTGGCGCAATGATGTGGCTGCATTTATTGGTCGATCCCTTTGCTTCCTTCGGTTTTATGCGCCGTGCGTTGGTGGCCTGCCTGGCGCTGTCGCTCAGCACGGCGCCGCTGGGCGTGTTCCTGCTGCTGCGGCGCATGAGTCTGGTGGGGGATGCGTTGTCGCATGCGGTTTTGCCGGGGGCGGCTATCGGCTATCTGATTTCCGGCATGTCTCTGGTGGCGATGGGCGTGGGCGGTTTTATTGCCGGCCTGGCGGTGGCGATGCTCTCTGGGCTGGTTAGCCGCCGCACGCCGCTCAAAGAAGACGCCAGCTTTGCCGGCTTTTATCTTGGCTCACTGGCGTTGGGGGTCACCCTGGTGTCATTGCGCGGCTCAAGCGTTGATCTGCTGCACGTGCTGTTCGGCTCGATTCTGGCGGTGGATAGCCAGGCGATGTTGATGGTTGGTTCCATCACCAGCTTTTCATTAATTGCCTTGGCGGTGTTGTACCGGGCGCTGGTGATTGAATCTTTCGATGCCACTTTTTTACGCGTCAGCGCTCCGCGCTGGTTGGCCTGGGTACACGGCCTGTTTCTGGCGCTGGTGGTGCTCAATCTGGTGGCCGGGTTCCAGATCCTTGGCACGCTGATGTCAGTGGGGCTGATGATGCTGCCCGCCGCCAGCGCGCGTTTTTGGGCCAGGAATCTGCCGCATACGTTGGCGGTGGCGATGGGGATCGGCATGCTTGCCAGCCTGGTTGGGCTGGAATGGTCATACTACGCCTCATTGCCGGCGGGGCCGGCGATTGTGCTCAGCGCCAGCGTGGTGTTCTTTATCTCGGTTTTGTTTGGGACGCGAGGCGGGATTTTCGCCCGCGCGCGCCGTTGAGAAGTGCTTATGTGCAAGGAGAAAATCATGAAACGTTTACCCGTCGCGTTGGCGATTACCGCGATGTTGTCGAGCCCACTGGCGCTGGCGAAGACTGTTGATGCCGTCGCCAGCTTCTCCATCCTTGGCGATATCGTCAAGCAGGTAGGGGGAGAGCACGTTAAGGTCACCACGCTGGTCGGCCCGGATGGCGATCCGCACAGTTTTGAACCGTCGCCGAAAGACAGCAAGCTGCTGTCGCAGGCCGATGTTGTGTTCGTCAGCGGCCTGGGAATGGAAGGCTGGATAGATCGGTTGGTCAGCGCTTCCGGCTACCGTGGTAAAGTGATCACCACGTCCGAGGGGATTAATTCCAGGAAAATGGAAGAAGATGGCGAAACGGTGACCGATCCGCATGCGTGGAACAGCATGAAAAACGGCGTGCAGTACGCAACCAATGTGATGAACGCCCTGATTGCGGCCGATCCGCAAGACGCCGGCTATTTCCGCCAGCGGGGTTCTGAATATATACAGCAGCTGGAACAATTGGATAGCTGGGCCAAGGCGCAGTTTGCCGCGGTGCCGCAAGAAAAACGTAAAGTGCTAACCAGCCACGATGCGTTTGGCTACTTCGGCCAGGAATATGGCGTCACCTTCCTTGCGCCGGTGGGTTTCTCCACCGAGGCTGAAGCCAGTGCCAGCGATGTGGCCGGTTTGATCAAACAGATCAAACAAGAACACGTGCATACCTACTTTATCGAGAACCAAACCGATCCACGCCTGGTGAAACAGATCGCAGCGGCAACCGGTGCGAAAGCCGGCGGCGAACTGTATCCGGAAGCGTTGTCAAAACCCGAAGGCCCGGCGGCAACCTATGTTCAGGCCTTCAAGCACAATGTTGAAACCATTGCCGCCAGTATGAAGTAAAGCCTAACCGCCCTGCCAGCAGGGCGGTTATTTCATGATTTTTTTCTGCACAAAAAGGCCCGTTGTATTAACAACGGGCCTTATCGAACGGTCACGGCGAATCAGCGTTTTTTCTTGCGCCCTTGCACCGCTTTAAAACGTGGGTTGGATTTGCAGATCACATAAATGCGGCCGCGGCGGCGCACAATCTTGCAATCCGGGTGACGATTTTTTGCTGAACGCAATGAGCTTAAAACCTGCATGGTAAATCCCCTTACTTACGGCTGATGAAACGGCCGAAACGCTGCTGGAAGCGTGCGGTGCTGCCTTCTTTGGAAAACTCTTTCTGCTTACCGGTGTAATACGGGTGGGAAGCGGAAGAGACATCGATGGTGACGTACGGCAGGCTTTCGCCGTCCAGTTCAATGGTGCGGTCGGTCTTGATGGTAGAACCCACTTTGAAGTAGGTATCGGCACTCAGGTCATGGAAAACCACGGTGCGGTACTGTGGATGAATTCCTTGTTTCATGGTTGGTCTCAATGTGATGTTATACTATAACATTATTATGCGCTGTGAAGGGCCGCGGATCAACCAGAAAATGGAGGGGGTTCAACGTGAGTAGGCTGGGTTGGCGTCTGCGGCGCAGACAAAAGAAAAAGGCCGCATTCGCGGCCTTTGTTTAAAGAGTTATTCGCTTAGTGGTGCTCAACCGGGTGGCTATGCTCCACGTCTTCCGTTTTCCTGGAGAAGCGGCGGCGAACCACCACGAAGAACACGGGTACGAAGAAGATCGCCAGCACGGTTGCGGTAACCATACCGCCCATTACGCCGGTACCTACCGCATTCTGTGCGCCGGAACCTGCTCCAGTGCTGATAACCAAAGGCAGTACACCAAGGATGAACGCCAGCGAGGTCATCAGAATAGGGCGCAAACGCATGCGAACAGCTTGCAGCGTGGCTTCGATCAAGCCTTTTCCTTCTTTCTCCATCAGATCCTTGGCGAATTCCACGATCAATATCGCGTTCTTCGCCGATAGCCCAATGGTTGTCAGCAGGCCCACCTGGAAGTAAACGTCGTTACTCAGGCCACGCATCGTGGCGGCCAACAGCGCGCCGATAACCCCCAGCGGCAACACCAGCATAACCGAGAACGGAATCGACCAGCTTTCATACAGCGCCGCCAGACACAGGAACACCACCAGAATGGAGATGGCGTACAGCGATGGCGCCTGGTTGCCGGACAACCGTTCCTGATACGACATACCGGTCCAGTCAAAGCCAATGCCGGATGGCAGCTTGGCCGCCAGCTCTTCCATCAACGCCATGGCTTCACCCGAGCTCTTGCCCGGTGCCGCCTGGCCGAGGATTTCCATTGCCGGCAGGCCGTTATAACGTTCCAGACGCGGTGAGCCGTATTCCCACTTCGCCGATGAGAAGGCGGAGAACGGAACCATCTGGCCGCTTGTGCCGCGCACATACCAGTTATTGATATCTTCCGGCAGCATACGGAACGGCGCGTCGGCCTGAACATACACTTTCTTCACACGGCCGCGGTCGATAAAGTCGTTAACGTACGAACCCCCCAGCGCGGTGCTCAGCGTGGTATTGATGGTTGATAAGCTAACACCCAGCGCCTTGGCTTTTTCCTGATCGATGATCAGTTTGAACTGCGGCGTATCTTCAAGGCCGTTCGGACGCATACCCACCAGCATATCCGGGTGCTGCGCCGCCATGCCCAGCAGTTGGTTACGCGCTTCGGTCAGTTTCTCATGCCCCAGGCCGCCCTGATCGATCAGCTCAAAGTCAAAGCCGGTGGCGGTACCCAGCTCAATAATCGCCGGCAGGTTGAAGGGAAACACCATACCGTCTTTGATCTGTGAGAAAGCGGCCATCGCGCGGCCGGCGATCGCATCAACCTTGTTTTCGTCACCGGGGCGTTCGCTCCAGTCTTTCAGGCTGACGAACGACAGGCCGTTGTTCTGGCCGTTACCGTTAAAGCCGAAACCGGCGACGGTAAACACCGAGTTTACGTTGTCTTTCTCTTTGGTCAGGAAGTAGTCGGTGACTTCCTGCAGTACTTTCGAGGTGCGTTCTTCGGTGGCGCCGGACGGCAGCTGCACCATGGTTAGCAACATCCCCTGGTCTTCATCCGGCAGGAATGAAGAGGGCAGGCGCAGGAACAGCACCGCCATGCCAATCACGATCAGCAGATAAAGCAGCAGATAGCGCCCGGTGCTGCGCAGAATGCTGCCCACGCTGTCGGTGTAATGGTGCGTGCTCTTCTCAAACAGGCGGTTGAACCAGCCGAAGAAGCCGGTTTTCACGCCGTGATCGCCTTTGGCGATCGGTTTGAGCATGGTGGCGCATAACGCCGGCGTCAGGATCAATGCCACCAGCACCGACAACGCCATCGCCGAAACAATGGTGATGGAGAACTGACGGTAGATGGCGCCGGTGGAACCGCCGAAGAAGGCCATCGGCACGAATACCGCCGACAACACCATCGCGATGCCAACCAATGCGCCCTGAATTTGCCCCATCGATTTCTTGGTGGCTTCTTTCGGCGGCAGGCCCTCTTCGGCCATGACGCGCTCGACGTTCTCCACCACCACGATGGCGTCATCCACCAGCAAGCCTATCGCCAGCACCATACCGAACATCGTCAGGGTATTGATTGAGAAGCCAAAGGCGGCCAGGATGGCAAAGGTCCCAAGCAGCACGACCGGTACGGCGATCGTTGGGATCAACGTTGCCCGGAAGTTTTGCAGGAACAGGTACATCACCAGGAAGACCAGTACGATCGCTTCAAACAGCGTTTTCACCACTTCGTTGATGGAGATCTTCACAAACGGGGTGGTGTCGTAAGGGTAAACGACGTGCATACCCTGTGGGAAAAAGGGTTGCAGCTTCGCCAGTTCGGCCTTCACCGCGGCGGCGGTATTCAGCGCGTTGGCGCCGGTCGCCAGTTTAATCCCCAAACCGGAAGCCGGTTTGCCGTTATAACGTGCGGTTACGGCATAGTTTTCACCGCCGCGCTCAATGCGCGCCACGTCTTTCAGCCGCACCTGCGAACCATCGCTGTTCACCATCAACAGGATATTGCCGAACTCCTCCGGTGAGGTCAGGCGGGTTTGCGCGATGATCGACGCGTTAAGCTGTTGCCCCGGCACCGGCGGCATGCCGCCCAACTGGCCCGCGGCGATCTGGCTGTTTTGCTCCGTGATGGCCGCCGTTATGTCTGCCGTGGTGAGCTGGTATTTATTCAGTTTGTTGGGATCGAGCCAGATACGCATGGCGTACTGTGCGCCAAACAGCTGAACTTCACCCACGCCCGGTGAGCGGCTGAGCGGATCTTTGACGTTTGAAGCCACATAGTCGGCGATATCGTCCTGGGTCATGGTCGGATCGTCGGAGATGAAGCCCGCAACCATCAGGAAGCTGCTGCTGGATTTCTCAACCTGCAGGCCCTGTTGCTGCACTTCTTGCGGCAGCAAGGCGGTGGCCAGTGACAGTTTGTTCTGCACCTGCACCTGTGCGATGTCGGGATCGGTACCTGAATTAAACGTCAGGGTGATTTTTACGCTCCCGGAGGAGTCGCTGGTGGAAGACATATACATCAGGTTATCGATACCGTTCATGTTCTGTTCGATAACCTGCGTGACGGTATTTTGCACCGTGGTAGCATCAGCGCCGGGATAAGTTGCGGATATACTTATCGCCGGTGGCGCAATGGTAGGGTACTGTGCGATAGGCAGTTTCAGTATCGCAAGTACCCCCGCCAACATAATAATGATGGCGATTACCCAGGCGAAAATCGGGCGATCTATAAAGAACTTAGCCATGTATTACCGGCTCCTTTTTATGACTTCTGCGCTTCGGTCTGTGGCTGCGCCTGAGTGTCGACTTCTTGTGCGTTAACCGGGACACCCGGCTTGACTTTCATCAGCCCTGTGACGATCACGCGATCGCCGGATTTCAGTCCGTCCGTAACCAGCCATTTATCTCCAATGGCTTGATCGGCCTGCAGGTTACGCAACTCAACTTTGTTGTCAGCGCCAACCACCAACGCGGTCGCCTGGCCACGCGGGTTACGCGTTACGCCTTGCTGTGGCACCAGCAGCGCGTTGTCGCGCACGCCTTCATCCAGGCGGGCGCGAACAAACATGCCTGGCAACAAAGTATCGTTCGGGTTCGGGAACACCGCGCGAATAGTGATGGAACCGGTGGTTTCATCGACGGTCACGTCAGAGAATTCCAGTGAACCTTCCTGATCGTATTCCTGGCCATTTTCAAGCAGCAGTTTCACCCGCGCCTTGCCGTTTTCCTGCTTAAGCGAACCGTTGGCCAGTTCCTGCTTCAGCCGCAGAAAATCGTTACTGGACTGAGTAACGTCGACATACATTGGATCTAATTGTTGCACGGTTGCCAATGCGGTGGTTTGCGCGCTGGTCACCAGTGCACCCTCGGTAAACGCGGATTTACCGATGCGACCGGAAATAGGTGAGGTGACTTTGGTATAAGCCAGGTTGATACGTGCTGTTTCCACTGCGGCTTTGGCGGCGATGACTGCCGCATTGGCCTGTTGCAGGGTGGAGGTTGCATCATCGTAGTCTTGTTTACTGATGTAATTGGTGCCCAGCAAGGGTTTATAACGGTTAAGCGTCTGGCGGGCGAAGGCGGCAGCGGCCTCGGCTTTGGCTAAATCGCCTTTGGCGCTGTCATAGGTTGCCTGATAGGTCGCGGGATCGATTTGATACAGCGATTCACCGGCTTTGATATCACTGCCTTCAACGAAGTTACGCTTGAGAATAATTCCGCTGACCTGTGGGCGAACTTCAGCGACGCGATACGCAGCGGTACGGCCTGGAAGATCGGTAGTCATATTAAGTGGTTGGCTCTTCAAGGTAACCACCCCCACTTCGGGCGCTTGAGCCGCGGCGCTTTGCTGTTGGGTTCCTTGATCGTTACATCCTGTTAGCACTAAGCTGCCTGAAAGCATCAGAACTGCCGCCAGAGGCGTTAACCCTCTGTTTCTGTTCATATAAAAACCTCAAGTGTCCGATTTCAAAATGATCAATGGATCACAAGCTTTTAAACCCATTGCTGCGTTAATTATATGTGCGTGCTATGGTACATACATTCGCAAATGTATGTAAATCACGCTTCCCCGAAAAAGCAACGCTATGGCACGAAAAACCAAACAGCAGGCTCTGGAAACCCGACAGCATATTTTAGATGCTGCGGTGAAAGAATTCTCTGAACGTGGTGTTTCCTCCACGTCGCTTGCCGATATTGCCACCGCGGCTGGGGTGACTCGGGGCGCCATTTATTGGCACTTCAAAAATAAAGTAGACCTGTTTAATGAGGTCTGGGAAATATCAGAGTCGATAATAGACGACTTAGAACTAGAGTATCGGGCAAAGTACCCTGATAATCCACTGCGTATTTTACGCGAAGTGCTGATACAGGTTCTTTCATCGGCGGTGGATGACCAGCGCCGCCGGGCCCTGCTGGAAATTGTATTCCATAAATGCGAATTCGTCGGCGAAATGGTGCCGCTTTATGAAGCGCGCAAGGCGCTTCATCTCGCCGGTTACGAGCGTATCGAAACGCGGTTACGCAATATTATACGGCATGGGCAACTGCCGAATGATCTCGATACCCGGCGCGCTGCAATTATTTTGCGGGCTTATATTACCGGCCTGATGGAAAACTGGCTATTTATGTCGGAGAGCTTTGATTTAAAGGCCGAGGCGGAAATGCTGGTGGATACCTTTATTGAAATGGTGCAGTTTTGCCCAACGCTGCGGCTTAAAGTCGGCGAGCAGGGGCCCGCGCACCCACACCTCGATTGTCCCCGCTCTTAGCCGGCAGGCGGTTTCACGCCGGGGCCAACCGGCCCTGACATTCTCTGCAACGTTTTCCCCTTTTTGCTTCCGCCAGCACGCGTGCTACCCTTTAGCTTCTTCTGTTGGACAGATATGAAATCATGCGTTGCAGGTCAGTCAGCCGTTTCTCTTCTTCGGTGCGGCGCCCCTCCATGAAGAGGGCTTTGCGTACCGTTCTTCTGTTTATCATGCCGCTTTTTCTTGCCTTGTGGTTCGCTCCCGCGTGGGCGGCGCTCAGCTACGATCTGCCGGCGCGCGGCGAAGTGCAGGCCCAGTTGGATGCGCTGAATAAGCAAAAAAACCTGACGCAGATAAACCGGCTTGAACAGCAGGATCTCAACCGTACGCTGGTCTTGCTGGATGCGATCGAACGGGTGAAGCAGGATTCGGCCCAGTTGAAACAGCAGGTTCAACAGGCGCCGGCCAAGCTGCGCCAGGTGATGCAGGATCTGGAAGACGTGAAAACGCAGCAGAATGCGGCGGCGATGCGCGCGGAGCTGCAGCCGCTTTCACTGCGCCAGTTGGAAAGCCGGCTCTACCAGATGCTTGACGATCTGCAGAACGCCCAGGAAAACCTGTCGGCCTACAACAGCCAGCTTATCTCGCTGCAAACCCAGCCGGAACGGGTGCAGAGCAGCATGTATTCTCTATCGCAGCGCCTGCAGACGATCCGTAACCTGCTCAACGGCCAGACGCCCGGCCAAGCCACGCTGCGCACCACCCAGGAGGTGATGTACAACACGGAGCAGGCGCTATTGAGCGCGCAGTTGGAGCTGCAGCGCAAAAGCCTGGAAGCGAACACCACACTGCAGGATCTGCTACAGAAGCAGCGGGATTACACCAATGGGCAGATCGACCGGCTCGATCGCACCGTGCAGGTGCTGCAGAGCGTGGTCAACAGCAAGCGCCTCACGCTGTCGGAGAAAACCGCCAAAGAGGCGCAGAACCCGGCGGACGCCACCGACATTCAACATGATCAACTGGTGAGCCGTGAGCTGGACGTCAACCGCCAGCTCAGCCAGCGCCTGATCGCCGCAACCCAAGAGAGCAATACCCTGTTCCAGCAAAATATTCAGGTCAGGAACTGGCTTGATCGCGGCTTGCAGTCGGAACGCAACCTGAAAGAACAGATACAGATGCTCAAGGGCAGCCTGGTGCTGTCGCGCATTCTTTATCAGCAGCAACAAAACCTGCCGCCGGCCAGCCTGGTGACCGATATGACCAACCGCATCGCCGATCTGCGCCTGGAGCAGTTTGAGCTGAATCAGCAGCGCGACGATCTGTTCAAAGGGGACGACTTCGTCAATAAGCTGCTGGTTGATAACAAGGAAAGCGCCAACGGTGATGTGGTCGATGCACTTGATGAAATTGTTGAAATGCGCCGTGAGCTGTTGGATCAGTTGAACAAACAGCTTAGCAACCAACTGGCGTTAGCGATCAATCTGCAGGTGAATCAGCAACAGTTGAGCGGCATTTATGATTCGTTGCAGGAAACGCTGACGCAGCAAATTTTCTGGGTGAACAGCAACCGGCCGATCGATCTGGCCTGGCTGAAGGCGCTGCCCGGTGCGATCAACGATCAGCTCGCTTCTCTGCATATCACTTTTGACGGCAGAAAAATGCTGGCCGGGGGCTTGAACGCGTTGGTTTTCCTGGTGCCGCTGCTGATATTGATCGGGCTGTTGCGCTGGCGCTACCGGCAGATCGACGCGCATCTGCAACAGTTGGCTAATGACGTGGGGCAATTGAAACGTGATGGTCAACTGCATACACCGAAAGCCATTGCGCTGACGTTGCTGAAGGTGGTGCCGGGGTGCGGCCTGCTGCTGGGCGCGGGTTACTGGTGTTACCGGGCGGAAATGGGCATCAGCGATTTCCTGTGGGCGCTATCGCAGCATGAATCGCTGTTCTGGCTGGTGTTCAGCTTCTCCTTCCGCATGCTTTCGCCGGGTGGGATCGCCGAACGGCATTTCAATATCGCCGGCGCGTTGTGCGCGCACTACCGCCGCCAGGTGCTGCGGCTGGGGTTGGCGTTGCAGCCGTTGATTTTCTGGACGGTACTGGGGGAAAAAGCACCGCTGCGGCTGGTGGAAGATGCGATTGGCCAGGTGGTGATCATTCTGACGCTGGCGTTACTGGCGGTGTTGGTATTCCCGATGTGCCGCGATAGCTGGCGTGAAAAGGGCTCGCATGCGGTACGCCTGGTGTTGGTGACGGCCATTGCCGCAACACCGTTGATGTTGCTCGGCCTGATGTTCGCCGGCTATTTTTACACCACCCTGCGGCTGGCCGACCGTTGGATTGATAGCCTTTATCTGTTTTTCCTGTGGAACATCGTCTATTTGAGCGCGCTGCGCGGGCTGAGCGTCGCCGCCCGCCGCCTGGCCTATCGCCGTGCTATCGCCCGGCGCCAAAACCTGGTGAAAGAAGGGGCGGAGGGCAGCGAGCCGGTCGAGGAGCCGCCGCTGGCCCTCGATCAAATCAACCAACAGTCGCTGCGCCTGACCACCATGGTGCTGTTTATGGTATTCGCCACGGCGCTTTACGCGATTTGGTCCGATCTGGTTACGGTGATCGCCTATCTCGACAGCATTAGCCTGTGGCACTACAGCAGCGTTATCGCCGGTAGTAACATGCCGCAGACGGTGACGCTGGGCAATCTGCTGGTGGCAATCTTGGCGATCATCGTCGCCTATGTGATGACGCGTAACCTGCCGGGCTTACTCGAGGTGTTGGTGCTTTCACGTTTGCAACTGCGCCAGGGCACCTCATACGCCATCACGACCGTGCTCACCTATTTGATTACTGCCGTGGGTGCCGTGGCAGCGCTGGGATCGCTTGGGGTTTCGTGGGACAAATTGCAGTGGTTGGTCGCCGCGCTGTCGGTGGGGCTGGGGTTTGGCCTGCAGGAAATCTTCGCCAACTTTGTTTCCGGCCTGATTATCCTGTTTGAGCGGCCGGTGCGCATCGGCGATACCATCACCATCGGCTCGTTTTCCGGCACCGTCAGCCGTATCCGCATCCGCGCCACCACCATTACGGATTTTGATCGTAAAGAAGTGATTATCCCGAACAAAGCGTTCGTGACCGAGCGGCTGATCAACTGGTCGCTGTCGGATACCATTACCCGCGTTATTATCAGCGTTGGCGTGGCCTATGGTTCCGATCTGGAGAAGGTGAAGCGCGTCTTGCTGCAGGCGGCGCATGATAATCCACGGGTGATGGCCGATCCTGAACCGCAGGTGTTTTTCCTCAACTTTGGCGCCAGCACGCTGGATCATGAACTCCGCCTGTACGTGCGCGAACTGCGCGATCGCAGCTACACGGTGGATGAGTTGAACCGGGCAATCGATCGCCTGTGCCGGGAGAACGACATCGACATTGCCTTCAATCAGCTTGAAGTTTATTTGCATAATCCGCAGGGCAAAGAAGTGCAGGAAGTGAAACGCGTGCTGAAAGGCGGGCCTGACGAGCAGCCGGCAACGGCGTAACGGCGGGGCGGTTATTGGCCAGGCTGGGCAGGGGGTGCTTCGCTACGCTGTAGCTTCGCCTGGTAATCCCGTTTGACGATTTCCAGGGCGGCCAGCGCCGTGGCGGGATCGATCTCGTTGCATTCCAGCAGATAGATCAAATCCACTGCTAACTGTAATTCTGCCGGTGCCTTTTCCAGTGACATAAAACCACCTTCATTTTGGGGAGCCTGTGCGTTGAGTATAACGTTTCACCGCGGCGCGCTCTGTCAGAAACCGTTTTCTTTGCGTTCGATACTGCGTTCAATGCGCGTCAGCGCTTGGCGGCAGCGCATCAGCCGGCCTTCCAGCGCAGCCAATTCCTGCTGCAATTTTTGCTGGCCGGCCAGCGTGGTTTGCCGCCCGAGCAGGCTTTCGCGATCCTGTATCATGGAAAGCAAGCGGCGCTCATAATCCTGGTGCTCCGCCAGCTTGTGGTACAGATCCGGCGCCGGCGCGCGTTGGGGCTGATTTTTCCGCCGCAGCGCCTGGGTGGCCTGTTCTCGCTGCAACGCCGCGATTTGCGCAACCAGCTTTTCAGCCAGGAAAGCTACCTGCGCCGTGCGGTTATCCCTGACGGCCGCCTGCAACTGGGCGAAATTTTTCTCTATTTCCGCCAGATAGTCGCGCAGACGCGTGCCCCGGCTGTTAAACAAGGCGGTGTCGAAGCGCGCCTGCTGAAGGGGAGCATTGCCTTGTGGCGAAAGCCCCGCCGCCAGGGCCGCAATTTGTTGTTCTAACACCTGCAAGAGGCGATGCGTGCTCACGCGCGTTCCTTTACATTAACCATATCGTTGTCCAGCTTGCCTGTGAACCACTGCAGAAACAAGCGTGCTGTGCGCGCCGTTGCTGGCACGGCCCGGTTGGCCGGTGGTACAGTAGGCGGCAATAATCGTTGCGGGGGCGGGCATGGCGCGTTGGTTACTGATAATTTTGGGGTGGTTGGCGGTGGTGCTGGCAATGCTCGGCGTGGTGTTGCCGTTGTTGCCGACTACGCCATTCCTGCTGCTGGCCGCCTGGTGCTTTGCCCGCTCTTCGCCGCGTTTTCACCACTGGTTGCTCTATCGTTCTTGGTTTGGCGGCTACCTGCGCCACTGGCAACAGCACCGTGCGTTGCCCCCCGGGGCGAAATGGAAAGCGGTATTGATGATCGTGCTGACGTTTGCGGTTTCATTATGGTGGGTGAAGATCTGGTGGGTGCGTGGCATACTTTTCGTCATGCTGGTTATTTTGTTAACCTTTATGCTTCGCCTGCCGGTTATTGACCTGCCACAACAAAAGCAGCGCTGATAGTGCACTGCCAGTTGCATTTATCCGGTAGTTTGCATAGATTTGTGCGTTTTCGTGCGTGGGGTACTCCGCCATTCTCAACCGCAGGGCAACATGCTGCGGTGGCCGGGCGGCCTGCGTTCCAGTTTCAAGCAGTTTTATCAGGCAATAATTATGACCGCTACTGCGCAGCAGCTTCAGTTTATTAAAGACAGTATCAAAACCATTCCGGATTACCCTAAGCCGGGCATACTGTTCCGTGACGTAACCAGCCTGTTGGAAAACCCACTGGCTTATGCCGCCAGCATTGAATTGCTGGTTGAGCGTTACCGCGACGCAGGTTTCACCAAAGTGGTTGGTACCGAAGCGCGTGGTTTTCTGTTCGGCGCCCCGGTAGCGCTGGCGCTGGGGGTGGGTTTCGTACCCGTGCGCAAGCCAGGTAAGTTGCCGCGTGAGACCCTAAGCGAAAGCTATGAGCTGGAATACGGCACGGATAGGCTGGAAATCCATAGCGACGCGATTGTGCCGGGCGATAAAGTGCTGGTGGTGGACGATCTGCTGGCCACCGGTGGCACCATTGAAGCCACCGTTAAACTGATCCGCCGCCTGAAAGGGGAAGTCAACGACGCCGCTTTCATCATTAACCTGCCGGATCTGGGCGGCGAAGCGCGCCTGAAAAATCTCGGCGTCACCAGCTACAGCCTGGTGGACTTTGCCGGCCATTAATCCACATGGCGACAACGGCCTCGCGGTTTGCCGCGGGGCTGTGTTAGCATGACCCTCCAGATTACTCGACATCTCCGGTATTAATGAGCTATCAGGTTCTTGCCCGTAAGTGGCGCCCTCAAACGTTTGCAGATGTTGTCGGACAGGAACACGTCCTGACAGCGTTGGCTAATGGCCTAAAACTTGGGCGGATTCATCACGCCTATCTGTTTTCGGGCACCCGTGGGGTGGGGAAAACCACCATTGCACGCCTGTTGGCGAAAGGCCTGAATTGCGAAACCGGCATTACCGCCACCCCGTGCGGGCAATGCGATAATTGCCGCGAGATCGAACAGGGGCGCTTTGTTGATCTGATCGAGATCGATGCGGCGTCGCGCACTAAGGTAGAAGATACCCGCGAACTGCTTGATAACGTGCAGTATGCGCCGGCGCGCGGCCGCTTCAAGGTCTATTTGATCGATGAAGTGCACATGCTTTCGCGCCACAGCTTCAACGCGCTGTTGAAAACGCTGGAAGAACCCCCCGCGCACGTTAAATTCCTGCTGGCAACCACCGATCCGCAAAAGCTGCCGGTCACCATTCTGTCGCGTTGCCTGCAATTTCACCTAAAAGCGCTGGATGTAGAGCAGATCCGCAACCAGTTGGAAACGGTGTTGCAGGCCGAGCACATCACCAGCGATGCCCGGGCGCTGCAACTGCTGGCGCGGGCCGCCGACGGCAGCATGCGCGATGCGCTTAGCCTGGCCGATCAGGCCATCGCTATTGGGCAGGGCCAGGTCACGACCGCCACCGTCAGCCAAATGCTCGGTACGCTGGATGATGAACAACCGCTGGCGATCCTGGAAGCGCTGGTCAGCGCGGACGGCGAGAAAATGATGGCCCAGGTTGCGCAGGCCGCATCGCGCGGCGTTGACTGGGAAAACCTGCTGGTCGATACGCTGGCGTTATTGCACCGCATCGCCATGGTGCAACTGCTGCCATCGACGCTGGATAACCACTATGCGGCGATCGAGCAGCGGCTGCGGGAGCTGGCGCGCACGCTGCCGCCGGCCGATGTACAACTGTATTATCAAACGCTGCTGGTGGGGCGCAAAGAGCTGGCGTTCGCGCCGGATCGCCGCATGGGCGTTGAGATGACGCTGCTGCGCGCGTTGGCGTTTCATCCCAAGGCCGTGATCCCGGAGTCGGTCGCGCCGGTGCAAAGCCCGCCGCCGATGGCGCAGCCACAAGGGCAGCCGTTGCAGCAGCCCGCGCCGCCAACGCAGCACAATGCGCCGGCCGGGCCCGCTGATGCGCCCGCGGCAAGTTTACCGGATGCCACCGCGCAGTTGCTGAAAGCGCGCACCCAGTTGCTGCGGCAACAGGGGGCATCCCCGCCAAAAAAGGCTGAACCGGCGGCGCCATCAAGAGCGCGGCCGGCGAATTCTGCGTTGGAACGGCTCGCTTCTGTCACTGAACGCAGCCAACAGCGTCAGGCCGAGCGGATCGTCAAGGAAAAACCGGCCAAGCCCGAGGCCTATCGCTGGCGCGCCCAGAATAAAGCGCCGGAAGCCGAGCCGGAGCCGCTGGCAACGCCAAAGGCCTTGCGCACGGCGCTGGAGCATGAAAAAACGCCGGAGCTTGCGGCGAAGCTGGTGGTGGAATCGCTTGAGCGCGATCCCTGGGCTGCGGAAATCGATAAGCTGAAAATCCCGAAACTGGTCCAGCAGTTGGCGTTGAACGCCTTTAAAGAACAGTTGGAACCCGGCAAAATTTGTCTCCACCTGCGGCCGTCGCAGCGCCATCTGAATTCGCCTTCGGCGCAGAAAACGCTGGCGGAGGCGCTCAGCGAGCTGCACGGCGGCCCGGTTGAGCTCAACGTAGTGGAAGATGATAATCTGGCGCAACGCACTCCGCTGGAGTGGCGGCAAGCCATTTATGAAGAAAAGCTGGCGCAGGCGCGCCAGGCGATCATTGCGGATACCAACGTGCAGACGCTGCGCCGGTTTTTCGACGCGGATCTGGACGAAGAGAGTATTCGCCCCATTTAACCGCTGTGCACAATGCGCGGCCCATGCGATGAGAGATGACTATGTTTGGTAAAGGCGGTCTGGGCAATCTGATGAAACAAGCCCAGCAAATGCAGGAAAAAATGCAGCAGATGCAGGAAGAAATCGCCAAGTTGGAAGTGACTGGCGAATCTGGCGCTGGCCTGGTGAAAGTGACCATCAACGGTGCGCACAACTGCCGCCGCGTGGAAATCGATCCCAGCCTGCTGGAAGACGACAAAGACATGCTGGAAGATCTGATCGCCGCCGCGTTTAACGATGCCGCGCGCCGTATCGAAGAAACCCAGAAAGAAAAAATGGCGTCGGTTTCCAACGGTATGCAATTGCCGCCTGGCTTTAAGATGCCATTCTGATGCAAACCAGCCCGCTCCTTGAATCATTAATGGAGGCGTTGCGCTGCCTGCCGGGCGTTGGCCCGAAATCGGCGCAGCGTATGGCTTTCCACCTGCTGCAGCGCGATCGCAGCGGGGGGATGCGCCTGGCGCAGGCGCTGACGCGCGCCATGTCGGAGATCGGCCACTGCGCCGATTGCCGCACCTTCACCGAGCAGGATGTGTGCACTATCTGCGCCAATCCGCGCCGCCAGCAAAACGGCCAGATTTGCGTTGTGGAAAGCCCTGCGGATATCCACGCCATTGAGCAGACCGGGCAATTTGCCGGGCGCTACTTCGTGCTGATGGGGCATCTGTCGCCGTTGGACGGCATCGGGCCGGGGGATATCGGCCTGGACCGCCTGGAACAGCGCCTGGAGCAGGAAACTATCACCGAGGTGATACTGGCCACCAATCCAACGGTCGAAGGCGAAGCTACCGCCAACTACATTGCCGAAATGTGCGGCCAGTACGGTGTGATGGCCAGCCGAATCGCCCATGGCGTACCGGTGGGCGGTGAGCTGGAGATGGTCGACGGCACCACGCTGTCGCATTCATTGGCCGGCCGCCACGCCATCAAGTTCTGATTCCCCCTCGGCGTGCGTGTGGTGGGGCTGCCTGCGGTTGCACCCACCCATGTTTTTACCGCCCGCGTTTGCCGCCGTAGCCCTTCATTCTCTGCAAAAATTTCCCGCCAGCCGCTTGAAAAATCACGCCCCTATCCCCACCTAATGTGCATTGTTTGGTTTTGGTTGCAATTGTCTTTGAGGTAATCAATGAGTATGAAAGGTCAAGAAACACGCGGGTTCCAGTCTGAAGTTAAACAGCTGCTTCATTTAATGATCCATTCGCTGTACTCCAACAAAGAGATTTTTCTGCGCGAGCTGATCTCCAACGCATCCGACGCCGCCGATAAGCTGCGTTTCCGCGCGCTGTCCGCGCCGGATCTGTATGAAGGCGACGGTGAGCTGCGTGTCCGTCTGTCCGTTGATAAAGACAAAAGCACACTGACCATTTCCGATAACGGCATTGGGATGCGCCGCGACGAAGTGATCGAAAACCTTGGCACCATCGCCAAATCAGGCACTAAAGCTTTCCTGGAGTCCATCGGTTCCGATCAGGCTAAAGACAGCCAGTTGATTGGCCAGTTTGGCGTGGGTTTCTACTCGGCGTTTATCGTTGCGGATAAAGTCACCGTGCGCACCCGTGCGGCAGGCGCAGCGGCGGATGAGGGCGTATTCTGGGAATCCGCCGGTGAAGGCGACTACACTATCGCCGACATTACCAAAGAAGATCGCGGCACCGAAATTACCCTGCACCTGCGCGCCGACGAAAGCGAGTTCCTGGATGCCTGGCGCTTGCGTTCGGTGATCGGCAAATACTCCGATCACATCGCGCTGCCGGTTGAGATCGAAACCAAGGGCGAAGAAGAAGACAGCGCCACCACCTGGGAAAAAATCAACAAGGCCCAGGCGCTGTGGACCCGCAATAAAGCCGATATCACCGATGACGAATACAAAGAGTTCTACAAGCATATCTCCCATGACTTCACCGATCCGCTAAGCTGGAGCCACAACCGGGTGGAAGGCAAGCAGGAATACACCAGCCTGCTGTATATCCCGGCGCAGGCGCCGTGGGACATGTGGAACCGCGACAGCAAGCATGGCCTGAAACTGTACGTCCAGCGCGTGTTCATCATGGACGATGCGGAACAGTTCATGCCGAACTACCTGCGTTTTGTGCGTGGCCTGATAGACTCCAACGATCTGCCGCTGAACGTCTCGCGTGAAATTCTGCAAGACAGCCGTGTGACCCAGAGCCTGCGCAGCGCGCTGACCAAACGCGTGCTGCAAATGCTGGAAAAACTGGCGAAAGACGATGCCGAAGCCTATCAGAAATTCTGGCAGCAGTTTGGCCAGGTGCTGAAAGAAGGGCCGGCGGAAGATACGACGAATAAGGAAACCATCGCCAAGCTGCTGCGCTTTGCTTCCACCCAAAACGATAGCTCCGCGCAGACGGTATCGCTGGAGGAATACGTTAGCCGCATGGCCGAAGGGCAGGAAAAAATCTATTACATCACCGCCGACAGCTATGCCGCCGCGAAAAGCAGCCCGCACCTGGAGCTGCTGCGTAAGAAGGGCATCGAAGTGCTGCTGCTCTCCGATCGTATCGATGAGTGGATGATGAGCTACCTGACCGAGTTCGACGGCAAGCCGTTCCAGTCCATCAGCAAGGCGGATGAGTCGCTGGAAAAACTGGCGGACGAAACCGAAGAGCAGAAAGAGGCTGAAAAACAGCTGGAGCCGTTTATCGAACGCGTGAAAACCCTGCTGGGCGACCGTGTGAAAGACGTGCGCCTGACCCACCGCCTGACCGATACGCCGGCTATTGTCACTACCGATGCGGACGAAATGAGCACCCAAATGGCGAAGCTGTTTGCCGCCGCTGGCCAGCAGGCGCCGGAAGTGAAGTATATTTTTGAGCTGAACCCGGACCACGCACTGGTTAAACGCGCCGCTGACGTCGGCGATAACGACCAGTTCGCTGAATGGATTGATCTGCTGCTGGATCAGGCGCTGCTGGCTGAACGCGGCACGCTGGAAGATCCTAACCAGTTTATCCGCCGGATGAATAAACTGCTGTCTGCCTGATAGCAAGCCAGGCGCCTTTAACCGCCGGTTAAGGGCGCTTTTCCCACCTGCCAGCCACGTCTTTTATTCCCTGCCTGTGATTTATCCCATGCGCCTTGAGCCGCCCCCCCGGGAAATGGTATGGTTTAGCGTTTTCTCAATTTTATAAAAAACTACAAGCAAGGGGATTTACGCAATGCGTATCATTCTGCTGGGCGCTCCGGGCGCTGGTAAAGGTACTCAGGCTCAATTCATTATGGAGAAATACAGCATTCCGCAAATCTCCACTGGTGATATGTTGCGCGCAGCCGTAAAGGCCGGCACCGAACTGGGCAAACAGGCGAAAGAGATCATGGACGCCGGCAAGCTGGTGACCGATGAGCTGGTGATCGCGCTGGTTAAAGAGCGTATTGCACAGCCTGACTGCCGCAACGGTTTCCTGTTGGACGGTTTCCCACGCACTATTCCGCAGGCCGATGCCATGAAAGACGCCGGCATTGCGGTGGATTACGTGCTGGAGTTCGACGTGCCGGATGAGCTGATTGTCGATCGCATCGTTGGCCGCCGCGTGCATGCCCCTTCCGGCCGCGTGTACCACGTTAAGTTCAACCCGCCGAAGGTGGAAGGCAAAGACGACGTTACCGGCGAAGAACTGACGACCCGTAAAGACGATCAGGAAGAAACCGTGCGTAAACGCCTGGTTGAATATCATCAGATGACCGCGCCGCTGGTGTCTTACTATCGTAAAGAAGCCGATGCCGGCAACACCGAATACCATAAAATCGACGGCACGCGTAAAGTGGCTGAAATTAGCGCCGAACTGGCGAAAATCCTCGGCTAATTGTCGGTTTTACGTGACTACGCTGGGCAACTGCCCGGCGTTTTTTTTGCCTGTTGGCCGCCGGCCATGCGTTATGCGGCCATCCTGCGGCTGGAACTGCTACCCTTTAGGCATCGGTGATGCTCGGCATCTTTGGCATCAATCATCGCGAAGATAAGGAATGTGGATGAGAACGCTGAAAAAAGTGGTCATTGCTCCGGATTCATTCAAAGAGAGCCTGAGCGCGCTGGAAGTGGCGCAGGCGATTGAGCGTGGTTTCAGGGAGATATTCCCTGACGTGCAGTATGTCGCGCTGCCAATGGCGGACGGTGGCGAGGGCACCGTGGATGCGATGGTGGCCGCCACCGGCGGCGAGAAAATAAATGTCACCGTGACCGGCCCGCTGGGCAAACCCGTTGCGGCTTTTTACGGCCTGCTGGGCGACGATAAAACGGCGGTGATAGAAATGGCGGCCGCTTCCGGCCTGCATTTAGCCACCGGCAGCCAGCGCGATCCGCGGGCTACCACCAGCTATGGCACCGGTGAACTGATTCGCGCCGCGCTGGAGCGCGGCGTGCAGGCGATCATTCTGGGTATTGGCGGCAGCGCCACCAATGACGGCGGCGTCGGTATGATGCAGGCCCTGGGGGCGAAGTTTCTGGATGCACAAGGCCAGCCCCTGGCGCCGGGTGGCGCGGCGCTGGCGCAACTGGTGGATATCGATCTGGCCGCGCTGGACAGTCGCCTGAAACAGATCGCCTTTACCGTTGCCTGCGATGTGGATAATCCGCTGTGTGGTGAAAAAGGCGCCTCTGCGGTATTCGGCCCGCAAAAAGGGGCGACGCCGGAGATGGTGCGGCAGTTGGATACGGCGCTGCGCCACTACGGCGAATTGCTGGAGCGAACCACCGGCCGGGCGGTGATGGATACGCCGGGGGCCGGAGCGGCCGGCGGCATGGGGGCGGCGCTGCTGGGGATGTTGCAGGCGCAACTGCGGCCAGGCATTGAGATTGTGATTGAGACGCTGCGGCTGGAAGACGCCGTGCGCGATGCAGATCTGGTGATCACCGGGGAAGGGCGGCTGGACAGCCAGTCGATCCGCGGCAAAACGCCGATCGGTGTGGCGCGCGTCGCCAAACGCTATGGCCTGCCGGTGATCGGCATCGCCGGGAGCCTGGCCCAGGACCACCAGGTCGTGCACCAGCACGGCATCGACGCGGCGTTTTCCGTGATTGACCGCATCGTGACGCTGGAACAGGCGCTGGCCGACGCAGCGCACAATCTGCAGGTGACGGCACGCAACGTGGCCGCCGTCTGGCGCTTGGCGCAAGCCTAATGGCGTGAACCCGGCATGGTTAATGGGCCATGCCTGTTGCTGATATCGGTTCCGATTAACCGCTTTTCCGTTACAATGGCAGCCAATCACGGTTGCTAACACCCTGATTCAGAAAGAGGGGTAAGCTGAAACGGTATGAAGGAAACTGAGATGAAGCAAGAAAAGTACGGGGTTTTGCTGGTCAACCTGGGCACGCCAGATGCGCCGACCCCGCAGGCGGTAAAGCGCTATTTGAAGCAATTCCTCAGTGATAACCGCGTGGTTGATACCTCTCCCTGGCTGTGGTGGCCGATCCTCAATGGCATCATTTTGCCCACCCGGTCGCCGCGGGTGGCGAAGCTGTATCAGTCGGTGTGGATGGAAGAAGGCTCACCATTGTTGGTTTACAGCCGCCGGCAGCAGCAGGCTTTGGCCGAGCGTATGCCGAATACGCCGGTTGCGCTGGGCATGAGCTATGGCTCGCCCAGCCTGCAAAAGGCCATCGATTCGCTGCTGTCGCAGGGCGTGACCCATATGGTGGTGCTGCCGCTCTATCCGCAATATTCCTGCTCCACGACCGCGGCCGTGTGGGATGGGGTGGCTAACATCCTCAAAGGTTACCGCCGCCTGCCCGCGGTGAGCTTTATCCGCGACTATGCGGAACACCCGGCCTACATCGCCGCGCTGCAGCACAGCATTGAACGCGCGTTTGCCGAGCATGGGCAACCGGATCGTCTGGTGCTGTCGTTCCACGGCATTCCAAAACGCTATGCGCACCAGGGGGATGATTACCCGCTGCGCTGTGAAGCAACGCGGCGCGCGCTGTTAGACAACGTATCGCTGCCAGCGGATCGGATAATGATGACCTTCCAGTCACGTTTTGGCCGTGAGCCCTGGCTCACCCCCTATACGGACGAAACGCTCAAAGCACTGCCGGCACAGGGCGTGAAGCATATTCAACTGATCTGCCCCGGCTTTGCCGCCGACTGCCTGGAAACGCTGGAAGAGATCAAAGAACAGAACCGTGAGATCTTCCTGTCGGCCGGCGGGGAGAAATTTGAATATATTTCGGCGCTTAATGACGATCCTGAGCATATCGATATGCTACAGCAACTGGTGGCCCAGCGTTTCTGACGCGCTGGATTCATTAATCGGGCTGGAATGTGCTACCATTCGCAGCCCGATAATTGCTACTACCGCCCATTAAATGAAATTTCCTGGTAAACGTAAATCCAAACACTATTTTCCGGTCAGCGCCCGTGATCCGTTGCTACAGCAGGCCCAGCCGGAAAATGAAATCAGTACTTCCTATATCGTCGGTATCGATCAGATTGTGGTGGATATCGAAGCAAAGGTAGATGATGCGTTTATCCAGCGCTACGGCCTAAGCCTGGGCCATTCTCTGGTGATTGACGATGATGTAGCTGAAACGCTGTATCAGGAGTTGATCGACCACAATCTGATCACCCACCAGTTTGCCGGCGGCACTATCGGCAATACGCTGCATAACTATTCCGTGTTGGCTGACGATCGTTCGATCCTGCTTGGCGTGATGTGCAGCAACGTGAAAATCGGCAGCTATGCCTACCGCTACCTGTGCAATACCTCCAGCCGCACCGATCTTAACTACCTGCAGGGCGTGGATGGCGCGATCGGCCGCTGCTTTACGCTGATCAGCGAAAGCGGCGAACGTTCCTTTGCCATCAGCCCGGGGATGATGAATCAACTGCGGCCGGAAAGCATTCCGGAAGATGTAATCGCCGGCGCGTCTGCGCTGGTACTGACCGCCTATTTGATGCGTTGTAAACCCGGCGAGCCGATGCATGCCGCCACCCAGCAGGCAGTGGCATATGCCAAAAAGCATGACGTGCCGGTGGTGCTGACCCTGGGCACTAAATATGTGATTGCCGATAACCCGCAGTGGTGGCGCGATTTCCTGCGTGAGAACGTGTCTATTCTGGCGATGAACGAGGAAGAAGGGCTGGAATTGACCGGCCAGAGCGATCCGCTCAGCGCGGCGGATATGGCGCTGGAGTGGGTGGATCTGGTGCTATGCACCGCCGGGCCGAACGGCCTGTATATGGCAGGCTATACCGAAGAGGCCAACAAACGGCAAACGCAACACCCGCTGCTGCCGGGCAAGATTGCCGAGTTCAACCGCTACGAGTTTAGCCGTGCGATGCGGCGTGAACAGTGTGAAAATCCGTTGCGCGTTTATTCGCACATTGCGCCGTACATGGGCGGGCCGGAGAAGATCATGAATACCAACGGCGCCGGCGACGGGGCGCTTTCCGCGTTGTTGCATGATATTGCCGCCAACGGTTATCACCGCAGCAACGTGCCGAACTCCAGCAAGCATGCACGCAGTTACCTGACGTATTCCTCGCTGGCGCAGGTGTGCAAGTATGCCAACCGTGTGAGCTATCAGGTGTTGAATCAGCATTCGCCGCGCCTGACGCGCGGCCTGCCGGAGCGTGAAGACAGCCTGGAAGAGGCCTACTGGGAGCGTTAACTCCCGCGTTTCTTTCCCTTTTTCCCTCACCCCAACCCTCTCCCATAGGGAGAGGGCTATAAGAATGTGCCTGATATTCGGCTGGTTTTCTCCCTCTCCCACAGGGGAAGGGGGCTATGAGAACGTGCCCGAGATACGGCTTTATAACCGGCTGGTTTGCTCCCTCTCCCTGTGGGAGAGGGCCGGGGTGAGGGCCAAGGCTTAAATCGGGCAGCCGGCGGTGCGTTCTTCCGTGCTCAGGCTATCCAGGCTCAGGATATTCAACATACTGTTGGCAATTTCGCGTTCGCCCATCACCACTTGGTTGGCACCCCGTTCGGCGATGTAAGACACCTCATCGTCATAGTGCGCGCGGGCGATAATCTCGATGTTCGGCCGTTTGCTGCGGGCGGACGCGACAATCTCGCCGGCTTCATAGCCGTTGGGGATGGTCAGCAGCAGCCAACGCGCGCAGTCCAGCCGCGCCAAATCCATCACCTCTGGATTGGCCGCATTGCCCAGCACCGTCTTGATCCCTTGCTCACGCAGCGCTTCCACGCGTGGGCGTGAGTTCTCAATCACCACCAGCGGAATACCGGCTTCCGCCAGTTTGGCGCCAAGCAGGCTGCCCACACGGCCATAGCCGACGATCAACGCGTGGTTGCACATATCGACCGGGATCTGTTTTTCTTCTTCCACCGCTTCTTCCATGATCTGTTCGTCGATGGTTTCGTTCTTCGCCAGATAGCGCTCCAACAAGGTAAACAGCAGCGGGTTCAGCATGATCGAAAGAATCGCGCCGGCCAGCACCAGGTTGCGGCCGTGCTCTGACATCATCCCCAGCGCAATCCCCAGCCCGGCCAGGATAAAGGCGAACTCACCGATCTGCGCCAGGCTGGCGGAGATGGTCAGCGCGGTGCGCTTGGAGTGGCCGAACATTTTCACCAGCAAGAACGCGGCGGCAGACTTACCGAACACAATAATCGCCAGCGTTGCCAGCACGGCCAGCGGTTCACGGATCAGAATCAGCGGATCGAACAGCATGCCGACAGAAACAAAGAACAGTACCGCGAAGGCATCGCGCAGCGGCAGCGTATCGTGTGCGGCACGGTGGCTTAGTTCGGACTCATTGAGCACCATGCCGGCGAAGAACGCCCCGAGTGCGAAGGAAACGTCAAACAGGCCGACGGCGCCATAGGCAATCCCCAGCGCCAATGCCAGCACTGCCAGTGTAAACAGCTCGCGTGAGCCGGTGCTGGCGGTTTTTGACAGGATCCAGGGCACCAGGCGGCGGCCGACCACGATCATCAGCGCGATGAAGGCGATCACTTTCCCGATGGTCATCGCCAGCTCGGTCAGCAACTGGCCGGTGCTGGCATTGCCGCTGCCCATCAGATTACCGACGGCCGGCAGCAGCACCAGCGTCAGCACCATGGCCAAATCTTCAACAATCAGCCAGCCAATGGCGATTTGCCCACGCTGGCTGTCGATCAGTTGCCGCTCTTCCAGGGCGCGCAGCAGCACCACGGTACTCGCCGTGGACAAGCACAGCCCGAATACCAGGCCGGAAATCAAATCCCAGCCGAGCAGTTTCGCCAGGCCCATCCCCAGCAGGGTGGCGACGGCAATCTGCGCAACGGCGCCGGGAATGGCAATGGATTTTACGGCAAGCAGGTCTTTTAACGAGAAGTGCAGGCCAACACCAAACATCAGCAGGATCACACCGATTTCCGCCAGTTCGGGCGCTAATGAGGTATCCGCCACGAAACCCGGGGTGAACGGGCCGGCCAGCACGCCAGCGGCCAGATAGCCCACCAGCGGTGAGATCCGCAGGCGGTTCGCCAGCATACCAAGCAGGAAGGCCAGCACCAGCCCCCCGACAATGGTTGTGATCAGCGGTGTAGAATGGTGCATCCAGACTCCTTCTCGTTATAAATCACAGGGGGGTTGCGGCGTGTAATCGAGATTACAGAAAGATACATTTAGTTTATTGCATTTATACGCGCTTTGCTTAGCTAAATGCGTAGCTTTTGTAAAAAAGCAGAGGATTCTGCCTGAGGATCGATGAAGAGAGGATTTGTGAGCAGATAAGTAAAATGGCTTTGATTTATCGGGGGGATTACCCGGCCTGCTTATGCGTTTCAGCCGGGAATATCGCCAAGGCTACTGTGCGTTGTGTTCTATATTCGGCAGTAAAACGGTGATAATGCCGATCAATGGCAGGAAAGCACAAATTTGGTAGACCAGATCAATGCCGGCCAAATCAGCAATATAGCCCAGCACTGCCGCGCCCAACCCACCCATGCCGAAGGCAAAGCCGAAGAACAGGCCGGAAACCATGCCCACCTGGCCCGGAATCAGCTCCTGAGCATAGACCAGGATGGCAGAAAAGGCCGAAGCGAGGATTAATCCAATAATCACGGTTAAAACGCCGGTCATTTCCAGTGATGCATAGGGTAAAACAAGGGTAAACGGTGCTGAACCAAGTATCGAGCCCCAAATAACATACTTGCGGCCAAAGCGATCCCCTAATGGCCCGCCGATAATGGTGCCGGCGGCAACGGCGAACAGAAAAGCAAACAAATGTATCTGGGCATTCTGCACGGAAACGCCAAACTTATGTATCAGATAAAAGGTGTAATAGCTGCTGATGCTGGCCAAGTAGAAGTATTTTGAAAAAATCAGCAACAGCAGAATAGCGAGAGAAAAAATCACCGTGCGTTTAGGTCGCGTTTGCAGCACCTGGGCGCTCATGGTTTTTTTCTGAAAGCCCTGTTGCTGTAGTTGGTACCATTTGCTGACCTGCAGCAGCACGACGATCGCCAGCAGCGCCGCCAGTGAGAACCAGGCCACGTTGCCTTTGCCATAAGGGGCGATAATCAAGGCGGCCAGCAGCGGGCCGAGCGAGCTGCCGAAGTTGCCCCCCACCTGGAATAACGACTGCGCCAGCCCATGCCGGCCACCGGAAGCCATCCGCGCCACGCGCGAGGATTCAGGGTGGAACACGGAAGAGCCGGTGCCCACCAGCGCGGCGGCGAGCAGCACCAGCGGGAAGGTCTGGGCGAAGGCCATCAGCAGCAGGCCGGTGAGCGTGAAGCCCATGCCGATGGGCAGTGAATAAGGCTGCGGGTGTTTATCGGTGTAATAACCGATGAGCGGCTGCAGCAGCGATGCGGTTAACTGATAGGTCAGGGTGATCATGCCGATCTGGACAAAGCTTAGGCTGAATTCCGATTGCAGCATCGGGTAAATGGCCAGGATCAGCGATTGGATCATGTCGTTGAGCAGGTGTGAAACGCTGATCGCGCCGAGGATGGAATAGGCAGTGCCTTTTAGCGCACTGCGTTTGGCGAGCAGCCCGCTGCTTTCGCTACGATCGGTCATTAATAGTTAGCCTGGTATGTTTTTTAATTTAAGTAAGCAACATCTTAGTCGATTATTCGGGCTTTACCACGGCTGAAATAATTTGATTTACCTCGCAAAAATTTGAAATTATCCCTTTGGTTCACGTTACAATTCCGCTCACGCAAAAACTGTTATTCATTTTTACGGAGTTCCTCCATGCGTTTTTCGCTTAAAACCACCGCATGTATGTTGGCTGTTTCTCTGGCAAGTCTGCCCTGGGGAGCCGCCAACGCCTGGGAAAAGGATAAAACTTACGACATCACGATCCTGCACACCAACGATCATCACGGCCGCTTTTGGCAAAACGATCGCGGCGAATACGGCCTGAGCGCCCAGAAAACGCTGGTTGACAGTATTCGCCAGGAGGTTGCGGCGCAGGGCGGTAGCCTATTGCTGCTTTCGGGCGGGGATATTAACACCGGGGTGCCGGAGTCTGATTTGCAGGATGCCGAGCCGGATTTCCGCGGTATGAAACTGATCGGCTACGACGCCATGGCGTTGGGGAACCATGAATTCGATAACCCACTGAGCGTGCTGCGTCAGCAGGAGAAATGGGCCGGCTTCCCGCTGCTTTCCGCCAATATTTACCAGAAAAGCACCCAGCAACGGCTGTTTAAACCCTATGCGCTGTTTGATAAGCAGGGGGTGAAAATCGCGGTCATCGGGCTGACGACGGACGATACCGCCAAACTGGGCAACCCGGAATATTTTACCGATATCGAATTCCATGCGCCGGCGGCCGAGGCGAAACGGGTGGTGGAACAGCTGCGCGAACAGGAAAAACCGGATGTGATCATCGCCGCGACCCATATGGGCCACTACGATAACGGCCAACATGGCTCCAATGCGCCGGGCGACGTGGAAATGGCGCGCAGCCTGCCGGCCGGCTACCTGGATATGATTGTCGGCGGCCATTCGCAAAACCCGGTATGCATGGCCAGCGAGAACCATAAGCAGGTGGACTACGTGCCGGGAACCCCGTGCGCGCCGGATCGCCAGAACGGCACCTGGATTGTTCAGGCGCACGAATGGGGCAAGTACGTTGGGCGCGCCGATTTCCAGTTCCGTAATGGCGAACTGAAGCTGGTGTATTATCAACTGATCCCGGTCAACCTGAAGAAAAAGGTGGAGCAGGCGGGCGGTAGCCAGTTTGCCTATTACACCCACGAGATCCCGCAGGATACGGGGATGTTGAAACTGCTGACGCCGTTCCAGGACAAAGGCACCGTGCAGTTGAAACAGACGATTGGCCACGTTAACGGCCGGCTGGAAGGGGACCGCAGCAAAGTGCGCTTTGAGCAGACCAATCTGGCGCACCTGATCTTGGCGGCCCAGAAAGAGCGTGCTAACGCAGATTTCGCCATCATCAGCGGCGGCGGGGTGCGCGATTCCATCGACGCTGGCGACATTACCTACAAGGATGTGCTGAAGGTTCAACCGTTCGGCAACACGCTGGTGTATATCGATATGCCAGGCCGCGATCTGGAAAAATATCTGGCGGTAGCGGCCAACATGAAGCCGGATTCAGGCGCCTACGCGCAGTTTATCGATGTGAGCCTGATCGCCGACGGCAAGGGCGTGAGCGCGGTGAAAATCAACGGCGAACCTTTGCAGGCGGATAAAACCTATCGTATGGCGATGCTGAATTTTATCGCGTTGGGGGGCGATGGCTACCCACGGATTGATTCACTGCCGGGCTACGTGAATACCGGTTTTATCGATGCGGAAGTGCTCAAGCAGTATATTGAAAAACACTCCCCACTGGATGCGGCGGCCTATGCGCCGCAGGGCGAGATCGTTTACCGTTAAGCGCAAGAAACCCACCCGGCGCTGTCTGGCGCCGGGTGATGTGCCTGCGCCGGGTTTAGTCCCGTTTGGCGATGTCGGCAAATGAAGCGGCCAACAGGCGGCACAAATCGCCGGCGGCCAGCTCAATGTCCAGGCCTCGTTTACCGCCGGAGACAAAGATAGTGGCGAATTGCTGCGCCGGGCTGTCGATCACCGTGGGCAGCCGTTTCTTTTGCCCAAGCGGGCTGATGCCGCCCACCAGATAGCCGGTGACGCGCTGCGCCAGCGTGGGATCGGCCATCTCCGCCTTTTTAGCGCCTAACGCCTTGGCGACTTTCTTTAAATCCAACTGGCTGGCGACCGGCGTGACGGCGACCGCCAGCTTTTTGGCATCGCCATTGAGCGCGACCAGCAGCGTTTTATAAACCTGGTTGGCGTTCAGCCCCAGCTTTTTGACCACTTCATCACCAAAGTTGGTTTCGTCGCTGTCGTGGTGATAGGTATGGAGAGTAAATGCGACTTTTTGTTTTTCAAGCAGGACAACTGCGGGTGTCATAGTGTGTTTTCCCAAATATATCCCGAAGGACAAGTTGCAACACGGAGCAACAAAATTACCTAATACGGCCCTGAGACAACCGGCGAATGCGCCCGCCCGTTTGTTACCCCATCAATTGTAACCGCCTGGCGGTTTCAATACGAATGACTAGCATATCAAAAATGGCTCGTTGACTGGCCAATAGCCATATTGGCCCTTTTTTACTGCGCTTGCAGCATCGCCGGCAGATTGTCTTCGCCGTACAGGTGCAGCGCGCCTACGGCGACCACGTATTTACCCGGCGGCAGCGCCTGCAATTGCTGTTGCCAGGCGCGGTTGCGCTGGTGCATCAGCACGTCAAACAGGCCGGCGCTGAAGGTGGCGGGCAGGCGCTCCTGCATACTGCCCGGCCTGGCATCCAGCCACCAGCCGATCATGGTTTGCAGCAGGCGTGCGTTGGTATGCCAGTGCTCCAGGGTATCGCGCAGCAGTGCGATACCGCCTTCCGGCAATTGCTCCAGCATGTTGAGCTGTTGATCGGCGCCTTCCAGTTCGAACACCGTTTTCTGCTGTTCTCTGGCCGCCCGTAACAGTTGGTAATCAATGCCGTATTCCCCGCGCAACCCCAGCCTTTGCGCCTGGCGCGCCTGCATCATCAGCGCCACTTGCCAGGCGGGAAGGGTGGAAAACGTCTCTACGCTGGTTCCCAGCTCCTGGCACAGTGCCTGCAACTGCTGGAACTCTGCGCCAGACAGGCGTTGTGCCAGTTCCGGTGCCGTGTCGGCGTGATCGAACGGCGATGCGGCTTCGGTGATGTCGGCTTCGACGATCAGCGCATCGGCCTGTTTCAGGTGCGCGAGCAGCCTGGCCGGCAGCGGCGCCATATCCACCGTACCCATATGGATGCTGCCCACCAGATGCAGTTGGCGATCGCCCGGCAGCGTGATATCCAGCGCCGGGTAGGGGTAGGCCATCGGGGAAATAATGCCAAGGAAAGCGGCAATGCGGCGTAACAGTTGACCCATACAGCGGCTCCTGGTTAACGTTTACACCATGCTAAACGCTATCCACTGGACAAGAAAGCCTTTAGGGTGAATGAATTATCCCGGCGCCCGGCGAGATTATGCTTTGGGTTTAAAACGCAGTAGCCGGTTGGCGTTGCTGACCACGGTAATGGACGAGAGCGCCATGGCCGCGCCGGCGACCACCGGGCTAAGCAGCGTGCCGGTCAGTGGGTACAACACGCCGGCGGCAATTGGGATGCCCAGAATGTTATAGATAAACGCCCCCAGCAGGTTCTGCTTCATGTTGCGCAGCGTGGCTTTGGCCAATATCAGGGCGTCGGCCACGCCGTTGAGGCTGTGGCGCATCAGGGTGATCGCCGCGGTTTCAATGGCGATATCGCTGCCGCTGCCCATGGCGATGCCAACGTCGGCCTGCGCCAGTGCCGGGGCGTCGTTGATGCCGTCGCCGATCATCGCCACGCGCAGGCCCTTGGCCTGCAACTGCTTAATGGCTTCGGCCTTGCCCTCCGGCAGTACGCCGGCAATCACGCGATCGATACCGGCTTCTTTGGCAATGGTACTGGCGGTAATTGGGTTATCACCGGTCAACATCACCAATTGGTAGCCCATCTGATGCAACCGTTGCAGCGCGGCGACGCTGTCATCGCGCAGCGGATCGCGGATGGCGAACAGCGCCGCCGGTTTGCCATCCACCGCCAGCACCACTGGCGTGATGCCGCGTTCAGCTTGCTGCTGCATCGGCTCCTCCAGTTCCGCGGTGTTGATCTGGTTATCCTGCAGCAGGCGGGCATTGCCCAACAGCAGCTTTGCGCCGTCAACCTCGCCGCTGATGCCGCTGCCGCGCAGCGTGCGCAACCGTTGTGCCACCGGCAGCATCTGGTTGCCGGCGTGGGCGACGATAGCCCGGGCCAGCGGGTGATTGGCCCCCTGTTCCAACGCCGCCGCCCAGCGGGTAGCCTGTTCCTGGCTCACCTGATTGAAGGTCAGTACTTCAACAACGCGCGGCTGCCCTTCCGTCAGGGTGCCGGTTTTATCGAACACCAGCGTATCGAGCCGGCTGGCCTGCTGCAGCGCATCGGCATCTCGCACCAGCACGCCGAATTCCGCCGCCCGGCCGACGCCGGCGATGACCGACATGGGCGTTGCCAGCCCCAGCGCGCATGGGCAGGCGATAATCAGCACCGTGGTGGCGATCACCAGCGTATACGCCAGGTTTGGCTGCGGGCCAAAGAAGAACCAGATCGCCGCGCTGAATAGCGCCACGGCCACCACCGCCGGCACGAACACCGCCGAGATGCGATCGGCGAGCTGGCCGATCGCCGGTTTACTGCTTTGCGCCTGCCGCACCAGTTTAATGATGCGCGCCAGCGTGGTATGGCTGCCGATCGCCGCCGCGCGAAACAGCACGCTGCCGTCTTCCACCAGGGTGCCGGCGTGAACCTTCTCGCCAACGCCTTTTTGCTGCGGCACCGCCTCGCCGGTGAGCATCGCTTCATCCAGCCAGGCTTCGCCCTGCACGATCTCGCCGTCCACCGGTACGCGATCGCCGGTGACCAGCCGCAGCGTCATGCCGAGTTGCACGTCGGCCAATGGCAGCGGCTTTTCGCCTTCGTCGCTGATCCAGCGCGCCACCGGCGGCGTTAAATCCAGCAGCCGCTCAAGCGCTTGGGAAGCACGTTGCCGCGCCCCTTGCTCTAGCGCATGGCCCAGGTTGATTAACCCGATGATCATTGCGCTGGCTTCATAGTACAGGTGGCGCGCTTCCATCGGGAAGCTCGCAGGCCAGAGCGTGACGCCAAACGAGTACAGCCAGGCCGCCCCAGTGCCGAGCGCCACCAGCGTATCCATCGTGGCGCCGCCGTTGCGTAATGCCCGCCAGGCGTTGCGATAGAAATGACCGCCGGCGAAGATCATCACCAGCAATGTGATGATGCCTACCAGCAGCCAGGGGCGCTGGCTGTTTGGCGTGAGCGCCATGCTGCCGCCGAACAACCCCCAGGCCATCAGGGGGATCCCGAGCGCCAGGCCGAGCGCCGCTTGCCAGCGAAAACGTTTCATCGCCGCCTGGGCCGTTTGCTGTTGGCGCTCGCGCCGGGCGGTTTCATCAGCCAGAATTTCAGCGCCATAGCCGGCTTTTTCCACGGCGGCGATCAGCCGCTGGGGATCGGGGCGGCCGCTGACCAGCGCACTGCGTTCCGCCAGATTGACCCGTGCCTGTTCCACACCCGGCACGCTTTGCAACGCTTTCTGCACTTTGTTTACGCAGCTGGCGCAGCTCATGCCGTTTAATAACAGCTGCAGGCTGTTTTCTTCATCTTGTTCTGCCGGAAGGGGAACCTGAGCCGCTGTCTGCGTTTCCGGCATGGATGGCACTGCATCAGCCAGCGGCTCAGTTTTTGGGTGTTTGGCCCCGGCCAGGCTGGCCTGGTAGCCCGCTTGCTCGACGGCTTCAATCAGTGTTTGCGCCCCGGCATCGCCATACACTTTGGCTTTATCGAGGGTCACGTCGGCGGCAAACACGCCCGGCACGGCTTCCAGCGCTTTGCGGGTGGCGCCAACGCAGTGCATGCAACTGAGGCCGGCTAGCTGGAGCTCGGTATCCGCCTGTTGCGCCAGCGTGGCCTGATAGCCGGCGGCGATGACGCTGTCGATCAACGCCTGGCTGGGCGCGCTGCCGGTAACTTTTGCATAGTGAACATCTACCTGCGCCTGTTCGACATCGGCGCGGTTTTCCAGAGCTTGTTTTACCCGCTGGGCACAGTTCATGCAGGATAACCCCTGCAGCGCCAGCACTGTGGTTTGTGACATGGTTTGGCTCCTCGCTGACGGGCCTTGTTCAAGGCTTGACCGTCATGACAATTTTCATTAAGAATGAGGTTAAACCTTCCTGCAAGGGGAAGGTCAAGGGGGGAAGATGAATATCAGTGAGGTTGCCAAAAAAACCGGCTTGACCAGCAAGACCATCCGTTTTTACGAAGAAAAAGGGTTGCTGACCGCGCCGCTGCGCGCCGGTAATGGCTACCGCTGCTATGGTTCGAAACAGATTGAAGAACTGACGTTACTGCGCCAGGCGCGCCAGGTGGGCTTCACACTGGATGAATGCCGTGAGCTGGTGGCGCTGTTTAACGATCCCAAACGCCACAGCGCCGATGTGAAGGCGCGTACGCTGCAAAAAGTCGCGGAAATTGAAAAGCACATGCAGGAGCTGGATGGTATGCGTCAACGTTTATTGGCGCTGGCGGAGCAATGCCCCGGCGATGAAGGGGCTGAGTGCCCCATTATGAATAACCTGGCTGGTTGCTGCCATTAGAAAGCCTATCTGGCAGGCGCAATGGCCGTGCGCTCCCCAAAGCGGGTGCGGTTTAACGCGGCACTTTGCTGATGATAAGCGTGGTGCCTTCCACCGCTACCACTTCAACCTCGGTGCCCACCGGGTAGTCCTCACCGGCCTGCGCGCGCCAGCTGCCGTCACCAATGTTCACGCGCCCCAGGCCGTTGGACACGGGCTCTGTCAGCGTGGCGCGAAAGCCGATCAGGCTGCGGCCGCGCTGGTTTAGGGGCGAAACAGCCTGGTTTTTCGCCGTCTGGCGCCGCAGCCAGGCCCACCACAACCAGGCGACCACCACGGTCAGCACCGCAAAGATAACGCCTTGCCAATCCCAGCCGAGCTGCGGCCACAGCCAGGCAATGGCGCCGGTCACCATCGCCGCCACGCCGCTCCATAGCAGGTAGCCACCGGCGCCGAGCATCTCGGCCGCCAACAACAGGCCGCCGAGCGAGAGCCAGAACCCGTGTGGATTCATGGCGATGCTGGCGATGATGTTCATTTCCCTTTGCTCTCTTTCAACAACTCCGCAATGCCGCCAATGGAACCCAACAGATTGCTGGCATCCAGCGGCATCATGATCACTTTGCTGTTGTTGGCGGAGCCGATATTTTGCAGCGCTTCGGTATATTTCTGCGCCACGAAATAGTTGATCGCCTGAATGTTGCCGCCGGCGATCGCGTCGGAAACCAATTGGGTGGCGCGGGCTTCAGCTTCGGCGGCGCGTTCGCGGGCCTCAGCCTGCAGAAAAGCAGACTGGCGTTCACCTTCAGCCTTCAGGATTTGCGACTGTTTTTCCCCTTCGGCGCGCAGGATGGCCGCCTGGCGCACCCCTTCGGCTTCGAGAATATCCGCGCGTTTGGTTCGTTCGGCCTTCATCTGGGCGTTCATTGAGGCAATCAGTTCTGCCGGTGGGCGCACATCGCGGATCTCGATGCGGGTGATTTTTACCCCCCACGGGTTGGTGGCCTCATCGACGATATGCAGCAGACGGGTGTTGATGCTGTCGCGTTGCGAGAGCATTTCGTCCAACTCCATGGAGCCTAAAACTGTGCGGAAATTCGTCATCGTCAGGTTAACAATGGCCTGTTCCAGATTGCTGACTTCATAAGCGGCGCGCGCCGGATCGATAACCTGAATAAAACACACCGCGTCGATCGCCACATTGGCATTGTCGCGCGATATGACTTCCTGCGAAGGAATATCCAGCACCTGCTCCATCATATTGATTTTACGCCCGACGCGATCCATAAACGGCACCACCAGATTCAGGCCGGGCATCAGGGTTTTGGTATAGCGGCCGAAGCGTTCCACGGTCCATTGAAAACCTTGCGGCACAATTTTTACGCCGGCAAAGACGACGATCAGAGCGACAACGATAATAATCGGGATAACGGTAATCATGGCATAACCTCCTGTCAGGCATTTGTACCTGATAGTACGCCAGCGATAGGGGGAATAGCCAATTATTCACCGTTATTACGCTGGAATCATGCCAAATGGGCATGAATTCAATAATTTTAATTCATTTCATGCCCTTGCCGCGCTTGGCTACAGTAAAAGGTAGCGTCGTTTTCTCTTTAAAAAAATTGTCATTTCAATTTGCGACAATGCGGTTTGGAATGGCGGGCAGAGCAAGGATTGTTATGAACTCGGTCAGTGTCGAACAACTCACGCACAAGAAAGATCGCTGGTATCAGATCGTTGAGAATATGCTCAGCGAAGCCGGCATTGCCATTAATGGTAATAATGCATGCGATATTCAGGTGCACAATCCTGAATTATTCAAACGGGTGCTGCAGGAAGGCTCGCTCGGTTTTGGCGAAAGTTATATGGATGGCTGGTGGGATTGCGAGCTGCTGGACATGCTGTTCACCCAGATCCTGCGTGCCGGAATTGATGAACGGCTGCCGAAAAACATGGCAGATATCGCCCGCATCCTTTATGCCCGGTTGTTTAACCGCCAGTCCCGCCGGCGCGCCTGGCAGGTGGGGAAAGAGCATTACGATATCGGTAACGATCTGTTCGCCCGCATGTTGGATCCCTACATGCAGTATTCATGTGGTTACTGGAAGGATGCCACGACGCTGGAGCAGGCGCAGCAGAACAAGCTGAAAATGATCTGTGAAAAGCTGCAATTGAAACCGGGCATGTCGCTGCTGGATATTGGCTGCGGTTGGGGCGGCCTGGCCCAGTATGCGGCGCAGAATTACGGCGTTTCCGTGTATGGCGTGACGATCTCCGCCGAGCAGCAGAAACTGGCGCAGCAGCGCTGTGAAGGGCTGGATGTTCAGATCTTGCTACAGGATTACCGTGACCTGGATCGGCAGTTTGACCGCATTGTCTCGGTGGGCATGTTTGAACACGTGGGGCCTAAAAACTACGACACCTATTTCACCGTAGCGGCGCGGAACCTGAAACCGAACGGTTTGTTCCTGCTGCACACCATCGGCTCCAACCAGACCGATTTGAACGTTGATTCCTGGATCGATAAATACATTTTCCCCAACGGTTGCCTGCCTTCGGTACAGCATATTGCTCAGGCGAGTGAAGGGCGGTTTATCATGGAAGACTGGCATAACATTGGGGCGGACTATGATCGGACGCTGATGGCATGGTATGAAAATTTCCGCCAGGCCTGGCCCGCGCTGGAAGGCCGCTATTCGGCGCGTTTTGAACGCATGTTCAGCTATTATCTGAACGCCTGCGCTGGTGCGTTCCGGTCACGTAATATTCAACTGTGGCAGGTATTGTTCAGCCCGAGCGGCGTGCCGGGCGGCGTGCGGGTTTACCGCTAAGCGTAAGGCTAGGAGTGGGGAAGGGTTCACCCTCACCCCGGCCCTCTCCCAGTGGGAGAGGGGGTACATATGGGGGCAAATCAATACAGCAGGGAGTAGAGCTGGCGGCGGAACTTGGCGGCCAGCGCATCGCCGGTGCCGAGTGCGGCCATAATATCCATCAGCGTTTTGCGCGCATTGCCGTTGGCTGCGGCCAGGTCTTTTCTCAGATGCTCCATCAACAGCGTTAATGCTTCTTCGTTGCGCCCAACCTGATGCAACTGCAGCGCAAGCTGGATGGCCAGTTCCACGTTGTCAGGCTGTTGCTGCACTTGCTGCTGCAACTGTTGGATCTCCGGGGTGTCCGCTGCCTGTTTCAGCAGTTCAATCTGCGCCACCAGGCCCTGATAGCGAGTATCCTGATCCTGCAGTGGAATGGTCGCCAGCACCGCTTCGGCGTCTTCCGTGCGGTTCAAGGCGATCTGTGCTTCCGCCAGCGCCAGGCCGATATCACTGCGCTGATTGCTGAGCTGCCACGCATCTTTCAGCAGCGGCAGCGCTTCCTGCGCCTGCCCTTCGGCAAGCAGCGCCGTAGCCTGCTCCAGTTTGAGATCTTCTTCCTTCGGCAAAAAACGCTGCAGCAAATCGCGAATAGCCTCTTCCGGCTGCGGGCCCTGGAAGCCGTCTACCGGCTGGCCGTCTTTAAACAGATAAACCGTTGGAATCGAGCGCAAGCCAAACTGCGAGGCGATCATCTGCTCGGCGTCGCAATCCACTTTTGCCAAAATAAACTGCCCGGCATATTCGGCCGCCAGTTTGTCCAGCACCGGAGTAAGCTGCTGGCAGTGTTGACTGCGTTCGGACCAGAAGTAAAACAGCACCGGAACCGACATGGATTGATCCAGCGTCTGGTGCAGGTTGGTTTCGTTAATATCAACAACGGCTTGAGTTAGCATGTATTTTCTCTCTGAAACTTTCGGAGCCAATAAAGGCTACGTGGGGGCAAGGGCCGGCATCTTCAACCCCCGGCGCGAATATAGGGGCGAAACGCCGTTGCCGATGGGGCGCTTAGCCGTTGCTGCGCAGCAGCCAGTCGAGCGCCCGGCCAGGAAGAATACGGCGCAGTATGCTGAGCGCATGGGCGATCAGCGTCACCGGGTAGCGCAATTTGGGCCGTGGGCTTTCCAGCGCATGGCGCAGTTTGGGCAGAATGGCTTCCGGCGGCAGCGTCAGGCGTTTGGCGATGCCGGGGTTATGCACCGGTTTATCGCGCAGCGCCTGATTCACGTTCTGGCTGAAATGGGTGGCGATCGGGCCGGGCTCGATCAGGCTTACTGTGATGCCGCTGCCGTGCAGCTCCATGCGCAGCGCGTCCGACCAGGCCTCCAGCGCGAATTTGCTGGCGGCGTAGGCGCCGCGCCCGGCGCTGGCCACCAGCCCCATTACCGAACTGGTCTGGATAATGCGCCCTTCGCCGTGCGGCAGCATGGCTGGCAGCAGCAGTTGGGTCAGTTGGTGGGTGCCGAACAGGTTGGTGGCGAACTGTTTTTCCAACTGGGCACGGGAAATACTGCTTAGCGGGCCGTAAACACCAAAGCCGCCGTTATTGAACAGGCCATATAACCGGCCGCCGGTCAGTTCGATCACCTGGCTGGCTGCGCGCTCAACGCTGGCGCTGTCGTCCAGATCCAACTCAATGCCCTCCAGCCCAAGCTGGCGCATATTTTCCACGTCCTGTGGCTTACGGCAGGCCGCCAGCACGCGATAGCCGCGGTTACGCAGATCCTGCGCCGCTATCAAGCCGATCCCGCTGGAACAGCCGGTTATTAATACCGCTTTTTGCATAACTTTACCTACCGTACGGCCTTATTTAATGAGACTCATGTTTTACTAAGGGTTCCAGGCGCTCTGCCATCCAGGCAGCGATAAACGGCTGGGCATCCTGATTGGGATGCAATCCATCATCCTGCATCCATTCCGGTTTAATCACCACCTGTTCCATAAAGAACGGTAGCAGCGGAATGTTGAACTGCCCGGCGAGCCGCGGGTAAATGGCGCTGAAAGCGTCAGTATAGCGCTTGCCGTAGTTGGGCGGGATGCGAATCTGCATCAGCAGCGGCTGGGCGCCGGCCTGCTGGATCAGCGTGATGATCTGGCTGAGCTGCTGTTGAATATCGGGCGCCGGAAAGCCGCGCAGGCCATCGTTGGCGCCCAGCTCAACCAGCACCCAGCGTGGCTGGTGCTGCTTTAGCAGCGCCGGCAGGCGCGCCAGCCCTTGGGCGCTGGTGTCGCCACTGATGCTGGCGTTAACCACCTGTGGGCTACCTGGCTGTTTCTGCCAGCGGGCGGCCAACTGCGTCGGCCAGGCCTGCGCCACCGGCAGGCGGTAGCCGGCGCTTAAACTGTCGCCCAAAATCAATAGGGTATCTGCGGCGGCAGCGCGTAAACTGAATAATCCCAACAGCAAAAGGAAGGGAAGATGCCAGCGGAAAACGTTCTTGAAGTTCATCATCTTAGTAAACACGTTGGTGAGGGGGAACATCGGCTCACCATACTTACCGGTGTCGAGCTGGTTGTCAAACCCGCGCAGACCATCGCCCTGATTGGCGAGTCCGGCTCCGGCAAATCGACGCTGCTGGGCATTCTGGCCGGGCTGGACGACGGCAGCGCCGGCGAAGTGCGTCTGCTGGGGGAAAATCTGCCCGCGTTGGATGAAGAAAAACGTGCGGCGCTGCGCGCCAGGGACGTGGGGTTTGTCTTTCAGTCGTTCATGCTGGTGCCGACGCTCAGCGCGCTGGAGAACGTGCAGTTGCCCGCATTGTTGCGCGGCGAGAGTGAACGCCAAAGCCGCGAGCAGGCGGTGCAACTGCTGGAGCAACTGGGCCTGGGCAAGCGCCTGGGCCACCTGCCGGCGCAGCTATCCGGCGGCGAGCAGCAGCGGGTTGCGCTCGCCAGGGCCTTCAGCGGCCGGCCGCGGGTGCTGTTTGCCGATGAACCCACTGGCAACTTGGATCGCCAGACCGGCGTGCGCATCGCCGATTTGCTGTTTTCCCTCAACCGTGATTTTGATACTACGCTCATCCTGGTCACCCACGACGAAACGCTGGCGGCACGCTGCCAGCGGCGGCTGCGCTTGCGTGAAGGCAAGCTGTGGGAGGAAGCATGATTTGGCGCTGGTTCTGGCGTGAGTGGCGTTCGCCTTCGCTGCTGATTGTCTGGCTGGCGCTGACGCTGTCGGTGGCCTGTGTGCTGGCGCTGGGCAGCATCAGCGATCGTATGAACAAAGGGTTAAGCCAGCAAAGCCGCGATTTTATCGCCGGCGATCGGGTTCTGCGCACGGCGCGCCCGGTGCCGGAAGGCTGGATCCTGGATGCGCAGCAGCAGGGGCTGCAGGTGAGCCGCCAGCTGTCGTTCACCACCATGACCTATGCCGGCGATCGTCCGCAACTGGCGCAGGTAAAGGCGACCGATTTGGCCTATCCGTTATACGGCACGCTGGAAACGCGCCCGGCCAATGTGAAGCTGGAGCCGGGCACGGTGCTGGTGGCGCCACGTTTGTTGGCGCTGCTGAATGTGAAAGTGGGCGATAATCTGGATGTGGGCGATACCACGCTGCGCATCGCCGGTGAAATTATTCAGGAGCCAGACTCTGGCTTTAACCCGTTCCAGACGGCGCCGCGCATCATCATCAACCTGGCGGACGTGGATAAAACCGGCGCGGTGCAGCCCGGCAGCCGTTTGACCTATCGCTATATGTTCGCCGGCGCGGTGGAGGATATCCAACGCTATGAAGATCGCCTGGTGCCACAGCTTACGCCGGGGCAGCGTTGGTACGGGCTGGAGGATTCCGGCAGTGCGCTGGGCAAATCACTGCAGCGCTCGCAGCATTTTCTGTTGATGTCCGCGCTGTTGACGCTGCTGTTGTCGATCGCCGCCGTGGCGGTGGCGATGAGCCATTATTGCCGTAGCCGTTACGATCTGATCGCGGTGTTAAAAACCCTCGGCGCCGGGCGCAAGGCACTGCGGCGCCTGATCGCCGGCCAATGGCTGGCGGTGTTGGTGCTGGCCGGGGTTTGCGGCAGCGTCATCGGCTTGGCGTTTGAGGCATTGCTGATCCGCCTATTGGCGCCGGTGCTGCCGGGGGAATTGCCCGCCGCCAGCGCCTGGCCTTGGCTATGGGCGATCGGCGCGCTGGTGATGATTTCACTGCTGGTGGGGCTGCGGCCATACCGCCAATTGCTGGCGACGCAGCCGCTGCGGGTATTGCGGCGTGATGTGGTGGCCAACGTGTGGCCGCTGCGTTATTTCCTGCCGGCGGCCTTGCTGATTGTGGTGCTGCTGTTGGCGGCGCTGATGGGCGCCAGCACGCTGCTGTGGTCAATATTGGCCGGGATTGTGGTTCTTGCGTTACTGTTGGGCGCTATCGGCTGGTGCAGCCTGATGGTGCTGCGGCGCATTACGTTAAAGAACCTGGCGCTGCGGCTGGCGGTCAACCGCCTGCTGCACCAGCCGTGGGTGACGATCAGCCAGCTTGGGGCGTTTTCGCTGTCGTTTATGCTGTTGGCGCTGCTGCTGGTGATGCGCGGCGATATGCTCGATCGCTGGCAGCAACAGTTGCCGCCGGGCACGCCGAACTACTTCCTGCTGAACATGAATGATGCGCAGGTGCCCCAGGTGAAGGCATTCCTGGCGCAGCATAAGGTGCATGAGGAAACCTTTTACCCGATTGTTCGCGTGCGGCTGGCTGAAATTAACCAACAGGCGGCGACGGAACGGGTGCATGAAGACGATCCGGGCGGCGAAGCGGTGAACCGCGAATTGAACCTGACCTGGCTGGCGGCGTTGCCGGACCACAACCCGCTGGTGGCCGGCACCTGGCCGCCGAAAGCCGGGGAAGTGTCGATGGAGCAGGGCGTGGCCAAACGCCTGAATGTCAAACTGGGGGATACGCTGACCTTTAGCGGCGATACCCAGACATTCAGCGCCAAAGTCACCAGCCTGCGGCAGGTGGACTGGGAAAGCCTGAAGCCGAATTTCTACTTTATTTTCCCGCCGGGCGGGCTGGACGGCCAGCCGCAAACCTGGCTGACCAGTTTCCGTTACGATGGCGACGGCAGCATGTTGACCCAGCTTAATCGCCAGTTCCCGTCGCTCAGCCTGATGGATGTGGGGTCGATCCTGCAACAAATCGGCGGCGTGTTGCAGCAGGTGAGCCGTGCGCTGGAGGTGATGGTGGTGTTGGTGGTTATCTGCGGGGGCTTATTACTGTTGGCTCAGGTGCAGGTGGGGATGCGCCAGCGGCGGCAGGAATTGGTGGTTTACCGGACGCTGGGCGCTGGTAAGCGCCTGCTGCGCGGCACGCTCTGGTGCGAATTTGCGCTGTTGGGGCTGGGGGCCGGTATTGCCGCCGCGCTGGGTGCGGAAGCGGCGCTGTGGCTGCTGCAAAGCCGGGTGTTTGACTTCCCCTGGGAGCCGACCGTGCTGCTGTGGTGGGCGTTGCCGCTGTTCAGTGCGCTGTTGCTTTCACTGTGCGGCGGTTGGTTAGGCGTGCGTTTGCTAAGCGGCAAGGCGCTGTTTCGCAATTACGAAGGGTGATTGCGCGATAGCCTGAAACGTACGTTCCCGCTTTCTGGCGCTGGCTTGCCTCTCTCCCAGTGGGAAAGAGGCAAGCCGAAACCGCGGCAGTGAAAACGCCTGGGGTTAGCCCAGTTTTTGCTGCGCCCACTCCAACCCGCTTTGGTACTCGGCCGGCAACAGCGGCGCCAGCGCCTGTAACGCCTGCTGCAATGCGGCGGCGTGCGGATCGTTTAAGTTCAGATGGCCGACCTTGCGCCCGGGGCGCACTTCTTTTTCATACCAGTGCAGCCGCACCAGCGGCAGCGACAGCCATTGCGTATTCACCGCGGTGCCGATCAGGTTGACCATCACCGACGGCGTGTTAACCACCGGCTTCGGCAACGGCAAACCCAGAATAGCCCGCAGGTGCAGTTCAAACTGGCTGATCGACGCCCCGTTTTGTGTCCAGTGGCCGCTGTTGTGTACGCGCGGCGCCAGTTCGTTGATCAACAAACGATCGCCGACGATAAAGCATTCCATCGCCATCACCCCAACGTAGTCGAGCTCGTTAAGGATCGCGCCGAGCATCTGTTCGGCCTGCTGTTGCAACGCCGGGAGCGGCTGCGGCAGCGCAACGCTGGTGCGCAGAATGCCGTCCTGATGCAGGTTGTGGGTCAGCGGGTAAAATACCGCCTGGCCATCATGGCCACGGGCGCCCACCAGCGACACTTCGCCAGAGAAATTGATCCCCTGTTCAACGATGCATTCGCCGTAGGCATCGGCCGGCAACTCATTCTCCTGGCCGGGGCGCAGGCGCCATTGGCCGCGGCCGTCATAGCCGCCGACGCGCCGTTTAACGATGGCCAACTCGCCCAGTTGGGAAAACACCTGCGGCCATTCGCTGGCATCGGCCAGCAGTTGCCAGGGCGCGGTCGCCAGGTTGAGCCGATCCAGCAGCTGTTTTTGCGTCAGGCGATCGGCCAGGCGCGGGAAAATGTCGCGGTTGACGAATGCGTTATGGCGCGCCAGTTCGCGCGTGAGCGCGGTTTCCGGCCAGCGCTCGATTTCCGCGGTAATCACACTGTTTTGATACGGCACCGCTTCCGGTTCGGCATCAAGGCCAACCGGATAGACCGCAATGCCTAAAGGCTCGCCGGCCTGGCGCAGCATACGCCCCAGTTGGCCGTTGCCCAGTACGCAAACCGGTTTCATGCTTCCTCCCGTGGATCCGGATTATTCAGCACTTCATCGGTTTGCGCCTGGCGCCAGGCTGCCAGGCGCTGTGCTAACGCGCTGTCGTGCAACGCCAGGATCTGCGCCGCCAGCAGGCCGGCGTTGGCCGCACCGGCTTTGCCGATGGCCAATGTGCCCACCGGGATGCCGCGCGGCATCTGCACGATGGAATACAGGCTGTCGACGCCGCTCAGTGCCGCGCTTTGCACGGGAACCCCCAACACCGGGACCAGCGTTTTAGCCGCCAGCATGCCGGGCAAATGCGCCGCGCCGCCCGCGCCGGCGATGATCACATCAAAACCGTTGCCGCTGGCCTGTTCGGCAAAGCTGAACAGTTTGTCCGGGGTGCGGTGGGCAGAGACGATCTCGACGTGGAATGGAACGTTCAGTGCGGTGAGGACGTCGGCGGTGAATTGCATGGTGGCCCAGTCACTTTTGGATCCCATAACAATTGCGATTTTAGCTCCGGCTTGGGTGGCTGAAGCGGCGTTGGCTCCCATGGGTGTAAGGCTCCTGTAAATGATACAAGCTTTGGCCGGTTGCGCGGGTGGCAGGCCGTTTGAGGGCGTAGAGCATAACATGTGAGCACGGCGAGGAAAACGGTTGCGTCGCCGCTTTTCGCCGGCAAACCCGGGAATTTTTTAGCGCGTTTTAACGGCCGCCGCGTAAACAACGCCTTATGGCGGCGTTGGCGAATGCGGCGGGGCTAAAATGGGAAGCGGATCAATTCAACGCCGTTCGCGCTGACCTTGACCATCGAACCTTCGCTGTGCCAGGCGCCGAGCACCACCCGGTGCGCTTCGCCGCTGCTCAACGCGAGCGTATGCACCGCCGGCCGATGGGTATGGCCGTGGATCATCCAATGCACCTGGTGGCGCAGCAGGGCCTGCTCAACCGCATGTGGGTTAACATCCATGATCGCTTCAGATTTGTACTGATTGCTCTGTTGGCTACGGGCGCGCATGTTGGCGGCGATCTTTAGACGCCAGCGCAGCGGCATGGCAAGGAATAGCGTTTGGATCACCGGGTTGTGCACCCGGCGGCGGAACCGCTGGTAGGCGTGATCGTCCGTACACAGCGTATCGCCGTGCAGGATCAGGATCTTTCTGCCGTACAGATCGAGGACTTTTTCTGCCGGCAGCAGCGCCATGCCGCTTTCGCGGGCGAAGCGTTTGCCCAGCAGAAAATCGCGGTTGCCGTGGATAAAGTAGCAGGGCACGCCGGCCAACTGCAGCGCTTTCAACGCGGCGGCGACCTCACGGTGCAGCGGTTGGGGATCGTCATCGCCAATCCAGGCTTCGAACAGATCGCCAAGGATGTACAGTGCGTCGGCATGGATCGCATCACGTTGCAAAAAACGCAGAAAACCGGCAGTAATTGCCGGTTCCTGTGCGCATAAATGCAAATCTGCAATGAACAGGGTGCTCATGCAGTTGTGATTATTCGCTGACGGTAACGCTGTTGATTACCACATCTTCAACCGGAACGTCCTGGTGCATACCGCTGCGGCCGGTTTTCACGCCTTTGATTTTGTCGACGATGTCCAGGCCTTCAACCACTTCGGCAAATACGCAGTAGCCCCAGCCCTGGGCGTTTTCGCCACGGAAGTTCAGGAAGTCATTGTCGACAACGTTGATGAAGAACTGGGCGGTGGCAGAGTGCGGATCGTTGGTACGGGCCATTGCCAGGGTGCCACGGGTGTTTTTCAGGCCGTTGTTGGCTTCGTTTTTGATTGGCGCCTGGGTGCTTTTCTGGTTCATGCCTGGCTCAAAGCCGCCGCCCTGGATCATGAATCCATTGATAACACGGTGGAAAATGGTGTTGTCGTAGAAGCCTGCACGGCAGTAGTTCAGGAAGTTTTCAACGGTAACCGGCGCTTTGTCAGCAAAGGTCTTGATAACGATATCGCCGTGGTTGGTGTGGAAAGTAACCATATTTTAATCCTAACAAGGTGAAGTGAGATGCCACATATACGCTCAACATACGCGTTGCCGGAAAGCCAGCGCGCCTGTCATTACAGCGTGCACGATCAGACCGCTCTTATAACATATCTCACTTAGCGAGTCAGTATTGGCGGGTTGGGGCGGTATGTTGCAATACGGGATTTTTTGCCCTGCCTGGTGATACTATTCATGGTTATGAGCTTTTTTACCGGCCTGGGCAGCAAACCCGTGCCTGAACCTTGCATTACATCACCCTTCGGGGTTCAATACGCAGCATTAACTTGATGCCCTGTAATTAATACTGTTATCACGTACACCACGGAATATCCTGATGCTAAAGATTTTTAATACCCTGAGTCGTCAAAAAGAGGAATTCAAACCTATTCATGCCGGGAAAGTGGGCATGTACGTGTGCGGGGTGACCATTTACGATTTGTGCCACATTGGCCACGGGCGCACCTTTGTCGCCTTTGACGTGGTGGCGCGCTATCTGCGCTACCTGGGCTACGATCTGGATTATGTGCGCAACGTTACCGACGTTGACGACAAAATCATTCGCCGCGCGGCGGAAAACGGTGAAACCTGCGAGCAACTGACGGCGCGCATGCTGGCCGAGATGCATGCGGATTTCGATGCGCTACTGATCGAACGGCCAGACCAGGAGCCGCGCGCCACCCAGCATATCGGCGAAATTATCGCGCTTACCCAGCGCCTGATTGAGCGCGATCATGCCTATGTGGCGAGCAACGGCGACGTGATGTTCGCGATCGACAGCGATCCGGATTACGGCCTGCTGTCGCGCCAGGATCTGGATCAACTGCAGGCCGGCGCGCGCGTGGAAATTGATGACGTGAAACGCAACCCGATGGACTTCGTGCTGTGGAAGATGTCCAAGCCGGGCGAGCCGAGCTGGCAATCGCCATGGGGGCCGGGCCGCCCAGGGTGGCACATTGAGTGCTCAGCGATGAACTGCAAACAGCTTGGCACCCATTTCGATATCCACGGCGGCGGCTCAGATCTGATGTTCCCACACCATGAGAACGAGATCGCCCAATCAAGCTGTGCGCACGATGGCCCGTACGTCAATTATTGGATGCACTCCGGCATGGTGATGATTGACAGAGAGAAGATGTCTAAATCCTTAAACAACTTCTTTACCATCCGTGACGTGCTGGGGCATTACGATCCTGAAACCGTGCGTTATTTCCTGATGTCCGGCCATTATCGCAGCCAGTTGAACTACAGCGAAGAGAACCTGAAACAGGCGCGTGCTTCGCTGGAGCGCTTGTACACTGCGCTGCGCGGCACCGACGCTGCAGCCCTGCCGGCCGGCGGTGAAGCCTTTGAGGCACGCTTCCGGGAAGCGATGGACGATGATTTCAACACGCCGGAAGCCTATTCGGCGCTGTTTGATCTGGCCCGCGACGTCAACCGCCTGAAAGGGGAAGATATGGCGGCGGCCAACAGCCTGGCGGCGGAGCTGCGCAAGCTGGCGAAGGTGCTTGGCCTGTTGCAGCAGGAGCCGGAGCAGTTCCTGCAAAGCGGCGCACAGGCGGATGACGGTGAGGTGGCGGAGATTGAAGCGCTGATCAAACAACGCAACGACGCCCGCCAATCCAAAGACTGGGCGGCAGCCGATGCGGCGCGCGATCGCCTAAACGAAATGGGTATTGTGCTGGAAGACGGCGCACAGGGAACGATCTGGCGCCGTAAGTAACCGCGATAATGGCAACCTGCGTGGCGGGTTGCCCGCTTTCCACCGCGGTTTTCAACGATAGCCGGCGGCGATAACAGCGCAGCCGGCCATCAATAGGGCAGGGTTACGCAGTCACGGTGATCTGTTGCCCGGCGTAGCTGACCGTTTGCCCGGCGAGGATTTTGCAACGCTTACGGGTTTCCACCGCACCGTCTACCGTAACCAGGCCATCGGCAATGGCGTTTTTCGCCTGCGCGCCGCTTTCACTCAAGCCTTCCAGTTTCAGCAGATCGCACAGTTCGACGTGCGGGTATTTACCCAGGGAAAAGGTTGCCATCTTAGTGGTTCTCCGTGTCATGGTACTCTTCACACGCCTGTAGCGTGTTTTGGATCAACGTGGCGACCGTCATTGGCCCAACGCCGCCCGGTACGGGGGTGATGTACGAGGCTTTGGCGGCGGCTTCTTCAAACAGCACGTCACCCACTACTTTACCGCTTTCCAGCCGGTTGATGCCCACATCGATCACGATCGCGCCTTCTTTGATCCATTCGCCAGGGATAAAGTTCGGCTTGCCGACGGCGACGATAAGCAGATCGGCATGTTCGATATGGTGGCGCAGGTTTTTGGTAAAGCGGTGGGTGACGGTGGTGGTGCAACCCGCCAGCAGCAGTTCCATGCTCATTGGGCGGCCAACGATGTTGGACGCGCCGACCACTACGGCATTCAGCCCGAAGGTATCGATGTTGTAGCGCTCCAGCAGGGTGACGATGCCACGCGGCGTGCAGGGGCGCAGCTTCGGTGCCCGCTGGCACAGGCGGCCGACGTTGTACGGGTGGAAGCCATCAACGTCTTTATCCGGCAGGATGCGCTCAAGCACCTTGACGTTATCGATGCCGGCCGGCAGCGGCAACTGCACCAAAATACCGTCGATTTCTTTGTCTGCATTTAGCGTGTCGATCAGGGCCAGCAGTTCCGCCTCGGTGGTGGAAGCCGGCAGATCGTAAGAGCGGGAAATAAAGCCGACCTCTTCACAGGCGCGGCGCTTGCTGGCGACGTAAATCTGTGAGGCCGGGTTTTCACCGACCAGTATCACCGCCAGGCCGGGAGCACGTTTGCCAGCGGCCAGACGTTGTTTAACATGCTCAGCCACTTCATTTCTAACCTGCTGCGCAATCGTTTTACCATCAATAATTTTTGCTGCCATCAGTGAGGAAATCCATCAATTAAGAAAAGCGGGGGGATGGCGCTATTTTGTCAGAAGCTGGCCGCGCTGTCAGGCGTTGAATCAGGGTTATTGCGTGGAACGGCGTCGGACTTGGCTGATTTGCGGCTTTTTAGCTGCCATAAAGTAGGGGGATTGGTGCCGGCGGTTGGGGGGAATGCTAAGGCCGCTGGGTGAAATAGCAATGATTAACGGTGGGATAGCGATGCCGCATGGGCGAAAAATCGCCATAAGGCACCATTGCCGGCGCAACCCTATGAAAAGGCATTGACTCAGTACCCGCTGACCGTATAATCCCAACCCGCAACCCCCGGTTGCCGCATCCCAATGCGCCCTTAGCTCAGTTGGATAGAGCAACGGCCTTCTAAGCCGTAGGTCACAGGTTCGAGCCCTGTAGGGCGTACCATTAAATATCAATGAGTTACATAACTCAACCTGTTTTCTCTTTTCCTGTGTGGGACAGATTTGGGACTACCCCCCGAAAATCGCATCATTCTGCTTGGCATGTTCGATTAAATGGATCGGCGCCAGGTGAGCGTATCGACGCATCATCTCGATAGATTCCCAGCCACTCAATTTCTTGCAAAGCTGATAGTGGCCTCCCGCCTGAAGCAGCCAGCTTGCCAAAGTGTGCCTCAGATCGTGGAACCGAAAGTTATCTGGGGATGGTTTAGCTCGATATTCAGCCATTTTGACTGGACCGATGGTTGCATCGCTGTCAGCAACGCAGACATGCAGCAGATCTGGGCCAGAGTGCCGACGGGGATTGCCATCACTATTGCGCCATGATGAACGGCAATAACATTGGCAGCCCCTCCGTATGAGAGGCGCTGCCAGTGCCCGGCATTATTTAGTCGTGTAGCCCCCGTTGACCAGAATCGTCTGCCCGGTCATCCACCAGCCGTCGCTGACCAGAAAGCGGACCCAGGGAACGATGTCTTCAATATCCGTCAGGCCGGTTTTACTGAAAGGGGACAAGGCCGCCGCGGTTTTGTGGTAAGCCACGGCATCCGCGCCTTCGGCCGGATAAAAGAACGGCGTGTCCATTGGCCCGGGGCCGATAGCGGTGACGGAAATACCGCGTTCGCCCAGCTCTTTCGAAGCCGCACGGGTGAAGTGTTCAACCGGTGCTTTCATGCCCGCATAGGCAGCATAGTATGGGGTATAGGCACCGAGCAGCGAAGTAACCAGCGTGCAGATTTTACCGTTATCCCGGACGTGTTTACCCGCTTCTTTCAGGAAGAAAAACGCAGATTTAGCATTAACGGCACTCATGTCATCAAACTCCGCCTCGGTGATCTCGGCCATCGGCTTCTTGAGCACTTTCCCTACGGTGTTGATGGCGATGTCCGGTGCCCCCAGCGCAGCGGCGGCGTCAGCAAAGAGCTTTTCCATGGCGGCGGCAGAGGTCAAATCAGCCTGGAGCGCCACCGCTTGCGCGCCGGCGGCCTTGATCGCCGTGACAGTGGCTTCGGCATCTTTGCGCGTTGCGTCGCTGTTATAGTGAATGGCAATGGCACGGGCCCCTTGCTGCGCGAAATCACGGGCAATCAGGCCCCCGAGATTCTTAGCCCCACCGGCGATTAGAACGGTTTTACCTTTGATGGCATGGTCGGTCATGTTCCAACTCCTGTGTCGGTTATTGACGGGTGTGTTCGTAAAAACAGCTTAATACAACGGAATGCTGTATAAAGAACCATTATCTGCATGCACTATTCAGCATTAACGAATAATGAGAGCCTATGGACACCATCGAACTGTTCCGGATATTTATCCGTGTTGCGGAAAACGGCAGCTTTATTCGGGCGGCGGAGACGATGAACCGGCCCGCCTCGACCGTTTCTGCCGCCATCAAAGAACTTGAGTCCCGGCTAGGGACCCGCCTTTTACACCGCACCACGCGCAGCGTTTCCCTGACTTCCGACGGAAGCGCGTTTTATGCGCGCTGCCAGGTTGTGGTTCAGGATGTGGAAGAAACCGAGAATCTTTTCCGGCAGGCCGATGGGCATGTGCAGGGGAAAATCAGGGTGGATGTGCCTGGGCGGGTCGGAAGACGCATTATCGTGCCCGCGCTACCTGATTTTTTTGCCCGTCATCCTTCTATTCAGATTGATCTCGGTGTGACCGACCGCAGCGTGAATCTCCCGGAGGAAGGTATTGACTGCGCCATTCGCGTTGGCGTACTGAATGACTCGGGGATGGTGGCGCGCAGGGTCGGTTATCTGAAGTTTATTAATGTAGCTTCCGCGGGCTACATTTCCTCTTTCGGCGCGCCCGAATCCCCGGAGCAGCTTGATAAGCATTTTACTGTGGGTTACGTCTCGCCGACGACCGGGCGCCAGGAACGTTGGGAATGGCTGCGCGATGGAGAAACATGCAGTACGGACGTTAACAGTTTTCTGACCGTTAATAACGCTGAAGCGTATATCGAGGCTTGCGTCGCGGGCATGGGGATGATTCAGATCCCGGAATATGACGTGAGTGAACGCCTGGCGGCCGGTGCCCTGCATGAGGTCATGCCGGCTTTTTTGCCTCGCCCGCTTCCTGTCAGCGTGTTGTATCCCAGCCGAAGGCATCTTGCACGCCCGCTCCAGCTATTTATTGCCTGGCTTGAGCCGCTATTAGTGGAAAAAATGCGACTCAGCAAAACGGCTTAAGTTTGCCTCCGTGTTTTGGGGCAGATGGCAAGAGATTTATTATACTGAAACATACGATGGCGCAGGCTGAATAGCCCATGCGTCATCATGTTTGAAAAAAACTGAACGTAATAAACAAAACTATTCACTATCAACGTTGTTAATAGCTGGTGAAAATATCTTTCCTAATGCTTGCTCATTCATGAGGGTAGTGCAGTGAATAATATGAAAAAGATCGCCATCGCGTTGTTTGCGGCAACAAGTCTTTATGTCCCGCTGTCACAGGCAGAAGCTGTAAAATACGAGCTCAACCCGGAACATACTTCCGTTATTGTAACCTGGAACCACTTCGGTTTTTCTCATCCGACAGCGGTGATCCCGAATGCCAAAGGCGAACTGGTGTTCGATAAAGAAAGCCCTGAAAAATCAACCATCAATGTTACTCTTCCGGTTTCTGAAATAGACAGCCACGTACCGCTGCTGACCAAAGAGTTCAAGGGTGTGGAATATTTTGACGTGGCGAAATATCCTTCGGCGACGTTCCGTAGCACCAAAGTTATCGCTAAGGGTGATAATCAGTTCGACGTTGAAGGTAACCTGACCATTAAAGGCACCACTAAACCGGTCACGCTGCATGCCACCCTCAACAAACAGGATATTCAGCCGATGCTGAAAAAACCTGCGATTGGGTTTGATGCCGTAGGTACGATCAAACGCTCTGACTTTAAAATTGATAAATACGTTCCTGCCGTTGCCGATGAAGTCACGCTGACTATCTCAACCGAAGCCTATAGTAAATAACCGGTTGTTTTCTGGCTGGCCTGTGCCAGCCAGATATTGATGTATTCCCCCAACATTTTTGCCTTAGTTTCCCCGGCTGAAAATCGCTTTCAGGTTCGCCAAAACCGCCGCGCCCGGGTGCCATAAGGCAGCAGCGCTGGCCTGTTTTGGTGCACGTGCCGCAACTGCGTGACCGCCGTCTTCCGTTTTATCTCCATTCCGCTTTGGCACGATAAATGCTTGCATTAGCGCTCCTGTATATACATGTATGTTTATAAACGGCCTGCGTGTCAGAGCTGTGCCTTAATCGTCTATTTCACAGGGAATGATGCTGATGTCGCGGGTTGCCTTGGCAGGCGTGATCCACCAGTATCAAGTTTTGCCAGCAAGCCGGTATTACGCTTCACCGGCATAAACACAGGTTTCACCTGCGGCAGGCCAATAACCTCACCTGCCTTTTACTGCATGATTTTTCAGGGAGTAAGCAATGAAAAAACGACTGTTATCCGCCTGCCTGGCTGGGTTAGTGGGCTTTTGCGGCGCGGCGGCGGCCCAACAGACGCTGCGTTTTGGCGTCGATCCGACCTTCCCGCCCTTTGAGTCCAAAGCGCCGGATGGCGCGTTGCAGGGCTTCGACATTGATTTGGGCAATGCGATTTGCCATCAGGCCAAGGTGCAATGCCAATGGGTGCAAATCGGCTTTGACGGCATTATTCCCGCGCTGCAGGCCAAAAAGTTCGATGCTATCTTGTCCGCCATGTCGATGACGGATAAGCGCCGCCAACAGGTTGCCTTCTCCGACATGGTTTACAACACGCCGAGTGCGCTGGTCGCCCCGAAAGGCAGCGGGTTAACGGCTGATATCGCCACCCTCAAGGGCAAAAACATTGGCGTAGCCCAGGGCACCATTCACGAATCCTGGGCCAACGAAAAATGGGCGCCGGCGGGTGTACATGTGGTTGCCTACCCGAACCAGGAAGAGCTGTGGCCGGATCTGGTTACCGGCCGGTTAGACGGCACGCTGACCAATGCCGTATCGGCCGATGAGGGATTTCTGAGCCGGGATCAGGGCAAAGGGTACGCCATCGTAGCAACGCTGGTGGATAAAAAATTCTTTGGCGAAGGCGTTGGGATCGGTTTACGTAAAGATGATAAGGCCAATCTGGCCCTGATTAACCAGGCGCTGGCCGAGCTACATAAAAATGGTGAATATGATCGCCTGACCAAAAAGTACTTCCATTTCAACGTCTACCCAAACAAGGAATAAGGCCGTGACGGATGCCGTGGCATTACCTGATTATTGCGCCCAGCGGGCGCGTTTTCTTGCGGCAGTGCAGCGGGCCGGCGGGGCGTTGAGCCACTGGCGGCACCCGCTGCCCGGCCCGCAAGGCGAAACCCTATATACCGATGTTGCGCTGATCGGCCCGGCGCAGGCCAGCCAGCTGCTGGTGATTATTTCCGGCACGCACGGGGTAGAGGGCTACTACGGTTCAGAGAGCCAGATCGCCTGGCTGGATGAATACGATCCGCACGCCTTGCCGCCGGATACCGCCGCGGTGCTGATCCATCTGATCAACCCCTGGGGCACCGCCTGGCTGCGGCGCGTGAACGAAGACAACATTGATCTTAACCGTAATTTCGTCGATTTTGGGCAACCGCTGCCGGTGAACGCAGATTATGAAAAATATCATGCGTTTTATCATGGCGAGCGGGAGCCGGCGGATCGTGCGTTGGCGGCGGTGTTGGGCGCCCAAGGCTGGCCGGCGGTGAAGCGGGTGGTGGAAGCCGGGCAGTATCGCCATGCCGACGGCCTGTTCTTCGGCGGCGTGGGCGAGAGTTGGTCGCGCCAAACCCTGAAACAGATTATCGAACGCCACCTTAGCCACGCCCGGCGGATCATCAGTTTTGACCTGCATACCGGTGCCGGCGCCTGGGGCCACCCGATGCTGCTGGCTATTTCCGAAACGCCGCGCCCGGAGCAGGCGCTTGCCCGGCAGTGGTTCGGCGAATGGCTCACCGTGTTGTTTACCGGTGCCGAGCGCGAGAGCGACACCGGCGTTACGGCCAGCGCGACCGGCTATCTGTCCCAGTTTATGCTGGATAGCCTGCCTGGCGTGGAACTGATCCAACTGGTGATTGAGTGCGGCACCCTGAGTGGGGAACAGATGCACCAGCGGGTGCGGGCCGATCACTGGCTGCACTTGGCAGGCGATCCGCTTAGCCCAGCCGGGCGGGCGGTGAAGCAGGCGCTGGTGGCCGGTTTCTGGCCAGCAGATGAGGACTGGCGTGAGCTGGTGGCGCTGCGTACCCGGCAGATTTTCCGCCGGGCGTGGCGGGCGTTAGCGGAAAGCGAGCCTTTATAGCCGCCCGTAAAACGTCATGCGAGCCGTTTCAGACAGGGCGATCCCCGGTTGTGCGTTCCAGGCCAGCACAGCCAGCATCCGGGGTTTTTCACCTTCGGTCGGGGTGACCCGGTGCAGCGCGTTGCGCCCGCGAAAGAGCACCAGATCGCCTGGCTCAATCGCCAGTTTAGCGACCGGGCGTTGTTCATCCAGCACCTCCGCCACCCCGGCGTAGTTCATTTCGCCGGCGTCGGCGTCACGCAGATCGCGGACATATTCGAACACGCCGCCGCCCAACGGTTTTTGGATCAGCAACGTGATGGCGAACGATGAATTGTCGAAATGCCAACCCAGTTGCTGATCGGCATGGGCATAGTGCAGGTTGATGGACGACAGCGGATCGGCATAAGGCCACAGCGCTTCTTCTTCCAGCACATCGCACAGGAAATCGCGGAACTGGGCGTCGTTATAAAGTTGGCGCAGCGGGGAATCCTGCGCAACCTGATCGTCGGTAATGCAGCCTTTGGTGGAGACAACCTCACGGTTGCGCGGATGCTCGGCCGGCAAGGCCGGATCGGGCTTCAGCAGGTAAACGTTATGGCGGTTGACGGCGTACCAGGCCAAATGGTGGCGGGCCTCGCCTTCCTGGCGCACCTGCTCGAGCGCTGCGCCGGTCAGGAAGCCGCGCAGTACCAGCGCGCCGTCGCGCTGCAGCGTTTCCCGGCAGGTCTGGCGCCAGGCGGGATCCGCTAAGGGATGGGCATCGATTTGGACGATAGTGTTCAACATGGTTTTGGTTCTCGTTTTGTGCAGGTGGCGTTCACTATAAGCAGCCTGCCGCTATCAGCCGTAGCAAAAATTTCTTAACGCTAACAAAAGGAAAGTTATATGCCGCCCGTGCAGCCCAAATTGCCGAAAATGAACAGCATCCAGGCCTTTCAGGTGGCGGCGGAAGCAGGGAGCCTGGCGAAAGCGGCGGCGCTGCTGGCGTTAACTCCCGCGGCGGTGAGCCAGCAAATTCGGTTATTGGAGGAACAACTGCACGTCACGCTGTTTGTGCGCACTCGCAGCGGCGTGAAACTGACCGAGGCGGGCAAAGAATACCTGCGCTATGTGAAAGAGGCGTTCGAGATCCTGCAACTGGGGCAGCATAACCTGAATGCGGAGCGCCAGGCGCAGCGGCTTGCGCTGTACTGCCTGCCGGCGCTGGCTTCGCTGTGGCTGCTGCCCGGCCTGGCAAGCTGGGAACACTATTGCCCAGAGGTGGATCTGGCGCTGCACGCCACCCACGCCCATGTGGATTTCAACGCCATGTCGGCGAACTTTGTTATTTGCTTCGGCGCGCATCAGTACCCCCAACTGGAAAAGCGCCAGCTGTTTCAGGATGAGGTGTTGCCGGTGGGCAGCCCGGCGCTGGCGGCCGCCATCAATGGCCTGGCCGGCCTGGCTACGGCGCCGCTGATTCATCTTGACTGGGGGCAGGACGGGCGCTTTTTGCCCAACTGGCGCGAGTGGTGCCAGGCCCGAGGGATCGCCGCGCCTGGCGGGCGCCGGCATCTGACCTTTAATCTCACCTCGCTGGCCATTGATGCGGCAATCCAGGGCCACGGCCTGTTGCTTGGGCAGCGGCGGCTGATCGGCCCGGCGCTGAAAAGTGGCCAATTGGTGGTGCTCGATAGCCTGAGCCTGCCGCTTAGCAAACCTTATTTTGTCGCCTGGCCGCCAGGTAGCCTTGAGCTGCCCGGCGGGCGGCAACTGCTGGCGTGGCTGCTGGCGATGGCCCAAGGCGTATAGATTGCGCGCCCATTTCTTAATAGTTATACTCACGGCTGGCGTGATCTGCGCCGCCATCTGCGGAAAGGGCTACGCCCAGGATTGTTTGCCCACAGCGTATCTTACGACTCCCTACCTGAATGCGGATAAGGTAATGATAAGGAGCTCGTATGTCTGCATCACACATCGACAATGGCCACATCAACCTTGAGCAACAACGCAAACGCGCGAAGGCACTGCTGCGTCGGTTAAAACAAGGCGCTGCGCCTGATGAATTGGCCTTGCTTCAGCGCCTCAATCCCTCCGCTGCTCTCACCCTGTCGGGCGCCCAGTGGCTGATCGCCCGCGGCCTTGGCTTTAGCAGTTGGCCCAAATTAAAAGCGCACGTAGAGGCGCTCGATTTCGCTGCCCGCCATCCTAGTTTCGCCGCGGACAACGAAGCGCATACTGTGCACTGGCGCTGCGGCAATGATATCGAACACGCGCTACGGATTGCCGGTTTCCATGGGGAATTCCAAACGCTGACCGATCCTTTCTGCATGGGGCCGGTGCAGGATCTGCCCTTTGCGCAATACCGGGCGCAGCGCACTGAATACATCAGCCGTGCCTTTGGTATCGCAAAGGCCGAGGTCACGTCGCGTTTTGATAACGAATACCAGTGCCTGGAAAATCTGGCGCACAGTGCCAACGCCATCTTGTGGTGTGAAGCGGATGCCTACGATCAACTGTTCCTGATCCGGGTGTTGGCCAGCCTGAAACGGCTGCCGCAAAAGCTGGAGTTGATTGAAATAAACCACGTGCCGGGGGTTGAGCGCTTTATTGGCATCGGCCAGCTTTCCCCCGATGTGCTGGCCTGGCTGTGGCCGCAGCGCAGGCCCATTGGGGCTGCAGCGCACCGTTTGGCCTGCCAGGCGTGGGCCGCGTATTGCAGCGCATCGCCGGTGCAACTGGCGGCGCTTGCGCACCAGCCCCATGCGGCGCTACCTTTGCTTGCCCCGGCTTTGCTGCGGCAATTACAAGAGCTACCGTACATTCAGGATGGGCTGTCGCTAACGGAACGCTTGGCGTTGCACTACATCCATCAGGCCGGCCCAGTGGCATTCGGTAACGTTTTCGCCGTGCTTAACGCAGAGCGGGATCCGCTGCCTTATTTAGGCGATTTAATGTTCCATGCCTTGATCCGGCCGCTGATTGATGCGGATGAACCCCTGCTGATAGAGGCCGATCCGCAGCGTGAATGGCCCGCGCGGCGATTAACGCTGACCGAATTGGGGCTGGCGGTAGTGAAAGGCCAGGCATACTGGCCGGATTATGCCTCGCAGGCGCGCTGGGTGGGTGGGGTATGCATCGCGCCACGCCAAGCGCACTGGGCGATTGACACCGAAATTTCCCCGGTCTGGCGCGAATCGTAATCCTTATTTGCCGCGGATTTTCGCGCCATTTAGCGTGATAATCCGCACTATCTCATCGTAAATCGCCTTGATGCGCGGCGTTGTGGTTTCGGTGGCATGGGTGAGCAGCCATAAAGGTTCGATTGGCAACGCCGGTGCTTCAATCCTGATAAGGCCATCGGCCAAAAACTGAGGGAGCACACCAATCCCAATTCCCGCGCTAATTGCCGCCCGGTGCGCCGCAAGGCTGGTAAGACGTATATCTGGCTCCCTGCCGGTTACCCGGCGCAGCCAGCGAGCGGCGGGCAAATCAATCGCGGCATCCCAGCCAATCAGCCGGGCCGTTTCCAGATCGCTGGAAGCACCGGGCGCGGCATAGAGTCCACTGGCCATAGAACCTATCTGCCTGATGGTTAATGCCCCTTGCTCCGGCCTCACCAACCGCAGCGCAATATCGGCATCGCCCCGGGCTATGCCCACCGGCACGATACCTGTGATCAACTCAAGCTCAAGGGATGGGTGCAACTGGAGGAAAGGTTGCAGCGCGGGCAGCAACAGCTCGACGGCGATCATTTCGGGGGCCGCCAGCCGCACCGGGCCTGTCAGGTTTTCTGCGCGGGCGCTGAAGTTGGCCTGCAGCATGACCATCGCTGCCTCCACTTTTTCGGCTTCAGCGGAAAAGGCGAAGGCGTCGGTGGTGGGGTGATAACCGGTCGGGTGCCGCACAAATAGGGTGGTGCCGATTTCCGCTTCCAGGATCGTGATCCTGCGCCCGACGGTTTGGGCGCTCACGCCTAAAACACGCGCCGCGCCGCTGAGGCCACCGTGCTGCATCACGGCTGAAAAATAGCGTAGGTCATCCCAGTTCATAGGCTTTCCATAATTGGAATTCGATTCTCACTTATATTCCATTCTAAGAAAACGAGGAAAGGTTTATTTTGGCCGTGAAGATAACCCATTCATTTTTCTTAAAGGAACGCCATGAACACTGCCAAGACCCAGCCCCATGATACTGAAGCCGTTGCAACCGTTCGCCGCTACCTGGCGGCCTTCGGCCAAGGCGACGTTGAGCGCGCCATGGCCTGCGTGCACCAAGACGCCGTCTGGCACATTGATGGCGATCCGGCCGTGACCACCGTGGGTATTTTGCGCGGGCATGCGCAAATCCGTGGCTGGATCGCCCGTTTCCCTCTGGGCTTCACACCGTTGGCTTTTAGTGTCGAACGTTTGCTCGATGCGGGAAGCGACGTGATCGCGCTGGGGCGGTTTCGTCACCGCGTTATGGCCAGTAGCGCCATCGTCGACAGTGACTATGCCATCCGCTTCACCGTCCGTGAGCAGCGGATTGCCCGCTACCAAATTTTTGAAGATTCGCTGTTGCTGGCACAGGCTCATGCAAGCGCGTCGCCTGCCAGGTCGGTAGCCATTAACCAAATGCATTATGGCTGGGAAGACGTAGGTCAGGGCCCGGCGCTGATATTCCTGCACGGTCTGTTTCTGGATCGTTCATTCTGGGCGCAGCAGATTGCCACGTTGCAGGGGAATTATCGTTGCATCGCCTTTGATATGCCCGGCCATGGCGCTACGGGCTGGCGCACCGGGCTTGATCTTGACCTTATTGCTGATGATTTGGCATTGTGGCTGCAAGAGCAGGGCATTAAGCACGCTACCTGGATCGGCCACAGCCAGGGGGGAATGATTGCGATGCGTCTTGCCGCCAGGCATCCCGCATTGGTTGAACGCTTGGTGTTGGTGAATACCAGCGCGCGGGAAGAATACCCAGAACGTATTCCCGCATGGCATCGGCGTGAACAGGCCTTGCTGGGAAGCGATGCCGAGCGCCTGGCGATGTTTAAGGAGATTCAGGGGATGAAGGCGGCGGGAGCCTGGTTGGCCGCGCATCCACAAGCGGCGCAGCAGGAGTTGGCAAACATGATGGCGCAGGATCCTGAAGGTTTGGCTGCCGCGCTGCGCGCTGCGGTTATCCAGCGCCGGGATATACGGCCGCTGATCGGCGCCATTTGCGCGCCCACCGTGGTGTTATCTGGCGGCCAGGATCGGGCTACGCCGGCCGAGCTTGGGCTTGAGATCGCCAGCCTGATCCCCGCGGCCGAGCATCTTTTAGTCCCCGATGCCGGGCATTCAATCCCGGTCGAGCAACCGCAGGCGTTGCTGGCCGCCATCACGGGGCGCTGAACGCCTGGCGGCATGTTTATCTGAGGGATGACGACAAATGACGAGTATTTTCACCGCACAGGAAAGCGAGTTTGATGCGTTGGCGGATCTCTGGGAAGCGTCTGTCAGCGTCACTCACGATTTTTTGCAGGCAGCGGACATCGCCTGGCTGCGACCGCGCATTCGTCATGATTATCTTTGCGCGCTTGAACTGCGCGTTTGCAAGAACGCCGCAAATGCGATGTTGGGGTTTATCGGCGTTTCAGGCTGCAAGGTTGAAATGCTGTTCGTTGCGCCACAGGCGCGCGGGCAGGGGGTTGGCAAGCAGTTATTGCAGTATGCGATTGCGCAATGGGGCATCAGCGAACTGGATGTGAATGAACAGAACCCACAGGCCATCGGCTTCTACCAACGCCAGGGGTTTGTTGTGGTTGGCCGTTCGCCCCTGGATAGCTTGGGCAAGCCCTTTCCCTTGTTGCATATGCGTTTGGCGCATGCGCCCACGGTGGTGACGTGACGATCGCGGTGCCGGCTGTTCTGTAGTGAGGCGGTGCCGGGTTAGATGTTATAGTAGCGGCTATCTATCAGGCCAGATTGAGGTAAGGATGAGTCAGGTTGCCACCGCAAAACAGCGTGAAGTACAACGTATCGTTGAGGCGCTGTCGGTTGCTATTGCTCAGCACCGGCTAAAGCCCGGTGCCCGGTTGGTGGAAGCGCAGATTGTCGAAGCTCTGAATGCCAACCGCAACCATGTGCAGGCCGCGTTGCAGCGCTTGGCGTTGCTGCATATTGTCACCATTGAGCCGAACCGCGGCGCGATGGTGGCGCAGCCAGAGGCGCGGGAGGCGCGTGAGATTTTCATTGCCCGCCGCGCCATTGAAAGTGCGATTGTGGCCTCTATCACGCCGGAGCGTATCGCGCAGTTTAGTGACGAGATCGCCGCCCAGCAGCAGGCGGAACGCGCAGCGGCGCAGCGGCAGGATCGCCGGGACATCGTGCGCGAGCTCAGCGCCTTTCACCTGCTGCTGGCCAGGGTCAGCGGCAATAAAGTGCTGGGGGAAATCCTTGCCAACCTGATGGTGCGCAGTTCGCTGATTGTCGCGCTTTATCAGCGCAACGATACGCCGGCCTGCCAATGCGCGGAACACGGCGCGATTGTGGCGGCGCTAGCGGCCGGCAAGGTGGAAGAGGCGCAGCGGATCATGCTGGCGCATTTAAATGAGCTGGAGGCGGAACTGGCGCTGGAGCTGGATCCAGCGGCTGGCGCAATGTCGCTGCGCCAGGCGCTGAATGCTGAAGCAAGCCTAGCGAAGTAGCGCGGCGCGCGGGCGGTGGAAGGTCTGGCGCCCGCGTTTAAAGCCCATTCTGGGTGCGGCGATCTCCGCCACCACCTGATCGGCGCGTTCGGCGTCAAACACCACAAAATCTGCCTGGCAGCCGGGCGTTAACCCGTAATCCTTTAGGCGCAGCAGCCGTGCTGCCTGGCCCGAGATCCACGACAGGCAGCGCAGCAGATCCGCCTGGGTGCCGAGCTGGCGGACGTTGGCGAACAGGTTGGCCTGCCGCACCAGCGATGCATCGCCAAACGGCGTGAACGGGTTGGCGATATTGTTGGTGGAAAGCGAACAGACAACGCCAAGGCTATCCAGTTCATCTACCGGCGCCACGCCGCGCGGTTTGAGCGCAAAGCGATCGCGCGCGGTGAGGAACAGATCGGTGGCCGGCAGGGCGGTGATCTGCACCCCGGCCAGCGCCAGTTCAGCGCCCAGCGCCCGCAGCGCATCTTGTTCCAGCAGCGCCAGCTTGGTGACGTGCCCGGCGGTAACGCGCCCGCCGCGCCGCCAACGGCGCGTTTGGCTGATCACCTCATCGATTAATCGGTTTTCCGGCAAAAGATCAAAATCGAGGTGGAAATCCAGATCGACATCGTACTGCGCCGCCAGCGCAAACAGCCGCCGGATCTGCCCGATCGGATCGCTGTCGGTGTAGGGGCAGCCGCCCAACAGATCCGCCCCGCCGGCCAGCGCCTCGCACAGTAGCGCTTCGGTGCCAGGGTTATTGAGCATCCCCTCCTGCGGGAACACGCACAGTTGCAGATCAATCGCCCAGGCGTAGTCGGCCTGCAGACGGCGAATGGCGTTAAAGCCCGTCAGGCCAATCACCGGATCGATCTCGATATGGGTGCGCATGTGGCTGGTGCCTTGCATAATCGCCATTTCCAGCACTTTGGCCCCGCGTTGATAGACATCTTGCTCGCTGAAATCCGTCTTGGCGCGCGCCGTTTCGCGGATGGCTTCCGCCAGCGTGCCCTCCTGTTGGCGGCAGCGATCGATAATACAGGCTTTATCCAGGTGGATATGGGTTTCGATCAGGCCGGGCAGCACCAGCGCGCCTTGCAGATCCAGCGTTTCGGCCGGCGCCGCCAGGGCGGCGACAAAACGCCCGTCCTCAATCAACAGGCTGTGCAGCCCAGGCTGGTTCGCCAGGCGCGCGTTCATTATCTTAAGGTGTTTCATGCGTTCGCAGCTCCCAGCCAGGCGTCGGCCAGATCCGCCTGCGCCAACAGATCCCTGGCGCGGCCGGCTTTCACCACGACGCCCGATTCCAGCACCAGCGCCCGATCGGCGATGGTCAGCGCCAGGTTGGCCATCTGATCCACCAGCAACAGCGTAACGCCCTCATCGCGCAGCGCCGCCAGCGCATCGTACAGCTCGCCGATCATCGCCGGCGAGAGGCCAAGGCTCGGCTCGTCCAGCAGCAGGATCGATGGGCGCGACATCAGGCCGCGGCCGATCGCCACCATCTGCTGCTCACCGCCGGAAAGCAGCCCTGCCGGGCTGTGTAGCCGCTCACGCAGGCGCGGGAAGCGTGTCAGCACCTTTTCGATCTCCGCCTGCGGATCGTGTCTTTCGGCACAGGCATGCTGGCCGATCAGCAGGTTATCCAGCACCGTCATTTGCGGGAATAGCTGCCGCCCTTCCGGCACCAATGCCAGGCCGCGGGCGGCAATCTGGCTGGCGTTCAGCTCTTTGATTGAATGGTCGTGCAGATAAATCGCGCCGCTGCGCGCCGGATGCAGGCCGGCGAGGGTTTGCAGAATGGTGGATTTGCCGGCGCCGTTGGCGCCGAGGATCGCGACCGTTTCCCCCGGATTGACGCTGAAACTGACGTCGCGCACCACCGGCGCGGCGCCGTAATCCAGCGTCAGTTGGTTCACTACCAGCCCTGGCTGGCCATCGGAATACAGCGCCCGCTGGCGCGGTTTACCGCGGTAGTCGGTGCCGCCGAGGTAGGCCGCCACGACGGCCGGATTGCGCTGCACTTCGGCGGGTGCGCCGTGCGCCAGTGGTTTGCCGGCGTCCAGTACCTGCAGCCGATCGCTCACTGCCATGACCAGCGCCATATCGTGCTCGACGACGATTATCGCCAGCCCAAAGCTTGCCAGCCGGCGCAGCAGTGGGATCAGTGCGTCGGTTTCTTCCCGGCTCAGGCCCGCCGCCGGTTCATCAAGCAGCAGCAGCGCTGGGTTAAGCGCCAGTGCGCGGGCGATCTCTACCAGCCGACGATCGACGTGCGGCAGATCTTCCGCCGGGGTATGTACCGAACCGCGGTAACCCACCAACGCCAGCAGCGCGAGCGCAATATCATGGGCCTCGGCGGCCGGGCGCCGCCACGGCAACCCCTGCCTGCCGCGTTGCTGGGCCACTAACAGGTTTTCCAGCACGCTCATGCCGCTGAATAGCTGGGTGGTTTGATAGGTACGGGCGATGCCGTTGCGGGCGACCCGCCAGGCGGCCAGCCCGCGCAGTTCCCGTTGCAACTGAATGCTGCCGCTGTCGGCGCGGTAAAAGCCGCTGATCATATTCAGTACGGTGGTTTTCCCGGCGCCGTTGGGGCCGATCAGCCCCAGCACTTCCCCGCCGCGCACGCTAAAACTGACGTCCTTCGCCGCCTGCACGCCGCCGAAGCGGATACCGATATTTTCCACCTTCAGCAGCGGCTGGTCGCTGTGGCTGAAATGGCGTTGCAGCAGGGCGGCGTCCGGCGTTTGCGGCGCCAATGCCACCGGCGGTTTCGCCAGCCAGCGGCTCAGAGTGCCCAGCAGCCCGCGCGGAGCCAGCCACAGTACCACCAGCAACAGCATGGCGAAGATCAGCAACCGGTATTCGGCAAATGAGGACAACAGTTCCGGCAGCACCACGATCAACAGCGCTCCCAGCACTGGCCCTAACAGCGTGCCGCTGCCGCCGATGACGACGGCGAGAATAAACAGTATCGACTGCGAAAAAGGGAAGGAATCCGGGTTGATGAACATCATCAGCGGTGCCACCAGGGCGCCGGCGGCGCTGGTCAACATGGCGGAAAGGGTAAAGGCGAGAGTTTTGCTCACCACGGGGTTAAAGCCCAGCGAACGCGCGGCGATTTCGCTGGCTTTCACTGCGCGCATCGCCAGCCCCCATTGGCTATGCTGCAGGCGGGCGAAGCCGCACAGCGCCGCCATCATCAGCAGGCCGCAGCAGACCGCCAGGCCGATGGCCGGATCGAGCCCGCCGAATTCAGGCATCGGGATGCCCATCAGGCCGTTAGAACCACCGGTCACATCGCGCCATTCGATCAACACATGGCGCACGACCAGTGCAAAAGCGATGGTGATCATCGCCAGGAAGGGGCCGCTCACGCGCAGCGCTGGGATCGCCAGCAGGCCGCCGATCAGGCCGCACGCCAGCATTGCCGCCAGCATCGCTATGCCGAGCGGCAGCCCGGCCAGGGTCAGCCCGGCGGAAATATAAGCCCCCAGCGCATAAAACGCGATATGGCCGAAGGAAACCTGGCCGCTCAGCCCAAGCAAAATATTCAGGCCGGCGACGGTGGTGACGCCAAGCGCAAACAGTGAAAACACCAGCAGCGCATAGCTGCCGAGGAAAAAGGGCAGTAGCAGGGCGATCACGCCAAGCAGCGCCAGGGCCACCGTATTGACAGGAAAACGTTGCATTACACTTTCACCCTCATTTTTTTACCAAACAGCCCGTCGGGGCGCAGCGCCAGCGCCAGGATCACCAGCGAGAAGGTGAAAATCTGCGTAAAGGCGGAGCCAAACCACAGCGTGACCAGCGCTTCGCTAAGGCCAAACAGCAGCCCGGCGATCCAGATGCCGCTGCTGCTGGCCAGGCCGCCCAGGATCGCCACGGCAAAGGCTTTCAGGCCAAACAACGTGCCCATGTCGCTGTGGATATTAAACAGCGGCGCAATCAGCAGCCCGGCCAGCGCGGCGAACAGCGTGGAGAGGGCAAAGGCCACGGCCACCACGGTGTTGACGCGAATGCCCATCAACTGTGCGGCGCGCGGGTTTTGCACCGTGGCCTCCAGCACTTTGCCCAGGCGGCTATAGCGGCGCACCAGCGTCAGCGCCACCACAATCACCAGGCCGGTGAGCGGGATCAGCAGGTTAATCAGCGACAGCTGGCTGCCGAACAGTGTGAAGTTGACGTCGGTCACCGGGAACTGGCGCGGCTCTTTACCGAAGGTGAACATCGCCAGGTTATCCACCAGGATGCCGCCCGCCACCGTCGCCATCAGCCAGGCGTCTGAATTGCGCGCGACAAACGGGCGCACCAGCAGGCGCTCGATCAACATGCCGTACAGCGCGCAGCACAGCAATGTGGCGGGCAGCGCCAGCCACAGCGGCCAGCCCCAACTGACGCTTAGCGTGTAGCCGAGCGTGGCGCCGACCATCATCGCACTGCCCTGTGCGAAGTTAAGCGTGCGCGACACAATCCAGGTGATATGAAAGCCGAGCGCCAGCAGCGCATACATGCTGCCGAGGCTCAGGCCGGTGGTCAGGGCAGTGCTCCACATGGTCAGGTTCCTCGCGTGGGTTACTCGTTAACCGGGACGATCTGCTCGCCGACGAAATGGGCGAAAACATAGTCTTTTGGCCCCAGGGCATCGTGCTGTTCTGGGCTGAAGGGTTGCGTGTAGTGCTTAATCAGGCCGGCGTAATCCTTAATGGCGTAGAAACCGTCGCGCACCGCCGTGCCGTCCAGGCTGCCGGCGTTGTTCATCGCCATGGCGGTCAGGTGCATGGCGTCATAGGCATTAGCGATGCCCACGGCGGGGGTAACGTCGGCCAGGCTTTTGATCTGCGGGTATTTGGTTTTCAGCGCCGTCAGCACCCGTTCGGCCTTGGCGGAGTTGTGTTCGGTAAAGACAAAGGTTTGGATGAAGGTCACGCGATCGGCCCCCGGCCCGGCCAGCTCGCTAAAGCGCCCGCCCGCTGGTCCCCAATGGGAAACCACCGGCACCTGCCAGTTCATTTTATGCAGCGATTTCACCACCTGGGCGGAAGGGCCCACGTTGCCGACCATCAATAAGGCATCGGCGCCGGCATTTTTCAGCCGGGTTAACTGCGGCACCAGATCGACATCGCTGTCTTCGATACGCTCAACGCCGGCGATCGGCAGGTTGCGCTTTTGCAACGCGGTACGGAAGCCTTTCTCGTTGGATTCGCCCCACGGGTTGTTCACCAGGATCATGCCCGGTTTTTTCATGCCTTTCTTGCTGATGCCGTATTCCACCAGCGCTTCGTCCACCAGCTCATCCACCGCCGAGACGCGGAACACATAGTTTTGTTTCGCCCCGTTTTGGGTGATGCCGGTGCCCGCCGCCCAAATGCCGACGAACGGCATTTTCAACTGATTGGCTAACGGCACAATCGCCAGCGATACCGGCGTATCCAGCCCGCCAAACAGCACCGCCACTTTCTCGCGCTGGATCAGTTCGCGCGCCGCCAGCATGCCTTTACTGGGATTGCTTTCGTCATCGCGGCGCACCAGCGCCAACGGGCGGCCTTTTACGCCCCCCGCAGCGTTGATTTCGTCGATGGCGATGGTCAGGCCGCGCGTCAGCGCTTCACCAGACTTGGCCGACTGGCCGGTGAGCGCCGCCACCAGGCCGACTTTAATCGGTTCTTCCGCCGCCAGAGCGCCGGCTGACATCAGTGTAAACAGGGTGGCTGCCGCAGTGCGCAGGCGCCAGTTTTTCAGGCGTGATTTTCCGAACATGTTGCACCTCAGGTGGATTGCTAGCTATTTTTCATATTATTTCTAGCAATTTGAGTGCCAGTTTGATATTGCTGAAAAGCCGCGCCAAACGGCGCCTAATTACCGCGAAGTTGCGCCATTTTGGTGCTGACGCGTCAAAGTAGTGCAGCGATAACACAGGAGTGCTTATGTCTGAGATTGAAAACGCCGTTGAGATTGTAAAAGGCTTTCTGGAGGCTTCGATGGCCCCCGATGCGGTGCGCGCCGCGACCTACATGCACCCACAGGTTAAAATCACTTTTACCGGCAAGCGTGAAATGCCCACCACCCAAGGTATCACCGACTTTAACGGCGCACGCTATAAATGGGTGAAAAAACGTGTTGGGCAGTTTGACTGGATGGATCGCGGCGATCACGTCGTGGTGTATTCCAACGGTACGCTGTATGGCGAATGGCCGGACGGCCGCCCGTTTGCCGGCAACCGCTATCTGGATCGCTATGAAGTTCGCGGCGGCAAGATCGTTAAAATGGACGTGTGGAACGACAGCGCCGAGTGGATTCTGGCGCCGGAAATCGCACAGGGTGAGTAGCGGCCCGCCTTAGCCGGCGTGGAGCCAGGTTTTATAGTGCGTGGGCCAGGCCACGGTAGGGGTGCCGGGCCGGCCCATGCCAAAGCCATGCCCGCCGGTTGCGTAGCGGTATAATGCTACCGGCACATGCTCACGCCGGCAGGCGGCGGCCATGATCAAGGTATTCGCCGGGTTGGAAACTTTATCGTCTTCGGCTTGCACCAGGAACATCGGCGGCGTGCGCGGTGTGACAAAATTTTGCACTGACCACTGCGCATTGACGGCATCCGTAGCATGTGGGCCAGCCAGCAGTTTGTGCGTTGCGCTGTGGGTATAGGGCCGTTCAAGGGTGATGATCGGGTAGATCAACGCCGCGCGATCGGCGTAAGCCGGGGTGTCGTCCAGCACATCCTGTGCCGGGTAGCTTGGGTAATCCGGGCGGCAGGCGGCCAGCCCCAGCAGATGCCCGCCGGCAGAGAAACCAAGCACTGTTAGGTGCTTCTCGCGGCTGCGGACAATACGCAGCGCGCGCTGCGCATCCTGCAGCGCAACCCGGTTGCCATCGTGCCAACCTTCCCCCGGCAGACGGTAACTCAAAACATACGCCGTATACCCCAGATTCATCAGCCAAACGGCGGCGGGCCATGCCTCTTTCGCCATCTCCATGCGCTTGTATCCGCCGCCGGCAGCGATAAGCACGGCATGCCCATTCGGCCTTGCCGGTTGGAAAACCGCCAGGGACGGGTGCGCTACATGGCTCAACGCCCCGTTGGCCGACCAACGTTCACCGCCGGTGGGGCCGCCGCCGCCGGGCGGCACCGCAGGCCATAAGGGCAGCGTCATCGGTTTGCCGGGCGCCACCGGCGGCTGCGCGAAGCCTGTTCCCATCCGCAGTACGAAAAGTGCGCCAGCCGAACCGGCGATAAACTGACGGCGATCCATCACGTTTTGCTTCCCCCGATTTGCTAACACGGCATCAAACCATGCCAAGCCGACGATAGATAACGGCGGGATGCAACGGTTAGCCGTGCCAGGCGTATAGCATTGTTTAGTTTATATTCAGCGCTTGGGTATACTCGGTTGTGTCTTGCTATCGTGCGTGAGCGCCGCTGCCCCAGCCCGGATAAGCGCAGCGGTACCACACGCTAATGCATAAAGGGGCCAGTAAATGAATATTATTGCACATGTCGAAATACCCGTAGCCCGGCTCAAGCGGGCCATTCATTTTTACAGTACGGTGTTCGGCATCCGGCTGGGGGAAGTGGTGGCGATCCACGGTAGCCAAATGGCCTATTTCCCCTTCGAGGAGGGCAAGGACGGTGCCAGCGGGGCGCTGGCCCAGGGCGACGCCTACGTGCCAAGCAGGGAGGGCGCGGTTGTCTATTTCAGCGTTGCCGATATTGATGATGTTCTGGCGAAAGCGGCGGCGTTGGGAAGTGAAACGCTGTTTCCGAAAACCGCGATCGGCGCCGCCGGATTTGTTGCAGAGATCACTGATAGCGAAGGCAACCGCATTGCGGTGCAAACGGCCTGAGACGCTGATGCGCGGCGCGCACTGTGGCTGGCGTAAAGGGGAGTGATCAATCGTATGCGCCCATTTGGCCTTCGGCGATTTATACTCGCTTAGCCGTCTAGACATATAGCCGTAAACCCGTGTAGCATACAGAAAGTCTTATGCGATCGGGGTCTATCCAATGGGAAGTTCGATAACCATACTCGATGGTGGTATGGGGCGTGAGTTAGCGCGTATTGGCGCGCCTTTCCGCCAGCCGGAATGGTCGGCGCTGGCGCTGTATGAAGCGCCGGAACGGGTGCGAGAAGTCCACCAAAGCTTTATCAATGCCGGTGCTGAAGTGATAACCACCAACAGCTATGCCGTGGTGCCTTTTCACATTGGCGAAGCACGTTTCCAGCAGGATGGGCAACGCCTGGCAGCGCTGGCTGGCCAGTTGGCGCGTGAAGCGGCGGCAGTGCCGGTGCGTGTAGCGGGATCGTTGCCGCCCGCGCTAGGGTCTTATCGCCCCGATCTGTTTGAACGGGACAAAGCACAGGCCATCCATCGGGTGCTTATCGCTGCCCAGGCACCGTATGTCGATCTTTGGCTGGGCGAAACCATCAGTTCCATTGCCGAAGCCGAGGCCATTCAGGCGCTATTGCAAGGCAGCCCACAGCCGCTTTGGCTCTCTTTCAGCCTGCATGACGATATTAATGATGTAAAACCAGACAGCGTATTGCGCTCGGGTGAACGCGTTACGGATGCGGTTGCTGCGGCTATCCGGCTGGGGGCGCAGAACGTGTTGTTTAACTGCAGCCACCCGGAAGTGATGCTTTCTGCGGTGCGGCAGGCTCATGAAACCCTGGCACGGCTGGGCGCCACGGCGGGCATTGGCGTTTACGCCAATGCCTTTGAAGGGGGCAGCAACGGCGGGGGCGCCAACCAGGGCCTGAGCGCGTTGCGTAAAGATACCCATCCGCAAGGCTACCTGCAGTGGGCGCGCGAATGGCAGCAGGCCGGGGCCACGCTGGTGGGCGGTTGTTGCGGCATTGGCCCGGAGCATATTGCGGCGCTGGCGCATGCATTGAAATAACCAAAAGAAAAATAAAATCCCCCTGTGGTTAACCCAGGGCATAAAAACAAAACCCAGGAAAAACAACATTATGAATCGTCGTCATTTTTTAAAAACCACGGGCGCCGTTGCGGCGGCGGCGGCCTTTAGCAGTTGGCCACTCTCTTCAGCATGGGCACAAGACGCCGCGGGCACGCCGAAAAAGGGCGGCCACCTGGTCATCGGTATGGATAACGGTTCGACAACCGATCGGCTCGATCCGGCGTTTTGGTTCGAGTCTTACATGTACGTTGTCGGCTCGCAGTTGTTCAACTGCCTGGTTGACGTTGATGAGCAGGGCAAGATCGTGCCGTCGCTGGCGGAATCCTGGGAAACGCAGGATGGCAGCCGTACCTGGATCCTCAACCTTCGCAAAGGCGTGGCGTTCCATGATGGCCGTACGCTGGGCGCCAAAGACGTTATTTATTCACTGAACCACCACCGCGCGAAGGATTCCAGCTCCTCGGTTAAAGGTTATCTGGAGCCTGTGGTATCGATCACGGCGACCGATACTCACCAGGTGACGATCAAGCTGCAGGAGCCGAACGTGGAGTTCATTGCGTTGCTGAGCGATGTGCACTTCGTGATTACGCCGGAAAATGAAAGCTTCGATAAGGGCATCGGTACCGGCGCCTTCATTCTGGAAAGCTTCAAACCCGGCGTGCGCACACTGACCAAACGTAATCCAAACCACTGGAATAGCGCCCATGGCCACGTCGATTCGGTTGAAACCCTGGCGATGTCCGATTCTACCGCGCGGGTTGCTGCGCTGGTCAGCGGTTCGGTGCATATCATTAACCGCGTTAACCCGCGTATCGTCGGCCGGCTGAAAAACATGCCGTCGATCCAACTGCTGCGTTCGCGCGACAGCCAGATTTTCACCTTCCCCGGCCTGGCGACGGCCGCGCCGTTCAATACGCTGGATGGCCGGTTGGCGCTGAAATATGCCATCGATCGCCAGCAGATGATCCAGACCGTGCTGGGCGGTTACGGCACCCTGGCCAACGATAACCCGATCTTCCCGTCCAGCCCGTATTTCGCCAAAGATATTCCGCAGCGCCCGTACGATCCGGAAAAGGCCAAATTCCACTGGCAGAAAACCGGCTTCAGCGGCCCGCTGACGCTCTCCGTGGCGGAAGCTGGCTTCCCCGGCGCCGTGGATGCCGGCCAGCTTTACCAGGCTTCCGCCAAACGCGCCGGGATCCCCCTTAACGTGGAACGGGTGCCGGACGACGCCTTCTGGGATAACGTGTGGATGAAGAAAACCTTCGTCTCTTCCAACTGGTCGATGCGGCCTACGGCGGATGCATTGTTGTCGCTGGTATTTACCAGCAACGCCCCATGGAACGAATCGCAGTGGAAAGAGCCGGCATTCGATCAACTGGTGGTCGCGGCGCGCGGCGAACAGGATGAGCAGAAACGCCGCCAGATCTACCACGATATTCAACTGATGCTGGTAGAGAAAGGCAGTGAGATCATCCCGTTGTATGCCGATTCGTTGGACGCCTCCAGCAACAAAGTAAAAGGCTTTACCGCTATTCCGGGGTTCACCATGAGTGGCAACCGTGCTGCGGAAAAAGTCTGGTTGGCGTAACGGCCGATGGATAATTCAGCCACATTAAATGGGGGCCTGCGCCTGGTACTGTTTAAGCTGATCGGCCAGCGTTTGCTGGCCGGTGTGGTGATGCTGCTGGTGGTTTCACTGCTGATCTTCGCCGGCATTCAACTGTTGCCCGGCAACGCGGCGACTGCGATTCTCGGGCAGACCGCCACGCCGCAGGCGGTGGCGGCGCTGAATCAGCAGTTGGGGTTGGATCAACCGGCGATGCAGCGCTATCTAAGCTGGCTTGCCGGCGTGCTGCAAGGGGATTTCGGCCACAGTTTCACCACGCGCGAAGCGATTGGCCCGGTGCTGCTCGAACGCTTGGGCAACAGCCTGTCGCTGGCGTTTTTCACGGCGCTGGTGGCGGTGCCGCTGTCGCTGGTGATTGGCTTTCTTTGCGCCCGCTACCAGGGCCGCTGGCTGGATCGGGTTCTGAGCTTGTTTACCCGCACGGCGGTGTCGCTGCCGGAGTTTTTCTCTGGCTACCTGTTGATACTGGTCTTTTCCATCACGCTGTTCTGGCTGCCGAGCAACGGCAGTATCTCTGAAGGCATGCCGCTCGGCCAGCGGCTGCTGGCGATAGCGCTGCCGTGCCTGACGTTGATCCTGGCGGTGCTGGGGCATATGAGCAATATGACGCGTGCGGCGCTGGTGAATGCACAGAACGCCGCCTATGTGGATACTGCCTTGATGAAAGGGCTCTCTTCTTCTGCGATCCTGTTTCGCCACGTATTGCCCAACGCCTGGGGGCCGATCATTAACGTGATCGTGTTGAACCTGGCCTACCTGATGGTGGGCGTGGTGATCGTCGAGAACGTATTTGTCTATCCCGGCCTTGGCCAGTATATGGTCGACAGCATCAGCAAGCGTGACATCCCGGTGATCCAGGACTGTGCGCTGCTTTTAGCGGCAATTTACATTCTGCTTAATTTGCTGGCAGACGTGGTGGCGCTGGTTGCCAACCCGCGCTTACTGCATGGCCGTTAAGGGCATCGGCGGCCCCGATATGTTTAAGAAACAAGGAATACCTTTGGATGTTTAGCCTGAAGTTATCCGCCATTCCCGGCATGCTGGGTATGCTGCTGTTTATTTTGGTGGCGCTTTGCGCCCCCTGGATCGCGCCCTATAGCGCCGATCAGGTGGTCGGCGGCGCCTGGGAGGGCATATCGGCCCAGTATTGGTTAGGCACCGACAATCTTGGGCGCGATCTGTTTTCGCGCCTGGTATGGGGCACGCAAACGTCGCTGGGCGTCAGCGCGCTTGCCACGCTGCTGGCGTTCGTTCTTGGTACTCTGCTGGGTTTCCTGGCGGGTTTCTGCCGTGGCTGGGTCGATCAGCTCATTTCACGTCTTAACGATATTTTAATGGCGATCCCAACGCTGATTCTGGCGTTAGTGGTGTTGGCGCTGCTGCCGAAAACCATCCCGATGATTATCCTGGTGCTGGGCGTGTTGGAATCCACCCGCGTGCTGCGCGTGGCGCGCTCGCTGGCAGTGGACATTTCTTCACAGGAGTTTATTGAAGTGGCGCGCCTGCGTGGGGATTCGGTGAGCTGGATCCTGTGGCGCGAGATTTTGCCCAACGCATTCACTACCCTGATCGCCGAATTTGCGCTGCGCTTTATTTTTGTGCTGCTGTTCCTTTCCTCGTTGTCGTTCCTTGGCCTGGGCATTCAGCCGCCGACGGCGGATTGGGGCGGGCTGGCGCGGGATAATAAAGACGGCATTTTATTCGGCGTGTGGGCGGCGTTGCTACCCGGTGCGGCCATTGCGCTGCTGGCCATTTGTTTGAACAGCGTGGCGGACTGGTTGCTCAGCCGCCATAGCCGCAGTTGGTAGGAGCCCGCGATGAGTACACTTTCTTCTTTCCCCTTGCTGCAGGTTGATCAACTGCAGGTTTGCGCGGGCGATGCCGTACTGGTAGACAACATTTCGTTCACCCTGAACAAGGGGCAGGTGCTGGGGCTGATTGGCGAATCCGGCGCTGGCAAATCGACCATTGGCCAGGCGATCCTGGGCCATTGCCGCCAGGGGATGAACATCACTGGCGGGCGCATCCTGTTTGAGGGACGGGATCTGGCGAGAATGCCAGAGCGCCAACTGCGCAAACTGCGCGGCAGCCGAATCGCCTATGTGGCGCAGTCAGCCTCGGCGGCGTTTAACCCGGCGAAAAAGATTGGCGAGCAGGTGATTGAAAGCGCGCTGCGCCACGGCATATTCAACCGCCAACAGGCGATAGCGCGCGCCATCACGCTATTTGAGCAACTGTTGCTGCCGGAGCCGGCAGTCTTCTTCCACCGTTATCCGCACCAGGTTTCCGGCGGCCAGCTGCAGCGCGCGATGATCGCCATGAGCATCTGCGCCGGGCCGGATCTGATCATTTTTGACGAACCGACCACCGCGCTGGATGTTACCACCCAGCTTGAAGTGCTGCGCGCCATTGATGCGGTGATCCGCCAAAACGGCGTGGCGGCGATTTATATCAGCCACGATCTGGCGGTGGTGACGCAGGTCTCCCAGCGGATTATGGTACTGCGCTACGGTAAGCAGGTTGAAGTGGGGAGTACCGCTGCGCTGTTGGCCGCGCCGCAAGCGGCCTATACGCGTGAGTTGCTGCATACTTATGGCGATGTTCACGTGCCGCGCCCGGCCGCCGTGCCGGTGTTGGAAGTGAAGGATGTGTCGTTGCAGTACAACCAGCAGCCGATCTTGCAAGATATCTCGCTGGCGCTCGGGCGTGGGCGTACGCTGGCGCTGATCGGCGAATCCGGCGCCGGTAAGTCGACGATTGGTCGGGTGATCTGCGGCCTGGCGACGGCGCAGCATGGGGCGGTGACGCTGGAAGGGAAGCCACTGCCGGCCTCGCTGGCGAAGCGTAGCCGGCAGCAGCTTGGCGCGATACAGATGATCCATCAGCACCCGGATACGGCCCTGAATCCGTGTTTGACCATTGGTCAGCAAATTGAGCGTTCGATGCAGTGCCTGACGGCACTGCCTGCCGATGAGCGCCGGGCGCGTATCCACCGCCTCTTGCAACAGGTTGGCTTACCTGCCGAATTGGCAGAACGTTATCCCGGCCACCTTTCCGGCGGGCAAAAACAGCGTGTGTGTATCGCCCGCGCGCTGGCCGTTGAGCCGCAGGTGATCGTCTGTGATGAGCCCACTTCCGCGTTGGATCCGCTGGTTGGGCGCGATGTGTTGGCGTTGTTGAAATCCATTCAGCAGGAAACGGGCATTGCCTTGCTGTTTATCACTCACGATCTGAACGTGGTGCGGGCGATTGCCGATGAGGTGATTGTGCTACGCCACGGCGATATCGTGCGCCGGGGGGAACTGGATCGGGTGTTCACACCGCCACTGGATAATTACACCTACACCTTATTGCACGCGGTGCCGGAGATGCGCGCTGGCTGGCTGCAGGAGAAACTGGCTGAAGCGGTGCCTGTGGAGTGAGGGATGAAACGCCGTTTACAACGGCGTATCCTTGGCACAGGGAATTGCGATAGGAGTTTATAAATGATACGCCATATTTTGTTGATTACCTTTAAGGATGATGCCCCAGCGAGCGAAATCGCAAGGCTAAAACAGGCGTTTTTGCATATGCCCGAGCATATCGACGGGATATTGGCCGTTGAGTGGGGGAACAATGACAGCCCTGAAGGGAAAAATGCCGGCTTTAGCCACTGTGTGGTGATGACTTTCCGCGATGAGCAGACGCGCGAACGCTATTTACCGCACCCGCAGCATGATGCTTTAAAAGAGATCTTCCGGCCATTGCTGAGCGATATTATCGTCTTTGATTACCCGGTATTGCCGAACAGCGTGAGTTAACAAGGGGCAATAATAAATAGAAAAGCGGCCGTAGGGCCGCTTTTGCGTAGTAAACCGGTTCAGGTATTTAACGGTTTATTTATCGCGATAATATTTACCCAGTGAGTCAGCCACTTTCATTGCGTCATAGACGTCGTTCGCCGTGACTTTTCTTACCATGTTACCCATGGTGTCACCTTCGGCGCAGGCAACTTGCGCAACGGCACGCCAGTCTTCTTCTTTCCATTCCTTCAGGCCGAAGTCTTCCAGGCACAGCGGCAGTTTGGCGATTTTGATGATATTAATGACTTCTTCCAGCTCTTCTTTCGGCGTGTTTTCCAGCACCAGTTGGGTTAACAGACCGAACACCACTTTTTCGCCGTGCTGAGCCCGGTGTAATTCCGGCACCACGGACATACCGTTGTTCACCGCATGGGCCGCGGCCAGGCCGCCGGATTCAGCGCCCACGCCGCTGGCGTAGATGGTGGCTTCCAGGCAAGCTTCGAAAGCCGGCGAGCTGACTTTATTTTCCACGGAGATCATCGCCTGCTCGACGTTGGCTTTCAGCAGATCAAAGCACAGCTTGGAGATAGCCAGGCCGGTCGCGGACGGTTTTCTCAGGATCAGGTTCAGGCCGTCGGCGTTGTAGCAGGCGCGGGCTTCAAAGTAGGTGGCCAAGGCATCGCCGATGCCGGCAGAGAAAAAGCGCGCCGGCGCTTTAACCAATACGTTTGGATCGGCTAATACGGCATCCGGGTTTTCCGGCAGGAACAGATATTTATCAAATTCACCGTTTTCTTTATATAGCACGGATAGCGCGGTGCATGGGGCATCAGTGGAAGCGATGGTTGGAACGATGATGACGGGTTTTTTATGTTGGTAAGCAACGGCTTTTGCTGCATCCAGTGTTTTCCCGCCGCCGATGCCGACAATAACATCACAACTATTTTTTTCTCGTATTTCACACAGGCGATCGACTTCTTTCTGCGTACATTCACCTGCGAATTTTTCTATAACGCTGCCGACATTGTTTTTTTGTAGATTGAATTTAGTCGTTGTATTGACGGTATCCAGAAAGAAAACGTCGCAAACAATAAGCGCTTTATTGCCGAAGTCATGAATATATGCACTGGGATCCAGTAGGAGATCTTTTGCGATGATAAATTTCTTGGGGGATGATATTGAGCGATGATTGGACACGGATTATTCCTTTTTTCGTCTTGTACTAGATTTTTAAAAATACTATAGATATTTGAATGCTTGCTAATCAAATGAAAGTCGGGCCTGAATTGATCTGGCTCAATTTAGCCTTTCCCTTAAGTTATTTTGATATGAAGGACAGTATTTGTATAGGATTATAATATAAAAAAATAAGATTATTTTTTTGTTCTTGTCCAGTTGATTTCCTGATTGGGCTTTTATTGTACTCTGCGGCGGAGTTGGCTCCCCCAGAGTAATGGTTCTATGGGGTTGGCTCGGGCCAGGGCTTATCATGATAATATTAATTATCTTAATGAATTAACATGGTTTTTTCCATGGTCGCTATTGATCGGCTGCGGGGCATTTTGGTATAGCTATCACCAGTGATGCGTGAGAAGATCGCTAGGGCACCTCGCAGAAGCCCAGATGAAAAAGCCGTTTTAGTGGTTCATTTTTGTCACTTATGTCACTTTATTATGCTGGCGGCGGCCGTTGTGAATACGCTGCGTTGCGGTGAAAATAAAGCATATCCCACTGTGCGGGTGGGAAGTTTGTTTGTGATGATGGGCAATCAGCAAGCCGAAAAAATGTGCCGTTAGGCCGAAAAGGTTGGAGAACGTGAGATTATTTTTTATTACTCTGGTGGTGTTGGTCGTGTTTGTTGGGGTTATATCCTATTTGAGCGGCTCTTCGCCCTTTCCCTGGGGGTGAGTGCGGGTTGATGTGTTCCCCATGGTTTGCGGCTAGCGCGTGGGTTGCCGGTGTGGTGATCCACGGTTGCCGCCAGGTTCATATCATTGCTTAAGATCCGGCCGCTGTGCGGCATATTGCCAGGGCAATGGCGATGCAGATGTTTTGCGTACATTTGGCCGGGGTGGGGCGGTCATTGCCGCCAGGAACCGCCTGGAAGACGAAATATTAAGCGTTAACTGGATCACGGAAATTATGTAATTGACTGATTTTAAAATAATTTAAATCCATTTATCCAGAGTTGACAACCTCCGTCAGCGTTAATATATTTTTTATACCGTGGCCGGGCGCTACTGCGCTTTAGTTCGCGGTGGGTAGTGTCGTCGTCGGTATTTCTTAATCCCTTGATAGCTTTGCAACACTATTTGGAGGTTTAGGTATGAAATATCCTGTTGGCAGTATCGTTAAGCTTATTTCAGAGAATAAGAAAGGCCAGGTTATTAATGTGATACGCTCTGAAAGTGCTTCCCAATATGGCGTTAAATGGGGGGATGGTTCTTACAATATTCACCCGGAAAGCGAAGTCAGGCTGGCAAGCTCTGATTTACCTAAAGTTTTCCCATGTTTATATGGTTAATTAATTCCATTTAAATATCTGCATCTGACCATGCGCAAGTGCTTTTATTACCTAAAGATGGCAATCCGATGAACTTTCGGTTTTTTTGTCGTTATGATTGTTTGTAATTATTGCCGATGTTCGCCGTTGTATTATTGCACGTGGTAACCGATGTCGCACTTCACCCCGGCCATGGCCGGGGTTTTATGTTTTATCCGGGCATGAAAAAAGCCGCCTGTTATCAGGCGGCGGAATGTTTAGCTAAAACGTTACAAAGGTGGTCACAAAAGGGCATTGCGGGCCCGGATGCGACCATTGCAGAATATCTGCTGGCCTCTGGCGACACAAGAATTCCTCCTGCTGCCTAACTGAAATAGGAATAACCTCAGCCCGGATAAAAACGCGGTTGGTTTGGCGATTTCCTATTTCTGTTAAATCATCGCCAATGGCCGGGTTGTTTTGCCAGAAATGCGTGCCACATGTTGCTGATGTTTACACGCGGGTAAAATGGCTTATGTTTCGGTGCGTTCCGCCACTATGGATTTTAACCCCGTGGATAATATGTGGTACTGCGCTGCGGTTTAGCGTGTTTGAATTCAAGGTTACATCTGGCCAGGCAAACTTACCTGATGATGACAAATCTATACACTCACCTTGGTAGGGTAGTCCTACCCGATGATGTTGTGTGTTACTCCTTATTCCTTCCTGTAGCGTATTATTCATTCCCATCCTTTATCCCGCCGTGAGCGGGATTTTTTTTACCCATTACTGCGGTGAGCCGCAGAGCCAGCAGGCCGAAGGGCACTTTTTATCATTGAGCCCGATGAATTGCTGTTACCCAAGGGCGGAACGCACTAGATTATTAGGTACCCGTCATACTTCAAGTTGTAGGTGTGTTGGCATTGTTGGCCTGTAACTCGAATTATTTAGGGTAGAGAACCCACTCGATAGCGGGCCATGCGCCCGCTGCGGTAATTCAACTTCAGGAGTATATTATGGCTAAGACTGTGGTTATTTATCATTCCGGCTACGGCCACACGGAACGTCTGGCAAAAACGGTGGCAGAGGGCGCGGGTGCTGAACTGATCGCCATCGATCCGGAAGGCAACATCAGTGAACAGGCCTGGCAAACGCTGGATGAAGCCGATGCCATTATTTTCGGCTCGCCAACGTATATGGGCGGCCCGTCGTGGCAATTCAAGAAGTTTGCCGATGCCAGTTCCAAAGCCTGGTTTGCCGGTAAGTGGAAAGATAAAGTGTTCGGCGGCTTTACCAACAGCGCCAGTTTGAACGGTGATAAGCAGGTGACGCTGATTGCGCTGCAGACGCTGGCTTCACAGCACGGTGGGCTGTGGGTCAGCCTGGGGCTGCTGCCGGCTAATACCAAGGCGGCGCAGCGTACCGACGTCAACAACCTGGGGGGCTCGGTTGGCCTGCTGGCGCAAACCCCGGCGGATGCCAGTGTGGATGAAATGCTGACCGGCGATTTGGAAACCGCTACGCTATATGGGCAGCGCATTGCGGCGGTAGCCGCAAAACTGGCCTAATAGTATGCTTCCCGCCCCACATTCGCGTGGGGCGTTACGATCACTCCAGCACCGTGGGCTTTTTTTATCACGGCGAGATTGTGTTTGGCTGTTTGGCTTTACCCGCGGCTCTGGATGAGCGGCGTGGTGTCTTATTGACGCAATGATGCGCGGTGAACTGAATGACAATACATTACGCTGCGGTTAGGATGATTCTGTTAAACAAAAGTTGATGTTCGTTATGTATTGATTAGACTTGGTTTCTTCGTTTCAATCAGGTTTATTTATCCTATCAAGTTGCCGAGCACGCGAATATGCGCATAATTATTCTGGTTATTATGGGATTATGGACAAGGTTATGGATGCCAGAATAAATACTAAACATGGGCTGCCTTTGACGGTCCAATTGATTAATCTTTTTCTACTGGCTTTTTTATTGTCGCTGGTGGGCGTTTTTACTCGGCCAATTGATTCACTGTCGCTGTTTTGGCCGGTGAATGCCATTTTGCTCGGGCTGCTGCTGCGCAAGCCTGCTTATGCCACACGGCCCGGTTGGCTGGTGATTTATCTGGGGATGATCGTCTCCGATCTGGTGACCGGTGAACACTGGTCGATGGCGCTGTGGCTTAATGCCTGTAACATGGCGATGATCGGCATCGGCTACAGCGTTATGCTGATACTGCCGCAATCACAACGGCGGATGGGGCAGCCGCAGGCGATTCTTTACCTGTTTACCGCCAGCCTGCTTGGCGCCGCCATCGCGTCGACGATGTCGGTGGTGCGCCATGACAATCTATATAATAACCCGTTTGTGGTGGCCTGGGCAGCGTGGTTTAGCGAACAGTTCTCCACCAATCTACTGATCTTACCGGTATTTTTGGCTGCCCCACGCATGAAGCAATTGCTGAACATGCGTTTCAACTGGCAACTGCGCAACAGTGTGCCGCTGCTGGTGTTGCTGCTGTCTCTGCTTTTCAGCGTGTATATTGGCGGGCCGGGGGCGATTGCTTTCCCGATCCCTGCGCTGCTGTGGTGCGCGGTGCGCTATCAACTCTTTACCGTGACGCTGCTCTCGCTGCTGACTGGGGTTACCGAGATCGTCAGTATCTCTGCCAATCTGCTGCTGTATGGCGCGCCAAACGCTCACAATGAGTTTATCGATACGCTGATGTCGGCGCGGCTGGGCATCGCGATGTTGGTGATGGGGCCTCTGATCCTGTCGAGCTCAATCGCCGTGAATCGCAAGCTGTTACGGCGGCTGGAGCACAGCGCCAATCATGATTTCCTGACCGGCGCCTTAACGCGTAGCGCACTGACCAGCAAGGCCAGCGAACTGCTGGAGCAGAAACACAAATCGAAAGAAGCACTGTCGCTGCTGTTGATTGATATAGACCATTTCAAACTGATAAACGATACCCACGGCCATGTGGTGGGCGATCGGGTATTGGCGTCCTTTGCCCATATTCTGCGGCGTGAATTGCGCAACGATCAGCTGTTTGGCCGTCTGGGGGGGGAAGAGTTTGCGATCGTGATGCCGCGTGCGTTGGCGGTGCAGGCGGTTGCGCTGGCCGAGCATCTGCGCAAGCTGATCGAACAGGCGGATTTGGATTCGGGCGGCAAAACCCCGCTGAAGGTGACGATTAGCATCGGCGTCGCCAGCCTGGCGATGAATGAGGTGAAATCGCTGGAGCAGGTTATGAACATGGCCGATATCGCGCTGTATCGCGCTAAATCGCTGGGCCGCAATCACGTGGAATCGTTCAACGTGGTGAATGGCAACAGCCTTGGCTACGTCAAATTTAAATAAGAATTACGCCTGCTTGGGTTGAAAACGAACGCCGCAGTTGGGGCAGATCAACTCGACGTTTTCCTGCAGGCGTGAGCACTGTTGCTTGGTGACATAGGCGCATTTGGGGCAGGCAATCGGCGTGGTGCGTTCGGTGTAGCCTTTAACACTGCGGGAATGGGGCATAACAACGACCTGCGTAAAGTAAAGAACCACGCTAACACAGGTAGTTTTAAACTGCCTCGATTATTTTCCCGCCCTTTCTTACAGCTGCTTAAGCATCTCGAGCGTTTCGTCGATGTCGATTTCATGCTCGGAGAAAGTATGCGTAACGTTCTGGAAGGTGGTCACTGACAACATGCGCAGGGTTTGTGTCGCCGCGGGATCCTGAGCGGCCTCTGGCCGGATACGGTTCATCAGCAGCCCAACCGATAGCACGGTGTTCTCCTTATCGATCTCGGTTTTTACCGGGGCTTCCTGGCTAAAGGTGTGGAACGATTTAATGCTGGAAATCTTAATCCGTTCATTGGCGATGATGATGTATTTACTTGGCGCCTGCACTTTGACGGCGTAGGCCGATGGGCCCTTGGCGTTATTGGTCGGCTCAAAGGTGACCGCAGCGTCTTTCTTGATAAGCTCTGGGTTTTGCACTTTGACCACGTGAAAATAACGATTCTCCCCGTTCTCATCGCGAATAAAGCCGAAGCCTTTGTCTGCAAAAAAAGTCGTTATCTTGCCGTTCATCGTTATTCTCTAAAGTCGTTAATCCTGTGCTAATCATAACGTGGAATGCCGTGCTATGACAGGGAAAGGGCCCCCGGCTGCCGCCGTTAGCCCAATGTTTGCGGCGCTTGAAGAGAATTTCTCCACAAATGGCGCTGTGTGTATGCCGTGTGGGCATCTAAGCTGGCGTTCTACCGAGTTTTTCACTTTTTATTTATTTTATGTGATCCCGATAGTGGACAAAATCCGATCTAATTGCTGTACTGTATTTGACACACGTTTTGTGTCTTACATTCACGTTAAAGGTAAGTTTGATGTCCAAGATTAAAGGTAGCGTTAAGTGGTTTAATGAATCCAAAGGCTTCGGTTTCATCACCCCTGAAGATGGCAGCAAAGACGTTTTCGTTCATTTCTCCGCCATTGTCAGCAACGGTTTCAAAACCCTTGCCGAAGGTCAGCGTGTAGAGTTTGAAATCACTAACGGCGCCAAAGGCCCGTCTGCTGCCAACGTTACCGCTATCTAAGCTATCGCAGCTGATTTTCTTAAAACCCGCGCCTTTGCGCGGGTTTTTTATCGCCTGGCGATCACGGTTGCGTGCGGCGCGCCATAAAGCCGAACAGCACTATCGCAATAAAATAGCAGCCGACGATAGTGAGCGCCATCGAAACGCTAGAGGTGCCGCCCAGCCCGGTTAGCGGCACGCTGCAGGCGCCCAGGGCGAACATGCACACCCCGATCAGCGCCGAAGCGCTGCCGGCGTTTTCGCCTTGCGACTGCATCGCCAGCGATGACGCCGTGGGGCCGACCACGCCAATGGCGGCGACCGAGAAGAACAGCGTCGCCAGCAGCAGCGCCAGCGAGGTATGCATGAGGCTTGCCAGCAACAACAGTAACGACGCCACGGCCGCTAACGCCAGGCCTCCCTTCAGCACGCGCCATTCCCCCCACAGCGTGCTGATGCGCGCCGTCAGTTGAGAGGCGATTATCAGGCCGACGCCGTTAATCGCAAAGCACAGGCTAAATGCCTGCGGGCTAAGGCCATAGATTTGCTGTAGTACAAACGGCGAGGCGCCGATGTAAGCGAACATGCCCGCCAGGGTAAAACCCTGTGTCAGGCACAGGCCCATAAACTGGCGTTGCCTGACGAGCCCGCTAAGAGAGAGCAGCATTGCCACGATCCCCCCCTGGCTACGCCGCTCCATGGGCAGGGTTTCGTGCAGCTTGAAGGCGGTTAGGGTAAACAGCGCCAGGGCAATGATCGCCAGCGCGGAGAAGATGCCGCGCCAGTCGAGAAACTGTAGCATAACGCCGCCCATCACCGGGGCGATAATCGGCGCCAGGCCGTTGATCAGCATCAACAGGGCGAAAAAACGCGTCAATTCATGCCCGGTGTACAGATCGCGCGCGACGGCGCGTGAGATGACCGCACCGCCGGCGCCGGCTACCCCTTGCAGCAATCTGGCAATCAATAATTGTTCGATACTGGGCGCCAGCGCGCACCACAATGAGGTGGCCAGCAACAACAGCAGGGAAATCAGCAGGGGGCGCATGCGGCCGAGTTTGTCGCTGTATGGCCCGAAGATTAGCTGCCCCATACCAAGCCCCAGCAGCCCGGCAGTCAGGCTTAGCTGGGCGGCGGCGGTGGATGTGTGCAGTTCGCTGGCGATTTCCGGCATGGCAGGAAGGTAAAGATCGGTGCACAGTGGGCCAAGCGCGGCCAATAAGCCTAAAATAACGGCATACAGCAGGCGTTGCCGGGCGGTTTGTTTGACCATGTGATGATTACCTAAGTAGCGATGATGGCTAAATTGTAGTGCACCCGTTGGAAAGCGGGTTAGCGCCCGCCGATCCAACTGATCAGCAGGAATGCCAGCAACGTCATGGCCAGTGAGCCGAGCAGGTTGAGCGCAACGTTAGCCAGCGCCCAGGCAAAACGGCCGTCCTGCAACAGATAAATCACTTCAAAGGAAAAGGCGGAAAAGGTGGTTAAACCGCCGCAAAACCCCGTCGTGATTAACAGCTTCAGCGTGGGATCGACCGTGTTCATGCGCATAAACAGCGCCATCGCCAGGCCGATAATAAAACAGCCGACCAGATTCACGGCCAGTGTGCCCAGTGGGATGTGGGCATGAAGCGGGTTCAACTTCAAGTTCATTGCCCAGCGCAGTGCGCTGCCTAAACCACCACCAATAAATACAGCCAAAAAAGCGTTAAACATGATCAAAACAACCTTTCATAACAGATAGGGGAAAAGTCACTCAGAAAGGCCCGGGCGCGACGCTACGCACCTCTCTGAGAGGTTACGTAGACATCATCAGCCGGTTAAGGCGGTTATGGAGGAATGCCATCTCCGTTAGCCAGCGCGGTTTTCCACTCTGGCGCAGCGATTTTACACTGGGCGCGGCCGTTTTTGTAGTGGCAGTAGCAAAAGAGGTGGGCGGCCGGCATTGGCCCCACGTTTTACCGGTTCCTGCCAGGCACATACGATCTCACTCTGTTACATGTTGCTGTTGTTTTACCCGGCTGAAAGCCGCTAAATAACTGCAGGCAAGGTTTGTTTTCTCGCTGCCGTGGGCAGCCATAATGAATAAAAGAAGGTGAGTATGGAAGGTATCAGTATTACCAAACTTCTGGTTATTGCGGTGTTGGTGGTGTTGCTGTTCGGCACCAGCAAACTGCGCACCCTGGGCGCGGATCTGGGTGCGGCGCTGAAAGGCTTTAAAAAAGCGGTCGGCGATGATTCGACAACGGCACAAAATAGCGCAGAGAATACTTCAGCGCAGCCTGGCGTTGAGAAGAAAGACATCTAACGCGTTCGTCGTTTCCTTCCGGCAATAAAAAACGGATGGCCCGTCTGGGCATCCGTTTTTGTGTTTTTGCTGCGTGAAACGTAACAAAATATTACGTTTGTTTATTTCACTTCTATCCCTTTCGCCTGCAGATCCGCATGGTAAGAGGAACGAACGAACGGGCCGCATGCTGCGTGGGTGAACCCCATCGCCAGCGCTTCTGCTTTCATTTCGTCGAACTCGTCTGGGCTGACGTAGCGCTGCACCGGCAGGTGGTGGCGGCTTGGCTGCAGGTATTGGCCCAGCGTCAGCATGGTAACGCCGTGGCGGCGCAAATCGCGCATGACTTCAACGATTTCTTCATTGGTTTCACCCAGGCCAACCATCAGGCCGGATTTGGTCGGGATTTCAGGATGCAATGCTTTGAACCGCTCAAGCAAACTCAATGACCATTCATAGTTTGCGCCTGGGCGCACCTGGCGGTAGACGCGCGGCACGTTTTCCAGGTTGTGGTTGAATACGTCCGGCGGGCTGGCGTTCAGGATATCCAGCGCGCGATCCATACGGCCACGGAAGTCTGGCACCAGGGTTTCGATCTTGATGTTCGGGCTTTTGGCGCGGATCGCGGTGATACAGTCGGCAAAGTGCTGGGCGCCACCGTCGCGCAGGTCGTCGCGGTCAACGGAGGTGATCACCACGTAGCGCAGGGCCATATCGGCGATGGTTTGCGCCAGTTTTTCCGGCTCGTTGTTATCCGGGGCGACAGGGCGGCCGTGCGCCACGTCGCAGAAGGGGCAGCGGCGGGTGCAGATAGCGCCCAGGATCATGAAGGTCGCCGTGCCGTGGTTGAAGCATTCAGACAGGTTAGGGCAGGAGGCTTCTTCGCAGACCGAATGCAGGCCATTTTTGCGCATGGCCGCTTTAATCCCCTGGATACGCGACGAATCGGCAGGGAGTTTGATTTTCATCCATTCGGGTTTACGTAACAGCTCCTGCCGTTCAGTGACCACCGTTTTTATCGGGATCAGCGCCATTTTATCGGCATCGCGGTATTTAACGCCGCGTTCCATCTGAATTGGTTTACTCATAGTCGTGCAGGTTCCAGTTACAAAAACGGCTTTTATCTATCAAAATCAGTAAAATAAAAGCAGCAGTAAAAAAATAGTAAAATTCTGGTGATACTATACCACTTTTACTGTGATCCATTCAGCCCCTCTTGTATCACGATCTCGGGCCATTCATCCTGCTGTTTTGTGCGCCTGTACGCCCGGCTTTCTGCCAGGGCGCTTGTCACCCGTGCTGGTTGGGCATTGCGCCGCCTTGATGCCGGCGGCGCAGAGGCGAATGTTATTCGCCTATCGGTAAATAACCCTGCCAATGCGGTCTTGCCGGCTGGCCGTTTGGGTTTGCAACCAGGTGTAAATAGAACTCCCCGACTTTCTCCAGTAGCAGACAGTCATCCACGTCTTTCAGATTATCTTTGTGTTGGTGCGCCGCCCCGGTGAGCAATGCTGCAAGCGCTTTTTGTTTGGCGGCGGCGGGGGTTTCAGCAACGAACAGATCGAATTCATGCAGTTCCGCCAGCGTGTCTGGGCTATAGCCGCCGACGTTGACGAAATAGAGCTTTTGGTTGCCCGAGGCGGGCTCGGTAGACAAGCGGATATCATAGCCATCCGCCCACGTCAGCTGGGTGTAACCGTCAAGATGGATTTTATTTTTATCGCCAAACCAGGCCTCACGCAGCAAGGGGTAGGCATCTTCGGGTTTTTCAACGGCGGCAAATTGCACGTCGTGCACTTCGATATTCGATTTTCCTGCGTTGCCGCCGATATAGAACATATAAAAATTCATGCAGTTACACTCTCCAGTGGGTATCGCTATATGAATTTTTATATAGCCTTTAATAGTATACAAAGTGGGTGAGTATGGAAAGCGGAGGATGAAAACAGGCGACCCGCCAGGTTTGCTTGCCGCGAGGTTACAGGTAGTCGGCCAGGCGCCACGCGCGCGGTTCGATTTTCTGGTAGCCGAGAAGATGCGCGAATTCTTTCACCAGCACCGGATGAACGTCATCCAGCCCAACGCCCGCCGCCAGCGCGCTGACCTGCGTCATCTGCATGCCGGCATAGCCGCAAGGGTTGATACGCAGAAACGGGCTGAGATCCATCGCCACATTTAACGCCAGGCCGTGAAATGAACCGCCCTTGCGGATGCGTAACCCCAGCGAGCAGATTTTGCTGTCGCCCACGTATACGCCGGGCGCATCCGGCCGTGCGTGCGCCACAATGTCGAAATGGGCCAGCGTATTGATAATGGCGTTTTCAATGTGCGTGACCAACTGGCGCACGCCAAGCTTGTTGCGCTTGAGATCGATCATCACATACATCACTTGTTGGCCCGGCCCGTGATAGGTGACCTGGCCGCCGCGATCGCTTTGGATGACCGGGATATCCCCGGGCACCAGCAGGTGTTCTGCTTTGCCTGCCTGCCCCTGGGTGAACACCGGGTGGTGTTGCACCAGCCACAGTTCATCGGGGGTATCGGCATTGCGGCGGTCAGCAAAGTTGTGCATCGCCTGGGAAACCGGCTCATACGGTTGCAACCCCAGTTGGCGCAAAATGATCGTATCGTGTTGCAAGTGGCTCATCGTCAGGCTATGTCTCGCATCGGGTAAATATTATCTTTACGTGCGCGCGGCAAGCAGCCCAATGCGGGCTACCTGCCAGGGCTTTACAGCACCATGCGAACAATTTCGATGTTGCCTAACTCTTCGTACAGCGTTTCCACCTGATCGATATGGGTCGCGGTGATGGTGATGGAAACGGAATGGTAGTTGCCTTTGCTGCTCGGTTTAACCTGCGGAGTGTAATCCCCGGGAGCATGGCGCTGCACCACTTCAACCACCTGGTCTACCAACTCGGGCTGTGCCAGGCCCATCACCTTGTAGGTGAATGAACAAGGGAATTCGAGCAGTTCGTTCAGTTTAGTTTTCATGTGCGCTCCAGAAAGGGTGCCGTCACGGTGGTGGTGACAGTAGGGGATGCTAAAAATTATAACTCCCGACCAGGCGGGAGTTAATGTTAATCAATAGATGGGGGCAAAAAGGCCGTTTTCAAGGCTTAGCCAAACCAGTGGTGGAACATCAGCTTGATGTAATCCACGATGCGGCTGAAGAACCCGCCTTCTTTTACTTCGTTAAGCACTACCAGCGGGCGCTGGTCAATCGTCTTGCCGTCCAACTGGAAGTTGATGCTGCCAACCACCTGGTTTTTCGCCAGCGGCGCGTGGATTTCGGTGTTGTTCAGCACATAGCTGGCTTTCAGATCTTTCATGCGGCCGCGCGGGATGGTCAGGTAGACATCTTTATCCACCCCCAGCTCCACGCGATCGCTGTCGCCGAACCATACCGGCTCGGAGGCGAATTCTTTACCGGCTTTCAGCGGTGCGACGGTTTCGAAGAAGCGGAAGCCCCAGGTCAGCAGCTTTTTGCTCTCGGTTTCGCGGCCTTTGAAGGTGCGCCCGCCTAAAACTGCGGAGATCAGGCGCATTTGGCCTTCGGTCGCGGAGGCGACCAGGTTGTAGCCCGCGGCCTCGGTATGGCCGGTTTTGATGCCATCCACGTTCAGGCTGGTATCCCACAGCAGGCCGTTACGGTTCATCTGGCGGATATTGTTGAAGGTGAACTCTTTCTCTTTATAGATGGCATATTCATCCGGCACGTCGCGGATCAACGCCTGGCCGATCAGCGCCATATCGCGCGCAGAGCTGAATTGGCCTTCTGCATCCAGGCCGTGCACGGTCTGGAAGTGGGTGTTCTGCAGGCCCAGTTGTTTAACGTAGGTGTTCATCAGGTTAACGAACGCATCCTGGCTGCCGGCGACGTAGTCGGCCATGGCCACACAGGCATCGTTACCGGATTGCAGGTTGATGCCGCGGATCAGTTTAGAGACCGGTACGCGATCGCCGGGTTTGAGGAACATCAGCGAAGAGCCTTTGAACACGGGGTTACCGGTCGCCCAGGCATCCTGGCCGATGGAGACGACGTCATCCTGGCCGATTTTGCCGGACTTCAGCGCCTGGCCGATGACATAGCTGGTCATCATTTTGGTCAGGCTGGCAGGATCGCGCCGGGCATCGGCGTTGGATTCGGCCAGCACTTTACCGGAGTTGTAATCGATCAGGATATACGATGCCGCGTCAATCTGCGGGACACCCGGGATCATGGTTTTAAGGTTAACGTCATCAGCCTGCGCAACGGAAGAGGCGCTCATCGCGATAACGGTGCCGAGCGCTATGCTCTTGATTAAGCGAAAAGAAGTTAAATGTTTCATGATCGGGACTACGACATCCGTGAAAGTAAGTTAAAAAACGAGCCACACTATAACAGATGGGATCCCGGCAGGCATCAGGCATTCGTGCAGCAGCGTTGGGGTTTCCCCGTTTTAGCTGCAAGAAAATGTTTCAGCTAAAGAACGGCTTGCTGGGCCTGTAGCCTGCCGGGCATCTTGATTCAGGGGGCGGCGATAATAAATGATTGCTGCTGGGCTTGCGTGGCGAGCCGTTGCTGCAGTTGTTCTGCCTGTTGGCGGCTGCTAAATGGCCCCATCTGGACGCGGTACATCGCACCGCTGGCGGAAACCTTGCCGGGCACGCCGAACTGCTGGCTCAGCTTTTGCTGCCAGGCTTGCGCCCGCTCTGCGTTGCTCAATGCGCCAACCTGCACGACATAGCCGCCGGTGCTGTTGCTCACCGCCGGTGCTGCCACCGGTGCGGCCGCGGCTGCCGGTGCCGGGCTGCTCACAGGAGCCGGTTGCGGCTCGGCGCTTTCCAGCACGCCTGCCGGCAGGGCGCTTGGCGCCCCCAGGAAGCCGCTGCGGCCGTTGCCGCCGTTCAGGGTGCTGTTGTCTATCGGGCGCACGGCGGTGTTGTCAGCCACGGGCGTTTCCTGTTGCATTGGGGTGCCCATGGCGCTGCTGCCCAGGTCTGGGCGGGCGGGCAGCGCATAGCTTTGTTTGGCGACCACGGTGCCGATGGTGCCTGGGCCGCTCAGCGTGCCATCCGGAGCGACGTTGATGAAATCAACCTTCACTTTGGTGTTATTGGACAGGTTGAGGCGCTCGGCCGCCGCCTTGGACAAATCGATAATCCGCCCTGGGGTATAAGGCCCGCGATCGTTAACCCGCACCACCAGTTGGCGGCCGTTGGCCAGGTTGGTGACGCGCACGTAGCTTGGGATTGGCAGCGTTGGGTGTGCCGCCGTTAAGGCGTTGGGATCAAACTGTTCGCCGATGGCGGTGCTGTTGCCGTTGGCTTCTTCGCCATACCAAGAGGCCAGGCCGCTTTGGCTGAAGTTTTGCGGATCTTTGATGATACGGTAAGTGTCGCCATTAACCTTATAATCCTGCAGCGTGCCAGGGTTATAGGGTTCATAGTGAGGCTCCACGCCGCCGATTTCCACCACCGGCCCGTTGTATGGCTGCGGCGGCGCCTGCTGTTCTGTGGTCGTGGTGGTACAGGCTGCAAGCAGCATTGCCGATACCACGACCCCTAGCCATTCCTTACGCATTGCACACCTCTTATAAACTTTTAGACAGCATTTTCCGATGCGTGTGGATCGACATCACGATGCCGAACCCAGCCATCAACACAATCAGCGCCGAACCGCCGTAGCTCACCAGAGGCAAAGGTACGCCAACTACCGGTAAAATGCCACTGACCATACCAATGTTAACAAACACATAGACGAAGAGAATCAGCATCAGGCCGCCCACCATCACGCGGCCGAAGGTTGTCTGCGCCTTGGCCGCAATGATCAGGCCGCGCAGGATAACCAGCAGGTACAGCGCCAGCAGCACCAGAACGCCAATCAGGCCGAGCTCTTCCGCCAGCACGGCGAAGATAAAGTCGGTATGGCGTTCAGGCAAAAATTCTAACTGGGATTGGGTGCCGTGCAGCCAGCCTTTGCCCGACAGGCCGCCGGAGCCGATGGCGATTTTCGACTGGATAATGTGGTAGCCGGCGCCGAGCGGATCGCTTTCCGGATCGAGCAGCATCATCACGCGCGCGCGCTGATAATCATGCATCAGGAAAAACCACAGCACCGGGACAAACGCGGCCACCAACAGGGCGGCAACGGCGATCAGTTTCCAACTCATGCCGGAGAGGAACAGCACGAACAGGCCGGAGGCGGCGATCAGGATCGCGGTGCCGAGATCGGGCTGGGCGGCCACCAACAGGGTGGGCAGGAAAATCAGCACCAGCGCAATACCGGTGTTTTTCAGCGATGGCGGGCAAACGTCACGGTTCATAAAGCGCGCCACCATCAGCGGCACGGCGATTTTGGCTATTTCCGAAGGCTGAAAGCGCACGAAGCCCAGATCCAGCCAGCGCTGCGCGCCCTTACTGATCTGGCCGAAGGCATCGACCAGAATCAGCAGGAAAACGCAAAAGATATACAAATAGGGCGCCCAGCTTTCATATACCCGGGGCGGGATCTGCGCCATGACCGCCATCACAATCAGCCCCATCAGGATCTGGCCGATTTTTCGCTCCATCATGCCGATATCCTGGCCGCTGGCGCTCCACATCACAAAGGCGCTGTATACCAGCAGCGCCAGGATGAACAGGAGAAACGTGGGGTCGATATGGATTTTGGTCCAGATCGTGCCTTTTTGTTGACTGTCAGTCATGATCCGTTAGTCACCTTCTGTACCGAGCGGGACAGGCGCCGCGACCGGTAGTTGCGTATTGTTATCGCCCAGCAGGATGTGGTCGAGGATCTGGCGGGTGATGGTACCCACCGCCGGGCCAGAACCGCCGTTTTCCAGAATAATGGCGACTGATACTGTCGGGTTATCGTAAGGCGCAAAGGCGGTCATCAGCTTGTGATCGCGCAGGTGCTCCGCCAGCTTATGTGCGTTATAGGTTTCATAGCCGAATACCTGTGCGGTACCCGATTTTGCCGCGGCTTTGTACGGTGTGCCTTCAAAATACTTGCGCGCCGTGCCGTTAGGCCGGTTGGCCACGCCGTACATACCGTCTTTGGCGATTTCCCAGAAGCCGGAGTGAATGTCGCCAATCTGCGTATGCTGTTCCTGGGCATAGGGCACCTGTTCGCCGTTGACCCGGGTGGCCTGCAGCAAGTGCGGCACCTTGACACTGCCGTCGTTAATCAGCGTATTCAGCGCTTTGGACATTTGGATCGGGGTGGCGGTCCAGTAGCCCTGGCCGATGCCCACCGGGATGGTATCCCCCTGATACCACGGTTTCTTGAAGCGCTTGAGCTTCCATTCGCGCGTCGGCATCAGCCCGGAACGCTCTTCGGACAGATCGATACCGGTGTATTGCCCGTAGCCGAATTTGGTCAGCCATTCGGACAGACGATCGATGCCCATGTCGTAGGCCACCTGGTAAAAGAAGGTATCGGCGGATTCCTCCAGCGCTTTGGTCACGTTAAGGCGGCCATGGCCCCATTTTTTCCAGTCGCGGAAGCGTTTTTCAGAGCCGGGCAACTGCCACCAGCCGGGATCGAACACCACGGTGTTTTTGGTGATCACCCCGGCGCTGAGCGCCGAGACGGAGATATAAGGTTTCACCGTGGAAGCCGGCGGATAAACCCCCTGCGTGGCGCGGTTGATCAGCGGGCGATTGGGATCGTTCAGCAACCCCTGATAGTCCTTGCTTGATATGCCGTCCACAAACAGGTTGGGATCGTAGCTTGGCGTGGAAACCAGCGCCAGAATACCGCCGGTGCGTGGATCGCTCACCACCACGGCCGCGCGGCTGTTCACCAGCAGCTGTTCAATATAACGCTGCAGGTTGAGATCCAGCGTCAGGTAGATATCCTGCCCGGCGGAAGGCGGCTGTTCATGCAACTGGCGGATGACCCGGCCGCGGTTATTCACCTCGACTTCTTCATAGCCGGTTTTACCATGCAACACGTCTTCGTAATAGCGTTCAATGCCCAGTTTGCCGATGTCATGCGTGGCGGCGTAATTGGCCAGCTTGCCGTCTTTATCCAGCCGTTCCACGTCGCGATCGTTAATTTTCGATACGTAGCCGATGACGTGGGTGAGCGCCGAACCGTAAGGGTAATAGCGGCGCTGGTAGCCTTTTACCTCAACGCCGGGGAAGCGGAACTGGTTGACGGCAAAGCGCGCGACCTGCACTTCGGTGAGCGCCGTTTTTACCGGGATGGAAACAAAGCGGCGTGAGCGCTTGCGTTCTTTTTCAAAGTTGGCGATGTCTTCATCGGTCAGATCGACGATGGGCCGCAGCGCCTGCAGCGTGGCTTTCAGATCGTCGACCTTTTCCGGCATCAGTTCCAACTGATAAATGGTGCGGTTAAGCGCCAGCGGGGTGCCGTTACGATCGTAAATAATGCCGCGGCTGGGCGCGATCGGCACCAGCTTGATACGGTTCTCATTGGAACGGGTTCGGTAATCTTCAAAGCGCAGGATCTGCAGGTTATACAGATTGGCGATCAGAATGCCTGTCAGCACCAGAATGACAAAGAACGCCACCAGGGCGCGGCGTACAAACAGGGCTGATTCAGCCGTATAGTCGCGAAAAGGGTTGCGTTCTATTTTCATCCCGCTGCTTTATTCACTCTGTCACGGTCATCACCGGTTACTCCCGATGATAAGGATGATTTGTTGTTATGCTCCAGGCGCGGTACAGGCTTTCGGCAACCAGTACGCGCACTAACGGATGGGGCAGCGTCAGCGGCGACAGCGACCAGCTTTGCTCTGCCGCGGCCTTGCAGGCAGGCGCCAACCCTTCCGGGCCGCCGATCAACAGGCTGACGTTGCGGCCATCCTGCTTCCAACGCTCAAGCTGCTGCGCCAACTGCGGCGTTTCCCACGGGGTGCCGGGGATATCCAGCGTGACGATGCGGTTGCCCTTGCCGACGGCGGCCAACATTTGCTCGCCTTCCTTTTCCAGTATGCGTTTGATATCGGCATTTTTGCCGCGTTTGCCCGCCGGGATCTCGGTCAGCTCAAACGGCATATCTTTGGGAAAGCGGTGCAGATAATCCATAAAGCCGGTGTGCACCCAGTCCGGCATTTTGGTGCCGACGGCGACCAGTTGCAATTTCACCGTTTAACTCCAGAGCTTTTCCAGTTCATACAGGCGGCGGCTGTCTTCCTGCATCACGTGCACGATCACATCGCCCAGATCCACGACCACCCAGTCAGAAATGTTCTGGCCTTCTACACCCAAAGGGATCAAGCCGGCAGCGCGGGATTCCTGTACAACGTGATCGGCAATGGACATCACATGGCGGCTGGAGTTACCGGTGCAGATGATCATGCAGTCGGTGATACTGGATTTACCCTGAACGTTCAGAGCGACAATGTCTTGGCCTTTCAGGTCATCAATCTTATCGATGACGAAGTCTTGGAGCGCTTTACCTTGCAAAGGTTCCCCCTCTGGTGTTTTTTGTTCATTCAGCGTAGGCAGGCTACCACCTGCACACGGCCAATATTCATGGTAATCGGCAGAACGCAGCCGTTGGACGCGGGCGAGCCAGTGTTGCCAAGCCTTCCAGCCGTTACCGGAAAAATAGCGGCGCAGTATAGCATGCACCTTTGGCTAACGATATAAACCCTGCAACTCGATATAGCGTTGCACCGAACGGGGCAGCAGATCGTCGCAACTGATGCCCTGGTGCCGCCGATCGCGGATCTCGGTGGCGGAAATATCCAGCAATGGCGTGTCCGCCAGATAGATGGCGCCCTGCGGCCATTGGCGCAATAAGGCGCTGTCCGTCACCTGGTGTTGTTCCAGCCACTGTTGCAGCGCCGGCGTATCCATGTGGTTGCGGTAGCCCGGGCGCGCCAGCACCAGCAGATGACAGTAGGTTAACAGATCCTGCCAGCGGTGCCACTTGTGCAATGTCAGCAATGAGTCTTGGCCGATAATAAACGCCAGTGGTTGGGCGGCGCCGCGTTGTTTGCGGATCGCCTCCAGCGTTTCAATGGTATAGGAAGGGGTGGTGCGGTGCAGTTCGCGATCGTCAACGGTGAACAGCGGGTTATCGGCAATCGCCAGTTCAACCATTTTCAAACGCTGCCGGGCATTGGCTTCCGGCTGCGGCCGGTGCGGCGGCACATGGTTTGGCAATAGCGTAACCTGCTTCAGCCCGACTTTTTCCGCCAGCGCTTCAACCGGGCGCAGGTGGCCGTAGTGGATCGGATCAAACGTGCCGCCGAACAGGGCGTGCAGCGTGGTGATGGGTTCTGCGTTATCAGACATCAGAAAGACTCGTGGCCAAAGGTTTGCCGCACAGCAGCATCGACAGGGTTTCCAATTCCGGCCAGACGGTCTGACCATAGTCCTGCTTCAGGGTCAGTTCCACCTGCGCCAGCAGGTGCACGGCCTGTTGCAACTGGACCCCGGACAGGCGCTGCAGCGCCTGAGTGATCAGATTGCGGCGGTTCTGCCACACTTTGTGCTGATCGAACAGCGTGCGCAACGGCGTGGTCGCCATGCGCCGTTGCAGCGTCAGTAACAGCAGTAATTCACGCTGCAGGGTGCGCAGCAGGATCGCCGGTTCGGCGTCTTCCTGCTGCAACTGGCGCAGAATATGCCAGGCGCGTTTGCTTTTCCCCGCCAGCAGGGCATCCAGCCAGTGATAGGGGGTGAAGTGGGCGGCATCGTTCACCGCCTGCTCAACGCGGGGCAGCGGCAGTTTGCCGTCCGGGTACAGCAGTGCCAGGCGTTCCAGCGCCTGCGCCAGCGCCAGCAGGTTGCCTTCATAGCAATAGCACAGCAGCTGATTGGCGGCATCGTCGAGCTCCAGCCCCATGGCTTTGGCGCGCGCGGCGACCCAGCGGGGCAACTGTGCCTGCTCAGGCGTTTGGCAGACTACGTATGCGCCCTTGGGCGCCAGTGCCTTGAACCAGGCGCTGTTCTCTTGTGCTTTGGTCAGGCGCGGGCCGCGCAGGATCAGCAGAATGTCATCGTGAAGTAGCCCGGCCAGTTTGACCAGTTGTTCGCCGATCGGCGCTGTTGGGCCGCTATCCGGGAAGATCAGCAGCAGCGTCTGGCGGCTGGCGAACAGGCTCATTGACTGGCACAGGTTAAAAATGGCGCCCCAGTCGGTATGGGGATCAAGCGTGATGCTGTAATGCTCGCTGAACTGTTGCTGCTGCGCCGCCTGGCGGATTAAATCCTGGCTCTCTTGCAGCAGCAGCGGTTCATTTCCGCTTAACACATAACAAGCGCGCAACCCCTCACGGAGTTGCGCGGCAAGTTGTTCTGGATAGAGGCGGGTCATGGGGCTACGCGGCTTTCCGCTTTGTTAGCGGCGGCCTTATGCTGAGCGTCTTCCTCGGCGGCATGCACCGACAGCAGTTTACGCACCAGCTGCTGGGCAGCCTGCTCACGCATTTCCTGCAGGATGATTTCCTGCTCGGAATCTTTCGCCAGCGCGGTCAGCGGGTTATCGAAGAAAGAGCGGAACACGCTAATGTTGAGCGGATAAACATCGTGGCCAGGGATTAACACCTGGGCGCTGACATTCATCACCAACTGGTATTCCGCGGTTTTCCCATCCTGGAAGATAGAAACCGTATCCTGGCCCACGGTGGAACCCGTGATGCGCAGGGAAGGAATATCCTTGCGCATCGCGTCTTTGACAATGGTCACATCATTCAGGCGCAGTTGTTCACGCACGGCGCGGGTTAGCGGCCCGTAAGGATCGTAGCTGTCCAGCAGCATGGTTTTCATTTCAGCCGGGATCTGCGTGGTGCCGCGCAGGTGGAAACCACAGCCGGCGGTGACCAGCACCGCCAACCCCAGCAACAACGTGATAATACGATGTCGCACAACGCCTCCTTGTTTAACCCACAACCAGGTTAAGCAGTTTGCCTGGAATATAGATCACCTTACGCACGGTAACCCCTTCCAGATATTTCGCCACCAGATGTTCCTCTGCAGCGCGTTCGCGTACCTGCTGTTCGGTTGCATCGGCCGGCACGGTGATTCTGGCGCGGACTTTACCGTTAACCTGTACCACCACCAGTTTGGAGTCTTCAACCATCGCGGCTTCATCAGCCACAGGCCATGGTGCGGTGTCGATATCGCCTTCGCCGCCCAGCGCTTGCCACAGGCTGAAACTGAAGTGTGGCGTGAACGGATACAGCATGCGCACCACGGCCAGCAGCGCTTCCTGCATCAGGGCGCGATCCTGTTCGCTTTCCAGCGGCGCACGGCCCAGTTTGTTCATCAGCTCCATAATCGCTGCGATAGCGGTGTTGAAGGTCTGGCGGCGGCCGATATCGTCGGTCACTTTGGCGATGGTTTTGTGCAGATCGCGGCGCAGCGCTTTTTGATCTTCATTCAGCGCGGCAACGTCCAATGCCTGAACGACGCCGTTACCGGTGTGATCGTAAGCCAGTTTCCAGACGCGCTTCAGGAAGCGGTTTGCCCCTTCGACGCCGGATTCCTGCCATTCGAGGGTCATTTCCGCCGGTGAGGCGAACATCATGAACAGGCGCACGGTGTCCGCACCGTATTTTTCTACCATCTCTTGTGGGTCGATGCCGTTATTTTTCGACTTCGACATTTTGCTCATGCCGGCATAGACCACGTCACGGCCCTGTTTGTCGGTCGCCTTGACGATACGGCCTTTGTCATCGTGCTCGACGGTCACGTCAACCGGGGAAACCCAAATGCGTTCGCCGCTGTTGCCGATGTAATAGAAGGCATCTGCCAGCACCATCCCCTGGCACAGCAGGCGTTTGGCCGGCTCGTCGGAATCCACAAGGCCGGCATCGCGCATCAGCTTGTGGAAGAAGCGGAAATACATCAGGTGCATGATTGCGTGTTCGATACCGCCCACGTACTGATCCACCGGCAGCCAGTAGTTGGCCGCGGCCGGATCGAGCATACCTTTGTCGTACTGTGGGCAGGTGTAGCGCGCATAGTACCAGGAGGATTCCATAAAGGTATCGAAGGTATCGGTTTCACGCAGCGCTGGCTGCCCATTGACGGTAGTTTTCGCCCATTCTGGATCGGCTTTGATCGGGCTGGTGATGCCGTCCATCACCACGTCTTCAGGCAGGATCACCGGCAGTTGATCTTCCGGGGTCGGTATTACGGTACCGTCTTCCAGCGTGACCATTGGGATCGGCGCGCCCCAGTAACGCTGGCGGGAAACGCCCCAGTCACGCAGGCGGTAGTTAACCTTGCGTTGGCCCACGCCCTGCGCCACCAGTTTATCGGCGATGGCGTTGAAGCCGGCTTCGTGATCCAGCCCATCAAACTCGCCGGAGTTGAACAGCGTGCCTTTATCGGTCATCGCCGCCTGGCTGACGTCCGGCGCGCTGCCGTCCAGATTACGGATCACGGGTTTGATGGTCAGGCCATATTTGCTGGCGAACTCCCAGTCGCGCTGGTCATGGGCTGGAACCGCCATGACCGCGCCGGTGCCATATTCCATCAGCACGAAGTTGGCTACCCAGATCGGCAACTTTTCACCGTTCAGCGGGTGGATGGCATACAGGCCGGTGGCCATGCCTTTTTTCTCCATGGTGGCCATTTCCGCTTCGGCAACCTTGGTATTGCGGCACTCTTCGATGAAGGCGGCCAGTTCCGGATTGTTGGCGGCACCCTGCTGTGCCAACGGGTGGCCGGCGGCAACGGCCACGTAGGTGGCGCCCATAAAGGTATCCGGGCGGGTGGTGTAAACCGTTACTTTCTCATCGCTGCTGGCGACATCAAAGGTGATTTCAACCCCTTCGGAGCGGCCAATCCAGTTGCGCTGCATGGTTTTCACCTGCTCCGGCCAGCTTTCAAGCGTGTCCAGATCGTTGAGCAGTTGATCGGCGTAAGCGGTGATTTTGATGAACCACTGTGGGATTTCTTTGCGCTCGACCTTGGTGTCGCAGCGCCAGCAGCAGCCGTCGATAACCTGTTCGTTGGCCAGTACGGTCAGATCGTGCGGGCACCAGTTCACCGCAGAGGTTTTCTTGTAAACCAGGCCTTTTTCATACAGCTTGGTGAAGAACCACTGTTCCCAGCGGTAATAGTCGGGTTTGCAGGTGGCGATCTCGCGATCCCAGTCATAGCCGAAACCCAGCAGTTTCAGCTGGTTCTTCATGTATTCAATGTTGTCGTAAGTCCACGGCGCCGGCGCCGTATTGTGTTTTACCGCAGCACCTTCCGCCGGTAGACCGAATGCATCCCAGCCAATCGGCTGCAGCACGTTTTTACCCAGCATGCGCTGGTAACGCGAGATGACGTCACCGATAGTGTAGTTACGTACGTGCCCCATGTGCAGGCGCCCGGATGGGTACGGCAGCATCGACAGGCAGTAGTACTTTTCCTTGCTGGGATCTTCGGTAACTTTGAATGTTTGCTTCTCTTGCCAGTGAAGCTGTACGTTCGGCTCTATGTCTTCTGGACGGTATTGCTCTTGCATGGCGGCTGGTGGTCCTATAGGTGTAAAACACTATACCTTCTGCCTTCGCGCACGCAGCCTGACTGGCCGCGCCTTGAAGCCCATCGGGTATAAATCCGTAGCTTTTGGTTTATAGATAGATCCGCATAGCATAGCTGATAAGGGCTCTTGGCAACAACACTAAGCGTTTCTGTGCCGCCGGATTTAAAAATCCCCGCTACGATCGGGTTCACATTTGTACAATTGTGCCGCAAGCGAGTGACATCAGTAATTTACGGCTAAAATGGTAGGGGGTAACGTAGGAAGACAATCCTGTCGCACCGCTTCACGAGGAGAGACTATGAACAAGGTAACTGAGCATTACCGGGAATTGCTGTCATCACTCACGGAACGTTTGAAGGCGGGGGAACGTGATATTGATGCATTGGTCGCCAGCGCCGAACAGCGGCTGAACGCCGCCGGGGATATGACGCGTACCGAGATCGCACAGCTTACCCAGGCCGTCCGGCGCGATCTGGAAGAGTTCGCCAGAAGCTACGGCGAGAACCAGGAAGATTTTACCGACAGCGTTTTTATGCGGGTGATTAAAGAGAGCCTGTGGCAGGAGTTGGCGGATATCACCGATAAAACCCAGCTTGAGTGGCGGGAAGTGTTCAAAGACGTGAGCCACCACGGGGTTTATCACAGCGGCGAGGTGGTCGGGCTGGGCAATCTGGTGTGTGAGAAATGCCATTATCATCTGGCTTTTTACACGCCGGAGGTGTTGCCGCTCTGCCCAAAATGCGGGCATGACCAGTTCCAGAGGCGGCCGTTTGAGCCTTGAGCCCTCACCCCAACCCTCTCCCGCAGGGAGAGGGAGCAGCCCGGCGTTGTGGGCCGGTGGGGTGACTAAAACTCGCCTGGCGAAGCTAAAGTGATGGCTGTTCTGCGGCATGTATCGTCGCACCGGCCTGTTTTTTCTCTCGGGGGTTATGTAGTTGCACGGTCCAGTTCCCTCTCCCTTGGGGAGAGGGCTAGGGTGAGGGGGAAAATGAGCTTAAGGTCGGTTCCCTCTCTCGGTGAGTAGGTAGCCGCACGGTTCGGTTCCCTCTCCCTTGGGGAGAGGGCTAGGGTGAGGGGGAAAATGAGCTTAAGGTTGGTTCCTTCTCTCGGTGGGTAGGTAGCCGCACGGTTCGGTTCCCTCTCCCTAGGGGAGAGGGCTAGGGTGAGGGGGAAAAGGAGCTTAAGGCCGGTTCCCTCTCTCGGTGGGTAGATAGTTGCACCGGCCGGTTCCCTCTCCCTTGGGGAGAGGGCTAGGGTGAGGGGAAAATGAGCTTAAGGCCGGTTCCCTCTCTCAGTGGGTAGGTAGTCGCACTGGTCGGTTCCCTCTCCCTTGGGGAGAGGGCTAGGGTGAGGGGAAGCCGGTTCAATAACGGGAAACGCACTCCACCAGTAAATCTACAAAGCCGGCGCGATCGATATGCGTCAAAACCTCCACATTGGCCGGCTTGCCGTTTTGCCGGAACTCATCCGCTACTGTCTGGCCCAGGGTATACTCTCCCTTGGTTTCCACACCCACCCAAAGCTGGCGGCTGTTGAACAGCGCCGGCGCCAGCAGCCAGGCGATGGTGCAGGGATCGTGCATGGCGGCGCCCGGCAGGCCGCGCGGGTGCTGAAGATAAAGCGGCAGATAGAAATCCAGCATTTCAGCTACCGCCGTGGCGACCGGGTTGCCGATGGCGCGGATGCGTTCGGCTTCTTGCGGCAACACCAGCGCCTGATGAGTTACGTTAAGGCCGGCCATCACCAGCGGAACGCCAGACTGCAGGACGATTTCGGCGGCTTCCGGATCCACATAAATATTAAACTCAGCCACCGGCGTGGCGTTGCCGGCGTGTATCCCGCCGCCCATAAACACAATCTGCTCGATGCGCGGCTTCAGTTCGCTACGCTGGGCCAGCAGCAGGGCTATATTGGTCATTGGGCCGGTGACCACCAGCGTTATCGGCACCGGCGCGCTGCGCAGCAGGCTGGCGATCAGCTCTACCGCGCTCTGCTTCACCGGGCTGCAGCCCGGCGTTGGCAGGTGAGTATTGCCCATGCCGGTTTTACCATGGACATGTTCGGCGATCACCAGTTCGCGCATCAGCGGTTTGGCCGCGCCGGCGGCGACGGGAATATCCGTGCGCTGCATCAGCGTCAGCAAGCCGAGGGTATTGTGCAGCGTTTTTTCCGGCGTTTGGTTGCCGGCGGAGGTGGTGACGGCTTTTACATCCAGCGAGGGTGAACGCAGCGCCATCGCCAGGGCAATGGCGTCATCAAGGCCGGGATCGCAATCGATAATAATCGGGCGGGGCATCTGTTATCTCCTTGGCCGGGTTACCTCAGCAGCATAACGCTCATGGGCACGGCGTTTTTCTTCCTCAATCGGGTTGGTTGGGGCAGCATAACAAAAGCAAGCGCCCCATAGGGGGCGCTTGAAGAGAGCGATCAGTGCAGGATTTTCGCCAGGAAATCTTTGGCGCGGTCAGATTCCGGGTTGGTGAAGAAATCATCTTTTTTACGGTCTTCGACGATTTTGCCCTCGTCCATAAAGATCACGCGGTGCGCCACTTTGCGGGCAAAGCCCATTTCGTGGGTGACCACCATCATGGTCATGCCTTCCTGCGCCAGCTCAACCATTACGTCCAGCACTTCGTTGATCATTTCTGGATCCAGTGCCGAAGTGGGTTCGTCGAACAGCATGGCGATAGGATCCATACACAACGCGCGTGCAATCGCCACGCGCTGTTGCTGGCCGCCGGAAAGTTGCGCCGGGTACTTATCCGCATGCGTCGACAAGCCAACGCGCTGCAGCAGCTTCAGGCCCTTGTCGCGTGCGGCGGCCTTATCGCGTTTGAGAACCTTCACCTGCGCCAGGATCAGGTTTTCGATGATCGACAGGTGTGGGAACAGTTCAAAATGCTGGAACACCATGCCGACCTTGGAACGCAGATGCGCCAGGTTGGTTTTTTTATCGTTCACCTGCGTGCCGTTCACCAGGATTTCCCCTTTCTGAATCGGCTCCAGGCCATTGACGGTTTTAATCAGGGTAGACTTGCCCGAGCCGGAAGGACCGCAGACGACGACTACCTCACCTTTTTTTACTTCCGTGGAGCAATCAGTCAGCACCTGAAAGTGGCCATACCATTTAGAAACGTTTTTCAGGGAAATCATCAAACTGTCCTTTTCTTCAAATAGCTTACCAACGCCGAGGCGGCAAGGCTGATAACAAAATAGACGAGACCGACGAACAGGATCATTTCAACCTGCGTGCCGTCGCGCTCGCCAATCGTCGTGGCGGTGCGGAAGAAATCCGCCAGGCTCAGCACATACACCAGTGAGGTATCCTGGAATAGCACGATGCCCTGCGTCAGCAGCAGCGGCACCATGGCGCGGAACGCCTGCGGCAGGATAACCAGCTGCATCGATTGCCAGTGGGTCATACCCAGCGCCAGGGCGGCTGAAGATTGGCCACGGGAGATGCTCTGGATACCGGCACGGATAATTTCCGAATAATAAGCCGCTTCAAACAGGGAAAAGGCTACCATAGCCGAAATCAGGCGAATATCGGTTTTCGGCGACAGTCCCAGAACCTGTTGCAAAAAGCTCGGCACCACCAGGTAGAACCACAGCAGCACCATCACCAGGGGCACGGAGCGGAACAGGTTGACGTACAGCATCGCGAACCAACTGATCGGCTTGAACGGCGACAAACGCATCACCGCCAGAATCGTGCCCCAGATGATACCGAAAATCACCGCCGTAACGGTAATTTTCAGCGTGACGCCCAGCCCCTGTAACAGGTAAGGGAAGCTTGGGACAATGGAACCCCAATCAAATTCGTACATTATTTACTCCCCATGTTGCCTGGCAACCGCACTTTCTGTTCGACGAAACGCATGATTATCATAATGACGGCGTTAATGCCGATATAAGCCAGCGTGATTGCAGTAAAGGATTCATAGGCGTGCGCGGAGTAATCGAGCAACTTATTGGCCTGTGCGGCCATATCCACCAGCCCGATCGTTGAGGCGATGGCGGAGTTCTTCACCAGGTTCAGCATTTCAGAGGTAATGGGCGGCACGATAACGCGGTAGGCGTTCGGCAGCAGCACATAACGGTAGGTTTGCGGCAACGTCAGGCCCATGGCGAGCCCGGCGGCTTTCTGGCCGCGCGGCAATGACTGGATGGCGGCGCGAACCTGTTCGCACACGCGTGCTGCGGTAAACAGCCCCAGGCAGACGGTTGAGCAAACGAAGAACTGCGTGTTGGGGTCGATCTCGGTTTTAAACCACATGCCGATATCCACCGGCAGCAGTTCCGGAACCACCAGATACCAAATGAAGAATTGCACAATCAGCGGTACGTTACGGAACAGCTCCACGTAACAGGTACCCAGGGAAGAAAGAAAGCGGTTAGGCACGGTTCGCAGAATACCGAACAGGGAACCGACAAAAAAAGCGATGATCCAAGCACAGATGGAGAGAGCTACCGTCACCTGGAAGCCGGACCACAGCCAGCCAAGGTAGGTGGTATTCCCAAACGGGGCCTGCTGCAGGAAGATACCCCAGTTCCAATCTATTGACATAAAAAACTCCGTTAAGCGGGCACAGAGCACCCCAAACATTGATGACTTACAGTATTTTTGGCCTTTTGCCGCCAGTTGGGTTTTCCTGGCTTATTGGCGAAATGCCGATAGTGAGTAAAACGGGGAAAAGCGGGAGGGGAACGGCCCCCCGCATGCCTGTCTGTCCCAGCCATCAACCAGGCCAGCCAGGTTTGTGGCCTGGCCGGCGCTGTTTTTCAACTTACTGAACTGCTTTATCGTTAGGTGCTTTGAACAGTTGTTTCATGTCGTCGGACAGTTCGAAATTCATGTTAAGGTTTTTTGGTGGAATCGGTTGTTGGAACCATTTATCAAACCATTTGGCGGCTTCACCGGAGGTTTGCGCCTGGGCGATGGTGTCATCAACCAGTTTTTTGAACTGCGGATCGTCTTTGCGCAGCATACAGCCATAGGCTTCTTTGGATTGCGGCGTGCCGACAATCACCCAGTCACCCGGTTTTTTCGCTTTTGCACGTTCACCGGCCAGCAGGGCGTCATCCATCATGAAGGCAACCGCACGGCCGCTTTCCAACGTACGGAAAGAGTCGCCATGATCTTTGGCGCTGATAATGCGCATCTTCATTTTGTCGTTGTCGTTCAGCTTGTTCAGCAGAATTTCAGAGGTGGTGCCGGAGGTAACGACCACGGTTTTGCCGGCCAGGTCTTTAAAGTCTTTGATGTCGGAGCCTTTTTTCACCAGCAGGCGGGTACCGATCTCAAAGATGGTATTGGAGAAGGCCGCCTGTTGCTGGCGCTCCAGGTTGTTGGTGGTGGAACCGCACTCGTAGTCGTACGTGCCGTTTTGCAGCAGCGGGATACGGTTTTGCGAGGTGATAGGCAGCATTTTCACCTGCAGGTTGGGTTCGTTCAGTTCTTTCTTGATGGCATCAACGATCAGGTTGGAATACTCCTGGGAGTAGCCCACCACTTTCTGTTGGTTGTCGTAATAGGAGAAAGGTACTGACGATTCGCGGTGACCAACAACAATCACGCCGTTGTCTTTAATCTTTTTAAGCGTACCGGTCAGCTCTTCCGCATGGGCGACGCTACTTGCCATACCGATCAGCAGTAACGATAACGCCAATTTACGCATTTGCATGGTCCAACTCCTTTGCTGTTGTGATGGCTTTGGCTAAAACGCGCCAAGTTTCAACGGTTGCTTTTTGCTCTGTTATAAAGATAGCCCTGGAGCAGATTACCGTTTGAAAATAGTCGATTGTGAACAGGTTGAAACTAAAATGTTTCGTTTTTTGCGACATCAAGCGCACCAAATTAATGCATAAAAGGCGTTCGGCACCAATAAAGTGCATGCTGTGCTCCGGCATTGTGCTAATTGGCCGTTAAATGTCACCAAAAGTAAACCTGCGATAAATCACGAGATAACTAAAGCAAGGAGTGTGCCAGCCTTGCTGGTTGTACGGGGCGGGAGACGCCTGCAGGTGCCTTCACAGGCGGATTTGCGCATGGCAGGCACAGTGCGCTGTGCCTGCCTGCGGGTTAACGGTTGCCGCGGCGCCAGCCGGCGATCAGCGCCAGCGCGCCCAGCAGGGCGGTGATGATCCAGACGGGCATTGCACCAAAACGGGCATAGGGCGTGATGCCGCGGGTGGGGGTCACGTTGACATCCAGTACGCCACGGGTGAACTGCGGGATACTGGCCATCACTTCGCCGGTTGGCCCGACGGCGGCGGTGATGCCGTTGTTGGTGCTGCGCAACAGCGGGCGGCCCAATTCCAACGCGCGCATGCGCGCCATCTGGAAATGCTGCCACGGGCCGATCGAATGGCCAAACCAGGCATCGTTGGAGATGGTCAGCAGGAAGTCGGTATCGGGGCGGAAGTTATCGCGCACCTGTTGGCCCAGCACAATCTCATAGCAAATCGCCGCCGTCAGCTTGAGCCCCCGCACGCTCAGCGCTGGCTGCACGTAAGCACCGCGGCTGAAAGAGGACATCGGCAAATCAAAGAACGGCGCCAGCGGCCGCAGCAGGGTTTCCAGCGGCACAAACTCGCCGAAAGGAACCAGATGGTGCTTATCGTAGCGGTTTTGCGCCGGGTAACGGTATGGCGTTGGTTCACCGAGCACAATGGCGCTGTTGAAGATCTGGTTGCCCTGCGGCGTGGCCCGCACATCGACAATGCCGGTCACCAGGCTGCTGTTTTTCGCCCGCATCAGATCGTCCACCATGGTCAGGAAACCATTCTGTGCGGCTTCGTAATCCGGGATAGCCGATTCCGGCCAGATGATGATCGGCGCTTTTCCCATCAGGGGGCGGGTTTCGTCGAGGTAGGTTTGCAGCGTGCTGACCAGCGCCTGCGGATCCCACTTCATTGACTGGGCGATGTTGCCCTGCACCATGGCGATGTTGACGGCTTTTTCCGGCTGCGGGGTAAACCACTGCAACTGGCGCAGCGGCCAGGGCAGCAGCAGCATGGCGGCGGCGACGATCGCCGGGATGAGCCGCCGTTGGTTGCAGGCATAAACCAGTACCCCGCTGAGCGACACCAGAATAAAGGTAATCCCTTCAACCCCCAACAATGGGGCCACGCCTTTCAGCGGCCCATTGATTTGGCTGTAGCCAAACTGCAGCCAGGGGAAGCCGGTCAACACCCAACCGCGCAGGAATTCGGTAAGCTGCCACAGGGCCGGCGCGGCGAGCGCCAGCCGCCAGAGGTTGGTACGCGGCCAGAGGCGCGCCAACAGCCCGGCGAACAGGCCGGTGTATAAAGACAGATAGGCCGCCAGCAGCGCCACCAGGAAGATATTGACGGCAAACGGCATGCCGCCGAAATCGGCGATGCTGACGTAAACCCAGTTGACGCCGCTGCCGAACAGCCCCAGCCCCCAGATAAAACCAAGCAGGGCCGCTTGCCGGGGCGAGCGGGACAGGGTGACGGCCAACAGGCCAAACAGGGCGACGATGGCGGCAGGCCAGAAATCATACGGCGAGAAGGCCAACGTGCCGCAGGCACCAGACAACAGCGCCAGCAGGGCGCGAACCCGCTGGCGTTCAAGTAGAGAGGCTTTAGCCATGTGAAATTTAATCTTCCAGTTGCGGTTGCGGGGAGTCGTCCGGAATTTTTACATGAACCTGGATGATACGTCGACTATCCGCCATCGCCACTTTAAATTGGTAACCTTCAATTTCAATGGTTTCCCCACGCGCCGGCAGGTGGCCGAACGCCTGCATAATCAGGCCGCCGATGGTATCGACTTCCTCATCGCTGAAATGGGTGCCGAAGGTCTCGTTGAAGTCTTCGATATCGGTCAGCGCGCGCACGGTATACATGTGGCGGCTAAGCTGGCGAATATCCACGTCTTCTTCATCGTCGTATTCGTCTTCGATCTCGCCGACGATCAGTTCCAGAATATCTTCGATGGTGACCAGGCCGGAAACGCCGCCAAACTCGTCAATGACGATAGCCATGTGATAACGCTGGGAACGAAATTCTTTCAGCATCCGGTCAACGCGCTTGCTTTCCGGCACCACCACTGCGGTACGCAGCACTTTATCAATGCTGAACGGTTCGGAGTCGGTGCGCATGAAGGGCAGCAAGTCCTTGGCCATCAGAATGCCTTCGATGTGATCCTTGTCTTCGCTGATCACCGGAAAGCGTGAGTGAGCGGATTCGATAATCACGTCCAGGCATTCTTCGAGCGTCTGGTTGCGTTTCAGCGTTACCATCTGGGAGCGGGGGATCATGATATCGCGCACGCGCTGTTCGGCGATATCCATCACGCCTTCCAGCATGTCGCGGGTATCGGGATCGATCAGATCGTTTTGTTCGGAATCACGGATCAGCTCTACCAGATCGCCACGGTTTTTAGGTTCGCCGTGGAACAGCTGATTAAGGATAAGAGTAAAGAACCCCTTCTTGGGACTGGGGCTGTCATTGCTTTGTGAATGGTCGTCGCTCATGGCGTTTTAGTTAATATCACTCATGTCAGAGTAGAGAAAGCCGGGCGTTGCCCCAGTACGGGGCAAACGGCCGGCGTTAAGCGGGGTCTTTTTCCGCGAGATACGGGTCTGGGTAGCCCATGGCCTGCATGATCTCGGTTTCCAAAGACTCCATTTCTTCGGCTTCATCGTCTTCGATGTGGTCATACCCTAGCAGATGAAGGCTGCCGTGGACAACCATATGCGCCCAGTGGGCTTCCAGCGCTTTGTTCTGCTCTGCGGCTTCCTGTTCAACCACCTGGCGGCAGATGATCAGATCGCCCAGCAGCGGCAACTCAATGCCCGGCGGCGCTTCGAACGGGAACGACAGCACATTGGTCGGCTTGTCTTTCCCGCGGTAGGTCAGGTTCAGGTTGTGGCTTTCGGCAACATCCACCAGGCGAATGGTCACTTCCGCCTCTTCCTGGAACTGCGGCAGTACCCCCTCTAGCCAGCGCTGGAAGGTGGCCTCGTCCGGCAGGCCGCCGCTGTCTTCGCAGGCGACCTGCAAGTCCAGAATAACCTGGCTCATGGCGCCTCCTGGCTGGAAGCCAGCTGGGCTTCGCGTTTGCGCTGCTCGGCAACCGCCTCTTTGCGTTTTTGCTCCGCCGCTTCCCAGGCTTCATAAGCGATAACCACGCGCGCGACCACCGGGTGGCGCACCACGTCTTCGCTATGGAAGAAGTTGAAGCTGATCTCTTCCACTTCCGACAATACTTCCACCGCGTGGCGTAGGCCGGATTTCTGGTTGCGCGGCAGGTCGATCTGCGTAACGTCGCCGGTAATCACCGCCTTGGAGTTAAAGCCGATGCGCGTCAGGAACATCTTCATCTGTTCGATGGTGGTGTTCTGGCTTTCATCAAGAATGATAAAGGCATCATTCAGCGTGCGGCCACGCATATAGGCCAGCGGCGCGACTTCAATCACGTTGCGTTCAATCAGTTTTTCAACGCGCTCAAAGCCCAGCATTTCGAACAGGGCGTCATACAGCGGCCGCAGGTAAGGATCGACCTTCTGGCTCAAATCCCCAGGCAGGAAGCCCAGTTTCTCACCGGCTTCCACCGCCGGGCGGGTCAGCAGGATACGGCGGATTTCCTGGCGCTCCAGGGCATCTACCGCGGCCGCAACCGCCAGATAGGTTTTCCCGGTGCCCGCCGGGCCAATGCCGAAGGTGATGTCGTGATCCAGAATATGGGCGATGTACTGGGCCTGGTTCGGCGTGCGCGGTTTGACCAGGCCGCGCTTGGTTTTGATGTTAACCGCTTTGCCGTATTCCGGCACGCTGTCGGCCACCTGCTCCAGCACCCGGCTCTCTTTAATGGCCAGATGGATTTGTTCCGGTTCGATATCGGGGATCACGCCGCGGATCGGGGCGGTGTCCACATACAGGTGGCGCAGAATATCAGCGGCGGCGTTCACGCACAGGTTCTTGCCCACCAGCTTGAAGCGGTTGTCACGGCGGTTGATTTCGATCCCCAACCGGCGCTCGAGTTGTTTGATATTGTCATCAAACGGGCCGCACAGACTGAGCAGGCGTTGGTTGTCTGCGGGCTCTAGCAGGATTTCTTGTGTTGCGACGTTCAAACTATTCCTCTAGGTCACATAGGGCCTGGTTGATAGCACGTAGCGCGTCACGGGACGCGCGCGGACAGGGCGAACCCTGATGGCTTACCTTGAATTATTCATGCTGTCGGGCATCGGCGCAAGTTTACCACTGCTGTTGTTAATAAAAACTGCTCGACAGGTGTGCATTGCAGGGGAAAAGCCCGCGCTGAACGGCTAGTGCTTAGGCATAGCCGGTGCGGAACTGGCTGGGGCTGACGCCAGTGTATTTTCTGAACACGCGCGAAAAATAGAACTGGTCTTCATAACCGACGATATTGCCGACGCTGGCGATGGGCATGCAGGTGGTGCTGAGCAGTAATTTGGCCTGGTTGATGCGCTGATCTTCGCGCCAGGTAAGCACGCTGACGCCAAGCTGCTGGCGGAACAGATGTGAAAGACGGGAAGGCGAGAGGCAAACGTGCTGCGCGACGCTGGCGATATTGACGCTACGGTCGGCCAGATGATCGCTGATAAAGTGGCAAGCGTCGCTCACCCGGCTGTCCAGCGGCGGTTTTAACGACGCGTTAATAACCTCCATGCGCCGCAGCAACAGTTGCTCCAGCAGGTTGATGGCCAACAGCTCCGAGTAATGCCCGGCATCGCGCCCTGCGTCGATCATCTGCTGAAACAGCTGTGCAAAGCGGCTCTGCTGCGTTTCGTCCGGGCGGAAGAAGCCGGTGCGGGCAAAAAGCACCGGCCAGTTCAACCACTCCTGCCAGTAGGCGCGCGGCCGAAAGTAGACCCACTGATGATGCCAGCGTTCACTTCGCGGCGCGCGCCCGTAGTGATGGATCTCGCCGGGCGGGAACAGCAGCATATCGCCGGGGCGGCACAGGTAGTGGCTGCCCAGGTTATTGATAATGCCTTCCCCGCGTACCGTCAGGTTGAGGATATAGCCTTTCATGCCCTGCGGGCGGTCGATGAAAAAATCCAGCGGCCCTTCGGCTTCGATCGGCGTCAGCCCGGCCACCAGATGCGCGTTGAAAGAGTAGCCCGGCAGCAGAGGATCGGTTTGTTTCTCATTCATCATAAGGCGGGTTCTCCAGGCGTTGAAAGAAACTGATTGTCCATGCGCCAGGGCGGCCATGGTGGGCTGAAACCCGGCTAAAAGCGAACGCGCGGCCAGCACGCGCTTCAGCCCGCGTGCGCGCCGGAATCGCCGTAATGGCAGGTTCTGCCTACGTCAGTGATGAGCATAGCCGCTTGCAGCCCGTGGGCCGGCATATCCGCATCAAGAGTTTGCGCTGCTTCACAATTTCCGCTGGCATAGCCGTTTTATCCATGTTTTCAGCGCATACCGCCTGACGCTTCTGCCCGGCCGGCCCCTATTGTCTATGCACATCTGATTCACTCGGGGAGTGCAAAAATGGCGATAGCGCTGGGTCTGGATTTCGGCAGTGATTCCGTCCGTGCGTTGGCGGTTGACTGTGCGCGGGGAACGGAACTGGCCACTCGGGTGGCCTGGTATCCGCGTTGGCGGGAAGGGCGCTATTGCGATGCCGCCAATAATCAGTTCCGCCATCATCCACGGGATTACATTGAGGCCATGGAGGAGGCGTTAATTGCCGTGCTGGCCGAGCTGGATGAGACGCAGCGCGCCGCCGTCTGCGGCATCGGCGTAGATAGCACCGGCTCAACGCCTGCACCGATCGACGCCGCGGGCGATGTGCTGGCGCTGCGCCCTGAATTTGCCGATAACCCCAATGCCATGTTTGTGCTGTGGAAAGACCATACGGCGGTGGAGGAAGCTGAAGCTATTACCCGGCTCTGCCACCAGCCGGGCCGGACGGATTATTCGCGCTATATCGGCGGTATTTACTCCAGCGAGTGGTTTTGGGCTAAGATCCTGCACGTGACCCGCGCGGATACTGCCGTCGCACAGGCGGCGGCGTCGTGGATTGAGCTGTGCGACTGGGTGCCGGCGCTGCTGTCCGGCACCACCCGGCCCCAAGACATCCGCCGCGGCCGCTGTAGCGCCGGGCATAAGTCACTGTGGCATGAAAGCTGGGGCGGCCTGCCGCCGGCCGAGTTCTTCGATAGCCTCGATCCGCTGATCAATCGACATTTGGCCTACCCGCTGTTTACCACGACCTGGACGGCGGAGCGCCCGGTCGGGCGGCTGTCGGCCGAATGGGCGCGCCGTCTGGGGTTGCCGCAAAGCGTGGTGATTGCCGGCGGGGCGTTTGACTGCCACATGGGCGCCGTAGGCGCCGGGGCGGCGCCGAATACGCTGGTGAAAGTGATCGGCACCTCGACCTGCGACATTCTGATCGCCGACAAAACCACGGTGGGGAGCCACGCGGTGAAGGGGATTTGCGGCCAGGTGGATGGCAGCGTGGTGCCGGGTTTTATCGGGCTGGAAGCCGGGCAGTCGGCCTTCGGCGATATCTACGCCTGGTTCGGCCGTTTACTCGGCTGGCCGCTCGATCAGTTGGCGCTGGCGCATCCCGAACTGCGCGAACAGCTCCAGCGCAGCAAACAACAGCTTTTGCCCGCGCTGACCGAAGCCTGGGCCAGCAATCCGTCGCTGGAGCACTTGCCGGTGGTGCTGGACTGGTTTAACGGCCGCCGCACGCCGAACGCCAACCAGCGGCTAAAAGGGGTGATTAGCGATCTCAACCTGGCGACCGACGCGCCGGCGCTGTTCGGCGGTTTGATCGCCGCCACCGCCTTCGGGGCGCGCGCCATCATGGAATGTTTTACCCAGCAGGGCATTGCGGTGAATGCGGTGATGGCGCTGGGCGGCATCGCGCGCAAATCGCCGGCCATCATGCAGGTGTGCTGCGACGTGCTTAATCGCCCATTACAGATTGTGGCCTCCGACCAATGCTGTGCGCTGGGGGCGGCGATTTTTGCCGCCGTCGCGGCGCGGCAACACCCGGATATTGCCGCCGCGCAGCGGGCGATGGCCAGCCAGATAGCGACCACGTTGCAACCGGCGCCTGCGCGCGCGGCGCGTTTCGATGCGCTTTACCACCGCTATCAGCAGTGGGCCGCCCGCGCGGAACCGCTTTATCTCCCCTCTGCCGCGCCGTCCGGCGCACCGGCAGCTCCGATCCACTAAGGACACGACGATGACTATTTTTTCCCAATACGAAGTGTGGTTTGTGATTGGCAGCCAGAAGCTCTACGGCGAGCAAGCGCTGCGCCAGGTGACTCAACACGCGGAACAGGTGGTGAATGCGCTTAATGCCGAAGGAAACCTGCCTTGCAAACTGGTGCTTAAACCGTTGGGCACCAGCCCGGACGAGATCACGGCGATCTGCCGCGAAGCCAATTATGCCGAGCGCTGCGCCGGGCTGGTGGTGTGGTTGCACACCTTTTCGCCGGCCAAAATGTGGATCAACGGCCTGAGCATCTTGACCAAGCCATTGCTGCAGTTTCACACCCAGTTCAATGCCCAGATCCCTTGGAACAGCATCGATATGGACTTCATGAACCTGAACCAGACCGCGCACGGCGGCCGGGAGTTCGGCTTCATCGGCGCCCGTATGCGCCAGACGCACAGCGTGGTTACCGGCCACTGGCAAGATCCGCAAAGCCGTATGCGGATTGGCGCCTGGATGCGTCAGGCGGTATCGAAGCAGGATACCCGCCAGCTGAAAGTGGCGCGCTTCGGCGACAACATGCGTGAAGTGGCGGTTACCGAAGGCGACAAAGTGGCGGCGCAGATCACGTTCGGCTTTTCGGTCAACGGCTATGGGCTGGGCGATCTGGCGGAAGTGGTCGATGCCGTTAGCACCGGCGACGTCAATGCGCTGGTGGATGAGTATGAGTCATCCTATCGCCTGACGCCGGCGGCGCAGGTTCACGGCGAAAAACGGCAGAACGTGATTGATGCGGCGCGCATTGAGCTGGGCATCAAACGCTTCCTGGAGGAGGGCGGATTCCACGCTTTCACCACCACCTTTGAGAATCTGTATGGCCTGAAACAGCTGCCGGGGCTGGCGGTGCAGCGGCTGATGCAGCAGGGCTACGGCTTTGCGGGCGAGGGTGACTGGAAGACCGCGGCGCTGCTGCGCATCATGAAGGTGATGTCATCAGGGCTGCCGGGCGGCACGTCGTTTATGGAGGATTACACCTATCACTTTGAGGCCGGCAACGATCTGGTGCTCGGCTCCCATATGCTGGAGGTTTGCCCGTCTATCGCCACCGAGGAGCAGCCGATTCTGGACGTGCAGTTCCTTGGCATCGGCGGCAAAGCGGATCCGGCACGGCTGATTTTCTCGACCCGCAGCGGGCCGGCCATCAACGCCAGCCTGATCGATTTGGGCGACCGTTTCCGTTTGCTGGTCAACGCCGTGGAAGCGTTGGATACGCCGCACCCGCTGCCGAAGCTGCCGGTGGCGAACGCGCTGTGGAAGGCCCTGCCGGATCTGCACACCGCCGCCGAAGCGTGGATTATCGCCGGCGGCGCGCATCACACTGTCTTCAGCCAGGCGTTGACGCTGGACGACCTGCGCCTGTTTTCCGAACTGCATGACATCGAACTGACGGTCATTGATAACGATACCCGGCTGCCGGCCTTTAAAGACGCGTTGCGCTGGAACGCGGTGTATTACGGCGGTAAACGCTAGGCTGACACTGTTTGGAGAACGCCTATGTTTAGTGAATTAAAACGACAGGTGCTGGCGGCGAATCTGGCGCTGCCGGCACACCGGTTGGTGACCCTGACCTGGGGCAACGTCAGCGCGGTGGATCGCCAGCGCGGCGCGGTGATTATCAAACCTTCGGGCGTCGACTACGACCTGATGACGGCGGACGACATGGTGGTGGTCAGTCTGGCCACCGGCGAGGTGCTGGAAGGGAGCAAAAAGCCCTCTTCCGATACGCCGACCCACCGCTTGCTGTACCAGCGTTTCCCGCAGATTGGCGGCATCGTGCATACGCATTCGCGCCATGCCACCATCTGGGCGCAGGCGGGGCTGCCGATCCCGGCAACCGGCACGACCCATGCCGACTACTTTTACGGCGACATTCCCTGTACGCGCAAAATGACCGATGCGGAGATCAACGGCGACTACGAGTGGCAAACCGGCGCGGTGATTGTGGAAACCTTCCGCGAGCGCGGCATCACGCCGGCGCAGATGCCGGGCGTGCTGGTGCATTCGCACGGGCCGTTCGCCTGGGGCAACGATCCGCAAGATGCCGTTCATAATGCGATTGTAATGGAGGAGGTGGCCTATATGGGCATCATGTGCCGCCAACTGGCGCCCCATCTGCCGGGCATGCAGCAAACTCTGCTGGATAAACACTATCTGCGCAAGCACGGCGAGCGGGCCTATTACGGCCAGTAGCTTGTCACCGTTGGGGAAAACGCGGTAGGGCGGGCCGCCTTACCGCATTGAGGGGAAGGATCAGTTCTTTTTCACAAATTCGGATTTCAGCTTCATCGGGCCAAAACCGTCGATTTTGCAGTCGATGTTATGATCGCCTTCCACCAGACGGATATTTTTTACCTTGGTGCCAATTTTCAGCATGGAAGAACTGCCCTTCACCTTCAGATCTTTGATCACCGTAACCGCATCGCCGTCGGCCAGCAGGTTGCCGTTGGCATCCTTGACGATCAGCGCGTCGTCATCCTGTTCCGCCGCCTGGTCGTTCCATTCGTGGGCGCATTCAGGGCAGATATACAGTTCACCGTCCTGATAGGTGTATTCGGAATTGCACTTAGGGCAGTGTGGGAGTTGCATTGTTATGTTGCCTCATTAATCAAATAAAAAAAGAAAATTACCGGGCATTACTGCCCGGCAGGAAAACGAAATAAGAACGCAAAAAACCGCGGTTTATTGTGATACGTAACGCGGCGTTAGGGTTGATAGGTACCGACACCCAGCTCATTTTCTTTGCGCGTGCGGGCAATCACCGCCTGCGGGGATTCATGTACGCGCAGTTCCATCTGCTGCTCGGTGCGTACTACCTCGCCGCGCAGCGAGTTGGGGTACACATCGGTAATTTCAACGTCGACAAACTGGCCGATCATATCCGGCGTGCCTTCGAAGTTCACCACCCGGTTGCATTCGGTGCGCCCGGCAAGCTCCATCACGTTTTTGCGGGAAGGACGTTCCACCAGAATGCGTTGAACGGTGCCCAGCGTGCGGCGGCTGAACTGCATGGCCTGCTGCTGAATGCGCTCTTGCAGAATATACAGGCGCTGCTTTTTCTCTTCTTCGCTGACGTCATCCACCATGTCCGCCGCCGGGGTGCCGGGGCGCGGGGAATAAATAAAGCTGAAGCTGTTGTCGAAGTTAACCTCGGCAATCAGGTTCATGGTCTGCTCGAAATCGGCCTGGGTTTCCCCCGGGAAGCCGATGATAAAGTCAGAGCTCAACTGGATATTGGGGCGCGCTTTACGCAGCTTGCGGATGATCGATTTATATTCCAACGCGGTATGCGCGCGTTTCATCATCGTCAGGATACGGTCGGAGCCGCTTTGCACCGGCAGGTGCAGGAAGCTGACCAGCTCCGGCGTGTCTTCATACACTTTGATGATGTCATCGGTGAATTCAATCGGATGGCTGGTGGTGAAGCGGATGCGATCGATACCGTCGATCGCCGCCACCAGGCGCAGCAGCTCGGCAAACGAACACATGCCGCCGTCGTAGGTCGCGCCGCGATAGGCGTTCACGTTCTGGCCCAGCAGGTTGACTTCACGCACGCCCTGAGCGGCCAATTGGGCGATTTCAAACAGAATATCGTCGATCGGGCGGCTGACTTCTTCACCACGGGTGTAAGGCACCACGCAGAAGGTACAGTATTTGTTGCAGCCTTCCATAATGGAAACAAAGGCGGTGGGGCCTTCTGCGCGCGGTTCCGGCAGGCGATCAAACTTCTCGATTTCCGGGAAGCTGATATCAACGATCGGGCTGCGGGTGCCCTGCACGTGATTAATCATTTCCGGCAGGCGGTGCAAGGTCTGCGGGCCAAAAATGACGTCAACGCACGGCGCACGCTGGCGGATATGTTCGCCTTCCTGTGAGGCCACGCAGCCGCCAACGCCGATAATCAGATCCGGTTTGTTCTCTTTTAACTGCTTCCAACGGCCTAACATTCCGAAGACCTTTTCCTGCGCTTTTTCACGGATCGAGCAGGTATTAAGCAGCAACACATCTGCTTCTTCAGGGTTGTCGGTCCACTGATAACCGTGCGTACTCCCCAGGAGATCGGCCATTTTTGATGAATCGTATTCGTTCATCTGGCAGCCCCAGGTTTTGATATGTAGTTTCTTTGTCATTAACTTGCCATTACTCAGTGCGGAGTGAAAGTTGCGTTAAGCGACATGCTGGGCGCCTATTGTAAACATTTGCCGGCTTGGTGACCAGCCTGGGAAACATGGCCCGTAGCCTGATACGGGATGAAAAATCCGGTACACTGGGGCCAGGATCCCAATAAGCATAGCCAAAATGAAGATGACAGAAAAACGGATGGACGCCGTGGTAGTGGGCGGCGGGATGGTCGGGGCAGCCGCGGCGCTGGGGCTGGCGCAGGCCGGGTTCCAGGTTGCGCTGTTGGAGCACCAGCGGCCCGCGGCGTTTGATCTTGCCAGCCCGCCTGATCTACGCATTTCCGCCATTGGCTGCACGTCGGTGGCGTTGCTACGGCAACTGGGGGCATGGCCGGCGGTGGAACAGATGCGCTCTGCCCCGTATCGGCGCCTGGAAACCTGGGAGTGGGATTCTGCGCGCGTGGCGTTTAATGCGGCATCGCTCGGGTTGCCTGAACTGGGTTTTATGGTTGAGAACCGGGTGCTGCAGTTGGCGCTGTGGCAGCAGATTGAGCGCTGCGATGCCATCACGCTGTGTTGCCCCGCCAGGCTAAGCGCGCTGCAACGTGACGGTGCGCTGTGGCGGGTGGCGCTGGACAACGGTGAGGTGTTGCTGGCCCGTCTGGTCATCGGCGCCGATGGGGCGCATTCGCAGGTGCGAAAACTGGCGGCGATCGGCACCAGCGGTTGGCAATACCGCCAGGATTGCATGTTGATCACGGTACGCACCGGGGCGCCGCAGCAGGATGTCACCTGGCAACGGTTCTTCCCCTCCGGGCCGCGCGCGTTTTTGCCGCTGTTCGATGACTGGGCTTCGCTGGTGTGGTACGACAGCCCGCAGCGCATCCGCCAACTGCAGGCGCTGCCGATGGCGCAGCTTGAACGCGAAATCACAGCAGCATTCCCTGCGCGGCTGGGCGCGGTGAAAGCACATGCCGCCGGGGCTTTCCCTTTGGTGCGCCGCCATGCGCAGCGCTATGTCCTGCCGGGGCTGGCGCTGATTGGTGATGCGGCGCATACCATCAACCCCCTGGCCGGCCAGGGCGTGAATCTGGGCTATCGCGACGTAGAAGCGCTGCTGGATGTGGTGAACCGCGCGCGTGAAAACGGCGAAGATTGGGCAGCGGCTTCGGTTCTGGCCCGCTACCAGCGCCGGCGCCGCACCGACAACCTGCTGATGCAAAGCGGCATGGATCTGTTCTATACCGCGTTCAGCAACAACCTGGCGCCGCTGGGCGTGCTGCGCAATCTGGCGCTGATGGCCGCCGAACGCGGCGGCAAGCTGAAAGAGCAGGCCCTCAAATACGCCCTGGGTTTGTAAGTAATGTCAATGTGCCGCCCGCCGGTGAGCGCGGGCGGCGTAATTCCGGCCCACCCTGTGCCAGGCGTGGCAGAGCCGTAAACTGTGCCCCAGGGCTACGGCGCCCCTTTTGCCGCCATGCCAGGCTACCACTTTCCTTCCCTTGAGCCCGCCAGCGGGTGATTCATCTCTATTGTTTCCTTCTCCGTGGCCCGCGCCGGTGGGCAGGGAACGAAAGGTCGGATGCATGTACTTTTCTGCTGCCTATCGCTGTTTTGTGACGGTAGTCAAAATGTTAACAGCTGGCTAAATTCGCTGAATGTATGAACAATCCTGCTGTTCTTCCCGTATGTGATAGCGCTCTATATTCTGCCGGGCATTAACGGCTAAAAAGTAAATCGTCTGTCTCTTTCTGGGGAAGCGTTTCGCACTAAGTCGGTGTTTTTACGCCATCCAGACCGGAAGTACCCTATTGATAACGTTTACACGCATTAAGCCAATGGCGGCGTAAGTGACGAAAAAACGACCGGAGAACATCATGCATAAATTCATTAAGACGATGGCCGTGCTTGGCCTGGCCGCAGTTATGTCACATTCGGCTATGGCGGCGAACATGAAGCTGGGTTTTTTAGTTAAACAGCCGGAAGAACCGTGGTTCCAGACGGAATGGAAGTTTGCCGATCAGGCCGGGAAAGATCTCGGTTTTGATGTGATTAAAATTGCGGTACCGGATGGCGAGAAAACGCTCAACGCCATCGATAGCCTGGCGGCCAGCGGCGCGAAAGGCTTTGTGATTTGTACGCCGGATCCCAAACTGGGGCCGGCTATTGCGGCGAAGGCCCGCAGTTATGACCTGAAAGTGATCGCCGTCGACGATCAGTTCGTCAACGCCAAAGGGCAGCCGATGGAAACCGTTCCGCTGGTGATGATGGCGGCAACAAAAATTGGCGAGCGCCAGGGCCAGGAGCTGTGGAAGGAGATGCAAAAGCGCGGCTGGCAAGTGGAAGACACGGCGGTGATGGCGATTACCGCTAACGAACTGGATACCGCACGCCGCCGCACCACCGGCTCAATGGATGCGCTGAAAGCGGCCGGCTTCCCGGAAAAACAAATCTATCAGGTGCCGACGAAATCCAACGATATCCCCGGCGCGTTTGATGCGGCCAACTCAATGCTGGTACAGCACCCGAACGTGAAAAACTGGCTGATTGTCGGCATGAATGACAACACGGTGCTCGGTGGGGTTCGGGCGACGGAAGGGCAGGGGTTCAAAGCGGAAAACGTCATCGGCATCGGCATTAACGGCGTGGATGCCGTCAGCGAACTGTCGAAAGGACAGGCGACCGGTTTCTACGGCTCGCTGTTGCCCAGCCCGGATATTCATGGCTACAAGAGTATCCAGATGCTGCACGACTGGATCGCCAACGGCGTTGAGCCGCCGAAGTTTACCGAAGTCACCGATGTGGTGCTGATTACGCGCGAGAACTTTAAAACCGAACTGAAGAAAAAAGGGCTGATGTAAGTGCCGAAGGCGCCGCGCGCCGATAACGCGCGGCTACGACCAGGCGCGGCCAGGAGGATGCGCCATACGCCATGGTGTGATCGCCCGGCCACAGCGGGCATGACGTTACGAGGAAATCGCGATGACAGCACAGTCACCTTATTTGTCGTTCCACGGGATAGGCAAGGTATTTCCGGGCGTTAAGGCGCTGGATGACATCAGCTTTGCCTGCTATGCCGGCCAGATCCATGCACTGATGGGCGAGAACGGGGCCGGCAAATCCACGCTATTGAAGATTCTGAGCGGCAACTATACGCCCACCCAAGGGGAAATCCGCATTAACGGGCAGGCGGTGCGTTTCAACACCACCACCGACGCCCTGAATGCCGGCGTGGCCATTATTTATCAGGAACTGCATTTGGTGCCGGAAATGACGGTCGCCGAGAATATTTACCTCGGCCAGTTGCCGCATAAAGCCGGGCTGGTGAATTATTCGCTGCTGCGTTATGAAGCGAAACTGCAACTGGAGCATCTCGGGCTGGATATCGATCCGGACACCCCGCTGAAATACCTGTCTATCGGCCAGTGGCAAATGGTCGAAATCGCCAAGGCGCTGGCGCGCAACGCCAAGATCATCGCGTTTGACGAACCGACCAGTTCGCTGTCGGCGCGGGAGATCGAACAGCTGTTTCGGGTTATCCGCGAATTGCGCAGCGAGGGGCGGGTCATTTTGTATGTGTCACACCGCATGGAGGAGATTTTCGCGCTGAGCGATGCCATCACCGTCTTCAAGGACGGGCGCTATGTGCGGACGTTTGACGATATGCAGCAGGTTAATCATGAAAAACTGGTGCAGGCGATGGTTGGCCGCCAACTGGGCGATGTCTTCGGCTATCAGCCGCGGCCGCTCGGCGCCGCGCGCCTGACGTTAAATGCGGTTAAAGCGCCCGGCGTGAAAGCGCCGATTTCCTTCAGCGTGCAAGCCGGGGAAATCGTCGGGCTGTTTGGTCTGGTGGGCGCGGGGCGCAGCGAACTGATGAAAGGCCTGTTCGGCGCGACCCACATTACCGCAGGCGAGGTGTTGCTGGATGGCAAAAAGCTGACGCTCCGCTCGCCTGCCGATGCGATCCGCCAAGGGGTGATGTTGTGCCCGGAAGATCGTAAGGCCGAAGGCATTATCGCCGTGCACTCGGTGCGCGAGAACATCAATATCAGCGCGCGGCGCAGGAATCTGAAGGCCGGCTTTGTGATTAATAACCCGTGGGAGGCGGAAAACGCGGAAAAACGCATCCAGGCGTTGAATATAAAAACGCCGTCGGCCGCCCAGCTCATCATGAACCTGTCGGGGGGAAACCAGCAGAAGGTGATCCTGGGGCGCTGGCTGTCGGAAGAGATGAAAGTCATTTTGCTGGACGAACCGACGCGCGGCATAGACGTCGGCGCACGGCATGAAATCTATCACGTCATTTATCAGTTGGCGAAGCAGGGCATTGCCGTGCTGTTTGCGTCAAGCGATTTACCCGAAGTGCTCGGACTGGCCGACCGCATCATCGTCATGCGCGAGGGCATGATTTCCGGCGAGTTACAGCACGATGAGGCCACTGAGCAGAAAGCGCTGAGTCTGGCAATGTTACGCACCCCGGATATTGCGTCCGCGGTAGCCTGATTGCGAAGGAGCACTGAACATGTCCACTGTTACCACAACGCCTGAAAAACCAAAACGGCACATAGGGCTTTCCCGTATCTGGGATAATTACGGCATGCTAGTGGTGTTTGCCGTGCTGTTCTTGGCCTGCGTAGTGTTTGTGCCGAACTTTTCCAGCTTTATTAATATGAAAGGCTTGGGGCTGGCGATCTCCATGTCGGGCATGGTGGCCTGCGGCATGCTGTTTTGCCTGGCCTCCGGCGATTTCGATCTGTCGGTGGCCTCCATTATTGCCTGCGCCGGCGTCACCACGGCGGTGGTGATTAATATGAGCGAAAGCCTGTGGCTCGGCGTCGGCGCCGGGCTGCTGCTGGGGATGGGGTTCGGGCTGATTAACGGCTTCGTGATCGCCCGTTTGAAAATCAATGCTCTGATCACCACCCTGGCCACGATGCAAATCGCCCGTGGCCTGGCCTATATCATTTCCGATGGTAAGGCGGTAGGGATCGAAGATGAGCGTTTTTTTGCGCTCGGCTACGCTAACTGGCTGGGGTTGCCGGCGCCGATTTGGATCACCGTCGCCTGCCTGATTCTGTTCGGCCTGCTGCTGAATAAAACCACCTTCGGGCGCAATACGCTGGCTATCGGCGGCAACGAGGAAGCGGCCCGGTTGGCGGGCGTGCCGGTCGTGCGCACCCGTATCATTATTTTCGCCTTGTCCGGCCTGGTCTCGGCCGCGGCCGGCATCATTCTGGCTTCGCGTATGACCAGCGGCCAGCCGATGACCTCGTTGGGCTATGAACTGATCGTGATTTCCGCCTGCGTGCTGGGCGGGGTTTCGCTAAAAGGCGGGATTGGCAAAATTTCGTATGTCGTCGCCGGGGTGCTGATTTTGGGCACGGTGGAAAATGCCATGAACTTGCTGAATATTTCCCCGTTCGCGCAGTATGTGGTGCGCGGGGTGATTCTGCTGGCGGCGGTGATTTTTGACCGCTACAAACAGCTGGCGAAGAAAACGATCTGACTGGGCTGAATTAAACAGCTAATTCAGCGCGTAGCGCAGTGCAAGGCTCTGGCCGCCCGGCCAGCGCTTTCTGTCGCCCATAAGAAAACGGAGCGTAACCTTTCGGCTATCGCTCCGTTACTCGCTGACGTATCAGCTAAATTGGCTGGGGTACGAGGATTCGAACCTCGGAATGCCGGAATCAGAATCCGGTGCCTTACCGCTTGGCGATACCCCAAAAGATGGTGGCTACGACGGGATTTGAACCTGTGACCCCATCATTATGAGTGATGTGCTCTAACCAGCTGAGCTACGTAGCCATAGTACTTCGTACTTCTTTGATTTGCAAGCTGTTTATGATGGCTGGGGTACCTGGATTCGAACCAGGGAATGCCGGTATCAAAAACCGGTGCCTTACCGCTTGGCGATACCCCATCAGCTTAGCAAACCTTTCTGCTGAACCCCTTTCCATGAAAAGATGGCTGGGGTACCTGGATTCGAACCAGGGAATGCCGGTATCAAAAACCGGTGCCTTACCGCTTGGCGATACCCCATCAGCAGAATATGCAACAACCAGCGATGAAGAGAGTGGTGCGGGAGGCGAGACTTGAACTCGCACACCTTGCGGCGCCAGAACCTAAATCTGGTGCGTCTACCAATTTCGCCACTCCCGCAAAAAGATGGTGGCTACGACGGGATTTGAACCTGTGACCCCATCATTATGAGTGATGTGCTCTAACCAGCTGAGCTACGTAGCCATCTTTTTCGCGCTGCCTTCATCAGCGTTGCGGGGCGCATTATGCGTATATGACCGATTTGCGTCAACAAGTTTTTTCCCGAAAAAGCCGCCGCCGCTGCCGTTTGTCTGGCTTGTGAACAGTATGGTGATAAAAACAGCAATTAGAGTGTTTGCAGGGCAAAAGTGTAATAAAAAGGCGAACCTGGAGGTTCGCCTTGTGGGTACCGCCAGCCCGCTTATTGGTAGGCAGACTGGTGCACGCCAACCGCACGGCCGGATGGATCGTCCATTTTCTTGAAGGACTCATCCCATTCAATCGCCTTGGCGGAAGAACAGGCCACTGACGGGCCGCCAGGCACACATTCTGCCGCGCTTGGCAGCGGGAACAGCTCTTCAAAAATTTCGCGGTACAGGTAGCCTTCTTTCGAGGTCGGCGTGTTGTACGGGAAACGGAAATGTGCGTTTTCAAGCTGTTGATCGGTGATTTGCTTCGCAGCCACTTCTTTCAGCGTATCAATCCAGCTGTAGCCAACGCCGTCGGAGAACTGTTCTTTCTGGCGCCAAACCACGCTGGACGGCAGATAAGACTCAAAGCACTCGCGCAGGATGTGTTTTTCCATTTTGCCGTTGCCGCACATTTTGTCCTGCGGGTTGATGCGCATCGCGACGTCGAGGAATTTTTTATCCAGGAACGGTACGCGCGCTTCCACGCCCCAGGCTGACATGGCTTTGTTGGCACGGGCGCAGTCGAACATATGCAGCGCCTGCAGTTTGCGCACGGTTTCTTCATGCAATTCCTTGGCGTTTGGCGCCTTGTGGAAATACAGATAACCGCCGAACACTTCGTCCGAACCTTCACCCGACAGCACCATTTTGATGCCCATCGCCTTGATTTTACGCGACATCAGGTACATCGGCGTTGAGGCGCGGATGGTCGTGACATCGTAGGTTTCGATGTGGTAAATCACATCGCGGATAGCATCCAGGCCTTCCTGCACGGTGAAGTGAATCTCATGGTGCACGGTGCCCAAATGGTTGGCCACTTCCTGCGCGGCGCGCAGATCCGGTGAGCCTTCCAGCCCAACGGCGAAGGAGTGCAACTGTGGCCACCAGGCTTCGCTACGCTCTGCATCTTCAACGCGGCGCGCGGCATATTTTTTGGTGATCGCGGAAATGACTGATGAATCCAGCCCGCCCGACAGCAACACGCCGTATGGCACGTCGGACATCAGGTGGCTTTTTACGGATTCTTCCAGCGCATCGCGCAGTTCGTTGGCGTCGGTGACGTTGTCTTTAACGTTTTCGTAATCGAACCAGTCGCGCTGATAGTAGGAGCGAATTTCACCGTCCTGGCTCCACAGGTAGCTGCCCGCCGGGAATTCTTTAATCGTGCGGCAGATTGGCACCAGCGCTTTCATTTCGGAAGCGACATACAGGGTGCCATTTTCGTCGTAACCCATGTACAGCGGGATGATGCCCAAGTGGTCACGGCCGATCAGGTAAGCGTCTTTTTCACTGTCGTACAGGGCGAAAGCGAACATGCCCTGCAGTTCGTCAAGGAATTCCGGGCCTTTTTCCTGATACAGCGCGAGGATCACTTCGCAGTCGGAGCCGGTTTGGAACGCATAGCGTTCGCTCAGTTGCTGACGCAGCGCCTGATGGTTGTAGATTTCACCGTTAACCGCCAGCACATGGGTGTGAGCGGCGTTGTATAAAGGTTGCGCACCGTTGTTAACGTCAACGATGGACAGGCGTTCATGCGCAAGAATGGCTTTATCGCTGGCATATACGCCAGACCAGTCTGGGCCGCGGTGGCGCATCAGGCGCGACATTTCCAGCGCTGTTTTGCGCAGTTCCGTGGGATCGGATTTCAGATCAAGCGCGCCAAAAATAGAACACATACAAACTCTCCTAACGACTTTTCGTGGTGTTATTTATAGCAGCATTGCCGTTTTATCCCCGTCATATTTCAAGCTGCACAAGCGTTGGCTTGCTACTCGAATTATTCAGGCTTTGCCAGAGTATCTGGCGGTATAGCTGCGTTGTGTTTATGAAAATGCGTCAAAAGGGCCGGTAGATGCAAGCGTTTTAACGCCGGCCGGAAAAATAGTTGTTGGCGGGGGGCGGAAAATTAGCGGATCTTCATTTTTAAACGCCTAAAGTTAGCGAATATTCAATTTTCATCCGGATGCGTCTTTTTTATACAAAGTGAATCGGGCGTTTGCTGAAATGGTGTTTTGCGCCGTCAGGGCGGCATAAAGGCAGCTTTGGGCAACGGGCGTTTGCTAAGGCGGCGCATGGCCGCCGTGGCGTATTTGCCTGGCGGTGCGGCCGCCGGGGGATCAGAATATGGTGATATCGCTGACGGATGGGAATATGTAGCTCGGGCGGAACGGCATGGTTTCCACATCGTTGAGGGTGGAAACCCCGGACAACACCAGCACGGTTTCCAGCCCGGCCTGGAAGCCCGCCAGAATATCGGTGCGCAGGTTGTCGCCGACGATCACCGTGTCTTCCGAATGCGCCTGCATCTTATTGAGCGCGGCACGGATAATCCACGGGCTGGGTTTGCCAACGTAGAAAGGCACGCGGCCGGTGATTTTTTCAATCGGGGCGCACAGCGCGCCGCAGGCGGGAACAAAACCGTGGCCGTGGGTATCCGGATTGGTGGCGATAAAGCGGGCGCCGTTATTCACGAAATAGGCCGCCTTGTGCATCATATCCCAGTTATAGGAGCGGGTTTCCCCAACGATGACAAAATCCGGGTTGATATCGGTAATGGTAAAGCCGGCCTTGTACAGCTCGTGGATCAGCGCGCCTTCCCCCACCACATAGGCCTTTTTACCTTCCTGGCGGCGTAGGAAATCGGCGGTGGCCATGGCGGAGGTATAAAACGCGCTTTCCGGCACTTCCAGCCCGGCGGCGGCAAAGCGGTTTGCCAAATCCTGCGCGGTCTGGGAAGGATAGTTGGTCAGAATAACCAGCGGCATGCCTTGTTCCTGGATGCGCGCTAAAAACAGATCGGCGCCCGGGATGGCCGTATTGTCATGCATCAGTACGCCGTCGATGTCACAGATAACGTTTTTTATGGTCATTGTTTACGGTTCTCATAATAGCAGCAGGGCAAGGCGTGAAAATAACATGCCTTGCCGCGCGAAGGCTCAGCTTTCCAGCAGCCGCTGTAATAGCACGCCGTTGAGCATGGCCCGCTTAACCAGCGCAAAAGCGCCAATGGCGGATTGATGGTTGAGTTCGGAGGTGACTATCGGCAGATTTTTGCGGAAGTCTTTCAGCACCTGGGTATTCACGCAGCTTTGAATGGCCGGCAGCAACACTTTCTCGGCTTCGGTAATTTCGCCGGCGATCACCACTTTCTGCGGGTTGAACAGGTTAATGGCGATCGCCACGGCTTTGCCCAGATCGCGGCCGACGTGTTCGATCACTTCGCTGGCCAGCAGATCGCTGCGGTTGGCGGCCTTGCAGATGGCGCTGATGTTACAGTCGTCCAGCGTCAGTTTGCTCGGGTAGCCTTGCGTCAGCAGGTTGCGCACCCGGTGTTCGATGGCGGCATTGGCGGCCACGGTTTCCAGGCAGCCGAAGTTGCCGCAGTGGCAGCGCTCGCCGAGGGGATCGATCTGGATATGGCCAATCTCGCCGACGTTGCCGTTGGTGCCGAGGAAGATCTGCCCGTTGACGATAATCCCGGCGCCGGTGCCGCGGTGCAGCCGCACCAGGATGGAATCTTCGCAGTCGCGCGTGGCGCCAAAGTAGTGCTCTGCCAGCGCCAGGCTGCGGATATCGTGGCCGACAAAGCTGGTGACGTTAAAGCGCTGCTGCAGGTTATCCACCAGCGCCCAGTTATTCACGCTGATATGCGGCATATAACGCACCACGCCCTGCACTGGATCTACCAGGCCGGGCAAAATAACGGCAATGGCGATCAGTTCGCGCAGCTTGCGCTGGTAGCTTTCAATAAATTGAGCGATGGCGGCAAACAGCGCGTGTTCCAGCGTCTCTTGCGTCCGCTCGGGCAGCGCATAGTGCTCTTCGCCCAGCGATTTACCGCTCATGTCGTACAGGGTAATCGTGGCGTCGTAGCGGCCAAGCCGCACGGCGATGGTATGGAAATAGCGGGTTTCCGTTACGATGGAGATCGCACGGCGCCCGCCGGTAGAGGCTTGCTGATCGACTTCTTTGATCAGCCCGCGCTCCAACAACTGGCGAGTAATTTTAGTGACACTGGCGGGGGCAAGCTGGCTCAGTTCGGCAATTTGAATACGCGAGATCGGGCCTTGCTGGTCGATCAGGCGGTAAACGGCGGCGCCGTTGAGCTGTTTAACTAAATCAATATTACCTATTTGTGCCTGGCCACCGGTGCTCATCAAAATGTTACTCGCTGTTCATTAATTATACCTCGTTACCGTTAACGAGAGTCTTGGTGATTTTATAATCACGGGTAAAAGCGGTCAGGTTAGCGACCTTGCCGGCCTCGACGGTGCCTAAGCGATGAGCCACGCCGATGGCGCGCGCCGGGTACAGCGTTGCCATCCGCAGCGCTTCATCCAGCGCAATGCCGATATGTTCCACGCTGTTTTGCACCGCTTGGATCATGGTCAGCGCGGACCCGCTCAGGGTACCGTTGGCGTCTACGCAAATTCCGTCGCGATAGTATATTGTTTTACCGGCAAAAATAAATTGATCAATATCGGCGCCTGCCGGAGCAGTCGCGTCGGTGACCAGCACCAATTTATCACCTTTAATACGTTTAGCGTTACGGATACTCGCCCAGGCCACGTGATGGCCGTCGGCGATGATACCGGTATAGATCTCTGGCGTATCAAACACCGCGCCGATCAGGCCCGGTTCGCGGCCGGTGATATAAGGCATGGCGTTGTACAAATGGGTGGCGAAAGTGATGCCCGCAGCAAAGCCGGCGCGGGCTTCGGCGTAGGTGGCGTTGGCATGGCCGGCGGAAACGATGATGCCGGCTTCAGACAACTGGCGGATAACGTGCGGCTCGACCATTTCCGGCGCCAGCGTGATTTTGCTGATGGCATCGGCATGGGCGCACAGGTAATCCACCATCTGGCTGTCGGGCTTGCGGATAAACGCCGGGTTGTGGGTGCCTTTTTTCACCGGGTTGAGGTAGGGCCCTTCCAGATGCAGGCCCAGCGCCTGATTCGGGTGTTTTTTCAGATAGGCACGCATCACTTCGATGCCGTGCTTCATAAATTCGTCGCTGCAGGTGATCAGCGTCGGCAGATAGCTGGTGCAGCCGGATTTTTCATTGGCGCGCTGCATGATTTCCAGCGTTTCAACCGAGATGGCTGCCAGCGAATCGTTAAACTGCACGCCGCCGCAGCCGTTAAGCTGAACGTCAATGAAACCGGGGGCTAGCATGGCGCCACCCAGATCGCGCGTTTCGATCCCGGCGGGCAGCTGGTCTTGTGGGCAGACCCGTTCAATCAGGCCATCAGCAATGACAACCGCGTGGTTATCAAGCACATCGTGGCCGGTGTAGATACGGCCGTGAGTTAAAGCGAACATGTAGCCCCCTGCAGAGATTAAAGATTTTTCATGTTTTCCGCTTCTAACGCGCGGAAATACTTAACGGTTTTGACTTTCAATTCCATCGTGGAAGGCTCGTCGCAAACCATAACGGCTTTGGCATGCAACTGCAGGCAACTGATCGTCCACAGGTGGTTGATATTACCTTCCACCGCGGCCGCCAGCGCTTGCGCTTTGGCATGGCCGGTAACCAGAATCATCACTTCTTCGGCATCCAGCAGCGTGCCGACGCCTACGGTCAGGGCATATTTAGGCACCAGATTGACATCGCCGCCAAAGAAGCGTGAGTTGGCAATGCGGGTCTCTTCGGTCAATGTCTTGATGCGGGTGCGAGAGGCCAGGGATGAGGCCGGCTCGTTAAACGCAATGTGCCCGTCAATGCCGACGCCGCCCATAAACAGGTGAATCTTACCGTAAGATTTGATTTTCTCTTCATAGCTACGGCACTCAGCGTCCACATCCGGCGCATTACCATTCAGCAGATTGATATTTTCGCGCGGGATATCAATGTGATCAAATAAATTACGGTACATGAAGGTGTGATAGCTTTCCGGGTGCTCTTGCGGCAGACCAACATATTCATCCATATTGAAGGTAACCACATGTTTGAAGCTGACTTCACCGGCTTTGTGCATGGCGATCAGGTGTTTGTATGCTTCCAGCGGCGTACCGCCAGTGGGCAGCCCGAGAACGAACGGGCGCTCTGTGGTGGGGTTGAACGCCTTGATGCGTTGCACAATATGGCGTGCCGCCCATTTGCCGACTTGTGCGGTATCTTGTAGTGGTATCAGTCTCATCATACACCTCTGTAAGTAAACTAAAACGGGAGCGAAACGGGCCCTGGGCAGGAGCTCTAAGCGTAACTCAGCTTGATGGCTCCTGTATGAATCACCGCATGCTTTGATTTTTCGAATCATAAAATAAGTTTTGTGTTGTGGCTAGCAATACGGTTATAAAAGACTCATTATTAGTGATGTGCATCACAAATAATGAGGTTTTAATTTGCGATGAAAAATATTCTTTTTACACTCGGTGCGAGTCATGCGTGCCATGGAGTTTTCCAAAAAGTAGTGAGTAGCATCAATAACAACTAATAAGATTCCGCTCGCGGATCAGTAGGGGGAAAAGGTGAATATTCTTAGTTATTTACAAAAAGTAGGCCGGGCCCTGATGGTGCCGGTTGCCACGCTACCGGCAGCCGCAATCCTGATGGGGGTGGGGTATTGGATCGATCCCGTCGGCTGGGGGGGCGATAATGCGTTTGCCGCATTGTTGATCAAATCCGGTTCGGCCATCATTGACCACATGGCTGTGCTGTTTGCCATTGGTGTGGCTTATGGCATGTCGAAAGACAAAGACGGCGCCGCCGCGCTGACCGGCTTTGTCGGCTTCCTGGTGCTGACCACCCTGTGTTCACCTGCCGCCGTCTCAATGATCCAAAAAATCCCGGTGGAGCAGGTGCCCGCCGCGTTCGGTAAAATAGAAAACCAGTTCGTTGGTATTCTGGTGGGGGTGATCTCGGCGGAGATATACAACCGCTTCAGCGGCGTTGAACTGCCGAAGGCATTGTCCTTCTTCAGCGGCCGCCGCCTGGTGCCGATCCTGATCTCTTTCCTGATGATCCTCGTTGCTTTCATCCTGATGTATGTCTGGCCGATGATCTTCAACGCGCTGGTGAGCTTCGGTGAGCACATCCAGAAAATGGGCGCGGTTGGCGCCGGTATTTATGCCTTCTTTAACCGCCTGTTGATCCCGGTCGGTCTGCACCATGCGCTGAACTCGGTGTTCTGGTTTGACGTCGCCGGGATTAACGATATCCCTAACTTCCTCGGCGGCCAGCAGTCCATCGATGCCGGCAAAGCGGTGGTGGGCATTACCGGCCGCTATCAGGCTGGTTTCTTCCCGATCATGATGTTCGGCCTGCCGGGGGCGGCGCTGGCGATTTATCAATGCGCGCGCCCGGAGAATAAGGCAAAAGTGGCTGGGATTATGCTGGCTGCCGGCTTTGCGGCCTTCTTTACCGGCATCACCGAGCCGCTTGAGTTTTCCTTCATGTTTGTGGCCCCGGTGCTGTATGTGATTCACGCGGTGCTGACCGGGATCTCGGTGTTCATCGCCGCCAGCATGCATTGGATTTCCGGCTTTGGCTTTAGCGCCGGGCTGGTGGATATGATGCTGTGGGTGCGCAACCCGCTGGCAACCCACTGGTATATGCTGATCCCGCAAGGGTTGGTGTTCTTCGTCATTTACTACCTGGTGTTCCGCTTCACCATCACCCGGTTCAACCTGATGACGCCGGGGCGTGAACTGGCGGCTAGCGGTGATGAGAGCGACGGTTATGATGTGAATGTGGATAACAGCGCCAACCAGGGTGAAAGTGAAACCTCCGCGCTGGCTCGCCGCTATGTTTCCGCCATTGGCGGTAGCGATAATCTGACGGGGATTGATGCCTGCATCACCCGCCTGCGCCTGAATGTAAAAGATTCTGCGCTGGTTAATGATGGCCTGGCGAAACGCCTGGGCGCTTCCGGGGTGATCCGGTTGAACAAGCAGAGCGTGCAGATTATTGTCGGCACCCGTGCCGAACTGATCGCCAGCGCGATGCGCAGCGTTATTTCCGCCGGCCCGGTTGCCGCCGCGGTTGCAGCGGCGGCGGTTGAACCCGCCACCCAGGCCAAACCGCAGGCGGTACCGAATGCGCCGAAGGCGGCGTTCCAGCGCTTGCTGGCGCCGATCACCGGTGAGGTGGTGCCATTGGAGCAGGTGCCGGATGAAGCCTTTGCCAGCAAAGCTGTCGGGGAAGGCGTTGCCATTCGCCCAACCGATAAAACCGTCGTGGCGCCGGCAGACGGCACCGTGGTGAAAATCTTCAACACCGACCATGCGTTTTGCCTGGAAACCGATAAAGGCGCCGAAATTGTCGTCCACATCGGCATTGATACCGTGGCGCTGAACGGCCAGGGCTTTAAACGCCTGGTGCAGGAAGGCGAGGCGGTGAAAGCCGGCCAGCCGGTTCTGGAGCTGGATCTGGCTTTCCTGAATGCCAACGCGCGCTCAATGGTGAGCCCGGTGATCGTCAGCAACATTGAAGACTATGCCGGCCTGGCCGAATTGGCCAGTGGGCAGGTGGTGGCCGGCCAGACCCCGCTGTTTGAGATCCAAAAATAAGGCGTAAAGCCAGGGCGCGCTATCGCAGATAGCGAAAACGGCCTGAATAATGAGGCGGGAAGAGAGCGATCTCTTCCCGCTTTTGTTATGGAAGAACGGCACAAATGCCGGGCTGTGGCTCTCTTAAGCATGAGGTGGCCGCAAGCTGCGCTTTTCGTGAAACTAACGGTTGTTTCCGGGCGTGGCTTGTTGGATCATAGGCGGTTATATGTCGCGTTTTGTCTTTGAGGAATAGAACAATGAGTGAGGCTGAAGCCCGCCCAACCAACTTTATCCGCCAGATCATTGATGAAGATCTGGCTTCAGGGAAGCACACCACGGTTCATACCCGTTTCCCGCCTGAACCTAATGGCTATCTGCATATTGGCCATGCGAAGTCTATCTGCCTGAATTTTGGCATCGCCAGGGATTATCATGGCCAGTGCAATCTGCGCTTTGACGACACCAACCCGGTTAAGGAAAACGTGGAGTTTGTTGAGTCAATCAAGCGCGATGTGGAATGGCTGGGCTTCACGTGGAGCGGCGACGTTTGCTATTCCTCGAACTATTTCGATCAGTTGTACGGCTATGCAGTGGAGTTGATCACCAAGGGCCTGGCTTACGTTGATGAACTGTCGCCTGAACAAATCCGTGAATACCGCGGCACCCTGACGGCGCCGGGTAAAAACAGCCCGTACCGCGATCGCAGCGTAGATGAAAACCTGGCGCTGTTTGAAAAAATGCGCCAGGGCGAATTCGCTGAAGGCACGGCGTGCCTGCGTGCCAAAATTGATATGGCATCGCCGTTCATTGTGATGCGCGATCCGGTGCTGTACCGCATCAAGTTCGCCCATCACCACCAGACCGGCGACAAATGGTGCATCTATCCGATGTACGATTTCACCCACTGCATTTCCGATGCGCTGGAAGGGATCACGCATTCGCTGTGCACGCTGGAATTCCAGGATAACCGCCGCCTGTATGACTGGGTGCTGGATAATATCACCATCGCGTGCCACCCGCGTCAGTACGAGTTTTCGCGCCTCAATCTTGAGTACGCGATTATGTCCAAGCGCAAGCTGAACCAGCTGGTGACGGAAAACATCGTGGAAGGGTGGGACGATCCGCGTATGCCGACCGTTTCCGGCCTGCGCCGCCGTGGTTATACCGCGGCATCGATCCGTGAGTTCTGCCAGCGGATAGGCGTCACCAAACAAGATAACAACGTGGAAATGGTGGCGTTGGAATCCTGCATCCGGGACGATCTTAACGAGAACGCGCCGCGCGCCATGGCGGTATTGGATCCGGTGAAAGTGGTCATCGAAAACAAGGGCGAAGATGTTGAGATGGTCACTATGCCTAACCATCCGAATAAGCCGGAAATGGGCAGCCGTGAGGTGCCATTTAGCCGTGAGATCTATATCGATCGCGCGGATTTCCGTGAAGAAGCCAACAAGCAGTACAAGCGTCTGGTGCTGGGTAAAGAAGTGCGCCTGCGTAACGCCTACGTGATTAAAGCCGAACGCGTTGAGAAAGACGAGCAGGGGAACATCACCACCATCTATTGCAGCTATGATGCGCAAACGCTAAGCAAGGATCCGGCCGATGGCCGCAAGGTGAAAGGGGTGATCCACTGGGTGTCTGTGGCGCACGCGCTGCCGGCGGAAATTCGCCTGTACGATCGCCTGTTCAGCGTGCCGAACCCGGGCGCGGCAGAGGATTTCCTCTCGACCATTAACCCGGAATCGCTGGTGATTAAACAGGGCTTCGTTGAGCCAAGCCTGGCCGGTGCACAACCGGAAAAAGCCTACCAGTTTGAGCGCGAAGGTTACTTCTGTGCAGACAGCCGCGATGCTGCGGCCACGCACCTGGTGTTTAACCGCACCGTCGGCCTGCGTGATACCTGGGCGAAAGCCGCAGTTTAAGTCTTTCTTTCTTCAGTGGCTAAAAAGCGCGGCGCAGGCTGCGCTTTTTTTATGTTTACGCCGATTATTCGCGGCTATTTTCGTTCATTCCCACCGCATACACTGCCTTGTGTTATTTATTTTTATTGCGAATTAACTGCATTTCCCTCTTAAGCAAGCCGGCGCCGAAGCGATGTTTCTTTGGCGCAAAGTGTTCACCCTGATTAGGTATAGTGTGATAAAAATTATTTTATAATCATATTATTATTTATCTGTCCGCCATTTGGTGCTGCGTCACATAAATTGTTACCTCATGACATACCGAGATGTGCTCTTGGTCATACTTTGATAAAAATCACGCCATTCCTCTTTGATAATTTTCAACGCGAAAGTAGTCTGTGATCAGCATGACATTGCGCGGCGTACGGCTCAACGGTGTATTCGCCGCACTTTTAACCGCAAGAGGGATTTTGTATGAAACAACAGGATGTGCGGCGCAGAGCGCTGGTGCTGGTGTTAGCCAGTGCCGCTGCCGGCGGTGGTTGGGTGGCCCCGGCCAGCGTGCAGGCCGCAGGGTTTATCGATGATGCATCGCTGACGGGTGGAGTGTACTACTGGCAGCGCCAGCGCGATCGCAAAGATGTTACCGACGGCGATCAATATAAAACCAATCTTTCCCATGCCACATGGAACGCCAATCTTGATTTCTCCTCCGGCTATGTCGCCGATATGTTCGGCATCGATTTGGCGCTCTTCACCGCCGTTGAGATGGCGGAATCCAGCGCAAGCGGTCACCCGAATGAAATCGCTTTTTCTGCGAAGAACCGCACTTACGCTGAAGATTACAGCGGCGACAAGAGCGGCGTTAGCCTGTATAAGGCCGCAGCGAAGTTCAAATCAGGCCCGCTGTGGGCGCGCGCCGGTTATATCCAGCCTAGTGGGCAAACGTTGCTGGCGCCGCACTGGAGCCTGCTGCCCGGCACTTATCAGGGGGCGGAAGCCGGGGCCGAGTTTGATTACGGCGATGCTGGGGAACTGCGTTTTTCTTATATGTGGGCCAACAAGTATAAGGCTCCGTGGCACACCGAAATGGACGATTTCCGCCAGAACGACAGAAAAACCGCGGTTGCCTACCTGCACTCCTTCGGGGCGAAATATGACTTTAAAAACAACCTGGTGCTGGAAGCCGCCTTCGGCCAGGCCCAGGGCTATGTAAACCAGTATTTCACCAAGGCCAGCTACCAGTTTTCCGTGGCGGGCAACCCGCTGACCACCAGTTACCAGTTCTATGGGGCTGAAGACCGCATCGGCAATAAAAGCGATGCCAACAGTATCTATGACGGCCTGGCCTGGCTGCAGGCGCTGACCTTCGGCTATACCACCGGCCCGTTCAACTGGCGGTTGGAAGGCACCATGGTCAAGGCCGAGGGCAACCAGGGGTATTTCCTGCAACGCATGACGCCGACCTACGCGTCTTCCAACGGCCGCCTTGATATCTGGTGGGATAACCGTTCCGATTTTAACGCCAACGGTGAAAAAGCCGTCTACGCCGGCGTGATGTATGACCTGAAGAACTGGGATCTGCCTGGTTGGGCGGTGGGCGGTTCGTATGTTTACGCCTGGGATGCCAAACCCAGCACCAACCCGGTTTACGATCAGAGCCAACGGCTCAAAGAGAGCGCTTATAGCCTTGATGCGATGTACACCGTGCAGGAAGGGCGCGCCAAAGGTACACAGTTCAAGCTGCACTTCACCCGCTATGACAACCACTCGGATATCCCAAGCTGGAGCGGGGGCTACGGCAACATTTTCCAGGATGAGAAAGACGTTAAATTCATGGTGATCGCGCCGTTTACGCTGCTGTAAGGCACACCCGCAGGGGAAAAGGCGCGATTGGCGATACTGCTGACGGATTAAGGATGAGCTGAAAATGAATAAATTTACGTTGAGAGCGCTGGCGGCGCTGATGGCAACGGTGGGCTTTGGGGCGGCGGCGCAGGCGGTGGTTGATCAACTGAGCCAACTGAAGGTTAATTACCGCATCGTGGATAATCGTGCGGGAGAGCATGGCGTGGACTGCGCCAAGCTGGGGGCGGATTGGGCGGCGTGTAACCAGGCGGTGCTTACCCTAATCAACGATGGCGCAGCGATAAAAGAAAAGGATTGGGCCATCTATTTTCACAGCATCCGCCAGATCCTGAAGGTGGATAGCGATCAGTTTAAAATTAGCTTTATCACCGGCGATTTACATAAGCTGGAGCCGACGGATAAATTCACCGGCTTCCCGGCCGGAGGGCGTGTGGAGATCCCGCTGGTGGGGGAATACTGGCAATTGTTCAACAGCGATGTGATGCCGCGCTGGTATGCCACCTCCGGTAACGCCAAGCCCAAGGTGCTGGTGAACACCGATACTGAAGATTTGCACCAGTTCCTGACGCCGTTAAGCGGCGATCAATGGAAACGCACCCAACATGATAACAACATCCTGATGACGCCGGCGACGCGCTTTACGAAAAACGCGGCGTTAAGCCGCCTGCCGGCCACGGCGCTGCGCGGGCAGATAATCCCAACGCCGCTGCAGGTGACGGTTGATCCCACTCGGGATGCCGATCTTAGCCAGGGCGTTGCACTGGCGCTTGGTGCATTGGCGGCACCGGCAGCCAGCGCCGTCATCCAGCGTTTCGAACAGCTTGGCATCCCCCAGCGTGCGGGCGGGTATCCGGTCACAACCGCGATTGACCCACACGCTTTCAGCGGCGCCGGGGCGGTGCCGGGGGCTTATACGCTGGCGATTGATAAGAGATCCGCACAGATTACCGGCTTTGATGAGGCGGGCGTATTTTATGGCCTGCAGTCTGTTCTTTCGCTGCTGCCCGCCGGTGGCGACAAAAAAATCGCCGTGCTGACGGCCCGCGATGCGCCGCGTTTTCAATACCGTGGCGTGTTCCTGGACGTGGGGCGCAATTTCCACACCAAAGACGCGGTTCTGCGCTTATTGGACCAGATGGCGGCCTATAAGCTGAATAAATTCCACTTTCACCTGAGCGACGACGAAGGCTGGCGCATTGAAATTCCCGGCCTGCCGGAGTTAACCGAGGTGGGTGGCAAGCGCTGCCACGATCTGACAGAAACAACGTGCCTGTTGCCCCAGTTGGGCTCCGGGCCGGACAGCGATAATAACGGTTCCGGCTTTTTCACCCGCGGCGACTATATCGACATCGTAAAATACGCCCAGGCGCGCCAGATTGAAGTGATCCCGGAAATTGACATGCCGGCGCACGCCCGTGCGGCGGTGGTGGCGATGGAAGCCCGCTACCAAAAGCTGCACGCCGAAGGCAAGGAACAGGCCGCTGGTGAGTACCGCCTGCTGGATCCCTCCGATGACTCCAATACCACGTCGGTGCAGTTTTACGATCGCCACAGCTACCTGAACCCTTGCCTGCCATCGTCCACGCGCTTTGCCGATAAGGTGATTGGCGAGATCGCCCTGATGCATAAAGAGGCCGGCCAACCGCTGACCACCTGGCATTTTGGCGGTGATGAAGCAAAAAATATCCGCCTGGGCACCGGCTATACCGATATCCGCCATCCGGAGCCAGGCAAAGGGGTGATCGATCTTAGCAAAGAGGACAAACCCTGGGCGAAATCGCAGGTTTGCCAGGCGATGATCGCGCAAGGCAAGGTGCAGGATATGGCGCACCTGCCGAGCTATTTCGCCATTGAGGTGAGCAAACGGGTTAACGCGCACGGCATCGAAAAAATGCAGGCCTGGCAGGATGGCCTGAAAGACGCGGAAAACGCCAAGGCATTCGCCACCAAGCGCGTTGGCGTTAATTTCTGGGATACCCTGTACTGGGGCGGCTTCGACACCGCTAACGACTGGGCGAACAAGGGCTATGAGGTGACGATCTCCAACCCGGATTATGTCTACATGGATTTCCCGTACGAAGTTAATCCCAACGAACGCGGGTACTATTGGGCGGCACGCTTTAACGATGAACAGAAAATGTTCAGCTTTGCGCCGGACAACCTGCCGCAGAATGCGGAAACCTCGCGCGATCGCGACGGTGATGCCTTCAGCGCCAAGAGCGAGAAGCCATGGCCAGGCGCCTATGGGCTGTCGGCGCAGTCCTGGAGCGAAACCGTACGTACCGACGAGCAGATGGAATATATGATTTTCCCGCGCGTCATTTCGGTGGCGGAGCGTGCGTGGCACCGTGCGGGCTGGGAACTGGATTATCAGGCCGGGCGCGAATATAAAGGTGGTGAAACGCAGTTTGTCGATCGCGCGGCGTTGGATAAAGACTGGCTGCGCTTTGCCAATCTGTTAGGGCAGCGTGAACTGGCCAAGTTGGATAAGGGTGGTATCCACTACCGCTTGCCGGTGCCTGGCGCGCGCATCGTTGATGGCAAACTGGAGGCCAATATCTCACTGCCGGGCCTGGGGATTGAATATTCCACCGACGGTGGCAAACAGTGGCGGCGCTATGACGGCAGCGCCAGGCCGAACGTTTCCGCCGGGGTGCAAATCCGCGCCGTCAGCCCGGACGGCACGCGCTTTAGCCGTAGCGAAACGGTGCAAGAGTAGTTACGCCAGCCCGCGCGCCGCGCGGGCTGCATACGCAGGCCATAAAAAAACAGCCGCATATACGGCTGTTTTTTACGGTAGGGGCAAGCACCTGTTACTTTGCGTTGTGTATCGCGTCATCTTCACGGCAATCACCGGTTTCACAGTGCCCATACAGATATAGGCTGTGGTTGGTGAGTTTGATACCGTGCCTTTTGGCAATATCACGCTGGCGCGCTTCAATAAATTCGTCGCGGAATTCGATCACTTTGCCGCAGTCCAGGCAAATCAGGTGATCGTGGTGGTGTTGCTGAGTTAATTCAAATACGGATTTGCCGCCTTCAAAATTGTGGCGGGTGACGATGCCGGCGTCGTCAAACTGGTTGAGCACGCGGTACACCGTGGCCAGGCCAATTTCTTCGCCCATATCAATCAATTTCTTATACAAATCTTCCGCACTGACGTGGTGGCATTCCGGATCCTGCAGCACTTCCAGGATTTTGAGTCGCGGAAGCGTGACTTTTAAGCCGGCCTTCTTCAATGCGGTGTTGTTGTCAGTCATGCGGATTCAGTCCTGTTACTATGCTAATCAAGTTGAGGCGTTCTCGCCTATGGCATCGGTCGGCACAAAGATATAATTGCGTCACATTATAGAACCGGTTGTGCTAAATGAAAACCGCCGGTTGTTAACAACGCTATATTTGCACTATTGCATTTTACATATGCAACGTCTTGATGAATGGGATAAACCGATGCCGCAGTTTACCGTGACGATGTGAGAAGTTACAAAATCGTAGCTTCTATTGCTTCAATTCATAATATCAATAATGACCCTGTTGACATTGCTACTATGCACGTTACAGGGCCATTATTCAACTGCCACCCACAAGGTTTAGTTGGCCAGTTCAGCCAGATTCAATTCTTCGCTGATCTGTTTGACCCAAGCGTCGACACGCTCGTTGGTCAACTCCGGCTGGCGGTCTTCATCAATGGCCAGGCCAATAAAATGATCGTCATCCGCCAAACCTTTTGAGGCTTCGAAATGGTAGCCCTGGGTTGGCCAGTGGCCGACGATGGTAGCGCCGCGTGGTTCGATGATATCGCGGATGGTGCCCATCGCATCGCAGAAGTATTCTGCGTAGTCTTCCTGATCGCCGCAGCCGAACAGCGCGACCAGCTTACCGTTGAAGTCGATCTCTTCGAGCGTAGGGAAGAAGTCATCCCAATCGCACTGCGCTTCACCGTAGTACCAGGTTGGAATACCCAGTAGCAGGATGTCGAAGGCTTCCAGATCTTCCTTGCTGCTTTTGGCAATGTCGTGAACTTCAGCCACTTCTTTGCCCAATTGTTTTTGGATCATTTTGGCAATGTTTTCGGTATTACCAGTGTCGCTGCCAAAGAAAATGCCTACAGTTGCCATATAGCGTATAACCCTTTCAATTCAATAAAGTTGTGCCGCGATAAGACGCCGATGGCGACGCAGCGCTGGGCATCCCGTGCGCCATTTTCACGCTGTTTCTTATCGGTAAACGCCTATCATGCCAGAAATTTACCCGCAGGATTTATCGCATTTATGCGATACCTAGGGGGAAGAAAGCGGGAGCGATCCGGCGTTGTCCTTAACGCCTGCGCCGCGCGCCAGGGCGGCAAGATCAGAGTTCTGGCTGTTCTTCCGCCAGTTTAGCCAACAGCATCTGCTCAATGAGTTCGCTGCGGCTGATGTTGCGCTGGTCCGCCAGTTTGTTCAGAGCGTCTACCGCGTCCGCATTGATTTTCAGCTCCACACGCCGCAAGCCACGAACCTTATCGCGCCGTAACTGATTGCGCTTGTTGATCCTAAGCTGTTCATTGCGGGAAAGCGGGTTAGTTTTCGGGCGCCCCGGACGGCGTTCATCTGCGAACAGATCCAGCGTTGTGCGATCCGTTTGTTCTTTAGCCATTGTTGCGGTAACTGCAAGGGAGTTTGTATCAAAAAGCGCTTATGCGCCTTTGGACGGTTCGGTTTACATTTTGTCGGGCCAATCAACCCTAACCCAAAATTCGCCCCCAGCCTGGCGCCGGTTAAAACGCGGAGCTTAGGCGGCAAAATTACAGCGCGCCATATTACCCCAGCAGGTAGAGCAACGACAATGCTTAACTGCGGCGCAAACGCGCTAAGCGCTTATCTTTAGCGCGTTTTTCCGCCAATTGGCTCAGGCCGGGCCGATAAATCGATGAATTGCTCTTAATACCGCCTGTGGTTTTTCGGCGTGAACCCAGTGGCCGCTGCCGGCGACGACATAGGCACGGGCCTGCGGAAACTGGCGGGTGATTTCATCACGGTAGCTGTCTTGTATATAGGGTGATAGTCCACCGCTGATAAACAGCACCGGGTGTGGCCAGGCAGGCACATCCTGCCAACCGAGAATTGCCTCATATTGTTGAATCAGCACCGGCAGGTTAAAACGCCAGGCGCCGTTGTGAAACGATTTCAGCAGGAACTGAATGACGCCTTCTTCATCAATATAGTCGCGCATCAGCAAGGCGGCCTCACGGCGCTGGGACACGTTGGCGTTGGCCACCGCCTGCAGCGCGGCGAAAATTTTGTCATGGCGGCGGGTATCATAGGCCACCGGGGCGATGTCGATAACCACCAGTTTTTCAATCCGTTCCGGCGCTATCGCCGTTAACGCCATCGCCGCCTTGCCGCCCATTGAATGACCGATGACGATGGCCTTTGCTACCGAAAGTTCGTCCATCAGGGCCAGCAGATCCTGCGCCATGGCTGGATAAGACATCTCCTCTGCGTGAGGGGAAAGCCCATGATTACGCAGATCGACTTTTATTACCGTGTGCTGTTGGCACAAATCGCGCGCCAGCACGCCCAGATTGTCGAGATCGCCAAACAGACCGTGGATCAAAATAATCGGCAGTGCTGCCGGTGCATCCGCCGGTGCCGCCAAGCGTTGATAATGTAATTTCATGGTGAAGTTGATGATTTATGGATACCAAGATTAGGGTATCATGATTGAATCAGGTTGGTCTTCCCAATGAATAACGTGGGTTTTTCATGGTAAGGCGTGGCGTTTGCCTCCGGTGGCGATAGGTAATAATCTGCTTTTGCTGCCAGATGGAACAATATTGTGTCCGCCCCTGCGCTTTTAACTTTATAATCCCATGGCTTGAATGCAGAACCTGGCTTCAGGCTTTAAGTAGAAAAAAACGTACTGGATAAAGATGAAAACTATTGAAGTCGACGAAGAACTTTACCGCTATATTGCCAGCCACACGCAACATATTGGTGAAAGCGCGTCTGATATTTTACGGCGTATGTTGAAGTTCACTGCGGGGCAGCCAGTGCGCGCTGTGCCAGTGGGCGGCAGCGCAGCGGCGGAGCCAGAGAAAAATGCGGCGCAATCGCGCCCGCGCGATCGCGTGCGTGCCATGCGCGAGCTGTTGCTGTCGGACGAATACGCCGAGCAGAATAAAGCCGTCAACCGTTTTATGCTGGTACTTTCCACTCTGTATACCCAGGATGCCGCGGGCTTTGCCGCTGCAACCGAAGCATTACATGGCCGTACCCGTACTTACTTTGCCGGCGATCAGCAAACCCTGCTGGCAAATGGGACGCATACCAAACCGAAACACGTTCCAGGTACGCCATACTGGGTGATCACCAATACCAATACCGGCCGCAAGCGCAGCATGGTTGAACACATCATGCAGGCCATGCAGTTCCCGGCGGAACTGACTGAGAAAGTTTGCGGGACTATCTAATTTAGCGAACAGCCTGACCGGTGGCCGTGCGCAGCTGTCTGCCCGGTGGCCGGGAGGGTACAGGGAGATATGCCGATGGCGAACAACCCACGTGCCGGGCAACCTGCTCAGCAAAGCGATTTGATTAACGTAGCCCAACTGGCTTCGCAGTACTATGTGCTGCAGCCGGAGGTGGGCAATGCCGCCCATGCGGTTAAGTTCGGTACTTCAGGTCACCGTGGCAGCGCTCAACGCCACAGCTTCAACGAAGCTCACATTCTGGCGATTGCTCAGGCGATAGCGGAAGTGCGCCATCAACAAGGCATCACCGGCCCTTGCTACGTGGGGAAAGATACCCATGCGCTGTCGGAACCGGCATTTATTTCCGTGCTGGAAGTGCTGACCGCGAACGGTGTTGATGTGATCGTGCAGGAAAACAACGGTTTCACACCGACGCCGGCGATTTCCAATGCCATTTTGGTGCATAACCGCGACGGTGGCGCGCTGGCGGATGGCATCGTTATCACGCCTTCGCACAACCCGCCGGAAGACGGCGGCATTAAATATAATCCGCCAAACGGCGGGCCGGCGGATACCAACCTGACCTCGGTGATCGAAAAACGCGCCAATGAACTGCTGGCGCAGCAGTTGAAAGGCGTGGCGCGCCAGTCATTGGACAAAGCTTGGCAAAGCGGCCATCTGCACGCGCAGGATCTGGTGCAGCCGTATGTCGAAGGGCTGGTTAATATCATAGATATGCCGGCCATCCAGCAGGCGGGGCTGAAGCTGGGCGTTGATCCGCTCGGTGGTTCGGGCATTACCTACTGGCAGCGCATTGCCGAACATTACAAGCTGGATCTGACGCTGGTTAACGATTCGGTCGATCAAACTTTCCGCTTTATGCACCTGGATCACGACGGCATTATCCGTATGGATTGCTCATCGGAATCGGCGATGGCCGGTTTGCTGGCGCTGCGCGATAAGTTTGATCTGGCTTTCGCCAACGATCCGGACTACGACCGCCACGGTATCGTTACGCCGAAGGGCCTGATGAACCCGAACCATTACCTGGCGGTGGCCATTAACTACCTGTTCCAGCATCGCCCGCAGTGGGGGGCTGACGTCGCCGTAGGTAAAACGCTGGTGTCGAGCGCGATGATCGATCGCGTGGTGGCTGACCTGGGCCGCAAGCTGGTGGAAGTGCCAGTGGGCTTTAAGTGGTTCGTTGACGGCCTGTTTGACGGCAGCTTCGGCTTTGGTGGTGAAGAGAGCGCCGGTGCATCTTTCCTGCGCTTTGACGGCAAACCGTGGTCCACCGATAAAGACGGCATCATTATGTGCCTGCTGGCGGCGGAAATTACGGCGGTTACCGGCAAAAACCCACAGGCCCATTACGATGAGCTGGCCGCGCGTTTTGGCGCGCCGAGCTACAACCGTATTCAGGCGCCGGCGACCCATGCGCAGAAGGCCGTGTTGGCCAAGCTTTCGCCAGAGATGGTGAAGGCCAGCACGCTGGCTGGCGATCCGATCACGGCTCGCCTGACGGCCGCGCCGGGCAACGGCGCCGCAATCGGCGGCCTGAAAGTGATGACGGACAACGGCTGGTTCGCTGCACGCCCATCCGGCACGGAAGAGGCTTACAAAATCTATTGTGAGAGCTTCCTCGGGGCTGAACACCGCGAGAAGATCGAACACGAAGCGGTGAATATCGTCAGCGAAGTGTTGGCTTCAGCCAAGTAATCCGGCTTGCAATACTAAAGGTGCGGCAGATATTGCCGCACTTTTTTTGTTCTGGCGGTGGCGAACGCCCGCACGGCGAAGGGGGTGTACCGCATGTGCAAGAAACAAAATTACAATAAAATAACCATAATAAAGTCATTTAATAACAAAAAATAAACAAATTGCCGTTGTTGATGAAAATTTGCGCATTATTTTGTTATTTAGTGGTCGGATGAGTAGTAAACTTTCATCAACTGCGATAAGATTCCCTTCAGCTTACTATTTCACCACCCACTCTTTCATTTGTTTTGCCCGCCGCGTTCCTGGCAGTTTAGCGGCCGGCATTTTTAGGAGGTTCGCATGTCTTTGTATCAGGCCTATCCCATGCATCGGATTCTCCTGCGCCGCAGCGCAGTGATTTTGCTTGGCGCTCTGGCGCTGCCTGTGATGCTGTTCCGCCGCGATCGCGCGCGGTTTTACAGCTACCTGCATCGCGTTTGGTCAAAAACCAGCGATAAACCCGTTTGGTTACAGCAGGCGGAACTGGCGGCCGGTGATTTTTACTGAGTTTCCGCGGCTTGAGCGGCCAGCGTTTTTTGGCGTGCGGCGGCTCAACCCATGCGGCGGTTGTCTTCTTCCTTCTTCTTGATGGTTTGATTGGGCGCTTTCCGCGCCTGTCTGTAAACATTCTCCCCGCGATTCTTTACCCTTAGGTCGTACTAAGCTGCGAATTCTTCTACACTTTAGTATTACTTTGAGGGAGCGAAGCATGAGTGACAAAATTCCTGTCGGTATCAGCGCCTGCCTGTTAGGCGGCGCCGTGCGTTTTGACGGTGGCCATAAAAGGCTAACGTTTGCCGTAGAACAACTCGGCGAATATGTGCAATTTTCATCCATCTGCCCGGAAATGGCGATAGGGTTACCTTCGCCGCGGCCAGCGCTGCGCTTGATTAAACAGCAGCAGCAAATCAGGCTGTGCAACAGCAATGACAGCAGCATTGACGTCACCGAGCCGATGCAGCATTTTTCCAGGCAGCAGGTCGCCGAACTGGGGAACCTGTGCGGTTACATTGTCTGTTCAAAATCGCCAAGCTGCGGCATGGAGCGGGTGCGGGTGTACAGCGAAAATGGCGACGGCGCGCGCAAAAGCGGCGTTGGCCTGTTTACCGCTGAACTGATGCGCCAGATGCCCTGGTTGCCCGTTGAGGAAGACGGCCGTTTGCAAGATGCCGCACTGCGTGAAAACTTTGTCGAGCGGGTTTATGCGCTGCACGAATTGAATACCTTATGGCGCTCTGGCCTGACGCGCGGCAAGCTGATTGCGTTCCACAGCCGCTATAAGCTCTCGCTGTTGGCGCATTCGCAGCCGGAATACCGCTCGCTTGGCCGCTTTGTCGCGGATATCGAAAAATGGGATTCGCTGGACGCCTTCGCCACGGAATACCGCAGCCGCTTAATGGCGCTGATGGCGCATAAGGCCACGCGCCGTAACCACACCAATGTGCTGATGCACGTTCAGGGGTATTTCCGTCGCCAGCTTAGCCCGGCCCAGCGCCAGGAGCTGTCGCAGCTTATCGATCGTTACCGCCAGGGGATGCAGCCGTTGCTGGTGCCTATCGCGTTGCTAAAACACTATATGGCTGAATACCCGGATAGCTATCTGGCACAGCAGCGTTACTTTGAACCCTACCCGGAAGCTCTGCGCCTGCGCTACGGCCGTTAATCACAAGGAAGCGCCTATGGCTACCCATCTTATTTGGCTGCGCAATGATTTGCGCATTACCGACAATCGTGCGCTGCACGCCGCCTGTGACGATCCCGATGCCAAGGTGTTGGCGGTGTTTATCGCTACACCAGGGCAATGGCAGCAACACGGTATGGCGCCGCGCCAGGCCGGGTTTATTCATGCCAACCTGCTGGCGCTCCAGCAGGCATTGGCGCAACGGGCAATCCCGCTGTTCTTCCACCAATGCGATGATTTTTCGGCATCCGTTGACTGGTTGGTGGCCTTCTGCCAACAACAGCAGGTGGATGCGCTTTACTATAATCGCCAGTATGAAATTAACGAGCGCCAGCGTGATGCCCAGTTGGAAGCGCGCCTGGCGGGCAACGTTGCGTGCCACAGTTTTGATGACAGCCTGCTGTTGCCGCCAGGCAGTGTACTGACCGGCAAGGGCGAAATGTTCAGGGTGTATACCCCGTTTCGCAAGGCTTTTATTCAGCGCCTGATGGCCACGGACGTCAGTTCTTTACCGGCGCCCAAAGCGCGTGGCAAAAAGATCGCGGTGTGCCCGATCGCGCCGTTTGATTACCCGCAGGCGGCGTTGAGCGATGCATTCCCCTGCGGTGAAGAGGCGGCGCTACAGCGGTTACGGGCTTTCTGCCGCGAGCAGGTGCAGGATTACGTGCGACAGCGCGATCTGCCCGCGCTGGCAGGAACCAGTTGTCTTTCGCCCTATCTGGCAACCGGTGTGATCTCGCCGCGCCAGTGCGTCAACCGGCTGCGGGCCGAATGCCCGGAGGTGTTGGAAAACACCGAAGGCGGTGCGTTCAGTTGGCTCAATGAGCTGATTTGGCGTGAGTTTTATCGTCATCTGCTGGTGGCCTATCCGGCGCTGTGCAAGCACCGGCCCTTTATTGACTGGACGGATAATGTGCGCTGGCAGGGGGATGCGGCGTTGCTGAAAGCCTGGCAGCAAGGGCAAACCGGCTACCCGATCGTCGATGCGGCGATGCGGCAACTGAATGCCACGGGGTGGATGCATAACCGGCTACGGATGATTAGCGCCAGCTTTCTGGTGAAGGATTTACTGATCGACTGGCGTGCCGGCGAGCGGTACTTCATGTCGCAATTGCTGGACGGCGATCTGGCGGCCAACAACGGCGGCTGGCAGTGGGCGGCGTCTACCGGCACCGACGCAACGCCTTATTTTCGCATCTTCAACCCGACCACCCAGGGAGAACGTTTTGATCCACAAGGCACTTTTATTCGTAAGTGGTTGCCTGAACTGGCAGACGTGCCGGACAATGATATTCATCAACCCTATCGCTGGTTGGAAAAGCAGCGGCAGCGCGTGCTGAATTATCCGCAACCGATCGTGATACATCAGCAGGCGCGGCGTGAAACACTGGCAGCTTTTGAGGCGGCGAAGCGGGAAGCGCGTTAAAGCAAAGCTGGAGTGACCTGTCATGATGAATAAATTAGTGGCCTTGTGCCTGGCCGGGTACTGCTCGTGGGCCAGCGCGGCGTTCGACGTTGTGGCACTGGGCGTCGAGGGCGGCGTTAGCGACGGCAACCTGACCTCGTACCTGATCCGTAGCGATAGCCAGCGGCAATATCTGGCGCTGGATGCCGGTTCATTATTGCCGGGTATCGCCAAAGGGTTGGCAAAGGGCAGCTTCCCCCAGGTTAACGATGCGCTTGCCGCGCCGTATACGCCGCAGGGCTATGTGTTGCGTGAACTGATCGGCAGTTATTTTATTAGCCATGCGCACCTTGACCACGTTGCCGGGCTGATCCTGGCCGCGCCGGAAGACAGCCGCAAAACCCTTTATGCATCCACTGATGCGGTGCTGACCCTGCGCAACCACTATTTTAACTGGAAGGCCTGGCCTAACTTCACCGATTCCGGCAACGGCACGCGTCTTGGTACCTATCGCCTGCAGCCGGTGCGTGAACTGCAGCGGTTCACCTTCGGCAATACCGGGCTTAGCGGCGTGCTTTATCCGTTAAGCCATGCGAAGACTCCCTCCGCCATGGTGCTGATTTCCGATCGCACTGATTCCTTTGCCTATTTCGGCGATACCGGGCCGGATGCGGTTGAACAATCCCGCCATCTGGATACCGCCTGGCGGGCGCTTGGGCCGCTAGTCGAGCAGGGGAAGCTGAAAGGCATGATCATTGAAACGTCCTACCCCAATGGGGTGAAAGACAGCAAATTATATGGTCATCTGACGCCTGCCTGGTTGCTGACGGAGCTGAAAAACCTGGAAAAATACAGCGGCGGCGACGGTGCGTTGAAAGATCTGCCGGTGATCATCAGCCATATCAAACCGAGCCTGAAACAGGGCGGTGACGTGCGCGCCACGGTGCGCCAACAGTTGGAACAGGGGAATGATATGGGCGTGCGCTTTATTTTGATGGAGCAAGGGGAGCGGCAACAGTTTTGATCTTCCGCCTTGCGGTGGGCTTCGGCGCCAAAAGGGGAAGATACATACCCCAAATAATTCGAGTTGCAGGAAGGCGGCAACGCAGCGAATCCCCAGGAGCTTACTGTAGTAAGTGACTGGGGTGAGCGAGGAAAGCCAACACACCTGCAACTTGAAGTATGAAGGGTATAATAGGTTGATTTTAAAGAGAGGACATTATGCTTAACCTCGATCTGGAACATCTGATCAATACCGAATTAAACAGTTCGGCTTTTCAAGACTACGCCCCGAATGGCTTGCAGGTGGAAGGCCGGCCTCATGTACAACGGATCGTCACCGGGGTGACGGCCTGCCAGGCATTGCTGGACGCCGCCGTTGAGCAACAGGCGGATGCCATCGTCGTGCACCATGGCTATTTCTGGAAAAATGAGGCGCCCGCGGTGCGCGGGATGAAACGTAATCGCCTGAAAACGCTGCTGGCCAACGACATCAATCTGTATGGTTATCATTTGCCGCTGGATGCGCACCCGGTGCTGGGCAACAACGCCCAGTTGGCGCTGGCGCTGGGTATCCGCGTGATCGGTGAAGTTGAGCCTTTGTTGCCGCATGGGGAGTTCGAACGGCCGATTGGCGCTGATGAGCTGAAACAGCGTCTGGAAAGCCGCCTGGGCCGCAGCGTATTACACTGCGGCGATAACGCGCCGGCGCATATTCGCCGCGTGGCCTGGTGCACCGGCGGCGGGCAGAGTTTTATCGATAGCGCGGCGCGTTTTGGCGTGGATGCATTTATCAGCGGTGAAGTTTCTGAACAAACCATCCATGTCGCCCGGGAAATGGGGCTGCACTTCTTTGCCGCCGGCCACCATGCCACTGAGCGCGGCGGGATCAAGGCGCTCGGCGAGTGGTTGCAGCAGAACCATGGCTTTGAGGTCACCTTTATCGATATTCCCAATCCGGCTTAATCTTTGGCCAAGGGTTCAGCCTGGCTGAACCCTTTAATCCTATCTGCAGCAAGATTTGGCCCACTTTTCAATTATTTCCCTTCCGTGAATGCGGTTTAATCCCTTCTTTTTTCACCGGTTGTTCTATTGACAGCGGAAGCTGCCTCGCGCATAACAGTGAGGTTTTTCATCATAAAAAGAGGTGTCGGGGTGCAACGAGCGCAGTATTACCTGTTGGGTGAAAAAGCCGCCGTGCTTGAGTTGGCGCCGCCGGTCACGTTGGTCAGCCAACGGCGGATCTGGGCACTGGCCGAAAAGCTTAATCATCACCCCGACGTGCATGAAGTGGTGCCGGGGATGAATAACTTAACGCTGTTGCTGCGGGTGCCGCAGGCTAACGCGCAGGCCATGCTGGCCGCGTTGCAGCAAGGCTGGGAGCGTGAAGAAAGCCTGGTGCCGGAGCCGCGTCATGTGGATATTCCCGTCATTTATGGCGGCGAATATGGGCCGGATCTGGCCGCGGTGGCGGACCACACCGGTATGTCGCCGCAGCAGGTGGTGGAATGCCATGCAGCGGCGGCCTACGTGGTTTACTTCCTCGGTTTTCAGCCCGGTTTCCCTTACCTAGGCGGCATGCCGGAAAAACTGGCGATGCCGCGCCGTGCAGAGCCGCGCCTGAGCGTCGCGGCCGGATCGGTAGGGATTGGCGGCGGCCAAACGGGTATCTATCCGTTGGCCAGCCCGGGCGGCTGGCAAATTATTGGCCGTACGCCGCGGGCTTTGTTTACCCCTGACACCATGCCGCCAACGTTGCTGCGCCCCGGCGACAACGTGCGTTTTGTGCCGCAAAAGGAGGGCGTATGCTGAAAATCCTACGGGCGGGCATTTTTACCACGGTGCAGGATCTTGGCCGCCATGGCTTCCGGCGCCTGGGGGTTAGCCAGGGTGGCGCGCTGGATATTCCCGCGCTGAAGATCGCCAATCTATTGGTGGGGAATCCGCAAGACGCCGCCGGCCTGGAGATCACCCTTGGGCAGTTTAGTGCCGAATTCAGCCGCGCCGGCTGGTTCGCCCTCACCGGCGCGGGCTGTGACGCAACGCTGGATGGCAAACCGCTATGGACCGGCTGGCGTTACCGGGTAAAAAAAGGCCAACGGCTGGTGTTGAATATGCCAAGGCGTGGTATGCGCAGCTATCTGGCCGTGGCGGGCGGGATTGCCGTGCCGGCGGTGCTGGGATCGCGCAGTACCGATGTTAAGGCCGCTTTCGGGGGCCTGGAAGGGCGGCCGTTGCGGGATGGCGATCGGCTGCCGCTTGGCAAAAGCCAAACGCTGGCGCGTGACAGCATCGGGGTGAAACAGTTGCTGTTTAATAACCGTATTTGTGCGTTACCCGGGCCGGAGTATGGCGAATACAGTGAAGAAGCGCAGGACGCCTTTTGGCGCACCCCCTGGCAGATTAGCCCGCAGAGCAACCGCATGGGGTACCGTTTGCACGGCGGCCATGCTTTGGCCCGCACCACTGAACATGAGATTTTGTCACATGGCCTGGTGCCTGGCGTGGTTCAGGTGCCGCATAACGGGCAACCCATCGTGCTGATGGCGGATGCGCAAACGACCGGCGGCTACCCGCGCATCGCCTGCGTGATCGAGGCCGATCTCTACCACCTGGCGCAGATTCGCCTGGGGGAACCGATTCATTTTATGCCCTGCACGCTGGCGGAGGCGCAGCGCGCCAAAATTGAACAGGACCATTTTATCCAACAAATTGCCTGGGGGCTGGATGAACATTGATTGGCGGTAATGGCCGATGAAGGTGTAAATCTTTTTCATCTCCAGAGGCTGGCCGCTATCCACACGGAACAACGTGGAATTAACGCTGACACAACATCAGAGGGAATAGGCTATGGAACATGGGGTGGATTTGTGGCCACTGATCGGTATCGCTGCCATCGTGATTGGTTTCTTGTTGCGCATCAATCCGGTTTTAGTGGTCATCGCTTCAGGGATTATTACCGGGCTGGCGGCCTCAATGCCGCTGGCCGTTATTCTGGAAAAGCTTGGCGAAGGGTTCCTCAATACCCGTAATCTGCCATTGATCCTGCTGTTGCCGTTAGCGGTAATTGGCCTGCTGGAACGCCATGGATTGAAGGAACGTGCGCAAATATGGATTGCCAAAATCAAAAGTGCGACGGCAGGGCGTCTGCTGATCATCTATTTGTTTTTCCGTGAAATAACCGCGGCAATGGGGCTGACCAGCCTGGGTGGGCATCCGCAGATGGTGCGGCCCATGTTGGCGCCCATGGCTGAAGGCGCAATGAAAAAACGTTACGGCGAATTGCCGGAGCATGTTCGCTATCGTTTACGCGCGATGTCTGCGGCGGCTGATAATGTGGGCCTGTTCTTTGGCGAAGATATCTTCGTTGCGTTTGGCGCGATTATTTTCATGCACAACTTTATGTTGGAGTCTGGCGGGATTCAAACCGAGCCGTTGCATATCGCCTTGTGGGGCATCCCCACCGCCATTTTCGCTTTTTTGATCCATGCCTGGCGTATGTACCGCATGGATAAGCGCTTGAGCACAGAGCTGGCGCAGCTTAACCAGGCGGCATTAAAAGCGAAGGGAGAGGCGCAATGAATTTCCAACAGCAATACCTCTACTGGCTTGCCGGCGCAGTTTTATTGATTGTCGCAGCGATGTCTCTACGCGATCGCGCTAACCCACGCCGTATCTTCACCGCGTTGTTTTGGGGATTGTATGGCGTAATTTTCTTGATCGGTGATTGGGCCTACGGGCTGTTTGGTTCTGGGGAAGAGGCTCGCCGTCAACTGCATATTCTGGTCGGTGTGCTGGTGGTTGTCATGGCGCTGATTGCGGGGTTTGGCGGGGTACGCCTGGGCCATTATCACCAGCGCAGCGTGGAACAGCGCGAGGAAAGCGCCCAACGGCTTGGCAACCGCTTATTTGTGCCGGCGTTGACGATACCTGTAGTAACGGTAATCGGCGTATTGCTGTTTACCAACGTGCAGGTATGGCAAACAAAGGTGTTCGGCCCAGGCAATCATGCGACGCTGATCACCTTGTTCAGTATGACGGTCGGCTGCCTGCTGGGCTGTTTGATTGCGTTAAAAATGACCGGTGAAAAAATCCATCAGCCGATCCAAGAGGCGCGGCGCCTGCTGGATTCCGTCGGCTGGGCGTTTATTTTACCTCAGATCCTGGCAACGCTTGGGCTGTTATTCACTGCGGCGGGGGTTGGCACGGCGATTTCTCATTTGACGCAAGAGTACCTGGCGGTAGACAACCGTTTTATTGCGGTCGTGGTGTATGCCGTTGGTATGGCGCTGTTAACCATGGTTATGGGCAATGCTTTCGCTGCCTTTCCGATCGTGACCGCGGGGGTTGGGATCCCTATTCTGGTATTGCAGCACGGCGGCAATCCGGCGGTGATGGCGGCAATCGGCATGTTCTCGGGGTATTGCGGCACATTAATGACGCCGATGGCGGCTAACTATAATATTGTCCCCGCCGCATTGTTGGAGCTGCCGGATAAAAACGCCGTTATTAAAGCCCAGATCCCAACGGGAATCGCGTTGTTGGTGGTGAACGTGCTGCTGCTTTATTTTTTGATGTTCCTGTAGGGTATCTTTTATGCGCAACGTTCTGATTACCGGCTTTGAACCTTTCGATGGCGAATCTGTTAACCCTTCCTGGGAGGTCGTGAAGCAGTTGAACGATCGCGAATTGGCCGGGGGGCATATTATCGCGCGCCAGCTGCCGTGCGTGTTTGGTGAGGCGTTAACCGTGCTGGAGGCGGCGGTTGATGAGTGGCAACCGGCAATGGTGTTGTGTATCGGCCAGGCGGGAGGGCGAACCGATATTACGCTTGAGCGCGTGGCGATTAATATCAACGACGCGCGCATTCCTGATAATAAAGGCTATCAGCCCATCGATGAGCCGATAGCGGCCGACGGGCCGGCTGCGTATTTCAGTACGCTGCCGATCAAAACGGTGGTGGAAGCGATTCGTGCCGCGGGTATTCCCGCTTCGGTATCGCAAACGGCCGGGACCTATGTCTGTAATCACGTCATGTACGGCCTGTTGCATTATTTGCGCGGCCGGCCGACGGTGAAAGGGGGATTTATGCATATCCCTTATTTGCCTGAACAGGCAATCGCACATCCCGGTGCGCCAAGTATGGCCGCCCATACGGTGTTAATTGCCGTGGAGTTGGCGATATCTATCGCCTTACAGGTTGAACAGGATCGAAAAGTGGCCGGAGGCGCCACGCATTAAGGAGTCTTAGATGCCGGAAGGGCCGGAAATACGCCGGGCGGCGGATAAACTGGCGGCTGCGGTGATTGAGCAACCGCTGACTGACGTTTGGTTTGCTTTTCCACAGTTGAAGCACTATCAGGCAACGCTGGTTGGCCAGCGGGTGATCGCGATTGAACCGCGTGGCAAGGCGTTGCTGATCCATTTTTCTGATGGGCTGACGATGTATAGCCACAACCAGCTATATGGCGTGTGGAAAGTGGTTAGTGCCGGGGAGGTGCCCGATACCAAACGTGATTTACGCGTGCGCCTGCAAACGCCGGAGCGGGCGATTTTGCTCTACAGTGCTTCGGATATTACCGTTGGGCCGCGTGAAGAGATTGAGCAGCACCCGTTTTTGCAACGCATCGGCCCGGATGTGCTGGATCCTACGGTGACGGTGGCCGCCGTCGAACAGCGTTTATTGCTGCCGGCGTTCAGGCGGCGGCAACTGGGGGGAATGTTGCTCGATCAGGCCTTTCTCGCCGGATTGGGCAACTACCTGCGTGCTGAAATTTTATGGCAGGCCGAACTGGCGCCGCAGCATCGGGCGCAGGAGCTGGCGCCGCCGGCGTTGCACCGCCTGGCCGAGGCGCTGCTGCAGATCCCGCGTTTGTCTTACCAGACGCGGGGGCAGGTGGATGACAACCGCCACCACGGCACTCTCTTTAGCTTTAAGGTGTTTCACCGCAGCGGCGAGCCATGCCCGCGCTGCGGCGCCATGATCGTTCGTGAGACGCTGTCTTCACGGCCGTTCTATTGGTGCCCGGGGTGCCAGAAATAGCGGGAAAACCGTGTTCCCTCACCGGCCAGATCGGGCTTCTTCTATCCCTGCCTGGTTGCAAAACGAAAAGCGCCGCCCCAGGGGCGGCGCTTAACGCTGTAAGGCAAGAACCCTGCGTTGTTATTTTTTCAGCATAGAGTCAAAGTCGCGCTCGGCGTAGCCGGTGTAAAGCTGGCGCGGGCGAGCGATCTTCAACCCTTCGGCATGCATTTCGCTCCAGTGAGCGATCCAGCCGATGGTACGGGCAATGGCAAAGATCACGGTGAACATGGAGGATGGGATGCCCATCGCCTTCAGGATGATGCCTGAATAGAAATCAACGTTCGGGTACAGCTTTTTCTCGATGAAGTACGGATCGTGCAGTGCGATGTGCTCCAGCTCCATCGCTACTTCCAGCAGGTTGTCATCCTTCTTGTTCAGCTCTTTCAGCACTTCGTGGCAGGTTTCACGCATTACGGTCGCACGCGGATCGTAGTTTTTGTATACGCGGTGGCCAAAGCCCATCAGACGGAATGAGTCGTTCTTGTCTTTGGCGCGTTTGATGAATTCCGGAATGTGTTCAACGCTCTTGATTTCTTCGAGCATTTTCAGCGCGGCTTCGTTGGCGCCGCCATGCGCAGGCCCCCAAAGCGATGCGATACCGGCCGCGATGCAGGCGAACGGGTTGGCGCCGGAAGAACCGGCGGTGCGCACGGTCGACGTCGAGGCGTTCTGTTCGTGATCGGCGTGCAGGATCAGGATCCGATCCATCGCGCGTTCCAGCACCGGGTTGACCACATATTCTTCACACGGCGTCGCGAACATCATGTGCAGGAAGTTACCCGCATACGACAGCTCGTTACGTGGATAAACAAACGGCTGGCCAAGGGAGTATTTGTAACACATCGCCGCGACGGTCGGCATTTTCGACAGCAGACGGAAGGCGGCGATTTCCCGATGGCGCTCGTTGTTGACGTCCAACGCATCGTGATAGAAGGCCGCCAGCGCGCCGGTAACGCCGCACAGCACGGCCATGGGGTGTGAGTCACGGCGGAAACCACGGAACAGATGGGTGATCTGATCGTGGATCATGGTATGGCGGGTGACGTTGGTTCGGAACTGTTCAAACTCTTCTTTGGTTGGCGTTTCGCCGTACAGCAGGATGTAACACACCTCAAGATAGGTGGATTTTTTCGCCAACTGTTCAATCGGGAAGCCGCGGTGCAGCAGAATGCCGTTGTCACCGTCGATGTAGGTGATTTTGGATTCACAGGACGCGGTAGAGGTAAAGCCAGGATCAAAGGTGAAGTAACCTTTCGTGCCCAAGGCGCGGACGTCGAGGACATCAGGACCCAGCGTCGGGGTCAGTACGTTTAGCTCGATCGGCGCTGCACCGTCATTCAGTGCCAGCGTCGCTTTTTTGTCAGTCATTTACAGTCTCCTTAGCGCCTTATTTTTAAACCACTAATAACTGAAATACCTTAAATCTCCGCATGTTGCCCGCAAAAAATTCGCGCAAGCGCAAACTCTGTGAGCAACTACGCAAATGCGTGTATGGGGTACAGAGTGCTCATCAGGCGAACGAAACAGGTGACCAGTTATCAACGATTCATTCGAATTCATTATTGTCTGCTAATTGTTACCTACGATATGCCGCGGTTGTTCAAACCCGTGCCCTTCGCGCTTTTCAGTGCCGTATCGCCTTCTGGCTTACCAGGCCCGTAGGGTTGCCCGGCATGTTGTTTGCTGGCTATGGCATGCGCGATCGCGGCTCTGGGCGGTGTAACCACACGGATTGAAGGAGTTTCAGCAAGATACACTGTTGCATAACTTGGGCGTAGGGGGAAGTGTATCTACTGGTCGTTCGTCTATCATAGGCGTGTTTGCGTTGTATATGTAATTCAAATGTTGATATTTTGTCAAATGATATGATTTGTTTTATGTTTTTTGTGAAAAAAGTGATCCAAATCACTGTTCAGCGGAAATGTCACCAAAGAGATTGTGTGGGAATTGTAATAGGATTGTGATCATCCTATACTGCCGCCAGGTCTCCGGGTTTACCCTGAAGTAGGAGCACCCAGCGTTATAACAACGCGCCGTTTAAGCACATAGGATGTTGATGTTTGAGCGCGTGACGTGTGAGGGTTTTTTTCGGCTCTTAACGCTGTCTGATCCCCGCCCAGGCCGGAGGAAGGAAAATAATAAGAGCTGTGTGGGCAAAATCGTGAAAAAACAAAGACCTGTTAATCTGGATCTGCAAACGATCCGGTTTCCCGTAACTGCAATAGCTTCCATTTTACACCGAGTCTCTGGCGTAATCACCTTCGTTGCCGTGGGCATTCTCCTCTGGCTGTTAGGCCTGTCTCTCTCTTCCCAGGACGGGTTTCTGCAAGCTACAGCCATCATGAATAGTTTCTTCGCGAAATTTATTTTTTGGGGGATCCTGACGGCGCTGGCTTATCACATTTGCGGTGGCATTCGCCATTTGCTAATGGATTTTGGCTATATCGAAGAGAGTTTGGCCGCGGGTAAACGTTCTGCCCAGGTGGCGTTCGTATTGACCGCCGTGTTGTCAATTCTGGCGGGAGTCTTGGTATGGTAAGCAATGTTTCTGCATTAGGACGCAACGGCGTGCATGACTGGTTATTACTGCGTGCCTCCGCCATCGTTATCACCCTGTATGTTCTTTATCTTCTGGGTTTTGTCGCCACTGCGCCTGACATTACCTATGACATCTGGCGGGCTTTCTTCGCCACTTCCATCACGAAAGTTTTTACCCTGCTGGCATTGCTTTCCATTCTGGTTCACGCCTGGATTGGGATGTGGCAGGTGTTAACGGATTATATCAAACCGCTGGCGGTGCGCCTGGTGCTGCAATTGGCGATCGTGGTCGCGCTGGTGGTCTATTTATTGTATGGAACCATTGTCGTGTGGGGTGCGTAAATGAAGCTGCCAGTCAGAGAGTTTGATGCTGTTGTTATCGGTGCCGGCGGCGCGGGGATGCGCGCGGCACTGCAGATTTCCCAGGCGGGCTCAACCTGTGCCCTGCTGTCAAAAGTATTTCCAACCCGTTCCCATACCGTGTCCGCTCAGGGCGGCATTACCGTCGCGCTTGGCAACACCCATGAAGATAACTGGGAATGGCACATGTATGACACGGTGAAAGGCTCTGATTATATCGGCGATCAGGACGCCATCGAATACATGTGCAAAACCGGCCCTGAAGCCATTCTTGAGCTTGAACACATGGGGTTGCCGTTTTCCCGTCTTGATGACGGCCGTATTTATCAGCGGCCGTTTGGCGGCCAGTCGAAGAACTTCGGCGGCGAGCAGGCGGCCCGCACGGCCGCCGCTGCCGACCGCACCGGCCATGCGCTGCTGCACACCCTTTACCAGCAGAATCTGAAAAATCACACTACGATTTTCTCCGAATGGTATGCGCTGGATCTGGTGAAAAACCAGGATGGCGCCGTGGTGGGCACCACCGCTATCTGTATTGAAACCGGCGAAGTGGTCTATTTCAAAGCCAAGGCCACCGTGCTGGCGACCGGCGGCGCCGGGCGTATTTATCAGTCCACCACCAATGCGCACATCAATACCGGCGACGGCGTGGGGATGGCGTTGCGCGCCGGGGTGCCGGTGCAGGATATGGAAATGTGGCAGTTCCACCCAACCGGTATTGCCGGCGCGGGGGTTCTGGTGACAGAAGGCTGCCGTGGCGAAGGCGGCTACCTGCTGAACAAACATGGCGAGCGCTTCATGGAGCGCTACGCGCCGAATGCCAAAGACCTGGCGGGCCGTGATGTGGTGGCCCGTTCGATCATGATCGAAATCCGTGAAGGCCGCGGCTGCGACGGCCCGTGGGGCCCGCACGCCAAGCTGAAGCTCGATCATCTGGGTAAAGACGTGTTGGAATCGCGCTTACCGGGGATCCTCGAGCTGTCGCGCACCTTTGCCCATGTCGATCCGGTCAAAGAGCCGATCCCGGTGATTCCGACCTGCCACTATATGATGGGTGGCATTCCAACCAAGGTGACCGGCCAGGCACTGACGGTGAACGAGCAGGGGGAGGACGTGGTGATCCCGGGGCTATTCGCCGTGGGCGAAATTGCCTGCGTGTCGGTACACGGCGCCAACCGGCTTGGCGGCAATTCTCTGCTCGATCTGGTGGTCTTCGGCCGTTCCGCCGGCCTGCATCTGCAGGAATCCCTGGAAGAACAGGGCGCCAGCCGTGACGCCAGCGATTCCGACGTTGAGGCCTCGCTGGAGCGCCTTAACCGCTGGAACAATAACCGCAGCGGTGAAGATCCGGTTGAAATCCGCAAGGCGCTGCAATCCTGCATGCAGCACAATTTCTCGGTGTTCCGCGAAGGCGACGCGATGGCCAAAGGGTTGGAAGAGTTGAAAGTGATCCGCGAGCGCCTGAAGAACGCGCGTTTGGACGATACCTCAACGGAGTTCAATACCCAGCGCATTGAATGCCTGGAGTTGGATAACCTGATGGAGACGGCGTTTTCCACTGCCGTATCGGCCAACTATCGCACGGAAAGTCGCGGTGCCCACAGCCGCTTTGACTACCCGGATCGGGATGACGCTAATTGGCTGTGCCATTCGCTGTATCTGCCGCAGTCGGAAAGCATGACGCGCCGTAGCGTGAATATGCAGCCGACGCTGCGCCCGGCATTCCCGCCAAAAGTGCGTTCTTATTAATTGCGGAGAAGGGATAAATGAAACTCGAATTTTCAATCTATCGCTATAACCCGGATGTTGATGATGCGCCGCATATGCAGGATTATACGCTGGAAGCGGAAGAAGGCCGGGATATGATGCTGTTGGATGCGCTGATCCAACTGAAAGAAAAGGATCCGACCCTGGCGTTTCGCCGTTCCTGCCGTGAAGGGGTCTGCGGCTCCGACGGGCTGAATATGAACGGCAAAAACGGCCTGGCCTGTATCACCCCGGTATCTGCGCTGCGCAAAGGCAATAACAAGATCGTGATCCGGCCGCTGCCGGGATTGCCGGTGATCCGCGATCTGGTGGTGGACATGGGGCAGTTCTATACCCAGTATGAAAAGATTAAGCCTTACTTATTGAATGATGGTAAAAATCCACCGGCGCGCGAACATCTGCAATCGCCGGAGCAGCGCGCTAAGCTGGATGGTTTGTATGAATGCATTCTGTGCGCCTGCTGTTCAACCTCGTGCCCGTCGTTCTGGTGGAATCCTGACAAGTTCGTTGGGCCGGCGGGGCTGCTGGCGGCATACCGCTTCCTGATCGACAGCCGCGATACCGAAACGGCAGAACGTTTAGATGATCTGAACGATGCTTTTAGTGTTTTCCGCTGCCATAGCATTATGAATTGTGTCAGTGTATGTCCCAAAGGCCTTAATCCAACGCGTGCAATTGGCCATATCAAGTCAATGTTGCTGCAGCGTAGCGCTTAAAGAGTACAAGATGCTGTGCCGGGGGCTTCCCCGGCCTCATCGCCGGGCAGGAAGCGCCTAAAAACCGATGGTGATTGCCATGCTGGCAAACCTTGTTTTTCCTCGGTTTTTAGATGTTCCTTGTAATGGGCCGCGAGGCCCGGAATAAAACGTACGTGGGGCTTGAATTCGGCAAGCGGTTATTTTTGGCAATCGGGAACGGCGCGCCTGAGCATATTTTCGCCAGTCGGCGCCGGAAAGGGCATTTAAACGTGCGGTATCGCGTTTGTGCGCTGGCCTGGCCCAGTTTGTTTGCAATAATAACGCGGTTGTGACGAGTTCAGGATAAGGCCGCAGGTACGGCGAGTGAACCGTTTTACGGCAAACCGTCTTTTTCACGGTAACCATGTTAACCACGGCGAAAACTGAAGCTTTAAAGCTTAAGGGATCATAATGCAGAACGGCGCAATGAAGGCCTGGCTGGATTCCTCCTATCTGGCGGGCGCGAACCAGTCCTACATAGAGCAGCTCTATGAAGATTTTCTAACCGATCCGGGCTCCGTTGAGGATAGCTGGCGTTCTATCTTTCAGCAGCTTCCTACCGTAAGAGCCACACCCGATCAGCTCCATTCCCAAACGCGCGAGTATTTCCGCCGCCTGGCGAAAGATAGCGCACGTTATCACTCAACCATCAGCGATCCGCAGACCGATGCCAAACAGGTCAAGGTGCTGCAATTAATCAACGCATTCCGCTTTCGCGGGCATCAGCATGCCAATCTGGATCCGCTCGGCTTATGGCAACAGGAACGGGTGCCGGATCTGGATCCTGCCTACCACAATCTGACCGAAGCCGATTTCCAGGAAACCTTTAACGTGGGGTCTTTCGCCATTGGCAGAGAAACCATGCGGCTGAGCGATTTGTATGCCGCGCTGAAACAAACCTATTGCGGTTCGATCGGCGCTGAATACATGCACATCACCAATACCGACGAAAAACGCTGGATCCAGCAGCGTATTGAATCGGTGGTCGGCCAGGCCAGCTTCAGCAACGAGGAGAAGCGCCGTTTTCTGCAAGAGCTGACGGCGGCCGAAGGGCTGGAACGCTATCTGGGGGCCAAATTCCCCGGCGCGAAGCGCTTCTCGCTGGAAGGCGGCGATGCGCTGGTGCCGATGCTGAAAGAGATGGTGCGCCATGCCGGCAATAATGGCACGCGTGAAGTGGTGCTGGGCATGGCCCACCGCGGCCGCCTGAACGTGCTGATCAATGTGCTGGGTAAGAAGCCGGCTGATTTGTTCGACGAGTTTGCCGGTAAGCATAAAGAACACCTGGGCACTGGCGATGTGAAATATCACCAGGGCTATTCGTCCGACGTGGAAACCGAAGGCGGCATGGTTCACCTGGCGCTGGCGTTTAACCCCTCGCACCTGGAAATCGTCAGCCCGGTGGTAATGGGCTCGGTACGCGCCCGCCGCGATCGTCTTGATGAAGCGCACAGCAACATGGTGTTGCCGATCACTATCCATGGTGATGCCGCCATTACCGGCCAGGGCGTTATTCAGGAAACCCTGAACATGTCGCAGGCCCGCGGCTATGAGGTTGGCGGTACGGTGCGTATCGTGATTAACAACCAGGTGGGTTTCACCACCTCCAACCCGCATGATGCACGTTCCACCGAGTATTGCACTGATATCGCTAAAATGGTGCAGGCGCCGATTTTCCATGTGAACGCAGACGATCCGGAAGCCGTTGCCTTCGTGACCCGGATAGCGTTGGATTTCCGTAACACCTTCAAACGTGACGTGATGATCGATCTGGTCTGTTACCGCCGTCATGGCCATAACGAAGCGGATGAGCCGAGTGCCACTCAGCCGTTGATGTATCAAAAGATCAAGAAACACCCAACGCCGCGCAAGCTCTATGCTGACAAACTGACAGAGCAGAATATCGCCAGCCTGGAAGATGCCACGGAAATGGTCAATCTGTACCGTGATGCGCTCGATGACGGTGAGTGCGTTGTGGATTCATGGCGCCCGATGAATCTTCATTCTTTCACCTGGTCGCCTTATCTGAACCATGAATGGGACGAAGAATATCCAAGCAAAGTGGATATGAAACGCCTGCAGGAGCTGGCGCGCCGTATCAGCCGTGTGCCGGATGGGGTCGAAATGCAATCCCGCGTGGCGAAAATCTACGGCGATCGCGCCGAGATGGCCGCGGGCAACAAGTTGTTTGACTGGGGCGGGGCCGAAACGTTGGCGTATGCGACGCTGGTGGATGAAGGTATCCCAATCCGTATTTCCGGCGAAGACTCCGGCCGCGGGACGTTCTTCCACCGCCACGCCGTGGTGCATAACCAGAAAGATGGTTCGGTCTACGTGCCGTTGGCCAATATCCACAGCGGGCAGGGCGAGTTCAAGGTGTGGGATTCCGTGCTGTCTGAAGAGGCGGTGCTGGCGTTCGAATATGGCTATGCCACCGCCGAACCGCGCACCTTGACGATTTGGGAAGCGCAGTTTGGTGACTTCGCCAACGGCGCCCAGGTGGTGATCGATCAGTTCATCAGCTCCGGCGAGCAAAAATGGGGCCGTATGTGCGGCCTGGTGATGCTGCTGCCGCATGGCTATGAAGGGCAGGGGCCGGAACACTCCTCCGCCCGCCTGGAGCGTTATCTGCAACTGTGTGCTGAACAGAATATGCAGGTGTGCATTCCGTCGACGCCGGCGCAGGTTTACCACATGCTGCGCCGCCAGGCGCTGCGCGGTATGCGCCGCCCGCTGGTGGTGATGTCGCCCAAATCTCTGCTGCGCCACCCGCTGGCGACTTCTTCGCTGGACGAGTTGGCCAACGGCGCCTTCCAGCCGGCGATTGGCGAGATCGATGATCTGGATCCGAAAGCGGTGAAGCGCGTCGTGCTGTGCGCCGGCAAGGTGTATTACGACCTGCTGGAACAGCGCCGTAAGAATGAGCAGCAGGATGTGGCGATTGTGCGTATCGAGCAACTGTATCCGTTCCCGCATCAGGCGGTTCAAGCGGTGCTGGAAAAATACGCCCATGTGCATGATTTTGTCTGGTGCCAGGAAGAGCCGTTGAACCAGGGGGCCTGGTATTGCAGCCAGCATAATTTCCGTGAAGTGATCCCGTTCGGGGCCTCTTTACGTTACGCCGGGCGGCCAGCCTCCGCCTCGCCGGCGGTGGGTTATATGTCCGTGCACCAGAAGCAGCAACAGGCTCTGGTGAATGACGCGCTGAATATTGATTAAAAATTAAGGGAAAGCTAATGAGTAGCGTAGATATTCTGGTTCCTGACCTTCCTGAATCGGTTGCCGATGCCTCGGTTGCCACCTGGCATAAAAAACCGGGCGATAGCGTTCAGCGTGACGAAGTCCTGGTTGAGATTGAAACCGACAAAGTGGTGCTGGAAGTGCCGGCCAGCGAAGCGGGCGTGCTTGATGCCATTCTGGAAGATGAAGGCGCCACGGTGACTTCCCGGCAGATCCTCGGCCGCATTCGCCAGGGCGACAACTCCGGCAAGCCGACGGCAGAGAAAAGCCAAAGCAAAGAAGCCACGCCGGCCCAGCGTGCCACCGCCAGCCTGGAAGAAGAGAGCAATGACGCATTAAGCCCGGCGATTCGCCGCCTGATTGCTGAACATGAACTCGATGCCAGCGCCATTAAAGGCAGCGGCGTGGGTGGCCGTATCACCCGTGAAGATGTGGAAGCGCATCTGGCCAACGCGGCGAAACCCGCTCAGCAGCCTGCCGCTGCGCCGGCGGCCGAAGCGGCGCCTCAGCCTGCGGCGTTGAACGGCCGCAGTGAAAAACGCGTGCCGATGACCCGCCTGCGCAAACGCGTGGCGGAACGCCTGCTGGAAGCCAAAAACAGCACGGCCATGTTGACGACCTTCAATGAAATCAACATGAAGCCGATCATGGATCTGCGCAAACAGTACGGCGAAGCGTTTGAAAAGCGCCACGGCGTGCGCCTGGGCTTCATGTCCTTCTACATCAAGGCGGTGGTTGAAGCATTGAAACGCTATCCGGAAGTGAATGCTTCCATTGATGGCGATGATGTGGTTTATCACAATTACTTTGATGTCAGCATTGCGGTATCGACGCCGCGCGGTCTGGTGACTCCGGTTCTGCGCGACGTGGACAGCCTCAGCATGGCGGACATTGAGAAAAAAATTAAAGAGCTGGCGGTGAAAGGCCGCGACGGCAAGTTGAAAGTGGAAGAACTGACCGGCGGTAACTTCACCATCACCAACGGCGGCGTGTTCGGTTCACTGATGTCGACGCCTATCATCAACCCGCCGCAAAGCGCCATTTTGGGGATGCACGCGATCAAGGACCGGCCGATGGCGGTAAACGGCCAGGTGGTGATCCTGCCGATGATGTATCTGGCTCTCTCTTACGATCACCGGCTGATCGACGGGCGTGAGTCCGTCGGTTATTTGGTGGCGGTCAAAGAGATGCTGGAAGATCCGACTCGCCTGCTGCTGGACGTCTAGTACCAGGCCATTGCCGCCCTGCGCTTGCCGGGCGGCTATTTGACTCAGCATAAGGTGTTGGCCGTGTGTGCTGGTCTATGATGGCAGCCATACCCGAATACGGCGGGGAGACACATGGCGCGCGGTATCGTGCCTTTACGGTACTCTGTGGCCGATAAGTCATGCGGTTTTCGCAATCGTGGCCCGGCTAAAACTTTCAGACAGAACGGATTGAATATCATGAACTTACACGAATATCAGGCAAAACAGCTGTTTGCTCGGTATGGCTTGCCGGCTCCCGCCGGTTACGCCTGCACGACGCCGCGTGAAGCAGAAGAAGCCGCTTCCAAAATCGGCAGTGGTCCGTGGGTGGTCAAATGCCAGGTGCATGCGGGCGGCCGTGGTAAATCGGGCGGCGTCAAGGTAGTGAACAGTAAGGAAGAGATTCGTGCTTTTGCTGAACAATGGCTGGGCAAACGCCTGGTGACCTACCAGACGGATGAGCTGGGCCAGCCGGTTAACCAGATCCTGGTAGAAGCGGCCACCGATATCGACAAGGAACTGTATCTGGGGGCGGTGGTGGATCGCAGTAGCCGCCGCGTGGTCTTCATGGCCTCTACCGAAGGCGGTGTGGAAATCGAGAAGGTTGCCGAGCACACCCCTGAATTGATCCACAAGATGAGTATCGATCCGCTGACCGGGCCGCAGCCTTATCAGGGCCGCGAACTGGCATTCAAATTGGGGCTGTCGGGGAAACAGGTTAGCCAGTTCAGCAAAATTTTCATGGGATTGGCGAAGTTGTTCCTGGAGCGCGATCTGGCACTGGTTGAAATCAACCCGCTGGTGATCACCAAACAGGGCGATTTGATCTGCCTGGACGGCAAGCTGGGCGTTGACGGCAATGCGCTGTTCCGCCAGCCAGAACTGCGTGAAATGCATGATATTTCGCAGGAAGATGAGCGCGAATCCCGTGCGTCCCAGTGGGAGCTGAACTATGTCGCCCTGGACGGAAACATCGGCTGTATGGTGAACGGCGCCGGGCTGGCGATGGGCACCATGGACATCGTCAAACTGCACGGCGGTGAGCCGGCCAACTTCCTTGACGTGGGCGGCGGCGCAACCAAAGAACGCGTTACCGAGGCGTTTAAAATCATCCTGTCTGACGACAAGGTGAAGGCGGTTCTGGTGAACATTTTTGGTGGTATCGTGCGCTGCGATCTGATCGCCGACGGTATCATTGGCGCGGTGGCCGAGGTGGGCGTGAGCGTCCCTGTGGTGGTGCGCCTGGAAGGTAACAATGCCGAATTGGGCGCCAAAAAACTGGCGGACAGCGGTTTGAACATCATTGCTGCGATCAGCCTGACAGATGCGGCTCAGCAAGTTGTTGCGGCAGTGGAGGGGGAATAATGTCCATTTTAATCGATAAGAACACCAAAGTTATTTGCCAGGGTTTTACCGGTAGCCAGGGCACCTTCCACTCCGAACAGGCTATCGCTTACGGTACGAAAATGGTCGGCGGCGTGACGCCGGGCAAAGGCGGCACTACCCATTTGGGGTTGCCGGTATTTAATACCGTACGCGAAGCGGTAGAAGCCACCGGCGCTACGGCATCGGTGATCTACGTGCCGGCCCCGTTCTGCAAAGATTCCATTCTGGAAGCGATTGATGCCGGTATCAAACTGATCATCACCATTACGGAAGGTATCCCAACGCTGGATATGCTGACCGTTAAAGTGAAGCTGGACGAAGCCGGTGTACGGATGATCGGCCCGAACTGCCCGGGCGTTATCACCCCAGGCGAATGTAAAATCGGTATCATGCCGGGCCATATTCACCTGCCGGGCAAGGTGGGCATTGTTTCCCGCTCCGGTACCCTGACCTATGAAGCGGTGAAACAAACCACCGATGTGGGTCTGGGGCAGTCTACCTGCGTTGGTATCGGCGGCGATCCTATCCCTGGCTCCAATTTCATCGATATCCTGAAACTGTTCCAGGAAGATCCGCAAACTGAAGCCATTGTGATGATCGGTGAAATCGGTGGCAGCGCGGAAGAAGACGCCGCGGCGTACATCAAGGCGCACGTGACCAAGCCTGTGGTTGGCTATATCGCCGGCGTCACCGCGCCTAAGGGCAAACGTATGGGCCACGCGGGCGCGATCATTGCCGGCGGTAAAGGCACGGCGGATGAAAAATTCGCGGCGCTGGAAGCGGCGGGGGTGAAAACCGTGCGCAGCCTGGCTGATATTGGCGACGCCATCAAAACCGTATTGGGCGACTGAGCCGCAACGTAACCTTCTGTAAGCCACCCATCGGGTGGCTTTTTTATACGTATTTCCTTCCAATCGTGATGCCCTGCAATCATTTGCTCACCCGTTGATGCAACCGGCGGGTGCTGCCGGCTTGCCCGTAGCGACGCGACATTAATTGCATAGTTAATAGTGCAATGCGTCACTAAAAGAGTGCAAAGCAGTGGCATTTTTCGCCCACCCGGCCTTTTTACCGCGCCAGCGCGGGCAACAGACGCCCCTGGTGTTATGGCATGGTTAATGCATGTATATACATGTAAGTTCATTGTTACTTATTGTGGGGTTATGTTGGCGGATGGTTGCCTGCATGACGATGTGCGTGAAGGTGAATAGTAAAAAAATTTCCAGCAGGGTGTGTATGAAGCAGATGACTGTACCGCAAAAAACGGTGGATGATTTTCAGTTGCATGGCGCTGTGTGTATCCGAAACTTATTCTCCAGGGAGCAGGTTGAAAAAATCGAGAAAGGTATTCAGCTAAACCTTGAACAGCCCAGCGAACGCGCGAAGATTGCGAGTAACAAAGAGGATCCGGGCAAGTTTTTTGAAGACTTCTGCAACTGGAACCAGAACTCATACTATAAAGATTTTATTCTCACCTCCGGCGTGGCCTCTGTCGCCGCACAGCTGATGCAAAGCCAGCAAGTGCGTTTTTACCACGATCATCTATTGGTCAAGGAGGCTAAAACCCAACAGAAAACGCCATGGCACCAAGATCAGCCCTACTATAACATCGAGGGGCAAATGAACTGTAGCATGTGGATGCCGGTGGATCCCGTTTCAAGAGCATCAACGCTGGAGTTTATTGCCGGCTCGCACAAAGGGCCATGGTTAATGCCCAGAACCTTCAGAGACAACCATGCGAGCTGGTTTCCAGAGGGGAGCCTGGCGGAGTTACCGGATATAGAAGCGGACCGCTCAAAATGGAATATCCTTGGCTGGGAGCTGGAGCCAGGAGACGTATTGTTTTTCCATATGCTTACTCTGCACGCCTCAGGCGGCGTCGGCGCCAATTCCCGTAGAAGAGCATTCTCGCTGCGTTTCCTTGGCGATGATGTTACCCATGCGCCAAGGCCCTGGAGAACATCGCCGGAATTTCCCGGCCTGGCTGATGAGCTGCCCGCCGGGGCGCCAATGGATCACCCGCTGTTCCCGGTGATTTGGTCAAATGGAAGAGAGCCTGTCAACGATAAGTAAAATTATCACGATGAGATCACGGTTATCAATTATATACTGAGCGGATATTATGTTTAAAAATATAAAACGCGTAGCTCTTTTCGCGCTCTGTTTTTCAGCAAGTTACAACCTTTATGCCCAAACGGTGACCATCGGCTTTGATCCAACCTATGCGCCTTTTGAGTTTAAACTCCCTGATGGTTCATATTCTGGATTCGACTATGATCTTGGCGAGAAATTGTGTAAACAGGCAAACGTTGAATGTAAATGGAAAGAAATAAGTTTTGATGGGATTATCCCCGCATTACAGGCGAAGAAAATAGACATTATTCTTTCTGCTATGGCGATTACCGCCGAGAGGGAAAAACAGGTTGATTTTTCTGTTCCGCTGTATAACATCCCCAGCGCGCTGGTTGTCAGGAAATCAAATAAAATAACGCCTGAGAACATTAAAGCTGGCGCAAACGTTGGCGTTACTCAGGGAACAATACAAGAAAGCTACGCCTTAAAGTTCTGGGCGCCAAAAGGCATTAATGTTGTTTCTTATCAAAGCCAGGAACAGGTCTATCTGGATCTGGAGAATAACCGTCTTGATGCCACCTTTACTAATGCCGCAACGGCTACTTCCGCTTTCCTCAATACCCCGCAGGGGAAAGATTTTATGATAGCCAGCCCAACATTATCGGATGAAAAATATTTTGGTAAAGGCGTGGGCCTGGCGTTTCGTAAAAGCGATTTGCAATTAAAAGACACGTTCAACCAAGCGATAACTGCCATTAAAACCAGCGATGAATACCCTAAGCTCGCCAAAAAATATTTTAACTTCGAGATGAAATAAGGCTAACGGCGCTTTTGACTTAAGCGGGAGGCAAACGTGAACGTACCGGGCATCATAGCGCAAGAAGAAGCGCTTTTTATAAAAATCAGAAGGGATTTGCATCGTCACCCTGAACTGGGGTTTGAGCTCCCCAAAACGACGGCGATGATCGCGGGCTATCTGGCCGAATGGGGCATTTCGGTGACCGAAGGCATTGGCATTAGCGGCATCGTGGGAACGTTAAAGGCGGGGAATAGCCCACGTGCGATTGGCCTGAGGGCTGATATGGACGCACTGCCGATAAATGAATTGAATGCATTCCCTTGGCGATCACAGGTCGCGGGGGCGATGCATGCCTGCGGGCATGATGGCCATATGGCGATGTTGCTGGGAGCGGCGCGTTATCTTTCCAAGACGAAAAATTTTGACGGCACCGTGCACTTTATTTTCCAGCCGGCAGAGGAAAAAGGTTGGGGGGCCAGAACTATGATTGAGGACGGCCTTTTTAAACGTTTCCCTGTGGATGCGATTTTTGGCGTGCACAATTGGCCCGGGCTGCCGGCAGGGGCGATAGCCGTAAGGCCAGGCCCGATGATGGCGTCATCAAGCATCTTTAAAGTGGTCGTCACTGGCAAAGGCGGCCATGCGGCCATGCCGCATAAGAGTCATGACGTGATACTGGCAAGCTCGCATATCATCGTTGCGCTGCAGAGTATTGCGAGCCGGATGGTTTCCCCGTTACAGAGCGTGGTGGTTTCCGTCACTGAGATTCACGGCGGCGATACGCTAAATGCCTTGCCATCCAGCCTGTTCTTTCATGGTACTGTGCGTACGTATGATACGGGGATTACCGATATTATCGCCGAAAAAATGCAGGAAATCGTCCAGTTTACGGCACAAGCTTACGGCTGCCAGGCAGATTTCGAATTTACACCTTATTATCCGCCGGTGATAAATAATTCGGATATGGCATTATTTGCACAACAAGTGGCAAATAACGTTGTCGGCCAGGATAACGTCATCACGGATATAGAACCGACAACGGCGGCGGAAGATTTCTCTTTTATGCTTAATGAAGTTAAAGGGTGTTTTGCCTTTATCGGCAATGGCATGGCCGGCAGTGGCAAGAATGATCATTCTCCGGGCGCCTGTGAGCTGCATAATGCAAATTATGATTTCAATGATGCGTTATTACCGATTGGGGCGAGTTATTTTTCACGCCTGGTGGAAACGTATCTTTCATAATGGCAACGGTATGCTTCTCTGCCGGTGGCTGAAGCATTATAGCGGGTGCTTTATCACGGATACGAAAATAATGCCGCCGTTGCCTGTTTGTTTCTGGCGATATTTATCGCCGAACAAAAAAATTGTTGTGCTAAATCTCATGTAGCGTTGGCCTTGTCTCGTGCGCGGAGATGTTTTTCCGCCGGGAGCAGGTGCCATACGTTTATGGTAAGTCGTCACTCGATCCTGAGGTTATAGAATGACTGAACTGGCTAGCATGCAAATAACCCAGCCTTCGGCAGTTACGCAAAAAATTAAAATGCGTACTTTGGGGCTATCAAAGCGTTATGGTGCCTTTACCGCGCTGCATCCTATTGATCTTGACGTTCGTGACGGCGAATTAATGACGCTATTAGGCCCGTCAGGATCAGGGAAAACAACCTTGCTCCAGTTAATCAGCGGGCTGACGGAACCGAGCGCGGGCGAACTTTATATTGACGGCGAACCCAAAACGCATACGCCATCTCACCAGCGCGATATTGGCGTTGTTTTTCAAAACTACGCGCTGTTCCCGCAAATGAGCGTGTTTGAAAATATCGCCTTTCCTTTAAAGATGCGCGCTATCCCCGGCGGAGCCATAAAAACCAAAGTCGTTAATGCCCTTGAAATGGTCGGATTGGGTGCTCATGGCCAACGTTTTCCCCATGAATTGTCCGGCGGGCAGCAGCAGCGGGTGGCATTGGCACGTAGCCTGGTTTATCAGCCCTCCATTCTACTGATGGACGAATCCCTGTCGGCGCTGGATCGCAAACTGCGTGAAAGTATTCAGGTGGAGATTAAACGTATTCACCGCGAAACCGGCTCAACAATTATTTTTGTGACTCACGATCAGGATGAGGCGCTGGCCTTGTCTGACCGCGTCTGCTTGATGAATGCCGGGCGTATTGAGCAGATAGATACGCCCTCGGCCGTTTATGAATACCCTAAAACGCTTTTCGCCGCCGATTTTATTGGCGTATCCAACAAGCTGACCGGCGTTGTGGATAGTGATGGGGGATTACATACCCCAGACGGCACGCTGCCGTTGCCTAAATATGGGGGCAATATTGCATCCGGCGATCGGGCCACCCTGATTATACGGCCGGAATATATTCAACTGGTTGCCGACAACGGCTTCCTGCACGGGCAAGTGATTGAACAGATCTATGCCGGTGCGGAAATACGCCTATTGATAAAGCTGAAGAGTGGCGCCGTATTGACCGTTCGGCGGCCTGCGGGGGGCCGTGTGCCCGAAGTCGGTGAGTATGTTGCTCTACAGTGGCAAGCCGCAAACGCGCGCCTGCTAACCCGTTAATAAAACCCTACGTCAGTCGTTAATGGTATCCACAGTAAAACACACTTTATGATGGAGTCTGAGTCATGCTTAAAAGGCAAGATAGTCGTCGTGGTTTTCTTAAAACAATGGGCGTTACCGGAGCTGCACTGGCCTTTCCTTCATTATGGCTCCCCCGGGCTTTTGCGGCGGAAAGCCTGGTGGTGGCGGATTATGGTGGTTCCGTTGCACCGGCCCTGCGTAAAGCTTTCTATGATCCCTTTGAAAAAGAAACCGGCATTCATGTCACCAATGTGGCTCATGAATCAGATGCGGTAACGCAATTTAAACTGGCGGTGGATTCCGGTTCCCACATCTGGGACATCGCGCTGGTGACGCCCGATAATGTGCTGCGTCTGACGGAAGGGAAAAACTATATCGAGCCGCTAGAAATTGATGCGGCGGATGGAAAAGACATCCTGCCCGGGATGTTGACCGCCAACTGGTTTGGCTTTTCCGTTTGGGCCGCCATTATGGCGTACCGCACGGATAAGTTCGCACAAAATGGCCCGCAAAACTGGCGCGATTACTGGGACGTGGCAAAATTTCCAGGGCGGCGGGGAATGTATCGATCGCCGTCCTGCACCTTCGAGGCCGCCTTGCTCGCCGATGGCGTTGCTCCCGCCGACCTTTACCCCATCGATATCGACAGAGCCATGAAATCACTGGATAAAATTCGCGATCATATCAATGTCTGGTGGTCCGATGGCGCCCAGAACACCCAACTGCTGCAAAGCGGCGAAGTCGATCTGTCGGATACCTGGAATGCGCGCGCGCTTGCGGCGATACATTCCGGTGCCCCGGTGAGCATTGTCTGGCAGGGGACATACAGCGTTGATGGCTGGGCCATCGTCAAAGGCACGTCGAAACTCAAGCAGGCTCAGCAGTTTGTTCGTTTCTGTATGCGGCCCGATCGGCAGGCTGAATATTCCGCGCTGACCAGTAATGGACCCAGTAACAGTAAGGCGCTGTCCATGATGGATCCTGCCGCCGCGCAGCAGCTTGCAACCCACCCGAAAAATCTCCAGGGGCTTGTTCGCCAGGATGACGCCTGGTGGGGCAAGAACTATGACGCGGCCAATGAACGTTTTCAGGAATGGCTTATCGGCGCCTAACCTTAATTAACTTCAGGAGCAAGATATATGCGCAACAGACAAATTCATCTGGGCTTGCTGGCACAACCTTACGGCGATCATTTGGCCGCCTGGTTAAATTCCAGTGCGCCTGCCGGCGGCGCCACCAATATTCATTACCTGCAGCAGTTAGCGCTTACGGCGGAAAAAGGGCTGTTCGATCTGTTTTTTATTGCTGATACGCCGGCCACCTGCACTGAAAACCTGCATATACATAGCCGCTACCCAAACTACATGAACCGGCTTGAACCCATTACGGAATTAACCGCCATCGCCGGTATGACGCGGCATATTGGCCTGGGGGCCACCGCATCCACCAGTTTCTACGAACCCTATAATATTGCCCGCCTGTTTGCCTCTCTCGATCATCTGTCAAAGGGGCGTGCGGCATGGAATATCGTGACCTCCGCGAATGACTACGCGGCACGAAATTTTGGGCTGGATAAATTACCCCCGCACGATGCGCGTTATGCCCGGGCTCGCGAGTTTTACTCGATAGTGGCAAGCCTTTGGGATACCTGGGAAGACGACGCCTTTATCTATGATAAGGCCGAATGCCTGTACTTCGATCCAAAAAAATATCATATCACTGATTTCAAAGGCGAATATTTTAAGGTTTATGGCGGGCTCAATATCCAGCGCACGCCCCAGGGGCGGCCGGTGGTTATCCAGGCGGGTTCTTCCGAAGCGGGTAAAGCGCTGGCGGCGGAAACCGCAGAGGTGGTCTTCGCCTCCGATCCTACCCTTGAAGCCGCTCAACGTTTTTATGCCGACCTGAAGGGGCGTATGGCGCAGTTTGGCCGCCATACCGATGAGCTGAAGATCCTGGCCGGCCTTTCCGTGGTGGTGGGCGATAGCGAAGCGGAAGCTCAGGATAAATTTCAGCAACTGCAGGATATGATCCACCCGGACGTGGGGAAAATGCGATTGAGTGCCGATCTGGAAGCCGATTTAAGCAGCCTGCCATTGGATGAACCGATACCCGTCGAGATGATCCCGAAAAAAGCCAATTTTCATCAGGCGTATTTCAACCAGCTTGCAGAGATGATCCGCGAGCAGCGCTTAACGCTCCGGCAGCTCTATTCCAGTTACGAACGAGGCAAAGTCTCGCTGTGCGGCACGCCGGCGATGATTGCCGATCATATGATGACGTGGATGGAAAGCGATGCGGCGGATGGTTTTATGTTGAGCTTCCATACCTTGCCGGATGATTTGCAGGATTTTGTCAGCAAAGTCGTGCCGGTTCTGCAAGCACGCGGCGTTTATCGCCAGCAGTACCAAGGCAGCACTCTGCGCGAACACCTTAACCTGTCGCGCCCCGCTAATCGCCATGTTGCCGCCGGCGATAAGCGCTAACGGGTAGCACATCACGCCGAGAGATGACTTTGAAGGATGTTCGTTATGACGACGTTGACAGAAGTGACCCGTAAATCGCGTTGGGCATGGAAACTCTGGCGCCCGGGCCCGCTTTGGCTGGCCCTGCCCGGCATTGTGTTTCTTCTCCTGTTCCTGATAATACCGTCGCTTAAAATTTTTATGCTCAGCGTGGTCAACAATCAAGGGCAGTTCTCCTTAGCCGGGTTTGAGCGCTTTTTTACGCATGGCGTTTACCAGCGGGTTCTGATGAACACGTTTGATATTGCGTTTTGGACAACCGTATTCAGCCTGTTGTTGGGGTATCCATTGGCCTACTGGTTGTCTAACCTTCCCGAGCGCGCCCAGAAGATACTGTCACTGTTGATATTACTGGCATTCTGGAGTAGCACGCTGGTCAAGAACTTTACCTGGCTGATCCTTCTGGCGCGCAATGGGGTGGTTGCCCATCTTTTAAGCGCTCTCGGTTTTAGCGGCGATAGTCTGTTGTTTAATCGGGGGGTCGTGATCTTCGCGATGGTTCATACCTTGCTCCCGCTCGGGGTGGTTACGTTGCTTCCGGTGATGAACCAGATTGATCGCAATCTGCAAAAGGCGGCGGCGACGTTGGGGGCCGATCGCGCCCATACTTTCTGGCGCGTTTATTTCACGCTCTCCATGCGCGGCGTCGCCGCCGCCGGGCTGTTGATCTTTATCAGCAGCCTTGGCTTTTTTATTACCCCAACCTTTCTCGGCAGCCCGCGGGAGATGATGCTGGGGCAAATGATTATTTTGCAGATCAACCAATTACAGAACTGGCAATTGGGCTGTGCGCTGGCTGTTATTCTGGTATTGGCGGCCATCATCAACTGCATCATCTACGATCTGATTTTTGGCCTTTCATCACTTGCCGGTGGGAGCAACAGAAATGTTTCATTCCATCACCGTATCTTGCGGCGCCTGGGGTTAGGGCTGATTTCAGTGCTGGCATGCTGCTCCGCGGTGCTCGATAAGCTATATCAGCGGGGGCCGGGGCGCTGGCTTAAAATGAGTTTGCTGAGCGCGTTCTGTTGGGTACTGATTGCGCTTCTGGTATTGCCGGTACTGGCGGTGATCCCCATCTCATTCACCGACAGCAATTTTCTCTCGTTTCCCCCTCACGGCTTCAGCCTGAAATGGTACCAGGTTTATTTCGATTCGCCGCTGTGGATGGGAGCAACCCTGCGTTCTTTTATGATTGGGCTGGCGGTTGCGCTGGTGAGCACGGTGATTGCCGGTATGGCCGCATTCAGTATCAGCCGTTCGGACAGCCGGGCATCCGGGCTGGTTTTTCTGCTGTTCATTCTGCCGATGATTATCCCGGCTATCGTCATCGCCATTGTGCTTTTCTATTTGTGCGCGCAGATCGGCTTGGTTGCGACTGACCTGGGGATCGCGATTGGTCACATCGTCATTGCTTTGCCGATGGTATTTGTGATCCTGCTGACGACGTTCAGAGGGCATGACTGGCGGTTGGATCAGGCCGCCGCAACCCTGGGGGCCAATAAACGCCAGGTGTTGTGGCGGGTGACGCTACCTTCGATTAAGGCAGGGCTGGCCGCTGCGTTGGTTATTGGTTTTTTGAACTCTTTCGAGGAGTTGACCATTGCGCTGTTTATCGGTGGCGGGCTGAAAACCACGCTGCCGAAACAGATGTGGGACGATATTTTGCTGCAGATTACGCCCACGCTGGCGGCGGCTTCCACGGTGGTCTTGCTGGTGGTCGGGCTGTTTTTTGTCCTTCTGCAGTGGGCCCGGCCTGGCGTCAGGCCGGCTTGAGTATGCACCGCCGCCGTAAAACCCGCCGTTGAAAAACGATGGCGCATGCCTGTCGTTGGCAGGCATGCGTTTCTGAACGAAACCCGTTTAGGTGGTTTTTTTATGATTATTGCCTGCGAGGCAAATCGCCGGCACAAGCGGCGTTTTTATCCTGCGAGCCGCCGTAATGTATTCCAGTAACGCAGTTAATTAAAATGATGCCAAATGTTATTTTTTTATTTCTTTTTGCGTTTATTAATCGTGATTGCATCTCAACGCTGGTTTATTAATAGCTAAATTACCACGCGGCATTTGCCATGCCGCTCTCTCTCGGTTGCCTCCGTTCATTACCTGCCGGCCAGCGTCTCGCCATGTTGCAAGCGGTTGGGGGATTGTGCCGCTCAAAAACGGCATCGGCGCCGAGCCGTGTCTGGTGTACAGGGGTGTCGTCGTGCGGTTGGGCGCCGGGTATGGCGTGAAGGGAAAAGCATTGTCTCGGCGGCAGAAAAAACGGCTATGATTAATGTAGAAAATCAATTTTGTGATTTAAATCACTGTGTTCGATATATGGAAATAAATGGTTAATATATTTCGTGTTATAAGTTGGTAAAAATAAAAACACCCACCTTTTATGCTACATTAAATTAACATAATGAACATGATGGAAAAACAATTAACTCATTGATTAACATGTCATAAGAAAATTATGCGAAATAGTGTGATGAATCTGGAAATAAAAGCCAGATAGGCTTAAATTGTTCCAGATCAAATTAAGCCTGAGCGTCTCTTTTGGCTGTCTTTTGACCTATAGCCAAAAGTCTAACCCACGTCACGTAAAAACCTATTTATTGTGTGGGATTGGGCGAGTATCATCCATTCTGTATTCAGGCATGGGCGATCTTGTTGTATTTGTTACCCGCTGTCGGTTTTCAGTGTTGTGCTTTGTGTCTGTTGTGATGCGCGGGCCTGAGCATGTAGTTGAAAGCGGAGAGGCTGGATCAATTTGTTGTGTTTTTAGGGCATTCACTGCGGGGCGTTAGCGGCACTATGCCGGTAACCGCAAGTCGGAGTCTTCCTGCGAGGAGCAAGGAGTCAAGATGTTTGATATTGTCGAGCTGTCGCGCTTACAGTTTGCGTTAACGGCGATGTACCATTTCTTATTTGTTCCACTAACGCTCGGTATGGCGTTTCTGCTGGCAATTATGGAAACGGTATATGTGCTGTCAGGCAAACAAATCTATAAAGATATGACCAAATTCTGGGGCAAGTTGTTTGCAATCAACTTTGCTCTGGGTGTGGCCACCGGTTTGACCATGGAGTTCCAGTTCGGGACCAACTGGTCTTACTTCTCCCACTACGTCGGTGACATCTTCGGGGCCCCGTTGGCGATCGAAGGTCTGATGGCGTTCTTCCTTGAATCGACGCTGGTCGGCCTGTTCTTCTTCGGCTGGGATCGTTTGAGCAAGGTGCAGCACATGGCGGTAACCTGGTTTGTGGCCCTCGGCTCCAACCTTTCCGCTCTGTGGATCCTGGTTGCTAACGGCTGGATGCAGAACCCTATCGCCTCTGACTTCAACTTCGAAACCATGCGTATGGAGATGGTGAGCTTCTCCGAACTGGTTTTGAACCCGGTTGCGCAGGTGAAGTTTGTGCATACCGTCGCTGCCGGTTACACCACCGGTGCGATGTTCGTGCTGGGCATCAGCGCCTACTATCTGCTGAAAGGCCGTGATGTGGCGTTCGCCAAACGCTCCTTCGCCATCGCCGCCAGCTTCGGTATGGCTGCCGTACTGTCCGTTATCGTGCTGGGTGATGAGTCCGGTTATGAAATGGGCGACGTGCAGAAAACCAAACTGGCAGCGATCGAAGCCGAATGGGAAACCCAACCGGCGCCGGCGGCCTTTACCCTGTTCGGTATCCCGAACCAGGATAAACAGGAAAACGCATACGCGATCCAAATCCCTTATGCGCTGGGCCTGATCGCGACCCGCTCCACCGATACCCAGGTCACCGGCCTGAAAGATTTGATGGCGCAGCATGAATTGCGTATCCGTAACGGTATGACCGCTTACCACCTGCTGGAAGAATTGCGCGCCGGCAATACCGATCCGAACGTGCGTGCCGAATTCAACAAGACCAAGCAGGACCTGGGTTATGGCATGTTGCTCAAACGCTATACGCCGAACGTGACCGATGCCACGGAAGCGCAGATCGCTCAGGCAACCAAAGACTCGATCCCACGCGTGGCGCCGCTGTACTTTGCTTTCCGTATCATGGTGGCCTGCGGCGTGCTGATGCTGATCATTATCGGCCTGTCTTTCCTGAGCGTCGTGCGTGGCCGTATCGGCCAGAAAAAATGGCTGCTGCGCGCGGCTCTGTTCGGTATTCCGTTACCGTGGATTGCAGTGGAAGCGGGCTGGTTCGTGGCTGAATATGGCCGCCAGCCTTGGGCGATTGGTGAGGTGTTGCCGACGGCCGTTGCCAACTCGTCGCTGACGGCGGGCGATATCCTGTTCTCCATGGGGCTGATTTGCGGTTTGTATACGCTGTTCCTGGTGGCTGAGCTGTATCTGATGTTTAAATTCGCGCGCCTGGGCCCTAGCAGCCTGAAAACCGGCCGTTATCATTTTGAACAACCGACTGCCGCCTTGCAGGAAGCACGTTAAACAGGAGTCCACGTATGTTTGACTATGAAGTACTACGATTTATCTGGTGGATACTGGTTGGCGTGCTGCTGATCGGTTTCGCTATCACCGACGGTTTTGATATGGGCGTTGGCATTTTAGTGCGCCTGATCGGGAAAACCGATACCGAACGCCGTGTGATGATCAACGCTATCGCCCCGCACTGGGACGGTAACCAGGTTTGGTTGATCACCGCCGGTGGCGCGCTGTTTGCTGCCTGGCCAATGGTCTACGCCGCGGCATTCTCCGGCTTTTACGTGGCGATGATCCTGGTGCTGGCTTCGTTGTTCTTCCGCCCGGTCGGTTTTGACTACCGTTCCAAGCTGGAAAACAGCCGCTGGCGCAACATGTGGGACTGGGGCATCTTCATCGGCTCATTCGTGCCGGCCTTGGTATTCGGCGTGGCCTTCGGCAACCTGCTGCAGGGCGTGCCGTTCCACGTGGATGAGTATCTGCGACTGTTCTATACCGGTAACTTCTTCCAACTGCTGAATCCGTTTGGCCTGTTGGCCGGTATCGTCAGCCTGACCATGCTGATTACCCAGGGGGCGACCTATCTGCAGATGCGCACCACCGGTGAGATTCACCTGCGCTCCCGTGCCGCGGCACAGTTGGCGACGCTGATCATGGCGGTCTGCTTCCTGCTGGCCGGCGTCTGGCTGGTGAAAGGCATTGATGGCTATGTAATCACTTCTGCGCTGAACACGATGGCGGAGTCTAACCCGCTGCGTAAAGAAGTGGCCCATCAGGCTGGCGCTTGGCTGATCAACTACAACAAATATCCGCTGTTGTGGGCATTGCCGGCGCTGGGTGTGGTGCTGCCGCTGTTTACCATCCTGTTCTCCCGGTTGGAGAAGGGCGCGCTGGCGTTTGTGACGTCGTCATTGACCATCGCCTGTGTGATCCTGACCGCGGGCATCACCATGTTCCCGTTCGTGATGCCTTCCAGCACCAACCCGAACGTTAGCCTGACCATGTGGGACGCCACTTCCAGCCTGCTGACCCTGCAGGTGATGACCGTTGTGGCCGCGATCTTCGTGCCTATCGTTCTGGCGTACACCAGCTGGGCGTACTACAAAATGTTCGGGCGCCTGGATAAGAACTATATCGAAAGCAACAAGCACTCGTTGTACTAAGGAAAAGGAGCTAAACCATGTGGTATTTTGCCTGGATTCTCGGAACGCTTCTTGCCTGCGCCTTCGGCATCATCACGGCGCTGGCGCTTGAGCACAGCGAAGATTCAAAAGCGCAGCAAGACGGCAAGTAATGGGTTCGTTAGCCGATAAGCTGTATGCGATCACCGATAAGGGCCCGGTTCGGGCCCTCTCATTGGTGCTGGCGTTGGTGGTTGCGGGGTGTGTGTTCTGGGATCCTTCTCGGTTTGCCGCACACACCAGCGCGTTTGAAGTGTGGCAGGGTATTTTGCTGATTTGGGCCGTTTGCGCCGGGGTGGTTCATGGCTTTGGTTTCCGCCCGCAACGCGCATTCTGGCGTGCATTTTTCGCGCCACTTCCGGCAATTGTGATCCTCATCGCGGGATTACTTTACGTAACTTTATAATCTGTTCGAAATACCTGAGTTATGGGCCATTTTGGCCCATAATTATTTGCATTCCCCCTCTGGTACCCCATTCCAAACCCGATCTCTCTTGCGTATAGTAGCAGCGTTAATTGCATTGCTGGGAAGTAGAGTGAGTAATATGTTGTTCCGATGGCCGGTGCGTGTCTACTTTGAAGATACCGATGCCGGTGGCGTGGTTTATCACGCTCGCTATGTCGCCTTTTTTGAAAGAGCGCGCACTGAAATGTTGCGTCAGCATAACTTTCATCAGCAGCAACTGCTCAGTGAACACGTCGCTTTTATGGTCCGGCGTATGACGGTGGAGTACCTGCATCCTGCACGCCTTGATGAGCTGCTGGAAGTGCAGAGTGAAATCACCCAGATACGCGGGGCTTCTCTCACGTTTGCTCAACGCATTGTCAATTCTGACGGTACTCTCTTGAGTCAGGCCGATGTGTTGATTGCATGCATTGATCCACACCAAATGAAGCCGGTAGCGCTTCCTAAGTCGATTGTCGCGGAGTTTAAGCAGTGACTGAGATGAATATCCTAGATTTATTCTTGAAGGCGAGCCTGTTGGTTAAGCTTATCATGCTGGTTTTGATAGGTTTTTCCGTAGTCTCCTGGGCGATTATCATCCAGCGTACCCGTATTCTGAATGCGGCGACGCGCGACGCCGAAGCCTTTGAAGACAAGTTCTGGTCCGGTATTGAGCTTTCACGCTTGTATCAGGAAAGCCAAGCGCGCCGTGACAGCCTGACCGGCTCTGAACAGATTTTTTACGCCGGCTTTAAAGAGTTTGCCCGCCTGCACCGTGCCAATAACCATGCGCCGGATGCGGTGATTGAGGGCGCTTCACGCGCGATGCGTATTTCGCTCAATCGTGAACTGGAAAGCCTGGAAAACCACATCCCCTTCCTGGGCACGGTCGGCTCCATCAGCCCGTATATCGGCCTGTTTGGTACCGTATGGGGGATTATGCATGCTTTTATCGCCTTGGGCGCGGTGAAGCAGGCAACGCTGCAGATGGTGGCTCCCGGTATCGCCGAAGCGCTGATCGCTACTGCGATCGGTCTGTTCGCTGCGATCCCGGCGGTCATGGCGTATAACCGCCTCAACCTGCGGGTTAACAAGCTTGAGCAGAATTACGACAACTTTATGGAAGAGTTTACCGCCATTCTGTACCGTCAGGCCTTCTCCAGCAGCAGCAAATAAGTAGGAGGATAGCATGGCGCGTAGACGTGGCCGTCGTGAGCTGAAGTCTGAAATCAACATTGTTCCGCTGTTGGATGTGTTGCTGGTGTTGCTGCTGATCTTTATGGCAACCGCACCCATCATCACCCAGAGTGTGGAGGTCGATCTGCCGGATGCCACTGATTCCAAAACGGTATCCAGCGATGATAATCCGCCGGTTATCCTGGAGGTTTCAGGCGTTGGTCAATACACCATGGTGGTTGACCATAACCGTATGGAGCTATTACCGCCTGAGCAGGTGGCAGCGGAGGCCAAATCACGCCTGGCAGCGAACCCGAAGACGGTCTTCTTGATCGGCGGGGCGAAGGAAGTGCCTTATGATGAGATCATCAAGGCATTGAATATCCTGCACCAGGCGGGCGTGGCTTCGGTTGGGTTGATGACTCAACCTATCTAGCTGCCTGGCAAGTGGCACCCGGTTCCTGCGTAACTGATGCGGGAACCCCGTTTAGGCACCAGTTTTTGGGACTCTATTTTGGTAAAACCAACTGAGCAAAACGATAAGCTGAACCGCGCCGTTATTGTTTCGGTGGTTCTGCACTTCGTATTGATTGCCCTGTTGATCTGGGGCTCGCTGCATGAAAATGCCGAAATGAGCGCTGGCGGCGGCGGCGGTGACGGCACCGCTATCGGCGCCGTGATGGTTGATCCGGGGGCGGTGGTCGAGCAGTACAATCGCCAGCAGCAGCAGAACAATGATGCGCAGCGTGCGGAGAAACAGCGCCAGAAGAAGGCGGAACAGCAGGCTGAAGAGCTGCAGCAGAAGCAGGCGGCAGAGCAGCAGCGCCTGAAAGCGCTGGAGCAAGAGCGCCTGGCGGCGCAGGAAAAGGCCGCCCAGGAAAAAGCGGCCCAGGCAGAGCAGCAGAAGCAGGCGGCGGAGCAACAACAGCAGGCTGCCGAGCAGCAGAAAGCGGCGGAAGCCGCCGCGGCGAAGGCCAAACAACAGCAAAAGGCGGCGGAAGAAGCCGCAGCTAAAGCAAAAGCCGAAGCGGATAAAATCGCCCAGGCGCAGGCCGAGGCACAGAAAAAGGCCGAGGCTGAAGCGAAGAAAGAAGCTGCGGCCGCTGCAGCGGCCAAGAAGCAGGCGGAAGAGGCGAAGAAAGCCGCTGCCGCAGCCGCAGAGCAAAAGGCCGCAGAAGCCGCTGAGAAAAAAGCGGCCGCTGATGCAGAGAAGAAAGCCGCCGCAGAAGCCGAGAAGAAGGCTGCCGCCGAGGCCGCGAAAAAAGCCGCCGCCGCTGAGAAGGCTGCGGCAGCCAAGAAAGCCGCAGCAGATGCCAAGAAGAAAGCCGCGGCAGAGGCGGCGAAGCAGTCTTCAGACGTCGACGAACTGTTTGGTGGTTTGGCTGATGGCAAGAATGCACCGAAGGGTGGCGGCGCCACTCAGAAAGGCGACGGTAAACCGGCCGGCCAGGGCAATGCTAAAACGGCGGGCGCCAGTGGGGCGGATATCAGCGGCTACAAGAGCCAGATACAGGCAGCGATCCAGAGCAAGTTTTACGACTCGGGATCTTTTGTCGGCAAGACTTGTGATCTCCGCATTCGTTTGCAGCCGGATGGTTTCCTGACCAGCGTGACTGCGGCTGGAGGTGATCCGGCACTCTGCCAGGCAGCAATATCGGCAGCAAAATTGGCACGAATTCCGAAACCGCCAAGTGATGCTGTCTATCAGCAGTTTAAGAGTTCTATACTGGAGTTCAAGCCAGAGTAGCGGCGTAAATAGCAGACAACAGTGCTGGAACGGCCAAGGGAACAACCGTCTGCCCCCTGTGTTGGCAGGGATTATGTAGTGTTGTGTGTGTTGGTTTGTTAAAATTCTGCTAATTTATCGCAGGCAATCCTGTCTGGATAAGGGAGATGAGATGAAGCAGGCATTTCGAGTAGCGCTAGGTTTTTTAATACTGTGGGCCTCCGTGCTGCACGCGGAAATTCGCATTGAAATCACCCAAGGGGTCGACTCCGCTCGCCCGATTGGCGTGGTGCCGTTTAAATGGGCGGGCCCAGGTACGCCGCCGGAAGATATCGGCAAAATTGTGGGTGCCGATCTGCGCAACAGCGGCAAATTCAACCCGATTGACGCCGCACGCATGCCGCAGCAACCGTCTACGGCGTCTGAAGTGACCCCTGCAGCCTGGACGGCATTGGGGATTGACGCTGTGGTTGTCGGGCAGATCCAGCCTGGTGCCGACGGCAGCTATCTGGTGTCTTACCAACTGGTCGACACTTCTGGCGCGCCGGGCACGGTATTGGCGCAAAATCAGTATAAGGTAACCAAGCAATGGTTGCGTTATGCTGCGCATACCGCCAGCGATGAAGTGTTTGAGAAACTGACGGGCATTAAGGGCGCATTCCGCACCCGCATCGCCTTTGTGGTTCAAACCAACGGCGGCAAGTTCCCGTATGAACTGCGCGTAGCGGATTACGACGGCTTCAACCAGTTTGCGGTGCACCGTTCGCCGGAACCGCTGATGTCGCCGGCCTGGTCGCCAGACGGCAGCAAGCTGGCCTATGTGACCTTTGAAAGCGGCCGTTCAGCGTTGGTTGTCCAGACGCTGTCCAGCGGTGCGATTCGTCAGGTTGCCTCGTTCCCGCGCCACAATGGTGCGCCGGCGTTCTCGCCGGACGGTAGCCGCCTGGCCTTTGCGCTGTCTAAATCCGGTAGCCTGAATCTGTACGTAATGAACCTGGGTTCCGGGCAGATTACTCAGGTGACCGATGGCCGCAGCAACAATACGGAGCCAACCTGGTTCCCGGATAGCCAGTCGCTGGCGTACACTTCCGATCAGGGTGGGCGTCCGCAGATTTATAAAATCAGTGCAAATGGCGGTGCTCCGCAGCGCCTGACCTGGGAAGGTTCTCAGAATCAGGACTCTGAAGTCAGCGCCGATGGTAAATTCCTGGTGATGGTGAGCTCCAACAATGGGGTTCAGCATATCGCCAAACAGGATCTGGGTTCGGGCGCCGTTCAAGTTTTAACGGATACCTTCCTGGACGAAACGCCAAGTATCGCACCTAACGGCACCATGGTGATCTATAGCTCCACGCAAGGTATGGGCTCTGTGCTGCAATTGGTTTCGACCGACGGGCGTTTCAAAGCGCGTCTTCCGGCAACTGATGGACAGGTAAAATTTCCTGCCTGGTCGCCGTATCTGTGATGCATGTGTAAATATGTATGGCAAACTCTAAAAGGAACAAAGAAATGCAACTGAACAAAGTGCTGAAAGGGCTTCTGCTGGCACTGCCAGTTCTGGCTGTAGCAGCTTGTAGTTCTAACAAAAGCGCTAACAATGACCAATCAGGCATGGGCGCTGGCGCCGGCACTGGTATGGAAAGCGGTAGCAGCAACCTGTCTTCCGAAGAACAAGCTCGTCTGCAGATGCAAGAACTGCAGAAGAACAACATTGTTTACTTCGGCCTGGACAAGTATGACATCACTTCTGAGTTCTCTCAGATGCTGGATGCGCACGCGGCTTTCCTGCGTAACAACCCATCCTACAAAGTGACCGTTGAAGGCCACGCGGATGAGCGCGGTACGCCGGAATACAACATCGCCCTGGGCGAACGCCGTGCTAACGCCGTGAAAATGTACCTGCAAGGTAAAGGCGTTTCTGCTGATCAGATCTCTATCGTTTCTTACGGTAAAGAAAAACCAGCAGTACTGGGCCACGACGAAGCGGCTTATGCTAAAAACCGTCGTGCCGTTCTGGTTTACTAAGAGAATCGCATGAACAGTAACTTCAGACGTCATTTTTTGGGTCTGTCGTTACTGGTTGGCGTAGCGGCTCCATGGGCCGCTACTGCCCAAGCGCCAATCAGTAATGTCGGCTCCGGCTCGGTTGAAGACCGCGTCACCTCACTTGAGCGTATCACCAATGCTCAAGGCCAGCTTTTAAACCAACTTCAGCAGCAAGCCTCCGATAACCAGCGTGATATCGACACCCTGCGCGGGCAGATTCAAGAAAGCCAGTACCAATTGAATCAGGTTGTTGAACGCCAGAAGCAGATCTACCAGCAAATTGACAGCCTTAGCCAAGGGGGCGCACAGGCTCCTGCCGCTTCGGCAGGCGCAGGTGCCGCTGCGGCTAATGCGGATTCCGCGAGTTCGGGCGCACAGGCCCCGGCCAGCACGGGCGATGCGAACAGCGATTACAACGCCGCTGTGTCGCTGGCGCTGGAAAAAAAACAGTATGACCAGGCGATCACGGCCTTTCAGTCCTTCGTAAAACAGTATCCGCAGTCTACCTACCAGCCCAACGCCAACTATTGGCTGGGGCAGTTGTTTTACAACAAGGGTAAAAAAGACGATGCGGCCTACTATTTTGCTGTGGTGGTGAAGAACTACGCCAAATCACCGAAAGCGCCGGATGCCATGTATAAAGTTGGGATTATCATGCAGGAAAAAGGGCAGGCCGATAAGGCCAGGGCCGTTTTCCAACAGGTGGTAAAACAGTACCCAACCAGCGATGCGGCCAAACAGGCAAAAAAACGCATCGCCAGTTAAATCAGTAAAAATGAGCCCGGATATTGGCCTTTTTGGCCGATTTCTGGGCTCATTCGCGTGAAGAACAAGCAGTTGAACCGGTGTTAATGAAATTTAGGTTGCGCTGCCAAGATAAATTAGTAATATATGCCGCCGTTGCCAAGACATCTTGCAAGATGTTAAAGCAGCAGGGAAATTGGGTCGTTAGCTCAGTTGGTAGAGCAGTTGACTTTTAATCAATTGGTCGCAGGTTCGAATCCTGCACGACCCACCAATTTCCTGGTAATAGCAGTAACCATATTTAGTGGGTGATTAGCTCAGTTGGTAGAGCATCTCCTTTACACGGAGGGGGTCGGCGGTTCGAGCCCGTCATCACCCACCACTGTTATGGGTCGTTAGCTCAGTTGGTAGAGCAGTTGACTTTTAATCAATTGGTCGCAGGTTCGAATCCTGCACGACCCACCATTTAGTGTTTTGATAATACAGCCCTCCGTTCTGTATTCATCGTTCGGCAGTAAACCACATCAGTGGGTCGTTAGCTCAGTTGGTAGAGCAGTTGACTTTTAATCAATTGGTCGCAGGTTCGAATCCTGCACGACCCACCATCTGGTTTTTGATAATACAGTCCTCCATTCTGTATTCACCGTTCAGCAGTAAACCATATCAATGGGTCGTTAGCTCAGTTGGTAGAGCAGTTGACTTTTAATCAATTGGTCGCAGGTTCGAATCCTGCACGACCCACCAATGTAAAAAAGCGCCCTAAAGGCGCTTTTTTGCTATGCACCGAACTTAATGATTCGAACCTCGTGAGGCGACGGCCCGAAGGGCGAGCAAAGCGAGTTATCCTGCACGGCCTGCCAACAAGCCTTCCTGGGGGCCCTATAGGCCCGGAGAAGTAAGAAAACCACATCCCTATCAACAGTGATAAGGCTATCCATTTCCCGATGACGCACCTGCTGCTGTAATGGCAGATCTAACGCTCGTACGCCATGGCGGGACAGGGCTATAGAAAAATGGCTCTGGACGCTCTCAATGGCGCATATGACGATGAAACGGGCTCTTTGTTACCATACCGGCGTTGGCCGTATATTCCTGACCACTTCGCCTATAGCGGTGTACCGGCGGCGGTAAGTATCTAGGAAGTTGGTATCCCCGGTTTCTTCTCTGCTGATGGGCCAGCCAGTGCTTCCTCCTGAAACCGTTCATGCGCGGTGCCTGCCGGATTTTTATAGCTAAAGCCGGTACGGTGAAGCCACTGATCTCTGGCTGATACGCTGTTAATCGTATCATGGCTATCTAAAGCCTGACGAAAAGCCAAAGAATCCCATCATTTAGATAACTTTTCCCAGAAATGGAAATATTGTTGAGACTGAAGATTCTCCTCCCATTGCTGGCCATAGGCTTGTTTAGCAATGGGCGCTAACTTATAAAAAACATCGGTAATAAAACGCTGAATATTGCGTGTGGATAAATCTATCTGCCGTTCTGGTAGGCCGCTGGCTGGATTTCCATTGAGATCCCAAGATTCGGCATGAACAGTGCCGTCGATACTCATATACTCCCCGAGTAAACATACCGCATGAGTATTATCAATGCTGATGATTTTTGCCACGGTGCCTGAATGGGTCACACATTCGACGGGATGTAGTGGAATTAACATATTATCTTTCCTCCTTGAGGAGAATCACAGAGCGCTTTCCATTATCATCCCCCTCTAATTTCCACAGATAATGATAATCACCATGCGTGTTTAGCGGGACGGTTATGTCATCAAGTATCAGTTTTCCGCTACAGCCAAAAGGGATATGAAGCTGGATCGAGATCGCCTCCTCATCACGTAGCCAGTAAATGGATACTTCGCCAAACGGAGAGAGATAACGCGCCTTTGCCCAATCCACCCCCGCAAAACAGTGCGGCTGGAATAGGATCTGTTTATATCCTGGCGTTGCAGGTACTATTCCAGCCAGATACTGATACAGCCAATTTCCCACGGCGCCGAGAGCATAATGATTGAATGAGGTCATTTGGCCGCTATTGACCTTGCCATTTGGCAATAAACTATCCCATCGCTCCCATATTGTTGTGGCCCCCTGCATGACGGGATAAAGCCAGGATGGACAGGTTTCTTCTGTAAGCTGGCGGAAAGCTGTCTGGGAATAGCCAGTGAGACACAACGCTTTTGAAATCAGTGGCGTGCCGACAAATCCGGTGGCGATATGGTAGCCTGATTGCTTCACCAGGGTGTATAAACGCTGGCCCGCCATCTCACGTTGGCTATCTGTTAGATATAAACCAAAGCATATAATTAACGCATAGGCGGTCTGGCTTTCCCGTTCAACCCTCCCTGAATGGCTGACGTAACGCTGGACGAAAGCCGCGCGGATATCCTCAAACAAACGCCGGAAGGCCCGGTTGTCTTCGGCCTTATTCAGCACGCTGGCCATTTTTGATAAATGGTAAACTGACCAGGCAAAATAGGCCGTCGCTACCAGCCCCTTATCCGTCATCGCCGCAGAAGGATCTTCAGGCGGAGCCGCTGGATCCAGCCAATCGCCAAACTGAAAGCCCCGATCCCAAATTAACGATTCTCCGGCGCGCGTCCGCTCAAGATTTACCCATGCCTTCGCACTTTGGTATTGATCGGCGAGTATCTTTTCGTCAGCGGTGCTCCAGTACAGATCCCAAGGGGTCAGCACTGCCGCATCCCCCCATGCTGCCGTGGCATGCTGACTGTTCCACGTCCACGGCTCATAATCAGGTATAGCCGGAATATACCAGGGAACCATCCCCGAAGCGTGTTGGTCGCAGGCCAGATCTTTTAGCCAACCACGCATCATTCCCGAACAATCATAAAGAAATTGTGCTGTTGGCATAAAAATTTGGATATCTCCAGTCCAGCCCAGCCGTTCATCTCGTTGGGGGCAGTCCGTCGGAATATCCAGGAAGTTACCACGCATTGACCAGATAATATTGTCACTAAGTTTATTCAATCTGCCATCTGAACATGAAAACCAGCCTGTTCTCCGTAGATCGGAATGGTAAACACAGGCGGTAACGTTAATGGTCTTGATAATAGCTTCAGGGGCTTCTATTTCCAGATAGCGGAATCCATGAAAAGTGAAACGAGGCTCCCAGTCAATACTGGCTTGGTTGGCAAAGATATAGGCATCAGCCGCGGTGGCGGTACGCAATGTCCGCGTATAAAGGGCATTATCTTGAATAACTTCAGCATGGCGTAGTTTGATGATTTCACCATATTGACCATTGGCCCGTAAACGAACGCGACCAACCAGGTTTTGCCCAAAATCAAAAATCCATTTCCCCTTACCAACGGCCCAACTATCGACGGGTTGCAGTTGTTCCGTACAGACCACGAGTGGGCCATCGGGGGCTTTGAGGGTTTGGTAATCTTGCCTGCCAGTGGATACGGGGTACCATTGGCTGTCGTCAAATTCGGCCTCTGTCCAGCCTTTAGGTTCAAGCCGCGCGTCGTAAATTTCGCCTTCATAGAGTCCGCTGAATAATACTGGCCCGGGAATGGAACGCCATTGGGCGTCAGACGCTATTGTCGTTTTTGTACCGTCCTGGAACTCAATCTCCAGTTGTGCGATTAATGCAATATCTTGTCCCCATGCATCGCGTAATCCTCCCCGGCATCCTATACGCCCCCGGTACCAGCCATCGCCCATCAGTGCCGAGATAACGTTTTCACCACGAACCAGCAATGATGTCACGTCCAGCGTGATGTAACGAAGCCGATGATGGTAGCTACTCCAGCCTGGAAGAAGGGCAAAATTGTCGGTACGTTTACTATTGATCGTGGTTTCAAAAAGGCCATGGGCACTAACGTAAAGCCTGCCTTTAACGGCAGCTTTATCGAGAAAAAACCGATGACGAATAATGGGGGGATGTCTGTCACTTCCCGGTATTTCCTGCCAACCCGGCCCGACAGGAAGTGCCTTCCAGTCTGCAGGGGAAAGTCCTCGTTCAACATAGCTATCAGGGCTCCATGCAGAAGAGAGCCCGCCAGTATCTTTGATTCGGACTGCTACGGTTGCTCCTTCACGGGGCGCCAGTGGTTTAGCCGGCCATGGAACAAGAACAGGATCTCTCCATAAAAAGGGGCCATAAATTACGGTTTCGCCATCGCGTGTTATCATGATTTCATAACTGCTTGGGCATAACTCATGTTCGCAATGAACCTGCCAAGATATACGCGGGCAAGGTTCATCGATGCCCAATAACTGGGTATGGTGCTCGAAAACGGGGGCGGTAAGTTGAACTGATAACATAATCACTTCCTGAATGATATTGAACCCGTAATTTCAACCTGATTTTGTTACTTTAAAACCAGCTCGGTATTTTCTGTTTTTCCCCGGGATACAACCCCTTTGAAGCCCGTGATAATCAGAAAGGCGAATACGCCGCCGATAAAAGTAATCGACATCAGTAGCCACATTAATAACGAAGGGCTATATTTTATAATCGCAGGCGATGCCAGCGATACCAGAGCAACAATGAAGCGTGAAATTGCATAAGTCATTCCCTGTACAGTGGCCCGAATATTTACCGGGAATCGCTCCTGAATCCATACTTTATAAATGGCCTCACCAGAAAATGGCACGCTTACACTATAAATAAACAGGCAAATGAACATCGTTGTGGCATCCTGCGCACCGGTATAGGCCATAACAGAAATAGCAATCAATTGCCCGGCCAAACCTATAAAGTAAAGGCGGTTACGCCAGGGCGTATCTGCAATGCGGCTAAATATGATTGCACAGATCAATCCAATGACAATCGTTGGAAAAGAGATGCCAGTAGCCATTTCCTGGCTGGCGCCGCTGACCGTGGTGAGGAGATAAAATTTGAATTGCCCGGTAGTATTCGCTGTTATATTTTCAAAGATATAATATCCACCGATTAAAACGAGCGGTAGCAATAGCCCCGTAGTAAAAATAGCCTTATAACCTAACTTGGTTCCATTATATTCATCACTTTCCACCGGCAATTGTTGCTCAAGATCTCGGATGGGTTTATAGAAACAGCGCAGCAACCAGGTTATTGTTCCCAATACGGCAAGGTGCGCCCACAACAATTTTAATCCATTTATCCCCATGGTCGAGACGGCGAAACCAATAGCAGTCACCCCCAGAATGCCGACACTCCACATGACCTGAGTAAACGCGATTAGCTTCCCTTGCTTACCCTTAGGCGCTCGTTCGGATATAATTGATAACGATGTTGGTAAATCAGCCCCTGCCGCAATACCACTGATAATTATGCCAATAAATAATAGATGTAAATCATTAGCGAACACAATACAGTAAACACCTATCGAGTACATCGCGACGGTAATACTGAATACGCGAGTTCTCCCGCAGATATCGGCCAGTCGACCACCAACCAAAGCACCTACTGCAATACAGGCAGTAGAGACTGCAGAAATAGAACCAATAACCAACGCGCTTGCCTGATAATGTGATTCCCATAAGGCAAGACTAATTCCTATTGATACAATAAGTCCTGCATCCAGATAGGACGCCATCCCAGCAAGAACAGTTGTTATCCATAATGATCTATTACGTTGTCTTTCCATATTGTTGTTATGGTTCTTCATATAGTCACCATTAATAAACAATCACAACATATGGCTGTAATTGTTTTAAGATTCTTGTTTTATAAGAAAGGAAAAGCAATGGTTTATGCTATACTCGTCATACTTCAAGTTGCAGGTGTGTTGGCTTTCCTCGCTCACCCCAGTCACTTACTGGAGTAAGCTCCTGGGGACTCGCTGCGTCGCCGCCTTCCTGCAACTCGAATTATTTAGAGTATATATACGAGCTTACCCTTTCAAGATGTTTTAATATATGGGATTTTGCTTCTGCTTTATTAGAACTCCTTATTGCCATAACCATGGCTCTGTGATCGTTGTTGAAGGCAACGAGCTTCTCGGGGCTTGCATTAGGTTCATCGAGGTTTGAATAATGGATATTACTACGGCGATTCCAAATGATTTCATTCATCTCGCTAAGAATGTTATTCCCCGAAATTTTACCTATATGCAAATGAAATCTTCGGTCCATACGATAGAAATCAGGCACCCGGCATTCTTGAATACAAAAGTCCATTTCATCAACCAGCATACTCAGTGTATCGATATCCTCATCCGTGCGGGATAATGCAACGATACCAACAAGTTCGCTTTCTATAGCCTGGCGAGCCTGAATGACATCATGAGGGGAGTATTCATAAGATGGCATATGTATGCTTTCCCGACCATGCGTTTCGCAAACGTAGATCCCGCTTCCGGAGCGAATCTCGATCCACCCAGATAATTCCAGAACAATCAGCGCCTCACGTAGCGTTGAACGGCCAATATTTAACAGCTTTGACATTTCTCGTTCTGCTGGTAAAGAGTCACCGGGTTTATAATGCTGTTGACGAATAAGATTTATTAATACATTCGCGGCCTTCTGGTATAAACGATCTTTCTTAATTACTGGGGTAATGAACATAAAGACGACTCCTCTGGAAAGATTATTTAACGAGAATGAGCAACCGCATTCACTTTTAGATGCCGTTCGGGATAGTCTGACAATTCCCTGATCATTGCCGGTATTTCTTCCATCGTAATCACTTTGCTAATGATAGCATCAGCACAAACTGTGCCTGACGAAAGTAGTTCAATGGCTTCGTTGAACTCATTGGCACTGGTTCGTGAACCGCGAATATCAATTTCTTTAAAAGTAATCAAGTTAGTTGGCAGGGAGGTTTCCTGCTTTGGCCAGCCCGTGAAGGCAATCCGGCCTGCAAATGAGACATAATCAAGTGTGGCACGGACAGCGCTATTAGCCCCCGATGCTTCAATAACAACTTCCGCCATTCTACCGTGGGTGATCTCACCGATTCGTTTAATAACGTCTGTAGTCTTCGGATTAATAATATGCTCAATACCTGCTTTATAAGCATGATCGAGTCTTTCCTGGACAATATCTATCAGTATCGGCGTTGCCTGGTAATGTATGGCGACAAGTGCAGCCATGAATCCTATCGCACCTGCACCAATGATGACGACATGTTCGCCGACTTTGGTCTCTGTCCGATGTAAAGCGTGTAAAGCAATGGTCAGTGGTTCAGCTAAAGGGGTACTGGCCAATGGCATATTTTCTGGCAGTTTATGTAATAAATGAGCGGGATGAACAAATTTTTCGCGCATACCACCATCAATGTGGACACCGATAACCCTTAAATTCTCGCAACAATTTGTTCTACCTATCTTGCATGGGTAACAGTTACCACACCATATATAGGGATCGACAATAACGCGGTCGCCAACTGCAAGATTCTTTGGATTATTATTATTGATTTTCAAGATACGACCAGCCACTTCATGTCCCAGTATTCGGGGGTAGGTGACAAGTGGATTTGTTCCTCTGAATGCACCAATATCTGAACCACAAATCCCCATTGCTTCAACTTCAATGAGCGCTTCATCTTCTTGTGGTTCAGTCAACCCGGCCTGCTTCATATCGACAGTGCCAGGCTCGTTTAAAACAATACAATTCACATTCATAAATTTACCTTTGTAAACTCCGGGCTATTGCTCTCTATGTTATTTATGAAACTGGCCATCTGGCCTGACCAAATTTTAGTTAATTAAACAACCCGCCTAGTTTTTAATAAACAATGACAATGGGAAACTGTGATTCAGATTGCACAAATAATAATAACTCGTTATTTAACAATCAATTGAATTAAATTTGTGGTTACTGTATTACTAATCGGTAATGATGTTTTCTTGTGATATTAATACACGTGATCTTTGTGAAATTGCCAGTCAGAATGAATTAGTGGCAATAATAAAAAGGTGTTTTTATTAAAAGTGTGATTATGCGTGAAGGGGTCGTAATATGACGGAGGGAGCGGCTGTGCCGAATAGTCTGTTTTTCATTGAATATGATTCATCCTGCAAGTAGTGATTCCCATGGACGGCCAACAGTTGTAGATGCTGGCCAATGAATTGGCAAAAAGACTTAACACCCCTGAAGAGCCGTTGAGCAAGATCCATTCAAGCCGCGCCATTGGCATGTTTACCTTCCTGATTTACTCCGCGTTCATTCACGTGCTGCGTAGTTACACACTTCCACTGTTCATACCCATACTCCTGGCGTGCTTCAATGCACATGTGTTTTCAATAAATTAAACAAAATCCCACATTTTCAGAAAATAACAGCGACATTTCACTTTTTGTTAGGTATTTTGTTTAGTATGTAAAACACGGCGGTTTGCGGATCGGAAATCATCGTAAGCCTAGCCGGCCAGCGCAGAGATAACAGCGATGAGTGAAATGTTTGATGCTAATGCGGCGGTATATCCGTTCCCGCCAAAGCCTGTGCCGTTGGATGCCGCGGAAAACGCGTTCTATCGCCAGAAAATCAAAACCCTGCTCAAGCAACGCGATGCGGTGATGGTTGCGCATTACTATACCGATCCGGAAATTCAGGCGCTGGCGGAAGAAACCGGTGGCTGTGTGGCGGATTCCCTGGAAATGGCGCGCTTTGGCTGCCAACACCCGGCCTCCACGCTGCTAGTGGCTGGCGTGCGCTTTATGGGGGAAACCGCCAAAATCCTCAGCCCTAAGAAGCAGGTGCTGATGCCCACGCTGCAGGCGGAATGTTCATTGGATCTGGGTTGCCCTGCGGCGGAATTCGCCGCCTTTTGCGATAGCCACCCGGACCGCACCGTCGTGGTGTATGCCAATACTTCGGCTGCCGTTAAGGCGCGCGCCGATTGGGTGGTGACCTCAAGCATTGCCGTCGAGCTGATTGAGCATCTGGATAGCCTGGGCGAGAAAATCATCTGGGCGCCAGATCGCCATTTAGGCAACTATGTGCAAAAACAGACGGGGGCGGACATACTGTGCTGGCAGGGCGCCTGTATCGTTCATGACGAGTTTAAAACTCAGGCGCTGATGCGCATGAAAGCCTTGTATCCCGCGGCGGCGATACTGGTGCATCCGGAGTCGCCGCAGGCGGTGGTCGATCTGGCGGATGCGGTGGGCTCTACCAGCCAACTGATCCAGGCGGCCAAAACCTTGCCGCAACGCCAGCTGATTGTCGCGACCGATCGCGGCATCTTTTATAAGATGCAGCAGGCATGCCCGGATAAAGCGTTGTTCGAAGCGCCGACCGCCGGTGAAGGCGCCACCTGCCGCAGCTGTGCGCATTGCCCGTGGATGGCGATGAATGGCCTGAAGGCGATTGCCGAAGGGTTGGCGCTCGGCGGCCGGCAGCATGAAATCCAGGTGGATGCGCAACTGCGCGCGCAAGCGCTGCTGCCGCTGAACCGCATGTTGGAATTTGCAGCCCGTTTGAATATGCAGGTCAAAGGGAACGCCTAACTTTTAATCATGAGATAAGGACGAGAAGATGAGTTTTTTCAGTACCAGCAATATATTGGTGCATATTCCCTTGGGCGCGGGGGGGTATGATCTCTCCTGGATAGAAGCCATCGGCACGCTGTTTGGCCTGTTGTGCATCTGGTATGCCAGCAAAGAGAAAATCATCAACTATCCGCTTGGCCTGATCAACGTCACGCTGTTCGCCGTAATATTTTTCCAGATCCAACTGTATGCCAGCCTGTTGCTGCAGCTATTTTTCTTTGCCGCCAATATTTACGGTTGGTACGCCTGGAGCCGCAAGACGGCGGATCGGCAGGCCGAATTGCAGATCCGCTGGCTGCCGTTGCCCAAAGCTCTGGCCTGGGCGGCGGTGTGCGCCATCGGCATTGTGCTGATGACCTTTAATATCGATGCCGTCTTTGCCTGGCTGACGCGGCTTGCGGTCGCGGTGATGCAAGGCCTGGGGATGTCGATCAGCATGCCGGCGCTCCAGCCGGATGCTTTCCCATTCTGGGATTCCACCATGATGGTGCTGTCGATTGTGGCGATGATCCTGATGACCCGCAAATACGTTGAGAACTGGCTGCTGTGGGTGGTGATTGACGTGATCAGCGTGGCGATCTTCGCCTATCAAGGCGTTTACGCCATGGCGCTGGAATACGTTATCCTGACGCTGATCGCGCTTAACGGTTGCTGGCTGTGGATCAAAAGCGCCGCCCACAACCGTTCACGGCCGCTGTCGTCCGTGCAATAATTCACGGCTGCACAGGCAAAGGCGTGGTGGCTGCGGCCATTGCGCCATGATTCGCCGCCAGGCCATATCAAAAGCACCGCTGATACAGCCGGTGCTTTTACTTTTTTCGGCAAGTTTGCCGTATTGGTACGTTGTTCTGATATATAAGAATTATTCGCCAATAAATTGATCGCAGCGATTTCGCGTGCCAAAGGTGATTTACAGCGCCTGCCTCGCAGGCTAGATTGATGCCATCTGATCTATACCCTTCATACTTCAAGTTGCAGGTGTGTTGGCTTTCCTCGCTCCCCCCAGTCACTTACTCCAGTAAGCTCCTGGGGAGTCGCTGCGTTGCCGCCTTCCTGCAACTCGAATTATTTTGGGTATATGCCTTAAGAAACATTATCGATACCGAATGGAAAAGTTATGAGTTACCAAAACGACGATTTACGTATTAAAGAGATTAAGGAACTTCTGCCGCCAGTGGCTTTGTTAGAGAAGTTCCCGGCCACGGAAAAGGCTGCGGAGACGGTGGCCCTGGCACGCAACGCGATTCATAAGATCCTTCGTGGCAATGACGATCGTCTGCTGGTGGTGATCGGCCCATGCTCTATTCACGATCCGAAAGCGGCCAAAGAATATGCGGCGCGTTTGCTGAACTTGCGCCATGAATTGCAGGATGATCTGGAAGTTGTGATGCGTGTTTACTTTGAAAAACCGCGCACTACCGTGGGCTGGAAAGGTTTGATCAACGATCCGTTGATGGATCACAGCTTCCAGATTAATGATGGCCTGCGCCTGGCACGTAAGTTGCTGCTGGATATCAACGACACCGGTCTGCCGGCGGCCGGGGAGTTCCTCGACATGATCACCCCGCAATATCTGGCGGATCTGATGAGCTGGGGGGCTATCGGCGCCCGTACTACGGAATCGCAGGTGCACCGTGAGCTGGCTTCCGGCCTGTCATGCCCGGTTGGTTTTAAAAATGGCACCGATGGCACCATCAAGGTTGCTATTGATGCGATTAACGCTGCGGGCGCGCCGCACTGCTTCCTGTCGGTAACCAAATGGGGCCATTCGGCGATCGTTAACACCAGCGGTAACGGCGACTGCCACATCATCCTGCGTGGCGGTAAAGAGCCAAACTACAGCGCGGTGCATGTGCAGCAAGTGAAAGAGGTGCTGACCAAGGTGGGTTTGCCGGCGCAGGTGATGATCGATTTCAGCCACGCCAATAGCAGTAAACAGTTCAAGAAGCAGTTGGAAGTGAGCGCAGACGTTTGCCAGCAACTGCGTAGCGGTGAGAAGGGCATCATCGGCGTTATGATCGAAAGCCACCTGGTTGAAGGCAATCAGGCGCTGGAAAGCGGCGAGCCGTTGGTATACGGGCAAAGCGTGACGGATGCCTGCATCGGCTGGGAAGACACTGAAACCGTGCTGCGCGATTTGGCCGCGGCGGTGCGTGCACGCCGTAGCTGATATTGATGTGCCGGGCAGGTGCCAGCAACCTGCCGCAAAACGCGGATAAAAAAATGCCAGTCAGTTAGCCTGACTGGCATTTTTGCTATTAGCCGGCACGGTTATGCCGGCGCGCAATGATTACTTCGCTTTACCCTGGTTCGCCACGGCAGCGGCTTTCGCTGCGATCTCGTCGGCGTTGCCCAGATAGTAGTGTTTGATCGGTTTGAAGTTTTCATCGAACTCATACACCAACGGCACGCCGGTTGGGATGTTCAGTTCAAGGATTGCTTCTTCGCTCATGTTATCCAGGTATTTCACCAGCGCACGCAGAGAGTTGCCGTGAGCGGCAATGATCACGCGCTCACCGCTTTTGATGCGCGGCAGAATGCTTTCATTCCAGTAAGGGATTACGCGTTCGATGGTCAGCGCCAGGCTTTCGGTCAGCGGCAGCTCTTTTTCGGTCAGTTTTGCGTAACGTGGATCGTGGCCAGGATAGCGTTCGTCGTCTTTGGTCAGTGCCGGTGGGGTAACGGCGAAGCCGCGGCGCCATTGTTTCACCTGGTCGTCGCCGTATTTTTCAGCGGTTTCCGCTTTGTTCAGGCCCTGCAGCGCACCGTAGTGGCGTTCGTTCAGCTTCCAGGATTTCTCCGTTGGCAGCCAGGCCTGATCCAGTTCGTCCAGCACGCTCCACAGAGTATGAATCGCGCGTTTCAGTACGGAGGTATAAGCGAAATCGAAGGAGAAACCTTCGTCTTTCAGCAGTTTACCTGCTGCTTTCGCTTCGGAGCGCCCTTTGTCGGACAGGTCAACATCATACCAACCGGTAAAGCGGTTTTCGTTGTTCCACTGGCTTTCGCCGTGACGCACCAGAACTAGCTTAGTTACAGCCATAGCTTAACTCCTTAATAATCTGACGATTCAATGATAACGAATATCATTATATTGCCGTGCCCGGTGGCTCGGCAATCGATAGTGTTTAACCATAGCCAATTTCTTGGCACAAAGTAAGGGATTGGTTAAGGAAAAAGCTGAATCGATCAGGCTGGCGGGCAGATAAGGCACGGCGCGAATGAAATTTATTCAACCACGCCGTGGAAGGTTGGCGGGATTACGCCGCTTTTTTCAGGCAGTGGCCCATAAAGGTTTTGCGCGCTTCGCCCTTCAGGTCTTTTTTGGCCGCTTCGGCATTGCAGCTTTTCATTTTCTGCTGCTGTGGCGTGAGGTGTTTTTCAGCGGTTTGGTGGCCTTCGGATTTCAGGCAGGTGCTCATGAAGGTGGAACGATCGGCACCCTTTAGCGCTTTGCCAGAGGCTTGCTGGTTGCAATCCGTCATGCGTTGCTGCTGGGCAGCCTGCGCCGGGGAAGGGGTTTTTGCTGGGTGTTCAGCGGCCATCAGGTTGCTGCTCAGCATTAAACCAGCCAGTAATGGGAGTGCGGTAATCAGACGCATTAAAAATTCCTTTTGCTATTGGCCGGCCAGGAACGGCCGAAGATTGTGAAGCGGCACAACGGGTTGTGCTTATCACCGTCATCTGATTTTAGTGCCGGCAATGGAATAAGAAAAGGCGCGGCGCGCTTGCCCCCGCGCTAAAGCGTAAGCATTTATAACAGCCGAGCCCCGGCCGGTTGCCGGTGCTCGCTGGGTTACAGAGAGAAAAATTGGTAATGGGTTGCGCTGCGGTACGTTTGGCCGGGTTGCAGCCAGCAGTCAGGCTGCGGCCATTCAGGGTGGTTAGGGCTATCGGGTAAAAACTCGCTTTCCAGCGCAATGCCGGCATAGTTGGTGTAGCTGCCGCCGTCGCGTGCTGGCGTGCCGGCCAGGAAGTTGCCGCTGTATAACTGCACCGCAGGGGCGCTGGTGAACATACTCATTTGCACTTTATTGTCTGCCGCCCACAGATGGGCGCAGGGATCGGCCAACGCGCCGGGCTGGCGCAGCAGGTAGGCATGATCGTAGCCTTTTACCCGCTGCTGATCGCGATCGTGTAAAAAATCCCGCAACAGGGTTTTGGGCTGGCGGAAATCCATGCCGGTTCCATCTACCGCCGTCAGCGCGGCACGGGGGATGCCGTCACTGTCGACCGGCAGATAACGGTCTGCAAACAGCTGCAACCGTTGTTTGCGTGCGTCCGTGCCGGCGCCGTCCAGATTAAAATAGGCATGATTGGTCAGGTTGACCGGGCAGGGACGATCGCTTTGCGCCCAAAAGGCGATCTCTACGCGGTTAGCGGCCGTCAGGCGGTAAGTCACCTGCGCATCGAGGTTGCCGGGAAAGCCCTGATCGCCATTTTTAGAGTGCAGGCGGTAAGTGACCTGTTGTGCATCTTGTTGGCTGGCCTGCCAGCGGCGGGCATGGAACCCAGCCTGCCCGCCATGCAACTGATGCTGGCCCTGATTGGCGGCCAGCGGGTGCGTTTTACCGTCGATTTGCAACTGGGCCAGGGCGATGCGGTTGGCGTAGCGGCCGATGGTGGCCCCCAGATAAGCCCCCTGATGCGGGTAATCGGCGGGGGAAGGGCACCCCAGCAGCAGCTCACGCCGCTCGCCGCTTTTTAGCGGTAAAACGGTGGACAGCCAGGTTGCGCCCCAATCCATCAGCGTGACCGTCATACCGTTGGCATTGTGCAGCGTAACCAGATTGAACGGCTGCCCATCGGGGGCGGGTGCGTCTTCGGCGGTTAACATTGGCTCGCTCCTTGTGATGCTTGGCACACGTAAAAGGTTTCAGTAAGGCCATGGGTTCGAAGTGGGTATTCGCGCGCCACGGCTTCGCGTACCGATGCGACCAGTTCCTGGGGCATCAGCGCCACGACGCAACCGCCAAAGCCGCCGCCGGTCATACGCACCCCGCCGCGTTCGCCTATCACCGATTTAACGATCTCCACTAATGCGTTGATAGGCGGCACGGTAATCTCAAAGTCGTCACGCATTGAAGCGTGCGATTGCGCCATCAACTGCCCCATCTGCTGCAGATCGCCCGCCGCCAGCGCATTTGCGGCGGCCAGCGTGCGCGCGTTTTCTGTGATCACATGGCGCGCTCGTTTGGCAACGATCGGATCCAACCCCGCATGGCCGCCTGCGAACTGCTCCTCATCAACATCGCGCAACGCTTTAACGCCAAAAAACCGCGCGGCTTCTTCGCACTGTTTGCGGCGGGTGTTGTATTCGCTGTCCACCAGGCCGCGTTTAACGTTGGAGTTGATGATCACCACGGCCACGTTTTCCGGCATGGATACGGCTTGGGTGGCCAGAGAGCGGCAGTCGATCAACAGCGCGTGATCCTGTTTGCCCAATGCCGAAATAAGCTGATCCATAATGCCGCAGTTACAGCCAACGAACTGGTTTTCTGCTTCCTGCCCATTCAGCGCCAGCGCCACGCCGTCAAGCGGCAGGGCATACAGCGCCTGCAAGGCCTGGCCAACGGCAACCTCCAGTGAAGCCGAGGAACTCAGGCCGGCGCCCTGAGGCACATTACCGCTGATCACCAGATCCGCGCCGCCGAAATCGCTACAACGGTTTAGCAGGTGTTTTACCACGCCGCGCACGTAGTTCGCCCATTGCCAATCGGGGTGCGGTGTTATCGGGCTGGCGAGGGAAAACAGATCCTGCTGATTATCATAGTCTGCTGCCAGCGCACGAATTTGACCATCGTCACGTTTCGCTGCGCTGATCACCGTTTGGTAATCAATGGCGCAGGGCAGCACAAAGCCGTCGTTGTAGTCGGTATGTTCGCCAATCAGGTTCACCCGCCCCGGGGCCTGAACGGTCAGAGCCGGTGGGTAGCCGAAGTGTTGGGTAAAGGTGTTTTGGGTATGGTTTTTCAAACTCATGGTGTCACTCTCCGGCTTCAAGGTAATGGGTATCGCTAACGGCGCGCAGCCGCTCTGCCGCTTGCTCTGCGGTGAGATCGCGTTGGGTTTCCGCCAGCATTTCGTAGCCCACCATAAATTTGCGTACCGTGGCGGAGCGTAACAACGGCGGGTAGAAGTGGGCATGCAGTTGCCAGTGCCGGTTATCGGCGCCGTTGAATGGCGCGCCATGCCAGCCCATGGAATAGGGGAAAGAACACTGGAACAGGTTGTCGTAACGGCTGGTCAGCTTTTTCAGCGCCAGCGCCAAATCCTGGCATTGGCCGTGGCTTAAATCGGGCAGGCGTTGCACCGGCGCCTTGGGCAGCAGGAGGGTTTCAAACGGCCAGGCGGCCCAGTAGGGCACCACAGCCAGCCAGTGCTCGGTTTCCACCACGGTGCGGCGGCCATCGGCCTGCTCGCGTTGCACATAGTCCATCAGCATCACGCTGCCGTGCTGGGTGAGATACTCGCGTTGCAGGTGGTCTTCACGTTCGGCTTCGTTCGGCAAAAAGCTGTTGGCCCATACCTGGCCGTGCGGGTGCGGGTTAGAGCAGCCCATCGCCGCGCCTTTGTTCTCAAACACTTGCACCCAGGGGTAACGTTGGCCCAGCTCGGCGGTCTGCTGTTGCCAGGCGGCAATCACCTGTTCCAGCGCCGGCAGGGAAAGCTGCGGCAGCGTCTTACTGTGATCGGGGGAAAAGCAGATGACCCGGCTGGTGCCGCGCGCGCTTTGGCAACGCATCAACGGATCGCTGTTTTCCGGCGCCGGCGGGGTGTCGCTCATCAGGGCGGCAAAGTCATTGGTGAACACGTAGGTGCCCGAATAATCTGGGTTCTTATCGCCGGTAACGCGGGTATTGCCGGGGCAAAGAAAGCACTGGGCATCGTGTGCGGGCAATGTCAGCCGCGCCGGGGCTTCTTGTTGCCCTTGCCAGGGGCGTTTGGCGCGGTGCGGCGATACCAATACCCACTGGCCGGTGAGCGGATTAAAACGACGATGCGGGTGATCGATGGGATTAAACTCCGTCATGATTCTTCCTTTCAGGTGCCTGTGTTTGGGCCGTCTCTGCAATCGTTTTCAGCGTGTGGTTAGCCCCCGTGCTGAGCGAATGGCGGCTTATGTTGGGCAAAAAGATAGCACCATGGCGCGTGAAAAAAGGTGATCCAGCGCGAAAAATGGAATCGTTTACACTGTGATTTTAAACGTGGAATAACGTGTTGATGCCATAACTGATGATTTAATGGCTATGAGGATGGTAGCGTTTTCATTGCGCGTGCCGGCAGGGAGCCCTGCCGGCGGCCGGTCAGGCGTGCAGGTAGTGTGGATAGGTGAAAAACAGCAGATGTATGACGTTCAGGCCAAAGTGGAACAGGATCGGTACCCACAGGCGCCCGCTCCACATCCAGGCCAGCCCATAGATCAGCCCGGCCAGGGTCGCGAAGCCCACCAGCAGCATACCGCCGGCCAGATGGGCGGCGCCAAACGCCAGCGCGGTGATAATCAACGCCGGATAGGCGCCCAGCCATTGGCGCAGGCGCTGTTGCAGGTAGCCGCGGAACAGCGCTTCTTCCGCCATGGCGACGAAAAACAGGTTGGCCATCAGGAACGCCAGTATCCATTCGGGCGCATGCGGTTCGATTTTCAACCCACCCAGCCCCACAGCCAGCAGCAGCAGCACCGGGACGGACAAGATCAGCAGCAGCCAGGCGACCGGGGTAGCGTTTTTGTCCGCCTGGGCGGCATTAAACAGCGTGGGCAAGCAGGCAAACAGCAGGAAGGGGAGCAGCGCCTTATCGAAGTTGTAATACAGTTTGAATGATGCACTCAGCGGCCCGGGCTGGCCATCAATCATCACTGGGTTATTAAAACCGGGGAGCAGATGGCAAAACAGGGCGATGGCGCCGATCACCAGTATGGCTTCCAGCACAATGGACAATGCGGATGGCTGCCGATAGCGCAACTTAAGCCCAATCAGCACCGCAAACCCCGCCAAAATGCCTAAGCCCGTGGGGGTAATGATATGGTGATAAATTCCCATTCCCACGGAGGCGAGAAGAATCAGCCAGGCGACAAGCTGATTGAAGGGCAAGAAAAATAATGAAGCCGAAAGAACTCCCCACATCGTTGTTATTCCTTTGCGATTGTTACCCAGGGCCGGTACGCGCAGGCCGCGTTGCCCGATAGATGGCTGAACGGATAGTAACACAAGGCAACCTGACCACAGATTGATACCGCAGTAATCGCCCTGATGAAATAGCAACCCGTGCCAGGCCCTGGCCGTGAATGAAATAATAATCGTATCTTCACGTGGTTTGCAGCCCGCCGCATTAGGATTTGCCTGTAAAAAATCACCTGCCGCCCGTTCGTTAGCCGAAAAACAACGCTGTGCATCGGTTGCTTTTCCCGCGGAAAACGCGTTATGCCCCACGGTTTTGCCAACAGGATCACAGATACTGAATCGGGTTAGCAAAATATCTTGTTAACGCGTTATGTCCTCATTAATCTCCCTGTAAAACCGATTTAGCTATTTTAGCAAAAAACAAAACGTACCTCTGATGGGAACACTAAGATGATGATAAAACGCAGTTATCTTGCTGTAACGATGGGTCTGATACTTTCCGGTTCCGCGATGGCGGCATCGACCACTGATAGCCTTGAATCGCGCCTAAATGCGCTGGAAAAACGCCTGCAACTGGCGGAACAGCGCGCGGCGCAGGCGGAAGCCCGCGCCGATGCGGCAGAAAAACAGACGCAACAGTTGGCGGCACGCACAACGCAGGCCGAGCAAAAAACCGATCAGGTCGCGCAAAAAACGGCCGATCTGGCCAGCCAGAATAAAGTCGCCAATGGTTTTGAATTCCACGGCTATGCCCGTTCCGGCTTGTCGACTAACGGCTCGCCGCGCAGCTCCCAGGTTGATATTGGGCCGGGGATGACGCCGGCGGGCAGCACCGGCGGCCACGTCGGCCGTCTGGGCAATGAAGACGATACGTATGTTGAAATGAAGCTGGAGCACAAACAGAAGCTGGATAACGGGGCGACCACCCGTTTCAAAGTGATGATGGCCGACGGCCAGCGCAGCTATAACGACTGGACGGCGTCCACCAGCGATCTCAACGTGCGTGAAGCCTTTGTTGAGCTGGGTTCGCTGCCGAGCTTCACCGGCGCATTGAAAGACAGCACGATCTGGGCAGGTAAGCGTTTTGATCGCGATAACTTCGATATCCACTGGATCGATTCTGATGTGATCTTCCTCGCCGGTACCGGCGGCGGTATCTACGATGTGAAATGGGCGGAAAACTTCAAGAGCAACTTCTCGCTGTATGGCCGCAGCCTGGGCGATATCGAAGGGCTGGATGACAGCATCCAGAACTACATTCTGACGGCCAATAACTACGTTGGCCCGTTCCAGTTTATGCTCAGCGGCCTGCGCGCCAAAGACAATGATGCGCGGGCAAATACCGGTCATAACAGCGCTTATACGGTGACCAACAGCAACGCGGGCGATACCGGTTACCATGCGATGCTGGCCTGGCACGGCGACAGTTTCTATGGGTTACGCGACGGCACTTCGACAACCGCACTGCTGTATGGCCACGGTCTGGGGGCTGAGGTGAAGTCTATCGGTTCCGACGGCAACCTGACCGACGATGCCAGCACCTGGCGCCTGGCCACCTATGGCACCACCTCGCTGAATAAGACCTGGAGTTTCGCGCCTTCTGTTTTGGCGCAGACCAGTAAAGATCGCTACATCAAAGGCGACAGCTATGACTGGGTCACCTTTAACGCCCGCTTTATCCAGGAAATTAACCAGAACTTTGCGCTGGCTTACGAGGGCAGCTACCAATATATGGATCTTGATCCGCAAGGTTACCTGAGCCGTAACCACGTGAGCGGCGGGTTCTATAAATTGACGTTTGCGCCAACGTTTAAGGTGGGCGACATCGCCGATTTCTTCAGCCGTCCGGAACTGCGCGTCTTCGCCTCCTGGATGGATTGGGATAAGCGGCTGGATAACTATGCCACGGATGACGCATTCGGCGCCAAAGGCTTTACCGCTGGCGGTGAATGGAACTTTGGCGTCCAGATGGAAACCTGGTTCTAACTATACGCATACGGCCACCGGCGCCCGGCCTGGGCAGCCGGTGCCACGATCCCCATCAGTATCAAGCTGCAGGAAAGCGGCAGCCGAACAAACCACGCTGCGGGTCAGGGCGGGGCGGTTGTGGAGTACCCAGGGAGGGATGATTGAACGCAGGCGATGCGCTGCAACTGAAACATGAAGGGGATAGCGGTTGCCTGATTCATCATACAGAGGAATACCATGGACATTAACGCTACAGCAAACGCGTTGCTTCCCCTCTTGGGCGGGAAAGAAAATATCGCCAGCGCCGCACACTGCGCCACCCGGTTGCGCCTGGTGCTCTGCGACGACAGCCTGGCGGATAAAGCCGCTATTGAAAAGCTTGATGGGGTAAAAGGCTGTTTCCATAATGCCGGCCAGATGCAGATTATTTTTGGCACCGGGCTGGTCAATAAAGTGCATGCTGCCTTTATTCAGGCCGCCGGTATTAGCGAATCCAGCAAATCTGAAGCCGCCAACATCGCCGCCAAAAAGCTGAACCCGCTGCAGCGCCTGGCACGTTTGCTGTCGAACATCTTCGTGCCGATCATCCCCGCCATCGTGGCCTCCGGCCTGTTGATGGGGCTGCTTGGAATGGTGAAAACCTACGGCTGGGCCGATGCCAACAGCGCACTGTTTGTGATGCTGGACATGTTCAGCTCGGCGGCGTTTATCATTCTGCCGATCCTGATTGGCTTTACGGCAGCGCGTGAGTTTGGCGGCAATCCTTACCTGGGCGCCACGCTGGGCGGCATCCTGACTCACCCGGCGTTGACCAACGCCTGGGGCGTTGCCGGCGGCTTCCAGACGATGAATTTCTTTGGCCTGGATGTGGCGATGATCGGCTATCAGGGCACGGTTTTCCCGGTCTTGCTGGCGGTGTGGTTCATGAGCCAGCTGGAAAAACGCCTGCGCAAGATCATCCCTGACGCTCTGGATCTGATCCTGACGCCGTTTCTGACGGTAATTATCTCCGGCTTTATTGCCATGCTGTTTATCGGCCCGGCAGGCCGCGCCCTGGGTGACGGTATTTCATTGGTGCTTAGCACCCTGATCGCCCACGCCGGTTGGCTGGCGGGCCTGCTGTTCGGCGGTCTGTATTCCGTTATTGTGATCACCGGCATCCACCACAGCTTCCACGCCATTGAAGCCGGGCTGTTGGGCAACCCCAATATCGGCGTGAATTTTCTGTTGCCGATTTGGGCGATGGCAAACGTCGCGCAGGGGGGCGCCTGTTTGGCGGTGTACTTCAAAACCCGTGACGCCAAAATCAAAGCGATTGTGATCCCGTCTTCGTTCTCTTGCCTGCTGGGCATTACGGAAGCGGCGATTTTCGGCATCAACCTGCGTTTTATGAAACCGTTTATCGCTGCGTTGATCGGCGGCGCGCTCGGCGGCGCCTGGGTGGTGGCGATGCATGTCAATATGACGGCGGTGGGGCTGACCGGCCTGCCGGGCATGGCTATCGCCCAGGCCGGATCGTTGCTTAATTACACCATCGGTATGGTGATCGCCTTTGCCGGGGCGTTTGTTATCTCGCTGCTGTTGAAATACAAAACCGACGGCCAATAAGGCTTCTGGTGGTTCTCTGCTTAACGCCCTGGCCGCCGGCCCGGGCGTTTATCCTTTCATCCAACGTTGCGACTGGCTGATATCCGCGAAGTTTTGCAACGTATCCAGGCTTTGCTGGTGCAGTTCCTGGGTGGGCGCTGCACATAAATCCTGTAACACAGACACTTTGAAACCGGCGTCATGCGCCTGACGCACGCTGCTTTCGATCGCCAACGGAGTGCTGACGCCGGCCATCAGCAGGTGGTGGCAGCGCTGGCCGCGCAGCCACGCCAACAGATTGTTGCCGGCGAAGGCGCTGACAGCCTTTTTATCAAACAGCAGATCCTCCGGCTGCTGATCCAGCCCGTGCAGCCAATGGCAGCCACCGTTGCTCAGGCGTAGCGCCCCGGTTTGCTTGAGGTGGTTAAACAGCGGCGAGTGCGGCGGCATATCGTGGTAGTCGTCGGCAAAGCCGGTGCGCACCCATATCACCGGGATTTTGCGCACGCGGGCATAGGCGGTGGCCACATTGATGTGGGCTATCAGATCCCGCGCCACGGCCTGCAGGTAGCAGTGATTGGCACGGCCTTTGGCGCCGGCAAAATCTTCAATAAGATCGACAACGATTAGCGCAGCGGACATGGCTTCTCCAAAAACGGTAATTCATCTTTTCATGATAAAAGGCCGCGCGGGATGTGCTGTAGCGAAGTGTTGCCAGATATGTCATCGGCTGCGCGGCATGGCCACGCAGCCGGAGCCGCTAAGCCAGTTTTTGGTGTTGGTAGCGATAGTGCTCGCCGTCGGGAATGAAGGCCAGGCGGTGGGTAATGCACTGCGGGGCATCTTCCGCATGGTGCGAGACAAACAGCAGTTGAGTCGAGCCCTGGCTTATCAGCACATCGACAAAGCGGCGCACCAACTGGCGATTGAGCGGATCAAGCCCCTGCAGCGGCTCGTCGAGGATCAGCAGCGCCGGGTGTTTGACCAGGGCGCGGGCGATCAGAACCAGGCGCTGTTGCCCCCAGGAAAGGCTGTGGAAGGGGGCATCCCCTTGGGCCTGGCTGAACCCCAGCAGCGCCAGCCATTGGCCCGCCAACTGGCGATGGCGATCGGACACCGCCTGATAGATACCGATCGAATCAAAGAAACCAGAGGTAATAACGTTGCGTACGCTGGCGCTGACGCGGTAGTCCAGATGCAGGCTGCTGCTGACATAGCCGATGTGGCGTTTGATATCCCAGATGGTTTCACCGCTGCCACGCCGGCGGCCGAACAGCGACAGATCGTTGCTGTAACCCTGTGGATGATCGCCGGTGATCAGGCTGAGCAGGGTGGATTTTCCTGCGCCGTTCGGCCCGATAATTTGCCAGTGTTCACCGTGGTTCACCTGCCAATCCAGGTGGTTGAGGATCGGTTGCTCGTTGTAGCTGACCACGCCGTCGCGCAGCACAATCAGCGGTTGATCCTGCGGTGGTTTGGTTTCCTGCGCTGGAGTTTCGGTTTCCGGCAGCGCCAGGCCGTCAAGGTGCTCACTGTGCGCCAACTGCGCCACCAGCGCTTCGGCCATCACCTCGGCGCGCGGGCCGGTGTTGGTCAAGGTGCAGTCCGCCAGCACGCCGACCTGCTGAACGAAATCCGGGATATCATCAAAGCGGTTCAGCACCAACACCAGCGTATAGCCCTGCTGCGACAGCGTGGCCAACAATGCCGACAACTGTGCCCGTGAGTTGACGTCCAGGCCGTCAAAGGGTTCATCCAGGATCAGTAAATCCGGCTGCGGCATCAGTGCGCGGCACAGCAGCGTTTTACGGGTTTCACCGGTGGAAAGGTATTTGAAGCGGCGGGAGAGCAGAGCGCTGATGCCAAACTGTGCGGCCAACTGCGCGCAACGGGCCGGATCTTGCACCTCTTCCTGGATGATTTCGCTGCAGGTTCGGCCCGTGTCGTCTTCGCCGGGGCTGAGCATATCAGTGTTGTTGCGCTGCCATTCTTCGCTGACCAGCTTTTGCAGTTGTTCGAATGAAATGCGCACCACGCGATGAAAGGTGCTGTGCTGCTCGCCGCGCAGCAGCACCAGTTCACCGGCCAGGGCGCGCGCCAGAGCAGACTTCCCACTGCCGTTGGCGCCGACAAACGCCCAACTGTCACCTGAATCAATGGTCAGCGCATCCAGCGCCAGCGTACGGGTATCACTAATGCGGAACGAACCTTGCGAAATCTGCAACGACGACATCAACTATTCCTTTTTATGCAATTTTATTCTTAGGAATAGGCGCTTCGGCCAGCGATGTCAATCGGCACGGGCGGCTTTTTACTCCGCCTGGGCTAGCACAGCGTGGCGATAATCACGCGATCGGCATTGAACAACGCGGTCACCGCCATGCCCGTGCTTAGCTGCAACTGCTGCAGTTCCTGATTGGTGAGCGTCGCGCACAGCGTTTCGCCGCCGGCCAGTTGCACCAGCACTTCACTGTGATCGGGGCCGGGCTGGATATGGCTTACGCAGCCCGGCAGATGATTATCCGCCGCGTGGGCTAACGCCGGATCGGTCGTCAGTTTCACCCAGGGCGCCTTGATTAACGCCAGCACTTCTTTGCCGGGAGCCAGTTGCAGGCGGTTGGCGCTTTGCTCCGTGAGCGCAACGGCCAGGTGGGTTTTGCCATCGGCCAACAGCAGGTTGACGTGCTGCTGAACCTGGTGGTGATCGCGTTCGATAACCGTGCCGAAGAACTGGTTACGGGCGCTGGTTTGCAGGGAAAAACGGGAGATGGCCGCCAACAGGCTATCCAGCGGCAGTTCATCCTGGCGCAGCACGTCGAACGCTTTCTGCTGGATCTGCGCCAGCAGATCGTAGAGCTGGATTAACCGCTGGCCATAATGGGTGACCTGCGCGCCGCCGCCCCCTTTGCCGCCGGTTACGCTTTCCACCACCGGGTGATCCGCCAGTTGGTTCATTTCATTAATCGCATCCCAGGCGCTTTTATAGCTGATGCCTGCCAGTTTGGCGCCCTGGCTGATGGAGCCAGAGTTCAGCACCTGTTTGAGCAATGCAATACGCCGCGGATCGGCAAAGAGCTTTTGCTGAAGTTTAATGGTGAGGAGGATTTCGGCCTGCATAACACATCCTGTTGGCTCAAAAGCGTTATTGTCGCTGATTTGGCGTTAACAACCAAATGAGCACGTTTGGCAGATGATAAATTTCACCTGGGCCTTAAAATGGCCACGTTTTATCTGTATTTTAGTGTAGAAACCAGAGACGGTTGTTTAAATCAGCAGTTAAGCGAGGCTACGATGCTGGAACTATTAAAAAGTCTGTTATTCGCCGTGGTAATGGTGCCGGTCGTGATGGCCATTATCCTTGGCCTGATCTATGGCCTGGGTGAGGTTTTCAACGTGTTGTCCAAAGTGGGCCATTCAAGCGAAAAATCCGGCCAGGCCACACAGCACAAATAACCGCTCCGCGGCACCGCCAATTTTGGGCATCACGGTGCCTTTTATTCCCCCCTCCCGGCGCACATTGCGTGCGTTCTTTGCGCCACCTCGCAAAAGCCATTCACTCTCTTTACAGTCAGCGCTATAGTCTTCATTATACAGCGCAGGGTGTGTTCGTTTGTTAATTGGCGGAGAAAACAATGAAAAAGCAATGGACCAAATGGATCGGCGGTATGGTATTGGCTTCCGGCATGGTGATGCAGGCGTCGGCGGCGGATAAAATCACGGTATTTGCAGCGGCTTCGTTGACCAATGCGCTGCAGGACATCGCGACACAGTATCAGCATGGCAAGGATGTGCAGGTTGTTTCTTCTTTCGCTTCTTCTTCCACGCTGGCGCGCCAGATTGAGCAAGGCGCGCCGGCCGATATGTTTATCTCTGCCGATCAGCAGTGGATGGATTACGCCATCGATAAACAGCAAATGGTGAAAGAGACCCGTTACACCCTGTTGGGCAATGAGCTAGTGCTGATCGCTGCACAAGACAGCAAACAGGATAAGCTGACCATTTCCAAACAGACTGACTGGGCCAAGCTGCTCAACGGCAGCCGCCTGGCGGTGGGCGATCCGGATCACGTGCCGGCGGGCATCTATGCCAAAGAAGCGTTAGGTAATCTTGGTGCCTGGGCGGCGCTGGAGCCTAAACTGGCGCGCGCCAATAATGTGCGCAGTGCGATGGCGCTGGTGGAACGCGGTGAAGCGCCGCTGGGCATTGTTTACGGTTCCGATGCCGTTGCCAGCAACAAGGTGAAAGTCGTCGGCGTCTTCCCGGAAGACAGCCACAAGCCGGTTGAATACCCAATGGCGATTGTTAAGGATCGCCAGACCCCTGCTGTCACCGCATTCTATGACTACCTGAAGGGCCCGGAAGCGGCCGCCGTGTTTAAAAAATATGGCTTTAGCCCGCGCCAATGATGCTGAGCGAGTATGAGTGGCAGGCGGTTGAACTGAGCCTCAAAGTCTCGGTGGTGGCGGTGATCGGCAGTTTGCCGCTGGGCATATTGATGGCCTGGATCCTGGTGCGTTGCCGTTTCCCCGGTAAATCGCTGCTGGACAGCGTGATTCACCTGCCGTTGGTGCTGCCGCCGGTGGTGATCGGCTATTTACTGCTGGTCGCCATGGGGCGGCGCGGCGTGATTGGCGAATGGCTGTATGACTGGTTTGGTTTTAGCTTCAGCTTTAGCTGGCGCGGCGCCGCACTGGCTTCTGCGGTGGTGGCGTTTCCGCTGATGGTGCGCGCCATCCGGCTGGCGTTGGAGGCGATCGATACCCGTTTGGAGCAGGCGGCGCGCACGCTGGGCGCCAATCCTTGGCGGGTGTTTTTCACTATTACGCTGCCGCTCTCCCTGCCGGGTATTATCGTCGGCGTGGTATTGGCCTTTGCCCGTTCGCTGGGGGAGTTTGGCGCCACCATTACCTTCGTTTCCAACATTCCGGGGGAAACCCGCACTATTCCGCTGGCGATGTATACCCTGATTGAAACGCCGGGGGCGGAAGCCGCGGCGGCGCGCCTGTGCGTGATAGCTATTGTGCTTTCCCTGGCTTCTTTGTTGATATCCGAATGGCTGTCCCGCTGGGGCCGTAAGCGGTTAGGGGTGTAGTCATGCTGGAACTGGATTTTTCGCAACGGCTTGGCGATCTTGATCTGCAGGTGAAAGCCAACCTGCCGGCGCACGGGATCACGGCCATTTTTGGGCTGTCCGGCGCCGGCAAAACCTCGCTGATTAACGCCGTCGGCGGCCTGACGCGGCCGCAACGCGGGCGTATTGTGCTTAACGGCCGGGCGTTGTTGGATACCGCCGCCGGGCTGTGTTTGCCGCCGGAAAAACGCCGCATCGGCTATGTTTTTCAGGATGCCCGCCTGTTCCCGCACTATCGGGTGCGCGGCAATCTGCAATATGGCATGGCTGCGGCTATGCGCAGCCAGTTTGATGCCATCGTCGAGCTGCTGGGGATTGCGCCGCTGTTGAACCGCCTGCCGATGACGTTGTCCGGCGGTGAAAAACAGCGCGTGGCGATTGGCCGGGCGTTGTTAACAGCGCCTGAGGTGCTGTTGATGGACGAGCCGCTGGCATCGCTTGATCAGCCGCGCAAGCGTGAGCTGCTGCCCTATCTGGAACGCTTGGCGCAGGATGTGAAGATCCCGATTCTCTACGTCAGCCACAGCATGGAAGAAATTCTGCGTCTTGCTGAACAGGTGATGGTGCTGGATCAGGGAAAAGTGCGTGCGTTTGGCGCACTGGAAGACGTCTGGGCCAGCAGCGTACTGCGGCCGTGGCTGCAACAGGCGGATCAAAGCAGCGTGCTTAATGTGCGCGTTATGGAGCACCATTCCCACTATGCGATGACGGCGCTCGGGGTTGGGGATTATCCCTTATGGGTGGGGCGCATTCAGGCGCCGATTGGCACGGCGTTACGTGTCCGTGTTAATGCTGCCGATGTTTCTTTGGTGCTGCAGCCCCCGCTGAACAGCAGTATTCGCAATGTGCTGCCGGCGCAGGTGCTTGAATGCCTGGATGTGGACGAGCAGGTGGAGGTGAAGCTGGCCGTGGGGGATAATGTACTCTGGGCGCGGATCACACCATGGGCGCGCGATGAACTGGCGATCCAGCCAGGGATGAAGCTGTATGCACAGGTGAAAAGCGTAGCGATTAGTCGAGAACGGCCTCACCCTCACCCCAACCCTCTCCCGTAGGGAGAGGGAGCAGCCAGAGCTGGGTTTAGTTCCGGACCTAAATCTCGCTCTCTGTCAGTCTAGTGAGTTGTTTGCCCCCACACCAGCAATCTCCCGCAGGGAGAGGGAGCAGCCGGAGTTGGGTTTGGGTTCCGGGGCTAAATCTCGCCCTCACCCCAGCCCTCTCCCGTAGGGAGAGGGAGCAGCCAGAGTTGGGTTTAGGTTCCGGGCCTAAATCTCGTTCTCTGTAGCGATAGAGAAGAGAAATACCACTTTACATAAGTTGGTAGTTGGCTGGTTGCCGGCCTAGATACTCCCCCTGCGGTTTGGGGGAGGGAAGGCGTTATGCCAGAACTCGGGTGCGGATCACTTCGGCGATGCCTGGCTGCAGATGATCGGCGATCACCAAATCGGCGCGTTCCTTGATTGCATCATCCGCGTTGCCCATTGCGACGCCAAGCCCGGCCGTTTCCAGCATGCTTAGATCGTTATAGTTATCGCCGAACGCCACAACCTGATCCATGCTCAAACCTTGGGATTCCACCCACTGGCGCAGGCGCTTGCCTTTGCTGTTGCCGCTTTTGGCGACGTCCACCTGATCGTGCCATGACCATTCGCAGGCCAGCCCCAGCTCTTTCTCAACCGTTTCGGCAAAGGTGCGCAAGGCCGGGATATCGTTATGCGAGGTAGCGAACTTCCAGATTGCCTGCGCGTCGTCGGTTGCCTGCATCAGGCTATCAACCTGCAGCAACGTTGGGCGATGCGCCGTTGGCAGGGTTTCGGCCCAGGCCAGCGAACGGGTGACGTGGCCGGTTTCTTCCTGATACAGCATGGCATCGTCCACATACATCAGCCCGTGGATGCGGCTCTGCTTAAGCAACTGCAACACCTGCTGCGCCTGCGCTTTTGGCAGCGGATCGGCATCCAGTACCTTTTGCTGATGGATGTCGTAGAGGTAGGTGCCGTTGCAGCAAATAGCCGGGGTATCAAGCTGTAACGCATGGTAGAACGGATAGATAGCCACGTGATGGCGGCCGGTCACCACCACCACTTTAATCCCGGCTGCCTGTGCCGCCGCCAGCGCTTCAAGCGATTGGGGCAAGATCCGTTTTTGTTTGTCCAACAAGGTGCCGTCCAAATCGAGGGCAATAACGCGATAGCTCATAGCGTGTCTCATTAATTGTCAGCGAAATAATCAACCGATGGTACACCGTCTCACCCCCGGATAAAACCGTAATACCCGCCGCGCTTTCCGCTATGCCATAAACAGGTAATACACCAGGCCCACCTTCAGGCCGAGAATAATGATATAGGCCGCGCAGTACTTCAGGGTGCCGGCCATGATGGCGCTGCCCTGGCCTTCCATACGCGTGGCGGAAACGGCAATGGCGATACTCTGTGGGGAGATCATTTTGCCGCCGGTTGCGCCAGAGGTGTTGGCGGCCGCCAGCCACAGCGGATCGACATGCAGTTTTTCCGCCGCCGCGGTTTGCAGTTTGCCGAACAGCACGTTGGAGTTGGTGTCGCTACCGGTGACAAAGGTGCCCAGCGCGCCGATGACCGGTGCGATAAACAGATAAGCGCCGCCGGTGGTGTTAACCATGGTTTGCGCCAGCGTGGCGATAACTCCACTGACGTCCATCACGGTGGCCATCGCCACGATTGCGGTAATGGCGATGATGGAGTTCTTCAACTGTTTTACGGTGCCCCAAAAGGTCTTGAGCATGTCAGGCAGAGACGCGCCCTGGATAAAACCGCCCAACAGGGTAGCGATGATAATCAGTACCCCAGGCGTGGCGATCCAGTCGATTTTGAGCTTGAGCGCACCGCCGTTGGCCAACGGCAACGCCAGGCTGGAGGCCACCTGCGCCACGGCGCTTTTGATGCCGGGAAACAGCGGTGAGCACAGCAGGATAAAGACGAAAATCAGCAGGTAAATGGCGCAGGCCTGCAGCAGTTGGGGCAGGGTATAGCGGGGGCGGGCAGATAACGCCGTGCTGGCGATGCGGTAGGCGTCGTCAACCGCCGCGCCCTTGCGCCTTTTGGCCAACAGCGCGACGGCCAGCAGGCTCACCAGGCTGCCGGCGAACGCCGGCAGTTCGGCCCCCAGGTGAACCGCGACGAAATATTGCGGGATCAGGGTGGTGATACCGCACAGCAAGGTGATGCCAAATACGCCACGGATGGCTTTAACCCCGCCGCCGATGATCGCGACGATCACAAAAGGCAGCAAAATATTAAATAACGCCAGTTGGGCGATAATCGTCCCACCCAGCGCGGTGACCGGTAGATTGACCTGCTCGGCCAGAATAGAAACCGGGATACCTACCGCGCCAAACGCGGTTGGCACCGTGTTGGCCACCAGCGAGGCGATGGCGGCTTTAAGCGGGTTGAACCCGAGCGCGATCAAAATCCCGATGGGGATCGCCACCGCCGTGCCGTAACCGGCGGCCGCTTCCAGAAAGCCGCCGAAGCACCAGGAAATCAGCAGCACCTGAATACGCTTATCATCACTGATGCTGGCCAGTACATCCCGCAGTACGTCCATGCTGCGCGTTTTCAGCATCAGGTTATAGCTGTAAATCGCCCCCAGGATCACGATGATAATCGGCCACAGCCCTTTGATGAAACCGTAGATAACCGCCGATGTCAGGGTTTGCAACGGGGTGTGCCAGAAAAAGGCGGCCACGCCTAAAGAAAGCAGGAGGGTAACAATAACGGCGTAGTGGATAGGTGTCTTGACCTTAAGAATTAAAAATATCATGACTAAAAGCGGGGAAACCCCCAGCAGAAACTGCAGATATTCTTGCATAAAGCTCCCTAACTGCGCAGGCGAAAAATTATTAGTATGATGATTTAACCGGTTGTTTTTGTAGCGTGAAAATAGGTTCAAATCAGGGGGCTGGATCGCTTCAGGGGAAAAAATGCAAAAAAAGACGCATTTTTAAAAAAATATTTATCAAGAATATTATTTATCTTTTATTAATAACTTTGATGAATTTTTGGGTTATTTAACCGAGAGCAAGCGGGCAAATAAATTGGCTATAAACGCCGCAATGCGCACGCACACCGATAGCCGACGGCCGGCGCCTGAGGTAAGCTAAGGAAAACCGCAAAAATGAAACCGGTTTCTCTTTTACCCTGTTCAAGGAGCCCAAATGAAGCAAATCGTTTATGTCGCCAGCCCAGAAAGCCAGCAGATTCACGTATGGCAATTGGATGATGCCGGTGCGTTGGCACTGCTGCAGACCGTTGACGTACCCGGGCAGGTGCAGCCGATCGCCATTCATCCGGACAAACGCTATCTGTACGTTGGCGTCCGCCCCGCCTTTGGCGTGGTGAGCTACCGTATCGAAGAGGACGGCAGGCTGCAGGAGGCCGGGATGGCGCCGTTGCCGGGGGGGCCGACGCATATTTCCACCGATTTGCAGGGGCGTTATTTGTTCTCGGTTTCATACAGCGGCAACTGCGCCAGCGTCAGCCCGATCGGCGAAGATGGCGTTGTGGCCGCGCCGCTGCAGGAAATCAACGGCTTGACGGCGCCGCACTCGGCGAATATCGATCCGACCAACCAACTGGTGCTGATCCCGTGCCTGAAGGAAGACCGCATTCGCCTGTTCGATCTAAGCCCACAAGGGCAACTGGCGCCCCATAGCCAGCCAGAGATCGACGCCGCCAGCGGCGCCGGCCCACGCCACATGGCTTTCCATCCTAATCAACGTTATGCGTATTGCGTTAATGAACTGGACAGCACGGTGGATGTGCTGGCGATCGGCGAAGACGGCAAAAAATACACCACGGTGCAGACGCTCGACGTTATGCCCGCGGATTTCAGCGGCACCCGTTGGGCGGCGGATATCCACATCACGCCGGATGGCCGCTTCCTGTATACCAGCGATCGCACCGCCAGCATTCTGACGATTTTCCGCGTGGCGCAAGACGGCAGCGCGCTGAGCGTCGTCGGGCACCACCCTACGGAACAGCAGCCGCGCGGCTTTAATATCGATCACAGTGGGCGTTATGTGATTTCCGCCGGGCAGCAGTCCGACCATATTGCGGTCTATGCGATTAATAGCGCGGATGGCACATTGAAAACGCTGGCGCGTTATCCGGTGGGTAAAGGCCCGATGTGGGTAAGCATTCTGGCGCAGTAAGGCCGTAAGATTGAGGGCGCAACGGCGTTGCGCCCTGATTATTATTCGCGGGGTTAGCTGTAGATTACCGTCAGTGCCGCACTGCCCAGCGTATGGAAGTGCACGTTAAAGCCCACCAGAGCGCCGCTTGAACCTTCATCAACGTCAATGTGATCGACATCCAGCGCGTATACCGTGAACTGGTAGCGGTGGCTTTCGCCCTGTGGCGGCGCTGCGCCGCCATAGCCGGCTTTGCCGAAGTCGGTGCGGCCCTGCACTGCACCCGCCGGCAGCCCCGGTTTGCCCGAGCCGGCCCCTTGCGGCAGCTCACGCACGTCGGCCGGGATATTGGCGACGGTCCAGTGCCACCAGCCGGAACCGGTCGGCGCATCGGGATCGTAAGCGGTGATCACAAAACTTTTAGTGCCTTCCGGCGCCCCATCCCAGGCCAGGTGCGGCGAAAGGTTCTCGCCCTGATAGCCCATGCCATTGAACACCTGCTTTTCAGGCATTTTGGCGCCGTCTTGCAGATCATTACTGTACAAACGAAAAGCCATGATGACTCCTGGTTGTCGAGAAAAGCGAACTCTTAAACTAGATCGTTTTGCCTGAACAATACAACCGTTGGCGTTGGGTGGCTGATTTCCACCGTGATATGCACCAACGCATTGTGCGCGCGCAGCAATTGGCGCACGCGTTCGGGCGTGAGAGTAGCATCTGGGCTGCTTAGCGCCAATATGCAGTGATATTTCCCTTTGCCGATGCGGCCCAGGTGCAGATCGGTCAGGGTTAATTTATAGCCGGAGTGGGCCAGCGTGTCTTTAATTTCCTCAACCAGCGGGTTATCCATTTCGGCATCCAGCAGGATCTTTCCCGTTTCACGCAGCAGGCTATAGGCCCAAGCGGCAACCAACCCGGCACCGACGATCCCGATCAGTGGATCAAGCCAGGCGGCGCCCCATAGCAGGCCGCCCACCAGCGCCAGAATGGCCAGCACCGAGGTGGCGGCGTCGGCCAGCACGTGCACATAGGCCGAGCGCAGGTTGAGATCTTCGCCGTGGCCGTGATGATGCCCATGCCCATGCCCATGCCCATGCCCATGCCCATGCCCATGCCCATGCCCGTGATCCGGCGTCGCACGCAACAGCCAGGCGCAAATCAGGTTAACCGCCAGCCCGGCAACGCCAATGGCGATGGCTTCACTGTAGTGGATCGGCGTTGGCGCGAAGAGGCGTTCGACAGACTGGAACAGCATCAACACGGCAACCACCACCAGTAGAACCGCGCTGGTATAGCCTGCCAGCACTTCGATTTTCCAGGTGCCGAGGCTGAAGCGGCGGTTATTCGCCAACCTGCGGGCGGCAGTATAGGCCAACACGGAAAGCCCCATTGCCAGCGCGTGTGAACTCATGTGCCAACCGTCCGCCAGTAGCGCCATCGAGTTGAACAACCAACCGCAGACGATCTCGATGACCATCATTGCCGCGGTGAGGATAGCCGCCCAACGGGTGTGCTTTTCTGCCAATGGATTCCCATCGTCAAAAGTGTGATTATGTTGTGGCCGGACGGTTAATGTGGATGAAGGCATAATGACAAGTCCCTACGTCATGGGTGAATGATAAATTATACTATACCCCAGTATAGTAGTTAACAAACGGAAATCGTTTATGAGCCATACGATCAAAGATCAAAAGAAGCTATTGGCGCGGGTGCGTCGCATCAAAGGGCAGGCTGATGCGCTGGAGCGCGCGTTGGAGAGCGGGAGTGAATGTTCTGAGATCCTGCAACAAATTGCGGCGGTACGCGGCGCGGTTAATGGCTTGATGGCTCAGGTATTGGAAGGACACGTGCGCAATCATCTGGCGGCGGAAGACGCAACGCCCCAGCAGCGCGAGCAGGACGTTGAACAACTGATGTCCGTTTTACGCACTTATATGAAATAACCATGATCTCTTTTAAAAAACGTTCGCCTTGGTTTGGCTGGCTGCGCCGCTGGGCCAACGGCATCAAACGCGACATTTATGCATTGTGGTTGGCCGCGCGCGATCGGCGCACGCCCTGGTATGCCAAACTTATCGCCTTGTTGGTGGCGGGTTATGCCGTATCGCCTATCGATCTGATCCCGGATTTTATCCCGGTATTCGGCTATCTGGATGACGTGATCCTGGTGCCGCTCGGCATCATGCTGGCGGTGCGTCTTATCCCAAAACCATTGATGCAGGAGTTCCGCGCCAGGGCGCAAAAGCGTATGGATAATCCTACCGGCCGCCTGGCGATGGTGGTGATTATTACGCTATGGATCCTGTGCCTGGTTTGGCTGGCCCGTTACTTGAACCAGCATTGGTAGCGACAGGCCCCGGGCGGGGCCTGTCCGTCAGCGCACGGCTTCGGCAACCGCGGCCGTGAGCCGGCTGAGCTGTTCGGGCTGAATGATATAGGGCGGCATCAGGTAGATGAGCTTGCCGAACGGCCTGATCCACACGCCGCGCGCGACAAAGCCTTTCTGCAACTGCGCCACATCCACCGCATCATGCATCTCAACCACGCCGATGGCGCCCAGTACGCGCACGTCGGCCACTTTCGGCATGTGCGCCAGCGGCAACAACTGCTGTTTCAGCTGCGTTTCGATCGCTGCAACCTGCTGCTGCCAACGGTTCTCCGCCAGTAAATCCAGACTGGCGCAAGCCACCGCGCACGCCAGCGGGTTGCCCATAAATGTTGGCCCGTGCATAAAACAGCCCGCCGCGCCGTTGCTGATGGTTTCCGCCACCTGTCGGCTGGTTAGGGTGGCGGATAACGTCATGTAGCCGCCGGTCAGCGCCTTGCCCAGGCACAGAATATCCGGCACCACCGCGGCGTGTTCGCAGGCGAACAGCGTGCCGGTGCGGCCAAAGCCGGTGGCGATTTCATCGGCAATCAATAGCACCTGATGGCGTTCGCACAGTTCGCGCACGCGTTGTAAGTAGGTGGGGTGGTAGATACGCATGCCGCCGGCGCCTTGCACCACTGGCTCCAGAATCACCGCGGCAATCTCGCCGGCATGCTGTTCCAGCAGTTGTTTGAACGGGGTGATATCCTGCTCATCCCAAACGCCGCCGAACCGGCTCTGTGGGGCGCGTGCAAACAGGTGCGGCGCCAGATAGCCCTGATACAGGCTATGCATGGAGTTATCCGGATCGCACACCGACATGGCGCCCAGCGTGTCGCCGTGGTAGCCATGGCGCAGCGTCAGGAAGCGCTGCCGGCGTTCGCCTTTCGCCTGCCAATATTGCAAGGCCATTTTCATCGCCACTTCTACCGCCACCGAGCCGGAATCTGCCAGGAATACGCATTCCAACCGTTCGGGCGTCATTGCCACCAATTTTTGGCACAGCGCAATCGCGCTTGGATGGGTAATACCGCCAAACATCACGTGCGCCATTTTTTCCAATTGCTGGCAGGCGGCCTGGTTCAGGCGCGGGTGGTTATAGCCGTGGATCGCCGCCCACCAGGATGACATGCCGTCCACCAAACGCCGCCCGTCGGCCAACTGCAGCTCTACGCCGCTGGCGGCTTCCACCGGGTAGCAGGGTAATGGATGGCTCATTGAGGTGTAGGGGTGCCAGATGTGGCGCCGATCAAATTCGAGCGCCGAAGGGGATAGCGACATACTTGTAAACCAATTTGATTACCGAATGGTTGACAGTATATCCACAATATTTAAACTGACGAGACTTTTTTATTTTGGAGACGCCATTATGGCTGACCGCATTCACTGGACCGTAGGGCGTGCCCAAGCCCTGTTTGAAAAACCTTTGCTTGAGCTGTTGTTTGAAGCGCAAACCGTGCACCGTCAGCACTTCGACCCACGCCAGGTGCAGGTGAGCACGCTGCTGTCGATCAAAACCGGCGCCTGCCCGGAAGACTGCAAATATTGCCCGCAAAGCTCACGCTACAAGACCGGGCTGGAAGCCGAACGCCTGATGCAGGTGGAACAGGTGCTGGTTTCGGCGCGTAAGGCCAAGGCCGCCGGCTCTACCCGTTTTTGCATGGGCGCCGCCTGGAAAAACCCGCACGAGCGCGATATGCCTTACCTGCAACAAATGGTGCAGGGCGTGAAGGCCATGGGGCTGGAAACCTGCATGACGCTGGGCACCCTGAATAACGATCAGGCGGAGCGGCTGGCGGAAGCCGGGCTGGATTATTACAACCACAACCTGGACACTTCACCGGAATTCTACGGCAACATCATCACCACCCGCAGCTATCAGGAGCGCCTGGATACGCTGGAAAAAGTGCGTGAAGCCGGTATCAAAGTCTGCTCCGGCGGCATTGTCGGGCTGGGGGAGACGGTGCGCGATCGTGCCGGCCTGCTGGTGCAGTTGGCCAATCTGCCAAAACCACCGGAAAGCGTGCCGATCAACATGCTGGTGAAGGTTAAGGGCACGCCGTTGGCGGATAACGAAGACGTTGATCCGTTTGATTTTATCCGCACTATCGCCGTGGCGCGCATTATGATGCCGTCTTCCTACGTGCGGCTGTCCGCCGGGCGTGAACAGATGAATGAACAGACCCAGGCCATGTGCTTTATGGCCGGCGCCAACTCTATATTCTACGGTTGCAAGCTGCTGACTACGCCAAACCCCGAAGAAGATAAAGACCTGCAGCTATTCCGCAAGCTGGGGCTGAACCCACAGCAAACCGAAACCGAGCACGGCGATAATCAACAGCAGCAGGTGCTGGCGCAGCAGTTGCTGAATGCCGATACGGCTGAATATTACAACGCGGCACTATAATGGACTGGCAGCAGCGTATTGCCCAGGGGCTGGAAGCGCGGCGGCAAGCCGCTGCCTATCGCAGCCGGCAGGTTAACCAGGGGGGAAATGGCCGCCTGATTCAGCTTAACGGCGAACATTACCTCAATTTCTCCGGTAATGATTATCTCGGCCTGAGCCAGGATGAGGCGGTTATCGCCGCCTGGCAGCAGGGCGCGCGGCGCTATGGCGTAGGCAGCGGCGGCTCCGGCCACGTGACCGGCTATAGCGAAGCCCATTACGCGCTGGAGCAGCAGCTTGCAGCATGGCTTGGCTACCCGCGTGCGCTGTTGTTCATTTCCGGCTATGCGGCCAATCAGGCGTTGCTGGCGGCGTTGATGCAGGCGGACGATCGCATTTTGGCGGATAAGCTGAGCCATGCCTCGTTACTGGAAGCGGCCGCTCACTCACCCGCGCAACTGCGGCGTTTTCACCACAACCAGTCCGCGGCGCTGGCGGCTCTGCTGGATAAACCCTGCAACGGCCAGACGCTGGCGGTGACCGAAGGGGTATTCAGCATGGACGGCGACAGCGCGCCGCTGGCTGAATTGCACCGTTTAACCCGACGGGCGGGCGCCTGGCTGATGGTTGACGACGCACACGGCATCGGCGTGTGCGGCGAGCAGGGCCGAGGCAGTTGCTGGCAGCAGGGGGTACGGCCGGAAGTGTTGGTGGCGACCTTCGGCAAAGCATTCGGCGTCAGCGGCGCCGCGGTGCTGTGCGACGAACCGCTGGCCGAGTACCTGCTGCAGTTTGCCCGCCACCTGATTTACAGCACTGCCATGCCGCCGGCACAGGCCTGCGCGCTGCAGGCGGCGTTGCAGCGTATCCAGCAGGGCGATGCGTTGCGCGCGCGCCTTCAGGCGCATATTCAGCGCTTCCGCGCCGGCGTGGCGGGCATGCCGCTCACGCTCACCGATTCGCAAACCGCCATCCAGCCGCTGCTGGTGGGGGATAACCAGCGGGCGCTCGATCTGGCCCAGCGCCTGCGGGCGCAAGGCCTGTGGGTGAGCGCCATCCGCCCGCCAACGGTACCGCCGGGCGGCGCGCGGCTGCGCATCACCCTGACGGCGGCGCACCAGCCACAGGATGTCGATCGCCTGCTGGAGGTGCTGCATGCCGTCAGCGTTTGACGCCGTCAATAAACTGGCGGTCGCTTCGGCCTTCAGCCGCGCCGCCGGCAGCTACGACGCCGCGGCTGTCCTGCAACGCAGCGTTGGTGAACGCTTACTGGGGATGGGGGCGGCGCACGCCGGCCGCCACGTATTGGATGCCGGCTGCGGCACCGGCTATTTCAGTTGCCGCTGGCGCGAACAGGGGAAACGGGTCACCGCGCTCGATCTGGCCCCCGGCATGTTGGCTTACGCCCGCCAACAACAGGCAGCCGACGATTACCTGCTGGGGGATATCGAACACATCCCGTTGCCGGACGCCGTGGTGGATATCTGCTTCAGCAGCCTGGTGATGCAATGGTGCGCCAGCCTGCCGCAGGCGCTGGCGGAGCTGTATCGGGTCACCCGTCCCGGCGGGGTGATCCTGTTTTCCACCCTGGCGCAAGGTTCTTTGTATGAACTGGGGGACGCCTGGCAACAGGTGGACGGCGAGCGCCACGTGAATGATTTTCTGCCGCTGGCGCAGATAGGCGCCGCCTGCGGTACCTATCGCCATCAGTTGCAGGCCGCCTGGCAAACCCTGGACTACCCGGATGTCGTGGCGCTGATGCGCTCGCTGAAAGGCATCGGCGCGACGCACCTGCACGGCGGGCGCGGGGCCGGGCTGCTTTCTCGTCGGCGGCTGGCGGCATTGCAGGCTGCTTACCCTCGCCAACACGGGCAGTTTCCGCTGAGTTATCATTTAGCCTATGGAGTCATTTATCGTGATTAAGCGTTGGTTTATCACCGGGACGGATACCGAAGTGGGGAAAACCGTGGCCAGCAGCGCGCTGCTGCAGGCGGCGAACCAGCAAGGGTACCGCAGCGCGGGCTATAAGCCGGTGGCTTCCGGCAGCGTGATGACGGCGCAGGGGCTGCGCAACGATGACGCGCTGGCGCTGCAAGCCAACAGCGGCATCACGCTGGATTATGGCGAAGTGAATCCTTACACCTTCGCCGAGCCGACATCGCCGCACATCGTCAGCGCCGCTGAAGCGCGGCCAATCGATCCGGCACATTTATCCGCCGGGCTGCGTCATCTGGAGCAGCGTGCAGACTGGCTGCTGGTTGAAGGGGCTGGCGGTTGGTTCACCCCGCTGTCGGAAAGCTATACCTTTGCTGATTGGGTAAAGGCGGAACGGCTGCCGGTGATTTTGGTGGTGGGCGTTAAGCTGGGTTGCATCAACCATGCGGTGTTGACTGCACAAGCCATTGCGCAGGCGGGGTTAACATTAGCCGGTTGGATTGCGAATGATGTGGTGGCGCCTGGGGTTCGTCATCAGGAATACCTGGCAACCCTGCGCCGGATGCTGGCTGCGCCGTTGTTGGGGGAGATCCCGCATTTGCCGCAGATTGAGCGGCAGCCGCTTGGCCAGTATCTAGATTTAGGGGCGTTGCCGGCCTGAACCATAATAGCAGGGCGCAGCGTACACGTTGCGCCCTGTTTGTTTACACTGCCAGATAGGCATTAATCAATTCCTCATCCAACTGTTCCAGCGTGCCATTAGCCACGTTGCGGCCTTTATCCATCAGGCAGAAGCGATCTGCCACGCGGCGTACGAACGGCAATGAATGTTCCACCAGCAGGATGGTCATCCCCAGCTCGCGGTTGATTTTACGGATCACATTGGTGATATCCGCCGCGATGGACGGCTGAATGCCGGCCGTCGGCTCATCCAGAATCATCAGTTCCGGCTCCAGCACCAGCGCGCGGCCAATCGCCAACAACTGCTGTTCGCCGTCGCACAAATCGCCGGCGCGGCGGGAGCGCATATCGTACAGATTGGGGAACAGATCATAGACCAACGGCGGGATACGATGCGGTTTATCGCGCCCCGCCATCAACGCCACCTGCAGGTTTTCTTCCACGCTAAACTGGGAAAAAATTTGTCGCCCTTGCGGCACATAGCTGATACCCAGCGCCGCGCGGGTTTCCACCGGCTGTTGCAGCAGGTTTTGCGGCGGCGCGTCCGTAGGCTGCCAGGTCATACTGCCGCTGACCACCGGCAAGTGGCCCATGATGCAGTTGACCAGCGTGGTTTTGCCCACGCCGTTGCGGCCAAGCAGGGTGGTGCATTGGCCGCGCGGCAGCTCCAGGTTGATATCCCACAGCGTATGATTTTGTCCGTAATACTGATTTAACGACCTTAAACTTAACATCGGCATTCTCCTCAAAGGCCTGGCACTTGTGGATGTACGCCTCAATGGCGCTGGCGTAACGCCGGTATGGCAATCCAACGTCAACGTCCTGAGTGTATCCACACTCCTTAACTGTACTCGCCGCGTTAGCGGTTTCTTTCCCAAGTGTATTAACGGCCAGAATAAAATGCCGTTCCGGCTACCGTGGGTGGTTAGCGCAGAAAGGCCGCTAAAATTTAATATTCAGGAAAAAATGGCCATTAAAAGCCGGATTCCCGTTATGTTTCGCTTTTATGACTGTGTTAGCGGTGATTTATTTTACCGGTAACAGGCCAACTCAAGCAGAGGATTCTATCGTACAGGCGGGGTTCACTCTCTATCCGCGCTGTCTATCCTTAACGGGGTTTTGCAATTAGCAGGCCAACTTTATCGCGGCGATAAAAAAGCGTCTTGTTAGCGTGGTGTTAACCTGGCGGCAGGGGCGAGGCGGGCTGGCGGCAAGGCGGCGCAGGCAAAGTCTGGGCAGTAAGCGCCGGGTGTGCACTTTTGCGGTGCTGCCGGGATTGGTTATGGTGCACAGGATTTCACCCATCGGGCAGACCACAACCCCTTGTAGCGGTTGAAAGTGGAAAATGAATTTCAGCCGGGCCGGTTTATTAGCATTAATCGGCATAAACACAGCGATTTTTTTATGAAAAAAATAACTAAAAAGACCCTTTAAACCGTTTTGGTAACCGAAAGGGGTTCTTTCTGAAGCTCCCGTGGTTGGCGGGGTGGTAAGAGTTATCCACTATTCCTGTGGATAACCTTGTGTATTAGATTTAGAAAAGCGCCTTAAAGCGAGAGCCGGCGCGGGTTGTGTTCGCGTTGCCCGTATTCTCATCTTTTTATTAAACTATATATTTATCAAATAATTAATTAAAATCAAGCGATGCCTGATAGAGCTAATGCGTTTGCCTGGATTTTTACCGTTGTGTTACTGATAAGTTAACGCTGAGCGGGTTTTGGGGATAAATCTGTGATTGACAATAAAAATGTCACCGTATTGTCATCGCCGGCATGCGCGTAAAGCCGGGCAACGGTGCATGGCTGGCCGATCTTGGGGCATCGCGCTGTGGGAATAGCGGTTGCCTGGTGTGCCGCTGGTCTCTGGTGCCGGGCTAAATGGCGGCAGGCTGCGGTTTTCCCCTCGCCAACGCCGCGGCGGGTAAATCTGCTTGAAGCTGGTTTTATATCCAGTATCATAATGGCACTGGCGCAATTCGCCGGGGCTTTCCATACTTAAGGGCCGCTCAGTGAAGCGATTCACGGGGCGCCTGAGCGCGCATTTCTCACGGGGTAGCCTAGTCTGATGAGTAAACTGTTCAAACTGCATTCTGAGTTCAAACCGGCCGGCGATCAGCCGGAGGCCATCCGCAAACTGGAAGAAGGGCTGGAAGACGGCCTGGCGCATCAGACGTTGCTGGGGGTCACCGGTTCGGGCAAAACCTTCACGATCGCCAATGTGATTGCCGATCTCAATCGGCCAACCATGGTGCTGGCGCCGAATAAAACGCTGGCGGCGCAGCTGTATGGCGAGATGAAAGAGTTCTTCCCGGAGAACGCGGTGGAATATTTTGTCTCTTATTACGATTACTACCAGCCGGAAGCCTATGTGCCAAGCTCCGATACCTTTATTGAAAAAGACGCCTCGGTGAACGAACACATCGAACAGATGCGTCTGTCGGCCACCAAGGCGCTGTTGGAGCGGCGTGATGTGGTGGTGGTGGCGTCGGTGTCCGCCATCTACGGTTTGGGCGATCCAGATCTGTACCTGAAGATGATGCTGCACCTGACCAACGGGATGATTATCGATCAGCGTTCAATCCTGCGCCGGCTGGCAGAGTTGCAGTATACCCGCAACGATCAGGCTTTTCAGCGCGCCACCTTCCGCGTGCGCGGCGAAGTGATCGATATCTTCCCGGCAGAATCCGACGAGTTGGCGCTGCGCGTGGAGCTGTTCGATGAGGAAGTCGAGCGGCTGTCGCTGTTTGATCCGCTCACCGGCCAGGTTCAGCAGGTGGTGCCGCGGTTCACCATTTACCCCAAATCACACTATGTCACGCCGCGCGAACGTATTTTGCAGGCCATGGAAGAGATCAAACTGGAACTGGCCGATCGGCGCAAAGTGCTGCTGGCCAATAACAAGCTGCTGGAAGAACAGCGCCTGACGCAGCGCACTCAGTTTGATCTGGAGATGATGAACGAACTGGGCTATTGCTCCGGCATTGAAAACTACTCGCGTTACCTTTCCGGGCGCGGGCCGGGCGAGCCGCCGCCCACGCTGTTCGATTACCTGCCGGCGGATGGCTTGCTGGTGGTGGATGAATCCCACGTGACGATCCCGCAGATCGGCGGCATGTACAAGGGCGACCGTTCACGCAAGGAAACGCTGGTGGAATATGGCTTCCGCCTGCCTTCCGCATTGGACAACCGCCCGATGCGTTTTGAAGAGTTTGAAGCGTTGGCGCCGCAGACGATCTATGTTTCCGCCACGCCAGGCAAATATGAGCTGGAGAAATCCGGCGGTGAAATTATCGATCAGGTGGTCAGGCCGACCGGGTTGCTGGATCCGGAAATCGAAGTGCGGCCGGTCACCACGCAGGTGGACGATCTGCTGTCTGAAATCCGCAAGCGGGCGGCGATCAACGAACGTGTGTTGGTGACCACGCTGACCAAACGGATGGCGGAAGATCTGACGGAATATCTGGAAGAACACGGTGAGCGCGTGCGCTACCTGCACTCGGATATCGATACCGTGGAGCGCGTTGAGATCATCCGCGATCTGCGTCTGGGGGAATTCGATGTGTTGGTGGGCATCAACCTGTTGCGTGAGGGGTTGGATATGCCAGAGGTTTCGCTGGTGGCGATTCTGGACGCCGATAAAGAAGGCTTCCTGCGTTCCGAACGTTCGCTGATCCAGACCATCGGCCGTGCGGCGCGTAACCTGAACGGCAAGGCGATACTGTACGGCGATAAAATTACCGACTCCATGGCCAAAGCGATCGGTGAAACCGAGCGCCGCCGCGCCAAACAGCAGGCGTACAACGCCGAGCGAGGCATCACGCCAAAAGGCCTGAATAAAAAGATCGGCGATATTTTGCAAATCGGCCAGCCGGTCAATGGTAAAAACCTGGCGAAGGGCAAAGGCAAAGCGGCAAGTCAGCCGCAGCATCAGCTGCTGTCGCCAAAAGCGCTTGAGAAGAAAATCCGCGAGCTGGAAGCGCAAATGTATACCCATGCGCAGAACCTGGAGTTTGAACAGGCTGCGGCACTGCGCGATGAAATTCAGCAGTTGCGCGAGCAGTTTATCGCCATTTCCTGATGCATAACGCCGCGGGGCCGTATCTGGCCCCGCTAATGCCGGGTAAACAAAAGTCCTTGCCGCACCGGGCAAAGCTGATTATGGTGTGCGGCCAATAAAAAAATGAGCTGCCGATATGACCACCTTCCCCTCAAAAGATCCGCTGCATGGCATCACTCTGGAACAGTTGCTGAACGCACTGGTGGCCGAGTATGGCTGGCCGGGGCTGGCGGAGCGTATTCGCATCAACTGCTTTCGCAGCGATCCGAGCATTAAATCCAGTTTGAAGTTCTTGCGCCGCACGCCGTGGGCGCGCAAGCAGGTCGAAGAGTTGTATATTCGCACCGTCAGCGATAACCCGTGGCTACGCGGCCGCGATTAAACGGCCTTTCTTGCGCGATCAACGGCGGGCGGCCAGCTCCGAGAGGGCGCGATCCAACGCCTGGCGCAGCAGTTGGCGATCGTGACGGTAAGGGATATCGCTGGCTTCCAGCGCTTGTTGGATCACCACGCGATCCTGCACCTGGCGGGTATCGGCCGCGGGGCAGGCGATCACCGCATCGATCATCCTGCGGCCGATATGTTCTTCCATCATATTCAGCTTGTCCTGCAATGACAGCGACGCCGCGGCCACGCTCAGCTCGCGCCCCAGATTGTTGATATAAATCACATTGGCGCTGCTGCGCCGCAGCGCTTGGGCCAGATCCGCCAGCAGCAGCGGCGGCATCAGGCTGGTGAGGAAGCTGCCCGGGCCAATCAGGATCACGTCGGCCTGCGCTATGGCGTCCAGCGCTTCGCGCGTGGCGTGCACCGGTGCGGAAAGCAGCAGCGCCTGCGGCATGTGGGTTAGCCGATCGATATTGACCTCGCCGTAAACCTGGTTGCCTTCACGATCGTAGGCCACCAGATCCACCGGCTGCTCTGACATCGGGATCAGCCACGCGTCCACTTTCAGCAGGCTGCGGATCAGGTTGATGGCCTCCAGCGGGCGCACGCTGAGATTCTCCAGCGCCTTGAGTATCAAATTGCCCAGGTTATGCCCGGCCAGTTCACCACTACCGCTAAAGCGGTATTCGAACATGGCCGATGCTACGCTAGGATCGGTAATCAACTGGTTGAGGCAATTGCGCAAATCCCCCCAGGCGATCCCGCCCTCTGAACGGCGAATACGGCCGGTGGAGCCGCCGTTGTCGGTGGTGGTGACGATTCCGGTCAGGCGGGAGCCGAGCAATGAGAGCGAAGACATCACGCGGCCAAGGCCATGGCCACCGCCCAGTGCCACCACCCGATCCAGATCGGCCAGGGTTCGATTACGCATAAATTTCCTTAAAGAGGGGCTGACTGCCTGCTTAAATTAACCGATCCGATGAAAAAACGCGAAACCGCGTGCCGTTTGCATGACTTTAGCCGATCGCTCTGCGAAACAGGTATTTTTCGTGATTAATGTGTTAGCGGCGCGGGCGAAAGCGCTATCTACATTATTATATAACGAAATTGCCCGTTGGCTATCGCCGGGAATTGGCGCTAGAATTCCGCCGAAAACCGCGGTTTTATCCCGGCAAGGCTGTTCGCCGGGCTGAAATCAAAACTCCTAGCCCCTGGGCCTGTGTTGTTCCCATCGAACAATATGGCGTTTGGGCCGTGGCGAAGCCTGCCACCAGGGTGCCAGTGGAAACGCCGGCATCTCCCGTATTTGGAAAGGTGTTATGGTGCCGCAACTCACTGATGCTTTTGCGCGCAAGTTTTACTATTTGCGCCTGTCGATCACCGACGTGTGCAATTTTCGTTGCACCTACTGTTTACCGGGCGGCTATCAGCCGAACGGCAGTCCGAAAACCTTTCTTTCACTGGATGAGATCCGGCGGGTTAGCCGCGCGTTCGCCGAACTGGGGACGGAGAAAGTGCGCCTGACCGGTGGCGAGCCGTCGCTGCGGCGCGACTTTACCGAGATTATTGCCGCCGTGCGCGAAAACCCGATGGTTCGCCAGCTTGCCGTGACCACCAACGGTTACCGTTTGGCGCGTGACGTAGAACGCTGGCGTGACGCCGGATTAACGGCGATTAACGTCAGCGTTGATAGCCTGGATGCCCGCCAGTTTCACGCCATTACCGGCCAGGATCGTTTTCAGCAGGTGATGGCCGGCATTGATGCCGCCTTTGCCGCCGGTTACCGCAAGGTGAAAGTCAACGCGGTGCTGATGCGCGACGTGAACCACCATCAGCTCGACGCTTTTCTGCGCTGGATTAAAGATCGCCCGATTCAACTGCGCTTTATTGAACTGATGGAAACCGGCGAAGGCGGGCAGCTGTTTCGCAAACACCATGTCTCCGGCGATGTGATCCGCCGGCAGTTGGAACGTGAAGGGTGGCGCCATCTGCCGCGTGAGCGCAGCGATGGCCCGGCGCTGGTATTTAGCCACCCGGATTACCAGGGCGAGGTGGGGTTAATCATGCCCTATGCGAAGGATTTCTGCGCCAGCTGCAACCGGCTGCGGGTATCCGCCATCGGCAACCTGCATCTGTGCCTGTTTGGCGAGCAGGGGATCCCGCTGCGCGATCTGCTGGCGGCGGATAACCAACTGGAACAGCTGAAGCTGCGCATTCAGGGCGGGCTGCTGAACAAAAAGCAGACCCACTTCCTGCACCAGGGCAACAGCGGCATAACGCAGAATTTGTCGTTTATCGGCGGTTAATACCGGAGCGAACGGTAACGCGCGGCACCACATCAGCAGGAGCGAGACACATTATGAGCCATACCAGCAGTGAATTTATTCCGTTGCGCATCGCCGTGATGACGGTGTCCGATCGCCGCAGCGAAGCGGAGGATACTTCCGGCGACTACTTGCAGCAGGCAGCGCAGGAAGCCGGCCACACGGTGGTGGCTCGCGCGTTGGTCAAAGACAATCTTTACCAGATCCGCGCGCAGATCTCGCTTTGGATCGCCAGCGATGACGTGCAGGCGGTATTGGTTAACGGCGGCACGGGGTTTACCGAACGGGATAATACCCCGCAGGCGTTGTTGCCGTTGTTCGATCGGGAAATTGAAGGTTTCGGCGAGCTGTTTCGCATGGTCTCTTATGAAGAGATCGGCACGGCGACTATTCAGTCGCGCGCGCTGGCCGGCATTGCCAACCGTACCGTGATTTTTGCCGTGCCGGGTTCCACCCGCGCCTGCCGCACCGCGTGGGAGCGGGTTATCGAAGAACAACTGGACGCACGGCATCGCCCGTGTAATTTTCAGCCGCATGTGAAAAAGTAGCCTTATGAACCAATTAACCCATATTAACGCCGCCGGCGAAGCCCATATGGTGGATGTCTCCGCCAAGGCGGACACCGTGCGAGAAGCCCGCGCCGAGGCGTTTGTCGCCATGCATGCCGAGACGTTGGCGATGATCGTCGAAGGCCGCCATCACAAGGGCGATGTATTCGCTACCGCGCGCATCGCCGGCATCCAGGCGGCGAAGCGCACCTGGGAGTTGATCCCGTTGTGCCACCCGCTGATGCTGAGCAAGGTCGAAGTGCAGTTGGAAGCGCAGCCGGCGCACAGCCGCGTGCGTATCGAAACCTGCTGCCGCCTTAGCGGCAAAACCGGCGTGGAAATGGAAGCGCTCACCGCCGCTTCGGTGGCGGCACTGACCATTTACGACATGTGCAAGGCGGTGCAAAAGGACATGGTGATCGGCCCCGTGCGCCTGCTGGCGAAAAGCGGCGGTAAATCCGGCGACTTCAGGGTGGAATAGCGCATGATTGATATTCTGTTTTTTGCCCAGGTGCGTGAACTGGTCGGTGTGCCCAGCCTGCGCCTGGCGGCAGAGTTCTCGACCGTGGAGGCATTGCGCCAGGCGCTGTGCGCGCGTGGCGATCGCTGGGCGTTGGCGTTGGAAAACGGCAAGCTGTTGGCGGCGGTCAATCAGGCGTTGGTCCCGCTGGAACACCCGCTGTGCGCCGGCGACGAGGTGGCGTTCTTTCCACCGGTAACCGGGGGGTAACCATGAGCAATACCCGTATTCGCGTTGGCCATGCGCCGTTTAACGTCGGTGATGAATATGCCTGGCTGGCGCAGTGCGCCGACGATGGCGCGGTAGTGACCTTCACCGGCAAGGTACGCAATCATAACCTGGGTGACGATGTGAGCGCGCTGACGCTGGAACACTACCCGGGCATGACGGAAAAAACGCTGGCCGAGATTGTTGAACAGGCCCGCCAACGCTGGCCATTGCAGCGGGTCGCGGTGATTCACCGGATCGGCGAGCTGTTTCCCGGTGATGAAATTGTGTTCGTCGGCGTGACCGGCGCGCACCGTAGCCAGGCCTTTGAGGCCGCCGAATTTATTATGGATTATCTGAAGACGCGCGCACCGTTTTGGAAGCGTGAAGCCACCGGGCAGGGGGAGCGCTGGGTGGAGGCGCGTGCCGCGGATACGCTGGCGGCGAAGCGCTGGTGAGCAGGTAAATCATTGTTCAACGGCGCGTAATTAATAGCGCTGCGCGCTCCCGGCAGTGCGTTATTGTGGTACTCTTAATAACGGCAGGGCTATGGCATATGCCATCCCGAATCTTGTTCAACATGCAAAAGGTAACCGTCATGGACCGATATCCACGTTCTAATGGTTCAATTGTCGAACGTGCTGGCAGCGGCATTCAGGCCTATATGGCGCAGGTGTATGGCTGGATGACCTGCGGCCTGTTGCTGACGGCGTTTGTCTCATGGTATGCGGCCAACACGCCCGCAATCCTCAACTTTATTTTTTCCAGCCAGATCACCTTCTTCGGGCTGATTATTGTGCAATTGGCGCTGGTGTTCGTTATTTCCGGCATGGTTAACCGCCTGAGCGGGGCGATGGCCACTTCGCTGTTTATGCTGTATTCGGCGTTGACCGGGCTGACGCTTTCCAGCATTTTCATTGCCTACACTTATTCTTCCATCGCCAGCACCTTCGTGGTCACCGCCGGGATGTTCGGCGCCATGAGCCTGTATGGTTACACCACCAAGCGCGATCTGAGCGGCTTCGGCAGCCTGTTGTTTATGGCGTTGATCGGTATTGTGTTGGCGTCGCTGGTTAATATCTGGCTGAAGAGCAGCGCATTGATGTGGGCGATCACTTACATCGGCGTGGTAGTATTTGTTGGCCTGACGGCCTATGACACCCAGAAACTGAAAGCGATGGGCGAACAGCTCAACGCGGATGATAAAGACCATTTCCGCAAATATGCGATTGTCGGCGCGCTGACGCTGTATCTCGACTTTATCAACCTGTTCCTGATGCTGCTGCGGATTTTCGGCAACCGCCGTTAATCGCTAATCCTTCGTTGCTACCCGCACCGTTGTTTCTCAAAGGGCCCTGTTTTGCAGGGCCTTTTGTTATCTGTTTACTTAAGCGACAGTCATGCTTTTTCACGCCGTTTTATTGACACTGCGCCAGGCATTGCGTTGAATAAACAGGTTATATGGGATGGCAGTAGTAAAACACAATGATAATGGTAACGAGGGATTTATGAGTAAAGAGCTAAGCCCAAAGTGGCAAGCGCGTTTTGCCTTATATGATAGCGTCGGTGGGAATGTCACTTCCCCTGAATACCAGCGGAAGCTAAAGGAGATGAAGTTCTTCGCGCGGCTTAAATACGTCATGAACTTTTACGCCTTTTTCTTCGGCATTATTTATTTTTGTATTTTGGGCTTGTGGAAGAAAGGCCTGGTGCTGTTTGTGGTGATATGTGCCATCAACTTAATCCTGGGGATGATTGAATACAGCAATGGCGTGAACCTTGATGCCTGGGCGCGCGGCGTGAACGTTGCCTATGCGTGTGCGTGCGGCAGCCTCGCCAACTACAGCTATTACCTGAAAGAAGTGAAGGGCATTCAGGGTTGGAACCCATTGGAAGGCTTAACCAAAGCGTCGGCGGCAAGAATCGCCCAGCGCTAATGGGCAGAAAAGGGCAAACGGATTGCCCTCTTTGGCTATCACGGCTGGCCTTATGAGGATGCGAAGGCGATAGCGATGAGATAGAGTGCAAAAATCGCCAGTGCAATCAGTAAAGAGAATAGCGCCCGCCATTTCAATGACGATTTGAACAGCCCGATGATGGCAAAGTAGAACACCACGAAGTTCGCAATCACATTCACGCCGGCCATGGCCAGCACCACCAGATCAAGCCACTCTCCGCTGTCTTCCGGCAGAAAAAAACCGGCCGCAAAAATCAGCATGACCAGCAGCAGGCTAATGCCGGCAAGCCGGAAGCCAAAACGGGTCATTTTATTGAATTCATTGTCTTTAACTGCTTCTGCCAAAACGCCTCCATGAATAATCGATAACAAGACACGCCCGTTACCGCAGCCCCGCTCTTAGGCGATTTTACGCCGGAACATGGCATAAGCCACGCTGCCGGTGGTGACGGTGATCACCAGTAACGGCCACAGGCTGTGCCAGATAATGCCGAAGCTGGCGTCTTTCAAATAAATCTGCTTAGTGATGTCGGTGAAGTGACGGATTGGGTTAATCCAGGTCAGGTTCTGCAGCCACACCGGCATATTTTCCACAGGCGAAACATAGCCTGAAAGCAGGATCGCCGGCATCATAAACACGAATACGCCGATAAACGCCTGCTGCTGGGTTGCGCATAGCGCCGAGATCAACAAGCCGAAGCCCACCAGGGACAGCCCGTAGGCCAGCATGGTGCCATAAAACAGCAGCAGAGAGCCAGCGAACGGGATCTGGAACAGGAAAATACCGATCAACAGCACGGTGGATGCCTGGAACGAAGCGACAATCAGCGCTGGCACGGCCTTGCCGATAAAAATTTGCCAGGTGGTGAGCGGGGAGACCAGCAGCTGTTCCAGCGTGCCCTGTTCACGCTCGCGCGCCACTGAAAGCGAAGTGACAATCAGCACGCCGATGGTGGTGATCATGGCGATCAGGGACGGAACCACAAACCATTTGTAATCCAGATTGGGGTTATACCAGTTGCGCACCACCAGCTCGCTGTTATTGGGTTTCTGCCGGCCGCCGATCAGCGCTTCCTGATAATCCTGCACGATGTGCTGGACATAATTGGCGGCAATCTGCGCACTGTTCGAGTTACGGCCATCCAGAATCAATTGCAGCGGTGCGGTGTTGCCGGTGGCGATATCACGTGAAAACTGCGCCGGAAAGCGGATCAGCAACAGTGCTTTCCGGTTGTCGAGTGTGGACTGAATTTCCTGCGGGTTGCGCAGCAGCAAAACCTGTGAGAAGGCTTTGGCCTTGGCAAAGCGCTGGGTCAGTTCGATCGAAGCCTGGCCGTTGTCTTCGCTGTAAATGGCGATCGTGGCATTAGTGACTTCAAGCGTGGCGGCGAACGGGAACAACAACACCTGCACCAGCACCGGCATGATCAGAATGGTGCGGGTTTGCGGATCGCGCAGCAGCGTTTGCAGTTCCTTGATGATAAGCGTTAATAAACGGTGCAACATGCTTCCCCCTTAATCCAGCCGCCGCTGGGTTTTCCAGGCCGTCAGCCCGATAAACACCACCGCAGAAGCGATCAGCAACAGCAGATTGATGATCAGCACCGTGCCGATATTCCCCGCCAGAAACAGCGTTTGCAGGGTGCTGACGAAGTAGCGCGCCGGAATGAGGTAAGTGAAGGCGCGCACCACGGCCGGCATACTGTCGATCTGGAAAATAAACCCCGAAAGCATGATTGAAGGCAGGAAGGCGGCATTCAGCGCCACCATCGCCGCGTTGAACTGATTGCGCGTCACGGAAGAAATCAGCAACCCCATGCCGAGCGTGCTGGCCAGGAACAGGCTGCTGATGATAAACAGAATCAGCCACGAGCCACGGTAAGGCACCTTGAGCACGAAGAGCGATATCACCATACACAGCGCCATGGCGAGCATGCCCAGCAGATAGTAGGGCAGCAGTTTGGAGAGCAACAGCTCGCCGCGCGTCACCTGCGTCGACAGCAGGGCCTCCATGGTGCCGCGCTCCCACTCGCGGGCGATCACCAACGAAGTCAGGATCGCGCCGATCACCGTCATGATGATGGTGATCGCCCCAGGAATGATGAAGTGCTGGCTTATCGCCGCCGGGTTGAACCAGTAGCGCATTTGGATCTCGATCAGCGGCTTATCCTCCTGCCCGCGATCGGTAGCGCGCTGCTGCTGCCAGATCTGCCATACCCCCTGGGTATAGGCCTGCACAAAGTTGGCGGTGTTGGGTTCGCTGCCGTCGGTGATGACCTGGATCGGCGCCTGATCGTAAGGGCGGGCCATGCGTTGGGCAAAATCAGTGGGGATCACCACCAGCCCGCGGATCTCACCGGCCTGCATTTTCTGGATCAACGCCTGCCGGTTATCGCTGACGGTCGGATCGATATACGGCGATCCGGTAAACGCACTGACCAGATCCCGCGCCTCTTCGCTTTGCTGTTCAAGCAAAATGCCCAGCCGCAGTTTGCTGGAATCCAGATTGATGCCGTAGCCGAAGATAAACAGCAGCAGCAGTGGGATGACGAACGCGATCAGCCCGCTGCTGGGATCGCGCAGGATCTGGCGGGTTTCTTTCAGGCACAGCGCGCGCAAACGCCGCCAGGAAAAGCCGCTGCTTTCACTCATGATGTTTTCTCCTGCCGATCGTAGCCTTGCACCAGCTCAATAAACGCATCTTCCATTGACGGGTTGGGATTCTGTTCGCAGGCGACCTGGTGTTTAAGATCGTCCGGCGTGCCGGCGGCGATGATCTTGCCGTGATACACCAGCCCGATGCGATCGCAATATTCCGCTTCGTCCATGAAGTGGGTGGTCACCATGACCGTCACGCCTTTATCCACCATGCCGTTGATATGCAGCCAGAATTCACGCCGGGTTAGCGGATCGACCCCCGAGGTGGGTTCGTCGAGGAACAGAATATCGGGTTCGTGCATCAGCGCGCAGGCCAGCGCCAGGCGCTGCTTAAACCCCAGCGGCAGCGAGTCCGGGGTTTGGTCGATAATCGAGCCGAAGTTAAACGCGCGCGACATTTCATCGATTTTATCGCGCTGCCTTTTGCCGCTGAGGCCATATACGCCGGAAAAAAACTTCAGGTTTTGCCCCACCGTCAGGTTGCCGTATAGCGAGAATTTTTGCGCCATATAGCCCAGGCGCTGGCGTGCTTTGCCGGAGCTGGTTTTTAAATCCATCCCCAGCACCAGGGCCTTACCGCCGCTGGGCGTCAGCAGGCCGCACATCATTTTGAAGGTGGTGGATTTGCCCGCGCCGTTTGGCCCCAGCAGGCCGAAGATTTCGCCGCGCTGTACTTTGAAATCCACGTTATCGGTGGCGGCGAAGTTGCCAAATTTTTTGGTCAGCCCTTGCGCTTCAATCACGGTTTCCGCGCTGTCGCCCTGTACCGTTGGCATGATCTCCGCCAGCGCCGAGCGGCTGTTGGGGCCGCCGCCGAGCAGATCGATAAACGCATCCTCAAAACGCGGCTCGGCTTCGCGCAGTTTAGCATTTGGCAGATCCAGCGCCTGTAATACCTGCGGGTGTTCGGCGTCGGGTTTTAGCATCAGGCGCAGATATTTGCCCTGGATCACCCCGTCGGTGACCGCCGGCAAGCAAATCGCGCGCTGTAACAACGCGCGCGGGTTGTCGCCCGGCGCATCGAGCAGGATCGAACGGCCGGCCATGCGCTGGGTCAGCGCCTGCGGCGCGCCGCTGAACAGCAATTCGCCTTCATTCATCAGCAGCACTTCCCGGCATTGTTCGGCCTCATCAAGATAAGAGGTGCTCCAGAGGATCAGCATGCCGTCGTTGGCCAGTTCATGCACCATACGCCACAGTTCGCGGCGCGAGATCGGATCGACGCCCACCCCCGGCTCATCCAGCAGCAGCACCTGCGGCTGGCCTACCAACGTACAGGCCAGCCCCAGCTTTTGCTTCATGCCGCCGGAAAGCTTGCCGGCCAAGCGATCGGTAAAGTGAGTGAGATCGGTAAATTCCAGCAGTTGTTGGAAGGTTCGCTGGCGCGCTTCGCCGGTGACGCCGCGCAGATCGGCATACAGCGTCAGGTTTTCCATCACCGTCAGGTCTTCATACAGGCCGAATTTTTGCGGCATATAGCCAAGAATGGCGTGCAGTTGACGATCCTGGGCGATCGGATCCAACCCGGCGACGCGCAGTTGGCCGCTGCTGGGTTTCAACAGCCCGGCCAGCATGCGCAACAGCGTGGTTTTGCCCGCGCCGTCCGGCCCGACCAGGCCGGTCACCGCACCGCTGCGTAGCGTGGTGGTCAGGCTGGCGACCGCCGGTTTCTCGAGTGACGGAAAGCGTTTTTCCAGCGCTTCCAGCTCAATCACATGTGCCTGTTCCATGACATCCCTAACGTCAGAAGCTATCAACGAGGTATAGCGTTTGCAGGCTGCGGGCAGCCTGCGCCGAATCCTACTGGGCGGCGCCGTTGTCAAAGCGCAGCGTCACCGGCATCCCCTGGCGCAGCGCATCGTCGGCGTCGGTCACCACCACGCGCAGGCGGTAGACCAGATCGGTGCGCAGGTCCGGCGTTTCGACGCTTTTTGGCGTGAACTCGGCGGTGGGGGAAACAAAACCGATCCTGCCGTGATAGGGCTTATCCGGCCGGCTGTCGGTGTAAATGGCAAGCTCGGTGCCCGGCGCCGCCTGGCCCAGGTGGGCTTCGCTGACGTAGGCGCGTACCCAAACCGGGTTGGTCAGCGAAACGGTGAACACAGTGCTGCTGGCGCTAAGCATGGTGCCTGGCTCCACCGCACGGGTCAGCACCGTACCGGCGGAGGGGGCAAGCAGGGCGGTATCCTGCAGGTTGAGTTGCGCCTGCGCCAATGCCGCCTGGCTTTGGGCCAGAACGGCCCTGGCCTGTTCGATTTCCTGCGGGCGGTTGCCGCTTTGGTATTGGGTGAGTTTATCTTTCGCCGCTTGCAGATTGGCCTGCGCCTGGTTGCGCGCGGTGCGGGCATCTTCCAGGGCGTCGGCCGACGTGGCGTTTTTGGCCCACAGCCCCTGCTGGCGTTTTAAAAAGCTGTCGGCATAGCTGAACGCCGATTGCCGCTGCGCCACCTCTGCGCGCACCTGGGCGATCTCTTCATTGCGGTAGCCGGCCAGCAACAGATCCAGCTTGGCCTGTGCGCTGCCAGCGTTGGCCTCTGCTTGCCGCAGCGCGTTGATGTAGGGGCCATCGTCCAGTTTGCCGAGCGGTTGCCCCGGTTGGACGCGATCGCCTTCATCAACCGCCAGCGAAGCCAGGCGGCCATCAACGCGGAAACCGAGATTAACGGTGCGGATATCGACGTTACCGTACAGCGTCAGCGGTGTGTTTTGCCGCTGCTGGTAAGATAAAAATCCATAGACGACGGCGGCGATCGCCAGAATAGCCACCACCACAACGGCACTTCTTTTCTTGTTCATAACACTCCCTGCCAGCGTTTTATGCGCTATAGCGCTGATGCAACCCGTGAACCAGAAGATCGATATGTTCAACCAACACGGCCCTGATCTGCGCCGCCTGTTCCTCGCCAATTTGCTGCCAGCCGGCCTGCCGGCAGATGGTTTCCCGCGCCACGCGGAACGCCAGTACTTCGCCGATCAGCGCATGGGTATGCAGCACGACTTTGTCTGATTCCGGCGCCATGCCGGTGCTGGCCGCCATCAACCGGCACAGTTGGCTATGGACCGGCGCCGTTATTTGTTCGTGGATCAGCGGGAAGACATCGGTGGGCGACAATTGCTCGCGCGACATGATTTTGCTTATCTTGATGGTTTGCGGCTGAGTCATCAGTTCACTTAGCATCAATAGCCCGCGCTTAAGGTAGTGCAGGTAGCTTTCAGGCGGGCGCTGCGCGGCCGGCAACAGCCAGAAACGCTCAATTTCTTCGGCCAGCGGGCTGAATGCCTGCTGGAAAAAATCAGCGATCCACTGTGCTACGGCACGATACAGGCCTTCTTTTGAATTGAAGTAGTAGGTGATGGCGGCGATATTTTGCCCGGCCAGCCGGGCGATTTCCCGCGTCGTGGCGCCGCGCAGGCCGTATTCGCCAAACACCTCGATGGCGGCGGCGATCAGTTGCTGGCGCGCCTGTTCGCCACGTGCCTGGCTGGCAACCTGTTTATTCTCCGCTGAAGGCATCACACGCATCCATAAAAATTAATCAATCATATGATTAACTTTAGGCCTCGTAGTGGGCCATGTAAACCGGCCCGCGCGTTTTTCTCCTGCGCGGTCAGCCAGGTTTGATGGCGTTTTTCGCGTGTTGCAGCGGCATTGTGCGTTTCATCACGTAAAATTGCTTTTTTTTCTTCGACTTCTGCTACAATCACTCGCTTGGTGCACTGCAGTTTGTGCCAATCCCTCGTGGTCATCCCGGGAATGTTGCCAGCGGCTGAATGCCGGGCACATCCTTATGCCCCGTCTGATCATCCTCCCAGGAAACTGCACCGAACTGATGTTCAGGTTAGGGGGGATCTGGAGTTTTTCTCTACTATGTCATTTGAAAACCTCGGCTTAAGTGCTGAAATTCTGCGCGCTGTTGAAGAACAGGGCTATCGCGAACCTACGCCAATTCAGCGTCAGGCCATTCCTGTGGTATTGGAAGGCCGCGATCTGATGGCCAGCGCCCAGACCGGCACCGGGAAAACCGCCGGTTTTACCCTGCCGTTACTGCAATTGCTGAGCAAACATGACCATGCGGCCAAAGGCCGCCGCCCGGTGCGGGCGCTGATCCTGACGCCAACCCGTGAATTGGCGGCGCAGATCGGCGAAAACGTCGTGGCGTACAGCAAACACCTGCGCCTGCGTTCGCTGGTGGTGTTCGGCGGTGTGAGCATCAACCCGCAGATGATGAAGCTGCGCGGTGGCGTCGACATTCTGGTGGCAACGCCGGGGCGCCTGCTGGATCTGGAACACCAGAACGCAGTAGATCTGTCGAAAATTGAAATTCTGGTGCTGGATGAAGCCGACCGCATGCTGGATATGGGGTTCATCCACGATATCCGCCGCGTGCTGGCCAAGCTGCCGTCAAAACGCCAGAACCTGCTGTTCTCCGCCACGTTCTCGGACGATATCAAAGCGCTGGCGAGCAAACTGCTGCATAACCCGGCCTCCGTTGAAGTGGCGCGCCGCAATACCGCCTCTGAACAAGTGGCGCAGAGCGTGCACTTTGTGGATAAAAAGCGTAAGCGCGAGCTGCTTTCCCACATGATCGGCGCCGGCGACTGGCGCCAGGTACTGGTGTTTAACCGCACCAAACATGGCGCTAACCACCTGGCGGAGCAGTTGAACAAAGACGGCATTACCGCCGCCGCCATTCACGGCAACAAGAGCCAGGGCGCGCGTACCCGTGCGCTGGCCGACTTTAAAGACGGCCGGATCCGCGTGCTGGTTGCGACCGATATCGCCGCCCGCGGTCTGGATATCGATCAGTTGCCGCACGTCGTGAACTACGAACTGCCTAATGTGCCGGAAGACTATGTGCACCGTATTGGCCGTACCGGCCGTGCCGAACGCACCGGCGAAGCTATTTCACTGGTTTGCGTGGATGAGCACAAACTGCTGCGCGATATCGAGCGGCTGCTGAAACGCGAAATTCCGCGCATTGCTATCCCTGGCTATGAGCCAGATCCGTCCATCAAGGCGGAGCCGATCATCAACGGCCGTCAGGGCGGCGGGCGTGGTGCGCCGCGTGGCAATGGCGGTGGGCAGCGCCGTAGTCAAGGCGGCGGTCAGCGCTCTGCCAACGGCGGCGGCCAACGCGAAAGCCGCGAAGGCGGCCATGCGCGCCCGCAGGGTGAAGGCCAGCGCCGCAGCGGTGCGCCAGCACGCCGTCCGCGCAGCCGTAAGCCTGCGGAATAAATAACGCGGCGCGAATACCACGCGCGCGGTTCCTTCAGTGCCAGCCAGAGCAATCCGGCTGGCATTTTTTTATCGTCATTTCCCCGCTGGCCGCTTGTGAAAATGTTAACCGCCCGGCATTAACGGCGTGCCGGCGCCGTTTGTTGCAGCTGAACGCTCCGATCCGTACTACGCTGTAATGCGGCGGAATGCGCCGGTAAGGGGAACATGAATGAAACTCAAATGTGCCATACTCGACGATTACCAGCAGGTGGCGCTGGCGATGGCGGATTGGGGGCCGATTGCCGATCGGGTTGAGGTGTTTAGCATCAGCGAACATATCGCCGACGAGGCGCAGTTGGCCGCACAGCTCAACGATTGCGCGATTGTGGTGATCATGCGTGAGCGCACGCCTATTACGGCAACGCTGTTGGCCCGCTTGCCGGCGCTGAAGCTGTTGGTGACCTCGGGGATGCGCAATGCCGCGGTGGATTTGGCCGCTGCGGCGCGCCAGGGCGTAGTGGTGTGCGGGACCGACAGCGGTTCCGCACCGCCGATGGAATTGACCTGGGCATTAATCCTTGGCCTGACCAAACACCTGATGACGGAAAGCAACGGCCTGCGCCACAACGGGCCGTGGCAACAGCAGGTGGGGGTTAGCCTGCATGGCAAAACCCTCGGGCTGCTGGGGCTTGGCAAAATCGGCAGCCGAATGGCAACGGTAGGGCAGGCGTTTGGCATGCGCGTTATCGCCTGGAGCCAGAACCTGACGGCGCAACGGGCGGCCGAAGTAGGCGTAACCCTGGCGCCATCCAAACAGGCGCTGTTCGAGCAAAGCGATGTGCTTTCCGTGCACCTGGTGCTGAGCGAGCGCAGCCGCGGCCTGGTGGGGCGGAGCGAACTGCGTGCAATGAAGCCCGGCGCTTTCCTGATTAATACCTCGCGGGCGGCCATTGTGGATCAGCCGGCCTTGCTTGAGGCCTTGCAGCAGGGCGGGATCGCCGGCGCCGGCCTGGACGTGTTTGAACAAGAGCCGCTGCCGGGCAACCATCCGTTGCGCCGCTTGCCTAACGTGCTGGCGACGCCGCACCTGGGTTATGTCGCCGACAGTAACTATCACACTTACTTTCAGCAGGCGGTGGAAGATATTCAGGCGTTTATCGACGGCGCACCGGTACCGCGGCGGATTGTTGCATGATGGGCTTGTCGCGCGCAGGCATTAGCCCGTATCATTGCGCGTCTTTTTTGCTGGGGTGGTTTGTTCATGCGTGTGTTACTGGCTCCGATGGAAGGGGTGCTCGATTCTTTGGTGCGTGAATTGCTCACCGAAGTGAACGATTACGATCTTTGCATCACCGAGTTCCTGCGCGTTGTCGACCAACTGCTGCCGGAAAAATTGTTCTACCGGCTGTGCCCGGAATTGCGCCATGCCAGCCGTACCCCGTCCGGCACTCTGGTGCGTGTTCAACTGCTTGGCCAATACCCGCAGTGGCTGGCGGAAAACGCGGCCCGGGCGGTGGCGCTGGGTTCTTATGGTGTTGATCTGAACTGCGGCTGCCCCTCCAAAACGGTTAACGGCAGCGGCGGCGGGGCGACGCTGCTCAAAGAGCCGGAGCTGATTTATCAAGGGGTGAAGGCGATGCGCGCCGCCGTGCCGGCGCATCTGCCGGTGACGGTAAAAGTGCGCCTGGGGTGGGATTCATCCCATTACAGCCTGGAGATTGCCGATGCCGTGCAGCAGGCCGGCGCGACGGAGCTGGCGGTGCATGGCCGCACCAAAGAAGACGGTTATAAAGCCGAGCGCATCAATTGGCAGGCGATTGGCGAGATCCGCCGGCGCCTGACGATACCGGTGATTGCCAACGGCGAAATCTGGGGCTACCAAAGCGCGCAGGATTGTTTGCAGGCGACCGGTTGTGATGCGGTGATGTTGGGGCGTGGCGCGCTGAATATACCGAACCTGAGCCGGGTGGTGAAATATAACGAACCGCGTATGCCATGGCCCGAGGTAATGCATCTATTGCTGAAATATACCTATCTGGAAAAAAACGGCGATACCGGCCTTTATCATGTGGCGCGAATTAAACAGTGGTTGGGCTATTTACGTAAAGAATATAACGAGGCCAGCGAAATGTTTAGCGAAATTCGTGCGCTCACCCGCTCCGCCGATATTGCCAGGGCTATTTTTCGCAATGCCGAAATAGCGTAGCATTCAAATTATTTAAACAATGATGATTACAATGATTCCCAGTTACACTTGGCGACATTTAGCCGCTATATTGGCCGGCTATTGTCATTTATGTGCGATAAATTGAATTTATCTTGTTGTTTTTAAATAAAATTCATCTATTTTTCATATTTGTTCACTCTTCGGTTTTTTATGATTATATAAATTTTCACTGTGCCCGGTTAGACGCGTCACTTAAGCTTTTTATCTGAATTTTTGCATGTATGTGGTCATGGAAGAAAAAATGAGAAGCCTTATAAAACGCCTTTACCAGGCCGCACCCGATTTTATTTATTACCAGTTGGGCCATTACGCAGCACACGGTTCCTTCGTTAACTTCAAGAATCCTCGCACTTTTTCAGAGAAAATTTACCATCGTATGCGTTACCCGCGTGAAGCATTCAGCCAGATTGCGGATAAGGTCGCGGTACGTAAATATATCGCCAGCCGGGTGCCGGAAAAATATATGGCGCCGGTGATCCTGATAACCGAAGAATTTACCGCGCAGGATTATCAGGCTTTACCCTCTGCGTTTGTTATCAAAACCAATAACGCCTCGTTGCAGGTGATGATTGTGAAGGATAAAACGCAGGTCTCGTTCCAGGATATTCAGAATACGCTGAAGCAATGGGCGAAAGTCACCTACTGGAAACGCTATCGTGAAAAGCACTACGCGAATATCCCGCCGAAAATCATTGTCGAAAAACTGCTGGATATTGAGGTTAATGGCGAGCCGATTGACTATAAAGTGCATGTTTTCAACGGCAAGGTGCCATACCTGTTTGTTGAGCTGCTGCGCGGCGGGTCGCACCCGACCTCGCTGGAATATCTGGATGAGCACTGCCATCACTGTTTCTTTATTCAGGATGACATCCCACAGTTGAATACCCTATATGAAAAGCCGCGCTTCTGGGATGAAATGATTGACGTCGCCAAGGCGGTGTCGGCGGATCTGGATTATTGCCGGGTCGATTTTTATCTGACGCAGGAACAGATCTATATTGGCGAACTGACGTTAACCCCTGGGGCCGGCAATGAAGTGTTCCTGCCGCATTCCACCGATCGCCTGCTGGGGGATCTGATGGTGCAAGAATGGTGAGCGCTTACTGGCGCTTTAACGTCGTTTAGGCATAAAAAATCCCCCGCGTTGATTAACGGCGGGGGAGTATGACGTGGCGATCAGCGGTCGATTTTTTCTTCGAGCGCTTTTTGCTCGTGTTTCACTTCCGCTGCGCGTTTACGCAGGCCGAACCAGCCAAGCACCAGCAGCACAGCCAGCAACGGAATGGTGGCCACGGTCCAGGTGCCGTTCGGGTAGTCAAACGCCATCATGACCAGCACCACCAGCAGGAACAGCAGCGTTATCCATGAGGTGACCGGCGCGCCCGGCATTTTAAAGGAAACCGGCTTGGCTTTGCCTTCCTTGATGGCTTTGCGCAGGCGCATTTGGCAGATGATGATAAATGCCCATGAGCTGATAATGCCCAACGAGGCGATGTTAAGCACAATTTCGAACACCTGGGATGGCACCAGGTAGTTCAGAATCACGCCCAGCACATAGATGCAGCAGGTGACCAGAATACCGGCATAGGGCACCTTCTGGCTGCTCATCTTCGACATCAGCTTCGGCGCGGAACCGCCCATCGACAGAGAACGCAGAATACGGCCGGTGGAATACAGCCCGGAGTTCAGGCTGGAGAGCGCGGCGGTGAGCACCACAATGTTCATGATGGTGCCGATATAAGGCACGCCGAGCTTGCTAAAGAAGGTGACGAACGGGCTTTGCCCTGCCTGGTAGGCATTCCACGGCAGCAGCAGCACCAACAGCACCACGGAGCCGACGTAAAACAGGCCGATACGCCAGATCACGCTGTTGACCGCTTTGGGCAGCATTTTTTCCGGGTCTTTGCACTCACCGGCGGCGGTGCCGATCAATTCCACGCCGGCGAAGGCGAAGATCACCCCTTGCATCAGCACCAGTGCCGGCAGCAGGCCGTGCGGGAATACGCCGCCGTTTTCAGTGATCAGGTGCATGCCGGTGGTGTTGCCGTCGATCGGTGTGCCAACCCCGAGCAACACCACGCCGACCACCAGAAAGGCGGCGATGGCGGCCACTTTGATCAGCGCAAACCAGAACTCCATTTCGGCGAACCATTTCACACCGATCATGTTCATGGTGGCGACGATACCCAGCGCGCACAGGGCGAACAGCCACTGCGGCACGTCTGCAAAGGTTCCCCAATAGTGCATATAAAGCGCGACCGCGGTGATATCGACAATGCCGGTCATTGCCCAGTTGAGGAAGTACATCCAGCCGGCAACGTACGAGGCTTTTTCGCCGAGAAATTCACGGGCGTAAGAGACGAAGCTGCCGCTGCTTGGGCGGTGTAGCACCAACTCACCCAGCGCACGCAGAATGAAGAAAGAGATAATACCGCACGCCAGATAAACCAGCGCCAGCGCCGGGCCGGCTTGTTCCAGACGGCCGCCGGTGCCGAGGAACAAGCCGGTACCGATCGAGCCGCCGATGGCGATCATCTGGATCTGCCGGTTACCCATGCTTTTATGGTAACCGGATTCATGGGAGTCTAACCAACGTCTTCTGGCTGCGAGCCTGTCGTGCGCAGATTTATTATGTGATTTCATCGTTCGTCCTGTTTTGCCTGTCTATCGTTCTTTGCCCTCAAGGGAGCAAACGATTGCTATCGCTAATCGTTATTGCGAAGGAGCATCACCGCATGTTGCCGTTTGTTTTTTGTGCGGCGGCTGAAAAATAACAGCGAAGCATGCTACCTTTTCTCTGGAAATGAGGCAAAAAATCCTGCGCCAAAATCGTTATTATTTGTTTTTTTCTGTTGTTTGGCGTTAGAAACGGAATGTTATTCAAAAGGATACAGAGGAGCGGCACGATGCTGGCGCTGTTTGGCGCCAAACTGTTGCTGAACCGCTAGGCCTTGCGGCGGCGCCACCAGTGGCGCACCAGCAACATCACCAGAATCACCAACGCAACGAACAGCAGGCTGGAGAGCTTTTTGTCGAAGCCGGCAACAACGTGTTCCATTGCCCGGCCGCCAAAATAGCCCAGCATGACGAACAGTGTGGCCCATAGGATGGCGCCCAGAATATTCAGCGGCACAAAGCGTGACGGCGGCAACTTGCTGGCGCCGATCAATACCGGGCCGATAATGCGAAAGCCATACATAAAACGCACGCCGATCACAAACAGCATCGGGTGGCGGGTAATCAGCCGTTGTGCGCGCGTAATGCGTTGCTGCTGACCTTTCAGGCGCGAAATCACCCGTTCGCCATAGCGGCGCCCGGCAAAATACAGCAATTGATCGCCCAGCGTGCCGCCGAACGCCACCACGGCAATCACCCACGGCCAGTGCAGCAATCCCTCATGTGCTGCGATGCCGCCCAGCAGCGTGATGGTTTCCCCTTCCGCCAGGCAGCCAAAAAACAGCGCCCAATAGCCGTATTCGCTAATATAGTGTGCCAGGATGTTCATCCTTAAATCCTTGTCTTGCCAGCCAATAGGGGCACATTATACCCCTTGCCGCCCAGGCTGTGTTGAACCGCTGCCGGGGTTAACCGCATTTGGCGGCAATCTGCGCGACCAGCGCCTGCCGTTGCCGCAGGCTTTCGGCCATAGTTTCCCGCACCTTTTTTACTATCGCCGGCGGCGCCAGTGCCGGCGTGCCGCCGACAAACGGCGGGGCTGGAGCATATTCAAAGCCCAGTTGAATGGCCTGTGCGGTTTCCTCACCGTGCAGTTCGGCGATGAGCGTCAGTGCAAAATCAATCCCGGCCGTGACGCCGCCGCCGGTGATCACATTGCCATCGCGCACCACACGTTCGCTGCTGGCAATGGCGCCGAACAGCGGCAGGCAGTCGCACATCGACCAATGGCTGGTGGCGCGTTTGCCGCGCAACAAGCCCGCGGCCCCCAGGATCAGCGAACCGGTGCAAACGGATGTGATATAGCGGGCGCCGTGCGCCAGGCGTTGGATCTGCGCCATATATTGCTCATCCTGCATCGCCTGGGTGCAACCGCCGCCGCCCGGTACGCACAGCACGTCGCAATGGGCGATCTGCGCCAATGGCCGCAGATGGTTGAAAAACAGGCCGTCCCCGTCGATCTCTGCGCCGTCTACGGAGGCGACAATGGTTTCGGTATTGGGCATCCGTGAGAGGAACTGATACGGGCCGGTGAAATCAAGCTGGGTGACGCCAGAATAAAGCGGGAAAACGATCGTTAACGGTTCGGCCATGATTTTTACCTTGAGCGCGTGATTTAACCTGAGTAATGATAGTTGCCAATGTTCTGATAGATAGCAAGGCTGCTGTTGCAAGCCACGACAGGCGGTAAAGCGAAAAAGGAGTGCGGGATGAGCCTGGATTTTGAACGTGAACTGAATTGGGCGTTGGGCCAGATGCCGCGCACCCGGGCGGCGGTGGCGGCATTACCGGATCTGCACGGCGTGCGCCTGGCGTGCAGCATGCATTTGGATCTGAAAATGGTGCCACTGGTTGCCGGCTTGCTAAACAAAGGCGCGGCGGTGTATCTGACCACCTGCAACCCCACCACGGTGCAGGATGAGGTGGTGGCCTGGCTGGAGCGCCACGGCGCGCAGGCTTTTGCCTGGCGCGATATGGATCAGGCGGATTGGTCGGCGTCTTTCGATCGCGCGTTGGCCTGGGGGCCGACCCATCTGTGTGAGATGGGTGCCGATCTGACCGCCCGCCTGCACCAGGCGGGCAGCGACCTGCCGATCAAGGCCGGGTTGGAAGCCACCGGTTCCGGCATCAGCCGGCTGGATGGCATGGCGCCGCGTTACCCCATCTTCAACTGGGACGATCTGCCGGTTAAAGAAGGGCTGCATAACCGCCATATGGTTGGCCTGACGGCCTGGCATACTTTTTTCCAGACCACCCGGCTGACGCTGCATGAAAAATGCGTACTGGTTATCGGCTATGGGCTGGTGGGGCAAGGCGTGGCGGCGGCGGCCAGGGCCTATGGCGGGCAGGTGATGGTGGCTGAAATCGATCCGGCCCGCGCTCTGCAGGCGCGCTATGACGGTTGGCAAGTGGTTGATTTGGCCGAGGCGGTGCAGCTGGCCGACGTGATCGCCACCGCCACCGGGGCCAGCAATGTGCTTTGCGCCCGGCATTTGCAGCAAACCAAAAACGGCGTATTTATTCTCAACGTTGGCCACGTGGCGGCGGAAATTGACGTAGGTTTTCTGCAGACGCTGCCGCACAGCCAGCCGATGCCGTTTATTGATGCCTACCAGATGGACGACAATACGCTTTATCTGTTGGCCAACGGTTCGATGCTGAACCTGACGGCCGGCTACGGCGATAGCCTGAACGCATTTGACGTTACGCTGGCGGTGATGGCGGCGGGCATCGGCCACATCATCGGTGCCGGCGCGCAACAGCCCGCCGGGGTGTATCTGTTGCCCCGTTCCGCCTGGCAGGCGGCGCTGTAACTTTTGTATGATTTGCCCGCAGCCCAGAGCCCTCGCGGGCTGCGTTAGGTTTCTATAGACAGAATTTGTCACAAATCGCCACTGACAATCCCAGTGCTAACTTTATTAGGCTCACATATAATTCGCCGCATGAATGTTTGCCGATAGCCGGTTTCCCTCACCCCGGCCCTCTCCCAGAGGGAGAGGGGGCGCCTATATTGATAGTGGCTCTGGCCCTCTCCCAGAGGGAGAGGGGGCGCCTATATTGATAGTGGCTCTGGCCCTCTCCCAGCGGAAGAAGGGGCGTCTATATTGATAGTGGCTCTGGTCTTCTCCCAAGGGGAGAGGGGGGCCTCAATAGTCAGCGCTAACTATTCCCTCTCCCTCTGGGAGAGGGCTAGGGTGAGGGGCGACAAGCCGAGATCTTCCCTTATTTGTGACAAGAGTAATGCATGTGAAAATCCGAGTACTTGTGTTGGCCTTGCTCGCTTTACAAGCGGGCGCAGGCCTGGCGCCGCGCGCGCTGGCCAGTGAAAATACCCCTGCGTTACATGCCACCCAGCCGGAACTGGCCTCCGGCAGCGCCATGGTGGTGGATATGCGCACCCATAACGTGATTTATGCCCGTAACCCGGATGAAGTGGTGCCGATCGCCTCCATCACCAAGCTGATGACGGCGATGGTGACGCTGGATGCTCACCTGCCGTTGGATGAAATGCTGGCGGTGGATATCCATCAGACCCCGGAAATGCGGGGCGTCTATTCCCGCGTGCGGTTGAACAGTGAAATCAGCCGCAAGGATATGCTGCTGCTGGCGCTGATGTCTTCCGAAAACCGCGCCGCCGCCAGCCTGGCGCATCATTATCCCGGCGGGTACGACGCCTTTATCCGCGCCATGAACGCCAAAGCCAAAGCGTTGGGGATGACGCACACCCACTATGTGGAGCCGACCGGGTTATCGATTCATAACGTCTCGACCGCGCGCGATCTGACCAAGCTATTGATTGCCACCAAACAGTACCCGCTGATCGGCCAATTGAGCACCACCACCGAACGTATGGCGGCGTTTAAGGGGCCAAACTATACCTTGCCGTTCCGTAACACCAACCACCTGGTTTATAACCCGAAGTGGAATATTCAACTGACCAAGACCGGTTTCACCAATGAGGCCGGCCACTGCCTGGTGATGCGCACGGTGATCGGCAGCCGCCCGGTATCGCTGGTGGTGCTGGATGCCTTTGGTAAATATACCCACTTTGCCGATGCTAACCGCCTGCGCAGTTGGATTGAAACCGGTAAGGTGACGCCAATCCCACCGGCGGCGCGTGATTATCGCCGGCAAAAAGATGCGCGCCTGGCGCAGAACGCTGAATAACCTGCCTTTGCCTGCCGGGCTTTCCGGCAGGCCCATTCTCTCTTTTCTTTCATCGCTTGGTGAAAGTTAGCCACGCATTCGCTGTTAAATCCCGCTATGCTAGTTACTGTATTGCATTGTCATATTTCTTTTTTTTTGATTAAGGATGGCGCATCTTGGCCGGAAGTAGCTTACTGACGTTAATTGATGACATCGCCTCGTTGCTGGATGATGTCTCGCTGATGACCAAAATGGCGGCAAAGAAAACCGCTGGCGTGCTGGGCGATGATTTGGCGCTCAATGCCCAACAGGTGACCGGGGTTTCCGCAGACCGCGAATTGCCGGTGGTATGGCGCGTGGCGAAAGGATCGTTTGTCAACAAAGCGATTCTGGTGCCGCTGGCGTTGTTGATCAGTGCGTTTGCCCCCTGGGCGATTACCCCGTTGCTGATGGTGGGCGGCGCCTATCTCTGCTTTGAGGGCTTTGAAAAGGTGTTCCACAGCCTGTTTCATAAGAAAGGCGAAGGGGAAGACAAAGACGGCCCGGGCGCCAATGAAGACGTGGCGGCCTATGAAACCCGCAAGATTACCGGCGCTATCCGTACCGATTTTGTGCTGTCGGCCGAAATTATCGCTATTACTCTGGGCACCGTGGCCGCTGCCACCTTTACGCAACAGGTGATTGTGCTGTGCGGTATCGCCATCGTTATGACTATCGGCGTGTATGGCATTGTGGCGGGCATTGTGAAGCTGGATGATTTGGGGCTGTATTTAAGCCGCAAGACCAGCACGCTGGTGCGGAGCGTGGGCAACGGCATTGTGCGTGCAGCGCCATACCTGATGAAAACGCTGTCGGTGGTGGGCACTATTGCCATGTTTATGGTGGGCGGCGGCATCCTGACTCACGGCCTGCCGGCGGTACACCATCTGTTTGAAGGCTGGGCGGCAGACACCTCGGTGGTGCCAACGTTCGGCCTGCTGCTGCAGGGCGTCGTGCCTTCGCTGCTGAACGTGGTGTTCGGCATTGTTGCCGGTGGCGTGGTGCTGCTGGTGGTTTCCGTATTGGGCGCTATCCGCGCACGCTACAAAGCCTGATTCCCCGCCGTCTGCACTGACACTGCCGGTTAAACCGGCAGTGTCTGATTGCTTTCCCCTAGCGGCAGTTGCATCACATGCGTGTCGCGCCAACTGCCCAGCTTGAAGCCGACGGCGTTAAGCGTGCCGACGCTGGTGAACCCATGCTTGCGGTGCAACGCCAGCGATCCCAAATTCTCTGCCGAATTGCCGATGATGGCCAGCATTTGCCGCCAGGGCCCCTGTTCACAGCGGGCGATCAGCGCCGCCATCAGGCTGCTGCCGATCCCTTTGCCCTGCATCCCTTCGGCAATGTATACCGAGTTTTCGATGGTAAAGCGGTAGGCGGGGCGCGGCCGGTATTGCGCGGCGTAGCAATAGCCCACCACCTGGCCGTTGAGCCGGGCTACCAGCCAGAACAGATCGTCCGCCAATACCTTTTGGCGGCGTGCTTCCATTTCATCTAGCGACGGCGGCGTTTCCTCAAATGAAGCGGCACCGTACAACACATGGTATTGATAAATTTGCTGCACGGCGGCCATATCCTCACTGTTGGCATCGGTGATGGTGAGCTGCGCGGGTGTCGGCGTTGCGGATAACGACATATATGTCCTTGTAAATAGGGAGGGAATCAGGCCGTCGGCGCGGCCTGAAAGATAATCCCATTATGCCCTTGGTTTTTTAGCCCGATAAATTGATTTTTGCTATGACGGTCATAAGAAAAACATCGGATCAGCGTTGCATGCTGTGCCCTATTGCCTGTTGCAGATAGCTGAGCAGCGCCGGTGTGAGCCAGGTTCCCTCCGCCAGCGCCGGTTCCTGCGCCATAGCATGGCGGATTTTCGCCTGTGTGGCGGGATCGTCACTGGCGTAAGAGCGAAACAGCGCCAGCCACTCCCCCGCCAGTTGCCCGGCCAGGGCGGAGCTTGCCGGCACGCCGTCTGCCATTGCCTGGTGGAATTTGGCGATCAGCGGCGGCCATTCGTGCAGGCGATCGAAATAGTGCCGACGGACATACGCATATTCATCTGCCGACAGATAGTTTTGGAAAATCGCCAGCTTGCTTTCGCCAAATGCCCGGGTGATGTAATCCACCACGGCAGGCGTGATGCCGGTTTGTTGGCGTATGACGGGTTCATGGCTATGCATGGCGTTCAGCTTCACCAGGAACGTCGGGTTCTTGGCGGTATCGCGTTCCAGCGTGCACATCCAACGGCGCGCCAGCGCCTGTGCTTGTGGGGTTTGTTCACTGGTGCCGGTATCGAGCAGCGCCTGAGCCTCGGCAACCATCTCTGCCCACTGTTGTTCACGGGCTTCATCAGGTTGGTAAAAGGGTAACTGCGCCAATTCATCCACGGTAAAATAGTTATCGTACATTGCCATTAACTCCAATGTGGTTAGCCAATCATTCAGTTCAGGCTCGTCCCCGGCGGTCAACTGTGTATGCAAATGCTGCAGTCGGCCACGCAGCGCGGTCATCTGCGCCAGTTGCCGATCGAGCATGGTGATTTGTTGTTCGATGACGAAAGGCAGCGCCGGATCGGCGCGCTGCAGAATGGCGCCGACTTCCGCCAGTGCGACCCCCATGCGGCGCAACGCCTGGATATGATGCAGCCGGGTGATATCCGCCCGGTTATACAAACGGTAACCGGCTTCGGAACGCGCCGAGGGCACCAACAGCCCGATGCTGTCGTAGTAGTGCAGCGTGCGGATCGTAAGCCCGCAGCGGCGTGCCAGTTCGCCAACTTTCAATAACATAAGATGATCTCCGTGATGCCTGTGGCGCAGATTACTGCCTGACGCGGCGTCAGGGTCAAGCGCGGGATAGCGGATTATTTGCTGTTGTTGCCGATCACGGCAAAAAAGAGGGCTCCTCCCGCCGGGAGGAGCAGAGCGCGGGGGGTTACCAGCCTTTAACTGCGCCGCCGTTGAAGATTTTTTCCGCGGCGGTGGCGACTTCGTCCGACTCATAGGCTTTGACGAAGTTCTGCACATTTTGCGCGTCTTTATTGTCTTCACGTGCGACCACGATATTGGTGTACGGCGAATCTTTATCTTCGATGAAGATCCCGTCTTTGGTTGGCGTCAGGCCGGTTTGGTTAATGTAGGTGGTGCTGATAATCGCCACCGTGACTTTGGGATCGTCCAGCACGTGCGGCAATTGGGCGCCTTCCAGCTCCATGATCTGATAGTTGTGCGGGTTGGCGCTGATATCCAGTGCGGTGGGTAATAAGCCCTTACCCGGCTTCAGCGTAATAAGCCCGGTTTTTTGCAGCAGCAGCAATGCGCGGCCAAGGTTGGTGGGATCGTTTGGGATCGCAATCACGTCTCCATCCTGCAGTGCTTGCACCGATTTGATCTTTTTAGAATAACCGGCCATGGGGAACACGAAGGTATTGCCTACCGCCACCAGCTTGTAGCCATGATCGCGGTTTTGCTGTTCCAGGAATGGGCGGTGTTGAAACACGTTGGCGTCCAGTTCCCCTTTGTCGGTCGCGTCGTTCGGCAGCAGTGAGCCGCTAAAGCCGACCAGTTCGACATCCAGGCCATATTTTTGTTTCGCCACCTGTTTGGCGACTTCCGCCACGTCCTGCTCGGCGCCGTTGATCACGCCGACTTTGATATGATTTTGATCCGATTTCCGATCGCAGCCCTGCAGCAGCAACGTTGCCGCCAGAGCCGCTGCCAATGCGCCGTAGCGCCAGCGGGTTGCCATAATCTACTCCCTGAAAAACAATGAAAAAATGTGGTTTTTGTGCTGATAGCTAAACGCAGGGCCGGAGCGATGTCAAACAGCCCTTAAGCATAAGTGGCTATGGCTCATAACCATTAATTATTATTCTGGCCGCAGCACCACGATGCCCGGGGTGGCCCTGACGTATTCGATAAAAGGGGAATCGACCACTTTTCGCCGGTTTGGGTGAGAAGATGCATGGCGCAGCACCGGCCCGGCCGCGGTGTGTACCAGAATGCCGACGTGGGTGACGTCCAAACCGGCGAGCGGGGTATAAATGCCGATGTAATCACCGCTGTGCAGGCGGGAAATGCAGCCAGCGTCGACCTCTGTGCCGGGGATGTGGGTGATGGTGCGCGCCACCACCGGCAGGCCCGCCAGGTAAACGCCCCCGTCGGCCTTTTGGTTAAGGCTTTTTTCGACCGTTACGGCCAGTGAGCCGATCTGGGCCGTGATATCGCGGGCCACGGCTTTGCCGCGCCAGGCCCAGTCGCTAAAGAAATGCTTGCGCTGGGGGAAGCTGATTTCACCGTCGGCATAGCGGGTTTCGATCAGGTTTTGTATAAACGTGGGCACGCTGTTTGATACGCTCAGCGCGGCGACATAATCGAGCAAGGTGAAGCAGTCCAGCCCGCGGAAATCGATGATTAACCGTTCCGGCACCGTCGCCGAGCCGACAAGCTGGTTGGCCGCATAGGGGATCCCCAGGAATTGCTGCGCCAGCAGTGCGCGCAGCTCACCTTTTGCGGCACCTGGCGGGGTGGCCGCGCGTAGCGCGAGGCAGGCCTGAAGGGTATGTAAGGTTTGCGGATCGAGCGTCATCGTATACCTGTTTATTTGAGGCATGGCGCAAGCTTAGGGCAGCGCTCTTAATAGCCTTGCCGGGTTGCCGGCGTAAATGCCCTTGCGGGCGATATCACGAGTCACCACCGCTCCGGCGCCGATTACCGCACCGCTGCAAATGGTTACCGCCAGAATGGTTGCGCCGGAGCCGATCGAAACCCGATCGCCAATCCAGGTGTGCCCCCAGCTTTCTGGGTTAGCGTCCGGCGCGCCCTGTTTGAACAGATCGTTAGCGAACATCACGCCGTGGCCGATAAAACAATCCTCGCCGATGGTCACGTATTCACAGATAAAACTGTGGGATTGCACTTTGCTGCGGGCGCCAATGCGGCTATTGCGCTGGATCTCAACAAACGGGCCAATAAACACCCCATCGCCAAGATGGCAGCTGTACAGGTTGCAGGGTTCGATCACCGTGACGTTTTCACCGGTTTCAACATCGACGATGCCTGCCTGAAGGGTACGCAGGGAAGATGGCATAAGGTTCCTCAGCGGGGAGCGGTGGCTTGATTATATACTCTAAATAATTCGAGTTGCAGGAAGGCGGCGACACAGCGACAAATTCGTCAGGAACGAATTTGCCTGGCCTTTGGCCAGCCTCCGGTGAGAGACAAGGATGTCTCTCATCAATCCCCAGGAGCTTACTCAAGTAAGTGACTGGGGTGAGTGACAAATCTGCCGGGAGCAGATTTGAACGCTGTTGGCAGCGGCCCCGAAGGGGTGAGGCCCATGGATGGGCCGAGTAACCAAGCCAACGCACCTGCAACTTGAAGTATGACGAGTATAAAACAACGGCGGCGAGGCGTGCGATTGGTGATTGATTGGCTATAATTTGTACTGGCGCCGGCGATTAAGCAAAGCTATTTCATGGCCGGGTGAGTCAACTGCCACGGGCATACTGCGGCAAAATGGGGGAGGGGATTATGGTCAATCATGTTTGGGGGTTGCTGGCGCATCCCGCTACCGAATTCAAACAGATAAAACGCGAGAACGAGTCGATCGCGCACCTCTATACACATCACGTGCTGTTACTGGCCGCGGTTCCGGTGATCTGCGCCTTTATCGGCACCACCCAACTGGGGTGGCTTTCCGGCGGCGGGCACGCCATACGGCTGGGCATCCCGGCGGCGTTATTTGCCGCGTTGCTGTTTTATGTGTTGATGCTGGCGGGCGTGGCGGTGATGGGGCAGGTGATTCACTGGATGGCGCGGCGTTATGATTCACGCCCAAGCCTGCACCGCTGCATGGTGTTTGCCGGCTATGTCGCGACGCCGATGTTCCTTAGCGGCGTGGTCGCCTTGTACCCGATGGTATGGCTGTGTTTGTTTGTCGGTATCATCGGGCTGTGCTATTCCGGCTACCTGCTGTATCTGGGCATTCCGCATTTCCTGAATATTGATAGCCAGGAAGGGTTTATCTTCTCAAGCTCCACCTTCGCCATTGGGATCCTGGTGCTTGAGCTGATGCTTGGCTTGACGGTGGTGTTGTGGGGGTATGGTTCGTGGTTGTTCTGAGCCTGGCGTTGTCGAACGCCCCGGCGGATTAGCGCCGGGGCGTGTGCCGGGGCCGGCGTTAGTGGCCCTCGCCCTGCCAGTTTTTCAACTTGCTGGTTTTGCCTATGCCCGGATTAAAGCTATTGGTTGGGTCGGCGGCCTGGTAAAAGGCCTTCAACGCCGGTTTGGCGTGGTACAGGTGGCCGACGTTGTGCTCGGCCGGGTATTCTGCACCACGCTTATCAAGCAGCGCCAGCATTTGCTCTTTCAGCCGGTGGGTATCCACCCCTTTCTTCACGACGTAATCCTGATGGAATACGTGGCACATAAAGTGGCCGTAATACAGCTTGTGTACCAGTTGGCTGTCGATCTCCGGCGGCAGCGTTTCAAACCATTCGGTATCGTTACGGCGCAAGGCGATGTCCAACGGCAGAATGTTTTCCACCTCATTGGCGTGGACGGCATGGTAGCGCACCGCCGCCCCGGCGGCAGCGAAACGGTGTAGAAAGGCTTTCTTGCCTTCTTCCTCTGTGCAGACGAAAAAATCCCCCTCGGCCTGGGCGAAATAGGTTTTCAGGTAAGCGTGCGCTTCCTCTATGCCCGCCCCAGACATTTTCAGCAACAGATGGTGCTCGAAACGATCGCGGTATTCCTTCATCCGTTTCGGCAGGTGGTTGGGCACCAGGTGGCTCAGCCCCTGCATCACCCGATCGGTCAGGTTGTGCGGCAGCAGCGGCAACTTGTTGAAACTGGCGTCCAGCCGCCCCTTCAGGGTAAAGAAGCGCGGCATTTGATCGGTGCCGAGTTTGTCGATCATGATAAAGGTATCTTTGCCGTACACTTCGGCAATATCGAAAATATCGCGGTGCATATATTCACCGGCCACCGGCAGGTTGCTGAACTGGCTTAAAATGTGGCGGCGCAGCTCGGTCAGCACTTCGGTATGGTTGGTGCCAATGTAGAACACCTGCTGCTGGTTTTCCTTTTCGAAGGTGTCCAACCGCACGGCGAATACCGCCAGCTTGCCAGCGCAACCAGAGGCCTCGTACAGCCGGCGCTTATCCGCGTTGAAACGGGAAGGGGTATCGGCATCCACATCGCGCACCCGCTTGGCATATTCGTGATCGGAAGCCTGATGGCCGCTGTGTTCCACGTCTTCCGGGCGGTAGTCGCCTTGCTCGAGCCTGGTCAGAATTTCTTCCGGCGTGTTGCCCAGTTTAATGCCAAGGTGGTTGACCAGCCGCAGTTGCCCATCAGCATCCAGTTGGGCGAACAGCGCCATTTCGGTATAGGCCGGCCCGCGTTTAACCAGTGAGCCGCCGGAGTTGTTGCACACACCGCCCACCACCGAAGCGCCGATACAGGAAGAACCAATGACCGAATGCGGTTCACGGCCATAGGGCTTGAGCACTTTTTCCAGTTTGTACAGGGTGCCGCCGGGGAAGCTGATGACCTGTTTGCCGTTGTCCAGCACCTGGATATGATCCAAGCGCAGGGTGCTGATAATCACGATGTCACGATCGTAATCATCACCGCTTGGCGTTGAACCTTCGGTCAGGCCGGTGTTGGCGGCTTGCATGATGACGATTTTGTCTGCGGCGACGCAGGCCTGCAGGATCTGCCAGATGTGCAACAGGCGGTTGGGAAACACCACCGCCAGTGCGTTGCCGCCGCCGGAGCGGAACCCTTTACGATAGCGTTCGGTATCGCGCTCGCCGGTAAGCACCTGGGCGCTGCCGACAATATTTTTCAGTTGTTTGATTAATTCCTGATTTTCCTGACTTGCGGACTGCATGATGCATACTCCCTGTGACATACAATGTTGTCCCAAATCCCCGCTCTCAGTATTGATAACAAGCGTTTGGGGCTGTGGCGGCGCTGCATTGGCTGATAGGTGCAACGCCGGCGTGGTCAGGCGACCGGCCACGTGGTTCTATGTTGTGCGAGAGTTGGCCCGCGTGCGCAACGCCCGCTGGCGGAAGGATGAGTGGCCGGGATGGGGTACCATTCATTGGCGCTGAACGCGGCGGTGCGGCGGTAACTTTCCATGCTGGAAGTGCCTTCGCAAATGACAGGGTTGAGCATAGCAAAGAGTTGTGTCAACGGCGCGGTGGAATGTTACATTTGTACAATCCGTTTACAATATCGTGCGGCTCGTCGCTATTTTAGCCGCTTTGCCGCCGGCCACCGGTTTTGCCGTGATAATTGCGCAGCCAATGATTGCCGATGCCGGGCATTGCGTTTATTGTGATTACAGCTTTTTATATGACTTTTCAGAAGGATTGCAGGCGTGGCTAAATTACGTGTTGGGGTGATTTTTGGCGGTAAATCGGCGGAGCATGAGGTTTCGTTGCAATCGGCAAAAAACATTGTGGATGCCATCGACAAAGAGAAATTCGACGTCACGCTGTTGGGGATCGATAAGCAAGGGCAATGGCATATCAATGATGCGTCCAACTATCTGCTGCATGCGGAAAACCCGGCGTTGATCGCACTCAACCACTCCAATAAAAATGTTGCGCTGATCCCGGGCCAGGAAAAACAGCAGTTAATCGAGGCCGGTAGCGCCGGCGCGCTGACCCAGCTTGATGTGGTGTTCCCGATCGTGCATGGTACGCTGGGCGAAGACGGCTCGTTGCAAGGGCTGTTGCGTATGGCCAATATTCCGTTCGTCGGGGCCGGGGTGCTTGGCTCTGCGGTCAGCATGGATAAAGACGTCACCAAACGCCTGCTGCGCGATGCTGGGCTGGCCGTGGCGCCGTTTGTGACCTTAACGCGCAATAATCGCAGCAAATTCAGCTTTGAACAAGTGAGTGATAGCCTGGGCCTGCCGCTGTTTATCAAGCCGGCTAACCAGGGCTCTTCGGTCGGCGTTAGCAAAGTGAAAAACCAGGCCGAGTTTGAGCAGGCGGTGGCGCTGGCATTTAGCTTTGATCACAAGGTGCTGGTGGAATCCGCCATTGTTGGCCGTGAGATCGAATGCGCCGTGCTCGGCAATGATGAGCCGCAGGCCAGCGTGTGCGGTGAAATTGTGTTGAGCGATGAGTTTTACTCTTACGACACCAAGTACATCAATGAGCAGGGCGCGCAGGTGATGGTGCCGGCGGCGATTTCATCCGAGGCCAGCGATAAAATCCGCGATGTGGCGTTGAAGACGTTTCGCGCGCTGGACTGCACGGGCATGGCGCGCGTCGATGTGTTCCTGACGCCGGATAACAACGTGATTGTTAACGAAATTAATACGTTGCCGGGGTTCACCAATATCAGTATGTACCCTAAGCTGTGGGGCGCCAGCGGCGTGAGTTATACCCAACTGATTACGACGTTGATCGAGCTGGCGCTGGAACGCCATCAGCAGGATCGCGCATTGCAAAGCTCGGTGTTCGATCACAGTTAGTACCCTCACCCCAGCCCTCTCCCACAGGGAGAGGGAGCCGTTCAGGTGTTGTTATCCGTAAAGCATGAGCCTGCCGGCTTTTATGGGGAGAGGTGCCGTTCTCTGAAGGCAATGCGTGCACATTCCGTTCCCTCTCCCTGTGGGAGAGGGCTAGGGTGAGGGGCCGTTCTCTGAAAGCAATGCGTGCACATTCAGTTCCCACTCCCTATGGGAGAGGGTCAGGGTGAGGGGCCGTTCTCTAAAGGCAATGTGCACACATTCCGTTCCCTCTCCCGGCGGGAGAGGGTTAGGGTGAGGGGCCGTTCTCTGAAGGTAATGTGTGCACATTCAATCCCCTCTCCCTGTGGGAGAGGGTTAGGGTGAGGGGAAGGGGGTTACTTCACCGTCACATCAATATCGCCAAAATACTTCTTCGCCAGCGTATTGATCGTGCCCTGCTGCTGAACTTCGGCAATGGCGGCGTTCAGCTTGTTGCGCAGCGCGTCATCGCCTTTACGCAGGCCGAAGGCGATGCCTTCACCGAAGATCTTCTCGTCGTGCACCGTATCACCCACGAACGCAAACCCTTTGCCATCCGGCCGATCGAGGAAACCGCCCTGGCCTGCAGGCGCCATGATCAAGGTGGCGTCAAGGCGGCCGGCGGTCAGATCCAGATAAACCTGGTTTTGATCCTGATAAGAAACCACGTTCACCCCTTTCGGCGCCCAGTGCGCCTTGGCGTAGCTCTCCTGGATTGAGCCTTGCAACACGCCGACGCTTTTACCGGCCAGCGACTGTGCATCTGGCTTCAGGCCGCTGTCCGCTTTGGCAATCAGGCGGTTCGGCACTTGGTAGATGGGATTAGTAAAATCAATCGCCTGTTTGCGCTGCTGGGTGATGTTCATCGCCGAATTGATAACGTCGAATTTACGGGCCTGCAGCGCCGGGATCAGGCTGTCAAACGATGCCTCCACCCAGCTGCATTTCAGTTTCGCTGCCGCGCACACCGCGTTGCCCAAATCAATATCGAAGCCTTCCAACTGCCCGCTGGCGGACTTTGATTCGAACGGCGGATACAATGCCTCCAGGCCAAAACGCATGCTCTGTTCCGCGCTCAGGGTTGCGCCGCTTGCCAGCAGGCAGCCGGCGGCAATCAGCATTTTCAGTGAGTTTTTCATCTGTGTTCTTTTCCCGTAGTCAGCGTGCAATGGATTATACCTGGCACAGGCGGCGGGCGCCTTCGAGCAGGGTATCGTTATCTTTGGAGAAGCTTAACCGAATGATGCCGGTGTCCGTGCCGTTGCTGTAAAACGCCGACAGCGGAATGGTTGCGACCTTGGCTTCGCGGATCAGGCGCACCGCAAAGTCGTTATCGCTTTCATTGCTGAAACCGCTAAAACGCGCCAGCATAAAGAAGCTTCCACGGCTTGGCAGCAGTTCAAAGCGCGAATCTTTCAGCGCGTTGGCCAGCAGATCGCGCTTTTGCTGGTAAAACGCAGCCAGCCCCAGATAGCTTTGCGCATCGGCCAGCGCTGCGGCAAAGGCATATTGCATCGGGGTGTCGGCCGAGAACACCATAAACTGGTGCACTTTACGAATCTCATCCATCAGCGCGGCCGGCGCCATGCAGTAACCCACACGCCAGCCAGTCACGTGGTAGGTTTTGCCAAAGGAAGAAACCACCACGCTGCGTTCGGCCAACTGCGGGTGGCGCGCCATGCTGTGGTGAAGTTGGCCGTCGAACACCACGTGTTCATAAACTTCGTCGGACAGGATCACGATATCAGTATTGCGCGTTAGCGCGATCAACCGTTCAATGTCATGTTCATTCAGCACGTTGCCGCTGGGGTTGTGCGGGCTGTTGATAATGATCATGCGCGTATTGCCGTTGATGGCGGCGGCCACTTGATCCCAATCAATGTGAAAATCTTCCAGCGAAAGCGCGATCGCCACCGGCGTGGCGCCCTGCAGGCGCACGATCGGGGCATAGCTGTCAAACGCCGGCTCGAAGTAGATCACCTCATCGCCCGGATGCACCAGCGCGCTGATGGAAGAATATAACCCTTCGCTGGCGCTGGCGATCACCGTGATTTCATCATCGGGGTGATAGCGTGCACCATATAATTTTTCAATCTTTGCCGCCAGCGCCGCGCGCAATGCCGCCACACCGCTCATCGGCGCATACTGGTTATGACCCGCGCGCATGGCTTGCGCCACGGCTTCGGTCAGTTCGGGCGCGCAGGCGAAATTCGGTGCGCCCTGCGACAGGTTAAGAGCCTGGTGTTCAGCGCTAAGCTGGCCGATCACGGTAAAAATAGTGGTGCCAACGTCCGGTAGTTTTGAACGTTGTGAGCAGGCGCTCTGCATGAAGGACTCCTGTTTAAGCATGGGCGATTGTTTGATTAGGCATCAGAAACCTTTGGGCTAACAAGGGAAACTTTGTCATACTTGCCATGCATTCAGATCATGGCTTACGGGAGCCGTTATGCAGTCATCACTGCCGTCGCTTGATGTATTGAAAACCTTCGTCGTGGTAGCGCAGCGGCTGAATTTTACCCATGCCGCCAACGCATTACACCTGACCCAGGGGGCCGTCAGCCGCCAGATTCTGGGCCTGGAGCGGCAGTTGGGCTATCCGCTGTTCAGCCGGCGCGCGCGCGGCCTGGCGCTCACGCCGCAAGGGGCGAAGCTGCTGGCGCCGGTGCAACAGGCGCTGGGGCAACTGGAGGAAGCGCTGGTCTGCGTCAGCGCGCAGCCCGGTACCCTGCGTATCAAATGCCCGACCTGCGCCATGCGCTGGGTGTTGCCGCGTATTATTCGTTTGCAGAATGAACGGCCGGAAATGCACATCGAATTAACCGCTGCGGTTTCGCACGGGCTGGATTTCAGCACCGAGAGTTTTGACGCCGCGGTGGTGTTCGGGCCGCCGCCGGGCAAGCGGCTGGCGGCACATCTGCTGTTTGACGAGGTGCTTACGCCGGTCTGCACGCCGTCTTATTTGGCCGGTTTGGGCCGTGCTCCCACCCTGGCGGATTTGACGGGGAAAATCCTGTTGCACCCCACGCGCGATCGCCGTGACTGGCTGCGTTGGCTGAAGGCCGCCGGGCAAGAAGGGCTGCCGGCGGCCAAAGCACAGCATTTCGACACCCTTGATCTGGCGATGAGCGCCGCGCTGCAAGGGTTCGGCATCGCCATCGGCGATCCCTGTCTGCTGGAAGACGATCTTCAGGCCGGCCGCATCGTTACGCCGTTTCCCGTTAGCGTGGTCAGTGGCGCCGCGTATTATCTGGTCTATCCTGAAAGAGCAGTAGTGCCGGCCGCGCTGGCGGCATTGGTGGGGTGGTTGAGCCGCGAGGCGCAAAGCAGCCGTGAACGCCAGGCGCAATATCGCTCCGCTCACGCCGGTAATGCTTTGTAAATATTATTCCTACTAATTGTTTATGCTGCGAAAAGGCCTGTGGCAAACTATTTCTTCACGTCGATCAATCATTCTGTCCGCTGGTAGCGGCGGCAGTCGCCTGAGATAACAATATGAAATGGCTCTGTGTGGTGAGTGTGTTAGCCGGTCTGGCCATCAGCCCGGCATTTGCGCAAGGAACGGGCGCAACGCAAGGAATCAATGTTCAACAGCGTGATGCATTTATTGCCAAACTGATGGGGCAGATGACGCTGGAAGAGAAAATCGGCCAGTTGCGTTTAATCAGCGTGGGGCCGGATAACCCGAAAGAAGCGATTCGGGAAGGGATCCGCAAAGGGCAGATTGGCGCGATTTTCAATACGGTGACCCGGCCGGATATCCGGGTGATGCAGGATCAGGCGATGCAGCTCAGCCGCCTGAAAATTCCCCTTTTCTTTGCCTATGACGTTGTACACGGGCAGCGAACCATCTTCCCGATAAGCCTGGGGCTGGCGGCCAGTTTTGATACGCAGGCTATCGCCCGGAGCGCCCGTATTGCCGCCATGGAAGCCAGCGACGACGGCCTGAACATGACGTTTGCACCAATGGTGGATATCACGCGCGATCCGCGCTGGGGAAGGGTGTCGGAAGGCTTTGGTGAAGACACCTGGCTGGTATCAAAGATTGCCCGGCTGATGGTGGATAATCTGCAAAATGGCGATCCGGCCAAACCGGGGGCGGTGATGGCCAGCGTCAAACATTTTGCACTGTATGGCGCTACGGAAGGCGGGCGTGATTACAACACCGTCGACATGAGCCCGTTGCGGATGTATCAGGACTATCTGCCGCCTTACCGGGCGGCGATCGATGCCGGCAGCGGCGGGGTGATGGTGTCGCTCAACTCGATTAACGGCATACCCGCCACCGCGGACCCATGGCTGCTGAAGGATTTACTGCGCGACCAGTGGGGCTTCGACGGGATCACCATCAGCGATCACGGCGCCATCAAAGAGCTGATCAAGCACGGCGTGGCGATGGATGCGCGTGATGCGGTGCGCCTGGCGATCACCTCCGGCGTGGATATGAGCATGAGCGATGAGTTCTACGATAAGTACCTGCCGGGGCTGGTGAAAGCGGGCCTGGTGAAGGAAAGCGATATCGATCGCGCTTGCCGCAATGTGCTGAACACCAAATATGCCATGGGGCTGTTTAACGATCCTTATGCGCATCTTGGCCCGGTAGGCAGCGATCCACAGGATACCAATGCTGAAAGCCGCCTGCACCGGGCCGAAGCCCGCGAAGTGGCGCGAACAACGATGGTGCTGTTGAAGAACGATCGCCAGACACTGCCGCTGCGCAAACAGGGCACCATTGCCCTTATTGGGCCGTTGGCCGACAGCCAGCGTGACGTGATGGGCAGTTGGTCGGCCGCCGGGGTGGTCAAGCAGTCGATCACCCTGCGCGCCGGCTTGCAAAATGCGGTGGGTGATAAGGCAAAAATTCTGTATGCCAAAGGCGCGAATATTACTCAGGATAAAAGCATTATTGATTATCTGAACCTGTATGAGCCGGCGGTGGTGTTTGATGATCGCCCGCCGCAGCAGATGCTTGATGAAGCGCTGGCGGTAGCTCGGCAGGCCGATGTGATAGTGGCCGTCGTCGGGGAATCGCAGGGGATGGCGCATGAAGCATCCAGCCGTGCCGACATTACTATCCCGCAGAGCCAGCGCGATCTGATCGCCGCCCTGAAAGCCACCGGCAAGCCCCTGGTGTTGGTGCTGATGAATGGCCGCCCGTTGGCACTAAGCTGGGAAAGCCAACAGGCCGATGCCATGTTGGAAACCTGGTTCAGCGGCACGGAGGGCGGTAATGCGATAGCCGATGTGCTGTTCGGCGATTATAACCCTTCGGGCAAGCTGCCGATGACTTTCCCGCGTTCCGTCGGGCAGATCCCGATGTACTACAACCATCTGAATACCGGCCGGCCGTTTAACCCTGAGAAGCCGAACAAGTACACTTCGCGCTACTTTGATTCGCCGAATGGGCCGCTGTATCCGTTCGGCTATGGCTTGAGCTATACCACCTTCAGCCTGACGGATCTGAAGCTGTCTGGCTCGCAGATGGCGCGTAACGGCAAGATCACCGCTAGCGTAACGCTGAAAAACACCGGCAAATATGATGGCGCTACGATCGTGCAGCTGTATGTGCAGGATGTCGCCGCATCGGTCAGCCGCCCAGTGAAGGAACTGCGCAATTTTAAAAAGGTGATGTTGAAGGCCGGTGAGACGCAACGGGTTGAATTGCCCATCACTGAAGACGATCTCAAGTTTTATAATGCCAGCCTGAAGTGGGGCGCCGAGCCAGGTCAGTTTACTGTGTTTGTGGGCCTGGATTCCGATAATCTGCAGCAGCAGAGTTTTAGCCTGAAATAACCTTTGCTCTTTTCCCTTCCCCTTCTCCCTCACCCTAACCCTCTCCCAGCGGGAGAGGGGATAGCCCGGTGTTGGATGTAGCTCTGGTTAACGGATAAGAAAATCCTGGTGCTGGATACGGCTTTGGTGAATGGAAAAGGGGCCTACTTGCGGGCACTATCTGCTCCCTCTCCCAGTGGGAGAGGGGATAGCCCGGCGCCCGCCGCGGCTTTGGTCAATTTATTGGTGGGCACTATCTGCCCCCTCTCCCTGGGGGAGAGGGTTGGGGTGAGGGGCCGTACAGCATAGCTATTAGCTTACTTAGCTAATAGCTTAATAAGTTAACTGCGCGCTTTCAGCAATGCCAACAGCTGTGCTTCGTTGTTGCCCGCCAAACCGTCAATCGCCAGCTTAATCACGTCAGAACGGGTAATGCGCACAATACCGTTGCGCGCCGCCAGCACGATAATTTCGTCAATCATCTCAACATGGCTGTCGGTCAGGCTAACCGAGATAGCTTTATAAGTGCGTTTGCGCCCCTGCGGTTTGCTTTCAACTGCAGGAACGGCCAGCGTATGGGATGTGGCGCTATTGATAAACTCATCTTCCGTCATTCGCTGGGTTGGCGTACGTTTTTTCATAAGATGACTTCCTTGACCAGGCTTTCAATCTCATTTTGCGCTTTTTCATTATTGGCTTCGTGAATCGTGATCGCCTCGCCCCAGGCATCGCGGTAGATTTTGCGATCGCACAGGCGGTTGCTCACCAGCGTAAACTCCGGGTATTCGCTTAACACTTCCGCCGCTTCATTGGCTTCATTGATGAAGATGTTGGTCGGGCACATGTTCAACACAATGTAGCCTTTCACCTTCTCATTATATTCCTGCGCGGTAGAGAACATTTCCGAAAGGTAGCCGATGGTATCCAGATCCATCTGCGAAGGGCGCAGCGGGGAGAGGAACAAATCGGCCGCCAACAGGCCGGAACGCAATTCGGCGCTGTCCCGCCCGGCGGTATCGACAATCACATAGTCGTAATGGCGATCCAATTCCAGCAGCGTTTCTTTGATCTTTCCTGAAGCGGCAACGACAGGGATGTGCGGCAGGCCGCCGACGTTTTGCCGATCGTTGTACCAAGTCATGATCGATTTCTGGTCATCGGCATCAACGATGATCGCCGTTTTGCCCTGCTTGAGAATTAAGTAACCGGCAATATTTACCGCCTTTGTCGATTTCCCGACGCCGCCCTTTTGGGAGCCAATCAAAACAATCATGCTGCCATCTCTTAAATTATTAAGCTGATAACTTATTAAGTTAGTTGCTTGATAGGTTGATAATTAAACAGGCTAATAAGCGCTACCTTTAACAATATGCCTTAACGATTGGCGCTTGCCAAGCTGCGATTTTATTGGCCTGAGCCGATATTTTGCTGGCAAGGCGCCCTGCGGGTAAGTAGGAATGTTCCGGGAAAACAGAAGTGATAAGTTATTGGATTATTAAGCTAGTAACTTATTGGGTTGGTAACTTATTGCCGGTGCGGTTGCAACCGGCAATCACGCCGGGCGGTATTTCGCCGGCGTTATTTTTTCATCATGGCTTTCAGGTTGGCGAACGGGTTGTGCGTGGCCACGCCCACGTCTTTTTGCGCATCTTCCCCGGCCACGACCGTTGTGCCGTATAAATCCGCCTGCGTATATTTTTCATGTTCGTGGTCATGGCAATACAGACACAACATTTCCCAGTTACTGCCGTCTTCCGGATTATTACTGTGATCGTGATCGATGTGGTGCACCGTCAGTTCACGCAGGTTGGAGTAAACAAACTCACGTGAACAGCGCCCACACACCCAGGGGAACAGTTTCAGCGCTTTTTCGCGGTAGCCCATTTCCAGCTTCGCGTAGTTTTTCGGGATATATGCCATAGCGGATCCATTGGTTGAATATATTGGTCATCCTTCAAGCCGTGTGTGCACTGGTTTTCCTGCAACCCTAATCAGGCAGAGTGACAAACAGGGGAAAGCCGGGCGGTGCGCCTTGAAAGCGTGGGGCTGAGTAAAACCTCTGGCGAACATAATACCATAGTGCGTCTGCGAGACAGCGCAGGTGCGGTTTGAGTTTTGCCGACTGCCTGTGTTGCTGAAGATTGCACAGATCTGTATGTATTGCCCTACGGCATTTCGCTGTAGGCTGCGATGAAGTGTGTTAATCAGGAATGGTGGGAGAACATGACGTTACGCGATCGGTTGCTGGCGCTGTTGGTTGTGGTTATCTGGGGCATGAATTTTGTCGTAATCAAATACGGGCTACAGGGTGTGCCGCCGTTTCTGTTGGCCGGTCTACGTTTTTTGCTGGTAGGGGTACCGGCAATCTTCTTTATTCCTCGCCCCAAATTGCCTTGGACGTGGCTGGTTTATTATGGCCTTACCATGAGCTTTGGTCAGTTTGCCCTCCTGTTTCTTGCGATTAAGCTGGGGATGCCGGCCGGGCTAGCTTCGCTGGTGATCCAGGCGCAGGTGTTCTTTACCCTGCTGCTGGGGATGGTGCTGATGGGGGATAAACTGCGTGTCAATCACCTGGCCGGTATCGCTGTTGCCTGTGCGGGGATGCTATTACTGGCCCTCGCTAGCCTGCGCCACCAACTGGGCGGCAGCGCCGTGCCGCTGGCCGGTTTATTGCTGACGCTTGGCGCTGCGTTTTCCTGGGCGCTGGGCAATATGGCCAACAAAAAAATTATGGCGACGTTTCCGCAGCAGGGGATCCTGCCATTGGTGGTATGGAGCGCTTTAATCCCAGTGTTACCGTTTTTGGCATGCAGTTGGCTATTTGACGATCGCTTGCAGGTTGTCGCCAGCCTGGTTCACCCACAGTTAAGCAGTGTGTTGGTGGTGTTGTATTTGGCCTTTGCCGCCACGCTGTTCGGCTATTCAGTTTGGGGCAATCTGTTGGCGCGCTACGAAACTTGGCGTGTGGCGCCGCTGGCACTGTTGGTACCGTTGGTCGGGTTGATTGGCGCCTGGGTTATTGTGGGGGAAGCATTGTCGGTGCTACAGGCCGCCGGCGCGCTGCTGGTGCTGTGCGGCATGGCGGTCAATATGTTTGGGCTGCCGCGCTGGCGCCAATTAGGGAAGCGAACCTGATAATGAATTTATCGGCCATGTATTCTGGTTCTGGTCGATTGAAATTGTGCGCCGTGATTTGCGTAACCGTATTACTAAACTGCCGGATGTTTCGTTAGCGTAACCGCTTGCTGGCATACTTATATAAAATACCCTGTGTAAAGACAGGGTATTTTTTTATCTGGAGCCTTACTGATTATTTTCTTGCCGGGCCAGTTGCTGCCGTTGGTGCTCATCGTGGGCGGCCTGAATTTCTTCCAGTACGGCGCCAATATCGGCGCGCTTATTGTCTTCGGCCACGTAGCCGCTCAGTTCACTCTCCGGCGTCAGGTTGCCTTCCTGATACAACGCCCAAATTTCTTTGGCGTACTGGCTGCCAAGCAGTTGCGGCGCAAATTGGCCGTAATATTGCGTCATATTATTAATGTCGCGTTCGAACATGCTTTTGGCATGGTTGTTGGCCGCCGCATCGACCACCTGGGGCAAGTCGATAATCACCGGGCCGTCTTTATCCATCAATACGTTGAATTCCGACAGATCGCCGTGAACCAGCCCGGCGCACAGCATGCGGACGGCGTAGTTCATCATCAACGCGTGATCGGCCAGCGCCTGCTGCGGCTCCAGCGTAATATCGCTCAGGCGCGGCGCCACCATGCCTTCTTCGTCGGTGATCAGCTCCATCAGCAGCACGCCGTCCAGGCAAATATCCGGCTGCGGCACGCGCACGCCTGCTTTCGCCAGCAGATAGAGTGCGTCTACTTCTGTGTTTTGCCAGGCTTCTTCAAGCTGTTGGCGGCCAAAGCGTGAGCCTTTGCTCATGGCGCGCGCGTTGCGGCTGTTGCGCACCTTGCGGCCTTCCTGGTAGTTCACGGCCTGCTTGAAATTGCGTTTTTCTGCTTCTTTGTACACTTTGGCGCAGCGGATCTCATCGCCACAGCGCACGATAAACACATCGGCCTCTTTGCCGCTTTTCAAGCGGCGGATGACGTCATCAATTAAACCATCATCAACCAATGGCTGGAGTCGTTTTGGTATTTTCATGCAGCCTTGTACCCTATTTAGGCTCCGGTGTGAATGGGTTACTGCTGTCAACAGCGTGATTTAGACCGGAAAGCGCCAAAGTAGTTTCCCGCCGTTACCAGTCGGTACACGCCAGCATTACAAATTTTCGGCCAAAATCCAAACGCTAACGCTGCCGCCGTTAACCGTGAACGTAGCATTGCCGTGCTCATCAGTCACGATCTCCTCTTCACGATGGCCGAGAAAATCACGCCAGGCCGTGTTGGCGAGGGCTTCGCCCAGGCCGACGGTTTTCCCGCTTTCTGCGCCATTGGTTAGCACCACCACGCAGCCCGGGGCTTCCACGGTGCCGCTGCGGCTGAAGGCGATGCAGTGCTTATCGTCGAAATAATCGGTTTGTACGCCGTTGCTAAAGCGCTGGCGCGCGGCAATCAACTGCGCCAGCTCGGGAATAACCGGCAGGTCTATCTGGTACTCACCGCCGTCGTCCCCCTGGTCCTTATAGCTGGCGCCGTACAAATCGGGATAAAACACGCAGGGCACGCCTTGCTCACGCAGCAGCACCAGCGCATAGGCCAGCGGTTTGAACCACGGGGCCACCGGCGCCTCCAGGGACTGGAGCGGCTGGGTGTCGTGGTTGGCGACAAAGGTGACGGCGTGGGTGGGATCGTTGGCGACCAGGGTATCAGCGAAGATGCTCGCCATATCAAACTCATCGCCCTGCTGCGACGCCAGGTGGAATTTCAGGTGCAGCCCCACATCGAACAGCATTATTTGGCCTTCCACCAGATCAATATATTGTTGTAGCGCATCCAGATCGGGCGACCAATACTCCGCCACGATGAACAGATCGCGTTCGGCAGCGGCGCGCACGTGCTCCGCCCAGTCATTGTAAAACCAGGCGGGGATATGCTTGACGGCGTCCAGCCGGAAGCCATCGCACGGCAGCGTTTCCATCAGCCAGCGCCCCCAGTATTTCAACTCTTCCACCACGGCGCTATTGCGGAACTCCACGTCGGCGCCCATCAGGTAGTCAAAATTGCCTTTTTCGTCGTCAACCTGATCGTTCCAGCCCTCGTCGCCGTAGTCGTTGGCGATTTTGAAAATGCCTTTTTCATCCGGCTGCTCAATATAATCAACGCCGCTGAAGCATTTATAATCCCAGATGAATTTTGAATACTGCCCCTGGCGACCCGGAAAGGTAAAGCGGGTATAGGCCAGCGCATCCAGCCCTTCATCATCGATATTATTGCGATCGTTCGCGTCCACCCGGTAAACGTGTACCTGCTCTTTTTCGTCGGCGCCGATTTTATGGTTGAACACCACGTCATAGATCACGCGCAGGCCGTTATCGCGCAGCGCCGCCGTGGCGTTGAGCAGGGCCTCCTTGTCGCCATATTTGGTGGCCGTGCTGCCTTTCTGGTCAAACTCCCCCAGATCGAACAGATCATAGGTATCGTAGCCCACCGAGTAGCCGCCGCTCGCCCCTTTATAAGCCGGCGGCAGCCAAACATCGGTAATGCCGAGTTCGGCTATCTGCGCCGCACGCTCGGCCGCCTCGTGCCAAAGTTTGCCGCCGTCGGGGTAATACCAATGGAAAAATTGCAGCAGGGTGGTTTTTTGCGTCATGAGCCAATATCCCGGTTGGTGAAAGGGGGCTAGCCGGCTTTTAGCCGGCGCCGGATAGGCGATTGCCAGCGGTGCGCTTGTGCCGGCGTGGCAAGTGCAACCGGATAGGGAAGGGGGCGCAGCCTGTTTTAATCATGATCCAATTTTGCCAAAAGGGAAATGTCCGGTGTGAAAAGGCGCTGGATAGAGCGCCAGCAGGCCGGGGAGCAGGCAATCTGGATCGAGCGTAACGGTGGCAGATCAGATAATGGTTGTAAGCCTGTGATATTTGCTAAAGGACGAAGAGAGAGGAAAACCAACGCACCTGCAATCCGAATTGTTTGGGGGTTATATTAAATAATTCGCTAACCTTTGCCATTATTCTAATAATGACTTCCCTTTACTTCTGGTTGGGCCGGTTATTATTATCGACTCAACAACATATATTTTACCTTTTAATGAATTACTGCCCTTAGCGGTAATTCCCGTAATGCTTCTACCTAATCAGAGGAATAATCATGCCTGAGCATGGTGATGCTGCTATTGCCCGCGTTATCACAACCGAGCAGGAGGCGCTGCAGGCCGCACAGGCGGTTGCCCAGGCGGCGCGCAAAGAGGCAGTGCTGCGCGATCGTGAGCGCATTTACCCGGCGGAGCTGCTGGCCCTTTTCACCTTTAGCGGGCTGGGATCTATTTCCGTGCCGCGCAAATGGGGCGGCGGCGGTTTGCCTTATACCACGATAGCTGAAGTTTTCCGTTTAATTTCCGCCGTCGATCCGGCCCTTGGCCAAATACCGCAAAATCATTTCGGCATTATTCAATTTATTCTTGATGAAGGCACGGCTGAACAACAACGTTATCTGTTTGAACGCATTGTCGCCGGGCAGCGTTTAGGCAACGGCGGGCCGGAAAAAAACACCCGCCATACGCGGGAAGTGCAAGCGCGTTTGCGGCAAACGCCGCAGGGGCTGCAACTGACCGGCGATAAGTTCTATTCCACCGGGGCGCTGTTCGCCGATATTGTGGTGACCACGGCGTTAAACGATGCCGGCAAGGCGGTGATGGCGTTTATTCCGCGCCCGGCGCCGGGGCTGGAGATTATTGATGATTGGTCCGGCATGGGGCAGCGCACCACGGCCAGCGGCACCGTGCGCCTGCGTGATACGCCGGTGGATCCGGCGTTGGTGATTCCCCTGCCGGATACTGAAAAGCCCTCCCTGCGCGGGCCGGTATCGCAGTTGATCCAGGCCGCGATCGACGCCGGAATTGCGCAGGGCGCGTTGGACGAAGCCTGCGAATTTGTGCGCGCCCGTTCGCGCCCCTGGGTGGATGCGGGGGTAAGCAGCAATGCGGAAGATCCCTACCTGGTGGCGGATATCGGCCGGGTGAGTATGGAACTGACCGCGGCGAATGCGCTGTTGCAGCGCGCCGCGCGCCTGTTGAACGCGCTCGATCCGGCCAACTTGACGGCGGCCGATGCGGCCAGTGCGTCAATCGCCGTTGCCGAAGCTAAAGTGTTGACCACCGAGGTGGCCTTGCTGGCAAGCGAAAAACTGCTGGAGTGGGCCGGCAGCCGCGGCACCCTGCTGGAACATGGGCTCGATCGCCACTGGCGCAATGCCCGTACTCATACCCTGCACGATCCGGTGCGCTGGAAAAACCATGCTATCGGCAACTATTACCTGAATGGGCAGTTCCCGGTGCGCCACGCCTGGATTTAAGGAGATTGCGATGACATATCAACCTGATACCGGCGAACAGGCAACGCGGATCGACAGCGCGGAAGCGGCGCACCAGGCGGCCGGGCAACTGGCGCAGCAGTTTCGCCGCGGCGCGGGCGAGCGCGATCGCCAACGGCAATTGCCGGTTGATGAACTGCGCACCCTGTTTCGCTCTGGGCTTGGCGCGGTGACCGTGCCGCGGGCCTATGGCGGGATAGCTTTGCCGACCGCAGAGCTGGCGAAGCTGATGACCAGCCTGAGCGAGGCGGATGCTTCGATCGGCCAGGTACCGCAAAACCATTTTTATGCGCTGGAGGTGCTGCGGGTTAACGGCAGCGAAGCGCAAAAACAGCGGCTGTACGCCGAAGTGTTGGCCGGGGCGCATTTTGGCAATGCGTTGGCCGAGTTTCAGGCGCCGGCGGCACATCAACGCACCACCCGCGTCTATCGCCAACAGGGGAACTGGTTGCTGGAGGGGCGCAAATTTTACGCTACCGGCGCGCTGTTTGCCGATCGCATTCCTACCGCCGCCTACAACGAGCAGGGAAGTGAACAGCTGGTGTTCGTGCCGCGCCGGGCGGCCGGCGTGCAGGTGATCGACGATTGGTCGGGCTTTGGCCAGCGAACCACCGGCAGCGGCACGGTAATCTTTGAACGTTGCAACGTGGATGAGCAGGACATCGTGCCGTTCCAGGTGGCGTTTGAGCGCCCGACGGCCGTTGGCCCGTTCGCCCAGATCCTGCATGCGGCGATTGATCAAGGGATCGCCCGGGCCGCGTTCCAGGATCTGCTGGCGTTCGTGCGCGAGCGCTCGCGGCCATGGCCGGATGCCGGGGTGGAAAAAGCCGGCGACGATCCGCTGACGCTGGATCGCCTCGGCCGGTTGGCGGCGCGCTTGCAGGCCGGCGAAGCGTTGCTGGCGCTGGCGGGGGACGCGGTAGATGCCGCCCAGCAGCACAGCGATGCCGAAACGGTGGCGGTGGCCTCTGTTGAGGTTGCCAAAGCCCGCGCCTGGACTACGGAGCTCTCTCTGGCGGCGGCGAATTTGCTGTTCGAACTGTCCGGCACGCGCGCCACGCTGCAGGAGTACCAGTTGGATCGCCACTGGCGCAATGCCCGCACCCACACGCTGCACGATCCGGTGCGCTGGAAGTTCCCGGCGATCGGCAATTACGTGCTCAACGGTGTGCTGCCCGCGCGGCGGGGGACGCTATGAGCCCAAGCGCGCACAAAGAAATCCTGCTCAATGCGTTCAACATGAACTGTGTCGGGCATATTCATCACGGCATGTGGACGCATCCACAGGACCGCTCGGTGGAGTTCAATCGCTTGGAATATTGGCTCGATCTGGCTCGCCTGCTGGAGCGCGGGCTGTTCGACGGCCTGTTTATCGCCGATATTCTGGGGGTGTATGACGTTTATCAAAACGGCATTGATTTAACCGCGCGTGAAGCTATTCAACTGCCGGTTAACGATCCGCTGCTGCTGGTATCGGCGATGGCGAGCGTGACGCAGCACCTGGGCTTTGGCTTAACGGCCAATGTCAGCTATGAATCGCCGTATTTGTTCGCGCGCCGCTTTTCCACCCTGGATCATCTTAGCCAGGGGCGGGTAGGGTGGAACATTGTAACCGGCTATCTGGACAGCGCGGCGCGGGCCATGGGCCAGCAACAGTTGGTGGCCCATGATCGCCGCTACGATCAGGCCGATGAGTTCCTGGACGTGGCGTATCAACTGTGGGAAGGCAGTTGGCAGGATGACGCGGTGCTGGCCGACAAGCAGCGGCGTATCTATGCCGCCGCCGATAAAATTCATCAAATCCGCCACCGCGGCGAATTTTACCAGGTGGAGGGCTACCACCTGTCTTCACCTTCGCCGCAGCGCACGCCGCTGCTGTTCCAGGCCGGCGCTTCGGCGCGCGGCATCCGTTTTGCCGCCCGTCATGCGGAATGCACCTTTGTTAACGGCGCCACGCCGGCGGCCATGAAGGCGCAGGTCGATAAGCTGCGGGCCGCCGTGGTCGAGGCCGGGCGGGCGGCGGAAGATCTGAAAATCTTCATGGGCATCAGCGTGATCGTCGCCCCCACGGCGCGCGAGGCGCAGGAAAAGCATCAGGAATATCTGCGCTACGCCAGCCCGGAAGCGGGGCTGGCGCACTTTTCCAGCTCGACCGGCATTGATTTTTCCCGTTTTGCCCTCGATGAGCCGGTTGCTGGCGGGCCAACGCGGGCGATCGAATCGGTCTCCAACACTTACAGCGGCTGGACCAAAAGGCGCTTGCTGGAACAGCATGCGTTGGGTGGGCGCTACCCGCTGATCGTCGGCGATCCGCAGCAGGTAGCGGACAGCCTGCTGCAATGGGTGGATCAGGCCGATATCGATGGCTTCAACCTGACGCGCATTGTTAATCCGCAAAGCTATACCGATTTTATCGATCTGGTGATCCCTGAACTGCAGGCCCGCGGCCGTTATAAAACCGCCTATGCCGCCGGTTCGTTCAGGAAAAAACTTTTTCAGCAGCAGGATTGCCTGCCGGCAAGCCACCCTGCTGCCCGTTGGCGTACACCGGCCGCGGCCGGCGATCGCATTATTGCCTAACCTCCTGGAGCTTTTACCATGTCATTTTCCTTATTCCGTGCGCGCCATGTCCTGTTTGCCGCCCTATTGGGCATCGCCCACGCCGCTGCGGCGGCCGATTACAGCGCGCCGTTGAAAGTGGGCACCACCGCGGCGTTTGCCCCGCCGCTGGAAACCGCGGTCGAAGAAGCCAAAAAGCAGGGGCTGAATGTTGAACTGATCGAATTCAGCGATTGGATTGCCCCCAACGTCAGCCTGGAAAACGGCGATATTGACGTAAACCTGTTCCAACACCGGCCATTTTTGGATAACGCCAACCAGGAAAGCGGTTTCCACCTGGTGGCTTACGCGCCGGCCATCATTAACAACGTCGGGCTTTACTCGAAAAAGCACAGCAAGCTGGATCAGATCCCGCAAGGCGGCACGGTAGCGATCGCCAACGATCCAATCAACGGCGGCCGCGGGCTGTTGCTGCTGCAAAAAGCCGGGCTGATCAAATTGAAACCGGGCAGCGGCATCAAATCCACCCAGAGCGATATTGTTGAAAACCCGAAAAAGCTCAAGATCATCGAAGTGGAAGCGGTGCAGCTTTCGCGCTCGCTGGATGAAGTGGATCTGGCGCAAGGCTACCCGCATTACCTGCGTTTGTCCGGGGCGATTGATCCCAACAACGCGCTGTTGTTCGACGGGCTGGAAAACCCGGAGTACGTGATCCAGTTTGTGATCCGCGATGGCCACGAGGACGATCCGCGGCTGCGCAAGTTTGTCGATATCTACCAGCATTCACCTGTGGTGCGCGCCAAACTGGATAGCTTCTACGGCAAACTTTATCAACCCGGTTGGAGCCAGTAGCCATGAGCAGTTTGGTGATGCCGGAAAACGCCGCTGAATGGGCCGAAGCGTCAACCAGCCGGCCGGGTGACTGGCATGTGAAGCTGTCTGCGGTGGTGAAACGTTACCCCGGGCAACAAACGGATGCGCTGAAAAATATCCATTTGCAGGTTCGGCGCGGGGAGATCTTCGGCATCATCGGCCGCAGCGGGGCGGGTAAATCGACGTTGATTCGCCTGCTTAACCGCCTGGAAGAGCCCACGGCGGGCCAGGTGGTGATCGACGGTGTGGATCTGGGGTCGTTGACGCACGCGCAGCTGGTGGCCTGGCGCCGGCGCACCGGCATGATTTTCCAGCATTTCAATTTGCTTTCGGCCAAAACCGTGCGGGAAAACATTGAATTGCCGATGCGCGTCGCCGGCGTGCCCGCCGCCGTGCGGCGGCAGAAAACCGACACGCTGCTGGCGCTGGTGGGGCTGGAAGCGCGGCAACACGCCTACCCGGCGCAGCTTTCCGGCGGGCAGAAGCAGCGCGTCGGTATTGCCCGGGCGCTAGTGCACGATCCGGAACTGCTGCTATGTGATGAAGCCACGTCGGCGTTGGATCCTGAAACCACCCGCTCGATCTTGGCACTGCTGCGAAAAATCAACCGTGAACTGCATATTACGATCGTGCTGATCACCCATGAAATGGATGTGATCCACGATCTTTGCCAGCGCGTCGCGGTGATTGAGCGCGGTGAGATCGTCGAAAGCGGGCCGGTTTGGCAGGTGTACGGCAATCCGCAGCAGGAAACCACGCGTATTCTGTTGGCCCCCGATCATGATGCCCTGCCGGAGGATCTGCAACGGCGGCTGCGGCCGGAACCCGCCGCCGGCTATGGCCCGCTTATCCGCCTGCGCTATAACGGCAGCGGCGCAATGCCGCAGCTCAATCACCTGATAGCGGCATTCGGCAGCGATATTACGCTGCTGCAAAGTTCGCTGGAAAACGTACAGGGTAAAAATATCGGCCAGCTTTTACTGCGGGTGGCGCAGCCGTTGCCGCAGCCATTGCCCGCCGGGCTTGCCGATCACGTGGAGATCCTCGGTTATGTCGCTGCTTCTTGATCGCCTGTGGGCGGGGTTGGTTGAAACGCTGATGATGGTGGGGGTGTCCTCACTGCTGGCGCTGATCATGGGGCTGCCGTTAGCGGTGATCCTGGTGGTGACCGATCGCGGCTCGCTGTATCCCAGCCGGTTTCTTAACCGCGTGCTGGGCTGGTTGGTGAACCTGTTCCGCTCGATCCCGTTTTTGATCCTGATGGTCGCTTTGATCCCGTTTACCCGCATGATTGTCGGCACGTCGTATGGCGTATGGGCGGCAACGGTGCCGCTGACGCTGGCGGCGATGCCGTTCTTTGCCCGCATCGCGGAAGTCAGCCTGCGTGAAGTGGATGATGGCCTGATTGAAGCGGCGCAGGCGATGGGGTTTAACCGTTGGCACATTGTCTGGCACGTTTTGCTGCCGGAGGCGCGGCCGGGCATTGTCAGCGGTTTTACCATCACGCTGGTGACGATGATCAACGCTTCGGCGATGGCCGGCGCCATCGGCGCCGGTGGGCTGGGGGATTTGGCCTATCGTTACGGCTACCAGCGCTTTGATACCCAAGTGATGTTGACGGTTATCGTGGTGCTGGTGGCGTTAGTCACACTGCTGCAGTTCTTCGGCGATCGCCTGTCGCGCCGGCTGAATCACCGCTGAAAGCCATCGGCGCTCCCAGCGTGGAGCGCCGGATGCTTATCGATCCTGCGACCATTTGGCGCTGCTGACGTCAACCTTCACCGGCAACAGCCCGATCTGGGTGAATTTATCCGCCAGTACCTGCTGCTGCTGGAATACCTCTGGCGTCATCCGCTGCGCGCCGAATGGCATACGCGCCAACGCACGCCCCCAAATAGCGGCGTCCAGCCCGGTCGAGTCAGACAGGATTTTTGCCGCTTCCTGCGGGTTTTTGTTGGCCCAGTCGCTTAGCGTGGCGAGCTCATTAATCACCTGTTGCGCCGTGTGCGGGTAAGTGTCGGCAAATTTCCGGCTGGCCAGATAGAAGGTGTAATGCGGTACCAACCCTTCTGCGTTTTTTACCAGCCGCGCTTTGGCGTTGGTTTCCACCTCGGCGTAGAACGGATCCCAAATCACCCAGGCATCGATGGCGCCCTGCTGGAAGGCGGCGCGCGCATCGCTGGGCGGCAGGTAGACGGGGGTGATGTCTTTATAGGTTAAGCCGGCGTCTTCCAGCGCGGTCACCAGCAGGTAGTTGACGTCTGAGCCCTTGTTCAGGCCGACGCGCTTGCCTTTCAAATCCGCCACGTTGTGGATGGGCGAGTTTTCCGGCACCACAATCGCTTCCGTTTTAGGGTTGGCCGGCGAGTGCGCCAGATACACCAGATCGGCCTTTGCCGCCTGGGCAAAGGTCGGCGGCGCATCGCCGGTGGCGGCCAGATCGATACTGCCGACGTTCAAGCCTTCCAGCATCTGTGGGCCGGCGGGGAATTCCACCCAGCGCACGGCGATCCCTTGCCGTTTGAAGTTTTCATCCAGCGTGCCGCGGTATTTCAACAGGGCAAAGATATTGGCTTTTTGATAGCCGATATTAATGGTTTTCGGCGCCTCCTCGGCAAACGCGGTTCCCGGTGCGGCGGCGCTGGCAAGCAGCAGTGTCAGGGCGAGCAAAGAAGCGCCCAATAGGTTCTGTTTCATCGTGTTATCTCATGGCTGGGGGAGAGTAGAGACGATAACAAAACACGCATATAGCAATTAAATAACTTAATTTAACTTGTTATTCATTTTTGTTTTATTTGGGGGGGATCTGGCCGGGGGAAATCAGGGGGGCTTGGAGAAGAAGCACCTGGCTCCTCAATGTAAAAAGAGGGCCAGGGGCGCTAATGCTTGCTGTTTATCTACAGGCGTGCGGCATTAGTTGTAGATGATTGCCGTGCCATGCAGTTTGTTGTTACCGGTGGTGTCGATAACCTGGAAGGCTTTGGCACCGGCTTTATCCGCCTGGGCGGAAAGCTGGTTTTCCATGCTGGTCAGATCGGTGGCGCCGGTGGCGGTAACTACGCCGATTTTTTGCGCATTTGCCGGTTGTTCGGTAACCAGTTGAGCGGCGAATGAACCAAAAGAAACGGTGGTCAGTGCGATAGCTGCAAGTGCCATTTTAATGTTTTTCATAATGTTATTTCCTGTTTGTGTCGTTTTTTCAGTGTTGGTTTTCGTGTTCGCTAAATTAATTAACGATCGATAACTAAATGCTAGTCTCTTCTCGACGGCGATGCAATATTTTTTTATAATGACCGTTAAGTTAATAGTGCGCTATTAATGAACCAGGGGAAATGCCATGACGACTAACGAAAAAAAGATGTGTGAGAAAAAAACACGCGGCAGACCGAAACAGTTCGATCGCGATCGGGCGCTCGACCAGGCGTTGAGGCTGTTCTGGCGCGACGGCTATGAATCCACCTCGCTGGCCGATCTGGTCGCGGTGACCGGCGCCAAAGCGCCGACGCTGTATGCCGAGTTTGGCAACAAAGAGGGGCTGTTCCTTGCGGCCGTAGAGTGCTATCTGGAAAAGTACACCGCCTGTACCAACCGGATACTGGGACGGGATGAGCCGGTTGCCGCCATCATCGAGGCCTACATTCACGCCTACGTGAAGGTATTTACCGATCCTGATACGCCGTCGGGGTGTTTTATGGTGTGTACTTCTTCGGCGTTATCGTCTTCAGCGGGCGCCATTGCGGCGATGCTGCAGAAAAAACACCAGGAGCAAGAGGCCAGCCTAAAGGCGTGTTTTGACCACAAAGTGCAGCAGGGCGAATTGGCGCTGCACACCGATACCATGCTGCTGGCGAAGTTCATCATCTGCAACATTGAAGGGATGTCGGTTCAGGCGCGTGAAGGCGCAAGCCACGAAGATCTGCTGCAGCTGTTGGCGGCGCTGATGGCCGTGTGGCCGCACCTGTGCCAGGCGGAAGCGTTGCGTAAAACATAAAAAACTCCCTCGCCGCTGTGGCGAGGGGGTTTAACGCAATAGGGGGAAACGCGGTGGCTTATTGGTCAACCGGAATAACCGCGCCCTGATATTTTTCGCGGATAAAGTCCTGAATCGGCTTAGAGTGCAGCACTTTCACCAACGCGACGATCTCCGGCTTGTTAACGTCGGCCTTGTGCACGGTAATGATGTTGGCGTAAGGGTTATCTACGCCGCTTTCAACCGCGATAGGGTCTTTGATGGGGTTCAGGCCTGCGTCGATCGCGTAGTTGGCGTTAATCACCACCGCATCGCCTTCATCGTTGTTGTACATCTGCGGCAGCAGTGCGCCTTCCACATTAGCCAGGAACTTCAGATGTTTCGGGTTTTCCACCACGTCGGAAATCCGCGCATCCACCTTGCTCACGCCCGGTTTCAGCTTGATCACCCCTTCACGTTCAAAGATAGACAGAATACGGCCTTCTTCCGCCACCGCATCGCGCATGATGATTTTGCCATTTTCCGGCAGATCTTTCAGGCTTTTGTACTTTTTCGAGTAGATACCGATAGGTTCGATGTGGATGGCGCCGGCGCTGACGAAGTCATAGCTCTTGTCATCGGCGTGGTCTTTCAGCACCGAGTTCAGGTATGGCACGTGCTGGAAGTAGTTGGCGTCGATATCGTGGCTGGCCAGTGCGGTGTTCGGCAGGATGTAGTCCTGGAAGCGTTTGATTTCCAGATCGATGCCTTCTTTGGCGAGGATCGGTTTTGCCTGTTCAAGGATTTCGGCGTGCGGCACGTTGGAAGCGCCGACCACCAGTTTGGTTTGCGCTGCGGCGGTGAAAGACGCCAGCGCCGTCAGCGAAGCGAAGGCTAACATCATGAGTTGTTTTTTCATCGTCATTATTCCTGTTATTAACGTTTATCGAGCAGTGTGGTTACTGTGTCGCCAATAAACTGGATGACGAACACGATCAACAAAATCATCAGTGTCGCCACCAGCGTTACATCACTATGGTTGCGTTGAAAGCCTTCCAGATACGCCAGGTTGCCCAGCCCGCCCGCGCCGATCACGCCAGCCATTGCGGTGTAACTCACCAGCGCGATCAGCGTGACGGTGATGCCGGAAACCAACGCCGGCGATGATTCCGGCAACAGCACGCGGAAGATGATGGTACGGGTTTTCGCCCCCATGGAGCGCGCCGCTTCAATCACTCCTTTATCCACTTCACGCAGGCCGATCTCCACCAGGCGTGCGTAGAACGGCGCTGCGCCGACGATCAGCGCCGGCAGTGCGGCGTCTGCGCCCAAAATGGTGCCGATCAAGGTTTTGGTGAAGGGGATCAGTAACACGATCAGGATAATGAACGGGATGGAGCGGAAGATGTTCACGATGGCTGAGATCAGCAGGTAGATCGGGCGGTTTTGCAGCAGTTGGCCCTTAGAGGTTAAAAACAGGATCACGCCAAGCACGATGCCCAGGATCAGGGTGGCCAGGCCGGCGATGCCGGTCATGTACAGCGTTTCCAGCGTGGCGTCTAACAGTTGGTCAATACGCAGGTGAGGGAACAGCGATTCAATCATGTTTAACAACCTCAACGGCGATATCCCGTTCTTGCAATAATTCCCGCATCCCGGCGATTTGCTGTTCGCTGCCCAGGGTATGAATATACAGTTCGCCAAATGTGCCGTTCAGCGTGTGGCTGATTTTGCCGTGCAGGATGTTGATGCTCAGGCCATAACGTTGGATAACGTCGGAAATCACCGCCTGATGGGTCTGCATGCCGACAAACGTCAGCTTGAAAATGGTGCCCTGCAGGTGTTCGGTCAACTGCGGGTTAAAGCTTTCCTCTGTCTCCTGATAGTGCGAAACCTGCTTCACAAACTGCTGGGTGATCGGCTGCTGCGGTCGGGTGAAGACGTCAATCACCGGCCCTTCTTCCACAATGCGGCCATTTTCCATCACTGCGACGCGGTGGCAGATTTTCCGCACCACGTGCATTTCATGGGTGATCAACACGATGGTCAGGTTCAGTTTGCGGTTGATATCCAGCAGCAAATCGAGGATGGCGTCGGTGGTTTGCGGATCGAGCGCCGAGGTGGCCTCGTCGCACAGCAGCACGTCCGGGTTGTTGGCCAGAGCGCGGGCGATGCCGACGCGCTGTTTCTGGCCGCCGCTCAGTTGTGAAGGGTAGGCGTTTTCGCGCCCTTGCAGGCCGACCAGCGCAATCAACTCCGCCACCCGCTGCTTGATGCGCGCTTTGGCGGCGCCGGCAATCTGTAGGGAAAAGGCGATGTTCTCGCTGACGGTGCGCGACCACAGCAGGTTGAAGTGTTGGAACACCATGCTGATTTTCAGGCGCGCCCGGCGCAATTCATCATGGCTGGCCTTGGCAATATCAAAACCATTGATGCGGATACTGCCGCTGGTGGGGGTTTCCAGGCCGTTGAGTAAGCGAATGAGCGTGCTTTTCCCTGCACCACTGTAGCCAATGATGCCGTAGATTTGCCCGGCCTCAACGTTAAGATTGACGTCGTCCACGGCGATTACACGGCCCTGAGCGCTGTCAAAGGTTTTACAAACGTTCGAAAGAACGATCATTGTGACAATAATCCTTAAATAAAAAGTCTACGTATTCCGGTGGCCGCGCATCATACCGTCAGGGCCGGCTTGAGAGGAAGACGTAAAAATCATGCTGCCAGGTAAAAATTGCTACCAATCCTACCGGGGCTTGATACCGGCAGGAAGAATGTAATAACTATTACTTATGCTTCTTTTTTATAATGAGTTATAAAGCATACTAATGATTGAAAACTAAGCAAAAAGCCCGCGGCGTGATTGAGCGCTTGGCCGGCAGGCGTGCCCGGTGAACGGCGGCGGCAAGGTTAAACGCCGCTGCATTCCCATGATAGACTGGCCGCAACAGCAAAGAGGGCCGGGATGGAAACAGTACGCGCAGCGATCGAAAAACAGGTGCACAGCCTAAGCGGGCTAACGCTGGGCGGGATCGACTTTGAAAACCCACCGGGGGATCCGGGGCTGTTCGGGCCGCAGACCACGATCTGGCAGGTGCACGGCGATTTCACCTCAATGCTGTGCGGCGGCGTCAGCGCACTGCTGTTGCAAATGCTGCACCCGCTGGCGCTGGCCGGGGTATGGGATCACTCCAATTTCCGCAGCGATATGCTTGGCCGGCTGCGCCGCACCGGCCAGTTTATTTCCACCACCACCTTTGCGGCCAGCGCCGACGCGCAGCGGCTGATTGCCCGCGTTAAGGCGATTCATCAGCATGTTAACGGCTACGCTGCCGACGGCACGCCCTATGCCGCCAGCGATCCACAATTGCTGACCTGGGTGCACGTGGCGGAAAGCCGCAGTTTTCTGGCGGCGCACCTGCGCTACCGCAACCCGGCCTTGCCGCCGGCGCAGCAGGATCGCTACTACCAGGAAGCTGCGCGCGTGGCCGAAGCGTTGGGCGCGCGCGATATCCCGGCCAGTTGCGCGGAGGTGGCCGATTATCTGCAGCAGATGCGCGGGCAGTTGGTTTGCGATGCGCGCACGCGTGAAGTGGCGCGTATCCTGCTTGGCGCACCGGCGCCCAGCCTGCTGGCGCGGCCGTTTGGCGCCCTGGTGATGCGGGCCGGTATCGATCTGCTGCCGGACTGGGCGCAGCAGCAACTGGGGCTTCGCCAGGGGGCGATACAGCGCCGGCTGGTGCGTGCCGGCGTGGCCGGCACGGCGAAAGTGCTGCGCGCATCGGTGCGCAACGGCTCCTATCATCGTGCGCTGCGGCGCATCAATAATGCGGCGGCAGACGGGCAACGGCAGGCGTAAGTCTGGGTTTTTCGGACTTTTACGCGTGATCCCGCCTGGCTTTGCGTTTTACACTGGTGAAAACCCATTTATCTGGCGCGCGGCGGTGATTGCCGCGTGGTGACCTATTGAGGCGATATGAACGAGTCTACTGTACTTGCCGAAGTCAGTAACGAGAACCAAACGCTGGTGGCCGTGGTGCAGCAAGATCATCGCGCCGCCTATTTTTATATTTACCCCACGGAAGCATACAGTGAACGTTTTCAGGTGCGGGCCTGCTGGCTGCGCAACCTGGCCGCAGCGCCGCAGCAGGAAGACCGCGCCGCGCTGGAGATGGGGCAGCCGCCGATGCTGGCCGCCGAGTTTTGTCGCAATCTGGAAGGCGAGGCCCCGCTCAACCCGGAAGGGCTGCTGGTGGTATGGGCGGAGAGCGACGACGGCGCCGCGCTGTGGTATTACGGCCAACTGCTGGCGGTGATCCCGGGCTGGAGCCTGTATATCGACCATTCGGTGTGCTATTCCGCCAGCTGTATTAAAGAAAGCCCGCTGGCCTATCCGCTGGGCTCTGCCTCCACCAACGTGCAGTACGCACAGGCGGAAAATACGCGCCAGTTCTGGCGCCGTTGGCAGCGTGAGGAAGGTAACCCGTGGCCGACGATCCAGCGCGATTACGGCGTCTGCTACGAGCAGCATTTTGGCCCGTCGGTAAAATATTACGCCATCGACCAGGGCAAATGGCCGCCGATGGCGATCACCCAGCACGAGCGTGACGGCATCTATTACTTCCTCACCCTGGGGGTCAGCATCCGGCCGATGCCGTGGGTGGATATCCTGTTCAACGACGATGCCGCCCGCTATCGCCGCATGGAAATGGGGATTGCCATTGATGGGCAATATATGACCGAAGAGAACGCGGTGCAGATGGCCAGCGCGCTGGCTGGCTTTGCCCATGTGCCCTGGGCGCGGCTCACCTGGCTTGGCGAAGGCCACACGCTGGAATCGGAAGTGGCGCCGCAGGGGTATGAAGGCTATGTGCTTTCTTCCGCCTTTTACCCTTACCAGGAGCACCTGAAGCTGCCGGAGCAGTACGGCGATCCGGTCAATATCTTCTGGGCCAGCCCGGTGTTTGAAAATGAGCGGCTGTTGGCGCACGCCACGCCAAACGGCGGGCTTGATCTGGTTAACCGACTGCGCGCGCAGGGCGTTGACCACATCTTCCGCCCGCGCCAGCCGCTGGCCTGAGCTGGCGCGGCGATCGGGCTATTTTAGCCCTGAACGCCGCGTCGCCACCTTAGCCAGCGCGGCCCAGTCCAGTTCGCCATCCCCCTGGGCCACGGCATCCAGGAAATTATCTTTCAGCACGCTGGCGAAGGGCATCGGCGTATGGCTGTTGCCGCCGGCCTCTAGCGCCAGCCCCACATCCTTCATCCCCAGCGTCAGCTTAAAGCCGGCCGGCGCGTATTTTTCTTCGGCGATCAACGCGCCATAGCCTTGGTAAGCAGGCGCAGCAAACAGCGTGCTGGTCAGCATGTGCAGATAATCCGCCCCCGAAACGCCATGGTTGCGCACCAGCGCGCTGCCCTCCGCCATCGCCTCAATGGCGCTTGCCAAGGTAAAATTGGCGGCGATCTTGACGATATTGGCCTGTTCCGGTTTATCGCCGAAGCGCCAGGTGTGCTGGCCCAACACATCAAACAGCGGCTGTACGCGGGCGATATGCTGCGCGTCGCCGGCGGCCAGAATGTTCAATTTGCCGGCGGCGGCGACCTCGACACGCCCTAGCACCGGTGCGGCAATATACCCCACGTGATGTTCGGCATGCAGCGCCGCCAGCCGCTGCGCCAGGGCAACGGAAACCGTCGCCATATTGATGTGGATTGCCCCCGGCCGCAATTGCTGCAGCAGCCCGCTCGTGACCACCACCTGTTCGGTTGCTGCATCGTTGGCCAGCATGGTGATCAACACATCAACGGCGGCCAGATCGCTTGGCCGTTGCGCCAGGGCGGCACCGGCATTGACTAACCCCTGTGCGGCCTGCGGTGAACGATTCCATACCGTCAGCGAATACCCTGCGTTCAGCAGGTTGTTGGCCATGGGTTGCCCCATACCGCCCAGGCCGGCGAAACCAATGTTCATTCTGTGTCTCCTGTTCGTTCTGCGTTGTTTGCTGATGATTGGCCCGAACGAGGCGGGCAGGGAAGGCCTATGGGTAAAAAGCACCATTGCCTGGCGCCCAACGGCCAAACCGATTGAGAAACCCTGGCCGTCTGCCTATACTGCCGCACATCTTCCCGGCGTGCGGCCGCCTGTCGTGCCCGTAATAAAAGGCTATACCATGATTAACAATGATGTGCTGCGCAGCGTGCGCTACATGCTAAGTATTAACGATGCAAAAATGGCGGAAATCGTCTCACTGGACGGTTTTAACGTCGATGCCGCTGCGATGGGCCGTTATGTGATCAAGGAAGGCGAGCCCGGCTTTGAAAAATGCCCGGATCCAGTGATGGCGCATTTTCTCAATGGCCTGGTGTTCTTCAAGCGCGGTAAAGACGACAAATACCCGGCGCCGGCGGTGGAGCTACCGGTCACCAACAATCAGGTGCTAAAAAAGCTGCGCGTGGCGTTTGAACTGAAAGACACCGATATGCACGCTATTTTCAGCGCGGTGGATTTCCGCATTTCCAAGCCGGAGCTGAATGCGCTGTTTCGGAAAGAGGGCACCAAGAACTACCGGCCATGCGGCGATCAGATGCTGCGTTATTTCCTTAAAGGCCTGGCGCAACGCGTGCGCGGCGCGGTTTAAGCCGAAACCCCCCGGGGTGGATGTTATGCACCGTTTTTGCTCAGCGCCCGCTCGCCAGTGGTGCGCCGCTGGGTTTAACGCCCCCCGTTAAGGCCGTTTCACGGCGAAAATCATAACGATATTCACTCTAAATAATTCGAGTTGCAGGAAGGCGGCGACGCAGCGAATCCCCAGGAGCTTACTGGAGTAAGTGACTGGGGTAAGCGACAAATTCTGCCGGGAGCAGATTTGAACGCTGTTGGCAGCGGCCCCTTTGGGGCGAGGCCCAAGGATGGGCCGAGTAATAAAGCCAACACACCTGCAACTTGAAGTATGACGAGTATAAAGCTGGCACGCCCCTTGCTCTGATGATTCCATCTTGTGTACTAGTTGGAATTCAACGGATGGCCCAGTCTGTAAAGCAATTCGGTTTTACGCTCACCGAATGGCAACGCTTCTATCAAACCCAGCCGGTTGGCGCACGCATTGATGGCGTGCGCACGGCTATCAATGCTCTGCTTGCCAGCCTTGGCGGCAGCGACAACGCCTGGCTGTATCACGCCACCGCGGCCCAGTGTGAAGCCCAATACCAACAGTTAGCACAGCGCCTGGCGGCGGTGGAGGGCGATCTCAGCCGTTTACCCTTGTTCGGCGTGCCCTTTGCGGTAAAAGACAACATCGACGTCGGCGGTTGGCCGACCACGGCCGCCTGCCCGGCGTTCAGCTATCAGGCCGATGCCGATGCCGCCGTGGTGGCCAGGCTGCGTGCCGCTGGCGCCATTGTGGTGGGAAAAACCAACCTCGATCAGTTCGCTACAGGGTTAGTAGGCACTCGCTCACCGTATGGCGCGGTGGTTAACAGCTTCGACAGCCGTTACGTTAGCGGCGGCTCCAGCTCCGGTTCGGCTTCGGTGGTGGCGCGCGGCCTGGTGCCGTTTTCGTTGGGAACCGATACTGCCGGCTCTGGTCGTGTTCCGGCCGGGTTCAACAATATCGTCGGGCTGAAGCCCACCAAAGGCTGGCTGTCAAGCAGCGGCCTGGTGCCGGCCTGCCGGTTGAACGACACCCTTTCTGTGTTCGCCCTGACGGTCGCGGATGCGGCGCTGGTGGCCGAACTGGCCGGCGGTTTTGACGCCGCCGATGCTTATTCACGCCATAACCCCAACACCGCCCCGGCGGATCTGCCAGCGGCGCCACGCTTTGCCGTTCCGGCCTCGCCGGAGTTCTTTGGCGATCGGCTGGCAGAACAGGCATTTCAACAGGCATTGGTACAGTTGCAGGCCATCGGCGCCCAACTGGAACCGATCGATTTCACGGCGTTCCGCGAACTGGCCGAGCAGCTCTATTACGGCCCCTGGGTGGCGGAACGCACCGTGGCGGTGGAGGAACTGCTGCAAAGCAATCCGCAGGCCATCAACCCGGTGGTGCGCGGCATCGTCAGCAGCGGCCTGCAGTACAGCGCCTGCGATGCCTACAAGGCCGAATACCTGCGCGCCGAACTGGCACGCCGCATTCACCTGCAACTGGCGCAGTTTGATGCGCTGGTGGTTCCCACTTCGCCGACGATCCGCACGCTGGCGGAAATGGCCCAGGAGCCGGTGTTATTCAACTCGCAGTTTGGCATTTACACCAACTTCACCAACCTGGCCGATCTCAGCGCGCTGGCGCTGCCGGCGCCAATGCGTGCCGACGGCCTGCCGGCCGGCATCACTCTGATTGCACCGGCCTGGCACGACCGGGCGCTGGCGGCATTTGGCCAGCGCTGGCAGCAGGCGCTGGGGTTGCCTCTTGGCGCCACCGGGCACCCCTTGCCGCCGCAGCAGCCACTGCCGTTTGCCGAGAACTACGCACGTGTGGCGGTAGTGGGCGCTCACCTTTCCGGTATGCCGCTTAATCATCAATTGACCGAACGCCAGGCGGTGCGCGTGGAACAGACCACCACCGCTCCGTGTTACCGGTTATACGCGCTGGCCGACACCCAGCCGCCGAAGCCGGGGTTGGTGCGGGAAGACGGCGGTGCGGCGATCAGCGTTGAGCTATGGGATATCCCGTTGGCGCGCTTCGGCGAATTTGTCGCTGAAATTCCCGCGCCGCTTGGCATCGGCACATTGGTTCTGGCAGATGGCCGCCGGGTGAAAGGGTTTATCTGCGAGCCGTGGGCGCTGCAGGGCGCGACGGACATCACGGAATTTGGCGGTTGGCGCAATTATCTCACGCGGTGACGGGATCCGCTCTCTTTGTGAGAGGGGCAGGGTGAGGGCACCATCGATCCCCTCTCCCTGTGGGAGAGGGTTAGGGTGAGGGCATCAGCCCCCGTGGTTGCAAGCAATTCCGCAGATCCCCTCTCCCTGTGGGAGAGGGCCAGGGTGAGGGCAAGGGGAAAGCGCTATGCAAATTACCAATAACCGAACCAAAGCGCGGCCGGAGGGGCTGGCAGAGCGCATCTACCTGCAGCTCAAGGATGACATTTTCAATTTTCATTTACTGCCGGGCGATCGCTTTAGTGAAAACGAAATTGCGCAGCGTATGGACGTTAGCCGCACCCCGGTGCGCCAGGCTCTGTTCTGGCTGGAGCGTGAAGGTTATGTCGAAGTGCATTTTCGCAGCGGTTGGCAGGTGCGGCCCTTTGATTTCAATTATTTCGAAGAATTATACGACCTGCGCGTGGTGCTGGAACGTGAATCCGTCAGGCGGCTGTGCGCCCGGCCGCCGGGGAAGGTGCCTGCCACATTGGCGGAGCTGGAAAGTTTCTGGATCGCCGCGCCCAGGCTGGAAGACGGCAAGGCGGTGGCGTTAGAGGACGAGCAGTTCCATATGGCGCTGGTGGCTGCGGCGGGCAACGGCGAAATCGCCCGCATCCACCGCGACGTGACGGAGAAAATCTGCATCATCCGCCGCCTGGATTTCACCAAAACGGCGCGGGTCGATGCCACTTATAACGAACATGCCGCCATTTTGCGGGCCATTTTACAACGTCATAGCGAGGAGGCGCTCACGCTGTTAAGCCAACACATAGCCGTTAGTAAAGCTGAAGTACGAAAAATAACCTTGCATATGCTGCATCAGGCACGGTTGGAACAGGAAGGCCGGGCTGTTTAACGATCAGTTTGTCACCTGCTGCGCGGGGGTTGGCACCGGGCAGGTGGATTGCTGAATAAAACAGATTCATACACACATCAGGAGTTTTACTATGCAACGTCGTCACTTTATTAAAGCTTTTGCGTTGTCCGCCACCTTCATCGGGATGGGGTTGGCCTTTAACGCACAGGCGGCCGATACCATCAAGGTGGGTATTTTAAGCTCGCTTTCCGGCACCATGGCCATCTCGGAAACGCCGCTGAAAGACATGGCGTTAATGACCATCGACGAGATTAACGCCAAAGGCGGCGTGCTGGGCAAAAAGCTGGAGCCGGTGGTGGTCGATCCGGCCTCCAACTGGCCGCTGTTCGCCGAGAAGGCGCGCCAACTGTTGACGCAGGACAAAGTGGCGGTGGTGTTCGGCTGCTGGACTTCCGTCTCGCGCAAATCGGTGCTGCCGGTGTTTGAAGAACTCAATGGCCTGCTGTTCTACCCGGTGCAGTACGAAGGGGAAGAGATGTCGCCGAACGTGTTCTACACCGGCGCGGCGCCAAACCAACAGGCAATCCCGGCGGTGGAATACCTGATGAGTGAAGACGGCGGCTCGGCAAAACGCTTCTTCCTGCTCGGTACCGACTACGTCTACCCGCGCACCACCAACAAGATCCTGCGCGCTTTCCTGCATTCCAAAGGCGTACAGGATAAAGACATTGAAGAGGTTTACACCCCGTTCGGCTACAGCGATTACCAAACCATCGTCGCCAACATCAAGAAATTCTCCGCCGGCGGTAAAACGGCGGTGGTCTCCACCATCAACGGCGATTCCAACGTACCGTTCTATAAAGAGCTGGCCAACCAGGGCATCAAAGCGACCGATGTACCGGTGGTTGCCTTCTCGGTGGGTGAAGAAGAGCTGCGCGGCATCGATACTAAACCGCTGGTGGGCAACCTGGCCGCATGGAACTACTTCCAGTCGGTAGATAACCCGACCAACCAGAAATTCGTTGCCGATTGGAAAGCCTACGCCAAGGCGAAAAATCTGCCGAACAACGCCACCGCGGTCACCAACGATCCGATGGAAGCCACCTATGTCGGCATCAAGATGTGGGCGCAGGCCGTTGAGAAAGCCGGTACCACCGATGTCGATAAAGTGCGTGAGGCCATGGCCGGCCAGACCTTCGCCGCTCCTTCCGGCTTTACGCTGACCATGGATAAAACCAACCACCATCTGCACAAACCGGTGATGATTGGCGAGATCGAAAGTAACGGCCAGTTCAACGTCGTGTGGCAAACCGAAGAACCTATCCGCGCCCAGCCGTGGAGCCCGTACATCGCCGGTAACGACAAAAAACCGGACTACCCGGTGAAAGGCGGTAAGTAACGGACAGCAGGGGAATTCCCTCTCTCGAAGAGGGCCAGGGAAGGGGGGGGAATGCGTTTTCCCTTCATCCTCTCTACGAAGAAGGGCGGCGATCCCGGTGCGGAGCCGCCGCCCATTGCGACGAGACAAACGATGAAATTGTTATCCCTAAGCCATCTTAGGCATCTGTGGTTTCTGCTGTGCTGCCTGCCGATGTTCGCGCAGGCCGGGCCAGCCGACGATTTTGCTGCGGCCAGCCGTACGCAGCAGGCGCAATTATTGCAGGCGTGGTCTACCGCGCCTGACGCTTCACGCCTGCCGTTGCTGCAGGGGCTGAAACAGGAAAACGTGGTGATTGACGGCGCCAAGCGCGCGTTCATCCAACAGGGCGATAAGTTCCTGCCGCTGTCGGGCGATGCCGCCCCGGTGGGCACGCCGAAAAAGGTGTGGCTGAATAACCGGCTGCGCAACCTGATCGCCAACGCCTTATCTGCGCATATGCTGGTGAGTAATGACCCGGCGCAGCGCTTGCAGGCGGCCCTGGCCTTACAGCGTGAAGCGCAAAGCGATCAGTTGCCGCTGTTGAGCCAACGCCTGGCGGAAGAAAAAGACACCCAGGTGCACGACGCGCTTGCCGTTGCGTTGGCCAACCTGCAACTGGCCGATGCCAACCCGCAGGTGCGCCTCAACGCGGTGCGTCTGCTGGGTAACTCGGGCGATCCGGAAACCCAGACGCGCCTGCAGGCGTTGACCGATAGCGCCAATGAGCCGGATGCGGCGGTGCGTGCCGAAGCGGAAAAAAGCCTGAATAGCGTCAAACACCGGCTGATGCTCGGGGATCTTCTCGGCCAGGCGTTTACCGGCCTGTCGCTGGGATCGATCCTGCTGCTGGCGGCGCTGGGGCTGGCGATCACCTACGGCCTGCTGGGGGTGATCAACATGGCGCACGGTGAAATGCTGATGCTGGGCGCCTACTCGGCCTATATGGTGCAAAGCCTGCTCCAACAGCTGGCGCCGCAGTGGCTGGCGATTTATCCGCTGGTGGCGTTGCCGGTGGCGTTTGCCGTTACCGCCTGTATCGGCATGGCGCTGGAGCGCGTGGTGATCCGCCATTTGTACGGCCGCCCGCTGGAAACCCTGCTGGCGACCTGGGGGATTAGCCTGATGCTGATCCAACTAGTGCGGGTGCTGTTCGGCACGCAAAACGTGGAAGTGGCCAACCCGGCGTGGCTGTCGGGGGGCATTCAACTGCTGCCGAATCTGGTGCTGCCGTGGAACCGTATTGCGGTGATAGTGTTTGTCGTACTGGTCCTGGTGCTGACCTGGCTGCTGCTGAATAAAACCCGCCTTGGCCTGAATGTGCGGGCGGTTACGCAAAACCGCGCGATGGCGGACTGCTGCGGGGTGCCGACCGGGCGCGTCGATATGCTGGCGTTTGGCCTGGGCTCCGGGATTGCCGGCCTGGGCGGCGTAGCGCTGTCGCAGTTGGGGAACGTGGGGCCGGAACTGGGGCAGGGGTATATCATCGATTCCTTCCTGGTGGTGGTGCTCGGCGGGGTTGGCCAATTGGCCGGCACGGTGGTCGCGGCCATGGGGCTTGGCATCGTAAACAAAATCCTTGAACCGCAGATTGGCGCCGTACTGGGGAAAATCCTGATCCTGGCGCTGATTGTCCTGTTTATTCAGAAGCGTCCGCAGGGGCTGTTCGCCTTTAAGGGCAGGGTGATTGACTGATGAGCCAACCATTAACCATAACCGGCGTGCAGAAAGCCCCCTGCCTGGCGCTGGGCATCGGCGCGGTGCTGTTGCTGGCGCTGCTGATCATGCCGTTTCTTGCACTGCTGCCGGCGGATAACCCGCTGGCGATCTCGACCTACACCTTAACGCTGGTCGGCAAGATCCTGTGTTACGCCATCGTGGCGGTGGCGCTGGATCTGGTCTGGGGCTACGCCGGGCTGCTGTCGCTTGGGCACGGCCTGTTCTTCGCCCTCGGCGGCTACGCCATGGGCATGTACCTGATGCGCCAGGCGGCGGGCGATGGCCTGCCGGCGTTTATGTCGTTTCTGTCATGGAGCGAGTTGCCGTGGTTCTGGAGCGGCACCCAGTATTTTGGCTGGGCGCTGTGCCTGATTATTCTGGTGCCCGGCCTGCTGGCGTTTGTCTTCGGCTACTTTGCGTTTCGCTCGAAAATCAAAGGCGTGTATTTCTCGATCATGACCCAGGCGTTGACCTATGCCGGCATGCTGTTGTTCTTTCGCAATGAAACCGGCTTTGGCGGCAACAACGGCTTTACCGGCTTTACCACCCTGCTTGGGTTCCCGATTACCGCCACCGGCACGCGTGTGGCGCTGTTTCTGGCGACGGTCGTGCTGCTGTTCGCCAGCCTGGCGATGGGCTTTGCACTGGCGCGTAGCAAGTTCGGCCGGGTGCTGACGGCGGTGCGCGATGCGGAAAACCGCCTGATGTTCTGCGGTTACGATCCGAAGGGCTTCAAGCTGTTCGTCTGGACGCTGTCTGCGGTGCTGTGCGGGCTGGCCGGCGCCCTGTATGTGCCGCAGGTGGGCATTATCAACCCGAGCGAAATGTCGCCGACCAACTCGATCGAAGCCGCGATTTGGGTGGCGCTCGGCGGGCGCGGCACGCTGGTGGGGCCGCTGTTGGGCGCCGGCATCGTCAACGGCGCCAAAAGCTGGTTCACCATGGCGATCCCGGAGTATTGGCAGTTCTTCCTCGGCCTGATGTTTATCGTCGTCACGCTGTTCCTGCCAAAAGGGGTTATCGGCCTGCTGCGCAGAGGGAAATCACAATGAGCCAGCCACAGATGAACGAAGCGCTCTATACCCAGCCGTTGCCGGCTGATAAAAACCGCCAACAAACCGATCCGGTGCTGGCGTTGGATCAGATCAACGTCAGCTTCGATGGTTTCCACGCGCTGCGCGATCTGTCGCTGCAGATCGGCGTGGGGGAACTGCGCTGCGTGATCGGCCCCAACGGCGCGGGGAAAACCACGCTGATGGATGTGATCACCGGGAAAACGCGGCCGGACAGCGGCCGGGTGGTTTACGATCAAACGATAGATCTGACGGCAAAGGATCCGATGCAAATCGCCCGCGCCGGCATCGGCCGCAAGTTTCAGAAACCGACGGTGTTTGAGGCGTTGACGGTGTTTGAAAATCTGGAGATTGCGCAAAAAACGCAAAAGTCGGTGTGGGCCTGCCTGCGCGCCAGGATGAACAGCGAGCAGCGCGATCGCATCGACGAAATGCTGAAAACGCTGCGGCTGGGGCATGAACGCCACCGGCTGGCCGGGCTGTTATCGCACGGGCAGAAGCAGTTTTTGGAAATCGGCATGCTGCTGGTGCAGGAACCGCACCTGCTGCTGCTTGATGAACCGGCTGCGGGCATGACCGACGCGGAAACCGAATATACCGCAGAACTGTTCAAATCGCTGGCCGGCAAGCACTCGCTGATGGTGGTTGAGCACGATATGGGCTTTGTTGAAAGCATCGCCGACCACGTGACGGTTTTGCATCAGGGCCAGGTGTTGGCGGAGGGTTCATTGGCGCAGGTGCAGGCGGATGAGCAGGTGATTGAAGTGTATCTGGGGCGTTGATGCTTCGCCTTCGCCCTCACCCCAACCCTCTCCCGCCGGGAGAGGGGGCATTCCGTGCTCCCATATAGCACCATCGGTTCCCTCTCCCGCTGGGAGGGCGCCGGTACATGCATGTGGCACTGTCGGTTCCCTCTCCCGCTGGGAGAGGGCCAGGGTGAGGGAGGCGGTACATGCATGTGGCACCGTCGGTTCCCTCTCCCGTTGGGAGAGGGGCAGGGTGAGGGCCAGACCATAAGCTAAGGGTAAAAAATGTTACAAGTGAACGAATTGAACCAATACTACGGTGGTAGTCATATCCTGCGCGGTCTGTCATTCGATGCGCAAATCGGCGAAGTGACCTGCCTGCTGGGGCGTAACGGCGTGGGTAAAACCACATTGCTGAAATGCCTGATGGGCCTGGTCCCGGCTAAAAGCGGCACCATCAGCTGGCAGGGAAACACCATAAATAACCGCAAGCCACATCAACGGGTGCAGGCGGGCATCGCCTATGTGCCGCAGGGGCGGGAAATCTTTCCGCGCCTGACGGTGGAAGAGAACATCCTGCTGGGGCTATCGCGCTTTTCCGGCAGTGAAACGAAAAGCGTGCCGGCGCATATCTATGAGTTGTTCCCGGTGCTGGCAGAGATGAAACATCGGCGCGGCGGCGATCTTTCCGGCGGCCAGCAGCAGCAGTTAGCGATCGGCCGCGCGCTGGCCTGCCGACCGAGCCTGTTGATCCTCGACGAACCGACGGAAGGGATCCAACCTTCCGTGATCAAAGAGATCGGCGCGGTGATCAAGCAGCTTGCCGCGCGCGGCGATATGGCAATCCTGCTGGTGGAGCAGTTTTATGACTTCGCCGCCGAGTTGGCGGATCGTTATCTGGTGATGTCCCGCGGCAGCATCATTCAGCGCGGCAGCGGCAGCGAGATGGAGCAAGACGGCGTGCGCGGGCTGGTGGCTATCTGATGGCGCAATGAGCGCGGGGCGCCTGACGCCCCGCTATCACAGCGTTTTGGCCATATACCACAGTTCGATCGCGCCCTGAGCGCTGGCGATTTGGGTTTCGCCCTGAATCGTCAGCCCGTTTCTTTGATAAAAGCGGATCGCCGATGGATTGAGCTTCAGCACTTCCAGCCACAGCGTAGCCTGCCGTTGCTGAACGGCTTCATCCTGCACGTGTTGGAAAAGCTGCTTGCCGTAGCCCTGCCCGGCGCACTCCGGCAGAAAGTAAATTTTCTGCAGTTCGGCACCGACAATATCGCCTTCCCCCATTCTGCTGCCGTGATTCACGCGTGCATAGCCGACGGGGGTGTCGTCCTGATAAGCCAGCAGCCAACAGGTGCGTGGGTCTTGCAGCGTATTTTCCAACGCGGGAACGGCAAAATCTTTGGCGAGGAAAGCGTCCATCTCTTCTGGCTGCTGCCAGAGGTGGCTAAAATGCGCCCGATAGGTCGCGATGCCAATTGCGTGTAGGGTAAAAAGATCATCAGGGGTTGCCTGGCGTATCAAGAGCATCTGTAGGCCTTCTGTCAGAACAAGGTATCGCGATTATACCCGTTCAGTGCCGGCGTGTTTGGGCGTTTCGCGCCGGAAGCCAAGCCCGATGATCCGGCCGAACAGGCGCGGCAGCCAGCGGCTGTTGCCCACCCGCTTCATCAGCCCGCCGCCGTTGCGGCTGGGCTGTTGCCCTGGCCGGCGTTGGCTCATTTTTATTTGCAGAAACTGCGTGGCCTTGGTGGGGAAGTTGCGCCGCCGCTGCACGCGTTGCAAGTGCCTGAGCTGCAGGTTACCTTTCAGCAGCGGGGTGATGATGCTGTTGGCGGTGGCGACGGCGTCCTGAATCGCCAGGTTAACTCCCACGCCACCGATCGGCGACATGGCGTGCGCCGCATCGCCAATGCACAACACCCCCGGTTTTGCCCAGTGATCCAGCCGATCGATACGGATGCTTAACAGTTTTACCTGATCCCAACTGCGGATCTCTTGCAGCCGATCGTCCTGGAACGGGGCAATGCCGGCAATGTGCAGCAGGAATTTCTCCAGCCCGTCGGCTTTGATCGCCTCAAAGCTGCCTTTTTCGATCGAGTAGCCGCACTGCCAGTATTCGCCGCGATCGATCATGATGAAATTTTGCTTCGGCCCGGTATGGCCCATCGACCATTCAGGATCGCCCGGCTGCTTGCTCAGCTTCATCCACAGTACGTCGCGCGGCGAACCGAAGGAACGGCTGCTGAGCGCCGCCTGCGCCCGCACCACCGAATTGCGCCCGTCGGTGCCGATCACCAACGGCGCATTGATCTGGATCGGCCCCTGTGGGGTTTGCGCCAGCACTCCGCATACCCGTTCGCCGCTGTACAGCAGTTGCTCCACCTGCGCGGATTTGATCAGCGTGAACTGCGGGAAGGCCGCCGCCTTGGCCGCCAGAAAATTCAAAAACTCCCACTGAGGCATAAAGGCGATGAATTTGCAGCGCGTCGGCAGGTGGGTAAAGTCGGCCAGCGTGATGTCGCGCCCGGCGATCTCGGCATGCAGCTTTTCCGCCTTTTGGTGCGGCAGGGCCAGCAACTCGTCGAGCAGCCCCAACTGGTGCATGATTTCCAGCGTGGAAGGGTGAATGGTGTCGCCGCGGAAATCACGCAGAAAATCGGCGTGTTTTTCCACCACCGTGACGTTAACCCCCGCGCGCGCCAGCAGATAGCCGAGCATCAGGCCCGCGGGGCCGCCGCCGACAATGCAGCAACGGGTGGTGAAAGGCGTGATGGCTGTGTTAGGCATAGCGGCATATCCTGGAGATGGCATCCGGCACATCATTGTGCTGATTATTTGATAATGATTATCAATACCGCACAAGGTTGTCAATCGATGGCTGTGATTGGTCGAACGGGGCGCTGATGTGCCCGATGGCATAACATTGGCTGCCGGGGGCGGCATGAGCCGGCAATTCCCGCCATAGCTGCAGGCGCAGCCATTGCCAACCGGCCGGATCGAATGCGATTACTCCGCCCACGGCCTGGTCATCCAACCGATGTTGCCGGCGCAGCGCGGCCAAATCGCTGTAGGGGGCGATTGGCCGACATTCCTGAGTGGCAAAGCGCGCTTCGGCCAGCGCTGAGCGATCAACTCGCATCTCCCAGGGCAGCCAGTGGCTAACCTGCGGCCAGCCGAAATCCCGGGTCAACGTTGCGAACCCTGGGCTGGCCAGAAAATCACACATGCCGATGCTGCTGTTCCACAGATAAAATGGCGCATAGCGGTTTTCCGCGCTGTGCGTTCCCGCCTCGGCGTACAGATAGGCTTTCACGATCAACTGCGGGTAGTTATCCAGTAAATGACCGAAATTGGCGATGCGCCGACGGACGATCGCCATATCGTAATCGGCGGGCAGGGTGAAGCGGTATTGCATGGCAAGCATGGCGGTTCTCCTCAAATAACGTTGACCGGAACAGAGTGGCACGCCATCGTAGTGAATAAAATCGGTATTATTTTGACGAATGGTTTTGAAAATCAGGATGGTTGGTATGGCCAGAATTACGTTCGATCTTGACGACTTGCGCAGTTACGTTACCGGCATTGAGTTGGGCAGCTTTGCCAAAGCGGCCGACCGCCTGGGTCGCTCTACCTCTGCCGTCAGTGCCCATCTGAAAAAACTTGAGCAGCAGGTTGGGGTGCCGATTTTGCGCAAATCCGGGCGCGGCATGGTGATGACGGAAGCCGGTGAAACCCTGCTGGGTTATGCCCGCCGGCTGCTGGAACTGAATGATGAGGCGATTACCGCCGTGCGCGGGCTGGATTTACAAGGCCCGGTACGTCTGGGGTTACAGGAGGATTTCGGCGAAACCTTTTTGCCGGCGGTGCTGGGCCGGTTCGCGCGCGCTCACCCGCAGGTGCGCATCGAGGCGCGCATCGCCCGCAATGGCGAGCTGCTCGACAGCTTGCTGAAAGGGCAGTTGGATTTGGCGCTGGCCTGGGGCGGCGGCCAGGCTTCGCCGTATCAGCATCATTTGGGGCAGCGGGCGCTGCGCTGGATCGCCGGGCAACAGGTGGATATCGCACAGTGGCTGGCCGCCGGGGAGCCGCTGCCGCTGGTGGTGTTTGATGCCCCATGCCTGATGCGCAGCGCGGCGACGGACGCGCTGGATCGGGCCGGCATTCCGTGGCGGATCGCCTTTACCAGCCGCAGCCTGAGCGGCGTTTGGGCGGCAGTCAGCGCCGGCCTTGGCATTACGCTGCGCACCGGCGCCGGGGTGCCGGCCAGCTTGGTTTGCCTGCCGCCCGGCGTGTTGCCGCCGCTCGGCGACATCGGCGTGGTGTTGCACCGCGCCGACGAAAAACCGGCGGGCGCCATCTTGCGGCTGGCCGATATTATCGCGGATCGGCTAAACGGCTAGGCCGGTTGCGGTTCGATCGGCTGGTGGCCGTCGAGCGCGCCCCACTGCGCCCATGAGCCGTCATACAGTTTTACCTGCGTGGCGCCCAACGACAGCAGGCCGAACGCCAACACCGCGGCGGTTACGCCGGAGCCGCAGCTGGTGATGATCGGCCCGTTAAGATCAACCCCTTTATCCGTGAAGGTTTTTTCCAGCGCGGGCAGCGTTTTGAATTGGCCATTTTCCAGCAGTTCGCTGAACGGGATATTGATGCTGCCGGGGATATGCCCACGGTGCAGGCCGGGGCGCGGCTCTGGCGCTTCGGCATTGAAACGCGGCGCGGCGCGCGCGTCGAGTATTTGCGCCTGCCCCTCCAGCGCCAGCTCGACCTGGCGCATACTGGCGACCGCATCGGCATTGAAGCGGGCGGTAAAGGTGGCTGCCGGGCGGCTGGCGTTGCCGGTTTCAAGCGCCTGGCCCAACGCCAGCCAGCCGTTCAGGCCTTCGTCCAGTACGTAAACGTTTTTCGCGCCGAAGTTACGGAACGTCCACCAGCCGCGCGGGGCAGAGAACTGGTTGCCCTCGTCATAGACCACGATGGTGTGTTTATCGCTGATGCCCAGCGCACCGGCGGCCTGGCTAAAGGCGTCGGCCGAAGGCAGCATGTGCGGCAGATCCGTATTTTTATCCGCGACGTCGTCAATATCGAAGTACACGGCGCCAGGTAGGTGCCCGTGTTTAAACTCAGCCTGAATGTCTCTTTTGGGCTGCAGGCCGGGTGGGGACATTCTCACATCGACAATGGCCAGATCTTCATCATTGATGTGCTGGGCCAGCCATTGCGGGGTGACCAGAAAGGGTGATTTCATGGTGTTGGTTCGCCTGTAGTGATAGCGGGTTTTTTACTATACACCAGGGGGCCGGCGGATGAGATATGATGGCCGCAGGAATCTGGCGTAACGGGCAGGGGGCATCAGGTGCAGCAAAACTTTGACGGCGCAAAAATCGCGCTGTTGCAGGCCGGGCGGGTGCTGGTTTATCAGCGCGACGATAAACCCGGCATCCCATGGCCTGGCTGTTGGGATCTGCCCGGCGGTGGGCGCGAAGGGCTGGAAACGCCGCTGGCATGCGTGCAGCGTGAGGTGCAGGAAGAATTTGGGCTGGCGATCAGCGCGGGCCAGGTGCTTTGGCAGCGCTGCTACGCCAACCCGCGCGGCGGCATCCTGCCAACCTGGTTTATGGCCGGCGCGTTAACGCCGGCGCAGATCGCCGCTATCCGCTTTGGTGATGAAGGGCAGCGCTGGCAGATGATGCCGGCGGCGGTGTTTATCCAGCATCCGCAAGGCATTGCCCACCTGCGCCAACGGTTGGCGCACTACCTGCAGCTCGCGGCCATATGAGGTTATTAGCCTAGCAGGCTAGCAAGCTATTAGCTTGTTAGCATGGCAACTTATTAAGTTAGCATCTTGTTGGGTTGTTAAGTTAATGCGGCTATGCGGCAGGGAGGCGCGGCGGTAAACGTGTTCCCCTTGCGGGAAGGGGAACACGGGCGGGGGTTATGAACGTTGGAAGTCTTCGGCATCCACATCGTAGCCCGAAGGCTCCCAGCGGATCGCCAGCAGCGCAACCAGGCCGATCAGCGGCGCGAGAGCGATTACCCAGAACACGTCGGTGGCCAGCGTTGCCGAGAGCACCGGGAACAGGAATAGCGACAGCGTTGAGCTGGAGCGCATCAGCGTTTGGTTAAAGCCGACGCCAACGCCACGCAGCGAGGTCGGGTAGCTTAGCGAGGCAAACGTCATGCTGTGCGAGCCGGGGCCAAAGCCCTGGCCGAGCAGGAACAGCGCTAGCATACCGATGGAAAACGCCGCTTCGCTGCCGTTGGCTGGGTGGCCGACCACTGCCAGCCCAATCAGCGCCGCCAACTGGCACATATAGCCCAGCACCGTCAGTTTCCAGGCTCCCACCGTGGGCACCAACCGCACGGCAATCAAGCCGCCGACAAAGGCAAACAGCAGGTTGAGCGCCAGCGAGAACAGAATGGTGCTTAGCATCGACTGCGCCAGAAAACTGGAAAGGATCACCGGCAGGCCAAAGGCGACGGCGTTATAGGCAAAAGAAGAGGCAATGGCGATAACCGTCGCCAGCACCGTGCGCCGCAGGTAAACGCCTTGCAGCAGGGTGCCGTAGTTGCGCCATGAGGCGCGCCGCGCCTGCACCGGCCGGCCCTGTTCGGCATCCGCGGTAACTTCAGCATTGATATTGTACGAGCGCCGCAGGATCGCGGCCGCGCCTTGCAGATCGCCCTGGTTGGCAGCCCACACCGGCGATTCACTCATATAGCGGCTGCGGATGGCGATAATCAACAGCGCCGGCACGGCGCCAAAGCCAAGGATCAGCCGCCACAGCCAGTCGGTATGGCTTTCCGGCAGCACGCCATACAGCAGCAGCACCAGCAGGTAGGAAATACTGATTGCCGCATACCAGGTGGGGCACCACATGGCGATGCGCGCCGCTTTGTTGCCGCGGCCGGAAAGGCGCGAGAACTCGGCCAAAAACGCCATCGCTACCGGCAGATCGATCCCCACGCCCAGCCCCATCACGAAACGCGCGCCGCCCAGTACCCATTCATTGGGCGCGAAGGCGCAGGCCAACGCAGCGAAGACGAAGAAAAACATATCCGCCATAAACACGCGATAACGGCCGATTTTGTCGGTGAGGTAGCCGCCGATAAATGCACCGATGATGGCGCCGAAGGTAATGGCAGAGGCAACCAGCCCGGTGCCGGTTGGCGAGAGGTTGAACTCGCGCGCCACGTCTTTAATGCCAAACGCCAGCGCGCCCAGATCGTAAGCGTCCAAAAATACGCCGCCCAGCGCGATGGCGACCACGATACGTGCGTCGTTACGCTTGGCGGCGCCACCGTTGACCAAATTGGCCACATCGGCGGCGTTGCGGATGGGGACGGTCGCCCTGGTTATCCCTGTAGAAGATGTGGCGGCGGGCGCCACAATGGTTGTCGACATAATAATTCTGCTTGTTAAATAAAAAAAGAAGCATAACGGCGGGGAATACGTCATAACCAATTCTTTTTTGTTATAACGATACAACCAAAAGGCGTTGAAAATTAATCTATTGGCCGCGAATCGCGGCTAGGTAAAACGCAATACGGCTTTTATCGCTTCGCCGGATTTCGCCGCCGCCAGCGCTTGGTTGATGGCGTGGAAAGGGTAATGCGTGATCAAACGATCGAAAGGAAAACGGCCCTTTTGCCATTGGGCGATCAGGTAGGGGATAAAGCGCTGCGGGATGGCATCCCCTTGAATGACGCTGATAATCCGCCGCCCTTCGGAAAGCCGCATTCCGCCGCCGCCAGTCAACCGCACCAGAGTGCCGCCGGGGCGCAGCACCTGCTGGCCCAGCTTATCCAGCATACGGCTGCCGGTGGTATCTACCACGTAGTCCCAGGCTACGCCAAGGGCGGTAAGCGCCGCAGGCAGCGCGGGGTCGTCACCGGCCAGCGTGGCGGTGGCGCCCAGTTCTGCCGCCAATTGTAGCCGTTGGGGCAGCAGATCGACGGCGGCGATATTGCCCGCCTGGCGGATAGCCGCCGCCATGATCGCCGCCAGGCCGACCGTACCGGCGCCCAGGATCAGTACGTTCTCGCCGGCCTGCAGATTCAGCGAATTGATAATGGTGCCCGCCCCGGTCTGCAACCCACAGCCGAGCGGCGCAATCACCGCCAGCGGCAAATCCGGCGCAACCTTCACCAGATTTCGTTCGGTGACCAGCGCATGGGTGGCGAAGGCGGATTGCCCGAAAAAGTGGCCGTGCAGCGGCGGATAATAACCACTGCTGCCGTCCAGGCGCTGAAAATCGAAGTTCAACTGCCAGAAGTTTTCGCAGTGAGCCGGGCGTTGCTGCCGGCACGCGGGGCACTGGCCGCAGGATTGATAAGACAGCACCACCGCATCGCCAGGCTGCACGCTGCGCACCTGTTTGCCCACCTGCTCAACGATGCCGGCGCCTTCATGGCCGAGTATCTCGCCCGCCATAGCACTGGCGCAGCAACTAAGATCGGTATGGCAAATGCCGCAGGCGACCAGGCGTACCCGCACTTCATTAACCCGCGGCGGGCGCAGGCGCAAAGGGCGGAAAACTAACGCTTGCCCGTGAGCGGTAGTTACCGCCGCCAGGCGTTGACGCGCATTCATTTTTCAGTCTCTGCCTGATAGATATGGGCTTGTTCTCTTCAGTATATACTCGTCATATTTCAAGTTGCAGGTGTGTTGGCTTTATTGCTCGGCCCATCCCTGGGCCTCGCCCCTATGGGGCCGCTGCCAGCAGCGTTCAAATCTGCTCCCGGCAGATTTGTCACTTACCCCAGTCACTTACTCAAGTAAGCTCCTGGGGATTGATGAGAGACATCCTTGTCTCTCACCGGAGGCTGGCCAAAGGCCAGGCAAATTCGTTCCTGACGAATTTGTCGCTGCGTCGCCGCCTTCCTGCAACTCGAATTATTTAGAGTATAGTTTTGCTCTTCGCTATTGGCGGCGAAAGCTCACGCGGCGGATGCTGATTTCCTGCCGGGTTTGCGACAGTTGGCCGATTGCGTGTGCGTTCTGTTGGCTATCATTATCACTGGGTGGTTGAAACGTCAGGGGCGCTGTCTGGCCGTCGGGCATCAGCCGGCGTGGGCTTTACGCATTTCTGCGCTAAGGGGGTCTTATGCAGGTATCTTTGCCGATGTATGGCGTCGGCCGCCAGCAGGTCGCATTGTTCTGGCATGCGCTGCGCGCCAGGCTGTTGGAGCTCGGCTTGCCGGATGCGCCGGCCACGTTGAGCTGGCCGCAGGATCTCTTGCTGCACTGGCAGCAGCCAGACCTGCTGCTAAGCCAAACCTGCGGTTATACGCTGGTGAAATATTTGCCGCACGTCAAACTGGTCGGCACCTATCATTATCGGGTCGAGGGCTGTAACGGCGCAAACTACAGCAGCTGGCTGGTTGTGCGGGCAGATGCCCCCGGTGAGCGGCTGGCGGATTTCCGCGGCCGGGTGGTGGCCTATAACCACGCCGATTCCCAGTCCGGCTATAACAGTCTGCGAGCGCTGGTGGCGCCGTTGGCGGAGAATGGGCGCTTTTTCAGCCGCGCGGTGGTCACCGGCAGCCATGAAAATTCCGTGCGGGCGATTCAGCTTGGGCTGGCGGATATTGCCGCCGTTGATTGCGTTAGCCTGGAATTGTTAAAGCGCGCGCAGCCGCAGGCGCTGGCCGGGGTGAAAATCATTGGCCGCACGGCGTCGGTGCCTGGCATGCCGCTGATTACCGCCGCCGCCACGACGGCGGAACAGCTGGCTATTTTGCGGGCGGCGGCCAGCGCGATGGTTAACGATCCGGCCAGCGATAGCCTGCTGATCGGGGATTTCAGCCTGATACCGCGTTCAGCATATCAGGCGATCGCCGATCAGGAGCAGCAAGCGGCGGCGTTAGGGGTCCGTACGCTTTAACGGCCGAAGAGGTTATTGCTGATCCTGCTGGCTCGGCATGGGCAGCACGGAAGGCGCCTGGCTGTTGGTTTCCTGCGGCGTGGTGGAGCGGGTGTAGATATTCAGCCCTGCCAGGAACACACCGCCAAGCGAACCGAAGGCGCACAGGGCGATGATGATGATAAACGCTTTTTTCAGCATGGGAGTCGATCGCTGGTTGCTCAGATAAGGGGCGATTATAGGCTTTTCCCCTATTGAAACAAACACCATTTTTTGTGGTGGTTTAGCCGTCCGAGGCGGAAAAAGCGGCCGTGCGGGCCGCTTTCCCCCGGCGCTATCATTAGCGCTTTAACAAGGGATAACTGATTAACGGCAGGTAAACTGCCCAACTGGCGGACAACACCAATAGCATCAGCTGCGGCGCGATCCCGGGGGTAATGGCCTGCAATTGCCAACCGGCCAGGCCAGTGAGAGGGCCGCCGATGGCGCCGGCGACCGCTAATGCCATCAGAGTGCTTTGCAACTGCGGCAGCAGCCAGTACCACCAGCAACTGAAGGTTAGCCAAAGCGCCCCTGCCCACAGCGGCAGCGCCGGTTGGCTGACGTAAGCCACTACGCCGGCGTAGTGCCAGGCGGCATCCATCGCCATCCCCAACGGCGCGGCCAACAGCAGCCAGCGCCGTTGCCGGCCATAGGGCAGCAGCGGCGCCAGCAACGCGCCGCCGATCAGTAAAACTTCGGCGCGTTCGCGGCCAAGCACTGCCAGCGCCCAGTAAACGCAGAACCCCAGGGTAACAAGCCAAAAGCCTGCGCGCAGCTTCATCATATCCACCGTGTTTGTGACTGGTATGAGGCAAAACGTGTCGCCTAAACATCCCGCCTGCAGGGGCCGGTTGCCTGGGCGTATTGAGCAATGAACTACTGGCGCCGTGAAATACGGTAGGCACAGCGGCGCGCGCCGGACAAAATGTGTTCGCTGCGTTCCACCTGTGCCTGCAGAACCTCAGCGAAGACGCTCAGTTCCGCACGGCAAAAGCCCTGGCAAATGCTGGCCGCCGCGCAGATCGGGCAGTGGTTTTCGATCAGCAAAAACGTGCCGTCTTCCTGTTCATGCCATTCGGCCATGTAACCTTCGCGGCAGCGGATCGCCGCCAGCCGCGCGACGCGATCCTGCAGCCTGGCGGCCCCGACCATCGCCTGTTTGTAGTTGATGCGGGTATCCTGCTCGCGGGCTTCAATCAACAGTTCAAGCGCCTGTTCGCCGAGCTTATCACGGACGTTTCGCAATAGCTGGACGGTCAATTCCGAATGTGTGTCTGGAAAACGGGCGTTGCCGGCCGGTGTCAAGTGCCAGATCTGCAATGGCCGGCCCACGCCGCGCGTTTGGGCGACGGCTTCGACCAGGCCTTCTTTGGCCAGTTTGACAAACTGCTGGCGTGCCGCCTCGCCGGTCGTTCCCAGCATTTTTCCGGCTTCGGCGGCCTGTTGCGGGCCCTGGGTTTTTAATAATGTCAGTAACCGTTCACTGACGGAATGTGCGGAAGAGTCACCATGTCCTAACGTGTTTTTTGCCATATTTTCCGCAGCACCTTGATTCTTCATGATTAATTCATGATAACGCTAGCGCACTATCTGGGTTAACTCAATGTCATTACTCTGAAACCGCATTGCCCGGTAACTGCCGCCGGGCAATTTTGTACAAAACGGCGCATACCAGTGAATGATAGGCTGTGTATCATTAATCGATCGTGCAGGAAATGCTGCCCCGCACGGCGGCAATCCGTGTTATGCAGTGGGGAGAGGGTTATGCAAAGCAAGCTCCGGCGCGGTCGCCGGGAGCAGACGAATTTTATGCACGTGGACGATCTGGGCGGGCTGGAAGTTTTACAAGCCAGCTACCAGCGCCAGACCTTTGCGCGCCATAGCCACGAGGGGTTCTGCGTGGGGGTGATTGATGAAGGCGCCCAGCGCTTCTACCGCACCGGCGGGGAGCACGTCGCCCCGCTGGGCAGCATTATTCTGGTCAATGCTGATGAGATCCACACCGGCAGCGCGGCGACGGAAGGCGGTTGGGCCTATCAGGCGATGTACCCAACGCCGGAGATGCTGGCATTTTTATCGCGCGATCTCAAAACCAGCGCCGGGGCTACCCCTTACTTTCCCAACCCGGTGGTGTATGACGCCGGTCTGGCGGGGCAGTTGCGCCTGGCCTTCACGCTGCTGCACAGCAATGAAAACCGCCTGTTGAAAGAAACCATGGTGTTTTCAGCGCTCACCTGGTTGATGTTGCGCCACGCCAAAAGCCGCGGTGAACCCGCCGCGCAAAGCCGGGCGCAGACCCAGGTGGCGCGTATCAGGAGGTTTTTGGATGATTATCCGGAAGCCGATGTTTCCCTGCTGGAACTGGCGGAACGCGTGGCGCTCAGCCCCTACTACCTGCTGCGCCAGTTCCAACAGGTGACCGGCCTTCCGCCGCATGCCTACCAGATTCAGGCGCGTCTGCGTAAGGCGCGCGGCATGTTGAAAGCCGGCTATAGCGTGCTTGATAGCGCGCTGGCTTGCGGTTTTCACGATCAAAGCCATTTCCACCGCCATTTTCGTCAATCGATGGGCGTGACCCCCGGTGACTATGTAAAGTCTCTGAAATAATGTGCAATTGGGTGCAAGATCTCCTGCACCTGGCCGCATTACGCTGTTCTCCGAATAATCAAAGGAGAACACCATGCATAAACTTTCCTCTCCCGGCGGCATGTCGGCACGGCTCCCCAGCGCATTACCTCGCTGGCGCCCTGCGTTGCAAGGGGCCGTGGCGATGCTGCCGCTGTGCCTGGCGGTTTTGCCCTGGGGCATACTGGCCGGTTCGATGGCGCGGGAAAGCGGCCTGACGGCGGCACAGGGGCTGGGCATGTCGGCGCTCGTTTTTGCCGGAGCATCGCAGTTGGTTGCCATGGGCATGATGAAGAGCGGGGCCGGGGTGTTGGCGATCGTCGTCTCCACGTTCTTCGTCACCGCGCAGCATTTTCTGTATGGGCTGCGGCTGTGTGACCGTATTTCCCCCTTGCCGCTGCGCTGGCGCCTGCTGCTGGGTTTTTTGCTTACCGACGAACTGTTTGCGCTGACCGGCGATCGGCACCCCGCGCGTTTTAACCGCTGGTATGCTTTGGGCGCGGGCCTGATGTTTTATCTGTGCTGGTTTTTATCGACCGGGTTAGGCGTATTTGCCGCCGATAGCGTGGGCGATATGGGCCGCTATCGGTTAGATTTTTCCATTGCCGCCACCTTTATCGCCATTGTGGTGCCGAGGGTATGCAACCTGCCGGTATTGGCCTGCGTGCTGACCGCGTTGGGCTTATCCATTGCGCTGCACGCTTATCAGGTACCGGGGGCGTTGGTGCTTGCAACCGTAGCGGCAATGCTGGTTGGGCTGTTATGCAGCAGGGGGCAGGCGTGATTTGGCTGACGATTGCCCTGATGGGGCTGGTGGTGTTTTTTAACCGTTATTGCTTCCTGGCGCCGAACATACCGCTGCGGCTGCCGCCACGCATCAAGGCGTTGCTGGGATTTTCGGCGCCGGCGGTGCTGACGGCGATCTGCGGACCGATTGTGGCATTCGACGGCGATCAATGGCGCGCCCTGCCGGACAACCCTTACCTGTGGGGCGCCGTGTTAGCCGTTATCCTGGCGTTTTTCCTGCGTAATATGCTGGCGGCGGTGGCGCTCAGCATGCTGATTTTTATCGCGCTGTGCGGCGTGATGTAATGCCGGTTGGGCGGGGCGCTTCCCTCTCCGGTGGGAGAGGGAAAGGCAGCGATTTATTGCCCGCTCCAGGCGCGGATCGCCTGTTGGCGCACCTGCAGCTTTTGCTCCGGCGTTAGCGTGTTGTAGCCCGGCGCCATCCCGCTTTCCCAGTCGCCATACAGCGGGTTGGGCAGCACGATGAACTCGGTACCGAATTTGTCCTGGTTGGCGCTGACAAATGCCCGGCGCTGCGCGTTATCTTTGTGGTAGGTGGCGGCGCCAAAGTCGTTCAGGTTATCTCCGGCGTAGACCACGATGTCGTAACCCGCGTTCTTGATGCGATCAAAGCGCGCCTGCTTGTTTGAGCTATCCTGGCTGAGCAATACCGTGTGTTCCGACATGCCGGTAAAACCAAGCTTCTGCATATTGGCGACGGTGGCCGCGTATTCCGATTGTTTACGGTTGGACACGTAGAACATGGTGCCGCCATGGCTGTTAACGTAGTTGGCGAACTGCACGGCGCCTGGCACTGCCAGCGCCTGCTCGGCTTGCGACCATGCGGCCCAGCTTGCGGCGGCGAAGGGTTTGCCCTGCTGTGCCTGCCAGCCGGAATAGGCGCTGTTATCCAGCATGGTTTCATCCAGATCGACCACGACCGCTTTTTTCTTGCCGGCTGCCGGTTTGGCCTGATCGAACGCGCGCTGCGCGCTGTTGAAGGCCTGGTGCGCAAGCGCCTGATATTCCCCGGACTGCTGGAACCAGTTCACGGCCAGAACCGATTGATCCCCCAGCCGCTGCTGTGCAGGTTGTTGAGCACAGCCTGCCAGGGTGAGTAAGGCGATACCGGTGGCGGCACCAAGGGCGATCTGCTTGAAACGTATTTTTGCCATATCAAGGATAACTCTCTGTTGGTTGTTATGGTGGCCGGGCAGGGAATGCCGGCGCAGGGCGGTAGTATCATCATGATGAGTGCAGCGCGATGCATAAGCCGGAATTAGCCTATACCCGTTTGTTTTATCAGGCAAGTTTGGTATTTGGCGGGGCGAACAGGGAAAAAATAAAAAAGCCGGGTGCAGCGCCCCGGCGAAATAAAAACGAGTAATAAGATGAAGCAAACGCAGTGGTTTAGAACTGATAGGTCAGTGCAACGGCGACTACGTCGTCGTTTTTCAAGCCAAGTTTATTATTGTCGTCAAGACGGTTGATTTTATAATCAACATAGGTAGACATGTTTTTGTTGAAATAATAAACGGCGCCGACATCAATATATTTCACCAGATCGGCATCGCCGACGTTTTCAATGTCTTTACCTTTTGATTGAACATAAGCCAACGATGGGCGCAGGCCGAAATCAAACTGGTATTGCGCGACCACTTCAAACCCCTGTGCTTTATTGGCGAAGCCGCTAACGCTGGTTGAGGTGTTGTTAATTTGCGCAGTGCCGGAAATTGGCGCCAGGTTATGGCTTTCGGAATATGTCGCTGCCAGGTACAGGTTGTTGTTGTCATATTTCAGGCCGGTTGCCCAAATATCCGCTTTGTCACCTTTGCCGTAGGTACCGAGTTTTTGCGTGGTGGTGCGGTTAGAGGAGGCGTATGCGGCACCTACGCTAATCCCGTCAACAATTTCGTAGCTGGAAGAAATCCCCCAGCCGTCGCCGTTTGCCTTGCTGGCGGAACGGCCGTCGTTTTCATTTTTGCCTTGGTACTGCACGGCGAATTTCAGGCCATCAACCAGGCCGAAGAAGTCGTTATTACGGTAAGTGGCCACGCCATTAGTACGGCCAGTCATGAAGTTGTCGGTTTTGATGTAAGCGTCGTCACCGAACTCTGGCAGCATATCGGTCCAGGCGGCAACGTCATAAATAATACCGTAATTGCGGCCGTAGTCGAATGAACCAAGATCTTTGTATTTCAAACCGGCGAAGCCAAGACGGGTTTTGGTGTCTGTAGTGCCTTCGGATTCAGTGTGGTTGGCGGCAATCTGATATTCCCACTGGCCGTAGCCGGTCAGTGCATCAGTAATTTGAGTCGCGCCTTTAAAACCGATGCGGACATAGGTTTTATCACCATCATTGCTGGTGTCATCGGAAAAATAATGCAGTGCCTTTGCCCGGCCGTAAAAATCAAGTTTATTGCCATCTTTATTGTAGATTTCTGCTGCCTGGGTCGCTTGCGCAATTAAAAGTGCCGGAATAATAACGGCCAGAAGATTACGTTTCATGGTTTTTCCTGCTTTATACGATTGAAAGACGCTTCTCATCATCAGTTGATGCTGTCGAAATTATCGCAGCGCAGAATTTTTACCAATTTATTGTGATGTATTTATGACAAAAGATTTATTTCTATGTGGATATCTAAATACTGGCTACAAGCGGTGTTTTTTTGTACTGCCAACCTGGTGGGTAAGACATTTATTTTTGTGTGGGTAATTGCACAACCCGCTGGGCGTGATTTAGCGGAATCGTTTCAGCAAACTAGCCTCGTCGTGCCATCAGAGGCACAGTTTAACCTGATAAGGAAATTGATAGACATGAAATATTCACACAAAAAAATAGCATTAAGCGCCTTGGCGTTGTGTATCGGCAGCCATTTGCCGGCGGCCTTCGCAGCCGACAGCCGCAGCGTAAAAACCCCGGTGATCCCGGCCAGTTGCAGCGTGCTTAGCGCCACCAACGGCGATGCGACGGCGAGTATTCAAAAAGCGCTGAACGCCTGCGCCAAAGGCAAGAGTGTGCGCCTGGTCGCCAAAGGCAGCGCGAATAAATTCTATGCCGGCCCCTTGCAACTGCCTTCCGGGGTGGGGCTGTGGGTTGATCAGGGCGTCACGCTGCTGGCCAAGGCTTCTCCAACGGCGTTTGATAACGGCGGTAAGACATGTGGCACGCTGGATAAATCCGGCAAGGGCTGCCAGGCGTTTATCACCGTCAGCGGCGCCACCGGCAGTGGGATTTACGGCAAAGGCACCATCGACGGCCAGGGTGGTGTGGTTATGGAAGGGAAAAATCAAAGCTGGTGGCAGTTGGCGACGGAGGCAAAAACCAAAAAGCTGAGCCAGAATGCGCCGCGTCTTATCCAAATCAACAGTTCCAGGGATATTAAGCTCTACCAGATCACGCTGAAAAACTCGCCTAACTTTCACGTGGTTAGCGATCGGGTGGACGGCTTAACCGCCTGGGGGATCACCATCAATACGCCGGGAACCGCCCGAAATACCGATGGGTTTGATCCGATCTCCTCGCAGAACGTGACGCTCATCAACAGCAGCATCAGCACCGGGGATGACAACGTGGCGATAAAAGCCGGCAATAACGGCCCAACGCGCAATATCTCTATTGTGAACAATAAGTTTGGCGTAGGGCACGGCATGTCGATCGGCAGTGAAACCAACGGCGGCGTCAGCGGCGTTGATGTTAGCAACCTGACGTTAAACGGCACCACCAGCGGGCTGCGGATCAAAAGCGATCGCACCCGTGGCGGCGTGGTTTCCGGCGTGAAATACAACCAGGTATGCATGCAAAACGTGAAAAACCCGATCGTCATGGATACCCAGTATGAGAACAACACTGCGGGCAACCGGGTGCCAACCTTCCGGGATATCACGTTGACCAATGTGACCAGCGTAACCTCGGGCGCGGTGCTACTGCGCGGCATCAGCAGCGCTAACCCGATTGCGCTAACGCTGCAAGGCGTTTACCTGGCGAAGGGCACAACCTTTAGCCAAAGTAATGCCACGTTAAAAGGCAGTTTTTTGATTACGTCGGCGGGGAAAACCTGCGCTAATTGATAAAGCAGCCGTAGCCAGCCGGGGCTGAGCAGGCGGTAGGTTTATAATCCTGTTTTTATAAACCATCAATGCAAAAAATCCCGATATTCACCACTGTAACCGGCGGGTAGGGTAATGCTATTGCACACAACAGGAGGATTACATGCATAGCAAACACACCGCCGGACAACAGGCTTTCGGTGATATCGCCCCGAAGCTGGCCGAGCTGAGCGATCGCGTTTTATTTGATGATGTCTGGCAAAGGCCGGAACTGACCCGCCGCGAACGCAGTTTAATCACCGTTGCCGCGCTGGTGGCTTTGAACTGCGTGGAGCAATTGCCTTTCCATCTGCAACTGGCGCAGCGCAATGGCGTGAATGCGGCGCAACTGGCGGAGGCGATCACTCACCTGGCGTTTTATGCCGGTTGGCCGGCAGCGGCCTCTGCAATCGCGCGCCTGCGCGATCTGGGGGAGTAAACCATGCCTTTCACCCGTATCGCCCTGCAACGGGGCAAATCGAACGACTATCTGCATACCCTGTCCGATACGTTGCACCAGGCGCTGGTGGACGCGTTTGACGTGCCCGCGGCGGACAAATTCCAGGCGATCGATCAGTACTCACCGGGCGAACTGATATACGATCGTGATTAGCTCGGCGGGCCGCGTTCTGCGGATTATACTCGTCATACTTCAAGTTGCAGGTGTGTTGGCTTTCCTCGCTCACCCCAGTCACTTACTTATGTAAGCTCCTGGGGATTCGCTGCGTCGCCGCCTTCCTGCAACTCGAATTATTTAGAGTATATACACTGTATTATATTACCAGCGGCCGCCCGCGCAGCACGGCCACCAAACAGCGTTTTTATCAGCGCCTTACTACGCTGCTGGTGCAGAACCTGCAATTGCGGCCAGAAGATGTGATGGTAATCATTGCCTGCACGGAGGCCGATGCATGGTCCTTTAGCGCGGGGCGCATCGCAATGTTGCTAGGCCAGCCGTAACTCGGGCTGACGCCGCGGGTGGTCTGTGGGACAATAGCGCCATCATTTCGTTTAGATAAGAGTTGAATGGCGCTCACCACCGCAGTAAAAAATCAAATAGGCCAGTGGTACAAAGCCCTGCAGCAGCAAATACCGGATTTTATTTCCCGCGCACCGCAGCGCCAGATGATCGCCGAAGTGGCGAAAACCCTGGCCGGCGACTATCCGCGCCATTTGGCGATCGAAGCGCCAACCGGCGTCGGCAAAACGCTGTCATACCTGATCCCGGGCATTGCCGTCGGGCGGGACGAAGGCAAACCGCTGGTGGTCAGCACCGCTAACGTGGCGCTGCAAGACCAGATCTACAGTAAAGATCTGCCGCTGTTGAAAAAAATCATCCCCGATCTGAAATTCACCGGCGCGTTTGGCCGTGGGCGCTATGTTTGCCCGCGTAACCTGGCGGCGATGAGCACCGATGCGGCGGAGCAGGGCGATCTGATGCTGTACCTGGATGAGGAGGAACTGGCGCCGTCCAGCGGTGAAGAACAGGCGCAATGCCAAAAGCTGGCCAAGGCCCTCAGCCGCCACGAGTGGGACGGGCTGCGCGATCACTATGCCCAAAGCATTAACGATGCGCTGTGGGGCAAATTGAGCACGGACAGGGCCAACTGCCTGGGGCGCAACTGCCACTATATTCGTGAGTGCCCGTTTTACATTGCGCGCAAGGAAATTGAGAGTGCCGATGTGGTGGTTGCCAACCATGCGCTGGTGATGGCGGCGCTGGAAAGCGAATCGGTGCTGCCGAACCCGAAAGAACTGCTGCTGGTGCTGGATGAAGGCCACCACCTGCCGGAAGTGGCGCGCGACGCGTTGGAAATCGAAGGTGAAATCACTGCGCTGGCCACCAATTTGCAGCTTGATTTGATCGTGCGCCAGGTGGAGCAATGCATCACGCAGTACCGGCCAAAGAACCCGCCGGGGTTATCCAACCCCGAGCGGTTGAAAAACCATTGCGAAGAGATGCGTGAACTGGTGCAGGCCTTTGAGCACCAGGTGAGCGCTTACCTGCCGGGCGACAGCGTTGCCGCCGAGCATCGCTTTGAAATGGGGCAGTTGCCGCCAGAGATGATCGAGATCTGCAGCCGTTTATTCAAACTGACCGATGCGCTGCGCGGCCTGGCGGAGTTTATCCTCAACGATCTGACCGAACAAAGCGGCAAGCATGACATCATGCGCCTGCACCGGGCCATTTTGCAGATGAACCGCACCTCTGGCTATCTGGATGCAATGACCAAACTGTGGCGCCTGGCGGCGCTGGAAAAATCCTCCAATGCGCCGATCACCAAGTGGGTAACGCGCGAACAGCGCGATAACGTCACCCACCTGTATCTGCATTGCGTCGGTATCCGTGTGAGCGATCAACTGGAAAAACTGCTGTGGCGCAATGTGCCGCATGTCGTGGTTACGTCGGCCACGCTGCGTTCCCTGAACAGTTTCGCCCGCCTGCAGGAAATGAGCGGGCTGAATGAAAAGGCCGGCGATCGCTTCGAAGTCCTGGCTTCGCCGTTCAATCACATTGAGCAGGGGAAAATCGTTATCCCGCAAATGCGTATTGAACCGGTGTTGGCCCATGAGGCGGAGCATCTGGAAGAGATGGCCCGCTGTTTTCGCGCCGAGGTGGCCGGTGGGCAGCATAAAGGCATGCTGGTGCTGTTTAGCAGCAACCGCGCGATGCACACCTTTCTCAGCTATGTCTCCGATTTGCGCCTGATGCTGCTGGTGCAGGGGGATCAACCCCGTTACCGGCTGGTGGAAGAGCACTGCAAACGGGTGGCGAACGGCAGCGCCAGCGTGCTGGTTGGCCTGCAGTCTTTTGCCGAAGGGCTGGATTTGAAAGGCGAATTACTGACCCAGGTGCATATTCACAAGATTGCTTTCCCGCCGATCGACAGCCCGGTGATCCTCACCGAAGGGGAGTGGCTGAAATCGCTTAAGCGCTATCCGTTCGAGGTGCAAAGCTTGCCCAGTGCGTCTTTTAATCTGATCCAGCAGGTGGGGCGCCTGATCCGCAGCTTGCAGTGCCGCGGCGAAATCGTGATTTACGATCGCCGCCTGCTGACCAAAAATTACGGCGCCCGCCTGCTGGCTGCATTACCGGTGTTCCCGATCGAACAGCGCGCGGTGCCGGAGGCCGATAAAGCGCACCTGGCGGCGCTGAAATCCGCCGCGGCGGCGGCGAAAAAGGAGAAAAAGCCCGGCAGTCCTTTTGCTCGGCGGCGCCGGCGCTGATGATTGCCATGTACAACTGTGCAGCGGGTAACTCATAATTGTGCGCAAATACATGAATAAGGCCTGCTTGCCGCAGGCAAACCAGGGGAACCCCGCCATGGATTACACCAAAATTATCAAAGAAATCGGCCGTGGCAAGAATCATGCGCGCGATTTGGATCAGGAAACCGCTTTCCAGCTTTATCAGGCGATCCTGGCCGGCGATGTGCCGCCGCTGGAACTGGGTGGCGTGTTGATCGCGCTGCGTATCAAAGGCGAAGCGGAAGCCGAGATGCTCGGTTTTTATCACGCCATGCAGCAGCAGGTGATGCAGCTTTCTTTGCCGCAGGGCAAACCGATGCCGGTGGTATTGCCGAGCTACAACGGTGCGCGCAGGCAGGCGAACCTTACGCCGCTGCTGGCATTGCTGTTGGCCAAAGTCGGCCTGCCGGTGGTGGTGCACGGGGTGATAGACGACCGCACCCGGGTGACCAGTGCGGAAATTTTCCAGGCGTTGGGCATGCCCTGGTCGGAAGACGCGGCCCATGCCCAGCAGCGGCTGGATGCGGGCGAACCGGTGTTTATTCCGGTGAGCGCACTGTCTGCGCCTTTGGAGCGCCAACTTGGCCTGCGCTGGCGTATGGGGGTGCGCAACAGTGCGCATACGCTGGCCAAATTGGCCACGCCGTTTGGCGCCGCCGATGTGCTGCGCATCGCCAGCGTTTCTCACCCGGAATATGTGGAGCGCGTCGGTTCGTTCTTCCGCCAGATTGGCGGGCGCGGGTTACTGATGCACGGTACGGAAGGCGAAGCCTACGCTAACCCACAGCGTTGCCCGCAGATCCATTACATCGTTGGCGGTGAGCAGCGGGTGTTGATGGAACGGCCGCCGCAAGATGAAAGTGCGCAACTGCCAGCGGAGAAGGATGCGCTCAGCACGGCGCGCTGGACGGAGCGCTGCCTGGCCGGGGATGTGCCCATCCCGCCGGCGATCCAGCGCCAAATCGCCTGTTGCCTGGTCGCGGCCGGCGTGGCGGCGACGCTGGAAGATGGGCTGGCGAGTTTGTGCGACGCCTGCCTGCCATAGCCCTAAATCCGCGATGTGTTAATTCATCGTGCAACGCGGAATTTATTGGGAATATACTGAAAAAACCGGCGTATTTTCTTAGAGGATGGTTATGCAACAGGCTCTCGAATATTTCAACCAATTGAACCAGGATTACCTCAACGTTCACCGCAACAAAGAAGAATTATTCTGGCAAAACTATATGGGCACCGGCGGTAAGGATGTGTCGGCACGCTTTGCCGCGGCGGAAAGCGCCTATAAACGTTTTATCGCCGAGCCGCGCCGCCTGCCGGAGATTCGCCAAATGCTGGCCGGGCTTGAAGCCCAGCCCAACAGCCCGGAAAAAGAGGCACTGTTGCACGGCCTGAACGGTTGGCTGCGCTTTTTTGACTGTAACGCGATTGAAGATCCACAGGCGCAGGTGCTGCTGGACCAAATCATCGCCGCCGAAGCCGATCTGTATAACCGCCGTAAAGACTACCCGGTGGAGCACCTGAACGCCAAGGGGGAGCGGGTGCCGGCTTCTCTCGGCGAACTGCTCACTAATCAAGCCACAAACGAAAATGAAGAATATCGGCGCAGTTCGCAAACCGCACTGCGCGATCTGGAGCAATGGCTGCTGCATAACGGCCTGCCGGAACTGATCGGCTTGCGTAACCGCTTTGCCCGCCAACTGGGTTACCGCAACTATTTTGATTACAAGGTGAACAAAACCGAGCGGATGTCGCCGGAGCAATTGTTCGCTATTTTGGACCGCTTCGAACAGCAAACGCGCGCTGCCAATGCGCGCAGCCTGCAGCAACTGGCCGCCAGCAAGGGTGAGCAGGCGCTGGCGCCATGGAACCTGCGCTTTGCCAGCGCCGGCGACGTGACGCGCCAGCTCGATCCCTACTTCCCGTTTGCACAGTCGCTGGCGCGCTGGGTGAACAGCTTCAAGCGGCTGCATATTGGTTTTCGCGGCGCGCAGTTGAACCTCGATCTGTTGGTGCGCAAAGGCAAATATGAAAATGGCTTTATGCACAGCCCGGTGCCGGCGTTTATCCAGCAGGGCAAATGGCAGCCGGCGCAGATCAATTTCACTAGCCTGGCGCAGCCGGGGCAGGTGGGCAGCGGCGCCAATGGCCTGAACACCTTGTTCCATGAGGGCGGGCACGCGGCGCACTTTGCTAACATTTGCCAGAATGCGCCGTGTTTCTCCCAGGAGTTCCCGCCGACCTCCATGGCCTATGCCGAAACCCAGTCGATGTTCTGCGATAGCCTGTTGGATGATGCCGACTGGCTGAAGCGCTATGCGAAAAACGCCGCCGATGAGCCGGTACCGGATGCACTGATCAAGGCCTGCATTGCCGCCCGCCAACCGATGCGCGCGTTTAACGAACGCCATATTCTGCTGGTGCCGTATTTTGAATGGGCGCTTTACCAGTGGGACGATGAGCAGCGCACGCCGGCGGCGATTACTCAACTGGCGCGTGATATCGAACAGAAGATTTTGGGCATCAGCGGCAGCCCGCGCCCGACGCTGGCGATCCCGCACCTGCTGTCGCTGGAATCCGCCTGTTCCTATCAAGGGTATCTGTTGGCGCTGATGGCGGTAGAGCAAACCCGGCAGTTCTTCCTTCAACGTGACGGTTACCTGACTGATAACCCGGCGATTGGCCCCGATCTGGCCCGGCATTACTGGCTGCCGGGCAACAGCGTCAGCCATGACGATACGCTGCGCAGCCTGACCGGCGAAGGCTTTAATCCGGATTACCTGGCCGAAGCCTGTAACCAGACGGTGGAGCAGGCCTGGCATGATGCACAGCAGGCGATTGCCGCCGCTGCGCAGCGGCCGCAACCGCCGGCCGACTTTGATCTGGCGGCGCATATTCGCGTTGTGGATGGTGATGCGGTGTTGGCCGATAACGCTAACGGCGACGAGCAGATGTGCCGTGATTTCGCCGCGGCGATTGAAGCCCGCCTGTAAATACCGGCGGCCGATGGCGGGGCACTGCCTACGCCCCGCCGGGGCGTCTTATCCGCGTGCGTCCGGGCGCACCAGATCGAAGCGTTGTTGCTCGGAAATGCCATAATAGGCCGTTGGGCCGCCGGCGCGCAGAATCGGCTGCGCCGCCGCCGTCTGGTAAATACCGTGTTCATCCAGCAGGTTGCCGGCGATATGCACGGCAACCACTTCCCCCAACACCAGCCAGGTGTCCACGTTCTCGCCCGCCGCCGTTTGCAACTGAATGCACTGCGTCAGCCGGCATTCGAAGTTGACCGGGCTTTCCGCCACGCGGTCTACCCGCACTTTGCGCCCCGGCAATGGCGTCAGGCCGGCAAAGGCGAACTCGTCGCGATCGCGCGGCAGGCTGGCGGAACTGTTGTTCATCGCTTCGGCCAGCGGGCGGGTTGCCAGGTTCCAGATAAACTCGCCGGTTTCATGAATATTGGCCACGCTGTCTTTCCAGCCGCAGCTGGCAAAACCGATGATAGGCGGATGATAGTTGAAACAGTTGAAGAAACTGTAAGGGGCCAGATTGCGCTGGCCGGCGGCGCTGACGGACGATATCCAGCCGATCGGGCGTGGGCCGATAATGGCGTTCAGCGGATCGTGCGGCAGGCCGTGGCCCTGCGCGGGTTCATAATAGTAATGGGATTCACTGCTCATAAGCGGCCTGATAACGAGGTGAACAAGGCTATATATTCTGGCTGATGCGCCGCATTGTGCAAGTTGCCGCGTGCTTTATGTTATCTTACGCCGCAGAAATGGTTATCAGAGAGCCCGCCACGGTGCAAAAGAAAAAGACCTTCCCACAACAAAAAAGCGGCCTGCATCCGCGCAACCGCCATCGTTCCCGCTATGATTTTCCCACGTTGATCGCCAGTTGCCCGGCGTTGGCGCCGTTTGTCGCGCCCAATGCCTGGGGAGATGAATCGGTGGATTTTGCCGATCCGGCGGCGGTGAAAATGCTTAACCGGGCGCTGTTACAGCATTTTTACGGCATTGCGCATTGGGATATTCCGGTAGGCTACCTGTGCCCGCCGATCCCCGGCCGCGCGGATTATCTGCACCATTTGGCGGATCTGTTGGCAAGCGCTAACGGCGGCGCGATCCCGCGCGGCAAGAACGTGGCGATCCTGGATATTGGCGTGGGGGCCAACTGTATTTACCCGATCATCGGCCAGCACGATTATGGCTGGCGTTTTACCGGCTCGGAGAACGATCCGGTATCATTAAACGCGGCCAAAATGATCGTCGCCATGAACCCGACCCTGCGTAACAGTGTACGCCTGCGACAGCAGAAACAGCCGGCGGCGATCTTCCAGGGCATTATCGGTGTGGCGGAGCGCTTTGATGCCACGCTGTGTAACCCGCCGTTCCATGGCTCGGCGCAGGAGGCCACGGCCAGCACGCGCCGCAAACTGCATAAGTTGGGCAAAGGCGAAGTGGGTGACACGCCGGTGCAGAATTTTGGCGGCAAAAATAATGAGCTGTGGTGTGAAGGCGGTGAAGCGGCTTTCGTTTGCCAGATGGTGGCGGAAAGCGTTGCCAAAGCGGGCAACTGTTTGTGGTTTACTTCGCTGATTTCAAAAAACACCACGTTGCCGCTGATTTATCAGGCGTTGCAGCAGGCCGGGGCGGTTGAGGTGCGCACCGTTGAAATGGCGCAGGGGCAGAAGATCAGCCGTTTTGTGGCCTGGACCTTCCAGTCGCCCCAGCAGCAGGCCGAGTGGGCCGCAGCGCGTTGGGCGGCGGCATAAGCGCGTTTTAATACGGCGGCGGCAGCGTGAACGGCATGGCGTTAACACCTGCCGCCGGTGCCTACGCCCTATCTCTTGTGTGGCTCTTGCTCATCATCCCCTTCCGGCCGCTCTCCCGCCGCGGCATCCTTCTGCGAAGCGTAGGAAAGCTGCACTGCCTGCTGCGGCATGGCAATGCCGGCTTGTTCAAAATGAATCTTCACCAGCCTGTCCAGTGCATATTGCACTGCCCATTGCTTCAGCGCCTGGGTACGCACGGTGATCCGAATGGTAAATGAACGGTCAGCCAAGGCTACCACGCCGCTGAAGGCCGGTTCGCCGATCAGGAAGGCCCGCACGCCGTCGTCGTGTTGCAGCGCCGTAACCGCCTGCTGCAGCACTGCGGTAACGTGGTCAATATCTTCATCGCGGCTCACCGTGTATTCGGCGCGGTAAATGCCGAACTCGCGCGCGTAGTTTGCCAGTGTGGTGATCGAAGAGTAGGGCACGATATGGTACACGCCATAGTCATCACGCAGCCCGATGGAACGGATGGTCATGCGCTCCACCGTGCCGGTGATCCCGCTGACGGTTACGTACTCACCGCTGTTCATGCCGTTCTCAAACTGAATAAACACGCCGGTGATCACATCCTTCACCAGCGTTTGCGCGCCGAAACTGATGGCCAGGCCAAGTGCCCCGGCCCCGGCCAGCAATGGCGCGATGTTGATGCCCACCTGCGACAGCACGATCATGATGGTGATGGTGCTGATTACGATGGCCAGGACATTGCGGAACAGCGTCAGCAAGGTACGTTCGCGCGCGCTTGGGTGCACGCTGTTGCTCACCTCCAGCGCCAGACGGTGCTCGATAACGCTGGCCATCAAGGTCCAACTGACAACGGCGATGGCTACGATCAGTAAGATATGCAGCAGCCCGCCAATCATGCGCCCACCGATGTCACTGCCGGCCCACTGGTACAGATTGAGGATATGCCAGGCGTCGAGTAAAAACAGCGTCACTGCGGCCACCACTATTACCCGCAAAATTTTTAGCCCGTTGGGAATATAGGCATTGATGCGCCGTTCCAGCATCGGGTAACGGCGGTTAACATCGTCGGGCAGCGTGATGCGGCGGAAAATCCAACGGGTCAGCATACCGGAAAGCAGCGCCCCCGCGCCGATCACCAGCAGGCTTTTCACCGTGGCGGTCATCATAAAGCGCAGGCTGTTGCCAAGATCAAACTGTGACAGCACGAACAGCACCAGGAAATAGACCATGGCCAGCAAATGCCAGACGTGCCCCAGCCCACGCAGAAACACGCTGAAGAAGGTCATCGAGCGTTCCGCCAGCAGGTTGATTTGGTGCTGAATAGGCTTGCGGTTATGCAGGATCAGGCCAAAAGCATACAGCGTTAGCGTGAGCATGATGGCCAGGTTGGTGAGCGCTGCTGCCGCGTAGCTTATTTGGGTGGCGATAATCGGCACCACCACCATCAGCCCATAGCCGATCAGGCCGCTTAGCCAGGCCAGCCGTGTATTCCAGTAACGGGCTGTCTCATCGCTAAACGGGAACGGGCGCAGGTAGCTGAAGCGCGGCGAAAAAATCAGCCGCAGCACGGCTTTGAAAAACTCAATCACCGCGAAGGCGTTAAGAAACAGCGTTTGTTGGCGGGCGATCACGGCGCTGCCGGCATTCACGTGCTGGGCGAACAGATTGCCTGCGGTCAGCGCCATCAGCAGAATCAGCAGATCAATCACAAATGCGCCGATAATTGCCGCCGGAAGCTTGTACCACGGCCCCTGCTCGCGGTGCTTAACGTGGTGGCCCCAGTCGCCCATCCGCCGGTACAGCGGGCTGATCAGGCGCCGGATCAGATGGAAAAAGGCAAACGTCACCGCCGCCGTAAGCAGGAAATAGCCCAGCGCGCGCAGAAAGTTGTCGCGGTGGAACGCGCGTTTCGGGCCGGAATCAATGGTTTTTTGCAGCGTTGCCAGTTTGTGGGTAACGCTATCAAACGCGCTTTGTACCAGATCGCCAAGGCCATCACTCAAGGCCGGCGGCGGCGGCGGGGTGGTTTGCTGTTGCGCGGGCGCTTCACCCGCCGCTTGCTTTAGCTGGGCAATCAGGTTGGCCCGCGCCTGATCGTCTTCCAGCAGGTGGGCTAACGTGGCATAAGACGCTTTCTGTTGGTCTGCCGCAGCGGCGGCGAAGGCAGGAGGGGTGAACCAAAACAACAGCGGCAGTAATAACAGAAAGCGGCATTGGCGCAGACAGGTGGCTAATCGGGCGTATGCGTTAGGCGGCATTGTTCCTCTCTTTGTCGTGCCCAGGAAACGGGGTAAAGCAAAAAACACCCATTATAGTAGGGAATTGACCAAGCGGTGCGTGGGAATCAAGATAGCGGGCGCAGTGCGCCCGCCAGAGCAGAAGCGATCAGGAAACGTGCTGCAGGAATTCGCGCAGGCGCGGGCTGGGCGGATTGTTGATCAGGGCATGCGGTTCCCCGTCTTGTGCAATGCGGCCCTTATCAATAAAGATCAGGCGTGACGCCACCTTTTCGGCAAAGCCGACTTCATGGGTGACGATCACCATGGTCATGCCTTCTTCCGCCAGATCCTGCATCACCTTCAGCACCTCATGGCGCAGTTCCGGATCGAGGGCGGAGGTGGGCTCATCGAACAGCATCATCTTCGGTTTTACCGCCAGCGCGCGGGCGATGGCCACGCGCTGTTGCTGGCCGCCGGAAAGCTCTCCAGGGTAGTGGTGCGCCCGTTCCGCCAGCCCGACTTTTGCCAGCAGCTCGCGCGCCTGCTTCTCCGCTTCAGCCTTTTTGATGCCGCGCACGCGGATAGGGCCAAAGGCGACGTTTTCCAGCGCGGTCAGCTGTGGGAACAGGTAAAACTGCTGGAACACCATGCCGGCTTCCTGGCGGATCAGGCGCTCATCCACTTTCGGATCGTTTACTTTCAGCCCATCGACGATCAGATCGCCGCTGGTGATTTCTTCGAGCTTGTTGATGCAGCGTAGCAGGGTGGATTTCCCCGAACCTGAAGGCCCGATGATGACGACGACTTCGCCCTGGTTAATCTTCAGGTCGATATCATGCAGCACTTTGGTTTGGCCAAAATGTTTAGAGACGTTTTTAAATTCGATCACAGGATTTTCATCCTTCTTTCCAGGCGGCGCAGAATAAAGCTTAGCACCAGGGTAATAATCAGATAGATAACCGCCACGGCGCTCCAGATTTCCAGGGCGCGGAAGTTACCGGCAATAATTTCCTGCCCTTGGCGGGTCAGTTCAGCCACGCCGATCACGATAAACAGTGAGGTGTCTTTAATGCTGATGATCCACTGGTTACCCAGCGGCGGCAGCATGCGGCGCAGTGCCAGCGGCATGATCACGTAGCGGATGGTTTCGCGGCGTGACAGGCCGAGCGCCAGCCCGGCTTCGCGAAAACCCTTATGGATAGACAGCACGGCGCCGCGGGTGATTTCGGCGATATAGGCGCCGGAGTTGATCATGATGGTGACCACCGCCGCGCTAAAAGGATCGATCCGCAAATCCGTAAACGCCATCGGCAGGGCGAAGTAGATAAACATCACCTGCACCACAATCGGCGTACCGCGGATAACTTCGATAAAGACCAACGCAATATGGTTGCTGATCCAACCGCCGTAGGTGCGTGCAAAGCCGGCGATAAGGCCGATGATAAGGCCGCCAACCAGACCGAGGACAGAAATCCACAGGGTCATTTTGGCGCCTTCTAACAGGATTGGGATGGCGGGCCAAATGGCGCTCCAGTCGAACTGCATGGTGTTTTCTCCCAGTGTTCCCAAGGGGAATCAGGTACGACAAAACGTGTCGTGGTTAAATCAGTTGGCCGCGAACAGGGCTGTACGCGTAATAACCGGCCGTTTACGGCACCTTCACGCTGCCGGGGCTGCCGTGTTTGCCGCCGCGCCCAGCAGATTTGCCACCCGAAGGGCCCCCTGGGGGAACCTGCCGGATGGCGGTGGTGACTGCTTGCAAAATCTACGGATGCACGCTTGCGCGTGTTAGCCGTTATTTCGGCTCAACGCCAAACCATTTTTTGTAGATTTCGTTGTAGGTGCCGTTCTCACGCAGGGTTTTCAGCGCGGCATTCACCTTGTCGCGTAATGCATCGCTGCCTTTCGGGAAGGCGATACCGTACTGTTGCGCTTCCAGCGATTCGCCAACCGGTTTGAATTTGCCGGCGCCGGCGGTCTTGATGAAATACAGGATGTTCGGCGTATCGTGCAGCACGGCATCCGCACGGCGAGTGCCTAGCTCCATGTAGGCGTTATCGATATTCGGGAACTGACGCAGGTCTTTGGTCTTGATGTGTTGTTTGGCGTAATCCACGGAGCCGGTGCCGCTCTTCACCGCAACCACTTTGCCGTTCAGATCGTCAATGCTTTTAATGCTGTCGTTGCTGGCGTTCACCATGATCAGCAGACCACTTTTGTAATAACCATCGGAGAAGTCGATGGCCTTTTTACGCTCGTCGGTGATGGTGATGCCGGCCAGCGCCAGGTCAACGTTTTTGGTTTGCAGCGCCGGGATGATACCGCTGAAATCCATGGGTTTTAGGGTGTAATCCAGCTTCAGCTCTTTGGCGATAGCGGCCCACAGGTCGATATCAAAGCCGACGTATTTGTCGCCCTGCTTGAATTCAAAGGGAACGAAGGCGGTGTCGGTTGCGACAACCAGTTTTTCTGCTGCGTGGAGGTTTAAGGCAAAAGCCAGGGAAAGTGTGGCGAGAGTAACTTTAAAAATTGACTTCATGAGCGGTATTTCCTGTACAGGTTGTGGGTGACCCATTTTTTATATTGCAGCCATTGCCATGAAAGATTCGTGCCATGTTTTAATGTTTTATTAAAACAACGGGTTGGAATACGGCATGGTGCAATAACCTTGAATTTTTCCGCAATTGCACCGTTTATGGTCACCAAAATGGTGCATTAATCCATGATGGTGCATGAGAATTATGATTAACTGAATAATGGCGGGAAAACAACCGATAATTAACCATCTTGCCGTAATACAGATAACTAACGCTAACTTTTCTGGCGAAAAAATGTTGCATTTGGTGCAACTGCAGCCGCATGAGCAGCCAGAAATAAAGAAACGCCAGGCGTTGGCGGCGCCTGGCGAGGAGGGAATGCGGGGTTAGCGCAGTTGGCTGTCTTTGCTACCGCGGCGGTTGTACAGGCTGGCCGCCGCCTGCTTTTTGTCTTTTTCACTTTGACAGGCCAGGCAAAAGCGCACGCCTTTTAGCGCCTGGCGGCGTGCGAGTGGAATTTCTTCCCCACATTCCTGGCAATAATGCTCGCTTTCACCCTGCCCAAGAGCATGGCGCGCGCGCTCAACCGCATCTTCTACGGTGGAATCTATTTGATCTTGCACCGCACCGTCAGCTGCCCATCCGCTTGCCATAGTGACCTCTCTTTGTTGCTGTGATACGGATTACTATGGGGTGTTTTTTGTACAATTCAATAGCCATTGACGCAAAAAAACAGGCCGGTGTTACACCCGGCCTGTTTACACACAACATGCTCACTGTTGCTCGTGGGCTGCCTATTTTAAGGCCGCGCACATTTATTCAATATTGGACTCGATGAACCACAGGAACTTGTCCAGATCGCGCGAAGCGGCGGTAAACATGTCGGCGGTATCTTCGTCTTCCACTTCGGTAATGGCTTTACGGATGTCGTTGGCCACGGCACCGTAGCGATCGGCCAGCGCCTTCAGGTGCTCCTGAACCGTATGGATGTTGGTTGGGTAGCTTTTCAGCGGCGTTTTATCATTAACAACTTGTACGGTACCCAGCGCGACGCCACCCAGTTGCACAACGCGTTCTGCGAAGATGTCCTGATGATTGGTGATGGCGGTTCTGAAACCATCCAGCATTTCATGGACACCGATGAAGTTTGCGCCACGCATGTTCCAGTGCGCCTGTTTGGTGATCAACGACAGATCGATGAACTGGATAACCTGTTCATTCAGGGCCTTGATGGTGGCCTGTTTGGTTTTCTCATCCACATCATTGCGCGTGAACAGTAGATCAGAAGATTTCGTTTTCACCAGTTTAGCGGTACTCATATCTGATATCCTCTTGATTAATTGTTGTCATATTTGGCTACGGATCTAAGTATAGCAGCGATATTTTTTTTTGCCGGCGGAGTGTGGCTATCGGATAAATAGGCAGGAACAGGTTGATTATTTTTATTGCCAGAGGTAATTTTTTTTCGAAATTGTAAACCATGCTGATTATTAAAGAGTTATCTATTTACTTGCTTGAGGTTGGTAATTATTCTTAATATCATTTCGCCTAAGAATATTCGCCTGAAAATGCCGCCACGTACAGTCATTTTTATTCATTACATTATTTTCTGGTTTATTCGCAGATAATTCATATTGATAGCACATCTTCGCCTTTATAAAATGTGCTCACCCTGTGAACGGCCTGGCTGAAAAATGAAAATCAACGTCGTTGGAACCAGCGGCAGCGGTAAAAGCACCGTGGCGCGCCAGTTGGCGCAGACGTTTGCCGTGCCCTATATCGAGATGGATCTACTGTTTTGGCGCCCGGCATGGCAGGGCACGCCGGACGAGGAATTTCTGCTCAAGGTTGAGCAAACGCTCGCTGCGGCGCCGATGGGCTGGGTGTTGGATGGTAACTACACCCGGACTAAGCCGATTAAATGGCGCGAGGTGCAATGGGTGGTATGGGTGGATTACGGTTTCTGCCGCACCCTCTGGCAGGCGATACGCCGTGCGCTGCAGCGTTCATGGCGCCATTCCGAGTTGTGGCCACATACCGGCAACCGGGAAAACTTTCGCCGGTCTTTTTTCAGCCGTGATTCCATCATCCTCTGGACGTTAAAAACCTACCGTAAAAACCGAGCTAAATACCTGGCCGATATGCAGGATGCGCGCTATAGCCACATCCGCTTTATCCGTTTGCGTTCCCCGCGCCAGACGGCTGCCTGGCTGCAGACGCTGCCTTAAATATCCGTTATGCAAATATGACGGCATCGTTTTTGCTGAAGCAGCTTCAGCTATTTCAGCAATGCAATTAATAGCGATCGAACGTCTCTTTTTATGCTTGCCGCGGCAAATTTGCATCGATAAGTATGATCCGTATCACGTAAATATTTTTCTGTTCATCGATGTAGCAGAAAAGTGACCCGCCTCGCATTTTCATTTAGCGCGAAAACCTACCTTTATCGAGGACAAAGCTAAAACCATTCAGCTTAAACAGATAAGGAATCATCAATGAAAACGTTTCTTGCAGTCTCAATCGCTCTTTCGCTGGTTTCCGGTTATGCCAGTGCTGAAACTATCGTGTTGACAGATAACGAAAATGGCATTGAACAAGGCAATTGGCAGATCGACAGCCAAAAGCTGAACATCCCCGGCGCCCGCTTCAGCATTGAACAGAAGGTGTTGCACGGCGGCAAGCAAGAGGGCTCGAAAGTGATCACGCTGACCAGCCCGGGGCTAACCATTGCGCTTAGCCCGACACGCGGTATGGACCTGCTGCACGTTAACGGCTCCGGCGTGCGTCTGGGCTGGGATTCCCCGGTGACGGATGTGGTTAACCCGGCCTATATCAACCTGGAAAGCCGCGGCGGCCTGGGCTGGCTGGATGGTTTCAATGAAATGGTGGTGCGCTGCGGCTATGAATGGACCGGCCACCCCGGCGTAGAAAACGGGACGCTGTATACGTTGCACGGCCGGGCCGGCAATACGCCGGCATCGAAGGTGGTGGTGGAAATTTCGGAAAAGGCGCCGTATGAAGTCCGTATCCGCGGCTTGCTGAAAGAGAACACCTTCAAGAAAAGCAATCTGGAAACCTGGACTGAGCTGCGGTACGTGCCGGGCGCGCAGTCATTTACCCTTCACGATCGCCTGACTAACCGCGCTGACTACCCGCGCGATTACCAGATTATCTACCACAGCAACTTTGGTACGCCGATCCTCGGTGAGGGCGCAACCTTCAGCGCGCCTATCAAGCAGATCTCGCCTTTCAACGACTATGCCAAAGCCGGGCTGAAAGGCTGGCATACGTATCAGGGGCCAACCAAAGACTTTGATGAGATGGTGTTCAATATCGTGCCGTTGGCCGATGCACAGGGGAAAACGCTGGCGATGCTGAACAACAAACAAGGCGATCGCGGCGTGGCGATTGGCTTTGATACCCATCAACTGCCGGTGCTGACGCTGTGGAAAAACACCGATACCGAACGCCAGGGCTACGTCACCGGGATTGAACCCGGCACCAGCTACGCCTATCCGGTGAAAATAGAGCGTGAGCAGGGGCGTATCAAACAACTGCAGCCGGGGCAAAGCACCGATTTTGAGCTGACCTACACCCTGCTGAAAGATGCTGAACAGGTGAAACAGTATCAGCAAAAAGTAAAAGCGCTGCAGGGCGATCAAGAAGTGAAACTGGTGGAAACGCCGATCGCCGTTGAATAATCCTTCGCTTCGCCGCGTGATGTGATGGCAATGCCGGCTTTTACGCCGGCATTGCTTTGCTAGGAAAGCGGCTCAATCCGCGTTTGGGTTTTGAGCGTCAGGGTGGCGCCAATGGAGGCGATAATAATCGCCGCCAGCGCGGCCCATTGCACCGGCGTTAGGTGTTCGTTCAGGAACACCATGCCGGACAACGCCGCCAGCGCCGGTTCCAGGCTCATCAGGGTGCCGAATGTGCGCGCCGGGATTTTGGGCAAAGCGATGATTTCTAATGAATAGGGCAATGCGGTGGACAGCACGGCGACCGCAAGCGCCAGCGGAAGAATATCCACGTTCAGCAGCGCGCTGCCAGCATGCCAGGCCCCGATGGGGCAAAATACGGCGGCGGCGATCAGCGAGCCAATGGCTGCCGTTCCCGGCCCATGGTTGCCGCCGGCCTTTTGGCCAGAGATAATGTATATCGCCCAACAGGTGCCGGCACCCAAAGCGCAAGCAGCGCCTAACGGATCGATAGCGCCCACGTTATGGCCCAGCGGCAGCAGAAACCCCAACCCGGTAACGGCCAACATCACCCAGATAAAATCGACCGGGCGGCGGGATGAGCACATGGCCAGCGTCAGTGGGCCGGTGAATTCCAGCGCGACGGCGATCCCCAGCGGCACTGTGCGTAGTGAAAGGTAAAACAGATAGTTCATCGCCCCCAACGACAGGCCATAAATCAGCAGCGGCAGGCGGTTGCCCACGCTTAGCCGCATGCGCCAGGGGCGGAAGATGATAAACATGATCAGCGTGCCGATACTTAGGCGCAGGGTGGTGATCCCTTCGGCGCCGACTAGCGGGAACAGGCTTTTCGCCAGTGAGGCGCCCACCTGGGTGGATACAATGGCAATCAGCAAGCCGCATATGGGCAACAATGTGGCGGGGGTGTTGGTGCTCACGAGGATGGCATCCCTTTTATCCTTATTAAGCGTCCTTCGTATCATTCCGGCTTCAGGAAAGCAATTCGTAAATAAGTGTATGTCAGTGTAAATGTGCGGGGGATATATCGCTGTGAAAAGTTCGTGAAGAAGCAGAACTGACGGGGGTTTCCGCCATTTAGCATAAAAAAAGCACAGGTTATTCGGATTTATCTGGATATTAAAACCGTGATTTTCGTCATAAAAGCTTCTACAATCCGCGTGGAAATCAAGCAAAAATAGAGAGATACACTATTCTTGAAACCTCCTGTTACACGATATTAAGTGTTAGACACTTAATTATTGGCGGAGTTTCGCTCTGTTTTTTGTTATATTTTCAACTGAAGTTACAAGGTTGTATTAAATAAAAAAACGAGTTTGAGGTGGTTATGAAAAAAATTGCATGTCTTTCCGCAGTAGCAGCATGTGTATTAGCAATGAGCGCAGGCAGTGCCTTTGCTGGCGAAAGCACCGTATCTGCCGGTTATGCGCAAGGCGATTTTCAGGGCGTAGCCAACAAAGCTAACGGCTTCAACCTGAAATACCGTTATGAATTCGACAACAGCCCGGTTGGCGTGATTGGTTCCTTCACCCACCTGGAAAAAGACCGTTCCGAATTCGGCCAATACAAAAAATCACAGTATGACTCGATCACTGCCGGCCCGGCTTACCGTTTCAATGACTGGGCGAGCATCTATGGTGTGATCGGTGTTGGTTACGGCAAAAACGTAAACAACGCGCAGGATGGTTCTGACCGTGCTGGCAACAGCGACTATGGCTTCAGCTATGGCGCTGGTATGCAATTCAACCCAATTCAGGACGTGGCGCTGGACGTTGGCTATGAACAAAGCCGTATCCGTAGCGTTGACGTAGGTACCTGGAACGTAGGCGTAGGTTACCGCTTCTAAGTTCCGGTTCCCTGGCGTTGGGCCACGGGATCCCAGAGAATATTAATGCCAGTCAGTTACGCTGACTGGCATTTTTTCGTTATAACGGCCGGGGGTTCTTTGCTATACCACCAGCCACAGCAACCAGGTAAAGACAAACCCACACAGCCCAAGCACCGTGGTCAGCACCGTCCAGGTCTTCAACCCATCCGCCACCGAAAGCCCCAGATACTTGGTCACGATCCAAAAGCCTGAATCGTTGACGTGTGAAAGCCCCAGCCCGCCAAAACAAATGGACAGCGTAATCAACACCAGCTGAATCGGGTTCAGCCCAATCACGGCTTCAGACAGCAGCCCGCCGGTGGTGAGGATCGCCACCGTGGCCGAGCCTTGCGACGCGCGCAGCGCCAGCGAAATAATAAACGCCGCCGGGATCAACGGTAGGCCGAGCGTGTTCAGCACATCAGCCAGCGCTTTCCCCACCCCAGATTCCACCAGTACCTTGCCGAAAACCCCGCCGGCGCCGGTCACCAGAATCACTACGGCGGCCGCCGGCAGCGCGGCGCCCATCACGTCGCTGGTATGTTGCAGGCTCCAGCCGCGGCGGATTGCCAGGAAGTAAAACGCCAGCGCCAGGGCGATCAGTAGCGCGACGGCAGGGGAGCCGAGCAGGGACAACGTATCACGCAGCGGGGAGCCGGCCGCCAGCAGCGTGGACGACAGGGTGCCCAGCATGATAATGGCGATAGGGATGACGATCAGCGCAGAGACCAGGCCGGCCCCCGGCGGGTTGATGCGATCGCTGATAGGCGGCGCACCCTGCGGCGTCGGTTCCGGCGCCGCCAACTGCAGCTGTTCCAGCACTTCGACGGATAACGGGTACTGGGTGCGGTTCATGTATTTGGCAACGTAGTAGCCAATCACGCCGACCGGTATACAAATCGCCGTGCCGATGATGGTCAGCCAGCCGACGTCTGCATTCAGGATCCCGGCCGCGGCGACCGGGCCGGGGTGCGGCGGCAGCGCCACGTGCACCGCCAGCATCACACCGGCCATCGGCAGGCCGAATTTTACCGGCGACACTTTCGCAACTTTGGCAAAGCCGTAGATGATCGGCGCCAGAATGATAAAGCCGACGTCAAAGAACACCGGGATGCCGAGGATAAACGCAGCGATGGTCAGTGCGGCAACGGTATGTTTCGGCCCCATGATTTGGCTGAAACGTTGCGCCAGTGATTCTGCGCCGCCGGATTGCTCGATCATGCGGCCCAGCATGGCGCCCAGGCCGATGATGATCGTCACGGAGCCGAGCACGCCGCCCATGCCGGCGGTCATGACTTTCATTACCTCGCCGGTGGGGATACCGCTGGCCAACGCCACCAGCAGGCTGACCAACAGCAGCGCGACAAACGGCTGTATTCGGGCTTTGATGACCATCAGCAGTAGCAGTGCTACACCAGCGATGGCGATTAACAGTAGCATTGAGGTAGACATAGCATTGCCTTTAATCGGGTAAGAGTCCGGTACCGCGATCGCCCGTTAAGGGCGATACGGAAGGGTGTTTAGTGTTTAACGTCTAATTAGATTATTCGGGGCGGTTACAGATAAGGTTGAACCCAGCCCAGGCCGGCGGTGGTTGCGCCGCGCGGTTTGTACTCACAGCCGATCCACCCCGGGTAGCCGCTGCGATCCAGCAGCTCAAACAGCCAGGGGTAATTCAACTCGCCGTCGTCAGGTTCATTGCGCGCCGGTACTGAGGCAATCTGGATGTGGGCATAGCGCCCGGCCAGGGTTTCAATCAGCCCGCCGATGTTGCCGTCCACTAACTGGGCGTGAAAGAAATCGAACTGAATAAACACGTTCGGGCGATCGATGTCTTGCTGCAATTGGGCGGCCTGGTGCTGGCTGCTGAACAGATAGTTGGGTTTTACTTGCGGGCTTAGCGCTTCAATCAGCACCTTGATGCCGTGGCCGGCAAAGCGATCGGCGGCATAGCGGATATTGCTGATAAAACTATCGTGGTAGCGCGCCCACTCTTCACCTAGCGGCACCACACCGGCCATCACGTGCACGTTCGGGCATTGCAGGGCGATGGCATATTCCAGTGCCCGATCGATATCGGCTTGCGCATCCCGTTCACGGCCGGGCAGCGCCGCCAGCCCCCATTCGCCGGCATGGATATCGCCAGGCGCGGTATTAAACAGCACTTGTTGCAGGCCGTTTTCCCGCAGCTTTTGCGCCAGCAGCGCCGGCGGGTAGTCATAGGGGAACAGGAACTCCACCGCTTTAAAGCCGGCCGCCGCCGCTGCGGCGAAGCGATCCAGAAACGGCAGTTCATTGAACATCATCGATAAGTTGGCAGCAAATTTAGGCATAATCAGCTCCGTAACTCGGCAATTTCAGCGTCGGTTAAATAACGGATTGGGCGGTCACCGAGAGTGAAAATCAGTTTTGCCGCGTCTTCCATCTCTTCAGTATTGTCGGCCGCCGCCCGCAGGCTTGATCCGGTGACCACCGGCCCGTGGTTGGCCAACAAAAATGCGCGATACCGGGGCGCGAGGGCGGCCAGATCGCGCGCCAGGCGCTCATCGCCGGGGCGGTAATAAGGCACCAGCGGTATCTCGCCCACCCGCATCACCACATAGGGCGTAAAAGGCTTGATCACGTTTTGTGGATCTATCCCCTGAAGGCAGGAAAGGGCCGTCAGGTAGGTGCAGTGTAAGTGCACCACGGCTTTACACTGCGGGTTGTTCAGGTACAGCGCCCGGTGGAAGCTGATCTCTTTCGACGGTTTATCGCCGGAGATCCACTCGCCGGCCAGGCTGACTTTCGATAAGCGCTCGGCCTGTAACTCGCCCAGGCAGGAGCCGGTTGGCGTCGCCAATAGCGTGCCGTCGGGCAGCAGCAGCGAAAGGTTGCCCGCGGAACCGGTGGCATAGCCGCGTGCAAAGAAAGACGCGCCAAGGCGCACCATCTCTTCACGCGCCAACTGCTCATCGGATGGCGCGGATTTTTGCGAAAATGTCATACCGGGAACTCCGTTTGCGCCCTGGCGAAAAAGTTTTCATCGCCAAAATTGCCCGATTTCAGGGCCAGTGAGACAGGTTGTTCGATCGCGCGCACCCACGGCACGCCGGGTGAGATGCTTGGGCCGATATGGAAACCGCCGATCCCGAGCGCCTGGGTGACCACGCCGGCGGTTTCGCCCCCGGCGACGATAAAGCGGTTGAAACCGGCCTGCTGTAGCAGTTGCACGGTTTCGGCAAACAGTGCTTCCACGGCGTGGCTGGCGGCATCGGCCCCGTATTGTTGTTGGGTCTGGCGCAGCGTTTCTGGTTCGGCGGTGGCGTAGAGCATCGGCGCCAGCGTATCTGCCGAATGCTGTTGCAGCCAATCGCCGAGCTGGCGCGCATAATCATGGCGCTCGGCGGCGTTGATGCAGCGCGCCACGTCGATGGCTTGCGCCGCGGCCTGTTGGCGGTAATGCGCCACCTGTTTGTTGGTCATGGTGGAGCAGGAGCCGGAGAGCACCACGGCCTTTTTCCCTTGTGGCGCGCCGGCGGCTTGCGCCTGGCGTTGATCCTGCCCGGCATCGGCCCATTGCCGCGCCAGGCCGATGGCCAGGCCGGAACCGCCGGTGACCAGCTTCATCCCTTTCAGCGCTTCCCCCTGGGTTAGCAGGTGCTGTTCATTCAGGGTATCCAGCACCGCATAGCGTACCCCTTCGCCTGCTAAAAGCTGCAGCTTTTCCTGCACCGCCGCCGCACCGCGATCCATCACCGCCGCGTTCACCAGCCCGCAGCGGCCGCTGGCTTGCGCTTCCATTAATTGCAGCAGGTTGCTGTTAGTCATCGGCGTTACCGGGTGGTGGCGCATGCCGGATTCCGACAGCAACTGTTCCATCACGAACAGATATCCCTGATAAACGGTGCGGCCGTTAACCGGTAGCGCCGGGGATATTACCGTCAGGTTCTCGCCCAATGCCTCGAGCAGCGCATCGGTCACCGGGCCGATATTGCCCTGGGCGGTGCTGTCGAAGGTGGAACAGTATTTGAAGTAAAACTGGCGGCAGCCCTGGCGCTGTAGCCAGGCCAGCGCCTGAAGAGACTGCTCAACGGCCTGCGGCGCCGGGCAGGAGCGGGTTTTCAGGCTGATAACCACCGCCTGGGCGCCGGCCGGCGCGCTGCCTTGCGGCACGCCGTTGAGCTGCACCGTCGGCAGGCCATTGTTCACCAGGAAGCTGGCGATGTCGGTGGCACCGGTAAAATCGTCCGCGATAACGCCAAGCAACATTAGCTATTCTCCTGGTTAGACGGCAGTTCAATGCCGGCGAAAATTTTGATCACTGCGCTGTCATCCTCTTTACCGTAGCCGGCGTTGCTGGCCGCGGTAAACATATTGAACGCCGTGGAAGCCAGCGGCAGCGGGAAGTGCAGCGTTTTGGCGGTGTCCGTCACCAGCCCCAGATCCTTAACGAAGATATCGACGGCGGATTTGGGCGTGTAATCGCCTTCCACCACGTGGCGCATGCGGTTTTCGAACATCCAGGAGTTGCCGGCGGCGTTGGTGACGACGTCATACATTACGTCCAGCGGAATGCCGGCGCGTGCCGCCAGCGCCATCGCTTCCGCCCCGGCGGCGATATGCACCCCGGCCAGCAACTGGTGGATGATTTTCACCGTGGCGCCCAGGCCGATTTCCGCGCCAATGCGGTAAACCTTGCCGGCCACCGCATCCAGCACCGGCTGCAACTGCGCGAAGGTGGCTTCCGCGCCGGCCGCCATCACCGTCATCTGGCCTTCGGCGGCTTTGGCCGCGCCGCCCGAAACCGGGGCATCCAGCATGTTCAGCCCCAGCGCTTGCAGTTGGCGCTCAATATCTTTGGCGTCGGCGGCGGAAATGGTGGAAGACACCATGACTGCCGTGGCGGGCTTCAGGCGGGGCGCCAGGCCGTTTTCGCCGAACAGGATTTGTTTTACCTGTGCGGCATTCACCACTAATAGCAGCACGGCATCCAGCTCGGCGGCAAACGCGTCGGCGCTGGTGGCGGCCTGTTTGGCTCCGGCTTGTTGCAGTGTCTTCAGCGCCTGCGGGTTAAGATCGACGCCGTAGGTGGTCAGCCCGGCGCGGATGCAAGACTTGGCCGCACCCATGCCCATTGAACCCAAGCCTATGATGGCTACAGAGTAATGCGTTGATGTTGTCATTGTGCACCTTTGTTAATTTTGGTGATATTTTGTTTTGTTGTGTTAAATATAAGCGTGTTTCCGCCGGGAGTTGGTGATCATTCTCACAAATGTTAACATTGTGTGATAACGAATAGAGGAAGGTAAAAAGAGTGATTTCTGTATCTATTTGTTTATTAAATTATTTAGGGTGATTCGGAGTGGGTTTAGTTTGGTTTATCCGGCGATGAATACTGTTTCGGCACATAATTTGACGTAACATCACAATTATTATCACTGCGGTTAACGAGAGAGAAGACGTGATACCTGTAGAACGCCATCAACAAATCCTGGCGCTGGTCGCGGAACGCGGCGTGATCAGCATAGCGGCGCTGACCGAACGGCTTGGCGTATCCCATATGACCATTCGGCGCGATCTGCAAAAGCTGGAAGCGCAGGGCACGGTGGTGACCGTGTCCGGCGGTGTGCAAGCGGCGGAGCGCGTGGCGATCGAGCCTTCGCATCAGGACAAGGAGGGCATGTTCAGCCAACAGAAAGCCGCTATCGGCCAACTGGCCGCGCGCCAGATCCCGCTGAACAGCTGCGTTTATCTGGATGCAGGCACCACCACGCTGGCGCTGGCAAAACAGCTGGGCGATCGCAGCGATTTAACCGTGGTGACCAATGACTTTGTGATTGCCAGCTACCTGATTGAGTTCAGCCGCTGCCAGATTATTCATACCGGCGGCACCGTCTGCCGCGAGAACCGCTCCTGTGTGGGGGCGGCTGCGGCGCAGGCGCTGCGCAACCTGTTTATCGATCTGGCTTTTATTTCGGCGTCTTCATGGGGGCTACGGGGCCTGTCGACGCCGAGTGAAGACAAAGTGATGGTGAAACAGGCGATCGCCGAGGCCAGCCACCGCCGCATTTTGCTGAGCGATACCTCGAAATACGGCAAAGTCGCCACCTATCTGGCGCTGCCGCTTTCGGTGTTTGATACGGTGATTACCGACGAGCATCTGCCGGAAGCCGCACGGGAAGCGTTAGGGAAAGCCGGCATTGTGCTGATGAGCGCGAAAAGCGAGTAAATTGCCCCAGAGCGCAGGCCGCAACGCGATGCGTCACGGCCTGGCGAGGGCCATTACATGTCCGGGAAGGTCAGAGTATTGCCCGGCGCTTCACGGTGTATGTGCAGGAAGTTCAGGTGTTTTTCGTACTGATCCAGAATGTCGCCAATCACCTGCTCCTTGCTGTAGTCCATCAGATCGTTGCCTTGGGTGCCTTCCATCAGGAAGGTTTCCAGCCGATAGTAGTGTGACTTGCCTGAGCGCGCGCGATAGGTGAAGCCCGGCACCGAGTAACGCTGCGGCCAGATCTGGTAGATAAAGTTCTGTTCTTCGCCCAGATGCACCAGCAGTTCCAGGTGCGGCAAGCGTTCATCCTCGCCGGGCGGCACTTCGGTAAATTCTACTTTGGCGCCGCGCAGTTCCAACTCACGCGCAACATCCTGCATCGCCGGGCGGCAGACGTTATCCAGCATTTTCTGCGTGTACTGCGTGCCGGGGTAATTCATCACGCGTGACAGGCGCTGCTTCCAGTTCAACACTTCATTGTGCGAAGCCGGCGCCGGTGCGGAGGTGTTCAGCGCACTGGCTTTGCGGTAATCCTCGACGCGCAGCGATTTGTACAACCCGGCCATCACGAAGAAGATAACGAAGCTGAACGGCAGGCCCATGATCACCGTGGCATTTTGCAACGCCGAGACGCCGTTGGTCATCAGCATACCGATGGTCAGCAAGCCAATGGCCACCGACCAGAAGATGCGCAACCAGTTCGGCGCATCGTTGTTGATATCGGCCAGGCGCGAGGTGAAGTTGCCCAGCACCAGCGAGCCGGAATCCGCCGAGGTGACGTAGAACAACAGCCCGGTGATGGTGGCGACCGACGCGCTGAAGGTAAAGCCGGGGTACTGCGCCAGCAGGCTATAGAAGCCGCGCTCCGGGAACTGCATCACTTCCTGCGCAAAATCAGCGTTGCCGTGCAATATCTGGTACAGCGCGCTGTTGCCGAAGATGGACAGCCACAGCAGGGTGAATACGAACGGAATGATCAGCGTGCCCACCACGAACTGGCGGATGGTGCGCCCGCGTGAAATACGCGCCAGGAACAGGCCAACGAACGGCGACCATGCCACCCACCATGCCCAGAAGAACAGCGTCCAGTTGTTCATCCACTCCACCGGGCGATCGAAAGCAAAGCTGTTGAGCGTCATGCCCATAAAGCGGTTGATGTAATCGCCGACGTTCAGCACCAGCGCATTGAGCAGGAATTCGGTGTCGCCGAAGAACAGCACAAACAGGATCAGCCCCAACGCCAACAGCACGTTAAGTTCCGACAGAAAACGGATGCCTTTATTGACCCCGGAGGTGACAGAAACGGTGGCCATGATCACGGACAGCAGAATCAGCGCGCCTTGCACAGTCAGGTTTTCCGGCAGATCGAACAGCACCTTCAGGCCGTAGTTGAGCTGCACCACGCCAATCCCCAGAGTGGTGGCAATGCCGAAAATGGTGCCGATCACCGCGGCGATATCCACGCTGTGGCCGATCGGCCCATTGATCCGTTTACCAAAGATCGGGTACAGCGCCGAGCGAATGGTCAGCGGCAGGTTATAGCGGTAGCTGAAATAGCCCAGCGCGATACCCATCAGCGCATACATCGCCCAGCCGGTCAGGCCGTAGTGGAACAGCGTCCATACCATGGCCTGGCGGGCGGCTTCCAGCGTTTGCCCTTGGCCTTCGGGCGGCATCATATATTGCGTGACCGGTTCCGCCACCGAGAAGAACATCAGATCGATACCGATACCGGCGGCAAACAGCATCGCTGCCCAGCTCATCAGGCTGAATTCCGGCTTTGATTGTTCCGGCCCCAGCTTGATCGAACCAAAGCGCGAACCGGCGATCAGGACGACAAACACGATATACAACGTGGCGGCCAATAAGTAATACCAGCCGAAGGTGGTGGACACCCAGTTCAGGGTGCGGACCAGCCAGCGGCCAGAGAAATCGGTGAAGAAAATGGTCATCAGCGAGAAGGCCAGGATCAGCCCCGCAGACGTAAAGAAAACCACAGGATTTAAACGGTCCTGCTGCGGTTTTGAGGAGGTATCGCGTGTTGTCATCGTCTTCCTCTGGTGTTGATAACGGATCGTTCGTACCCACACGGCTGCCGGGGCTGCGCCAATCGGGCAACCTGCGGCAACGTGCAGAAAGAAAGCGGGCGGCAAAAAAGCGAAACGGCGCGCAAGTGCATGCGCGAGTTCCCACAGCGTAGGAACCGGGTTCGTTATTTTATTGCTGCCAACCGGTTAATACCGCAGAAATCTGCAGCGGGGCGGGAAGCGTTTTTCGGCGCTGATTTTGGTCAGATTCGTTAAATACCTCACAAAAATCAGCTACTCCCACAACCAAAAGGTACATTGTTTTAACCTTGTGGTAATAAAATATATGCAATTTTAATTGAACGTTCAATCAAAAAAAAGTTTAATAGGGGTGTGAAATCGGTTTTGTGAGAGGCGAAGCCATGCCCAAGGTAGGAATGCAGCCGATAAGAAGGCAGCAGTTGATTGAAGCCACATTGGCCGCGGTAAACGAAGTGGGAATGCATGACGCCACCATTGCGCAGATTGCGCGGCGGGCGGGCGTTTCCAACGGCATTATTAGCCATTATTTCAAGGATAAGAACGGGTTGCTGGAAGCGACGATGCGCTATTTGATCAGCCATCTCGGCGAAGCGGTCAAACTGCGTTTGCAGGCGCTGGAAGATCACAGCCCCGCGGCGCGGCTGCGGGCGATCGTCGCCGGCAACTTTGACGATACCCAGATCAACAGCGCGGCGATGAAAACCTGGCTGGCCTTTTGGGCCAGCAGCCTGCATCAGCCGCAGCTCAACCGGCTGCAGCAGGTCAACGGCCGGCGGCTGTATTCCAACCTGAGCGCCGAGTTCCAGCACGCTCTGCCAAAAGCGCAGGCGCGGGCGGCGGCCAAAGGGCTGGCGGCGCTGATAGACGGCCTGTGGCTACGCAGCGCCCTGCGCGGCAGCGCGTTTAACCAGGCGCGGGCGATCGCTATCACGACCGAATACATTGACTTTCAGCTGGGGAAAAGCACCCCAGGCTGAGCCAACCAAAGGAGAACCTATGTCCCGTTTTGGCTTACAGAAGCTCTATATCCATGGTGCCTATGTAGACAGTACCGAGGGGAAAACTTTCAACGCCGTCAACCCGGCCAACGGTGAAGTGATTGCCGAAGTCCAGGCCGCTAGCGCTGAAGACGTCGACCGTGCGGTGGTAAGCGCAGCCAGCGGGCAAAAGGTATGGGCGGCAATGCCGGCGATGGCGCGTTCGCGCATTTTGCGCCGCGCGGTGGATATCCTGCGCGAGCGCAATGATGAACTGGCCCAGTTGGAAACCCTCGATACCGGAAAAGCGCTGTCGGAAACGACGGCCGTGGATATCGTTACCGGCGCCGACGTGCTGGAATACTACGCCGGCTTGATCCCGGCGATCGAAGGCCAACAGATCCCGCTGCGCGAATCCTCTTTCGTTTACACCCGCCGTGAACCGCTCGGTGTGGTGGCCGGCATCGGCGCCTGGAACTATCCGATCCAGATCGCGCTGTGGAAATCCGCGCCGGCGCTGGCAGCCGGCAACGCCATGATCTTCAAACCGAGCGAAGTGACTTCGCTGACCGCGCTGAAGCTGGCGGAAATCTACACCGAAGCGGGGCTGCCGGACGGCGTATTCAACGTGGTCACCGGTACCGGCGCCGAGGTGGGGCAGCACCTGACCGATCACCCGGGGATCGCCAAGATCTCCTTCACCGGTGGGGTGAAAACGGGCAAAAAAGTGATGGCTAATGCGTCCGGCTCAACGTTGAAAGAAGTCACCATGGAACTGGGCGGTAAATCGCCGCTGATCGTCTGTGATGATGCCGATCTGGATCGCGCCGCAGACATCGCCATGATGGCTAACTTCTACAGTTCCGGGCAGGTATGCACCAATGGTACGCGTGTGTTCGTGCCCGCGGCGCTGTTGGCCGAGTTTGAAAACAAAATCCTTGAGCGTGTCCAGCGTATCCGCCTGGGCGATCCTAACGATCCGGCGACCAACTTCGGCCCGCTGGTCAGCTTCGCGCATATGGAATCGGTGCTGGGGTTTATTGAAAGCGGGAAGCACAGCGGCGCGCGCCTGCTGTGCGGCGGTGAACGGGTGCTGGAAGGCGCGTTCGCCAAGGGCGCTTTTGTGGCGCCGACGGTATTCAGCGACTGCCGCGACGATATGGAAATTGTGCGTGAAGAGATCTTCGGCCCGGTGATGAGCATTTTGAGCTACCAAAGCGAAGAGGAAGTTATCGCCCGCGCCAACGATACCACCTATGGCCTGGCGGCCGGCGTGGTGACGCGCGATCTGGCGCGCGCCCATCGGGTGATCCACCGCTTGGAAGCCGGTATCTGCTGGATCAATACCTGGGGTGAATCGCCGGCGGAAATGCCGGTCGGCGGTTACAAACATTCCGGCGTCGGGCGTGAAAATGGCCTGGCGACGCTGGAACACTATACGCAAATCAAATCGGTACAGGTGGAGCTGGGCGAGTTTAGCTCGGTGTTCTGACCCTCACCCCAACCCTCTCCCAAAGGGAGAGGGAGCAGATCGTGCCGGGTTTTGAAAAACGGCGACTAAAGCTCCTTATTCTCACCCTCCGGGGGAAGAATTTCTCCCAAAGGGAGAGGGAGCCGACGGTGCCGGGTTTTGAAAAACGGCGACTAAAGCTCCTTATTCTCACCCTCCGGGGGATGGATTTCTCCCAAAGGGAGAGGGAGCCGATCGTGCCGGGATTTGAAAAACGGCGACTAAAGCTCCTTATTCTCACCTTCAGGGGGAGGAATTTCTCCCAACGGGAGAGGGAGCCGACGGTGCTTTTTTCAGGCAAATAGCGACTTAGGCACCTTATTCTCATCCCCCAGCGAAGAGGGGGAATCAATAAATAAAAAACTCTTCATCCCAGCGAAGATAAATCGATGACAGGGTTTTTGCCCCCGGCGGGGGAACAATCAAAATTAAAGGAGATAATTGATGGAATTCGATTACATCATTATCGGCGCCGGTTCTGCCGGCAACGTATTGGCTACCCGATTAACCGAAGATGCAGACGTCAGCGTGCTGCTGCTTGAAGCCGGCGGCCCGGATTACCGTCTGGATTTCCGTACCCAAATGCCTGCTGCCTTGGCTTATCCGCTGCAGGGGCGCCGTTACAACTGGGCCTACGAAACCGATCCGGAACCGCACATGAACAACCGCCGTATGGAATGCGGCCGTGGCAAGGGGCTGGGCGGCTCCTCTTTGATCAACGGTATGTGCTATATCCGCGGCAACGCGATGGATTTCGATAACTGGGCCACAGCGCCGGGTTTGGAAGACTGGAGCTATCTGGACTGCCTGCCGTATTTCCGCAAGGCGGAAACCCGCGATATCGGGCCGAACGACTATCACGGCGGCGATGGCCCAGTGAGCGTGACCACGCCGAAAGCGGGCAATAACGAACTGTTCCATGCGATGGTGGAAGCCGGTGTGCAGGCTGGCTACCCGGCAACCACCGATCTCAACGGCTATCAGCAGGAAGGCTTCGGCCCGATGGATCGCACCGTTACGCCAAACGGCCGCCGCGCCAGCACCGCGCGTGGCTACCTGGATCAGGCGCGCGCCCGGCCGAATCTGACCATTATCACCCATGCGCTTACCGATCATATCGATTTCGACGGCAAGCGTGCGGTCGGTGTTAGCTACCTGAAAGGCGACGGCAATACGCTGCATCGCGCCCGTGCCCGCCGTGAAGTCTTGCTGTGCGCAGGCGCTATCGCCTCGCCGCAAATTCTGCAACGTTCCGGCGTTGGCCCGGCAGCATTGTTGAAAAACCTGGATATCAACGTGGTGCACGATCTGCCTGGCGTGGGGGAGAACCTGCAGGACCACCTGGAAATGTACCTGCAGTATGCCTGTACCAAACCCGTTTCGCTCTACCCGGCGTTGCAATGGTTTAACCAGCCGAAAATTGGCGCCGAATGGTTGTTCAAGGGAACCGGGATCGGCGCCAGCAATCAGTTTGAAGCCGGCGGCTTTATCCGCAGCCGGGAAGCGTTCGCCTGGCCGAACATCCAGTATCACTTCCTGCCGGTGGCGATCAACTATAACGGCAGCAATGCGGTGAAAGAACACGGTTTCCAGGCGCACGTTGGCTCCATGCGTTCGCCAAGCCGCGGCCGCGTGCAGGTGAAATCGAAAGACCCACGCCAGCACCCGAGCATCCTGTTCAACTATATGTCCACCGCGCAGGACTGGCAGGAGTTCCGCGATGCGATCCGTATCACGCGTGAAATCATGGCGCAGCCGGCACTGGCGCCTTACCGCGGCCGTGAAATCAGCCCGGGTGCGGATGTGCAAAGCGATGAAGAGCTGGATGCGTTTATCCGTGAACATGCGGAAACCGCCTTCCACCCATCCTGTTCATGCAAAATGGGCGAAGATGAGATGGCGGTCGTTGATGGCCAGGGCCGGGTGCACGGTATGGAAGGGCTACGCGTGGTGGATGCTTCCATTATGCCGCAAATCATCACCGGCAACCTGAACGCCACCACGATTATGATCGCCGAGAAAATTGCCGATCGTATTCGCCAGCGCGCACCACTGGCGCGCAGCACGGCGCCATACTATGTGGCAGGCGATGCGCCGGTGCGCATGAAATAAGCAACACGCCCGCTCGCCGAGGGGGAAGCCCGCTGTAGCAAGCACCCCTCTCCATTGGCTTTCCTCCAAGGCGAGGGGGCAATCACTGCTATTTTCCGGCGGTAAAGATCGCGTTCATATTTCGCAGGCGCAGTTTCTTCATCGCGCTGTATTTCTGCGAGAAAATCGTTTTGGGATGCGTGCCGCGTTTCTCGGCAATATGCGCCAGGCTATCCCCACGCAGCAGGTTAAAGATAACGTCGCTTTCCGCCGGGCTAAGCTCGCGGGTTTTTTGCACTTTAATGCAGGCGTGATCTTTGCTGTCCAGCAGTTGCTGAATTTTTTCCTGCATCGTCGCCAGTGGCACATGGGCTGGCAGCAATTCGACCGAAATACCCAGGATAGACAGCAGCCGAACTACGCGCTCATCATCATAAAACACCAGAATCCGCGTCTTGCTTCTGTATTGCTGATAGGCGGTGACCAGGCTTTCGATAACGTTGACGCTTTGCTCCAGGTTGCGCGAAGTAAAGATCAGCACGATATCATGCCGGATGATTTTCTCCGCTTTTGCGCCGTTGTGCAGAAAGTCGGAGAACAGCCGGAGGTTGTATTGATCCGAATGCTTTTTCAGTAATGACGAAAGACCGGTATAGCTGTACTTGCACTCGCTAATAACAAGAACATTGTTTTTAGACATAATGGAAAACGCCCATAATGAGTTAAAAGTATTCAGCTGTAAGAAACGAGCTTAAATCCTTTATATCGGATTCTTTCCACAGCTTTCCCTGCAGTGCGTGATAAGGCATCTCGTCCAACCACTTCTTGTGTTCGGCCGTTTCAACGCCTTCGATAATCACCCGATGTTGATTCAGTGAGAGATAACGGAGCAAAGAATGCATAAGTTCTTTACCCCCCGGTTTCTCCATAAAATCCCATAAAAGAAAACGATCAAGCTTAACGAAATTGAACTGGCTGTTATAAAGCGCTGAGAATCCGGCGTAACCGGAGCCAAAATCATCAAGCCAGAATGAATAACCATTTAATAGCGGATTGCCATGTAACCGGTTTTTTATCAACTGGGTGGAATGCTCACTGATCTCAAAGTGGATACAGTTAATCTTACTGATTCTTTCTGAAAAATGATCGTTCGCCAGCGAGCACAAAGAATGGTCATCAACGTTTAACGTGGCGATTACGCGGTTTTCTCTAAACCAACTCTGGTATTTTTCGATCAATGAAACCTGTTCAAGCAAGATCTCAATGCGTGTATCACTGTCCGCCTGTTGGAAGAACTTCTCTGGAGCTAAATGTGCAAAGTCACCGTTTTTGTGCAAACGAGACAGGCACTCAACGGCAACCAATCGGCCAGATTTCCCAAACATTGGCTGGAATACAAAATTAATATCGTTGTTTTTTTGATTAAAATAACAACTCATCTACCAGTCCTTTGGGTCTTTTTTAAAGTGATGATTTTCAACAATAAATAAATTTCAGTTTGCTTATTCATTGGTAAAAATCCTATTTAAACGGCCGTGTTGGGGAAAGATTGCCAATCCTCTGCAAAACGAGCATTTCCTCTCGGATGTCAATGGGGTTCAAAAACTGCGTGCTGAAAATAAGGCGTGCAAATGCCTAAATATCACGCATTTACGTGACGTAGTGCATTGTTTTTTTTCTCAAACACAGATTATTCTCATTCTGTTGAATCGTCAATATCGATCAATGGTGGTTTGTTGATAGTTTTTTTCTATCGTGTGGGGTGGTATGAATGTTTTAAACGATTTAACAGGAATAATACGTCTGGTCTATATTCCGTTCGGCAATGGATTCATCGGGCTTCATTCCTGACAAGGAGTAGCATCGCTGAATGTACCTCATCGTCGTATTAATTCATCGAGAGTCTAAATATGAAAATCTCTAAGCTGTCTGCTGTATTGGCATTGGCGGTAAGTGCCGCTACCGTTTCTTCTTTCTCTGCACAAGCTGCCGACGGTACTATTACTTTTAACGGTAAAGTCACCGATCAAACCTGTACTATCAGCACCCCAGGCGGTAAAGATTTTACCGTAACGCTGCCGACCGTTTCTTCCTCTACTTTGGCATCTCAGAGTGCAACTGCCGGCCGTACGCCATTCTCAATTAACCTGACTCAATGCTCTAAAGGCCAGGTAGCAACTTATTTTGAACCAGGCGCAACGGTAGATTTTAATACTGGCCGTTTGAATAACCAGGCACAGACTGATGCTGCAACCAACGTGCAAATTCAGCTATTGGGCAGCAACAACCAGTTCCTGCCAATTCTGGCTGCAGGTTCTAATGGTGCACAGGCTAATTCCCAGTGGGTTGCCGTGGCTAACGATGGCGATTCAGCTGACCTGAATTACTATGCTGAATACTATGCAACTGCCGCTGCTGGCGCAGGTGATGTTACTTCCAACGTTCAGTACACCATTATTTACCAGTAAGTAATATTCTTATTCTGGCGGGGAGTTTTCCCCGCCGTTTTTCCCTACAGCAGCGATAAATAGAATGAAAAGTTCATTGAAAAAATACAGTGTATTGCTGATGGCTATGTTTTTCAGCAGCAGCGTTTTTTCCAGCGTGATTATCAATGGCACACGTATTATTTATCCGGGAAAACAACGTGATGTCACCGTTCAATTATCAAACAACGGTGTTTCGCCCGCGTTAATTCAATCCTGGGTGGATGAAGGCGATGCGAAAACCACACCGGAAAACAGCAAAGCCCCTTTTATTGTCTCACCGCCAATCAGCCGTATTGAGCCTAACAGCGGCCAGGCGTTGAGATTGTCGCTGACGACGTCGGCGCTGGCGCAGGATAAAGAATCACTGTTCTGGCTGAATGTTTTGGAGATCCCGCCGGCACCGACTGGCGCGCATAACCAACAGGCGCCGGATAATTTTTTGCAGGTAGCGTTCAGAACCCGCATCAAATTGTTCTATCGCCCTGCAGGCCTGGCGGGCAGCGCCAATGACGCGCCGGAAAAATTGCAATGGCGCTATAGCGCTGCGGGCGTCAGCGTGAAAAACCCAACGCCTTATTATGTTTCCTTTACCGAAATCAATGCGGTGGTCAACCAGCGGAAAATCCCATTAGCGCCGCATGGCGATATGGTGGCGCCGGGGCAGGAAAAAACGCTGGCTTTTTCTGGTGATAGCGCGCGCATAGCGGATATCCAGTTCACCACCATCAACGATTACGGCGGCCGGGTGACTCGCAGTAAAAATAACCAGAAATAACCTTTGGAAGAGGCTTCAGGCCCCGGAGAACAGGCTGTCGGCGGGGGGAGCGTAATTTGGTAAAGGATTCATGGATATGAAAGAGTTACCTATCTCAGCCGCGATAAAATCGGCACTTTTTAGCTATAAATCCCTTTTTTGGCTGACGGGCGGCGTGGCTTTCCTGGCGTTGCCGGCGGTCGCGATGGCGGCAACGGAGCCCACGCAGGAAAACGCGCCGATCGAAGCCACTTTCAACAGTAATTTTTTAGTCGGCCAGGCACAGGGGGTCGATCTTACGCGCTTTCGCGACGGCAACCCGATTTTAGCCGGTAAATATTCGCTAGATGTGTATGTTAATGGCGAATGGAAGGGCAAAAAGAATATTGAGTTTAAAAATATTCCGGGGAAAAGCAGTGCGGATACCTGCTTTACCCTGTTGTCGCTCGATGAGTTTGGCATCGATAGCGCCAAGTTCGGCAGCGATGCCACAATAACGCCGGAAACCTGTAAACCACTCGGGCAGTGGGTGCCGGAAGCCAGCTATCGTTTGGACACCAGCACCTTGCGTATGGATGTCAGCGTGCCGCAGGTAGCGCTGCGCCGCAGCGCGCGCGGCTATGTGGATCCGCGCTTCTGGGATCGCGGTATTACCGCCGGTTTTCTGTCATACAATTTTAACACCTTCAACACCCACAGTTCGAATATGGGTGGCAAGACGGATACCAACAACGCGTATCTGACCATGAATGCCGGGTTTAATCTGGCTGGCTGGCAATTGCGCCATGATTCCAACGTCACCTGGCGCAGCGACGAAAGCTCGCATTTCCAGAACACGGCCACGTATGCCCAACGCGGCATTCCTGCGGTGCAGGGCATGTTGACCCTGGGGGATAGCTATACCAGCGGCGATTTCTTTGATTCGATCGGCTTTCGCGGCGCGCAGTTGGCGACGGATGACCGCATGTTGCCCGATTCGCTTAACGGCTATGCGCCGCTGGTGCGCGGCGTCGCGCAAACCAACGCCCTGGTGGAAATCCGCCAGAATAACCAGCTTATCTACCAAACCACCGTTGCGCCGGGCGAGTTCGTGATTAACGATCTTTACCCCACCGGCTATGGCGGCGATCTCAACGTCACGATCAATGAGGCCGATGGCAGCAAACGGCAATTCAGCGTGCCTTATGCCTCGGTGGCGCAAATGCTGCGCCCGGGGATTCAACGCTACGCCCTGACGGCGGGTAAGGTGCGCGATGAGAGCCTAAGCAAAGAGCCGGAAATGTTCCAGGCCACCTATCAACGGGGCTTTACCAATATTATCACCGGTTACACCGGCACCAGCATCAGCGACGGCTATAGTGCGTTTCTGGTCGGCAGCGCGGTAGCTACGCCGGTCGGGGCTTTTGCACTGGATGTGACCCAGGCCAACACCCGCCTGAAACAGGGCAATCAATCCGGCCAAAGCTTTAAGCTCAGCTACAGCAAGCTGATGACGGAAACCAATACCAACTTCACGATTGCGGCCTATCGCTACTCGACATCCGGCTATCTGTCGTTACGCGACGCGGTGTTTTCCCGTGATTATGAACGCAAAGGGTTGAGCATCGATGCCGTGAACCGCCAGCGCAGCGAGTACCAACTGACGTTGAACCAGGGCCTGGGTGACGGTCTTGGCTCCCTGTATATCACCGGTTCGGTGCGGGACTACTGGAACCACGGCGGCACCACCAAACAGTATCAGGTCGGTTACAACAACTATTACGGCCGCGTGACCTACGGCTTATCGGCGATGCGCACCACCGATGCCTATAACCGTAACGATACGCGCTATTACCTGACGCTTTCGATTCCGTTTACCGTCGGTTCGCAGTCGTTGAGCCTGAATAGTTCGCTGGGCTACAGCGATCGTGGTTATGACAGCAGCCGTGTCGGCATTAACGCCTCCACCGGCGAAGATAACAACATCAGCTACAGCGCGGCGTTGGCCAACGATCGCAACGGCGGCACCAATGGCAGCGTGAGTGGTGAATACCGTAGCCGTTTCTCAACGCTGAACGGCGCCTACAGCTACGGCAAAGATTATCGTCAGGCTTCGCTGGGCGCCTATGGCAGCATCATTGCCCACAGCGGTGGGGTTACCATGACGCCGCAGCGCGGCCAAACCATGGTGCTGATTGAAGCGCCGGATGCCGCCGGCGCGTCGGTGACCAACTCGCCTGGCGTGCGAATCGACGATCGCGGCTATGCGGTGGTGCCTTATGTTTCACCTTATCGGATGACCAACGTCACGCTGGATCCTAACGGCATGTCGCACAGCGTGGAGTTGGAAAGCAGTAGCCAGCAGGTGGCGCCTTATGCCGGCGCGATTGCCAAATTGTCGTTCAAAACCACCAAAGGGCAGGCGCTGATTATTCATGCGCAGGGGCCGGATGGTTCGTCGTTGCCGTTTGGCGCCGAAGTGCTGGATACCCGTAACCAGGTGGTGGGTATCGTGGGGCAGGGCAGCCGTATTTACCTGCGGACCGAAGCAAAACAAGGGCTGTTGCAGGTGAAATGGGGAACGCAGCCGACGCAGCAGTGCTCGGTGAATTATCGCGCCACGCTAAGCAACGGTACCGATTATGAAATTATTGAAGCGAGCTGCAAATGATGAAATCAATGCGTAACTTTGCGTTGAAAACGCAGAAAGCAAAACGCCTGGCGCTGGTCAGCTTGCTGATGTGCACCGGTCAGTCAGTGTACGCCAGTTGCACGTCGAACCTGACGAATTACCAAACGATTCAAATGAACGTCGGGCGAGTATTGGTCACGCCGGATAGCCAGGCCGGCGATATATTGGCGACGGCTCAATTTACGATTAATGGGGTTAACGGCGCCGGCACCTGCACGAACGGCGGGAGTGCGATTGGTCAAATATTGCAAGGGGCGCAGACCAACTATTCCAATGTCTGGAGCACGAATATTCCTGGCATCGGTATTCGTCTCTACCGTGAAGCAGGTTCGATCAGTACGTATTATCCACATACGTTGACCTTCTCTGGCAACCGAACGCTAAACCTGGCCGGGGGATATTTTAAGATTGATATTGTGAAAACCGCTGCCCAAACGGGAACCGGGCAATTAACCTCAGGGTTGTATACCCGTTACTATTTGAATGGTTCCGGGCCTTCCAGGCCGATACTGATGTCTGTTGTGAATGCCGACAGTTTCACCATCGTAACGTCATCTTGTAGCATCGATGCCGGCTCAAAGAACATCGCGGTCAATCTTGAGCCGGTGACCGCGGCATCATTTGGTGGCGTGGGCTCCACTCAAGGGGAGAAGAACTTCAACATCAATATCAACTGTGTTGGCGGCGTTGGCGAGGAGTTATTACCGGGAAGTACGGGGCAGGGACTAGTGAACGTCCGGTTTGATTATACTCAGGACGCCTCGAACGCGCCGGGGGTTATCAAATCAGAAACGGGCAGTGATGCCGCCTCTGGCGTCGCCGTTCAGCTTTTGAATGGGAACACATCGCAGCCGATTTCAAATGGTGAGGCGGTGAATGCCGGGCATACCATTTCCAACCAAGCGAACACCCTGACTCTGCCTTTACTCGCCCGTTATTATCGTACCGGCGCTACGATTAAAGGGGGGAATGTGAGATCGACGGCAACTTTCACCCTTGAATACAACTGATATTGCGTACTCAAACGCCGATGAAGGGCACTTTATCGGCGTTTGAAATTTATGCCGCAGAGCAGCCTTTCTTCATCCTCCCACTTTCTTTTCGGGCGGTGGGTATGATGGGGAACGATTCATTCATATCCCCTCGCTTCATTTTCTTATCGCGACTCGCTCATCACGTTAAGTTCTACACGCCGATTGAGTTGATGCAATACCAGCTCAACGGTTTCGACTTTTGATGAGTGTTCCACGTCCAGTTGCCGGTCGATCTGAGGGGGAAGGGTGTCCCCATTTACGCGCCAGCTCCGCCTTACGCGTGCCCATCCCTTGGTATCTGCATTAATGTGCGTGCCGTCACCGGGAGGCGAGGCGTGTTAACATAAAAAATGCGTGTATTGCCGTATTAATGAAACGAAGATGAAGGTTGTTCACATGCGGCATGGGGTGGATGGATGGCCATATCCTTGCCCTTTTTTGCGGGGACAATGTGGTTGGTAGCTTTCCTCCGGGCCTTTGGATGCGGTGCGCCGATAGGCTGCCGGGGTTTTGCCAAACTGCTTTTTAAACGCGCGCGAGAACGAGGGCTGGGAATCAAAATGGAATTGCAGCGCGATATCCAGGATCGGGCGTGGGGTTGAGCACAGCGCCATAGCCGCCCTGGCGAGGCGGCGTTCGCGAATATAGCTGCCCAGCGCATGGCCTGTCGTGCTGCGGAACATACGCTGCAAATGCCATTTGGAATAGCCGGATTTTGCCGCCACGTTATCTAATAACAGGGGGTGATCCAGATGATTTTCGATCCATTCCTGTAAATCATGAATGATGCTGGCGCGATCCATTATGTCGGTTCTCCTGCTGATGCGGCATCTGTTCGCCGCTGCTAAAGCTAATTATCCAAGATTGTTCTTTGATAATAGGCGTGCCAATAAAGTTGCGCAAGTGTTAACTGAATGGGATAAATCGTGAAATACGTGGCTGGCAGCGAAAAAAAAGGCCGCATTTAAGCGGCCTTGGTAGCGTGGCGCGGGGCTTAGTGAGCCGCCGTTGCTTCCTGCACCACAGCGGCCTGTTGTGCGGTTGCCGGCTGCGCGGTTTCTTGCGCGGCAGCCTGTTGCGGCGCTGCGGCTTCCGGCTTCACTTCAATGTAGTTCAGGCCCAGAACGCTGCTGGTATAGCGGCGGATCTCGTTGGTCATTGCCACATCGCCGTCCAATTTATGGCCATAGGACGGAATGATCTCTTTCAGCTTGCTCTGCCATTCTGGCGTCGCCACTTTGTCTTTGAACGTTTTTTCCAACAGGTGCAGCATGATCGGCGCCGCGGTTGATGCGCCCGGCGATGCGCCCAGCAGTGCGGCGATGGTGCCATCCTGCGAACTGACTACCTCGGTGCCGAATTGCAGCACGCCGCCCTTGGCATCATCTTTTTTGATGACCTGCACACGCTGCCCGGCGGTCCACAGGCTCCAGTCTTGCTGCTTGGCGTCCGGGAAGTACTCTTTCAATTCGGCGAAGCGATCGTCATCGTTCATCATCAACTGGCCGACCAGGTATTTCACCAGATCGAAGTTATCGATGCCCACATGGCTGATTGGCAGCAGGTTGGAGGTGTTCATCGAGCTTACCAGATCAAACAGCGAACCGTTTTTCAGGAATTTGCCGGAAAAGGTGGCGAACGGCCCGAACAGCAGCACGCGTTTGCCGTCCAGCATACGGGTGTCCAGATGCGGCACCGACATCGGCGGTGAGCCCACGCTGGCCAGGCCATACACTTTCGCCAGGTGCTGATTGGCGATTTCCGGGTTGCTGGTGACCAGGAACTGGCCGCCGACCGGGAAGCCGCCGTAGCCGTCGGCTTCCGGGATACCGGATTTTTGCAGCAGCTTGAGTGACGCGCCGCCGGCGCCGATAAACACGAACTTGGCGTTAACGGTGGTTTCTTTGCCGTCACGTTTCAGATCGGCAACAGTGACCGCCCAAGTGTTGTCCGGGTTGCGTTTGATATCGCGCACTTCATGGCTGAGGTTCAGCGAGAATTTCTTATCCTGCGTCAGCGCGCCCACGAGTTGGTGAGTGATCACGCCAAAGTTGACATCGGTACCGATAGGCATACGGGTTGCGGCGATTTTCTGTGCCGGATCGCGGCCATTCATCACCAGCGGCGCCCATTGCTTAATTTGTTCCGGATCTTCTGAATATTCCATACCGCGGAATAATGTGCTGTGTTGCAATGCGGTATAGCGTTTATGCAGATAATTAACGTTGTCTTCGCCCCAAACAAAGCTCATGTGCGGCACATTGTTAATAAAAGATTTCGGATCCTGCAGAACGTTATTTTTAACCTGATATGACCAGAACTGGCGGGATATTTCGAAAGACTCATTAACCACAACGGCTTTGCTGATATCAATTGAGCCGTCCGCTTTTTCCGGCGTGTAGTTCATTTCACTGAAAGCAGAATGGCCTGTACCTGCGTTATTCCAGCCGTTAGAGCTTTCTTCCGCCACGCCGTCCAGGCGTTCGTACATGTTGATGGTCCAATCCGGCTCCAGTTCCCGCAGGTAGGTGCCCAACGTTGCGCTCATGATACCGCCGCCGATCAGCACGACATCAACGGTTTTGTTCTCTTCTGCCATGGCGCGCTGGGCCATGGCAAACGGATTGAGGCAGAAGAACAGGACGAGTAATTTTCTCATTAAGCTAAATCTCTGTTGTGTAAATTCTACTCATGTGCAGGTGAAAGAATTTATCAGGATCACCCCGAAAATAAGCAAAACTGCTTGCCCGCTGAGGTTGCCGAAACAGCGTAATAATGCCTTTTGGTTAACAGGGTTTTTAACAAAAAGTGGACGATTACCGGCAATACCAAAGTGTTATTGTGCAGTTCACGTTTACTGGCTGGATATTATTGTTTGCAGGAATGTTAAAAACTACTTTTGTAACTAAAAAAACCAATATTATGATTAGCCTGCACCACGAACATGCAAAATAAGTGAAAAGTGGTTTATTACAGCTATAAATTATCGGGATATTAAATGCGCTTGTGGTTATTAATTAACCAGAGTGGATTCTATTTCCACTATATATATTTTGCCGTTCAGGCGAGGCGCTGGCCAGCCTGTGTGCTGACGCCTTTGAACCGCACAAAAATCAACCGAAACTTACCACGAAATCCGGGCGGCGTTATGGCATAATGCGCGTTAAATCACATTTTCCAATAAAAGAGCGAGCGTTGTGCTAAGTACCAACAACATCACTATGCAGTTTGGCAGTAAGCCGCTGTTTGAAAATATCTCCGTTAAGTTTGGCGGCGGTAACCGTTATGGCCTGATCGGCGCTAACGGCTGCGGTAAATCGACCTTTATGAAAATTCTGGGTGGCGATTTGGCGCCGTCTGCCGGCAACGTGTTCCTCGATCCGAACGAACGCTTGGGTAAACTGCGCCAGGATCAGTTCGCGTTTGAACAATACAGCGTGCTCGATACCGTGATCATGGGGCACACCGAGCTGTGGGCAGTAAAGGAAGAGCGCGATCGCATTTACAGCCTGGCTGAGATGAGCGAAGAAGACGGCTACAAAGTGGCCGATCTGGAAGTGCTATACGGTGAAATGGACGGTTACAGCGCCGAAGCGCGCGCCGGCGAACTGCTGCTTGGCGTGGGCATTCCGGTGGAACAGCACTATGGCCCAATGAGTGAAATCGCGCCGGGCTGGAAGCTGCGTGTGTTGCTGGCGCAGGCGCTGTTCTCCAATCCTGAAATCCTGCTGCTCGATGAACCGACCAACAACCTGGACATCGACACCATTCGCTGGCTGGAACAGGTGCTAAACGAACGCAACAGCACCATGATTATCATTTCGCACGACCGTCACTTCCTGAATATGGTGTGCACCCACATGGCGGATCTGGACTACGGCGAGCTGCGTATTTATCCGGGCAACTATGATGAATACATGACGGCGGCGACCCAGGCGCGTGAACGCCTGCTGGCGGATAACGCCAAGAAGAAAGCCCAGATTTCCGAGCTGCAGTCGTTTGTTAGCCGCTTTAGCGCCAATGCGTCTAAATCCAAGCAGGCGACCTCGCGCGCCCGCCAGATAGACAAGATCCAGTTGGAAGAGGTGAAGGCTTCCAGCCGTCAAAACCCATTCATTCGTTTCGAACAGGACAAAAAGCTGTTCCGCAACGCGCTGGAAGTGGAAGCGCTGAGCAAGGGTTTCGACAACGGGCCGCTGTTCAGCAAATTGAACCTGATGGTTGAAGTGGGTGAAAAGGTGGCGGTGCTCGGCACCAACGGTATCGGTAAATCCACCCTGTTGAAAACGCTGGTGGGGGATCTGCAACCGGACAGCGGGACGGTGAAATGGTCTGAAAATGCCAAGATTGGCTATTACGCGCAGGACCACGAATACGAGTTTGATGATGCCCTGACGGTTTTCGACTGGATGAGCCAGTGGAAACAGGAAAAAGACGACGAGCAGGCGGTGCGCAGTGTGTTGGGCCGTTTGTTATTCAGCCAGGATGACATCAAGAAGAAAGTGAAGGTGCTCTCGGGTGGGGAGAAGGGGCGCATGCTGTTTGGGAAGCTGATGATGCAGCGGCCGAACGTGCTGGTGATGGATGAGCCAACCAACCACCTGGATATGGAATCCATTGAATCGCTGAATATGGCGCTGGAAATGTATGAAGGGACGCTGATCTTCGTTTCGCACGACCGCGAGTTCGTCAGTTCATTGGCAACGCGGATTTGGGAAGTGACGCCGGCGAAGGTGATTGATTTCACCGGCAACTACGAAGACTATCTGCGTAGTCAGGGGATTGTGTAAGTTCTCCCTCACCCCAACCCTCTCCCAAAGGGAGAGGGAGCAGCCCGGCGTTGTTGGTGGGGCGGGTGACTAAACATCGTCTGGCGCGAACTGATGTGTTGGCTGCCCAACTCACCTTTTAAGCAGGTTATGTTTTCTTCCCCACATATTTGACTCGTATCTGGCTGACAACGCAGGGTAGGGTGACTAAACATCGTCTGGCGTGAACGAAGGCGTTGGCTGCCCAACCCATTAGATGAGCAGGTTATATTTCCTTCCCCACAATTTGACTCGTATCTGGCTGACAACGCAGGACGGTCCCCTCTCCCTGTGGGAGAGGGTTAGGGTGAGGGGGAGGGGAATCACCCGCCGCACACCTTGCACTGTGGATCCCTTGGCAACGTGATCTCGCGAAACTGCATGGTCATGGCATCAATCATCAACAGCTTACCAACCAGCACCTCACCGTAATTCGTCAAAAGCTTAATGGCCTCCATGGCCTGCAGCGAGCCGACGGTGCCGACTAACGGCGCCATCACGCCGGCTTCAACGCAGGTGAGGGCATTTTCACCAAACAGCCGGCTCAGGCAGTGATAGCAGGGCGTGCCGGGCTGATAAGTAAAGACGCTGAGCTGCCCCTCCATACGGATTGCCGCGCCGGAAACCAACGGCGTGCACAGCCGGTGGCACAGCCGATTAAGCTGCTCGCGGGCGGCGACGTTATCGGTACAGTCCAGCACCACATGGCAATCATCAATCAGCGCAGCCAGACCATCGTCATCCAAACGGTGGTCGACGGCATTGATGCGAATATGGGGGTTGATAGCCGCCAGCTCCAGGCGGGCGGAGGCGACTTTCGCCATACCGATGCGCGCATCGCGGTGCAGGATCTGGCGCTGCAGATTGGAAAGCGAGACGGTATCGAAATCAACCAGCGTCAGCTGCCCGACGCCCGCGGCAGCCAGATAGGGCGCCGCCGCGCAGCCCAGGCCGCCCAGGCCGATCACCAGCACATGCGCCGCCTTCAGCTTTTCCTGGCCGTCGAAATCAAAGCCGCGCAGCACGATCTGGCGGTTATAGCGCAGCGCTTCTGCATCGGTTAATTCCGGCGGCATGGTCAGCTCCTTAGCAGGGCGTTAAATGGCTCGATCTCCACCGTCTCACCCGCCGCCACCGAGCCGCGTTCGCGCTCCAGCACGATAAAACAGTTGGCCAGGCTATAGGAACTGAACACGTGTGAGCCCTGGTGGCCGGTGGTGCTTACTTCCAGCTCGCCCCTGGCATTGGTTTGGTACACGCCGCGTTGGAAATCCAGGCGGCCCGGCGTTTTCTTCAGCGGCGTGATTACCCGAGCGCGCATGCGCGGCGGCAAACGCCATTCGCTATGGCCGGTCAGCGCGGCCAGCAGCGGCTGTACCAGTTGATAAAACGTCAGCACGGCGGAAACCGGGTTGCCCGGCAGGCCGCAGAACCAGGCGTGCTGCAGCTTGCCAAAGGCGAAGGGTTTGCCCGGCTTGATGGCCAGTTTCCAAAACCCCACTTCGCCCAGCTCATCCAACATCTGTTTGGTGTAGTCCGCCTCGCCAACGGAAACGCCGCCGCTGCTGATCACCACATCGGCGTTGCGAGCGGCTTCAATAAACGCGCTGCGCAGCGCGGCCTGATCGTCACGGATAATGCCCAGATCCAGCACCTCACAGCCCATTTGCTCCAGCATCAGGCGCACCGCAAAGCGGTTGGTATCGTAGATTTGCCCGGCCTGCAACGGTTGGCCCACCGGCACCAGCTCGTTGCCGGTGGAGAACACGGCCACTTTTAGCTTACGCGTCACCTGAACGGCCGCTACCCCCAGCGAAGCCAGCAGCGGCAGATGAGCCACGCCCAGTTTCACCCCGGCGGGCAGCACCTGCGCGCCTTGCTGAATGTCTTCACCGGCCAGGCGGATATTTTGCCCAGCCACCGCCTGCCCGGTGAACCGCACGCCAGCATCGCTGATTTCTGCCTGCTCTTGCATGATCACTGCCTCGGTGCCGGCTGGGATCGGCGCGCCGGTCATAATGCGCACGCAACTGTTGGCCGGCCATGGGGCATTAAACGGGGCGCCGGCAAAGGCCTTGCCGGCTACCGACAATGGCGCCTGTGCGTGCAATTCATGCAGGCGCACGGCGTAACCATCCATCGCCGAGTTGGCGAACGGGGGCACGTTGATGGGCGAGATCACCGGTTGTGCGGTAATGCGGCCCACCGCAGCAGCCAGTGGAAGGGTTTCCGTTTCCTGCAGGGGCGAAATTTGGGGAAGCATGTTCTGCAGCGCCTGCTCAAGGGAAAGCAAGCCGGAAGTAGGGCAGTAATCCATAGGGGAACTCCGTTATCTGGCCGCTCATACAATGCGGCAAAGTTGGCGTTATTATGGCAGATAACGCCGGGGGGGAGAATGCCACCAAAAGTATTACTCCTGGGCACCGCAGTGCCCTACAAGCCGGTTAAGGCCATTCCATTTCTATGGCGGGTAATGGTTTGCGAAACAGGTATATCGGTGAAATACCGGAGCGGTAATATTTTATCTGCAGCTTTCCCTGCCCGCCGTATTATTTACCTGCCGGCAAGCCATGCGAATTAGCCAAAAACCGATGATGCTTCCCCGATGGCAAAGATAATCATAACGATTTGTTTTTATTAGATTAAGCTATTTGGAGGAACAAATTAATCTAAATGAAGCTTAGGGAATAACGGCAAGGGACTTTATGCTTTACATCGTTTGCCATGCTAAATATAGTCAAAAAAGACGAAATAATAATTATCGGCCACCCAGGCGTGGTGACGATAAAACGAGGCGGTGCCTATCCCCTGGCGCACGCAACCTCATTCAGGGTGTGAGAAATCATGAGCAAACCGGTGATTGCCATTCATGGCGGCGCGGGCGCAATTACCCGTGCCGTGATGAATGCGGAAAAAGAACAGGTCTATATCCAGGCATTGTACGATGTTGTCGCCGCCGGGCAGGCGATCCTGGCCGGCGGCGGCAGTGCGTTAGATGCCGTCACGGAAGCTGTCAGGTTGCTGGAAGAGTGCCCATTGTTCAATGCCGGGGTGGGCTCGGTGTTTACCCATCAGGGCACCCATGAGCTGGATGCCTGTATCATGGATGGGCGCACCTGCGAGGCTGGTGCCGTTGCCGGCGTTAGCCGTATCCGCAATCCGGTGTTGGCGGCGCGCGCAGTGCTGGAAAACAGCCAGCATCTGATGTTCGCCGGCGAAGGGGCCGAGAAGTTTGCCGCCACGCACGGCCTGGAAATGGTCGATGCCGATTTCTTTTTCACCCAGGCGCGTTTTGAACAATTGCACCAGGCCCAGGCTGAACAGGGGCGGGTGTTGCTTGATCACGATAGCGGCACATTAAACGACGCCCCTATCGATCCTAACAACAAATTCGGCACCGTGGGCGCCGTGGCGCTGGACGCGCTCGGCAACCTGGCGGCGGCCACCTCCACCGGTGGGATGACCAACAAACTGCCCGGGCGGATTGGCGATACGCCGATCGTCGGCGCCGGCTGCTATGCCAATAACGCCACGGTGGCGGTTTCCTGCACCGGCACCGGTGAAGCCTTCATACGCGGCGTGGCGGCTCACGATGTTTCCGCATTGATCGACTATGCCGGGCTAAGCCTGCAACAGGCGACAGAGCGGGTGGTGATGGAAAAACTGCCGGCGCTTGGCGGCATCGGCGGCCTGATTGCTATCGATCGCTTCGGCAATCTGGCGCTGCAGTTTAACAGCGAGGGCATGTATCGCGGCTTTGGCTATGTGGGGGATGCCCCGACGGTGGGTATTTACCGCCTATGATGGTACATACCTCCTCGTCCGCCGCCGATCGTGAGTGGGTCCTGCCAGGCCAGCGCGTGCTTTCCGTGCGTGATTTGAGCGTGAATTTTGCCAGCGAAGAGGGCAGCGTTGCGGCGGTGCACCGGCTTTCCTTTGACGTTGACCGCGGCGAAACGCTGGCGATCGTCGGGGAATCCGGTTCGGGGAAATCGGTCACATCGCTAGCGCTGATGCGCCTGTTGGCGGCAAACGGGCAGATCGCCCCGGGTGGTAGCATGCTGTTCCGCCGCCGCAATGGCGATGTGCTGGATCTGGCGCAGGCCGAACAAGGCACGCTGCGCCATATGCGCGGCGCCGACATGGCGATGATTTTCCAGGAACCGATGACGTCGCTTAACCCGGTGTTTCCGGTAGGCGAGCAGATCGCCGAATCCTTGCGGCTGCATCAGGGGATGGACCACGCGCGCGCCCGGCGTGAAGCCCTGCACATGCTGGAACGGGTGCGTATTCCCGAAGCGAAAAACATCCTGAACAGTTACCCGCACCAGCTCTCCGGCGGTATGCGCCAGCGGGTGATGATCGCCATCGCCCTGTCGTGCAAACCGGCGTTGCTGATCGCCGATGAGCCGACCACCGCGCTGGACGTGACCATTCAGGCGCAAATTTTGCAGTTGATTGATGAGTTGCAGTTGGAAATGCAAATGGGGGTGATTTTCGTCACCCACGATATGGGGGTTGTGGCGGAAATCGCCGATCGGGTGCTGGTGATGCACCAGGGCGAAAAAGTGGAGGAAGGGCGAGCTGTGCCGCTGTTTTCCGCGCCGCAGCATCCTTATACGCGCGCGCTGTTGGCGGCGGTTCCCAAGCTTGGCGCCATGGCCGGCAAGGATTTCCCGGCCAAGTTTCCGTTAGCGAACGGTTCAGACGCAGGCCAACCGCAGGATACCGTGCCGCCGGGCAGTGAGCCGGTGTTACGCGTGCGCGATCTGGTGACGCGTTTTGATGTGCGCAGCGGCATCCTGAACCGGGTTACACGGCGGGTGCACGCGGTGGAAAACGTCAGTTTCGATCTTTACCCGGGCGAAACGCTGGGGCTGGTGGGGGAGTCGGGCTGCGGCAAATCCACCACCGGGCGCTCGCTGCTGAAACTGGTGGACAGCCAGCACGGCACCATCACCTTCAACGGCCAGACCATCAATCAGCTCAAAGGCGCCGCGTTACAACATCTGCGGCGTGATATTCAGTTTATTTTTCAGGATCCGTTCGCCGCGCTCGATCCGCGTCTGACCGTGGGGTTTTCGATCATGGAACCGCTGCTGGTGCACAACGTGGCCCGCGGCGCGGCGGCGGAAAAACGGGTGGCCTGGCTGCTGGAGCGTGTGGGGCTACGGCCGGAGCATGCGCGCCGCTACCCGCATGAGTTTTCCGGCGGCCAGCGCCAGCGTATTTGCATCGCGCGGGCGCTGGCGCTGAACCCGAAAGTGGTGATTGCCGATGAGTCGGTCTCGGCGCTGGACGTTTCCATTCAGGCGCAGATCGTCAATCTGCTGTTGGATTTACAGCGGGAATTCGGCATCGCTTTTCTGTTTATTTCCCATGATATGGCGGTGGTTGAGCGTATTTGTCACCGGGTGGCGGTCATGTACCTGGGCCAGATTGTCGAGATCGGCCCGCGCCGCGCAGTATTTGAAAACCCGCAACACCCCTACACGCGTAAGCTGATGGCGGCGGTACCGATAGCCGATCCGCGGTTGGCTCGCCAGCGGCCGCCGTTGTTGGTCGATGAAATACCCAGCCCAATCCGCGCGCTGGGGGATGAACCCGTAACCGCACCGTTGGTGCAAGTTGGGCCGGGGCACTTTGTGGCCCGCCACCCCATTGCCGGTGCCAGGCAGGCTGTGCCTTTATCAGGAGAGAAAGCAACATGATTCGACACACATTCAAACGTAATGCGTTAGTCGCTGCCGTGCTGTTGGCGGCGGCATCAGGCCCCGCCTGGGCGGCGAAAGACGCCGTGATCGCTGTGGCATCGAACTTCACCACGCTGGATCCTTACAACGCCAACGACACGCTATCCCAGACGGTGGCCAAATCGTTCTATCAGGGGCTGTTCGGCTTTGATAAGGATATGAAGGTGGTGAACGTGCTGGCGGACAGTTATACGGTCAGCGGCGACGGGTTGACGTATACCGTCAAGTTGCACCCAGGGATCAAGTTCCATGACGGCACCGATTTCAACGCCGCGGCGGTGAAGGTGAACCTGGATCGCGCCAGCAACCCGGATAACCACCTGAAGCGCTACAACCTGTTCAAGATGATCGATAAAACCGAGGTGGTGGATGCGACAACGGTGAATATCGTGCTGAAAGCGCCGTTCTCTGCGTTTATCAACAATCTGGCTCACCCGGCGGCGGCGATGATTTCACCCGCCGCGTTGCAAAAATACGGCAACGACATCGGTTTCCACCCGGTGGGCACCGGGCCTTACCTGTTTGAAACCTGGAATCAGACCGATTTTGTTAAAGTGAAGAAGTTTGACGGCTACTGGAAAGCGGGGCTGCCGAAGCTCGACAGCATCACCTGGCGCCCGGTCGTCGACAACAATACCCGTGCCGCGATGTTGCAGACCGGCGAAGCCACGTTCGCTTTTCCGATCCCTTACGAGCAGGCCGGGATCCTGGAGAAAAACAGCAAGCTGAACGTGGTTGCCGCCCCTTCGATTCTGCAGCGTTACATCAGTATGAACGTGACCCAGAAGCCTTTCGATAACCTGAAGGTGCGCCAGGCGCTAAACTACGCCATCAATAAAGACGCGCTGATCAAGGTCGCCTTTGCCGGCTATGCCGTGCCGGCGGAAGGCCCTCTGCCACCAGCGATTGACTTCGCCGCCAGCTACAAACCGTGGCCTTACGATCCGGCTAAAGCGCGCGAACTGCTGAAAGAAGCCGGCTATCCGAACGGCTTCACCACCACGCTGTGGTCTTCGCATAACCACAGCACCGCGCAAAAAGTGCTGCAGTTTGCCCAGCAACAGCTGGCGCAGGTTGGGGTGAAAACCACCGTGACCGCTATGGATGCCGGCCAGCGCGCCGCCCAGGTGGAAAGCGTGGGCGTGAAGGACACCGGCGTGCGCATGTTCTACACCGGCTGGTCGGCCTCAACCGGTGAAGCCGATTGGGCGCTCACCCCGTTGTTCGCCACCCAGTCTGCGCCGCCTAAGCAGTTCAACACTGCGTTCTACAGCAACCCGCAGGTGGATAAAGACCTGGCCGCCGCGTTGGCGACCACCGATCGTGCCGAGAAACAGAAGCTCTATAAAGATGCGCAGGATCACATCTGGGCCGATGCGCCGTGGATTTTCCTGGCGACCGAGCGCCTGCTGTCGGCCAATAACAAGCAGTTAAGCGGCTTCTATGTGATGCCGGATACGTCGTTCAGCTTTGAAGACGCCGATCTGCAGTAACGCGCGCTCTCCCGCGGGCAAAGGGCGGGTGAGGGAATACCACCGTATGCGCAAACAATCATCCGTCGCTCCCTCCCCCGTTGGGAGAGGGCTGGGGTGAGGGAATACCATCGTATGCGCAAACAATCATCCGTCGCACCCTCTCCCGTTGGGAGAGGGTTGGGGTGAGGGAATACCACCGAATGCGCAAACAATCATCCGTCGCACCCTCTCCCGTTGGGAGAGGGCTGGGGTGAGGGAATACCACCGTATACGCAAACAATCATCCGTCGCACCCTCTCCCGTTGGGAGAGGGCTGGGGTGAGGGAGACTATGCTTAATTATTTTCTTAAACGCCTGCTCGGGCTTATCCCAACGCTACTTATCGTGGCGGTGCTGGTGTTTCTGTTCGTCCACCTGCTGCCGGGCGATCCGGCGCGCCTGGCGGCCGGGCCAGAGGCCGATGAGGCCGTTATCAACCTGGTGCGCCAGGAGCTGGGGTTGGACAAGCCTTTGCCGATGCAGTTTATCCACTATTTTGCCAACGTATTGCAGGGCGATTTCGGCACCTCTATTGTTTCCCGGCGCCCGGTGAGTGAAGAGATCGCCACGCGTTTTATGCCCACCCTGTGGCTGACGGTAACCAGCATGGTGTGGGCCGTGATCTTCGGGATGGCGATCGGCATTGCCTCCGCCGTATGGCGCAACCGCTGGCCGGACCGTATCGGCATGACGCTGGCGGTATCCGGCATTTCCTTCCCGGCGTTTGCGCTGGGGATGCTGTTGATGCAGATCTTCTCGGTTAATTTGGGCTGGCTGCCGACGGTGGGGGCAGATACCTGGCAGCACTATATTCTGCCTTCCATTACCCTGGGGGCCGCGGTGGCGGCGGTGATGGCGCGCTTTACCCGCGCTTCGTTCATTGATGTGATGCAGGAAGACTACATGCGCACCGCGCGGGCCAAAGGCGTGCGTGAAACCCGGGTGCTGCTTAAGCATGGGCTGCGCAACGCCATGATCCCGGTAGTGACCATGATGGGGCTGCAGTTCGGTTTCCTGCTGGGCGGCTCGATCGTGGTGGAAAAAGTGTTTAACTGGCCGGGGTTGGGGCGTTTGCTGGTGGATTCGGTGGAAATGCGTGACTACCCGGTGATTCAGGCGGAAGTGCTGTTGTTTTCGCTGGAATTTATTTTGATTAACCTGTTGGTGGATATGCTGTATGCAGCGATTAACCCATCCATTCGCTATAAATAGGGGCGCTGCATGATCAATTGGCGCAGAAACGCCGCACTCAAGGCGATGCCACAGATCGACCCGAACGCAGTGCGCACGCCGTGGCACGAGTTTTGGCGCCGCTTTCGCCGCCAGCACGTGGCGATGGTCGCCGGCGTTTTTGTCTTGTTGCTGCTGTTGGTGGCGGTGTTTGCTCCGTATCTGGCGCCGTACGACGCGGAAAACTACTTTGATTACGATCGCCTGAATCAGGGGCCTTCGCTGGTGCACTGGCTGGGGGTGGATTCTCTGGGGCGCGATATTTTCAGCCGTATCCTGATGGGCACGCGTATTTCCCTGCTGGCCGGCGTATTTTCCGTACTGGCTGGCGGCGCCATCGGCACCATGCTGGGGCTGCTGGCTGGTTACTATGAAGGCTGGTGGGATCGTATTGTGATGCGGGTTAGCGATGTGCTGTTCGCGTTCCCGGGTATTCTGTTGGCCATCGGCGTGGTGGCGATCATGGGCAGCGGTATGGCCAACGTGGTGGTGGCCGTGGCGATTTTCAGCATCCCGGCGTTTGCGCGCCTGGTGCGCGGCAATACGCTGGTGTTGAAGCATCAAACCTATATTGAATCGGCGCGCAGCATTGGCGCGGCGGATTCGACCATCATCTTGCGGCATATTCTGCCGGGCACCATTTCTTCGGTTGTGGTGTATTTCACCATGCGGATCGGTACTTCGATTATCGCCGCTGCCAGCCTGTCGTTTCTTGGCTTGGGCGCCCAGCCGCCAACGCCGGAATGGGGGGCGATGCTTAACGACGCCCGTGCTGATATGGTGATGGCGCCGCACGTGGCGCTTTTCCCTTGCCTGGCGATATTTTTTACCGTGCTGGCGTTTAATCTGTTGGGCGATGGGCTGCGTGATGCGCTGGATCCGAAGCTGAAGGGGTAGCAGCCCCTCACCCTAGCCCTCTCCCACAGGGAGAGGGAACCGCCCGCCGTTGATGGCAGGTGGGGGTGTTTTCCTATCAGTTCGATGTGTTCTCTCTTGAATCGCCGCGGCCAGCCTGTCGTTTCTTGGCCTGGGGGCCCAGCCGCTAACGCCGGAATGGGGGGCGATGCTTAACGACGCCCGTGCTGATATGGTGATGGCGCCGCACGTGGCGCTGGATCCAAAGCTGAAGGGGTAGCAGCCCCTCACCCTTGCCCTCTCCCACAGGGAGAGGGAACCGCCCGCCGTCGATGGCTGGTCGGGGTGTTTTCCTATGGGTGGCGAATGAGAAATAGCGAGTTTTAGTCGCTATATATCAAATATGGGCACTATCTGCTCCCTCTCCCTGCGGGAGAGGGTTGGGGTGAGGGGGGGAATTAAGACAGCGGCTTGCCGCCGGTGACGCCGAACACTTCTGCGCTGATATAGCTTGACTCCTGCGAAGCCAGGAACACATACAGCGGCCCCAGCTCTGCGGGTTGGCCGGCGCGTTTGAGCGGCGTGTCGCTGCCGAAGCCCGGAATATTGTCGGCCAACTGCCCGCCGCAAATCTGCAGCGGCGTCCATACCGGCCCTGGCGCAACCACGTTAACCCGAATGCCTTTTTCCGCCACCTGCTGCGCCAGAGCTCGGCTGTAGGCAATGATCGCGCTTTTGGTGGCGGCGTAATCCAGCAGGAAGCCGCTTGGCTGGTAAGCCTGAATGGATGACGTGGTAATAATGCTGGCGCCGGCCGGCAGATGCGGCAGCGCGAATTTGCTGATCCAAAACAGCGCGAACACATTGGTTTCGAAGGTTTTGCGGAACTGCTCGCTGCTGAGATCGGCGATGTTTTCCACCGCTACCTGCTTGCCGGCCACCAACGCCAGGATATCCAGGCCACCCAATTGCTGCTGCGCCTGCTCCACCAGCCGTTGGCAAAAATGTTCTTCACTGATGTCACCTGGTAGCAGCACCGCCTTCTGGCCTGCGGCTTCCACCAGTTTCGCCACCTCTTCAGCGTCTTTTTGCTCTGCGGGCAGATAAGACAGCGCCACGTCCGCGCCTTCGCGGGCATAGGCAATCGCCGCCGCCCGGCCGATGCCGGAATCCGCACCGGTCACCAACGCTTTGCGCCCCTTCAGGCGGCCCGTGCCGCGATAGGTGTGCTCGCCGCAATCCGGCTTTGGCTGCATGTCGGCGGAAATACCGGGGGCGGGCTGGTATTGTTTCGGGTAAGCGTCGTGTTTGTACTGGGTGAGTGGATTCTGAAAGGTGTACTGATCATGATGTGCCATAGCGACCACTCCTTTTTGCTCAATTAATGGCGTTCAAGAGTTAAGGTTAGTTAACCACAGCGAGTTTTCCAGTTTTTAATCTGGTATTAAACCGTTTTTGTTAGCATTAAAAACTGTGAAAAAGGGCGCCGTCAACGGCGCCCGGAGGGATTAGCGGAACAGGTGTTCGGCGTGAAAACGCAGGTGATCTTCGATAAAGCTGGCGATAAAAAAGTAGCTGTGATCGTAACCGGGCTGGATACGCAGCGTCAGCGGCCAGTCGTGCTGGCGCGCAATTTCAGCCAGCTTGGCCGGCTGTAGCTGATCGGCCAGGAACTGATCGCTATCGCCCTGATCCACCAGCACCGGCAGCTTTTCCTGGCCGTTAGCCAACAGGTGGCAACTGTCGTACTGCAGCCACTGGGTTTCGTCATCGCCCAAATAGGCGGCGAAGGCTTTACGCCCCCAGGGCACCTGGCAGGGGTTGACGATAGGGGCAAAGGCAGAAACCGAACGGTAGCGCTGTGGGTTACGCAGCGCCAACATCAGCGCGCCGTGGCCGCCCATCGAATGACCAAAAATCGACTGACGATCGGCGATGCTGAAATGCTGGCCGATCAACGCCGGCAGTTCGCTGCTGAGGTAATCATACATGCGATAATGCTGGTTCCACGGCGCCTGGGTGGCGTTCAGGTAAAACCCGGCGCCCTGGCCCAGATCGTAGCCGGCATCGTTAGGCACATCGTCGCCGCGCGGGCTGGTATCGGGCATCACCAGGATGATGCCCAATTCGGCGGCGATGCGCTGGGCGCCCGCTTTCAGCGTAAAGTTCTCATCGTTGCAGGTCAGCCCCGACAGCCAGTACAGCACCGGCGGCGGGTTTTCATCGCGCGGCGGTGGCAGATAGATGCTGAAAGTCATGGTGCAATTCAGGCTCTGCGCCGCATGGCGATAGCGTTGCTGCCAGCCGCCGAACATACGGTGCTCTTCGAGAAGCTCAGGTGACGCACTCATCTGTCTGCCCCCTAATCAGTTGCCGAAATGGATGACAGAGCGGATCGATTTGCCTTCATGCATCAAATCGAACGCTTCGTTTATCTGCTCCAGCCCCATGGTGTGGGTAATGAAGTCGTTGAGGGCGAATTCGCCATCCAGATAGCGCTGCACGATGCCCGGCAACTGTGAGCGGCCCTTCACACCGCCGAAGGCAGAACCGCGCCACACCCGGCCAGTCACCAATTGGAATGGGCGGGTGGCGATCTCTTCCCCGGCGCCGGCGACGCCGATAATCACCGATTCGCCCCAGCCTTTGTGGCAGCATTCCAACGCGGAACGCATCACATTGACGTTGCCGATGCACTCAAAAGAGAAATCAACGCCGCCGTCGGTCAGTTCGACAATCACTTCCTGGATCGGTTTGTCGTAGTCTTTCGGATTGATCAGATCGGTGGCGCCCAGTTTGCGCGCCAGATCGAACTTACTGGTATTGATATCAATACCGATAATGCGGCCCGCGCCGGCCATTTGCGCGCCGATAATGGCGGAAAGGCCGATACCGCCCAAACCGAAGATCGCCACGCTATCGCCGGCCTTCACTTTGGCGGTATTCAGCACGGCGCCCATCCCGGTGGTGACGCCGCAGCCCAGCAGGCACACTTCTTCCAGTGGGGCTTCTTTGCTGATTTTCGCCAGCGAGATTTCCGGCACGACGGTGTATTCCGAGAAGGTGGAGGTGCCCATATAGTGGAAAATCGGCTGGCCGTCCTTGAAGAAGCGGGTGGTGCCGTCCGGCATCAGGCCTTTGCCCTGGGTTGCGCGGATGGCCTGGCACAGGTTGGTTTTACCGGATTTACAGAATTTACACTCGCCGCATTCTGGGGTGTAGAGCGGGATCACGTGATCGCCGACGGCGACGCTGGTTACCCCTTCACCGACGGCTTCAACGACGCCGCCGCCTTCATGGCCGAGGATCGCCGGGAACACGCCTTCGGGATCTTTGCCGGAAAGGGTGTAGGCATCGGTGTGGCATACGCCGCTGGCGACGATCCGCACCAGCACTTCGCCTTTTTGCGGCGGCATCAGCTCGACTTCTTCGATCTTCAGCGGCTGGTTGGGGCCCCAGGCCACCGCAGCGCGGGTTTTGATCATCTCCATTATACTCTCCTCGTGGGTATAAACGTGGTACTTGCAGGTGAATGGGCTCAGCGTGCTGACGCCCTGCGTATTGCCGGCCTTGTTACTCAGGCCGGTTCGGGTTGTTCAATGTCGTCCGTACCGCCCGGCACGGTTTCGTTCTGTTCGATAATCAGCTGTTTTAATTCGCGCACGCTTGGGCCGAATGCATCGCGGCGCCACAGCAGCCAGGTTGCCGTTTCGGCAATTTCCGCCGGCAGGGTATGTACCAAAACCCGTTCATGGCCGGGCAGCAGGCTGAGCACGGAGTGGGGGATCATCGCCAGCCCGGCGCCGCTGGCAACGCAGGCCAGCATGGCGTGGTAGGACTGGATTTCCATGATCGGCCCCGGCAGCGCGCCATCCTGCCTGAACCAGGATTCCAGCCTCAGCCGGTAGGAACAGCTGGAGCGGAAGGCAAACAGCGTTTCGCCAGTGGCGTCTTGCGCACTGTGGATTGGCGGGTGATCCAAACTGGAGATCACCACTAAATGTTCGCTGAAGGCGACGCAGCCGTTAAGTTCGTCATGCTGGTGCGGGCCGTCGACCAGCGCCGCCGCCAGTGTGCCGGTGCGCACCTGTTCCGTGATTTCGCCGGAGGTGCCGGTAGTGAGCGAAAGCGACACCTGCGGGAAGCGCTGGTGATAGGCCGCCAGCAGGCTGGGCAAGCGCGTGGCGGCGGTACTTTCCATCGAGCCAAGGGCAAAGTTGCCGGCCGGTTCGCCGGAGTGGGCCATATTCATTGCCTCTTCGCTCAGCGCCAGGATGCGCTGGGCGTAGCAGAGAAAGTTGTGGCCGGTCGGCGACAGGCGCAGGCGCTGTTTTTCACGGATGAACAGATCGGCCCCCAGCTCTTGCTCAAGCTGGCGCAGGCGGGTGGTCAGGTTTGACGGCACGCGGTGCAAAAGCTCAGCGGCGCGGCTGACGGAGCCGGTTTCCGCCACATGGCAGAACATACGCAGTTGGGTAAGATCCATGACTTTCTCTTTTCGTGATTAACTTTTTAACTATTATTCATTTTTCGTGAGTGTAATGTTGCTGCATGATACTGGCAACTTCTTTTTTTGCGATAACGAGATATTGGCTATGGCGTTAAAAATTGCACTAAGTGGATTTATTGCCTTGGTGGTCGCGATGGGGATCGGCCGTTTTGCCTTCACCCCGCAAGTGCCGTTGATGATTACCGAACACCAGTTCACGTTGACCGGCGCCGGGATCATTGCGGCGCTGAATTACCTGGGTTACCTGTGCGGCGCTTATGATGCGATGCGCGCCAGCCGCCGGGTAGAGCTGCGCCTGTGGCTTGGGCTGTGGGGCGCGGTGGCGTTAACGCTGCTTTCTGCTCTGGCGCACGGGGTGTGGTGGCATGCGGCGATACGGCTGGCGGTTGGCTGGGCCAGCGGCTGGGCGATGGTGATGGTGGCCGCCTGGACCAATGAGCGGCTTGCGCACTATGGCCGCCCGGCGCTGAGCGCAGCGGTGTTTGCCGGGCCGGGGGCCGGGATATTTATCAGCGGCATGCTGGCGGTGGGGGTTAACAGCCTGCGGCTGGATGCCGCGCAGGCCTGGCTGTTATACGGCGCGGTGGCGTTGCTGCTGGTCGGCGTTATCAGCCTTTATCTGCCGCGCAGTGGGGAGCTGCACCGGCCAAATAGCGTGCAGACGCCGCTGGTTTTGACCCCGGCGCTAAAACGTCTGGTTTGGAGCTACAGCCTGGCGGGGTTCGGCTATATCTTGCCGGCGACGTTTTTATCGCAGATGGCCGCGGCGCGCTTTCCCGACAGCCTGTTTGCGCAGTTTGTCTGGCCGGTGTTCGGTGCGGCTTCGGTGCTGGGCATTGTGATCGGTATTCTGACGCGCCACCTGCTCACCAGCCAAAGCCGGCTGGCGATCACGCTGTGGGTACAGGCGCTCGGCATACTGTGCGCGGAAGTGATACCGGGCGTTGCGGGCCTGGCGCTGGGCGCACTGTTTACCGGCGGGGGTTTTCTTTCCGTGGTGCAACTCGCTTTGCAGCATGGCCGTGAACTGGCGCCGAACCATGCGCGCTATATGGCCGGTTTGCTGACCACCGGCTACGCGGTGGGGCAATTGGTGGGGCCGCTGCTTTCGGCGCTGTCGACCAGCCTGACCCATCGGCTGGAGCCGGCGCTGTACGTGGCGATGGTGGGATTAGTGGCGGCCGGGCTGCTGGTGGTGAATACCCCAGCACGGGCTTTGGCCGGCAAAATGGAAACGGAATAAGTGGGGTTTAGCCTTATAAAATAGAGGGAATATATACTCTAAATAATTCGAGTTGCAGGAAGGCGGCAACGCAGCGAATCCCCAGGAGCTTACTGGAGTAAGTGACTGGGGTGAGCGAGGAAAGCCAACGCACCTGCAAATTGAAAGATGACGAGTATAGCGGCTTAATATGTAAATATTTCACCTGTGGATGAAACACTATCACTGGCTAAACGCTTCACTCTCATCTACAGTGGAGGCAAAATCTTGACCGGGTTCACGCTATTGGCAATGAAACCCCAGCAAAGATGAAGAATTAAGACCCCGCCAATCCAGCGTGATCGTCGTCGGTGTTTTTACTCTGAACCGCGCAAAATAACCGTGGTATGCCCAGCGGTATATTTGCGTTATCAATGGCTTCAGTGAATAAATACCGGCCAGGCTGCTGGGGCTGCGGGGGCGGCCCGCTGGAGAGATATACATGACTACATTAAGTAACGAAGCTGTCCAGGTTCACGCTGCGTTGGAAGCGCGTGGGCTGGAAACCCCATTACGCGGGGAGATGTTGGATGGTGAAACGCGTAAACGTCGTATTAAAGAGCACATGACGGAAATCATGCAATTGCTTAATCTCGATCTATCTGACGATAGTTTGGCGGAAACCCCACATCGCATTGCCAAAATGTACGTTGATGAGATTTTCTCTGGCCTGGATTACGCCAATTTCCCGAAAATCACGGTGATCGAAAATAAAATGAAAGTGGATGAGATGGTGACGGTGCGTGACATCACGCTGACCAGCACCTGTGAACACCACTTTGTGACCATTGACGGTAAAGCCACCGTGGCTTATATCCCGAAAGATGCGGTTATCGGCCTGTCGAAGATTAACCGTATCGTGCAATTCTTTGCGCAACGCCCACAGGTTCAGGAACGCCTGACCCAACAGATTTTGGTGGCGCTGCAAACGCTGCTTGGCACCAACAATGTGGCGGTATCGATTGATGCCGTGCATTATTGCGTGAAAGCACGCGGCATCCGCGATGCAAACAGCGCGACCACCACCACCTCGTTGGGGGGGCTATTCAAATCCAGCCAGAATACCCGCCAGGAGTTCCTGCGCGCGGTGCGCCACCACGGTTGATCGCCTGGCACCTCACCCCGGCCCTCTCCCCAAGGGAGAGGGGGCGCAGGGTTTGGCATCGGATAAAGATTGGCCCGGCCGGTTCCCTCTCCCAAAGGGTGAGGGGAAAGTTTTGGATATTGGCCCGGCCGGTTCCCTCTCCCCAAGGGTGAGGGGAAGGTTTTGGATATTGGCACGGTCGGCTTCCTCTTCCCAAGGGAGAGGGGAAGGTTTTGGATATTGGCACGGTCGGTTCCCTCTCCCTGTGGGAGAGGGTTAGGGTGAGGGCCAAGGGCCAGAACATCAACACCAATAACAGGCGCCTGCGGGCGCCTGTTTGCTAACGGGAAGACAACGGCAATATGACGAGTCACACCACCACGGCGCCGTTGCCGCGTATTGCAACGCTCGACTGTGTGCGCGGCATCGCCATCCTTGGCATTTTGCTGCTGAACATCAGCGCCTTTGGTCTGCCGAAGGCGGCTTATCTCAACCCCGCTTATCTGGGGTTACCTTCGCTGCGTGATACCTGGGTCTGGGCGCTGTTGGACGTGTTTGCCCAGGCTAAATTTCTGGCCATGTTTGCCCTGCTGTTCGGCGCCGGCTTGCAGATGTTGCTGGCGCGCGGCAAGCGCTGGATACGTGCGCGTTTGTCCTGGCTGGTGCTGTTCGGGCTGGGGCACGCGATTTTTCTGTGGGACGGCGATATTTTGCTGGCCTACGGGCTGATTGGCCTGGTGTGCTGGCGGATGATCCGTGAGGCGAAAGATACCTTCACGCTGCTGAAAACCGGGGTGGTGCTGTACCTGATCGGCGTGGCGGTATTGCTGCTGCTAGGGCTGATTTCGCAAAGCGGGCCGGGCAACTTCTGGCTACCGGATACCGCCCACCTGCAGTATGAGAAATTCTGGAAACTGCAGGGTGGGATGGAAGCCTGGCGCAATCGGGTGGATTTGCTGTCTTCCAGCCTGTTGGCGATCGGCGCCCAGTACGGCTGGGAATTAGCGGGCCTGATGCTGTTTGGCGCCGGCCTGATGCGCAGCGGCTGGCTGCGGGGCGCCTACTCGCTGGCATATTATCGGCGCCAGGCGGCATGGTTAATACCGCTTTCACTGGTGATTCAGATCCCTGCGGTGGCCCTGCATTGGCACCTGGCATGGGATTACCGCTGGAGCAGCTTCTTGCTGCAGGTGCCGCGTGAGCTGGGCGCGCCGCTGCAGGCGATGGGGTATCTGGCTCTGTGTTACGGGTTCTGGCCATCGTTGGCGCGCCTGCGCATCAGCCGCTGGTTGGCGCAGGTGGGGCGCATGGCGTTGAGTAATTATCTGCTGCAGACGCTTATCTGCACCACGCTGTTCTACCGCTTCGGGCTTTATGACCGTTTTGATCGTCTGCAACTGCTGGCCTTTGTGCCACTGGTGTGGCTGATTAACCTGCTGGTTTCTCACCTTTGGCTGCGCTATTTTCGCCAGGGGCCGATGGAGTGGCTGTGGCGCCGGCTCACGGCGCTGGCCGCTGGCGAGCCGGGGCAAAAGCCGTCTGATCCTACCCATGGATAGTGGGCCGGTTGCTATGCGAGTAATATTATGAACGATGGCACAAGTGAAATCGGTAAGGGCAACAATTCCCATTCGGCCAGCAACGGTTATGCCGATGTGCTCAATTTCCAGCCTTGCGCTTGCTGTTGGTGTTGCCACAGGCGTGCATAGAGGCCATCCTGCGCCAGCAAATCCTGATGTTTGCCTTGTTCGACCAAGCGACCGTTTTTAAGCACCAGAATCAGATCGGCATGACGAATATTTTTCAAACGATGGGCAATGACAATAATGGTGCGCCCGTGCGCCAGTTCAGTCATGGCGCGCTGGATTTCAGCCTCTGCGGAAGGATCGACGCTGGCGGTGGCTTCGTCCAGTAACAGTATAGGCGCATTTTTCAGCAGTGCTCTGGCAATAGAAATTCGTTGGCGCTCCCCGCCGGATAGTGAACCACCACCTTCTTCCAGCAGGGTGTCGTAGCCTTGCGGTAACGCTTCGATAAAGCGGTGCGCCTGGGCGTGTTTCGCCGCGGCGATCGCTTCTTCACGGCTGGCGTTCGGCTTGCCGATACGCAGATTATCCAGTACCGAACCAGCAAAAAGAACAACATCCTGAAAAACCATTGCTACATGTTGATGAAGCTGTTCGGTGCCGATATCGCGCAGATCGATACTGCCGAGACGGATCTGTCCGTGCCGTACGTCCCACAACCGGGCGATAAGCTGAACCAGCGTGCTTTTACCGGCTCCGCTTGGGCCGACGATAGCGGTAAAAGCGTTGGCGGGGATCGTGCAGGAGATATCATTAAGTGTCAGCGGCGTTTGAGGCGTACCGTTCAGATGGTCATAAGCGAAGCTGACGTGTTCGAAAACGATGTCCTCACCCTTAGGCGGCAACGGAGAAACCGGTTCCGGCATCGCTTTTTCCTTCAGTAGGGACTCTATGCGCATAAGCGATCGCCGCGCGAAGCGCAGCATCAGCGTCGATAGCCCGACATCAAAGAGCTGCCGATATACCGGCAAAGCCAGTATCAGGAACAGGACCAGATCGTCCGGGGACAAAGTGCCATCGGAGAGCCACCAGACGCCGGCCAGCACCAGACTGATATATCCCATTTCCAGCATAAATCCGTAGCCGGCCAGCCAGGGCGCGGGTTTGGATTCAACGGCGAGCGTTGCGTCATGATGTTCGGTCAAAATCGATTCCAGGCGTTGCCAGGCTTGACCAAAGCGCCCGAAGCTACGGATGACCGCAATGCCCTGTACGTATTCCAGTAGGGCGGATTGCGCCGCTACGCCGGAGGCGATCATCCGCTCACCGGGGCGGGCCGCCATGCGCTGGCTCAAGCTCAGCATCAGCAGCGCTAGCGGAATGCCGGCACAGGTTAATAACGCCAAATGCCAGTTTACCCACAACAGAAACAGCATGAGAAATATCGGCATCGCCAGGCCAGAGACGAATACCCCTAAAAAATGCGACCAGAGGTGTTCGATCAATTCGAGATCTGAAGTCAGCCGCGCGGCCAGATCGCCGCCGCGTTGACGGTTAAACCACCCCATCGGCAACTGGCCCAGATGGTCGGCGATATGTAGCCGCGCTTCGCCCATCATGGCGTAGGCGCCGCTGAAGATAAGCGGCATGCCACAATAGCCGGCCCCGATGCGCAGCACCACGCTGGCAAGCATTGCCAGGCTATAGCCGACAGATTGCGCTGGCGAATTGACACCCGTGAAAACGTTGTGCAGCAGGCCGTAAAGCGCGACATAAAAGAGTGCGGAAAAGAACCCCTCGGCCACGCACCACACCAGGCCGCGCATTAATCGCGCGTCGCGGGTTCCCGATAATCGGAAGCCGGATTGTACCAATTCACGAATCATTATTTCTCCTCCCCAGCGGTGGACGTGCGGATTGTCGTTTCACCGAGCGACCACTCCTCTGCCTGGATATAATCTTTCCACAATCGTTGGTATACCGGGCAGGACGCCAGCAGGGCGTCATGGGTTCCCAGGCCTGCTACCCGGCCTTTTTCCAACACCACAATATTGTCGGCATGCATAACGGTGCCCAGACGGTGGGCGATCATTAATACCGTTCTGCCCGCGCATAATTGATTTAATGCCTGCTGGATCAGCATTTCATTTTCCGCGTCGATACTGGCCGTGACCTCATCAAGCAACAGAATAGGCGCGTCTTTCAGCAGCGCACGGGCAATGGATAAGCGCTGGCGCTCGCCGCCAGACAGACTGGCGCCTCGTTCGCCCAGGATCGTTTCATACCCCTGCGGCAACGCGCAGATAAAATCATGCGCCTGGGCGGCTCGCGCCGCGGCCTCAATTTCCGCGTCGCTGGCGCTTGGCCGGGCTAATGCCAGGTTGTCGCGCACGGTGCCGTGCAGCAGAAATACGTCTTGAAAGACGATGCCCAGACGGGCCAGCAGGGCATCCAGCGGCCATTGTCGGATATCCACGCCACCAACGGTCAGCCTGCCGGACTCAAATTCGTAAAGGCGCGCTACCAGCTTAACCAGCGTGCTTTTTCCCGAACCACTGGCGCCGACCAGTGCGGTCAATTGCCCCGCTCTGGCCTGAAAACTGACGTCGTTTAACACCAGTTGCGAATCATAACGCTGATATATTTGGCTAAATTCAAGATCGAGTGCGCCGTTGGGGACTGGTGTGTCAGCCAGCTCTGGCAAGGGGGGGATGGCGAGGATGCCGTTGATCCGTTCCAGCGCCGCGATGCGCTGCATTTGTTCGCCCATCGCGAACGTCAGCCGCAACAGCGGGGATAATACCGCTGGCGCCACCAGCAGAAACATCACGAAAGTCGGACGATCGAGCGCACCGCGCGCCAACAGCCAGGTGCCAAGCGGCGCGACACTGATCAGGTTGACGGATAGCAGCGTGGTAAACAACACCCAGCCGCCGGTGCTGTTTTTAGCGTAGGTCTGAACCCAGGCGACGGCGCCGTGAATGGCGGCAGCCAGATCGCCAAACGAGCGCGCGCTCAGGCCGAAGCTCTTGATGACATGCACCCCGCGGATATATTCGCCGACCTGATTGGCGATACGCTTTTGCAGATCGTTCCATGCGGCAATCTGCTGGCGTGAGCGCCGCATCATCCACCACTGAGCCAACATCGCCAGCGGCAGCGGGATCAGTGCGGCCAGCGTCAGCAGCCAGTTAACGGAGAACAACAGTATCAATGCAACTATCGGTATTGCCGCCGCTGCCGCCGCGTCCGGCAGCATATGGGCAAAAAAGCCTTCGAGACTATTGACATCGTCATTCAGCACGCGGCGCAGGCTGCCCGTCCCACGCCGGGCAAAGAAAGAGAGCGGAACTTCCCCCAGCCGTTTTGCCATGCCGATTTTCAATTGATACTGGATATTAAAGGCGCCGATATGAGCCAGAATATGGCTGATAGCCATAAATGCCCAGCGTAACGCCAGCAGCGCCACCGCCCAGCCAATCAACTGCCAGACCCTCGTCATATCTGGTTGCGGAGAAAAAAGCTGCTCAATGATAAGGTAAATAAACCAGAATGGCGCGACGCTCAGCGCAGCCGACGCAATGGCGGTAATGATTGCACCGCCGAGCGAGTAAGGGGATAAGGTGATTAGTTGCCAAAAACCTTTGGGCGTAAGCTCTGCTGGGCCAGAAGCGGTTCGATGCATCATAAGGCGCATCCTTAATTTTGTGTGAACAATGAGATGACCTTTATAGTGGCGATAGCGCTGGCTTCCGGGCTACCCGATTCGGTTCGGTTATCCCCCGAATAAGGATAAATTTGTGCGGTATGGGCATTAGGCGAGAGAGCGGCGGTTTTTATTGAAAGTGAGAATTTCTTGCAATAGCATACTTTGAGTTAAATCTTATTACATATTGCTAGCGCATGGGCTCAATGAAACGTACTGGGAGTGGTATGCAAAGTCTGAAATCAGCAGCGTTATTGACTTCTCCTGGTTTTCTCTGTCCGGCGGGTATGAACGTGAAAACGTTGAAAATACGGCCCGGTATGGAGTTATCCCTCGCGACGTCCCGTTCCATTCAGGCGCTGTCAGCCGTGAGCGAAGGCGTGGGTGAGCGTGCCCGTATTCATTTTAACTGTCAGATAAGCGGCCAGACGCGGGTTTCCTGCAGCGATCGGTGTTTGAAATTGGCGCGTGGCAGGGCATTGTCCACGTTCATTCCTGATGGCCGCTTCCAATTGGAATGCAGCGCTGACTGGCAAAATATTGAGCTGAGAGTTTCCCCGTTGTTGCTCATGGAACTGACGGGGGCGGATTCTGATGGCGGCAGCGAGCCTCAATGGGGAGAAGACGGTCTGCTTTGTTACGCCAGCGGTCAGCGGATCATGGATGTCGGCGAACAACTCAGTTGCCTGATGAAGAGTGACCCTGTTCCGCTATTGCTGGCGCATTCCGCAGCGCTTGAGTTCCTGGCCTGGAATTTGATGTCTATCCGCTCCACCATCCCGCATCAAGAAGATATCAGCTATCGGGAGCGTCGGCGGTTATGGCTGGCGCGTGAACTGTTGCTCAACGATCTGAGTAAACCTCCAACGATTAAGCAACTGGCGCATGAGGTTGGCATTAACCAACTGAAGATTAAACGTGGGTTCAAGCAACTATTTGGCACGTCTCCCTATGCGTTATTTCAGCGTAAACGAATGGAGCGAGCGCGTGATTTATTACAGCGCTATAGCGTAACAGAAACCGCAACGATGCTCGGCTATAGCAATCCATCACATTTCAGTTCCGCCTTTCGTAAACAGTTCGGTGTTCTGCCGAAACAGATCCATAGCCTTTACTGGTGACGTTCCGGTTCTTTGAGGCCATACTATTTATTGATGGTGAGTCCATTATTTTTTGCTGTTGATATCCCGTTCAACGCGTCCGGATTTCTCTGATAAAGGGAGAAATAAACCGAGAGAGAATACGTGGCTTTACCATCAAATAAACTCTGTTATTAGACTTGCCAACCCGGAAAAGAAAACGCTATCACTTTTCCGCCGTGGTACTGCGCAGTGGTTGTCGTGCCGTTAACAAAATAATTACATTAATGACTGCCCGCAGGCGGCGGGTTTTTGCTGCACTTCGTCATTACCAACCTGCCGCTGAAATTCTGCCGGGCTTTGTCCTGCGCTCCTCTGCTTTCTTGAACTGTGCATTTTCTCCGGCGCCAAAAGTTGCATGCCGCAAGAGTGTGGCACCGGTCACTCCCTGAACATTTCGCGTAATGTAACCGTTTCCAATCTGTGAGAAATTTCACAGATCGTCAACATCTTTCAGGCATAACATGCAGCCAGGATAGCGGCACCTTAATTTTTTCTTGCCAGACTCCGCTGGCGCCACGCTGCCGGTGGCAACTGGCCTTATACCGAGCAAGACCCTACACAACCCGGAGACAGACAATGAATAAAAAGGCGTTTACCCTGGCCGCATTAGCCGCCTGCATGATGTTCGGGGCTGCCGCACATGCTGATACCCGTATTGGCGTGACCATCTATAAATATGACGACAACTTTATGTCCGTGGTGCGTAAGGCGATTGAGCGGGATGCGAAAGCCGCGCCGGACGTGACATTGCTGATGAATGATTCGCAAAACGATCAGTCGAAACAGAACGATCAGATCGACGTGCTGATCGCTAAGGGCGTTAAAGCGCTGGCGATCAACCTGGTCGATCCGGCCGCCGCCCCCGTGGTGATCGACAAAGCGCGGGCCAACGATGTACCGATCGTGTTTTACAACAAAGAACCCTCCCGCAAGGCACTGGACAGCTATGACAAAGCTTATTACGTCGGGACAGATTCCAAAGAATCCGGCGTGATCCAGGGCCAATTGATCGCCAAACACTGGAAAGCCAACCCCGCCTGGGATCTGAACAAAGACGGCCAGATTCAGTTTGTGCTGCTTAAGGGCGAACCGGGCCACCCTGATGCAGAAGCGCGCACCACCTACGTGGTGAAAACCCTCAATGAGCAGGGGTTCAAAACCCAGCAACTGCAGTTGGATACCGCCATGTGGGATACCGCACAGGCGAAAGACAAAATGGATGCCTGGCTGTCTGGCCCGAATGCGAACAAGATCGAGGTGGTGATCGCCAACAACGACGCGATGGCGATGGGGGCGGTTGAAGCGCTGAAGGCGCACAATAAGGCCAGCATCCCGGTATTCGGCGTGGATGCGCTGCCGGAGGCGTTGGCGATGGTGAAATCCGGCGCAATGGCCGGTACCGTGCTCAACGATGCAGAGAACCAGGCCCGCGCCACCTTTGAGCTGGCGAAGAACCTGGCCGCCGGTAAACCTGCCGCCGAAGGCACCCAATACACCATCGACAATAAAGTGGTGCGTATTCCTTACGTTGGTGTTGATAAAGATAACTTGTCTCAGTTTGTGAAATAAATCGATACCCAAAATAATTCGAGTTGCAGGAAGGCGGCAACGCAGCGAATCCCCAGGAGCTTACTGAAGTAAGTGACTGGGGGGAGCGAGGAAAGCCAACACACCTGCAACTTGAAGTATGAAAGGTATAGAGATATGCGCCTGGCCGGCGGTGGGGCACCCCCCCGTGCGGCCGGGTTCCAGCCCGCAAAATATACTTTAAATCGTTTGAGTTGCAGGCTGTCGGCGGTGCGGCACATCCCAGGCGCCAGACGCCTGGCAGTGACTGGGCGGGTAACACAGCCAACGCCATGCAGCTTGAAGTATGACGAGTATAACAACCGCCAGGTGTAACTATGGCCGATAGCTCACGTGAATTTCTGCTGGAGATGACGGGTATCAATAAGTCATTTCCCGGCGTTAAAGCGTTGGATAATGTTAATTTACGCGTTCGCCCGCACTCTATTCACGCGCTGATGGGGGAAAATGGCGCCGGTAAATCAACCTTATTGAAATGCCTGTTTGGCATTTATAAAAAAGATACGGGCAGCATTATTTTCCAGGGGCAGGAAGTTGATTTTAAAAGTGCCAAAGAAGCGCTGGAGCATGGCGTTTCCATGGTGCATCAGGAACTGAATCTGGTGTTGCAACGCAGCGTGATGGACAACATGTGGCTGGGGCGTTATCCGGCAAAGGGCATGTTTGTCGATCAGGACAAAATGTATAAAGACACCAAAGAAATCTTCGACGAACTGGATATCGATATTGATCCGCACGCCAGGGTTGGCACGCTGTCGGTTTCACAGATGCAGATGATCGAAATCGCCAAGGCGTTTTCCTATGATGCAAAAATCGTCATTATGGACGAGCCCACCTCTTCGTTAACCGAAAAAGAGGTGAACCACCTGTTCACCATTATCCGCAAGTTAAAAGCGCGTGGCTGCGGTATTGTTTATATTTCCCACAAGATGGAGGAAATCTTTCAACTGTGCGATGAGATCACCATTTTACGTGACGGCCAATGGATCACGACCCAGCCGCTGGCGGGGCTGGATATGGACAAGATTATCGCCATGATGGTTGGGCGTTCGCTCAGCCAGCGCTTCCCCGATCGCAGTAATACGCCGGGTGAGGTTATTCTGGAAGTGAAAAACCTGACCTCGCTGCGCCAGCCTTCGATCCGCGACGTCTCTTTTGATCTGCATAAAGGGGAGATTTTGGGGATCGCCGGGCTGGTGGGGGCGAAGCGCACCGACATTGTGGAAACCCTGTTCGGCATTCGTGAAAAAGTCGCGGGCACCATTAAGCTGCACGGCAAGGCGATTAATAACAACAGTGCAAACGAGGCGATTAACCGCGGCTTTGCTCTGGTGACCGAAGAGCGGCGTTCCACCGGGATCTATGCCTATCTGGATATCGGTTTTAATTCGCTGATATCCAATATTCGTAATTATAAAAATAAAATTGGCCTGTTGGATAACGTGCGCATGAAAAGCGACACCCAATGGGTGATTGACGCCATGCGGGTAAAAACACCGGGGCACCAGACGACGATGGGTTCACTCTCCGGCGGCAACCAGCAAAAAGTGATCCTTGGGCGCTGGTTATTAACGCAGCCGGAAATCCTGATGCTGGATGAGCCGACGCGCGGAGTTGATGTGGGGGCTAAATTCGAAATTTATCAGCTGATGGCTGATTTGGCGAAAAAGGGCAAGGGGATCATTATCATCTCGTCCGAAATGCCGGAGCTTTTGGGCATTACCGACAGAATACTCGTGATGAGTAACGGCCAGGTTGCGGGCATCGTTAATACCAGACAAACCTCGCAAAATGAAATCTTACGTTTGGCATCCCTGCACCTTTAAGGATCGTAATTATGAATGTGCTGAATAAAAAAACGCTGTTCACCTATTTTAAAGAAGGTGGCATTTATGTGGTATTGCTGGTGCTGCTGGCGATTATTATTATCCAGGACCCAACTTTCTTAAGCTTAATGAACCTGAGTAATATTCTTACGCAGTCTTCGGTGCGTATTATTATCGCGCTGGGGGTGGCGGGGCTTATCGTGACCCAGGGCACGGACCTTTCCGCCGGGCGCCAGGTGGGGTTGGCGGCGGTGGTGGCGGCCACGCTGTTACAGTCGATGGATAACGTCAACAAAGTGTTCCCGCACATGGAAACCTGGTCTATTCCGCTGGTGATCCTGCTGGTTTGCGCCGTCGGCGCGGTTATCGGCCTGATTAACGGCTTGGTGATTGCCTATCTTAACGTTACGCCGTTTATCACCACGCTGGGCACGATGATTATCGTGTATGGGGTTAACTCGCTGTATTACGATTTTGTCGGCGCTTCGCCGGTGGCGGGGTTTGATCAGAAGTTCTCAACCTTCGCCCAGGGGTTTATTCGCTTTGGCGATTTCAAGCTTTCCTACATTACGTTTTACGCGGCGATTGCGACTATTTTTGTCTGGGTGCTGTGGAATAAAACGCGCTTCGGCAAAAATATCTTTGCGATTGGCGGTAACCCCGAAGCGGCGAAAGTCTCCGGTGTGAATGTGCCGCTGAATTTGATCATGATTTATGCGCTGTCGGGCGTGTTTTATGCCTTTGGCGGCCTGTTGGAGGCCGGCCGTATCGGCAGCGCCACCAATAACCTGGGCTTTATGTATGAACTGGATGCCATCGCCGCCTGCGTGGTAGGCGGGGTGTCGTTTGCCGGCGGGGTGGGGACCGTGCTGGGGGTGGTGACCGGGGTAATTATTTTTACCGTGATTAACTACGGCCTGACCTACATTGGTATCAACCCGTATTGGCAGTACATCATCAAGGGCAGCATTATTATCTTTGCGGTGGCGTTGGATTCGCTGAAGTACGCCAAGAAGAAATAGTCCCTCACCCTATCCCTCTCCCACAGGGAGAGGGGACCGCCCGAGCATCATGTTAGATATAGCGCTCGGCTGTGGGATGTTGCTCTCTCTCCCCATGGGAGAGGGCTGGGGTGAGGGCCGAACCGACAGTGATCTTAGCGGCACGGTATGCTCCCCCTCCCCGTGGGAGAGGGCTGGGGTGAGAGCAGAACCGACGTGATCTTGGTGGCACGGTATGCTCCCTCTCCCCGTGGGAGAGGGCTGGGGTGAGGGCCGAACCGACAGTGATCTTGGTGGCACGGTATGCTCCCTCTCCCTTTGGGAGAGGGTTGGGGTGAGGGCAGAACCGACATGATCTTGGTGGCTCGGTATGCTCCCTCTCCCCGTGGGAGAGGGCTTGGGTATCAGGATTTCTTCAGCGCCTTTTGCTTTTCCGCCGCGAGTTTATTTCCCTGCTCCACCATCTGCTCCGGCGACACGGCCGGGTAGCCTTGGGCGTCTTCGGGCACGTTGTGCATGGAAGATATCGGGATCATCGGGCCGAGGAAACGCGGCTCGCGCTTCAGAATATATAAATCGTTCAATGCGCCAAGGCGGGCGAAAATCTCGCGCACCCGCACCGTCATCATGTCTTTTGGCGAGGGCACCGCATAGCACTGCGCCTGAATGCCCATATGCAACGCAATAAACAGCGCGCGTTCGCAGTGGAAACGCTGGGTGATGATAATAAAATCGTTGGCATCAAAAACTTTGCGGGTGCGCACAATGGAATCGAGCGTGCGAAAACCGGCATAGTCCAGCACGATGTCGCTGGGCGCCACGCCGGCGGCGATCAGATCGCGGCGCATGGTCATCGGTTCGTTGTAGCTTGACTGGGCGTTATCGCCGCTTAGCAGCAGGTATTTCACTTTGCCGCTGTTGTAGGCGTTGAGCGCGCCCTGAATACGGTAGCGATAATACTGATTAATCACGCCGGTGCGGTAATACTTGGCCGTGCCAAGCACCACGCCAACCTGCCGATGCGGCAACTCTTGCAGCTCGTCGTAAACGTAGGGGGCGGTCTTCCAACTGATCCAGCGATCGAGCGCGATAACAGACAGCACCAACACCGCAATGATGATGAACAGGCTAATTATCAGGCGTTTCCACATTTCCGGGCCTTACGCACATAGATGCTGACAGAATAGAGCAAGGCTACTTTACCTGACTAGCTGGCGCAAGCGATGCACCATAAGGAACGCGTGCGGCGCCACATTTTTCAGCAGGCTATACGCTATTGCCCCCCATGATGGGGGGCAATAGATGTAGGGTTAGAACGACGTGCGTTTGTAGTTGCGGTACTGCGGGCTCCAGAAATTGTGCTCAATCGCTTTTGACAGCGCATCTTCCGATGTCACCACCGCCACGCCTTGCAACTGCGCTGCTTTGCCCACTTCCATGGCGATGCATTTCGATACGCCCTGAATGTCGTCAATGTTCGGCAGCAGCGGGCCCTCGCCATCGTTGGCGAGCGGCGAGCATTCGGCCAGCGTGCGGCTGGCGGCCATCAGCATGGCGTCGGTCACGCGGTTGGCGCCGGAAGCCAGCACCCCAAGGCCGATGCCCGGGAAGATATAAGAGTTGTTGCACTGGGCGATCGGGTACTGTTTGCCTTTGTACATCACCGGGGCGAACGGGCTGCCGGTGGCCACCAGCGCGGCACCATCCGTCCAGTTGATGATGTCTTCCGGGCGAGCTTCTACGCGGGAAGTCGGGTTGGACAGCGGCATGACGATCGGGCGCGGGCAATGTTTATGCATCTCGCGGATGACTTCTTCCGTGAACAAGCCGGGTTGGCCGGAAACGCCGATCAGAATGGTCGGTTTGGCGTTGCGCACCACGTCCAGCAACGAAATCGCATCGTTTTCCAGCCCCCAGCTCGCCAGCGCTTCGCTTTTTTGCACCAGCTTGCTCTGGAATTCGAGCAGGTTGGGCAGCTTATCGGTGAGCAGGCCGAAGCGATCCACCATGAATACCCGAGCGCGCGCTTCTTCTTCGCTCAGCCCCTCGGATTTCATCTGGGCGACAATCTGTTCGGCAATCCCGCAGCCGGCGGAACCGGCGCCGAGGAAGGCCACGGTTTGATCGCGCAACTGGCAGCCGGCCGCGTGGCTGGCGGCGATCAGACTGCCGATGGCCACAGAGGCGGTGCCCTGGATGTCATCGTTGAAGCAGCAGATTTCGTCGCGGTAACGGTTAAGCAGCGGCGTGGCATTCTTTTGGGCAAAGTCTTCGAACTGCAGCAGCACGTTCGGCCAGCGGCGTTTTACCGCCTGGATAAACGCTTCGACGAATTCGTAGTATTCGTCGCCGGAGATGCGCGGATGGCGCCAGCCCATGTACAGCGGATCGTTCAGGCGCTGCGGATTGTTGGTGCCGACGTCCAGCACTACCGGCAAGGTATAGGCCGGGCTGATGCCGCCACAGGCGGTGTAGAGCGAAAGTTTACCGATAGGAATGCCCATGCCGCCGATGCCCTGGTCGCCCAGGCCGAGGATGCGCTCACCGTCGGTGACCACAATCACCTTCACGTTTTGCTTGGTGGCGTTTTGCAGCATGTCGTCGATGCGATCGCGGTTCGGGTAAGAGATGAACAGCCCGCGCGCGCGGCGATAAATATCGGAAAAGTGTTCACAGGCTTCGCCAACCGTCGGCGTGTAAATGATCGGCATCATCTCGCTCAGGTGGGCGTCCAACAAACGATAGAACAGGGTTTCGTTGGTGTCCTGAATATTGCGCAGATAAATGTGCTTGTCGTTATCGTTTTTGAAGTCCAGATACTGGCGGTAGGCGCGTTCCACCTGTTCTTCAATGGTTTCTACCGCTTCCGGCAGCAGGCCGTGCAGATTGAAATTGCTGCGTTCTTCTTCGGTAAAGGCGCTGCCTTTGTTCAACAGTGGAAATTCCAGCAGGATAGGGCCGGCATAGGGGATATAAAGCGGGCGTTTACTTTCGTATTCAAGTTCCATGGATTTCACTCTTTAGCGTATCAGATAACGTTTATACCCTTTCATCATTCAAGCCGCAGGTGCGCTCGGTGCCGCCACGGCCTGGGTATTCGTTCGCTTGCTGCCTTCCCGCACCTTGATATTTATCGGGTATATCGTGATAGATCCTAAAAGATAAGGGAAATATGTACAGCAATTGTTATCAGATTATGGGGGAAAAGGGCAGGTATTTGCTATTGATCGACACATTATTTAACGAATACCGGCAGTTAGCGCAAAAATAGGGCGCTGCTGGTGCTTGCAGCGCCGGTAATTCAAAAGGCCACGCGTTGAATATCCAGGCAGCCCAGCGCTTCCAGCGTGGCGCGCGTGGCGGCCCATTGGCTGAACGGCGCGTTTTGCGGTTCGGCCAACACCGCGCGGCTGATTTGCTGGCAGTCGGCGCCAGCCATGTTCATCAGAACCAGCGCGGCCTGCAACGGCGGCAGGCTTGGGTTGAAGGCGGCGTTTTCCGCATAGCGGCCGGTGAACACCTGGCCGTCTTGCGCTTCCAGCGCAACGCCGCTGTGGGCGTTGCTGTATGGCGCATGGCTCTGGTTGGCCGCGGCCAACGCCGCTTTCGCCAGCTCATCGTCCAGTTGCAGTTGGAAACCGTGGTCAACGTTATCCATCAACAACGAATCGATCGCCAAGTCTTTCGGCCCGAAAGCATCAGGCAGATAATCCCCCAGCGTGGCCGGCTCGCGGTTCGGGAGATGAATTTCCAGCGCCAGGCCGCTGTTGAGTTCATTCATAAATTGGCGGCAGTGCCCGCAAGGGGTGTAATTAACGGTGATGGCGGCCAGCCCGCTTTCACCGCGCAGCCAGGCATGAGTGACCGCACTTTGTTCGGCGTGTACCGTTTGCTGCAGCGGCGCGCCGTTGAACTCCATATTGCTGCCGAAATAGAGATTGCCGCTTGTGCCGCGGGCGATGGCGCCCACATGGAAGTTTGAGATGGCCGGCAGCGCGCAGGCGGCGGCCAACGGCAACAGGGCGAAGGCCAAAGCGTTATCATCCAGCCCGCAGTGCTGCTTGATGGCTTCCGCTTGCTTTGCGCTCAGCACGCCCTGGAAGTTTTCAGTATCAAGATAGGGTTGCAGGGCCGCCTGCAGGGTGGCAGGCAAATCGCGGAAAGCAGTATGAAAACGCGTATGCATAGAAACTCTCTCCTCAGAAACGGGATATCATTCTAGGTAACCTTTGCATAATAATGTGTGACAAATATCTCTTTATCTATGAAATTAATGTAACGGAAAGGAAGCGAATGAGATTTAACGCAAAATTTACCAGGCCGCCAATTCTGGCTGGCGGCCTGCCGGGCGTTAGCTGAACAGATGCAACATGATCGGAAACAGGATCGGTGCGGTCAGCGAGGTAATGATGCCGCAAATGACCAGCGCCAGCGAGCTGAACGCCCCTTCCTGGAAATCCATTTCCACGCAGCGCGCCGTTCCCAATGCGTGCGAGGCGCTGCCCATCGCCAGGCCGCGGGCGGATTTGGTGTTAATGTGCAGCAGGTTGAGCAACGGGTGGCCGAACACGGCGCCGAGGATACCGACAAAAATCACGCACACCGCGCTGATGGCGGGGATGCCGCCGATAGAGTCCGCCACCGCCATGGCGATGGGTGTGGTGACGGATTTAGGCACGATAGAGGCGGCGATTTCCGGCGTCGCCCCCAGCCACAGCGCGATGGCCCCACCGCTGATCATCGCGGCCATGCTGCCGATAAAACAGATGGTGATGATGGATTTCCAGCGCGCGCGGATCTGATGCAGTTGTTCATACAGCGGGAAGGCCAGCGCCACCACGGCCGGCTGCAGCAGATCGTTTAGGATTTTACTGCCCTGAAAATAGCTTTCGTAAGAAATGCCGGTCAGCAGCAGGAACGGAATAATCAACGCCATGGACACCAACAACGGGTTGAGCAATGGCATATGCAGCTTGATCGCCAACTGCCGGGCGGCATAGAACACAATCAGCGTTAATGGCAGCGACCACCAGATATTCTGGATCATTTCTGTTCCCTCGCGCTTTCGACTTTTTTATTGGCGAGCGGGTGCCGGCTGTGTAGGTAGTGTGAACTGTAGCCCACCACCAGCAACACCACTAGGGTGCTGACCAGGCAGGAGACCACTAACGGCCCCAGGTGGGCGATAAGCTGATCGTAGTATTTCATTACGCCAACGCCGATCGGCACGAACAGCAGCACCATATAGCGAATAAAGAAATGGCAACCCGGTTTGGCCAGGCTTGAACGCACAATCTGTGAAGCGAGCAGGGCAAACAGAATGAGCATGCCGATAATGCTGCCGGGGATGACGATTGGCAATAGCGCCGAAATGGCATTGCCGGCAAATAAACAAAGATAGATCAGGCCGAACGATCGCAGGTATCTCCAGCCTTGTGTATACATGTTGCCCATGACGTTTTCCCCTTTAACTGACGCATTCATCATACAATTAAAGTGTGAGCTGTGCCACAAACGGCCGATGAATTCTGTCTATGGTAACCATTCCACTTTTACTGGTTGGCGTAGTGAATAACGGTAGCCGTTTCTGGCGCAAACGTCGCCAGGGGCGATGAACTTATAGGATTTTTTTTATGCCTTACCGGCTATTTCATGATAGAAATGAACACCTAAATATAAGTAATTAAAATAAGACAGGAAACAACACATGACACAAGCATATACCCATATCCCACCTTTCCGTGCTGATGTGGTCGGCAGCTATTTGCGCCCGCAATACTTACATGACGCGCGAGCGCGCTTTGCCAAAGGGGAGATTTCTGCCGCAGATTTGCAGGCTGTTGAAGACCAGGCGATTACCGAATTGGTGGCTAAACAGAAGGCCGCAGGGTTGCAGGTGATCACCGATGGCGAGTTCCGCCGGAGCTGGTGGCACCTGGACTTTATGTGGGCGCTGAACGGGGTTGAAAAGGCATCCATCTCTAAGGGATATGTGTTCGCCGATAAAGAAACCCGCCCGGAAACCGCGCGCCTGACCGGGAAAATTTCCGGTGAAAACCATTTGTTTATCGAACACTTCAAATTTTTGCTGCAGTTCGCTGAAGCGGGCATTACTCCGCGCCTGACCGTGCCTTCCCCGGCGCAGTTTCTGGCGGAACTGCAGCGCCCGGATAACAAAGCGCTGACGCTTGCCGTCTACCCGACGGAAGACGAACTGGTTGCCGATATCGCCAAGGCCTATCGCACCTTTATTAAAGAGCTGTATGCAGCCGGTTGCCGCAACCTGCAGTTGGATGACTGCACCTGGGGTATGCTGGTGGATCCGAAGTTTGCCGGCGGCGGCGCGGCGGATACGCCAAAATCGACCGAAAGCGGTTGCAGCTGCTGTGGCGGGGAACCTGCCGAGCCAACCAAAGCCCAGGCTTTGGCCGAGCTGTACCTGAAGGTGAATAATGCGGCCATTGAAGGGGCGCCGGCCGATTTGGTGCTGACCACCCACGTTTGCCGCGGCAACTACCACTCTTCCTGGGCTGCCAGCGGCGGCTACCAGCCGGTGGCTGACGTATTGTTCGCTCGTGAGAACGTGGCTGCTTACTACCTGGAGTTTGATACTGAACGCGCCGGGGATTTCTCGCCGCTGGCGAAGGTATCACCGAATAAACAAGTGGTGCTGGGGCTGATTTCTTCCAAGCTCGGTGAGCTGGAAGACAAACAGGCGGTTATTGCGCGCATCAAAGAAGCGACGCAGTACGTTCCGCTGGAGCGCCTGTGCCTGAGCACCCAGTGCGGTTTTGCTTCAACGGAAGAGGGCAACGTGCTGACCGAAGAGCAGCAGTGGGCGAAGATTGCCCTGGTGAAAGCCGTTGCTGATGAGGTGTGGGGCTAATTCCTCGCTTTTCCCTCACCCTAACCCTCTCCCATAGGGAGAGGGGATTGCCCGAGCCCTTGTTCATGCCCCTTCTCCCACTACTGGGCACGAATACTCCCTCTCCCTGTGGGAGAGGGCCGGGGTGAGGGTTCGCACTCGCTGCCGCTACCGGGCACCAATACTCCCTCTCCCTTTGGGAGAGGGCCGGGGTGAGGGTTCGCACTCGCTGCCGCTACCGGGCACCAATACTCCCTCTCCCTTTGGGAGAGGGCCGGGGTGAGGGTTCGCACCCGTTGCTGCCACCGGGCACCACTCCCTCTCCCTTTGGGAGAGGGCCGGGGTGAGGGGCGCATTCGTTGCCGCTATTGGGCACCAATACTCGCTCTCCCTTTGGGAGAGGGCCGGGGTGAGGGGGCGCACCCGCTGCCGCTACCGGGCACGAATACTCCCTCTCCCTTTGGGAGAGGGCCGGGGTGAGGGCATTAAGTGCGTAACCCGCGTTGCTCAAACGCCCGTGCCGCCATCATTTTTACAAAGCGCGTTGCTGAAATGCCAAATACTAATCAAGCTAGCTTCAAACTCTCGCCGGAAAAGCCGCTCTCTGCTGAGCAACTGGCGCTGAAACAGCGCGTTGAAGCCTTCCTCATTGATCACCAGAACGACGAACACGCCCTTTTTGTTATCCATGGCGACGCCGGCACCGGAAAAAGCGTTTTCCTGAACGCATTGTTTGCCGATATCCAGGCGCAAAATCGCCAGCGGCCGGGCAGCCCGTTTGCCGGTCAGGAAAACTACCTGCTGGTCAACCACCCGGAAATGCTCAAAGCCTACAAAAATGCCGCGCAGGGTGTGCCTTACCTGCGGAAAAAAGACTATGAGCGGCCGACAACCTTTATCAACCGTATGGATAAAAGCGGCAGCCAGGCCGACATAGTGCTGGTTGACGAAGCCCACCTGTTGCTGACGCGCAGCGATCGCTACAACCATTTCAACCAAGACAACCACCTGGTTGAAATTGCCCGCCTGGCCCGACTGATTGTGCTGGTGTTTGATGAAAAACAGGTGCTGAAATTCAAAAGCCTGTGGCGGGGGGATGATTTGGCGCAGGTCGTTGGCCGCTGGCCCCATGAAAGCTACGCCTTGCGGCACCAGTTCAGGATGCAGGCCGGTAGTGCGGTGCAGGCCTGGATCGACCATTTTTGCCAGTGCCACCTATTGCCGCTGCCCAGCGCCGGGCACGAGCACCAGACTTTTGAGATAAAAATCTTTGCCGATGCCCAGGCGATGTATGATGCCATCCGGCAGAAAAACCGCACGGTGGGGCTGTCGCGGATGCTCTCTACCTATGATTACCCTTACCGGCTGGACGGCCAGGACTATTTTATCGAGGAAGGGGCATTCCGGCTGCGCTGGGATCGCTCAAAGCCGAATGAACGCTTGCCCTGGGCGGAACGGCCAGACACCATTGATGAAGTGGGATCGGTATATACCGTGCAGGGGTTTGATCTTAACTATGTCGGGCTGATCCTCGGGCCTTCCGTATCCTGGGATGCTCGCCAGCAGGAAATTGTGCTGGATCCCAGCCGTTATGAAGACAGCGCGGCTTTTCAGGGCAAAGCGCAGGTTGCCGAGGCCGGCAGCCTGCAGCGGCGCATTATGCTCAATGCCATTAACGTGTTGATGACCCGAGCGATCAACGGGCTGTATATCTATGCCCATGACGCTGGGTTACGTAATAAACTGCTGGCTTTGCAAAGTGCGGCAGTGACCAAAGGAGATAATCATGTCTGCAACTGAAGTGCTGTGGATCGACGATAAGCGTATGGCTGGCGTTTCCCGGCCGGTCGAGGCTATCGACGATCGTGTGAAGGCGGTGGTGGACGAGATGTTTGCCGTGATCGATGCCACCAAAGATTCTGGCCTGGCGGCTATCCAACTGGGGATCCCGCTGCGCATTGTGGCGATCGACATCATGGATGATGCCGGGCAGCGCCAGCGGCTGGCGTTAATCAACCCGCAGATCGTCAGTGTTTCAGCGGAGAAAACGGCGCATCTGGAGCTGTGTTCTTCCATTCCCGGCCACCCATTGCCTGCTGAGCGGGCCAGGCAGGTGACGGTGGCATTTACCGATCTGGCCGGCGAGCCGCAACAGATTGAAGCCAGCGGCGCCTTTGCCGTTTGCCTGCAGCATGAGATCGATCATCTGGATGGGCACCTGCTGGTCGATGGCCTCTCCGAACTGAAGCGTAACCGCATCAAAACGCAGCTGGCCAAGTTGCGGCGAAAAACGACCCCGCGCACGATCTAGGCCGCTTGAATCCGGAGTTTTGTAGGCCTATCATTTATGCGGTTATTGTTGTTGTTGACGAGTAGGAGGTCATAAATGATAACTGTGTATGATAGGTACAGAAACCGGATTGCCCCAGGCTGCAAGGTTATGGACAGCGAAACCGGTAAAGTTGGGGTTATCGCTTCAATTCATCAAAACGGAATGGAGCAAGATCAGGCCCGCCGCGCAAATTGCGTTGAACTGAAAGGCATTAACGGGCTCTTCAAGCCTGAAAACCTGATGGGCCTTGGCACTTTGCATTGATAATCCCGCGTAAAGGCCAACCTCCGTGTTGGCCTTAATGTACTTTCCCTACCGTGCTTCCCACTCGCCTTAACCAAGGCGCTTGACGCTAAAAACGTGTTACCGAATGTGGCGCTGCCCCGCACGGCTGCTGGTTGCAACCTAGTGTTTTTGCGCCGCTAACGTGGCGAACCAAGGCTGAATGAAATCATCGCTGGCGCCCCAGCCCGGGATAATTTTCGCCAGCCCGGCGACGTTGACCGGCCCCGGCTGGCTCAACAGTAATGCCTGTGGGATGGTGGCAGCTTTAAATTCATAGGTGGCCGGCGTGGGTTCGCCAGCAATCTTGTTCGCCACCAGGCGCAGGTTGATCGCGCCAATCAGTTTGGGATCGACCGCCACGCTGACTTTCCACGGGCTGCCAGCTTCGCGCATCAGTTGCAGATCCTGATTAGAAATATCAATGCTGTAGAGTTTGATTTCCGTACGGCCGTTCTCTTTTAACGCCTTATATGCGCCCTGAGAAAATGCATCCCAGGTACCCCAAATCGCGTCAATCTTACCCTTTGGATATTTAGCCAGGATCGCGCCGACCTTGTTGGCGGTATCGCCCTGCACGTCGGAAGATACGGCCCCGATAGATTCCAGCTCATGGATGCCCGGGTTTTGTTTCAGCAACTGCTGATAAGCCGCCTGGCGGCGCTCCATCGGCGGGAAACCGGCCACCCACAGCTTGACGATATTGGCTTTGCCATTGAAATCCTTCACCAACTGGCCGAAGGATTCATTGGTCAGCGATGCATCGTCCTGCTGGGTGACGGTGGCGCCAGGCACGCTGCCGCTGACATCGGTATCAAAGACGGAAACGGCAATGCCGGCGGCGGCAATACGTTTGACCAGATCGGTAGAATAAGGCGCACGGCCCTGTGAAAGAATAATGCCGTCGTATTTCTGGCTGATGGCCTGGTTGACGAAATCCTGGAAGCGGGCGTCATCGCCATTGCTTAAGAAGGTATCGATCTTAAAACCCAGCTTGCGGCCTTGCTGAATGGCGCCGGCCAGGAACTGGGTAGTGTTGTCATCAGAGCCCAGGTTACGAATGATGGCAACGCGGATTGGCCCCTGGTGGCTAGCGATAGCGGCAGGCACCGGCGCCGGCACGGTTTCCGCCGCCAGCGATGGCAGTGCAATCAGCAGACTGAGCGCCAGCAATGAGGTCTTTATCTTTTTCATTATTGCTCCATAAGCAGGTGGAATTGTGATGGTTAAATATCCGTACAGAAGTCTTTCTGTCTGGACGTCTATTTGTTGTGTTTGCAGCATCATAACCAGATAAGTTGCGATAATGAATTATTTTTTTGATGAATTTTTTTCAGGATGTTGCCCGCAAGTTTTTGGCGCGTTACGCAAAGTGGGCAAAAGGCGGATGCCGGCATATTTTTCGCTGTTTATAGTCGCAGGCAGGGGGCCTTGCGATGGAAAAAAGCGTGCTGCAAAACGCCCGGCGGCTACGGGCTATGATGACACCAGCGGAAAAAACCGCCTGGCTGGGGCTACGCGATCGGCGTTTGGGCGGTTACAAGTTCCGCCGCCAGTTGCCGATTGGGCCATACATCCTTGATTTTGTTTGTCTGGAGAGAAAGCTGGTTGTTGAGCTGGATGGCGGGCAACATATGGAACAGGCCGCTTATGACGCGCGGCGTACGCGTTATCTCGAGCAGCATGGGTTTAAGGTGCTGCGATTTTGGAATAATGAGGTGTTTGATAACTGGAGTGGGGTTCAAGCCGTTATTTTGCAGCATTTGTGCGAAGAACCCCCTCACCCCGGCCCTCTCCCAGAGGGAGAAGGGGCGCCGGGATAGGCATGGGTAGACGGGGAGCGGTGCAGGAAGGTTGGCATGGATGAACCCTCACCCCGACCCTCTCCCAGAGGGAGAGGGGGCGATGGGATAGGCCTGGGTAGTTGGGAACCGATGCAGAAAAGTTGGCATGGACGAACCCTCACCCCGGCCCTCTCCCCAAGGGAGAGGGGGCGCCGGGATAGGCCTGGGTAGACGGGGAGCGATGCAGAAAAATTGGCACGGACGTACCCTCACCCCGGCCCTCTCCCAGAGGGAGAGGGGGCGCCGGGATAGGCATGGGTAGACGGGGAGCGATGCAGAAAAGTTGGCGCGGACGAACCCTCACCCCGGCCCTCTCCCCAAGGGAGAGGGGGCGCCGGGATAGGCCTGGGTAGACGGGGAGCGATGCAGAAAAATTGGCACGGAAGATCCCCTCTCCCGGCGGGAGAGGGTTAGGGTGAGGGGGAGTTACTTAACCTGCATCCCTGGTTGCGCGCCGCTGTCTGGGCTCAGCAGGAAGATATCTTTCCCACCGGGGCCAGCGGCCATCACCATCCCTTCAGACACGCCGAAACGCATTTTGCGCGGCGCCAGGTTAGCGACCATGATCGTCAGGCGGCCTTCGAGCAATTTCGGGTCCGGGTAGGCAGAGCGAATACCAGAGAAAATCTGGCGCGTTTCACCGCCTAAATCCAACTGTAGCTTCAGCAGTTTGCTGGAGCCTTCCACGAAATCGGCGCTTTTGATCAGCGCAATGCGCATATCCACCTTGGCAAAATCGTCAAAGGTAATGGTCTCCTGGATAGGATCATCCGCCAGCGGGCCAGTCACCGGCTTGGCGGTGCTCATGTCCTCTTTGGATGCGTTAACCATGTCATTCACTTTGTCGAGATCGATACGGTTGAACAGCGCCTTAAACGCATTCACCTGGTGGCCCAGCAGTGGCTGCTGGATGCTATCCCAGCTCAGTTCGCTATTCAGGAACGCTTCCGCACGTTCGCTCAGCGAAGGCAGCACCGGTTTCAGGTAGGCCATCAGAACGCGGAACAGGTTGATCCCCATCGAGCAGATGGCCTGCAGATCGGCATCGCGGCCTTCCTGCTTCGCCACCACCCACGGCGCCTGTTCGTCGACGTAGCGGTTAGCAACGTCAGCCAGCGCCATGATCTCACGGATAGCGCGGCCGGATTCACGGCTAGCATAGGCTTCGGCAATGCTTTCCGCCGCATCGACAAAGGTTTGGTACAGCGCAGGATCGGCCAGTTTATCCGCCAGCTTGCCGCCAAAACGCTTGTTGATAAAGCCGGCGTTGCGGGAAGCCAGGTTAACCACCTTATTCACGATATCGGTGTTTACACGCTGGACGAAATCTTCCAGGTTCAGATCGATATCATCAATGCGTGAGGACAGCTTGGCCGCATAGTAGTAGCGCAGGCAGTCGGCGTCCAGATGCTGCAAATAGGTGCTCGCCTTGATAAAGGTGCCGCGTGATTTCGACATCTTGGCGCCGTTCACGGTCACATAGCCGTGCACAAACAGGTTGGTCGGCTTGCGGAAGTTGCTGCCTTCCAGCATCGCCGGCCAGAACAGGCTATGGAAGTAAACGATATCCTTGCCGATGAAGTGATACAGATCGGCGGTGGAGTCTTTGCGCCAGAATTCATCGAAGTCCAGATTGCCGCGTTTATCGCACAGGTTTTTGAACGAGCCCATATAACCGATCGGCGCATCCAGCCACACGTAGAAGTATTTGCCCGGCGCGTCGGGGATTTCGAAGCCAAAATACGGCGCATCGCGGGAGATATCCCACTGTTGCAGGCCAGATTCAAACCACTCCTGCATTTTGTTCGCCACCTGCTCTTGCAGCGCGCCGGAACGGGTCCAGGCCTGCAGCATTTCACTGAATGCGGGCAGATCGAAAAAGAAGTGCTCGGAATCACGCATGATTGGCGTAGCGCCTGAAACCGCTGATTTAGGATCGATCAGCTCGGTTGGGCTGTAGGTGGCGCCGCACACTTCGCAGTTATCGCCGTATTGATCCGCCGCCTTGCATCTTGGGCAGGTGCCTTTAACGAAACGATCGGGCAGGAACATACCCTTTTCCGGATCGTAAAGCTGGGAAATGGTACGGTTCTTGATAAAGCCGTTTTCTTTCAGGCGGCCGTAAATCAGGCTCGACAGTTCGCGGTTTTCATCGCTATGGGTCGAATGATAGTTATCATAGCTGATGCCAAAACCGGCGAAATCCTGTTGGTGCTCCCGGCTCATTTCCGCAATCATGTCTTCAGGCTTGATGCCCAGTTGCTGCGCTTTGAGCATGATTGGCGTACCGTGCGCGTCATCCGCACAGATGAAATAAACCTCGTGGCCGCGCATTCGTTGGTAACGAACCCAAATGTCCGCCTGGATGTGCTCGAGCATGTGGCCGAGATGGATGGAACCATTTGCGTACGGTAGTGCGCACGTCACCAATATTTTTTTCGCGACTTGAGCCATAGTGATAACTTGCTTTTCTGTAATGATAAAAGGGGCTTTGATGTTAACCGATCGCGCCCCTCGCGGCTAGGGCGGTTTCTTTCCGGCTGGGTGCGCCAGCCCCCTTGCAGTTCTGATATGCTAAGCAGGAAGCTATGTGTTTAAAACCAAGGAGCCGGGATGAACGCTAAATCCCCCGAGCAAACCAACCCTGAAGATCTGCATGCCCGGGTGGCCAGTGTACTGGCCGCTTTCGAGCACCCGACGTTGAAAAATAACCTGGCGACGCTGAAGGCCATGCACCACTGTGCGCTGCTGGACGATGTGCTGTATATCGAACTGCTGATGCCGTTTGCCTGGCAAAGCGGGTTTGCGGCATTACAAGACCAAACCAGCGCCGAGCTGCTGCGGGTGACTGGCGCAAAAGCGGTGGACTGGAAGCTGAGGCACGATATCGCCACCCTGAAACGAGCGAATAACCAGCCCGGCATTAAAGGCGTGCGCAATATTATTGCTGTCAGCTCCGGCAAGGGCGGAGTGGGCAAATCCAGCACCGCGGTGAACCTGGCGCTGGCGCTGGCGGCGGAAGGGGCCAGGGTGGGGATCCTGGATGCCGATATTTATGGCCCGTCGATCCCGAACATGCTGGGTACCGAGAATGAACGCCCAACATCGCCGGACGGCCAGCATATGGCGCCGATCATGGCCCATGGCCTGGCGACCAATTCGATTGGCTATCTGGTGACCGACGATAACGCGATGGTGTGGCGCGGCCCTATGGCCAGCAAGGCGCTGCTGCAACTCTTGCAGGATACGCTGTGGCCAGATCTGGATTACCTGGTGGTGGACATGCCGCCGGGCACCGGGGATATTCAACTGACGCTGTCGCAGAACATTCCGGTTACCGGGGCGCTGGTCGTGACCACGCCGCAGGATATCGCACTGCTCGACGCGGCCAAAGGCATCGTGATGTTTGAGAAAGTGCAGGTGCCCGTGCTGGGGGTGGTGGAAAACATGAGTATGCATATCTGCAGCCAGTGCGGCCACCATGAGCCGGTATTCGGCACTGGCGGCGCCGAGAAGCTGGTGCAGAAATACCATAGCCGCCTGCTGGGCCAGATGCCGCTGCATATTTCACTGCGGGAAGATTTGGATCGCGGGCAGCCGACGGTGATCAGCCGCCCAGACAGTGAGTTTGCGCAGATGTATCGCCAACTGGCCGGCAATGTGGCCGCGCAGTTGTACTGGCAGGGCGAGGCGATCCCCACCGAGATTTCTTTCCGCGCGCTGTGATTGGTCTGTTCCCTCACCCCGGCCCTCTCCCCAAGGGAGAGGGGGCGTACGATGCGGCATGGGTGTGGGGGATAGGCAGTGCTGGCTGGCAATTGTGTTCGGCCTGTTCCCTCACCCCGTCCCTCTCCCCGAGGGAGAGGGGGCGTACGATGCGGCTTGGGTGTGGGGGGATAGGCAGTACTGGCGGGCAATTGTGTTCGGCCTGTTCCCTCTCCCCAAGGGAGAGGGGGCGTACTATGCGGCATGGGAGTGGGGGATAGGCAGTGCTGGCTGGCAATTGTGTTCGGCCTGTTCCCTCACCCCGTCCCTCTCCCCGAGGGAGAGGGGGGCGTACTATGCGGCATGGGTGTAGGGGATAGGCAGTGCTGGCTGGCAATTGTGTTCGGCCTGTTCCCTCACCCCGGCCCTCTCCCCAAGGGAGAGGGGGCGTACGATGCGGCATGGGTGTGGGGGATAGGCAGTGCTGGCGGGCAATTGTGTTTGGCCTGTTCCCTCACCCCGTCCCTCTCCCCAAGGGAGAGGGGGTGTACTATGCAGCATGGGTGTGTGGGATAGGCAGTGCTGGCTGGCAGTTGTGCACGGTCTGTTCCCTCTCCCTTGGGGAGAGGGTTAGGGTGAGGGGCGATTAGTCTTGCGCTACTTTCACCGGCGCGGGCACGGCTAGTGGTTTGGCGTGCAAATCCGCACGGGTAAAAGGTTTTTTCACCGGCGCGATGGTTACCGCTATGCGCTCCAGCAGACCCTGCGTCGGCGCCGCAGTGCCGGTGTTAATCAAAAACAGTGGCAGCACCAGCGCCGCGGCGATTTTCCGGTAAGAAAGCCGTGGTGGCGGTGTGTTGCGCTGCAACAGCAGGAATGCCGCGCTGACGGTGCAGCCCAGCGCCAGGCCGGTAACCACTTCCGAGGTGGAATGCACATTGATTGCCAGGCGTGAATAGCCCACGGCCAGCGCCAGCAAATAGCCGCAGGCCACGGCCACACGGCGCACGTTGATTGAAAAGCGCCCGACCAGCAGCCACAGCATCACTGGCCAGATGCTGGCCGAGAGCGCCGAATGCCCGCTAAAACCGGTAAAATCGAACTCACGGCTGCCAATCCCCCAGCCCATGAAGGCCAGCTTGGAGAGGCAAACCACCGCCCCCACGCCGCCGAACAGTAAAATCCATTGCCAGGTCGGCTTTCTACTGGCCGGCGAAAGCATCAGAATAATGAACACAATGGCGGCGCTTGGTAGCAACAGCATACTGTCGCCGAAGAAGGTCAAAAAGTGCCAATTCATAGGTGCACACTCTGTGGCAATAAATAACGGGATAGACTGTTCACGTGATCGCGAGTACTCATAAATAATCGTGGCGGAATGCTGTGATTCTAGCTTGGCTGCTGTATTAACAGTAGTGTAAAAGTTCTGAAAACAGTATCTAAATCCGTCACCCGCAATGCGCAGGCGTTTTGGTGCTCATCCCCGGGCCTGCCATTGTGGGCAAACCCTGCAATTCGCCTTATTTTGCGTATACCGCCGCATAAAAAGGCGAAATGGTTATTACGGCAACGGTTTGTGTGCATATTGTTGCCGCTGCCTTCTAAATACTGGCGCCGGGCCTGCTAACTCCCTATAATTAGCGCGATTTAGTTCCCCCCCTCACACTACGAAACCAGGTCTTTAATTTTATGACTGACAAGCCGCATCAATGCGTCATTATTGGTATAGCTGGCGCATCTGCCTCAGGGAAAAGTTTGATTGCCAGTACGTTATATCGAGAGCTCCGCGATCAAGTTGGCGATCAACACATCGGCGTTATCCCTGAAGACAGTTACTACAAAGACCAGAGCCATCTGACCATGGAAGAGCGGGTCAAAACCAATTATGACCACCCAAGCGCCATGGATCACAATTTGCTGTTCCAGCATCTGCAAATGCTTAAGGCCGGCAAGGCAATTGAACTGCCGTTGTATAGCTACACCGAACATACCCGCAAACAAGAAACCATCCATCTGGAACCCAAGAAAGTCATTATCCTGGAAGGCATTCTGCTGTTGACGGATATCCGCCTGCGCCAGGAAATGAATTTCTCTATCTTTGTTGATACTCCGCTGGATATCTGCCTGATGCGCCGTATGAAGCGTGATGTCAACGAACGTGGCCGTTCGATGGATTCGGTGATGGCGCAGTATCAGAAAACCGTTCGCCCGATGTTCCTGCAATTTATTGAGCCTTCCAAACAGTATGCCGATATTATCGTGCCGCGCGGTGGTAAAAATCGGATTGCGATCGACATCCTGAAAGCCAAAATCAGCCAGTTCTTTGAATGATGCTGTTGGCCGGGCGGTGAATCCCCGGCCTGTCTCCCATGATTTACGCCCCGACGTAGACCTTTCGCCTATTGTGTGGCACTTTTTGTTTTAGTTTATGCGCTTTGATGGAGAAGAAGAGATGAGACTGTGTGACCGCGATATAGAAAGCTGGTTGGACTGCGGAAAGCTGGCTATTTCACCCCGTCCACCGGTGGAGCGTATTAACGGTGCCACAGTGGATGTCCGTTTAGGAAATCAGTTCCGCGTATTCCGCGGGCATACTGCGGCATTTATCGATCTGAGCGGCCCGAAAGATGAAGTCAGCGCCGCGCTGGATCGCGTGATGAGTGACGAGATCGTGCTGCCGGAGGGCGAAGCCTTCTTCCTGCACCCTGGTGAGCTTGCGCTGGCGGTGACGCTGGAATCGGTTACGCTGCCGGACGATCTGGTCGGCTGGCTTGACGGCCGCTCTTCACTAGCGCGCCTTGGGTTGATGGTGCATGTCACCGCACACCGTATCGATCCAGGTTGGCAGGGCCGAATCGTTCTGGAGTTCTATAATTCAGGTAAGTTGCCGTTGGCATTGCGCCCTGGGATGATGATCGGCGCGTTGAGCTTCGAGCCGCTTTCCGGCCCGGCTGCCCGCCCTTATAATCGCCGCCAGGATGCAAAATATAAAGATCAACAGGGTGCCGTAGCCAGCCGTATCGACAAAGATTAACGGCTGAAGGACATTGCTGCTGGGGGCTGACAAGGGGATGGCATGAAACGATTACTGACGACTTTGGCGATTTTGCTGGTGGTGCTGGTGGCCGGTATGGCTGCGCTGGTGCTGCTGATCAATCCCAACGATTTTCGTGCTTACATGGTGAAAAAGGTCGAACAGAAGAGTGGCTATCATCTAACGCTGGATGGTGATTTGCGCTGGCACGTTTGGCCGCAGCTTAGCATTCTGGCCGGCCGCATGACGCTGACGGCGCCTGGTGCCGATGCGCCCGTGGTCAGCGCCGATAACATGCGTTTGGACGTTGAACTGCTGCCGCTGCTTTCACACCAGCTCTCGGTTAAGCAGGTGATGCTGAAAAACGGCGTTATTCGCCTGACCCCCGACAGTGAAGAGCAAACCGTGCCGGGGGCGCCTGCCGCGCCAACCAGCAACGCTGAAGAGCCGGCGGTGGCCGCGTGGAAATTCGATATTGATAATTTGCGCATCGTCGATAGCCTGCTGATTTGGCAGCGGGCGAACAATGAGCAGATCAACGTGCGCGATATTAACCTGACGCTGCAGCAAAACGGCCTGCATCAGGCGCAGCTGGCGTTATCCAGCCGGGTTAACCGCGATCAGCGCGATCTGGCCTTTACGCTGGCGGCTGATTTGGATCTGCAGCAATACCCGCAGCAGATTAGCGCCAATATCAGCCAGTTTACCTATCAACTGGATGGGGCTGATATTACTAACGGCGGCATCAAAGGCGAGGGGAGCGTGCAGGCCGTTTACCAGCGGGTGCAGCAGCAGCTGGCGCTGAATAACGTGGTGCTTAGCGCGAATGACAGCCAACTTACCGGCGATGCTCAACTGCAATTTGGTAGCGTGCCGCATTATGCGGTAAACCTGTCTTCGCCACATCTTAACCTGGATACCCTTTCAGGCTGGAAAGACAACATTGGTGAGGCGCCGCAGCCCGCGCCATTGGCGCCGGTGATTGCCAGCCCGCCGGATGAAGCGCAAAGCCTGAATGTGCTGCGTGATTTTACCGCACAGCTGGCGCTGAAAGCCGATCGGCTCACCTACCGTGGGCTGGAGATCGCCCCGTTGGCGTTACAGGCGGAGAACCAGCGTGGGCTGTTAACGTTAGGGGCGCTTGGCGGCAAGCTGGCGGGCGGCGAGTTTTCTCTGCCGGGCGAACTGGATGTGCGCAGCGCTAAACCTGCTATTACGTTACGGCCAGACATCAAACAGATAGAACTGGGCCCGGTGCTGAAAGCGTTTGATATGCCGCAGGTGATAACCGGAAAATTCAATCTGCAGGGCACGTTTGGCGGCGATAAGCTGAGCGCGGAAGCCTTTAAACACAGTTGGCAAGGCGATGCGCAGTTAGCGATGCAAAACGTGCAGTTGCATGGGCTTAACATTCAGCAATTGATCCAGCAGGCGGTGGCACGTAGCGATAGCCGTGTGAGCGGCCAGGAAAAATATCAACGCTATACGGAAGTGCAGCGCCTGACGGCCCGGGCGCATTTGAACGCCGGGGCGGTGAAGGTTAGCGAACTGCAGGCTGATTCATCTGCGCTGAATATCAAGGGGGCCGGGACGCTCGATATGCCTGGCAAGCAGTGTGATATGACGCTGAATGTGCAGGTAACCGACGGGTGGCAAGGGAATAACGATCTGATTGCGCTGCTGCGGAAAACAGCGATCCCGCTGCGGGTTTATGGGCCGTGGGACAGGCTTAATTATCAGTTGAAGGTGGATCAGCTGTTGCGCCAGTCGCTACAGAACCGCGCCAAGGATGCCCTGAATAAATGGGCGGAAAAGAATAAGGATTCGCAAAGCGGGCAGGATCTGAAAAAGTTGCTCGACAAGCTGTAATCACCTTCCTCACGGGCCGCCAAGCGGCCCGTTTCTTTTACTATGCCAAAGGCCCTCATCCCGGCCTTCTCCCATAGGGAGAAGGGGCGCAGGGTCTGACATGGGAGTGCTGAATGCCCTCATCCCGGCCTTCTCCCAGGGGGAGAAGGGGCGCAGGGTTTGGCATGGGAGTGCCGAATGCCCTCATCCCGGCCTTCTCCCTAGGGGAGAAGGGGCGCAGGGTTTGGCATGGAAGTGCAGAATCCCCTCATCCCGGCCTTCTCCCAAGGGGAGAAGGGGCGCAGGGGCTGGCATGGGAGTGCTGAATGCCCTCATCCCGGCCTTCTCCCAGAGGGAGAAGGGGCGCAGGGTCTGACATGGGAGTGCCGAATGCCCTCATCCCGGCCTTCTCCCTAGGGGGGAAGGGGCGCAGGGTTTGGCATGGGAGTGCCGAATGCTCTCATCTTGGCCTTCTCCCAGAGGGAGAAGGGGCGCAGGGTCTGACATGGGAGTGCCGAATGCCCTCATCCCGGCCTTCTCCCTAGGGGTGAAGGGGCGCAGGGTTTGGCATGGGAGTGCCGAAGGCCCTCATCCCGGCCTTCTCTCTAGGGGAGAAGGAGCGCAGGGGATGGTGGGGTTGGTGCGGTACTAATACAGAAACGCTGGGCTATTCCCTCTCCCTGGGGGAGAGGGTTAGGGTGAGGGGTTACCCCTCGCCATCCTGATCGGGCTCTGCCAGCGGCGTGATTTTTACCTTCAGAATACGGTGGCTGCTGATCTCCAACGGCTCATACAGATAACCATCAATTGCCAACTGCTCGCCCTGTTCCGGGATCCGCTGGCAGTGCTCCATCAGCAAACCGGCCAGCGTATGATACTCGCGCTTCTCTTCCAATTGCAGAGGCAGGAAATGCGCCAGATCCTCCAGCGGCATATAGCCGTTGGCAATCCAACTGCCGTCTTCACACTGCTGAATATCATGACGTGCATCGATCTCCTCGCCGGCTTCGGGCAGGTTACCGGCAATGGTTTCCATCACGTCGGTCAGGGTAACAATACCTTCAACCGAACCAAACTCATCCACCACAAAGGCGAAGTGCGTTTGCGCCTGGCGGAACTGCTCTAACGCGCTGAGCAGCGTTAGCCCTTCAGGGAAGATTAACGGTTGTTTTACCAGCGCCCGTAGATCCAACGGCGCTTGCTGCAACTGCTGTTTTAATACATCAATCGTGTGGATCACCCCAAGCGGTTCATCGCTATCGCTATCTTCGATAACCACAATGCGCGTGTGTTGGTTCTTTTCCAGCAACTGTTTCAGCTTTTCCTGCGGATCGTTCAGTTCCAGGTATTCCACATCATGCCGGGACGTCATGATGCTACTGACGGTGCGCTGTGCCATCCCCAGCACGCGCTCGATCATATTGCGTTCCTGCTGGTTAAAGATTTCGCTGCCTTCACTGTTGCTGTCGGCGATCAAATCAGCCGCATCCCGATCGACTTCGGCCTCTTCATGCTTCCCACTTAGCATACGCAGGACGGCTTCTGCCGTGCGTTCGCGCAGAGGACGCACCTGGGAAAGAAAGCGGCGGCGGTTGAACTGCGCAAGCTGGTTCAGTGCTTCGATGATCACAGAGAAACCGATAGCCGCATACAGATACCCTTTGGGGATGTGGTAGCCAAAACCTTCCGCCACCAGGCTAAAGCCGATCATCAACAGGAAGCTTAGGCACAGGATGACGATAGTCGGATGGGCGTTGACAAAGCGAGTGAGCGGCTTGCTGGCCAACAGCATCAGACCGATGGCGATAGTGACCGCCAGCATCATCACCGCCAGGTGATCAACCATCCCGACTGCCGTTATCACCGAATCCAGCGAGAAGACGGCATCCAGCACCACAATTTGCGCCACTACCGGCCAGAAGCGGGCCCCTTTACGGGTGCCGTGTTGCTCTTCATCCTTGCCTTCCAGCCGTTCATTCAACTCCATCGTGGCTTTAAACAACAGGAAGATACCGCCGACCAGCATGATCAGATCGCGCCCACTGAAGGGATGCTCGGCAAGGAAGAACAGCGGCTTGGTTAAAGTTGCCAGCCAGGATATAGAAGCTAACAACACCATACGCATTAGCAGCGCCAGCAGCAAGCCGACAACGCGAGCTTTATCTCTTTGTTCTTTTGGTAGTTTTTCTGCCAGGATGGCAATAAAAATGAGGTTGTCTATCCCCAGTACAATCTCCAGCACGACCAATGTGGCCAGGCCGGCCCAAATTGTTGGATCTGCGATCCATTCCATATGACCAATTTCACCTTTTAGTTCGCCGGCTTATGCCGTAACGCGCATGATGGGCGTTGGCAAAGGAAAATTCAACATTAAAACAGCAGGGAAGATAGGGATAAGGAGAATAGTTAAATGAGCTGGATAAAACCGTGGGTTTTTTGTGGGTAATAACATAAAAAACCATCGCTTTAACTGTTTATTAAAGCAACTGCAATACAATTATTATTTAAATCATCGTGTTATGAATTTCTGCTTATGTTAGAATTTTCCGAGTCCTTATCAAAGAGTAGTCTTATTCCTAAAAGCCCGTGAGAAGCCGATCTAAGGCTTGTCTCAGTGGGTTAATAGTATAAGAATCCTAGCCATATAATATGTAAAAAACTATCAATACTTTGTATAGAACATAGGCTTTTTTGCCCTTCTTGTGATTACCCTGCGTTGTATACCAGTGGTTAACACTGTTCGGCTGAATACATGGTGAACATGTGTCCGTTAGCCATCCAGAATCATTCCCAGTGCATTGGTAGCTGTAAGCCAAGGGCGGTAGCGTGCCGGAACCGATTGATAAAGAACAGTTTTTGTCACTTTACCGATCGTTGATATGGAATTTTCTTAATTCATTTCCCCCGGAAGCGTTGGCTTAGCCTGTGTCTGTTACACTTAATTGTTATTTGCTGATGGATATAAAATATGCAAAAGAGATTGAAAGCAGTCATTCCTGTGGCAGGATTGGGTACGCGTATGTTGCCGGCGACTAAGGCAATTCCGAAAGAAATGCTGCCCGTGGTAGATAAACCACTGATTCAATATATCGTGAGTGAATGCGTTGCTGCCGGAATTAAAGATATTATTCTGGTGACGCACTCTTCCAAAAACGCCATTGAAAACCACTTTGATACCTCTTTTGAGTTAGAGGCGGTGCTGGAAGCACGCGTGAAACGCCAACTGCTGGCGGAAGTGAAAAGCATCTGCCCACCAGACGTTACCGTGATGCAGGTACGCCAGGGGCAGGCAAAAGGGCTGGGGCATGCCGTACTGTGTGCGAAACCGATGGTCGGGGATGAACCTTTTATTGTACTGTTGCCAGACGTGTTGATGGATGATGCAAGTGCCGATCTGCGCAAGGAAAACCTGGCGAAAATGATCCAGCGTTTTGAAGAGACCGGTTACAGCCAGGTGATGGTGGAGCCGGTGCCAGAGAAAGACGTTTCTAAATACGGTGTGGTGGATTGTGGCGGGGTCGCATTGGCCGCTGGAGAAAGTGCGCCAATGACCGCGGTGGTGGAAAAACCGGCGCTTGAGGATGCTCCTTCCAACCTGGCCGTAGTGGGGCGCTATGTGCTCTCTGCAGATATTTGGCCGCTGCTGGAGAAAACCCCTCCAGGAGCCGGCGATGAGATCCAACTGACCGATGCCATCGCTCTGTTGATGGATGAAGAAACGGTTGAAGCTTTCCATATGAGCGGCAAATCACATGACTGTGGTGATAAACTGGGCTATATGAAAGCATTCGTGCAATATGGCCTGCGCCATGCCACAGAGGGTGAAGGGTTCAGCAAGTGGTTGAAACAGGCTCTCGCCAATAAATAACTGCAGCGGCCGCAGATACGATCACAAGATTGAAAGAGGACTACCATGACGAAGTTAAAAGCTGTCATTCCCGTTGCTGGCCTGGGTATGCGTATGCTGCCGGCGACCAAGGCTATTCCAAAAGAAATGTTGCCGATCGTCGATAAGCCGTTGATTCAGTATATCGTTAACGAGTGTGTCGCCGCGGGTATCAAAGATATTATTCTGGTGACGCACTCTTCCAAGAACGCGATAGAAAACCATTTCGATACCTCATTCGAGTTGGAAGCAATGCTCGAAGCGCGCGTTAAACGCCAACTGTTGGATGAAGTACAATCCATCACGCCAAAGGGCGTGACGCTGATGCATATCCGCCAGGGGCAGCCAAAAGGGCTGGGGCATGCTGTGCTGTGTGCTAAACCGCTGGTCGGGGATGAGCCGTTTGTGGTGGTGCTGCCCGACATCCTGCTGGATGATGCGAAAGCAGATCTGAAAAAAGATAACCTTGCTCACCTGATTGCCCGCTTTGAACAAAGTGGCGATAGCCAGGTGTTGGTGCAAGCGGCCGACGATGAGAATGTGCTGTATGATTACTCGGTGGTAGAGTGTGAAACAACTACGCTGCAGCCTGGCGAAAGCGCGCGCATGACCTCTATTATTGAAAAACCAAGCCGGGAAGTGCGGTTAAAATCCAACTATTCCGCAGTGGGCCGCTATGTGCTTTCTGCTGACATCTGGCCTATTCTGGAAAAAACCAAACCCGGTGCCTGGGGCCGCATTCAGTTAACTGACGCGATTGCAGAACTGCTGAAACATCAACCTGTAGAAGCGACAGAATTGGTGGGGGAATCCTACAACTGCGGTGAAAAGCTGGGTTATCTGCAGGCTTTTGTAGCTTATGGCCTGCGCCACCCTGCACAAGGGAAAGCCTTCCGCGAATGGGCAGAGCAACTGCAGTTTTAAGCGGGTTTGTAACTAACAGCCTGGTTGTGGAATTAACAGCCAGATATATTGGTAAAAGCCGCGCCTGCAGTTCATACTCTTGAGCACTGAACGGCCCCAGAGCGCTATATAACCGGAATAGAGATCACCACACGGCGCCCTCTCCCTGTGGAGAGGGCTGGGTGAGGAGTAAATAACTCCCCTCACTATCGCATCATCGCTCTCGTTTCCGAAAGGGAGCACCGTTCGACCCCCTCTCCCCGTGGGAGAGGGCTGGGGTGAGGGCCCGGTGAGGAGTAAATGATTTCCCCTCACCATCGCAGCACCGCTCTCGTTCCTGAAAGGGAGCACCGTTCGACTCCCTCTCCCCGTGGGAGAGGGCTGGGGTGAGGGCCGGTGAGGAGTAAATGATCCTCCCTCACTATCTCAGCACCGCTCTCGTTCCTTATAGGGAGCACTGCGTGGCTCCCTCTCCCCGTGGGAGAGGGCTGGGATGAGGGCGCGGTGAGGAGTAAATGATCCTCCCTCACTATCTCAGCACCGCTCTCGTTCCTTATAAGGAGCACTGCCGGCTCCCTCTCCTGTGGGAGAGGGTTGGGGTGAGGGCAGCAATACCAAGTGGCTGTTTCTTTCTGTATCGTAGCAAAGCTGGGTTCAACGGTTGCTCAATGAGCACGTTCCCTTTTAATATGCATGGGGGCTGGTATCACAACCCCATTTTGCTGAGAACCGCAACAGGTGCCACGGTTGGCCGGGGACTTAGCACAGCGTAAATATTTACTTTGAAAGTGATGATAACTCGATGGCAAAAAAACAATGGAAACTGATACCGCTCCTGGTATCGATCAGTGTGATTAGCGGTTGTACGATCGTTCCCGGCACCCACCTCTCCACCAGCGGAAAAGATGTTATTAAACAGCAGGACAGCGATTTTGACATCGACAAACTGGTTAATGTCTTCCCGCTGACTCCACGGCTGGTTGAGCAAATGCGGGCCAAACCGGTGGTGGCGCAGAATAATGCTTCTTTGGATCGCGAACTGCAGAATTATGAATACCGCATCGGCATTGGCGATGTGTTGATGGTAACGGTGTGGGATCACCCCGAGTTGACCACGCCGGCGGGCCAATATCGCAGTGCCAGCGACACCGGCAACTGGGTGAATTCTGACGGCACCATTTTCTACCCCTATATCGGCAAAGTTCGGGTTGCCGGCAGAACGGTGAGTGAAGTGCGCAACGATATCGCCAACCGCCTGGCGCAGTATATTGAAAGCCCACAGGTGGACGTGAGCATTGCAGCCTTCCGTTCGCAAAAGGTTTATGTCACCGGGGCGGTTACCACCTCCGGTAAGCAGGCGATCACTAACGTGCCGCTCACCGTGATGGATGCGATCAACGCTGCCGGTGGCCTTGCCGCCGATGCCGATTGGCGCAATGTGGTGTTAACGCACAATGGCAAAGAGCAGCGCATTTCTTTACAGGCGTTGATGCAAAACGGTGACCTGACGCAAAATTATCTGTTATATCCAGGCGATATTCTTTATGTGCCACGTAATGATGATCTGAAAGTGTTCGTGATGGGCGAGGTAACTAAACAAGCCACCCTGAAGATGGATCGCAGCGGTATGACGCTGACCGAAGCGCTGGGTAATGCGGAAGGGATGAATCAGAGCTTCTCGGATGCTACTGGGGTGTTTGTTATCCGCCCACTGCGTGGCACTCAGGGCAACAAGTTGGCGAATATTTATCAATTAAATGCTTCTGATGCAGCCGCGATGGTGATGGGCACCGAATTCCAACTGCAGCCTTACGATATTGTATATGTAACCACTGCCCCGGTGGTGCGCTGGAATCGTGTGATCAATCAGTTGTTACCGACAATTGCTGGTTATAACGATCTCACCGAAGGCACGTTACGTATCCGCAATTGGCCATAGTAGGGGGCAGAAATTGTTTGATTCAATTTTGGTAGTATGCGTGGGCAATATTTGCCGTTCCCCAACCGGGGAACGGCTGCTAAAAAAGATGTTGCCCGGTAAGAAAGTGAGTTCAGCGGGGTTAGGGGCAATGGCTGGGAAGCCTGCTGATGCCACCGCGGTGGAAGTTGCTAACCAGCACAATTTATCCTTGGAAGGGCACAAGGGCAGACAGCTGACAGCGGCTATGTGTCGGGAATATGATCTGATCCTAGTGATGGAAAAAGGCCATATTGATGCGGTCAGCCGTTTAGCGCCAGAGGTGAGGGGAAAAACTATGCTGTTCGGACACTGGCTTGGTCAACGTGAAATCACGGACCCGTACCATCAAAGCCGCGAAGCCTTTGAGTTTGTATACCGCCTTCTTGATGAATCAGCCCAAAAATGGGCTAAAGTCTTAAGCCGATAGCCAGTCAGGATCTACAATGTCTGAAAAAAATAAAGTTGGAATAAATAAAAATGAAGGTTCAGATGAAATCGATCTGGGCCGTCTTTTGGGTGAGTTAATAGATAACCGTTGGTTAATTATTGGCATAACGGCAATTTTCTTAACTTTTGGAATAATATACTGTTTATTTGCGACACCGATTTATAGAGCAAGTGCATTAGTTCAAGTAGAGCAGAACGTTGCGAATAAGTTAATAAGCGGACTCAATCAGCTTTTGCCTTCTGGGCAGCCGGATTCGGCACCTGAAATTGAATTATTACAGTCACGCATGATTCTTGGGAAAACAATTGATGAGTTAAATCTTACAACAGATGTTAAAGAAAATTATTTTCCTATCTTTGGCCGAGGATTATCCCGAATATTAGGGGAAGAACCAGGGAAATTGGCAGTATCAAAGTTTTCTTTACCAAGTAGTTGGAGTGATTCTTCTGTTGAACTTACTGTGAAAAACTCTAAAGAATATACTATCAATAAAGATGGTAAGGCGTTATTTAATGGGCATGTGGGGATTTTAGCGGAGAACAGTGGCGTTAGTATACTTGTTAGCGATATTGTTGCCGAACCAGGGACTACTTTTACTATCTCGTTAAAATCTTTCCTGACAACAATTAATCAACTACTTAATAATTTTGAAGTAGTAGACAAGGGGAAAGATACTGGTGTTCTTGGGTTAACATTTACAGGTGATGATCCTATATTGATCCAAAAAATATTGGATAGTATTACGCGTAACTATCTCGAGCAGAATATAGCTAGAAAATCAGAAGAAGATGGGAAAAGTTTGGTATTTCTTCAAGAGCAGTTGCCAAAAATACGCTCTGCCCTTGATAGCGCGGAAGATAAACTGAATACATATAGGCAGCAAAAAGATTCAGTCGATTTATCCATGGAAGCAAAGTCAGTTCTTGATAGTATTGTTTCTGTAGAAAGTCAGCTCAATGAATTGACGTTTAAAGAGGCTGATATCTCTAAACTTTATACTAAAGAGCACCCAGCTTATCGCGCATTGTTGGAAAAACGTAAAACTCTTGAAGAAGATAGAGAAAGACTTAATAAGCGTGTAAATGCAATGCCACAGACACAACAGGAAGTGTTACGTTTGAGTCGGGATGTTAATTCTGGTCAAGAAGTTTATATGCAATTGCTTAATCGGGAGAAGGAGTTAAGCATTTCGAAGGCAAGTACTATTGGTAATGTACGAATTGTTGATAGAGCTTTGACGGACGATAAACCAGTTCAACCTCGCAAGGCAATTACACTTTTATTGAGCCTTATCTTAGGTGGGGTTGTTTCTTGTGGTTATGTTATTGCCAAAGCGTATTTCCACCGTGGCATTGAAAGCCCTGAGCAACTTGAAGAGCTGGGGATTAATGTTTATGCGAGTGTGCCGTTGTCTGAATGGCAGCGTAAGCGTGACTTGGAGCTACAAAATAAATATAAAAATAAAAGGCATAATGGCGATTCTGATTCATTGCTCGCATTCGGTAACCCCGCGGACTTAGCCGTTGAAGCTATTCGTAGCCTGAGGACCAGTTTGCATTTTGCTATGATGGAGGCAAAAAATAATGTGTTAATGATATCGGGGGCTAGTCCTGGTATTGGTAAAACATTTATCAGTGCTAACCTCGCTGCTGTTGTTTCTCAAGTTGGGCAAAAAGTACTGCTTATCGATAGCGATATGCGTAAGGGATATGCACACGAACTGATTGGGGCTAGCGGTAAGAACGGCCTATCAGATGTTTTGTCTGGAAAAATTGACATTAGTAGTGCTGTTCAGCATATGAAAAGCACTGGCTTTGATTTTATCGCTCGCGGACAAATTCCACCTAATCCATCGGAATTGTTAATGCATGCTCGCTTTGAATCTCTGATTAAATGGGCTAGTGAAAACTATGACCTTGTATTAGTTGATACTCCTCCAATTTTAGCTGTTACAGATGCAGCTATTATCGGCAAGCACGCGGGGACTTCGTTGATGGTAGCCAGGTTTGAATTAAATAGCCCGAAAGAGGTCGAAGTGAGTATTAGACGGTTTGAGCAAAACGGTATAGAGATTAAAGGTGTTATTCTCAATGCTGTTATGCGCAAAGCGTCAAATTACTATAATTATGGATATGATAGTTATAGTTATAGTTATAACTCGGAAAAATAAATAAATATAAAGTAGCAAGAAACTATTTTTTATTTTTTGCTACTTTACTAATTCCCCAATAATTAATCAGATTTACCATCTCTATAAATAAAATTAAGTGCGTAAGACGATTTATCTATCAAGGTTATTGACAAACATTCCTATATTCATAGGTGATTATAATGAAATATGTGATAGCCATCCCTACATATAATGGTGGTGAGCTTTGGAAACATGTGGCTGAAAAACTATCGGTGCTTGGCTCGGATAATGTTTATGTTATAGATTCAGGGAGTAAAGATTCAACACTTTCTATTGCAAATTCAAAAGGATTTAGAACATTAAGTATTGAATCGAAAGATTTTAATCACGGCGGGACTAGAAATTTGGCTGTGAAAAATAATACTGATAACGCAGATATTGTAATTTTTCTTACACAGGATGCCATACCACAGCCTGGTTTTTTAGAAAAAATACTATCAACATTTAATGATCCCAAAGTAGCATGTGCCTATGGGCGCCAGCTTCCACATACTAATGCAAATCCTTTAGCCAAACATGCGAGAGATTTTAACTACCGCTCGACAAGTTACGTGAGTGATCTGTCGTCGAAAGAGAATATGGGATTAAAAGCTGTTTTTATGTCTAATTCATTTTCAGCTTACCGTTTATCAGTTTTTGAACAAATCGGTGGATTTCCTTCTAATACTATCCTCTGTGAAGACATGTATTTTACAGCTAAAGCTGTCCTTGCAGGTTATAAGGTATCTTATGTAGCTGACGCTGAAGTGTGTCATTCACATAATTATAATGCGGTAGAAGAGTTTAAACGTTATTTTGATATTGGTGTTTTTCATCATGATGAACCTTGGATTCGTGAATCATTTGGAGGCGCTGGCGGGGAAGGGAAGAAATTTATTATCTCTGAATTTAATTATTTGATTAAACATGCTCCACTATGGATCCCAATGGCATGTATAAATAACTTTGCAAAAATTATTGGGTATAAACTTGGGCAGAACTATAGCAGATTATCACCTAAGTGGAGAAAAAAACTTAGTATGCATACGCGTTATTGGGATAGTGTTTCAGATTAATGATCCTATTAATGACAAATGATCCTATTAATAAGGGATAATTCTATGAGTGCGCTTAGTTACTCTAAACAAACAAATATCGTAAAATTCTTACTGGCGTTTTCTGATTTTATATTTTTTACGTTATCTCTAATTGCTGCCGTATACCTGATTGGACTCTGTGGCGGGGATATGAATGAATTTATTCCAGAATCAGAAATGCCCGCGCGTATCCTTACACATATCATGCTTGGGGTTATCTGTGTTGGCTGGTTTTGGGTTCGGCTACGCCACTATACCTACCGCAAGCCCTTCTGGTTTGAGCTGAAAGAAATTCTCAGAACATTATTGATCTTTGCCGTGTGCGACTTGGCCTTGGTCGCCTTCTCTAAATGGCAGTTTTCGCGCTATGTGTGGATATTAACCTGGGGCTTAGCCCTATTGTTGGTGCCTTTTGCCAGAGCGGCAACAAAACGCCTGCTCAATAAACTGGGGCTGTGGCAAAAGCAAACTATCATTATAGGTACAGGGAAAAACGCATGTGATGCTTATGCAGCATTACAAAGTGAAGAGGTTTTAGGATTTGCGATTTGCGCCTTCTTTTCTAGCGGAAAACAGTGTGAGAAGGAACTGGAAGGCAAACCTGTAATCTGTGATGAACAAGAGCTGTGGCGGCAGTGTGATCCGGAGTCTACCCAGTTTATTGTTGCATTGGAATTTGATGAGCACGCTTTGCGTGATGAATGGTTGAAAAAACTGGCTAAACACCGTTGCCGTTCTGTTTCGGTGATTCCAACGCTCCGCGGTGTACCGTTATATGGCACGGATATGTCATTTATCTTTAGCCATGAGGTAATGATTCTGCGCGTGAGCAATAACCTGGCAAAAAGAACATCGCGTTTTTTAAAACGAACTTTTGATATTATCGGTGCGGGTAGCATTGTTATTTTATTATCTCCTATCTTAGCTATCCTTGCTTATCTGGTCGCGAAAGACGGCGGCAATGCCATTTATGGTCATGAACGTATAGGGCGGGATGGTGTTAAGTTTAAATGCTTAAAATTCCGCTCGATGGTAATGAATTCCCAGGAAGTTTTACAACAGTTATTGGAGAATGACCCCGAGGCAAGAGCTGAATGGGATAAAGACTTTAAGTTGAAAAATGACCCACGCATTACTCGCGTTGGCAAGTTTATCCGTAAAACCAGTCTGGATGAATTACCGCAGCTTTTCAATGTGCTGAAAGGGGAAATGAGCCTGGTTGGGCCGCGCCCAGTTATTGAAAAAGAACTGGAGCGATATGCCGGCGATCGCGATTATTATCTGATGGCAAAGCCGGGTATGACCGGGCTGTGGCAGGTGAGCGGCAGAAATGACGTGGATTATGATACCCGCGTTTATTTTGATGCTTGGTATGTAAAAAATTGGTCTTTGTGGAACGACATTGCGATCCTTTTTAAAACCATCAATGTGGTCTTAAAAAGAGATGGTGCGTATTAAGTGATAATAAGAGAACTTGAGGGTTATATGAAAATTATCGTTACCGGTGGTGCTGGGTTTATTGGATCTGCAGTTGCTCGCCATATTATTAACGATACGGCGGATGAGATCTTGGTAGTGGATAGTCTGACCTATGCAGGGAATCTTGAATCACTAAAACCGATTGCAGACAACAAACGCTTCAAATTTGAACACGTCGATATCTGTAACCGCAGTGAACTAGATCGCATATTTAATGAGTTCAAGCCTGATGCAGTGATGCACCTGGCGGCAGAAAGCCACGTTGACCGCTCTATTGATGGGCCGGCAGCCTTTATCGAAACCAATATCGTGGGTACCTATACGCTGCTGGAAGCGGCGCGCCAGTACTGGAATACATTGGGTGCAGAAGCTAAACAAGCCTTCCGCTTCCATCATATTTCTACCGACGAAGTGTATGGCGATCTGCACGGCACTGACGATCTGTTCACAGAAACCACACCTTATGCCCCGAGCAGCCCGTATTCCGCTTCCAAAGCCGCCAGCGATCATCTGGTGCGCGCCTGGCTGCGTACCTATGGCCTGCCGACCATCGTAACCAACTGCTCCAATAACTACGGGCCGTATCACTTCCCGGAAAAACTGATCCCGCTGATCATCCTGAATGCACTGGATGGTAAACCGTTGCCGGTTTACGGCAATGGCGCCCAGATCCGTGATTGGCTGTATGTGGAAGATCACGCCCGCGCCCTGTACAAAGTGGTGACCGAAGGTGAAGTGGGGGAAACCTACAACATCGGCGGCCACAACGAGCGTAAAAACATTGAAGTGGTGCAAACCATTTGCCGCCTGCTGGACGAGATGGTGCCCAACAAACAGCAGGGTATCGGCCACTATGAAGATCTGATCACCTACGTGACCGATCGCCCCGGCCACGATATGCGCTATGCGATCGATGCTTCTAAAATTGCGGCGGAGCTGGGCTGGAAACCGCAGGAAACCTTCGAAAGTGGCATCCGCAAAACGGTGGAGTGGTACCTGGCAAACGAAGAATGGTGGAGCCGTGTTAAAGACGGTTCTTACGCTGGTGAACGTTTGGGTTTAACCCGTTAATCTATAATAGGAGTTTACGATGAAAGGTATTGTACTTGCCGGTGGTTCCGGAACGCGCCTATACCCGATTACACGTGGTGTATCCAAGCAGTTGCTTCCGATTTACGATAAGCCGATGGTGTATTACCCGATTTCTGTGCTGATGTTGGCAGGTATTCGGGATATTCTGGTCATCTCTACGCCAGAGGATATGCCTTCGTTTCAACGTCTGTTGGGGGACGGCAGCCGGTTTGGCATCAATTTAAGTTACGAAGTGCAACCCAGCCCAGACGGTTTGGCGCAGGCATTCCTGATTGGCGAGGAATTTATTAATGGCGACCGTTGCGCATTGGTGTTGGGCGATAACATCTACTTCGGTGAAAGCTTTGGTCGCAAGTTGGAAAATGTGGTGGCCCGTGAAGAAGGTGCCACGGTGTTTGGCTACCAGGTAATGGATCCCGAGCGTTTCGGCGTGGTGGATTTTGATGAGAATTTCCGCGCGCTATCTATCGAAGAAAAACCTGCGGTACCGAAATCCAACTGGGCGGTGACCGGGCTTTATTTTTATGACAACAAAGTGGTGGAAATGGCGAAGCAGGTGAAGCCTTCTCACCGCGGTGAGCTGGAAATCACCACCCTGAACCAGATGTATTTAGACCAGGGTAACCTGAACGTTGAACTGCTGGGCCGTGGTTTTGCCTGGCTGGATACCGGCACGCACGACAGCCTGATTGAAGCCTCGCAGTTTGTCCACACCATTGAAAAACGCCAGGGGTTTAAAGTGGCGTGCTTGGAAGAAATTGCCTTCCGCAAGGGTTGGCTGGCACGTGAGCAGGTGGCTGCCGAAGCCAAATTGCTGAGCAAAACACTTTATGGGCAATATTTGGCGAATTTGGTTGGAGATAAATAACATGCAGGTTACTGATACAAAAATTGATGGTGTAAAAATTATCCAGCCAAAGGTGTTTGGTGATGCACGCGGTTTTTTCCTGGAAACCTTTGAGAAGAAACGCTACCAGGAAATGCTGAATATCGATCTGGATTTCGTGCAAGACAACCATTCCCGTTCCTCTAAAGGGGTGCTGCGTGGCCTGCATTTTCAAAAGGTGAACCCGCAGGGCAAACTGGTGCGCGTGGTCCGTGGTGAAGTGTTTGACGTGGCAGTGGATATTCGCCCGGATTCGCCCACGTATGGTGCCTGGGAAGGAGTGATCCTCTCGGAAGAAAACAAAACCCAGTTCTGGGTGCCGCCAGGTTTGGCGCACGGTTTTGTGGTGCTCTCCGACACGGCAGACTTTGAATACAAATGCACGGATTACTATAACCCGGCGCATGAAGGCTGCCTGCTATGGAACGATCCGGACGTGGGCATTGAGTGGCCGATCGATAATCCGTTGCTTTCCGAGAAAGACAAGGTGGGCAAACGTCTGAAGGAGCTGGCGAAATGAAAGTGTTATTGACCGGTTCAAAAGGGCAGTTGGGCAGCTGTTTCCAGGACCGCCTGCCGGTGGGCTGGGAAGTGTGGGCGACGGATTCGGATACGCTGGATATTACCGATCTGGAAAAGGTGAAACAGGCGGTTGCGCAGTATCAGCCGGATGTTATCGTGAACGCGGCGGCGTATACCGCGGTGGACAAGGCAGAAACCGAGCCGGAACTGGCGGCATTGATAAACGCCAGTGGGCCAAAAAACCTGGCGCTGGCGGCAAAAGAGGCGGGTGCGCGCCTGGTGCATGTGTCTACGGACTATGTCTTTGACGGCAAAGCAACGACCCCGTATGTGGAAACGGATGTGACCAACCCACTAGGCGTGTATGGCCAGACGAAGCTGGACGGTGAACTGGCGGTTGCCGGGGTGCTGCCGGAAGCGATTATTATCCGTACCGCCTGGGTGTTCAGTGAGTATGGCAATAACTTTGTGAAAACCATGCTGCGCCTGGCGAAAGATCGCGATACGTTGGGGATTGTTGCCGATCAACGTGGTTGCCCGACCTATGCCGGGGATATTGCCCAGGCGATTATTGATTTGCTGCAGAAAGAAGCCGAGGGTGGGATTTATCACTTCTGTGGTGATAGGGAAGTAGCATGGAGTGAATTTGCGGAGGCTATTTTCAATATCGCAACTGATAAGGGGGTTTTAAGTAAAAATCCTATAATTAATAGCATCACTACAGAACAATATCCAACTCCGGCAACAAGACCGAGCTACTCTGCCTTAAATATGGAAAAAATTTCTTCGATAGGGATTCAACCATCAAACTGGGTAGCTGCCCTTGGATCCATACTATAGTTGTTAATTTAATCAGCTAATAGATAGAAATATTAATAACATTTATAGGGGAAATAATGGACAGCAAGAGATTTAATATTTTTGCTCTAATGACTGTTAAAAATGAAGACGATATTATCGAGGAAACTATTTTAGATGCTGTTAAGTGGGCTGATAAAATATTTGTGATGGATAATATGAGCAATGACAGTACATGGGATAAGTTGACTAAGCTGGCAAAAGATAATGATAAGATAGTATTATGGGGTAGATACGGCGGTAAGTTCCACCTTGCATTACGGCAAATATTATTCAATGATTTTCGCCATTTTTCAAAAGATGGGGACTGGTGGTGCCGTTTAGATGGAGATGAGTTTTATATAGATGATCCTAGAGAGTTCCTAACAAACTTAGAGTCTGATGTTGATTGTGTTTATAATGCATCATTTCAATATTATTATACTGAAGATGATTATGAAAAAGAAAAAAATATAAGTAATAATGAACAATCTGTTACAGCTCGGCTTAAAAATTATAAGTGTAATCACTCAGAAATAAGGTTTATTAAAGATAAAAAATCACTTTGTTGGCCTCAATACTCTGAATGGCCTGCTAATCTGCTAAAGCCAACATCAAAAAGAATAAGACTAAAGCACTATCAATACAGAACATTAGATCAAATAAAAGCAAGGCTTATAGCAAGAAATGCTAAAGATTCAGGTTCGTCATTTAAGCATGAAAAAGTAACTGCTAGCGAATGGTACAAAAGACGAGGGTTCGAAATACCAGAAGGTAAGGAATTGCAAGATTTTCGAATTGTATTAAAAAAAGACTTGGATAATTCTAATGACTATATTTATCATGATGATAAATTACCTAATATACTGTACCCAACGTTAAAGAGGAAAGTGAAAAGAAGTTTAATAACATTTTATATGAAGTATATTCTTAAATAAAATGAATAAATCTAGGTCATCTTTACTGATCTGTATGATGGCCTTATTTTTTTAGTTTGATATTTTTCGATGAATTTTATTTAATAAATTAAACTGATCTTTTCATTAACTAAGTCATATGAGATTTACAATTGGACATAAAAGTTATTTCTAATTCTATTTGGATGATAATAGAAAAAATAGTTTCTATATTCGGTCTTATTTTTGTAACGTCTTATGTTGCGAAATATATAGGACCAGAAAATTTTGGCAAAATAACATTTGTATCATCCATATTTATTATTGTTCAGACAATAGCTATGTTTGGCTCGGAACATATTCTTTTAAAAAGAGTAAGTAAGAATAGAGTCTCTGGTATTAAGCTAATGCTTTCAACTGTTAAGTTGAGAAATATTTGTTTCTTCTTAATTTCTGCTATAGTTCTTTCTGTTCTATATACAGAATCTGATCATGTAACGTTTGTTTTTGGGGTTGCCACAGCAGCAGCTTTTTATTTTACAACAATAGATGTTTACTCTGTTTATAACAATGCCATATTAAGCTCAAAAATAAATACCATATGTAATGTTATAGGATTAACCATTAGCCTCCTAGTACGATTGGGGATAGCAAAGTTTGAATTGAATTTTTTATATTTATCAATTCCAATTATATTGGTGACATTTATTCCTTACTTGATGAAAAGATCATTCTTTTTTAAACGGAATTCTATTAGTAAGCAATTTTCATTTAAAAAAGAATTAAAATATAGTAAATATATGTTCTTTTCTGGTATACCTCTCGCTATATCGACTGTTTCGGTTATTATATATGCGAGGCTGGCTCAGTTTTTTATTATGAAGTTTGGCGGGAATGAGCAACTTGGCATCTTTGCTGTAGGAAGTCAATTAGCAACAGCATGGACATTTGTCACTGCTGCAATTATTACTTCTTACTTTGCAAGAATTTATGAAACTAGAGATAAAACAAAGGCTATAAATATGGCGGCAAAGCTAAATGGTTTAGTTTTTCTTATTGCCATATTTATTGTTTTTTGTATAAATGTTTTTGGTCAATTTGTTATTAATATTCTATATGGGGTGCAGTTTAGTCAATCATATGACATTTTAATGATAATGACGATAAACTCTTTGTGCTCATGTATGGGGCCAATAGCAAATAAATATATAATTTATGAGTCCGGTTATAACTATTTGTCGAAAAAAATGATAGCAGTCATGATTATTACTGTACCGATATCATACTATTTGACTAGCAAGTATGGAATGTATGGTGCTGCTTATGGAACTGTACTTACTGAATTTCTGTCATTAACCTTACTTAATTACTTCTTTAATAAGGGAGTGGTGCTAAAAATTCACCTGAAGGCGTTGAATCCTAGAACCTATATTAAGTGAGAAATATTTTAGTTAAAAATTTTATCTTAGATTAAGAGATGCCATGAAAAAAATAGATATTATACTAGCAAGCTATAATGGTGAGCAATACATAAATGCGCAGATAAACTCTATCCTGCAAAATTTTGATAATATTGAGGGATATGAATGCAGGTTGATTATCTCAGATGATGCTTCAGTCGATGAAACTTGTGCTATAATTACCAAAATACAAGATAAGAGAGTTTTTTTGCTTGACAACAGTAGGAAAGGTGGCGTAAAGCTTAATTTTTCTTTTTTAATAAATAACTCTAACGCGGATTATATTTTTTTTTCAGACCAGGATGATATATGGCTTCCAAATAAGCTTGAGCTATTCATTCGTCAATTCGAAGTTGTTGGGGAGACTAAACCACTTCTTATTCATTCTGATCTAAAAATAGTTGATCGAGATCTCAATGTTATTTCGGATTCAATGTTTTCCTCACAAAATATATATTCAGAGCCTACGTTAGGTCAGCTTTTGGTTAGTAATAGTGTGACTGGTTGTGTAATGGCGATGAATAAATTGTTATTGAGTAAAGTAAAAAATAAGAATTTTTCTGCTACGGTTATGCATGATTGGTACATTGCGTTGGTTGCAAAATGTTTAGGGGAAATTATTTTTTTAAACTCATCTACCATTCTATATAGACAGCACGGAGGAAATCAAGTTGGTAGCATTGAACGCAAACTTCATGATTACTTCTCTGTGAGAAAAATAATTCAATTTATCAAAAAATCAAAAAAATCTATCGAGGAAACAAAAATACAAGCTGTGCATTTTCTTGATGAGTTTGGTTCTCAGATAAATAATGAAGAAAGACAATTTATCGAAGAATATATCAAATCATTTTCTACGTGGGCAATTATCAGTAGAGTCAAGTTGTTCTTTTCTGCTAGGATCGGTAAGAAGGGAATTGCGAGAAATTTAATTTTTTTCTTTTTATATGTATTTTGATAGATGGTTAATAGTTTGAGATTATGTTAAATTATACAGGATCACACAGGCTTAACTTATATAAGACAAAAATATGAGAATATCTAAAGATTTTTTTATAAAAAGCTCTATTTATTTAATTCTACTAAGAAGCCCTATTATTCTATTGACAATGTCAGCTTATATTGTTTCTGACAGAAGAATATTTTCTGATTTTTTATATAAATTATTCCCGTTTGTTATATTTATATTGATCTCTATAATTTTTTCAATATCGATGGGGAATGAGATAGGGAACATAATTGGGCAGACAAGAGATATATTTCTTACTATCATAGTAGCTGCTCTATTGATCACGGCGTGCAAGTATAATGACAGCGATAGCACTTGTTACGAAACAATAAAAAAATGTTTTATTATTATTGCGGTTGCAAAACTATTAATGTTAGCTTATGCATTCGCAACTGGCGTTAACGTAACTGCCTTGGTCAAGCAAGTTACTGAAGTCTGGGGTATCGAAATGATGACCATGGGTACAACAGATTCTGTTGTTGGACGGATTCAAATACCTATGGATGCTGCCACGCCCTATTTTTTATACTTTTATACTAAAGAGTTAATTGAAAAGAGAAAAATAAATTCATTCTCTACTATTATTTTTTCATTATTATGTTTTTCTATGTTACTTACCTTTTCTCGACTTATGTGGTTTCAGACAGCATTGTTTATAATAATTGCTGTATTAGTTGAGGCATCTATGACGAGAATCATAATTATCTCTATTGTTGGTATTATTGTCCTTGCTTTACTTATGTATTTTACCCCATTAGGGGGAATGATAACATCTATAATAGATTCACGAATTAATGGCCAAAATATCAATGATGCTTCTGATATCGAGCGATTGATTCAAAATAGAGGAATTATAAATGAAATATATAAGTATCCTGTTTTGGGGCAGGGTTTAGGACACTATATCCCGAATCTTACACGCTCAGCCAGTACAAAATATTTATATGAAACACAATCGCTTTCTATGGTTATGGTATTTGGTATGCTGGGAGTATTTATCTTTTTATTGTTAATATTTTGGCTCGTACTACCTAGAGAAAAAAAAGTATATAAATATTATGGACCTGTTTTTTTCCTTTTTTTCTGGGGGGCATGCGGTTCGTTCAATCCTTTTTTATTTGGTGCTTCTGGCGGAGTTATTTTATATCTCTCCGCAAGGTTCAATAATATTAAATTTATGCTAGAAAATAATGGTAATCCTCGTAATTATATTAAACCATAAGAATAAACCAATAGATTATTGCTTTTATAAGGCAGAGTATGAACAAAAATAAAATTGTCAGTGTTTATATATCAACATGTAATCGTTACGAAAAACTGAAAAGGGCTGTGAATTCTGTTCTACAACAGTCATATCCACATTTTGAAGTTTTAATTTGTGACGATGCTTCTACAGATGAAACTCAAGCATATGCAACTAATCTGTCTATAGTAGATAAGAGGGTCAAGTATTTTAGAAATGAAGAGAACAAAGGTGCCTGTGCAGCTAGAAATTTAGGTGTTTTCGCTGCATCTGGATATTTTATTACAGGTTTAGATGATGATGATGAGTTCACAGTAGACAGACTTCAATATTTTATAGACAATTGGGATGAACGTTATTCTTTTCTTTGTGCTAATTTCACTAATATATTTAGTGATGGTGGAACCCCTTATTACAATAATAGAGATAGTATAACATTCAATTTTGAGTCAATGTTATTTGATAATGTTGCATCTAACCAGGTATTCACTTTAACTTCTAGACTTCAGGCTATAGAGGGTTTTGATGTTAATGTAAGACGTTTGCAAGACTGGGATACATGGTTACGCTTATCATATGCTTTCGGTAATTTCATTAGATTACCTCGTAGTACATATAAAATGCATCATGACCACAGCAAGGATGCTATTCGTGTATCAAAAAGCTATTCTTTCCTCAAAGCATTTGAAGAGATTGGTTATAGAAATTCTATCATATATGGAGAGCGAAATTTATTAAGATTAAGATATCTTATCCTATTTTATAAAAGAGAGCTGAGTTTTAGAGAAGCATGCCATTGGTTTACTATCACGAAATCATTTAAGAATATCGTTAGATATTTTTTTCAGTTTTTCTTAAAAAGAAAACTTGACTAATATTTAGGCCCACATTTATCGATATAGTTGTTAAAATATTTTATTAAAAATTATTATTCAAATTTTTTTGCTAGTGAATTTCTTGGTAAGTTATCTTATTACTAATAAGGGTGTATATATGAAGGACAGGGTTCTTGTTGTAATTGTAACATATAACAGCGAAAAGCATATTCAGTGGTGTATTGATGGTCTTAATAAAACTAGTTCTAATATCACAATCAGAATAGTCGATTCAGGTTCTAAAGAAACAAACTATTTAAATACTGTTGAAAGTACTAATGAAATTACTATAATTAAGAAAGATAATATCGGTTTTGTTGCTGGTAATAATACTGCTTTATATGATTTGGATTTTTTCGATTGGGTACTATTTCTTAATCCTGATGCATGTATTGATTCTGAGTCTTTTGATAGTCTTATATCATATGCGGCAAGAGAAGAGAATAATAAAGTTGGTGCATTTACGGTACCGCTCATCCGATATGACATAGAAAAAAAATGCAGTCTTAATTTATTTGATTCTGTAGGTATTAATTGTAGTTATTTAGGTCGTTGGCATGACATATACGCTAACAATGAGGTATGTAATATAGAAGAGAGTTTCACGGAAGTAGATGCTATTTGTGGCGCATTTATGTTAGTTAGGAGGGAAGCACTAAAAAGTAGTGCTGACTCTACAGGTGGGTTAGGATTTGAGAGAAAGTATTTCATGTATAAAGAGGATATTGAATTATCTCAACGTATAATAAAGTCTGGTTGGAAAATTGGTGTATATAATCTCGTCACTGCATTCCACTGTCGTGGTTGGAGTGATTCGAGAAAAGTAGTTCCATATTGGGCAAGATGGCACTCTGCGAAAAATGATGTTGATGTTGCTTTTAAATATAAGTGGAGAGCGTTACCTTTCGCTCTCATTAAATTAATATGGGTTAGGTTTTTAGAAAATAAATAATAATAAATTTATATAAAATAGAAATTAATTCATTAAGGATAATATGGTGAAGGTCATCACTGCCTTGGGTGTCGATTTTGATATTTTGTGTGAAAAGCTGTCAGATAAAATAATATGTAATTATTCCCCGGATTTGATTATAGGTATAGCAACAGGAGGTGAAATAGTCGCAAGAACAGTTGCACTAAAAATGGATACTCCAGTAATGATACTCAAAAGACAGAGAGGGTTAACAAAATATAAATCTCGTTTTAATATATCTAAAATATTACCTTTTTTTCCTAGATGGTTTAACGATTTTCTTCGACGCTACGAAATTAAGTATAATGAAAGAAGATTTTTGGCTAAAGGAAAAAAAAGGAATATATGTGATGTTATGCTAATCTCTGGTGAGTTGGATAACTTATCTAGGTTTAGTCAAATATTATTGATTGATGACTCAGTCGACAGTGGTGGTACAATGATTGATTGTGTTAATTTTCTTCAGAAATTTTTGGCTAAGAATACCACAATAAAAACTGCAAGCCTGAATGTGACTTTTAAAGAACCTGCATTTATTCCTGACTTTTATTTATATAAGGATGTATTGATCCGCTGCCCTTGGGCTAATGATGTTAGGAGAGTTAAATGAAAAAAGTAGTCTATGATTTAGATGGGACAATAATAAAATTTAATACTTTTAGGTGTTGGCTAATTATATCTTTATTAATATCTATTGTGTTTTTAAGAGTGTTTTTTTTATTTTATTTTTTGAAGTTTGTTTATCTAAGAAAAGAACGGGTATTAAATCGTATTACTTTTAAAGCAGCTGTGCTTAAGTTACAAGTAAATTCTATTTTCTGGAATACCATCGGTAACTTATATGGTAAATTACTTGCGGTTCTCTTTGTGCGGAAGGAACTCATCCAATTAGATTCTTTAGTTGAGCGGTGTTTGGCAACAGCAGCTCCTAGTATCTATATTCTTCCATTTTCAAAGCAATTGAAAGTTTTTAATCATGTTATATCTTCTCACTTTTCTGATTCAGGTGAATTCATTGAAACATTAAATAATGAAAAAAAGAGATTTGTTATGGCAACTTTCTCTAGTTCACCTGATATTTTTTATACAGATCATTATGATGATATTCCTCTAGCTAAGGCTTGTAAGTATACATATTTAGTTTCTCCAAATAAGTTGACTATTGATGTTTTTAGTCAGGAAATGAAAAAAGAGTGTTACTCTATAGTTAAGTGATAATGAATTGTGTAGATGATTAGTTTATTTTACATCAAACTCCGTTTAAAGATTTACTTTATTTCTTCGATATGAAAATATCTATCAGATATGAGATTAAAGGTATATAATGAAAATTGCTATTAGTGGAACGGGTTACGTAGGGCTTTCAATTGGTGTTTTGATCGCTCAACATCACGAGGTTGTAGCTCTTGATATTATTCAGGAGAAAGTTGAATTACTTAATCAAAGAAAATCACCGATTTCCGATAAGGAGATTGATGAGTACTTAGCTAATAAAAATCTTAACTTTCGAGCATCGATTGATAAACGTGATGCTTATGAAGATGCTGAATTTGTCATAATTGCAACGCCCACTGACTATGATCCTAATACCAATTTCTTTAACACTAAAAGTGTTGAGTCTGTAATTCAAGATATAATATATATTAATCCTAAAGCGAATATGGTAGTCAAGTCTACAATACCGGTTGGATTTATTGAGGGAATACGAAAAAAATTTGGTATCAATAATATATTTTTCTCGCCTGAGTTCCTTAGGGAGGGGCGTGCACTTTACGACAATCTTTACCCATCAAGAATTGTCATTGGTGATAATACAGAGTCTGGTAAGCAGTTTGCGAACTTATTACTTGAGGGGGCTATTAAAAAAGATGTTCCAGTACTTTTTACAGGGGCAACAGAGGCCGAAGCAATTAAACTTTTTGCTAATACTTATTTAGCAATGCGCGTGGCTTATTTTAATGAACTGGATAGTTATGCTGAAACATTTGGTTTGAATACAAGAAATATTATCGAGGGAGTATGCTTAGATCCTAGAATTGGAAACCATTATAATAATCCTTCTTTCGGATATGGTGGCTATTGCTTGCCTAAAGATACTAAGCAGTTGTTAGCTAATTATCGGGATATTCCAAATAATTTAATTTCTGCAATTGTTGATGCTAATAGAACTCGTAAGGATTTTATCGCTGATTCTATATTAAGTCGCAATCCAAAGGTTGTTGGTATCTATCGGTTAATTATGAAAAGTGGTTCAGATAATTTTCGGGCCTCATCGATCCAAGGGATTATGAAAAGAATTAAAGCGAAGGGAGTTGACGTGGTAATTTATGAACCTTTAATAGATGGTGATGAGTTTTTTCATTCCAAAATAATTGACGATTTTAACTTATTTAAGAGTTATGCTGATGTGATTGTTTCTAACCGTATGGATGAATCTTTAAAAGATGTTGAAAGTAAGGTTTACACACGAGATTTATTTGGAAATGACTAGCTGCTAACTTGCAGTACGTATTTATCCATTATAATAATGTTAGGTTTTTTTTGTTCTTTCTTCGATAAGATGTCTTAACATATTAAATATAGAAGAGAAATTAAAATTTTCTCAGCAAATTCTGGGTTCTCAAAAATGTTTTAAACATTGAGAATTCAGAGTTTATTATTTTCTGTTGCATTTATTTGTATTCGTTTTTTGATAATGAACTATTAGTCATGATTTTTATTGTATCCTCATTGATAATTCCTAGAGGTCTAGCCCAAATGATCTAGAAGATTTATACCGTTATTTAGGTATTATGATATTTTATCTTGCATGGTGGTGCGTTTAATCGATGATCACATTATACTTGTAGACTTGTTACTATTTATAATTGTCATTGGCCTTTATTGCTCATTTTTCATATTATGCTGTGGTGTGAAAATTAGAGCTTAAGTCTAAAATATTATTTATGTTACCTGAATAACTTATTTGGTTATACTATATGGTAAAGAATAGATGCTACCTTAACTTTTTGTTTTTTTTGAAGTTTTTTTCATTAACCTTATTGCTTATATTTTTTGGAGTGTTATTAAATGAACCAGCGACTTGACTCGCTTCAAATACTCAGAGCTTTTGCTGCCTTGTCTGTTGTTTTTAATCATTTTTGGGGGGTGATGAATTATCCGATTTTCAAATTGTTAGGACTTGACTATATCGGAGGTTTTGGGGTAGATATATTTTTTGTCCTTAGTGGATTTATCATGTGTTATACCGTTAAAGATGACGCAAAAGGTGGAAGCTCAGAGGCATTGAATTTTTTTTTGAAAAGAGTAAATAGAATATATCCATCTTATCTTGTAATCCTTGTCCCTTTTTTAATATTTGCTATTTTTATAAAAAAAGATTGGTCAATATATCAGGTTGTTGGAAATATACTTCTTTTACCAACTTTTTTTAATAACCCTGACTATTATATGTATGTCACTCCGTCATGGACTCTGGTCTATGAGATGTTTTTCTATTTTATTTTCTCTTTTGCTATCCTTTTTTCTAATAATAAAATGCGAATAGTGATTGTTACTTCAACATTCATCGTCGCAATGGTTTTTTTAGTTAATGTTTTTGACCTTCGCGGTGAACGTCTTAGATGGACTAACTTCAGCTTTATGATCGGCGATACATTAATGCTGAACTTCATTGCTGGCTGTATTTTTGCTCTTTTCTATAAAAAACTTTATTGTTTAAATATTAATAATGCTTTTTTGTTTTTGACTTCAATGACGCTTTTTTTTGTTGGTATGATTCTAGCTCGATATGATATATCTCGTTTTATATCTTTTGGTATACCTGCAATTATTATTGTATCTTTTATTAGCCTGTATAGGTGTAGAAAAAGTAAAGTTAATTATTTTTTGATTTTTATTGGGAATGCATCATATAGTATTTATCTTATTCATTATTTATTTGCGGCTGTTCTTTTTCGTGTCGGTGGGGGGGAAGGTAAAACATCGATACTTATCTCTACGCTATTTATGTTTTCTTCAGTGGCAGCTGGTTCATTATTCCATTTGTATGTTGAAAGGAGAATAACTAGACTTCCTATATTTTCTATTAAGTAGAAACCATATAGGGTTTTAGAATAGTGGGCTATTTAATTGGTATGTGGATTTTTTATGTTGTGGGTTTTTAGTTTGTTGTTTTTCTGAGGTTTTTAAGTTAAAAATTATACCTTATATTATAATATGTTGAGATTATATTTATTGAGTGATTGTAAGCATCGCGGCTCTAGTCTCTCACTCATTTTGGGATTTCCGGGTTTTCGGCCATCAGTTGGTACTCTTCCCATGTCAGGAGGTTCAGGGATTCATGGGGACGCTCGCTGTTATATTCATACAGCCAGCGCTTCGTGATTTCCCTTGCTTCATTCAGTGTCCTGAACAGATAAAAATCCAGTATTTCTGTTCGGTACGTACGGTTAAAACGTTCAATAAAAGCATTTTTCGTCGGCTTACCCGGTTTTATAAATTCCAGTATCACCCCATGTTCATTGATCTTACCCAGCATATATGGACGCTCAGCCAGTGCAACGTGTTTCCTGCAATGATCAAAACGAGTAACTGCAGCCATATATCCGGTTTCTGATGGGGTTTTCATTACCCCGAACCATGATGAGCGCCGCCAGGTCAGTACCAATCAATAAGTCCGGGCTATTATTGCCCCGCTTGGGTATCGGTTTCTCCCACCTGTCGTCTTACCTGTTTTGACATCCTGCTATCTACACTCACATTGCCACAACGTGTTATCGGGTCTGAACAGCAATCCACTCGCTGCCTGAGCTTGTATCAGGTCGCGAAGCGGATTTTATACTCAGTGCCTTTCGTCAACACTGCTCTTCTTTTGCCTGTAGTTCCTCCAGTCGGCGGCTGATACTTCGGCGCACAAAAGACGAGAGTTCATTTTCTGCATCCTCCAGTATAGTTGGCACGCTTTTATACAAAGCGCGCATTCCTGTGGGGATACAAAATCCTAATTCGAATAACATTGCCCGTAAACTATACTGGTCGCAGTGCATTGTCTAATATACAGGTCACGTTCAGTATGAAGAGCAATAACGGCCTGTTGTTCGATTGTTTTCACCTGTACAAATCGCATATTAGGACGGGTGACAGCCTCGCAAATGGCTTCTGCATCAGCAGCGTCGGTTTTATTGGTTTTGACATACGGCTTAACATACTGCGGTGGCATCATCCGGACTTCGTGACCCTGACGGATAAATATACGGGCGAAATGATGACTTGATGAACATGCTTCCATACCAATCAGGCAGGGTGGCAGTTGTATAACGAAGGGTACCAACTGGCCATGGCTAAGTTTTTTCTCAGAACAGTTTTTCCTGAATGAGCAACCCTATGAATAACGAATACGTTTTTAGCCAGATCAATGCCGAGGGTAGATATTTGCATTTTTGCGCGCCTTTTAACCAGAATGTGACGCTCAACGTTGGCACATCTGATGACGTTTAAGTGGAGCGTCCATCTCATTAATAGTGGACACGCGATTAAGTGAGTAAACTCTCAACCAGAGGTGACTCATGACAAAATCGATATCAACCAGCAAGAAGCCCCGTAAACAACACACGCCTGAATTCCGCGATGAAGCCCTGAAACTTGCTGAGCGCATCGGCGTGGCCGCCGCCGCACGTGAACTCAGCCTGTATGAGTCGCAGCTCTATAACTGGCGCAGCAAACAGCAGCAGCAAATGACCTCTTCCGACAGGGAAAACGAGCAGGTCGCTGAAATTGCCCGCCTGAAGCGTCAACTGGCAGAGAAGGACGAGGAACTGGCCATTCTCCAAAAGGCCGCGACATACTTCGCGAAGCGCCTGAAATGAAGTCTGTCTTTATCGAAAAACATCAGGCTGAATTCAGCATCCAGGCGATGACCCGCGTGTTTCAGGTCTCCCGCAGCGGCTGGTATGCCTGGCGTCTACGCCGTTATCAGGTCAGCCCGCGTCAGCAGTTCCGCCTGAATTGCGATAATGCTGTTCGCAAGGCATTCAGTGCAGCAAAACAACGGTATGGTGCGCCGCGTCTTGCAGCCGAACTGCCGGAATACAACGTGAAAACCATCGCCTCCAGCCTGCATCGTCAGGGGCTGAGGGCAAAAGCCAGCCGGAAGTTCAGTCCGGTCAGCTACCGTGCGCACGGCCTGCCAGTATCGGAAAACCTGCTGAAGCAGGACTTTATCGCCAGCGGCCCGAACCAGAAGTGGGCGGGTGACATCACGTACTGTGTGCCCGGAGTTCAGGGCGAGCATGGACGCTCAAATGAACCACGAGTCTGTCTGGAATATTGAACCGGTAACTCATGACGAGAAACCCGACAATCCCACCGGGTGTGACGGTGGAGAACCTGAGCGGCAGTGACCTGCGGCATGCCTGCAGGGTGATGTAACCCGCTGACAACGGGGATTGAGGCGAGATCACTAAGCCAAGATGATCCTCAAGGTTGAGTACTGAAAGGCTGAAGAACATGAATCCGTTAATCCGCCTCTGTGGGTTGAAAATGTCACCACGGCCTACGTGATCTGACAGGTCGTGCAGAAGTACCGGCAGTGATATGTAAGCGCTGCCGGTCAAAGGTGCTTTGACAAGTATGCGAAACACCGGGACAGCAGCGCCCATCACGCTCGCGTTGCTGACTTCTGCCAACTTGCGGCAAGCAAGGATAAAGAGTGCGACGGGCAGCCTCCTCAGTATGTCTGAGTCCAGGCAGGTGAACCGGGGAAGGTCAGCGACGTATGTTAAGGGGGCATGGCTCCGATGACGCGCTGGCTGGCGGAGCTTCCGTAGTAGTCCGGGATGGGGAAAGCCCATTACATGGCGAAGGGAAGCAGTTTGAATGTGTTTGCGGCGTGAATTAACTGACCTAACGAGGTGAAGACCTTTGATAATCAGCGAAATGCAACGCAAGCTTGCCACATGGGCAGCAACCGATCCGTCCCGACGGATTGAGCGGCTGCTACGTCTGATAACACAACCAGAATGGTTGATTGAGGCTGCGCGTATCACGCTGTCATCCAAAGGGGCACATGCCCCCGGCGTTGATGGTGTGAATAAAGCAAAGTTACAGGCCAGACTGCCTGCTGAGCTGCAACTACTCAGGGAAGAACTTCTCTCGGGTCATTACCAGCCCCTGCCAGCCAGACGGGTTTACATCCCTAAAAGCAACGGAAAACTGCGACCACTGGGTATCCCCACGTTGCGGGATCGTATTGTTCAGCGGGCTATGCTGATGGCCATGGAGCCGATCTGGGAGAGTGATTTTCATACACTCTCATATGGCTTCCGGCCTGAACGCAGCGTCCACCATGCGATCCGCACGGTGAAATTACAACTCACGGACTGCGGGGAAACGCGGGGCCGCTGGGTGATTGAGGGTGACCTGTCCAGCTACTTTGACACTGTGCATCATCGACTGCTGATGAAAGCCGTGCGTCGCAGGATCAGTGACGCACGTTTCATGGCTCTGCTGTGGAGAATCATCAAAACGGGACATATCGATGTCGGTCTCTTTCGGGCAGCCAGTGAAGGCGTTCCACAGGGAGGCGTAATATCGCCGCTGCTGTCGAATATCATGCTGAATGAGTTCGATCAGTACCTGCATAAATGGTACCTGAGTGGGAAAGCCCGAAAGGATCGCTGGTACTGGAATAACAGTATCCAGCGATGCCGAAGCACTGCGGTCAGGGAAAACTGGCAATGGAAACCCGCAGTTGCCTATTGTCGCTATGCCGATGACTTCGTGCTTATCGTCAAAGGCACCAAAGCGCAGGCAGAAACCATCAGGGAAGAATGCCGGCGCGTGCTCGAAGAGAGTCTGAAACTGAGACTGAACATGGACAAGACCAGAATCACCCATGTTAATGATGGCTTTATCTTTCTGGGGCATCGTATCATCCGCAAACGCAGTCGCTATGGTGATATGCGAGTGGTATCGACAATCCCGCGAGCCAAAGCCAGAAAATTCGCGGCATCGCTGACGGCAGTGTTATCAGGCAACTACAGTGAAAGCAAAATCGATAGGGTTGAAATGCTCAACCGTAAACTGAAAGGCTGGGCCGCGTTTTATCAGTTCGTGGATTTTAAGGCCAACGTGTTCAGTTATATTGATCATGTCGTGTTCTGGAAGCTGGCTCACTGGCTGGCCCGTAAATACCGCTGCGGTATCAAACGCCTGATGAGGTGGTGGTGTAAATCACCGAAACCAGGTCAGAGCAAAACGTGGGTTTTATTTGGTAAAACCAACCACGGTAAACTCAATGGTGAAATACTGTACCGGTTGGTGGGTCAAGGCAAGAAGCTGTTCCGCTGGCGTCTGCCCGAAGGTAACCCTTACCTGAGGACGGAAGTCAGAAACACATATACATCACGATATCCGGAAGTGGCAATGGCGTTCGCCAGCGTTTAAACGGAGAGCCGGATGCGCTGAAAGGTGCACGTCCGGTTCGGAGAGGAGAGGCAGGGAAATAGTCCGACTACGCCCTGTCTCTTACTCTACTACGAACAGATGAAGGCTGGCTTTACCTTGCGGTCGTTATCGACCTGTGGTCCCGGTCAGTTATCGGTTGGTCGATGTCCTCGCGGATGACGGCACAGCTGGCCTGCGATGCGTTACAGATGGCGCTGTGGCGTCGGAAGCGGCCGGAACAGGTTATTGTTCATACAGACAGAGGCGGTCAGTACTGTTCAGCGGATTACCAGACTTTACTGAAACGGCATAATCTGCGTGGCAGTATGAGTGCAAAAGGCTGCTGTTATGATAATGCCTGTGCAGAAAGCTTCTTTCACTCACTGAAGGTGAAATGCATCCACGGTGAACACTTCGCCAGCCGTGAAATAATGCGAAGCACGGTGTTTAATTATATAGAGTGTGATTACAATCGCTGGCGCCGCCACAGTGCCTGCGGCGGTCTCAGCCCGGAACAATTTGAAAACCAGAACCTCGCTTAGGGCGGTGTCCACATTACGTGGGTAGGATCATACTTACATGATGAAATTTTAAGAAAATTACATTTTATTCACGCATTTCTGCTCTTTGTCTTTAATTTTTATTATATTCTTACGTTTAGTCTTCAATGTGTTATGAGGAAATTATCCCTATGAATGATTTGTTCTCCAGAAGAAATATATTTAATTTTGTATCTTCTGTTTTAATTGTGTGTTCAATAAAAAATGCGCACGCAGGTTCTTTTGAGTTATATCGTTCCCAAATCAAAAATACACGTGAAGATGTTAATGATCTTACTTCTGATTATGTATATAAGAAATTGATGAAGCGAAGTATCCCATCTCGTGAGAAAAAAGATGATAATACTCAGTTTGGTGTTCATGGAATGGAAAGACCTGCAGTTAAAGCTGGAGTTGATTATGAAAAGGTAGACAAAGCATTTGAGTTATTAGCACGGGCTGGAGTTGATAGCTTAAGAAGTTCTGAAGCGGCATGGCATCGAGTTGCTGATAAAAATGGTAATCCTACTAATTTCAATGATGTTGACTTTCAGCTAAAAGAGGCGAAAAAATATGGTATGAACCATTTGTTTGTTGTCGGATATCCACCTGCAAAATTCACTGTATCAAATAATAAACTGTCTGCTGTTAGTCCTAGGTATTATAGTAATTATCAGGATTATTTAGAAGTGCTTTTGACGCATTTTAAAGGGTATGATGTGAAATATTTAGAACTTGGTAATGAGGTTGATGCGCCTAATGTTTGGTGGATCCGCTCTACGCCAGCTATGTATGTTAATGAAATGCGTATTCTTAAAAATGCTATCAATAAATATTATTCCAATGCGGAAACCGTCGCATTTTCTGCAACTTATTCTCGAACTCCTGGTTTAGGTGGGCCTACTGGCGGTCGTAATTTCATTAACAAAAGTTTTATGTTAGGTATTGATAAATATACTGATGCTTATTCTCTTCATCATTTTTCCTTTCTGGGACTTGACGATCTTCCAGATTATATGCATTCAATGATGAAAAAGTATCAAGTAGATAATAAGAAATTGTTGGATACTGAGCAACTAGATACGAGTGTCCTTGATAAAAAAAAATCTAACCCTTATGACATAGTAAAGCTTTTTGCTAGAGCTTTCTTTTTTTATGATATGAAGCGCATGGATTATTACCTTGCTAAGGATACCTTTTTCGGAAATAAAATTTATAACATGGGGCTTTTTGATATTAATTGGCAACCAAAATTACGATTGTTAGCCTATGCAATGGCTGTTGATGCAATGAAAGGGAAAAAACTACTTTTTATTGCTAATCCCGAAAAAGATGTTGAAGCCTATGTTTTGTATTCAGATGATTCTCATGTAAGGAAATATACTATTGTTATGTGGAAAAACTCTCATTCTGATGAAAATGTGGCTCCTGTAATAGTGACGGGTATCAAGGGTGAAGTTCATATAGAAAAATGGAACTTGGATGTAAATAACAAGAGTGATATCTCTAAAGGAATTTCTATAGATGAGCAACCATTGGCCATTTATACGGATAAAATACCTGATTGGAAACCGGTCAATAAAAATGTTTTTTTAAAGAAATATTCTAGTGCAAAATCTAGCCACTCTCCAATGCCTAATGATGACTAATTATCATTACATCTTTGATATGTTAAACGCAGTTGTTAGCATCGCTCCTAGGCAGGCAAGATGCTAACCATGTATGTATTCCACTTTCAGCGGGTAAAAGAAACTCATCAGTTAAGCGTGGCGCACCATAGCATTGCTTTGCTTTGATCGATAAGCATTACGATAAGCGCGGTCACATTATGCCCGGCGTTGCTGGCATAAACTCAGAATGCCACGTCTTTTACGCCAAGCATACAGCCACTGCTGGAACTCTGAAACACACGGTAAGTGTCATGATACTGTAAATTTAACCTATATTTTTCGATAAAGACAAAGTCTATTTTCGGTGTCTTGCGAAATATTTCTTGACCATTTTAGAGAATGGCCAGTTTCTCTTCATGCTCGGCCAACTGCCTCTTAAGACGGGCATTTTCAGAAACTAGTTCGCGTTCTCATATTTAGACGATGTCAGTTGTTGCTGTTGTTTACTTCGCTAGGCGTACAACTGCGATTCATACAGACAACGCAGGCGAGCGGCACCGATAACCCCGATTCTCAGCCAGTCTTGACAAAATTCAGATGAGTGCTGTTTACGAGGATTCTTGCTGGTGATATTAGTTTTATCATGTGAACTACCCCTGGTTGCGTGTTTACACACTTATTGCAACCGGACGTAGAACTGGCGGCGCTTCGGTGTCTGGTATGTAGCTAACTCGAATAGGTGCCGTGATAAAAAGTGGCCGTTTCATTAGGCCACTTTATCATCCCGCTTGGCTAACTCACGACGCGGCGTTTATCGATAATTTTGCAGTAGGTATAAACGCTTATCCCCCCGGCGATGGCAACAACGCCAAGTACCACAAACCCAGGCAGGTAGGAGCCGCTAAAAGCGTGAAGATACTCTACCACGAAGCCTGCGGTGGTGCCGCCACAGCCGGCGCCGATGCCGTTAATCACCCCGGCGGCGGGCCCAACCGCTTCTTTCTTCACACTGGAAGTAATAATTGACCAGATATTGGTGGTGAAGCAACTGGTAAACCAGGCGATCGCCAGAGTAATCACGATCAGTTTTATCAACGGGCTGCTGATCAATGGCAGGGTTATCAATAGCAACCCTGCAACCGCCAGGCCCGAAGCGGCGATTGGGCCGCGTTTTTGTGTTTTATCGCTGTACCATGAAATCGGTATCGCCAGCACTATTGCCAGGAAATAGGGCAGCGCGCTGGCTATCCCCTGCGATGTTCCCGTAAAGCCTAGTGAAGTCACGACCATTGGGATGAAGAGGGTTACCCCCCAAAAGAGCATGCCGTTTGCAAAATAGCTAAAGATCAGCAGCAAGAACGGTGCGCCGCCCAGATCGCTGAAGGTAATTTTTCCTTGATTAACTGGTGATTCTGGTTCTGCCTCTGGCTCGGTATTAGTAACCTGATCTGTCTCATCCGGTGCATTTTTAAGAAAGAGCAGGAACATTGGCACAACAATAAATACCCCCAACCCACCGGTAATATAAAATACCCACTCCCAACCCAGCAGTGTGAATATGGGGGTTAGGATCACAAAGCCCAGCGCTAGCGCCATGAATTGCCCATAAAACTGAATGAGGTTGGTGCCACGGGTGATTTCATCCTTGTTAAACCAGGCACGGGCAAACCTGAACTGTTGTGGCCAGTAAATTCCCTCGGCAATGCCAAGGATAATACGATAGAAAATCAGCAGTGCTGGCGAAGTTACCCAGGCGGTCATTATTTGCAGAACAGACCAAAGCAACACCATCGTCACAACGGTCGCTTTGGGGTTGAGCTTATTAGTGAGGAACCCGCCGAAAAAATTCGCCAGGGCATAGCCAATTAAAAAGCCGGTCAGCGCCAAGCTTTTGGTGGCGGAGCCATTGATACCGAGATCTTTTTCCATGCCGGGAAGCGCAATGGAAAGGTTCGAGCGATCAAGATAAGCCACGAATAAGCCCACCATCAGGGTAACGCCTATCCGGAACCATTTGGATTTTAACATGGTGTTTTCCTGCGATGTTTGAAAGGGATATTTGCTATGCCGAATAGTGGGCGATCATGGCTCTGTCAACCTCAATACCCAGGCCAGGCCCTTGTGGAACGGGCATCATCGGGCCGGTGGTAAGGTCGGTTAACTGTTCGCGGAAAATATTCGGCGCCTGATCGAGCTCCAGCAACGCTCTGGTTTTTGCCTGGCGGGGAACTGCTGCCTGGATAGCCGACATCAGGTGCAGGGTGGCTGCTAGCGAAATGCCGGATCCCCACTGGTGCGGATAGCACTCCACGCCCCAGAGCGTTGCCAGGGTGGCGATATTCAATGCCTCACTGATACCACCGCAAGCCGCCACATCCGGCTGGACAATATCAACACAGTCTGCAGCCAGGAAATGCCGGAACCCAAAACGGGTAAACTCCGATTCACCGCCGGCTATTTTGATGCTGACCTGCTTGCGCAGCGCTGCGTAGGCGCTAAAGTCATCTGGCAGAACGGGTTCTTCGAACCATGCAATATCATAGCGCTCAATCGATTGGGCAAAACGCAGCGCCTCATGCAGGGTATAGGCCCGGTTGGCGTCGACGGCCAGGGTTGCATCGGGGCCGATCAATTCACGCACTCGAGCTACGCGTTGTATGTCTTCTTGCAGGGTGAGGCCGCCCACTTTCATTTTGAAGTCTTTGAATCCGCAGCCTAAGGTTGCCTGAGCATCCCGTTCAATCTGGCGGAAGTTATCCTGTGGCGAATAGTAAAAGCTTGAAGCATAGGCCGTGATTTGTTCATCCGGATCGCCGCCTAATAACGTGCTGATTGGCTTATCGGTGTACTTGCCAAAAATATCCCACAAGGCGATATCAATGCCTGAAAGTGCAGAAATTGCAATGCCTTTACGGCCGAATTCGCGGGTGCGGTTGTACATGGTTTCCCACAGGCTACGGCGGCGAAGTGGATCCTGGCCGGCCAGGAGCGGGGCAAAGAGTTCGTTGATCAAGCCGGCGTTGGCGTGGGCAGGGCCAAAGCATTCTCCCCAGCCGCTGATGCCGGCGTCGGTCAGGACTTCCACAATGCAAATGGCGCGCGTATCCCAAAACCACTGGGACATACCAAATTTCTCGGTTAGTTTATCTTTCAGAACCCAGGTTTTAATCTCTGTTATTTTCATCATTACCTCACCGGAATCATGTTGATTCACGTTCAATAAGGGTAGGGGGCAGTACGGTATCGGTAGTTTCTTTTAGGCCTTTTTCTTTTGTGAGCATGGGGATTAATTTATTGGCGGCGGCCTGGCCTATTTCATAAGTCGGTTGAGCGATAACGGTTAAGGGGTTTCGCAATATCTGCGCCCAATCGGTGTCATCGAAGCCGACCATCAGAATGTCTTCAGGCACTCGCCTGTTGAGTGCTTTAAATGCTTTCACGGTATGCAGCGACAGCTTGCCATTGCTGGTTATCAGCGCCGGCCTGGCCGTGCGCTGCGTGCCCAGTTGGTGGATGATGTGGGCCACTGCGGCATCATCAATTTGCGTGAGCAGTTCCAGGCGGCAATCAATCGTGGCAAATTCGGCCTGCTGCGCCAGCGTGGTAAAGGCTTTTATACGTTCAAGACGTGGTGAAATGTTCCCTGGTGTGGGCGATAAAAAAGTGATGGCGGTGCAACCTTTGCTGCACAGGTGTTCCATCGCTAATGTAATGCCGCGAAGGTTATCCACCGATACTGAGTTGATCCGCGTGTTCTGGATTTTCCTGCCAACCAATACCACGGGGTATTCAAGAGAAAGCCCCATAATATAATCGTTATTTTCGCCAGTGGTGTTGATAATAAAACCATCGACGCATTTAGCGGTCATTTCTTCAATCAGTATTCTTTCACGTTCCCCTGAATCTCTGGCATCACAAATAAAAATGGTGTAGCCACAGCTAGAACATATTTCCTCAATACCTTTAAGAACATCCATCGAATAAGGGTTGAAGATATCAGCCATAATCACCGCAATGGTCTTGCTCTGCGTGCTGCGTAGTGAGCGGGCCACGTTATTGGGTTGGTAACCCATTTGCGCAATGGTCTTTTCAATCCGCAGGCGCGTTTCATTACTCATTGAATGATATTTTCCATTTAGATAGCGCGAGATAGTTGCGGTAGAAACCCCCACCATCTGAGCAATATCACGAATTGCCAGTTTGCTTTTCATGTTTAATTTATTTTGGGTAATCGATTACTCAAATATAGCGTGAAGGTTCAGGCTTACCGTGATCGGATGCTCACTTTTTGAACTTTGTCCGGAGGGGATGGTGAAACGCTTGATACCTGCATTTGTTCTCTGTGCTGCGCTGGTTTGTATCCCTAATATTGGAAGCGATTACATTTTGTAAAGGGTTTTTTGCTTGTTTTATCTTGGATACATTTTGTGTTTTGTGGGGATGTATTGTTTTCTCCATTTATTTTTATATTTTTCATGTGATTATGTGTTTTATTTTTTGTTTTAAATGGCAGTAGGTTCTTTGTTATTGTGTAACCGTTATCACTTGTGTGATCGCGCTCACTTATATCCTTGGTATTGCTTCCTACCATAAGGGTGACTTGTGGATGAAGACTACCGATTGGAGGCAGTATGGGTGCTACCATCAAAGTTTCAGCGGCTGATAAAAGCCTGTCAAATGCTGGCATGACTTTTTTCGTCTGTTTTCTGGCTGCGTTAGCCGGTTTGTTGTTTGGCCTGGATATCGGCGTTATTGCTGGTGCGCTGCCGTTTATCACTCATTCTTTTAATATCACCAGTTCTCAACAGGAGTGGGTTGTCAGCTCAATGATGTTCGGCGCGGCCGTCGGGGCGGTTGGCAGTGGCTGGATGAACTTCCGTTTAGGGCGAAAATACAGCCTGATGATTGGCGCAATCCTGTTTGTGGTGGGATCACTGTGTTCCGCTCTGGCGCCTAACGTTGAAATACTGTTAATTTCGCGCGTTTTGCTCGGGCTGGCTGTGGGGATCGCTTCTTATACTGCGCCGATTTATCTTTCTGAGATTGCGCCGGAGAAAATTCGCGGCAGCATGATCTCAATGTACCAATTGATGATTACTATCGGGATCCTCGGGGCCTATCTTTCTGACACCGCATTCAGCTATACCGGCGCTTGGCGTTGGATGCTGGGCGTTATCACTATTCCCGCCATGTTGTTGTTGGTCGGAGTGGTCTTCCTGCCGGATAGCCCGCGTTGGCTGGCTTCACGTAATCGCCATGAACAGGCGCGTCAGGTGCTGGAAAAACTGCGCGACACCAGTGCCCAGGCCCATAATGAATTGAATGAAATTCGTGAAAGCCTCAAGCTTAAGCAAAGCGGTTGGGCGCTATTCAAAGATAATAAAAACTTCCGGCGTGCGGTTTTTCTCGGCGTGTTGCTGCAGGTGATGCAGCAGTTCACAGGGATGAACGTAATCATGTACTACGCGCCGAAGATATTCGGCCTGGCTGGGTTTGCCAGTACGGAGCAACAAATGTGGGGCACCGTAGTTGTGGGTCTGGTGAATGTGTTGGCCACGTTTATCGCGATTGGCCTGGTAGACCGCTGGGGCCGCAAACCCACGCTCATCCTGGGCTTTATCGTTATGGCGCTAGGCATGGGAGCATTGGGCACTATGATGAGCATCGGAATGAACTCGCTGGTGATGCAATACGTTGCCATTATTATGCTGTTGATGTTCATTGTGGGGTTTGCGATGAGTGCTGGGCCATTGATATGGGTGCTGTGCTCTGAGATCCAACCGCTGAAAGGGCGTGATTTTGGCATTACTTGCTCTACCGCGACTAACTGGATCGCCAACATGATCGTTGGCGCAACTTTCCTGACGATGCTGAATTCACTCGGCAACGCGCATACCTTTTGGGTTTACGCGGGGCTCAACGTACTGTTTATCTTTATTACGCTGGCGCTGATCCCGGAAACAAAAAACATTTCTCTGGAACATATTGAACGTAATTTGATGGCCGGTAAGCCGCTTCGTAACATCGGCTCTCACTAAGCGCCTATTCGTTTGGGTTTTGAACCTGGTGGGCGGTGCTGGATCGCGTTGTCCTGCGACAATAACGTCTACTGGGAGGGTTTTGGTACCGCCGCCCCCTCCCAGTGGAAGAGGGGCGGCGTTTGCAGCATAGGAAAGAGGTTCGGGAGCGGTGCTATCGTCTGTCATGCCTGTCGTTACGATGGTTTTTATCGTATTGACCGTGTCTGTCGTTATCGTGTCTATCTGGTTGCCCGTGCCTTCCAACATGTATACATCCGCTCAATAAGAAAACGGCAAGCAGGCAACTGGTTGTAATGATTTTCTTCATAGTAGCGCTCCTTCTAAAGCGATCGTTATACCTGCCAACGTTTAGGTTACCGTTCTGTGTAACCTGAATTGTTCGTCGTATAACGGTGGATGGTTTAACCCCAGTCGGTTGGTCTGGCTGATGTGTTAAACCTTTTTTCATTTGCAAATAAAACTGAACTGTTCGGTTATATTTTGATGCAAAATTTTTCTTTGTCAAGCAAGGCAGGGGAGTGACTGAGGGGATTCAGAGTATTCCGGTCTGACGGGGAAACGGGTAGGTAGTAAAGCCACCCGCTGGCGAAAACCCGTTTCCCCGCGGGTGTATTATCCTATTTTTCAAATAGCGGCAGTTGCCGGTCTCTTGACCAACGCAGATAGAGTGCCAGTTGGTCGTTTACTTCATCTGCGGAAAAGAACGAAATAATTTCTGCTATCGCTTCTACGGCCTGCTGGCCTTCCTCTAGCCCCAGCCAATCACAATAATTGCCGTGTTCTTCGCTTTGCGGATCGCCAACGGCGGCCAGCAAATTGGCATAGCCTGCTGCTCCACCACAATCTTCCGGCGGGCCCGCCCGTTCGCCATCAAGGCAAAAAATAGGCAGCAACAGCTCTTGTTCCGGGTAGTTACTGTGCTCCAGGGTGAGGGTGTGTAGCCAACTATCGCCAAAATCATACATGTAGTGGAGTGTAGCCCCCCGGCGGGTGAGCAGTTGGTTTAATCTGACAGCCGCTTCGTTTTCTTCTTCGGGGGTTTCTGGCATTTCAAGGTAGTAGCGTTTTTTGTAGCTGAACTGGTGCAAATGCTGTTCCTCCCAGTCCATCACGATCTGGATAACATCGTGCAGGCGATCCAGCGTAATGGCGGCGGGCACCACAATGCGCCGCCAGATTGCAGGGGTGACGTCTGCCAGTTCAATGCGCAACAGGTAGTATTTTTCCATGGGCCTCGCTCCTTTTCCGGTGAGAGTGGGTGCTGGCAGGGAGTGTATCAGGTGATATGCCGCCAGTGTGTGAACCCTGTGGGGTTAGGTCTTTTCTGAAAGCGGAGGGTTACACCGGTTTTTTGTTATGCGTTCGGGTATGTTAAGCAATCAGTTGGCCGGGCTTTTATTCTGTTCTTGCCGTCAGGGGATGGTCGCAGAGAGATTAAGGCGTAAAATAGGTCGCTAACTCATTGTTTTCACGCTACAGGCGTGGCGTACATTAAGGAGTCATAATGGCGATTTTAGTCACTGGCGGTGCCGGGTACATTGGTTCCCATACCGTTTTGGCACTATTGGCGCGTGGTGAAGATGTGGTGGTGCTGGATAACCTGGTCAACTCATCCGAAGAGTCCCTGCACCGTGTGGAGCAGTTGGCCGGCAAAGCGCCGGTGTTTTACCAAGGGGATGTGCAGGATGCTGGGTGCCTGAGCCGTATCTTCACTGAGCATAAAATCTCTTCTGTGATTCACTTCGCCGGCTTGAAAGCGGTGGGGGAGTCCACCCGCAAGCCGCTGGAATATTACCAGAACAACGTAGCGGGCACCCTGGTGCTGCTGGATGCAATGCGGCATGCCGGCGTGCACAAGTTTATCTTCAGCTCTTCCGCCACGGTGTATGGTGAAAATGCGCCGGTGCCCTATGTGGAAACCACGCCTATCGGCGGCACCACCAGCCCTTATGGTACCTCCAAGCTGATGGTAGAGCAGATCCTGCAAGACTTCGCCAAGGCCGAGCCGCAGTTTTCTATCATTGCCCTGCGTTATTTTAACCCGGTGGGCGCTCATGAGTCTGGGCTGATTGGTGAGGATCCTAACGGCATCCCTAATAACCTGCTGCCCTATATTGCGCAGGTTGCTATCGGCAAACTGGAAAAGCTGGGCGTGTTCGGCGGGGATTATCCCACGAAGGACGGCACCGGGGTGCGTGATTACATCCACGTGATGGATCTGGCGGAAGGGCACCTGGCGGCGATGGATCACGTAGAGAAAATCAATGGATTCAGAGCCTATAATCTGGGGGCTGGGGTAGGGTACTCGGTGCTGGATATGGTGCACGCCTTTGAGAAGGCCTCCGGGGTAGCCATTCCTTACCAGGTGCTGCCGCGCCGCGCCGGCGATCTGCCCGCTTTCTGGGCCGATGCCAACCTGGCGAAAAAGGAACTGGGATGGGAAGTGCAACGCGGTATTGATGCGATGATGCGTGACACCTGGAACTGGCAAAGCAAAAACCCACAGGGTTACAAAAAGTAACTATTTTTTATATGTAACCTGCCTGACCTATGCCACGATCACCGCGTTTTGAGCGGTGGTTGTGCGCGCTAAGATATATCCTGAATTTCCCTTTTTTATTGAGCCAAAACCATCGTAACACTATGATAAATTACATTTTTATGTGAGATGACGGTTTTGTGAACGTTTGGTGAGAGATTATTTCAGATAAGCCTTAGAGAACGGACATTGTGCAGGTGTTTTTATAGATATAGTGATAGTATATGGCGCAGTAATATAATGGTCATATGCCATATAGTTTTGTTTTATCTGGCATAAATAGTGTTTTGTTCTGATTGTGTGCGGTTTGGCGTTATAGTAAGTCACTAAAAAGAGTTAGGGCTGTTTTGATGTCAGCATATTGGTAGCTGTGGAGCCAAGGGCGGTAGCGTGTTTATCGCCCCTATAGTCATTTAAGCGCGGTATGGGATCCGGTGGCTCCAAAGCTATGCGCACCGCGCAAAAGATGAACAGATTGGCGTTCTGTAAACAGTAAATGTAATTGTAAAAGATGAAGGTAAAGCATCAATTGGATGTGATGCTCTGCTTTGAACAATAGCGATACGTATATCCGTCATATTTCAGGTTGCAGGTGTGTTGGCTGGGGTATTTGGCCAATCTTTGGGCATTATCCATCGGGGCCAACGCAAACGCCGTTCAGAAATGATTTTGGCGTATTGCCCTGTAACTCGAATTATCCAGGGTATAAGGGTTAAATTAAGGATTAAGAATGTTACTACCCGTAATTATGGCCGGCGGTACCGGGAGCCGTTTATGGCCAATGTCCCGTGAGTTGCACCCGAAGCAGTTTTTGCGCCTGCATAGTCTCCATTCGATGCTGCAGGAAACGTTAAAACGGCTTGATGGCATGGCGATCGGCGAGCCCGTTGTAATCTGTAATGAAGATCACCGTTTTATGGTGGCAGAGCAGCTTCGGCAGATTGATATGCTTTCGCGCAACATCATTCTTGAGCCCATCGGCCGCAACACGGCGCCGGCGATTGCCCTGGCGGCGCTTAATGCCGTTGCTCAGGGGGATGATCCTGTCATGCTGGTGTTGGCGGCCGATCATGTCATCAAAGATGTAGAGACATTCCATCACGCTATTGCTGCTGCAATGCCTTATGCTGCGGATAAAAGTTTAGTGACATTCGGCATCGTGCCGACCGGTCCGGAAACGGGTTATGGCTATATTCAGCGTGGTGACAGTTGCGGTGAAAACGCTATCGCAGCAACGGTGAAGCGTTTTGTTGAAAAACCCGATTTAGCTACCGCACAGCGCTATGTCGATTCCGGTGAGTATTTTTGGAACAGCGGTATGTTTATGTTCCGTGCTCAACGCTACCTGGAAGAACTGGAACAATTCCGTCCAGATATTTTAGCGGCTTGTCGCCAATCCTTGAATAGCACTGAACGTGATAGGAACTTTATTAACGTTAACCCAGATGCATTTGCCGCCTGCCCGGACGAATCCATCGACTATGCAGTGATGGAGAAAACCCATGACGCCGTGATGATCCCACTGGATGCAGGCTGGAGTGACGTTGGTTCATGGTCTGCCTTGTGGGACGTGAGCCAAAAAGACGATGCCGGGAACGCACTAACGGGCGATACTTTCCTGCATGACAGCCACGGTTGTTATATTAATACCGATGAAAAACTGGTTGCTGCCGTTGGTGTCGATAATCTGGTTATTGTGAACACCAAAGATGCTGTGCTTGTTGCCGATAAGTCAAAAGTGCAGGAAGTGAAGAAAGTTGTTGAGCATCTGAAAAAGAATAAACGCAGCGAATACAGAAGGCACCGTGAGGTTTATCGGCCATGGGGTATTTGCGATCTGCTGGTTGCTGAAAAACGCTTTAATGTAAACCGAATTACTGTGAATCCGGGCGAAGCATTTTCTTTACAAATGCATCATCATCGTACGGAACACTGGGTCGTGCTTTCTGGCACGGCAAAAGTAACTACCGGGGATAAAACGTTCTTACTTACCGAAAACCAGTCAACATTCATTCCTATCGGGGTTATTCACCGTTTGGAAAATCCGGGGAATATTCCTTTGGAACTGATTGAAATTCAATCAGGTTCTTATTTAGGGGATGATGACATTATTCGTATTAAAGATCACTACGGTCGTTGCTAAATATTTGAGGTTCTAATGAGTAGCTTAACCTGTTTTAAGGCATATGATATCCGCGGGCAGTTGGGTGAAGAGCTTAACGAAGATATCGCTTACCGTATTGGCCGCGCTTACGGTGAGTATTTGAAACCGCAGCGTATCATTGTGGGCGGTGATGTGCGCCTAACGAGCGAAGCTTTGAAACTGGCCCTGGCATCAGGGCTTCAGGATGCTGGCGCCGATGTGTACGACATTGGTATCAGCGGTACCGAAGAGGTTTATTTCGCCACGTTCCATCTTGGCATGGACGGGGGGATCGAAGTCACTGCCAGCCATAACCCAATGAATTACAATGGTATGAAGCTGGTGCGTGCGAATGCACAACCGATCAGCGGCGATACTGGTCTGCATGCTATACAACAATTGGCGCAAGAGAATCGTTTTGCGCCGGTTGATGCGGCAAAACGTGGTAGCTATCAGCAGATATCCATCCTCACCGAATATGTCGATCACCTGCTGAGCTACATTGATGTGGCCGCACTTAAGCCGCTGAAACTGGTGATTAACTCGGGTAATGGTGCTGCGGGCCACGTTATTGATGAGATCGAACGGCGCTTTAAGCAAGACAACATCCCGGTATCGCTCATCAAAGTACACCATCAACCCGATGGCAATTTCCCTAACGGCATTCCTAACCCATTGTTGCCAGAGTGTCGCGCGGATACGGCAAAGGCGGTATTGGAACATAAAGCCGATATGGGGATTGCCTTTGACGGCGATTTTGATCGCTGCTTCCTGTTTGATGAAAATGCCACTTTTATCGAGGGCTACTATATTGTCGGCCTGCTAGCTGAAGCGTTCCTGCAAACCAACCCGGGGGCGAAGATTATTCATGATCCGCGGCTGTCCTGGAATACCATTGATATTGTCAGCCAGGCTGGTGGCGTCCCGGTAATGTCAAAAACCGGTCATGCTTTTATTAAAGAACGCATGCGTAAGGAAGATGCTATTTACGGTGGCGAGATGAGCGCGCATCACTATTTCCGTGATTTTTCCTATTGTGATAGCGGCATGATCCCATGGTTGCTGGTCGCCAGCCTGCTTTCAGCCAAGGGCAAAACGTTGGGCGAGCTGGTGGGCGATCGTATGCTGGCATACCCAGCCTCAGGGGAAATCAACCGTAAATTGCCAGACGCCAAAGCAGCTATCGATCGTGTTATGCATGTTTACCAAGCTGATGCACTGGTATTTGATACCACTGATGGTATCAGCCTGGAGTTTGAACATTGGCGTTTTAATTTACGCACCTCGAATACAGAGCCTGTCGTGCGTTTGAATGTTGAATCGAAAGGTGATCCAGCACTGATGCAGAAAAAAACACAGGAAATTCTTAATATTTTAGGTGGTGAATAACTGATGCTACATGCACTTTTTAGCGGTATCGCAAGATACCGCGGTTTTATAATTGACAGCATCAAACGGGACTTTCAATCGCGCTACCAAAGTAGTTTTCTCGGTGCAATCTGGCTGGTGCTCCAGCCTGTTGCAATGATCGCTGTCTATACTTTGGTTTTTTCTGAGTTGATGCGCGCGCGTTTGGCTGATATGAATACCCCTTTTGCCTACAGCATTTATCTGTGTTCGGGGGTGCTGACATGGGGGCTATTTACAGAAACATTGAACGGCTTGGTCAATGTATTCCTGAGTAATGCCAATATACTGAAGAAACTCAGTTTCCCACGGATTTGCCTGCCTATTATTGTTGCCAGCTCTTCCTTTATTAACTTTCTGATTATTTTCTCTCTGTTTGTTATTTTCTTGATCTTCACAGGTAATTTCCCTGGGTGGATCTTCTTCGCCATAATCCCTGTATTGCTTGTGCAGATGCTTTTCACCGTTGGTCTTGGTGTTCTGCTTGGCGTAATGAACGTTTTTGTCCGTGATGTCGGCCAGTTTGTTAATATTTTACTGCAATTCTGGTTTTGGTTTACGCCTATTGTGTATGTCAGTAGCACATTGCCGGAATGGGCGCGAAATGCACTGAAACTAAACCCAATGGCGAATTTGGTGGGGGGGTATCAGAATGTGCTGTTATATCACCGCATGCCGGACTGGTTATCTTTATTGCCAGTGACCTTGTTAGCGGTGCTCCTGTTTGGCCTGGGGTGGCGAATGTTCAAAAAACACTCTGCTGATATTGTGGATGAATTATAATGGCAAGTATTACAGTCAACCGTGTAGGGAAAGCCTACAAATATTACTCATCCAAATGGTTGCGGATCGCAGAAAAATTAATGCCGGGTTCACCGGTGAAACACACCAAAAAATGGGTGTTGCGCGATATATCCTTCACCGTTAATGAGGGTGAGTCTGTTGGTATTGTTGGAGTAAACGGTGCAGGTAAAAGTACCTTGCTCAAATTGTTGACCGGCACAACCCGGCCAACCGAAGGTGAAATCCAGATCCATGGCCGTGTGGCCGCACTGCTTGAACTGGGCATGGGGTTTCACCCAGAGTTCACCGGGCGCCAAAACGTCTATATGTCCGGCCTGATGATGGGCTTGAGCCGTGATGATATCACCCGTTTAATGCCTGAAATTGAGCAATTTGCGGATATTGGCGATTATATTGAGCAGCAGGTGCGGATCTATTCGAGCGGCATGCAAATGCGTTTGGCATTTGCCGTGGCAACCTGTACTCGCCCGGATATTCTGATCGTCGATGAAGCGCTATCCGTGGGGGATTCACGCTTCCAGGCCAAATGCTATGCCCGTATTTCCGAGTTTAAGAAGCAGGGGACGACGCTGTTGCTGGTTTCCCACAGCGCTGGTGATATTGTCAAGCATTGCGATCGCGCGATTTTTTTAAAGAATGGCGCGATTGGTATGGATGGCTCCGCGCGTGATGTCACCAACCGTTATCTTGATGAACTGTTTGGTAAACCAGGCAGCAAAACCGACGATCCACAAGCAAAGAAAACGCAGAATAACGCACCCGGCGTTGGGTTATCGTTTGACGATCAGAATGATATTTATCATACGCGGCCGGGGTATCGCCCAGAGGAATATCGCTGGGGGCAGGGCGGCGCGAAAATCGTTGATTATGATATTCAGGCGGGGGGCACCAACTATCCCACCAATATTCAGAGCAATGAAAAGACAGATTTTTATCTGAAGGTCGTCTTTGAGCATGATTTCGATAATGTAGTGCCAGGCATTCTTATTAAAACGTTGGACGGCTTATTTTTGTACGGGACCAACTCATTTCTGGCTTCAGAAGGACGTGAAAACTTCTCCGTCCAACGTGGGGACGTCAGAGTATTTAAATTTAGTTTCCCATTAAACCTGAACAGTGGAGACTATTTACTCTCTTTCGGTATTTCAGCCGGTAGTCCGCAAACTGAAATGACCCCTTTGGATCGTCGCTATGACTCGGTGATCCTCCACGTCACTAAAGGCATGGAGTTCTGGGGCATTATTGATCTGAAGTCCACATTTGAAAGCTATAGCTAATTTGAAGGTAAGTACAAACCATGAGTACTAAGTTGCGAGAGCTGGTGTCTGCGCTACCCGAGGTCTATCAAACTATTTATGGGCATGCTGAATGGGATCTGGACGCCTCCCGGGATTGTAATAAGCGTCTGGATATTATTACCCAACAGTATGATGCTTTAGCGAAAGCCCTGGGGCGTCCGCTGCGCGTTCTGGATTTGGGGTGCGCTCAAGGCTTTTTCAGTCTTAGCCTGGCGAGGAAAGGTGCGATCGTTCATGGGATCGATTTTCAGCCAGAAAATATTGACGTCTGTCAGGCTCTTGCTCAAGAACATCCTGATTTTTCGGTTGATTTTAGCGTTGGCCGCGTTGAGGAAGTGATAAAGGGCCTACAGCCCAACCAATATGATTTGGCTATTGGCCTGAGTGTTTTTCACCATATTGTTCATTTGCATGGCATTGAGCAGGTAAAACAGTGGCTGGAACAGCTGGCAAATTGTACCCAAGCCGTTATTTTGGAGCTGGCGTTAAAAGAAGAGCCGCTCTATTGGGGGCCATCTCAACCTGATGATCCGCGCGAACTGATTGAGCAATGCAGCTTCTATCACCAGCTTGCTTCATTTGATACGCACCTGTCAGCCATTGCTCGGCCTTTGTTTATCGTCAGTAATCATCGCGTGATGTTGGAAGGTTTTAATAAGCGCTTTGAATATTGGGATAACCGCCCATACCCAGATGCGGGGTTCGCGCACAAGGGGAGCCGCCGTTATTATTATGGCGATAACTTCATATGTAAGCTGTTCCACTTTACAACGACACACGGTCAGTTAACGCATGAGGAGAGTCAGCGCAATCGCGACGAGCTCAGTAATGAAGGAAAATTCCTTTCCCGCCCGCCCAAAGGTTTTAAAGCCCCCAAATTGCTTTTGCAAGGGCTTACTGCCGCTGAAGGTTGGCTGGTCATGGAGCGTTTCCCGGGTGAACTGTTATCGGAGCGTATTCATCAGGGAAAAACGATTGATCCGGAAGTTATTTTCCCCGCGTTGTTGAAACAACTGGTCGCGTTGGAAAAAGCCGGTTTTTATCATGATGATGTCAGAAGCTGGAACATTCTGGTCGATGATGATAAAAGCACCAACACTCGGTTGATCGATTTTGGTTCAATTTCGCCAGAGGCGAAAGACTGTTCCTGGCCGGATAATCTCTTCCTGTCGTTTATGATTTTAGTCAATGAAGTGATGAATGCGAAGCGGATCCAGGCCGGTTTGATTCGCCCTGCGGCGATCAGCCCTTTCAATTTACCGGCTCCTTATTGCAACTGGTTGTATGCTTTCTGGCAAAAACCGGTGTCGGAGTGGAGTTACCAACTGCTGCTGCAGCTTTTCGAACAAAAAGATGCGCTGCCGGCTGCCGAAAACGCACTCTCTGGGAATGAAAAATGGATCGGCGCCCAAGAGCAAATGCTTATGTTGGGGCAGTCCAGGCTGATGGCTGTGGAAGAACATGCACACAGTGCGCACCAACGCGTTGAACAGCTGGAACAACAGCTCGCCGAGCGGCTGGATGAACTGGCGGCGCAGGTTTCCCTGTTGGAAGGGCAAAGCGCGGCCAGTGAGGCGGCCTTCCGGGCGATTGATGAGCGCCTGAATACGCCTCTACAGGTTGAAGTTGAAGCGCCTGTTATTAGCGAAAGTGAATTAAAGCAGCAGTTAGAGCATATGCAAGCCCGTGTGCAACAGTTGGAGCATGAAAACCATCATCTGCACCTGCTGGTTGATGCGTTATACTCCAGCCGTTCATGGCGCATGACGAAGCCATATCGTTACCTGGGGCTGCAGATTAAATTACTTCGGCAATACGGGTTTATCCAGCGCTGTAAACATTTGGTCAAGAGGATCCTGCGCGTATCCTTCAATTTTGTGAAGCGCCACCCAGGGCTCAAAAGTAAGATCATTAATGGGCTACATAAGGCCGGCCTGTATGAACGGATCTCAAAGGTTTATCGCCGTGTAAATCCGGTGGAACAACCCCATGTTCATGTAGATGAAGCCGCTCAGGCCCAGATCGAACGGCAGTTAATCCGCCCTGAGCTGCTTCCACCGGAAGTGGATAGTATATTCAAAAAAATAACGAAGAATAAATAAGGAGCGCGCGTTGCATATTCTTATTGACGTACAAGGATACCAATCCGAAAGTAAGTTTCGGGGGATTGGTCGCAGTACACTGGCCATGAGTCGCGCCATTATAAAAAATGCCAAGCATCATCGCGTCAGCATTCTTCTGAATGGTATGTTTCCTCTGAGCAATGTCAGCGATGTTAAAAACAGCTATAAAGATATTTTGCCAGAGGAAGAGATGTTTATCTTTTCTGGTCATGGCCCGGCGGCCTATCGCGAACGGGATAACCACGCCCGCACCCAGGCGGCGCACTTGTGCCGTGAAGCGGCAATCGCCGATATCAACCCGGATATTGTCTTTGTTATCAGTTTCTTTGAAGGGTATGACGATGACTACGTCGTTTCTATCCCTGATCGGCCGGTGCCTTGGCGAACGGTGTGCGTTTGCCATGATTTGATCCCATTACTCAATAAAGAACGCTATCTGGGGGATCCTAACTACAACGAGTTCTATATGAATAAGTTGCACAGTTACGAAACCGCTGATGCTATTTTTGCCATCTCCGATTCAGCTCGGGAAGAAGTTATAAAATATACGACTATTCCTGCTGAACGAATTGTAAATATATCCTCCGCTGTCGGCGGTGAATTCTGCATTAAAGCGTATAGCGAAGAAGACATCGCCGCATTGCGGCTAAGATATAATCTCCCGAGCGAGTTTATTCTTACCCTTGCCATGATCGAACCGCGGAAAAACGTCGAGGCGCTGATTCATGCGTACAGTCAATTGCCGCGGGCGCTTCAGGATCAATATCCGTTAGTATTGGCCTACAAGGTTAGAGCGGAAGAACTTGAGCGTATTATCATGCTGGCGGAGAGTTACGGCCTTAAGCGTGAGCAACTCATTTTCACCGGGTTCCTGCCCGATGCTGATTTGATCGCTTTGTACAATATCTGCAAACTGTTTGTTTTCCCGTCACTGCATGAGGGATTTGGCCTGCCGCCGCTTGAGGCGATGAAGTGTGGCGCAGCGACTTTAGCATCGAATGTTACCAGCCTGCCCGAAGTTATGGGGTGGGAAGGCGCAATGTTTGATCCGCGCAACGTTGATGATATCCGGGCAAGCATTGAGCGGGCATTAACCGATGACGCATTTTATACTGAGTTGAAAAACCACGCGATTGCGCAGGCAGAAAAATTCTCTTGGGATAATACAGCCAATACAGCACTGGAGAGTTTTACAACATTAATGTCTCGCCCGCGGCACGATATTGATTACGATATTGAGAGCTATATTTCTACCACGATTGATCGTATTAGCAATATTCCACAGTTGACCGCGCACGATCAATTGGGCAACGCCTGGGCGTTAGCCAGGAACAATTTTAGCCAGCATCGCCGTAAAATCATGGTGGATATCTCGGTACTGGTTCAGCATGATGCCAAAACCGGGATCCAGCGCGTTTCACGCAGTATTCTGTATGAGCTGCTAAAGAAGGGAACGCCGGGGTACGAGATTCGCGCCGTTTACTTTACCCAGGGTGAGTGTTACCGCTATGCGAATAAATTCGTAAAAGAACACTTTGGGTATGATTTCGGCACTGATGAGCCCGTGTTATTTACCAAAGATGATATCTTGTTGGTGACGGACCTGACGGCCCACCTGTTCCCTGAACTGAATGCCCATCTTGATAGCCTGCGGCGTGCCGGGGCTCAGGCGCACTTTGTTATTCATGATATTCTGCCTTTGCGCAATCCGGAATGGAGTATCGTCGATATTCAGCGCGCTTTCCCTATATGGTTGAAGGGGATTGCGGAATATGCCGATGGCGTGGTGTGTGTTTCTGCGAGCGTGGCTGATGATGTGCGCCATTGGCTAAATAAACATGCCGCTGAAGTAACCATTAACCCGGCATTGACCATTAAAAACTTCCACCTGGGCGCCGATTTGGAAGCCAGCGTGCCAAGCAAGGGGTTCCCTGCTAACGGTGAGATGCTACTGCAAATGATGTCATCCGCGCCCAGTTTTATCATGGTGGGGACCATGGAGCCGAGAAAAGGGCATGCGCAAGTGTTGGATGCGTTTGAACGGCTGTGGGCGAAAGGGGAAGACATCAACCTGTTTATTGTCGGTAAACAGGGATGGAACGTTGATGCTTTGTGCGAACGTATGCGCAATCATCCACAAAAAGATAAGCATCTGTTCTGGTTGCATGATATCAGCGATGAATTCCTCACCGAACTCTATCAGCACGCCAAAGCGCTGATTTTTGCTTCATTAGGGGAAGGGTTTGGCCTGCCGTTGATCGAAGCAGCACAGAAAGGGTTGCCGGTGATTATCCGCGATATCCCGGTATTCCGCGAGATAGCACAAGACAGTGCATATTACTTCTCCGGGGAACGTCCTGAAGATCTCGAAAACGCTATTTCAACGTGGCTGGAACTTTATGAAGATGGAACTTACCCTAAATCTGAGAATATTAAATGGCTAACGTGGGAACAAAGCACCGCTTTGCTGTTGAAACAGTTGCCGCTAATAAAACAATAAAATACACGATGTAATACCTCAGGGCCAGCAATGGCCCTTTTGTTTTTATATGTGACGGTGCGTTCTTATATCTTTAGACTGAATATTCGTGGTGTTGAGGCTTACTGATGAAATTAATAATTTCGACCGAACCCGTTAGATACCCACTGACAGGTGTTGGGCGATATACTTTTGAGTTGATTAATCAACTGCAAAAGCTCGGTACGATAGATGACATTTCCTACTACAATCGTCTGAAAGTTGTTCGGGAATTACAACCGCCCGCTGAAACGGCCGGGAAGCCAAGCCGGCTGATCCCCTGGCTGAAAAAACAAGGGTTGCTGATTGAAGCCTTCAGAGCCATCAACCCGTTGTTGCAAAGTTACGCATTGCGTCACCACCGTGATTGTATCTATCACGGCCCGAATTTTTATTTGCCGGCCGGGATGCCGCGTTCTGTCGTTACCTTCCATGATATTTCAATATTTACTTGTCCGGAACATCATCCTGAAGAGCGTATTCGCTATATGCGTAAGGCCATACAGGCGAGCCTGAAGCGAGCAAATAGAATTATTACGGTTTCTGAGTTTTCACGGCAAGAAGTCGCCCGGTATTTCAATTATCCATTGGATAAGATTCATGCCACTCCGCTGGCTTGTGGTGACGAGTTTCACCCACGGGACGTACAGCAGTTGCAGCCGTTGTTGGCGCGCCTGGGCCTGGAGAACCAACAATTTACGCTATACATAGGTACCATTGAGCCGCGTAAGAATATTGGCACATTGCTCGATGCCTACGAAAAACTTCCCCTGGTATTGCGTCAGCGCTATCCTCTGGTGCTGTGCGGCTATAAAGGTTGGAAAAGCGAAGGGTTGCATCAGCGTTTCCAGCAAGGAGAAGCGCAAGGATGGTTGAAATATCTTGGCTATATCACTAAGGAAGATTTACCGCTGTTATATGCCGCCGCCCGTCTTTTTGTCTTCCCGTCATTTTATGAAGGTTTTGGTCTGCCGGTATTGGAAGCCATGGCGTCAGGAACGCCCGTTGTTTGTTCAGATGCCTCTGCGCTGCCTGAAGTGGCTGGCGATGCCGCGCTCATGTGCCAGCCAGAAGACACTGATACCATGAGCCAGTATTTATCACGAGCCCTTCAGGATGAGCCGTGGCGGCAGCAGGCTCGTGCTGCAGGGCTTTCTCGAGCGGCTCAATTTTCCTGGCAGCGTTGTGCTCAGGAAACATTTAACGTTTACCAGCAGGTTTGATCTTTCCATGATTAAAGTTTTGCATTTTTATAAAACTTATTATCCTGATTCATTTGGCGGTATTGAGCAGGTGATTTTCCAATTGGCCGAAGGCGGGGTTAGTAAAGGAATATCTTCTTGCGTACTTTCTGTCAGTGAACACGCGGGTGAAGACAAACAGGTGATTGGGCAGCATACTGCTTATAAGTCACCTCAAAGCTTTTCCATTGCCTCTAATCCTTTCTCCTGGAAAGTTATAAATAAGTTCAAAAAGTTGGCAGAAGAGGCTGATATTATCCATTACCATTTCCCATGGCCTTTTATGGATATGGTGCAATGGATTTCCGGTATTAAAAAACCTTCCGTCGTCAGTTATCATTCCGACATCATACGGCAGCAAAATTTATTAAAGCTTTATAAGCCATTAATGTTCCACTTTCTCAGCAAAGCTGACTGCATTATTGCCACATCGCCAAATTACGTTGAAACCAGCGATGTACTTGAAAAGTTTAAAAGTAAGGTGACGGTCATTCCGATCGGGTTGGATAAATCCACCTACCCACAAGTAGACGACGAACGGCTGCAAAAATGGGGAAACAAGATCGGCCAGCCTTTTTTCCTTTTCATTGGAACGCTGCGTTATTACAAAGGGCTACACATTCTTATCGAAGCGGCTGTGGGGGCGCCTTACCCTATTGTGATCGTTGGAGCCGGCCCGATTGAAGAAGAACTGAAGCAACAGGCAAGAGCGCTGGGATTAAAAAATATCCACTTCCTGGGAGCGCTGTGCGATGAAGATAAGGTTGCTTTACTCAAACTGAGCTACTGCATGGTTTTCCCCTCGCATTTGCGTTCCGAAGCATTTGGTATTTCGTTGCTTGAAGGGGCGATGTTCGGGAAGCCAATGATCTCAAGTGAGATTGGTACAGGAACCACTTATATCAACGTGGATAATGAAACGGGCCTGGTTGTGCCACCATCCCATCCTTCGGCATTGCGCGCTGCAATGGATCGTTTATGGAACGATCGCTCCTTTGCCCAGGAATGTGGTGCGAAAGCAGAAAAACGCTTTGAACGCATGTTTACTTCCGAACAAATGCTGGAAAAGCACCATGAAATCTACCTGCGCCTATTGAATCGAACGCCCAGTATGCCATCCTGACTGCAGCAAAAAATGACCCGGGTTGGCAAGAGCAGGGAACCATAATGGCATGCTGAAACAGGGGGTTTGGCGCGGGCACACGCCCTATCGCATCAATCACTACCCACTCGATGCGTTCCTGAGTTAACATGCTTGCCACACAAAAAACCTGTTGGCTGCTGGTTGTTAACAGGTGTTACCTCAGACAGGAGTTACTAAATGTCCAAGCAACAAATCGGCGTTGTCGGCATGGCGGTAATGGGCCGCAATCTGGCGCTGAACATCGAAAGCCGCGGCTATACCGTTTCCATCTTTAACCGTTCAGGCGACAAAACTGACGAAGTTATTGCTGAGAACCCAGGCAAAAACCTGGTGCCGTACTACAGCGTTGAAGAGTTTGTCGAATCCCTGGAAAAACCACGTCGCATTCTGCTGATGGTGAAAGCGGGCGAAGCCACGGACAAAACCATCGCTTCACTGACGCCGCACCTGGATAAAGGCGATATCCTGATTGATGGTGGCAACACCTACTACAAAGACACTATTCGCCGCAACCGCGAACTGTCTGACCAAGGTTTCAACTTCATCGGCACCGGCGTTTCCGGCGGTGAAGAGGGCGCGCTGAAAGGGCCTTCCATCATGCCTGGCGGCCAGAAAGAAGCTTATGAACTGGTGGCCCCAATTCTGAAGAAAATCGCCGCTGTGGCTGAAGGCGAGCCATGCGTTGCCTACATCGGTGCAGACGGCGCCGGCCACTACGTGAAAATGGTGCACAACGGCATCGAATACGGCGACATGCAGCTGATCGCGGAAGCCTACTCTCTGCTGAAACAGGCGCTGGGCCTGAGCAATGAAGAGCTGGCCAACACCTTCACCGAATGGAACCAGGGTGAGCTGAGCAGCTACCTGATTGACATCACTAAAGACATCTTCACCAAAAAAGATGAGCAGGGTAACTACCTGGTTGATGTGATCCTGGACGAAGCCGCTAACAAAGGCACCGGTAAATGGACCAGCCAAAGCTCGCTGGATCTGGGCGAACCGCTGTCGCTGATCACTGAATCGGTGTTCGCGCGTTATCTGTCTTCTCTCAAAGATCAGCGCGTTGCCGCATCCAAAGTGCTGAGCGGCCCGAAAGTGGCTGCCTTTGCTGGCGACAAAGCCGAATTTATCGAGAAAGTGCGCCGTGCACTGTACCTGGGGAAAATCGTTTCCTACGCCCAGGGCTTCTCACAGCTGAAAGCGGCTTCTACAGAGAACAACTGGGATCTGAACTACGGCGAAATCGCCAAGATCTTCCGCGCCGGCTGCATTATCCGCGCGCAGTTCCTGCAGAAAATCACCGATGCATATGCTGAAAATGCCGACATCGCTAACCTGCTGCTGGCGCCATACTTCAAGAAAATCGCTGACGAATACCAGCAGGCGCTGCGTGACGTGGTGGCCTATGCGGTGCAAAACGGTATCCCAACGCCAACCTTCTCTGCCGCTATCGCCTACTACGACAGCTACCGTTCTGCGGTGCTGCCGGCTAACTTGATCCAGGCGCAGCGCGATTATTTTGGCGCCCATACCTACAAACGCATCGATAAAGAAGGCGTATTCCATACCGAATGGCTGGAATAATGCTTTAGCCTGATTATCGATAACAAGGCCGCCGGGCTCACACTCGGCGGCCTTTTTTTTGCCCGCGATCTGGGCTGGCGCATCTCAACGGCAAACGCGTAATGTGTGGGAAGAATAACGGTATAGCCACTGCCGGCATGGTAACCTGCTGACTGGCATCAGAGTGATCGTGCACGTATTCAGAGCGCTTTCACAGCCCGTAAGGGTTAGCGCGTTCTGCCTACTTAAGGCTCATTAACGGTGAACATAAAACAACTGCAGTATTTTTGTCGTGTTGTGGAAGCGGGCAGCGCCAGCCAGGCGGCGAAAACGCTATTGCTTGCCCCCACGGCCATCAGTATGCAAATAACGGCGCTTGAAAAAGAACTTAACGGCACCTTGTTTAACCGTAGCTCAAGGCCAATGACGCTTACCAAACTCGGCGAGTTTGTTTACCACCGGGCGCAGGAGGTGATATTTGGTTTTGAAAAGCTGGAAAGGGACGTCTGGCAACATGTTAATGCGAAATCAACAACGCTAACGCTGGGATCTGTCCGTTCAGTTATGTTCAACCTACTGCCGGAAGCGATAAAAAATTTCTCTGAAAACCATGGCCATATTGATATCAATCTTAAGGAGGTTTTATCGGCATACCAGCCAGAACTTTTGATAAATCACATCATTGATATCGGGTTTATCAGGAAAATGAATAACGATAATATCCTTGACGAAGGGCTACGTCATGAACTCATCCTGGTTGATCCTCTGGTGGCAGCAATTCCGAAGAATCATTACCTTAGCCGCAAGAAATTTATTACATTGCGCGATTTTTGCAACTCTCCCTTTATCGTCTTCCCTAACGATCAGAAAAGTGGATTTTCCGGTAAGCTCTTTGAGAAGTTTAAAGAGCACGGCATTGTGCCAGCTATTTCCCACCATGCTTTGGAAATTCATACGGCGCTTGCGTTGGTCGGCGCGGGTTTAGGGGTGACCCTGGTTGGGAAAATGACGATACCCAATAATCGCCAGGATATTGTTTTCCTGCCAATAGAAGACTTCCGGTGTCTTTGCTGTATTTACGCGGTTTATAATCCCAAAAACAATAACCCCTATATTGCCATGTTTATTGAACAACTGAAAAAACTCACTACCTGATCTGTTTTAGATGTGGCCCATGAACTGCGTACTCCACAGGCATGGCTCCGGCTGCCGGGCATGGGTGCGATTCAACATCCCTAAGTGAAAAACGAAAAATCTTTACGTCGTAAACCATATTTGCAAGAAACGCAGGACTATAGCGGTACAAAAAATCACCGTAACGTATTCACTGATTGGCCATACTTTTTTCTGTTTCATATAACGCTCCTCTGGGTTTAAGCAGAGTCTCGCACACGAAAATTAAAGAAATCTTAAAGTGCCGAGAATAACATCATGTTCGCGGCGTTCATGATTGGCATGAAAGCGGAGCAACCCCGGCTTTTCCGTGGCCGGGCGTTACGAGGGGATTGGGTGATATTCCCGCTATGTTTAATGGCGTTTTTGCGGATTTGTGGCCAAACACCTATTGGGTGTAGACATCATCAATAAACTCACATTTTCTTTCACTAAGCGCCCGATCAATCCATGAGTTATCCCGGCGCCCTTCCTTGATTAAGCGAACCAGTTCCTCTTCCTTTTTATTTTTTATCAGCGTCTTTTCATAGATATCTTGCGCAACGCCGGGGCGGATCACGACGATGCCGTCATCATCGCCCACCAGAATATCGCCGGGGTGAATCGTCACACCGCCAACGCTAATCGGGGTGTTGATTTCACCTGGGCCGTCCTTGTAGGGCCCAGCCGGCGTGACCCCGGAGGCATAAACAGGGATCTGGAGGGTGGATAATACCGCTACGTCGCGCACTGCGCCGTCAATAATGATACCGGCCAGGTTTCTTTGCTCCGCCGTACGCACCATCAGTTCCCCCATAATGGCATTGGTTAGGCTAGCGTGGGCATCGACGATAAGAACATCCCCTGGCTGCGCCATTTGCAGTGCCTTATGCACCATCAGGTTGTCGCCGGTGCGGGTTTTAACAGTAAAGGCCACCCCCAAGAGATTGCTTGCGCCGATTTTACGCAACCGCGCGTCCAGAACATTTGAGCGGTTCATCATGTCCGCGATATTAGCCACCGGCAATTCTTTGAACTTGCTGACCAGGTTTGCATCGGGGCGATTAATTTTTGAAAAAACTCTAAATCCAATATTACTCATTTTAAGTTTCCTCCGGTTAAATCATCATCAGCATGTTGTTAGAAGAGCCCCAGCCAACGCCAATATGTCACTGCCATCAGGCTATAAACCAGCACCGCAACCGTACAGATAGGCACGCCGACTTTAGGGAAATCACTCATTCGCAATTCATCTGTGCCGTAAACCAATAAACTGGAAATGGTGTTATAGAACAGGAACAGGGGGAATCCCCCAATGATCATACCAGCCGGCATCGCTAATATCGTGGGGTTGATATTGGCGGCTTCTGCAATACTTATTACGATAGGGATTAACATCGTGGTCATTTTTGTCGTTCCCATAAAGGGAATATGCATGTATTGCACGATAAAAATCACGATCAGCAACAGGACCATAATCGATATGCCACCATCAAATTTCAGCAGGCTAAATAGGCTGGTTGCTACCCATTTGGCTGCTCCGGTGACGATCAACAGGTCTGCGATAATAAACCCACCGCCCATGATTAACATGAACTGAAAAGCAGCCGTTTTTGATGCATCCCCCCAGTTAATCACACCAAACAGAAACATCAGGCAAACGCCGATGATGGCTGCGATGGTAGTATCTATTTTGGTAATACTACCGGTCATCCAGAGTAAAACCACAAATAAGAAGATCAGGCAGCTTTTCCACTCATCTGCCGACATTTTCCCCATTGTTTGCAGTTTCTCTGCGATAATTTCTTTTCCGCCGGGTATTTCATTCGCTTCTGCTTTGAAGACGGTCTTGATGAGCCACCATGCGAAAATCGTCATGATTAACGCCGGTGGGAATCCATACATAAACCACTCTGCATAAGATATTGAGTGCCCGGTCGCTTTAAATATAAAGTCTACGGTAACCGGGTTGGGGATCGTCGCGGTGAGTATGCCGGCGCTGATGATCGAATTGGTGAAGGCCAGCGTTAATAGCAACCCCACCGCAAACTTGCTTCGGCTTCCCTTCGGCTGGTTACTGTTCTTCCTGAAAAGCTCGATGATTGCCAGGCAAATCGGCAGCAGCGCTGCGGTTCGGGCTGCGGTTGAAGGAATAATGAATGCCAGCACAATGTTCGCAACGGTGATCCCAAACGTGATACGAACGGCGGTGCAGCCCACTTTAGAAAGCAGCCAGTATATTAACCTGTCGGCAAAACCACTTTTTGACATCGCTGGCGCCATTAATAACGCAGCAACGATCAGGAAGATAGACGATGTCGAGAAGTTATTTAGCGTTCTGCCGACAGTCAACAGGCCCATTGAAACGACAACCGGCACCATAATCAGGCTGACAATCGCCAGCGGTACCGGCTCTGTGGCCCATAGGAAGATTATCCCAACGAATAATGCTAATGCTTTTTGCCCTTCCGGTGTTAAGCCCTCTGGTGTTGGCAGCAAACAGATCAGTAGAATAAGAAATGCTGCGCCACCAAACCCAATCAGCCGCTGGGCCTGGGTTTTTGGTTTTTTCTCAGCCATTTTTTCCTCCATTTAGCATGGATTTTTACAATAAAAGTATGCAACCTTTTTATTGGCAGTTTATTGTTTGTGCTTTACTTATCGTTATTTGGCGCGTTTGTTTTCATTTTTATCCTCGGGTTTTTCAGCTTTCGTTATTTATCGTAGGGTATATTCAAATAGGTTCATTTACTGCTTTGTTGCTATTTTGTTGCGTAAAAATATAATAGGGCATGGTATTAAATACCGGATAATACCTGGCCGATAACTATTATTTAATATCCGCTCCATTATCAAAGGCGGCAATATGTTCATCTTGAATATAAGTTCAAAAAAAATGAACTTACTATTCATATACCCAAGGTAAGGGTAAAAAGCGGATGAAAATCATAGAAATAAAAAACATTTTATAAACTATATGCTTTTTTTACTGACTTATAGGTTTTTGAATTGTGATGCTGTGGTTATTTTTCTATGCATGGGGTGGGGCGCAGGGGCCGTTGGGTGGTGGTGCATTCTTTCATGGCGATGGCGAACGATACGGTGGCGCCATGTGGGTGATGGCAGGTATCACGTTCCCGTAACGATGAATCATCTGGCGGTGGAGGGGGCCCGGTTTATCTCCGGTGGCGATGGGCAATATTATCGATGTGCTATGCCATGAAAAGATTGTTTCTGATACGGTGTGGCTTACAGGATCTGAAATTGGCGTTCCGTATGCCATTGGTACCCATTTTTGCCCCACATCTCCGGTTATACATATGAATATTACCGATATCGATCTTCGGCTGCTGCGCGTTTTCCTCGCGGTAGTAGACTCCAGAGGGTTCAGCAACGCGCAGGCTATTCTTGGGCGAGACGCCTCAACCATCAGCAGGCAGATCACTCAGCTTGAGTGCCGGCTGGGGTTCAAATTATGTGAACGCGGGCGTTCGGGTTTTGCGCTAACGGACGAAGGAGCGGTCATCTATCGTCGGGCAGTAGAGCTGTTCGCTGTAACCCGGCGCTTTGAGCATGATGCCATAGCAATGCAACGTCAGCTAAGTGGCCCCATTCGCATTGCCATGATCGATAATCTGATCACGGATGACAATTGCCCTTTGACCGCCACAATACAGCGTTTTGTTCAGCGGGAGCACAATCAGGCCGAGTTTTTCATCGATATCGCCGCGCCAGCCCGCATTGAGCAGGCCGTTCTGGATAACCGTTCTGATATTGGCATCGGTATTTTCAGCCACAATCTGCAAGAGCTTGAATACCTACCTTTGTATCTGGAACAGGATTTGTTGTACGCGGCAGTTACCCATCCACTGGCCGCGCTTCGTGGCGCGCAACTGCAGGAAGCATTGTCCAGCGCGAAGAAAGTGGTTCGCGAGTTTTTAGACAGTGCGGATCTACTGCCATTGGGAGCGGAGCGGGTACCGCCTAATGCCTGGGTCAGTAATATTGAAGCCGCTGCCATGCTCATCCTTGCCGGTAACCACATTGGTTTTTTACCCGCTCATTTTGCCAAACGCTGGGTCGAAAAGGGGGAGTTGGTGATACTCGATCCTGCGCAGTACCGGCGTTCATCTCCGATACAGGCCATAACACGCAAAAGTAAGCATGCTCCACGCCCGGTGTTGAAAGCGTTTATTGACGATCTGCTACTGGTGAGCCAAACCTGCGGGTAATCGCATGTATACATGTATTCCGCAGCATTGGATGCCCCGCGCTGAACTGACAAACTCAAGACTTGTCTCCCGTATTCAACGAGGTTGCATCATGAAACGCCTATTTTCCGCCAACGGGCTGTTCGCCGTATTTCTATTCTGTTTTTCCCTGCATGCTATCGTGGACAAACCGCCACAGGTGCGAATTGCTTGGTCGGTCTATGTTGGCTCCATGCCGCTGGGTTATGCGCAGGAATCGGGCATTCTGAAACGCTGGGGCGAGAAGTTCGGGGTGGATTTATCTGCGGTACAGGTTAATGACTACATAGAAGGCATTAACCAATATACCGCGGGGGAATTTGAGGGAACGATAGCCATGCTGCTTGATGCGCTCACGATTCCTGCCGCTTCCGGCGTGGATACCAGTGTGCCGCTATTGCTCAGCAATTCCCTGGGGAATGATGGGATCATACTGAAGGACGGCAAGGATCTCTCCGCCATTAAAGGGCAGCCCGTCAACCTGGTGCAATTTTCCGGATCGCATTATCTGCTGGCTCGCGGGTTGGAAAAAGCGGGCCTGTCGGAACGTGATGTTACCGTGGTCAATACGTCCGATGCGGATATGATTGCGCTCTTCCCGAACAACACGGTGAAAGCGATGGTTACCTGGCAGCCCCAGCTGGCTTCGATTCTTTCGGCGAACACGAACGCCCATCTTGTATTCAGTTCTGCAGACATTCCCGGTGAGATCAATGACGGACTACTTATCCGTACCGATTTGCTTAAAAAACACCCTGGCATTGGCAAGGCTATCGCCGGTGCCTGGTATGAAGTCATGGATATTCTGGCTGCTTCGGGCCCCGAACATGAGCAGGCTATCGCCTGGATGGCCGAGGCTTCGGGGACGGACGCGGCCGGCTTCAGGCAACAGTTGAAAACGACGCATTTCTACGCACCAGCTGAAGGTGCTGCATTTGTTGGCAGTGCCGATTTTCAGCAAGGCCTGGCGCATATTCAACAGTTCAGTTTTGAGCAAGGTTTGTTGGGGGAGGGGATCCGCCAACCGGGCGACATCGGTATTGCTTTCCCGGGAAAAGTTGCAGGGAATGCAAATCATATCAAGTTACGCTTTCCAGCTGAGTTTATGGGGAGATAGCTCTATGAGTATCTATACCCCGCTTGCTTCCCGGCCCTATTGCTGGCCATTGTCCGAGCGTTGGTCGCCACGGGACACTGCGTTGCTTATCATTGATATGCAAGATGATTTCCTTCATCCCCATGGTTATTTTGCTTCCATGGGATATTCAGTGGCTGCGGGGCGTGCTGCAATCACGCCGATCGCCAACGTGTTGCGGGCACTACGCGCTGCGGGCATCACCATCATCTTCACCCGTGAAGGGCACCGCCCTGATTTAAGCGATCTCAACCCAAACAAGCGGCTGCGGGGCCTTCTCAATGGCACGCCTGTGGGGGCTGAAGGCCCATTGGGCCGCTTCCTTATTCGGGGAGAGCGAGGCTGGAATATCGTGCCGGAGTTGGCGCCCGCGCCCGATGACATTCTGATCGATAAACCTGGGAACAGCGCTTTTCATGCCACTGATCTCGATCAAATCCTGCACGCCAAAGGCATTCGGCAATTGATCTTAACCGGGGTGACGACAGATGTCTGTGTCCATTCAACGATGCGTGAGGCTAACGATCGCGGTTACGATTGCCTGCTGCTCACCGATTGTTGTGCGGCAGGTGAAAAAGGCCTGCATCAGGCAACCATTGACATTACCTTGCGGGAAGGGGGGATATTTGGCGCCGTGGCGCAATCTGCGGATTTGCTGGTTGCCATCGGGAAATGAAATGTCGTGCTCGGTAAGTCTGTCTGCGCCGCAGGGCTAACGCCCAGCGGCTTTTTTTGTTTATATGAATACATGACGCTATTCCCTCGCATCGTCTCGCCGTAAATCCATTTATTTAATATTAAAATCAATGCATTAATTCCCTGTTGCCAGGTGTTGGACCTTGACAAATGTCATAGGTCAGTCTTGCCCATCGCTTATATATTATACGCCTCAAAAGGAAATAATAATCATTACAACCATAAGGAGAAGGACATGCGTCATTTACAGGCACGCTCCGTGAGTTGCTTTTTCGCTTTTTCTGCCCTGGGGATTTGCCCACTTTCATTGGCGGCGGCGTTAAATTCGCCGCCGGATACACTGATAGTGAGCGCAGCACCCACCAGCCGGTTGGCACCTGATGAACAACGGGAAAAAGAGAAGCTCGACAATGTCGCGGGGGGAACCAATTTAGCGATCGTCAAAAAAGAGACTCGCCAGGCGACCTTGCATGATGCCCTCGATTATCAGCCCGGTATTCTGATCCAAAATTTCTTTGGCGGCATCGATCAGCCGCGCCTTAACATCCGTGGTTCTGGTGTGCAGAGTGCGCCGTTAGCGCGCGGCGTATTGTTGATGCAAGACGGCTTACCCGTTGCCGATGCCGATGGGAGTTTCCATATCAGTACGCTGGAAATGCGCGATGCCCGCATGATCAGCGTGCGGCGCGGTGCTAACAGCCTGAATCCGCAGAGTAATAGTCTTGGCGGTGAGTTAGATCTTCTCTCCTACACCGGGCGTGATGAGAACGGGCGTTTGCGTTATGAATATGGCTCTTATGGCCGTGAAGCGGGGCAGGTTGCCCTTGGCGGCGTAACGGAAGATGGCCGTTTCGACGGGCGCATTAATCTGACTTATGATCATTTCGATGGTTACCGCAAGCACTCAACTTCCCAACGGAAAACCATGCGTGGCAATATCGGCTATGTAACGGATAACTTTGAGAACCGTACCTGGCTGGGCTGGACGGATCTGCGTTTTGATGTTGCAGGCTCGCTGTCGGAAGAGGCATTGAACCGTAACCCAACGGATGTTTATCCCCTGGTGTTGCAGCGGGATCCACACCGTAATGTGGCGCAACTGCGTATTGCTAACCGTTCTGACTGGCTGATGGGTAACCAGCAGTTGGGGCTGGGCGTTTGGCATATCCGCACTCACGACAATTTCACCACGCCCTCTTACTATCGCTTTAGCCAAAGCCACAGTGAAGGTGCACAGTTTACCTATAATGTTGAAACAGATGCCGTTAGCTACCGTGCGGCACTGGCCCTGGACCAGATGGGGCTGGACACAGAACTGATGCAAAACCGGCGTGGTACGCTAATGGATAAAACCCTCATTGGCCATTTTGACGGGCGAGCGGAAAATATCTACGCCAGCCTTGGCGCCGGTCTACATATCACACCCGATCTCACGTTAAATTTGGATGCCAAAGCGACCTATGCCCGGCGCGACGTGGACAAACGCCATAGTGATGTTTCATTGGACCAGGACTGGCGCTTCTGGACGCCGAAAGCCGGCATTATCTGGCGCCCAGCCTATAATCAGCGTTATTTTGCTAATATCAGCGCCAGCCAGGAACCGGCCACTTTTTGGGAAATCATCAACTCCAGCGATGGTAAATTGACCAGGCTTTCTCCGCAAAAAGCGATCACTTTTGAAGTGGGGGGCGACGGTGAGTTTTCCGAGCAGGTTAAATGGGATATCGCACTATATCGCAGCCTGATTAAAGATGAATACATCACGACCTATGATTCCGAAGGGACAGTGGTCGGCGTTTTCAACTATGCGGCAAAAACCCGCCATCAGGGGCTGGAGCTGGGCCTTCGGGGAGCGTTTCCCAGTGGCCGCGGCGATGTCGAGTATCGCGTGTCCTGGACTTACAGCGACTTCCGTTTTACCGGCGGGGAATATAACGGCAACTATATTGCCGGCATCCCGCGCAATATGATCGCGGCAGAAGTGCTCTATCACATCGGCCATTGGCGTTTTGGCCCCAATCTGCATTGGTCGCCAACCGATATGGCGGTGGATCACGAAAACAATCTTGATATTCAGAAACGTAAGCGTTATGCCGTGCTCGGTTTCAGCAGCAGTTATCAGCCAACGGATAACTGGTCGCTTTATCTCACCCTCGATAACCTGACGCGCGAACGCTATGCCACCACCTCTGTAGCGAGCCGCCGTGTGGCCGCCAATGATAATACGCTGTTCCCTGGCATGGGCTTTAGCGTTAATGGGGGAATTAACTACCATTTCTAGCCAACTGTGTGCGCCGCGCGGTTGGGCGTTAAAACGGCCGCTGCGCTGGGATCGCCAGCCGGTTGAGATAGGCGTCATCCTTAATATGCACAACGTCTTTATGCACATCGATAAACCCCTTGCGCCGCCAGCCGGAGAACAACCTGCTTAGCGTTTCATAGCGCATCCCCAGTTTAGCCGCCAGTTGCCCGCGGGATAGGGGCAACGCCACCACATCACCGTGCTGGCGTGTGCGGAGATCCAATAAATAAGCCGCCAGCCGTTGTTCTGCGGAACTGGAAGTTAGCCAATCGATGTAGTTAATGTGCTCATACAGCTTCAGGCTGAAGCGGGAAAGTAGCCTTTCCATCACAATGGGATAGCGGTGGCAGAGTTGCAGTATATCCCGTTTGTCCAGCAACAGGGCATCGCCGGCGGTTTTTGCCCGCAAGCTCATCGGATAACGGTTGTGCGGCATAAAAACGGCGGCAATCGCGACAAGCTCACCTGGGCTAAAAATCCCAAAGACTTTTTCCTCCCCAAGAAAGCCGTGGCGCAAGACCTCAATCTGGCCGGAAATTAATAGCGGGCAATATTTAAAGGCATCCCCATCATGGTTCAGCATATCGCCGCTGTTGAACTGCATATAAGCGCTGTTTGCCAGCCCCAGCGCCAGGCCAAAATCCGGGATCGCGCTGAATAACGGGCATGATTTAAGGCAATGCAGCTGCGTTTCTCTGGGCAATGTGTGTTTGACAAATGTCATAGGCCATCCTTGTTAGCGCGCCCTAGAATGAAGCGATCATAAGTGATAATAACACGCGTTATCAATTCAATTCTTCTAACCTTATTGCTAATAACCCTATGATAAATAGCCTATTAATACGTATCGTTCTTGTGGTTATCACCGGTATGGCCGCCAGCGCGATGGCACAGGGCACGCTCGAATTTACCGACATGGCAAACCGGAACATTCGTCTGTCTGCGCCGGCCACGCGCATCGTCGTGATCCCGATACCTGCCGCTTCCATGTTGGTTGGGTTGGACGAAAGCAGTGAGAAACTGGTGGGCATGCACCCGTTTGCCGGCGTCGCAGCGCGTGAAGGGATGTTAGGGCTCATGTTCCCCGCGGTACTGAACGTTCGTTCCGATATGGTCGGTAATAATTTTACGCCGAATATTGAGGCGCTGCTCAATGTGCAGCCTGATTTAGTGTGGCAGTGGGGGCATCGTGGTGACGATATCCTTTCGCCGATGCGCGATGCAGGCCTGACTGTCGCCACCCTCAATTATGGCAAAGAGAGTGATACCCAACGGTGGATCGCCCTGATGGGAACCACGTTGGGCAAGCCCGAAAAGGCTGCGGGCATGCTGCACTGGCGCCAGGACGTTATTAATGCGCTGGCGGCAACCACCGCGGCGCTCCCAGAGGCAGAGCAGCCCCGGGTGCTGTATTTATCCCATTTTAATCAAAGTATTCAAACCTTTGGTTCAACCTCCCACAATAACGCCGATTTCGCGCTCGCCGGCGGCGTAAGCTTAAACCGCGATCTTACCGGCCCGCGAACCCTGAATATTGAACAAATTTTGCTGTGGGATCCTGACATTATTCTGCTGGGCAATTTTGAACAGGGATTAAAACCCGATGATGTATATCTGAACCCCGTGCTCAGCGGGGTCGCGGCAGTTAAAAACCGGCGGGTGTATAAACTGCCGATCGGCGGGTTTATCTGGGATGCGCCCAATCAGGAAACACCGCTGTATTGGCAGTGGTTGTCGATGATTTTTCACCCACAAACCGCTCACTGGCCGCTGCGCGCGGAGATCCGCCGCCGTTATCAGCAGCTTTATGGCTATAGCGTCACTGAACAACAAATTGATGGCATCCTGCAATTGGAGTTAAACCGCGGCAGCCAGGATTACTTACGACTGATGGGGCAACCGCATGCATAGCGCAAAAGGGCTCTGGTTCGTCCTCTCCGTATGCCTGTTGCTCACCTTGCTTGGTGCGCTCGGTGCCGGCCGTTATACGGTGCCTTTTCCCGCGGTGTTGCAGATAATTACCGATGCCATAATGGGCCACGCGGATAACACGGCATACAGCCGCACAGCGCAGAATGTGGTGCTCTATGTGCGCCTTCCCCGGGTGCTGATGGCGGGGCTGGCGGGCGCGGGGCTGGCTGTCGCCGGTGCCGCACTGCAAGGTATTTTCCGCAATCCGCTGGTGGGGCCGCAGATTATCGGCGTTTCTTCCGGCGCGGCGTTGGGCGGCGCACTGGCCATTTTGCTGTTTTCATCGCTGTTTATCACCATCGGTTTGGCGTTTATCGGCGGGTTGCTGGCGATTGTGCTGGTGTTTCTGCTGGGGTTAAACCGCCATGGCAGTAGCCTGTTGATGCTGATTTTGGCCGGCGTGATTATTAACGCCTTTTTTGCTGCCCTGATCTCGTTGATCACCTATTTCGCCGATCCGAATAATACCTTGCAATCCATCGTGTTCTGGCTGATGGGCAGCCTTGCCAGCGCCTCTTACTTGAAACTGTGGGTGTTGTTACCGGCCGTAGTGCTGGCGACGGGGATCATTTTCGCGCTGCGCTTTCGTATTAATGTGCTGTCTTTGGGCGAAGAGAACGCGCAGGCTCTCGGCATGTCGGTGGCGATAACCCGTTGGGGAGTGTTGCTGTGTATTACGCTGATCACCAGCGCCACCGTTGCCGTTTCTGGCACTATCGGCTGGGTTGGGCTGATTATCCCTCATATCGCCCGTCTTGTAGCCGGGCACGATCATCAACGCTTATTACCTATTAGTGCGGCTATTGGCGCGATTTATCTGATCGCTGTGGATACGCTCGCCCGGAGTATGAGCGCCGCAGAAATCCCGCTAAGTGTGATCACCGCGATGATTGGCGCACCCATCTTCGCTGTACTTATCCATACACTGAATAAAAAGGTGACCGATCTATGATCCAGGTTGAGAAACTCAGCTACCGCCTTGGCCATCGTCAGCTGTTTAGCGATCTGAGCTTTCACCTGCCTGCTGGCCGCATCTGCGCCATTTTAGGGCCGAATGGGCGCGGGAAAACCACGCTGTTGCGGCTGTTATTAGGGATACAAAAAGGGGCAACGGGCGATATTCGACTCAATGCGCCGGTGGCCTATGTGCCGCAGCTAGATGGTTCGTTTTTTAGCTATTCCGTGCGCACGATGGTCACGCTTGGCCGTGTGCGCCATCTGCCGTGGTATGCCTCGCCGTCGGTGCATGATCACCGCATTGTGATGCGCTGCCTCGAATATCTGGGGCTGAGCCGTTTTGCCGATCACCCCTTTAACCGGCTCAGCGGCGGCGAAAAACAGATGGTGATGATTGCCCGTGCGCTGGCCGCAGAACCGGAAATCCTGATTTTAGATGAACCGACCTCCGCACTTGATTTAACCAATCAGGACTGCGTGTTAAGCGCACTGCGTGAGTTGGCGGCGGATCATCAGATGACGTTGCTATTTAGCAGCCACTATCCCCAACACGCGCTGCATATCGCCGATCGCGCCCTGTTGCTGTTTGCTGATGGCGGCTATCAGTTCGGCCGCTGTGGTGAGGTGCTGACAGAGGCCGGTTTGGCACAACTGTATCAAATCCCGGTGGCGCTCACGTCTGTTACCCGCGGTAATCGACACACCCGCGGTGTGACGCCATTGTTTGGTTGAATACCCTGTCCATAAATGACGAAAAGGAACCACACTCATGAGCCAAAAACCCCTTTCTCCCGCAGAAGCCCTGACCATTAGCACCCTTGTCAATTACACCGAGCAAGGCATCGCCAGCCGCGTATTGGCGAAAAATGGTGGTGGCAATATTACCTTGTTTGCTTTTGATCAAGGCCAGGCGCTTTCTGAACACAGCGCGCCTTTCGATGCCATCGTGATGGTGGTGGAAGGCCGGTTGCTGCTCACCATTGAGGGCCGGCCGGTAACGGCGGCGCCGGGTGAAATTGTGCGTATGCCCGCGAATATCCCCCATGCCGTCGATGCGCCAGAGCGGGCAAAAATGCTGCTGATCATGTTACGTGAACCCAATGGGAAATAAGGAGCGCACCATGGATAACGCCACCACGCACCATGAGGCTGGTCATAAATTCCTGGCGCGGCTGGGTAAAAAACGGCTGCGCCCCGGCGGGCGGGAAGCAACGGAATGGCTGTTGGCGCATTCTGGATTACATGCAGACGCAAAGGTACTGGAAATCGCCTGCAATATGGGCACCACGGCCATTGATATCGCCCATCGTTTTCAGTGCCATGTCGTCGGCATTGATATGGATAAACAGGCGCTTGCCCGTGCGGAGAAAAATATCGCAGCACGGGGCCTTTCCCACCTGGTTTCCACCCAGATGGCGGATGCGTCACAACTGCCTTTTGACGATGACAGCTTTGATGTGGTGATTAATGAAGCGATGCTGACTATGTATGCGGATAAAGCCAAAGCCCGGTTGCTGCAGGAATATCTGCGGGTGCTGAAGCCCGGTGGCCGCTTGCTAACCCACGATATTTCGCTGAAAACGGCACGGGATAGCGCCGATTTGCTGGCGCAGATGCATCAGGCAATCCACGTAAAAGCACAGCCAATGCTAAAGGAAGCGTGGGTTGAATTGTTTCAAACGGCGGGTTTTCGCCAGGTGAGCACCACGTCCGGCCCGATGAGCCTGCTGTCACCGCGAGGTTTGATTCGCGATGAAGGGCTGGGCGGCGCGTTGACCATCATCCGCAATGCATTGAAAAAAGAGAACCGTCAGCCGTTTTTGCACATGTTTCACCACTTTCGCCGCAACCGCCATAAGCTGAATTATATTGCGGTGGTCAGCGTAAAATAGTTTGGCGAAGTAAACGCCGGGCCTGTGCCATATGCTTCGGTGCCCCTCACACCGGCCCTCTCCCAACGGGAGAGGGGGCGCACATGCGGCATTGAGCTGCTATTGGCAAACCCAGTGCGGATGGATGCCGATGACATAAATCAGATACGGGTGCCGATGTGTGCACGGAGATCCCCTCTCCCGGCGGGAGAGGGTTAGGGTGAGGGCGAAAGGCGGTTACTTCTGATGCCGTGCGCGCAGGCAGCCGATCACCTTACTTAAATCTAGATCCTGATCCTGCAGCAGCACCAGCAGGTGATAAACCAGATCGGATGCTTCATTCGTCAGCTCTTCACGATCGTGCACCGTCGCCGCCAATGCGGTTTCCACGCCTTCTTTCCCCAATTTTCGCCGTAACCGCTGGATCTTCGCCATATGACTCGGTGTTGTGGTAAAGCCCCTCACCCCGGCCCTCTCCCAATGGGAGAGGGGGTGCACATGCGGCATGGGGCTGCTATTGGCAAACCCAGTGCGGATGGATGCCGATGACATAAATCAGATACGGGTGCCGATGTGTGCACGGAGATCCCCTCTCCCGGCGGGAGAGGGTTAGGGTGAGGGCGAAAAGAGGTTACTTCTGATGGCGCGCGCGCAGGCAGCCGATCACTTTACTTAAATCCAGATCCTGATCCTGCAGCAGCACCAGCAGGTGATAAACCAGATCGGATGCGTCATTCGTCAGTTCTTCACGATCGTGCACCGTCGCTGGCAATGCGGTTTCCTCGCCTTCATCCCCAATTTTCGCCGTAACCGCTGGATCTTCGCCATATGACTCGGTGTTCTGGGCAGATGAGCCCCTCACCCCGGCCCTCTCCCAATGGGAGAGGGGGCGCACATGCGGCATGGGGCACGAGATCCCCTCTCCCGGCGGGAGAGGGTTAGGGTGAGGGCGAAAGGCGGTTACTTCTGATGGCGCGCGCGCAGGCAGCCGATCACCTTACTTAAATCCAGGTCCTGATCCTGCAGCAGCACCAGCAGGTGATAAACCAGATCGGATGCGTCATTCGTCAGTTCTTCACGATCGTGCACCGTCGCCGCCATTGCGGTTTCCAGGCCTTCATCTCCAATTTTCGCCGTAACCGCTGGATCTTCGCTATATGACTCGGTGTTCTGGGCAGATGAGCCCCTCACCCCGGCCCTCTCCCAATGGGAGAGGGGGCGCACATGCGGCATGGGGCACGAGATCCCCTCTCCCGGCGGGAGAGGGTTAGGGTGAGGGCGAAAGGCGATTACTTCTGATGGCGCGCGCGCAGGCAGCCGATCACCTTACTTAAATCCAGGTCCTGATCCTGCAGCAGCACCAGCAGGTGATAAACCAGATCGGATGCTTCATTCGTCAGCTCTTCACGATCGTTCACCGTCGCCGCCAATGCGGTTTCCACGCCTTCTTCACCCACTTTTTGCGCGATGCGCTTGGTGCCGCTGGCATACAGTTTGGCGGTGTAAGAGGTATCCGGGCTGGCGTTTTTGCGCTCGGCAAGCAACTGTTCCAACTGGTACAGGAAACCCCAGTCGCTGGTTGCCGGGTGGAAGCAACTGCTGGTGCCCTGGTGGCAGGTTGGGCCAACCGGGTTTGCCAGCACCAGCAGCGTATCGTTGTCGCAGTCTGGCGTGATGCTCACCACGTTCAGGAAGTTGCCGGAGCTTTCGCCCTTGGTCCACAGGCGTTGTTTGGTGCGTGAGAAGAAGGTCACCTTGCCGCTTTCTTCGGTGGCTGCCAGCGCCGCCGGGTTCATATAGCCCAGCATCAGCACTTCGCCGGATACGGCATGCTGAATGATTGCCGGCATCAGGTTATCCGTTTTTTCCCAGTCCAACTGGGCCTTTTGTTGTTCTGTTAACACACGCGAATCTCCACGCCTTGCTCGGCCAGGAACTTTTTCAGTTCGCCGATATTGATAATTTGTTTATGGAACACCGAAGCCGCCAGCGCGCCATCAACGCCCGCATCGCGGAACGCTTCCAGGAAGTGCTCCATGGTGCCCGCGCCGCCAGAGGCGATCAGCGGCACTTTGCACACGCTGCGTACCTGCTTCAGCTGCTCCAGATCGTAACCGTTACGCACGCCATCCTGGTTCATCATGTTCAGCACGATTTCCCCGGCGCCGCGTTTTTGCACTTCCTGCACCCAGTCCAGCGTTTCCCATTGGGTAACGCGGGTGCGCTGTTCGTCGCCGGTATATTGGTTTACATGGTATTTACCGGTGGCGCTGTCGTGCCAGGTATCGATCCCTACCACGATACATTGTACGCCAAAGCGGTCCGCCAGGCGGCTGATAAGCGTAGGGTCCGCCAGCGCCGGTGAGTTGATGGATATTTTATCGGCGCCAAACGACAGGATCTGGCTGGCGTCTTCGGCGCTTTTAATCCCGCCCGCCACGCAGAACGGAATATCGATCACTTCCGCCACGCGCGAAACCCAGCTTTTATCCACCACCCGGCCGTCGCTGGAAGCGGTGATATCATAGAACACCAGCTCATCCGCGCCTTCTTGCGCATAGCGCTGCGCCAGCGGCACGATGTCGCCGATGATTTCGTGGTTGCGGAACTGCACGCCTTTCACCACTTGGCCGTCTCTGACGTCCAGACACGGGATTATCCGTTTTGCCAGCATGCGATTGCCTCCTCAACGCTAAATTTACCTTCCAGCAGGGCGCGCCCAACGATCACCCCTTCCACACCGCTGCCGCGCAGCGCGGCGATATCATCCAGATTGCCGATGCCGCCAGACGCCTGGAAGGCGATCTGCGGATAACGGCTGCTGATTTCCTGATACAGCGCCACGTTGGAACCGGCCAGGGTGCCGTCGCGGGAAATATCCGTGCACAGCACGTGTTTTAAGCCATACGGCAGGTATTGCTCCACCACCTGTTCCAGCGTGAGATCGGAGTTCTCCTGCCAGCCGCTGATGGCGACGTGCTTGTTGCCGGCGGCGTCAATGCGCACGTCCAGCGCCAGCACCATGGCATCCGCGCCGTAGCGCTCGAACCACCCTTGCACCTGCTGCGGCTGTTTCACGGCGGTGGAACCCACCACCACGCGGCTGGCGCCGGCTTCCAGCAACGCGGCCACATCCTGTTCACTGCGGATACCGCCGCCAACCTGCACCGGCACGTTCACGCCGGCCAGCAGCGTGCGCAACAGCGGGATCTGGCGCGCCGCCGGATCTTTGGCGCCGGTGAGATCCACCAGATGCAGCACTTGCGCACCCTGTTGCTGATAATCCTGCAGACGCAGCAGCGGATCGTTGCCGTAGGCGCGCTGCTGGCCGTAATCGCCCTGATGCAGACGCACCACGTTGCCGTCGATCAAATCCAAAGCGGGAATAATCATGCTGCCTACATCTCCAGAAAGTTTTTCAACAGTTGCGCGCCGGCGGCTCCAGAACGTTCTGGATGAAACTGCACGCCGTAGAAATTGTCTTTTTGCACGGCGGCGGTGAAGGGCTCGCCGTAGTTCGCCTGGGCAATGGTGCTTGAGCATAGGGGCATCGCATAGCTGTGAACGAAATAGAAGTAGGCATCGTCCTCGATGCCGCGGAACAGCGGGTGGCCTGCCTGCGGCGTCACCTGGTTCCACCCCATGTGCGGCAGCGGCAGACCGAAATCGGTCATCAGCTGCACCGGGGTATCGATAATGCCCAGCGTTTTGACGCCGCCATTCTCGTCGCTGCCCGAAGCCAGCAACTGCATGCCCAGGCAGATGCCGAGCACCGGTTGGGTGCTGGCTTTGATCAGCGCAATCAGTTCACGCGCTTCCAACTGATCCATCGCCGCCTGCGCGGTGCCGACGCCCGGCAGGAACAGCTTGTCGGCGCTGAGCACGATTTTCGGATCGCGGCTGATTGTAGGCTGATAGCCCAGCCGCTGTACCGCATAGGTAACGGAAGAGAGATTGGCGCAGCCGGTATCCAGAATCACCACGTTCATCACAGCACTCCTTTCGAACTCGGGAGGGTGTTGCCCTCAACGCGAATCGCCTGACGCAGCGTGCGGCCAAACGCTTTGAACAGGCTTTCCACCCGGTGGTGATCGTTCTTGCCTTTGGTTTTCAGGTGTAGGGTGCAACCCATGGTGTAAGACAGCGAGCTAAAGAAGTGCTCGACCATTTCGGTGCTCAGATCGCCCACGCGTTGGTAGCTGAACTCGGCCTTGTACTCCAGGTGCGGCCGGCCGGAGATATCCATCGCGCAGCGCGCCAGGCATTCGTCCATTGGCAGCACAAAGCCAAAGCGCGCAATGCCGCGTTTATCGCCCAGCGCTTTGTTCAGTGCTTCGCCCAGCGCCAGCGCGGTGTCTTCCACCGTGTGGTGATCGTCGATGTACAGATCGCCGTTCACCTGAATATCCATGCGGAAGCCGCCGTGGGTGGCGATTTGATCCAGCATATGATCAAAGAAGCCAACGCCGGTTTTAATCTTGCTACCGCCTTCGCGATCCAACCAGACGTTAACATCAATCTGGGTTTCCTTGGTGACGCGGTTAACGTGCGCATGGCGATCGCGCTGGGTGAGGCGGCGGGTGATTTCTTTCCAGTCAAAGGTGTCCCGCTGGTACAGCAGCCCTTGGATCCCCATGTTTTCGGCCAGTTGCAGATCGGTTTGACGATCGCCGATCACATAGCTGTTAGCGGCGTTCATCACGCCCGGCTCCAGGTAGCCTTTGACCATCGAGATTTTTGGCTTGCGGCAATCGCAGTTGTCTTCCGGCTTGTGCGGGCAGATCAGGATATTTTCGAAGGTGATCCCCTGGGAAGTGAGGATCTGCATCATCAGGTTGTGCGGCGGATCGAAGGTTTCCTGCGGGAAGCTGGCGGTACCGAGACCATCCTGGTTGGTGATCATCACCAGCGTATAGCCTGCCTTCTGCAGGGCCAGCAACGAAGGGATCACGTCTGGCTCCAGCGCCAGTTTATCCAGGCGATCGACCTGGAAATCTTCGGGTGGCTCAGCAATCAGCGTGCCGTCACGGTCGATAAAGAGAAATTTCTGACTCACATTGGCTCCTGACGAGTTAAGGCTGTGCCGCGCGGCCGGGCAACAGCCATGATATTAAGCGCCCTGAATCACTTCGCGGGCAGGGCATTAAGTGCGTCAACGACGCGCTGACATTCTTCGCGGGTGCCGATGGTGATGCGCAGGCAGCCGTTTAACCCGGGTTGTTTGCTCTGATCGCGCAAGATAATGCCCTGATCCCACAATGCCTTGAACGCATTGCTGGCCGGCGTGAAGCGCGCCAGCAGGTAATTGCTCTCGCTGTCGTAAACCTGTTCAACACAGGCGCAGTTTTGCAACGCTTGTTGCAGCCAGCGGCGGTTGCTGGAAACTTCCGCTACCCGTTGGCGCATAATGGCGATGCCCTCTGGGCTCAGCGCCTGGGCTGCGATATCAGCCACCGGCGTAGAGAGCGGGTAAGGGGCGATCACTTTCAGCAGCAGGGCGATGAGATCCGCATTCGCCAGCGTAAAGCCGCAGCGTAGCCCAGCCAGCGCAAAGGCTTTGGACAGCGTACGCAGCACCGCCAGGTGCGGGTAATCACGCAACCAACTGGCCACGCTCGCCTGCGGGCAGAACTCGATGTACGCCTCGTCAACCGCCACGATCGCTTTGCCTTGCGCCATATCCAACAGCGTGCGCAAATCATCTGGGTTGATCAGGCTGCCGGTGGGGTTGTTCGGGCTGCACACATAAATCACCTTAACCCGATCCAGGCTGTCGGCGATGGCGGCCAGATCCAACTGCCAGTCGGCTCTGGCCGGGATAATGCGCCGCTCAACGCCCAGCGTTTCGGCGCTGACGGTGTACATGCCATAAGTCGGCGGGCAGAACAAAATGGCATCTTTGCCGGGCTCGCAGAAGGCGCGGATCAGCAATTCGATGCTTTCATCGGCGCCGCGGCTGACCAACACCTGCTCTTTTTTAACGCCGGCGTAATCGGCGTAGCGTTCGATCACCTGCGCAGGCTGGCATTCCGGGTAACGGTTCAGCGTCTGCTGGCTAAGCTCGAACGCCGGCGGCAGTGGGTATTCGTTGGCATTCAGCCACACATCGCCGTTGCCGCCCAGACGGCGGGCCGACTGATAAGGGGTAAGCTCGCGCACATTCTGGCGCGCCAGTTGTTCAATGCTCATGCTTGCTCCTTCAGGGCGGCGACGCGTAAGGTCACGGCGTTTTTGTGCGCGATTAACTGTTCGGCGGTGGCCAGAGTTTCGATGGTGGCCGCCAGGCTGCTAAAGCCCTGCGGCGTCAGTTCCTGCACCGTCATGCGTTTTTGGAAGTCCGCCAGCCCCAGGCTGGAATAGGTGGCGGTGTAGCCATAGGTTGGCAACACGTGGTTGGTGCCGGAAGCATAATCGCCTGCGGATTCCGGTGACCAATCCCCCAGGAACACCGAACCGGCGCTGGTGATGCCGTCGACCAGTTCACGGGCGTTGCGGGTTTGGATAATCAGGTGCTCCGGGCCGTACTGGTTGCTGATGGCGACGCATTCCGCCAGATCTTTCGCCACGATCAGGCGGCTGCTGGCCAGCGCCTGGCGCGCGGTTTCGGCGCGCGGCAATGCCGCCAACTGCTGTTCCACGGCACCGGCGACCGCTTGGGCGATAGCCGCGTCCGGGGTGAGCAGGATCACTTGGGAGTCCGGGCCGTGCTCGGCTTGCGAAAGCAAATCTGAAGCTACGAATGCCGGGGTGGCGCCGCTGTCGGCGATCACCAGCACTTCTGAAGGCCCGGCCGGCATGTCGATGGCCGCGCCGTCAAGGCGCTGGCTGATCTGGCGTTTGGCTTCGGTGACGAAGGCGTTGCCCGGGCCGAAGACTTTATCCACGCGCGGCACGGATTCGGTGCCGAAGGCCAGGGCGGCAACCGCCTGTGCGCCGCCGACCTGGAACACTTCCTGCACGCCGCACAGCTTCGCCGCATACAGGATCTCATCGGCGATCGGCGGCGGCGAGCACAGCACCACGCGGCGGCAGCCGGCAATGCGCGCTGGCGTCGCCAGCATCAATACGGTGGAGAACAGCGGCGCGGAGCCGCCGGGAATGTACAGACCGACGGACGCGATCGGGCGGGTAACCTGTTGGCAACGCACGCCCGGCTGGGTTTCCACATCCACCGGCGGCAGAATCTGCGCATTGTGGAAGGTTTCCACATTGGCCACGGCGGTGGCCATCGCCTGCTTGATTTCATCGCCCAGTCGAGCACTAGCCTGTTCAATTTGCTCCGGCGTAACGCGCAGCGTATCCACCGCCGTTTTGTCAAATTTGACGCTGTATTCCCGCAGCGCGTTGTCGCCGTTGGCTTTTACGTTGTCGAGGATCTCGCGCACCGTGCGGGTAATGCTGTCTGAAGCGGAAATCGCTGGGCGCATCAGCAGTGCCGTGCGCTGTTCCGCACTGCATTCTGCCCAATTGACGACGGTATTGAAATTCGACATGGCGTGTTACTCCATCATTTTTTCAATTGGCAATACCAGGATTGAACTGGCGCCCAGGGCCTTCAGGTTTTCCATTGTTTCCCAGAACAGCGTTTCGCTGCTGACCATGTGCATTGCCACGCGGTTTTGCGAACCGGCCAGCGGCAGGATGGTTGGGCGTTCGGCGCCCGGCAGCAGCGAAACGATCTCATCCAGGCGTTCGCTTGGCGCGTGCAACATGATGTATTTGGATTCGCGGGCCTGAATCACGCCCTGGATACGGGTTAACAGTTTATCGATCAGTTGCTGTTTGGCTTCCGGCATTTCACCGTCGCGCTGGATCAGGCAAGCCTTGGAGCGATAAATCACTTCCACTTCGCGCAGGCCGTTGGCTTCCAGCGTTGCGCCGGTAGAAACCAGATCGCAGATGGCGTCGGCCAGGCCGGCACGCGGCGCGACTTCGACCGAACCGTTCAGCAGGCAGGATTTGAAGCGAACGCCTTGTTTATCGAGGTATTGTTTCAGCAGGTGCGGGTAGGAGGTGGCGATGCGGGCGTCTTGCAGGCTTTGCGGGCCGGTGTATTCGCAATCCAGCGGCGCGGCCAGCGACAGGCGGCAACCACCGAAGTCCAGGCGGCGCAGGGTGAAGTAACGTGGGTCTTCGCCCTGTGCCCGGCGATCGAGCAATTCTTCTTCCAGCACGTTTTCACCGATGATGCCCAGATCGACCACGCCATCCATTACCAGGCCGGGAATATCGTCATCACGAACGCGCAGAATATCAATCGGCATGTTTTCCGCAAAGGCGATCAGGCGTTGCTGTTGCAGGTTGATTTTGATCCCGCAACGCGCCAGCAGCTCCTGGGAATCTTCGCTCAGGCGGCCTGACTTCTGCATTGCTATCCGTAAACGTGTTTTGTCCAGCATGGTAACCTCTGTTTAACCTGTAATTTTATGAATTTATTAAAAATAACGCTTAATCTGTCTGTCCGGATCCAAAAAAAAACCCTCGGAAGGAATCTTCCGAGGGCTCTCTCTTGCATTCTGCTCGCCACTGGAAGATCCGTAAACCGTCTTCCAGCACACATCCGCCTGAAAGACTAGTCAGGATGATGGTGATGATGGTGGTTGAACTGAATGCGTGTCATTGTGTTTTCTCTTGAAAATGCCGTACTGACTGAATTGCTAATTAACCTAAACTATACAGGGGGTTTTATGCAACCCTTTTTTGCCCGCATAATTTTAATTTATTGAAACAGTATGAATTAATACCTGAAATAACTGGCGTGGCGGCAGAGCGGGCAATGCCTCAGCGGCTGGTAATAGGCCTGATATATAAGGTGAAGGCTGATTTACCGAACGTTACGTGCCGCAGATTGTATCACCCGCAGGACTGGCGTAGCCTGAAATACATAGGCGCGGCGATCTTCAGGAGAGGAAGATATGAAAAAAGTAGCCATTGTTGGCCTTGGCTGGTTGGGTATGCCGTTGGCGCTGTCGTTGATGGGGCGCGGCTATATGGTGGTCGGCAGTAAAACCACGCCGGACGGCGTTGAAGCAGCACGGATGAGCGGCATTGAATGTTACCGGCTGGAGCTGACGCCGGAACTGATTTGCGATCCGGACGATCTGGAGCAACTGCTGCGCGTCGATGCGTTGGTGATCACGCTGCCGGCGCGGCGCACGGTTGAGGGCAGCGCAGGGTACTTTGAAGCGGTACGGATGCTGGTGGATAGCGCCATGGCCTTTGGCGTGCCGCGCATTATTTTCACCAGTTCTACCTCCGTTTATGGCGAAACCACCGGCACGCTGCGCGAAGATGCGCCATTGCGGCCGAATACGCCTTCCGGCCGGGTGTTGGTTGAACTGGAACGCTGGCTGCATGAGCTGCCGAATACCTCAGTAGATATCCTGCGGCTGGCCGGGCTGGTAGGGGCCGATCGCCACCCGGGGCGCTTCCTGGCGGGCAAGGTGGATGTGAAGGGCGGTTCGCAGGGGGTTAACCTGGTACATCAGGATGATGTGATCGCGGCGATCCAACTGCTGTTGCAGCGGCCGAAAGGCGGCCATGTCTATAACCTGTGCGCCCCGGGCCACCCGGTGAAAAAAATGTTCTATCCGGCGCTGGCGGAGCAACTGCACCTGGAGCCGCCGCGCTTTGCGGATGAGGTGGAACAGGACGGCCGGCTGATCAACGGCAACCGGATTTGTAGCGAACTGGGATTTGAATACCAATATCCCGATCCGGCACGGATGCCGGTGAGCTGAACTTTCGCCCGCGCGCGCAGGCCGCGGGCCACACCCATCCATATCGTGGGCTAAACTGACAGGGACCGTTTTCCACCGCCCTGGAGGCGCCCATGCTTCGTCATTATCTGATTAGCGGACTCTTGTTGATTAGCAGCGGCCTGCTGTACGCGGCGCCGGTCGTCACGCAATTGCAGGATCGGCTTGAACACCCGTGGGCGCTGGCATTCTTACCCGACGAGCAGGGGATATTGATCACCGAGCGGCCAGGGCGGCTGCGGCTATGGCAAGCGGGTAAGGGGCTGTCGCCGCCGATTGCCGGCGTGCCGCAGGTGTATGCCCGTGGGCAAGGGGGGCTGATGGATATCGCGCTGGCGCCGGACTTCGCCAGCAGCCGCCTGGTCTATTTGAGCTTTGCGCAAGCGGCGCCGGGCGGCAAAGCGGGCACCGCGGTTGGCGTGGGGCGCCTGAACGCTGCCAACACGCAGCTGGATGATTTTCGGGTGTTGTTGCGCCAGCAGCCTGCGCTTTCAACCGGCAGCCATTTTGGCTCGCGCTTGGTTTTTGATCGTCAGGGTTACCTGTTCATTACGCTGGGCGAAAATAACCAACGGCTAACGGCGCAGGATCTGGACAAACTGCAGGGGAAGGTGGTGCGCCTGACGGCGACGGGTGCCGTGCCTGCCGATAACCCGTTTGTCGGCCAGGCGGGCAAACGGCCGGAGATTTGGTCCTATGGTCACCGGAATGCGCAGGGGATGGCGCTCAACCCGTGGTCTGGGCAGGTGTGGCTGCACGAGCACGGTCCGCGCGGTGGCGATGAGATCAATATTCCCCAGGCCGGGAAGAACTATGGCTGGCCGCTGGCGACCCACGGCGTTAACTATTCCGGGCTGGCGATCCCGGAAGCCCAGGGCCAACAGGCGCCCGGCACCGAGCCGCCGCTTTACTATTGGCAGGTGTCCCCTGCGGTGAGCGGAATGGCATTCTATAACGCCACGCGCTTTCCGGCCTGGCGGCATTCGCTGTTTATTGGCGCGCTGGCCCATCGTTCGCTGCTGCGCCTGACGCTGGAAGGGGATAAGGTGGTGGCGGAAGAAACCCTGTTGGCCGATCGCGGGCAGCGCATCCGGGATGTGCGCGTGGGGCCGGATGGCTATCTCTACCTGCTGACCGACGAGGAAAACGGCAAACTGCTGCGCGTGGGGGAATCGTAAACCCGGGTTTTGGCCGGCAATCGCGCGTGCGGGCCGCTGCCCCCAGCGCCACCTTGAGCCGGCAAAATCTGTGGGTTAACGTTCCCAGTAGCGGATTTCCCAACCGTGTTGCAACGCCAGCGCGTGCAAATCGCTGTCTGGGTTAATCACCGTGGCGCTGTCGGCGAACGCCAGCAGCGCTTTATCGTTGATCGAGTCGCTATAGCAGTGGCTATGGCCGAAACGCAATTCCGGGTGTTGCGCCTGCCATTGCTGCAGGCGGGTGACCTTGCCCTGCTGATAGGTTGGCGTGCCATAGATGTTGCCGGTAAAGCGCCCATCTTCGATCTCGACGCCAACCGCCAGCGCGCCGTCGGCCCCCAACTGGCTGGCGATCGGCGCCACCAGGTGTTCGCCGCTGGCGGAAACGATCAGAATGTAGTCGCCGCGTTCGCGATGCCATTGCAGGCGTTCACGCGCCGCCGGGTAGACGCGTGGCAGAATGTCGCGATGCACGTAGCGGGCAATCCAACCGGCAACGGTCTGGGCGCTAAGCCCTTCCAGCGGGGCCAGGGTGGCGCGCATATAATCCTCTATCGCCAGCGTCCCCTGATAATAGCGCTGCATCAGTTGCTGTTCCTGCTGCTGCAAGGCTTCAGGCGCAAAGCCCTGGGCCACCAGCCAGCGTAACCACAGGCTGGTGCTGTCATCATCTATCAGGGTTTCATCCAGATCGAACAGGGCTAAATCCATCGGTTTTCTCCGGCTGTCTGTGAATACTCAGCATAGCGGATAACGCTCACCGCCAGCCAGCAAAGATGCTGATTAAACGGCGCTCGGGCCATGATAAAAAAAGCGCATGACAATTCGGCGGCAGTTTATTGACGATTCGCATAACGGGCTGGCCATTTTTCTGCACATGTACAGTTATGTAAAAATGCTGAAAATTGAAGCTAAACCCTGCAAAAATAAGATGAATCTAATAAACTCACTAAAAGGCGTTTCGGGTGCGCTCCTTTCTTTGAGTGCGGCCGCAGGGAGTCTGCGGCACATGCAGGCGCACCGGGCTGCTTTCGCTGGTTGGCTGAAAACGTAAACATGTTTGAAAGTTAACGCTACTTCAATAGGTTGAATGGATACTCTGGCGACGCATGATGAAAAGACACTTTCCCCACTCATTAAAACGGCTGACGTTTGGCGTCGGCGTTCTTTTATTGGCCGTACCCGCCGTGCAGGCTGCAGAGCCGCCGGCCGCGCCGCAGATTGACGCAAAAGCCTTTGTGTTGATGGATTATAACAGCGGCACGATTCTGGCCGAAGGCAACCCTGATTCCCGCCTGGATCCCGCCAGCCTGACCAAAATCATGTCAAGCTATGTCATTGGCCAGGCGGTTAAGGCCGGCAAGATTAAGCCGACCGATATCGTTACCGTGGGCAAAGACGCCTGGGCAACCGGCAACCCGGTGCTGCGCGGTTCCTCTTTGATGTTTATCAAGCCGGGCGATCAGGTGCCGGTGTCTGAATTGAACAAAGGGGTGGTGATACAGTCCGGCAACGACGCCAGCATCGCGCTGGCCGATTATGTGGCCGGCAGCCAGGACGCTTTTGTTGGCCTGATGAACAACTATGCCAACAGCCTGGGGCTGCAGAATACGCATTTTCTGACGGTGCACGGGTTGGACGCGGAAGGGCAATACAGCACGGCGCGCGATATGGCGCTGCTAAGCCAGGCGTTGATCCGCGATGTGCCGGAAGAATATGCGCTGCATAAAGAAAAAGAGTTTACCTTTAACAAGATTCGCCAGGTAAACCGCAACCGCCTGCTGTGGAGCTCCAACCTGAATGTAGACGGTATCAAAACCGGCTATACCAGCGGCGCTGGGCATAACCTGGTAGCTTCCGCCACCGATGGCCCCATGCGTTTAATTTCCGTGGTGTTGGGTGCGCCGAGCGATCGCGTGCGTTTTAGCGAAAGCGAAAAGCTGCTGACCTGGGGCTTCCGTTTTTATGAAACGGTCACGCCGATCAAGGCCGACAAACCTTTTGTGACCCAGCGGGTGTGGTTCGGCGAGACGAGCGAAGCGCCGTTGGGTGTGGCGAAAGATGCGGCGATCACTATCCCGAAAGGGCAGATGAAAAATCTGAAGGCCAGCTACAAGTTGACCCAGCCAACGCTTGAAGCGCCCCTGGCGAAGAACCAGGTGGTCGGCACGATAGATTTTCAACTGGACGGCAAAACGATTGAGCAACGGCCGCTGGTGGTGATGCAGGAAGTGAAAGAAGGCAACTTCTTTAGCCGGATTTGGGACCGCATCATGATGACGGTGACCCAGTGGTTTAGCAGTATCTTTGGCTGATTAACCCTTCTCCCTCACCCTAACCCTCTCCCAGAGGGAGAGGGGACGGTTCGTGCCGGGTTTGGGGAAAGGAGCGCTAATGTTACAGCAAGACTCGGGGGTCTCCCTCTCCCGTTGGGAGAGGGCTGGGGTGAGGGAAAACCCGCCGATCCCCGATAATTGACTAGCTAAACAGGCTATACAGAATGGCCGACATAGCAATCAAGCCGATGGCGACCACAAAAGCGTTACTGATATGCCCGCTGTATTTACGCATGGCCGGCACTTTACGGATCGCGTACATCGGCATCAGGAACAGCAGCATGGCGATGATCGGGCCGCCCAACGTCTCAATCATGCCCAGAATGCTGGGGTTCAACGTGGCGACAGCCCAGGTGGTCACCAGCATAAACACCGCAGTAATGCGGTTGAGCCGATGCGTGCTGATGGTCTTGCCGCGGCTTTTCATCGATTTGGCAATCATGCCGTTAAAACCTTCGCGCGCGCCCAGATAGTGGCCCAGGAAGGATTTAGTAATCGCCACAAAGGCAATAACCGGCGCGATGTATTCAATCATCGGGTTGTGAAAGTGATTGGCGAGGTAAGACAGAATGGAAATGTTTTGCGCTTTGGCTTCGGCCAGCTCCGCCGGCGACAAGCTCAGTACACAACTGAAAACGAAGAACATGACGGTCAGCACCATCATGATGTGTGCATAAGCCAGAATCCGCGTGCATTTTTTTTCTGCCGCCGGGCCGTATTCGTTACGTTTTGCCACGGCAAAAGCGGAAATGATCGGTGAATGGTTGAAGGAAAACACCATCACCGGGATCGCCAGCCACAGGGTCATCAACAGGCCGTGGCCCATCGCGTTGCCGCTGGCGGGCAGCATGGCATCGGTAAAAATAGCGCTGCTCCAGTTGGGAATCAGATACAGCGCCAGCAGCATCAGTACGCCAACAAACGGGAACACCAGGATGCTCATGGTTTTCACAATCGCCTGTTCGCCAAAGCGCACGATGGTCATCAGGCCGGTGATCAGGATCAGCGACAGGATGGCGCGCGGCGGTGCCGTCATGCCCAATTGGTGGGTCATAAAACTGTCGACGGTGTTGGTAATGGCAACGCTGTAAACCAGCAGAATGGGGTAGATCGCAAAGAAGTAGAGCAGGGTAATCAGCTTACCGGCGCTGATGCCAAAGTGCTCTTCCACCACTTCGGTGATGTCTTCACCGGGGTTCTTACCCGACAGCACAAAGCGGCACAGCCCGCGGTGGGCGAAAAAGGTCATTGGGAAAGCAATAATCGCCATAATCACCAATGGGATTAGGCCGCCAATTCCGGCATTGATCGGGAGAAACAGCACGCCGGCGCCGATCGCGGTGCCGTACAGGCCTAACATCCACATGGTATCTGTTTTGCGCCAGGTACTGCTGGATTCCACGGCTGTAGAGGCAATCGTGCCAGTCTGTATGGTGTCCATAGATATCTCCGAAGTGAACACGTTTATTTAACGTTCAAAGCGAAACATAAAATCGAAAACGTAGGCGCCACCGCCGCCGGGTTAACGCTGCCGATTTTGATGGCAGCAAGATAGCGGGTTTTGGCATAAACAACCGTGATCTTGCTCTATTATGCGTTATTTGTGCATGTTTTTATTGTTTTGTCGATTTTTTGTGCGTCAATCGGCGCAGGTAATGGATGTTTTATCTTGCGGGGGCGGAAGTATGATGCCTGTTTTTCATCCTGTATGGTGGATAATTAACCACACAAAAAACTACCCTTTCATTTCTGGGTGGAAATATATTTTAACTGCTCGTGCAGATCTAGCTAAAAACCCGGATTAAGCTCTTTTGGTGATTGATATCACATTTTTATGAAATATGGCGTGTAAATGCAACGTGTGGCAGGGGGCTTTTGCTATCGCGCGGGGAACAACGGCATGGCCTTAGCAATGTAGCGCTATGCCGTGTGCGGTGAAGAAATCGCTAAATTCAGCGTTCGGCGGGCGATCGGTAATCACCTGCTCAAACTGGAGCAACGGGGCGATGACGGCGGCCTTTTCTACGCCGAATTTGCTGTGATCGGCCACCAGGATCTTCTGCCGCGCCATGCGTATGGCGCGGTGCTTCATAGCCAATTCGTCGAAGTTAAAACAGGTGGCGCCATGTTGCAGGCTTAGGCCGGCGGCGGAAATGAAAGCGAGCGTCAGGCAGATATGATCCAGCTCACTATGCTGGCCAAGACTGCTAAAGATGGCATTGGCGGGATTAAAACTACCGCCGCACAGGATCACGCGGCAGTTGGGCTTGCTCTGCAGTGCCAGGACGGTGTTTAGCGCATGGCAGATGGCGGTAAAAGGCAGACTGTCATCAATCGCATCAATGATGGCTGGCGTGGTGGTGCCGCAGTCGAAAAAAACCGTATCGTTACTGTTAATCAGGGCAGCGGCCAGCGCACCGATGCGGCGTTTTTCCGGCAGCCGTTGGGTTTGCTGATCGGTGAGCGAATAGCGCGTGGCGGCGCCGTGGCGTAAATCGGCCACCACATACCCGCCCAGCAGCGTAACGGTGGCATGACCGTCGCTAAGATCGCGGCGCACCGTCATTTCCGAAACGCCCAAGAGGGCGGCGGCCTGTTTCACATGGAGCTTGTCCGTGTTTTTCAGGGCCAGGCTTAGCTGCTTGATACGTTCTGCGCGCCGGGTTTCCATCGGTTTCTGCTACTCAAAAAATGCCTGTGCAAGCGGGGCGATTGCGGCGCCCGCTGGCAGAGGGCCGCCGTCGCGTTAGTAGCTGCCGTCGGCGGCTTTTTCACTGGCGACAATGGCTACGCCGGAGCTGGTGCCGATGCGGGTGGCGCCGGCCTGGATCATTTTTTCGGCAGTCGCGCGATCGCGCACGGCGCCAGAGGCTTTCACGCCTATTTGCTCGCCGACGGTGGCGCGCATCAGGGCAACATGTTCGGCCCGGGCGCCGCCGGTGCTGAAGCCGGTGGAGGTTTTCACAAAGGCGACGTCGAGCGCACGGCAGATTTCGCACAGTTGAACGATTTGTTCATCGCTGAGCAGGCAGGTTTCCAGGATCACCTTCAGTGGGATTGCGTCACAAACGTCGCGTACCGCCGCGATGTCTGCCTTCACCGCGTCCAGCAGGCCGCTTTTCAGCCAGCCAACGTTGATGACCATATCGATCTCTTGCGCGCCGGCGGCAATAGCGGCTTTGGCCTCAAACGCTTTGGCAATGGTCAGGCCGGCACCCAGCGGGAAGCCAATAACCGAACAGATTTTCACATCGCTTTCCTGCAGCAATTGCGCCGCCAGCGGGACATAGCCCGAATTCACGCAGACTGCATAAAAATGGTGCTGTTGGGCCTCTTCACACAGCCTGGCGATCTGCGTTTCCGTGGCGTCCATGGCGAGCAAGGTGTGATCGATATAGCGCGCATAATCAATGTGTTCGGTCGTCATTGTGATCCCTGATACGGTAAAATGGTGATGTTAGTATCATAACATTTTCGTGAGAAAAGAGTACATCACCCGCGTATAAGACTGAGAAACCCAGCTTTTAACGCTTAAATTGTGATTTAACTAACATGCGTGTTGATTTAGTAACAGATTAACCGTTTGCGCGTTATTCTCTCACCCAGCCTTTGCGAATCGGCAAGGCGAACAGGGCGTGATACAGGCGGCCCAGCGTGCTGGCGATGGCATCGCCGTACAGGTTCCAGACCAACTGGGCGAACAGGCAGCCGACGATGCCCAGCAAGAACGCGCCCACCATGTCCAGCGGCCAGTGCACGCCAAGGTACACCCGCGCCCAGGCGATGCCCACGCCGATCGCCATCAGCAGAATGCCGGACCACACCCGATGCCAACACAGGAAGGCCAGCGCAAAGGTGAAGATGGCCGTGCCGTGGTTGCTGGGAAATGAACTATCCGGCGCATGTGTGAGGAAGGTATAGCCAAAACCGGGGACAAACGGCCTTTCATAAGGCAAGAGCATGCCGATCGCCGTGGCGGTGGCCATGGCAAACAGCAGGGCGATGGTGGTTTTGCTGACCACTTCACGCTGTGATACCAAGCGATCCTTCGGGCCCCATAGCCAAAGCCCAACGATCAGCAGCGGTACGATGGCAATCATATCGCGGGCCAGGAACAGGGCGAATTCAATCAGCCATTTGGGGGATGCCGGGGTGGCATCGATCGCGATGAAAAGCACGTGATTCAGTTGTTCCATGATAATTCCCTCACAGTGGGCATTGCCTGCCGCTTGCCCACCAATAAACAGCCAGTTGGTTAGTTCATCCCCGCAGTTGCCGTTGGCGGCGGGAGGCGTTGCCCGCGAACAGCATGGCCCTGAAAGTAGCAACCCGCTGACAAGTAAGCCAAAAATGCGGTTAACCATAAAAGGAAGGTGCTGGCGAGTAAAGGGAAGGGCGCTTAATCTGGGGGGCTGTTGAGGGTTTATTTAATTTGGCTTGTGGTAGGCTGTGCAGTGGGCGTAACGTTTTAGCTGAATGTTGCCATTTATCAAGATTATAAGGACATAGTGGATGAAAACGATTTCTCTGGTTCTCACCGGCCTGCTGATGGCTGCTTGTACAGGGGCGAATGCGGCCACAACGGCTGGCGCAGGCCAACCGTCACTAGAAAGTGTTGCACCCTATCCGCCGGCGGAACAGGGCATGAGCCGCCAGGTGATCTTCTTGCCGCCGCTGGAGCACGAAGAGAACATGAAAGTGGAATTGCTGATCGGTAAAACGTTGCACGTGGATTGCAACCGCCATTTCATGGGGGGCAATCTTGAGCGCAAAACGCTGGAAGGATGGGGCTACGATTATCTGGTGCTGGAAAAACTCTCGCCGCCGGCATCCACTCGAATGGCCTGCCCGGATAGCAGCAAACACACACAGTTTGTCGCCGCAAACCTGGGTGAAGCCGCGATGCAACGCTACAACAGCCGCCTGCCGATCGTGGTTTACGTGCCGCAAGATGTGGACGTGAAATACCGCCTGTGGCAAGCCAACGACGCGGTGGTAAACGCGGTGCGTCAATAAGCTCTTTAAGGGGGGAACCCGGTGGGGCGTTGCCACAAAAAACGGCCAGCCGGCGTTGACTGGCCATTTTGTTTAGTCTTTGTCCACCGGCGTCATGCTGACGGAGGAAAGGTAGTTGAGCAGAGCGATGTCGTTGTCGACGCCCAGCTTCATCATCGCCGATTTCTTCTGGCTGCTGATGGTTTTGATGCTGCGGTTGAGTTTCTTGGCGATTTCCGTTACCAGGAAGCCTTCGGCAAACAGGCGCAACACTTCGCTTTCTTTCGGTGACAGGCGTTTGTCGCCATAGCCGCTGGCGCTGATTTTCTCCAACAGCTTGGAAACGCTTTCCGGGGTGAACTTTTTGCCTTTCTGCAAGGCGGCGAGCGCCTTGGGCAGATCGGTCGGGGCGCCTTGCTTCAGCACGATGCCTTCAATATCCAGATCCAAGACGGCGCTTAGGATCGCCGGATTATTGTTCATGGTAAGAACAATGATCGACAACTGCGGATAGTGGCGCTTGATGTATTTGATCAGCGTGATGCCGTCGCCGTACTTGTCACCCGGCATTGAGAGATCGGTGATCAATACGTCGGCGTTGAGTTTGGACAGACTGTTGATCAGCGCCGTTGAGTCTTCGAACTCCCCAACGACATTCACCCATTCAATTTGTTCAAGTGACTTCCTGATGCCAAAAAGCACGATAGGGTGATCATCAGCAATAATTACGTTCAGGTTATTCATGTGGTTGGCTACCTTGCTGCAGCAGTCTACTGACGAAAAAATCAATCTGACTGATGTTGTTCTCTATCTGAAGCGCATCACCATCTGCGATGTGCTGTTCCAACGATTCACACAGTTGCTTGCCCGGAAGCAGATTTAACATAGCAAATACACCTTTCAGGCGGTGTGCGGTCTGTGACAGAGCCTCGAAATCACTACTGCCCGCCTCAGTATACAGTTTTTTGACATCGTCGGGTACTGTATCAATAAACAAGCCATAGTAATCACTTGATTTCAATTGTTTTTCATAGTGTTGCAGATTTTCTGCCGTTAACGACAGCAGATCGTCCTCCTGCTCCAGAGCGGCCATTTGCTGTTCCATCAGCACCAGAATGGCATCAAGCATGGCGCTGCTCAGGTTGTAATTCACCCGAATATAACGTTTTTCCAACTGCTGCCAGCCGGGTTCGTCGCTGGCCAGCAGCAGGGTATAGTCATCTGCCCGCTGCGGGTTGTCGGTCAGCAGAATGTCGTAATCGTGGTTGGCCGCATGTTCTTCGGCAATCAGGCAGTCCGCGCCGTAGGTGTGCAGCAGGTGGGTAACGATACTGCGCACTTCTTCAGAGGTGATATCCAATAACGCCTTGACGCCGTCCAACAGTTTTTCCGGCTCTTCTTCTTCCTTCTGCTCGGCTTCCATCGTCACGTGGATGATATAGCGGGTGCCGATGTCCGGTTTGCTGTGGATATCCAGTTGGCCGTTGAGCTTTTTGCACAGCTGGTTACACAGGAAGAACGTCAGGCCGGAACCCTGGTTGAAACGATCGGCCAGCGCCTGGCTGGTGAACGGGTAGTCCAGATTGCTGAGTTCATCGCTGGAAAGGCCTGCGCCGGTATCATTAACGTGGAATATCAACCGATCCGGGCTTGCCGGATCGCTTTCCGCCACTACAGAGATTTTGCCGCAGGCGGTGGTGATAATGGCGTAGTGCAGCAGCATGGAGAGGATTTTGCGCAGCGCATTCACATCGCCGACATAGTTTTGATCGGCGGCCAACTGGCAATGGTTGAACAGCGCCAGCCCTTTTTGATTGATCATCGGCAAAGCTTCCAGCAACAGATCGTCGATCAACTGAACGGGAGTGAAGGATTGCCGCGAAGGTTGCCAATCTTGTGTTTCAAGGCGCGTGAGCAAGGTGATGTTGTCGATCAACGCCAGCACCGCGCTGGAGGCGGTAGACAGTTGGCCCAGCAGCGCCTGTTGCTGCTGCGGATCCGGCTGGTTGTGCAACTGGCCGGCCAGATCGTAGATCTGTCGCACCGGTTGGTTCAGCTCAATGCCCAGGTTGTGCAGCATCAGCTTGCGTGCCTGCACGTTTTTATCGTATTCGCGCCGCGCCTGCTGCAACCGCTTATTGACGATGGCTTCCTTATCCTGATCGTTAAGCAGGAACAGGTAAATGTCCGGCGACAGCTGGCTGCGGAACAGGCGGATTTCATACACTTCATTGTTGACCGTTGCCTGGATCACCCCATGGTGCTGCTCGGCAATATGCGCGATTTTTTGCAGGCTGAGATGGGGCAACAGGTGCTCCGCCGTTTGGTTGCTGGCGATGACAGTATTGCTGGCGAAATTGTATACCAACAGGCCGGAAGGCAAATTGGCGACAATCTCCTTACACAGCGCACGTTCGGTTTCCAGCTCTGCGGCCATGCTTTCGCTGGGGTGGATATATTGGCGGCGAATAAAGTAGATGCCAAGCAGCGAAAGCAGCAGCAACAGCAGGTGGATGGCGAGCAGCCAAATATTATTGTGCAGCAGATCGAACGCCAGGCTGATGCTGGACACATGGTAGACCAGCTTCAGCGGCGCGTTGGCCAACGGAATATGGAATTCCAGCCAACTGCCGGTCAGGGTGGTGCTGCCGGCAACCGCGTTCTGCCCGGCCGTGCTTTCTGGATCGACATTATTCGCTAGCAGCGCAAAGTTGGCGCGCGCCAGGTTGGCGGGAATAATGTCGTTGACCGGAAGTTCAAAGGCGATGACGGTCGCCAAATGCCCCGGTTGGTTGAACGTGGTATGGATAGAGAACGAATAAGCGTTGGGGGCCCGTTGCTTGCGCAGCTCAGAGAAGCTTTCGCGTTCGTCGAGCATATTGGCCTGCTGCAGCATTTCCGCCCGGCGGTCTTCGGCCGAATTCGCCAGGTAGTTCTCTTTATAGCGGGAAATCAGCTCCTTCACCGGTTGGGTGGTCACCATGCTCAGGCTGTTATCCAGGCCATTGAGGTAGTACAGGGTGTACTGCTCTTTTTCCGCCCCCCAGAGCATGTCCAGATAGTCCGAAACTCCGGCAATCATGGCCAGCGTATTGCTGTCATGAGTGCCAAAAATCACGGCGTCGGTTTTCTTGTACGGTTTTTCGACGTAATACACGTCCGGGCGCAGACGGGTTTCCTGTAGATCTGGGGTGGCCGTCAGTAAAGAGGTGCTGCCAAAGCGATCGTAGACTTGGTAGGTCACATAGCGGTAATAGTCAATGCGTTGCTGCAGGCTGTTGCTGATGGCATTCAAAGCGTACTTTTTTTCCGCCAGCCAGGAATTGGTGTAGTTGTAGCCGTACAGCCCAAGTGAAACCAGCAGGAGTACGATAAACAGCAGGAAGCAGCGGGTCAGATTGGTTGAGCTGATCGTCAGTTGTTTGTTTTGCATGGTTGACGGTGCGTTCCTGTGTTGGCAATGCCGGTGATAGCGGCGCGTTGGCCTGCCTTCGCTTTGTAGGCAATGCACGTCTGATGCTGCGCGTGGTATCGGGCAGGGTTCAATCGTGGCATCAGCAGCGGCAGTTTGCTAAAAATGAAGCCTGTTTTTATCACAAACCGCGATCCGGGTCGAAAGGATTCGCTCTACTCGCTGCCGCCGCCTGCGGCACGGCGAGCCAGCCATAGCGCGATGACCTGAACAATGTAATCTTTCTGCGCCTCATTCAGCGCTTTTCCCTGTGCGATCCCATGCCACTTTGCCAGGCAACCGCGGCAACAGGTGGCGGTGGCATGCTGCGCCACAAATACCGGGTGGCCGCGCATTGGCGTTTGTTTACCGTCGTTTTTAGGGTATGCCGCTGCCAGGCGCCGATCGATAAAATCGCGCGCATGGCTGAGGATTATCGGCATGCCCTTAGCGGCAAAATAGTGTTGGTCTTTTGTGTTTAGGCGGAATTTGGCGCGGAACGGCGAACTTTGCAGCCGCCGCCAAAGTGCTTCGGAATCGAGTTTCATTGCGGGTTTCTGGCCGGGTGAATAACCACAACAGGATAACAGATCATCGGGCCATAACCCAAACAGAGCCGGCACATACGCGGTTCAATACCTTTATCCTGCAGCGTGAATGACGTTGGCATATATACGTAGTGGGTTGTTATTTTTATTTTTTATGAATTGTTTGATTATCCGTGCTGGTGTTTTTTTAACATATTGTGCGCCAGTTTATTCGTGGGATAATGTCTGCATGTTATTATTTTTTAGCAATAAGTGCGGCCTGGGGTTATGGCGCTCAGTGTGTGATGAGGGAATAAAAAAACCGGCCATTGGCCGGTTAATGTACTGAATAAGATAATGAAGGTAATAATGAAAATAATGATGATAGCAGGTTGAGTATAGATCCGATTTTCGTCAGTTTTTTTATCACTACGTGCTTATTTTTATCGTTTTTGTATAGTTATGAAAAGTTTTTGTTTGAAGTTTATAGATTGTTGATTTTGTTTGTTTAATTTATTTTTTGTGTTTCCGTGCCCTATTTATGATGACTGTAATCTTTTGTGATAGTTCGCGTGTTTTTACATTTTTAAACGAATTTAGTAGGTGATGAAACACTATTTGATGCTTGGTATCAATTTCTTTATGGATTAATATCCACCTATTGCCAGAATGGTAATGCACTGTCGCGCTAATATGCTCAGAAGAGCAGTGGCCCTAGCTCGACGTAATAAATGAGGATAATAAAGATGAAACTCCGAGTTCTCTCTCTGATAGTACCCGCACTGCTGGTCGCAGGCACCGCAGGTGCGGCGGAAATCTATAACAAAGACGGTAATAAACTGGATTTGTACGGTAAAATCGACGGGCTTCACTATTTCTCGGATAACAATGGACTGGATGGCGATCAGTCCTACATGCGTTTCGGCCTGAAGGGGGAAACCCAGATCTCCGACCAACTGGTGGGTTACGGCCAGTGGGAATATCAGGTTCAACTGAATAACACCGAGTCAGAAAACAACTCCTTCACCCGTGTCGGCTTCGCCGGCCTGCGTTTTGGTGACTACGGCTCACTGGATTACGGCCGTAACTACGGTATCCTGTACGATGTCGGTTCCTGGACCGACGTGCTGCCAGAGTTCGGCGGCGACACCTACGGCGCGGACAACTTCCTGTTCCAGCGCGCTAATGGCGTAGTAACCTATCGTAACAGCGATTTCTTCGGTCTGGTTGATGGCCTGAACTTTGCCGTTCAGTATCAAGGCAAAAACGGCAGCGCCACCGAATCCAACAATGGCCGCAGCGTACTGGCGCAGAACGGCGACGGCTACGGTATGTCGCTGTCTTACGATCTGGGCTGGGGTGTTAGCGCCGCCGGTGCCTACTTCTCGTCCGATCGTACCAACGATCAAAACTCCGCAGCGCTTCTGGGCCAGGGTGACAAGGCCGAAGCCTACAGCGGCGGTCTGAAATACGACGCTAACAATGTGTATTTGGCAGCCATGTACACCCAGTCGTACAACGCTACCCGTATCGGTTCCGCCAGCAGCTCACAGTACGGCTTTGCTAACAAAGCGCAAAACTTTGAAGTTGTCGCACAGTATCAGTTCGACTTCGGTCTGCGCCCATCCGTGGCTTACCTGCAGTCGAAAGGTAAAGACATCGAACGCGGCTGGGGCGATCAGGATCTGCTGAAATACGTGGATGTCGGCGCTACCTACTTCTTTAACAAAAACATGTCCACCTACGTTGATTACAAAATCAACCTGCTGGATGAAAACGACTTCACCCGCGCGACCGGTACCAATACCGACGACGTGGTTGGCGTTGGCCTGGTTTACCAGTTCTAAGCAGCAACGTAAGCGTTTATCATGTAACGCGGCCTTCGGGCCGCGTTTTTTTTTCTATTCTTCATGCCAGGCTAACGCCAGTGCCCGCACCGCCTCGCCTAACGCTTGCAGTGCCTCTTCGGCCTGCTGGTCTATTTGCACCTTAACGATCGCACCGTCTATCAACATTGCCAGCGTGGCGGCCCGCGGCTGCCTGTGCGCGTTGGCCGGCAGGTAGCACGCCAGTGCCTGTGCCATGTCCGCCTTGTGGCCATGGGCTATCGCCAGGCTTTCCGGCAGCAAATCGGCCAGCTCCACCGCCGTGTTGATAAACGCGCAGCCGCGAAAGTGCGGATCGCCGAACCACTCGGCCAGGCAGCCGGGCAGCGCCGTAAACACATCGCCATGCAGTTGCACTTGCTTGGCCAGCGCCTGCTGGAACCAGGCCAACCACTGCGCATGGCGGTAGTCGAGAAAGGCCAAAATCAAGGCATTTTTGCTGGGGAAGTGGCGGTAAAAGGTGACCTTGGTTACCCCGGATTGTTTGATGATGCGGTCAATACCCGTGGCACGGACGCCTTCACGATAAAAAAGATCGTGGGCGGTCAAAAGAATGCGCTGGCGCGCAGGTAATGTTTCCGTTGGCAGAGTCATGGTGGCTACCGGCAAAAAGACTATCAGCCTATTGTAGACAGCTCTGTCTACTTGCGCTAGCGTAAATGGGTAGACAATTCTGTCTACCTGAAAACAAGGTGCTGCTATGAAGATTAAACCCCCCATACCGCCGTTCACCCTGGCATCGGCTATCGCTAAAGTCCGTATGGCGGAAGATGCCTGGAACAGCCGCGATCCGATTTTGGTTTCCCAGGTCTATGCGGTGGATACCCGCTGGCGCAATCGCGCTGAATTTATTGACGGCCGCGATGAAGTGGTGGCGTTCCTGCAACGAAAATGGGCGAAAGAGCAGGATTACCGGCTAATCAAAAGCCTGTGGGCCTTTGACGATACGCGTATCGCCGTGCGTTTCGCCTATGAATGGCGTGATGATTCCGGCAACTGGTTCCGCAGTTTCGGCAATGAAAACTGGGCGTTCAACCCCCAGGGCTTGATGGCCGAACGCTATGCGTGCATCAACGATCTGCCGATTGCTGAACACGAGCGAAAATTCCATTGGCCATTAGGCCGTCGCCCGGCGGATATTCCTGAACTGGGCGAATTTGGTTTCTAACGCGTTGCCGTGGCGCGCTAATTTGTTAATGCCAACTGAATAGGATAAATTCCGCAGGCGCCTATTTTTACACGGACGATGTAACCATGCCTGAAAGCCAGGGTTCTGCGTTGGCGGATGCCGCCCAATTTCATGCCGCACCACGGGGGGCAAGCCAGAGCGGGTTTATTCCACTATTGATGCGGCTTCATTTTTATATCGGCTTGTTTGCCGGCCCTTTTTTGCTGATCGCCGCGCTCAGCGGGATTTTCTACGCCCTGACGCCGCAGCTTGAATCCCGTATCTATGCCGCGCAGCTATACCACCACAGCCAAGGTGAAGAATTGCCGTTGGCACAGCAAATTGCGGCCGCCCAGGCGGTGGCACCGGCGGGCGCGGTGTTATCTGCGGTGCGCCCGGCGCCGGCAGCCGGTGAAAACACCCGCGTTTTGTTCCATTTGGCGGGGTTAGGCGAGTTTGAGCGCCTGGCGGTGTTTATTGATCCGATCACTGCGCAGCCTCATGGGCAGTTGGCGGCGTACGGCACCAGCGGAATACTGCCGTTGCGCACCTGGCTGGACCGACTGCACCGCAGCCTACAGTTAGGTGAACCGGGGCGTGTTTACAGCGAGCTTGCCGCTTCCTGGTTATGGTTGCTGGCGCTTGGTGGGTTGGTGCAGTGGTGCGCCGGGAAAAAACATACGCGAAAGCAAACGGGGCTGCGCCGGTGGCATGCGCGGGCAGGGGGCTTGCTGCTGATTGGGCTGCTGTTCTTTTCCGCCACCGGGTTAACCTGGTCGAAATGGGCCGGCGGCAACATCGGGACGTGGCGCCACCAGTTCGGTTGGGCGACGCCTGCGTTATCGACCGCGTTGGGAGAGCAAACGGCGCCGCCGGCTGATGAACATGCGCTGCACCACGGCCATGATATGCCGACGATGGCCGCGGTTGAGGGCGATTTGGATGCCGCGCTCTACGATCGCATCTTGCTCAGCGCCCGCCGGGCAGGGATTGATGCCGGAAAAATTGAAATCAAACAGCCGGTGAAAGCCGGGTTAGCGTGGACGGTCAGCGAGATCGACCACCGTTGGCCGGTGCAGGTGGATGCCGTGGCCGTCGATCCACGTACTTTGGCCATCACCGATCGCGTCAGTTTTGCGCAATATCCGCTGGCCGCCAAGCTCACCCGCTGGGGGATCGATTTGCATATGGGGGTGTTGTTCGGCCTGGCCAATACCTTCGCGCTGGTGGTGTTCGCCGCAGGCCTGGCGGCCATGGTGGTCATGGGGTATGTGATGTGGTGGCGCCGCAGGCCTACGCGGCGGCAGGCGCAGCCCTTGGGTTCGCCGTTGCTGTTGTTGCGGCAAACGCCGAAAGGGCTGCTGCTGGTTCTCGTGGCGTTGGCGGTATTATTTGGCCTCTGTTTGCCGGTGATGGGGGCCAGCCTGTTGGCGTTTCTGCTGTGTGATGTGCTGCGTTGGCAATGGCTGCGGCGGCGTGCGTTTTCACCTGGGCAAAACAAATAGCGGAAAACGCACGCTTTCGCAAAGCCTGATTTGTGGAAAAGCCTTTCATCTTCTAGACTTAGAAGACAACAACGTACGATAAGGGGACAAGCTATGACAAAGCAATGGGTTTTGGCTGTGAGTACCGCTGCGGCATTTTCTCTTCTTGCTGGCTGTACGGCCTATGATCGGGCTGCCAGCTACGTGAAAGAGCCCGTAGTGAGTGATGTAAAAGTCGGGATGACCAAACAGCAAGTGCGCGCCATTGCCGGGCCACCATCAACCTCTGCAACATTGATTCATGCCAATGGGACGTGTGACACCTATGCGGTTGCACCGCGCGATGGTAAAGCGCAGACGTATTTTGTCAGCTACAACGACACCGGCCACGTAATGAATAAAGGCTACCAGAGCTGCTCTGAATACGACGCCGAACCGAAATAACGTTTCCACCGGCTAAAGCAGAACCCCGGGCCACCGGGGTTCTGCTTTTTTATCGCCCAATGCGGCGTGAACTTTGAGCAAACAGGTTTTTTTTGGGTTTTTTTGCTTAAGAACAGTAGACATTTCATAACGGTATCGCTAGTATCTGCGCCCATTGGAAGGATGGCCGAGTGGTTTAAGGCAACGGTCTTGAAAACCGTCGACGGGCGACTGTCCCAGAGTTCGAATCTCTGTCCTTCCGCCAAATAAGATAAGCCCATGCTGTTGCCAGCATGGGTTTTTTTTCATGGTTTTTTCGTGCCAAGCCTGCTGCGCGGCAGCAAAATCATGGGGTTATTAAACGGAAAGCCCCCGGCGTTTGCACGCCGGGGGCTTTATCGTTGGTATTAACCGCAGTTATTTCTGGTCAGGCAGTGCGTAGGCGATGATGTAATCGCCCAGCGTGGTGCCAAAGGAGCCGTGGCCGCCGGCGGCGATCACCACGTACTGCTTGCCGTCTTGCTCATAGGTCATCGGCGTCGCCTGGCCACCGGCCGGCAGACGCGCTTCCCACAGTTTTTCACCGGTATTGGTGCTGAAGGCGCGCAGATAGTTGTCGGCCGTGGCGGCGATGAAGAATACATTGCCGGCGGTAGTCACCGGGCCGCCCAGCATCGGCATACCCATCTTGAATGGCAACGGCAGCGGCGAGCTGTCGCGTACCGTACCGATACGTTTCTTCCACACTATCTGGTTGGTTTTCAGATCCACGGCGGAAACGTAGCCCCAGGCCGGCTGTTTACAGGGCAAACCGAATGGCGACAGGAAGGCGTTCAGTTCTACGCCATACGGCACGCCGTACTGTGGCTGGATGCCGGACTCGGTGCCAGAGCCGCCTTTATCATTCGCCGGCGGTTCGATGGGGTTGCCCGGCCCACGTGGGATCAGTTTCGATACGAACGGCAGCGCCATCGGGTTGGCGATGGCGATCTGGCGATCGGTGTCCACCGCGATGCCACCCCATTCGAACATACCCAGATTGCCTGGGAACACCAGCGTGCCCTGTTCGGAAGGCGGCGTGAAGATCCCTTCATAGCGCAGACGGTGGAAAATTACCCGGCACACCAGTTGGTCGAACATGGTGGCGCCCCACATGTCCTTGCCGCTCAGGTTGTCTTGCGGGCGGAAGGTCAGATCGGAGAACGGCTGGGTTGGCGATAAACGGTCGCCCTGCGCTGCACCTTGCGGCACCGGGCGTTCCGGCGCCGGAACCACCGGTTCGCCAGTGCGGCGATCCAGCACGAAAATATTGCCAGTTTTGGCCGGGGCGTAAATCACCGGCACAGTGTGGCCGTTTTTGTCGGTGATGTCAGCCAGCGTCGGCTGTGCCGGCAAATCCATGTCCCACAGATCGTGGTGCACCGTTTGATAAGACCACACCAGTTTGCCGGTGGTGGCGTTCAGCGCCACGATGCTGCTGGCGTAACGCTCCTGTTCCGGCGTGCGATTGCCGCCCCAGATATCCGGGGTGGAGACGCCCATCGGCAGGTAAACGATGTCCAGCTTGGCGTCATACGCCGCTGGCGCCCAGGAGTTGGGCGAGTTCAGGCTGAACTTGTGCTCGTCGTCTGGAATGGCATTCGGATCTTTGGCGCCCGGATCGAAAGCCCATACCAGCTTGCCGCTGTTAACGTCGAAACCGCGGATCACACCGGACGGTTCGCGGGTGGAGTAGTTATCGGTCACCGCGCCGGCGATGATAATCACCTGGTTGGTGACGATCGGCGGCGAGGTCGGTTCATACTGGCCGGCCGTCGTAACCGGCTGCTTGTGCTGTAGATCCAGCACGCCGTTGTTGGCGAAGTCCGGGCACGGTTGGCCGGTGGAGGCGTCCAGGGCAAACAGGCGGCCGTCGTTCACCGGCAGTATGATGCGGCGTGCGCACAGCATGGGCGCACTGCCGTTCGTTTGCGCCGCTTGCGCTGTCTCATGATAAGAGACGCCGCGGCAAGTCACATGCTGGAAGGTGGGGTTCGGCTTCAGGCCCGGATCGAACTTCCATTTTTGCTGACCGGTTTTGGCATCCAACGCGAACAGAATCTGGTGCGCGGTGCACAGGTACAGCATGTCGTTGACCTTGATCGGCGTCACCTCGTTAGTGATTTCGCCCGGATCGTTCGGGGTTTTCAGATCGCCGGTGCGGAATGTCCAGGCCACTTGCAGATCTTTCACGTTTTGTTCGTTGATCTGTTTCAGCGGTGAGTAACGGGTGCCGGCCTGGGTGCGGCCATACGCCGGCCAGTCGCCGTCAGCGATGCCCGTGCTGTCGCCAGCGCTTGCCTGCTGCTGTGAAGCCGGCAGCGTGCCGTTGATTTCCTGCGGATCGTTGAACACGGCATAGGCCAGGATTGCGCCGCTGATGACCAGGCTCAGCGCCAGCGCGATGGCAGAATAGTTACCGGTAACATTGAAGCCACGATAAACGAACGGCAGCAGCAGCCAGATGCCGAAGATAACCAGTACGTCGGCACGCGGCGCCAGCGCCCAGAAATCGAAACCCACCTCCCACACGGCCCACAGCATGGTGCCGAGCAGTAGCAGCGCATACAGCGCCAGCGCCCGGGTAGAGCGACGGTAGATCAGCAGTGCCGTCGCCAGTAGCAGCACGCCGCTGATGATGTAGTAAACTGAGCCGCCAATCGCTGACAGCCAGATGCCGCCCACCAATAAATAGGCGCCGCTCAAAATAGCGAACAATACGGTCAGGAACCGTATGACGCGCGATGATGAGGAATGATTCCCCATAGTCTTACCTCGTTTTAATTGCCGTTAACGCAAAAAACGCCCCAGCGGAGCGCTTTCCCTGTAATTATATCCACTACTCACATAACATTCTGATAAAGTGGGTATTTTATGTTTTTCCTCGTTCCATCGAGCATTGCCTGCATAAATGTTCCATTTATGTAAATTTTATATGATTTTTTCAACGAAAGTTAAGCTTAACTGTAACGGTTTATACTCTCGATAATTCGAGTTGCAGGATAAAAACACGAAAGCGTTTTTAAACAGCGCTAACGCTGCGGAAGGCCCAGGCATGGGCCAGTAATAAAGCCAACGCACCTGCAACTTGAAGTATGACGAGCCCAATGCTCTTGGGCATTTCTTCCACGATCTTGGCCAGCAACGCTGAACATCGTCACTGCATGGGTTCAAACAGTCGCTCCGTCTTGCGGTGCGGTTCGCCGGCATGAAGCTGCCCGGCATCTGGCCGTTCGTTACAGGCGGTTGGCGTATTGGTCTGCGGCGTTATGAAGATAACCAACTGATATATTTCCCCGCCGTCGGGGCTTCTTTTCTCTGCGCCGGTTAATAACGGAAAATTTATTAGAGATAAAGCTATCACCGGCCTGTATTTACTCGCCGGTGCGGGCTTTTATATTATTTTTTACCCGGAATATTATGCCGCCACGGGAAGGCGCTGCTCTGGTTTGGTGCGGATTTAACATTTCATTTCCCTACGCTGGTGCGTTTATTTTTCATTTAAATCATTAATTTATGCGTGCGGTTTATCTGTGAATTTTACACTTCGTTTACGGCATAAAATTTTTTTGCCGCCGGTTTTTCGCATTTTTATTTCTCAAACGTCTGGCATGCTTTCTGCATTGCTTCAAATAAATCGGCGTAATTAAAGATAGATTTTTATTCCGCCAACGGGCGGTAAAACATTGGCAATGATTATTCCTTCGTCATGATAAATATAAGGATTTATCTATGTTAAGTTTCGATCCCGATAAAATCGCGCTGCCCGCCGGCCATTATATCAACGGCCGGCAGGTGGCCGGGCAGGGCGAGCGCCTGGTAGTTAAACGCCCTTCCGATGGCATGGTTGCCGGTGAGTTGGCGCAAGCGGATGCGGCGCTGGTGGACGAGGCGGTCAACAATGCCGATCGCGCAGTAAAAGAGAGTGGCTGGGCCAGTTGCCCACCCCGCCAGCGCGGCGCGGTGTTAAGGCGCTGGGCTGATTTGATCGTCAGTGATAGCGAGCTTCCACGGTTGGAAGCGCTGGGCTCGACCCGGCCAATCAACGATGTCGTTAACCATGAAATTCCGTTCACCGCCGAGGCGATCCGTTTCTATGCTGAATGCGCGGATAAATACAGCGGCGATCTGCTCCCCACGCGCGATGCCAGCCTGGGCATGCTGGTGCCGGAACCGTATGGCGTGATCGGCGCGATAACCCCCTGGAATTTTCCGCTGTCGATGGCGTCGTGGAAGTGTGGCCCGGCGCTGGCGGCGGGCAATGCGGTGGTGCTCAAACCGTCTGAATTAACGCCGTACTCCACGGCGCGGATGGCCGAACTGGCGGTGCAGGCCGGGCTGCCCGCCGGTGTGCTGAATATTGTGCAGGGCGGCGGAGCGGTAACCGGCAGCGCCCTGGTGGCGCACCCTCTGGTACGCAAAGTCTCTTTTACCGGCTCGACGCAGACCGGCGCCCGCATCATGAGCGATGCGGCGTTTAATGGCATGAAGCCGGTCACCCTGGAGCTGGGCGGCAAAAGCCCGCAACTGGTGTTCGATGACGCGGGGGATATCAGCGAAGTCGCCGGGCGCATCCTGCGCGGCTTTACCGCCAATGGCGGCCAGGCCTGCGTAGCCGGGACGCGGCTGATTGTGCAGCGTGGCATTGCCGAGGCCTTGATCGATAAATTGATAGCCCTTTGCCAAGGGTTCCGCCCCGGCGTGACCTGGGATGAAACCAGCCGCTACGCGCCGTTGATCGACGCTCGCCAGGCCAACAAAGTGCAACAGATTGTTGATGCCGCCTGCCGGCAAGGCGGTGAAATATTGGTCGGCGGATCGCGTTTTGACGGCACCGGCGAAGGCTATTTCTGGCAGCCGACGCTGATCGCCAACGTGGCCGTAGAAAGCCCGGCAGTGCAGGAAGAGATCTTTGGCCCGGTGCTGACGGTGCAGCTTTTCGATGACGAAGCCGAAGGGCTGGCGCTGGCGGCCCATCCTACCTATGGCCTTTGCGCCGGGGTGCACACCCAAAACCTGGCGCGCGCGCTGCGGGCGATGCGCGCCATTGCCGCCGGCACCGTATGGATTAACCGCTATGGCCGCTCCGGCGACTTTATTATCCCAACCGGCGGGTTTCAGGGGTCCGGTATCGGCAAGGACTTGGGGCGCCAGGCATTCCAGGCTTGCCAGCGTTTGAAAAGCGTATTGATCGACTTCTGAGCATTCCCCCTTAATCCTTCATTTTGCAGAGGTAGCAACATGGCCGTGTTTAAACCGAAATATATCACCTTCGATTGCTATGGCACCCTGATTAAGTTTGACATGGCCGGCGCCGCCGCGGCGATCTTCGCCGATCGCGTCAGTAGCGACCAGATGGCCGCATTTACCACCGATTTTTCCCATTACCGTATGGATGAAGTGCTGGGCGCGTTCAAACTCTATCCTGACGTGGTTGGAAACGCCTTGTACCGCACCTGCAATAAATGGGGCGTGGAATGCACCCAACGTGATTGCGAAGCGATAATGGCCGCCTGCGCCACCTGGGGGCCGCATGCCGATGTGCCGGCCGGGTTGGCGAAGGTTGCCCAGGCGTTCCCGCTGGTGCTGCTGACCAACTCCACCGATGAACTGATTAAAAACCATGTGCCGCGCCTTGGCGCACCGATTCACCTGACCATCACGGCGGAAGAGGTGGGTGCCTATAAACCGCAGATGAAAGGCTTTGAGTACATGCTCAACAAGCTTAACTGTGGCCCGGAAGAGATCCTGCACGTCTCCTCCAGCCTGCGCTACGACCTGATGACCGCCCACGATTTGGGCATCAAACACAAGGTTTTCGTCAACCGCGGCCACGATCCGGCCAACCCGTACTACGGCTATAGCGAAATCAACGACATCGGCGGCCTTCCTGCCGTTGTGGGTTTATAAGCGCGGGGGGCAGGGCATGAAACTGGCCTCTTTCTGGCAGGCGACCGCACCGGCCTTTAGCGGCGGCGCCCAGGGCGAACTGCCCGCCACGGCCGATGTGGTGGTGATCGGCGGCGGTTTTACCGGCATCTCCGCCGCGCTCAGCCTGGCGCGCAGCGGCCTGAACGTGGTGCTGCTGGAGGCGGCGGAGGTGATGAGCCAGGCCTCCGGGCGCAACGGCGGCCATTGCAATACCGGCGTCGCGCAAAACTTTGCAGCGCTGGCGGCAAGCCAGGGTATTGAGCAAGCCACCCGTTACTATCAGGCCTATGCCAGGGCGGTGGATTATGTGCAGCGGCTGGTGGCGGAAGAGCAGATTGACTGCGATTTTCGCCGTTGCGGCAAGCTGAAGCTGGCTAGCAAGGCTTCGCATATGCCGGCATTAAAGGCGGCTTATGACATGATGCGCCGCCATGTCGATCCGGACGTCACTTTGTTAAGCGCCGACGAGGTCAGAGGGGAAATTGATTCGCCCGCTTTTCATGGCGGGTTGTTGCAGCAGCGTGGCGGCCAGATGCATATGGGGAAATTCGGCGTTGGCCTGGCCGATGCGGCAGCGCGCGCCGGCGCGCGGATCTACCCGCACACGGCTGTTAACGGCCTGGCGCGGCTGAGCGGCTACCGCCACCGCATCAGTACCGCACGTGGCGATATCCTGGCGGACAAAGTGCTGATGGCGACCGGCTGTTCCAACGTTGGGCCATTTGCCTGGTTCCAACGCCGTATCATCCCGGTGGGCAGTTTTGTGATCGTCACCGAGCCGTTGGCCGCCGGCCGGCTTGAACACCTGTTGCCGGGCGGTCGCACCTATGTCACCTCGCTGAATCTGGGCAATTACTTCCGCACCACCGCCGATCGGCGGTTGGTGTTCGGCGGCCGCGCGCGTTTTGCCATCAGCAATCCCGCATCCGACGCACGCAGCGGCGAAGTGTTGCGCGCCGGGCTGGCCACCATGTTCCCCTCACTGGGCAACGTCGGCATTGATTATTGCTGGGGCGGCCTGGTGGATATGACCGCCGATCGTCTGCCGCATGCCGGTGAGCATGAAGGGGTGTTTTACTCGCTTGGCTACAGTGGCCACGGCACGCAAATGTCGGTGTGGATGGGCCGGGTGATGGCGGATTTGCTGGCTGAAAAGGCCAACGAGAACCCCTGGCAGCATAACGACTGGCCGGCGGTACCCGGCTATTTTGGCAAACCCTGGTTTTTGCCCATGGCGGGCTTGTACTACAAGGCTAAGGATCGGCTCTCCTGAGTTATTCAACGTTTCGTTATTGAGGGTGTGCAGATGAGTAAATTTCCTAAAGCATTCAATCGCGTCAACCCAGCGTTAACCCAGGCGATCACGGATGTGGCAATCTCGCGGCGCGGCATGATGAAGCTGCTTTCCGCGGGCGTAGTCATGAGCACCGGTCTGTTGGGGTTCCCCGAGTTCGGTCTGGCGGCGGAAACCCCGGTTAAAGGCGGCAAGCTGCGTGCGGCGATGGCGAATGCTTCGGCCACCGACACGCTGGATCCGGCCAAGGGCAACAACAGCGGTGACTATGCGCGCCAGTATATGTTCTATAACGGTCTGACCGAGCTGGATAAAAACCTGATCCCGCAGCCCGCGTTGGCGGCATCCATCGCCAGCAGCGACGGCATCACCTGGCAAATCAAGCTGCGCCCGGGGGTAACGTTCCATGACGGTAAAGCACTGACCGCGCAAGACGTGGTATTTTCCCTCAGCCGCCATCAGGATCCGGCGGTGGCTTCCACCGCCATTACCCTGGCCAAGCAGTTTGCCGCCGTCAGCGCCGTTAACCCCGGCGAAGTGAAGCTGGTGCTCGCCCAGGCCAACTTTGATCTGCCGGCGTTGCTGGCGACCAGCCCGTTCCTGATCCTGCAAGACGGCACCAAAGACTTCACCAAGGCGAACGGCACCGGCCCGTTTATCTGCAAATCCTTTACCCCGGGCGTCGGCACCACGGGGGTGAAAAACCCCAATTACTGGAAGCCGGGCCTGCCGCACCTGGATGAAGTGGAACTGCTGGGCGTGACCGATCAGGCAGCGCGCGTGAATGCGCTGATGTCTGGCGATTTGCATATGATCTCCACCCTGTCGGCCAACGATGTGAAGCGCCTGAAACAGGCGGGCCAGTTCGGCATTCTCGAAAGCCGTTCCGGCATGTACACCAACCTGATCCTGCGTACCGATATCACCCCCGGCAGCAACGAGGATTTTGTGCTGGCGATGAAGTATCTGCAGCCGCGTGAAATGCTGGTGAAAACCGTGATGCAGGGGTTCGCCACCGTAGCCAACGATACGCCAGTGCCGCCGTGGCACCCGATGTTCAACCAGGATCTGCCGCAGCGCCCGCTGGATGTTGACAAGGCCAAGTTCCACCTGAAAAAGGCCGGCATGGTCGGCGCGAAGGCGGAAATCATCACCACGCAGAATATTGAGGGCGCGGTGGAAGGGGGCCAGTTGATCCAGCAGTTTGGGCGCCAGGCGGGGATCAACTTCCAGGTGCGCCGCGTGCCGTATGACGGCTACTGGTCAACCCACTGGACCAAAGATCCGATCGGCTACGGTTCGATCAACCCGCGCCCAACCCTGGATATGCTGTTTTCGCAGTTTTACCTCTCGGATGCGCCGTACAACGAATCCGGCTGGAAGAACCCGCAGTTTGATCAACTGGTGGTGGCGGCCCGCGGGGAAAGCGATCAGGCGAAGCGCAAGCAGATGTACGGCGATATGCAAAAGCTGATTTACGATCATTGCGGCACGCTGATCCCAACGTTTATCAGCTCGCTGGATGGGCACAGCAATAAGGTGAAAGGGGTGGAAGCCTGGCCATCGGGCATGATGATGGGCTACCGCTTCCATGAGTACGCCTGGCTGGCGGCCTGACGGCAGGAAGAGGAGAGGGTGATGAACAGATACATGCTGTTATTGATTGCCCGGCGCATTGGCACCGGCATCCTGACCCTGTTGATCGTGTCGGCGGTGGTGTTTTTCATTACCAGCCTGCTGCCTGGCGACGCCGCGCAGATGGTGCTGGGCCAAAGCGCCACGCCGGAAACGGTAGCGGCGTTGCGCCAGCAGCTCGGGCTGGATAAGCCGTTGCCGATACGTTACCTGCACTGGCTGGCGGGCATGCTGCAGGGCGATTTCGGCACTTCTTTCGCCAGCCATCTGCCGGTGGCCCAACTGGTGGCGCAACGCATCCCCGCCACTTTCCAGTTAGCGGGCATCACCACGCTGGTATCGGTGCCGCTGGCATTGCTGATTGGTATTTCAGCGGCGATGAAGCGTGGTTCGCTGTTCGATCGCGCGTTGATGGTCGGCACCATGTCGGTGGTGGCGGTGCCGGAATTTCTGGTGGCGACCATCGCCGTGCTGATTTTCGCCGTCAAGCTGAAGTGGGTGTCGGCGATGTCGCTCGGCACCCCTTCATTGGATGTGATCAGCTATCTGCAGGCTTACGCGCTGCCGGTCTTGACGCTGTGCTGCGTGCTGGTCGCGCAAATGGCGCGGATGACCCGTTCGGCAATCATCAACCAGATGGACAGCCCCTACCTTGAAATGGCGCGTTTAAAGGGGGTATCGCCGCTGCGCGCCGTGCTGAGCCATACCCTGCCGAATGCCGTGGGGCCGATTGCCAACGCCATTTCGCTCAGCCTGTCTTATCTGTTTGGCGGTGTGATCATTATTGAAAGCATCTTTAGTTATCCGGGGCTGGCCAGCCAACTGGTGGATGCCGTCAGCAACCGCGATCTGCCGGTGGTGCAATTGTGCGTGATGCTGTTCGCCGCCTGTTATCTGGTGCTGTTGCTGGCCGCCGACATCCTGACTATTGCCTTCAATCCGAAATGGAGGGGCTGATGAAGACACTCACGCTACCGTGGCGTTTTTTGCTGTCGCTGAGCCTCAGCGGGCGTATCGGCCTGCTGATCACCCTGTTCTGGATCTTGATGGCAGTGTTTGGCGGCGTCTTGGCTCCGCACGATCTAGAAGGCATCGGCGCGGGCGATCTGTTCGGCGGCGTCAGCGCCCAGTTCTGGCTGGGCACGGACTACCTGGGGCGCGATATTCTCAGCCGCATTTTGTATGGCGCGCGCTATTCCATCGGCCTGGCGTTGGGGGCCGCGGTGCTCGCTAGCCTGATCGGCACGCTGCTGGCCTTGCTGGCGGCGGTCACCGGCCGTTGGGTGGAGGAGTGCCTTGGGCGGATAAATGATGCGTTGTTGGTGCTGCCGGGCAAGATCCTGGCGTTGATGGTGGTGGCGGTGTTTGGCTCTTCGTTGCCGATGCTGATTATCACCGCCGTCTTCACCTATTGGCCGGGCGCGTACCGTATCGCCTGGGCGATGGCGTCTTCGCTACGTTCCATGGATTATGTGCAGGCATCGCGCCTGCGTGGCGAAAGCCGTGCTTATATCGCGCTCCACGACATGTTGCCGAATATGTTGCACCCGATGCTTGCCGATTTTGGCCTGCGTTTTGTGTATATCGTGTTGTTGCTCAGTGGCCTGAGCTTCCTGGGGTTGGGCGTGCAGCCGCCTTATGCCGACTGGGGAACGCTGGTGCGGGAGAATTTAGCGGGGCTATTTGACGGCTCGCCTGCGGTGTTGATGCCGGCGATTGCCATTGCCAGCCTGACCATCGGCGCCAACCTGTTTATTGACAGCTTGCAGGCCATGCGCCCGCTCAAGTTGGTGAAGGGGGTTGCATGAATATTACGCCACATGCCGCGCGGCCAGCCGTTTTGGTTGAAAACCTGCGGGTGAGCGCATTGGCCGACGATGGCCAGGAGATTGCGCTGGTTTCTGATATTCGTTTTAGCGTCCAAAAGGGAGAAGTGTTGGCGCTGATCGGCGAATCCGGCTCCGGGAAAACCACCATCGCGTTGGCGCTGATGGGCTATGCGCGCCACGGCTGCCGTATTGCTGAAGGCAGCGTGCACGTCGCCGGCGTTAACGTTACCCAGCTATCGCCCAGGCAGCAGTGTGCCTTTCGCGGCAACAAAGTGGCCTATATTGCCCAGAGCGCGGCGGCCTCTTTTAACCCGGCGATGAAAATCATCGATCAGGTGGTGGAGCCGGTGGTGATCCATCGGGTGATGAGCCGGGCCATCGCCGAGAAAAAAGCGGTTGAGCTGTTTCGCGAGCTGGCGTTGCCTAACCCGGAAACCATCGGCCAGCGTTATCCGCATCAGGTTTCCGGCGGCCAGTTGCAACGCCTGATGACGGCGATGGCGTTGATTACCGATCCGGAGGTGGTGATCCTTGACGAGCCGACCACCGCGCTCGACGTAACGACACAGGTTGAGGTGCTGAAAGCGTTTCGCCGCGTAGTGCGCCAGCGCGGCACCACGGCGATTTACGTCAGCCACGATTTGGCGGTGGTGGCGCAGATGGCGGACCGTATCCTGGTGCTGTTGAAAGGAGGGATTGCCGAATACGGCGCTACTGAAGCGCTACTGCGCGCGCCGGCGGCGGAATACACCCATCGCTTGCTGGATGCCGCACAGCAAAAGGTGCGGCCAAGCAGTTGGCAACCGCAGGAAGGCATTGTTCAACCGCTGTTGGAAGTGCGCGAACTGTGCGCGGGCTACGGCCCGTTGGATAAACACCAGCAGCCGAAGATAAAGATTCTCGACGATATCAACTTCAGGCTTTACCGCGGCCAGGCGATCGGCATTATCGGCGAGTCCGGCTCCGGGAAAACGACGCTGGCGCAAGCGATCGCCGGCATGAACAAACCCTACCGGGGCTTTATGCTGTTTAACGGCAGCTATATCGACGGCGATATGCGCCAGCGGCCGGAAGACGAGTTGCGCCGCATCCAATATGTCTTCCAGATGGCGGATACCGCGCTTAACCCGGCGCACAGCATTGAAAAAATCCTCAGCCGGCCGCTGCGTTTGTTCCACGGCTTGCGTGGCGCGGCGCTGGAAGCGCGATTGTTCCAACTGTTGGACTTGGTGCGGCTGCCGCGCAGCGTTTTGTGGCGGCGCCACGGCGCGCTTTCCGGCGGGCAGAAGCAGCGGGTCAACCTGGCGCGGGCATTAGCCGCCGAGCCGGATCTGATCCTCTGCGATGAGGTGACTTCGGCGCTGGATACGGTAGTAGCGGCGGAAGTGCTGGATTTGATTACCGATCTGCGCCGCGAGCTGGGGCTGTCGGTACTGTTTATCAGCCACGATATGCACGCGGTGCGTTCGGTGTGTGATGAAATTATCGTGGTGAAAAACGGCCGCATGGTCACCCAGGTGGCGCGCTGCGACTACGACAAACCTTCCAGCGAGCTTTACTATGAGCGCCTCAAGCGTGCGGTGCCGGAGCTGCGCCAGGGCTGGCTGGATGAATACGATGATAACGAGATCGCGCTGTAACGCGTGATGACATTTGGGCCAACGGCCACTAAGACAATGATGATAATGGAGTAATACAGCGATGCCAGCACCGATTCGATACGTACAGGACAGCCGGTATTTTCCGGAAGCGGCAGATGTAGTGGTGATTGGCGCCGGGATTGCCGGTTCGGTGGCCGCATATGAGCTGGCGAAAAAGGGTGTCAGCGTGGTGTTGGTGGAAAAAGGACTGGTGGGTGGCGAACAATCCAGCCGCAACTGGGGCTGGTGCCGCCAGCAAAACCGGGATGAACGCGAACTGCCGCTGATCATGTATGCGCTGCAACGCTGGGAGGCGTTAGGTAAAGAAACCGGCGAAGAGCTTGGCTTCCGCCGCACCGGCCTGGTCTATGCCACCGGCGATCAGAGCGAGATAGACGCCTGGGATAATTGGGGCAAAATGGCCAAAGGCTATGGCGTGCGCAGCGATATTTTAAATGCGCAGCAGGCCAAAGCGATGACGGCGGGCAGCACCAGCAACTGGCTGGGGGGCGTGTCATCGCCGACCGACGGGCATGCTGAACCTGCGTGGGCCTCCCCCGGGTTGGCGATTGCCGCCCAGCGCCTGGGGGCGAGCATCTTCCAGCAGTGTGCGGTGCGCGGCCTGGACATTTCCGCCGGGCGCGTCAGCGGGGTGGTGACCGAGCGTGGGCTGATAAAAACCAGCCGTGTGATCTGCGCCGGCGGCGCCTGGACGTCAATGTTCTGCCGGCGTCATGGTATTGATTTGCCGCTGGGCAACGTTATCGGCACCGCGTTTCGCACCGCGCCGATCGCACAGACTATTGCTCTGCCGCTTTATACACCGTCGTTTGCCTGTCGCCCACAGTTGGACGGCAGTTATACGGTGTCGGTTTCCGGCCGGGGCCGCTTGGAACCCGGCGTGCAGGGGCTACGTTACGCACGCCAGTTCTACCCGATGTTCAAATCGCGGCGCAAGAACCTGACAATCAATTTGGGCATCGGGCCATTTTTCAACGGGCCAGAATCCCCGGCGCGCTGGCAGTTTGACGGTCCGTCGCCGTTTGAAAGAATTCGTATTCTCGATCCGGCCGCCGATATGGCAATGGTGGAAGAGGGGCTGGCGGCGATGCGCAAAGAATACCCGGCGCTGGCGAATATCCGCCTGGAACAGGCATGGGGCGGGATGATCGACAGCACGCCGGACGCGGTGCCGGTGATCTCCACGGTGGAAAAACTGCCGGGGCTGGTGCTCTCGGCCGGATACAGCGGACATGGTTTTGGTATTGGCCCCGGCGCCGGGCGTTTAGCTGCGGATTTGGCGACCGATGCCCAGCCGATTGTCGATCCCACCCCGTTCCGCTACGCGCGGTTGGTGGACGGCAGCGGCCTGGATGTGCCGGGCATGATGTAAAAAGAAGGGATGGATATGCAAATTGTTCCAATGAATGAAAGCCATCTGGATGCCGCCTTTGCGTTGACGCAACGCCTGCAATGGCCGCACCGGCGTGAAGATTGGCAGCAGGCGCTGCGCCTGGGGGAAGGGCTGGCCGCCGTTGAGGCCGGCCACTTGCTGGGCACGGCGCTGTGCTGGCGCTGGGGCAGCGAATACGCCACGCTCGGGCTGGTGATTGTCGCCGATGAGGCACAGGGCCAGGGCTTCGGCAAGCAATTGATGCTGGCGGCGCTGGATAAACTGCCGGGCAGCAACGTGCGCCTGCATGCTACCGAAGCCGGCCGGGGGCTGTATGAAAAACTGGGGTTTGTCGCCACCGGGTGGGTAGAACAACACCAGAGCCGCGCCCTGGGGGCGGTTGATCCGATCCCGCCAGCCGTCGGGCAATGGCTGCGCACCGCCGCTCCTGCGGATATCGCGCAACTGGTGGCGCTGGATCGACAAGCGCACGGCCAGCACCGGCCTGAACTGTTTGCCTGCCTGGCGCACAGTGCCGAGCGCATCCTGTTGCTGGAACAAACGACGGGTATCGAAGGTTTCGCCTGCCTGCGCCGCTTTGGCCATGGCTACGTGATCGGCCCGGTGATCGCCCACGATCTGGCGGTGGCCAGGGTGTTGGTCAGCCAGCTGTTAAGCGGCCTGAACGGGCAGTTTGTCCGTATTGATACTGAGGCCGGCAACGGCTTGGGCGACTGGCTGAGCGGCCTGGGCATGGCAACGGTGGATGCGCCCACCACCATGGTGAAGGGCGTGCCCTGGCGGCCCGAAGTGGGCGGCATGCAGGCGTTCGGGCTGATGACCCAGGCGATGGCCTGATGAATATCGTCTATAAATCGGCGCCAGAACGCGGCCGCATCTGGCAGGAAGTGATTGCCCGCCTGCGGCCGCAGGCACGTTTCTCCCTGTGGCCGGAGGTGGGCGACGCCAACGCGGTGGACTATCTGGTGGCCTGGCAACCGCCGGAAAACATCATGCAGCAGTTCCCCAATTTGAAAGTGCTGTTTTCCGTTGGTGCGGGCGCCGATCAGTTTGACTATGCCAGCCTGCCGGCTGAGCTGCCGGTGGTGCGTATGGTGGAGCCGGGGCTGACGGCGGGGATGGTGGAATACGTCACTTTTGCGGTGCTGGGCCTGCATCGCGATATGCCGCGCTACCTGCGCCAGCAGCGTGAAGGCTGTTGGCAGGCGCACCCGATTATGCCGGCTGCCCGCCGTCGCGTCGGCGTGATGGGGATGGGGGAACTGGGCGTGGCGGTGCTGAATACGCTGGTGTCGCTGGGGTTTGAGTGCGGTGGCTGGAGCCGCAGCCCAAAAGCGCTGCCGGGCGTGGCCTGCTGGACCGGTGATGAACAGCTCGGCGATTTTCTGGCGCGCACCGATATCCTGATCTGCCTGCTGCCGTTAACCGACAGCACGCGGGGCATCCTCAACCAGGCGCTGTTTGCACAACTGCCGCAAGGCGCCAGCCTTGTCCAGGCCGGGCGTGGCGCGCAGCTTAATCACGGTGATCTGCTGCGGGCGCTTGACGCGCAGCAGCTTAGCGCCGCAGTGGTGGACGTGACCGCGCCGGAGCCGCTGCCTGCCGACCACCCTTTTTGGCGGCACCCCGCAATTTGGTTGACGCCGCATATCGCCAGCACCACCCAGCCGGAAAGCTCCGTGCGGGCGCTGCTGGAGAATATCCGCCGTTTTGAATGCGGCGAACCGATGATCGGCCTGATCGATAAACAGAAAGGCTATTGAATGCCGGCGGCGAAAATATATTTGCCTGATGATTTATACCCAAAATAATTCGAGTTGCAGGAAGGCGGCAACGCAGCGACAAATTCGTCAGGAACGAATTTGCCTGGCCTCTGGCCAGCCTCCGGTGAGCGACAAATCTGCCGGGAGCAGATTTGAACGCTGTTGGCAGCGGCCCCGAAGGGGCGAGGCCCAGGGATGGGCCGAGTAACTAAGCCAACACACCTGCAACTTGAAGTATGAAGGGTATACCCGTATTTCAACAGTAAATGCCGCTAGCCCGTTTATTTCGGCAGCGCGGTGAAAATGCTTATTGCGATACTTCAACCTGAGGGTGTGCCTGGCATATTGCCCGGCGCGGCCTGTTATCGTCACGTCGATGAGGAACAGAGATGCAAAATTTATTGGCAACAGAGCAGCAGACATTTTCTGATAATGCACTATTCCTGGATGCGCGTGAGGAACATATTCCCCGCGGCGTCGTTACGGCGCACCCGGTAGTCATTGCCAAGGGCAAAGGCGCTGAAGTCTGGGATGTGGAAGGCAACCGTTATTTGGATTTTGTCGGCGGCATTGGCGTCTTGAACGTTGGCCACAGCCACCCGGCGGTGATTGCCGCGGTGACAGCGCAATTGCATCGGGTTTCTCATGCCTGTTTCCAGGTGGCGGCTTATCCTGGTTATATCGAACTGGCCAAGCGCCTGAATCACCTGGTTGGCGCGGGTGAGGTATTTAAAAGCGTGTTCTTCACCAGCGGCGCGGAAGCGGTGGAAAATGCGGTGAAAATTGCTCGCGCCTATACCAACCGCCCCGGTGTTATTGCTTTTGACGGCGCCTTTCATGGGCGAACCTTATTAGGCTGCACCCTGACCGGTATGAGCCAGCCTTATAAACAGAACTTCGGCCCATTCCCCAGCGATATTTTTCATGTGCCGTTCCCTAATCCGCTTTACGGTATTTCCGAGCAGGATTGTTTAAACGCGCTCGATACCCTGTTCGCGGTACAGATTCTGCCCGAGCGGGTCGCGGCGATCATTATTGAGCCGGTGCAGGGCGATGGGGGCTTTCTGCCGGCGCCGCCGGCGTTTATGCAGGCGCTGCGTGCGATCACTGAACGCCATGGCATTGTGCTGATTTGCGATGAAGTGCAAACCGGCTTTGGCCGCACTGGCAAAATGTTCGGCTTCCAGCATACCGGCATCATGCCGGATCTGGTTACGGTGGCGAAAAGCCTGGGCGGTGGCCTGCCGATTTCCGGCGTGGTCGGCAAGGCGGCGATCATGGACGCTCCATTGCCCGGCGGGCTGGGCGGCACCTACGGCGGTAATGCGCTGGCTTGTGCGGCCGCGCTGGCGGTGCTTGAGCTGATGGAGCAGGGCAACTTGTTGGCGCGCGCCAATCAATTGGGGGAGCGCCTGCACGCTCGTTTGCGGCAACTGGCGGATAAATATGCCTGCATCGGCGAAGTGCGTGGGATCGGTTTTATGCAGGCGGTGGAAATAATGGATTTCGACACCGGGAAGCCAGATGCGGCATTGACGCAGAAGATCCTTGATTGCGCTTGCCAGGAAGGGCTACTGCTGATCAAGTGCGGCCTGCATCGCAATACCGTACGCTTTCTGGCGCCGTTGGTTACCAATGATTCACAATTGGAAGAAGCGCTGCATATTTTTGATATTGCGATGGCGCGTGCGACCGGCCGGCTCGGCTAGTACCCCTTTATTATTGATATTACTAAGGTTATTTTTCATCGGCTCTCGATGGGCGAGCGGGTAAAACGCTGGCGCCGTAGGCGGAAAGCGTGCTATACCATCGGGAGCGCGTGACAGTTCGGTAACTTTAGTAACATGAGGGGATGCTATGAACGGCTTGATGAAACTGGACCGTATCGACATCAACATTCTGGTGCAGTTGCAAAAAGATGGCCGCATCAGCAATGTTAACCTTGCCGATGCCGTTGGGCTTTCCCCCAGTCCTTGCCTGCAACGCGTCAAGCGGCTCGAAGCCGCGGGTTTTATTAACGGCTATGAAGCCCATATCAACCTCACCAAGATTACCGATTCGGTCACGGTATTTACCGAAGTGACGCTCGCCGGCCACCGGCGCGAAGATTTCCAAAAGTTTGAGAGCGCTATCCGCGAGGTGGAAACACTGATGGAGTGCCATCTGATCACCGGCGGCTATGACTATCTGCTGCGTTTTATCACCCGCAGCATTGAACATTACCAGGAAGTGATCGAAGGGTTGTTGGATGCCAAAGTGGGTATCGACAAATACTTCAGCTACATCGTGATCAAATCCCCGATTCTGCGCAGCAGCGTGCCGCTGCGCTCGCTGATTGCCCGCCATTCGTCGGTTGAATAGTCGGTTCCGTCCGGCAAGAGGGCGTGAACGCCGCGGCTGGTGTGTAGTGGATTTACTGATGGGGAAAAACAACAGCGGAGCTAGCAATAGCTAACAGCATAAGAATTGCCTCAGGGATTTTTATTATTTTTCTGCTTTTATCGATGAGCGATGATTGCTGTCCGTGATGATGACCTTTGTATCTGACAGGGGGATTGAAGAGTGAAAAAAACATCGGGTTAATATCAAGATTTAGAACGATTTCCTTTTAATTCCCACAGTCAATTCTTTTGCTTCTTCCATAATACCGGCAGTAATTGTAGGTATCAGTTCCATCTCGTTTAGACACTGAGAAGAAAATAATAGGTTCAACTACTGTTTATAGTAAGGGCTATCTGCAATCGGATAGAAGGTTGCGGCTGATTATAGCCTATTGAAACATAATTTCTATTTACTTTGCCTGCCAGCCGTTCAATTTATGGATGAGCTGATCTCCGTCGTCGAATCATTAATCCCTTTAAAATTTTGCGGGGAATAACAAGCCGTCAGTGACGACGGCCTGATGTGTTTTTTTAAAAGGCGTAAGCCACGCTCAAATTACCGCTGTACCCGTGGCTGTCGCCACCGCTTGCGACTTCTGCCTGTCCGCCAAGGTTGAAGCTCAGCGCCCCACGCGTCATGCTTATACTGGCTCCGGCGTTGACCATATGGCGGCTATTGAATGCGGAGTTCTGGCCGATCTCGTATTGATAAACCTGCCCGCTGGTATGTACTGAGGGGCCGCTGAAGCTATGTTCATAGCCGATATTTACCGCAGGTGTGAAGATCCAGCTTCCGCTGTTTTGCGGATGAAATGCGAGGTTAATATTGGCAACGCCGCTGGCGTTATTTTCACTGACGCGATCGACGTTGAGTGCTAGTTCGCTGCCGCTCTCGTGAAAGGCGCCCATTCGCAGGTGGGTCAATCGGGTGCCGATGGAATACTCGACGCTGGCGAAGTCGAGCGCACTCACGTAGCCGAGACGCAGTGTGCCGCCAACCAGCTGGCCATGGGTATCGCCGATGGCAGTACCCAACCCACCATTCATCCGTCGCGTACTGCTATAGTCGATCCAGCCCGCGTTAAGATCGGCGGCAGCAAAGAAGCCATGATTGAGATCCTCGAATGCATAGCGACCGCCGATCCCCAGCAGAGTGGTATTGGCATCCGCATCGGCGTTAGCGCTGGCCAGTGAGCCCCAGCTATATCCCAGGGTGCCGTAGCCGCTAAACTGCGAATTAACCCGCAGGTTATAGCCCAGCAACGTGCCGGTAGTATGTTCATTGCTGCTGGCGGCGCGGGCAGAGCCATCGGTGCCCAGATAGCCACTAAGCCCGGTCAGCCACAATTTTCCTTCCCCGTCCCGCATCTGGCGGCTATCGATATTCGGCGTCAGCGCCCTGTCTAATCGTGAACCGCTACGCAGCAGATAGCTGGCGGCGTCCGCGTAGATCTGCCCGCCGACCTGAGACTCAACCCCGCCCAGGGTTCCGGCATCAATCGCCGATTGTAGATAATAGTTATAGTCGGTGTAACGACCCGATAGCTCGCTGTTTTGCAGGGCGTTAAGCAGTACCGCGCCCTGGGCCGCATTCCCCAGCAGCTCGCTTTGCTCCGGAAGCTGGCTGTACTGCACCATTTTGCCGCGCAGGACGTAGATCGTTTCCTGCGACAGCCCCAGACCTTGCTTCAGATAGTTATCAACCGAACCATACTGGCGGGTAATTTCATCCAGTCCGGCCTGCAGATAGCTGGCATCGACGCCCAGCAGTGGCTCATAAATCGCGGCCATGGCCGGTGGCATCATCGCCAGGGTCGCTCCAATACGCTGACGGGTGTAATCGTTGGTGGCGAGGTAGTTTTCCATAATGGTTGCCTCGTCGACACCGGCAATGCTTAGCAGCATGGCGGCGGTCCAGCCGGTGCGGTCCTTGCCCGCGGTACAGTGGAATAGTGCTGCACCGTCAGCGCTGGCCAGATCGTTAAACAGCGTGGTGAACTGCGCGCGCATCCCAGCATCGCTGACGAAAGAGACGTTGGTCTGCTGCATCAACGCTTTTGCTTCAGCGGCGCTGCTGAAGGTAATTGAAGTAATGTTACTGCCCGAAACCGCGTTGCCTATGATATCAATATTCGTATACGTCGCTCCGTCGGGCAGCACGTCCGGGCTGCTGGCGATTTCGCTGGCGGTGCGTAAATCATAAACATCGCTGATACCGAGCGTGCTGAGTGTTGCCTGATCCGCGGCGGATAATGTCAGAGCATTAGAACGATAAAAGACGCCGGTACGCATGGTGCCATCGTGGCTGGTGGTATAAACCGACGAGGTGCCAGCGATATCGCGAAAATTATCCACCGTGGCGAGCGTGGGTGTATTTATTGGTGCGGCGTATAAGACGCCTGAGACGGCAGTGGCAGCCAGAGAGACAGTAACAGGAATATAGCGAATCAAAATAAGCCTCGATAAATATGGTTTGTCATTCGTTATTTATTAAAGCTTGGAATTATGAGGGGTGATTGTGGCGGAAATATTTCTGTAGCCGTTGTTTTGAAAAAGTAATGGGAGCCTGTCCGTAATTCTGTGTCACTGCCAGCGTATTAAACGTGATCGTTCAAGTGCTCACCTAACTCGATAATAAAACGGCTCATCGCCAGCCGCCAGTTCTGGATCGGCATACGCCATTTTTTGAAGCGCCCTTGATCGCCAGATAAATGATTTTCGCACTGAGTCGTCTGTTGGGAACACGTTGCGCTTTTTGATGGCTGTGCGGATAACGCTGTTCAGCGACTTAATGGCATTCGTTGTGGATATCGGGCGGATAGCCGAAGAACGTATTGATATTTTCCCAATGGGTATAAGAATGAAAGGACGTGCACAATTGGGTGTTGCACATGTGCAGTGTTGCACATAAAGCAAAGGGGCTAACCTTTCGATTAACCCCTTGACCTATTTGGAATGTTTGGTCGGCATGAGAGGATTCGAACCTCCGACCCCCGACACCCCATGACGGTGCGCTACCAGGCTGCGCTACATGCCGACGTGATGGCAACAGTCTACCGTTTCCCACTGGTAATGCAAGCAGCTAACAAACTGATTGCGTTAGTTTTAAGCAGTTAATTGGCGATAAAGCGTTTTACGTCGGTTAATACCTGCAGCAGCAGGGCGAGCTGCGGTTTTTCGCCTTTTATTTCACGATCGTTTTCGTCGTATGCCCGGTAAGTGCCATTGCTGTCCAGCACGATGGTTTGCGTTGGGGTGGTGATAATCAGCTGGTTGTTATCACCGGTGGCCAGCCAGTTGTGTTTACGCTGCGCGGTAAACAGATCTTCACCCTGCGAATAGTCTTTAGGCGGAGTTTGCACGTGCAGCAGGCGCTGCATCAGCGTATACATCACGTCATTGTGGCCGGTCAGCTTGTTGATGGCCTGCGCCGGCGTGCCCGGCCAGTGGATAATCAACGGCACTTTGAGCTGCTGTTGATTGAAACTGCTGCCCGCGCCCCAGTTACCGTGGCCGTTATCATCGAACTCAACGCCGTGCTCTGCAGTGATTACCACCACGGTTTTCTCTAGCAGCCCGCGCGCTTTCAGCGTATTCAACACCTGGTTGATTTGCTCGTCGGCATCCTGCGCCCCGGCGCGATAACGCTGGATAAAGGTAGCCGGTGCCTGGGCATCGGTTAACGGCCCGGCGCCGCGGAAGTTGATGTAAGAGAACCACGGTGTGCTGCCGCTTTGCTCTGCCAGCCAGTGTTGCCACTGCTGGCGCGTGTCGGCATCGCTTTGCACCCGCGGCGCCGGCAGCGTGAAGTCTGTCAGCAGGGCCTGGCGATACAATGCGGCATTAAAGCCGTTCGATGAGAACAGGCCAAACTGGTAACCCTGCGCGCCGAGCGCGCCGATCAGCGCCGAAGGCTTACGCGCCGCCAGCACGCTATCCAGATAGGTTGGAGAAATCCCATAGAACAGGCCAAACAGCCCGGTATCCGGACGGTTGCCAGAACTATAGTGATTCATGAAGTGAACGTTTTCTTGCGCAAAACGGGTGAGGGCAGGCATATCCTGCGCCATGTCCTGGTTGCGCACGCTGTCGACGACGATCATCAACAGGTTGTAACCGCTGCCTTTGTCCCGGTAGCTGAGATCGCTCAACGGGTACTCCACCGTAACGGCTTCCGGGTTGCCTTGCTGCATCAAACGGCGCTCATACTCTTGCTGATCGAGCAGCCCGTGTTTTTCCAGGAACTTACGCGCCGTCATGGGGTAAGACAGTGGCAGGTTGGCGCGCTGCATAGTGATCGGCCGATAGAAATTGGCGTCGGCCCAGATATACATCAGATGCGAAGCTGAAAACGCCGCGATAAACAGCGCGGCCAGCGGTTTGCCGAAGTGATGGCGGTTCAGGCTACGCAGCTTTTGCCAGCTCCAGGTGCCAAACAACATCTCTACCAGGAAAATAACCGGTACACAGATGAACATCAGCTGCCAGTCGCGCGCCGCCTCGCCTTGATCCGGGTTGACCACCAGTTCCCAGACAACCGGGTTAAGGTGCAGATGGAAGTGGGTAAAGACTTCGCTGTCGACCAGCAGCAGCGTTAAGCCGGCGGTCGCCAGTGCGGCGGAAAGAAAACGCAGTAGCCGCTGCGACATCACCACAAAGGTGAGCGGGAAGATAATCAGCAGGTAGGCGGCAAAAACAATAAAGCTGAAATGCCCCAGCAGGCTGACGATGGCGTATACGCGCCCCAGCAGCGAAGAGGGCCAGTCGGTGACAAACAGGTAGCGGCTGCCCAGGCCCAGACTGAGTAGGATATTGAACAGGGCGAACCAGTGCCCCCAGCTAATCATCTGGGAGACTTTTTCACGATAACGCTGACGGTTTGTCACCATAAATAGTTTTTAATGCGCTTTGTCTTCACGAATAGAAGCCTGTAGGGCTTCAGCAAACGATCTTGCCAGTGTCTTCCGCTGGGCGGGAGAAATGCTGGTATTGATCAGATTGGTTACCATATTGCCCAGCACCATCAAGGAAAGATCGGTAGGGGCATGGTGTTTTTCCAGTACGTTGACCAACTCTGTGAGCAGTTGTTCAACGTGTTCGTCACTATAACGAGATGATTGTGGCATAAAGTTGTGCTCAAAACCTGACAAAGTCACCTATCTTACCGTATAGGGCCGTGATTTTCCGCTCTTTTATCGTCGGTTAATGGTTAAGCCAGGGTGCATTTGGTTAACGCGCGTGCGCCTGGCCGCCGCCGGCCCATCAGCCTTTGCCAGCCAATCGGGGCCGGTTTGTGATCGGATTTCATTGCAGCGGCCAGCCGACAGTGCTTGAATACGCGCTCAAAGAACAGGAGGATTTATCATGAGTCTGGATCTCGACCAGGTTGCTCTGCACCAGTTAGTAAAGCGCGATGAACAAACGCTGGACGTTGTGCTGCGCGATTCGCTGCTGCCCGCTAATGCCGCAGTAGAAGAGATGATGGCGGAACTGCATCGTGTCTATAGCGCTAAGAGCAAGGCATACGGCCTGTTCAATGAGGACAGCGAACTGGCGACGGCGCTGCGCAGTTGCCGGAAGGGCGATGAAGATTTTCTGGCGTTCAGCCGCGCTGCCACCGGGCGTTTGCGTGATGAACTGGCCAAATACCCGTTTGCTGAGGGCGGGGTGGTGTTGTTCGCGCAATATCGCTACCTGGCCGTGGAGTATTTGCTGGTGGCCGTGCTGAACAGCTGCAACAGTATGCGGGTTAATGAAGAATTGGATATCAGCGTGACCCACTATCTGGATATCAACCATGCCGATATTGTGGCGCGTATCGATCTGACCGAGTGGGAAACCAACCCGGAGTCGACCCGTTACCTGACGTTTTTGCGTGGGCGCGTGGGGCGCAAGGTTTCAGATTTCTTTATGGATTTCCTGGCGGCGGCGGAAGGGCTGGATACCAAAGCGCAAAACCGCGGCCTGTTGCAGGCAGTGGACGATTATTGCGCCGATGCCCAACTGGATAAAAATGAACGCCAGGCGGTGCGCCAGCAGGTGTACAGCTACTGTAATGAGCAGTTGCAGGCCGGGGAAGAGATTGCGCTGCAGGCGCTTTCCAAAGAGCTGGAGCCGCACGGCGAAAAGGATTTTGTGCAGTTTTCCAGTGAGCAGGGCTACCAGCTTGAAGAGAGCTTCCCGGCCGATCGCAGCACGCTGCGCCAATTGACCAAGTTCGCCGGCAGCGGCGGCGGGATCAGCATTAACTTTGATGCCCTGTTGCTGGGTGAACGCATTTTCTGGGATGCGGCAACCGATACGCTAACGATCAAAGGCACGCCGCCGAACCTGCGCGATCAACTGCAACGCCGTTTAACCGGCGGCGGCAACTAACCGAATATACTGGGGCGAATTGCTTCGCCCTGCTACCTGCTCAACCGGGTTTTGCCGGCCGGCAGGCAATAAAAAACGCCGCAGATGCGGCGTTTTTTATTCGGCGTCCCGAAAGCAAAGCTCGATAACGTTGCGATTAAACGCGAACGAAGTCGATGTGGGTCAGTTTTGGCTTGAACGCGTGGCGCTGAACAGCCTGAACTTGAACTTTGGTTTCTTTACCGTCGATAACCAGTACGATAGGTTCACCATAGAAACCAGGCTTGGCTTCCATGTTTTTCACAGAATCGTGATCCAGTTCGATGGAGATTGCAGCGTCTTTGCCACCGTAAACGATAGCTGGGAATTTGTTTGCTGCGCGCAGGCGGCGGCTCGCACCCTTACCCTGCTCTTGACGTACTTGTGCATTGATAGTGAACATTGTTTTTTCTCTTAAAAGAAAATTTACCCTGCTACAGGCGACCCAGTAACAGGTTCGATAACTCGCCTTTACGCCGGGAGCCCCGGGTAAAGCGGGCGGCATTTTAACGGAAAGCCGCCTCAAGGGCAATGAAAACCTGCCGGCGGCGCTTAGCGTAATTCGTTGGCGCGGCGGAAACGGCCCTGATAATCGAACACTTTTTCCCGCACCTGCCAGAACTGGCCGCGCTTGCGTGCGACGACAAAATCCGGATGGCGCAGCAGCGCCTGCTGTTTGAGCACGTCTTCGGCGTTTTGCCACGGGAACGGCACGCCTGGCGCGCGCTGATGCGGGCGCAGGAACAGCATCTCGAAAGCTTTACGCTGCGCCGGCGTTTGCAGGCGGAAACGCTCGCTGGTGCTGGTGCCTTCTTCGTCAAAGTAGGTGGCTTTCAGCCATTCGCCCTTGCCGTCGCGCCCGCTGTCTAACGCCATGCCGCCGCAGCGCAGCACCAGGGCATCTTTGAGCTTCAGCGCCGCCTTCAGCATGTCGTCCGGATCGACAAGCACTTCCTGGCACTGGTGGCATCGGCGTGCGGCGATGTCGTTTTCCGCCCCGCAGTGCGGGCAGTTTTTGAAACGGAAGCGATAATCGCACTGTTCGCGCTGCCCTTGGTCGTCTTCCAGCCACCCCTGGCAGCGCCGGCCATAGTGCTCAATGATGGCGCCGCTTTCGGTGCATTTTCCCCAGAACAGATTGGCGAAGCCGCAGGCGGGGCAGAACACTTGTACCGGCTGGCTGTCGCGGTGGGGCTTGCTGGCGCCGACTTCCGGCGTAAACAGATCGTGTGGATTGCCGGCATAATCGAGGATCAGGCAGTCTTTTTTACCGGGGGCCAGCCGTAGGCCACGCCCAACGATCTGCTGATACAGGCTAACGGATTCGGTAGGGCGCAAAATGGCGATCAGATCGACATGCGGCGCATCAAAGCCGGTGGTCAGAACGGCGACGTTGACCAAATAGCGCAGCCGCTGTTGTTTAAAGGCTTCGATCAACGCATCGCGTTCAACGGCCGGCGTTTGTGCACTGACCAACGCCGCTTCGCCGGCCGGCAACAGGCCATATATTTCGCCGGCATGTTCCACGGTGGCGGCGAAGATCATCACTCCTTTGCGATCTTCCGCGTATTCGACAATCTGGCTGATGATGTGCGGGGTGATGCGGCTTTGCTGTTTTAACTCACGGTTGAGATCCGCTTCGCTAAACAACCCATTGCTATTGGCCTGCAAACGGCTGAAATCGTACTGTACGATCGGCATATCCAGGCGCTCCGGCGGCACCAGATAGCCATGTTTGATCATATAGCGCAGCGGCAGCTCATAAATGCAGGTGCGGAATAACGTGCTGCCGTCGCCCCGAACCATGCCGTGATAGTGGTATTGATAGATCCAGCCTTTGCCCAAACGGTAGGGCGTCGCCGTCAGGCCCAGCAACCGTAGCTGTGGGTTGCCGCGCGTGAGTTGCTGGATAATCTGCTGGTACTGGCTGCCGTCGTCATCGCTGATACGGTGGCACTCGTCGATAATCAGCAGCGAGAAAGCGCCATCGAACAGCGCCAGGTTGCGCGCCACCGACTGCACGCTGCCAAACACCACTTTGCCCGCGCTTTCTTTCTGTTGCAGGCCGGCGGCGAAAATATCGGCTTCCAGCCCGTAGGCGCAATATTTGGCATGGTTCTGCGCCACCAGTTCCTTAACATGAGCCAATACCAATACTCGCCCACGCGCGCGTTTGGCCAATTCGGCGATCACCAGGCTTTTCCCGGCGCCGGTGGGCAGGACGATTAACGCAGGCTCGGTGGATTTGCGGAAATGCCCGATAGTGGCTTCAACCGCTTCTAACTGATAGGGGCGTAGGGTAAATGCCATGTATGAATGCCGCTTGCTGGTCGGGGCCGCCGGGGCCGTTTGTTGGCTTATTGCCCACGGAATGTGGGCATTGTCCCCCTGGCGGCGGAAAACTTTTCGCTATTATGCCTTCCCGGTCGCATTGGTGCGAGTTTCCCTCACCCTAACCCTCTCCCAGAGGGAGAGGGGACGATCGGCGTCGGCGATGAGTGCGGAACCAGAGGAAGGATTTGCCCTCACCCTAACCTTCTCCCAGAGGGAGAGGGGACGAGCGGCGTCGGCGGTGAGTGTGGATACCAGAGGGCGGATTTGCCCTCACCCTAACCCTCTCCCAGAGGGAGAGGGGATGTACGGCGTTGGGGTTGGCAATGGGCACGGGCGCTCCCTCTCCCCTTGGGAGAGGGTTGGGGTGAGGGAAGGGCAGCAAAAGCCGAGAGAACATTAACTGCTGGGAGGCAGCGTTTTCCACCGTTATACTCGTGGCGGCCCCCATAGATTTTTTACCGATCGGGCTGTGCCCGCCATTATGCACGGGCGCAGTCTGGCACTTTCTGGCCCCGCCATGCAGCGGCGGGGCGTTGTGTTTTAGCAGTATGATCAACACGATCACAATAACGGCAGGCAAAGTAGACTCAATGCGACTGGACAAGTTTTTATCTCAGCAATTAGGTATCAGCCGTGCGCTGGTAGCCCGTGAACTCCGTGCAAAGCGCGTTACCGTGGATGGCGAGGTGGTGAAAAGCGGCGCCATGAAACTGGCGCCGGAGCAGGAAGTGGCCTTTGACGGCAACGTGCTCCAGCAAATGAACGGCCCGCGCTACTTTATGCTCAACAAACCGCAGGGCTACGTGTGTTCCACCGAAGATCCCGACCACCCCACGGTGCTCTATTTTCTTGATGAACCGGTGGCTTATAAGCTGCATGCGGCAGGGCGGTTGGATATTGATACCACCGGCCTGGTGCTGATGACCGACGACGGCCAGTGGTCGCACCGTATCACCTCGCCGAAGCATCACTGCGAAAAAACCTATCTGGTTACGCTGGAGCAACCGCTGGCGGAAGATACCGCACAGCGCTTTGCCGCCGGCGTGCAGTTGCATAATGAAAAAGATCTCACCAAGCCGGCCCAGTTGGAAAAGCTGGAGGATACCCTGGTGCGCCTGACGATCAGTGAAGGGCGTTACCATCAGGTAAAACGCATGTTTGCCGCAGTAGGCAACCGGGTGGTTGAACTGCACCGTGAACGTATTGGCGCCATCGCGCTGGATGACGATCTGGCGCCGGGGGAATATCGCCCGCTGACCGAGGAAGAAATCGCCAGCGTTGGCGCCCCGCACCTGCAAGATTAAGGCGAATTGCGTTTTCCGCCCGGCCATCGGCCATACCGCTATGCCGGCCACTCGCGCCCTTGCATGGCCGGCGGAAAAATAATCCTGCTAATAAATTGCAAACGAATCACTGTGTATTTTTTGTTAAAATGGCGCCCGTTTAGCGGGTGCTGTTCACCTGCCAACCCTTTAATTTCTTTTCATACTCCACGTGGTGTTTACCTTTTTTTAATCAAAATTCAAATAGTTATTCATTCCCCCTCAAATCGCCTTATGGGTGCTTGTTTATTTTCTGTAAAAATATGGCGATTAAAAAGTAACGCCAATGCAAGAAAAAAGGTTGAGATCCGGCGGTGAAAGGGGTACATATAACGCAAAAATGCGAGCTGAGTCGCAAAATGCTGTACAGGCAACGCGGATGATTGCTGCAGCAGCGAACGGCAAACGTGGGATAAAGGTTATTCTTGTGTATTAATTGTTGCTAATAAGTAAAATTATGGCCACTAGGATAATTCACTGCGGCTATACTTTAGTGAGTCAGTAACGCGTACTTCACTTTTTCAACCTAGGGATTTCACGTGGACAGTATCCAACTTTCGGTGGTGCACCGCTTACCGCAAAGTTATCGTTGGCTATCGGGCTTTACCGGCGTCAAGGTGGAACCGATGCCGCTGAACGGCATAGACGAAGATAACAATCTGATTGGCTTGAAGTTGCTCAGCCATGATGGTTGCGATGCGTGGCAGGTAATGCATCAGTTGAACCTGTCTTTGCAAGAAATTCAGGTCGATTGCGCCGTGGTGGAATGGGAAGGGGAACCTTGCCTGTTTGTTCATCGCAGCGATGAAAGCGCCACCCTCTGCCGGTTAAAAAACGTCGGGGCGGCGATCGCCGAGCCGGTAAGCGCCCAATATCCTTTCTAACCCTGCTGCGTTACTCAGCTAATTGCAATAATTGCTGCGTATAGGCCGCCGTGGGGGCATTGAAGATTGCCCGGCAATCGCCCTGTTCCACCACTTCCCCCTGGCGCAGCACAATCACCTGATGGCACAGCGAACGCACCACCTGCAAATCGTGGCTGATAAACAGGTAGGCCAGCCCGTGCTGCCGTTGCAGCGATTTCAGCAGCAGCAGGATCTGCGCTTGCACTGATTTATCCAGCGATGACGTAGGCTCATCCAAAATCAGCAGCTTTGGCTGCAAAATCAGCGCGCGGGCGATGGCGATGCGTTGGCGCTGGCCGCCTGAAAATTCATTCGGGTAGCGGTGGCGCAGCGCCGGATCCAACCCCACTTCCGTTAATGCGGCAATCACCCGCTGCTCGCGCTGTTCGGCGCTAAGCTGCTGGTGCACCTCCAGCCCTTCGGCCACAATCTGCAACACGTTAAGCCGTGGATTAAGGGCGGAGTAGGGATCTTGAAACACGATCTGTATCTGGCTACGGAACGGCTGCATTTGCTTCATATTGAACTGGTGCAGTGGCTGGCCGTTAAACCAGATGGCGCCCCGTGAAGCGAGCAAGCGCAACAGGGCCAGCCCGGTGGTGCTCTTGCCAGAGCCGGATTCGCCCACCAGCCCCACGCTCTCGCCGGCCCGGAGCTCGAAGCTCAGATTTTTCAGCGCGTAGTGTTCGGCAACGGTGCGGCGCAGCAAGCCGCGTTTTATCGGGAAGCTGACCTGCAGGTTCTCCACCCGCAGCAACGGCGGTTCATCGCCGGGGCGAGCGGCCGGCAGTGGCAACGGTTCACCGACGTTTTCCGCTGCCAACAGTTGCTGGGTATAGGCATGCTGCGGTGCCTGGAACAACCGGTCACGCGCGCCCTGTTCAACGCATTGCCCCTGGCGCATCACGGCTACGTTGTCCGCCAGGCGGCGCACGATATTCAGGTTATGGGTAATAAACAGCAGCCCCATGCCCATTTCTTGCTTCAACTCTTGCAGCAAACGCAGGATCTGCGCCTGAATGGTGACGTCCAGTGCGGTGGTCGGCTCATCGGCGATCAGCAGCTTCGGCTGGGTCAGGGTGGCCATGGCGATCATCACGCGTTGGCGTTCCCCGCCAGAGAGCTGGTGCGGATAATCTTTCAGCCGGCTTTTGGCATTGTGGATCCCCACACGATCCAGATAGTGAATGATTTCGCCGCGCGCCGCTTCACGCCCCATCCCACGGTGCAGCGCCAATACTTCGGCCAGCTGTTTTTCAATGGTGTGCAGGGGATTGAGCGACACCATCGGTTCCTGGAAAATCATGGCGATCTGGTTGCCACGCACTTTGCGCAATGCACTTTCTGGCGCGTGCAGCAGGGATTGGCCGCCAAACAGAATATCGCCGTGCGGGTAGACCACCGGCGGCGCGGGCAGCAGCCGCAGCACCGACAGCGCAGTTACGCTCTTGCCGGAGCCGGATTCGCCGACCAGCGCCAGCGTTTCGCCCTGCTCAACCTGCAGCGAGATGCCGTTGACCACCGGGCTAAGCTCGCCCCCCTGGCGGAAGGCGATGTGGAGATCCTCAATGGAAAGCAGTGGGGATGTAGCCATATTAATGCGCCTTGCTGGGATCAAAGGCATCGCGTACCGCTTCGCCGATGAAAATTAATAACGAAAGCAGCAGGGCCAGCACGATAAAGGCGGTAATGCCAAGCCAGGGCGCCTGCAGGTTATTCTTGCCTTGCAGCAGCAGTTCGCCCAGCGAAGGCGAACCGAGCGGCAGGCCGAAACCAAGGAAATCAAGTGAAGTGAGGGTGGTTATTGAGCCGCACAGAATAAACGGCAGGAACGTCAGCGTCGCCACCATGGCGTTTGGCAGCATATGGCGGTACATGATCACCCGATCGGCAACCCCCATGGCGCGGGCGGCGCGAATATAGTCGTAATTGCGGGTGCGCAGGAACTCGGCTCGCACCACCCCGACCAGGCTCATCCAGCCAAACAGAATAGTGATCGCCAGCAGCCACCAGAAGTTGGGCTGCACAATGCTGGACAGCAAAATGATCAAGAACAGCGTCGGCATGCCCGACCACACCTCAATGAAGCGTTGCCCCCACAAATCGATCCTGCCGCCGTAATACCCCTGAATCGCGCCGGCGAAAATACCGATCAGGCTGGAAAATAGCGTCAGCGCCAGGCCAAACAGCATGGAAATACGGAACCCATACAGCACCCGGGCGAGCACATCGCTGCCGTTGCTGTCGGTGCCAAGCAGGTTATGGCGCGAAGGCGGGGAAGGGAAGGGCACATCGGTGGCGAAATTGATGGTGTCGTAGTTATAGCGAATCGGTGCCCAGATTGCCCAGCCGTGGTTTTCGATCTGTTGCTGGATAAACGGATCCTGATAGTCCGTGGTGGTGTGCAACTGGCCGCCAAAGGTGGCTTCGCTATAGTTGACCATAAAGGGCTGGTAGAAACGCCCTTCATAACGCACCAGCAGGGGTTTATCGTTGGCGATCAGGTTGGCGGCCAGGCTGAGAACGAACAACACCAGGAAAATCCACAGTGACCAGTAACCGCGGCGGTTGCTGCGAAAACGTGCCCAGCGCGCCTGATTGATCGGGCTTAAACGGCTCATTGGCGTGCCTCGAAATCAATACGCGGATCGACCAGGGTATAGGTGATGTCGCTGACGATATTCAGCAGCAGGCCGATCAGGGTGAAAATATACAGCGTGCCGAACATCACCGGGTAATCACGCTGCAGGGTGGCATCATAGCCCAGCAGCCCCAGCCCGTTGAGAGAGAACATCACCTCAATCAGCAGGGAGCCGGTAAAAAACATGCTGATAAACGTGGCCGGGAAGCCGGCAATCACCAGCAGCATGGCGTTGCGGAATACGTGGCGATAAAGGATCTTTTTTTCATCCAGCCCTTTGGCGCGCGCGGTGATGACGTATTGTTTGCGGATTTCATCAAGAAAGGAATTCTTGGTCAGCATGGTTAACGCCGCGAAACCGCCGATCACCGTTGCCAGCACCGGCAGCGTAATGTGCCACAGATAGTCGGTGATTTTACTGTACCAGGGCAGGCTATCGAAATTGCTTGAAACCAGCCCGCGCAGCGGGAACCAGTCAAGGTAGCTGCCGCCGGCGAACAGCACAATCAGCAAGATGGCAAACAGGAAGGCCGGGATGGCATAGCCGATAATAATCAGCCAACTGCTCCAGGCATCAAATGCGCTGCCGTTGTGAATGGCCTTGCGGATGCCAAGCGGGATCGACACCAGGTAGATGATCAGCGTGCTCCACAGCCCCAGGCTGATGGAAACCGGCAGGCTTTGGCCAACCAGTTGCATCACCGATGCGCCGCGGAACAGGCTATCGCCGAAATCCAGGCGGATATAATTCCACAACATGGTGAAATAACGCGTGTGCAGCGGCTTATCAAAGCCGTAGCGCTGGGTAATTTCGGCGATCACTTCAGGATCCAACCCGCGCGATCCCCGGTAGTGGCCTTCGCCCGCATTGCCGACGCCGGCTTTGGCATGGCCGAGCCCTTCGCTGACCCCACCGCCGCTAAAGCCGCTGTGTTGGCCCAGCTCAATGGCGGCAATCGCCTGGTCCACCGGCCCGCCGGGGGCGATCTGCACGATGAAAAAGTTGATGGTGATAATGGCCCATAGGGTGGGGATCACCAGCAATAGTCTGCGTATCAGGTAAGCGGCCATCACCGGCTCCTTTAGTGCTGCTGTGCCGGCAAACGTGCCGCTTTGTTGACGTCATACCACCAGTTTTCAAAGCCAACGGCGTAGGCTGGGCGAATGGATGGCATGGAGAATTTGTCCCAGTAGGCGAAGCGATCGTGGTTGGAGTACCACATTGGCAGCATAAACATATTCCATGTTAATACCCGGTCCAGTGCCCGCCCCAGCGGCAACAGCGCGGCTTCATCCCCCTGGCTTTTCAGGATTTGCGCCAACAGTGCGTCAACCGCCGGATCGCTGACGCCCGGTGAGTTATAGCTGGAGTTGATGTAGTGGGTGCCCCAATACATCTCCAGATTGGCGTTGGGGAACGGCATCGCCGGATAAACGGTCGGCATCATGTCGAAATCGCGTTCACGCATCCGGCGGGTGTACTGGGTGGCGTCTATTTCGCGGATTTCCATGGTGATCCCCAGCCGCTGCAAATTGTGCTTGAAGGGAAGCACGTACTGGAAATTACTGCCGCTTAGCAGCATCAGTTCGAAGACAAAAGGTTTGCCGGTTTTGCTGTTGATCAGGCGCTGGTTCTTCACCTCCCACCCGGCTTCCTGCAGCAATTGGGTGGCCTTCAACAGATTTTGCCGATCGTAACCACTGCCGTCGGTGCCTGGGGGCTGATAAATCTGGTTGAATACCTCTGGCGGCACCCGATCTTTAAGCGGCGCCAGCACCGCCAGCTCCGCAGCATCGGGGTAGCCGCTGGCCGCATAGGGGGTATTCTGGAAATAACTGCGGGTGCGCTGATAGGCATTGTAGTACAGCGCTTTGTTCATCCAGTCGAAATCAAACGCCAGCGTGATGGCTTCACGCACCCGGCGGTCGGCAAAGATTGGCCGGTGGATATTAAACGCCAACCAGCGGGTATTTTGCGCAGCCTGGTTGGTTTCATCCTGTTTGATGATGTAGTTACGTGCGAAGTTGCCCCCCTCGTATTGGGTCGCCCAGCTTTTGGGGGCGCTTTCGCTACGGAAGTCATACGCGCCGGCCTTGAAAGCCTCGAGCGCCACTTTGTCGTCCAGATAATAATCGTAGCGAATCGTATCGAAGTTAAAACGCCCACGGTTCACCGGCAGGTTGGCCGCCCAGTAATCACGCACCCGTTGGTAGGTGATGTATTGGCCGGCGCGGTAGCTGCCGACTTTGTAGGGGCCACTGCCCAGTGGCGGCGTCCCGAGCGGTTCACTGAGATTGTGATCTTTCCAAAAGCTCTCCGGCAGTACCCGCGTGCCAAGCAGGCTGAGCATTTTCTCCCTGTCGGTTTCCGGCAGTTCGATACGCACCACCAGGCGGGAAATCGCTTTGACCTTTACCCCTTTGTAATAGACACGGTACTGCGGCACGCCTTCGGTCATGAACTTATTGAAAGTGAAGGCGACATCGGCGGCGGTGATCGGGCTGCCGTCCTGGAAACGGGCGCGCGGGTTGATGCTGAGCTCCATCCAGCGCATATCGGCAGGGTAGCGTGCCGATTCGGCGATTAATGGGTAGTAACTGGCGGGTTCATCGTCGGAACTGGCGAACAGTGTGTCGTACAGATCGCCGGTGCCCTGGCCGGGAACCCCTCTGGAGGCAAAGCGGTTAAAGTTGTCGTAGGTGCCTATAGCCGCCAGGCGTACGTCCCCGCCTTTTGGCGCGGCAGGGTTAACGTAGTCGTAGTGGGTGAAATCGTTGGAATATTTGGGTTCGCCGAGCAGAGCGAAAGCGTAGCTTTCATTGATGTCTTCGGCGTGCAGAGCAAAACTGCATGCCGCAAACGCCATGGCAGCAAAAACGCGCATCAACATATATACGGTAAGCTCCTGCTGTGTAAATAAAATTCGGCTGAACTGCTGCTTGATAAAATACAGCCTAGCATAACACCCGATAACCGCTTACAGGGTAAAGAAAATTAAAGATCGCGGCCATTTTGCCAGGCTTGGGCAAATTCGGTGAAGGCATGAAGGCCGAGCGGTTTGCTGAAGTAATAGCCCTGCATATAGTTAACGCCTTGTTCCTGTAAGAAGGCAAACTGCTCTGCGGTCTCGACCCCTTCGGCGATGGTTTGCATGTCCAGGCGCTTCGCCAGGGCGATCACGGCGTCCAGCACCGGGGTGGTTATGCTGTCCCGGCCGATGGCGTTGATAAAACCGCGGTCGATCTTCAAATAATCCAATGCGAAGCGTTCCAGATAAATCAGCGCGCTGTGGCCGGTGCCGAAATCGTCAATGGCAACTTCAATCCCCTGGCTTTGCAGCCAGTTAAACACCGCCAGTGCATTGTCGGCTTCCACCATGCCGCGTTCGGTCACTTCGAACACCGGTTTGCAATGATTGCGCGCCATCGCCGCCAACAACGGCTGTATATCCTGGCGGAATGCCGGATCGACCAGGTAGGAAGGGGGGAGGTTGATGCCCATTTTGGCGTTTTCCGGCAGCACCGGCGCCAACGTGGGGAGATCATGGATAATCAGTTCGAACAGGTGGCGGGTTAGCGGATCAATGAGCCCGTTGCTTTCGGCATAGGGAATGAATACGTCCGGCGGGATCAGTCCTTCCGTGGGGTGCCACCAGCGGATCAATGCTTCCATGCCCACCAGTGCGCGGTCTGCGCAGGCAAATACCGGTTGGTATTCCACCACAAACTCACCGTGGCGTATGCCGTTAAGCAACGCGCGCTGAGGGCTTTGGTGCAGCAGGAGCATGTAATAAGCCAGCACACTGATTAACACCGCCAGAACCAGGCTGCCCAGCAGGCTAAGCCGTATATCGTTCGATGTCAGGTTTTGGTTATAAAATACAACGGCCATCGGGTAATGTTTGATGGATAAACGATGGGCGTTGGCCTGGGGTAATTGTTCCACCGGTATTAACTGTGGGCTGAAAGTGGTCAATGCGCGGTTGCCCATAATAATCGCCAACCCCGGCGCCCGATCGTCATGTGAGGAAAACAGCAGATACGGGGCCAGATCGATATCCAGGGTTGCCAATACGCCGCTGTCTTCACTGCCCGGTTGCTGCAGCCAGATGGCGGCTACCGGTTTGTTCGGGACTATCGGCGTGCCTTGTTGCAACTTCATATCCAGCGGCTGGTGCCAGTTGATCTCCGGGTAAATTTCGCGCAGTTCAGTTGCCATTTCGCCGGTGGCGGAAGAACAATAGGCCACACCGTTTTTAATCAACAAGAAAGCGCGAACGCTGCTGGTAAAGGCCGCCTTGTAGGTGAGTTCCGGCGTGATTGACGCACAGCTTTTTTGCGCCTGCGGCATAATTCCGCGCATGACCGACGTCAGTTCATTGAGGTAAGTTATGGCGTATTGATGCGTACGTTCTTCGACGGAGTGCTGGTATTGCACACGCAGTTGCTGAATCAGCAATAAAGCCACGGCGCTAAATACCATAAAGGCCAATAGGGCAATCGCCCCGCAGTTAAACAAATTGCGCCGCTTTTGTGAACGGTGCTGTGTAAAATCTTGCTTTAAACTCATAAAACCATCCCCTGGTTAAGTATAAGGCTTTTTAATGTTCATCCAATAGACTTAATGTTTCCGCCAGCCTTTGTTATTTATTTGTATCAGTAATGATCATATTTTAGATAACGCATCACCACATCGACGGTCATTTGACGATAATAGGCCAGTTTTTCTTCCTCTGAGCGAGTGCTTTCGAATAACGTTTCGAAAGTATATTGGTTAGCAGAATAATGAAAACACAACGAGCTGATAATTCGGTGCAAATCCAGCGCGTTAACCTCGGCGGCAAAAAGCTTTAACTGTTTGCCACGTTGCAGGATCTCTTCCAGCGTTTGCAACGCGCTGCTGTTCAGTTGCCGGAGCTTCTCTGAACGGCGGGCATATTGCCCCCGTTGCATATTTTCCATGCTGATCAGGCGTATAAAGGCCGGGTGGCTGGCATGGTAATTGAAATTGGCTTCGGTGAGTTGCCGTATGGCCTCTGCCGGCGGCTGGGTGGCGAGATTTAGCGCCAGTTCATCCTGGCGGATATGGGCGTAGGCATATTCCAGTACGGCGATGTATAGCGCCTCTTTGTTTTTGAAGTGATAAACCACCATCCGTTTAGTGGTGCCTGCCTGTTCAGCAATACGCTCCAGCCTGGCCCCTTTCAACCCGGATTCGGAAAATTCGGCCAGCACGCTGGCAAAGATACGTTGTTTCAGGCCGTCGGGATCGTTCTTACGCGGGTTTTTATGGGCGGTTTCGCGGTTAATGTTCAATGCAGGCGCCATGACATTTATCTTTCAGCAAAGAGGGGGCTTCCATTCAATCTAAGAGCCTGAAGGGGAAAGTGCAAATATGCCGTGAGACAGGCAAATAAAAATGCCGCTTGGCTGCGGCATTTTTTATCGTTCAGGTAACGTAAGGGAGAGGGCGTTAACTGTTGGTCAGCACCCGCCGCGCTTCACGGTAGCGTTTATTCCAGTAGTTGTCGTTCAGGCTTGAAATCATCACGCCGCTGCTGGTGGAGGCATGCACGAACTGATCGTTACCTAAATAAATGCCGACGTGGCGCCCGGTTGAGCCGGCGCGGAATAAGACGAGATCGCCAGGGCGAAGCTTGGTGCGCTGAATTTTCTTGCCGAGATCTTCTTGTTCGTAGGTGGAGCGGGGCAGGTCCATACCAAACTGTTCACGGAAGGTGCGTTGTACAAAGGCCGAGCAATCGATGCCACGCTTGCTTTCGCCACCCAACCGGTAGCGGACGCCTTTCCAACTTGCATACTGATCCATGATTTTTGATTTGATATCAACGTTACGCACCATGGCTTCGAATTCATCCTGAGAGGCTTGCAGTAAAAGGCCATCGCGGTCATTAACTGCACGCATCTCAGTTTGTGCGTTATCAAGATTCGAAGTGTGGTTTGAACTACAGGCGGAGAGTATAACCGCAGCGGCGATTGCAGGGGCAATCCGCCAAATATATCTCAGGAACGGTTGAGATTTGACCATTATTATCGTTTTCCCTTTTTGTCCTTAACGACAAAAGTCGCTACCTGAAAATGCCAAACTGAACGAGCCTAATGCGCTGCTGCTGTATCGACAATCGGTTATCTACCAAATTGTGCTGGAACGCACATTTTTAGTGGATTTGAGGGCGAGCCGTGCTAAAGCAGACACATTACGCCCGAGATTACCGGAAGCCATAGGCGATTGCGAGCCTTTTTCACCCCTTTTTTATATGAATTTGTGATGTAACACAGCGGGATGCGTTATAACCGATTGCCAAATACCTGGCCGGTGGCTGGATAATAAACTAATTAATATTCAATTGGTTGTTTTTTATTCACTGTGGGTATCGGCGGCAAAGGGGGTGGTAGAAAATGCTTTAGCAAAACTTCTTGTTACAACATGGTCAAAAGTTAAACTTACCATGCGGGAAGCCGCGCATTATCGCCATTGCGGCGTAAATGGCGCCGTAGTGTCCTTTTTGAATAATGATTACCCGGCCTGGGTTTTTACCCAGGCTCATTTTTTAGTGATATTGGATTGAAATCGTTTTGTTAATAAAATGCTATTTTCGGGCACGGCCTAATTATGCGTAATTCAATATATAGATTAGGCCGGCCATATGAATAATCATGCGCGCCGGATTACTGCGGGCGGTGTTTACCCGGCAAATGGCCGTTTAGCCAGTTAATCAGCGTATCACTGGCCGGCGTCATCAGGATCCAACTGATCCCCACCAACACCACGGAAAGCGAGCCAACGGCGATGTCGGTGAACCAGTGCGCACCAATCATCACGCGCGGCAGTGAAAAGACCACGGTGATCAAGAGCGCAATAACGAATGCCCACAGGTTGAAGTAGCGCAGCATAAAGCAGGAAAAAATAATCAGCATCATGCCGTGATCGCCGGGGAAGCTATCGCTGGAAGCATCTTTGGTCGGGATGCCGGTTAATTCGCTGACGCGATTAATATTATCAAAGGTCAAGGTTGGGCTGGCATGTTTAACCGGCAACAGATGGCCCAATTGGTTCAATACCACTGCGGTGAGCAGCATCACGATGCCGGTCATGATCAGGCGGCGGCGGCCTTCGGCATCCTGTTTCAGGAAGAAGTATAAATACAACAGGCCCATGGCGAGCAGGGATATCATATCAAAGGCGCGGTTATTGGTGAGCGCCACCAGGTGCAGAAACGCCGGATCGCTTGCCAGGTGCCGGTTGAAGAAGAAAAAGATGGACGAGTCCAGCGTAAACCAATAGCCGTGATTGGCCGGCAAATACCAAGAAAGGAAAAGTGCAATCCCCAACAGATTACACAAGAGTATTAACGGAAGATGATGGCGTGTCATGATGAAGCCTGTTGTGGTTAAACAAATCTGTTTACGGTAAAAGGGTTAACTTAAACGAATCTTAAACAAAGCCGACTGTAATCTATTCCAGTCGGCATCATCGTTGTGGATCAATTCGATACGGCTGTCCAATGGCGGCAACTGGCGCGTTTCGATATTCAGATCCTGCCCCTGGCGGTTGATCAACAATGTGCCTTCGGCGATGCGCACCACGGCTTTTGCGCGCTCAACCGGCGCCAGCCGGATCCATTCCATCATGCCGACGGTATCGAACTGCGTCTCTGCGTCAAAAATCCAACCGCAGCTGGAATAGCCCTGGCCCTGATTCAGCGCGCGCCGCCAGCGGGAGTTCTCCGGCAGGCGCAAGGCCGCCAGCCCCGGCGCTTTACTGTGCCCGTGGTGGTGGTGCGCATCGGGCAGTTTGGCATGATTGGTGCGCGGCAGATCAAGCAGCGCCACATCCATGCGCCCTTGCTCAATCACATGCAGTGGGCGCTCTGCGCCGCTTGCTGTTTGCCAGGCATCCAGCGCGGCAAAATCCGCTGGCTGATAGGTATCGCTTTTATTGGCAATAATAACGTCTGCCGCGGCCAACTGATCGCGGAAGTTCTCATTTTCCCGATAACGGGGATCGCCCAGTTGGCGCGCATCCAGCAGGCAGATCGAAGCGTGTAAATCAATCCAGCCGGCATAGGTATCCTGTGCCAGAATGGATAAGATCTGCTTTGGGTGGCCGAGCCCGGTGGGTTCGATCAGCAGCCGATCGGGTTTTTCCTTCTGCAACAGCATGTTCAGCCCGATCTGCATCGGCAGGCCATTGATACAACACATGCAGCCACCCGGGATCTCTTTCAGGACGGCGCCGCTGCCTGCCAGCAGGGCGCCGTCGATGCCAATTTCACCAAATTCATTGACCAGAACGGCCCAGCGTTGGTTTTCCGGCTTGCTGGCCAGCAGATGGCGGATGGTGGTGGTTTTGCCACTGCCGAGAAAGCCGGTAATCAGGTTGGTTTTTGTCATTGAACAGTCCTGTTTTTAGGCTGCCGCCAGGCGCGATGCTTCAGCGGGTCGCGCCGCCATCGGCAGCAAATTCGGTGCGTAATATGCCCTATATGAATACTAGTGTGGTAAGGCAAAAAGTGCTTTTTGCCGCTAAGCGCTCCGCTGTTGTTGCCGGTCGGAAAATTCTCAGCAAAAGCGCATGGCGCCACGGCTGAAGGATTTTTATTGCTTGTTTTTAAATCACTATTTCTTCAATCATGATAATAAATTTTCCGAATCTACGATTATTCTGATAAATCTCATCTATAGTTAAAGAGGCTTAACAATAAGTGAGGTTGCCATGAATACCTGTCGGTTGTTAGTGATCGTTGGCGTATTGTTTTCATGGACGATGGCAAGCCAGGCGAAATCTTCCGGTACCATTTATTTTACGGGGGCAGTAGCGGAAAGCCCTTGTTCTTTCACGGTATCGGCTACTGTATTGAAGACGACATGCTACCGTGATGGAGGCTATTTGCAAGGGCAGCAGCGCACCTTGCAGAACACGGATTTTGCCCGCGGGGATCTGCCGCAAAACCTTGGTTTTTCCGAAGTGTCATGGGTAAATCAACAGCAAAAACTTGCGATGATGACCATTACTTATAATTAAATCGTTTGGCTATGCCAGGCCGATCGTCCTGGCAAAGCCCATCCATACTGCCGCCCATACCCGCCTGGGTTAGTCGGCACGGCCCATGTAGCGGCGCTCTGGAATATGAATGCGGATTTTATCGCCCGCGCTCAGATATTCCGGCACTGAAATCACCAGTCCGGTCGACATGGTAGCGGGTTTGTTGCGCGCACTGGCGGAAGCCCCTTTGATGCCCGGTGCGGTTTCTACGATTTCCATATCTACCGTCTGCGGCAATTCCAATGCCAGCACCTGGCCTTCCAGCGTTAACACCTGCATCCCAGGCAAACCGGCTTCGGGAATAAACAGCAGCTCATCTTCGATCTGCTCTTTCTTGAAGATGTATGGGGTGTAATCCTCTTCGTCCATAAAGACGTACTCTTCACCATCAATATAAGAGAAGGTGACTTTACGGCGTGAAAGGGTGATGGTGTCCAGAATATCGTCGCCTTTAAAACGCTCTTCCACCTTTAAGCCGGTGCGAACGTCCGAGAAACGCATTTTATACAATGTGCTGGCGCCGCGGGCGCTTGGGCTTTGCACGTCGATGTCTTTTACCAGCAGCAATTTGCCGTTGTAGTTGATCGCCATGCCACGTTTGATTTCGTTAGCTCTTGCCATAACTTTTACCTGTGAATGGGTGGTTTAAATAAGTTGCGACACGTTACTCGCGCCGCCGGTTTCAGGCAAGCACAACCCGCAAAAACCATCGCTGGATGGTGAGGGATTTTGCAGGTTATTTGAACACCGGTAACAGGCCGGCAAGTTCTAATAGATAGACGGCAGCGTTAATCCCGCCAAACAGCAGCACCAACAGGATCGCAAAACCGCCGCCGGGCGTGCGGTATGGCGCCTGTGGGAAACGCCGGCGGCTGGCCCGCGCCATCAGCGCCGGGGTGATCACCGCCCAAACGGTGGCTGCCAGCCCGGCGAAGCCGATGGCATACAGGAACCCATCTGGAAACAGCAAGGCGGCCAGCGTAGGGGGAATGAAGGTCACCATCACGCTTTTACCCCGGCCGGCGGGGCTATCGCTGAATTTGAGAAAGTCAGCGATATAGTCGAACAGCCCCAGCGCCACGCCCAGGAACGAACTGGCCAGCGCCATATAAGAGAATGCGTTCAGCGATTGCCGCACGGCGTGGTTGTTAGCCACATTGCCCATTTGCTGCAACAGGCTGCCGATGTTACCGCCTTCGGCGATCACCTGTTTGAAAGCGCTGCGCGTGATATTGCCCTGAATCACGTACTGCCACAGGATGTAGATCGCCAACGCCAGTAAGGTGCCGTATAGCAAGCTGCGGGCAATCTTGCCGCTGTCTTTATGATAGTACTTCACTAACCCCGGCACGTTGCCATGGTAGCCGAACGACGCCAACAGGTAAGGCAGAGCGACCCACGCATAAGGTAGGTAGTGGGCATGGCTATCGCTGCGGTTGAAAAGGATAGCTGGCTGAACCTGCGTGAACATGTCGCCAACCGACATCACAAAGCTGATGATCATGCCGCCAATCAGAATGGTGCTCAGGCGATCGACAGCGCGGGTGGAAAGCCACACGATAAACCCGATCACGCAGGAAAAGGCCAGCCCGCAGGCCGCCTGGTTGGCGTTGATGGTGCCGGCGAAGGTATGCGCGATGATCGAGCCGCCGGCGGAAATATAGGCATAGGTCAGGATATACAGCACAAAGGCAATCGCTATGCCATTGAGGGTGCTCCAGCCTTTGCCGAGCAAATCCTTAACGGTGGTATGGAAGCTGGCACCGGAAGGGTAGTTGAGCGTGGCTTCCATGATCATCAAGCCGGAAAGCAGCATGCAGGCCCAGGTATAAACCAGCAGCGCCAACGAGCCGCTGAACCAGACGCCGGCCGTGACCACCGGGATTGAAAACATGCCGGCACCGACCGCGGTACCGGCAATAATCATGGTGCCGCCGAGTGCGGAGGGGCGGGCGAGTGGCTGAACGGTATCCGTGGGCATGAGGTTCCTGAAGGTTTCGGGTGATGATTGTTGTACTAGTTGAATGGTACGTGCGTGATTGGTGAGTGTAAAGATAATTTAATGCGTATTTTGTGCGTATATTTGGTTTTTTTGTTTTTTGGTGTGAGAAATGCGGCAGGCCAGCCGATGGTTTTTGTTACCCGACGGCAATCAGGAGGCGCCGGTAACGGGGATGGTAGGAGCGTGTCCTGGCACCGCCATTTGCTTATAAAAGGGAAGGGAAATAACACAAGAGAAAATTTCCAGCGCCAGGCGTGGGATTATGCTGGCGGTAATATAGCGCCGCTGCTATTGTCGCCTTTCTCTTGCCGCCAGCCTATTGGAGCGCGCCGTGGATTGTCGTACCGACTGTGGCGCCTGCTGTATCGCGCCTTCTATATCCAGCCCTATGCCTGGTATGCCGAACGGCAAACCGGCGAATACGCGCTGTATCCATCTGGATCAACACTGGCGCTGCGGGCTGTTCCATTCCCCACTGCGGCCAAAAGTTTGCGCCAGCCTGCAGCCCAGCCGTGAAATGTGCCACGATCACCGTGATGCGGCGCTGATCTATCTGGCCAGGCTGGAAGCGGATACCGCTCCTTAAAGGCCATAGCGGCTAAGCGTCTTTCAGCCGCCACATGCACAGGAGTGATCCCATCACGGCGGCCAGTGCAAAATAGAACACTGCGTGATAGCTCCATATTTCTGCCGCCGCGCCGGCAACCGAACCGGCAATGATCCAGCCAACGCGGTTGGTATTGCTATACAGCGTAGTGGCGGCACCTGCCTGGCCGGGCATCAGATCCTGGAAATAGAGCATGCCGATTCCGGCCAGCACGCCGATGAACATCGCGTTCAGTAACTGTAAGGCAATCAGTTGCCAGGTGCCGGTAATAAACAGCAGCCCGCCATAGAACAGTACGCCGGCAATCACCGCATAGCGCATCAGCAAGCGTTTCCCGGCGCGTTTGGCCAGCATGCCTGCCAGCAACATCGTGGGGATTTCCAACCCGGCGGCACAGCCCATCAGCACCCCGGCCAGTTTTTCCGACATTTGCAGCTCATGCACAACATACAGCGGCATATTGATCAGGTACATGCAGTTGGCTGTCCACATCAGGGTACAGGCCACAAACAGCAGCAGCGTATCGCGCCGGTTCCTGCGTGGCGCTTCCAATCGGCCGCCCGTGGGCGCCAGGGCTCTGGGTACGGACGGCAGCGTTTTCCATACCAGTACGCCGCAGGCGATAAACGCGGCCGCGGCGGCCAGATACATGATTTTGAAACCGAACCCCAGCGCCAGGGCGAAAGCCAGCGGCGGGCCAACCACCCAGGCTAATGACACCTGTGCGCGCAGGATAGTGCTGAACATCACCGCTTCGCGCCCGGTATGATCGGCATGTTCACGCGCCAGGGCGAACATCTGCGGGTTGGCGGTAGACCCCAGGCTGGTCAACACCACGCCGACAATCAGCAACAGATAATAACTGCGGTTCCAGGCGAACAATACGCAACCCAATGCGCCCAGCATGCAGCACAGGAAGATTAGCGTTTTGCGGTCCCCTTTTTTATCGGAGCGGCTGGCCAGGAACTGGCTAATCAGGATACTGATCACTGCACTGCCGGTAAAAAACAACCCGACCATGGTTGGGCGGGCGTGAACCTCGGTGGTCAGGAACAGGCTCAGCGTTGGGGTTTGCAACGCGCCGGCAATACCGGTGAGAAAAGCGACGATGATGAAAGCCAGCGAAGTAAGATCGGGTTGGCGCCGGGTGACTGCGGTTGTTGTGCGCATGCGATGGTTATTTGGCCAATAAAGGGAACGGACGCGCGCATCATACGCGCGTTGAAAACAAACCAAAACCGGTTTCAGCACGCTAAAACGTAAAGATATTATTCCTGCGATTAGCGCCGCATGTTTGCCGCCAGGCGGAGCGAGTTATTGCGGGTAAACGCGCCCTGTTTGCCACAGTTGGATAGCATTGCGGCTGGCTTCAAAATGGGGCTCCGGCAGGGCATCGGGCCGGCACCAGCGCCATTCGGCGCATTTGTCGGGTTCTTTCAGCACCGGTTCACCGCCCGGGTGCTGCGCCAGCATGCAGATGGATACCGTATGCTTGCCTTCCTGGCGCCAGGTTTCCAGGTTGTTGCTCACGCCAATAAATGCCGGTGGGGCAATCAGCAGGCCAGTTTCTTCTGCGATTTCACGCTGGGCGCATTGTTCAAAGCTTTCCCCGCTCTCCAGGTGGCCGCCGGGGATGGACCAATAGGGGGCATGTTTGCCGCAGCGTTTGCCCAACAGGATCTCGCCATTTGCGTTAACGATGATCACCCCAATGCCTGTTAGTACCGCCATGTTTTCTCCTTCAGCAAAATTTCAGCGCTATGACTTATTTTGCCGTGTTGTTTAGCACGCCCTTAAGGAAAGTGTGCGTAAGGTCAAAAATATATCACGTCAAAATTAAGAAAACTTGCTTTCAGCCAGTGCTGGTCACACACTCTTTGAAACGTTTCAGCGTTACCTAACTGATTGGGTTGGTTTGTGTAACGCTCCTTTTTCTCAATAAAGCTGAAACGATTCAATTCGGCAGGAGAGGAGAGTCATGTTCCAGTTGTCACAGCAAGACATTCACCTGGGCGCTACCGCAAGCAGCAAACAGGACGCGATCGAGCAAGTTGCCGCCGCGCTTACCGCCGCCGGGTGCGTCAGCGCCGGTTATGTTGACGGCATGAAGCAGCGCGAATTGCAAACTTCCACCTATTTGGGCAACGGCATCGCCATTCCCCATGGTACCACGGACACCCGCGATCTGGTGTTGAACACCGGGGTTCAGGTGTTTCAGTTCCCGCAGGGGATCACTTGGGGTGAAGGCCAGACGGCCTATATCGTGATTGGCATCGCTGCCCGTTCCGATGAGCACCTGGCGCTGTTGCGCCAATTAACGCACGTCTTGAGCGACGACAGCGTGGCCGATCAAATGGCGAAGACCACCTCGACGGAAGAGTTACGCAGCCTGCTGATGGGCGAAAAACAAGCCGATGAATTCCAATTCGACGCTTCATTAATCGCGTTGGACGTTGCCGCAGACAGCCTGATGACGCTGCAGGCGCTGAACGCCGGCCGCCTGCAAAAACTGGGCGCGGTAAACGCCAGCTTTGTCAGCGATGTGATTACCCGCAAGCCGCTGAATCTGGGGCAGGGTATCTGGCTGAGCGACAGCACCGAAGGCAACCTGCACAGCGCGGCGACGGTAAGCCGCCCGGCGCAGGCATTTGAAGAAGACGGTGAAAACGTGGCGCTGCTGCTGACCGTTGCCGTGGCCGATGAACAACCGCTGGCCGTGCTGAATTACCTGAGCGATTTGCTGCAGGCGAATAAAGCTGAACGTTTGCTGAACGCTGATGCCGCCGGTGTGCTGGCGCTGCTGACCAGCGACGTTGCAGAGCAAAGCGAAGTGCTGACGGCGGAATATGTGATCCATAACGATCACGGCCTGCATGCTCGCCCAGGCGCAATGCTGGTGAACGTGATCAAGAAATTCAACAGTGAAATCACCGTGACCAACCTGGATGGTACGGGCAAACCGGTTAATGGCCGCAGCCTGATGAAAGTGGTGGCGTTGGGTGTCAAAAAAGGGCATCACCTGCGCTTTACCGCCAACGGCGAGGATGCTGAAGCTGCGCTGAAAGCGATCGGCGAAGCAATTAGTGAAGGTTTGGGCGAGGGGGCAGCATGAGCAGAAGGGTTGCAACAATTACGCTGAATCCTGCTTACGATCTGGTGGGGTTTTGCCCGGCAATCGAACGCGGTGAAGTTAACCTGGTGAAAACCACCGGGCTGCATGCGGCGGGCAAAGGCATAAATGTTGCCAAGGTATTAAAGGATCTGGGGATCGACGTCACCGTCGGTGGTTTCCTGGGCAAAGAGAATCAGGATGGTTTCCAACTGCTGTTTAGCGATCTGGGAATTGCCAACCGTTTTCAGGTTGTTCCTGGCCGCACGCGCATCAACGTGAAACTGACAGAAAAAGACGGCGAAGTGACCGATCTGAACTTCTCCGGTTTTGAAGTAACGGAGCAGGACTGGGAGCGTTTCGTCACCGATTCCCTGAGCTGGCTGGGCCAGTTCGATATGGTGGCGGTCAGCGGCAGCCTGCCGGCCGGCGTGGCGCCGGAAGCCTTTACCGACTGGATGACCCGCCTGCGCGCGCAGTGTCCGTGCATCATTTTTGACAGTAGCCGCGAAGCGCTGGTCGCGGGGTTGAAAGCTTCGCCTTGGCTGGTTAAGCCAAACCGCCGCGAGCTGGAAATCTGGGCCGGGCGGCCATTGCCGACGCTGCAAGACGTGGTGGAAGCCGCGCACGCGCTGCGTGAACAGGGGATTGCCCATGTGGTGATTTCACTGGGCGCCGAAGGCGCCCTATGGGTTAACGCCTCTGGCGCCTGGATTGCCAAACCGCCGGCTTGCGAAGTGGTGAGCACCGTGGGCGCCGGCGATTCTATGGTCGGCGGCCTGATCTATGGCCTGCTGATGCGTGAATCCAGCGAGCATACTTTGCGTTTGGCCACCGCCGTGGCTGCACTGGCCGTTAGCCAGAGCAACGTTGGCGTGACCGATCGCCCTCAGTTGGCCGCGATGATGGCGCGCGTCGATCTGAAACCTTTTAATAGCTAGGACAGGAGGCAGGATGAAAACGCTGCTGATAATAGACAGTTCGCTGGGGCAAGCATCTGGTCACCTGGCGCAACGTATTTTGGGTGCCGCGACGGAGAAAGCCGGGCTGACGCTGGTCAAAACGCCGGCTGATGCGGAATTGGTGGTCGTGGTTGGCCAGGCGGCGCCTGCGGATCCGGCGCTTAATGGCAAAAAAGTGTACGTCGGGGATGCGGAGCACGCGGTACGTGAACCCGAAGCGTTCCTGAAACAGGCGCAGGCGGAAGCGAAACCTTACCAGGCGCCGCAGGCGGCCGCACCGGCGAAAAAGGCCGGCGGCCCGCTGCGTATCGTGGCGGTAACGGCCTGCCCGACCGGCGTTGCGCATACTTTCATGGCGGCAGAGGCCATCGAAACCGAAGCGAAAAAACGCGGCTGGTGGGTGAAGGTGGAAACCCGTGGCTCCGTGGGCGCCGGCAATGTGATTACGCCGGAAGAAGTGGAAGCGGCCGATCTGGTTGTGGTGGCTGCGGATATTGAAGTCGATCTGGATAAATTCGCCGGTAAACGCATGTACCGGACCACCACCGGCCTGGCGCTGAAGAAAACGGCGCAGGAGCTGGATAAAGCGGTGGCCGAAGCGGAAGTGTTCGAACCGCAGAAAAACAGCGCGTCTTCCAACGCTGGCGGCAAGGGCAAGAAAGAAGGGACGGGGACGGGCCCATATCGCCATCTGTTGACCGGTGTGTCTTACATGCTGCCGATGGTGGTGGCGGGCGGCTTGTGTATCGCGCTGTCGTTTGTGTTTGGCATTAAAGCCTTTGAAGTTAAGGGCACGTTGGCGGCTGCGTTAATGCAGATCGGCGGTGGCTCGGCCTTTGCCCTGATGGTGCCGGTTCTGGCCGGGTATATCGCCTTTTCTATCGCTGACCGCCCGGGGTTAACCCCAGGGTTGATCGGCGGGATGCTGGCCGTGAGCACGGGTGCTGGTTTTATCGGCGGTATCATTGCCGGTTTCCTGGCCGGTTATGTCGCGAAGTTCATCAGCAGCAAGCTGCATTTGCCGCAGAGTATGGAAGCGCTGAAGCCAATATTGATTATTCCATTGGTGGCGAGCCTGGTTACCGGTCTGGTCATGATTTATGTGGTCGGTACGCCGGTGGCGAAAATCATGGAAGGCCTGACCAACTGGCTGCAATCGCTGGGCACGGCTAACGCGGTGCTGCTGGGTGCCATTCTGGGCGGGATGATGTGTACCGATATGGGCGGCCCGGTAAACAAAGCGGCCTATGCCTTTGGTGTGGCGTTGCTGAGCTCTTCGGTTTATGCGCCGATGGCGGCGATTATGGCTGCCGGCATGGTACCGCCGCTGGCCATGGGCCTGGCGACGCTGCTGGCCGCACGCAAATTCGAGAAGTCTGAACGCGAAGGGGGCAAAGCGGCGCTGGTGCTGGGCCTGTGCTTCATCTCTGAAGGGGCTATCCCGTTTGCGGCCCGCGATCCGATGCGCGTATTGCCTTGCTGTATCGTCGGCGGCGCCTTGACCGGTGCGCTGTCGATGGCCTTTGGCGCTAAGCTGATGGCGCCGCACGGCGGGTTGTTCGTGTTGTTGATCCCTGGCGCCATTAGCCCAGTGCTGCTGTATCTGGTCTCGATCATTGCCGGGACGGTCGTAGCGGGCGTGGCCTACGCGATTTTGAAACGTGCGGAAGTGCCGGCTGCCAGCGCAGCGTAATCGCAGAACAATTTATAATATTTCCAAAATAATTCGGGTTGCAGAACATAAATACAAAACGGCTGTAACTTGAAGTATTAACGGATAGATTAATAATATTAATGCCAGTCAACGTATCTGACTGGCATTTTCTTTATGTGTTGTTGCACGGATTACGGCTACCAGAAAACAGCAAACTGCCCACCTTCATTTTGATTCTATGAAAAACCATCCGGTGTCTATGGTAATTTCTGCTTACATATTATCGTCTTTGCGATTAAATTTCATACTGCTACGATTAAATCGACGGATTTAGCGCTTCTTGTAATTCATGAGCAAGACGCAAAGATATGCACTTCCCATTACCAAGCGTAATAATTTAAACTGGCAAGGATAATGGTTTTCATTATCTTTTTTACTGTTTAGGGAGTAAATCGATGAAAGCAGCAGTAGTTACCGCGGATCATCAGGTTGAGGTGGTGAATAAAGAAGTTCGTCCGTTACGTCACGGCGAAGCGTTATTGAAAATGGACTGCTGTGGGGTGTGCCACACGGATTTGCACGTTAAAAACGGTGATTTCGGCGACAGAACGGGGCTGACGCTCGGTCATGAAGGCATTGGCCTGGTGACGGCCGTCGGCCCTGGCGTGACGTCGCTGAAAGTGGGCGATCGTGCCAGCGTGGCGTGGTTCTTTGAAGGGTGTGGATACTGTGAATACTGTACTTCGGGGAATGAAACCCTGTGCCGTTCAGTAAAAAATGCCGGCTACACGGTGGATGGCGGGATGGCGGAAGAGTGCATTGTCATGGCCGACTATTCGGTCAAGGTGCCTGACGGGCTTGATTCAGCCGCTGCCAGCAGCGTGACCTGCGCCGGTGTGACCACTTATAAGGCGGTTAAGGTTTCGCAGATTGAGCCGGGTGAATGGATCGCCATTTACGGTTTGGGTGGCCTGGGTAATCTGGCGCTGCAATATGCGAAAAACGTCTTCAACGCCAAAGTGATTGCGGTGGATGTGAATGACGAACAGCTCAATTTCGCCCGTGATATGGGGGCGGATCTGGTCATTAACTCCCGCAATGAAGATGCGGCGAAAGTGATCCAGGAAAAGGTGGGCGGGGCACACGCCGCCGTGGTGACTGCGGTTGCCAAAGCTGCCTTCAACTCTGCCGTTGACGCCGTGCGCGCCGGCGCGCGCGTGGTTGCTGTTGGCTTGCCGCCGGAGGCCATGAGCCTGAGCATTCCACGCCTGGTGCTGGACGGTATCCAGGTTGTGGGCTCGCTGGTGGGCACCCGTAAAGATCTGGCGGAAGCGTTCGCCTTCGCCGCTGAAGGCAAAGTGGTGCCGAAAGTCACCCTGCGCCCGGTGGAAGACATCAATGCCATCTTCCATGAAATGGAGCAGGGCAAAATCAAAGGCCGCATGGTTATTGATTTCAAGACGCGCTAATCGCCGGCCTGCTTTGATGCGGGCGGTTCATTAAAATAGCGCTTTATCTAACCCAGCCAGGCGCTCGCCGGCTGGGTTAGCAGAGGGGCGAACCCACTGTTTCCTCGTGTTATTGCTGTGCCTTCAGCCAGGCAATCTCTTCCGCCCAAATATCCGGGTTTACCGTTTCAAGAATCAACGGAATATTGTCAAAGCGAGGATCGCGCATGATGTAGCTGAACGCGGTTTTGCCGATATTACCTTCCCCCAGGCTGTTGTGACGGTCAACGCGGCTGTTGAATTCGCTCTTGGCATCGTTGAGATGCATACCGCGTAAGTAATGAAACCCCACCACCTCTTCTAACTGCCTGAAGGTCTTTTCGCACTCTTCCTCGCTGCGCAGATCGTAACCGGCTGCAAACGCATGGCAGGTATCAATACACACGCCGACGCGGCTTTTGTCTTCCACGCCGGCAATGATTGCCGCCAAATGCTCAAAACGGAAGCCGAGATTACTGCCCTGGCCGGCGGTATTTTCAATCACGGCGGTGACGCCACGCGTTTTATCCAGCGCAATGTTGATGGATTCGGCGATGCGCGCCAGGCAGCGATCTTCATCGATCTGCATCAGGTGGCTGCCTGGGTGGAAATTCAGTAATGTCAGCCCCAGTTGCTCGCAGCGCTGCATTTCATCCAGGAAGGCTTCGCGCGATTTCTCCAGCGCTTCCGCGACCGGGTGGCCAAGGTTAATTAGGTAGCTGTCGTGCGGGAGAATCTGTTCCGGGCCATAGTGATACTGTGCACAGGCGCTTTTAAACTTATCGATGGTTTCAGCCGACAGCGGGGCGGCTTTCCACTGGCGTTGATTTTTGGTGAACAGGGCGAAGGCGGTTGCCTCCAGTTGGTGGGCGCGGATCACCGCCTGATCCACGCCGCCCGCAGCGCTGACATGTGCACCGACAAATTTCATTTTTATTCTCCTGTATTATCGGTGCCATTATGGCATTGATGGCGGCGAGATTGAATGGGGGAACAACGGGTTGCGCCCGCCCAGATGGGCGAGCGCGTTCAGGCATGCATCAGGTGTGAAATCCACAGGTTAATCGCGCCGCCGCCAATAATCAGCCAGATGAACAGCAGCGTCGCCAGCAGAATCGGCTTCATCCCGGCCTGGCGCACTGCGCCGATATGAGTCGTCAGCCCTAGCGCCGCCATCGCCATCGCCAGCAGCCAGGTATCGGCGGCGATCAGCGTATGCACGAGCGGCGCCGGCAACAGCTGAAACGAGTTCAGGCCCGCCACGGCGATGAACAACACCGCGAACCACGGAATGGTAATGGCGGATTTTTCTGCCTGCATGCCGTTGCCGCTGCGGCTGATAAAGCCGGAAAGGAGCAGCAGAAACGGTGCCAGCATCATCACACGGATCATTTTTGCAATGACGGCGGCATTTTCCGCATCCGGGCCAATGGTGTGCCCGGCGGCCACCACCTGCGCTACTTCATGAATGGTGGAGCCTGCGTAGATGCCAAATGTTTGCTCGCTGAAGCCAACCCATTGAAAGTGCGCATTGAGCTGGTACAGCCACGGGTAGACGAAAATTGCCAGCGTACCGAAGACCACTACGGTGGATACTGCAACCGCGACTTTGCTGGAATCGGCTTTCAATACCGGCTCGGTGGCCATCACCGCCGCTGCTCCGCAGATGCTGCTGCCTGCGCCGATCAGCATGGTGGTTTGGCGATCCAGGCCGAACCACCTTTTGCCCAACCAGCAGGCCAGCAGGAAGGTACTGCTCAGCGTCAACGCATCAATGATGATGCCGGTGGCGCCGACGTCGGCAATCTGTTGAAACGTCAGGCGGAAACCGTAAAGGATAATGCCCAGGCGCAGCAGGCGTTGTTTGGCCAGCTGTACGCCGCTGTGGCAAACCGGTTGCAGCCAGGGGGAGAGCGTATTGCCCGCCAGGATGCCGAAAATGATCGCCAGCGTCAGGGCGCCAAGCCCCAGATCCGCCACCAAGGGGATAGCGGCTGCCCAGACGGCGACTGCGCTGATTAACGCGGTTAACAGCAGCCCCGGCAGCAGGTGGGTTGCCCGAAACGGCAACGTGTGCCGGCGGGGAGTAATATGGGTGATATCCGCAGCCATAGGTTCAATCCTTGTCTTATCGTTTACCCGTAAGCCTACGTTTTGGCTGCATAAAAGAGAAATTGATTATATGTTTATAATCTATCATTATAAGTGGTAATGGCATGGAGTTGGCGATAATCACCCAGGAATGGCCGGGGGCGGTTTTGATCACGAGACAGTTATGCATATCACACTGCGGCAGTTAGAAGTGTTTACTGAAGTATTGAAAAGCGGTTCAACCACCCAGGCTTCCGTGGTGCTGGCCTTATCGCAATCGGCGGTTAGCGCGGCGCTGGCGGATCTGGAAGGGCAACTGGGCGTGCAATTGTTTGATCGCGTCGGCAAACGGCTGGTGATCAATGAGCATGGCCGGCTGTTGTACCCCAAGGCGCTGTCGCTGCTGGAGCAAGCGGGCGAGATTGAACAGCTGTTCCTGTGCGACGGCGGCGCGCTGCGCATCGCAGCCAGCAGCACCATTGGCAACTATATGCTGCCGGCGATGATCGCCCGTTACCGCCAGGATTTCCCGATAACCCCGCTGGAGCTGAACGTGGGCAACAGCCAGGATGTGATCGGCGCGGTGGCGGATTTTCGAGTGGATCTGGGGCTGATCGAAGGCCCATGCCATATGCCTGAATTGGTGACTCAGCCATGGCTGGAGGATGAACTGGTGGTGTTCGCCGCGCCGGAAAGCCCGTTGGCGCACCAGCCGTTGACGCAGCAAACCCTGGCCGAAGCGCCGTGGATCCTACGTGAGCGCGGCTCTGGCACGCGCGAAGTGCTGGATCATCTGTTGTTGTCACGTCTGCCCAATTTCAAGCTGGTGATGGAACTGGGTAATTCAGAAGCGATCAAACATGCGGTGCGCCACGGCATCGGCATCAGCTGCCTGTCGCGGCGGGTTATTGAGGAACAGCTGGCGAGCGGCACGCTGGTTGAACTGGCGATCCCGTTGCCGCCGCTGATGCGAACGCTGTATCTGATCCATCACCGGCAGAAGCATATCTCTAACGCGCTGCAACGCTTTCTGGACTATTGCCGCCTGTAAGCGCTGCTTATGCGGGCGTTAATATCAGCGTTTTTGCTAATAATGTTCCCCTCATTATGAAGCTATCTTATATCAGGGCAATGTTTACTAGTCCGTCGGCGGGTATTTGCTACAATCCGGCCTCATTTTTCGACGAGCAGTAGGGTTAGAATGGCTCAGCAGGATATAAAAACACAGGGGCAACAAGCACCCGGATTACGCCGTGAATTGAAAGCACGGCATTTAGCCATGATTGCCATTGGCGGTTCTATTGGTACTGGTTTGTTTGTCGCTTCCGGCGCGACGGTTTCCCAGGCTGGCCCTGGCGGCGCTTTGCTTTCCTATGCGTTAATCGGTTTGATGGTCTATTTCCTGATGACCAGTCTGGGTGAACTGGCGGCGTTTATGCCGGTTTCCGGCTCGTTTTCCACCTACGGCGCCAAATATGTGGAAGAAGGCTTTGGCTTCGCGCTGGGCTGGAACTACTGGTACAACTGGGCGGTGACCATCGCGGTTGACCTGGTGGCGTCACAGTTGGTGATGGGGTATTGGTTCCCGGATACGCCGGGCTGGATCTGGAGCGCACTGTTCCTGAGCCTGATGTTCCTGTTGAACTATATTTCGGTTAAAGGCTTTGGTGAGGCGGAGTACTGGTTCTCGCTGATTAAAGTTACCACCGTTATCGTCTTTATTGCGGTTGGCGTGTTGATGATCTTCGGCATTCTGAAAGGTGGCGAACACGCCGGCTGGCAGAACTGGACGGTGGGCGATGCGCCGTTTGCCGGTGGCTTCGCGGCGATGATCGGTGTGGCGATGATCGTCGGGTTCTCTTTCCAGGGGACGGAACTGATCGGCATTGCGGCCGGTGAGTCCGAAGACCCGGCGAAGAACATCCCACGTGCGGTACGCCAGGTGTTTTGGCGTATTCTGCTGTTCTATATTTTCGCCATTCTGATCATCAGCCTGATCATTCCGTATACCGATCCGAGCCTGTTGCGCAACGATGTGAAAGACATCAGCGTCAGCCCGTTTACGCTGGTATTCCAGCATGCTGGCCTGCTGTCCGCGGCGGCGGTAATGAATGCCGTTATCCTGACGGCGGTGTTGTCGGCCGGTAACTCCGGTATGTATGCCTCAACCCGGATGTTGTTCACCCTGGCTTCGGAAGGCAAGGCGCCGCGTATATTTGCCCGCCTGTCGAAAGGGGGCGTGCCGCGCAACGCGCTATATGCCACCACCGTGGTGGCCGGGCTGTGCTTCCTGACCTCCATGTTCGGCAACCAGTCGGTATACCTGTGGCTGCTGAACACCTCTGGCATGACCGGTTTTATCGCCTGGCTTGGCATCGCCATCAGCCACTACCGTTTCCGCCGTGGTTATGAGCTGCAGGGGCTCGATCTGAACGCATTGCCGTACCGTTCTGGCTTCTTCCCGCTTGGGCCGATCTTTGCGTTTGTGTTGTGCCTTATCATCACCCTGGGCCAGAACTACCAGGCATTTTTGGAAGACAAGATTGACTGGTATGGCGTGACGGCCACTTATATCGGTATTCCGCTGTTTCTGCTTATCTGGTTTGGTTACAAACTGACCCGCGGTACCCGCGTGGTGAAATACAGCGAGATGAAATTCCCGACGTCCGAGGTGAAGTAATCACCGGCATCACGCGGCGGCCTGCCGCGTGATGGTTTCCCGTTTGCCTGCCAGTTTCGCCGCCGCCGTGGTTAAAGCCCGATCATCTCCCCAAAATAATTCGCATTGCAGGAAAAACGCAAAAGCGTTTTTGAACAGAGCTAAGCGCTGGCCCGATGGGGCGAGTTAGCAGGCCAATACACCGGCAACTTGCAGTATGAAGGGGATATATAAGATCATGTTACCTGCAATGAACGGCGCTCAGGCTTATGACTACGATTGATAAGTATTATCCTTTCATTTATTGTTAGCGCGCTTTCCAGGTAAAACCGGCCCTTTGGGGCGCCGGTATGTCATTGTCGTAACAGGTATCCGAAATAATGAGCCTAACCACCGATCCCAGGCCAGATGTAAAAAGCTCGCCCGGCGCGCACGTCATGGGGCGCTATCACCATATTCTCCGCCACCGTTTGTTGATCATGGGCGTGTTTGCGCTGGCGATTGTCGGATCGCTGTTACTGGATTTCACCATGGGGCCTTCCGGGCTTTCTCTTGCCGCACTGTGGCAAACCTTGCTCGATCCCGCCGCGGCGGACGCCGGCACGCGGGTTATCGTATGGGATATCCGTTTGCCCTATGCGCTGATGGCGGTGGTGGTGGGTATGGCGCTTGGCCTGGCGGGCGCGGAAATGCAGACCATCCTCAATAACCCGCTGGCCAGCCCGTTTACGCTGGGGGTTTCTTCCGCCGCTGCGTTTGGTGCGGCGCTGGCGATCGTCCTGGGTATCGGTATCCCCGGCATTTCCGATCAATGGTTTATTTCCGCCAACGCCTTTCTGTTCGCCTTGTTTGCCGCGCTGATGCTGGATGGCATTACGCGCTGGACACGCGTTGCGACCTCTGGCGTGGTGCTGTTCGGCATTGCCCTGGTGTTTACCTTTAATGCTTTGGTTTCGATGATGCAGTTCATCGCCAGCGAAGATACCCTGCAAGGGCTGGTGTTCTGGACCATGGGCAGCCTGGCGCGCGCCTCGTGGGAAAAGCTGGGCATCTTGCTTGGCGTGTTTGCCGTGCTGTTGCCGCTCTCGATGATGAGTTCGTGGAAGCTGACCGCGCTGCGCCTGGGGGAAGATCGCGCCGTCAGTTTCGGTATTGACGTGCGCCGCCTGCGGCTGGCGACGCTGTTGCGCATCAGTATCCTGTCGTCACTGGCCGTGGCATTTGTTGGGCCTATCGGCTTTATCGGCCTGGTGGCGCCGCATATCGCGCGCATGGTGTTTGGCGAGGATCACCGTTTTTACCTGCCGGCGAGCGCGCTGATCGGCGCATTGGTGCTGTCGATGGCGTCTGTCGCGTCGAAGAACCTGGTGCCTGGGATTATTATCCCGGTCGGTATCGTCACGTCGCTGGTGGGCGTGCCGTTCTTCCTGAGTATTATTTTGCGCCATCGGGGGAACGTCTGATGAGCGTTGGATTACGGATTGAGGATTTTTGCGCTGGTTATCCCAAGCGCCAGGTTATCCGCAACTTATCGGTGCCGATGTTGCCACGCGGCAAAATCACCGTGCTGCTGGGGCCGAACGGCAGTGGGAAATCAACGCTGTTGCGTTCGCTGGCTGGCCTGAACCCGGCGCAGGGCAAGCTGTGGCTGGATGGCGATAACCTGATGGCAATGCCGTTTGCCCGCCGGGCCGAGAAAGTGGTGTATTTGCCACAATCGTTGCCGGCCGGCGTGCATTTGCACGTGCTGGAATCGGTGATTGTGGCGCAGCGCGCCTCCGGCGGGCGTAGCCATGCCGGCAGCGAGGCCGACGTGATGGCCCTGTTGGAACAATTGGGCATCGCCCATTTGGCGCTGAGCTATCTTGATCAGCTTTCTGGCGGCCAGAAGCAGCTGGTGGGGTTGGCACAATCGTTGATTCGCCAGCCTTCTTTACTGTTGCTCGATGAGCCGCTTAGCGCGTTGGATCTCAATTATCAGTTCCACGTGATGGATCTGGTGCGCAGGGAAACCAGCAAACGCAATATCGTTACCATCGTGGTGGTGCATGATATCAATATTGCGTTGCGCCACGGTGACCACGTCTTGATGTTGCAAGACGGCAATGTGGTTGCCGATGGGGTACCGGAGGCGGTGATTACCTCGGAGAGTCTGGCGCAGGTGTATGGCGTGCGTGGGCGCATTGAGCGCTGTTCGCGGGGAACGCCGCAGGTGCTGATTGATGGTTTGATCAATGAGCCGGTGATGTAATTGGCGTATTGCTGAAACCGCACGCTGCTACCACCGGCGTAAATGGAATTGCCCGAATCTATCGCCACCGGGCAACCTAACCACCGGTTTTGACATGGGTTAATCTCAAAGACGAGTGATTTGGTGAGTGGAGCACGGGTGTGGAAGCCATTGAAGGCGCCGAACGGCGGAACGTAGCATAGGCGAAACCGCCAGGACGGCGGTTTCAGGCGAGACAGGCAGGGACGCCTGTCGTAGCCGGCCGTAATGCGAAGTGACACAGTGAGGGTAGCCGCGCAGCGGCCGCCTGATATGGCGAAGGCGCGGGTCGTTAGGGGCCGCGCCATCGGCCCCTAACTCGGGCGCGGGCTACGGTGTTGCAAAAAGCCACGATAGGATGGCGACCGAAACCCTCTCCGAATCCAACAAAGAATGTTGACGAAACCGTACTCTGTAACCCGCTGTGTAAGTGGAATTGCCTTAATCGTATCAAGTTTCTTTGCGGCAATAGTGGCAGGCAATTGTCAGGGCCGAAGGCCCGGCCCCGACACCCCGGCCTGCGCTTAACATGGCCTGCCCGCTGCGCGGGTGCCCTCGCGGCGTCCCCGTCGCCGGACGGGTCGGCTACGACAAACCTCCCTGTTTGTCTCGCCTCAACCGGCCGTCCGTGGCCGATTGCCCCTGGCAACGGTGCCTTGCTCGGCAGCCCAAGATGCGCGCTAAACGTCAACCCCCCAATCTATCGCCACCGGGCAACCTAACCACTGGTTTTGACATGGGTTAATCTCAAAGACGAGTGATTTGGTGAGTGGAGCACGGGTGTTGAAGCCATTGAAGGTGCCGAACGGCGGAACGTAGCATAGGCGAAACCGCCAGGACGGCGGTTTCAGGCGAGACAGGCAGGGACGCCTGCTACGCCTTCCGTAATGCGCAGTGACACAGTGAGGGCAGCCGCGTAGCGGCCGCCTGATATGGCGCAGGCGCGGGTCGTTAGGGGCCGCGCCATCGGCCCCTAACTCGGGCGCGGGCTGTGGTGCCACAGAAAACAGCGGCGTTGTGGCGACCGAAACCCTCTCGGTCAGGGCAAAGAACGTTGCTAAAACAGTACCCTACCGCCACCAGCGTAAAGGGAATTGCCTTATCACCCCGAGTTTCTTTGCGGCAATCGTGCACGGCAATTGTCAGGGCCGAAGGCCCGGCCCCGACACCCCGGCCTGCGCTTAACATGGCCTGCCCGCTGCGCGGGTGCCCTCGCGGCGTCCCCGTCCCCGTCGCCGGGCGGGTCGGCCGTCCGTAGCCGATTGCCCCTGGCAACGGTGCCTTGCTCGGCAGGCCGAGATGCGCGCTGAAGGTCAACACCCCTATACCCTTCATACTTCGAGCCGCAGGTGCGTTGGCTTTCCTCGCTCACCCCAGTCACTTACTGGAGTAAGCTCCTGGGGATTCGCTGCGTTGCCGCGTGATTCGGCCATACGGCCTCACCCCTTCGGGGCCAGCGCTAGCGCTGTTCAAAAACGCTTTTGCGTTTTTGTCCTGCAACTCGAATTATTTTGGGTATAGCTTCATTCATTGATTTTATGAAAGACAATGTCATTGGTGAGTGGAGCACCGGTGTTGAAGCCATTGGAGGCGCCAAACAGCGTAACGCTTAGAACGTATACGCCAGCCCCACGGTATAACGCCGCCCATCCAACACCGTTTCATAGTTACTGTAATCAACCGTCTTATCCAGCAGGTTATACACCCCGCCATTCACCGTCAGCTGCTTATTCGCCTTATAGCTCACCCCCACATCAATAAAGGTATAAGACGGCGAACCCTTGCTCATGGAAACGCGGCTTAAATACTCCGAGGTTTTGCTGCGGAAATTAAGACGCGACCACACATCAAGATCCGGCGTGGCTTTCCAGTCGATAACCGTATTGAACATATGCTTGGGCATTTTGTTCAGCGGCTTGCCTTTCTGCACACCGCTTTTTTGCTCTGATTCGGTGTAGGTATAGTTGGCCGTCACTTGCCAGACCGGGGTGATCGTCCAACTGGCGTTGCCTTCCACCCCGCGGATATTGGCCTTATCCACATTCACGCGATCGCTGATGAAGTAATAGGCCGTACCGCCCAGATCGCATACCGGATCGCCGTTGCCACTGTCACAGCGGCGCATTTCGGTGATCTTGTCTTTAAAATCGGTGTTGAACAGGGTGAGACCCGCGCTCATATCCTGCTGGTTGTCCCACATCACCCCAATCTCTTCACCCAGGCTTTTCTCCGGTTTCAGATCGGGATTGCCGACGATAATGGATTTCCTGCCGCCGCCGGTGATCTGGCCCCAGTTGGCCGATGCCATGCGCAGATCGGGCGAGCGGTAACCGGCGGAAACGCCGCCTTTCAGCGTCCACTGTTCGGTTAAGTGCCATACGCCATACATGCGCGGCGTCCAGTGGCTGCCGTAGTTCTGATCGTTATCCATACGGATGCCGCTGGTGAGGGCAAAATCATTGGTCAATGCCCATTCGTCTTCGGCGAACAGCGCCCAGCTCCAGCGCGTCAATTTACTCAAGCCATCGGCGGATTCCAACTGGTTGCCGCCATCGTGCAGATCTTCGTAGCGGTATTGGCCGCCGATGCTGAACAGATGGCTGCCCAGATCCAACTGGGTTTGGGTGTTGAAGATGGTGTTGTTCAGCTTCATATCGCGCCCGGGGTTGGTGGTTTCTTCGCGCTGAACGTAGCTGGTGGTAGTGCCAAAATCGTAATAGCCGTTATGGGTAATGGCGTAGTTAGTGCGTGCATAAAGGCTGTTGCTGGCGCTGTTTGGCGTGCATCGGCCGTTGCGGCAGTTTTCCGCCGCCATGGAAAACCCCGGCGTACTGTTGCGATCCTGCAATGAACGGCCGATTTCAAAATCAAACTCGTTTTTTTCATCCGGCGTCAGGTTGAAGACGGCGGTGCCGCTGCGCATACGTTGTTCGTTATAGCCGTTGATGATGCGATCTTCGGCCCGGCGTGATAACAGGCCGTTGACGCGCAGGCCGAGCAGCCCGTCAATCAGCGGACCGGCGGCGTAAGCATTGGTCTGGAACTGATCGCCGGCGGCACTGCGCTCCTGGAAGGTGGCGTCGCCGCGCACCGACGCCAGCCAGCTTTTGTTATTGGCGGTTTTGCGGGTAATGATATTGATAACGCCGCCCATGGCGTCGGAGCCATACAGCGAAGACATCGGCCCGCGCACCACTTCAATGCGTTCAATCGCTTCCAGTGGCGGCAGCCAGCCTTGTTCTATGCCGGCATTGTCGCTATTGGGGCGGGTGCCGCGGGTGTCCACGCGTTTCCCGTCGATCAGGATTAGCGTGTACTTGGAAGACATACCGCGGATGCTGATATCGCTGCTGCTGGCTCCCCCGGTAACCACCACGCCCGGTACGTCTTTCAGCGCATCGGTAATATCCCGGTAGGCTTTATTCTCAATCTGCTGGCGCGGGATCACTGAAATCGACGCGGCGGAATCTTGAATCCGTTGTTGGAAGCCGCTGGCGGTGATCACCATGGTGTCTTCCTGGGTGGCATAGGCGCCGGTGCTGGCGAGCGTTGCGATAAGTAATGCCCCAATTTTGTTCTCGTTTAGCTTGTCCATGTTGCTAATTTCCTGGCTTGAGGGGAAAAAATCCCTGTTAACACATTACGTTAAAGTTTGATTGTGGCGTTCGCTGCGTGCGAGCGATCTCCACACTGTGTGTCTATTGCAAAGGCATTGTAAGCAAATAGAAAGGAATGTAAACACAAATAATAATCACTAGCATTCATGTGTTTATTGGGCGATCAACGTAGCCGCCAGAGTGATAGATTGGGGAGCGATGGGGGAAGGGGGCTTGCAGGGGAAGGCACGGCTGGGCGCCGTGCCGATAAGATTAGCGTTTCTGGATATAGGTGATTGCCAGCGCTAATGCCAACACCAGCCCCTTGATGATATCCATGGCATAGTAGGGTACCGAGAGCATGACCAGGCCGTTTTGCAATACGCCGAGGATCACCGCCCCCACCAGCGTGCCCAATGCGTTGGGTTTGCCGGAGCCGGCCAGTGAGAAGCCGATATACGCCGCGGCGACAGCATCCATCAGATAACCGCCGCCGGCATTCACCTGTGATGAGCCGATACGTGACGCGAGCAGAATGCCGCCAAGCGCCGCCAGCAGTGAAGATATGATGTAAGCAATAACCTTGTAACGCACGGTACGGATACCGGAAAGGCGCGCCGCTTCCGGGTTGCCGCCGATGGCGTACATGCGGCGGCCGTGCTTGGTCAACGACAGGAACAGTTGGATCACAATGGTCACCGCCAGCATGATCAGCACAATCACCGGCACCTGCCCCAGGCTGGAAAACACCGCCGGGATCACCCCTTCCGCCATATCGCCGCTTGGCAGCACCATATTCTCGGTGATGGAACCGCCGTAGCTGTAGGTCATCGCGACACCCTGGATCACGAACAGGCTGGCGAGAGTGGCCAGCATATCCGGAATTTTCAACACCACGATCAGGAAGGCGTTGAACAGGCCGACCAGCATACAAATCAGCAGCGTCAGCACAATGGCGCCGGTAGTGCCGAAGCCGTACCAGACGAACAGGGAAACCACCAACGCATTGGCCAGCGACGCGGTGGAGCCCACCGACAGATCGAACCCGCCGACAGAAAGCGAAATGGACACGCCGATAGCGATAACGGTGACGATGGCGATCGAGCGCAGAATATTGATGATGTTGTTAGGATCGAGAAAATTATCCGAAGCCAGCCCGAACAGGGCAATCAATACGACAACGGTGAGTAACATTCCCCATTTATACAAAAACTCAAACAGTTGGTGGCGCCACGGCAGCGCCCGCTGCAGGGATGATTCTTTACTCACTCTGGTTTTCCTCCGGTGGAATATAATAATAAGGTTTCTTCATCAATATCGGCGGCGTTCACTTCCGCCACCACGCGGCCATCCCATAGCACGCAAATGCGATCGCACAGCCCAACCAGCTCGGAGAACTCGCCGGAGGCATAGATAATGCTTTTGCCGGCTCGCGCCAGGCCGTCGATCAGGGTAAACAGATCCTGCTTGGCCTTGATATCCACCCCTTTGGTGGGCTCATCGAAGATCAGCACGTCGGCACCGCCGCGCAACCATTTGCCGATCGCCACTTTTTGCTGGTTCCCGCCGGAAAGGCGTGCCAGTTTTTGCTGTGGCCCAGAGGCCCGCACCCCCAAACGCTGCATAATGTCCAGCGCCCAGCGCAGTTCCCGGCGGCGGCTAAACAGGCTCCAGCGTGAGAAGCTGTCGTCGGCGCTGACGCTGAGGTTCATCGGGATCGCTTCATCAATAAAAATGCCTTCCTTGCGGCGCTCTTCCGGCACCAGCGCCAGCCCTTGCGCGACGGAATGGTGTGGCGAACGCGGCGCCCAGGCTTTGCCGTGCAGCTCGCCTTGCGCCACATTGGCCTGGCTGGCGCCGAACAGCGCCTTGCACAGCTCGGTTTTCCCTGCGCCGGCCAGGCCGGCGATGCCGAGAATTTCCCCTTTATGCAGCGTCAGTGACACATCGTCCAGTTTGTCGCGATCGTTCAGCCCGCGCACCTGGAGCAATGGCTGTGAACCGTGCGGCGGCCGGCGCGGCGGGTAAATATCGTCCAGGCGATGACCGAGCATTTTTTCCACGATCTGCTCGCCGCTCAGGCCGCGCATGGCGTCTTCGCTAACGTGGCGCCCGTCGCGCAGCACCGTGAGCCGATCGCAGATTTCGCTCAGCTCATGGATGCGGTGTGAGATAAACACGATGCCGATACCTTCGGCACGCAGGCGGCGCACAACCTTGAACAGGCGTTCGCTTTCAGCGCGATCGAGCGGGGCGGTGGGTTCATCCAGCACCAGAAAACGGCAGCGGTGCGACAGCGCGCGGGCCAGCAGCACCTGTTGTTTTTCCGCCAGGGTGCAATCGGCCAGCGGCTGGCGCGGGTTGATGGTCAGCTCAAGCTGGCCAAGCAGCGAGCGTGCCTGTTGGTGTAATTGCTTCCAACTGAGCAGGTGGCCCGGCTGGTTCAGCCAGTCCAGCATGATGTTTTCCGCAACGGAGAGCGTTGGGATCAGGGCGACGTCCACTTCCTGCTGCACCACGTGAATGCCATGGCGCCGCGCCTGCTGCGGTGAGTGAATGTCCACCTTTTCACCGTCGATGAAGATATCGCCCTGATAGTGGCTGTAGGCGCCGGACAGGATCGACATCAGCGTGGACTTCCCCGCGCCGTTTGCGCCAATCAGCGCATGGGTGGATCCGCCCTGCAGGGTGAAATCGACATTTTTCAGCGCGTTAAAGCCGGCGAAGGCGATGGAAATATTGCGCATCTCAAGGCGTGCGGGCGTTACGGTTGGCATAATGTACTTAAAGACGTTTAGGTGTTTAGATGGCTAGAGACCACTTTTTTAACACAGATTTATTTTTTAGCAATAAACTAAATGGTCTAACGAAGATAAAAGTGGTTATGGTGGCGTAAAAGCCTGTTTCTCGAACGATTGGCTGCATCATCTGGGCCGGTTCCGCGGCGGCGCTGATCCAATGAGAGGATAACCAGACGAATCGTTTGCCCGTTCGGATGTTTCCCAGACGATCGGTAAAAGAATAGCGGTTGTCTGTTTTATCGATCTTGCCTTCCGGCGCTTTTTTGGTGCAAAATACGCGCCGTGCAAATAACCGACGCCTTAAAGCGTCGGTTATTTTTTTGCATTTGCGTTCTGCAACCGTGTGTTTCATTCATAGAGAGGCCGGACTGAGAGCCGGATAGATAAACTGTTTTGTGCGCGATCAACCAAAACTTCATGATCGCCACTATTGAGGAATAAGTAAGATGGGGCAATTTTTCACCTTAGCGCCGGTACCCGCCGGATCCCGCTGTGTCGGCAGCGATTATGGAGCAATTCAGGCCGCTCTGCGCTGTTATCCAGCGTCAAATCCCCCTCTTTCAGCATTGGTTCGCACGTTGCGAAGTTTCCCTGCTGCCTTAAGTCTTGGCGTGTCTACTCTGCGCAAGGTTGAAGGTCAGGGAGGGCTGAACAATGTCCGATAACATCTGCACCGCCGCACCGGTACAGCGCGCGACGCTGCGTAAATCTCTGACGTTGCTGCCTGTGGTGATGATGGGCCTGGCCTATTTGCAGCCGATGACCATCTTCGATACTTTCGGCATCGTCTCTGGCCTGACCGATGGCCACGTTGCCACCGCCTACGCTTTCGCACTGTTGGCGATTCTGTTCACGGCGGTCAGCTACGGCAAACTGGTGCGTAAGTTCCCTTCCGCCGGTTCTGCTTATACCTACGCGCAGAAGGCCATCAGCCCGCACGTGGGCTTTATGGTGGGCTGGTCATCGCTGCTGGACTATCTGTTCATGCCGATGATCAACATTCTGCTGGCGAAAATTTACCTTGAGGCGATTTTCCCAGGCGTGCCGTCGTGGATTTTTGTCGCGGCGCTGGTGGCGCTGATGACTTTCTTTAACCTGCGCGGCATTAAGCTGGTGGCTAACCTGAACGCTATCATTGTGGTTGTGCAGGTGGCGATCATGGTGGTGTTCCTGGGGCTGGTGATCAACGGTGTGTCACATGGTGAAGGGGCGGGTACCCTGGTGAGCAGCCGCCCATTCTGGGGCGAGGGCGCACACGTGGTGCCGATGATCACCGGTGCGACCATCCTCTGCTTCTCGTTCCTGGGCTTTGACGGCATCAGCTCGCTGTCTGAAGAAACCAAAGACGCGGAAAAGGTGATCCCGAAGGCGATCTTCCTGACGGCGCTGATCGGCGGCATCATCTTTATCGTGGTGTCTTACTTTGTGCAGCTGTATTTCCCGGATATTTCACGCTTTAAAGATCCGGATGCATCGCAGCCGGAAATCATGCTGTACGTGGCCGGTAAGTTCTTCCAGTCGATCATTCTGGTGTTTTCCTGCGTGACCGTGTTGGCTTCCGGCATGGCGGCGCATGCGGGCGTTTCCCGCCTGATGTACGTGATGGGCCGTGACGGTGTATTCCCATCGCGCTTCTTTGGCTATGTACACCCAACGTGGCGTACGCCGGCCTTGAATGTGCTGCTGGTGGGGGTGATTGCGCTGTCTGCCGTATCGTTTGATCTGGTGACGGCCACCGCACTGATCAACTTTGGCGCGCTGGTGGCGTTCACCTTTGTCAATCTGTCGGTGATTTCCCAGTTCTACATCCGCGAGAAACGTAACAAAACGTTGAAGGATAACTTCAACTACCTGGTGCTGCCGGTTATCGGCGCGTTGACCGTGGGTGCGCTGTGGCTGAACCTGGAAAGCAGCTCGATGACGCTGGGCCTGGTATGGGCGGCGATCGGCCTGATCTATCTGGCGTTCGTTACCCGCAGATTCCGCCTGCCGGTGCCGCAGGCGAGTGAAGATCTTGCCTGATAGCCATTGATGAAACAGCCCGGCGTGCGCCGGGCCGTATTCACGTTGCAAGGGGCCTGCTCAGCAGGCCCCTTTTGTTATTCCACCAGTTCACGGCCGTAGTCAAACAGCGCTTTCAACAGCGCCATTTTTTCCTGATCGCCCTCATACAGGTTGTATAACGCTTCCAACTGCAGCACATAGGCTTGTACCCGCTCCGGCGTCAGCACGTCCCGGCGGTGCTGTAACCAGCGCCGTTGCTCGGCGTCATCCAGCGTTTTTGGGTAGTTGCGCGCGCGGAAGCGGAACAGCAGTTCCTGCATCCGGCTGTCGTTGAAGGTTAAATCCAGCGCCGGCAGGTTTTGCGGCAGCGTTTGCTGGATAATGTTCATGGCGGCTTTGTCCGCATCGCTGAAGAAACCGTCATATAGCCGGGCATCAACGTCATCGGGCGGGGTAAACGGCGCTGCCTCGGCATACAGCGCCACCACTTTTTCCCGCACCTGAGGGTGCTGGCGCAGGGTTTGCAGGTTGTTCAGGCAGGCCTGGCGGTCAATGCCCAGCCGCTCGGCGTTGGCGGGCAGCAGCGTTTTCGCCGGCGCCAGCACCGGGCATTTGTTGATGTGCACCAGCTTGATCGGCACCGCCGCCTGGCCGTCTTCCAAGCGATCGCGCCGGGTGTAGAGCCGCTCACGCAGTTGATCGGCGTCCAGTTCCAGCAGCGGGGTGATGTCGCCGGCTAAGTCGCACATGATCACGGCGTTTTTGTTTTCCGGGTGCCAGGCCAGCGGGGCCACCCAACTGGTGTTGCCGCGTGCGGCGCCAAACATGCCGGAAACGTGCACCAGCGGCGCCATTTCCACGATATCGATCAGCGTGTTCAGCTTATGTTTGCTGCGATGCTGCAGCAGGTAATCAAACAGCCGCGGCTGCGCTTGCTTGACCAATTTTGCCATGGCGATGGTGGCGTACACATCGGACATGGCATCGTGCGCATGTTCGTGTTCAACCCCGTTGGCCTGCGTCAGGTGTTCCAGCCGGAAGCTGGGGAAGCCGTCTTCGTTCTCCGGCCAGATAATACCGTCTGGGCGCAGCGCATAGCAGGCACGCATCACATCAAGCAGATCCCAGCGTGAATTGCCGTTCTGCCAACTGTAGGCATAGGGATCATAGAAATTGCGGTAGAAGATGTTGCGGCTAACTTCATCATCGAAACGGACGTTGTTATAGCCCAGGACACAGGTATTGGGTTGGCTGAAGGCGGCATGGATCTGCCGTGCGAACTCCGCTTCGTTCAGGCCCTTGGCCAGGGCTTCCTGCGGCGTAATGCCGGTGATCATTACGGCTTCCGGCTCGGGCAGGTAGTCGTCTGATGGCGCGCAATAAATGACCAGCGGATCTTCAATGATGTTGAAGTCCATATCGGTACGTACGCCGGCAAACTGGGCCGGACGATCCAGCGCCGGGCTCTTGCCGAAGGTTTCGTAATCGTGAATGTAGAATGTGGCCGGTGCCTTGCTACTCAACGTGTTATCTCTTCAGTGGCGGAATGATTATGCGCCTATTGTAACCTCGCCATGCCTGATGCCAAGTAAAGCTTGGCGGCAATGCGCACCAGCCCAGAGAAACGTTAGCCTTCCAGCGATGGTGTAGTGCGGTATTTCTTGAGCTGCTGGTGAAAGTAACTGCGCAAATGCGCTGGAACCTGTTTCTCGGCGGTCTTCAGGTTGGATTCGTGACCATAACGTTCGTGATAGGTCACTGTCAGCGCGAGCAAATCAGCCGCTACTCTTTCATCTTCGGCCTGTGACGAGCGAACTGTGTCTTTATCCATGATATTCACCTCCCGTTGGCTAAAGGGAATCTTCCATTGTTAACGCTGAACGTTGCAATTTGACGATTGGCACCTCGTTAATGGTCAAAATATATCGCAGATGAAGAGCAAACTGCTGATGATTGTCAACCAAAACGATGAGCAAATAATGAGTATGCCTAACCACACTTTCATGTTCATGTTATTTCCTTATAACCGAAAGGCGCCATAGCGTAGCATTACCTCACTATTGCTGGCTGTTGTTAGCCAGAATGATGGGCAAACAAGGATGCCGCCTCATAATCATTCATTGAATGCGTTGTTGTTATCGTCTTATGTTGGTAGTGGTGCGTGGTTTCAAAAATATGTTGCTGAAGCATAAATAGGCTAGCAAACACTGTTAACCAAAACAAGGCACACAAGGCTAACATACACCACCAAACCCTGCTGTTGTAGCTCATTAGCGGCTCCTTGGCGAGAGATGATTTAAATTTCCTGCTAATTAAAACATAGGAAACCTCAATGCAAACTAAACATCGGTGGGAAATGCATAATCAATGCCTATCATTTTGTTACTTATCATTCACCAATGTAATCTAATATAATCTTATCTGATGTTATTTATTTTTCTTTGAAGATATGTCAATTCACGGCTAAACGGGATGATCATGATTTTTTTTCTTAATGGTTAAATTAATATTTTACTGTAACTTAGCTATATTACTTTATTGTCCGCCATTACGGGTTTTTTACCTTTTTATTTTCGCTGGAGAGGGGAAAGGGTTTGCTGTGTTATTTCCTGCGGGCATTGTTGTGAAGGAAAAAGTATAAGGCGGCTGACAAGGTGTGATGCAAACTTATCTATTTTCTTTAAACGAATGCGTTATTTAGGTGTGAACCCCCAGGGGATTCACCAGGACGACGACGACCAGAAAACCCGGCCAAGCACCACCAGTTGATCTCTGCGTTGCGCATAGCTTAGGTATTCATCCGGGTATTCCGCCTGATTGAGCGAGCGGATCAGCACGCCGCCGTCCGGTTGTTCAAGCAGCATTTTAACGCGCAGCAGGCTGCCGTGGCGAATGGCGTAGGTTTTGCCGTCGCGGATGCGAGTATCGGCGGTATTGATGCCGACCACATCGCCATCCTGCAGGCGTGGCTCCATGCTGGAGCCGCAGATGCGGATAATGCGGGCGGCATTCACCGCCACCCCCATTTTGTGCAGATAGTAACGGCGGAAGATCAGCGAAAACTCCTCGCGGTCGATCAGCTCGTAACAGCCATCACCGGCTGAAAAATCAATATCCAGCAGTGATATCTCCACAAATTCTTCTTTGTCCTGCGGGGTGTCTTCCCACACGGCGGGCTTTAACCGCGCCAACTGAAAGTCGGATTCCGTTGCCGCGTTGTCGAACGGGTGCGCCAGATGCTTTTCATGGAAAACGTCCAGCCAGCCTTTGGGCAAATCCAGGCTGGCCTCAATGCGCCGGGCCAGGTTATCGCCCAGGTTGCGGGAGAATTTTTCACCGATGATTTGGCTGAGCGTCGGCGCGGAAGAGCCCACCCGGATGGCGAACGCATTCTGGCTAACGCCCTGGCGAGCAAAGTGCCCCATCAGATCGCGCAGGTTATTGCGGCGTATTTCTTTCGTTTCCATTGCGCGATACTCTCACTCTTTAGCCAAAAGATAAATCCCACCGTGGCGAAAAAGCCAGGCCGCCGGGCCGGTATTGCCAGCGAAAAGAGGGCCTTCATGTTCAGTATCGATTACCACAGCTACCGGGCGGTAGCCAGTTTCAATCGCCGTGTTCGCTTCCTGGTGCTGCACTATACCGCGCAGAACTTTGCCGACTCGGTACAGTCTTTGACCGGCGATGCGGTCAGCGCGCATTATCTGGTGCCGGATCCGGCCGATCCCAGCTATCGGCAGGCCGGCTTTACCGATCTGCGTATTTTCAATCTGGTGGATGAAAACGATCGCGCCTGGCACGCCGGCGCCAGCCGCTGGGGCGATCGCACCAATATCAACGATAGCGCCCTCGGTATTGAGATCGTCAATCTGGCCAGCGGCGACGGTGAGGAGGCCACTTTTCCCCCGTTTCACCCAGAGCAGATTGCGGCAGTGATCCAACTGGTGCAAAACATTCTGCCGCGCTACCCCGATATTACCCCGGCCAATGTGCTCGCACACTCGGATATCGCGCCAGGGCGCAAAAGCGATCCCGGCCCGCAGTTCCCCTGGCACCAGCTTTACCAGGCGGGGATTGGCGCCTGGTACGATCGGGCCACCCAGCGGCACTATCAGCAGGACTATTGCCGCAACGGCCTGCCGGATCGGCAAGTGCTGTTGGCCTCTTTTGCCCAATACGGCTACGACATTGCCGGCGCGCAGAGCGATGAAGGTTATCGCCATTTAGTGCGCGCGTTCCAGCTCCATTTCCGCCCACAGCACTATAGCGGCGTGATGGATGTGGAAACCGCTGCAATCTTGCGGGCGCTGGTGGAAAAATACACCGGTTAACGTCATTACCCCCGGTGATATTGGCGGAGGGGAAATATCTGCCAACACAGAACTGATATACCCTGGAGTGATTCCTCCGCTAAACTATGTGCTCTTTGTTTTGGCAAGTGAGTTTCGTTGTGCGTCTGGACAGGAAAATTTCCCCCTTCGAATTACTGATTTACCGTAACCATCGCATTGTGCATGGGCTGCGGATCGCGCTGGCATTCATCCTGACCTTTTTGCTCGTCCGCCTGCTGGACGTGCCCGAGGGGTCCTGGCCGCTGATTACGCTAGTGGTGGTGATGGGGCCATTGTCGTTTTGGGGCAACGTGGTGCAGCGTGCGCTGCAGCGTATTGCGGGCACGGTGTTTGGCGCGGTTTCCGGCTTGATCGCGCTCTATCTGGAGCTGTTCTCCTTACCGATTATGCTGCTGTGGTGCGGTGTGGTGATGTTTGTCTGCGGCTACCTGACGTTAGGCAAACGGCCTTATATGGCGCTGCTGATCGGCATCACGCTGGCGGTGGTGTGCGGTGCCAGCCCGGGGGATATGTATACCGCGCTGTGGCGCAGCGGCGATGTGATCATCGGTTCGCTATTGGCGCTGTTGTTTACCAGCATCTATCCGCAGCGCGCCTACATACTTTGGCGTATGCACATGGCGGATTGCCTGGACGAAGTGGGTAAAATCTACGGCGCTTACCTGTCGCTGAACATCATCGAGCGCCCCCGTCTTGAGCTGCGGCTGAAGAAACTGCTCACCAAGGTGGTTAAGCTGCGCACGATGATCACCCCCAGCAGCAATGAAACCCATATTCCCAAACCGGTGCTTGAGGCTGTGCAAACCCTAAGCCGCAATCTGGTGTGTACGCTGGAATTGTTGGCGGATGCCTACTGGGCCTCGCGTGAGACGCACTTCATCATGCTGAATGCCAAAACCTTGCGCAGCGCGCAGTTGCTGACGCTGCGCTCGCTGGAATCCCTGGCCGACATTATGCGTAACGGCGTGCAGGAAGATGAAGAGCGTGAAGTGGCCAGTGAACTGAGCGAAATCTCCAGTGAATTGAAGGCGCTGATGCAGCAGGCAAGCACCAGCCCGCACAACGAAGCACCTATCTACGGCTACGTCTGGCTAAGTATGGAACTGGCGAAACAGCTGGAAGAGCTGGGCGATTTGCTCAAGCTTTGTACCACTCCGCTGCGAAATTAGGGGGTGAGATCATGAAGCAGGCGCTTCGGGTTTTGGTCAGGGAGCCTAAAGCGGGTAAGATAGGGAAATGACCGGTTGTGTCTGGCGGCCACTAACCTGTATCTTGGTGGCATCGTGGCCGTAAGTAAATGAATCTGTGTATTACTTAAGCAAGGGTATGAAGATGGATAATGCAAATAAGCAGAGTTTCCAGGACGTTCTGGAGTTTGTGCGTATGTTCCGCCGTAAAAATAAGCTGCAGCGTGAAATTATCGACAACGAAAAGAAAATTCGTGACAACCAGAAGCGCGTACTGTTGCTTGACAACCTGAGTCAATATATCAAGCCGGGTATGAGCATCGAAGACATTCAGGCGATCATCGCCAACATGCGTAGCGACTATGAAGATCGCGTTGATGACTACATCATCAAAAACGCCGATCTGTCGAAAGAACGCCGCGATCTGTCGAAGAAACTGAAAGCGATGGGTGAAGTGAAGTAACCCTCGCCGGCAGTCTTTGGATAGACCGCACTGAAAAAGCCCGTAGGCAACACGCCGGCGGGCTTTTTGCTTTTAGGGCGTTTGCCCGGCGTTGTCTGGCGCCGCTGGCTGGCCGCCGGGCGCGGTGACGTTGGGCGATAGCGTAATGATGTAATCGGCGAAGGCATTGATTTGCGCGTCGCTGAGCCGGGCTTTGGCGCGGCTGGCGGCATCAACGCCGCCGCCGTCGCGTAGCCGGGTCATGCCGGCGATGATTTCCTGCCGGGAAAGGCTCGTCAGCGGCGGCGCGCGGTTGAAGGCCGGTTTATCCGCCTTGCGGCCATGGCAGCCGCCGCAGTCGCGTTGATAATCCCGTGCAACGTCTGCCCGCACGTTGGGGGCCACCGGCAACAGGGTGCAAAGCAGAAGCCCTGCCACGAGCAGCGGCGAGCGGGTGGACGGCAACAACGCTTTCATGGTCAGCCTTCCTGCGCCAGGCGGCGAAAGATGTCCGCCAGTTCCTGCGGGCTGTGGGCGCCCTGATGCTGGGCGATCACCCGCCCCTGGGCATCCAGCAGGAAGGAGGTTGGGGTGCCGATGACCTGGTAACGCTCTTGGGTGATGTTAAGCTGATCGCGGATCACCGGGTAATGGATACGCCGCTGGCGTAGCAGCGCCATGATGTCCAAATCGTCCGCGTCGGTGTTAATGGCCAGCACCACCACCTTGCCTTGCCATTGTTCACTGAGCTTGCTGAGCGTTTCCATTTCCGCCAGGCAGCCGCCGCAGCTGGCTGACCAAAAGTTCAGATAGATCGGCCGCCCCTGCCATTGGCTGAGCGCCGTTGGTTTGCCTTGCAGATCGAATGCTGCCAGCGCCGGCGCCGGTTCACCGATCGCCAACTGCTCTTGTTTACAGCCGGCCAGCAGCAAGATAAGCAGAAAAAGATTAAGCCAGCGCATGGAATGGCGCCTCCTCGCTAAGGTATTTGCCGTGTTGCAGGCGGATAATGCGATCGGCAAATTCGCCCAACGCCGGATTGTGCGTCACCATCACAATGGTGCGCCCCTGGCGGTGCAGGGCCTTCAGCACGTCCAGCACGCGCTGTTCGTTTTCTTCGTCCAGGTTGCCGGTGGGCTCATCGGCGAAGATCACCGGCGGCTCATTGACCAGCGCGCGGGCAATGCACACCCGTTGCTGCTCGCCCCCGGAAAGTTGGCTGGGCAGGTGAGTCATCCGGTGTTCAAGGCCCACCTGCGCCAGCACGGCTTTGGCCGCCGCCTCATCGGTGACGCTGTGGTAGTGCTGGGCCAGCATGACGTTCTCCAGCGCATTCAGAAACGGGATCAGGTGGAACTGCTGGAACACCAGGCCGATTTTCTCGGCGCGGAAGCGGCGGCGGCCTTCTTCATCCAGCGTGGCGGCATCGGTGCCGTCCAGGAACACCTGGCCGCTGGTGGCGGTATCCAGGCAGGTAAGGATATTCATCAGCGTGGTTTTGCCCGATCCTGAAGCGCCCATGATGGCGACAAACTCCCCGCGTTGAATATGCAGGTTAATGTCGTCCAGCGCGGTTACCTGCCCGAAACGTTTGAACAGATGGCGGGTTTCAATCACCGTGTTGGGGCGTGGTGACAACGGCATAGGCTACTCTCCTTTCAGGGTCTTCGCGGGTTCAATACGCACCGCCTGGCTGACGGGAACAATGGCCGCCAGCGTGGCGATCAGTAACGACAGCACCAGCGTGATCGGGAACACCGGCAGGCGCAGTGAGATGGTGGCGTTAAACACCGTCAGGCCCAGCAGTTGCGCCAGCAGATAACCGAGCAGGCAGCCGCAAAGGATTGCCGCCAGCGCGATCAGCGCGGTTTCCGCCAGCATCTGGTAAATAATGTCGCGGTTGCGGGCGCCGAGCGCTTTCTGCAAGGCGAATTCACGCGCGCGTTCGCTGACAATCGCCATCAGCGTGGTGTTCACGCACAGGGAAGACAGCGCCAGGATCACCACCGATACCAGCCCCATCAACCCTTTGATCTTATCCAGCACCTGGCCTTCAGAGGCCGATACCTTGCGGATCGGCCGGATCTCAAGCTGCGGGTATGTTTGCTGCAGCCGCGCGGCGTAACGATCGACCTGGCCCAGATCGTTATTAACGCTCAGCAGCGCGTTGCTGATCTGCCCGCTTTTGTTAAGCCATTTTTGCGCCAGATCCAGGTTGACGATTAACATGTTGTCGGTGGCGTCGCCGGCTTCGACGATGCCCTTGATCGTCAGGCGCTGGCGTTCGCTGCCGTTGACCAGGGTAACGCTGTCGCCAAGCCGCAGGTTCAGGCGCTGGGCGAGACGCACGCCGATCATGGCGTTGCGATCGTCAAAACTGACGCCGATCCAACTGCCGCTAACCTGCCAGTAGGGCGCCAGCTTTTGCAGCGATTCAAACCACACGCCCATCAGCGCCACTTTTTCCAGCTCGGTACGCGCCATGCCGTACAGGTAGGGGCTGGCGGCGTTGATTAACCCCGGTGGCGCGGCGTCAAGTATCGGTTGCAACTGTGCTTGCGCCAGGGTATTGCCGTGGCCCGGGCCGATGTAAAAGTTGGCGCCGAAGGTGCGTAGCTCTTCGCTCATTTTGGCATTGATATCGAACCACACTGCCGACATGGCGGTAACGATGGCCGCACCCACGGTGAGGGCGGCGAACACCACGCTCACCCGCTGTAGCCGCAGGCGCAACGCGCGCCAAACCAGGCGCCAGAACATGCTGGCGTTAACGGCCATACAGCACCTCCACCGGGTAGAGCCGGGCGATACGCCGCGCCGGGAACCAGGTGCCGATCAGCGCAATCAGCACCGCAACCACCAGCACGCAGGGCACCACCACCCAGGCAAAATCAAGCGGCGCGCCAAACAACATCAGCCCGATGGCGCGCGCCAGCCCCCAGCCAGCCAGACAACCGGCCAGCCCGCCGAGCACGCCGCTCAGTGCCGCCTCCAGATAAAACAGCAGCAGGATTTGCCACTGGCGCGCGCCGAGCGCTTTCATCAGCCCGATCTCCTTCGCCCGTTCCATAATGGTGCTGGTCATCAACGACGCAATGCCCATCGCCGCCGCCAGCAAGGCCGCTGCGGTAACCACGCCCAGCAGCAGCTGGATTTTATCGATGATCACCCCTTCGGAAGCGGCCACCTGCCAGATGGGCCGCACCACGGAACCGGAAATGGCCTCTTCAAGCTGATGGGCGATCGAGGAGACGTACGCGGTGCAGTACCACAGATCGTATTCCTCGGCATTCAGCGCATCCAGGTTCTCCCGCGCCCGGCGGGACAGGGCGTTTTCCGGCACGGTCAGCGCGGAAACGCGGATTGCCTGCACTTTGCCCTGTAGCCCTAACAGATCCTGGACGATCGCCAGCGGCATCACCAGTTGGTTATCTTCATCGCCGCCGCTGGCCAGAATGCCGCTTAGCGTTACCGTGCGTTCACCACTCGGCCCATGCAACTGCAACGCGTCGCCCGGCTTCCAACCGTAATGGCGCGCCAACGCGGCGCCCGCCAGGGCCTGCAGCTTGCCCGGCGTTGCCGGCTCCGCGGGCCACTGGCCGCTAACCTGCCAGTATGGGCTGATCGTCTGCTGGCCGGTGCGATAATCTTCTTCGTCCGGCACATTCACCGGCTGAAAGAAAAACGTCCCCAGCACGCTGATGCGGTCGTTGCCCACGGTGACTTCACCGCTCAACAGCGGCGCAAAGCCGACGATATTGTTGCGCCAGAAAATGTCTTTGATTGCCGGCAGTTCGGCTTCATCGAGGAAGTCTTGCCCGTCCAGCGGGTTGCCGCTTTCGCCGGATATCGCCGGCAAAATGGCCTGGCTGGCGGGCTCGATCAGAATGTTGGCGCCGTAGGATTTCAGTTCGCGCGACATTTTATCGCCCACGTCGATAGAAACCGCCAACAGCGCCGAGATAAGCCCCGCGGCCAAAAACACCGTCAGGACCGCCAGCGCCTTGCGCCGCAGGTTGCGCCGCCAGGATTGCCACAGCATCCGCCAGAGCATGATTATTCCCCCTCCGCCGGCGCAACGAACTGCTCCGGCGCGTTACGGAAGCGGTTGTAGTTGGCTTCGGAGGCGAAGAACCAGGTTTTACCGCCGTATTGATATTTGTATTCCGCCTGCACGTTGGTTAACCGGCCGCCGTCTACCGGATCGGTGACTTGCAGCGTAACGACGGTAGAAAAGTAATTGACCCCGGCCTCCAGCGCTGCGCGTGGGATAGTGAGTTCCTGCTCGTTATTTTGCCAACCGTCGATCGGCACCGGGTTGCAGCCGCCGGCTTTGCCGATCGACGGGATAAAGATGTGAACACCGCAGGCCACGCAGACCACCTGGTTGCCTTCCATCACGTAGCCCTGATCGCCGCACAGCAGGCAGGCGTCGAAGACTACCCCCAGCCGCAGGCGATCCGGGTAGCGGTTAATCACGAAAAAGCGCACCGCTTTGCCATCGTCGGCAACCCAGACAAAGCGGTGCAGTTTGCCGTCGCGGATTTGGGCGATCGGCAGGTGCACCAGGCCGTCGGCGGCAAGTTGAACCGGCGTCGCTTCTGAGAGCCGCGGCGGCCGGGAGGCCACGTTGTCCCAGTACAACTGATTGGCAACCACAAAGGCGGCCAGCACCAACGGTGCGGCAAACAAACGCCAGCCGTTGCGCGCGCGGGCCAGCGCCAGCCGCCTGGCGACCGCCGCCTGGGTTTGCCGGGCAACCTGCCGGCGCCCCAGCGCCTGAGGCAGCCACAGCAACGCCTGCAGCAACAGCAGCGCCGCGGCCAGGTAGATCAGCAGTGGCAGATTATTGGTGACGTGGGCGACAAAGCTTAGCCGCGGCTTGGTCAGCGCCAGCGCTTGCAGTTTCATCAGCAGCAACAGGACGTTGCCGGTGAGCGGCAACAGCAGGGAAAGCACGGTAATCAGCGCCACCGGCCAGCGCAGCCAGGAGATGCGGCGGCAAAGCATGGCGGTCAACACCGCGGCCAACGCCAGGCAAAAGAAAGCCAGCACCAATGCGCTAAGGTTAATGAGCAGATCGGTGTTCAGCACGTGGGTGGTGGACAGTGCGCCAAGATTGGGGTTGTTGGCCCAATGGCGCGCGGCGCCGAAGACCAACAGCGCCTGCCAGGCATAGACCAGGCGGGCAGGGCAGCGCCACAGGCTGAGTAAAAACAGCAGCAGCGCGGCGATCTCAATTCCCGTAATGGCCAACTGCAGGGTTTGGGATTTCGGCTCGTTCAGCCCTGCCCAGCTCCCCAGCAGCAGCCCAATCAGGCTCAGCAACAGCAGCCGGCGCAGCGCCGGCCTTGGCTGGCGGCAGCCATTAAGGCCGGCGAGCAGGGCGACGCAGGCAAACGCCTGCAGAGTAACGACAAAAAAATAGTTCATGAAAACCTGGGCTCAGCATGAAGCAAAAGGGCGGCGGTGCGCCCCTGTGCGTAACCGGTTATCCTGCTGTTATTCCAGACCGACATATTTGAAGTCATAGCTGACGTCAAACGGTTTCCACCAGCGGCCAACCCCGGTTTCACTGTCGGTATGGCGGTGCATACCGGCCTTGGACGGTGGATCGATATGGTAGGTTACTTTGTAGTTGCCCACCCCCATCATTTTGATGTTGGCGCCGTAGTGCGGCCCGTCGCTGGCGACCATCGGCATGAAGGTTCCTTCCTGTTTGGCGCCGGTATCGGTGTTGACCAGCGTATAGGCGATGGTCAGGAACGGCATCCATTCGCCAGCGCCAAAGCCGTTTTTGTTGCCTTCCACCGCATGGATGTCGGCTTCCAGGTGAATATCAGCTTTGGCGGCGGGCAGCCCCATACCGCGGGGTTCCATATCAATCGGCTGCAGGTAAACGGCGGCGATTTCCATTTCATTGATCTTCACGGCTTCGCCGGCCGGGTACTCTTTGAAGGCGAAAGCGGCGGGCGCAGTGAAGACGCTGGTGATTATGGCGCCGGCGATCAGGCTTTTGTTGATGCTCATTCACTCATCCTCTTGGTTTAACGGTTGTGTGGTTCATTACATGGGTGGTAAAGCGGTATTGCGGCGCCGCATGATCCACAGAGCGACCAGCGCGGCCAGCACCAGCACCGCCTGCGGCAACAGCGTTTCGACATAGGGGTAGACGCCCAGCCAACCAATCTCCGGCCATCCCGGCAGCAGGGTCGGCTGGAACAACTTGCCTTCCACCAGTTCTAAAATGCCTTTACCGGCAAAGATAAAGGCCATCAAATACATGAACGAGCCGGTAAACATGAAGAACGGCTTCAGCGGCAGTTTGAGCACGGTGTAGCGCATGATGAACCAGGCCAGCAGCAGGATAATGCAACCCAGCACGAACCCGGCCAGCACGGCCGCATGGCCGGTGACCGTCTGGGCATCCCCCAGCAAGGCATAGTAGAACAGCACGGTTTCCGCCCCTTCGCGGTACACGGCCAGGAAGCTGGTCAGCCACAGGCCAAGCAGCGAGCCGCTGGTCAGCGCGTGCGACAGTTTGCCTTCCAGGTAGGCTTTCCAGTGGCGCGCTTCCACCTTGGACAGCAGCCAGTAGCTCATGAAGAACAGCATCACCACGGCGATCAGCATGGTGATGCCTTCCAGCAGCTCGCGGCTGGCCCCCGAATTGGTAAACAGCCACTGGAACAGCAGCGCGGTCACCACGCTGCAGGCCAGAGCCGCCCACACCGACTGGCGGATCATCGGCAGTTTGTCATGCTGTTGGTTTTTAATCAGATAGGCGACGATGGCGGCGACGATCAGCAGCGCTTCCATCCCTTCGCGCACGATAATCAGCAGGCTGTACACCAGCAGGCTCCACGGGCTTTCGCCGCTTTGGCCGATCAGCGCCACCGCCTGGGCCAGATCTTGCTGCAGTGCATCGGCTTCCGCGTTTATCTGCGCGGCGGCCTGGCCGGATTTCATCAGGCTGACCAGGCGGGTAAAGTGGCCCTCCAGCATGGTTTTGAAGGCGGCGTCGCGCGAACCGATTTTGTTTTCCATGCCGCTGGCTTCGAAGTGATCGAAGTAGGCGTCCTGAATGGCCAGAATGGCATCCTGTGCCTGCCCGGCGCGGTATTGTTGAATCGCCGCCTGCACGCTTTGGTTAATGCTGGCGGCCACTGCGCTCCAGTCCGCCGAGGCGTTGGCATCAGCATCCGATGCGGGCTGGCCGGCGGGGCCCGGTGCGGCCACCGCCTGATCGGCGCGGGTGGTGGGCAGCCCAGGCAGTATATCTTCCAGGGTTTGCAGCAGTTCGGTGGTGCGGTAGCCCAGTTCACTCAACTGGTCTGGCTGGTTGCTCAGCACAATCAACGCGGTAAATTGCTGATTGATGCCGGCGGCCGTTTGCGAAGCGCGGTTCTGCCGGATCGACATTTCCATTTCTGAATTTTTAAAGCCCTGAAAATGTGCCTGCTGGATGCTTTTGGCCGCCGCGGCGCGGTCGCCGGCCTGATATTGGCTGATGGCCTGGGCCAGCAGATCGTCTATGGTTTTAAAACTCTGCTGCCAGTAAAGCGCGATGGCCTGGTTGTCATAGGCGCCATGCTGCTGTTCGGCCACTAACTGGTGGCCGCCGTCCAGCACGGCTTCAACGCCGCTAAGCTCGCTTTTCAGCCAGTCGATTTTTGCCTGCACTTCCGGCTGCGGTTTCCCTTCGCCGATCATGCGGCGGATATCGCCAAAGGCGGCTTCCATCTGATAGCTTTTTTGCGCCGAGATATTAATGCGAATCGGGCCTTCAAGATTTTCAAACACTTCAAAATACGCCATTTGCACTTCGCGGCGGGCGTCATTGGCTTGCTGGTTTTGGTAAAGTGCGGCGGTTTTGTCCAGGCGGGATTGAATGTCGTTGATATAAGGCGCATAGCCAGAAGCTGACCATACACCCGCGCTGCTCAGTACGCTGAGGAGGATGAGCAGAAAACGTATTATGGGCATTAGGGGCACACACCATTAGCGTGTTAATGATAATCGTTATTGTTATCATTTATTGGTATGGCGTTACATTGACCTGGATCATAAGTTGAGTTTTTAGCCATCAGCGGGATCAGAAAAGGGGCGGCGACCGGGCGTCATTAGCACAAAAACGGCATTGCTTATGCGAAAGGCATAGTTAGCGCTCGATAAACGCAGTAATAAGCTAGCGCCTTTTACAGGGGGATCACTATGCCGACTTTTTCTGCGCCTTTTTTGCGTGACTATGTCGCGGCCCGTTTGGGCGAGAAGGGCGTTAATCAGGCAACCGCCGAACAGGTGGCTGAAAATTTAGTGGAGGCGTGCCTTAAGGGGCACGATTCGCACGGGGTCAGTATGTTGCCGCGCTATCTGGAAGCCATTGCTGAGGGAGGGCTTAACCCCGCAGCGAGCGCCGAGTTGCTGCAAGACAACGGGGCGCTTTTGGCGTTTGACGGCCAGCACGGTTTTGGCCAGGTGGTGGGCCGCCAGGCGGCAGCGGCGGGCATTGCGCGCGCCGCACAGTTGGGGGTGGCGGTGGTGGGGTTGGCCAATGCCCATCATCTGGGGCGGATTGGCGCCTTTGCGGAGCAGGCGGCGCAAGCCGGCCTGGTTTCGCTGCACTTCGCCAACGTCAACAGCCGGGCAATTGTGATGCCCTGGCAAGGGCAGTATTCGCGATTGGGCACCAACCCATTCTGCGCGGGTATTCCACAGGCCGAAGGGGCGCCGGTGATCCTGGATTTCGCCACCAGCGCGATTGCCGGCAACAAGGCGCGCATTGCCTGGAACGCCGGCAAGCAGGTGGAGCCGGGCTGCATCGTTGACGATGCCGGCCAGCCGACGCAGGATCCGCGTTGGGTGGTGCAGCCGCCGTTGGGCGCGCTGCTGCCGTTCGGCAAACATAAAGGATCCGGCCTGGCGCTGGTCTGTTCTCTGCTGGGGGCGGCGCTGACCGGCGGTATCACCGAGCGCCATGTTGCACCAGGCAAAAAACGCATCATCAACAGTATGCTGTCGATTTATATCGATTCGGATCGTTTGGGGGGCGCCGAGAGTTGGCGGCAGGAAGTGCCGGCATTGCTGGCCTGGGTACGCAGTTCGCGTGATGACGGCGAACTGCTCTTGCCGGGCGATGCCGAACGCAACGCCTATCAGCATCGTCTGCAACATGGCATTGAGGTGGACGAGGTGAGCTGGCAACAGTTGCAGGCTCTGGCGCCTGCGCTCTGATATATCACGCAACCCGCCTGCCGGCCATCACCGCAGGCGGGTTGCAGTTGCGCTAAGCCTAGCGCTGCATTCCCCAGCGTTTCACCGTTATCCGCTCCAGCGTGGCGAACACCAGGCTTTCCACCAGCAGGCCGATGATAATCACCGAAGCCAGGCCGGCAAACACCCGATCGGTAAACAATTCATTGCGGTTTTGGAAGATATACCACCCCAGGCCACCTGCGCCGCTGGAGGCGCCGAATACCAGCTCGGCGGCGATCAGCGTGCGCCAGGCGAAGGCCCAACCGATCTTCAGGCCGGCCAGGATCGAGGGCAACGCCGCCGGGATCAAAATATGCCAGACATAGCGTAATCCGCTCAGGCCGTAGTTGCGGCCGGCCATGCGCAGCGTTTCGGAAACCGACATAAAGCCCGACCAGGTGGTGAGCGCCATCGGCCACAGTACGGAATGAACCAGCACGAAAATCAGGCTCTTCTCCCCCAGGCCAAACCATAGCAGCGCCAACGGCAACAGGGCGATCGCGGGCAGCGGGTTGAGCATTGAGGTCAACATGCTAAGCAAGTCGCGCCCTAAGCGGGTGGAAACTGCCAGCGCGCTCAGCGTCAGCGCCAATAGGCTGCCAATTGCATAGCCTTTCAGCAAGGTGCCGAGTGAAATGGCAATTTTAGCCGGCAGTTCGCCGCTGAGCATATCATCAACAAAGGCGTGCAGCGTTTGGGTAAAGCTGGGCAGCATCAGATCGTTTTGCTGCCACTGCGCCGCCCCTTGCCACAGCAGCAGCAAGGCCGCCAGCAGCACGCTTTTACGTAGCCAGGTTTGGTTCCATAGCCGTGTGGCAAGCGGCAACGGGCGTTCAAGCGGCAGGTTGTGCAGCGGCGTCAGTTCACGCTGGTATTCGGGCCGGATCGGCGGCGTCAGGGTTTCAGGGCTTGGTGTGGTCATTGCAAAGCACTCGCGGTTAGCGGCAACAGTGGGCGCGGCGCCGGCTGCGGCGCGGAAGGTTCAGGTGTAAACAGCAGATCGTGGATCTGCCGCGCGGCATGCTGGAAGGGTTCGCTGCCGCTGTCGTGCAGGGCGAACTGGTGGCTGTTCAACTCGGCACGCACCCGCCCTGGGTGCGGTGATAGCAGCAAAATGCGGCTGCCCACTACCAGCGCTTCTTCGATCGAATGGGTGACGAACAGCAGCGTGAAGCGCTCGTCTTCCCATAGGGCCAGCAACTCTTCCTGCATTTTGCGCCGCGTCAACGCGTCCAGTGCGGCGAAGGGTTCATCCATCAACAGAATTTTCGGCTGCATGGTCAAGGCTCGGGCAATCGCCACGCGCTGCTTCATGCCGCCGGACAAGGTGTGGGGAAACGCATCGGCAAAGCCGGCAAGCCCCACCTTATCCAAAAAGTGCAGCGCCCGCTCGCGCGCTTCGGCGCGGGTGGCCTTGCGGCTGGCCAGCAGTGGGAACAGGGTATTTTCCAGCACGGTTTTCCACGGCGGCAACTGGTCAAACTCCTGAAATACCATCATGCGATCGGGGCCGGGCTGCACCACCGGTTTGCCGTCGAGCTGGATCTCACCGTTGACCGGCGGTAAAAAGCCGCCGATGGCTTTCAGCAGGCTGGATTTACCGCAGCCGGAAGGCCCGAGCAAAATAAAGCGATCGGCGGGCCAGACGTCGAAGCTGACATCGTGGGTGGCGCGCACCTGGCGATGGCGGGTGCGGTATTCCAGCCCAACGCTGCGGACTTGCAACAGCGGGTTTTGGCTTGAGTGAGTCATGGTGTTTTCCCCCGAGGCCTGAAAATCAGAACGGCGCATCACCTTCGATGGTGGTGCGATACAGTTTGCGGCGCAGGTGTGCGGGGCAACCGGTCGCCAGATGGATCAACGAGCGGTTGTCCCAAAACACCAGATCGCCCGGCTGCCAAACGTGCCGGTAAATATGCTGTGGTTTGATACTGTGGGCATACAGCGCCTGCAGGATCTCGCGGCTTTCGTCTTCCGGCAGCCCTTCGATATGGGTCGTAAAACCTTCGCTGACGAACAGCGCCTTGCGCCCGGTTTCCGGGTGGGTACGCACAATGGGCTGGGAAACGGCTTTCACCTGCGCCAACTGCTCCGCCGTTAACTGTGGCCGCCAGTGTTCGCCGAACTTCGGCTTGCTGTAGGTGGCGGTGTAGGCATGCACCGCATTACGCCCCTCAACGGCGGCGCGCAGTGCGGCCGGCAGGGTATCCCAGGCCTGGTGCATGTCGGCGAACAGCGTGTCGCCGCCTTCCGCAGGCAATTCCTGTGCGTACAGCATCGAGCCAAGGCTTGGCAATGCTTTGTAAGAGAGATCCGAGTGCCAGTATTTGCCGGCATCGCCCAGGCCGATCGGTTTGCCGTTTTCAATGATGTTGGAAACGATCAGGATCTCCGGATGGCCAGGCAACAGGAACTGTGCCAATACGTGGATCTGCAGTTTGCCGAAACGGCGGCTGAAGGCGATTTGCTGTTCCGGCGTAATCTGTTGGTTACGGAACACCACCACGTGATGTTCCAAATGGGCACGATGAATGCGGGCAAAGTCACGCTCATTCAGCGGCTGGCCGAGATCCAGCCCTATGATTTCCGCACCCAGCCCACCCAGGGGACGTACGGTAAAATTCTGGCCGACAATCGTTGGTTCAGCGGCAAGGGCAATGGTCACAATCGTTCTCCTGTTTGGTTCGGGTTAGCTGCCTGGGTTGGCATAGGCTTCGGGGAAGAAATAATCCTTCCAGGAGTCGGCCTTATTCTTGAGCACGCCGAGCTGGTGCAGTTTTTCTGCATAAACGAAGGTGCGCTCTGGCGAAATGGTGAAGTCGATTTCCGGATCTTCCACGATCTTCTGCACCAGGGCCGGCGGCAGCTTAGAGTTTTCCGCCCGGATATAGGTTTGGGCGGCGGCGGCCTTGTCTGCCTTGATGATCTGCGCGGCTTCTGCCAGCGCATCATAGAAAGCGCGGTAGGTTTTCGGATTTTGATCGTGGAACTTCTGCGTGGTGTAGAGCACATTGAAGGTGCCCGGCCCGCCCAGCACATCGTATGAACTGAGGATCTTATGCACATTTGGGTGCTCCAGCGCCTGGTACTGGAACGGCGGGCTGGAGAAGTGCGCGGTGATCTCGGTACCGTTGGCGATCAGTGCCGCGCTGGCATCCGGGTGGGGCAGGCTAACGCTGATATTGTCAAACCGCTTGAATTCGCTGTCGCCGTACAGTTTGGCGGTTTCGATTTGCAAGGTGCGCGATTGGAAGCCAACGCCGGCGGCCGGCACGGCAATGCGGTCTTTATCACTTAGATCCTTAACGCTTTTCACCGCCGGGTTATTGCTAAGCAAATAGTTGGGCATGGAGCCGAGCGAAGCGATGGCCTTAACGTTCTGCCGGCCGCGGGTGCGATCCCACACCGTCAGCATTGGCGGCACGCCGGCAGAAGCCACGTTCAGCGCGCCGGAAAGCAGCGCTTCGTTAATGGCGGTGGCGCCGGAAAGGGTGCGCCAGTCGACTTTAATATCCAGCCCCTGTTCCTTACCGTGTTTTTCAATTAATTTTTGATCCCGCACCACGTCCAGAATGAGATAACCAATGCCAAATTGCTGCGCGATGCTGATGCTGCCTTCAGCCTGGGCCTGGGTGGCAAAGGTGCCCAGGCTGGCTAACATCAGGGCGCCGGCAACGGCGCGCAGGCGAAGCTTGCCAAAATTTAGGTTCATTATTTCTCCTGATGAAAGAATCGGTATTATAAATAATGGTTCTGAATATGTTTGTTGAAGCCTACGGCTGTGCGCCTAAGTTGTTAAATTCTTTTTTGATATATTTAATATTAAAAACTAATTCTATAAATTTCAGTTGGATATGTATTTTTGTCGCCGTTTCTATAGCAACCGTTTTTCTTTGTATATCTGATTAATGCATTAACGCTGGCTAATGGGCGTTATTTTATTGCTTATGGATGCAATATCTTTTTTTTAACTATCGATAGCCATATTTTTGCTAAATAAAAATTTACCCTCGCTTTTATACTAGTCGCCTATTTGAAACGCCTCATTAAAGGAAAAAATTATGCATCTCGCTCGTTTCCCCCGCGTTCGGCTCGGCCATTTCCCCACCCCGCTGGAACCGCTGCCCCAACTATCGAAAGCGCTGGGCGGCCCGACTATCTGGATCAAGCGCGATGACTGTACCGGGCTTGCCACCGGCGGCAATAAAACCCGCAAGCTCGAGTTCCTGTTGGCCGATGCCTTGCAGCAGGGCGCCGATGTGGTGCTGACCCAAGGCGCCACGCAGTCCAACCATGTGCGCCAGACCATCGCCGGCGCGGCCAGGCTTGGCTTGAAAACCCAGGTGTTGCTGGAAAGGCGCGTGAACGATTTCGGTGAAGAGTACCAGCGCTCCGGCAACATCCTGCTTGATGATTTGCTCGGTGGCGTGATTGTCGATCATTTGCCGGGCGGCACCGATATGCAGCAGGCCCTGGAAACGCTGGCCGCGCAGTTGCGTGACCAAGGGCATAAGCCTTATGTCATCCCTGGCGGCGGCTCCAACGCGATCGGGGCGCTGGGGTATGTGGCCTGCGCCGAAGAGCTGCTTTGGCAGTCAAGCCAGCAGCAATTGCGCATCGATCACGTGGTGCATGCCACCGGCAGCACCGGCACGCAGGCCGGCCTGGTGGCGGGGCTGAGCGCCACCCACAGCGGTATCCCGGTGCTTGGCATCAGCGTGCGGGCGCCGAAGGCCAAACAGGAAGAAAACGTGTGGAATCTGGCGCAGCGCACCCGCGAATTGTTGGGCATTGCCGGGGAGCTGCCGCGCAGTGCGGTGGTCGCCAACGGTGACTACGTTGGCGAAGGTTACGGCCTGCCGACAGATGGCGTGCGCGAAGCCTTAACGCTGCTGGCGCGGCTGGAGGGCATCTTGCTCGATCCGGTTTACACCGGTAAAGGCATGGCCGGGCTTATCGATCAGGTGCGCAAAGGGTATTTCGCCAAGGAGGATAATGTGGTGTTTGTCCATACCGGCGGCGCTGCCGGCCTGTTCGGCTACCGCCAGTGGCTGGAGCAGGGCGCGCAATGAGCGGGCAGCTATTGATCGGCGTGCTTGGCGGCATGGGGCCGCTGGCCACGCTGGATCTGCAGCAAAAGATTATCGAGGAAACCCCCGCCGCGCGCGATCAGGAACATGTGCCGGTGGTGGCGTGGAACGTGCCGCAGATCCCGGATCGCCAGTTGGCCCTGGCCGGTAAAGGGCCTTCGCCGCTGACGGCGTTGCTGGCGGCGGTGGAGCGGCTCAACCGGATTGGCGCCAGCCACATTGTGATCGCCTGCAATACCGCCCACCATTGGTATGACGAACTGGCGGCGGCCAGCACGGCGCCGCTGTTGCATATTGTCGATGCCTGCGCGGATGAGCTGCGGGCAGGGGCGCCGGATAAAGTGGGGATTATCGCCACGGCAGGGACGCTGGCCGCGGGCTGGTATCAGCAGCGGTTGGCGGCGCAGGGCATCACCGCGTTGCTGCCGGCGCAGGCGGAGCTGGAACGGCTGTTTGTGCCTGGCTGTTATGCGGTGAAGCGCGGCGAGTTGCAGCGCGGCGGCGAGCTGCTGGATGAGCTGGCCAACGCTCTGTTGGCGCGCGGCGCGCAGAAGCTGGTGCTGGCCTGCACGGAAGTACCGCCGGCGCTGGCTGCCGTACAATCGCGCAGCCTGCCGTTAGCCCTCGATCCTGCGCGCGCGCTGGCGCGCCAATGCGTGCGCCTTTGGCAGGAAAGCCAACGCCGTTCCAACGCGGATGCGGCGCTGGAACGGCGTACCTGAACTACGCGCTATCCCTGATATTCGATGATCGACAGCCCGGCGTTATAGTCGGTGCTGTAGATGATGCCTTGCGCATCAACGAACACATCGCAGGATTGGATCACCCGTGGGCGCCCCGGCCGCTTATCCATCATGGCCTGCGGGTTGGCGGGCACCAGCGCGCCGGTTTCCTTCGGCTGATAAGGGTTACTGATGTCGTAGGCGCGCACACCGGCGTTTTGGTAGGTGGCGAAAATCAGCGACGAGCTGATAAAGCTGCCCGGGCGGTTTTCATGCAGGTTGTGCGGCCCGAAGTGGGCGCCCTTGCTGACATAGTCCCGTTCGTCCGGCTGCGGCAAGGTGGCGATGCTCACCGGGTTGCTTGGCTCACGGATATCAAACAGCCAGATCAACTTTTCGCCGTCCTCCTGGTTATCCAGCACCGCTTCATCCAGCACCACCAGCAGATCCCGGTCCGGCAGCGGCAGCGCGGTGTGGGTGCCGCCGCCGAACGGCGGGCTCCAGTTGCGGTGGGCGATCAGCTGCGGTTGGCTGCGATCTTTCACATCCAGTAAAGTCAGGCCGCCGTCACGCCAACTGGCATAGGCGGTGTCGCCGCTGATGATGGCATGGTGCAGGGCGTAGCGTTTGCCTTCCGGCCAGTCTGGCGTTTCGCCGCCGGCACTGTGCATGCCCGGCAGCCACCAGCGCCCGGCGACCTGTGGGTTGCGCGGATCGGCCAGATCGACCGTCAGGAAGATGTAGTCGCTGTAACCGTCGATCAGCGCCGAGACATACGCCCAGCGCCCGCCAACGTACCAGATGCGGTGCACACCGATGCCGTCCAGCGCCAGAAAGCCGATTTCCCGCGGTTTATCCGGCGTGGAGATATCAAAAACCCGCATACCGGCGCTCCAGCCGCGCCCCGCGTTATTGCCTGAAACCGTCTCGCTGATTGCCTTGGTGTAATACACTTTTTCGTCGGCAAAGCGGGTATCGGCGAACAGATCGCGCGCGTTGACCACCAGCAGTAGATCGTCATGGGCCTGCAAATGGATATTCCAGGTGCCCGGCGGGGCCGGGATAAAGCCGGCCGGGCGGGGATTTTTGGCATCGCGCACGTCGACGATGGAAAAGCCCTGTGAAACCATGTGCCCGATATAGGCATAGCCACGGTGCACCATCACCTGCACCCCGTCTGGCTTGCCGCCCTGATCGCTATGGCCGATCAGGCGCATATTGCGGCTATATTCAGGCTGTGGAAGAGGCGGTTTCGCCATCATGACTCCTTATTTTTTCGGCTGTTGTGCTTCAAGGGTAGCGAACCAGGGCGCAACAAAATCGGCAGACTGGCCCCAACCTGGGATAATTTTCGCCAGCGAAGCGACGTTGGTAGCTTCCGGATGGCTTTGCACCAGCGCCTGGGGGATCGCGACGGCTTTGAACTCATACACCGGCGGGGTTGGTTCACCGGCAATCTTGTTGGCGATCAAGCGCAGGTTCATCGCGCCGATAAGCTTCGGATCTACCGCCACGCTGATCTTCCAGGCGCTGTCTTTGGCGTGCATCAATGCTAACACCTGATTGGAGATATCGATACTGTAGAGCTTGATCTCCGTGCGGCCGTTTTCCTGCAGGGCTTTATACGCGCCCAGGCTGAACGGATCCCAGGTGCCCCAGATCGCGTCGATCTTGCCTTTCGGGTATTTCGCCAGGATCGCGCCGATCTTGTTGGCCGTATCGCCCTGCACGTCGGAAGACACCGCGCCGATCGATTCAAGCTCGTGGATCCCCGGCTGTTCTTTCAGCATCTTTTGGTACTGCGCTTGGCGCCGCTCCATCGGCGGGAAGCCGGCGACCCACAGCTTGATGATGTTGGCCTTGCCGTTAAAGTCTTTCACCAACTGGCCAAAAGACAGTTCGCTCAGCGAAGCGTCGTCCTGCTGGGTGACGGTGACGCCGGGGATGTCGCCCTGAACCGCGGTATCGTAGACCGACACGGCGATCCCGCTTTCGCGAATGCGTTTGATCAGCGCCGTGGCGTAGGGATCGCGCCCCTGGGAGAGAATGATGCCGTCGTATTTCTGGCTGATGGCCTGGTTGACGAAGTCCTGGAATTTGGCATCGTCGCCGTTTGTCAGAAAGGTACTGACCTTAAAGCCCAGTTTGCGGCCCTCCTGGATAGCGCCGGCAAGAAACTGCGTGGTGTTGTCGTCAGAGCCGAGATTGCGAACCACCGCAATGCGAATCTGGCCCTGGTGATTGGCGATCGCAGCCGGCACCGGGGCGGCTGCGGGGGCGGCGAAACACGGGGTGAGCGAGAACAGGCTAAGCGCCAGCAACGAGGTTTTGAACAGCTTCATGTAAAGTTACCCTGCATGGTTAATGATAAAAAAGGACGTTATTTGGCCATGTTGCATGGCGTTATTATTTCCCCGATCGCTCCGAACGCAGGATGACGATAGGGATGATAAATTGTATTCGCCGGGCCGCGCCCTGCCATGCGCCAGGTCATGGCGGGGGCTATTCGTGAGTGGTTGCTGTAAGAGGTGAACCGTTTCCTGCCACTCGGCGCCTTCAATGGCTCCCACACCCGTGCTCCACTCGCCTGATACATTGTCTTTGTGATTAATCAATTAGCCACTTCACCCATGTCAATGAGCGAAAAGTCATAAGCCAATACAAAAAAGTATTCGCCATAGCATTTGCTGCCCCTATGATGGCGATAATCAGAGAGAAAGAAGGAATTCAGCATGAGTGATACCGACATTCGCGTGGTTGCCGGCCCGGCAAACTATTTTGCTTTCCCCGGTGCTATTGACCGCCTGTCGCAGTTTTATTCACCGCAACAATTGCAAAACGCGCTGTGGATTTATGGCGAGCGTGCGCTGGCGGCGGCCAAACCCTTTTTGCCGGCGGCGTTCGATGCGCCGGAGGCCTGCCGGGTGCTGTTCAACAGCCACTGCAGCGAAACCACGGTACAGGATATCGTGCGCCAGGCCGGCGATGCGCGCCAGGTGGTGATCGGTGTGGGCGGCGGTGCGGCGCTGGATACCGCCAAAGTGGTTGCGCGCCGGCTGGGGCTGCCGGTGGTGGCTATTCCGACCATTGCCGCCACCTGCGCCGCCTGGACGCCGCTTTCGGTGTGGTACAACGATCAGGGCCAGGCGCTGCGCTATGAGATTTTCAACGACGCCAACCACCTGGTCCTGGTGGAGCCTGAAATTATCCTGCGCGCGCCGAAAGCGTATCTGTTGGCCGGGATCGGCGACACGCTGGCGAAATGGTATGAAGCCGTGGTGCTCAGCCCGCAGCCGGCGCAGTTGCCGCTCAGCGTGCAACTGGGCATCAACACCGCTCTGACCATCCGCGACGTGCTGCTTGATGAAAGTGAGGCGGCGCTACAGGCGCAGGACGACGGGCAATTGAACAAAGCCTTTCTCAACGTGCTGGAGGCGATTATCGCCGGCGGCGGGTTGGTGGGCGGCCTTGGCGATCGCTATACGCGCATCGCGGCCGCGCACTCGGTGCACAATGGCCTGACGGCATTGCCGCAAACCGATGTCTTCCTGCATGGCACCAAAGTGGCCTATGGCATTCTGGTGCAGAGCGCGTTGCTGGGGCAACATGATGTGGTCAATCAGTTGATTGCGTTGTACCGCCGGTTGGATTTGCCGGTCAGCCTGGCGGCGTTGAACGTCGATATCCATGATGAAGCCCAGATCCAGCGGCTGATCGCCCGCACGCTGCAGGCCGGTGAGTCTATTCATTTCCTGCCGGTGCCGCTTAACGACGGTACGTTGCGCGCAGCGTTAAGCTACGTGGAATCGCTGGCGGCTTAAAGCGCGCTTTGCGGCGGGGCCAGGCCCAGCCGTTGCCCGGCGGCCGCGATCACCAATGCTTTTAACTGCTGCACCGCCGGATCGCGTACGCTTTCGGCGCGCCAGCCCAGCTCGACGGAATAGGGAGGCAGCGCCAACGGGCAGGCAATGCAGCGCAGCCCGCTGTTTTCCGCCAACTGCTGCGCTGCGTGCCAGGGTAAGGTCGCCAGGCAGTCGCTGCCCGCCAACAGGTGCGGCAGCGCCGCAAAGTGGGTGGTCGATGCCCTGATTTTGCGCTGGCGGCCCATGGCGGCCAGCGTTTCATCAACGATGCCGACGAAACCGCCGGAAGACACCAAAATGTGCGCGTAGCGCAGGTAGTCATCCAGGCCGAGCGTGCCGGCGGCGGCAGGATGGCGCCTGTCGAGCACACAGGCGTAGCCACCGGTGCCCAGCACCTGGCGGCCCAGTGTGCGCATTGCTGCGCCGCCGGCGGTCAGGCTAAGATCGATATCCCGCGCCATCAGCATCTCTCCCGCCAGCAGGCTGTGGGTTTGCCGCAGAATCAGGCGCAGCCCCGGCGCGCTGTGCGGCAGGGCGGCGATAAGCGCGCCGCCCAGCGCAATCTCATAATCATCGGAAAGCCCCAGCGCCAGCGTGCGCCCCACCGCGTTAGCGCTGTTGGGGGCGGCCAATACCAGGCTTTGCCGGCATTTGTCCAGCGCGTCGGCGATGAGCGGCCGCAGCTCCTGCGCTTTAGCGGTGGGCCTCAGCCCGCGGCCGGTGCGCACAAACAGATGATCGCCATATAACTGGCGCAGCCGGCCCAGCGCTGCGCTGACGGCGGACTGGGTCAGGCCAAGGCGGATAGCCGCTCGCCCGGCGCCGCCTTCTTCGTATAGCGCTTCAAACACTTTAAGCAGGTTGAGATCGGCGCTGCTGAAATTAATTTCGTTCATAACAGATAGCCTGTTTACGTGATTGATGAATATTGCCAGCGGCGATATGGTCATGCAACGGCCTTTTCATACAGGTAATCCCCTATGTCGCAATCCACTATCGCTGCGCTGCAGATAGGCAGCTCGCCGCTTGGCAAAGCCGCCACGTTAGAAAATATTCTGTCTTATGAGCAACAAATCAAAGCGCATAACCTTAGCCTGGTGGTGATGCCTGAAGCCCTGCTGGGCGGCTACCCTAAGGGCGAAGTATTCGGCACCTATCTGGGCTATCGCCAGCCCGAAGGGCGCGAGGCCTATGCGCGCTATTTCGCCAACGCCGTGGAGGTGCCGGGGGCGGAAACCGATGAACTGGCGGCGCTGTCCCAACGTACCGGCGCGCACCTGGTGGTGGGGGTGATTGAGCGCGCGGCCAGCACGCTGTACTGCACCGCGCTGTTCTTTTCGCCGCAAGACGGTCTGGTTGGCAAACACCGGAAGCTGATGCCGACCGGCACCGAGCGGCTGATTTGGGGGCAGGGGGATGGCTCCACGCTGACGGTAGCGGACACGCCGGCCGGGCGGATCGGCGCGGCCATCTGCTGGGAGAACCATATGCCGCTGCTGCGCATGGCGATGTATGCCAAGGGCGTGCAGGTATGGTGCGCACCAACCGTTGACGAACGCGATATCTGGCAGGCATCAATGCGCCACATCGCTCATGAAGGGCGGCTGTTTGTGATCAGCGCCTGCCAGGTGCAGCCTTCCCCGCGCGAGCTGGGTATCGATGTGCCCCATTGGGATGCCGATCGCCCGTTGATCCGTGGCAACAGCATCATCGTTGGCCCGCTCGGCGAAGTGCTTGCCGGGCCGATGCAAGACGAAAGCGGCTTGTTGATCGCGAATATCGATTTGGATGAGCTGGCGCGCGCGCGTTACGATCTGGACGTGGTTGGGCACTATTCACGCCCGGATGTGTTTTCGCTGACGGTCGATGAACGTGAAAAAAACACCGTCGCGTTTACGCCAGGTAAGCCGTAGCACACGCTTTATCCGCTATTCTCTCGCCAGGGGGAGAATGGCGGGCGAGCCATCCCATGCCGGCGGGTGCGGGGGAATGAGGGATGCTAGGCAGAAAAAATCTTCACGCACTCCTGCTGCACCTGTTTCAATGCCTCCTGCATGACCGCCAGCCGGGTTTTAAAACGGTATGACGGCAGCATCACAGAAAGGGCGTGCGGCGGCTGTTGCGGGATGGGCAGTGTGATGCTCACGCCACACACGCCCTCGGCGTGTTCTTCGAGATCAAACGCAAAGCCGGTTTCCCGTACCTCGCTAATCTGGCGTAGCAGTTTTTGCGGGCTGACGATGGTGTGCTCGGTCATTGGCGCCATTCCAGCGTGCAGCAGCCCTTTAATCTCTTCATCGGCCATCATTGATAACATGGCCTTGCCGTTTGCCATGGCGTACAGCGGGCGCGGCCTGTCGTGCAACGGCACGACGCGCACCGCCTGATCGCAGATAATGCGATCCAAAAAAATCACTTCATGGCCATGATGGGTGGCGATATCCACGGTTTCGCGGGTGAGCTCGAACAATATTTCCAACGGATAGCGCAGCCGGGCGGCCACGCTGGAGTAGTTTCTTTTCGCCAGTTCGTTAATGCCCCACCCGAGCCGGACGCCGCATTCACCCGCCTCAACCAGGTTATCCGTCGCCAGCGTATCGACGATGCGCTGCACTGTTGAGCGCGGCAGCCCGGTCAAGCGCGCAACTTCACCCAGGCTGATCCCTTCGTGGCCAAGAACCCGCAGGATGCCGATCGCCCGTGAAATAACCTGAATGTTTTGCTGCTTTTTCATGTCCATACCTCCTGTAAGGAAATGTACCGCCATCCGGTTATTATTGTATTGTTTTTTCCTATGCGTATGATAGCTGTATAGGTAAGTATGATAACTGTATAAGTTACAGACCGTGACCATGCGTAGATTTTTAGCTTGGCTACCTGGCACAACAACCACTGCAGTATGACTGATCACGGTATGGCATAAACGATTTTCGCGGTTGTTGGTCGGGAGCTTTTGTTCCTCAGGAGAAACCAAATGGCATATGCAACAACAAATCCCTACACCGGTGAATTGATCAAAACCTTCCCGGAAGCGACCGATGCTGAAGTTTCTGCGGCCATCGACAACGCCCATCAGGCTTTCCTTTCCTGGCGTGAAACGCCGTTTGCCGCGCGCAGTGCGGTGATGCAGAAAGCCGCTGATATCCTGCGCCAGCGTTCCGAAGAGTTTGCCCGCCTGTTAACGCTGGAAATGGGGAAACTGATCGTGGAAGCGCGCGCCGAGGTGGAGCTTTCCGCGCAGATTTTCGAATACTACGCCCGCAATGCAGAAAAGCTGCTGGAGCCGGAAGAACTGCCGGTTGCCAACCCTGAAGAAGCAACGGCAAAAGTGGTGCATGAGCCTTTGGGTATTCTGTTGGCCATCGAACCCTGGAACTTCCCGTACTACCAGATTGCCCGCATCATTGCGCCGCAGCTGTCTGCCGGCAACACCATCCTGCTGAAGCATGCGTCCAACGTGCCGCAAAGTGCAGCCATCTTTGAGCAACTGATGAAAGAAGCCGGCCTGCCGGCCGGCGCATTCAAAAACCTGTATGCCACCCGTAGCCAGATCGAAACCATTCTGAACGATCCGCGCGTGCACGGCGTTGCGCTGACCGGTTCCGAAGGCGCCGGTGCGGTTATCGCACAGCAGGCGGCCAAGGCGCTGAAAAAATCCACGCTGGAACTGGGCGGCGCGGATGCATTCGTGGTGCTGGACGATGCCGATCTGGATAAAACCGTGAAGTGGGCGGTATTCGGCCGCCACTGGAACGGCGGCCAGGTTTGCGTCTCCTCCAAACGCATGATCATCGTCGACAGCCTGTATGACGAATTCGTCAAGCGTTACAGCGCAGCTGTAGCTGAACTGCGTGCCGGCGATCCGCTCGATGAGCAAACCACGTTGGCGCCGCTGTCTTCACAGGGGGCCGCCGACGAAGTGAAAGAAAAAATTGAGCTGGCCGTCAGCCACGGCGCGCATGCGGTGGAAGTGGGTGAAGCCGTGCCGTCAAAAGGCGCCTTTGTTCAGCCGACCATTCTGACCAACGTTACGCCGGAAAACCCGGCTTACCACATGGAGTTCTTTGGCCCGGTATCCATGCTGTTCCGCGCTGCTGACGAAGACGATGCGGTACGCATTGCCAACGATTCTCCGTTTGGCCTGGGCGGCTCCGTGTTCAGCGGCGATCCGCAGCATGGCGCAGCGGTGGCGGCGCGCATCTCCACCGGTATGGTGTACGTTAACCACCCAACCCGCGTGAAGGCCGATTTGCCGTTTGGCGGTATCCGCCGTTCCGGCTACGGCCGCGAGCTGATCGGCCTGGGCATCAAAGAGTTTGTTAACCACAAGCTGATTTCCATTGTGGATATTGACGCCGAGTTCTAATCACAGCGGCCTACTTTAGGCCGCCGATTAGCATGAGAAAAAAGCCTGGATACGCAATATCCAGGCTTTTTTATGCCGCAACGCCCCCTACTGCGCGTTAAACGCAGGAATGACGTGTTTGATAAATAACGCCAGCGACTTTTTCTTCTCGGCAAACGGCAGGCTGTTGTCGCTCCAGAAGCTGAACTCATCCACCCCCAATGCCTGGTAGTTTTTCAGCCGATCGATAATCTGCTGCGGCGTACCGATCAGCATATTGGCGCGCAGGTTCTCCAACTGGAACTCGGGGCGATCGGCAAATTTTTCCGGCGGGCTGGGTGGCAGCAGACCGTTGACCGGGGTGGCCTTATTGCCAAACCAGGCGTCAAAGGTACGGTAGAAACGTGAGATAGCGTTGGCGCCGGTGATCCAGCCCTCCGGCTGCGTGGCCTCATGCACATAGGTATGCATGAGCACCATAAAGTCCGGCCGTGTCGCCTGCGGGTTCAGCTGTAGCGCGTTGTCAAATTTCGCTTTCAGATCGGCCACTTCCGGATCGCCTTTCATCAGCGGCGTCACCATCACGTTGCAGCCGTTCTTCACCGCAAAATTATGCGAATCAGGATCGCGCGCGGCGATCCACACTGGTGGGCAGGGCGTTTGCAGTGGGCGCGGCGAAGCGGTGGCGGTGGGGAATGACCAAATCTCCCCCTGGTGAGTATAGTCACCCTGCCACAACGCCTTAACCGCCGGCAACATCTCTCGCAGATGCTTGCCGCCGGATGACGCGGGGATACCGCCAGCCATGCGATCAAACTCAAACTGATAGGCGCCGCGCGCCAGCCCTACTTCCATCCGGCCGTTGCTGATGACGTCCAGCAGCGCACATTCCCCGGCCACACGGATCGGATGCCAGAATGGAGCAATAATGGTGCCAGCTCCCAGTCGGATGGTAGTGGTTTTCGCCGCCAGCCAGGAGAGCAACGGCATCGGGCTGGGCGAACAGGTGTAATCCATCGCGTGGTGCTCGCCAATCCACACGGTTTTAAAGCCGCCTTCTTCCGCCATCAGCGCCAGCTCGGTGAGTTCTTCAAACATCTGGCGGTGGCTAGTCCGCTCGTCGTAGCGTTCCATATGGACAAACAATGAAAATTTCATGGTGACTCCGAAAATGTGCTGAACAGGCCGGGCAGACGCCAGCGGCCGTTGTCGGTGGCGTTATGCCGGCTGTGCCGGCGCCAATATTTTTCCGCGGCAATAGATCATCGGGTCTGTACGATAGGGCGAAAACAGGATGTTTTTGACCTCGCCGACCACAATAGCGTGATCGCCGCCGGCGTATTCGCGCCACAGTTCGCATTCGATTGTGGTGAGTGCGTTTTCCAGCAGTGGGTTGCCCAATGCGCTGAGCTGCCAGTTAATCCCCTGGCTTTTATCACTGCTTTTGCTGGCGAACGCCCAGGCTTCTTGCTCCTGTTCAGCGGCCAGAATATGGATGGCGAATTTTTTCTGCTGCATTAATACCGGATAGGAGTTAGCGCGGTAGTCGGGGCAAAACAGCACGAGCGGCGGCTCTAGCGAAAGCGAGCTGAATGCACTGACGGTCATGCCGGTAAGCTTGCCCTGTTCATTGAGCACGGTAATCACCGTCACGCCGGAAGGAAACGAACTCATGGCCTGTTTAAACGTTGCGATGTCAATCATGGTGGGTCTCTCGTCAGAATTAAGGGATAAAAACCGTTAATCACCCGCTGAGAGCGATAGGCCCCGCCAGATATTCTCACTGAAAAAATAGGGGCAGCTCCCCGTACCCCATTTGCCTGCGCCGCTGGTTTTCATGCTTTGCCCTTGCTTTGCGCCAGATCGCTGTCATTCCACTGGCTGTAAAGGCAGGCGTCGTCCTGGTGCCAACGCAGAGCCAGGCGATCGCCAGGTGAGAAAACGCCCCCCAACTCTGGACGGGTTTTGGTGGTCACCTGCGTGCCGTCCGGCAAGCTGACCTGCAGGTTGAGGTTATCGCCGAGGAACACTTTATCGATGAGCACGCCATCGATTTCATTGCAGCCGTTAGCCAGCGGCGTGGTTTGCGCCTGAGCCAACGACAGCGGTTGGAGTTTTTCCGGGCGCAGCATCAGCAGCACTTGTTGATTGGGGCTGAGATCGCCCCCGGGTTTGATACACAGCCTCTTGTTGGCCAGCAAGGCGTGCTGGCGATCCTGAACGGTAACCTGCAGAAAATTCGAGTTGCCCAGAAACGAAGCGACAAAGGCATCCGGCGGCGCCTGGTAGAGATCGTACCCGGTGCCCAGCCCGACGATCTTGCCGTGGTTAAAGATGGCAATGCGTTGCGAAAGGCGCAGCGCCTCTTCCTGATCGTGGGTGACGTAGATAATGGAAATGCCCAGCTCACGGTGAATTTCTCGCAGCTTTTGCTGAATATCCTCGCGCAGCTTTTTATCCAGCGCACCCAGCGGTTCGTCCATCAGCAGGATGCGCGGTTTGTAAACCAGTGCACGAGCGATGGCGACGCGTTGCTGCTGCCCGCCGGAGAGCTGTGCCGGGAAGCGGTGGGCAAAATTTTCCAACTGCACCAATTCCAGCATCTCTTTAACCCGGCGCGTGCGTTCGCTGGCGTCAATTTTACGCATGGTGAGTGGGAACGCCACGTTGTTGCTGACGTTCATGTGCGGGAATAGCGAATAACGCTGGAACACCATACCAATATCGCGTTTATGCGGCGGTACATGCAGCATTGATTTGCCATCCAGCAGGATCTGCCCGGAAGTGGGTTCTTCAAAGCCGGCCAGCATCGATAGGGTGGTGCTTTTGCCGGAGCCACTGGAGCCGAGAAAGGTCAGGAATTCGCCGTCCCGGATATTGAGCGAGATATTGTCCACGGCGGCAAAGTCGCCGTAGTGTTTATTCAGGTTGTTCAGGCTCATCAGCGTGCGCGCAGGCGTGCGTGGGGCCAGGGTATTATCGCTATGTTGCATTATGTTCTCCAGGTCAGAGACTGAACGGATTTTTCTTACGCACCAGTGCGGCTATCGCCATGAAAATCAGCGTGAGCATAATCAGCAGGGAGGACGCCACGGCAATAACCGGGGTAAGATCCTGCTGCAATGTGGACCACATTTTTACCGGCAACGTTTGTAAGGTGGGGCTGGCCATCATGATGCTAAGCACCACTTCATCCCAGGAGGACAAAAACGCGAACAGCGCACTGGCGATGATGCTGCCGCGCAGCGCCGGCAGAGTGACTTTATAAATCGCCTGCAGGCGGGATGCGCCGCAAATCACCGCCGCGTCCTCCACTGATTTATCAAACTGTTTCAGCGCGTTGACGATCAGGATGATAGAAAACGGCAGTGCCACCAGTACATGGGCGACCACAAAGGCGAACAGTGAACCAATCATCCCAAGTTTGAGGAACAGGGCGTAAAGGGCGATGGCGATGATCACCAGCGGCACGATCATCGGTAGCGTAAATAGGGTGTAGAGAAAGGTGCGGCCTGGGAAGCGCCCGCGAACCAGACTGAAGGCGCTGGGCACGCCGAGCGCAATGGAAAATCCGGTGGTCAGCAGTGCGATTTTGACGCTGGTGGATACCGAAGTCATCCACTCCGGGTTGGCGAAGAATGCGACATACCATTTGGTCGTCCAGGCCGGGGGCGGAAACACCAGCCACTGTGAAGAGCCAAAGGAAAGCAGCACAATAAACACGATGGGCAACAGCAGGAAAACGGCAGCCAACCCGGTGACGACATACAGGGAAAACCGCAGCCTCCAGCCAATCGCGTGTGGGGAAAGCAACATAGTTTCCTCCTTACCGAGGGGAGCCAACCGGCGATTCCGGCTGTAGTTTCAGATAAAAGTAAAACAGCAGCAGGGTCAGCACGATAAGCAACGTGGCGGCTGCGCTGGCGAAGTTCCAGTTAAGGAAGGACTGCACCTGCTGGGCGATGAATTCCGGCAGCATCATATTTTGCGCACCGCCCAACAGCGCCGGCGTAACGTAGTAACCCAGCGACATGACAAACACCATCAACCCGCCGGAGAACAGGCCGGAGCGGCACAGCGGTAAAAACACCTGAAAGAAGTTGCTAAAGGGGCCGGCGCCGCAAATTGACGCCGCCTGCAGGATCATCGGATCGATATTGCGCATAGTGGTGACCAGCGGCAGCACCACAAACGGGATCATGATATAGGTCATGCCGATCACTACCCCCGTCAGGTTGTGCACCAGCGCCAGCGGCTGGCTGATGAGGCCTAGCGCCATCAGCGTTTTATTGATCACCCCGGTGGTTTGCAGCAGCACCAGCCAGGAGTAGCTCCTGGCCAGCAGGCTGGTCCACATGGAGAGCAGGATAATATTCAGTATCCAGCGGCCCCAGCCGCTGGGCATCAGCGTGATCACCCAACTGAGCGGAAAGGCGATCAGCAGGCTGATGCCAGTCACCAGGATACTGACCGTAAAGGTGTTAAGCAGTATCTGCGGATAAGCGGCATTGGCGAACAGTGCGCTGTAGTTCGCCAAGCCTGGTGCCGGTTCCAGCAGGCTGCGCGCCAGTAAACTGCACAGCGGAACCAGGAAAAACAACAGCAGGAACAGCAGTGCCGGCACCAGTTTCCAGGCGCCCTGCCAGTTGCGCAGCCGTATCAGGTTGGCAGAGCGCGCTGTGCCAAGTGGGGATACCTGGCTGGCAGTCTGTTCCGAACGTGAGAGCGAAACCATTATTTCACCAACCATTCATTCCAGCGGGCGGCGATTTCATCTCCATGCTGGGCCCAGTAAACGTAATCCAGGGAAACCTGATCTTTCTCATGGGCGGTGGAGAGGCTGCTGGCAAGTTCCGGCGTGATGTTTTTCACACTGTCGAGATTAACCGGGGAATAGGCGGTGAGATTGGCGAAGTCGGCCTGCCCTGTGGCGCTGCTGGCATAACTGATGAACTTCATGGCGGCGTCTTTGTTTTTGGCGCCCTTCGGCACCACCAGGATATCCGCCATCACCAGGTTCTGCCGCCAACTGATGCCGACCGGCGCGCCGTCTTTTTGCAGCGCGTATACCCGGCCATTCCAAAACTGCCCCAGTGCCGCTTCGCCGGAGGCCAAGAGCTGCTGAGATTGCGCGCCGTTACCCCACCAGACAATATCCTGTTTGATCGTGTCGAGTTTTTTAAACGCGCGATCGAGATCCAGTGGATAAAGCTTTTCCGCCGGTACGCCGTCTGCCAACAGCGCCAATTCCAGCACACCGGGGCCAGGCCATTTGTAGAGGGCGCGTTTGCCGGGGTATTTTTTCGTGTCGAACAGTGCCGACCAATCTTCCGGCGTGGCGCCGCCGGTTGCCCCCTGGTTATAGGCCAGCACGAAAGAGTAAAAGAAGGAACCGACGCCGTGTTCGGAAACGAAGCGCGGGTCGATGCGTTCGCGCTTAATGACCTTGAAATCCAACGGTTCCAGCAGGCCGGCCGCGGCGGCGCGCTGCGCGAAATCCGCCTCAACATCCACCACATCCCAGGAGACGTTGCCGCTGTCGACCATTGCTTTGAACTTGCCGTAATCGGTGGGGCCGTCAGAAATCACTTTGACGTTGGTTTGCTTACTGAATGGCGCCACCCAGGCTTCTTTCTGCGCATCCTGTGTGGTGCCGCCCCAACTGATGAAACTCATGGTGTCGTTTGCCGTGGCGTAAAAACTGGTCAGGCCCAGTAGCCCAAGCGTGATGGCACAACGTGAAAACTGTGTCAATTTCATAGTGGGATCCTTGAGGATGTCAGGGAGACGGGCCGGAGCCTGCGTCCAGTGTTTTATTGCGCTAATCACCAACCTTGTAACGAAAAATCTGCCGATGGCCGCAGCCTTACTCTTAAACCGGCACTACCGGTACATGCTGTGGTTCTGGTAAATCATATTATGGTATTCCAAACTTTTTTCAATAATTCATCAATATGAAAATCTTATAGGGCTGATATGGGTTTAATTAAATGATTTTTAACGACTAATATCGTTTTTTGTGGCGTTTGTATATCAAATTTGATTTTCATAAATAAATAAAGGCTATTTTTTTATTTTATATCATTGTGTTGAGGTAAATAGTCGAAAATGCTCAGCTTTAAAGGCGGACTTTTTGATAAAGCATTTTCTTATAGTCATTGAAAATAATTCACCGGCTATGCTATCTCTGTTAATACTGTTTATCTTTGCTCATTCGGTAACCATCAAATGGCCGCTTATTGGATTGCTCACGTTGTGGTGAAAGACCCACAGCAGTATACGAAATACACCGCCCTGGCCCCGGCGGCCTTTGCACGCTACGGGGCCCGTTTTTTAGCCCGGGGCGGTAAGACACAGGTGCTGGAAGGGGTTATGCGGCCTGAGCGCAGCGTGGTGATTGAGTTTGATTCTTTTGATGATGCGTTGCGCTGTTACCATTCACAACAGTATCAACAAGCGATGGCGGAAAGAATGGGCGTGGCGTTTGTGGAAATTATTGTTGTTGAAGGGGTGTAATTTCAAATAATTATATATTACCGCGCGGTTTTTTATTATTTTCAATTTTATTTTATCCAGTGTTAATAAAATATTTGATTGACTTGGAGAATATGCGCGGCCTATATGTATTATGGTATACCATAAGTTAAATCTTACTGAGGGCGTGCGTATGGGATTCGAGATCAGAAAAATCGTCAGTTACACGGAAGAGACGTTGATTGAAGGCGGCAAGGCGGCGGAAAAACCGGTCACCATGGTGGGGCTGGCGGTAGTCATGCTTAACCCTTGGGCGGGCAAAGGCTTCGTTGAGGATCTGCAACCGATCATCAAGGCCAACTGCTCGGCGCTGGGGATGATGATGGTCGAACGCCTATGCCGGCTGATCGGTGGCGCCGGCAATATCGAAGCCTATGGTAAAGCGGCGGTAGTGGGGGTTGACGGTGAAATCGAACACGCGTCGGCGGTGATCCACACCCTGCGTTTCGGCAACCATTACCGTGATGCAGTCAATGCAAAGAGCTACTTAAGCTTCACCAATAAGCGCGGCGGGGCTGGCACATCTATCCAGATCCCGATGATGCACAAGGATGATGGCGGTTTGCGTTCCCATTATGTCACCCTGGAAATGCAGATTGAAGACGCGCCACGCGCAGATGAGATCGTCGTGGTGCTCGGCGCTGCCGACGGCGGCCGTTTGCACCCGCGTATTGGCAACCGCTATCTGGATCTGGAAGCGCTGGCGAAGGAACAAGCGGAGCAAGCCTGATGAATGAAACAAACTCTGCGGTTGCGGCCGTTGCGCCAGCCTTTAGCGCGCAAGGCACCTGCTATCAGGTCACCGGCCGCGGGTGCCCGGTGGTATTGATTCATGGCGTAGGGCTGGATCAGCATATGTGGGCGCAGCAGGTCGCCTGCCTGAGCCAATATTACCAAGTGATCACTTATGACATGCTGGGGCATGGGCGTAGCCCGCCGCCGCCGGCGGATGCATCGCTGAAGACCTATGCCGATCAACTGCATGCGCTGTTGGCGGCGTTGCATATCAAACGGGCGCTGGTGATTGGTTTTTCCATGGGCGGGTTGGTGGCGCGTGCGTTTGCGCTGCATTACCCCGCCGCCGCCGCCGGTTTGGCGATCCTCAACAGCGTTTATGAACGTACGCCGCAGCAGCAGGCCGCAGTGGTAGCGCGTGCCCATCAGGTTGCGCTGGATGGCCCGGCGGCCAACGTCGAAGCGGCGTTGCAGCGTTGGTTCAGTGATGAGTACCGCCGCACGCACGCCGCGCAGTTGGCGGCGCTGCGGCAAACGTTGCTGAACAACGACAAGTTTGGCTACCTGACCAGTTATCGGCTGTTCGCCCGCGAAGATCGGTATCTGAGCGAGCAACTGGGCAGCATTCGCGTACCGGTGCTGGTCGCCACCGGCGAATACGACAGCGGCTCGACCCCGGCGATGAGCAAGGCGCTGGCCGGCAAAATACCTGGCGCCCGCGTGGCCATTGTGCCGGGGCAAAAGCATATGATGGTGCTGGAGGCGATGGAGCAAGTAAATGCGCTGCTGTTGGCCTTCCTGCAGGATGCATTTTTCAATCACCAACACACAGAGGAACTGCGGCGATGACAACCGAACGTTTCAGCATGCTGATTGGCGGCGAGTGGGTCGCAGCGCAAAGCGGCCAGACCTTCCCCAGCTATAATCCGGCAACCGGGGAAGCCTGGGCCACGTTCCCGGCGGCGGCGGCGGTGGATGTCGATCGGGCCGTCAGGGCCGCGCACCAGGCTTTCAACGCCACTGCGTGGCGTGGGATTAACGCCACTCAGCGGGGAAAATTACTGCACAAGTTGGGGGATGCCATTGCTGCGCATCAGGAACCGCTGGCTCAGTTAGAGAGCCGCGACAACGGCAAGCTGATTCGTGAAACGCGCGGCCAGGTGGCCTACCTGCCAGAGTTCTTTTATTACATGGCCGGGTTAGCCGATAAGTTGGAAGGCGGCACCTTGCCGATGGATAAGCCCGATCTGTTCACCTACACGGTGCGCGAAGCCCTGGGGGTGGTCGCCTGCCTGATCCCGTGGAACAGCCCGCTTTATCTGACCGCCATTAAAATCGCCCCGGCGCTGGCCGCCGGTAATACGCTGGTATTGAAACCGTCCGAGCACGCCTCGGCTTCTATTTTGGCGCTAGCACGGTTGGTGGAAGAGGTTGGCTTCCCGCCTGGGGTGATCAACGTGGTCACCGGCGACGGGCCGGCCGCCGGCGCGGCATTAACCTGCCACCCACTGGTACGCCGCATTGCGTTTACCGGCGGCGGCGCCACGGCGCAGCAAGTGATCCGCAATAGTGCTGAAAACTTCGCCAGCCTGTCACTGGAACTGGGCGGCAAATCTCCCAACATTATTTTTGCCGATGCTAATCTGGATGATGCGGTTAATGGCGTGGTGGCCGGCGTGTATGCCGCCTCCGGCCAAAGCTGCGTCGCCGGTTCGCGCCTGTTGGTGCAGGATGAGATCTATGATGCCTTTGTCGCTCGCCTGCATGAGCGGGTAAAACGCATTAACATTGGGTCGCCGCAGGATGAGAACACCCATATGGGGCCAATGGCTACCAAACAGCAGTTGGCAGTAGTGGAGCGTATGGTGGCGCGCGCGCAGCAGCAAGGCGCACGGTTATGTTTCGGCGGCGGCCACCTGACGCTGCCGGCGGGTGGGTGGTTTTATGCGCCAACATTGCTTGAATGCAATGATTCAGCGCTTGAAATCATGCAGGATGAGGTGTTTGGCCCGGTTGCCGCTATCATCCGTTTTCAGGATGAAGCTCAGGCGCTGGCGCTGGCCAATGACAGCCAATATGGCCTGGCAGCCGGCATCTGGACGCGCGATATCGGCCGTGCGCACCGTATGGCGCGTGATACCCGTGCCGGGATTATCTGGGTGAATACCTATCGCGCGGTGTCGGCGATGGCGCCGATCGGCGGCTTTGGGCAAAGCGGCTATGGCCGGGAAGGCGGGATTGATTCGCTGCTGGCCTATACTGAGTGTAAAACGGTGTGGATCAACCTGTCGCAGCAGCCGATGCCCGATCCTTTTGTGATGCGTTAGTTTGATAGACTCGTCATGCTTTAGGTTGCATGTGCGCCGGTGCGATTACTCGGCCGAACCCTGGCCTCGCCACGATGGGAGGCTGCCGGCAGCCGAATTACTCGGGAACCCGCGCAGGCGCTGTTCAGAAACGCTTTTGCCGTTTTGGCCTGCAATTCGTGTTATTTAAAGTATCAGTGTTTTTTGCGCCCGGCCGCGATGCCCGCTGGGCCAATGTTATTGGATAAACAGAGCTTATTTATGGAACGCCTTCCTTTCGACGATGGTTTTAAAGTTAAACGCAATCAGGTCACGCTGCGTGAGATCGTGCTGGATAAACTACGCAGTGCGATTTTAAACTTCCAATTGCTGCCGGGCGACAGGTTGGTGGAGCGCGATCTGTGCGAGCGGCTTGGCGTTAGCCGCACGTCGGTGCGCGAGGCGTTAAGGCACCTGGAATCCGAAGGATTGGTGGAGTACGCCGGTGCCAAAGGCCCGCGCGTAGCGGTGATCACCCTGGAGGATGCCTGCGAATTGTATGAGTTGCGCTGCGTGCTGGAGGGGATGATTGTCCAACTGTTTACCCTGCGCGCGACACAAAAACAGCTGCAGGAGCTGGAAATTGCGCTGGCAACCAACCGCATCATGCTGGAAAAGGGGGAACTGCCGCAGATTCTGAAATCGGTGCAGGATTTTTACGACGTGTTAATGGCGGGCGCCGGCAACCGGATTGCTGCCCAACAGCTGCGCCAACTGCAGGCTCGTATCAGCTACCTGCGCGCCACGACGGTTTCGCAGGGCGATCGGCGCCGGCACAGTAACCTGGAGATGGAACGGCTGGTGGCGGCGATAAAAAGCGGCGATCCACACAAAGCGTACCAGGCCTGCGTCGATCACGTACTGGCTGCGGCGGCAGTGGCGTTGGAATACCTGAAGTCCCGTACGCCAGAGAAGGGTCAGGCGCAGAAAATCATTGCCGCCGAAGTCTACGCGGGGAAATAACCCGCGCCTTGTCCCCACTAGCCGGCGGCCGCTAGTTCACCGTACGGTAGCCGACTTCGCCATGGCTGGAAAGATCCAGCCCGTCGATCTCCTGTTCGTCATCCACCCGCAGCCCGCCGCATAATAGCGCCGCGGCCTTATAGGCGATCCCACTGGCGACGGCGGCCCAGACGATACAAAACAGCATCGAAGCCACGTTTACCCCCAACTGTTCGATAAAGCTTCTGCCTTCGATAAAGCCCTGGCCGCCCAGCCACGGCAGGGCAAACACCGGCGTTAGCACACCGCCGACGATGCCGCCGATGCCGTGAATCGCAAATACGTCAAAGGCATCGTCCAGCTTCATACGCGCTTTGAGGCGGATCACGGCATACATGCAGATTGGCGATATGATAAAACCCAGCGCGATCGCCCCCATTGGGCCGACATAACCACAGGCCGGTGTGATGGCGACCAGCCCCGCGATGGCGCCGGTTATTGCCCCCAACAGGCTGGGTTTACGTTGGAGCTTCCATTCAATCAGCAGCCAGCATATTGCCCCGGCGCAGCTTGCCAACATCGTGTTGAGCACCACCAGCATTGAGTAGCCGTTGGCGGCCAGCGCGCAGCCGCCGCAGAAACCAAACCAGCCCACCCATAGCAAACAGCCGCCGGTAAGCGTCATGGTCATGTTGTGCGGCGGCAGTATGGCATGGCCAAAACCGCGGCGTGGGCCAATCAGTAAGGCGCCAATCAGCGCGGCGATACCGGCATTCACATGCACCACATTGCCGCCGGCAAAATCCTGATCCGTCCAGTTCAAGATCCAACCGCCGCCCCAGGCCATATGGGCCAGCGGGATATAGTCGATGGTCAGCCAGATCGCCATAAATATCATCACCGCCGAAAACTTGATCCGCTCGGCGAACGATCCGGCGATCAGGCAGGGGGTAATGGCGGCGAACAGCATCATAAACAGTACGTACAGGTATTCCGGCAGGGTGCCCACCAGTGAGTCAGTGGTGATGTTGCGCAGGAACAGCTTGTCAATGCCGCCGATGAAGGTTTGCAGGCCGCCGCCGTCGGAAAATGCCAGACTATAGCCGTAAATGGCGAATAGCAGGCTCATCAGCGCGGCCACGCTAAACACTTGCATCAGCACCGACAGCACGTTTTTGGTCTGGGCCAGGCCGCCGTAGTACAGTGCCAGGCCAGGGAGCGTCATCAACAGCACCGCCAGCGAACAGGTAAAGACAAACGCGGTATCAGCGCCGCTCATGACCACCGTTGGCACCGCTGCGCCGGCGTGTTGGGCGAACAGCAGGCAGCATGCGCCGGCCAGCACTTTCCACCGTAAAGAAACTGACTTCATGATTAACCTCGACTGCGGTTGATTATTCGGCATGGGGAAACAGGGGGCCAGGCCCCCAGTGGAGTAAGGGTTAGATTTTTTGCCCCGGGATCCACGAGGTGCCCGCCAATGGCACCCGCGCCATCGCCGCGGCCTCCACGTTCAGCGCCACCAGATCTTCCGGTTCCAGATTATGCAGGTGAGATTTGCCGCAGGCGCGCGCCAGCGTTTGTGCTTCCAGCGTTAGCACCCGTAGGTAGTTCGCCAGTCGTTTGCCGGCGGCAACCGGATCGAGGCGTTGGCTCAGTTCCGGATCCTGGGTGGTGATGCCGGCGGGGTCTTTGCCGTCCTGAAAATCATCGTAGAAGCCGGCGGCGGAACCCAACTTTTGGTATTCCGCTTCAAAACGCGGGTGGTTATCGCCCAGTGCAATCAGTGCGGCGGTGCCAATGGCGACGGCATCGGCGCCGAGCGCAATGGCTTTCGCCACATCGGCGCCATTGCGGATACCGCCGGAGACGATCAACTGTACTTCACGGTGGACGCCCAGCTCCTGCAGTGCCTGAACCGCCTGGGGAATGGCCGCCAGCGTGGGGATACCCACATGTTCGATAAAGACTTCCTGGGTGGCCGCGGTGCCGCCCTGCATACCGTCCACCACTACCACATCGGCGCCGGCGTGTACTGCCAGCTTGACGTCATAGTAGGTACGTGTGGCGCCTACCTTGACGTAAATCGGCACCTGCCAGTCGGTGATTTCACGCAGCTCGGCAATCTTGATCGCCAGATCGTCCGGGCCGGTCCAGTCCGGGTGGCGGCAGGCGCTGCGTTGGTCGATCCCTTGCGGCAAGCAGCGCATGCCCGCAACGCGTTCGGAGATTTTCTGCCCCAGCAGCATACCGCCGCCGCCCGGCTTGGCCCCCTGGCCAAGCACCACTTCAATGGCATCGGCTTTGCGCAGATCGTCTGGGTTCATGCCGTAGCGTGAAGGCAGATATTGATAAACCAGTTTTGACGACTGGCCGCGTTCTTCCGGCGTCATGCCGCCGTCTCCGGTGGTGGTCGAGGTGCCTACTGCCGACGCGCCGCGCCCAAGCGCCTCTTTGGCCTGCGCCGACAGTGCGCCGAAACTCATTCCGGCGATGGTCACCGGGGTGCTGATCACCAGTGGCTTTTTCGCATAGCGGGTGCCCAGTGTCACTTCCGTACCGCATTTTTCCCGGTAGCCTTCCAGCGGATATCGGGACATGCTGGCGCCAAGAAACAGCAGGTCGTCAAAGTGGGGGACTTTGCGTTTGGCGCCCCAGCCGCGGATATCGTAGATGCCGGTTTCGGCGGCGCGCTGGATTTCGGCAATGACGTCGCGGCCATAAGTTGCTGACTCTCTCAGCGTAGGATTGAATTTATCGCTCATTTTCGGCTCCTGTCAGTATGCTGAGGAATTATCAACTTTAAAGTGGTACAGCTGGCGCGCCGAACCGTAGCGGGTGAACGCCTCCGGCGATTCGTCGTCAAAACCGGCCTGTTTGAGCAGTTCGCTCAGCTCTTGATAGTGCTCGGCACGCATCTCTTTTTGCACGCAGTCGGCGCCGAGCGACGCCACTTTGCCCTTGACGTAGATATGTACCTCATACAGCGAATCTCCCAGCGCTTCGCCGGCATCGCCGCATACCACCAGGCAGCCCGCCTGGCCCATAAATGCGCTCATGGCGCCGATATTGCCTTTCACCACGATGTCGATGCCTTTCATCGAGATTCCGCAGCGCGCAGAGGCGTTGCCTTCGATCACCAGCAGGCCGCCGTTGCCAGTGGCGCCGGCGGATTGTGAGGCGTCGCCTTTGACCCGCACGCTGCCGGACATCATATTTTCCGCTACGCCAACGCCCACGTTGCCGTGTACGGTTATCGTGGCTTGCTGGTTCATCCCGGCGCAGTAGTACCCGGCGTGGCCATCGATATCGATGCTGATATCGGCGTTAACGCCGCAAGCGATGTTGTGCGCGCCGTTGGGTTGAATTACGCGCCATGCTTTTTCTTGTGCGGTAATCTGGCTATCGTGCAGTGCTTGGTTCAGTTCGCGCAGGCCCGCGTTCAGATTGTAGGTTTTCATTGCACTGCCTCCACGTGGCTTTCCTCGCCACGTTGCCACAGGTAAATTTTCGCCGGTTCCGGCTCCCAAACTTTAGCGTTTTTGATGCCGGGCAGATTCGCCAGCGCCCGGTATTCTGAAGCCATGGCGACATAATCATCAGTTTCGGCGATCACGGCCGGTTTACAGGCGATTGGGTCACGCACAACGGCAAAACCATCGCGGGTGCCGACGGCGAAGGTAAAGAAACCGTCCAGATCCTTGAGCGCATGGGTCAGCGCTTGGTTAAGGCTATCGCCCTGGCTCATGCGCCAAGTGAGATATCCGGCCGCTACTTCGGAGTCGTTTTCGGTTTTGAACACAATGCCGGCGCGTTTGAGCTTTTCGCGCAGGCGATTGTGGTTGGAGAGGGAGCCATTGTGCACCAGGCACAGATCCAGCCCGGTAGAAAAAGGGTGGCTCCCCTGCAGGGTAACTGCACTTTCCGTCGCCAGGCGGGTGTGGCCAATGGCATGGCTGCCTTTCATCGCTGGAAGGTTAAAGCGCTCGGCCACCGTGGCGGGCAACCCGACGCCTTTAAGGATCTCGATGCTATGGCCCGCGCTCAATACGTCTACATCTGGGGCGTACTGCGCCAGCCAGTTCAGCGCGGCAGTTTCATCCGCCGGCAGTTTATAAACCGCGACGCTGGCGTTTTGGAACCAGGTATCCACGCTGCCGAACGCGCCGCCCAGCCGTTCGGCCAAGGCCTGCCAGTCGTAGTTGTCAGTGCTGCTGCGCAACGTCAGCTTAACGCCCTGATCGTAGTCATCGCCGTAAACCGCAAAGCCTGCGCTGTCTGGCCCACGCTCGGTCATTGAGATCAACATCGGGGCAAACAGCGCGCCGAGCTGGTTTTCCAGTTCGGCTTTTTTAAAGTACAGACCCACAATTCCACACATATACTTTCCTCTGTTTTAGGCCATAAAAGGTTTAGAACATTTCGCTGTAACGGCGGGATTCCCACTCGCTGACGTGACGGTGGTATTCATGCCATTCCTGGCGTTTAACCTGGATAAATTCGTCGACAATCTCATTGCCGAGCGCCTCGCGTAGCACGGTGTCGTCTGACAGCGCGTCGATCGCCTCTTTCAGATTTTCCGGTAGTTTGTCGATCCCCTGTTCCCGACACTGTTCGCCGGTCAATTGGTAAAGGTTAAGGTTGCAGGCCTTGCCGGGATCGATCTCGCGCTGCACACCGTCCAGCCCGGCGGCGATGATGGCCGCGTGCACCAGATAAGGATTGGCACTGGTGTCTGGCAGGCGGAATTCCAGGCGGCCGTAGGGGATGCGCACCATCGCCGAGCGGTTATTGTCGCCATAGGCAATGAAGACCGGCGCCCACGTGGCGCCGCTGTTGGAACCACCGCTGACCAGACGTTTATAGGAGTTCACCGTCGGCGCGGCGAAGGCGCACAGCGCTTTGGCATGGTGTAGCAGGCCGCCGATAAAGTGATAGGCGGTACGGGATAACCCCAGATTTTGCGGATCGCTGTCATCGCCGAACACGTTGCGGCCGTGCTCGTCGGCGATCGAAAGGTGGAAGTGCATGCCGTTGCCGGGTTTGTCGGCAAAGGGTTTGGGCATAAAGGAACAGACTAAACCCAGATCGTAAGCGATTTCCCCGGCCGCCATGCGCACAAAGGTGAAGCGATCGGCCGAGGTAAGGGCATCGCTGTAAGCGTAGTTAATCTCAAACTGACCGTTGGCGTCTTCATGGTCTATTTGGTAAACGTCGAAACCCACGGTCATCAGTGATTCGCAGAGTTGCTCCAGAAACTCACGCACCCGCGACAACCCTTTGTAGTCGTAGCAGGGTTTGGCGAGAGTATCGCTATAGTCCGCTGGCAACAGTTCACCGCGCTCGCCGCGTTTGAACAGCGAAAATTCCGGTTCCAGGCCGCTGTTCAGCGTCCAACGCTTTTCCTGCAGGCGCTTGAGCTGCCTGATCAACACGACGCGGCTATCGTAAGGGTGGGGGGCGTTATTGACATAACCGCTGCAGGCCACGCGGGCATAACCGGGCTGCCAAGGTACCAGCGACAGGGTAGCGAGATCGGCCCGGGCCATATAATCCGGCCCTTGTGGCTGCATGCCCATCCCTGAAATAGCGAAGCCGGCAAATCCTGCGCCTTTCTCCACAATGTCCATCAGGCAACCGGCGGGCACCGACTTGGTTTTTGCTACGCCATGAATGTCGACGAACTGCGCCAGGATGTAACGTATCTCATTGTCTTGCAGAAATTTCACAGCTTCTTCAGGGGACATGATCTCTCCTTCAACAGCAGGGTTGCGATGTTGCGCGGCCTAAGCAGGTGCGGCTACGCCGGTGATTTTTAATTCCTGTAGGGAATTTTTTTTTCTTAAAAGTAAAATGCAGGCAGCGTGCCAAGATCGCCGTACGGCCTAATATTTAAGCGGGGAAAATAAATTGCTAATGAGAATCAGTGCCTTGAAATTCCTTAAAACATTAATTCATATATGAATGTTATTTTTAATGGTGTTAAGTGTGTGCGGTGCACTAATTAAGTGCGAAATGTGACTTTTTTGGTGCATATGTTGCGGTATTGGTGTGGATGAATTTTAATTTTTTTTGTTAAAAACAAACAACATGTGTGGATATTTAGCATAATCTACCTTTTATTTTTTATATATAATTATATTTATTTGTATGTGAATTATTTTGGTTATTTTTAGCCATGTGAGACAAAAAATCTCGACAAGAATTTTTTTTTGAAGTAGACGTATTGCAGAGCAACGATTTCAGGCCTGTTACATGCAAATAATTACCGTAAATATTCATATGTAAAATTTAATGTTTGTATGTGGAGATTTAAATGAAGACCAATCAGGATTCTTATATCATCACCGCATCCTGTGCCGCCACCTCCGGCATTATTGCGGCCGTCACCACGTATTTAAGCGATAACCAATGCTATATCAGTGAGTTGGCTCAGTACGATGATGAGCAGTTGGGGCGCTTCTTTTTACGTGCTCGCTTTCGTTTTAATGAAGGGATGAACGGCGATATTGACAGCGTGCGCCGTAGCTTCTCCAGTGTCGCCAACTGCTTTGAGATGGCTTGGCAAATCCATGACATTGCTGAACCGATGCGCGTGCTGTTAATGGTCAGCAAATTCGATCACTGTCTGAACGATTTGTTATATCGCCACGGCAAGGGAGAATTGGATATGCGTATTACCGCTATTGTTTCCAACCATCTGGATTTACGCCCGATGGCGGAGCGGCAAGGGATCCGTTTTGTTTATTTGCCGGTGAATAAAGAAAACAAAGCCCAACAGGAAGCGGCGCTGTTGCAGATAGTGGAGGAAACGGGTACCGAACTGGTGGTGCTGGCGCGTTATATGCAGATCCTTTCCGATGATTTGTGCCAACGGCTGAAAGGCCGGGCGATTAATATCCACCACTCGTTCTTGCCCGGCTTCAAAGGCGCAATGCCCTATCATCAGGCCCATAGCCGTGGGGTGAAACTGATCGGCGCAACGGCGCACTATGTTACTGCCGAGCTGGACGAAGGGCCGATCATCGAACAGGAAGTGCAGCGGGTGGATCACACCTACCGCCCGGATGATCTGGTGGTGGTGGGCCGCAATACCGAAACTATCGCACTCTCCAGGGCGGTTAAATACCACATTGAGCGCCGTATCTTCCTGGATGAACACAAAACGGTAATTTTCAAATGAGTCTGCTTCCTTCGGCACAAGCTCGTGCGCAAATCATTGATGGCAAAGCCTGTGCTCAGGCGCTGTTAAACACCGTAGCCAAAGAGGTGACTGTGCTGCGCGAACAGGGTATTCACCCCGCGCTGGCGGTGATCCTGGTGGGGGACGATCCCGCAAGCGCCGTTTATGTGCGCAATAAAATCCGCCAGGCGGAAAACGCCGGCATTACCTCTCATGAATACCGCTTTAACACAGCGCTGCCGCAGGCGGAGTTGCTGGCGACCATCGCCCGGTTGAACCAGGATCCGGCGGTTAATGGCATTTTGGTTCAACTGCCGTTACCGCCGCAGATCAATGAACACGCGGTGATCCGTGCAATCAGTCCGCTGAAGGATGTCGATGGTTTTCACCATGAGAACGTGGGCGGGCTGGTACAGGGCTGTGAGGTGCTCACACCTTGTACGCCGCTCGGTTGTATGCGACTGCTGCAGGCCGCGTGCCCGGATCTTGACGGCAAACATGCGGTGGTGATTGGCCGCTCCAATATTGTCGGCAAACCAATGGCTGCACTGTTACTGCAGGCGCATTGTTCCGTCACCGTGCTGCATTCGCGCAGCGCCAATGCCCGGCAATTGGCTAGCCAGGCCGATATTCTGGTGGTTGCCGTCGGCCGGGCCAACATGGTGGACGCAGAGTGGATCAAGCCCGGCGCGGTGGTGATCGACGTGGGGATTAACCGCTGGGCGCCGCCGGAAGGCGGCACCCGGCTGGTGGGGGATGTGGATTTCGCCAGTGCGAGCCGGGTGGCGGGGGCGATTACGCCGGTGCCGGGCGGCGTGGGGCCAATGACTATCGCTTGCCTGATGCAAAACACCGTAACGGCAACCCGGCTTCAACTGCAAGCCGCGCTGTTGCCTACCGTAAGCTGACCGGGAGACTCATGCTATGCCTTTTGCCTTGCTGAAATATGGCCTGTCCGCCAACTACCCCGCCGAGGTGGATATCCCCCCGCCGCGCGATCTGAAAGCTCACTATGACGTGGTGATTATCGGCGGCGGCGGCCACGGGCTGGCGATTGCCTACTATCTGGCGAAATACCACGGTATTACCAACGTGGCCGTGCTGGAAAAGGGTTACCTGGCGGGCGGCAACACCGCACGCAACACTGCGGTGATCCGTTCCAACTACCTGACCGCGGAAGGGGTACGGTTTTACAGCGAATCGGTGAAGCTGTTCCAGGGGTTATCCAATGAGTTTGATTTCAACATCATGTATTCGGAGCGCGGCCAATTGACGCTGGCGCACACTGACGCTGCGGTGCGGGCCTTCCGCCAGCGTGCCGAGGTGAATAAACATTTTGGTGGCCGCACGGAAATGCTCGATCGTCAGCAGATCAAAGCGTTGGTCCCCACATTGAATCTTGATCCCGGTCATCTGCCCGTCATCGCCGGGCTGTGGCATATCGACGGCGCTACGGCGCGCCACGATGCGGTGGCGTGGGGCTACGCCAAGACGGCGGCCAAACGCGGCGTGGAGATTCATCAACTGACCGAAGTGCAGGATCTGGTGATCGTCGGCGGTAAGATCAGCGCGGTGAAAACCAACCGCGGCACCATCGGATGCGGCTGCGCGGTGCAGGCGGTTGCCGGCCACAGTTCGCTGTTGGCGCAAAAGGCTGGCTTCAGGCTGCCGGTGGTCAGTTACCCGTTGCAGGCAATGGTAACGCAACCGGTGAAACCGTTTTTGGATCCACTGGTCAGCTCATCGGCGCTGCATTGCTACGTGCAGCAGACCAGCCGCGGCGAGGTGGTATTTGGCGGTGGCTCCGATCCTTACCCGCTGTATAACACCCGTTCCACGCTTGATCTGAAAGAAAGTCTAATTGCTCACGGTATTGAAATGTTCCCATTCCTGGCCAAAGCACGCCTGATGCGGCAGTGGGCCGGGATCACGGATATGACGCCGGACTACAGCCCGATCATGGGGGAAAGCCCGGTGCAGAACTACTACCTGGATGCGGGGTGGGGCACCTGGGGCTTCAAGGCAACGCCTATCTGCGGTAAGACCATGGCGGAAATGGTGGCCAGCGGCGGGAAGACCCCGGCGCTTATTGCACCGTTCCGCCTGGAGCGTTTTGCCCATTTCCAGCAGGTCAATGAGATGGGCGCCACCGCCGCCAGCCATTAATAGGGGATCGTGATGAAATTAATGCCGTGCCCGCTAAATGGGCTGCGAAATATCAGCGAATTTATTTACGGTGGTGAATTGAAACCTATGCCAGATCCGCTCAACTGCAGCGATCGTGAATGGGCCAGTTACGTGTTCTACAGCGATAACACCGCTGGGATCGTGACCGAATGGTGGATGCATGCAGCCTCAAGCTATTGGTTTCTGGCTGAGCGCAATACCGTTACCGATGAAATCATCAGAACTTACGATCCAGCCGAACGCTTCCCCCATCCGCCAGGGCGGGAAGGGGCGCCCACAACAGCGTTTGCGATTCCGGCCACGGCTAAGCAGGGGGTGGAAATAAAATGAGCGAGACGACTCTGAACGCCGGCAAGGCATCCGCAGCGGCGATTAACACGCTGGAAAACCGCCTGCCGGCACCATTGGGGGTCATGATCGATCGCACCCGGCCGGTAACGTTTACTTTTGAAGGGCAGCGCTGGGTTGGTTTGCAGGGGGATTCGATCGCCAGCGCTTTAACGGCCGGCGGGCGCTATTTGCTGTCGCGTTCGTTCAAATACCATCGTCCGCGCGGCATTCTCACCCTGGCCGGACAGGATGCTAATACGTTGGTGCAACTGGCCGATGAACCGAATGTCTTGGCCGACATGCAAACCATCAGCGATGGCCTGACGGTTAGTGGGCAAAACTATAACGGCGCTTTGGACCAGGATCGTGATATGAAACTGGGCGCCTTTTCGCGCTTTATGCCGGTGGGTTTTTATTACCGTGCCTTCTACAAACCACAGGGCATGTGGAAACGCTGGGAGCCGCTAATACGCCGCAAGGCCGGGCTGGGAGTGATGAACCTGCACGCCACGGCGGAATATTATGATAAGGCTTATCTGTTCACGGACGTCATGGTCGTCGGGGCCGGGCCAGCCGGACTGCAGGCGGCGCTCAGCGCCGCCGAAGCCGGGGCCGATGTGCTGCTGGTCGAGCAGCTAGCGTTGTTGGGGGGCGCGCTGACCTGGGCGCGCTTTGCTACCGACAGGGCACCTGCGGAACAACTGTTGCACCAGCTTTGCCAGCGAGTTAGCCAACACCCGAATATTCGGGTGTTGGCTTCCGCTACCTGCAACGGTTGGTTCCAGGATAACTACCTGCCGGTGATCCAGGGAAAACGGATGTATAAAGTCCGCGCCCGGGCCTGTGTGATGGCGACAGGGGCTTATGATCAGCCGGTGATCTTCCGTAATAACGATTTGCCCGGCGTGATGTTGACCAGTGCCGCCCAGCGGTTGATGCGCCACTATGCGGTGCGGCCAGGCCGGCGCGCAGTGGTGCTGACCGGCAATGACGACGGCTGGCTGGCGGCATTGGAACTGCATGAACAGGGCGTCGAGGTGGCGGCGGTGGTTGATCTGCGCGCCCAGGCGGCGGATGCGCAGCTGGCGGCCAGCGTGGCCGGGTTGGGCATCCGCCAATTCATGGGCGCCACGGTCTATGAAGCACTGCATGACGCTTCGCTGCACCGGGTGATCGGGGCAGAGATCCGTTCGATTACTGGCAAAGGACAAGTGGCGGCACAGGGAGAGCGTATTCACTGTGATTTGCTGTGCATGTCCGCCGGTTATATGCCGGCCTGGCAGTTGCCGTGCCAGGCCGGCGGCAAGCTCAACTATGATGATGACACGGCAACGTTCACCATCGGCAAACTGCCTGCCGGGGTGGTGACTGCCGGCTCGATTAATGGCTGGCAGGTGCTGACTGATGTACTCAGCGACGGCCGGCGGGCGGCGTTTAACGCGTTGCGTCAGCTTGGTCTGGCTGCCGCCGAACCGCCGAAGAGCGAAGGGGCGCCTACGGGTAATTACCCCTGGCCGATCTTCCCGCACCCGAAAGGCAAAGAATTTGTGGATTTTGATGAAGATCTACAGATCAAAGACATCATCAACGCCACACGCCATGGTTATCGCGATATACAACTGGTGAAGCGTTTTTCCACCGTCGGTATGGGGCCTTCGCAGGGGCGTCATTCGGCGCTGCCGACGGCGCGGCTGGTGGCTCAGGCGACCAACCGCAGTGTCAGCGAAACCGGGGTAACAACCGCCCGGCCGCCGTTTAGCGGTGAAACACTGGCGCACCTGGCCGGGCGCAGTTTTGATCCCTACCGCATCACCCCATTGCATCAATACCATTTGGCGCTGGGGGCCGTGCTGATGCCGGCCGGTAATTGGTTACGCCCGGGTTATTATACGGTGGAAGGCCTCAGTAAGGCTGAGACAGTCCAGCAGGAAGCGCTCAACGTACGTAGTAATGTTGGTCTGATTGATGTTTCCACGTTGGGGGCCATCGAACTTCGCGGGCCGGATGCCGCTGAACTGATGAACCGTATGTATACTTTTGCCTTTCTCAAACAGCCGGTAGGCCGCACCCGCTACGCGGTGATGACCAACGAGCAGGGGGTGGTGATTGACGATGGCGTGGCTTGTCGCCTGGCGGAAAACCATTTTTATGTGACGGCAACTACCGGGGGCGTGGCGCGCGTCTATCAGGAGATGTTGAAGTGGAACACCCAATGGCGGCTGGATGTGGATATTGCCAATGTTACCGCTGGCTGGGCGGCGATCAACCTGGCTGGGCCGCAGGCGCGCGCGGTGCTGCAAGCGTTGTGCAGCGATATCGATCTTGCCGCAGAGGATTTCCCTTATCTGGGGTATCGCCAAGGGCATGTCGCCGACATCCCAGCGCGAGTATTGCGGGTGGGGTTTGTCGGTGAGTTGGGGTATGAGATCCATGTGCCGGCGCGCTATGGCGCCGCCCTATGGGAAATCCTGATGGCTGCGGGTCAGGCACTAGGGATCCGCCCGTTTGGCGTTGAGGCACAGCGCCTGCTGCGGCTGGAGAAGGGCCATGTGATTATCGGCCAGGATACCGACGGTATGAGCCACCCGGCTGAGGTCGGGTTAGGCTGGGCGGTTAACCGTAGCAAACCGGGGTTTGTCGGTCGCCGGGCCATTGATATTCTCGAAGCACAACCACCGGTGCGTCGCCTGGTGGCCTTTACGCTGCCGGCGGGCAGCCCGCAACCTCTCGAGGGGCAACTGGTGCTGAAAAGCGGACAGATCTGCGGCAATGTCACCTCGTGCGAATATTCAGCAACCCTTAAGGCGATTATCGGCCTGGCCTATGCGGCGCCTGAGCATGCCGAAGCAGGGGCAACCGTGACCATTCGCGTTGAAAATGGGGCAGAGGTTCTGGCCACGGTGGTCGCCTTGCCATTTTATGACAAAGATAATCGCAGACAGGAGATGTGACATGATATCAGCACTGGCTTTTGCGCGTATGCCGCTCGATCACCTACCTGAACCGCCGTTATTGGGCCCAGAGCATGCTGAACAGACGACGTTGGCCGATTGCTCGCGAGTCGGTCGGGTGGGGTTTCGCGGGCGGCAGGCGCCCGTCTGGCTGACGGCGCGTGGCTATCGTTTGCCCGATCGCCCGAATCAGACGCTTTGGCAGGATGATGGCAGTCTGGTGGTGCGTTTGTCCGCCAGCGAATTCCTGCTGCTGGGCGCGCTGGCTGATGGCGGCGCGCGTATGCGCCAGGAAGAAGCCGATTGGCAGTTGGGCGAGCAGGCGTGTTACCTGTTACCGCGCCAGGATACTCACGCCTGGTTGGCTCTGGCCGGGCCACATGCGCACGCGGTGTTGGCCAAGCTGTGTGGCGTCAACCTGAGCCCTGCCGCCTTTGCGCCGGGCTGCGTGGCGCAAACCTCGGTGGCGCGCAGCAACGCGATCATCATTAACACCGGCCTCTCAGGCGAAACACGGTACTGGCTACTGATGGACAGCACTGCCGCTTGCTATTTTTGGGGTGTGCTGCAGGATGCTATGGCGGAGTTTGCAGGCCAGACGGTGCGTATACTTTAGATTGCCCTCGTAGCGCAGGATTTACCTATTCGCTTTATTGTTATGCCTGATTTTGCTTAACTGATTGGCATTGTATCCCTTTTAATACTTCGTATTATGCCCGGCAGCGTGTCAGGTGTTGGGCGAGTTACCTCTTTTGGATGAAGGCAGATATGGCAGCAGAAATGTCATCGGAGAATGATTACACCGTCCCCGGTTTATTCCGCGGGTTGAAAATCCTGGAAATGTTTAGCAGCGAGCGGCGCATTCTCACCGTGCAGGATTTCGCCGACGCGCTTGGGGTCACCACCTCGGCCATTTACCGTATTATTACGACGCTGACGGAGATGAACTATCTGGAAAAGGTGGCGAAAAACACCTATCAACTTGGGCCGCAGGTTATCTCCAATGGTTTTAGCTATCTGGCCAGCCGTGATGTAGTGGATATCGCTATGCCGCACCTCAATGCTCTGCGAAACCGCATTTCGATGTCGTGCCATTTGGGGATCCGTGAAGGGCAGGATACGGTCTATATCTACCGTTCGTTTGCTTCACAGCGGCTTTCGGTGAACGTGCCGATCGGCACGCGCATCCCTTGTCATTGCAGCGCAATGGGGCGGATATTGCTGACCGAACTGAATGAGAGTGAACTTGATGCGCTGTATCAGCACGCACGGTTGGATGGCTATGCGGTGGCGGCACCACGCACCTTGCCAGAGTTGAAACAAACTGTTGCGCAGGATCGCCTCACTGGCTGGGTTGAGCATCGTTCCGATTTTGCCACCGCGTTCGCCACCGGCCTGCGAAACCACCATAATCAGATCGTCGCCGCCATTAATGTTTCCGGGCCGGATGCTATTATGGTGGAAGAACGGCAGAAAGCGGCGATCCGCGAGGCGTTGCTGAACACCGCGCAGGCTATCTCATTTGAGCTTGGCAACAGCCACCGAGCCAATAATCAGGAATAACCCGCATGAGCAGGCCCATTACCACGGAAAAGCAGGCGACGCGGTTAAGCCTGGAGCAACATATTGCGCGCGCCATTAAGCAAAAACGTCTGTCGCAGGGGTTTAAAATTTCTGACGTAGCGCGCATCGCCGGTATCAGCCCAGGTATGGTCAGCAAGGTCGAGAATGCACAGGTATCTACCAGTCTGGATACCCTAAGCCGGCTTTGTGCGGCGATCGGCCTGCCGGTGTCCAAGCTGTTTAGTGATTACGATCTGGTAGGGCGCGGTGCGCAGTTGGTGAAAGCCGGGGATGCTATGGAGGTGGTGCGCACCGGTACTGAAGTGGGCCACACCTACCATCTTCTTAGCTATCAGCATGGCCCTAAAAAGCGTTATGAGCCATTTCTGGTTACGATGGATGATGCCAGCGAAGTCTTCCCCAATTTTTGCCATCCTGGCCATGAGTTTCTCTACTTGCTGGAAGGCAAGCTGATTTATCGCCACGGTGAACGTTTTTATGACATGGATCCCGGCGACAGCTTATCCTTTGACGGGGCGGTGCCCCATGGCCCGGAAAAGCTACTGCAGGTGCCAATTCGCTTACTCTCGATTATTCATTACGATGAGAATGAAGAATAAAGGGGACAAGCATCGGCGTTGTTTTTATAGCTCATACTCTTTATAACAATAGAATGCGGATGCCTGATTGTTCACGAAAAACGGATTTCAGTAAGAAAGTGTAGGCGCTTTCGATATTGCTGTGAGATGTTCATAAGGATAAACCGTGTTGTATTGGCCTTTACTGTTATTGGGAATATCAATACTCGGCTTTCTGTCCGCCTGGCGAGCGGCCACGCTTTCTACGAATTCATGATGTGAATCATATGGATTACTGGATATGGCTTTATTGGTGATGAGCGTTACAGCGATTATCACCGTCAGTAAGGCAGAAATGACGAAGGATCTTTTCCTGACTTTTCCTGTTATTAATCCTCTAGTTATTGGCTTTGCTTCTGTCTTAAACATGACTTTTCTTTTTTTACCGTTTTGTCGAAATAAAAGCCTTGCCTGGGAACAGTGATTATCAGTTTTTTTACCATCTGCCTATACGGCATTAAAGGCTTTTCTAAGTATGGATATATTTTGATATAGATTATTAGGGGTAACCTCCTGGCTTTTCATTCCCCATGCAAACTCATAGAGCTCCTTCTGTGAGACCAGTGCTTGTTTTTCCAGCAACAACTGCAGGCAACGGCTTGCTGGGGTTGTTAGTGCTATTTTTTCTGTGGTTATCCTTACTTAAAATTCTGTTTTCGTTAGGTATGAATATGACATTGTCATTGATAATAAATTTATTAGTCATAACTTATTACCTATTTAGTAGTATATGGCCTGTTGGTAAGTAAATATTTTATCGAAATCCTATCATAAAAAAATAAATTGATAAGAAAGATCTTGCTTTCATTTATGGAATGTTTTTTTTTGTTAAATGGACGCCCGATAAGTGCAGGTTGTATCACCGTATTATTAACTAAGCTTTAATTATTTTATATAACTAGTTGATTGAAATGACATTTAATTAATTTAAGAATCTTAAGTGAAAAAAATCCTTAATAAACTGTTTTGTCTTTTTATTGAGTAAAATGCTTTTTATTATCTATAGGTAATGAGTTGTTCGATTGGTGTAAGTATTTATAGTTATTAGTGTTTAGTTCTGGAATTTTGTTTAAATATGATTGTTTATTTTTATTGTTTTTTGTGTGTGGTTTTAAGCTTGTGTATGCCGTTTTATTTTTATTTTGAAATGTAATGTTGGTTTTTGTTGTTTTGTTGGTGTTTTATTCTTTACTTTGCCGTTAATGCTGTGTGATTTTTTGATTTTTTAGGGGCGATTGATTTGTATTGGTTTTGCTGTTCTTGAAGGTTATATTTCTAGCGGGATATAGCCATAGTGTAATTTAGCTATGGGTTTAAATAAGACAGGAGTCTATTTCTAATGGAAAGAGTGTTAGCCGGTTATTATATAGGCCATGATATTCGTTTTGAGTTAGAACATCGTAAATTATCTTCAATTAAATTTAAAGGGCAAGAATATATACTGCGCGACACCATGATGCGCCTTTTTGTTTATCTTTTGAAAAATGCTAATGGAGGGATTGTATGCAACGAGGATATTTTATTCCATGTTTGGGATCAGCATGGTTTGAAATCATCGAGCCAACGTTTATGGCAAGTCATGCAGCAGCTAAAAATAAAAATGATAGCATTAGGCGCTCCGCATGATTTCATTATGCGGGTGGAAGGGTTTAATGGAAAAGGGTACACATTAAAGAGTGATCTTATCAGACCATATTATTTCATCTGTGAAAAAACAAACAAAGAATAAATAATGGATAATACTATTAATCTGTATGTTTTATCAGAGGATTTTTATTTTATCTTTGGCCTCTCGCATATTATTGATACCAAAAAATATAAATTATATGCGCAACATGTCAGTAACGGATGCCTGTCGTACCATCCTGTATCTGGCCGTAACAATATCGTTGTTATAGATGTGGTTACCCCTGAAAAATTGCATGAGTTAATAGAGAAAATACCTCGAGGTGTGAGGGTTGTATTTATGTCTAATATGAGTTTTCTGCCTGATTCTACGTACGGTTTTATCTCAAAAAAGGTGTCTGTTAAAACGTTGCTGGCGACGCTGGAAAGATACGTGAATTGGAATGAAATAATAAAATATCCACTCACATCCAGGGAGTTAGCGGTGATCAGCGAATTGGCCAAGGGGTATGCGCCGCACATGATTTCCCGCCGGTTAAATATTTCGGTAAAAACGATTTCGACGCATAAAACCAATGCGTTAAAGAAACTGGGAATTGTGGATAAAATGAATGGGTTATCCATGTTTTATTGCAATGATATTATTTACAAGCTCAATGTATTGATTTGCTCCAGATACTATTGGAACAGTGATTATTGTCATGGTGCTTAGTATCGGCAAGGGCGGCGAGCTGGCGTGTTGTTAGCGCCGGTGTGCTTCTTTACTACGGCGTGGCCTTATGGCCACCCGCTAACATCGCTGCGCGTTGTCGCCCAGGCCGGGGCAACACCCGTTTTCCTTAGTTTCGCGAAACCAGCGCAACCTGAGGTGCCGCCCAAATGCCCCACAATGGGGCAAACAGCCCCATCGTGGGGCGGAGCGCTATGCTGTCGGGCGCTGCCCATAGGTTATTTTTCTCGCACAACTGTCAGGGTTATATTTTACTTTATACTTCAAAATTCTTTATTTTTAGCTGAAGATCTTTATTTAGTACCTTGATAATTTTCTGGCGTGCTTTGTGCTTTACTTAAATTGGCATCATGTGGTGCCAACAAACAAGGAGCGCATTTTGTCCAGACAGCCTAACCATCTCAACCCGCTAGAGTGTTCTCAGCAGGCATTAAAATGGATTATGAGTGATACCCTGTCTGCGGAAGATGTTGCAGCGTTAAATAAAGAAACGCTCGATGCTTTTCGCGACTATGTTAACCCTGGGTTTTTAGAGTACAGAAAATCCGTCACGACCGGCGGCAGTTACGGCGCCGTAGAGTGGCGAGCCAACAGCCCGAACACGCTGTTGGATACGCAAGGCAACGAATATCTTGATTGCCTGGGTGGTTATGGCATTTTTAGCGTTGGTCACCGTAACCCTACGGTGCTGGCAGCGGTTGAAAAGCAGTTAAGCAAACAACCCTTGCACAGCCAGGAGCTGCTGGATCCGCTGCGCGCCATGTTGGCTAAAACGCTGGCAGCCATTACACCCGGCAAGCTGAAATACAGTTTCTTTGGTAATAGCGGTACGGAATCGGTTGAAGCCGCACTGAAATTAGCCAAAGCATATCAATTCCCTCGCGGCAAATTCAGTTTTATCGCCACGCACGGCGCATTCCACGGCAAGTCTTTGGGCGCGCTTTCCGCCACCGCCAAACCGGCATTTCGTAAGCCTTTTATGCCATTGCTGCCCGGTTTCCACCATGTGCCATTTGGTGATATCGAAGCAATGAAGAAAAAGGTTAAGCAGTGCCATAAAAATGGTGAGGGCATCGCTGCGGTTATCCTGGAACCTATTCAGGGTGAAGGCGGGGTGATCCTGCCGCCAGAGCAGTATCTGCCGGCAGTGCGCGCCCTGTGTGACGAAATCGGCGCGTTGCTGATTCTGGATGAAGTACAAACCGGCATGGGGCGTACGGGTAAAATGTTTGCCTGCGAGCATTATGGGGTTCAGCCGGATATTCTTTGTCTTGCAAAAGCGTTGGGCGGTGGTGTGATGCCTATTGGCGCCACGGTGGCGACGGAAGAAGTGTTCTCTGTCTTATTTGAAAACCCCTTCCTGCATACCACGACCTTTGGCGGTAACCCGCTGGCCTGTGCAGCGGCGTTAGCGACGGTGAACGTTCTGTTGCGCGATCAATTGCCCGAAAAGGCCGCCGAAAACGGTACCTTCTTGCTCAATGGCCTGAAGAAACTGGCGGCCAATTATCCTGAGCTGATCGTAGAGGCCCGCGGCATGGGGCTGTTGCAGGCGATCGAGTTCCAGGAAAATGAAATCGGTTATACCTTTGCCAGCGAGCTGTTCCGCCAGCGGATATTGGTGGCCGGCACGCTGAACAATGCGAAATCGGTGCGCATCGAGCCGCCGCTGACCATTACCCGTGAGCAATGCGGCCACGTATTGTTGACGGTGGAACAAGTGTTGGCCAAGCTACAGGCGCAACGAGAAAAGGGCGTTGAAGAGGCATCGGCTTCCGTTACCGAGGAGATGCTGTAATTTAGGCTTCGGTAATGCGTCTTAAAAAGCCAGTTCGATTATCGAGCTGGCTTTTTTTATCGTGGGAATTGACTAGAGGAGGCGCTGCGTTGACGCCCTTGCCAGCGCCCGAAGGGGCGCCGGCAAGGGGGAACCGCCGGTGGTTATGAAAACACCAGCTCTCTTTTGGTGATCCAGAACCAGACCACCCAGCCCAGGCCGATGGCGGACCATACCAGGCCCAGGAGCATTGCGTCCTTGTCCAGATTAATCCACATCCCTCCCACGCTGATAATCCCCAGCAGCGGCAACAGCAGGTTGTACAGGTACTCCCTGGCGTTGGTGAGCTTGCGGTTTCTGATGGCAAACAGCGCAATCACTGAGACGTTAACCGCGGTAAAGGCCACCAGTGCGCCAAAGCTTATCAGCGACACGGCGGTATCCAGGCCAAAGAAGACGGCGCTCATCGCCAGGCCGCCCACGAACAGTACGCAATACAGCGGGCTGCCCAGGCGCGGGTGGATATAGCTGAAAAATGCGCCGGGGAAGATACCGTCGCGCCCCATGATATGCAGCAACCGCGCGGCGCTGGCATGGGAGGCCAGCCCTGAAGCCAAGGTATTCACCAGAATGGCAACCAGAAAAACCGATTGGAAGAAGGCGCCGCCCACATAGAGCACGATTTCCGGCATGGCTTCCGAAGGGTTTTTGAACGCTGCATTGGTAGGGAAATAGAGTTGGATAAACCATGAGGCGATAAAGAAAATGGCGCCGCCGACCAATGCGGTTAAAAATACCGCGCGGGGAATGACGTGCCGTGGCTCATGGGTTTCATCGGAAAGCGTGGTAACCGCATCAAACCCCAGGAAAGAAAAGCACAGCACGGCGGCGCCGCTGATTAACGGAATAATACTGCTATTGCCGTTCAACAGTGGCTTCAGCGTCCAGAGCGCATCGCTGCCCGCCTGGTGGCTGACGCCCTGGATCACCAGCAGCACAAAGACGCACATCAGCAGCACCGGCGCACCGACAAATAAGAAGTTAAGGTTCGCCAGCAGCTTGATATTGCGGCTGTTGATCCAGGTGACCAGCGTGGTAAACAGCACGATCCAAAGCCAGGGCGGCAACTGCGGGAACAGCGATTTCAGGTAGATGCCCGCCAACAAGGCATTGATCATCGGTAATAGCATATAGTCCAGCAGGGAAGCCCAGCCAACCATGAAGCCGGCATGGTTGCCGCAGGTTTTACGTGTATAGGTATAGGCGGAGCCCGCTTCGGGAAACGCCCTGACCATTCTTCCGTAGCTGAGCGCCGTCAGCAATACCGCAACCAATGCCAGCAGATAGGCCAGCGGCACCCGCCCGGCGGTGATGCCGGAGACGATGCCAAACGTATCAAACACAGTCATTGGGGTCATATAGGCTACCCCAATAATCACCACCTGCCATAGCCCCAGCTTTCTTTTGTCTGTTATTTCTTCAGCCATATTTTTCTCCACCCCATCTAAAAAACGAGCACATAAGTTTTTAAGCAATAATTGTGCCTTCTGGTTAAAAAACAGAATTAAACACGGGGTTGCCGAACGAACCGGCGCTGGCCGCGGAAATGGTACCCTGAGTGATAGCGGGCACGGCTTGCATCGTGGGCCTATACATCAAATGCCGATATTCTAATGGGTTGTGGAACACTGCCAGCGAATGGTTATCCATGTGGTTTGTAATGGTAATTGCCCTTGTCGTATGCGGCTATTGCCTTTCTGCCACATCGCGGCGCATTCTTCCCTAAGAGGAATATGCTGGGAAGTTGCAAATATAAAAATTTTTATTGGTTTTTATGCGGCTGTTCAGGCGATGCAAAGATAGCCGGAAGTGGTTGCGCTGTGGGCGCGCTTAAGCGGATTAACGAAAATTATATTGTCAGTAATACGTTGTCTTTAAGCACAATAATGAAAAAATAATGTTTTTATTGTAAGCGTTTTAATAAGATTTATTTTTATGTGTTCGATTTAATGCGAGGTAAAGCATTATAAATAATGTGGGTTTGGCGCTTTGTTATCTTGGGGATGATATTTTGTTGATAAAGCTTATCATTCAAATTAAAATCCACCGCGTACTAACACCCTATAAAAACATACATTAATCTAGTGCAGTTTATTTAAACAGTTCGTCTTTTTTGGAAGCAATGTGTGAGCAAATACTAATAACGAGTCAAGGGTTATAAGATGCTCACATCCACGAAATATCAGGGATATACAAAGCAGAGGCTGATGAAATTGGCGGTTTTGGCCGCAGCTATTCACTGTGCGTGCGGCTATGCCGCAACTGTCGCCAGTACTGGCAGCAATACACAAGACCAAACTACCACAGCAAAAAAAACCGCTAATACCGATGCGGATATTACGGTAACTGCTACGCCATTGCCAAAAGAGGCAGGCAGCAAAACAACGATTACCGCTGCGCAAATGCAACAGGAAGGCGGTAACGACTTCGGCACCATTATGCGTTACCAGCCGCTGGTAACGGCTACCGGCGCGGCCGGCGGTTCCGGCACTGGCAAGAGTGGTTTCGATCGCAGCGGCTATACCGGTTATAACATCCGCGGTCTGGAGGCCAACCGGGTTTCCATCGATGTTGACGGGGTTGAACTGCCCAGCGCCACCGGGCGTAGCTATGTTAGCCGTGCCGGCACCGGCACCTTTGGCATTGGCCGTGACTATATCGATCCGTACATGTACGGTTCGGTGGATATTGCCCCGGGCGCAACCGAAGCCGCTAACGCTAACCAAGCCCTTGGCGGGGCGGTTTCATTCCGTCCAAAATCTGCCGACGATTACCTGTCGCCGACCAAATCCACATACTTTGGTTACCAGAGCGATTATGATTCATCCAATCGTAGCTGGCACAATGGCTTCACCGCCGCAGGCGGCGATGAAACGTTGCGCGGCCTGGTGGCTTACAGCCGCCGCGACGGCCAGGAAACCCGCAATAACAGCGGCACGGTAGACGCCAACCCGGCGAACTGGCACTCCGACGCGTTTTTGGCTTCGGGCATCTGGCGGATTAACGACGCCCACCAATTGACCGGTACTTTCGATTACTACAACAAAACCAATCACACGCATTACGATGCCTGGAATACCGCCGGCAGCGCGACCATTGGCACCAACGAGCAGACCAGCAAAACCCGCCGCTGGGCCGCCAGCCTGGAGGATCTCTGGACGCCGGATGCGAGCTGGATTGATGTGATCGACAGCAAAATCTTCTATCAAAGCACCGAAGCGCATGACCGCACCTACGGGCCCAACTCTACCGGCAGCAGCCTGGTCACCACCTATTCGAACTACGACACCAAAACCTATGGTTTTGAAACCAAGATGGCGAAAGACTGGGGCATTCATCAGTTCCGTTGGGGCCTGAATGCCCGCACCAGCAAAACCGAGCGCCCATTCAACCAGGATCCGACACAGAGCTCCTACACCTATATCATGCAACCTGAAGCCAACAGTGAAAGCTACAACCTTGGCGCGTTTGCACAGGACACCATGACTTGGGATTTGGCCGGCCACAACTTCTCGGTGGTGCCGGCGGTGCGCGTGGCTTACCAGAAAACCAAACCGGACGATCTTTCCACGCTGGCCAGCGGTTCTCTGACCGAATCCGAATTGCAAACGCTGTACGGTTCAACCAGCGATACGCAGGTGCTGCCGTCTTTGAGTTTCCTGTATGATATTACGCCAAAGCTGACCACCTATATTCAATATAAGCGCGGCGCCCAGTTCCCGAACGCCAGCCAGTTGTATGGCTCATGGAACCTGAGCTCCAGCTATGCGGGCAGCAGCCAGTATGCGCTGATCGGCAACGCCGATCTGAAAACGGAAACCAGCAACAACTTCGAATGGGGTTTGAAAGGCGAAGCGGTTGAAGGGATCACCATCAGCACGGCGGCGTTCTACAACAGCTATAAAAACTTTATTGATTACTCGCGCTATACGCGTGCAGCGAATCCAGAGCGGTTCACCAATATCCCAAGCAATATCTATATTGCCTATCAGGCTGAAAACCGCGACAAGGCGTATATCTACGGCGGCGAGATCAGTGCCAAGTTCAACTTCGGCACCTGGTTCCAACAGGTTGACGGCCTGAGCGCACGTCTGGCGTATGGCATGGCCGAAGGGGCGGCGAAATCCAGCTACCTGGGCGATAAATACGTTGATCTGGAGAGCGTTGCGCCAATGCGTGCGATTGTGGGCGTTGCGTATGACGATCCGGGCCAGGTATACGGCGCTGCGCTGACCGCAACCTTCAACAAGGGTAAACGCGCGACGGCCACCAACCGTGAAAGTTACAACAACACCGGTACGGCAATCACTGATTCCACCACGGAATACATGAAAGTGCCTGGCTATGGCCTGCTTGACTTCACCGCTTACTACCGCGTGACCAAAAACGTGAAGGTTAGCGGCGGCGTTTACAACATTACCGACCGTAAATACTGGGATTATCTCAGCAGCCGTGATATCGAAACCTCAACCAACCAGGATCTGAACGATCAGGCTCTGGCGGTACAACCAGGCCGCACCTTCCAGTTAGGCGTGAACGTTGATTTCTGATTTTGATCGTCAATAACAACCCGCCCTGGGCATTGCCCAGGGCATTTTCATGAGTAAAAAATAAATGAGCAGCCGTTACCAACATTATTTGGCATTAAAAGCCGAACACCCTAAAAAATACGCCCGAGATCTGGCTGCGCTGATGGGGATCAGTGAAGCCGAACTGACGTTGGCGCGCACCGCCGCCGACGCCATCGCCCTGAAGCCGGATTTCAGTGACATCCTGCATGCGCTGGAAAGCGTGGGGGAAACCAAAAACATTACCCGCAATGAGTATGCGGTGCACGAGCAGGTTGGCGCATACAGCAATCTGAAGCTGGGCCAGCATGCCGGCCTGGTGCTGAACCCGCGTGCACTGGATTTGCGCCTGTTCCCGCACCTGTGGCACAGCGCATTTGCACTCACCGAGCAGACTGCCCGCGGTGAACGCCAGAGCCTGCAATTCTTTGATCGCCACGGCGATGCCGTGCTGAAAGTCTACGCCACGGAAAATACCGATATGGCCGCCTGGGCCGCGTTGATTGCACGTTTCACCCAATCCGCACCAGAAAGCCTGGCGCTGGCGCCAGTGGCAGCACCGCAGTATCAGGCCCAGCCCGATGCCGCCGCGATTGAGCAACAGTGGCGGGCAATGACCGATGTGCACCAGTTCTTTGTGTTGCTCAAGCAGCATAATATTTCGCGTCAGCAGGCGTTCCGCGCCGTGAGCAGCGATCTGGCCTGGCAGGTAAGCAACCAGGCGTTGCGCCAGGTGCTGGAAAGCGCACAGCAGGAAGGCAATGAAATGATGGTCTTTGTCGGCAACCGCGGCTGCGTGCAGATTTTCACCGGCGTGATTGAGAAAGTGGTGACGATGGAGCAATGGATTAACGTGTTTAATCCACAGTTTACCCTGCACCTGCGTGAAGATTGCATTGTTGAAAGCTGGATCACGCGTAAACCGACCGCGGACGGTTTTGTCACCAGCCTGGAGCTGTTTGCCGCCGACGGCACGCAAATTGCCCAGCTGTACGGCCAGCGTAGCGAAGGGCAGCCGGAACAAGAGAAGTGGCGTAAGCAGGTTACCGCACTCCGCGCAGTGGGTGCCGCCTAAGCCGTTTTATCCCTCTGCAAGCGATAAAACGGTGTAAGAACAGTGCGCCAGATATATTATTTGGCGCCTATTTAAATCAATAAATACCTTTCATATATCAGCCCGCATGTGTTTTGGCTGTGTTTCCCAGCCCGTCCAGAGGCTTCACGTCCATGGCGTCATCTGCATTATTAGCGTATGTATTTGCACAACCTCGAAAATTTCCCTTTGTCATCCGCAAGTTATGTAGCACGGTAATTACACGTGGTTTTTATATTCGAATCTATTGAATAGATTCATACTGTGCGGTGTTATTCTCCATAGCGAATGCTTTTCACCTATCCTTATTGGCAACGGTTCCTTGCGAAGGGAAGCGCTGATGCCAACAACCGCACTGCGCCTGTGCTGGCGCCGGCTTCGTCATCCCTGTGTCACCGGGGTTTCGCCAGAATAAAATACAGTAACGCTTTTGCTTAATTGGATCGTGAGGCAGAATATCATAAATAAAAATTAGCAGACGGCGGGCGGCGCACTGCCGCAAGGTAAGTGTTTATAATTGCGTTAGACATTTTTGTGGTTGAGGTGGTTTATCAACGGCAAATTTAACCCCAGGGAGTGTGATGGATGAAAGAATTATTTGAGCGGGAGAAAGACGGGGGGATCCAATCTCATCAAGATCTGCTTATCATCCTGGATGCCCTACCGCTGCCCATTTCATGGGCTACCCTACCGGATGGAAAAATACAATTCACCAACCGCGCTTTCAAAAAAATATTCGGTTATGCAGACAATCAATTCACTGAAGTGACTGATTGGGTTGAAAGCACTTATATTAATGAAAACGAGCGCCGGCTTGCCATCAACCATTGGAAAAAACTGTGGATACCGCAATCAACCGGGGTATCTGAAGTCGCGCCGTTCGACATTCAGGTGAAAACCGCCTATGGCACGGTGCTGTCCGTTCAGCACCGCGGGATTATCCTGCATGATATCAACATCGGCATTGCGATCTTTGAAGACATTACCGCCCGCAAGCTTGCCGAGAGTTATCTGCAGCGCATCGCCTATGAAGACGCGCTAACCGGGTTGGCTAACCGCCATGCGTTGCAAATGCATTGGGACGCCATGCATGCGGGTAAGGTGGCCGAGCCGCCCAAACGGCAGGCGCTGTTGCTGTTCGATCTGGACGGGTTTAAACAGGTTAACGATCGCTATGGCCACGATGTGGGCGATGGCTTGCTGATTATTGTCGCCGAGGAGTTAAAGCGGTGCTGTCGCCAACAGGATTTCGTCTGCCGCCTGGGCGGCGATGAGTTTCTGATTTTGCTCTCGGACTTCAGCGATACGGCCGAGGTGGAAAAAATCTGCCGCGATATTGAAGCGGCGTTCACCACGCCGTTCATCGTCGGTGAGCATAGCCTTTCGCTTGGCGCCAGCATCGGCATCAGCCTGTATCCCGAACAGGCCTCCAGCCTGCGCGAGCTGTTCAAAAAAGCCGATCAGGCTCTGTACCGCCTTAAACGTTCGCGAAAAGGCGGCTGGGCCTGGTTTGCCCCGCCGAAATAACGCTGGTTTTGGCAGGCTCTGCATGGCGGCGATGGCGCGTTGTTTCGCTTCCGGCTTCACATCCGGCGGTGAAGTGGTTAGTCTTTTAAATCCCACAACACAATAAGACGATAATTCATGAAAAACACAACGTTCGCATCACGCCTTCGCAAGGGAATTCTGTTTAGCCTGGTCGCCGGGTTGGCTTTTAGCGCCCAGGCCAAAATCGATCACGTCCGCTTTGTGGTCGATCCAACCTATCCGCCGTTTGAATCCAAAAACCCACAGGGCCAACTGGTGGGTTTTGATATCGATTTGGGCAACGCGCTTTGTGCGCAGATGCAGGTGAAATGCACCTGGGTGGAAGGCCAGTTTGATGGCATGATCCCCGGCCTGAAGGCGCGTAAATTCGACGCTATTCTTTCCGATATGGGCATCACCGAAGAGCGCCTGAAACAGATCGACTTCACCGTGCCGCTGTACGACACCAAGACCCAGCTTTTGGCGCGCAAGGGCATGAACCTGCTGCCGACGGCGGAATCCCTGAAAGGGAAAAACATCGGGGTGGCGCAGGGCACGGTGCAGGAACGCTATGCTCATGCCAAGTGGCAGCCTTTTGGTGTTAACGTGATCTCGTATGCCGATCAGAGCCAGGTGGAAAGCGATCTGGTTTCCGGCCGCCTTGACGCCTCATTTACCGACGCCGCACAGGCTGCTATCGGCTTCCTGAAACAGCCGCAGGGGCAGGATTTTGAACTGGCCGGCCCGATGGTGGAAGATCCTATTATTGGCCCTGGCACGGCGATTGGCCTGCGCAAAGGCGACACCGAACTGAAAAACGCCTTGGATACCGCTTTTGCCGAACTGAAGAAAAACGGCACCTTCGATACCTTGCAGAAGAAATATTTCGAGACGGATATTTCCATCAAGCAATAAGAGGGATTTGGCCGCTCAGCCTAACCTGATGCCGGGCTTTGCCCGGCATGTTTTCTTTTGGACAGTGATCGCTTATGCAACAACAACGCCATCCTTTATTTTCCCCCTCTCTGGGGACACAGCGCGAGATTATCAGTTACCACTACGGCCCCGCCAACGCCGAACGCCAGGTCTATATCCAGGCCAGCCTGCACGGCGATGAACTGCCCGGCATGGTGGCGGCATGGGTGCTTAAGCACAAACTGCAGCAGTTGGAGCAACATGGCTTCCTGCAGGCGCAGATTACGCTGGTGCCCGTCGCCAACCCGATCGCCCTGAATCAGCACTGGCATGGCAGCCATCTTGGCCGCTTCGAGACCGATTCCGGGCAGGATTTTAATCGCCGCTTCCCGTCGCCCGGCGCGGCGGTGGCGCCGATGGTGGCGCCTGATTTAGGGGCGGACTGTGCGGCCAACCGCCGGGTTATCCGCCGGGCGCTGGCGCGCTATTTTGACCAGCAGCAGCCCCAAACAGAGCTGGAGTCGCAGCGCCTGGTGCTGATGCGCATGGCCTGTCAGGCCGATCTGATGCTGGATCTGCACTGCGACTGGGAAGCAGTGGCGCATCTTTACACCACCCCCCGCGCCTGGCCGGATATCGAACCGCTGGCGCGCTATTTGGGCAGCGACGTGCAACTGCTGGCCGATGTCTCGGGCGGGGAGCCTTTCGACGAATCCTGCGGCGAGCCGTGGCGCTATTTGCAGCAGGCCTTTGGCGATCGCTTCCCGATGCCGGAAGGGCCGCAGCCGGTGACGCTGGAACTGCGTGGTGTGCGTGATGTTTCGCTGCCGCAGGCCGAGCAGGATGCCGACGCCATTATTCATGCCCTGATCCACGCCGGCTATATCCGTGGCGAAGCGCCGCCGTTGCCTGCATTGCGCCACCCCGCCACGCCGCTGGCCGGGTGTGAATACATCACCTGCCCACACGCCGGGGTGATATTGCACCTGCGCGAACTGGGGGAATGGATTCATCCCGGCGAAGCGGTGGCTGAAATTCTCGATCCGTTGACCGATCGGCTGACGCCGCTGGTGGCGCAATACGGCGGGCTGCTCTATGCCCGCCACTGGATGCGTTATGCTACCGCCGGCATGCTGATCACCCGCCTGGCCGGGGAAGATGCTGGTCGGGAAGGGGCGTTGTTGGTTCCCTGACGCTGCGGGAAAGGTTAACGCGCAAACGCACCGGGTTGTCTGCCGCTTAAGGGATAACCCGGTGGGTTTAGCGCGCCGCCGCGCCAATGTGATGATTGAGCGCGTGAATGTAAGTAAATATGTAAATCCACGTAACCCGCCGCAGAGCCTTTCACCCTTGCGCCGCCTGCCTGTAGCCCCTTTTCCCGATCTCTTTTTTGTGAGTCTTGTGCGGCCTTTCGCGCGCTGGCGCATGATTCTTCACTTGCAACCAAGATATATCATGAATATATTTTCACAGGCCGATGAGAATGATTACTGATTGGCTTTGTCGGCGCCTGGCGTCAACAATGGGCGTTCGGCGGCGCGTTGCGCGCCACATTGCTGGGTACGCTTGCCGTTTCGGCGGCGGTGCCTTGTTATCCCCTGTGGTGAGGAGAGTATATGGACAGACAAACCGATGAGCGTGCCGTCCTGGCCGTCGCGCAGAAAAAACTGACGATTACCCTGGTGGGCGCGCGCAAGGCAATCGCCGCCGCGCAACAGGTAGCGGCAGAAAATGGTTGGCACATCAGTGTTGCGGTGGTCGATCGCGCGGGTGAACTGGTGGCGCTGGAGCGTTGCGATACGGCGATCGGCATCAGCCCCAATGTTGCCCTGGGTAAGGCGCGCACGGCGGCCTTACTGGAAGCGCCGTCAAAAGCATTCGAAACCTTTATCAACGGCGGCCAGCCCAGTTTTCTCGCCACGCCCGGCGTGACGCCGCTGGAAGGCGGGGTGCCTGTGTTGCTGGACGGGGTGGTGATTGGTGCGGTTGGCGTGAGCGGCGCCCACGGCGCCAATGATTCTTTGGTTGCTGAAACCGCCGCGGCGGCGGTCAGTGCGTGAGTGAGGAGTTGGCGATGGCTGCATTAAACAACAAACATCTGGTGATCATCGGCGGCAGTTCTGGCATTGGTTTCACCATTGCGCAGCAGGCGGCGGCCGAAGGCGCGGTTTTAACACTCGTTGGCCGCGATCCACAACGCCTGGCGGCGGCGAAAGAAAAGCTGGCCGCGCAGGGGGGGCAGGTTAAGGCTACCCTGCAGGTGGATGCGCACGACCATGCGGCGCTCACGGCGCTGTTTGCACAGATTGAACCCTGCGATCACCTGGTTTCGATGGTGGGGGATGCCATGGGCGGCGGCTTTGTGAGCGCCGAAATGGCGGTGATTGAGCAAGTGATGTATTCCAAATTCCTCACCAATGTGCTGATCGGCAAGCTGGCGGCCGATAAGGTGCGCCGCGGCGGCAGCATCCTGTTTACCTCCGGCACCGGCGGCAAACCGCAGCATGCCTGCGCCAGCTATGTCGGCAATCTGGGCATTAAAGCGCTGGCAGAAGGGCTGGCCGCCGAACTGGCGCCAAACATCCGCGTAAACACCGTGGCGCCCACCTGGACCGTCACCCCGTTCTGGCGCCATCAAGCGCCGGAAAACGTAGAACAGACGCGCCGGCATTTTGCCGAGGTTATTCCGTTGGGGCGTACGGCGACGCTGGATGAACTGGCTTCCGCCTATGTATTTTTAATGAAAAACGATTTTATTACCGGGCAGCAACTGGCGGTGGACGGCGGCATCATGCTGGGCTAAGCCTTGATCCAAGGAGAACGATTTTGCATAACAGTAAGCAACAAGATAACGGCCGTGCGCCGCAGCGGGTGCGCAATGAACTGCGTTTTCGCCAGGTTGAAGTGATCGCCAAGCAGCAGATTGCCGGCAGTTTTTACCGTATCGAGTTTGGCGGCGCAGCGCTGGCGGGCTTTAGCTCACAGGGGTTTGACGACCATATCAAAGTGTTCTTTCCCGATCCTGCCGGCGGTGAGCTGCATCTGCCGGAAATAACCGAGCAGGGTATCGTTTGGCCTGAAGGCGTGCGCCCAGCGGGGCGTGATTACACGCCGCTGGCGTTTGATGCGCAGCAAAACCGCCTGACAATCGATTTCTACATCCACCCGGGCGGCATCGCCAGCGATTGGGCGGCGCGCGCCGTGCCTGGCGACACGCTGTTGTTCGGCGGCCCGCGCGGCTCGCTGATTGTCCCGGCCGATTACGCCTTCCAGCTGTATGTGTGCGATGAAACCGGCCTGCCGGCGGTGAAACGCCGCCTGCAAGATATGCAGGCCAGCACAGCGAAGCTATTCGCCTTTACTGATGAAGCGGTTGGCCGCGCCTATCTGGGGGAACTTGACGGGGTGCAGGCATGCTGGTTGGGCAGCGGCAACATGCAAGCGGCAAACCTGGCCGGGCTGATGGCTGAACTGGATCAGCTTGCTGTGCCAGCCGACGATTACTTTATCTGGCTGACCGGGGAAGGGGCGGCGGTTAAGACCTTGAGCGACTATTTCATCGAGCAGCGTAAACGGGACGCCGCTTTCGTGCGCGCCGTGGCATACTGGCACCAGAAATAGCGCCCGCTGCCGCCTGTGTTGAATTTTGCCAGGCGGCAGTCTACTATCAACCCCCTTATCTTTTAGCTCAGACCGGCGATGAAACCTCAGCAACCTTTCCCCACATGGCAAGCAGACAAAGACAAGCGCGCCGCCTGCGCCAAGGTGCGTAAAAAGCGCCGCGAAAAAATGCTGGATGCCAGTGATATTCGTCTGCTGATCCTGCACTTTCTGGCGCTGGGGGCGGCGCACGGCTATGAGCTGATCAAATCGATCGAAGATCTTTCCAAGGGCGAATACGCGCCCAGCCCCGGCATCATTTACCCGAACCTGACCCAGTTGGAAGAGGCGGGTTATATCCAGGTGATGGACGATCAGGAAACGCGTAAAGCCTATTCGCTGGAAGAAAAAGGCCGATTATTGCTGCAGGAGCAGCGTGATAATTTGCTGGTTATTCTTGAGCGTTTAACATCATTGGCGATATTGGTTAACAATCGCTCTATTCCCGAAGTTGAGCGCGCCATTCACAATATGAAAACGGCGCTCAATTCCCGCCTGTCGCAGGAAAATATTTCCCAGCAGTCCTTGCATGCAATTATTGATGCGATGGATGAAGCAGCAAAAAAAATAGAACGTAGCTGATTTTACACGTTTTTTAATTGGTCTTGTTTCATTTAATTAATGTGTAACGTGTTTTAATTTTTATAGTAAATCATGTTGATTTTATTGCCTATACCAAAAAGATATAGGTGGGTAATATAAACGGTATTTTAACTTACAATATTCCCGGCGCTATATTCCCTGACAGTTAGTCCGTCTTACGATATTAATCGGAGAGAATATGTCAGAGAAAAAAGCTACCGCTGTTCATGACTTACGTTCAGCCATTGAATTGCTGAAGAATATTAAAGGCGAGTTCGTCAGCACCGATACCGAAGTGGATCCCCATGCGGAGCTCTCCGGCGTCTATCGTTACGTCGGTGCTGGTGGCACTTGCGAACGTCCAACGCGCAAAGGCCCGGCGATGATGTTTAACAACGTCAAAGGGTTCCCCGGCGTGCGCGTGGTGACCGGCCTGATGTCTACCCGTGAGCGTGTGGGCCATTTGCTTGATTGCCCACCGGAAAAACTGGGCTTTCTGCTCAAAGACGCGGTACACCATGCGGTGGCGCCGGTGTTGGCCGAACAGGCGCCCGAATGCCAGCAAGTGGTGCATTATGCGGACGATCCGGCCTTTGACTTGCGCACGCTGCTGCCTGCGCCCACCAATACCGAAGAGGACGCCGGCCCGTATTTCACGATGGGCATGTGCTACGCCTCGGATCCGGACACCCACGAGTCCGACATCACCATTCACCGCTTGTGCATTCAAAGCCGCGATGAGCTTTCCATGTGGCTGACTCCAGGCCGCCACATTGACGCGTTCCGCGAAAAAGCAGAGAAAGCCGGCAAACCGTTGCCGATTTCCATCAGTATCGGCGTCGATCCGGCGATAGAAATCGCCGCTTGTTTTGAGCCACCGACCACGCCGTTGGGCTTTAATGAACTCAGCATCGCCGGCGCGCTGCGCGGCCAGCCGGTTGAGCTGGCGCAGTGCCTGACCATCAACGAACGCGCACTGGCCCACGCAGAAATCGTGATCGAAGGCGAACTGCTGCCGAACGTGCGTGTGCGTGAGGATCAGAATACCAACACCGGTAAAGCCATGCCGGAATTCCCAGGCTACACCGGTGAAGCCAAAGCGGCGCTGCCGGTCATCAAGGTGAAGGCGGTCACGCACCGTAAGAACCCGATTCTGCAAACCACCCTTGGCCCCAGCGGCGAGCACGTCAGCATGGCCGGGATCCCAACCGAAGCCAGCATCCTCGACATGCTGGAACGCGCCATGCCGGGCCGTGTGCTGAACGTCAATGCACACACTTCCGGCGGCGGCAAGCTGCTGGCGGTGCTGCAGTTCAGGAAAGCCTCGCCGGTGGATGAAGGGCGCCAGCGCCAGGCGGCGTTGATTGCCTTCTCTGCGTTCTCCGAGCTTAAGCACGTGATCCTGGTGGATGAAGACGTGGATATCTTTGATACCGACGACATCCTGTGGGCGATGCAGACCCGCTATCAGGGCGATGTCGATACCGTCTTTATTCCCGGCGTGCGCTGCCATCCGCTCGATCCTTCGCAAATCCCGGAATACAGCCCAAGCATTTCGCAGCAGGGGGTTACCTGCAAGACCATCTTCGACTGCACCGTGCCGTGGCACCTGAAAGCCGACTTTGAACGCTCGAAGTTCAAAAAAGTCGATGTGAAACGTTTTCTTCCCGATTTTGAATAAGTGAGGTTGTTGTGAGCAGAAGGCGCATTATCGTGGGCATCAGCGGCGCATCCGGTTTCCAATACGGCATGAAGGCGCTGGAGCTGCTGCGCGATCAGGACATTGAAGTGCACCTGGTGGTGACCAAAGGCGCGGAGGTGACGCGCGCGATGGAAACCCAATGGCAGCGCCAGGATATTACCGTACTGGCCGATGAGGTGCACAACGTTGCCAACCTGGGCGCGTCGATTTCAAGCGGTTCATTCAAGACCCTTGGCATGATTATCGCCCCCTGCTCAATGAATACGCTGGCGTCCATTGCCCATGGGTTGACCAGCAACCTGCTCACCCGGGCGGCGGACGTGATCCTCAAAGAACGCCGCCGCCTGGTACTGATGGTGCGGGAAACGCCGCTTAACCTCACGCATATCAAAAATATGCATCTGGTGACCGAAATGGGCGGGATTATCTATCCGCCCGTACCCGCCTTTTACCAACAACCACAGTCGGTTGATGACATTGTCCGCCACAGCGTGGCCCGCGCGCTCGATCTGTTTGAGCTGGATGTTGGGGGCCTTAACCGCTGGGGTGAGAAACACAACGAACAATAACAATCATTAAGGAGTAAACCATGGTAGTGGGCCCTTTTGTCAACGGGAGCGCCGTGCTGATTGGCGGCCTGGTTGGCGCATACCTGGGGAATAAAGTTCCGGAGCGCTTGCGGGCTGCTCTGCCGATGACTTTCGGCCTTTCCTCTATGGGGTTGGGCATTGTATTGATTGGCAAAATCCATAGCCTGCCGGCGGTGGTGTTGGCGCTGATTATCGGTGCGGCGCTGGGGGAATGGGTGTTCCTGGAAGAGAAGATCGGCCGGCTGGGCAACCTGGCGAAAGGCCTGGTGAGCCGCTTCCAGACCGACGATACCGGGCTGGATCCGAAGGCATTTACCGAGAAATACGTGGCGATCCTGGTACTGTTTTGCGCCAGCGGCACCGGTATCATCGGCGCAATGACCGAAGGCATGACGCACGATCCCAACATCCTGTTCGTGAAATCGATCATGGATATCTTTACCGCCGCGATTTTCGCGACGGTGCTGGGCTATGCCGTTGCGGTGATTGCCATCCCGCAGTTGATTATTCAACTGTTGCTGGCCTTCTCCGCGGTGCTGATTATGCCGCACACCACCCCGGCGATGATGAATGACTTTACCGCTGCCGGTGGGTTTGTGATGCTGGCCGCCGGTTTCCGTATTGCGGGGATCAAATCCTTCCCGGTGGCCAATATGTTGCCGGCGCTGGTGCTGGTGCTGCCGGTATCATATTTGTGGACGTTGTATATCCACTAAAGGGTTTAACAGGCGGTTGGCGGGCCATGTTACAATCGCGGTGTGTGGAAGCAGAGCGGAGGAAGCATGGACCTTAAAAGATTGCAGTATTTTTGCTCAATAGCGGAACAGGGCTCGATCAGTAAAGCCGCAAAGCTATTGAACATCGCCCAACCGCCGTTAAGCAAGCGCCTGCAGGAGTTGGAAGAAGAGATTGGCTCGCCGCTGTTTATCCGCACGCCGCGAAAAATGCAACTGACCGAAGCCGGCACCTTTCTCTACCGCCAGGCATGCACTGTCCTGAGCAGAATCAATAGCCTGAAACGGCAGACCATCATGATCGCCACCCGTAAAAAACACGTGGTGAACATCGGCATTTCCTACCTTTATCTGCGCTATTTCAACCAAATGCTGCTGGATTATTACCACAACCGGCCGGACTGGGATATCAACGTGGTGGTGTCTGACTCCAGCCATCTGGAAGAGATGCTGATTGGCCAGGCGATTGATATCGCTCTGATGCAATCCCCGGCGGACAAACAGCCGTGGTTCATCCGCGAGCTGGAAGCCGTCGACACTATCGCCGTTGTTTCTGCGCATTACGCCGCCATGTTTGCCGGCAAGGCGCTGCATTTTACCGATCTGAGCGGCGTGCCGTTAATCCTGCTGCACCGGATCGGCGGGGAAGGCACCTATGAAATTCTGCGCAACAAACTGTATGAGAAAATTGAACAGGTGAATATCAGTATTAAGGTTTCCGAACCCAAGCTGATTCTTGAAATGATGGAGCAGGGGTTTGCCGGCGCCGCATTTATTCCCCGCTCCGAGTTCGTGCCCAGCCCGCAGGGCAAATACATCAGTTGCCCGCTGGCGGAAAGCTTTGCGATTTACAAACCCGCGATGGTGACGCTGAGCACCACGCAGGATCGCCAACTCTGGGCGATGCCGGCGGAAGAGTAGCCCCGCGCCCTTTACCGCTGGCGCAGGTAGGCTAGGGCAGCGGCCGATAAACCAGAAAGCGCGCGCACAGCGTCAGCGTCGCAATCTGCGGATCGCGCGTTGAAAGTTCCTTTTTTATTCCCGTTTTGTTGTTATTGATTCATACTCATCAGCCTGGTTTTCACCGTGCTTTGCCCCTCTGCGGCCGGCAGGGTGTATGTTAATCGATTGATCCTCATCTTTATTTACCTTTAATCCTGTGGCGTGCAGGGAAAAGTACCGTCAAAACCGGCCGGGCGATGTGCACAGTTCGGTGCGATACAAGGCAGAACAGATGGCAGAACAGATATGCCGCTACCGTGAGATCGCGGAGCAGCTAAAACGGGCAATCATCAACGGTGTGCTGCCGGCCGGGCGCAAACTCCCTTCGGTGAGAAAGCTGGCTACGCAGTACGGCGCCAGCATGACCACCACGCTCAAAGCCTTGCGCACGCTGGAGGATGAGCACTACGCCCAGGCCAGGCCGAAGTCCGGTTTTTATGCGGTGTTGCCCGAACAGGCGTCAGCAGCGTCGCTGCGGCCGGTGGAGATTGCGCCGCTGGATGCGCAAACGGAACTGCATCTGGCCATGTTGGGCAGCGATTGCCGCGTGCGGCTGGATTTGGCGAACGGCGCCGGCAGCCTATACCCGATCCGCAAAATCAGCCTGCTGATGCGCCAGCTTAGCTACCGCAAGCCGCAGCTGTTGGGCAACGCCATCAAGGGAGCGGGCTACCCGCCTTTGCAAACCGAAATTGCCCGCCGGGCGCTGGACTATGGTTGCAGCCTGGAAGCCGGCGAGATCATGGTGACCAATGGTTGCATTGAAGCGCTGGCGCTGGCGCTGCGCGCGGTGACCCAGCCGGGCGACAGTGTGGCGGTGGATTCCCCCTGTTATTTTGTGCTGCTGCAGATGCTGCGCCATTTGGGGCTGCGGGTGGTGGAAGTGGGGCGTAGCGAAGATGGCGTTACCGACGCCGGGCAATTGGCCGCGTTGTTCCAGCAACGGGTGGTCACCGCCTGGGTGGCGTTGGCCAATGTGAACAACCCGGTGGGCACCACCATGGGGGATGAAACCAAAGCCTTCTTGGCCCAGTCGGCGGAGCAGCACGGCGTCACCATCATCGAAGACGATGCCTTTGGCGATACCGCCTTTAGCGCGGCGCGCCCTTTCCCGCTGCGCGCGTTCAGCGAAAATGTGATTTTGTGCAGCGGTTTTTCCAAAACCATCGCGCCCGGCCTGCGCGTGGGTTGGTTGAGCGGCGGCAAGTGGAGCAGAAAAATCGCTGCGCTGAAGTACACCTCAACGCTCGGCACCAGCCTGTTGCCGCAGGCCGCGGTGGCGGAACTGCTGAAAAACGGCGGCTACGACGCACACCTGCGCAAGCTGCGGCGGGAGCTGGCGCGGCAGGTTGCCGCTCTGCGCGCCGGGGTGATGCGGCATTTCCCGCCCGGCACGCGCGTTTCAACGCCGCAGGGGGGCTATGTGCTGTGGGTGGAACTGCCGGCGGGCTGCCTGCCGGCGCATGAGCTGTCGCGCATTGCGCGTGAACAGGGCATCGGCATTGCCCCTGGCCACCTGTTTGCCACCGATCGCCGTTTCGATCACTGCCTGCGGTTAAACGCCGGTTTTGGTTGGAATGACGAGGTCGACAGTGCCCTGCAATCGTTGGCGAAGTGGTGCATTCCTGCAAAAAAATAAGGCTGATAACAATCAAAAACATAAGCTATACCAACTAATTATTATTGCGATCTCGATCATAAAGTAACCAACAGGTTAGATACTTAACTTAGTGGGTGTTGTATGTTTTTTTAACAAAAACATAACACTCACGGGGATGGTTTTATGGCGATACCGCAGGTCAGACTCAAACACTACCTGGCTTATGGCTCGGGGGATTTTTTCGGCATGGGCACCACGGCGCTGACCGGCGCCTGGCTACTGTTCTTTTACACCAACTTCTGTAACCTCACCGCGATCGAAGCGGCGTCCATTTTCGCCATTGCGCGCGTTTTTGACGCCGTCGCCAGCCCGCTGATGGGCTTTTTTACCGATAACTTTGGCAAAACCGCGCTGGGCAAGCGCTTTGGGCGGCGCAAATTCTTTATCTTGTTGGGGATACCCGCGGTGTTCTCGTACTGCTTTATCTGGGTCAGTGATATGAATTATTTCTATTACCTGATCACCTACCTGGCGTTTGAAATCGTCTACAGCATGGTGCTGGTGCCTTATGAGACGCTGGTGCCTGAAATGACCAATGATTTCAAACAAAAGACCAAGTTTTCTGGCGCGCGGATTGCCTTCGCCCAGGTGTCCTATATTGTGGCGGCGTATTTGCCCGGGCTGTTCTTTACCTGGTATGGCAAGGATAACGCCAGGGTGTTTTTTTATTCCGGCATCGTGGTGGCCGTTATCTGCGCCGTCGTGCTGTGCCTGGTGTATTGCTACACCTGGGAAAGGCCGCGGCCGGCCGAAGCGGCGGTTGAAGACGGCGAAAAATCCGCTTTTAACCATACCGCCAGGAAATTTGTCGCCGAAGTGTTCTCTACCCTGAAGGTGAAAATGTTCCGCAAGCATTTGGGGATGTATCTGGGCGGGTTTATCGCACAGGATCTTTTTAATGCGGTGTTCGCCTATTACGTGATTTTTGTGATTTACCAAACGGCGACGGTGTCGTCTGAGCTGCTCGGCATCATGTCTGTATTACAGTTTGTCGCCGTGCTCGCGATGATCCCGCTGTGTATTTCTTGGGGGCCGGCGCCGGCATATCGGCTTTCCGTGGTGCTGTTCGGTATGGCCTGCGCCGCCTATGGCTTGCTGTGGCTGGGGGATCACAACAGCCTGCTGTTACTGATGCTGGTGTCGGCTTTGGCCGGCGTGGGGCGCGGGGGCATCAACTATATTCCGTGGAATACCTATACCTACATGGCGGATGTTGATGAGGCGATCACCGGCCAACGCCGGGAAGGGATTTTTGCCGGCGTGATGACCATGACGCGTAAAGCCTCCCAGGCCGGGGCGATCATGGTGGTGGGGCTGTTGTTGCAGGCCGCCGGGTTTATGCCGGGGCAAAACCAGCAGCCTGAAAGTGTGCACCAGGTGATCCTGCTGGTGCTGTGCGGCGGCACGCTGTTGCTGCTGTTAGGCGGCTATGTGGTTTCACGCGGGTTTATCCTGAATGTGAAAAACCATGCGGTTTTGCGCGCCTGCTGTACGCAGATGCAGGCAGCGGGCGGGCCGGTGGCCGGCAGCCTGTCGGGGGAAGATCAGCAGATCCTGGAACAAATCACCGGGCTGCCGTACGAACAACTGTGGGGCAATAACACGGTGGCCTATTACAACCGCTGCCCCGATTAACGCCCGCAATCGGATGATAAAAAAAAGCGCTGCCGATGATCACCGGCAGCGCTTTTTTACGCTTTTCAATAACCGTATATTTTAAGCAGCGCCTGCATTCTTTGCAGCGCTAACTCCGGTTGGTGCAACAGCCCGGCCTGGTCGGCCAGGCGGAAGATTTCCGCATAGTGGCTGATTTCACGCGCGGCCTGCATGCCGCCCGCCATCGCAAAGTGGCGCTGGTGGCCATTCAACCAGGCGAGAAAAACCACGCCCGCCTTGTAATATTGGGTGGGAGCTTTAAAGATCTCGCGCGCCAGCGGTACGGTGGGCGCAAGGATACGATGATATTGCGCACGATCCCCTTGCGCCAGCGCATTGAGCGCCTGGCTGGCGGCAGGGGCGATGGCGTCGAAAATCCCCAGCAGGGCATGGGAGTAGTGCCCCTGTTCGCCTTCGATCAAATCCGGATAGTTGTAGTCGTCGCCGGTATACATTTTGACCTGCGCGGGCAGGCGCTGGCGGAAGGCGATTTCGCGCTCTTTGCTAAGCAGCGACATCTTGATGCCTTCCACTTTGCCGGGATTGGCATTAATGATCGCCAGCACCGTATCGGCGGCGCGATCAATGTCGGTGCTGCCCCAGTAACCGGTGAGCGCAGGATCAAACATGTCCCCCAACCAGTGCAGGATCACCTTGCCCTGGCTCTGTTGCAACAGGCGGTTATACACCCGCAGATAATCTTCACTGCCGGTTGCTACCTTGGCTAGCGCCCGGCTGGCCATCAGCACTATCCGGCCGCCGTGCTGTTCCACCAACTCCATCTGTTCTTCATAGGCGGCGATGACCTGATCGAGCGACGTGGCCGCATTGGCGTCTAACTGATCGGTACCCACGCCGGCGGCAAGATCGGCGCCCGGCGTCGCTTTGGCCGCCGCCAGCGAACGGACGATCAACTCCCGTGCGATTGGCCAACTGATCCCCATGCCGCGCTGGGCGGTGTCCATCGCTTCGGCTACTTTAAAACCCAATTGCCACAGATGGTGGCGGTAGGCGAGGGTGGCATCCCAGTCGATGGCGGGTTTTTCAAGCCAGTTGGCCGTTTGTGCTTCGGGCGCAATCACCACGTGCGCGGCGGCATAGGCGATGCGGTTGAATGCCGGCGGCGTTTCCGGCCACGCCGGGGCGGCGCCCAGCAGTTGATAGTCGGCAAGATTTCCGTGGCGGTCCGGCAGGCGTAGGGTAGACATATTTTTGTTCCTTATAAACTATCTGTTTAGTTACTTGTGGTTCATGTTTACTCATCGATTGTTTAAAAGTCAAGCGCCGGCCGGCCAGAGTGTTCGCTCGGTCAAGGCGGCAGAATGCGCCGTGGCGACAAGCGGCAAAATTCTGTTGTACAGCTAACAGTTATCGCCGACGGGCATTGACTTATTCACCTGTAGATTGTAGTAACTATCTAGTTATTTAATTTAACCGTAATGTAACGATGATGATACCGAGTATCAACAGGTGGGAGGGGAACCATGTATTTAACTGAGATCCATCAACAGATTCGCGATATGACCCGTAAGTTTGCCGACGAAGTGATCCGCCCGCAGGCGGAAGAGCTGGATCGCGAAGAGCGTTTTGCCGGTGATATCTACCAGCAGATGGGGGAACTGGGGCTGTTCGGCATCACCGTGCCGGAAGCCTACGGCGGCGTCGGGTTGGATGTCGTGGCCTATGCGGTGGTGATGGAAGAGCTGTCGCGCGGCTATGCGTCAGTGGCCGATCAGTGCGGCCTGGTTGAACTGCTGGGCACGCTGTTGTCGCAGCATGGCAATGATAACCAGCGCGCCAGGTGGCTGCCGGGCCTGCTTAATGCCTCGCTGAAAGGGGCATATTGCATCACGGAAGCCGGGGCGGGTTCCGACGTCTCCGGCGTGAAAACCACAGCGACGCGCAGCGAAAACGGCTGGGTGCTGAATGGCAGCAAATTGTGGATCCATAACGCCCCGGTGGCCGATGTGGCCTTTGTGCTGGCGCGCACCGACAAAGAAGCCGGCCACCGTGGCATGAGCATCTTTATCGTTGACTGCGCGCTGGCTGGCGTATCCAAAGGGCCGAAAGAGCACAAAATGGGGCAGCGCTCGTCGCAGGTGGGCGAACTGCACTTTAACCAGGTGCAACTGCCGGCGGATGCGCTGCTGGGGGCGGAAAACCGTGGTTTCCACATGATGATGAGCGCGCTGAATAAAGGGCGCGTGGGCATCGGCGCGTTGGCAGTCGGCATTGCGCGCGCCGGGCTGGAGGCCGCCACGGAATATGCCAAACAGCGCGAACAGTTCGGCCAGAATATTGCCGGGTTCCAGGCGGTGCAGTTTATGTTGGCGGACATCGCCAAAGACACCGAAGCCGCACGCCTGTTGGTGCACAGCGCCGCCTATAAAATTGACACTGACGCGGCCGACGCCACCGCTGCCTGCTCAATGGCCAAGTGCTTTGCCGGCGATGTGGCGGTGCAGCATAGCGCCAATGCGGTGCAGATCTTCGGCGGCAGCGGCTATATCCGCGGCGTAGAGGTGGAGCGGCTCTATCGCGATGCCAAAATCACCCAGATCTATGAAGGCACCAACCAAATCCAGCGCATGATCATTGCGCGCCATTTACTGGCCTGACGCCGCGGCGTTCCCTCGCTTGGCCGGGGGAACGCGCTTTCCTGTCTGCAACGGCATAAAGACGACGAGGAACATCATGCGTGAACTGAAAGGGCGCCGCGATCTGCTGGCGATCAACACCGCGACCTTGGGTTACCAGCAGCCGCTGGACCAAACCATTCATCTGCTGGCCGAGGCCGGGATCGGCGGTATCGCGCCTTGGCGCCAGGAGGTAGAGGCGCTGGGGGTGCAGCGCGCCGCCGCTCTGATCCGCGCCGCCGGGCTCACGGTGACCGGCTATTGCCGCAGCCATTACTTCACCGCAGCGAGCCGGCAGGCGCGCGAGCAGGCGCTGGCGATCAATCTGCGGGCGCTGGATGATGCGGCGGAGCTGGGGGCGCAATGCTATATCCTGGTGGTAGGGGGCTTAAGTGCTGATAATACCGTGCTACCGGCGGTATGCGATCAGGCGCTGGAAGGGGTGATGCGTCTGGCGGAGCATGCCCGCCAGTGCGGCGTGCCGCTGGCGCTGGAGCCGCTCCACCCGATGTACTGCGCCGAGCGCAGTTGCCTGGTGACGCTGGCGCAGGCGATCCAGTGGTGCCGGCAAATCAACCACGAATATCCGGCCAGCGCGGGCATTGCCGCTGATGCCTATCACCTGTGGTGGTCGCCCACGCTGGATGAGGATCTGCTCGAGGCGGGCGAGTTATTGCTGGCCTGCCATGTTTCGGACTGGCTGGTGCCGACGCGCGATATGTTGAACGATCGCGGCATGATGGGGGACGGTGTCATCGCCCTGCCGGCTTTTCGCGCGCAGGTTGAAAAGGCCGGTTACGGCGGTTTGATTGAAGTGGAGATTTTTTCCCGCGATAACTGGTGGCTGCGCCCGCCGGCCGAGACGCTGGCCACTTGTATCACACGCTTTGAAAGTGTGGTGTGAATGGGGGGATGTTTTCCCTCACCCCAACCCTCTCCCAGAGGGAGAGGGAGCCGGCCGGTGCCGTGTGTTGGTTCGGTATTTCAAGCCGGCCTTATTACGTATGCCGTCACAGCGGGCACGGTGTACTCTCTCTCCCAGAGGGAGAGGAAGCCGGCCGGCGCCGTGTGTTGGTTCGGTATTTCAAGCCGGCCTTATTACGTATGCCGTCACAGCGGGCACGGTGTATTCCCTCTCCCAGAGGGAGAGGGAGCTGCCCGACGCCGTGTGTTGGTTCGGTATTTCAAGCCTGCCTTATTACGTATGCCGTCACAGTGGGCACGGTGTACTTTCTCTCCCAGAGGGAGAGGGAGCTGCCCAGCGTCGTGTATTGATTGGGCATTGCTTTGCTGCGATCAAGTCTGCCTTATTACGTATGCTGCCACAGCGGGCACGGTATACTCCCTCTCCCTTTGGGAGAGGGTTGGGGTGAGGGCAGAGGGCAGAGGGAGGAGGGCGGTGCATCACATATTCGGATAGTTCGGGCCGCAGCCGCCTTCCGGCACGGTCCAGACGATATTCTGCGCCGGATCCTTGATATCGCAGGTTTTACAGTGCACGCAGTTCTGCGCATTGATCTGAAATTTCTTCTCCCCGGCGATCTCGACGATTTCATACACCCCGGCCGGGCAGTAGCGCTGGGCCGGCTCGGCGTAGCGGGGCAGGTTATCCCGCAGCGGCACCTGCGCATCCCGCAGTTTCAGGTGGCAGGGCTGGTCTTCGTCATGGGCGGTATTGGCAAGATAGACGGAAGAGAGCTTATCAAAGCTTAGCACGTTGTCGGGCTTGGCGTAGTGGATCGGTACGCACTCGCTGGCGGGTTTCAACTGCAGATGATCGGGCTGACGATCGTGCAGCGTAAACGGCAGTTTGCCCTTGAACCAGTTCTGATCGAAATAATTGAACACCCCGCCCAGTAGGGTGCCGTAACGGTGCAGCGCCGGGCCGAAGTTACGTGACTGGCGCAGTTCATCGGCCAGCCATGAATGGTTAAAGCGCGTGGCGAATTCGGCCAGATCTCGTTGCCCGTCTGGCGACTCCTGCAGCGCGGCATACACCGATTCGGCGGCCAGCATGCCGCATTTCATTGCGGTATGGCTCCCCTTGATCTTGGCGAAATTGAGCGTGCCGGCATCGCAGCCAATCAGCAAACCGCCGGGGAAGTGCATTTTCGGTAGGGCGTTAAAGCCGCCCTTGGTAATGGCGCGCGCGCCATAGGCGACGCGTTTACCCCCCGCCAGCACCTGGCTGAAAACCGGGTGGTGTTTCATGCGCTGGAATTCATCGAACGGGCTAAGCCAGGTATTGCGGTAGTTAAGATCGACGATCAACCCCACCGCCACCTGATTGTTGGCGGTATGGTAAAGAAAACTGCCGCCGGAGGCATCGCCGGTCAGCGGCCAACCGGAGGCGTGGATCACCTGGCCGGGGCGGCTTTTTTCCGCCGGAATATCCCACAGCTCTTTGATGCCTATCGCATAATGCTGCGGATCGCTGTCGGCGGCCAGGTTGAAACGCGCGATCAGCTGTTTGCCCAGGTGGCCGCGGCAGCCTTCGGCAAACAGGGTATATTTCGCGCGCAAATCCATCCCGGGCGTGAAGCCCGGTTTGTGATGGCCGGCGGCGTCCACCCCCATGTCACCCAGCCGCACCCCGCTGACCGCGCCGGCCTCGTCAAACAATATCTCGGCGGCGGCGAAACCGGGGAAGATATCCGCGCCCAGCGCTTCCGCCTGCCTGGCCAGCCAGCGGCACAGCTCGCCCAGGCTTATCACGTAGTTGCCCTGGTTGTGCATCGGCGCGGGGATCAGGGCGTTGGGGATCGCCCAGGCCTGGTCGGCGTTGCGCAGTAAATACAGCGCATCTTCCGTCACCGGGGTATCCAGCGGCGCGCCGCGTTGTTGCCAGTCGGGGAACAGTTCGTCCAGCGCCTGCGGCGCGAATACTGCGCCGGAAAGAATATGCGCCCCGATCTCCGCGCCTTTTTCGATCACGCAGACGCTCAACGTTTGCTCTTGCTGTTGCGCCATTTGCATCAGGCGGCAAGCGGCGGACAGCCCGGCGGGCCCGCCGCCGACGATCAGGACGTCAAACTCCATTGATTCACGTTCCATTGCTACCTCCCTTGCCGTGCGGCTTAAAGCCGCTCAATCAACTGCGGCACGACCTCAAACAGATCGCCCACCAGGCGGTAATCGGCAATCTGGAAAATCGGCGCTTCTTCGTCGTTGTTGATGGCGACAATCACCTTTGAGTTGCTCATCCCGGCCAGGTGCTGGATAGCGCCGGAAATGCCCACGGCGATATACAGCTCCGGCGCTACCACTTTGCCGGTTTGCCCCACCTGCAGATCGTTGGGCACCATGCCGGCATCGACCGCGGCGCGCGAGGCGCCCACCGCGCCATGGAGTTTGTCGGCCAACTGCTCGATCAGGGCGAAGTTCTCCCGGCTGCCCAGCGCTCTGCCGCCGGAAACCACCACGCGCGCGGTGGCAAGCTGCGGCCGTGGGGAAACCACCCGATCTTCACCGACAAAGCGGGCGCCGCCGCCGGTAATCGCTTGCTCAAGGGGTTCTATCGGCGCTGTGCCGCCTTCCGCAGCGGCGGCCGGGAAGCTGGAAGCGCGCACCGTCAGCACCACCGGATCATCATGGCTTTCCACGGTGGCGATAACGCTGCCGGCGTAAATTGGCCGTTTAAAGACGGTGGGGCTTTCAACGGCGATGATGTCAGAGATTTGCGCTACGTCGGCCAGCGCGGCGACGCGCGGCATGATGTCTTTGCCATTGGCGTTGGCGACGGCCATCAGGTGGCTGTAGCCGCTGCGCTGCGTATCAAGCAATGCGGCGATATTTTCGGCTAACGGGTGCCGATAGGCGGCGTTATCCGCCAGCAGTACGCGCGTAACGCCGGTCACCGCCGCGGCCTGTTCGGCTACTGCCCGGCAATTTTCGCCCGCCACCAACACGGTGAGTTCGCCACCGATCGCCTGTGCGGCGCTGATGGCATTCAGGGTGACGGCATTTAGCGTGGCATTATCATGTTCGGCCAGAAGTAATGTATGCATATCAAATTACCTTCGCTTGGTGTTTCAGCTTATCGATCAGTTCGTCGACGTTGGCTACCTGAACGCCCGCCTGGCGGGCCGGTGGCGTTTCCACTTTCAGCAGGCTGACGTGCGTGCGCGGTTCAATGCCGTAGTCGCTAAACGGTGTGACATTGAGCGGTTTGCGTTTTGCTTTCATCAGGTTCGGCAGAGAGGTATAGCGGGGTTGGTTAAGGCGCAGATCGGTGGTCACCACCGCCGGCAGAGACAGCGCCAGGCGTTGCAGACCGCCGTCAACCTCACGGGTCACCAGTGCCTCGCCGCCTTCAATCGCTAACGCTGCGGCGAAGGTCGCCTGCGGATAGCCGCACAGGGCCGCCAGCATCTGCCCGGTTTGGTTGTTATCGCCGTCGATCGACTGTTTGCCCATTAAGATCAGCTGCGGTTGTTCCTGTTCCACCACCTTTGCCAGCACTTTTGCCAGCGTGAGTGGTTCCAGCGGGCTATCGCAGGCGATCAGCAGGCCGCGATCGGCGCCCATCGCCAGGGCGGTGCGCAGTTGTTCCTGTGCGGCATCCGGGCCAATCGTCACCACCACGATCTCACTGGCGATGCCTTTTTCTTTCAGCCGCACGGCTTCTTCTATCGCGATCTCACAAAAAGGGTTCAGCGCCATTTTGGTGTTGGCCAGATCGACCTGGCTGTGATCGCTCTTTACTCTGACCTTGACGTTGTGATCGACAACGCGTTTGACGGGTACCAGAATTTTCATCAGTTTATTCCCCTTCAAGGTGGTATAGGGTTCTTGTTTTACACTTAAGTAAATAACTATTTAGTTATAAATTCAACCGATTTTTGCCCGCGGGAGCCGGCGTAACATCCGTGATTAACGTGCTGCGATAATCAGATCGCTGGCTTTCTCCGCGATCATAATCGTCGGGGCGTTAGTGTTGGAACTGACCAGGCTTGGCATCACCGAAGAGTCCACCACGCGCAGCCCGGCAATGCCGTGTACGCGCAGGGCGGTATCCACTACGGCCTGCGGATCGCCGCCCATTTTGCAGGTGCCGACCGGGTGGTAGCAGGTGCGGCCAAACTGGCGGATATAGTCTTCCAGCGCGGCGTCGTTCTGCACGCTGTCGCCCGGCATATGTTCACGGCGCAGGTAGGGGGCGAAGGCACTCTGCGCCATGATTTCGCGCATCAGTTTGATGCCCGCCACCGTCATCTTGAGATCCCGCGGATCGGCAAGGTAGTTGGGGTTGATCAGCGGGGCGTCGGCGGCGTTGGCGGTGCGCAGGCTAACGCTGCCCCGGCTGTGTGGGCGCAGGAAGTAGCTGTTGATGGTGACGCCGGAGCCTGACTTGACCGGCGGGATGCCGGCTTCCACTCCGGCGCCGGCCAGGAAATGGATTTGGGTGTCCGGCGTTGCCGATTGCGGATCAACAGACCAAAAGGCGCCGCCTTCGACAATGTTTGAACAAACCGGCCCCTTACGGAACAGCAGGTATTCCAGCCCGGCCCACAGCATCCAGTGCGGCTGTTTGTATTTGTCGTAGCTCAGCGGCTGGCGCAGTTCGTAGATCAGATCGACCCCGAGGTGATCCTGCAGATTTTGCCCGACGCCGGGCAGATCGGCCACCACCGGGATGCCCAATTTGCGCAGGCTATCCGCCGGACCGATGCCGGAAAGCAGCAACAGCTTGGGGGAGCCAATTGCGCCGGCGCTGACGATCACTTCGCCGCTGGCGCGCAACTGCTGCAACTGGCCGTTGCGCACCACTTCCACGCCGACCGCCCGTTGGTTTTCCACCAACAGCCGGACGATCTGGCAGCCGGTGATAATGGTCAGGTTTTTGCGTTTGCGCGCATCTTTCAGGTAGCCCACGGCGGCGGAGCAGCGGCGGGCATGGCGGGTGGTGGTTTGGTAAAGCCCGCTGCCCGCCTGTTTTTCACCGTTGAAATCGGGGTTATAGGGCAACCCGGCCTGCTGGCAGGCTTTGGCGAAGGTTTTGCTCATCAGGTTAGGGGTTATCGGGCTGGATACGCCGAGCGGCCCGCCATTGCCGTGCCAGGGCGCGGAAAAGGTATCGTTGTCTTCCGCCTTGATGAAATAGCGTTGAATATCGGCAAACGACCAGCCTTCACAGCCTTCCTGCGTGGCCCAGCGGTCATAGTCCGCCGGGTTGCCGCGGGTAAAGACTTCGGCATTGATCGAGCTGCTGCCCCCCAGCACGCGCCCCTGGGCGAACAGCATTTCGCGCTGGTTCATATGCGGCTGGGCAGCGGTATGGAAACCCCAGGTCAACGGGCCGCCGGTCATTTTGCTGAACCCCACCGGCAGGTGAATGTAAGGGTTGGTATCCCTAGGGCCGGCTTCAACCAGCAAAACGCGGCATGCCTGTTGCTCGCTCAACCGAGCCGCCAGCACGCTGCCGGCCGAACCGCCACCAATAACTATATAATCGTACATGCCTGATTCCCCGATAATTAACTCAATCAGCCAGCCATTTATTGCGTTGCCCCAACTGGATATGGACCGATTTCAGTTCGGTATACTCGTCAACGCCGTAGGTGCCGCTTTCACGGCCGATACCGGATTGCTTAAAGCCGCCGGAGGGCAGCTCGGGGCCGCCGGCAATGGTGGTGTTCACCCACAAACGGCCGGCCTTCAAATCCCGGAACCCCTGAATGGCGCGATCCAGATTGGCCGTCCAGATGCTGGCGGCCAGGCCGTAGCAGGAGTCGTTGGCGATGGCGATGGCTTCTTCGTCGCTGTCAAACGGGGTGACACACAGCACCGGGCCGAAGATCTCTTCGCGGAAAATAGCCATCTCGGGCGTCACGTTGTCGAAGATGGTCGGTTCGATGAACCAACCGCCGTTGCTGGCAATGGCGTTGCCGCCGGTCAGCAACTGCGCGCCTTCTTTTTTGCCTTGGGCGATATAGCCTAAAATGGTCTGGTGGTGCTTTTCGCTGATGATCGCCCCGACCTGGGTCGCTTCGTGCAGCGGATCGCCAATCTTGACCCGCTGTGCCCGCTCAACCAGGCGCTGGCAGAAGGCTTGATGGATTGAGCGCTCCACCAGCAGGCGGCTGCCGCTGACGCAGCACTGGCCGGTATTGAATAAAAAGCCGAACAGCGTGCCGTCCAGCGCGGCATCCAGATCCGCATCGGCGAACACGATCTGCGGGTTTTTGCCCCCCAGTTCCAGCCCCAGCCGCTTGATATTGCCGGCGGCGGCGCGCAGCGTGCTTTGGCCCACGCTGGTGGAACCGGTGAACGACACCATATCCACGTCGTTATGTTCGGTGATGCGCTGGCCGACCACGTTGCCGGCGCCGGTCACCACGTTGAATACCCCGTCCGGCAAGCCGGCCTCCTGCAGCAGCTCCGCCAGCAGCAGCGTGGTGCCGGAGGTGATCTCGGCCGCTTTCGCCACCAGCGTGCAGCCGGCCGCCAGAATATAAGGGTAGCGTTCCGCCCCGATGAAGAACGGGAAGTTCCACGGCGTAATCACACCGACCACCCCGATCGGCTCGCGGGTGACCAGGCCGAACATATTCTGGCCAAGGTTGTTGAAGCTGTCGCCGCTGATGCTGCGCGCCACCCCGGCGGCGTATTCCCAGATATCGGCCGCCCCCAGGATCTCGCCGCGCGCCTGGCCGAGCGGTTTGCCGGTTTCCAGCGTTTCAAGCAGGGTGAGCTTATCGAGGTGCTTGCGGATCAGCTGTGCGGTGGCAAGCAGCACCTGCGCGCGTTCTGCGCCGCTGCGGCGCGACCACACGCCGGAATCAAAGGCGTGGCGCGCGGCCTGAATGGCGGCATCGGCATCTTCGGCGGTGCCGGCCGGATAGCGGCTGACCGGGATACCGTGCGCCGGGCTATTGCGGGTGAAAAACGCCGTTGCGTGCCCTTGGGTCCATTCGCCATTGATGAACATTTGGAACTCATGTGCTTTTGCCGGCAGCAATGGATGATTCAAGTCAACATTATGAAAAAAGTTACCCATATTCTCCCTCTCATCATTCTTGAACAGGCCGGCGCACGGTGCGGTGTGCGCCCGGTGGGCCAGCGGCGCGGGCTGCATGCGGCTAGCCGGCTGTATTGGTTGCATTTGCAATTAATCGTCTGTTTAGAAAAAAGATTTCACACCATATATAACCAATTAGTTACATATACTAGCACGGGTTTTGGCATCGTCTGGGGGGAGTAAGGGGTTTTGTAATAAAATTGTTATCCGCTTAGCAGAAAAAACATAAAGTGGAAAAATTCTCTTGATTTCCATAAAGTGATAAAGATGTAATCACAGGCCATCTACGCGATAAAAAACGAGAAATGACTAAAATAACAGCCGAAAAACCAACACAGGTACGCGATCCCGTTGCAACGCAGAAGCGGATTCTTAAAGCGGCAAAGCGGGAGTTTGCGCAAAAAGGGTTGGGGGGCGCGCGTATTGATATCGTTGCTGAAAAGGCAAAATCCAATAAACGTATGATCTACCACTATTTTGGCAGCAAAGAAGAGCTGTTTCAGAAGGTGGTTGAAGATTCCTACCTGGACATCCGCGAGGCGGAAAAGAAGCTGCATCTTGAGCGGTTGCCGCCGCAGGAAGCGATTGAAACCCTGGTGCGTTTTACCTGGCACTACTACCTGAAAAACCCGGAGTTCCTCACGCTGGTCAACAGCGAAAACCTCCACCGCGCGGTGCACCTGAAAAAATCCGAGGCGATTAAATCGGCGCAGCAATCGATGGTCGGCCTGATGGGCAATATACTCGAGCGCGGGGCGCAGGAAGGGATCTTCCGGCCGGGGGTGGATCCGGAACAACTGATCATTACCATCGCGGCGGTGAGCTACTATTACTTCACCAATAAATACACCGGCGCCATCCTGTTTGACCGCAACTTTATGGATCCCGATGCGTTGCAAAAACGCCTGGATTTCAACATCGACACCATTATGCGTATTCTGAAGCCCTGACGGCAGCCTTTACCATTGAAAACCGCCCGCTGTGCCAGCCGCGGCGGTTTTTTCTTCAATTCCACCCGCCGTTCTGTTTGCGAAACCCCGATTAAATCAGTATGGGGCGTAGCCTGCATTTGCTGTTTAGGCGAACCTGGTTGCTGGCGGTAAAACACCTGCACGTGGATTTATTATGACCGGCAGCAACAGAAGACAGCATATTGACGCCACGAATGCTATTGCGTCGCTGAACTGGATTATCCATGCGGTCACTAATAATGACTACTTATTTTTATTAATATCAAAATAAGCGATCTGACAAAAATATTTACATTTACACTGTATTATATAGGATTATGATTGTTATAATCATAATGACTAATAAATTTAGTTGGTAGTTTGAACATTACCATATTAATACAGGGTTTCGTAAGAACCTATCCCAACCATAGTCTATTTTTTGTAAAAAATAATGACATGTTTATGATGTGATATCTTTGTCGTAGTTCAGAATAGTTAACGCTCCTGAAATTAAACCGACCGTTGGCCTGATTTTCATGGAGCGTAGTTATCGTCTTTATTCCATTAACCCGTATCAAACCTAGACCGGTTATTAATGCATTTTTTTTCTAATTACAAAAAAATAAAATACGATTAATAACATGGTAGGGATATAGTATTGAATCAATTTTCCTAAGTCGAAGGGTCTGTCGCTGGTGAAAATTGTAAATGTTCCTACCACAGAGTTACAAATACAAATCGCCAGTGCTATAAAATATAAAAACTTACTAACTATGATTAACATATTACCTCTTTTTGTAAGGATATTAAAACCTGGGCTCTCATTTTTGCGACCAGATTCAGTTCGTCGAATAATTCTAAATTAATATAAACTTAAAACGACGATACTTAACAAATGATCATAAAGATTCCTCTTTAACCATTGTCTCTGGTCGCATAGCAGATTTAATTATATGTCCCGTTGCAATGGAGCACGCAAAGAAGCATAAAAAATCAATTATGAGCTATTTTACTACCTCGTCAATTAAATTAACTCTGTCTAGATCAAGATCCCGAAGAAGAGGAAGAGCTTGAACTATCACTATCATAGGATTCGTAGATGCCGATCCCGAGCCCAATTGCGCCACCGATCGCTGCGCCAATCGCTCCCCCTACGATGACTCCAGCTTCAACCCCCTCCGACGCAAGAGCAAGACCGGCGGCGCTACCGAATCCCGTACCGATTGCTGTACCATTAGCCCCATCCGAGAGAACATCTCCCGCCGTACCCGAGCCATACACACTTCCGATTTCTACAACTGTTAATGCTCTCATAACCGTTCCTTTTTTGAAGGTTAACTTAATTAAAACAGACTTTCATCTATGATAAGGATATAAATTCTTTATTTCATATTTTTAAATCTCTCTAAGTTAATGTGGGGGAGTTAATATTTACTCATAGGTAAATAATTCTATCAACAGACTTCAATGTTTTCTCTCGGTGAGCTACGATAACTCGAGTTATATTCATGTTTTTTATCGCACCGTTAACTGAACGTTCGCTATTAGTATCCAATGAACTAGTGGCCTCATCCATAAATAAAATTGCCGGTCGGCGATACAGGGCGCGTGCTATAAAAATTCTCTGTTTTTGTCCACCGGAAAGCCCTTCACCCAATTCACCAATGAGGGTCTCATAGCCCATGGGCATCTTCATAATAACATCATGGATATAGCTGGCTTGTGCACACTCGACCATCCATGCCTCATCCATTTTTTCACTGAATCCACAGATATTTTCACGAATTGATCCTGAGAAAAGACGATCATCCTGCATCACGCAAGCTATCATTTTTTGATAATTATTCAATCCCATCTGTCGAATATCAATACCATTCACTAGTACTTTTCCTGATGCTGGTTCAAACAGCCCTGATAATACTTTAATCAACGTACTCTTACCTGAGCCTGATGAACCAACAATCGCCACGCTTTCACCAGGTATAATAGATAAATTGACATCAGTTAATATTGGGGAAGATTGACTGTCATAACTATAATTAACCGAAATTGTTTCAAGAGCAGCAGGCTGTCCTTGGGAAATGGTAATAATGTCAGTTTTTTTCTCCTCACGTTTATGCAGTGCGATATCCGCGATGCGTTCATTATGTAGACTCATTATGCGCAGCTGTAACATAAAATTGGTAAGTGAGGCTACCCGATCAGAGAATTGACCACGAAACGAGCCGAAAGCAACAAACATGCCGATAGTCAACTGATGATCCATTACTAGGTTGGTACCCAGCCATAAAATGGCAATTTGATCGCAGGTGGCGACGAAAGTATTGATGCCGCCAAACAACAAGTCCATTTTGTTGAGTTTGATGCCGGAGTTAATAGCTTCAATTTTCAGGTTTAGCCAGTGGGTACCACGTCGTTCTGCCATTCCTTGAATTTTTACAGTTGCGATACCATAAAGTGTCTCCATAAAATATGAATTGGCTCGTGCAGTTCTGACTAAACTCTCTTCTGACATTTGTCGGTAATAATTGTAAGTAAACAAACGAATAAGAATATAAATTGTAGTAAAACCCAAAACAACCCAACTAAGATAACCACCATACAGCACCATCATTACTAAAACACCGGAAACCATAATACTGTCCATAATTGCCCCCACAACGCTAGTAGTGAAGGTGGTACGTAACGTATCCAGTGAAGTAAAGCGGGATTGAATATCGCCAAGTTTACGTCGTTCAAAATAAGCTAAAGGCAGTCTGAGCAGGTGGTTGAATAGACCTGACTGCCACTGCACATTAATCAATGCCCCCATCATTAGCGATGACCAAGCGCGCATCGTGCCGGTGGCTGCACGCAGCAGAATAAAAAACATAAGTCCGGCACAGATTAAAGTAAGCAAACCCCGGTCAGCAGCCGGAATGGCATGATCCATCACCAGCTGTGTTCCGATCGGCATGATCAGATTGATAGCTTCGATCACCACTGAGTGAAAGAATATTTTTGCCAATGTGGCTTTGATACCGTAAACGCTGTTTACCAGTGTGCTCAGTTTGACTCTTGCTTTCGCAGCCTCTGCAGTAAATTCGCTGCCGGGCCAGATTTCCAGTGCCACACCAGTAAAATATGCTGATAACTCTTCCTGACCAACCACCCGACGCCCTCTGGCTGGGTCATGCAGGATATATTTATTGTGCTGTACAGCGACAAGTACCACAAAATGATTAAAGTCCCAATGCAGAATACAGGGGGCTTTTAATGAGCTGATTTCATTTAGTTCAAGAGATAGTGCACGTGTGGACATCCCCAGTTGTTCTGCTATGCCATTAATACCAAGGAGTGTGGTACCCCGTGCGGATAAATTGAATTGCTGACGCAATGCGATCAAATCGATATTTTTTCCGTAATGACCACATACCATCGCTAAGCAAGCGAGGCCACATTCGGAAGACTCGGTCTGATGAACAATCGGTACACGCTGCCGCCACCGAATATCAAGTTGACTAATGATGTTGTGGAACAGACTGCTATTCATTGACCTGTCCTATGGCGCTGTGTTTCATATCGTAGAAAGGAGAGAGCATCCATTGATAAATTCTTCTCTTTTCCAAAAAAAGAGTACTGTCAGCTTTCATGCCATTTTCCAGTGGCATTGATTTACCACCATAAACAATAAATTGTTTTTCCGGTGACACCACAACTTTGTACCATGGGCCTGGCGAGTCCGGGGTTATTTTAGGGGATCCAGGGTAAGTCAACATTTCCTGAGTTGAGGCCGGTGTGCTGCTGACTGCGGTTATCGAGGCGGAGAATTGTCCGAACTTTTCTGCAGGAAAAGCTTCATAGCGCAGATTGACCTTATCACCGATAGTGAGATAAGGGATGACATCGTTCGGTACCCAAAGCACCAAATAAAAGTGATTAATATTCTCAGGAATCAACTGGAGCAGGCTATCCCCAGCATTCACCATCTGTCCAACGGTAACGTTCATAGAATCAACCTTGCCATCGGAGAGTGCACGGATAATATTGGTGCCGCTAACGTCAGCGTCTACCAACTCTTTTTGCAGATCGTAGCGCTGTAGCTCTGTCTGATAGATGCGATTATCAAAATCTGCTGCCTGTGTCTGGATCTGGCTCTCTATATTGGTCATTTGCAGGGCATTTTGATCATTTTGTCCGCTCAGACTGAGGAGGCTATTTTGGTGTTGGTAATATATCTCTGTCTGGTAAGATAACTGATCCTTGGTTATTAGTCCCTTCGCTTGATAATTACGGTAACTATCCATATTCGCTTTCATTATCTTTATGCCTTCTTGAGCATGTTTGACAATATCTGAAGAGCGTATAAAAGCATTACTGTACTGCTGGTACTGTTTCTCTAGAGTTTCCAGTGTGACTTTTTTACTTTCTTTCAAGCGGGAGATAATATTGTTAACGCGTATCAGTTCATTTTCGATATTTTTACGTTTATTATCACTAACAGCACCATCTTGGGTACTTCTACTGATATCTATCTGGTAAAGTTGATCGCCGCGTTTTATATCTTGGCGTTCATGAACAAACTGTTTTACTACAACACCCTGTACACCAGAGTATATATTTACTGCACGAGGCCAGGTAGTGACTTCCCCATCAACATTGACCCGACGGGTATATGTTCCTGCAATCAAAAAGGTTATCAATGCGCTCATAAAAATAAAGCATCCCATTATCACCAGCCATAAGGGAATTCCTGGCAATAACAGTGCTCTTCCATGCCATTGCCCATTTTTGTGTTGTACAGCATCCGGACGGAACAAGGTTTTCTTCCTTAATTAAATATTACTATTTATTCTAGTTAATTCGAAATCTGGAAGTTATATCGTGACCATCATTAGGTATGGTGTCTTTAAATGAACATTTTTTATGATCTCGTCATAACTCCCCGGCTCCTTCTGTTGATCCAGCGAACTTGCCCTTCACCCCAAGGACGAATTTTTGATAATAGTTTAATCACTTCACGTGAGTAACCTGGTTTACAGCAAAAATCAAGGATCCAAATCCTCCCCCCTTCATTCCATTCCGATGGATGAAGGTTGAACTTTGGATCATGTAGCATTCTACTTTCTGTGTCTCTTTCTAGATATGCCCATGTTATGTAAGCCAAAGGTTGATTATTCGCGCCGAAGAGAAACTTTATTTGTTTGTGATTGATAGCAAACTCGGTCCAGCGTTGAATACTCAATATAGGGTATAAGCTATAGTTGCGATTATTGAGCATACAACTCACTGCAAAACCAATCTGCTCATGAATTGACCACTCAGTCCGGTCATCAAACGATTCATTGACGTGTTGCATCATAATTCTTATTCCTATGAACATGAGATCCTAATGCTTCTCTGGCGAAAGTCTGCTTTTTAATGACCATAGCAGAGACCGCCTGTTGCAGTGATGGTAAATCATTGCTATACAAATCAATTAGATGATTTATCTCCTTAAACATCTGTAGCTTACAAAGACTGGCCCTGGGCTGAAGTCGTGCAAGTGCTATGCGCTCCAGTTCTGTACTATTTTGATTTAAAAGTGGTCGGGCCGCTTTCAGGCAAAGTTGTAGTTGCCGAAAATAACTATCATTTTGAAATTTCTCATCCGTGGTCTCTCTATAGAGTTGCTTAACCAGCCTTTCAAGCGCAGACAGATTCCGACCATCCTGTAGTGAATGAAACAGTTCGTAGCGACGGTTTTCAAGCAGTTGAAGAAAACTCTCGACCAGATTGATAAATACATCAGGGACTGATGCTCTAGATACGGAGTCTATGGTAATGCCCAGTAAAGATAGATAACCGTGGTAACAGGCTGATTGGAATGCTTGTTCAAACGATTGGTTAATTTGTTGGCATGCAATTTGAGTAAACGTTGGATCAAACAGATATTTTCCAAGATAAAGGCAAAGATTGGATAAGCCTCTCCGCAATATCGCTGGCTCTTTCATCATCTCTTTGAGCCGGAGCTGATAGCTAAAGTCGTAACAATAATTGCTGGGAAATAGACACCCTAATCCATTGAAATCCAATAACTTTCCATCTATAGAGATGTTTGAAGGGGAGGTGGTAACTTTAAGAAAACGTGTGCGACAAAATGCCATCTGCCAGGCTAAGCGCTGTGCCAGTTCACTTAACCCTTCGATACAATAGATCCGTGAATCGGCATAAGCTTCTGGGCTAAAGCCGGCTTGTGGTGTAGGTAAACATGCAGGAAGTTGGCTAATCACCGCGCGCACTCGTCGCGCATCATGCATTAGTTGTCCGGCGAACGCCATCTGTGGCCTGAAGTAGGGAGCACGTTCAAAATGTGCTGGGCGAACTACCGGTTCACGCACCAGTAGGGCACGACGAGAAGACTGTTTTGAATTTTTTGAGGAGATACTGAGATAACTATTGGTCAGTAAAACCGCTTGCACTTTCACCGCGCCGTAGGGCAGTAGCTCATCCAGTATCTCACTCCATACGGTTTCATAAATCGCTTCACTGACACCCAATGCACCACTGCCATGACTCCAATCAGTGCCATCACCGACTAATGGGTTTGCACCAATACCTTTTATCTGATATTGCCCAAAGAGACCACAACGGGCGCCGCCACCGTTACGCTGCAAGCCACTACCGCCGTACCGCTCAGCATGAAATATACGAGAAGGAGAATTGCTGCCAGGATCGATCAAATAACTGCAATTTTCTTGCAGCTCCTCACTGTCAATGACATTCGATGCACACCATATAATCTCAGAATCAACTTTTCTGGCAAAGAACGGCACAAGATTTGCTGTCAATTTCTCCAGAAAAAGAGGGGGATTTATCATTAGATCCTCTCCATCAATTACCCGAGTAAAACACTGTCTATATTCTGTGTGAAAAGCATTAAGTACTAACGCATCTTCGGTAATTAAAATGATGAAAAATTACACTAGTATGAAAACCTTCTGTCTTGTATGAATTAAGATATAATTAATTACACATTAAATTATAACTGTAGGTGAGTATTTCATTAGAGTCGATTTGTCCTTAGAAGATTAAAATAGCTAGATAATTCATAGAGCAAGGCTGATTGCTAATCCACTAATAATAATCATTATCATTTATTGGTGAGCCTATCAGAGTAAAAATGCGGAGTCAATGGTCTAAATTAAATTACAAATAGAAACACTTTAATATATTAAAAAAAAGAAAAATATTAATTTGAAATTGACTTTTTGATATTTTTTGTTTTTAGTGTTTTGTCCGGTTCTGTTTCATAGGGTTATATTCCATTGATCGATTTTTATAATTATTGCTTCTTGATTTGTTGTTGGGTAATCGTTAGTGTAATTAGGTGACGAGTCTAAGCTAATAGTCTTATCCGATGAAGCTAAATGCTTATGGATGTGTTGCTATTTTCAAAAGTTAAAATAAATTTAACAAATTTATTTTAACTTTGTAACTAAAGAATCTTGATTGGAATAACAAAGGTATAAGTTCGTCTTACCTCAAAGATTAGATTTATACATCTTATTGGAATCTATGTTACTGACATAAAATATATTAAATGAAGGGAATTCCCATGCGTGTGCTCTTTATTGGACCTCCGCTTTTCGGTTTACTCTACCCAATTATCTCATTTGCCCAGGCTTTCCGCACATCAGGGCATGAGGTTGTTGTTGCCAGTGCTGGTAAATTTGCCTGTAAAGTTGCAGAAGCCGGATTGATGGCATTTGATGCTGCACCTGACCTTGATTCAGAGGCAGAATATCGTTATCGGGCTGAAATGCGTAAGACAAAGGGGATAGTTGGCGATTTTTCTTTTTTTAGTGATGAAATGACAGATCTGCTGGTTGAGTTTACCGCTGGTTGGCAGCCTGATTTGATTGTGTACCCTCCGCTGGCGCCAATTGGGCCGCTTCTTGCTTCTAAGTTTGGTATTCCCACTGTTATGCAAACAGTTGGTTTTGCTCATACGCCACGCCATACCAAAGGCATGACTCGCACGCTGCTCAATGCTTATTTACGCCATGGAGTTAAATCTCCTCAGCGAGATCTTGCATGGATAGACGTAACGCCTCCAAGCATGACTATGCTACAGAATAACGGCGAACCTGTTATTCCCATGCAATATGTACCTTATAATGGTGGTGCTGTCAGCGAAGCGTGGTGGCTAAGAGTCCCTGGTCGCAGGCGTTTACTGGTAAGCCTCGGTACGGTGAAGCCAATGATTGATGGTCTTGATCTGATTGCATGGGTAATGGATTCAGCAGATGAGATTGATGCGGAAATAATTTTGCATCTTTCTGAGAATGCTCGTTCTGATTTGCGCGCATTACCAGAAAATGTTCGTCTGGTTGACTGGATTCCAATGGGATTGTTTCTCTCTGGGGCTGATGGGTTTATTCATCACGGCGGGGCCGGTAATACATTGACAGCCTTGCGAGCTGGGATCCCTCAGATTATTTTTGGTGAGGGTGCTGATCGTCCAGTAAATGCCCGAGCTGTAGTTGATCGCGGGTGCGGAATAGTACCAGGGCCCTCAGGATTATCCTCAGAATTAATTGATTTATTTCTCCATAATTCAGCTCTATATAAATTTGCCCATGAGGTTGCAGAAGAAATGGCCGAGCAGCCAACGCCAAACGATGTTGCGCAAGAAATTTCAACATGGTTCAAAGGGGGTGAGGTTAGCCGTGATTTAATTTGTTGTCATAGCCAAATATTATTACGATAGAAATCGACTGCAGGAATATCAGTGAAAAACAGGTAGAACATTCGGTAAATAATCAAGCCTCATTCTATGATCTGACGGACAGCTTCTTCCTTAAAATTCGAGACCGTAATTAAAATTGTGTAATTGCCTGTCTTTGTTACATGCACTCCAGTAAGGGAGACAGGCAGACTATAGATGAGAAACTTCAGTCCCTCGCGACTGAACTGGCTAAAGGCTTTAAAATCGAAGCCGACCTCAATACGTTTTCCCGTATGCTGAGGAAATTAACTGTCGAAAGGGCACCAGCGCTGAATGGACCGATCACCTTCGTTTCATCCATGGGGCCATCAAAAAGCGCAAGATGTTCCCGACAGATGGCTCAGTGCGGAAGATAATTTATCTGGCCATCAAGGATGCTTCAAAAGAATGGTATACGCTGAGCCAGAACTGACGGTTGGCGATGAGCTGCTTTATTAACGAGTTCGGTCACTGTCTGATTGATCACCTTTAATGCGGTGGCAGTTACACTGGATTATTTGCAGAGCATGATAACGGGCTTTGGATGTAACGACGGCACCACGATTTATTACGGGACACAGCCTAATTGCAACACCCAACAGACTGATGTTCTGTTGGGCGTTTTTACGCCTGCACATGCAGCCAACGTTGCCGGTCGTCGAACTGTCCTCAACCGTTAATAGCGCCTCCTAATGCCGGGCGCCTGGGGCTGTATACCGCCTAACGGTCTGCGTTCACAGGGCGATGTCCTGCACGTTGTCGATTCTGGGGCGGAACTGCATACGCTGCAAAATATCCTGTTCCAGATCGGTGCCTTTTACCTTGCCAATCAGCGCCAGCCCTTCGTCGGTTATTTTGAAAATGGCGCGTTCGGTAATGTAGATCACCTCCTGGCCACGTTTTAACGCTTCTGGGCCGCTGAAGGTGATATGGCGGACTTTTTCAACCAGCTTGGGCAACTGGCCGTAAGATTCGATATGCAAGGCATCGCCGCGTTGGGCAACCGCCAGCCCCTTGGCCTCAAAGGTGCCGCAGAACACCACCTTTTGCGCGCCGCAGGTGATGTCGATGAACCCGCCGGGGCCGACGATGGTATCGCCCAGTTGCGAAACGTTGACGTTCCCTTCGGCGTCCATTTCGCCCATGCCGAGGAACGTGATGTCCAGCCCGCCGCCGCTAAAAAGATCGAACTGATCGAGCGAACTGACGATCGCATGCGGGTAGCGCGCGGCGCCAAACAGAGCGCCGTCCAGCAGCTCGCCGTTATGGATGCCTTGTTCCACCATCTCCCAGCAGGAATCCACCACTGTTTTATCGGCCATGGCCGAAACGCCGCCGGGAATGCCGAAACCATAGTTGATGCGCATATTGGGCCGCAGTTCGCGTGCGGCCAGCGCAGAAACGATGCGCCGAATCCCCTCCGGCTGTACCGGCGGGCTTTTTTGCTCCGGCGGCGCGGCCTGGCCGGAGATCGCCGCATCGTATTCGCCCAGGTAGCTCTGCTGCTGCTGCGGATATTCAACCACATAATCCACCATCACCCCGGGCACACTGACCTTGCGCGCCGGGGTGAAGTGGGCCTGCTGCAGCGATTTCACCTGGGCAATCACGATCCCGCCCGCGTTGTGAGCCGCCAGGGCGACGGCGTAAATATCCAGATCGGCGGGTTCTTCGCTGGTGGAGATGTTGGCGTCCAGATCGGCCTGCGAGCCGCGGATAATCGCCACGTCAATGTGGAACGGCTTATAGTGCAGGTAGGTTTTGCCATCAAGCGTGATCCGCGTGACGATCTCTTCCTGGGTGAGGGTATTGCATTTGCCGCCGTTATGGATCGGATCGACAAAGGTGCCCAGGCCGACGGTGGAAATCACCCCCGGCCGGCCGGCGCCGCTTTCCCGGTAAAGCGTCATGATGATGCCGGTGGGCAGGCAATAGGCTTCTATTTCGTTATCGCGCGCCATTTTTTGCAGCTCCGGCGCCCAGGACCAGTGGCCGCCGATAATGCGCTTAACCATGCCCGGCAGCGCCATGCGGCCCAGGCCGCTCCCTTTGCCGTTGCCAATGCCCAGCGCATGGATCAGCGTCAGGTTCCGCGGGTGCCCGGTTGTGCGGTAGCGCTCGGCCAGCGCCGCCATCACGTAATCCGCTTCCAGTAAACCGCCGCCTGAACCGGTAAAAGCAACGGTGGCGCCATCTTTGATCCGCGCTACCGCATCGTCCACCTGCACCAACTTTCCTCTCATGGTCCTTTTCCTCTTCAACAGGGCTTCACAATAAAATTACTAACTGGTTAGTTACAATGTCAAGAAAGAGCAGGGCGGGCAATGGGAAAAATAACGCTTTGCAGGCGAGTTAACATTTTTAAAACATATCTTCTTATATAACTATCCTGTTAGTTATTTGTATGCTGAATGTGAATCTCTTTTTCTCCCGCACAGGAGCCGTGATATGAATCCAGCAAAGAAGCGTTTTTTGGGCCGCACCGGCATTGAGGTAACGGCGATGGGGTATGGCGCCGCGCCCATCGGCAATATATTCAGGCCGATCAGCGAAGCCGAATCCGACAAAATGATCCACCTGGCCTGGGAAAACGGGATCCGCTATTACGACACCGCGCCGATGTATGGGCATGGGTTAAGCGAAGCGCGCGTCGGGCACGGGCTGCGCTGGTATCCGCGCGATGAGTTTGTGCTGTCGACCAAGGTCGGGCGTTTGCTCAAGCCGAAAAAAAGGGCGGAAATCGACTCCGGGGTATGGGTGCAGCCGTTGCCGTTTGAGGCGGTGTTTGATTACAGCTACGACGGCACGATGCGTTCGATCGAAGACAGCCTGCAGCGCCTGGCGCTGGAGCGCATCGACATTGCGTTTATTCATGATTGTGATGTTTATACCCATGGCGATCGGCAGCCGCACTATTTCCGCCAGGCGATGGAAGGCGCTTACCGTGCGTTGGCGCAGCTGCGCGATGAAGGCGTGGTGAAGGCGATTGGCGTGGGGGTAAACGAATGGCAGGTATGCCATGCCGCGCTGCAGCAGGGCGATTTTGACTGCTTCCTGTTGGCCGGGCGCTACACCCTGCTGGAACAGGACGCGCTGGATGACTTCCTGCCGCTGTGTGAAGCGCGCAACGCCGCGGTGGTGGTCGGGGGCGGGTTTAATAGCGGTATTCTGGCCACCGGCGCGGTGGAAAACGCCAAATACAACTATGGGCCGGCCAGTGCGCAGGTGCGAAAGAAGGTGGCTGAAATCGAACAGGTTTGCCGTCGCTATCAGGTCAGCCTGCCGGCCGCCGCGTTGCAGTTTGTGCTGGCGCACCCATGCGTGCCGACCATCGTGCCCGGCACCCGCGATGCGGCGCAACTGCAAAATTGCCTGGAGTGGATTGCGGCGCCGATAGCGGATGATTTCTGGCAGACGCTGCGCGAACAGGGCCTGTTGCATGAGGCTGCGCCCACGCCCGGCGCGGTATCGGCCTGAAACAGCGCGGGGGCGGCCTGGTTCGGCTGCCCCCGCGGATGATGCTTTGCCGATCGCGCGGCAAAGCGAGGCTTAGTTAGCGGCGATTTGTATCTGCATTTTCAGGTACTTCGGCGCGGCTTTCAGCTCGTCGAACACCTGCTGAATACTATCCAGCGGCCGAATGCCCGAGCAGAACGGTTCGGTATCAAAGCGCTGGTGGCTTAGCAACTGCAGCGCCTGATACATATCTTCCCCCATCCCGGCCACGCTGCCCTGAATGCCCTGTTCCTTCAAAATGATGTCATGCGGTTTAACCGCAATGTCGGTGGCCGCATCGGTCAGGCCGAATGCCAGCAGCCGCCCGCCGGGGCGCATAAAGGTCAACGCCTGTTGGTACAGCATCGGGTGGCCGACGCTTTCGATCACCACATCGGCGCCGCGCTCCTGCGTCAGGCTTTGAATGCGTTCCAGCGCCCCTTCGGGGTTGGTGATCACTTCATCGGCGCCGCAGCGTTTCGCCAGCTCGGCGCGCTGCGGGTTCAATTCCACGGCGATAATAGGCGCGGCGCCTAGCAGGCGCGCCAGTTGAATATGCATGTTGCCGATGGCGCCGGCGCCGATGATGACCACGGATTCGGCAACGCTCAGGCGGATTTTTTTGTGGGCGCGCACCACGCAGGAGAACGGCTCGGTCAGGCAGGCTTCGCTGTAGGACAGGCTATCTTCGATCGGGATCACCAGGTGCGCCGGCACCGCCACGTATTCGGCAAAGGCGCCGTTGCGGTGGATGCCGATTTGCTGCACGTCTTTGCAGTTGAGGATCTCATTGCGGCGGCAGTAAAAGCAGTGGCCGCAGCCGATATTGATATCGGCGATCACCCGTTGGCCCAGCTTGATGTCGGAAACCCGTGCGCCGGTGGCGGCGATCTCGCCGGCAAACTCGTGGCCCGGGATTAACGGCAGTTTGTCCGCCGAGTAGTGGCCGTTGAAAATGTGCATATCGGTGCCACAGACCGAGCAGTGCGAAACGCGAATCAGCACCTCGTCTTCGCCGCATTCGGGCACGGCCACCTGCTGGATCTCAAAGTGGTGCGGTGCGGTCAGCACGGCGGCTTTCATTGTGGCTGGGATCATAAATTTTTCCTCTATTTATTTTACGGTAATCATTTTTGAACGGTCGATAGTGAAAGCGATGGCAACGATCATCAGCGCGCCGAAGAAGATTTGCTGCGCCTGTGCTTCCACGTTCAAATAAGTCATGCTGGTTCGAATAACGGCCACGATTAACGTGCCGATCAGCGTATTGAGAACCCCGCCGACACCGCCGGTCAGCGGCGTGCCGCCCAGCAACACGGCGACGATGGCGGGTAACAAAAATTGGTCTGCCATGGTCGGCGAGGCGCCGGAAAGGCGGGCCGCCAACAGGATGCCGGCGAAAGCGGAAAACGCGCCGGCGATGGCGAAGGTAATGATTTTCACTTTCATCACCTTCACGCCGCTGGCCCAGGCCGCGGCTTCGCCGGCGCCGATGGCCTTCATTTGGCGCCCGAGCGTGGTTCTGCGCTCAACGAACAGTGCGCCGAGCAGCAACACCGTGGCGATCACGATCTCGTTAGGGAGGCTAAACAGGGTGCCGGTCATCCAGCCGACGGTTTCATTGCGAATATCCGCCGGAATATAGAAGGCGCGCTGGCCCGAGAGCACCTGCCCGGTGGCGTAGGCCACGCCGCCGATCGCCAGAGTGGTGATGAATGAAGAGATTTTAAAGCGCGTGTGCACCCAGCCGGAAATGCAGCCGAACAGCGCGCCGCCCAGTAGAGCGACGGGCAGCGCCAGAATGCCGATCTGCGTCAGCAGCACCACCAGCACCACCGTCGACATGCTGGCGATCGATTGCGCCGACAGATCGATGCCGCCGATATAGATAACGAACGTCATGCCCAGCGCCATGATAAACAGCGTAGAAGCATCCTGCAGCAGTTGGAATAGGTTGTTGAGCAGGAGAAAATCGGGGTTATACAGGCTCACCAGCATAACCAGAATGGCCAGGGTCAGGATTGGCAGGTAACGTTTTAGTGTGTCGAACGAAACAGCATCCAGGCGTTTTTTGCTCTGCGCCGGGTTGGCGGCGGCGAGGACGAGCGGCTCGGTACGATTAATTTTCATCGGGGTCAGACCTCTGTAATCTATACGATATGCTGCAACAAGTCATATTGGCCGGGGGGATTGGCCCCACAGCAATCGAACTGCTGCATCCGCTTGCCATCCTTAAACACGATGATGGTATGAGCGAGGCCGATGGCCTCTTCCAGTGAATCGGCAATCAGCAACACGCCGCACTGTTCATCGGTGAAATCACGCACCAGATCGTACACATCCTCCTTGGCGCCGATATCCAGCCCTCGGGTGGGGTGATCGAGCAAAATGATCCTGGCGCCTGCGGTGCGCCATTTGGCCAACACCACCTTTTGCTGGTTGCCGCCGGAGAGTTTGCCGCACTGGGTATCAATGGACGCTGTTTTGACGGCCAGTTTCCTGACCCATTCCTGCGCCAGCCGGCGCTCGGTGTTTATCGCCAGCACGCCGGCGCGCGCGTAGTCGTGCAGGTTGGCCAGCGTGATGTTTTCCGCCACCGACATGCCTTCCACAATACCTTCGACTTTGCGTTCGCGGGGGATATAACCGACCCCCCGGCTGATGCTGTAGGCCGGGGAAAATGCCTTAACCGGTTTGCCATAAATCGTGACTTCGCCTTGTTCGGGCTGCGCCAGGCCAAAAACGGTGCGAATAATTTCTTCGGTGCCGGCGCCTTCGGTGCCTACCAGCGCTAATACTTCCCCGGCGTGCAGGCGTAATGAAATATTGCTGTAGTGGCCCGGCAAACTGATATTTTTTAGCTCGAGTAATAATTTCTCGGCGTTATAAGCCACTTTCCGATGTTCACGAAAATAACGCTGATCAATATCACGGCCGACCATTTTACGCTGGATTGCCGCGACGTCAAATTTATCACGTGTAACCATGTCCATTATTTGCCCATCTTTCATGACATAAATGCGATCGGCCAGGTTAATAACTTCATCCATTCGGTGCGAGACAAAAATAAATGAAGCGCGGCTGGTTAATTCGCGCACTAAATCGAAAAGAATATCAATCTCTTTTGCAGGTAATACCGATGTTGGTTCATCAAGTAAAATAATCAGCTGGCCATCGCTGCGTTCTTCCAGCGTCAGCACTTTGGCAAGCTCAACCAATTGCCGTTGGGTAAAAGACAATTCGGCGGTAATGGTTTTTGGATCGATATCCAGCTTTACCTTGGCCAATTGCTGGCGTGCGGCTTTCGCCATGCGTTTCCAGTTAATCACGCCCAGGGTTTTAAACGGCTGCTCAAAACCCAGAAAGATATTCTCCATCACCGTCAGGTTGGCGATCAGCGATTGTTCCTGAAACACCATGCCGATGCCTTTCATCATGGCTTCGCGCGGCGTGCGCAGTACCACCGGTTTACCGTCGATCAGCACCTCGCCGCTGTCATGCTGATAGGCGCCGTAGATAATTTTCATCAGCGTTGATTTACCCGCGCCGTTCTCGCCGACCAGCCCGACGATTTCGCCGGGTTTTATTTGCAGATTGATGTTTTGCAAGGCAATTACGCCTGGGAAGGTCTTTCCTACATTTTTGAATTCAAGCATGATGATCACTTCACAATTTGTAAGCGTTTACGCTGGGTAACCAGCGCCACGGCCACAATCACCAGGGCGCCCAACACCCCCTGCTGGATATAGGTGGGGAAACCCACCAGGACCATGCCGTTGTTGATAACGTTGATGATCAGCACGCCGATCAACGTTTGCCAGACCCCGCCGTTGCCGCCCATCAGCGAAGTGCCGCCGACCACCACCGAGGTAATCGCCACAAAGGCGTAGCCATCGCCCAGGTTGCTGGCCACCGATCCCAGGCGTGCCACGGCGAAAATCGCCCCCAGGCCATAGAACGCGCCGGCCAGGGCAAAGCCCAGCACGCGGATACGATTAACGTGCAGCCCCGAGGCGTAGGCCAGGTGCTCACCGCCGCCCACCGCATAGAAGTTGCGCCCCAGCGCGGTGTACTCCTGGATAAACCAGGCGGTAAAAAAGCCGATCCAGGCCAAATACACCATCAGCGGGAAATCAAGATAACGCTCGGTCAGCAGCAGGCGGAATACCGGATCCGCCAGCGGAATACGCTCCCCGCCGGTGATCACCATGGTGGCGCCCACCAGGCTAAAGCCAACCCCCAGGCTAACCAAAAAAGAGGGGATTTTAAGTTTGATATGAATAATACCGGTCAGTAGCCCCAGGCCGGCGGACAATAATAAGGTAGCCGGAATAGCGAGATAACCCAGCCCGGTAAATCCTCCCCAGTGAATCATCATCATTGCCAGCAATGCGCCGCTGAATGCTAAAACGCCCTCAATGGAAAGGTCGATTGAGCCCATGATAATGATAAAGGTGATGCCTAATGCGACCATTAACGGCGCCGCGGTGGCGGTCATAATACGTGAGAAATTGCGCATGGATAAAAAGCTGGGGTTAATGGCGCTAATTATTATGCAGAGCATTAATAACACCATCACCGGCGCCCATTTGCGCAATAGGTCTTTAACATGCAATTGTGACATATTCCACCTTTTATAAAGGTATACCCTTCATACTTCAAGTTGCAGGTGTGTTGGCTTTCCTCGCTCACCCCAGTCACTTACTCCAGTAAGCTCCTGGGGATTCGCTGCGTTGCCGCCTTCCTGCAACTCGAATTATTTTGGCTATATTATTAACAAGTAGCGATTGATCCTTGGCGTGTGGCAACGGTTTATAAGTTGCGGTATTTAATTTGTCCTTTTGACTGCGCCCAATAATTATTCCAGTCAACGGTTGGGGTGTTGTCGATATTTTCCTTGTACCACTGTTGAGCGTCATTTTTGGTAATCAACACCGTGGGGCCATAAAATTCGCGGTGTTCGTGGGGTTCCGCCGAAGGTTTAAAACTGCCGATAGCGGCATGGTGCGCCAACGACAGCGCGATGCCGCCGGCCCAGTAGGGGCTGGTGCTGACGGTACACAGCACCTCGCCTGCGATGCACAGCTTGACAACGTCGGGGGTGCCGTCGTAGGACACAATCGGGATCTGCCCGGCCAGGCCTTCAGCGCGTAGCGCTTCGATAATCCCGAGGGTCATACTGTCGTTGGCGGAGAAAATGCCTTTAATGTCGTCGCCAAAGCGGGTCAGCATGGTGGCCATCATGTCATTGGCCTTGGAGGTGCTCCAGTCGGCATCCTGCCAATCGAGCAGTTTGATCTCCGGGTGTTCCTTCAATTTTTGCATCAGCCCGGCCTTGCGCTCAATGGCCGGAATGTTGGAGGCGATGCCGCCCAGCCCGACAATACCGCCGCTGTTGCCCATCGCCTCAAACAGGATCTGGGCGCACTGTTGCGCCGGTTCGTAATCCGACCAGCTAATGTGGCACACATAGTTATCGCCGAAGTCCCAGGGGTGCAGATCGTCGGTTTTGTTCCAGATGGTGCTGATGAAAGCGCCGCGCTCCTGGCAGGCCGTCACCACCGCACGGGCGTTGGGCGCATCGTTGGCGTCGGCGGCCAGCGCCAGTTTCCCCTGGGTTTTGGCCAGCAGCGCTTTGACATCCGAAAGCACTTTTTCATTGTTCCCGCCGTTGATCAGGCTGACCATATCGGCGTTCTGGCTTTGGGCATAGGCGCGCCCGCCGGCGGCAATCGCGTTCCAGTAGGCGTTGTCGGGATCGCGGTAGCCCCAGGCGAGGGTGAATTGTTGCGCGCTGGCGGCAAAGGCTTTCGACAACGGCGCGCTCAGCGGTAATGCGGCTACGCTCCCCAGGCCGAGCGCGCTTTTCAGAATAAATTCACGGCGACTAACCACGCTTTTTTCGATGAAATTTTTAATAAATGACATGGCGTTGGTTCCTGTTGTGGTGAAGCCTTCGGGTACAGTGGGTAGGGTATTTTTTTATTTACATGTAAGTAACTAATTACTTACAAGTGATGATATAACACCCAGGTGATCAAATGGCAATTCTCCCCGGCGGCGGTGTTTATTCCTGCCTGAATTGTGATTTATTTTTTAGTTAACCATCTGTTTTAAAAACGGTTAGTGGGATTTTTTATAGCGGATGGCATAGCGCGTTTTTCCCTCTTTGATCGCTGGGGAAATAAGCTAGTTTTATGATTTTAATGATTTTTATTATCGGCTTGGTGGCGCCGGTTTTTACCTGTGTTTGGGATATCAATCACAAAACATCGGCGAATCAACGCTAACAGTTTCATATCCCTGCAATAAGGATCCTAAACAAGATAAGTAAGTAACTATATATTTACAAAATGGCGATATTGGCGCTATGCTTCCTGGCACTTTTATCAAACATTTAGGTAACAGTGATGGAACAACAGACTCAACAGGTGGCCTTTATTACCGGCGGTGGCCGCGGTATCGGTTTTGAAATTGCCTGGCAGTTGGCGCAGGCTGGTTTCCACATTGCGCTGAATGACTATCAGGATTCCGACGAGCTGCGCGCCGCGGTTGCGCGCCTGGCCGGCTGCGGCGTGCAAGCGCTGGCGGTGCCGGGGAACGTGGCGGATATCAGCCAGCATGCCGCGATGCTCGAACGGGCGGAGGCCGCGTTGGGGCCGCTAACCACCTTTGTGAATAACGCCGGGGTTTCGGTGTTGCAGCGCGGTGATCTGCTTGAGGTTACGCCGGAAAGCTACGATCGCTGCCAGGCGGTTAACACGCGGGCGGCGTTTTTCTTTTGCCAGGCGTTCGCCAGGCGCTTGCTGGCGGGCCCGCTCGCGGCGCATCTGCACTACAGTCTGATCGTTGTCTCCTCGTCAAATGCGGTGGCGGCCTCAATCAACCGCGGCGAATACTGTGTTTCCAAGGCGGGCGCCGCCATGGTGGCGAAACTGTTTGCCGGGCGGTTGGCCGAGGCCGGGGTGCAGGTATTTGATATCCAGCCCGGCCTGATCGTGACGGAAATGACGCAGCCGTCGCTGGCAAGCTACCAGCAGCGGGTTGATGCCGGGCTGACGTTGCTCCCCGCGCTGGGCACTCCGGGCCAGATCGGCACGATCGTTAAAACCCTGGCCAGCGGCGGTATGCCTTACCTGACCGGGCACACCATCAGCGCTGACGGCGGTATGTTGGTGCCACGTTTCTGACGCACAGGGAGGACGGCCGATGAAAGTGATTATTGCACCAGACTCTTTTAAGGAAAGCCTTGGCGCCAGTGCCGTGGCGGAGGCGATCGCGCGCGGAGTGCAACGGGCGATCCCGGGGGTGGAAACGGTGAAGCTGCCCGTGGCGGATGGCGGCGAAGGCACTGTCGATGCGCTGTTGGCGGCCACCGGCGGCCGGAAAGTGCCGGTGCCGGTCACCGGGCCGCTGGGGGAACCAGTGGCCGGATTCATTGGCCTGTTGGGCGATCGGCAGACGGCAGTGATCGAAGTGGCCGCTGCCTGCGGCCTGCAATGGGTGGCGCCGGAAAGCCGTAACCCGTTGCTGGCCACCAGCTTTGGCGTTGGGGAACTGATCCGCGCGGCGCTGGATCATCAGGTGAGCCACATCATCATTGGATTGGGCGGCAGCGCCACCAATGATGCCGGCATCGGCATGTTGCAGGCGTTGGGCGCCCGTTGCCGCAATGCGCAGGGCGAAGAGATCGCCCGCGGCGGCGGGGCGTTAAACGCGCTGGCGGCGATCGACACCCACGGGCTGGATCCGCGCCTGCGCCACGTGGCGCTCCAGGTGGCCTGCGATGTGACCAACCCGCTGGTGGGGCCGCGCGGCGCAACGGCGGTTTTCGCGCCGCAAAAAGGGGCCACGCCGGCCATGCTGGCGCAGTTGGAGGCGAATTTGCAGCATGTTGCCGCTGTCATCAGCACGCAAACCGGCCAGCGTATTGCCGATTATCCAGGCGCGGGCGCCGCCGGTGGGCTGGGCGCCGCCCTGATTGCGCTGTTGGGCGCGCATATGCGGCCGGGGATCGAGGTGATCCTTGATGCGTTGGATTTTGATAATCATCTGCAGGGCGCCGATCTGGTGATCACCGGGGAAGGGCGCATTGACGCGCAAACCGCCAACGGCAAGGCGCCGGCGGGGATAATGCGCCGGGCGGCGGCGCAAGGTTGCCCGTGCGTGGTGCTGGCCGGCAGTTTGGGCGCCGGCTATGAACAGTTGTATACGTTGGGGTTAACGGCGGCGTTTTCGCTGGTGCCTGGGGTGATCGCCTATGAGCAGGCGCTGCGTGAAGCAAGTAACTTGCTGGAAAGCGCCGCCTATAATCTTGCGGCGCTGTGGCTGCTGGGCGCCAAACGGCAAACCCTGCCGGTGGGCGGCTGAACTGCCCCTGCCGGTGTCTGACAGGGGCGCTGCAGGGCTTACAGGGCGATGCTAAGCTGGCCCAGGGTGTTAATCAGGTTCATGTTTTCGCTGTAATCGACCGGGCAGGCGATCACCGAGACGCCGTTTTCCCGCAGGGCTTTTTCCAGCGTCGGGCGCAGCGCCTGCGCGCTGTCAATCAGGTAGCCTTTGGCGCCAAAGCTTTCGGCGTATTTCACAAAGTCCGGGTTGGTGAAATCCACGCTGTCGTGGGAGCCTTCTTCGATATCCATTTTCCATTTGATCAGGCCATAGCTTTCATCAACCCAGATCAGCACCGTCAGCGGGATCTTTTCACGCACCGCCGTTTCGATTTCCTGTGAGTTCATCATAAAGCTGCCGTCCCCCATCACCGCCAGAACCTGGCGTTCCGGGCAGGCCAGCTTGGCGCCAATCGCCCCCGGCAGGGAAAACGCCATGGTGGACAAGCCGTTGGAAATCAGGCAGGTCAAGGGTTGGTAGGTGGGATACAAACGCGCCATCCACATTTTTATCGCCCCGGTATCCGCCAGCACGATATCGTTGTCACCCATTACGGCACGGATATCGGCAACGATACGCTGCGGTTTTAGCGGATAATCGCTGCTGGCCTGGCCTTTTTTCAGCTCATTACTCAGCAAATCGCGGATCTTCGCCACGTTTTCCTGCGCTTTCAGTGGGCTGTCGCCCAGCTTCCCGGCCAGCGCCGCCAGGCACAGGCCGATATCGGCTTCAATGCTGACGTCCACGCTGTAATGCGCATCGGTGTCTGGCGAAAACGTATTAACGTGAATGATTTTTTTATCGCCGTGCGGGTTCATGCGCTCTGGGGCAAACTCTTGCAGCTCATAACCGACGGATAAGATCAGGTCCGCTTGATCAAAGGCGAAGTTTTCATAGTCGTGCTGCATAAACCCAATCACCCCCAGCGCCAGAGGATTGCGATCGCTAATCACACCCTTGCCCATAAAGGTGGTGGCGACCGGAAGGTGGTAACGTTCGGCAAAGGCTTCCAGCGCCGGCGCATAGCCGGTTCTGGCAACCCCGTGCCCGGCCAGAATCACCGGGTTGCGCGCGGCGCGCAACAGCGCCACGGCGCTTTCGACCGCGGCCGGAGAAGGGTAGGTTTGTGTGGCGCGGGTTGGCGTTAATGGCCGCAGTTCTGCGGGCATGACGGCGCTTTCCACATCCTGCGGGATCGCCAGGTAGGTGGCGCCGGGGCGTTCCTCCTGCGCCAGCGCAAAGGCCTTGCGCACCATTTCCGGCACGGCATGCGGCGTCAGCACCACATCGGCCCATTTGGTGATCGGTTTGAACATGGAAACCAGATCGACAATCTGGTGCGATTCTTTATAGATGCGGTTCAGGCCGACCTGGGCGGAAATCGCCACCAGCGGGCTGGAATCGGTTTGCGCATCGGCGGTGCCGAGCAGCAGGTTGATGGCGCCCGGCCCCAACGTGGCCGTGCAAACCCCGGCCCGGCCGGTTAAGCGCCCGTAAATATCCGCCATAAAGGAAGCGCCTTGCTCATGGCGCACCAGAATGAAGCGGATATGTTCGGACGCGGCGACGGCGCGAACCAGTTTGATATTTTCCTCGCCGGGGATGCCAAAGACGTATTTAACGCCTTCGGCTTCCAGACAAGAGACAATAAATTCTGCGACATTCTTCTGTTTGCTATTCGGTGTGTTCATCTCAACTCTCCGTTAAAGAAGGTGTGTACCCTGGCGGCTTTGCGCGCGGGCCAAGGCCCAAATAACCGTGTAACAACGCTGTTGGGCGGCGCTCTTAGTGCAAATAGATGAGCAGCCCGCCCATGGTGATAATCGAACAAATGGTGCTGAAAAATAATGTGGATGCCATTTCCTGCTCGGCGGTGTGATATTGCACCGCCAGAATGACGCAAATGGACGCCGTTGGGATCGCCAGGGTAACCACGGAAATATTCAGCGTATTGCCGATGACGCCCATCGCCAGCCCGCACAGCAGGATTAGCCCCGGCAGCAGAATATTTTTCGCCAGTACGGAAAGCACCACCGTCAGGTTCAGGCTGACGTGATAGGAATATAAAATAATCCCGGAGGCAAATAGCGCCACACCACCGGTGGCGCTACCCAATAATTGCAACGATGAGCGAATTTGGCCTGGAATATGCACGTTCAACAGCAGCAGTATAAACGCTAAAATAGGCGACCACACGACCGGTTCTTTGAGCGTCGTCTTAATATTGGCGAGAAAGGTTTTATTCCCGCCGGCCGAATCTGCGGCGCCGTGTGAAAGTATCAGCAGCGTAATGGGCACCTGAACCAGGTTCATTATGATGCTGCATAATGCTATCGGCACGGTGCTTAACCCACCGTATAGGAAGCCCAGCACCGGCACGCCCACAAAAGGCACCGCCGGGCCGGCGATCGCCAGCGCCTGCAAGGCGGCGACTTTACTGGCAACGCGGAACAGATAGCGCGAGACGATAAAAACGGCGGCGTAGCCGCCCACCATACCGATCACCAGCAGCAGCGCCATGGTGCCCTGTTGCAGAAGCGTTGCACGTTCCACCCCCATCATGCCGGCAAACAGCGTTAGCGGCAGGGCATACAACATCACCATGCGGTTAAGCACCGCGCCCTGTTTGGAGTCGAAATCATGGTGCCAGCCGGCAAAAAAACCAAGAAATAGCGTCACGACGATGGGCAGCAGTGATGCAATAATTGTTTCTTCCACAGCGCATGCCTTATTCAATAAACAACGTAATAGTGACCCTACGCCGTTATTTTTATTTTGGCTCGACGAAAAGTGCTGTTATTTTTTGAAATGAAATAACTCATTATTTCATTCTTAACTCATGGTATTCATCAATTAGTGGCAGGATAATAGCAATAATTCTACCTGATTACTTTTTAATGAATTTTTTATAAAGATAATTTCTATCATGTGTTATTCAATGTAGAATTAATTATTAGGCGGGCGTTAATTTTCCTGGTTTTTTCGCGCAGGGCCGCAGCCCATGCACAGTCATGCATGGGCAAAGTGGCGTTAACCCGCTATACCCTTCATACTTCAAGCTGCAGATGCGTTGGCTTTCCTCGCTCACCCCAGTCACTTACTGGAGTAAGCTCCTGGGGATTCGCTGCGTTGCCGCCTTCCTGCAACTCGAATTATTTTGGGTATATAGGCAGGCTGTTTTTCACCGTTACTGTTTATTCATCCAGGATAAAATAATGTCGCCGTACAGTTCTTCGGCGTGGCGGAGTTTTTCCAGCTCGCAATATTCATCCGTCTGGTGCGCCATGGCCGGCTCGCCGGGGCCGATAATCACGCAGGGTGGGTGGTTAAGCGCCGGCAACAGCAACGAGGCATCGGTAAAATAGGGCACGATGCGCGGCGCCAGCGGCGCATCATGGTAGGGCTGGCATAGCCGGTAGAGGGTTTGGATCCAGGGCGTGTCGGCTTCCGTCAGCACGGCCGGCAGATCGACCAGCGGCGACAGACTAACGCCGCTTCCCAGCAGGCTGTGCAGCCGGCCGCAGATTTCATCGTGTTGCAGATTGGGGGCGGTGCGGATGTCGACGTCGAACGCCGCTCTGTCGGGAACCGAATTGATATTCAAGCCGCCCTGGATCCTGCCGACGTTCAGCGTGGGTTGGCGCATCAGCGGATGGGGCGGCCCGGGGGAAAAATGCCGGATTTTCACCAGCGCGTCCGCCGCCAGATAAATGGCATTGATGCCCAATTCCGGCATGGCGCCGTGCGCCGTTTTGCCCTGGGTTTCACAACGCAGCCAAAGCGCGCCCTTGTGGCCGATCACCGGGTAGTTGGCGGTCGGCTCGCCGACGATCAACGCGCCGAGCGCGGGGAGCGGGCCGTGTTGCATCAGCGCTTTGGCGCCGTCGCAGCCGGTTTCTTCCCCGCCCGTTAGCAACAACACCACGCCGCAGCCCGCCTGGATCTGCTGGCGGTGGCGCACGCAGGCGCAGGCAAACGCGGCAATCGCCGCTTTCATATCGCTCGCGCCGCGGCCATACAGTTTGCCGTCTTCCACATCATGGCCGAAAGGATCGTAGCGCCACGGCTGATTGCCTAACGGCACCGTGTCCAGGTGCCCGGTAAAGCCGAGCGGCGCTCCGGCCTGTTGGCCGGGGATGACGGCAACCAGATTGGCGCGCTTATCGCCGAATTCATGCAGCGCCACCTCAAAGCCGCGGGCCTGTAGCCAGCCGGCCAGGAACGCCATACAGGCCTGTTCGTCACCCGGCGGATTGATGGTATTAAAGCCCAATAGCTGCCTGGCCAGCGCAAGAGCGGCATCGTTCATCAGCATACGCGGGTTAACCAATTCAGGCAGTTGATCCACAGGCGGCGGTAGCCTTCCCAGGCGCTGAACTCTTCCGGCAGCCAGTGGGCCGACATATCGCTGGTCCAGACCAGCGAACGCCCGTGCTGATACTCGCGCACTGCGATCAGCGGGTGGCCGCTGCCGGCTATCGTGGCGAGCAGTTGCCCCTCGGGGTGCATTTCCACTTCGTTATAGCCCAGCAACCACGGCCATTCGCCTTGCAGCCCTTCCAACACCGGGTGCTGCGCCAGCAGCTCGGGGTAGCAGCCTTCCGGCACTTCCACCCGGTCATCCCAGGGCAGGCAACGCACCGGCAATACCTTTTCAACGGCCGTATTGCGAAAACGCGCCGCGCCGTTAATGCCCTGGAAGCTGAAGTAGCCGCCAATCATCATCAGGTTGCCGCCTGCGGCGACGTAGTCGTGCAACAGTGCCAGCCGGTTCGGCGTGCGGCGGCTTTTCAGCCAGGTATCCGGATGAAGCAGCAAGGTGTTGGCGCCGATATCCGAAAGGATAATCACGTCCCACTGCTGCAACGCTGCCAGCGTGGTTGGAAAACGGCTCTGCGCTTCGTGGGCCGGCATATGGGTGATCTGATAGTCACTGTCCGCCAGCGCGTCGAGAAAGGCATCCGCGCCGCTGTGCCAGGTGGAGGTAAAAAACTGATCGAAGCCCTTTACGTGGGTGGCGCTGCTGTTCCAGGACTCACCGACCAGTAATACTGTCTTTTGCATTATTTTCTCCTTGTTACCCGCCAAAAACACGCTGCGGATTGGTGATCATCAGCGTTTCCAACTGTTCGCCGCTGATGCCATGGCGGCGCAAACGCGGCACAAAGTGCTTAAGGATGTAGCCATAACCGTGGCCGCCGTAGCGGGTGAGCATGGTTTTCAAAAAGACATCCTGCGACAGCAACAGCTGATGGATAAAACCGTCATCGATAAGTTCGCGGATGGCGCGGGCGTTTTCTTCATCGGAAGGGGACTGGGCGGCTTCATCGGCATAGTAATAACTCATGCCGATCATGTCGTACTCCAGGAACGCCCCGCGAGCGGCCAGGCTGCGCTGGTAGGCTTTATCGGCGAAGCTGGGGTTCATATGGCAAAGCACGGTATGGTGCAGATCGGCGCCTTCTTCCGCCAAAATATCCAGCACCTTATGCCCCAGGCGCTCCCAGCCCGGCAGGTGCACTTCGATGGGCACGCCGGTTGCGGCATTGGCGCGCCCGGCGGCACGCAGCGATTTTTCTTCATCCGGGGTGAAGCGGCTGGAAATGCCGATCTCGCCGATCAGCCCGGCGATCACCTCGGGTTTTTCTTCCCGCCCGCCCAGATCATAAATCAGCTTTTCGGCAAGGGCGTCGACGCCGATCTCCTTGACCCACTGCGGGTGCGAAGGCTCCAGGTATAGCCCGGTTCCCATGATGATATTCAGCCCGCTGAGCCTTGAAATGCGCTGCAGCGCCTTCGGATCGCGGCCGATGCCGATGTTGGTCGGATCCACCACCGTTTCCCCGCCCAGCGCCCGATATTTCATCAGCTCTTCAATGGCCAAATCGACGTCGAACAACTGGCAGTTGTCTCTGCTCATCAACGGATTGAGGGACAGTTCGCCCAGGTTTTCCATCCGCACCGGCATTTCCGCGATGTGCCGTTCGCTGCAGCAGCAGGGCGGCACCCATTTGCCGGCGGCATCCAGTAAAATATGCTCATGCATCAGCGTTACGCCCATCTGCGCCACCGGCAGCGGGCCGAGCACCGTCATCACATAACCGCTGCCGACGCCGACCGGCAGCGGTTCCGGGTGGCGAAAAATCGATCCTTTCATGGCCTACCCCTTTGCCGGTGAACGCGTTGGGTTCAGGATGCGGGTGTTCAGCCAGATGGCCAGCAGAATAATGGTGCCGGTGGCGATCTGGGTATAGAACGGTGAGATGTGCGACAGGATCAGCCCGTTTTGAATCACGGCGATGGACAGTGCGCCCAACAGGGTGCCGATAATGGTGCCAAAGCCGCCGAACAGGCTGGTGCTGCCCAGCACCACCGCCGCGATCACCTGCAATTCAAAGCCCTCGCCCTGGTTGGAGGAGCCGCTGCCCAGGCGGGCGGTGATGATCATCCCGGCCAACGCGGCGGCCATGCCGCTGAGCATATAGACCCGCAGGGTGACGGCTTTAGTGTTGATGCCGCTGCGGCGCGCGCCTTCGGCATTGGCGCCGATCGCGGTGACATAACGGCCAAAGCGCATATGGTTCAGTGCGATATGCGCGACGATCAGCACCACAATGCCAATCAGCGCCGGCATCGGAATACCCAGCACCCAGGCCCGGCCCATAAAGGTAAAGGCGCTGTCTGCCGGGATAGGGATAGAATAACCTTGGGTGATCAGCAATGCGATCCCGCGCACCACTGCCAGCGTCGCCAGGGTGACGATAAACGCCGGTATGCCTTCCCAGGCGATAAAAAAGCCGTTGATCAGCCCCACCAGCGCGCCGACCAACAGCCCGCCGATCAGCACCACCGGCCAGGGCAGCCCCCACTGATTCAGGGCGATGGCCGACAGCGCGCCCACCAGCGCCAGCGTGGAACCGACGGAAAGATCGATCCCGCCGGTGGTGATGACGAAGGTCATGGCGCTGGCGACAATCAGCAGCGGCGCGGTTTGTCGAATGATATTCAGCCAGTTGTTCCCGGTTGGGAAATTACTGGTGATCAGCGAAAACACCACGCAGCAGAAGATAAAAAACAGCGCGATGCTGACCACGCCGGAGTGGTTATGCAATATTCGCTTGGGCAATGAATGTTGGCGCATGCGCGGGCTGGTCATATTAATCATACTCATCGTTGATTCCCTTAATGGGCGCGAGCCGAATGGGCAGTGAATTTATCGCCCACGATAAGATTGACGATCTCCCCCAGATCGGTGTCTGCGACATTGCGATCTGCGGTATTGGTGCCTTCGTACATCACCATGATCCGATCGCAGACCAGAAACAGATCCTGCAGGCGGTGGGTGATCAAAATAACGCTGACGCCACGGGCGCTGACGCGTTTGATCAGCGCCAACACCGCTTCGACTTCCGCCACCGCCAGGGCGGCGGTGGGTTCATCCATAATCAGCACCTTGGGCGAAAACGCCGCCGCGCGCGCAATGGCGATCGCCTGCCGCTGGCCGCCGGAAAGGTTGCGCACCATCAGGCGTGTATCGGGAATCGAGATCCCCAGCCCTTTAAGCATTTCCCGTGCGTCGGCGTGCATTTTTTCCTGATCGAGAAAGGGCACGCCGAGGATCTTTTTGGTGGGTTCGCGCCCCATGAACAGGTTGCCGGCCACGTCCACGGTGTCGCACAGCGAAAGATCCTGATACACCATTTCGATATGGCAGCGGCGGGCGTCCGCCGGTGAGAGAAACTGCTGCTCGGCGCCGTCGATCCGAATACTGCCGCTGGTTGGCACCACCGCGCCGGACAGTATTTTGGTTAACGTTGATTTACCGGCGCCGTTGTCACCCACCAGCCCCAGCACTTCACCGGGGGCCAGACGCAGGTTAACGCCGCGTAAGGAGCGTATCGAGCCGTACGTCTTGGTGATGTTCACCATTTCGACGCGGGCGGGGATTGCCTGTTGTTGCATGCCAGTACTCCCAAGGTCTGTTGACGGTGGATGCTGCTGTGCCGGTGCCGCCGGGTGCCACGTGACCGATCCACATCATGTAAACCGGTTTACTAAAAAGTGACACGTAAAAGGCGGTTACTGCTTTTCCCGCGATGTTCGCTATTTGTTCGCCAACCGGGCTAAAGCAGCAAGCATGCCAAATCGGCCAAAGGGGCGTGCAGAAACCGCTAACGGCATGATAATCATTCAATAAAATCGGGTAGGTGAGTAAACCGGTTTACTAAATGCAGGGAAGGCCAGGCAACGGGGCGATGCCGTTGCGCTAAAAGCGTGCAATATTTGCGCTATTTTAGCGCGCGGCGGGCAGGGGAAGAATGGAATCCCGGGCGATCCATTCCACCGGCAGGCGCGTCAGTTCGGGCACCGTTTCGCCATGCAGCAAACGCAGCATCAGCGTGACGGCGGTGTGGCCCATCTGGTGGGCCGGCTGGCGGATGGTCGAGATTCGCGGTTGGGTAAAGTCTGCGTAGCTGGCGTCATCAAAGCCGACCACGGAGAGCGCTTCCGGCGCCCGCAGGTTGCGCGCGCGCAGCCCGTCCAGGATACCGAGCACCAGATAATCGCTGGCGGCGAAGATGGCGGTGGGTTTTTCCCGTGCGCTGAACAGGATATTCAGCGCATCGGTGCCGTAGGTGCGCTGGTATTCGCCATGCATCACCCACTCCGGTGGGCACTGCAGGCCAGCCTGTTCTAGCGCCTCGCAAAACCCCTGATAGCGTTCACGCACGCTCATCAGCGCGTCCGGCCCGCCGACGAAGGCGATGCGCCGGTGGCCGGCGGCAATCAACTGCTCGGTGGCGATCCGCCCGCCCTGTTGGTTATCGGCAAACACTTTCGGGGCGCGGCTGCCGGGGATGTCTTCGTCCAGCAGAACAATGCGCGAGTGGCGTTGGATCTCGCGGCGCAGCAGCCCGTCGTCCGGGCGGTTGGTGGTGAACAGTAAGCCATCCACCTGGCAGGTATCCAGCCAGCGGATAAACTGACGCTCTTTTTCCGGATCGTTACGCGTGACGCACAGCACCAGGCTGTAGCCCTGCGCCGATGCGGCTTCTTCCGCGGCGTCCGCCAGTTCGGCGAAAAACGGGTTAGTGATGTCCGGCAGCACCAGCCCCAGGGTTTCGCTGCCCCCTTTGCTTAGGCGCCGTGCCAGGCTGTTGCCGCGATAATCTAGCTGATGGATAGCCGCCTCTATCCGCGCTGCAGTTTGCTGCGGCAGGACAAGGCTGTTGTTGAGATAGCGCGATACGGTGGCCTTGGAAAGCCCGGCCAGGTTCGCGACGTCGGCAAGTAAAACCCGTTTTTTAATCATATACCCAAAATAATTCGAGTTGCGCAAGGGCGGCAACGCATCTGCAACGTGAAGCATGAAAGAGCCAGACTGCGTCATCGGTGGCTACCGGATATTACCAGTAACATAAAAAACCCGCCGGCATACAGCTTTTTGTCGCCCCGCGGGCAGTGAGGAAATTATTACTTGACAATAGGCGTTAAACAGAGAATTTTATTAACCTGTTCCCGAAGCCGTGCCGGCTTTCGCTTTCCCTCACTGCCAACGGAGTGCCAGAGGAAAAGCCGCTTTGTTTTGTTGCCTCCGCGCCTTTTTTGGCGCTGCGCTCCGCTATTTGCCCGCTAAAAAACATCCCACTGCTGCCGTGCGGCCGGGGGAATCAACTTTTATCGAGGGCATTTATCATGTTATTCAACACCGGAAATAAACGGCTTATTACCAGCGCACTGGTTATCTCTGCTTTATTTATCGGCAAAGCGATTGCCGCCGCCCCCACCTACGCACTGGTGCAAATTAACCAGCAGGCATTATTTTTTAATCTGATGAATAAAGGCGCCCAGGAAGAGGCCAAAGCCACGGGCAAAAACCTGGTTATTTTTAATGCCAACGATAACCCCGTAGCGCAAAACGATGCGATCGAAAATTATATTCAGCAGGGGGTGAAGGGGATCCTGGTGGATGCTATTGATGTTAATGGCATTATGCCTGCGGTAAAAGAAGCCGCCGCGAAAAATATCCCGGTCATTGCTATTGATGCCGTTCTGCCTGCCGGGCCGCAGGCTTCCCAGGTGGGCGTAGATAATATCGAAGGCGGGAAAATTATCGGCAACTACTTCCTCGATTATGTAAATAAAAACAGCGCCGGCAAAGCGCGCATCGGTATTGTCGGCGCGCTCAATTCCGCGATCCAAAATGCCCGCCAAAAAGGCTTTGAAGACACCCTGAAAGGCCATAGCGGTATTTCCGTCGCCAATGTGGTGGATGGGCGTAATATTCAGGACGACGCCATGACGGCGGCAGAAAACCTGATCACCGGCAACCCGGATCTTACCGCTATCTATGCCACCGGCGAGCCGGCGCTGCTTGGCGCGATTGCGGCGGTGGAAAATCAGGGTAAACAAGGGGATATCAAGGTCTTTGGTTGGGATCTGACTGCCCGCGCTATCAGCGGCATTGATGCCGGCTACGTGGCCGCCGTGTTGCAGCAGGATCCTGAAACCATGGGCCGTGAAGCGGTGAAAGCGCTTAATGCGCTAACCAGCGGCCAAAGCGTGGAAAAAAACATTCTGGTGCCGGCTACGGTGGTGACAAAAGCCAACGTGGATGCTTACCGCTCGCTGTTTAAATAACCCGCTTTATTGCCCGCTATGCAGCAGCGCCGCCAGCGTGGCGCCGTTGGGGAATGCCCGGTAGGTGCCGCGGCGGCCGATGGTGAGCGCGGCGGCACGGCTGGCGTGCAGCAGCGCCAACTTGTCGGGCAGGCCGCCGCGCAACAAGGCAGAGGCCAGCATCACGGCCAGGAAGGTATCGCCAGCGCCGGTGGTGTCGACGGCGGCGGCGGGGCAGGCGGGCACGTGCGTGCGCTGCTGCTGGTGATAAAGCACCGCGCCCTGCGGGCCTTGGGTGATCACCACCTGGGTTGTGGCCGGATCGGGCGCCAGCAGGCGGGCTTCGTGCTCGTTAAGCACGGCGATGTCCACCAGCGGCCACAAGGCGGCAAAGCCGGCCTGCACCGGTGAGGGGTTAAATACCGTCAGCATCTTTCGCTGACGGGCAAAGGCGAACAGCGCACGGGTTTTTGCGACGGAGAAATTGCCCTGTTGCAACAGCACGTCCCCCGGTTGGGCCTGGCCCAACGCCTGGAGGATAATCTCCGTCGTCAGCCGTTCGGCGGCTTCACTGCCGGTCACGATCGCATTATCGCCATCGGCGGTAGTCAATATAATAGAGGTATCGGTATGTGTGGCTAATGGGGTGGGCGGGTAAAATGCCAGCGTTTCATTACGGAGATTCTCTTTTATCCACTGCCCGTAATGATCGTCGCCGCGCCCGGCAATTAAAGTGACCGGTAGCCCGCAGCGGGATAAAATAATGGCCTGGTTTGCTCCTTTGCCGCCGATATCCTGCAAGATCTTTTTACCCAGAAGGGATTCACCTTTGATGGGCAATGTTTCACATTGCCAGGTTTCATCCACGGTAATATTACCGGCAACATAGATATGCATAACCATTTCCTTTTAATAAGAGGTCAATGATGGGTTCTATATCAGCAGAAAAAAACAGCGCTATTCAAGATATTTTTTCACGAAGTAAAGCAGTGATTGGCGTTATTCACTGTGCGCCTTTCCCTGGGGCTCCAAAATACCGTGGTAAAACAGTGAGTGATATTATCGATCGCGCTTTATATGATGCTGAAAATTATCTTTCCGGCGGTGTTCACGGTTTGATTATAGAAAATCATGGCGATATTCCATTTTCCAAACCCGAAGATATCGGCCCGGAAACTGCGGCGTTGATGGCGGTGATTACCGATAATATCCGCCGTCGGTTTCAGGTGCCGCTGGGGATTAATGTTTTGGCCAATGCCGCTATCCCCGCGTTGGCGACGGCGCTGGCCGGCGGCGCGGATTTTATTCGCGTTAATCAGTGGGCCAATGCCTACATCGCCAACGAAGGGTTTATTGAAGGTGCGGCGGCGAAGGCCCTGCGCTACCGCAGCCAACTGCGGGCCGAGCACATCCGGGTTTTTGCCGACAGCCATGTTAAACACGGCAGCCATGCGATCGTCGCCGATCGCGCCATTGCGGAATTAACCCGTGACGTTGAGTTTTTTGAAGCGGATGCGGTGATCGCCACCGGGCAGCGCACCGGCGACAGCGCCACGCTCAGTGAAATTGACGACATACGCAGCGCGACGTCCTTACCTTTGCTGGTGGGCTCGGGCGTGACCCCTGGCAATGTGGTTGAGATCCTGGGCCGTACCCAAGGGGTGATCGTCGCCAGCGCGCTGAAACAGGACGGGGTGTGGTGGAACCCGGTGGAGCCGGCGCGGGTTAAACACTTTATGTCCGTGGCGAAAACGGCGTTGGAGGCATGATGGAATCGTTCAGCGAACGCCTGTTGCGCGAACACCAAACGGGGTGGCAAGCCATGCAGCAGCACCGTTTTGTGCGTGCGATTGAAAACGACGTTCTACCGGCGGCAGTGTTTGACCGTTACCTGGTTTATGAAGGTGATTTTGTCGCCACCGCCGTGGCGATTTTGGCTTTGGGGATAAGCCATGCGCCGGATACGGAACGCCAGCGCTGGCTTATCGGCGGGCTAAACGAGCTGGTGGATACGCAAATCAGCTGGTTTGAAACGGTACTGGCGAAGCGGTGCATCAACCGGGCGAGCTATCTGCCGGCCCCAGTTGGCGTACAACATTTCCAACAGGGGATGCTGCACGCCGCGCGGCAAGGGGGGTATCCGGAAATCATCACCCTGATGTTTGGCGCGGAATGGATGTATTACCACTGGTGCGCGCGCGCGGCGCAGCGCCCCCAGCAAGATGACGATCTGCGCCAGTGGGTGGAAATGCACGCAGCGGCCACGTTTTTCCAACAGGCCAACAGGTTGAAAACCGAACTGGATGCCTGTGCGCTGGCGCTGGATGAAGATGAAAGGCAGCGGCTTTCAAGCTTGTACGGCGATGTGCTGCGCTGGGAAATCGACTTTCACAGCGCCGCCTGGGAATAAAGCACATCTTACGCGCCGGGCCGATGGTGGGAAGCCGTTGGCCCGTTGCTCGGTTGTTTTCCTGTTCTGGTATTTTGGTTTTGTTATGTTATAACATATCCAATTAAAGCCAAGCTAACCAGGAGCGTGGTATGCCAAAAACCGCAACACAAGAAGAAGATCTCATCCTGACCATGCCCGCGGAGGAGTATATGAACGCTCGGCAACGGGCGTTTTTCCACCAGCGATTACTGGCTGAACGCGCTGCATTATTACAGCACATTGATGAACTGAAGGCCGGGCTTCAGCCCGGCGAACCCAAGGGCGATGAAGGCGATCAGGCCGCCCGTGAAGAGGAGCTACGTTTCCTGTTCCGGCAAATCGACCGTGAAAGCCGGTTGCTGCCCAAACTGGATGCAGCTCTGCAGCGCATCAGGGCCGGCGAGTACGGCTACTGCCGGGAAACCGGCGAAGCCATTGGCCTGCGCCGCCTGCTGCTGCGGCCCACCGCCGAACTGAGTATCGATGCGAAAACCCGGCAGGAAAACAAAGAGGCACATTACCGCAAATAGCCACTGCGGGCGGAGGAGTCATGGCGCGAACCGCGTTAACCATACTGAACGGCTTTCTCGGGGCGGGGAAAACCACGCTGCTGAAAAGCCTGCTGGCCCAGGCCAACCAACAAAAGTTGGCGATCGGTGTGATTGTCAATGATATGAGTATTCTGGACGTGGACGGCGTGCTGGTTGCCAACAGCGAGATCGTCTCGGCCAACAAGCAGAACTTTGTGACGATTGCCGCCGACAGCATCAGCAGCCGCAGCGGCATCCAAAAGCTGGATGCTGCGCTGGAAACCTTGCTGGCAAGCCAACGTTTTGACCATATTTTTCTCGAAACTTCCGGCAGCAGCCACCCATTGCCGCTGATTAAGCGGCTGCGCGATCATCCGCGGGTGGCGCTGAAAGGGGTTCTCTCGTTAGTGGATGCCGCCATGCTGGATAACGACTACGCCGCGGGCGCCGCCCTGTTGCCGCGTTGGCAGGCTCGTCTGGCGCAGGGGCGGCGCGGTATGGAAAACCTGCTGGCAGAGCAAATCCTGTTTTGCAGCCATCTGCTGCTGACCAAAGTCGATCATTTACCGGCGGCGCGCGTGTTGGCTGTCGCCCATGCTATTCACCCGATAAACCCCGGCGTGGCGGTTGTCGCTACCCGCTGGGGTAACCTGAAGCTGGACGATGTGCTGGCCATGCCGGATTACGATTTTTATCGTGTGGCCAGGCTGGTGGATGAGTTGGAACAGCAGGTCGAGAACGAAACCTTTACTCTCGCATCACGGGTGATTGAAGACGATCGCCCGTTTCATCCCCAGCGCCTGTGGGATACCTATCATCAATACCTCGGGGCCGGTATTCACCGCAGCAAAGGGTTTTTCTGGTTGCCGAGCCGGGACGATCTGGCGCTGCTGTGGAACCAGGCCGCCGGGCGCATCAGCCTGGAGTTCATCAGCTATTGGAAGGCGGGCGTGCTGGCCCATCAGGATGGCTGGTTGAACGCCGACGAACGGCGGATCTTGCAGCAACAGTTGGCGAGCATGCCGGGGCGCTTTGGCGACCGGCGCTGTAGCCTGACGGTCATCGGCCGGTGCGATCAGGTTGAGCCGTTCGCCGCCGCGCTGCGGCAATGCTTTCTCACGCCGGAAGAAATTGACTGGTGGGCGGCGGGCGGCCAGTTTGCCGATCCCTGGCCCAGCAAGGTGGCCAGGCTCAAGGCCTAGCGGCCGATGTTGCGCAATTGGGTGCAGAAGGGGCAGCCGCAGCCATTGATTGATACAGCGCTGCACTGACCACCAGGGCGCTGCGCTTGCAACGCCATAAGGTGGAAGCCGTTAAAAGGCTGTTCCGTCGCGCCGGCGCCATTCGCTGCCGGTTGGCTTTCGGGGGCGATTTTCGCCTGAAAAGCCGCAGCGTGGGTTGCGATAAACGCCAGCAGGGCCAGCGACAGTTTGAGTTTCATGGCAACGCCTCCGTGTCATTTTGGTGGTAATCATAGCACCGCCCGGCCAGAACGCCCATCAATCAAACGAGCCAGGCGCTTTGGGCGCCAATCAGGGGGATACACCATGCGCACTGTAATTCAGTAATGCTTTTGATAAGCATTACTACATCCATTACCATTATAATCAACGGAATTCATCCCGAGTTTTGAGATAACATGATGATTAACCGTTGTTTTTTGTCTTCTGCTTTTCCCGTTCCCCCAGTATTACGTAAGAAACTGCTCGCGTTGAGCGTGATGGCTATCTGTAGTGGCGCCCATGCCGCGGATGAAACGCTCACCGTTACCGCCGCCGGCGGTACTGCGGATGCCAACCGCAGCTATAGTAGCGACAGCAGCACGACGGGCAGCCGCACGGCGGCGCCACGCAATGAAACGCCGCAGTCGATCAGCGTGGTCACACCACAGGTGATCAAGGATTACCAGGTTAAAAAGGTTAATGATGCCATTAAGTTTGTCAGTGGCATTGCGCAGGGCAATACCCTGGGCGGCATAGAAGACGGTTTTGTCAAACGTGGTTTTGGCGCCAACTCCGACGGTTCCGTTTTTATCGATGGCGTTCGCAGTAACCAAGGGTTGGCGATGGATGCTTCGATTGACCGCATCGAAGTGCTGAAAGGCTCGGCCTCATTGATGTATGGCATCCTCAACCCCGGCGGCGTGATCAACCTGATCAGCAAAAAGCCCCAGTACAGTTGGAATACCCATATCAGCGGGCAAACCAGCAGCTTTGGCGGGGGCTCGGGCATGGTTGACGTCACCGGCCCGCTGGGCAACGGTTTCGCATTCCGGATGATTGCTGAACGCCAACGCGAAGACTATTGGCGCAATTTCGGCGTGAGCGAACACACCCTGATCGCGCCGTCGCTGAGTTGGTATGGCGATCGCGCCTCTTTCAATATTGGCTATGTGGAATATAAATACGATATTCCGTATGACCGCGGCACCGCGTTTATCGACGGCAAGCCTGTTAATGTGCCGTACAACCAGCGGCTGGACGACAGCGCAAACCACGCCTGGGGGAAAAACAAGCGGCTGAATATCAATGGCAGTTGGGCGCTGAATGATACCTGGGAAACCCACCTGAACTACGCGTGGATGCAACGGCGTTACGACAGCAATGAAGTGCGGGCGACGGCGATTGATACCACCACCGGCATCGTCTCGCGCCGGGCAGACGCCAACCGCGGCTTTAATCACCAGACGCAGTATGTCTCCTGGGATGTCAGCGGCAGCCCGCAACTGTGGGGAATGCAGCACGATCTGATGCTGGGCGTGGATTATGAACAAAATGAAACCTACAAAGCCTATTCCTGGCGCGGTACGGTATCGAAGACGTTCAATATGTACGATCCGGTCTATGGCGAGGAGCCCGTGCTCAATGCGAGCACTTATAGCGACAGCAACAGCAATCTGCGCACCAACCTGTACAGCCGTTCACTGTTCGCCAAAGACAGCATTCATCTGAACGATAAGTGGATCGCCGTGCTGGGGGGGCGTTTCCAGCGTTATACCCAAACGTCCAGCAGCGGCTTTGTCTCGCCGGAATCGACCCTTAACGATCGCGGTAATACTTTCTTACCGCAGTTGGGCCTGGTGTATAAACTGACGCCGGACGTATCGCTTTACGGCAGCTATAGCCGCTCTTTCACCCCGTCGACGCAGACCGACGACGACGGCAACGTCGCCGCGACCGAGAAAGGCACGACTTATGAAGTTGGCGGCAAATGGCAAGTGACGCCGGCCCTTTCGGCAACAATGGCGCTGTATCGTATTGATGAAAAGGATATGTCGGTCTATATCAACGGCGTAACGCGCAATATTCCCAAAGCGCGCTCCAGCGGTGTTGAGTTTGAGCTGAACGGCGAACCGGTGCCGGACTGGAACATTATCGCCAACTACAGCTACGACAAAACCGAGATCGTCGAAGACGATGTCAACCCGGATAACGTTGGCAACCGCCTGGTGAACGCGCCACGCAATATGGGCAGCCTGTACCTTACCCATACGCTGCGCTTTAACTGGCTGCCGGGCGAACTGCGCGTTGGCGGCGGCGGCCGCTATGTCGGCGCCCGGGCGGGCGATCCGGAAAACAGCTTCACCATGCCGGATTACACCGTGGCTGATGCGTTTGTCGCCTGGGACAATAATCTGATCGGCAAACACACCCAGCTGAAGCTGAATGTAAACAACCTGTTCAACAAGGAATACTACGAATCCAGCGCCGGCAACCTGCGCGTCAGCGTCGGCGAGCCGCGGGTGATGTATGTGCAGGCTTCGGTCGACTTCTGATGCCGCGCCGGGCGATAACGCCTGCCGATCGGCGGGCGGTTATCGCACCGGCTTTTTGGGTTTGGTTATCGAGTTATTCAGCTCATAAAGCCGGTTCATGGTTTGCAGTGGTACCTGCGGGGAAGCGGCGGTAAGCGCCAATACCAAAATCTCCAGGCCGACCAGCGGGGTGCCATGAACCGGCATTTTCCCCGGCTGCGCGCTGCGGGGAATGAAAATCACCGTATCGGCTTCCTTGCTGAACGCCGAATCGTGGGTGCCGGTGAGCAAAATCACCGGTATGCCCAGGCGGTGGGCTTCATTTAGCGTGGTGACGCCTTCGCGGTGAGCGCTGCGCTGCGCCATCATGATCAGCACATCCCCCGGCGCCATGACGATGAGCTGTTCGTTCAAGGATACCCCGGTGCGGTTGAGCACATAGGCCGGTGTGCCATTGCGATTGAACAGCCGGGCGGTGTATTCCGCCAGAATGGCGGAGGCGCCCAGCCCGAACACCGCTACGCGCGCCGCCCCTTGCAGCAAGGCCGTCGCCTGCGCCAACGCCCGGCGGTTTTTTTCATCGGCCAGCATTTCGCAGGTTACCCGGTAACCCTCCAGCACAAAGTCGATGCTGGCGTTAACGTCGGGTTTTAACGCATTGATCGTCGTGGCCATTTTGGCGGCGGGGGAGAGCGCCTGCCCCAGATAGCTGGTCAGCACGTTTTTCAGATCGCGCAGGCCGGAAAAGCCCAACGCCTGGATGGCCCGCACCACTGTCGCGTCCGAGGTGTGGGTTTCCGCCGCTATCTCAATGGCGGTGTGATCCAGAACGGCGCTGCGGTGCTGATCGATATACATGGCAACCGCATACAAACGCGGGGACAACAGGTGTTTACGGTTACGCAAACGTTCGCCGTACAGATCTAGCGGCGCATGCTTTCTTTTAGCGTTTAGCGTTTTCACGGTATGACCAGTCAGGTTGTATCACGATGTACTCTTCATTGGCCGGGGATGGGCGCTTTGATAAGCGTTAATACCCGCCGGTATGCCGCATGATGGATAATGTTGCGGGGGGAGTCAATGCTTGGCCGCATTGCCGGTATCCGCGGCAATGCGATGAAGCGTTTTAACGTTCGCTGCCGGGGATGGCGCTCACCAGCTTTTGGGTATAGGGATGGTGTGGGGAAAAGAACACCTCATGCGGGGTGCCTTGCTCAACGATCTCGCCCTTGTACAGCACGGCGATTTCATCGCAAATCTGGCTCGCCACGCGCAAGTCGTGGGTGATGAACATGATGGCGACCTGGGTTTTTTGCTGCACGTCGGCCAGCAACTGCAGCACCTGCGCCTGAACGGAAACGTCCAGCGCGGAAACCGACTCATCGGCCACCAGCAATACCGGATCAAACATTAACGCCCGGGCGATACCGATGCGCTGGCGCTGCCCGCCGGAGAACTCATGTGGGTAGCGGTTATAGGCGCTTTCATCCAGCCCAACCAGCGCTAATAGCCGCAGCGCCTTTTCCCGCACTTCATGGCGGCTCATGCCGCCGTGGGTCAGCGGGCCGACCGATAAAATCGTGCCGATGGTTTGGCGCGGATTGAGGGAGGCAAAAGGATCCTGAAATATCATCTGAATCCAGCGGCGCAGCGGGCGAAATTCCGCTTCGGAGATCGCCACGATATCGCGCCCGTCAAACAGAATCTGCCCGGAATCCGCTGCCAGCAGTTTGACCAGAATGCGCCCTAAAGACGATTTCCCCGAGCCGGATTCCCCGACGATCCCCAGCGTTTTGCCTTTGTGGATGGTGAAGTTAACGTTATTAAGCGCCCGCACTTGGCGTTTCTTCGTCAACCAGCCGCCTGAAGCGTTATAGGTTTTCTGCAGGTTATTCACCTGCAGCACGATCGGGCTGCTTTCCTTAGCCTGTTTGGGCTGGCTGGCCATGCGCGGTACTGCGGCAATCAGCTGTTGAGTATAGGGATGAACCGGTTGCGATAGCACCTGGCGCGCATCGCCGGCCTCAACCAGGCGGCCTTTTTGCATCACCAGCACGCGGTCGGCCATCTCTTCCACCACGCCGAAATCGTGGGTAATAAACATCACGCTCATGCGTTTGCGTTGCTGAATCGTGCGGATCAACTGCAGGATTTGCGCCTGGGTGGTGACGTCCAGCGCGGTGGTGGGCTCATCGGCGATCAGCACATCCGGATCCAACGCCAGCGCCATGGCGATCATCACCCGCTGGCGCTGGCCGCCGGAGAGGTTGAATGGATACTGATGTTGCACCGTCAACGGGTCTGGCAGGCCCACTTCGCTCAGCAGGGAAAGCACCTTTTGCTGGCGTGATGCGGGCGTGCCGACCTTGTGCGCTTCCATCACTTCGACGATCTGTTGGCCGATAGTCATGATCGGGTTCAGCGCCGAGAGCGGATCCTGGAATATGATCGCAATGGCGCGCCCCTGCAGGTTGCGCAATGCGGCCGGGGTTTCCTGCAGCAGATCTTTACCGTGCAGACATATCTCACCGTGTTGCACCGTGAGCACCTTCGGCAGCAGCCCCATCGCCGCATGCGCCGTCACGGATTTCCCGGATCCGGATTCGCCGATAATGCACAGAATTTCACCGGGATAGAGTGCAAACGAGAGATTTTCCACCGCATATTGACGATCCATGCCCGCCGGCAAGGCAACGGTTAAGTTTTTCACCGACAGCGTCGGGGCTGGTTGAGTCTGTGTCATGGCAAGCGACCTCTTTCCCTAACGTGCGTGACGTAAAGCACCGTTTCCGGGCCAGCGGCTTCCCCCTGGCGCGCAAGTATTTATTTAACAGATTATGTAAGGTGATTGTTATTAACTCATACCCTATACAGCCGTCGCTGATATATAAAATATGTTTTTATTATGGGTGGTGTTTTGGGGGAATAACCGCAGCCTGGTTGATTAATGAAGAGTTTTCCCAAAGGGTAAATGTCAGTGGCGGGGTATTGGGGGCAACGGCGCTGAATGCACCAAAGAGAATAAGAAAAAGCTATGATTAAATTAGTTGTAATTGTCTACTAACCTACCAATAATAATTTTGCAACCTTGCGTGGGCGGTTGTTATTTTCTGGTGTTGATTATGGATATCTTTCGTGAGGTGTCGATGGCAGATCAAGAAAAGAAAGTGGGCCGCCACAGCACCGAGGCGCTGGATCTGGGCGTGCTGGGGCAACTGCTGAGTTTTTATATCCGCAGCACCAATATCGCCGTCTCGCGCGATCTGGATAAAAAGCTGGCCGGGCTGGAAGTGGCGAAAGGAACGGGGAAAATCAGCACATTATTAATTGTTGCGCGCTATCCCGGCATTCGGCCCTCGGCAATCGCCGAAGTGATCATGCGCGATCGTTCCGCCATGGGCCGGCTATTAAATCAAATGGAAAACCAGGGGTTATTAATCCGCAGCGTTGCTATCGACGATAACCGTTCGCAGGCGCTTTATCTCACCGAACACGGTCAGGAACTGGCGGCAAAAGTCACCAAGCTGGTTGCGGAACAGGAAGAGACATTTTTCCAGGCGGTTTCTGAACGTGAAAAGGGCTTTGTGATTAATATCCTTAAACGGGTGCTGCATGATAACGGCGCATTTGAATGGGCCGCGCAAGAATATTAATTCATTCCCGTTGCAATCAGCACGATGCAAATAGCATGGCGGCGTTAAATATACGGGCGATTTTATTTTTCCCATCGGAACAGAGAGCAGAATAATGCCTGGACCTTTTGTGGTGCCTGTGCACGGCGATGGCGCATTGCCAAAAAACGTCGATGTCGTGGTGATTGGCGGGGGAATTATCGGCGCCGCAACAGCGCTGGAGCTTGCCGAACAGAAGGTAAGCGTGGCCCTGTGCGAAAAGGGCGGTATCGGCCATGAGCAATCCAGCCGTAACTGGGGCTGGGTGCGGCTTTCGCGCCGCGATCCACGGGAGATCCCGCTGATGGTAGAGGCGCTGAAGATTTGGCAAACCCTGGATAGCCGGTTGGCTGCGGATACCGGCTATCAGCGTGCAGGCATTGTCTTTACCTGCCACAGCGAAAAAGAGGTCGCCGAGAGCCAACGCTGGTGCCAATCCATCAGCGATTACGCCTTCAGCACGCATATGCTCGATAACCGCCAGTTCCAGCAGCGGTTTCCGGCCACGCCGGTGGTGCCGCTGGGCGCGATGTACGCGCCGGAAGACGGCCGGGCCGAACCGCAAAAAGTGGCGCCGGCGCTGGCCGAAGCGGCGCGCCGCCATGGGGCGGCGATCTTGACCGAGTGCGCAGTGCGCGGCATTGAAACCAGCGCCGGGCGGGTTTCCGCGGTGATTACCGAGCGCGGCGCCATTGCCTGCCAAAGCGTGGTATTGGCTGGCGGCGCCTGGTCCGGGCTGTTTGCCGGCCGCTTTGGATTGCGCCTGCCGCAGTTGAAAGTGATGAACAGCGTGTTGCGCACCGCTCCGTTGGCGGGCGGGCCGGAAGAAGCGCTGTGGTATGAGGGTTTTGCCATCCGCAAACGGCAGGATGGCGGCTATACCGTGGCGTCCGGGCATAAAAACATCGTGGATATCGTGCCCGATTCCTTCCGCCATGCGCGCCCGTTTTTACCGGCGCTGCGCAGCGAATGGCGCTCATTGCGGCCGCGCCTTGGCTGGCGCTTTCTGGATGAAGCACGTCTTGCCCGACACTGGGCGATGGATGAAGCCAGCCCGTTTGAATACTGTCGGGTGTTGGATCCGAAGCCTTCCATGGCGCTTTCCCAGCGGCCGTTTGAGCAGCTTAAACGCCATTTTCCGCAGTTCAACCAGGCGCGCATTGCCCAGCGCTGGGCCGGGTACATCGACGTTGTTCCGGACGCGGTGCCGGTTATCTCGCCGGTGGATAGCCTGCCGGGCTTTTTTATCGCCACCGGTTTTTCCGGCCACGGCTTCGGCATTGGGCCGGCGGCGGGGCGGTTGATGGCGGATCTGGTGTTGGGCAGGCCACCGATTGTCGATCCGAGGGCGTTTCGTTTTTCACGTTTTTCAGACGGTTCCAAAATCGACATCATCAGCGGCATTTGATCGTTAGCCTGGCCGCGATGGCCTTGTCAGACCTTAAACCGAGGGAATCACGATGACCGATAAGCTTACCGACGCATTACCCCAGCTTTCCCGCCGCAAGGCGCTGATCTATATGGCGGCCGGCGCGGCCACACTGGCGCTGCCCAACCTGTTTGGTGTGGGGCGCGCGCAGGCGGCCCCGCCGGCCCAGCGCAAGGGGCAGATGATTATCGGTTTCTCGCAGGAGCCCACCGTGTTCAACCCGCATTTGCCGCATATCGAAGTTGATGAAGGGTTGCACTTCAGTTTATTTGATCCGCTGTTTGCCATCGATCCGCAGGGCAATTTCACCCCCTCGCTGGCGGTGGAAGTGCCGACGGTGGCGAATGGCGGCATCTCTGCCGATGGCCTGCAGTTTCGCATCAAACTGCGCGACGGCGTTAAATGGCATGATGGCCAGCCTTTCACCGCCAGGGATGTGAAGTTCACCCTTGAGCTGCTGGTAGATCCCAACTTCCGCAGTTGGCGTAAAACCGGGCATGAGTTGGTGCGGGATATCCAGGTGGTTTCGCCAACGGAAATCACCTGGCGCATGGAGAAACCTTTCGCGCCTTATACCTCGATTCTGGCGTCAACCTTCATCGTGCCCGAGCATATTCTTGGGCCGCTGGCCGACAAGAACACCGCGCCGTTCAACAATGCGCCGGTGGGCACCGGGCCTTACAAATGGCAGCGGCGCATCCCCGGCGATCATATTGAATTGCTGGCCAATGCGGACTACTTCAACGATGGGCCGTATCTGGAACGGATCATTTACAAGTACATCCCCGATCTGAACGTGATGTATACCCAGTTCGCATCAGGGGATATTGATGTGGTCGGCCTACAGTGGATTACGGCCGATCATTACGACGACGCCAAAAAGCTGCCGGGCAAGGCGGTGGAGGTCGTCGCCAGCGCGACGGTGGAAAACTTCGCCTTTAACCTGGGCAAGCCGCAGTTCCAGGAGCTGGCGGTGCGCCAGGCGATCTATTACGCCATCGATAAGCAGACCATCATCGATTCCCTCTACTATGGGCTACCGAAGCCAACGGAAACCTATATGCCGGTTGGCTCCCAGTATTACAACGCTGCGTTGCCCAAGCATGAGTTCAACCTCGATAAGGCCAAACAGATCCTTGATGAAGCCGGGTGGCAGCCTGGTTCCGACGGCATCCGCCAAAAGAACGGCGTTCGTCTGTCGTTTAACAACTCCACGACCGCAGGCAACCACCTGCGCGAGCAAATGCAGCAGTTCCTGCAGCAAACCTTCCAGGAGGTGGGCATTGAGATGAAAATCGCCAACCTGCCGCCGGCGGTGATGTGGGGGGAGTTCTGGATGATGTCGCAGTTTGATTCCTCCATCGTCGGGCTGAACTTCCTGACCGGTGCCGATCCGGACACCTCCGACTATATGCGTTCTACCGCGATCCCGGCCAAAGGGGGCTCAGGGCAGAACACCTTCCAATATCAAAACCCGGAAGTTGACCGCCTGTTGAGCGAAGGCAGCGCCACCTTCGTGCCGGAACAGCGCAAGGCGGTGTATATGAAAATCCAGGAAATCGTGCGCCAGGATATGCCTTTCCTGCCGTTGTTCCCGTTTGCTACCGTGCGCGGGCATAAGCAGGGGATCGAAAACGTTATTCCGAATATCAATGTGCGTATCGACAGCTGGAACGTGGGCACCTGGTATTGGCATAGCTAATCGCGTTCAGCGGCCGGCGGCGCGCTGCCGGCGGGATGTATTCAGGTGGAGAGGTGATCATGCTGAACTTTTTGATACGGCGGCTGTGGCAAAGCGTTGTACTGCTGTTTTTGATCTCGCTTATCGGTTTCGCGGCGCTGAATCTGGCGCCGGGCGGCCCGCTGTCGCAGTACACGCTCACCCCCGGCATGAGCCAGGAGGCGCTGCACCGCATTGCCGAGCAGATGGGGCTGAACCGCCCGCTGCCGGTGCAGTATCTGGATTGGCTGAGCCATTTGCTGCGCGGCGATTGGGGCCGCTCATACCGGGACGGGCAGCCGGTGCTGACGATTATTTTCGCCCATATTCCCGCCACCTTATTGCTGATGGTGACGTCCGGCGTGCTGGCCGCCACCATCGGTACCTGGGTGGGTATCCGCAGCGCCGTGCGGCGCTACAGCCTGTTTGACGAAATCGCCACCGTCGCCTCGATGATTGCGCTTTCCATTCCCACCTTCTGGTTCGGCCTGGTGGCCATTTATGTTTTTGCGCTGAAGCTGCAATGGCTGCCGGCGGGCAATATGTACACCATGGGCGATGGCTCGGTGCTGGATGTGGCGCGGCACCTGGTTTTGCCGGTGCTGGTGCTGACCTTTGTCGATGTCGCGATCTGGAGCCGCTATATGCGCAGCGCAACGCTGGATGTGATCAACCAGGACTTTGTGAAAACCGCCAGAGCCAAGGGGCTAACGCCGCGCCGGGTGTTGATGAAGCATGTGGTGGGCAACGCGTTGTTGCCGATGATCACGCTGGCGGGGATGCAATTGCCCACCTTGCTGGGCGGGGCGCTGGTGGCGGAAACGGTGTTCACCTGGCCCGGCATGGGGCGGCTGTTTCTCGACAGCCTGGGCTACAGCGATTACCCGGTGGTGATGGGGCTGTTGATGTGCTCCGCCATTCTGGTGTTGCTGGGCAACCTGCTGGCAGACGTGCTGACCGCCGTGATCGATCCGCGTATTCGCCCCGCATAAGGAGACGATGATGACCGCTTCTTCGGTTATAACCGCGCATTCTTCCGCGCACCATTGGTGGCACAGCCGTACGCTGCGCCGCTTTCTGCGCCATCGTATGGCCTGCGCCGGGCTGATTATGATTGTGTTGATGACCCTGGCATGCGCCTTCGGCCCGCTGCTGTTGCCGTTTGACGATTTGCATATCGATTTACGCAACCGTTTCGCGCCGCCGCTGACCGGCTGGCACCTGCTGGGCAGCGATCCGCTGGGGCGCGATACCCTGGCGCGGTTGCTGATGGCCGGGCGTATTTCGCTGCTGGTGGGCTTCTTTTCCATGCTGCTTAGCATTCTGTTTGGCGTGGCGATCGGCATCACTGCGGGCTATTTCGGCGGCCGCATCGGCAACCTGTTGATGCGCGTGGTCGATGCCTTCCTGTCATTTCCCAGCGTCTTTTTGCTACTGGCGCTGGCGGCGTTTATTAAACCCAGCCCGCTGATGATCACCGTGATTATCGCCGTCACCAGTTGGATGGAGGTGGCGCGCATCGTGGAGGCCGAAGTCCGTTCACTGCGCGAGCGTGAGTTTATCCTGGCGGCGCGGATGCTGGGGCTGTCGAACCGTTGGATCATGTTCCGTGAACTGTTGCCCAACGTGATCGGGCCGATCATCGTGGCCGCCACGCTCACCGTGGCGCGCGCCATTTTGCTTGAAGCCTACATCAGCTTCCTGGGTTACGGCATTCAGCCGCCGTTACCCAGCTGGGGCAACATGTTGAACGGCGCCCAACAGTATCTGGTGCGTGCACCCTGGCTGGCGTTGGCGCCGGGCATCGCGATTACGCTCGCCGTCACCAGCTTCAACTTTATTGGCGACGGCCTGCGCGACGCGCTGGATGCCCGCAGCGACTAGGCCGAGTACCCGGTTAACGGGATCGAAGAAGAGAATCATTGAGGTGGGGGAACTATGGGGCCGAATGTTGATTTGGTGGTGTCATCGCCTGAATTTCCGCATGAAACGGAAGTGGTGGTGGTTGGCGGCGGGATCGTGGGGGTGGCGACGGCGCTGGCGCTGGTGGCGCGCGGCGTGCCGACGGTGCTGTTGGAAAAGGGCCTGGTGGCGGCCGAGCAATCGAGCCGCAACTGGGGGTGGTGCCGCCGCACCGGGCGCGATCTGCGCGAGCTGCCGCTGATCAACCTTAGCATGCAGCTATGGCAGGGGATGAATGAACGCCTGGGCCGGGAAACCGGCTTTCGCATCACCGGCATCGGCTATGCCGCGCGCAGCGATGCGCAGCATCAGCGCTTCCAGCACTGGGTGCAAGAGGCGCGCCAGCACGATATACACAGCGAATGGCTGACGCAGGCCCAGTTGCAACATAAGCTGCCCGGTTTGAGCGCCGGCGTGCAGGGCGCGCTGTTTACTGAACTGGACGGGCGGGCAGAACCGCAGAAAGCGGCGCCAGCGATGGTGGCCCACGCCATGGCGCAGGGGTTGAACCTACAGCAACACTGCGCCGTGCGCGCCATCGAGCGGGCGGGGGGGCGCGTTAGCGAAGTGGTGACCGAGCGCGGCGCCATCCGTTGCCGCACTGTGGTGGTGGCCGGCGGCGCCTGGTCGCGGCTGCTGATGCAAGGCTGCGGCGTAACCCTGCCGCAGCTTAAGGTGCTGTCGACGGTGTTTCGTACCGGGCCGACGGATTTTGATCCCGGCAGTTGCATCAGTCTGGGCACGGTGGCGCTGCGTAAACGGCTGGATGGCGGATTGACGGTGGCAAGCTCCATGACCAGCAAAGCGGACATCACCCCGGATTCGCTGCGCTTTGCCCGTTTGTTTATGCCGGCCTATCGGGTGGAGCGCCAGACGCTGTCGCTGCGGCTAGGCCGGCGCTTTATGGAAGAGCTGCTGTATTGGCGGCCGGGCCAGGCGGATAGGGTGTCGATTTATGAACACATTCGGGTGCTCGATCCGCAAATTGATCCACGGGCGGTGCAGCGCATCGCCGATAATCTGCTGCAGGCGTTCCCCGCCCTGGCGCCGCTGCCGATTGCGCAAAGCTGGGGCGGCATGATCGACACCATGCCGGACGCCATTCCGGTGATTTCCGATGTGCCGGCGGTGCCGGGGCTGTTTCTGGCCACCGGCTTCTCGGGGCACGGCTTCGGCATCGCGCCGGGCGCCGGCCAACTGATGGCGGATTTGGCGACCGGCGCCCCCCCCAGTGTGGATCCACACCCGTTCCGCCTGGCGCGCTTTAGCGATGGCGAACGGATCCGCGCGCAGCACTGGTTGTGAGCCGCTGCGGCTATGCCTGGCGCTTATCTTCAGTATTGTTGATGAAATCGCTGGCGGCGTGGCGTTCATGCAGTTGTTGATCAAGCGGGCCAAAACTGCGGTTAACGATGCGCCCGCGTTTGACCGCCGGGCGGTTGCCGACATCGTTGGCCCAGCGCAGCACGTTGGGGTAACTGCCGGCATCCAGAAACTCCGCCGCGTTGTAGACATTGCCAAGCACCAGGTTGCCGTACCACGGCCAGATAGCCATATCGGCAATGGTGTATTCGTTGCCCGCTACGTACCTGCCGCGCGCTAGCTGTTTATCCAGCACGTCCAGTTGGCGTTTGGCCTCCATGGCAAAGCGATCGATGGCGTACTCGATTTTCACCGGCGCATAGTTGTAAAAATGGCCAAAACCGCCGCCAAGGAACGGTGCGGAACCTTGCAGCCAGAACAGCCAGTTCAGGGTTTCCGTGCGTCCGGCCAGGTCCTGCGGCAGGAAGTGACCGAACTTTTCCGCCAGATACAGCAGGATATTGCCGGATTCGAATACGCGGATCGGCGGCGTGGTGGAATGGTCGCTCAGCGCCGGGATTTTCGAGTTGGGGTTGACGGCAACAAAACCGCTGGAGAATTGCTCGCCTTCGTTAATGCGGATCAGCCAGGCATCATATTCCGCTGCGCTAACGCCGAGCGCCAGCAACTCTTCGAGCAGGATGGTCACTTTCTGGCCGTTGGGCGTGCCCAGCGAGTAAAGCTGCAGCGGGTGCTGACCCACAGGCAGGGCCTTTTCATGCGTCGGCCCTGAAACCGGGCGGTTGATGTTGGCGAACGTGCCGCCGTTATCTTGCTTCCATTCCCATACCTTTGGCGGTTGATAGTGATTGTCTGACATGTTGCCTGCCTTGTTGATGGATGTTCAGGTAGTTTAACAGGTGTTGGCGAACGTGCCTGCCTGGCCGGCACGGCGCTAAAAAGTGCGGATTCTCGGCTTTGGCGCCGTCATCCTGCGCCAGCGGTGCTATGATAATTCTCTTGTTTCAGCTATTGCCTGGACGGGGCTCTCAGGGGATTTTCTTCGGCCGGCTGTCTGGGCAGCATGAAGGTAAGGTCAGGTAATGAGTAAGGAAACAGCAGACAACGATGCACCGTTTGGCACGTTGTTGGGGTATGCGCCAGGTGGCGTAGCGATTTATTCATCAAATTACAGCAGTCTTGATCGGCAAAACCTGCCGGATGACGCTTCATTTCGCAGCTATATCGATAACGAATACATGGGGCACAAGTGGCAGTGCGTGGAGTTCGCCCGCCGCTTTCTGTTTTTGACCTATGGCTTCGTTTTTACCGATGTCGGTATGGCCTATGAAATCTTCTCGCTGCGCTTTTTACGCCAGGTGGTGAACGACGATATCCTGCCTTTACAGGCCTTTGCCAACGGCTCGCGCCGCCCGCCGGTAGCCGGTGCGCTGCTGATCTGGCAAAAAGGCGGCGAGTTCAGTAAAACCGGCCACGTGGCGGTGATCACCCAGTTGCGGGGCAATAAAGTGCGCATTGCCGAGCAGAACGTGGTTGACGCACTGTTGCCGCAGGGGCAGCAGTGGACGCGCGAACTGGCGCTTGAGGTGGCCGATGGCCATTACACCCTTCGCGATACCTTCGATGACACCACCATCCTCGGCTGGATGATCCAGACCGACGACACCACGCACAGCCTGCCGCAGCCAGGTATTCCCGGTGAAGAGTTGGTCATTCATGGCGCCCGGCTGGAAAACCACGGCCAGTTCGACGGTAAATGGCTCAACGAGCAGGATCCGTTACAGATGGCCTATGTGCAAGCTAACGGCGGCCACATTATCAACCAGGATCCCTATAAATATTTCACCATTACCGAAAGCGCCGAACAGGAGCTGAACAAGGCGACCAATGAACTGCATCTGATGTACCTGCACGCGACTGACAAGGTGCTGAAAGATGACAATTTGCTGGCGCTGTTTGATATTCCGAAAATTCTCTGGCCGCGTTTACGCCTCTCTTGGCAGCGCCGCCGGCACGATATGATCACCGGCCGCATGGATTTCTGCATGGATGAACGCGGCTTGAAAGTGTACGAATACAATGCGGATTCCGCATCCTGCCACACCGAATGCGGGCTGATCCTCGAACAGTGGTTGCAAAAGGGCTATAGCGGCCAAGGCTACAACCCTGGGGAAGAGTTGCTCGGCGAGCTGACCGGCGCGTGGAAACACAGCCTGGCACGGCCGTTTGTGCACATCATGCAGGATGCGGATCTGGAAGAGAATTACCACGCCCAGTTTATGCAGCGTTCGCTGACGCAGGCCGGCTTCGACAGCAAAATCCTCTACGGGCTTGATGAGCTGAGCTGGGATGCCGCCGGGCAGCTTATTGATGGCGACGGCCGGCTGGTGAACTGCGTGTGGAAAACCTGGGCCTGGGAGACAGTGATTGAACAGGTACGCGAAGTCAGCGCCGCCGAATATGCGGCGGTGCCGATCCGCACCGGCCGCCCGGATCACGAAGTGCGCCTGATTGACGTGCTGATGCGCCCCGAAGTGATGGTTTTCGAACCGCTGTGGACGGTGATCCCGGGCAACAAAGCGATCCTGCCGGTGCTGTGGTCGCTGTTCCCGAACCACCGCTACCTGCTGGATACCGATTTTGTGGTCAATGACGAGCTGGCGAAAACCGGTTACGCGATCAAACCGATTTCCGGGCGCTGCGGCAGCAACATCGATCTGGTCAGCCATCATGATGAGGTGCTCGATCAGACTTCCGGCCAGTTTGTCGATCGCAAAAATATCTACCAGCAACTGTGGTGCCTGCCAAAGGTTGCCGGTAAGTATATTCAGGTCTGCACCTTCACCGTTGGCGGCAACTATGCCGGCACCTGTCTGCGCGGCGATGATTCGCTGGTGATCAAAAAAGAGAGCGATATTGAGCCGTTGATTGTGCTGAAGGATAACCAGAAGTAGGGCGGAGGGCCGCCTGATGATGCAGCCAGCATGGCTGGCTGCATTATTCCTAGTGTGCCGGCGCCGCCGGGTTCAACGGGATCCGCACCACCTTATCCGGCCCTTTGGATGAGGTATCTTTGTTCAAATCTTGTTTCACCGTCACGTACAGCGTTTGGCCATCCGGCGACACCAGCAGGCTGTTCGGGTGCGGCTCGAACGTCCAGCTCTGTTTCACCGCATAGCTAGTGGCATCCACCTGCAATACCTTGCCGGCTGCACGTTGCGTGATGTAAAGCTCGTTGCGCACCGGGTTGAATTTGATGCCCAGCGCGTCGCCGGTATCCAACCGTTTAATCACCTTGCCGCTGTGCTCATCGAACACCAGCGTGGTTTTCGCTTTGGAATTGTCGGTCACAAACAGCCGGCCGGTGGCGGGATCTTCCGCCAGGTTGAGGAACAGGTATTCCTTGCCGTCGTCCGGCCGCCAGCGCGCTTCGATCTGCTGATTACGCGGGTTGATCACCAGGATTTCACCGCCGCCGTTGGCGGCATAAATACGCTGAGCCGTCGGCGACCACAACAACCCCGTCACCCATTTGCCGGCGTTTTTGATGCGCGATTTCAGCTCCAGGGTTTTCGCGTCCACAACCCAAATGACGCCTGGATCGCGCACGCCGCCGACATACAACGCGCCGTCATGATAGATAATTTCACGTGCGCCGTAAAAGGTGCCTTTTTGGTTTTTATCGCCGATCAACAGGCGATTTTTTACTTTGCCGGTTGCGGTATCCACGGCGGTAACGCCGCCATCGAGGGTGTTAGTGAGATACAGCGTGGTGCCTGCGGGATCGATCGCCATACCAAAGTTTTTCAGATCGGTATGGGTGGTGCCGGTCAGCGCCAGCGTTGCCGGGTTAAGGCGGTAAACTATGCCGCCGTTAACCCCTTTGAACGATTGCGCGCTGGCGACAAAAATAGCCTGCGCCGGCTGGCTGTAGGCCATTTCGTACAGGCCATCCCCCAGCTCATTTTGTTGCACGTTGGCAGGCGTTGCGGCGGCGGGGGGTTGCACGGCGGCCTTCGGGGCCGGCGCCTGGCAGGCCGTCAAGGTGAAGGCCGCCACGATGGCCACTGCCAGCAGCGGCATACGGGGAGTAAACGGGTGTTTTATCATCATACTTTCCATAGTAAATGCACGATATCGCTCGGCGGCAATCCATTCTTGATAGTCAACCGGCTGCGGTATCTTGCTGTTTTTCCGGTGGTAATGAGCGTTATGCCAGTGCGGCATAACGCCCCCACCATAGCCTAAAAAACGCATGCCATATAAATGATAATCGTGCTTATTATCATTTATGGTGTAAGTAAATGTAAATATCCGCGGTTACCGCCATCGTCGTGGGGGCGTCGGCCCTGCCGCAGGCCAGGGCGACTATATTCATATCAGTTGCCAATGGGTTTGTTCACCACGGGGGTTCGCGATGGATACCACAAACAATCAGTTGAAAGGGGCGGCATTGGGCTGCCCGCGTTGCCGCCGGCGGGAGGGCGGCGGGCGATGGCCGCGTTGAATCGGCGCCAACTGTTGCGCCTGGCGGCGGTGTGCGCCACCGGCGGGGTGTTGCGGGTGGCCGCCGGGGCGCCGCCAGGCCCCACGCCACAGGCCCGGCCGATGCCCACCCGGCCTATTCCCAGCAGTGGGGAGGCACTGCCGGTGATCGGGCTTGGCACCTACCGCAGCTTTGACGTCAGCCCCGGCAGCAGTGACTATGCCAAACTGCCCGCCGTGCTGGATGCGCTGTTTGCCGCTGGTGGTAGCGTGATCGACAGTTCCCCGATGTATGGGCGGGCGGAACAGGCGGTGGGGGAACTGCTGAGCGTGCGTCAGCCACGGCCGCGTGCGTTTCTTGCCACCAAGGTATGGACTTCAGGCCGCATGGCCGGCATCCGGCAGATGGAAGAATCTTTCCGCCTGCTGCAAACCGATCGCATCGATCTGATGCAAATTCATAATCTGGTGGACTGGCAGGCGCATTTGCCGGCGCTGCGCGAGATGAAAGCCGCGGGGCGTATCCGCTATATCGGTGTGACGCACTACACCAGCACGGCTTATGACGCGTTGGAAAAGGTGCTGAACAGCACTGAACTGGACTTTTTGCAGATCAATTACGCGCTGGACGATCGTGACGCCGAAGCGCGTTTGCTGCCGTTGGCGCAGGCGCGCGGCGTCGCGGTGATTTGTAATACGCCATTTGGCGGCGGCGGCCTGCTGCGCCGGTTGGCTTCCCGGCCGTTGCCCGCCTGGGCCGCCGAGGTGGGCGCGGCGTCATGGGCGCAACTGGCGTTGAAGTTTTTGCTCGCCAACCCGGCGCTGACCTGCGCGATACCGGGCACCGGCAACCCGCGTTACATGGCCGAAAATGCGGCGGCGGCCAACGGGCCGGCCCTAAGCCCGCAGCAGGTAAGGGCACTGGTTGCCCTTGCCTGAGCGCGCCAGCCGGTTGCAAGCGTTAGGGATGGTAATCGGGCGGCACCTCTGGCGCGGCGTCCTGCTCGGTGCGTTCATCCCAGGTGTATGACTGCGGCACCTTGTTGCCCTTGGCGTACATACATTGAATGTAAATGACGTCGTACTGATCCTGCAGCGAACCCTGGCTGTAGCCGCCGTTGCCATTGGCCACCGCCGTGCCGGCCAGCAGCCCGCCGGCGGCGCCGATCGCCGCACCGTTGGCAGTGCCGCGTGGGCCACCGGCTGAACCAAGCAGCGCGCCGGCGGCCGTACCGATGACGGTACCGGCGGCGACGGTGGCCAGGCCTTGGTTGTTGGAGGCGTCGGCGGCGCCGCCAAGGGTGTTGTAGGCCGCGTTCCTGCAGGTGGCGTCATCCAGCCTGAACTGTTCGTAAGATTTGCTGCTGCCCGGCATCGCCATCACCGAAGGCGCCGTGGGCGTTGAGACACAGCCGGCCAGCGCAACGCCTGCAAGCAAAAGCGACAACTGCGTATAAGCCTTTTTCATTTTAATCATCTTCTCTATCGGGTTGGGCATGATCGGCCACGACTTTCATCCATCCTCTCGGGCAGCGCGCGATCTGCGGATAGTACCCGGCCGGATCGGGGCAGTAGTAGCGATAATGCGGCGCCTTTTCCACCCATGCCTGCGGGTGTGGCGGCTCAACGTAGATCACATGCGGCGGCGGGGGCGGGTAGTCGATAATCACCTCGCCCCAGGGCACGAACGGCGGGCCCCAGGGGTAATCTCTCCCCGGGCCAGGCCCATGCGGCCAGGCAAATATCGGCGCACTGAAACTGGCCATCACCAGCAGGCCGGCCACTGACAAGGCACTCTTCATCTTTCTCATGATCCTCTCCGCAAATGATAACGGCTTTGGCACTATAGGCCGCCCGTGGCGCGGTGTCCTGCAACGGTGTTTAAAGATACTGATAAGAAGAATCAGCAAGTTTGTGTTTGTTTAATGGGCAGATACACCTGGCGGGTTTGCGCGCATCAAGGTGGCGATCGGCGCTAATGCGGCGGGAAAGGTTGCCGTTTTTATACTTTTTTTACAGCCCGCAGCGCTATTTTTTCATCTTCTTTTTACCCCTCACCCTAGACTCCCTCTATCCAAAATCACACCTGTGGGGGTGTCTTGTGAATATCAGCGTTATTGGCGGTGGGCTGTTGGTGCTGCTGCTATTGGGCTACCTGGTTTACGCCCTGTTCAATGCGGAGGATTTCTGATGGCGGCACAGGCGTTTTTATTGACCGCCAGCTTCCTGCTGGCGCTATTGGTGCTTGCGCAGCCGTTGGGGCGCTTTTTGGCACGGCTGATCGAAGGCGAACCCTTGCCGGTGGCGCGGCCGCTTGAACGCGTGCTGTGGTGCTGCTGTGGCGCCGGCAACCAGGCGGAAATGAACGGCTGGCAGTATGCGCTGGCCATTTTGCTGTTCAACCTGTTCGGCCTGTTGTTGTTGTTTGCGCTGCTGATCGCGCAGGGCGTGCTGCCGCTCAATCCGCAGGGGATGCCGGGGCTGTCATGGCACCTGGCGTTGAATACCGCCGTCAGCTTTGTCACCAACACTAACTGGCAGGCCTACAGCGGTGAAAATACCCTGAGCTATTTCAGCCAGATGGCTGGGTTGACCGTGCAAAACTTCCTGTCGGCCGCCAGCGGCATTGCCGTGGCCTTTGCGCTGATCCGCGCGCTAACCCGCCAGGGCAGCGCCACCGTCGGCAACGCCTGGCTGGATATCCTGCGTATCACGCTGTATGTGTTGCTGCCGCTTTCCCTGCTGCTGGCGCTGTTTTTCGTCAGTCAGGGCGTGTTGCAGAACCTGCAGCCGTACCTGCATTTGCAAACGCTGGAGGGCGCGGCGCAGGTGTTGCCTATGGGGCCGGTGGCCTCGCAGGAGGCGATTAAAATGCTGGGCACCAACGGCGGCGGCTTTTTTGGCGCCAACTCCGCCCATCCGTTTGAAAACCCAACGGCGCTGACCAACATGGTGCAGATGCTGGCGACGTTCCTGATCCCCTGTGCCCTGTGCCTGGCCTTTGGCCAACTGGCCGGTGAAAACCGCCAGGGCCACGCGCTGCTGTGGGCGATGAGCCTGATCTTCGTGGTGGCGGTCGCGGCGGTGATGACCGCCGAACTGGCGGGCAACCCGCACCTCTCGGCGCTGGGCGGCGCAAGCAACATCAATATGGAAGGCAAAGAGGCGCGCTTCGGTATTCTCGCCAGCAGCCTGTTTAACGTGGTGACCACCGCCGCCTCCTGCGGTGCGGTGAACGCCATGCTGGATTCATTCACCGCGCTGGGCGGCATGGTGCCGATGTGGCTGATACAGATAGGCGAGGTGGTGTTCGGCGGTGTCGGCTCTGGCCTGTACGGCATGTTGCTGTTCGTGTTGCTGACGGTGTTTATCGCCGGGCTGATGATTGGCCGCACGCCGGAATACCTCGGCAAGAAGATTGACGTGTACGAGATGAAAATGACCGCGCTGGCGATCCTGATCACTCCAACGCTGGTCTTGTTGGGCAGCGCATTGGCGATCGCCACCGCCGCCGGGCGTGCCGGGATCCTGAATCCCGGCGCGCATGGGCTGAGCGAGGTGCTGTACGCCGTATCCTCCGCCGCCAACAACAACGGCAGCGCATTCGCCGGGCTGAGCGTCAACACCCCGTTTTATAACCTGCTGCTGGCGTTCGCCATGTTGGTCGGCCGCTTCGGGGTGATCGTCCCGGTATTGATGATTGCCGGTTCACTGAGCGTGAAGCCGCGGCAGCCGGTGGGCAACGGCACCCTGTCAACCTATGGGCCGCTGTTTATTGGCTTGCTGATCGGCACGGTGCTGCTGGTGGGCGCACTGACCTTCATTCCGGCGCTGGCGCTGGCGCCGGTGGCCGAGCATTTACAGCATTGGCTGGCTAACTGATCACCGTTATCAAGAGAGAGAAAATCGATGACACGCACACAACGCGCACTGTTTGAGCCTGCTCTGGTGCGCCGCGCATTATTCGACGCGGTGAAAAAACTCGATCCGCGCGTGCAATGGCGCAACCCGGTGATGTTCGTGGTGTATCTCGGCAGCATTCTGACCAGCGGTATCTGGTTGGCGATGCTGACCGGCAACGCCGAGGGCGATGCCGCCTTCACCGGCAGCATTGCATTATGGCTATGGTTCACCGTGCTGTTCGCCAACATGGCCGAAGCGCTGGCGGAAGGGCGCAGCAAGGCGCAGGCGGAAAGCCTGAAAGGCACGAAAAAAACCCGCTGGGCGAAAAAACTGGCCTCGCCGGACCGTGAAGGCGCTAGCCAAAAGGTACCGGCGGAAAGCCTGCGTAAAGGCGACGTGGTGCTGGTGGAAGCCGGCGATACCATCCCCTGCGACGGCGAAGTGCTGGAAGGGGGCGCGTCGGTGGATGAAAGCGCCATCACCGGCGAATCGGCCCCGGTGATCCGCGAATCCGGCGGCGATTTTTCATCGGTGACCGGCGGGACCCGCGTACTGTCCGACTGGCTGGTGGTGCAGTGCAGCGTCAACCCCGGCGAAACCTTCCTTGACCGGATGATCGCCATGGTGGAAGGGGCCAAGCGCCGTAAAACGCCGAACGAAGTGGCGCTGACCATCCTGTTGGTGGCGTTGACCATCGTGTTCGTGCTGGCCACCGCGACGTTGCTGCCGTTTTCCGCTTACAGCGTGGCGGCGGCGGGCAGCGGCACGGTGGTGAGCATTACGGTGCTGGTGGCGCTGCTGGTGTGCCTGATCCCCACCACCATCGGCGGGCTGTTGTCCGCCATCGGTGTGGCCGGGATGAGCCGCATGCTGGGCGCCAATGTGATCGCCACCAGCGGGCGAGCGGTAGAGGCCGCCGGCGACGTGGACGTGCTGCTGCTGGATAAGACCGGCACCATCACCCTTGGCAACCGCCAGGCCTCGTCGTTCCTGCCGGCGCCGGGCGTGGAAGAACAGGCGCTGGCAGACGCCGCGCAGTTGGCTTCGCTGGTGGATGAAACCCCGGAAGGGCGCAGCATCGTGGTGCTGGCCAAACAGCGCTTTAACCTGCGCGAGCGCGATCTGCATACGCTGAACGCCACCTTCGTGCCGTTTTCCGCCCAAACCCGGATGAGCGGCGTCAACGTGCAACAGCGGGCGATCCGCAAAGGCGCGGTGGATGCCATCCGCAAATACGTGGAGTCCAACCAGGGGCACTTCCCGCCGGCGGTCGATAACCTGGTGGAAAGCGTGGCACGCAGCGGCGGCACCCCGCTGGTGGTGGCCGAAGGGCCGCGGGTGCTGGGGGTGGTCGCGCTAAAAGACATTGTCAAAGGCGGTATTAAGGAACGCTTTGCCGAACTGCGCAAAATGGGCATTAAAACGGTGATGATCACCGGCGATAACCGGCTGACCGCCGCCGCGATTGCCGCCGAAGCCGGGGTGGACGATTTTCTGGCCGAGGCCACGCCGGAAGCCAAGCTGGCGCTGATCCGCCAGTACCAGGCGGAAGGGCGGCTGGTGGCGATGACCGGCGACGGCACCAATGATGCGCCGGCGCTGGCGCAGGCCGATGTCGCGGTGGCGATGAACTCCGGCACCCAGGCGGCGAAGGAAGCGGGCAACATGGTTGATTTGGACTCCAACCCCACCAAGCTGATCGAAGTGGTGCACATCGGTAAACAAATGCTGATGACGCGCGGTTCGCTGACCACCTTCAGCATCGCCAACGACGTGGCGAAGTACTTCGCCATTATTCCGGCGGCGTTCGCCGCCACCTATCCGCAGTTGAATGCGCTGAATGTGATGGGACTGCATTCACCGGCTTCGGCCATCCTGTCGGCGGTGATCTTCAACGCGCTGGTGATCGTTTTTCTGATCCCGCTGGCGCTGAAAGGGGTGAGCTATCAGGCGATGAGCGCGGCGGCGCTGCTGCGGCGCAATTTATGGCTGTACGGTGTCGGCGGCCTGTTGGTGCCGTTTGCCGGCATTAAGCTGGTCGATCTGTTGCTGGTTGGCCTGCATCTCGCGGGTTAAGATAACGAGGAAATTATGATGGCTTATTTACGTCCTGCGTTGGTGATGCTGGTTGTGCTGGCGCTGCTCACCGGTATCGCCTACCCGCTGTTGACGACCGGGTTGGCGCAACTGCTGTTTGCCGAGCGCGCCAATGGTTCGCTGCTGTACCAAGGGGGCCGGGTGGCCGGCTCGGCGTTAATCGGCCAGCCGTTTAGCCGGCCGGGGTATTTCTGGGGGCGGCCGTCGGCCACCGCCGATTCTGCCTATAATGCGCTGGCTTCGGGCGGCAGTAACCTGGCCGCCAGCAACCCGGCGTTAGACCAGGCCGTCAGCGCGCGTGCGGCCGCGTTGCGCCAGGCGAACCCGGCGATGCAGGGGCCAATCCCGGTCGATTTGCTCACCGCGTCGGCCAGCGGGCTGGATCCGCAAATCTCGCTGGCGGCGGCGCACTATCAGGCGGCCCGCGTAGCGAGCGCCCGCCACCTGCCGCCTGCCACGGTAGCGAAACTGATTGAACAGCACACCGTGCGCGCCTTCCCTGGCTTTATGGGCGAAACGGTGGTTAATGTGTTGTCATTGAACATGGCGCTGGATGCGTTGAAATAATCGCGCCGCCCCGGCAGGGGGCAATACTCCGGGGCTGATATCTTGGCCCCGTTTGCGTTAAGCATAAAGGAACAGCGATGGTAGAGCAGGAACCGCAACGCCCCGATCCCGACAGCCTGCTGGCGGTGGCGAATGAAACGCCGCGCGGCCGGCTGAAGGTGTTTTTCGGCGCCTGCGCCGGCGTGGGGAAGACCTATGCCATGCTACAAGAAGCGCAGCGCCAGCGCGCCCAGGGGTTGGATGTGCTGGTGGGGGTGGTGGAAACCCACGGCCGACGCGAAACGGCCGCGCTGTTGGCCGGGTTGGCGCAGTTGCCGCCAAAGCGTATTCGCCACCGCGGGCGGGTGCTGGCGGCATTCGATCTGGACGCGGCGCTGGCTCGCCGCCCGGCGCTGATCCTGATCGACGAGCTGGCCTACAGTAACCCGCAGGGGTCACGCCATCCCAAACGTTGGCAGGACGTGGAAGAGCTGCTGGATGCCGGCATCGACGTGCTGACCACGGTCAATGTGCAGCATTTGGAAAGCCTGAACGACGTGGTCTGCGGCGTGACCGGGGTGCAGATCCGTGAAACGGTGCCCGACCACGTATTTGACGAGGCGGCGGAGGTGGTGCTGGTGGATTTGCCGCCGGACGATCTGCGCCAGCGTTTGAACGAAGGCAAAGTGTATATCCCCGGCCAGGCCGAGCGCGCCATCGAGCACTTTTTCCGCAAGGGCAATTTGATCGCCCTGCGTGAGCTTGCGCTGCGCCGCACCGCCGATCGGGTGGATGAGCAGATGCGCGCCTTCCGCGATCCGCTCGGCCAGGACAAGGTTTGGCACACCCGCGACAGCATTTTGCTGTGCATCGGGCCGGGCGGCGGCAATGAAAAGCTGGTGCGTATCGCCGCCCGCCTGGCCGCGCGGCTTGGCTGCCAGTGGCACGCGGTGTATGTGGAAACGCCGCAGCTGCATCGCCTGCCGGAAAGCCAGCGCCGCGCTGTGCTGCGGGCGCTGAAGCTGGCGCAGGATCTGTCGGCAGAGACGGCGACCCTGGCCGATCCCAGCGCAGAGCGTGCGGTGCTGCGTTATGCCCGTGAGCATAACCTGGGCAAGATAGTGATTGGCCGGCGGCCCGAACGGCGCTGGCCGCTGCGCCGCCGCTTTGCCGATCGGCTCGCCAGGCTCGGCCCGGATGTTGATCTGCTGGTGGTGGCGCTGGAGGAAACCTGCACGCCGCCGCCGGTGAAGGAAGCCGATAGCCGCCCGATGGGCGACAAATGGCGCGTTCAACTGCGTGGCTGCGCGGTGGCGTTTGCGCTGTGTGCGTTGATCACGCTGTTTTTCCAGTGGCTGCTGCCGGGCTTTGACCAGGCCAACCTGGTGATGGTGTATCTGCTCGGCGTGGTGATTATCGCGCTGTTGTTCGGCCGCTGGCCTTCGGTACTGGCGGCCGTGATTAACGTTGCCAGCTTCGATCTGTTTTTCGTCCAGCCCGAATGGTCGTTTTCGGTCAGCGATGTGCAATACCTGCTGACGTTCGGCGTGATGCTGATCGTGGGCATCACCGTCGGCAACCTGACCGCCGGGGTGCGCTACCAGGCGCGGGTTGCCCGCTACCGCGAACAGCGTGCCCGCTATCTGTATGAAATGTCGCATGGCCTGAGCCAATCGCTGACCGCGGCGGATATCGCCAAGACCAGCAGCCATTTTCTGGCCAGCAGCTTTCAGGCCAAGGCCGCGCTGCTGTTGCCGCAGGAAGACGGCCGCTTGCAGCCACAGGGCGGCGAGAATAGCCTGCAGGCGGTGGATGAAGCGATCGCCCGTTGGAGCTTTGATAAAGGCCAGCCGGCCGGCGCCGGCACTGATACCCTGCCGGCGTTGCCTTACCAATTGTTGCCGCTGCGAGCCTCGCAGCACACCTTCGGTCTGCTGGCGATCGAGCCACAAAGCCTGCGCCAGTTGATGGTGCCGGAGCAGCAGCGCTTGTTGCAGACCTTCACCGTGCTGATCGCCAGTGCGCTGGAGCGCTTGCACCTGGCGCACAGCGCGGAACAGGCGCGGCTGGATACGGAGCGCGAACAGCTGCGCAATTCACTGTTGGCGGCGCTGTCCCATGATTTGCGCACACCGCTGACGGTGCTGTTGGGCCAGGCCGAACTGCTGGCGCAGGCCCTGGCGGCGGAAGGTTCATCCCAGGCGCATCAGGCCGGCCAGATGCGCCAGCAGGTGCTTAGCACCACCCGGCTGGTGAATAACCTGCTGGACATGGCGCGCCTGCAGTCCGGCGGTTTTAGCCTGCGCAAAGAGTGGCAATCGCTGGAAGAGATCGTCGGCGCCGCGCTGCATATGCTTGAACCGCTGCTTAGCCCGCGCCAGATCAAGGTAGAGCTGCCGGCGCCCATGGTGCTGATCAATTGCGACGGCAGCCTGCTGGAGCGGGTGTTTAGCAACCTGCTGGAAAATGCCATCAAGTATGCCGGCCCCGATGCTATGATGGGCATCCGCGCCCGCGTGCAGCCGGGCTGGCTGGCGGTGGAGGTCTGGGACAACGGCCCCGGCATCCCGCCGGAGCAGGTGCAGCAGATTTTCGATAAGTTCGCCCGCGGCAACAAAGAGTCGGCGATCCCCGGCGTCGGCCTGGGGCTGGCGATTTGCCGTGCGATTGTTGAAATACACGGCGGGCGCATTTGGGCGGAAAACGGCGCCAACGGCGGCGCCAGCTTCAACTTCCGCCTGCCGTTGGAAACACCGCCGCTAATGGATGAAGAACGTTTTGATTTGCCATAACGCCGAAGGGGACCTGTGACCAGCACGCCAACCAATATTCTGATTGTCGAAGACGAGAAAGAGATCCGCCGCTTCGTGCGTACCGCGTTGGAAAACGAAGGGCTGCGGGTGTTTGAGAGCGAAACGCTGCAGCGCGGCCTGATCGAGGCCGGTACGCGTAAGCCGGATCTGATTATTCTTGATCTGGGGTTGCCGGACGGCGACGGGGTGAGCTATATCCGCGATCTGCGCCAGTGGAGCGCCATCCCGGTGATTGTGCTGTCGGCGCGCCATGCTGAAGAAGACAAAATCGCCGCGTTGGACGCCGGGGCGGATGATTATCTTAGCAAGCCGTTCGGTATCGGTGAACTGCTGGCCAGAGTGCGGGTGGCGCTGCGCCGCCATGCCGGCAGCCAGCAAGAAAGCCCGCTGGTGACGTTTTCGCAGGTGACGGTGGATTTAATCAACCGCCAGGTGCAGCGCAACGGCGAAGCGCTGCACCTGACGCCGATTGAGTTCCGCCTGCTGGCCGAGTTGCTGGCCAACCCCGGCAAAGTGATCACGCAGCGCCAGTTGCTGAGCCACGTCTGGGGGCCAAACTACGTGGAACACAGCCACTACCTGCGCATCTACATGGGCCACCTGCGCCAGAAGCTGGAAGACGATCCGGCGCGGCCCCGCCATCTGCTGACGGAAACCGGCGTCGGTTACCGTTTCATGCCTTAGCGGTTCACCACCCGCGCCGGCAGCGCCACCACCAGCAGTGAACTGAGCAGCAGGCAGGCGGCGAAGGCCCACAGCGCGCCGCTGCCACTGCCGGTCAGATCGATAGCCAACCCCATCAGCGAATTACTCACCAGCCCGGCAATGTTGGCCAGCGAGCAGGCCAGGGCAAAGCCGGTGGCCGCCGCCGCGCCGCGCAAGAAGGTGGCCGGCAGGCTGAAGAACACCGGCACCGCGCCGATAATCGTCGCCTGCGCCACGGAAAACAGCAGTACGGTGGCGAAGACGTTATGGGTGAAAAAGGTGCTGGCGGCCATGGCGGCGGCGCCAATCCAGAACGGTGCGATGATATGCCAGCGCCGTTCGCGGTGGCGATCGGAACTGGCGCCGATCAGCAGCATGCCAAGCAATGCCGCGATGCTTGGGATGGCGGTCAGCATCCCGATGTGGGTGATGTCCGCCACCCCGGCGGTTTTGATAAACGAAGGCATCCAGAAGCCCATGGCATAGGCGCTGAGCAGTATCGAAAAATCAATCCCGCCGAGCATCCACACCTTGAGGTTGAAAAAGCCGTCGCGAAAGCGGTGGTTGGTGTGGTCGGTTTCGGCCTCATCGCGCTTCAGATCGCTGGCTAACTGCTGTTTTTCTTCGGCGTTCAGCCAATTCACCTGCTGGTAACGGTCTGGCAGCATCCAGAAGGTCATGATGCCCAGCAGCACGCTTGGCAGGCCCTCAAGCAGGAACAGCCACTGCCAGCCGTGCAGGCCGTGGCGCATATCGAAATGCCCCATGATCCAGCCGGACAGCGGCCCGCCGATCACGCTCGACAGCGGCAGCCCCAGCATAAACAGCGCGATGATGCGGCCACGGCGCCAACTGGGGAACCACATGGTCAGATAGAACAGCACGCCCGGCAGGAAGCCGGCTTCGGCAACGCCGAGCAGGAACCGGATAACGTAAAACTGCATCGGCGTAGTGACAAACATGGTGGCGGTGGAAAGCAGCCCCCAACTGATCATGATGCGGGCAATCCACAGCCGGGCGCCGACGCGCTGCAGCACCAGGTTGCTCGGCACTTCGAACAGAATATAACCGACGAAAAACAGCCCGGCGCCCAAACCGAAGGCCGCTTCGCTCAACGCCAACTGATCGGCCATTTGCAACTTGGCCAGGCCCACGTTGATGCGGTCAAGGTAAGCGGCCAGGTAACACAGGCAAAGAAACGGGATCAGTCTCCAGGTGATTTTGCGGTACAGCAACGGCGATGTTGCGTGCACTTCCTGAGAAGGGCGTGGGTATGCAATAGCCATGTTTACATCTCCGGCAATGGCAGTCTGGATCCCCCGGCTGACAGGGAGCGATCTGCAGGTGAATGTGTTCCGCCTGGGGGCGGATAAGGCGCGTTATAACAGCCCGCACCAGGATTTACATCAGTTTCCGGCGCAATGTGCCGGGTGGCCAATGGGGCGGTTACGCCTGCGCCAGGGTGGCCAAATAGTTGAGGGCTTCCTGCCGGCTAACCACGTCGCCATACTTGCTGTCGATATCGAACAGGTTGGCCTCATGCGGGGCCGGATGGCGATCGCCGACGCATTCACGCACGACAATGGTGCGAAAGCCGTGCTGCACGGCATCAACGGCGCTGGCGCGAATGCAGCCGCTGGTGGAACAGCCGGCCAGCAGCAGCGTATCAATACCCTGCGTATGCAAGAGGGAAGCCAAAGCGGTGCCGAAAAAGGCGCTGGCGTATTGTTTGCTGATCACCAGCTCTTCCGGCAAAGGGGTGACGCTTTCGCAGAAGGTGGCCTGCGGGTTACCTTCCACCATGCTTTTCATCACCGGCGCCTTTTGTACCCACATGCCGCCGTCGGCGAAATGAGGGGGATGATAGCGGATATTGGTATGAATAACCGGTATTTCCGCACTGCGCGCCGCGGCCAGCAGCACGGCCGCGTGTTCCACGGCGCTGACCACGCCAGGGGCAAACAGCGGCGCGCCGGGCGTGGTGTAGCCCTGCATAAAATCGATCATCAGCAGTGCCGGGCGCTGGCCAAAACCAATGCGGTTGCCCCACACGCCCTGATAATTTGCCTGTGGATCGCTCATTTGGCCTGCCCCCCGTGTTGCGCCTGCAGCGGAAAATCGCCTAACGCGGCGAAAAAGCCGTCAAAGTCGTCCCAGGGGATCATATGCCCGGCGTCCGGCACGTGGCGCACCGCCAGCGACGGCAGCAGCGCGCACAGCTCGGCCTGATCGTCGGGCTGGATCACGCCGCCTTTGCCCGCCACCATCAGCAGGGCCGGCTGCGTCACCGCCGGCAAATCCCGATGGAAATCCACCTCGTGGAAATCGTGATAGGCTTTGACGATCGCCGGTTCATAGCAGGTGTGCAGCCATTCGGCGCGCAGCCGCAGCTGTTCTTCCGTCCAGGTGGGGCAGTATTCGCGCATGGCGTCGGCATCCATCCCCTGCAGCGATTGGCGGATGGAATCGACGTACCAGGGCAGTTTGCCCGGATAGGCCCGCCGCCCTGGCCCGGAGACCGGCGGATCGATCAGCGTCAGGCTTTTTACCCCGGCCGGGTGGCGCACGGCGGCGCGCAGGATAAAGCGCGCGCCCATCGAATGCCCCATCAGGTGGTATTCCTCCAGCCCGACTGCCGCGGCGAATGCGCTGATATCGTCGGCGCAGGCATCGGTGCCGTAATCCAGCGCCGGGCCGCTGGCGGACAGCCCGCGGCCGCGCACGTCCAGCACCCAGGTGTCATAGCGTTCGGCCAAGCGTTCGGCCACAAAGCCCCAGGTAATCGCCGGGCTGGTGATGCCGGGGATCAGCAGCAGCGCCGGGCCTTTGCCGCCGTAGCGCAGATAGTGCTGGCGGATGCCGTTGGCGGTTACGTTGCCGCCGTACAGAAACTGGCTCATGCGGCGCTCTCCGTTTTCAGCGGCTGTGCGTACAGGTCATAGCCATACACCCAGGCCGGATCTTCCTGAGTGCGCAGGAAGGTATTGGCGTTCGACACCGCCTGTACGCGCGAAGCGCGCTCTTTGCGGTTGGCTTCGTACAGCCGGAAGGCGGTGGTGAAATCCGCCAGGCCGGTTTCCGCCAGGCAACGCGCCAGCATCGCGCCATCTTCAATCGCCATCGCCGCGCCTTGCGCCATATGCGGCTTCATCGGGTGGCAGGCGTCGCCCAGCAGTACCAGCCGGCCCTGGCTCCACAACGGCAGCGGCTTGCGGTTAAGCAACGGCCATTTGGTCACCTGTTCACTGCAGGCGATCAGCGCCTGCACCGTCGGGTGGTAGCCGGCGAACGCGTCGTACATCTCTTGCTGACTACTGTCGACGTAGCTGCCCTGGAAATCCCAGGCCGGGTGCGGCACGCCGCTGACGTAGTAGTATTCATCGCGGCGGGCGGTGGTGTAGTAAACCATCAGGTGACGATCTTCCGACCACCACTTCACGCAGTCTTCGAAGCGCAAATCATACTTCGCCAACTGGCTGGCGCTGATCATCGCGCGATGCGCTACCCAGCCGCTGTAGGTCGGCGCTTCCACGCCCAGCAGGTGCTCGCGGATTTTCGAGTTGATGCCATCGGCGCCGATGACGACATCTGCCCGTGCCTCGCTGCCATCGCTAAAGCGCAGATGCACATCGCTGCCGTTATCGTCCACCTGCTGTAAACATTTGCCGAAATGCACGCTGCCGGGGGTGAGGGCAGTCATCTGCAGGGCTTGCAGATCGCCGCGGTGCACGGTGACATAGGCGGCGCCGTAGTGCTGGCGGGCGTAGTCGCCCAGGGGGATGCGCGCCAGATAGTCGCCGCTTTGCGCCTCGCGGCTGAACCAGAAATCAGGGTGGGATGCCATTTGCTCCAGCGCCTTTTCAATCCCCATGCGGCGAAAGATCTTCAGCACGTTTGGCCCCATATGGATGCCGGCGCCCAGCCGTGAAAACGCCGGGCTTTGCTCGTAGACATCCACCTTAAATCCCGCTTTCTGTAATAGCGCCGCCGCCGCCGCGCCGCCTAACCCCGCGCCGATTACTGCGATCCGTTGATTACTGCTCATAGCCCATCCTCATCGTGAGCGTGTTCACCTGTGATTCGGGTTTTATTAAGCAGATATTTAAAGTGTATACACTATAAATAATCATGTTAACAAAAGGATTCATCAGGTTATTGTCACGCTTGTTTTTGTTAAATTAACGTTATACCCATTGCTGTGTGAGGATAAAATAGGATTTTCTTATGCGTGGTTATCGCGTGTTGCATTTGGTGAATGAGTTGGCCTATAAGTTAATTAAAGCGTATTCACTTTAATTTGTTGTTAATTTAAGCAGTGTGCGGCGGTGGTTACCCAAACCGTTACGAGGAGAACGACATGGCAGTGAACGACAGCCAGTTAGGGCAAATGTTTGAGCAGGTGCTGGGATTGTCCCGGGTTGATGCCACGCAAAGCGTAGCAATACTGAAAAGCCACTATTCCGATCCGCGCACGGTGCGTGCGGCCACCGACGCCGCGCTGCGGCTTGGCGCCAAGGTGTATACCGTGGAATTGCCGGCCTTCAACCATACCCGGGCGATGGGCAACGACATGACGGCCTGGTGCGGCGACACCGCGCTGACCGGCAATACCGCGGCGCAGCGGGCGCTGGAAGCGGCGGATCTGATTGTCGATACCATGATGCTGCTGCATTCGCCGGAGCAGGAGCAAATCCTGAAAACCGGCACCCGCATTCTGCTGGCGGTGGAACCGCCGGAAGTTTTGGCACGAATGTTGCCTAATGAACAGGACAAAGCGCGGGTGATGGCGGCGGCGGCGGTGCTGGAAAAAGCCCGGGTGATGCAGGTGAAATCCCGCGCCGGCAGCGATTTTCGCGCGCCGCTGGGGCAGTACCCCACCGTGACCGAATACGGCTTTGCCGATGAACCAGGGCGTTGGGATCACTGGCCGAGCGGCTTTTTGTTTACCTGGCCGAACGAAGAACAGGCGGAAGGGACGCTGGTGCTGGACGTGGGCGATATCCTGTTGCCGTTTAAAACTTACTGCCGCGAGCGCATTACGCTGGAGATTGATAAGGGCTTCGTCACCGCCATTCACGGCGGCTTTGAGGCGGAATACCTGCGTGATTACATGAAGTATTTTAACGATCCGGAAGTGTACGGCATTTCGCACATCGGCTGGGGGTTGCAGCCGCGGGCGCAGTGGACGGCGATGGGGCTGCACGATCGCAACGACGGTATGTGCATGGATGCGCGGGCGTTTTACGGCAACTTCCTGTTTTCCACCGGCCCGAATACCGAGGTGGGAGGAACGCGCAAAACGCCGTGCCATATGGACATTGCGCTGCGCCATTGTGATATCAGCCTGGATGGTGAAACGGTGGTGGCCGACGGCGATGTCATCGCGCCAGCGGCTTCGCGCGCCGGCTAAGGGCGCGCAGATGTACATTGCCGCCGGGATCGCGGCTTTGTACTATTCCGGTAGGCTTTCTGACCCGATAGGGAAACACGATGACAAGTTTACCGGACAACGCCGCAGGGCCGTGCGCATATCAGTATACCGAGCAGGTGGGGCACCTGTTGCGCAAGGTATACCAGCGGCACCAGGCGATTTTTCAGCAAAACGTGGGCGATGCCCAACTGACCGCGGTGCAGTTCATCACCCTGTGCGCCGTCCGCGATCTGGGGCCGAGCGCGCAAACCGATCTGGTGCGCGTCACGGCGGTGGACCAGGCGACCATCCGCGGCATTGTCGAACGGCTGAAGGCGCGCGGCCTGGTAGCGCTCAACCCGGATCCTTACGACCGGCGCAAAGTGATCGTCGCGCTGACCGAGGCCGGCGCGGCGCTGGTGGAAGCCACGGTGCCGCACGCGCTGCGCATCAGCGAACTGACGATGGCCCGGCTCAATCCGGCCGAACGCATTGCGCTGGTGTATCTGTTAAGAAAAATGTTGGATGACGGTGATGTCCAGATAGAGTAAGGCGTCTGCTCTGCTGGCCGCTGTCACCGTGGCCGAAGCGGAGAACGGAGCATCATGAAAGGGCGCCCCGATAGTGAGTTAATCGCAGTACGTCTATTGCCGGAAGTGTCATTTACGCTGCGGGTCAACGGGCAGGAACGGCGCTTTACCACCTTTAAAGACACCAGCCTGCTGGCGGTGCTGCGTAACGATCTGCACCTGAACGGCCCGAAATACGGCTGCGGGCTGGGTGAATGCGGCGCCTGCACCGTGATGATTAACCACGTTGCCGCACGCGCCTGTGTGATCCCGGCCGCCGGCCTGGTCGGGCGTGAGATCACGACCCTTGAAGGGCTCGGCAGCCGTGCTGCGCCACATCCCATCCAACAGGCTTTCATCGAACAACAGGCCGCCCAGTGCGGCTACTGCCTTAACGGCATGATCATGACCACCGCAGCGCTGCTGCGCCGCAACCCTGCCCCGACGGAAAGCGAAATTCGCCGGGCGCTCTCTGGCAACTTGTGCCGTTGTGGCACCCACCTGGAAATTTTGCGCGCCGTGCGGCGCGCCGCTGAACTTTGCCGTAAGGATCCCCGCCATGACTAACGCTCCTTCGCCTACCCAGGCGGCGCTACTGGCCCGCGAGGGTGTGTTGCTGATTGTCGATCATATCCAGCCGCCTTCCGGCCCAGTGCCGAAAGGCAGCACGCCGAAACAACAGCCTACGGAGCTGGGGCTGTTTCTCGCCCTGTGCGACAGCGGCGAGGTTTATGCCTTTAACGGCCATGTCGATCTGGGTACCGGCGTGCGCACGGCGCTGACGCAAATCGTCGCCGAAGAGCTGTATCTGCGTATGGAACAGGTGACGATGGTGCTGGGCGACACCGCTCGCGCGCCCAATCAGGGGGCGACGATCGCCAGCGCCACGCTGCAAATTTCCGCCGTGCCGTTGCGCAATGCCGCCGCCGAGGCGCGGCGTTGGCTGCTGCAACAGGCGGCTGCGCGCTTTGGCCAACCGCAGGAAGCACTGGTGCTGAACGACGGCGAAATTATCGCCCCCGACGGCCAACGCCTGCGCTATAGCGAGCTGGTGGCCGGGCGCCGCACGCAGCTGTTTATCAGCGGCAGCGCGCCGCTCAAGCCGGCGGCGGCGTATCGCCTGGTCGGCACCTCCTCACAGCGGGTGGATATTCCCGCCAAGGCCACCGGCGAAACCACCTACGTACACGATATGCGCCTGCCGGATATGCTGCATGGCCGGGTGGTGCGCCCACCCTATGCCGGCTATGACAGTGGGGATTTCGTCGGCAATAGCCTGATCGGGGTTGATGAATCGTCAATCGCCCATATTCCGGGCATTGTGAGCGTGGTGGTGATCCGTGACTTTATCGGCATCGTCGCCAAGCGCGAAGAGCAGGCGGCCAAGGCGGCGAGTGCGCTGCAGGTCGAATGGAAACCGTGGCAAAAGCAACTGCCGGACATGCGCGATATCGCCCAGGCGCTGCGCGACAACCCCAGCAGCCAGCGGGTGGTGCACGATACCGGCGATGTTGACGCGGCGCTGGCGAAGCTGGAACGCCGCTTTACCCGCAGCTATCTGTGGCCGTACCAGATGCACGGCTCGATCGGCCCTTCGTGCGCGCTGGCGGACTATCGGCCGGAAGCGTTGCGGGTCTGGTCGGGCACCCAGAACCCGCACCTGCTGCGGGCCGATCTGGCCTGGCTGCTGGAATACCCTGAATCACAGATTGAGATCTGCCGAATGGAGGCCGCCGGGTGTTACGGCCGCAACTGCGCGGATGACGTCTGCGCCGATGCGGCGCTGCTCTCGCGGGCGGTGGGGCGGCCGGTGCGCGTGCAGTTGACCCGCGAGCAGGAGCACCTGTGGGAGCCGAAGGGCAGCGCACAACTGATGGAGGTGGACGGCGGGCTGGACGCCGCCGGCAACCCGGCGGTGTACGACTTCGCCACCTCGTACCCTTCCAACGGCGCGCCCACGCTGGCGTTGCTGCTGACCGGCCGGGTGGAGCCGATTGCCCAGGCCTATGAAATGGGGGATCGCACCAGCATCCCGCCCTATGACTACCCGGCGATGCGCATCACCATCAATGACATGGCGCCGCTGGTGCGCGCCTCCTGGATGCGCGGCGTATCGGCGATGCCGAACACCTTTGCCCATGAGTCGTACATGGATGAGTTGGCGGCGGCGGCCGGCGTCGATCCGGTGGAGTACCGCCTGCGCTATATAAAGGATGAACGGGCCGCTGAATTAATTCGCAGCACCGCCGCCCGCGCTGAATGGACGCCGCGCGCCGATGCCGCGCCGCAGCCGGATGCCAACGGCGTGCTGCGAGGGCGCGGCTTTGCCTATGCCCGTTACATTCACAGCAAGTTCCCTGGCTTTGGCGCCGCCTGGGCGGCCTGGGTGGCGGATGTCGCCATTGATAAACAGAGCGGCGAAATCGCCGTAACGCGCATCGTGGTGGGCCACGACGCCGGCATGATGGTCAACCCGGACGGCGTGCGCCACCAGATCCACGGCAACGTGCTCCAATCCACCAGCCGGGTGCTGAAGGAAAACGTCACCTTTGAACAATCGACCATCGCCAGCAAAGAGTGGGGCGGTTACCCGATCCTGACCTTCCCGGAAGTGCCGGCGGTGGATGTAATGATGATGCCGCGGCCGGAGGAGCCGCCGCTGGGCGCCGGCGAATCGGCTTCGGTGCCCAGCGCGGCGGCGATTGCCAACGCGGTGTTTGATGCCACCGGCATCCGCTTTCGCGAACTGCCGATCACCTCGGATAAGCTACGGGTGGCGCTCAACGGCCCAGACAGTGAAGACAGCGGCCGGCTGGCAGGGCCGGCGGCAAAAAAGCCCCGCTTTAGCCGCTGGCTGCTGGGCGGCGTGGCGGGCATCGTCGGGGCGGCCGTGGGGCTGGTCACCACCGTGTTGCCGTGGCGCAGCGCGATTGCGCCGATCGCCACGCCGGCGGCGGATACCTGGTCGGCGGCGACGCTGGAACGTGGGCGGCAGTTGGCGGCGGCGGGCGACTGCGCGGTATGCCACACCAGCGAACACGGCGCCACCAATGCCGGCGGCCTGAAAATGGACACGCCGTTCGGCGCGCTGTACAGCACCAATATTACCCCGGATGTGGAAACCGGCATCGGCGCCTGGTCGTTCACCGCCTTCGATCGCGCCATGCGCCAGGGCATCAGCCGCGATGGGCGCCATCTTTACCCGGCTTTTCCCTATACCTCTTTTCGCCTGATGAGCGATGCCGATATGCAGGCGCTTTATGCCTGGCTGATGTCCCGGCCGGCGGTGCGCCAAGCGGCGCCGGAAAATGACATGCGCTTCCCGTTTAACCTGCGCCCGCTGATGGCCGGTTGGAATGCGTTGTTTCTTGGCCGTGGCGAATACCGCAACGACCCGCAGCAAAGCGCGCAGTGGAACCGCGGCGCGTATCTGGTCAATGGGCTTGGGCACTGCGGCGCCTGCCATTCGCCGCGCAACGCGCTGGGGGCGGAAAAGGGCGGCGCCGATTTTCTGGCCGGCGGCAACGTCGACGGCTGGGATGCGCCGGCGCTGAACGGGCTGTCGGTGGCGCCCAAACCCTGGACGGAAGCGCAACTGTATCAGTATTTGCGCACCGGCTATGCCAGCGAACACGGGGTGGCAGCCGGGCCGATGGGGCCGGTGGTCAGCGAATTGGCTACGCTGCCGGAAAGCGACGTGCGGGCGATCGCCCACTACCTGGCGGCGCAGGGAGGCGCAGCGGCACCAACGCCTGCGCCCCAGACAGCGCCGCTGGCCGCCAATCCGCCGCCGGTGCCTGACGGCCTGCGCGCGCTGCGTAGCGGCGAGCAACTGTTCAACGGCGCTTGCCAGGCCTGCCACAGCGCCGACAGTGGCGGGCCGGTGCTGTATGGCGTCAGCCCGGGCATGGCCAACAATACCAGTGTGCACAGTACGGCGCCGGATAACCTGATCCGCGTGATCCTGTATGGCATTTCCGAACCGGCGACGGGCGATCTGGGTTATATGCCAGCGTTTGGCGGCAGCTTTTCGGATCGGCAGGTGGCGGATTTGGCCGCCTGGGTCCGCCACCGCTACGCGCCGGATAAGCCGGCATGGGCAGATTTGCAATCGGCGGTTGCCGAGGTGCGCGCTCACCCGGGGAGCCACTAAATGGTTACGGTACTGTTGCTGGCGGCCGGTGAAAGCCGGCGCTACCGGGCAGCGGCGGGCTGCCACAAGCTGTTGGCCGCAGGGCCGGATGGGCAACCGTTGTTTGACGTCAGTTTACGCCGGGCGTTGGCGCTGGGGTTGCCGGTGCAGGCCGTCACCCGGCCGGGTTCACCGCTGGCGGCGCGAGCGAAGATTCACGGTTGTGGCGTGACGCAACTGGCCAGTGCCGGGCTGGCGCAATCGCTGGCGGCCGGCGTGGCGGCAACGCCGGATGCCGAAGGCTGGCTGATACTGCTGGCGGACATGCCCGCCGTGCGCATTGAAACCTGCCGGCGGGTCTTGGCCGCGCTGGGCCAATATGCCTGTATGCGGCCGGTGTATCAGGGGCTACCGGGGCATCCCGTGGGCTGGCGGGCCGACCAGCGCGAGGCGCTGTTGGCGCTCGGTGGGGAATGGGGGGCACGCCAACTGATGCGCCACGTGGGCTGCCATTTACTGCCGGTGGATGACGCCGGCTGTGTACAGGATGTCGATCTGCCGGGCGACTGGCAGGCCATTAGCGAGGGCAACTGATGGAATCACTGGATATCCGCGTCGTCCGCCAGGCGCAGCGCTGGCTGGAAAGCGGCCAACCTGTTTGGCTGTGCACGGTCTTACATACCTATGGCTCGGCGCCGCGGGTGCCGGGCTCCCTGCTGGCGGCCACCCGCTCCGGGGCGTTCAGCGGCTCTTTATCCGGTGGCTGTATTGAAGATGATTTCATCACCCGTTTGAGCCGTGGGGCGTTTGCCGCCGACAGCCAGATTATTCGCTACGGCGCGGGCGGGTTGTCGGCGGCCGTGGCTTTGCCGTGCGGCGGCAGTATTGATGTGCTGGTGGAACGGATGACGGCCGCCGATCGGCCACAGCTGGCGGCGATGCTGGCGGCGCTGGAGGGGCGGCAGGCGCTGGTGCGGCGCATCACGCTTCCCCAGCGCGCCGGTTGGCAGTGGGATGCCGGCGGGGCGGCAGGCCAGCAGATCCATTGGCAGGGCGAACAGGTGGTTATCCCGATGGGCGCCGCGCCGCGGCTGATCGTCGCCGGCTATTCCGCGGTTGCTCATGACTGCATCCTGTTGGCGCAGATGCTGGGTTTTGAGGTGTTGCTGTGTGAGCACCGTGAAGAACAACAGCGGCAGTTTCGCCAGGATTTCCCGGCCCCTGAAGCGGCGCTGCGCTTTTCACCGCGTTTCCCGGCGCGCTATCTGGAGCTGGAAAGCGCCCACGCGCGCTGCGCCATCGTGGCGTTAACGCACGATCCGCGCATTGACGATCTGACGCTGGCCGAGGCGGTTAATACCCGGGCGTTTTACATTGGCGCGATGGGCTCCGCACGCAACAGCCAGCGGCGGCGTGAACGGCTGGCAACCGTTGGTGGGTTGAGCGCGGCCGAGCTGGCGCGTATCCAGGCGCCGATTGGTTTGCCGATCGGCAGTAAAACCCCGGCGGAGATCGCCCTGGCGGTGATGGCGCAGATTGTGATGGCAAAGAACCGGCTGCAATCACCGGCGGGGTGAGCGAGAAAAACCAACACACCTGCAATTTAAGTATCAAGGGTATATTTGATGCCGCCAATATATCGGCCTCTATTGCACCGTGTTGATCCCTGCGCTGTTCTATTTTAGTGCATATAAACCTTGGTTATTCAAAAAATATTTTCTTCTGCCGTTGTCTGTATGCGGAAAAATTATGCTCTCAACCGATTGGCTATTTTTTGTCCCTATTTATTAATGGAGGGGTTTTTGCTGGTTTTGTTAATATAAAGCCATGCAAAGTGAATTGTTATTCACTCTATCACCTTGTTTTTATCAGGAAAACCTTCTGGTGCTCATCATGGCCGCGATTGGCACGGTTGATGCTACACAACCGTTGTGTGATGGGTGGTTTTTTAAATAAAAAATGAGTGAATATAAGGTTAAAATATGAAGTTTAAAGTAGCATTTTCCGTACTTGCAATCTCTTTGGCGTTAAATAGCAGTGCCCTGTTGGCAAAGGAAACGAATACCGGAGTGGTTATTCCTCCGTTGGCAAAATCACTGACGCAATATCATTCCTGGGTGGAAATCTCTCAGCCGGCATTTCAGCATAATATTGAAACCATGCAGCGTTATCTGAATGCGAAAAGTCGGCTTTGCGCGGTGATGAAGGCCGACGCCTATGGTCATGGCATCCGTTTGCTGATGCCGCAGGTGATAAAAAGCGGTGTGAACTGCATTGGCATCACCAGCAACGAAGAGGCGCAAGCGGTGCGCGCCAGCGGCTATAAGGGCCAACTGATGCGGCTGCGCACGGCGACCCTTGGCGAGGTTGAAGCGGGCCTGCCTTTTCATATTGAAGAGCTGGTGGGCAACTTGGCGCATGCGCAGCAGGTCGCCGCCATCGCCGCCCGCCATCATCGGACTATTGCCATACATCTCGGGCTAAACGCGGCGGGTATGAGCCGCAACGGCCTGGACGTTTCCACTGAACAAGGCAAACAGGATGCCATCGGCATTACCCGGCTGGCTAAACTGCACCTGGTTGGCATCATGACGCACTTCCCGGTGGAGGAAAAAGAGGATGTGCGGCAAAACCTGGCAAAATTCAACCAGCAGTCGGCATGGTTGATTCAGGCCGCGGGGCTGGATCGCAGCAAGTTGATTCTGCATGCGGCCAATTCCTTCGCCACCCTGGAAGTGCCTGAATCCCAGCTTGATATGGTCAGGGTTGGCGGCGCGTTGTACGGCGATACCGTTCCCAGCCACACGGAGTACCAGCGCGTTATGCAGTTCAAATCGGCAGTGGCCAGTGTTAACGCGTATCCGGCTGGGAATACGGTCGGCTACGATAAAACCTATACGCTGAAACGTGATTCGCTCCTGGCCAATATTCCGGTGGGCTATTCAGACGGCTATCGCCGGGTATTTACCAATAAGGCGTTTGTGCTGATCGACGGCAAACGCGCGCCCGTGGTGGGCAAGGTTTCGATGAATACCCTGATGGTGGACGTCACCGATATCCCCAATGTGAAAATGGAAGATGAAGTGGTGTTGTTCGGCAAGCAGGGCAATGAGGAGATCAGCCAGGCCGAACTTGAAGATATTAACGGCGCCTTGCTGGCGGATCTTTATACCATCTGGGGCAACTCCAACCACAAGGTGCTGGTGAAATAACCCTGGGGAGCGTGATGCGCGGTGGCCGTTGTGCCGGCCACCGCGGCGTGGGGCCGTTATTTGAGCAACTGTTCAACGAAGGCCAGAACCTCTGGCTTTTTGCCCTGTTCGAACAGGCACTGCTGGAAACGCGCGCCGCCGATGGCGGTGCGCACCAAGGCCGGATCGATGGCTCGCAGGCCGTCAAGGTAGTCGTCTTTCAGCAGGGCACTTTTCACTTGGCCCAGGATGGCCGCGTTGCGTACCTGCGGCGCTTTGCGCTCCACCGGGTAGCCTTCTCCCTGGCGCCCGCTAAACAGCTTCTCGAAAACATAGCGCAGGTTCAGTTCTGCGCCCCAGCCGAAGCCCTTGGCAAACGGCAGCGAGATGGCATTGCCGTTGTTGATCTGGGCGAACAGGAAGGCATCGGCGGGATCGATGCAGTAACCGCAGATCACCCCCGGGTGAAGATTCAGCGCCAGCAGCGCCCCTTGCCCGGTGCCGCAGCCGGTCACCACAAAATCCACCGCCTGCGCATTCAGCAATAGGCTGGCCATGATGCCCAGGTGGATATAGGTCAGAGGGTGGTCTTGCTCGTCGCTCATGCCGACGTTAAAGACCCGATCGTGGTTGGTATCGGCGACGGCCTGCAGCTGTTCCAGCACCAGTGCGTTTTTGCCTGCCTGGCTGTTTTCCATCATTAATGCAATGTTCATCGTTATCTCCTCAAAAATGTGCCGGCGTCGCCATCAGCGCGCCAGCCAACCGCCGTCGACGGCCAGGGTGTGGCCGTTGATATAGTCCGCCGCCGATGAAGCGAGGAAAACCACCGGGCCGGCCAGATCGGCAGGCTCACCCCAGCGCCCGGCTGGGATACGTTGCAGGATTTCCTGGCTGCGTTCAGTATCGTCACGCAGTTGCCGGGTGTTATCGGTGGCCATATAACCAGGGGCAATCGCATTAACGTTGATGCCGTGCTGCGCCCATTCATTGGCCATCAGGCGGGTTAACCCCAGCACGGCGCTTTTGGATGCGGTATAGGAAGGCACCCGAATACCGCCCTGAAAAGAGAGCATTGAGGCGATGTTGATGATCTTGCCGCCCTGGCCCTGGGCAATAAACTGGCGCGCGGCCAGCTGTGAAAGGAAAAATACGGTTTTGGCGTTCAGGTTGATCACGTCATCCCAATCCTGCTCGCTAAACGCCAGTGCGTCCTGGCGGCGAATAATGCCGGCGTTATTGACCAAAATATCAATATGGCCAAATTCCGCCACCGCCTGCGCCATCAACGCCGGCAACGCCTCTTGTTGGCTGAGATCGGCCTCCAGGCTTAAAAAGCGCCGCCCGAGTGCGGTGACGCCGGCGACGGTGTCTTGCGGCGGTACCCGATTGATGCCGACGATATCGCAACCGGCCTGAGCCAGGCCGAGCGCCATGCCCTGGCCTAGCCCGGTGTCGCAGCCGGTGACGATGGCGACTTTGCCGTGCAACGAGAAACTCTCCAGACTCATTCTGTTCTCCTTGGTGCTATGGGCATATACATTTCATGCTTCAGGCCGCCTCGACGCGGCTTGGATCATTTCGTATATATTCACCCGGTTAATATGGAAGTACGCCCCTCGACAGGCGGCGCGGGCTTGTGCCGGGGCAGACAAGCCCAGCGTGTTTACAGATAGACATGCAGATATTCCACCAGGCACAGGATCGCCATCGCCTGGCCATACGGCATGGCGGTCAGCGGAATCTGCCGGTAGTCGTCAAGTTGTTTGCCCATGCCGGTGCCGAAGGACACCTGGGTCAGTTCGCCGTCGGCGTTAATCCGCTCGACCAGCCCGCGCAACGCGTTTTCCGCCACGGCCTGGTAATGCGGGGCGATATAACGCTTGCGTACCGCTTTCAGTATGCCGAAGGCGAAACCGGCGGTGGCCGAGGCCTCCAGATAAGAGCTGGGATCGTCCAGCAGGGTGTGCCACAGCCCACTGCTATCCTGGCATTGCGCCAGCGCGGCCACCTGGCTTTCGAGCACCTGCAATAAAAAACGCCGCGTAGCGTCCTGCTCGGGCAAATCCAGCAGCTCGAGAAATTCCGGGATCACGATGGTCAACCAACTGTTGCCGCGCGCCCAGCGGGCGCGGGCGAAATTATGGTTGCCGTCGAAAGTCCAGCCGTGGAACCACAGGCCGCTTTCACGCTCCATCAGGTACTGGGTGTGGACGAAAAACTGGTATTTGGCCTCTTCAATATAGGCTGGGCGATCCAGCAATTTGCCGATTTTGGCCAGCGGCAGCACGCTCATCATCAGCGTGTCGTCCCACAGCTGTTGATGGTTCTCTTCGGCCAGTGTGACGTGCTGCATGCCGCCGCGCGGCGTGCGCGGCATGTCGTGCATCACCCATTCGGCCCAGCGTTCCAGATAGGGCAGCCATTGCGGGTTGCCGGTCTCTTCGTAGCGATAGGCCAGCGTGAGGAAGGGGCTGACGGTGTTCACATTTTTGGTCGGCGTACCTTCGGCAAAGCGTTGTGCGAACCAGTCGTCGATGATGGCGCTCAGCGCGCTATCGCCGGTCAGGCGAAAATACCGGTGAATGCCGTACAGGCCCACGCCGTGCGTCCACTCCCAGCCGGCCCAGCCTTTGGTATCAATCACGCGCCCGTCGTCAAGCCGTAACAAGAATTCACCGCTGTCGTCCGTAATGTGGATGAGGTTGTCCACCAGGCGTTGAATCAACTGGTGCAGCGCTTCGCGGCTGATGAAGCGTTCTGGCTGGCGCAACAGTGGGCTATGTTTTACGGGGTATATCAGCATAATGCGGCTCTCAGTAAAGATTAATCAGGGTTGATAAGGGGATGCGTGCTTGGCGTCATCGCCGTCGGCGGGCTTCACGCTCACGGCGATCGCCGGCTTATGGCGGTTGAGATAGCCAATATTGTTGTTGCCCCACAGGGCCTCATACGGCATGCCCGCCAGCATTTCGACGGTGGTGCGCGCCTGCGGCGTAATGTGGTTTGGCACCACCTGGCCGGCAGCGCGCATTTTGGCGACTTCTTCACGCAATACGCTGTGCGTGGCGAGGTTCAGTTTGAAACGCAGCGAAATGATAAAGCCGAGGGTCAGCACCGCTAACGTGCCGAAGCACAGCACCAGCAGGATGGTGTGGCTGACGGCGGGGGTTTGGGCGCTTTGGCCGGAAACAAACCCCGACAGTTGCAGGATAATGCCGACCAGCATCACGGCGCCGGCCTGCGAGGCCTTGCGCGTCAGCGTCATGATGCCGGCGAAAATGCCTTCGCGCCGCTGGCCGGTGATAGCCTCGTCCACGTCGGCAATGTAGGTATAGATGTTCCAGGGAACATAGTTGATCCCGCCGCGCCCCAGCCCTGCCAGGGCGGAGATCAGCAGCAGCAACGAGAAGATATCGCTAAGGTTGGCGTAGTACAGAATGGCGTAAGAAATGGCGCTCAGGCCGAACAGGGCGGTGACGACGCGGTAAGACGGCGCCGGGCCAAAGCGGATGCACAGTGGGATCATACCGATCACCGCGATGAACTGCATGATCGCCATCACCCCCATCAGGTTGGAGGCCATCGACGGCGTCTGCATCAGCACAAACACCACGTAGTAAGTGAAGACCGCGTTGAAGACATCCTGCGCGATGTAGCCGCCCAGATACATGCCCAGGTGCTGGCGGAAGATGCGGATGCGCAGCGTGGAGGTCAGCTCAACGTTCAGGCGCTTCAGGCTTTGGCGCAGGGTAAGCTTTTGTTGCTCGGCCTGCAGGGCGGCGGCTGATTTTTGCTCCGGCGCGCGCTCCCAGGTAAAGCAATACACCAGCGTCAGCACGCAGGCGCAAATGATGGAAAACACCATGCTGGAATAGAAGAAGGAAACCGCGTTGTCCTTGCCGAAATAGCTCAGCAGGATCCCCGGCAGAAACGCCGCCAGGATGGCGGAAAGCTGCGCCAGGGAAATACGCGCACCGGAGAATTTGGTCTTTTGCTTGAAATCATCGGTCATCTCCGGCACCAGGGTTTCATAGGGCACCAGGATCATGGTGTAGATCACGTCGAAGAACAGGTAGGTAAACAGGTAGTACCAATAGTCCATATGGCCCACCCACATCAGGCTGTAGCTGAACACCAGCGGGATGCCGAGCAGGATGAAAAACTTGCGGCGGCCGAAGCGTTTGCCCAGCCAGGTGCCGCCAAAGTTGTCGGTCAGGTAGCCCATCAGCGGGCTGACCACCGCGTCGAGCACCCTGGCCATGGCGAAGATAAACGTGGCTTCAATGGGGCTAAGGCCGCAAAACGTGGTGTAGAAGTAGAGTAGCCAGGCGGCGGTTAATGCTGTGGTGCCCGCGCCCAGGAAATCGCCCGAGCCGTAGGCCAAATAGTTAATAAGTCCGATTTTTCTTTTTTTCATGACTGTTATTCCCATAGCCATAAGAGACGTCGTGTTCCCGCCATAGGTACGATCAGTGGGGGTGCATCTGTAAGGTAGGGGGATGTGCAATCGCTAGCCTTTGTGTTTTTGCCATAGGGGCGTATTTAATGGCAGCGGTGAAAAGAATAGGGTGGCCAACCTCTCAATAAATTAAAAATCGTATTTTATTTTTAATGAAACACTGTTTTAAAAACATGAAATGTAAGTCTGACGGAAGACGGAAGACGGAAGACGGAAGACGGAAGACGAAAAGGGGAGGTATGGGCAGCCAGGCATGGGGCTTATCAGGCCCCACGGCACTGGCGGGGGGATTATCTTGCCTGCTGATACACCGACAGGTGGGTGTAAACGGCATTCAGCAATGGGGCATTCACCGCATGGGCGGCGGCAATGCGCACCAGATCGCCAATAATGTGGTCGGCTTCCACCGCAAACCCTTGCACCATGTCGCGGTACATCGATGAGGTTTGCGGCGAATCGGTGTCGGTCAGCGCATTGATGGTGCTGGCCACCATCCCTTCGCGCTCACGGTATCCGCCCGCTTTGATGGTCGCGGCAATTTCGTGGATCAGGGCGGTGGCAAAGGCTTTGCCGCCGCTGGCCGCCGCCACCTGGCCGATATTACCGCGCATCAGGCAAGTGATGGCGCCCAGGCTGGACAAGAACAGCCACTTTTCCCACATTTCGCGGGTGATGTCGTCAGCAAGGCGGGCATTAACGCCAATCCCCTGGAACTGTGCGTCGATCTGGCGAATGCGTTCGCTGTGCTCCCCGGATAGTTCACCATAGGCGATATCATGCAGCGGGGTCATCTGCACGATATTGCCGTCGGCATCCACTGTGGCGTTGATTTTGCAATACCCGCCGATAACCGCTTCGGCGCCAAAACGTTGCTTAAGCACGGCCAGGTGGCCCATGCCGTTCAGCACCGGCATGATGGTGGTATTGGCGCCCACCGCCGGTGCGATGTCGTCCAATGCGGCGGCGAGGCCAAAGCTTTTCACCGTCAGCAGGATCAGATCAAAAGGCGCGTTGAGATCTTTCGCCCGGGCGATGTTCGGGCTTAGTGAAAAGTTGCCTTGCGGGGTGATGACGTTCAGGCCGCTCGCCTGCAGCGCCGCCGCCCGTTTTTCCCGCACCAGGAAGGTTACGTCTCTGCCGGCCTGTGCCAGCCTGGCGCCAAAATACCCGCCGGTTGCCCCGGCGCCCACCACGAGAATGCGCATATTGTTGTCCGCTAAAGAGTTCAAGGTAAAAAAGACTATAGCAAAAGACGCGGTGCAATAGCATGCGCGCCGTTGGCCCGTGCTCTGCGATAGCGCTTTCGGCGAAAGGCCGCGCATTGTGCAAACTCACCGCCTTTGCCGGCCTCTATGGGCAAATTCGTGAATCACTTCGCAAATTGATTATTTAAACATCCAGCGATCTTGCAGCCGCCAGCGCGCAATGATAGTAATGCACTAGTTCACTAATATTTGTGAATAAGTAAAGTACATTACGAGTCAACACATGAAGGACACCCCATGTCGGAAATTAAATTTGCCACACGTCTGAACTCCTTTGCGTCAGGGGCCTTTCGCTACTGGCCGGGATTGAAGGGCAAGCCGTCGGTATTGCAAATGATTGAACGTGCCGGAACGGTGAAAGGCTTGACCCACCTGGATCTGAACTATCCCCAGCACATCACCGACGATCTGAAGACCTTGCGTCAGAAGATTGAAGACGTGGGGCTGGCGGTCAACGGTATGCAAATGCGCTGGGACGCGCCGGAGTTTAAAATCGGCGCGTTTACCAACCCGGATGCAAAAATCCGCCGTCAGGCGATCGAACTGACCAAGCGCGGCATTGACGCCGGCCGCGAATTCGGCTCGGGTCTCATGACGCTGTGGATGGGGCAGGACGGTTTTGATTACTGCTTCCAGGCAGACTACAAAAAAATCTGGGAAGATGCCGTCAGCGCGGTGCGCGAAGTGGCGGAGTATGCGCCGGATATCGACATCAGCATCGAATATAAGCCCAACGAACCCCGCGCCTTCAGCATTTTCCCTAACGCCACCACCTGCCTGCTGGCGGTGGAAGAGGCCGGCTGCCGCAACCTGGGCATCACCCTTGATTTTGCCCATGTGCTGTTTGCCAATGAAGTCCCGGCCTTTGCCGCCGCCATGGTGGCGCGCCGCTCACGCCTGCTCGGCCTGGATCTGAACGACGGTTGGGGCAAGCGCGATGATGGCCTGATGGTCGCTTCCGTCAACCCGCGCGCCACGCTGGAATTCCTTTGGCAGATGAAGCGCGACGGTTATCAGGGCGCTTACTACTTCGATACCTTCCCGGATGCCAGCGGCCTTGATCCGGTGCGTGAAGCAGAAACCAATATCGCCACGGTGACCCGCCTGTTGGCGCTGTGCGAAAAACTGGAAGGCAACGCCGAACTGTTGGCGGCCATTGGCCGGCAGGATGCGGTGGCTTCACAGCAGATCGTCAACGACCTGATGCTGGCCAGATAATCCCTACACCGCCGCAGCCCACTGCGGTATTTCCATCAATAACAACAGGAAAGATAGATGATGAAAAAACAATTACTCTCTGTACTCGCTTCTACCCTGTTTTGCACCAGCGTTTACGCGGCGGACCTGCCGCCGCTGCAATCCGACACCGAGCCGGATCGCACCGACTGGACGCAATTGGCCACCAAGTATGGCCCATTGCCCGCCGTTGACAGCAAGTTGAAGATCGGTGGCGTCTCCAAAACGCTGACCAATGAATATTGGCGTTCGCTTGGTGAAGGCTATCAAAACGTGGCGAAAAAGTACGGCTTCACGCTGGCCTACCAGGCCGCGGCCAATGAAGACGATCAACTGGGCCAGCTCTCCATTGCCGAAACGTTAATTTCCCAAGGGTTTAATGGCCTGCTGGTTTCCCCGCAGACTGACGCGAATTTGCAGCCGGCCTATGAAGTTGCCAAAAGCAAAGGCATTCCGGTGGTGAATGTGAACGATGCCGTGATGCCGAACGTGCAGTATTACGTGGGCAACGTTCAGAAGGATAACGGCGTCAGGGTTGCCGACTGGTTTATCAAACACCATCCGCAAGGCGGCAAGGTGGCGGTTATCGAAGGCCAACCGGGCGTTTACGCCGCAGCGCAGCGCACCAAAGGGTTCCGGGAAACGATCGAAGCCAACGGCAAGTTCACCGTGGTGGCCAGCATTCCGGCCAACTGGAGCCGTGAAAATGCCTACAACGCCGCCTCTACCATTTTGCAGCAGCACCCGGATTTGATTGGCTTTTATGCCAACAATGACGGGATGGCGCTGGGGGTTGTGGAAGCCGTGCGCTCGCTGGGCAAAGCCAGCCAGGTGGCAGTGTTTGGCACCGACGGTATCTCTGATGCCTATGCCTCGATCAAGCGCGGTGAGCTGACCGGCACGGTAGATAGCTTCCCGGTGCTGACCGGCGAAGTGGCGATGGAAGTGATGCTGCGCCTGATCGACGGCCAGAAACTCTCGCGCGTGGTTTCCACCCCGCAGGCGTTGATCACCAAAGAAAACGCGGATGCTTTCTCGACCAAAGACAACGCCAAGCTGCGCCAGTTGCTTGAGCAGCACTAAGCAAGGCAACGGAGGGGGTATGGAACAGTTCTGTTTAACGATGCGCAGCATCAATAAAACCTACGGCAGCGTGGCGGCAGTGCAGGACGTTGATTTTTCAGTCCGGCGCGGCGAAGTGCATGCGTTGATTGGCGAAAACGGCGCGGGCAAGTCGACGCTACTGAATATTCTCTCGGGCGTGCGGGCGGCGGACTCCGGTGAAATCAGCGTGGAGGGCCAGGCGATTCAGATGAAAAACCCGCTTTCCGCGCGCCGCGCCGGGATTGCGATGATCCACCAGGAATTGCAGCACGTTCCCGAACTCTCCGTTGCGCAGAATATGTTTCTTGGGCGGCCGTTGACCAAATATAAAGGGTGGTTCGTCGACAGAAAGGCCCAGTACGCGCGGGCGATATCGATCCTGCGGCGGCTGGATCCGAGCATTAATCCCGACGAGCCGATTAAAAACCTGAAGGTTTCCCAGCAGCAGATTGTTGAGATCGCGCGTGCGCTGTTGGATGAGGCCAAAATCATCGCCATGGACGAACCGACGTCGAGCCTGACGCCGACCGAATTTGACCGGCTGGCGGAGCTGATTTCCGATCTGAAATCCATGAACGTCTCGCTGATTTATGTCTCGCACAAGATGAACGAGATTTTTAAGGTGTGCGATCGCGCCACGATTTTACGCGACGGCAGACAGGTCGGCGTGGTGAATATCTGCGACGAAACGGAAGAGAGCATCGTTACCAAAATGGTGGGGCGCAAGATTGAGAAAGTGCAGCACCAGTCGTTCGTCACGGATCAGGAAGTGCTGCGGATCGAAGAACTGGGGCGCGATAGCGCCGTGCTGCCGGCCAGTTTCAGCGTGCAGGCCGGGGAAGTGCTGGGCATCGCCGGGCTGGTGGGCTCCGGGCGCACCGAGTTGCTAAAACTGATCGCCGGGATTGACGCCAAAACCAGCGGCCGCGTGCTGATCGATGGCGCGCCGGTGAAAAACCTCAACGTCAGCAGCGCGATTCGTGCCGGGATTGGCCTGGTGCCGGAAGATCGGAAAAAAGAGGGCATCATTAAGGAACGGGCGGTGAAAATGAATATGGCGCTGCCTTCCATGGGGAAATTCACCCGCTATGGGCTGCTGAAAAACGCGCGCTTAAACCAGATTGCGCTGGAAGTGATGAGCGATCTGAAACTGCGGCCGTTAAATATTGATAAACCTATCGGCACTCTAAGCGGCGGTAATCAGCAAAAGGTGATAATCGGCCGCTGGGTTGCCGCGGATAATAAAGTGTTTTTATTTGATGAGCCAACCCGGGGGATTGATATCGGAGCCAAGTCGGAAATTTATAATCTGATAGAAAAACTGGCCCGGCAGGGAAAGGCGATTGTGGTCGTTTCTTCAGAGATGCCAGAAATTATACGCATCTCGGATCGCGTATTGGTCATGCGTGAAGGGAAGGTGACCAAAGAACTGAAAGGCGATGCGATTACGGAAGAAAATATTGCACGCTATGCGATTAACGATCTGACTTAAAACATAACCACTGTAACTGTAACCTGCATTTATCACTAAGGTAATCATTATGATGGCACAAGGTAATACTCAGCCAAAAGCAAACCCAGCATCGCTGTTTAAGTTTAATTTGCGTGATGCCGGTACGCTTATTGGTTTGCTCATTATTGTCGTCACCTTCTCTTTTCTTTCACCGATGTTTTGGACCGTGCCTAATTTGCTGAATATTTTGCAGCAATCGTCTATTAACGGCATTATTGCGCTGGGGATGACGCTGGTGATCATTTCCGGCGGCATCGACCTTTCCGTGGGGCCGACGGCGGCGCTGTCGGCGGTGCTCGGCGCCACGCTGATGGTGGCCGGCGTGCCGGTGCCGCTGGCGGTGATGGCGACCCTGGGTATTGGGGCGATGTGCGGGGTGTTCAGCGGTACGTTGGTGGCTTACGCCGGGCTGCAGCCGTTTATCGTGACCCTTGGCGGCTTGTCCCTGTTCCGCGCGCTGGCGCTGATCTTCACGAACGGCAACCCGATTTTTGGCATTCCGGTGGAGTTCCGTACCCTGATCAACAGTACGGTGTTTGGGGTGCCGGCGCCGATTGTGATTGTTATCACCATTGCCGTCATTTTGTGGGTCTTGATGAATAAAACCCCGCTGGGTGAATATATTCTTGCCGTCGGTGGCAATGAAGAAGCCGCCCGCGTGGCCGGGGTGCCGGTAAAAAGAACCAAGGTGACGGTGTTTGTTATTTCCGGCGTGTTGGCTTCTTTGGCTTCGCTGATCCTGATTGGCCGCCTCGGCGCCGCCGAACCGACGATGGGGAATTTATGGGAACTGGACGCTATCGCGGCGGCCGCCATCGGGGGCGCTTCGCTGATGGGGGGCAAGGGGAGCATTATCGGTACCCTGATCGGCGCCATTATTCTGGGGGCGCTGCGTAACGGTTTGACGCTTCTGAATATTCAGGCGTTTTATCAATTGCTTGCTACTGGCCTTATAATTATTATAGCGATGTTGATTGACAGAGCGACAAGAGGCAAGTAATGAAGCAAGATCCGCGAGCAATAGGTGCTCAAATTCGCATGCGATTGCCACACCTGACGCCATTGGAAAGGAAAGTTGTCGATTCAATTACTTCGAAAACGGATTTGTCCGAGCAAACGTCGTTAAAAGAGATTGCTCAGGGGAATAATGTTTCTGAGGCAATGGTAGTGAAATTAGCCAAGAAACTTAATTTCTCAGGTTTCCGGGAATTTAGAAGTAGTTTAATTTATTATAACTATTCTGAAGTGGCCGGCTTACATGCGGAAATTGAGCCCGATGACTCGTCGGAACAATTACTGGCAAAAGTATTCAGAACCTCTATTCAGGCAATAGAAGAAACCATTTCTATTTTGGATATTTCTGAATTCAACCGTGCGGCTGACATTTTGTTTAAAGCCAGGCACATCGATTTATATGCCGTCGGCGGTTCGGCAACCGTCGCCCGTGATTTGTCGCATAAATTGCTCAAAATCGGGATCAAAACAACGGTCTATGATGATGCCCATATTATGCTGATGTCAGCGGCGGTTTTATCGGATGATGACGCGGTGATCGCCATTAGCCATTCCGGCGCAACCCGTGCGGTGAACGATCCGATCAAACTGGCCGCGCGTAACGGTGCCAAAGTGATTGCCATCACCAACTATGCCGAATCGCCCATTGCGCGCAATGCGCACGTGGTGCTCAATTCAACCTCTCAGGGATCGCATTTGCTTGGGGAAAATGCAGCGTCGCGCATTGCCCAGTTGAACATACTGGATGCACTGTTTGTGGCGATTGCACAAAAGGATCTGAAGAAGGCCGAAAAGAACCTGATGAAAACCCAGCAGGCGGTTCAGGACCTACGAGAATATTAACATGGGTAAAATACTCGTTACCGGCAGTCTCCATTACGACATCATGCTGCAGGCGCATCACCGCCCGGAAAAGGGGGAAACGGTTATCGGCAGCGCCTGTTCCTATAAATTCGGCGGCAAGGGCGGCAACCAGGCGGTATCGGCGGTCAAGGCCGGGGCGCAGGTGAGCTTCGCCGGTGCGGTGGGGGCGGATTCCCAGGGGACATTTTTGCTCTCGGTGCTCAACCAGCACGGCGTAGACCACGCGCAGGTGGCAGTGACCGCCGCCTCGCCCTCCGGCATGAGCGTTGCGATCACGGATGCGGAAGGCGACTATGGCGCGGTGGTGGTTTCAAACGCCAATAACCATATCGATCCGCAGTTGTTTCATGATGATGCCGTGTGGAACCAGGTGAGCATGCTGTTGTTGCAAAACGAGGTGCCGGAGGCGGTGAACCTGCAGGCGGCCAGCGAAGCGAAAAAGCGCGGCGTGACGGTGTGCCTGAATGCGGCGCCCGCCCGGGCGCTGAGCACAGCCCTGCAATCCTGTATCGATCTGCTGGTGGTCAACGCGGTGGAAGCGCGGGATCTGAGCGGCATCCCGGTGCCGGATCTGCCCGGTGCCTGCGCCGCCGCCGAAGCGTTGAGCCAGGCCTACCCGGCGGTGGTGGTCACCGCCGGCGAACACGGCGTGGCTTTCTGTGAAGCGGGGAAGCGCAGCCAATCCCTGCCGGCGCAGAAAGTGGTGTTGATCAGCACCCACGGCGCCGGCGACTGCTTTATGGGCATGTTGTGCACCTCGCTGTTACAGGGCCACCCTCTGGCGCAGGCGGTGGCCAACGCAAATCAGGCCGCCGCCGAGCACGTTTCGCGCCCACATTCCTGACTCTCTCTTGAGGTTATTCGCCCCCGGCTGCGGTTGGGGGCGCTAACCGCCCGCCGGGCTGTCGGCTTCCCTGCTTTTATTTTAGAATCTCTGTGCGCCGCCATCGCGCAAGGACGGATGGCTAGCCAAATAGCGCCGCCTGGCCGCACGGGCCAGCGAGTGCTGTGACACAACCCGCGTTCATACAGAGACGAACTCAATGAAAAATCGGTTTCCGCAAGGCTTTTTATGGGGTGGCGCTACGGCCGCCAACCAGGTTGAAGGGGCTTATGATCAGGAGGGAAAGGGGCTGTCGATTGTCGATGCGATTCCAGGCGGCAAGCAGCGGTTAAATATTGTTTCATCGGCCGAATTTGACTTCACCATTGAGCCGGAAAAGTACAGCTACCCTAACCATAAAGGCATCGACCATTATCACCGCTTTCGCGAAGACATCGCGCTGTTTGCCGAAATGGGCTTTAAGTGTTACCGCTTTTCCATCGCCTGGACCCGGATATACCCGAATGGCACCGAAGAAACGCCGAATGAAGCCGGCCTGCGCCATTACGATCGGGTGATTGACGCCTGTATTGCGCACGGTATCGAACCGGTGGTAACCATTTCCCACTATGAAATGCCGCTGCACCTGGCCACCGCCTATGGCGGTTGGAAAAACCGCGCGTTGATCGCCTGCTATGAACGCTTTGCCCGCACTGTGCTGGCGCGCTTTGGCCACAAGGTCAAATACTGGATGACCTTCAACGAGATCAACAGTGCCGCCCATTTCCCGGTGATGAGCCAGGGGCTGATCGTCAAGACCGGCGCGCTGGAGGCCCAGGCCAAATTCCAGGCCTGGCACAACCAGTTTGTTGCCAGCAGTATGGCGGTGAAAATCGCCCATGAGATCCGCCCGGATATCCAGATCGGCTGTATGATCCTCTACGCCACCACCTACGCCTATGACTGCAACCCTACTAACCAGTTGGCCGCCCTGCAAGAAACGCAGGCGTTCAACTTCTACTGTGCGGATGTGCAGGCCGGCGGCAAATACCCTTACTATGCCAAACGCCTGTGGGAAACGCTCGGTGTGGAATTGGCCATCGAACCTGGCGATCTGGCGTTAATCCGGCAGCATACCGTGGATTACATCGGCTTTAGCTATTACATGTCGTCGACGGTCAATAAGACCGACCCGGATAGCCAGGCGGCGCAGGGGAACCTGCTGGGCGGGGCGCGCAACCCATTCCTGGCGGCCAGCGAGTGGGGCTGGGAGATCGATCCCGTTGGCCTGCGCATCGCGCTTAATCAGCTGTATGATCGCTACCAAAAGCCACTGTTTATCGTCGAGAACGGCCTGGGGGCGATCGATCAGCCGGACGCCAACCACTATGTGGCCGATGATTACCGCATCAATTATCTGCGCCAGCACATTGAAGCGATGGCCGAAGCGATTGAGGATGGCGTGGAGCTGATGGGCTATACCCCGTGGGGCTGTATCGATCTGGTCAGCATGTCCACCGGTGAAATGTCGAAGCGCTACGGCCTGATCTATGTCGATCTGGACGATACTCTCGCCGGCAGCGGCAACCGTTATAAGAAGAAATCTTTCTACTGGTACCAGAAGGTGATCGCCACCAACGGCAATGATATCGGCTAATCGCCAGGCCGCCCCGAGGGCTCGGGGCGGCAAGCCTCATTGCGCGGTAGCCATGTTGTGCAGAGAGTCCCCTTCCAACCGGTAGCGGATCCACTCCGCCTGCGGTTCGCCGCCCAGCCGGTTGTACACGTTGATCGCCGGTTGGTTCCAGTCCAGCACGCTCCACTCCAGCCGGCCGCAGCCGCGCGCGACGGCCAGTTGCGCAATGTGTTTCAGCAAGGCTTTCCCGGCGCCCTGGCCACGGTATTCAGGGGCGACGTATAAGTCCTCCAGGTAGATGCCATTGCGGCCCAACCAGGTGGAATAGCTGCTGAAGAACACCGCAAAGCCGATTGGCGTGCCGTTCGATTCGCAGATCAACGCTTCGGTGGCGGCCCGCTCGCCGAACAGCGTTGCTTCGATTTCCGCCGGGGTGGTTTTCACCTCGTGCAGCGCCTTTTCATACTCGGCCAGTTGGCAAATGAACGAAAAGATAGTGGCGGCGTCGCGCTTTTCCGCCGGGCGGATGTGTAATGTCATGATGGTTTTCCAGTGTGTTTATCAGTGATGCGTCATCATAATCACTGCTCTATACTGCATGAAGTGCAATATCATCAATAGACAGTGAATTTTATGCATTCTTATTTACGCCGGATGGATCTCAACCTGCTGCTGGTTTTTGACGCCATTTATCGCCACCAGTCGGTTACGCGCGCGGCGGACGAGCTGGCAATGAGTAACTCGGCCTTAAGCCACGCACTGGGGCGCCTGCGCAATGCGCTGAACGACGAGCTGTTTTACCGCTCCGGCCAACAAATGCGCGCAACGGTATTGGCGGAAAGCCTGGCGGCGACCATCGGCGACAGCTTGCGCACCCTGGAGCGCGAGCTGAATACCCAGCCGCGCTTTGCGCCGTTGCACAGCCATGAACAATTTACCTTTTCCGTCACCGATTACACCGCGTTTTGCCTTTTCCCGACGTTAATGGCCGCCCTGCAGGAGCGCGCGCCGCATTTGCAGTTTCAACTGTTGCATGGCGATCAAAAAGTGGCGATCGAGGATTTACTGGCCGGGCGTATTGATTTCGCGCTGGGTTTCACCGAATCTACCGATAGCCTGCATGAGGATATTGACGAGATTGACTGGATGGAGGATCGCTACGTCGCCATCACCGCGGCAGCGCAGCGCAATAATCTCACGCCGCTGTCGCTGGCCGAATACCTGGCGGCAAAGCACGTGGTAATCACCCCCTGGAACGAGGCGCGTGGGGCGATTGATTACGAACTGGATAAACTGGGGCGGCAGCGCACCATTGCTTTGCGCATGCCTTCGCTGCTGGCGGCGCCGTTTATCATCGCCCAGAGCCGGCTGTTTATGACGCTACCGGCGTTTGCCGCCCGGCAGCTGGTGCCATTGCACCATTGGGCGATACATGAATTGCCGTTTTACGTGCCGCCGTACCGGATCAAAATCTATTCTCACCGGCGTAACCAACGCCGCGAGGCCAACCGTTGGCTAACCGAGCAAATCCGCGCGCTGGCTTTTCCCGGCGCATTGGCTGTTGCGGGCGAGTGAACCGCACCGGCATCTCATCTTGGGCAGGAGAAGATCCGTTGAGCATTGATATTTTACGTATTGCCGCGTTTTCCGATGGTCAGACGGGCGGCAACCCGGCGGGGGTGCTGATCGCCGAACAACTGCCGGATCCTGCCGAGATGCAGCGGATCGCGGCCGACGTGGGCTATTCGGAAACGGTTTTCGCGGCGCCCTGTGAACAGGGCTGGCGGGTGCGCTATTTCTCGCCCCAGATGGAAGTGCCGTTTTGCGGCCATGCGACCATCGCCCTGGGCGCGGCGTTGGCTCTGCGCCAGGGGAACGGGGTATTTACTCTGGTGCTTAATCAGGCGACGATCACCGTTGAAGGGGCGCAGGCCGAAGGCCGGCTTTCAGCGGTGTTGCAGTCGCCGCCGACCCATAGCGCGCCCGCTTCAGCGCCGCTGGTGGCCGAAGTGTTGGCGTTGTTTGGCTATACGCCTGGTGATGTCAGCAGTGCGATCCCACCGGCGCGTATCCATGGCGGCGCCGATCACTTTGCCTTGACGCTCAACACGCGTGAAGCGCTGGCGGCCATGCATTACGATATCGCCGCCGGGCAGGCGCTGATGCTGCGTGAGGGCTGGGCCACCATCATGTTGGCCTATGCGCAAACGCCGCAGCGCTTTCATTGTCGCAATCCGTTCGCCTCCGGCGGGGTGTATGAAGATCCGGCAACGGGCGCGGCGGCGGCCGCTTATGCGGGTTATCTGCGGGATATTGCCTGGCCGCACGCCGGGGCGATCGATATTATTCAGGGTGAGGATATGGGGATGCCTTCGCGTATTCACGCTGACATCACCCCGGTTACGGGGGCGTCAATCCGTGTTTCCGGCACCGCGCGCCGGATGACGGCGGAGTAACCGGCTGCCCCCGATTATGGCAGGGAAAACAAAAGGAAGTGACGATGGCCGTGCCGGAATCAAAAGGCGCATTGATCAAAGCGGTGAACAGCAATTTCGCGCTGCTGATGAAAAAACTGGCCGACATACCGGCAGAAAAGGCGTTTGAGCCGCTGATGCCGGGGCATGCCAAGGGCAGCGTAATGAGCGTTGCCCAACTGGTGGCCTATCTGATTGGCTGGGGGGAACTGGTTTTGTCCTGGCATGCGAAAGAAAGGCAAGGCCTTGAAATCGCCTTCCCCGAAGACGGTTTTAAGTGGAACCAATTGGGGTTGCTGGCGCAAAAGTTTTACCGTGATTATACGCAGATTACGGACTACGGCGCCCTGCTGATGCGGCTTGCCGATAATAAACGGCAGATTATCGCGTTGATTGACGGCTTTAGCGATGAGGCGCTCTACGGCCAGCCGTGGTACGGCAAATGGACGCGCGGCCGGATGATTCAGTTCAACACGGCGTCACCGTATAAGAACGCCAGCGGCAGGCTAAACGCACTGCGAAAAGTAGGCTGTGTCCCGTAATAATGCATGACACAGCCTAGCCTGGCGCTGGTGTTAGCCCCTACTGGAAAATCGGCTGAGGGGTGTTGATGCCGGCAACCTGTGCGCGTTGCATCATCTGCAGCACGTGGTCGAGCGGGCACAGCGTTCCGTGCGCGGTTTTATGGCAATGCTTATCGCTGTAATCCTTGCTGAGCATGGGGTGGGTGGCGTCTATGCGGTGCAGGCTGCGCCACTGATCCAGTGACATGGCGGTAAACGCCAAGCGCACCAAACGTTGGCCGCTGCGTTTATCGCGGTAGCGTTCAAAAACCAGGCTGCCGCCCGGCGGGATGTCATTGGGCGGGTATTCCCCCAGCGCCCAGTTCATGTTTAGCATGGTGTGGATTTGCGCAATATTGGTGTCATGGCCGATAAACAGCGTGAGCCGTGGGGCAGGGGTTTTGGCGGCCGGCTGTTCCAGCGGCGTGCCCTGCTTCAGTGCGGTGGCGAGCTGTGCCATCAGTAATGTGCCGCCATGGCGCGCCAGCTCCGGCGTATCGCTGATCAAATCGTATTTCGCCGCGTGTAGCGCCATCAGAGCCGCCACCTGTTTGGCGTTGGCGGCATGGCCGAAGGCGACCTGGCTGAGCGGCAACCCTTCGCTGTATTGCAGGCGGATAGTTTCGCCGATATTCGCTCCGGGCGACAGCGGGCCTTTCAGCGCAAAACCGTTTTCTTTCTCAACCAGCTTCCACGGTTCGTGCAGGAAGGCGCACGCTTGCGTATCGTCGGCGCAAACCGCGGCGCGCAGGCGTTCCACGTCGGGCTGATAATGCGCGGCCGCCGCGGCTTCGCTGCCGCCCATGCGCGCCATGATCTGCTGCCTGGCCAGCGCTTTATCCGGCTTCGCCAGGCCCATGTCTACGCTTTGAAACAGTGGATCGTAGCGGTTGCGGGTGTGGCCGGCGGCCAGGCCGCAGCCGGGAAACATGCCGTCAAGCAGCGCCTGCGCGGTGGCTCTGGTGCGTTGCAGTGGGCTAGCCCAGGCAAACACCGCACCGGCCGGTGGGCACGCCGGCCCGAGCGCTAACCCGGCGCGGCGCCAACTGGCGATCTGGTAAGCCGCCTGGTTAACCATGCCGGCGTAGCCGTGGCCGGAAAGGTGGCCGTCCTCGACGTTCCATTCCGGCCATTGCCGGCCAGTGGCCTTGTTCAGCTTTTCCGTGTCGGTTTGTGGGCGCACGCCGTGGCGGCTCAGCATCACCACTTTTTCCAGCGTGTAGCGTTCGCCTGCCGCATGCGCCGGGGTGGCGGCCAACAACGAGGCGCTCAGGGCTAACAGGGCGGCGCTGAGCATGTGTTTATACATGTGGCCGTATTGGCGGGGGGTAAAAAGCATATTCAACCCCCGTGGTGTAGACCGTCTGCCGGCGTTCGCTGTTTTTTGCCACTGACTCATTACTGACTTCCATGACATATTTCCAATGGGTGAAGAATTTAACCTTCATGGCCACCTCGTGCTTATAGTCGGTGTCTTTTTTAGCATAAATTGGTTTGTCGCTAAAGTAACGTGCGTATTTATAGATCAGTGTTACCGGTTGTATTTTATATTTGGCACCGATATCAATACGGTGTGTGTGTTTGGTAGGTTTTTCATCATAGTCGGTTATTTCATAGCGGTAGCGCGTGACGAAAGCCAGCGATTTATTATAATCCCATCGGATCTCTAACCCCGGCTTCCAGGTTTTTTTCTCATCATACAGATTGAGCGACAGGCCGGGCGTTAGCGTAAAGTTAGCCGGCGCATTAATCGCATAATCAATGCCGAACACCTTCTTTTTATTTTTTAAATGGTTGAACGCCTGGCCGCTGCGGCCGTCTTCGGTTTCGCGCGGTGAGTACTCAAGCGCCGTCGAGACGCCAAGGCCGTTTTCAAAGCTGTGGTTTAATTCAAACTTATCGGTATGCTCACGGGTAACGTCGGCGAATTCGTGCGCCCAAGAGAGCGATAATGCATGAGCATTTATGGAAAAAAGCAAACAGGGGAAAAGAAATAAATTACGATTATACATTTGTCTTGTTCAGCTAATTGATAATTATTTAGGATATAATGTCCTGCGAAGGCGCTATTTTTTCAGCGCGAAAAAATAAAAGCAAGACACCAAGGGGGAACTATTCTTTTCTTAATAAAATCTTCATGAAAAATTATTATTCATACTGAAATGTTTAAACATTAATTATGGTAGTGCCATTTATATTTCAGGGGGAGGATTGTCGTGAGAACATTACCAGGCCATTATGCCTGGGGTTGGCGCTTATTCTTCGGCGCGGCAATCGCGGTTCATTTATTGACGATTTGCCGCCGGGTAAACAGACGGGTCATCATGACGGCAAAGATCGCAAATATCCCGCCGAGCGCGGTTGATTCCAGGCGATGCGTGGCGACATCCACCTGTGAGAAACCCAGACTGGAAATCATAAACACCACCATCAGAGTGACGAAAAAGGTGAAGATAAAATAGGATTTTGAAATCAGCGAATAGGAAAAGGTAAAGGCGATATAGCCAAACAAAATAAACCCGCAGACCAGCAACAGCGGGCTGTGCCAATAAGCTATCAGCGTGGCCGCCAGGATACTGCCCATCAGCGTGCCCAGCACTCTCGCCTGCACCCGCTCCACCGTGTCCTTATAGTTGTTGCGCAGGCAAAACAGCAACGTCATACCGGCCCAGTAGCCATTTTTCATATGAAGCAGTTCAACGGTGCTTAATGCCAGGCACATGGTCAGCAGGGCGTAAAAAATCGACCATTGCAGATGGATCTTGCGCTTGTATTTGCTGGTGGTGATGCGCAAAAAACGCAGCCAGGAACGTGGGCTGAAATCTTGCCGGTGGAAGCCGTAACGGCGGAAGATCAACGCCAGAAACAGCATTTGCAGCAGGCCGCCGCCGCCCGTCATGGCCGCACGGGCGGCGGCGTGTTCCGCGGAGCCGGCGAAATAGCCGGAAACCAGATAGGCGATCGCCCATTGCAGCACCATCCACCAGGCGCTGCTGTCCACGTTCGCCATCGTGACGTAAACCCCGGCATACAGCATGGCGCCGGCGATGTACAACGGTAAAACGTTTCCCGTCAGGCAGCCCAGCCAGGACGAAAAAGCCAGCCCTAGCGTGGTGGTGATGAGCAATGAAAACGCTGAGCCGCCCCAGGTTTTGTTGGCGCCAAACGCCAGCGTTAATGCGCCGCTTGCCACCACGCTTGCCGCCGGGACGCGATCCAGTGCAAAGCCGACCAGGTAAATCACGATAATGGCCGGCAAGCAGCACAGCCCCAGCAACATATCCTGCTGCAAGGTGATGGGAAGGCGAATCGGCAAACGGTGTCTCCTGAATCTGATGGGCAACGGGCGTATCCTAAAGCCTAGTGTAGCCTAACGGGCGGCGGGGGAAGGGGGAACAAATTGCATGGCGCGGTGGGGGCTTGTTGAGGTTATCCACGCCTGTTGGCGGCGGCTGGCCGTGGGTGCATCCGCCGGCTGCTGGAAATACTGAAGCCTTTTAACGAAAACCTTACAGTTCAGCTATAGAAAGCAGCTAACATAGTTGACGATAATAAGCATCTATACCCAAAATAATTCAAGTTGCAGGAAGGCGGCAACGCAGCGAATCCCCAGGAGCTTACTGGAGTAAGTGACTGGGGTGAGCGAGGAAAGCCAACACACCTGCAACTTGAAGTATGAAGGGTATATACACGTCATCCTTCAAGTTGCTTCTTTGTTGGCTGCGTTCAGAAACCCCGGTCACAGAGTTATCTCTGCTCCCGGGGATTTCCTCACTTGCCGCCTCGATGCATCTTGAATGATTTTGTGTAGATACCCAAAATAATTCGGGTTGCCGCAAAGCCAGCACATCGGCAACGTGAAGTATCAAGGGTATATACTTTCCTTATCCCGCAAGTGGGTGAGGTGTCCTTTTCTCATCAACATTAAGATTTTCATGACTAAGCCATCGCGTTCTCGATTATTGAAACTTCTGTTACTTGTTATCTTGGTTCTGATCGTTGCCGGCGTGGTCTGGCGCCTGTGGCCACAAGGGCAGAGCGGCCAAACCGGTATGCGTGCCCCAGGTGGTCACGGCGGGCCTGGCCGGATGATGATGGGCGGTGGCAATACGCTGGTTCATGCCGGAACCGCCACCCAGGCTGATGTGCCGGTGTACCTCAATGCCCTGGGCACGGTGACGCCGAACGCCATGGTAACGGTGACCAGCCGGGTTGATGGCCAGCTCATGAAAGTCTATTTTACCGAAGGGCAGAAGGTGGAAGCCGGCCAGTTGCTGGCGCAGATCGATCCGCGCAGCTACCAGGCCACGCTGGCGCAGTACCAGGCCGAGCTGAGTGAAAACCAGGCGCTGCTGAAAAGCGCGCAGCTCACGTTGGCCCGTTACAGAAAGCTGTTCGCGCAGGATTCGCTTTCCCGCCAGGATCTGGATACGCAAATCGCCACCGTCGGGCAGTACAGCGGGGCGATTAAAGCCGATGAAGCACAGATTGCCGCCGCCAAGCTGAATATCGAATACGCGCGCATCACGGCGCCGATCAGCGGGCGCGTGGGCCTGCGGCTGGTGGATGCGGGCAATATGGTGACCAGCAGCGATACCACCGGCATCGTTACCATTACGCAAACTCAACCCGCGGCGGTGACCTTCAGCGTGCCGCAAAGCAATATTCCGGTGCTGCTGAAAGCGTTACATAACGGGCAGAGCATGCCGGTAACCGCGTTTGATCAGGATAACAAAACGCAGCTTGCCGAGGGCAAAGCGCAATTCATCAGCAACAGCATCGATACCAGCACCGGCACCGTGCAGTTAAAAGCCCTGTTCGATAATAAGGATGAGGCGCTGTACGCCAACCAGTTCGTCAACGTGCGGCTGCAAATCGGCCTGCTGTCGCAGGCGACGGTAATTCCTTCCCAGGCGCTGCAGCTTAGCAGCGACGGCAGTTTTGTCTTCGTGATCAACCAAGACAACACCGTAACGCGCAAGGTGGTGGCAACCGGGCCGAGCTTCGGTGACGACCAGCGGGCGATTATTTCCGGCGTCGCGCCGGGGGATCGGGTGGTGACGGAAGGTGTCGATCGCCTGGCCACCGGCAGCAAAGTCAGTGTGGTGACGGCGGAACAGACGCAGACCGGCGCGGCCAGTGGGAGCGCTAAGGCTCAATGAACCCGTCACGAATATTTATTGAGCGCCCGGTCGCGACCATCTTATTGATGGTCGGCGTGTTGATTTCCGGGATTTTTGCTTATCGCACACTGTCGACTTCCGCCCTGCCGCAGGTTGACTATCCTACCATCCAGGTAACGACGCTCTATCCGGGCGCCAGCCCGGACGTCATGGCGTCATCCGTGACCGGGCCGCTGGAGCGCCAACTGGGGCAAATGGCTGGCCTGAGCCAGATGACCTCCAACAGCAGCAGCGGTTCTTCGCTGATCACCCTGAAGTTTTCGCTCGATCTGTCGCTGGACGTTGCCGAGCAGGAAGTGCAGGCGGCCATCAATGCCGCCGACAGCCTGCTGCCAAGCGATCTGCCCAATCCGCCGACCTATAAAAAAGTTAACCCGGCGGATAGCGCGGTGATCACTCTGGCCGCCAGCTCCGATACCCTGCCGCTGATCAAAGTGCAGGATCTGGTGAACACCCGTATTGCGCTCAAGCTGTCGCAGATTTCCGGCGTGGGTATGGTGACGTTGGCCGGCGGGCACCAACCGGCAATCCGCGTGCAGGTGGATCCGAAAGCGCTGGCGGCGCGGGGATTGACGCTGGAAGACGTCAATACGCTGATCGGCAACAGCAACGTTAACGGTTCGAAGGGCGGTTTTGATGGTAAATACCACTCGGTCACCATTGATGCCAATGACCAACTGCGCACCGCCGAAGAGTACGGCAACCTGATTCTGGCTTACCAGAACGGTGCGGCATTGCGCCTGCACGATATCGCCCATATTGAAGAAGCGTCGGAAAACAGCTATCAGTCAGCGTGGGCTAACCGCAGCCCGGCGATTGTCATCAGCGTGCAGCGCCAGCCCGGCGCCAACGTCATCTCGGTGGTGGATAATATTAAAGCCCAACTGCCGACGCTGCAGGCGGCGCTGCCGGATGGCGTGAAAATGGAGATATTGTCCGATCGCACGCAGACCATCCGCGCTTCAATCAGCGACGTGCAGTTCGAACTGATGCTGTCGATTGCGCTGGTTATCATGGTGACCTTCCTGTTCCTGCGCAATATCGCCGCGACGCTGATCCCAAGCGTGGCGGTTCCCTTGTCGCTGGTGGGCACCTTCGGCGTGATGTATCTGGCCGATTTCAGCCTCAACAACCTGTCGCTAATGGCGCTGACCATCGCCACCGGCTTCGTTATCGATGACGCCATCGTGGTGGTGGAGAATATTTCCCGCCGGCTGGAGGAGGGCGAAACGCCGATGCAAGCGGCGCTGAAAGGCTCGCAGCAGATTGGCTTCACCATCATCTCGCTGACCTTCTCGCTGATTGCGGTGCTGATCCCGCTGCTGTTTATGGGCGATGTGGTCGGGCGGCTGTTCCGTGAGTTCGCCATTACGCTGGCGGTGGCGATACTGGTGTCGATGCTGGTGTCGTTAACCTTAACCCCGATGCTGTGCGCTTATTTGCTGCGCCACATCCCGCCGGAAAAACAGTCGCGCTTTTCGCGCAAGGGCGGGGAGTTTTTCGACAAGCTGATCCACGGCTACGATCGTTTGCTGACGGTGGTGCTTAACCATCAGAAACTGACGCTGCTGGTGGCGCTGGGCACTTTCGTGCTGACGGCGCTGCTTTATCTGATTATCCCCAAAGGCTTCTTCCCGACGCAGGATACCGGGTTGATTCAGGGGATCAGCGTGGCATCGCAGGATGTTTCTTTTGGTGAAATGGCCAAGCGGCAACAGGCGCTGGCGGATGTGATTTTGCAGAATCCGGCGGTTGAGAGCGTGTCGTCTACCATCGGTATCGACGGCAACAACACCAGCCTGAACAGCGGGCGCCTGCAAATCAATCTTAAATCGTTCGATGAGCGCGACGATCGCGCCGACACGGTGATCGCCGAGCTGAAACAAGCAGTGCGCAGCGTGCCGGGCATCGAGCTGTATATGCAATCGGCGCAGGATCTGACGGTGAACGACCAGGTGACGCCGAGCCAGTATCAGTTCACGCTGGATGACGCCGACAGCGAAAACCTGGTGAAATGGTCGCCGCAGCTGGTGGCGGCGTTGGCAAAACGCCCGGAATTCAACAACGTGGTCAGCAACCTGCAGGATCAGGGGCAGGTGGCCTATGTTGAGCTGAACCGCGATAAAGCGGCGCGCTACGGCATTACCGCTTCCGATGTGGATACCGCGTTATACAACGCCTTCGGGCAGCGCCTGGTTTCGACCATTTTTACCCAGTCGAACCAGTACCGAGTGGTGCTGGAAGTGGCGCCGGCCTATCAGCAGTCCCCTGCGTCGTTCGATGACGTTTGGCTGGCCAGTACGGTGTCTTCCGACAGCAGCAGTTCGTCATCCTCATCCTCAACGTCGACGTCGACGTCTTCTACGAGCTCAACGTCCTCCACGTCGTCGTCAACCAGTTCGACCAGCTCAAGCAGTTCGACGGCCAACATGGTGAAACTGACCTCGATCGCCACCATTCATCAGCGCCCTGGTTCGTTGATGCATATGCGGCTGAACCAGTTCCCGGCAGTCACGGTGTCGTTCAATCTGAATGACGGCTATTCGCTGGAAAACGCGCAGCAGGCGATTGCCGAGGTCAGCAAGCAACTGGAACTGCCTTCGAGCATTACCCTGCGCTACCAGGGGGAAGCTTCCGCCTTCCAGAGCGCCAACAGCAACACGCTGTGGCTGATTCTGGCGGCGTTGCTCACCATGTACGTGGTGCTGGGCATCTTGTACGAAAGCTTTATTCATCCGATCACTATCCTGTCGACGCTGCCTTCGGCGGCGGTGGGGGCACTGCTGATCCTGTTGCTGGCCGACACCGAATTCAGCCTGATTGCGCTGATTGGCGTGATTTTGCTGATCGGCATCGTCAAGAAGAACGCCATCATGATGATCGACTTTGCGCTTGAGGCCGAGAACCATCAGCACCTTAGCCCACGTGAAGCGATCCATCAGGCCTGCTTGCTGCGTTTCCGGCCGATTCTGATGACCACCATGGCGGCATTGCTTGGCGCGTTGCCGCTGATGCTGGCTTCCGGTTCCGGTGCGGAGCTGCGCCAGCCGCTGGGGCTGGTGATCGTCGGTGGTTTGATCGTCAGCCAGGTGCTGACGCTGTTCTCCACGCCGGTGATTTATCTGTGGTTCGACGGCCTGGCGCAGCGCGGGAAACGCTATATGCGTAAAGCGCAGCAGCAGTCTCAGGGCGGGGAGTGAATATGGTACGGTTGTTTATCTTCCGTCCGGTCGCCACGTTGTTGCTGACGCTGTCGATCCTGTTGCTTGGCATGCTGGGTTATCGCCTGCTGCCGGTGGCGCCGCTGCCGCAGGTGGATTTCCCCACCATCATGGTGACCGGCTCATTGGCCGGCGCCAGCCCGGAAACCATGGCCGCCACCGTGGCGACGCCGTTGGAGCGGGCGCTGGGGCAGATCGCCGGGATTACCGAGATGACCTCCAGCAGTTCGTCCGGCAGCACCAATATCATTTTGCAGTTTGAACTGAACCGCGATATCAACGGCGCGGCGCGCGACGTGCAGGCGGCGATCAACGCCGCCCGCAGCCTGCTGCCCAGCAGCATGACGACGCTGCCGACCTACCGCAAGGCCAACCCATCCGATGCGCCAATCGTGATGCTGGCGCTGACTTCGGCAACGCGCCCGGCCGGCGAACTCTACGATCTGGCGGACAGCAAGATCGACCAGAAAATCGCCCAGGTGCAGGGGGTCGGCGAGGTGTCGCTGATGGGCAGCGCGCTGCCGGCGGTGCGTATCGATCTGCAGCCGCAGATGCTGACCCACTTTGGCGTTTCGTTGGATACGGTGCGCGCCGCCATTGCCGACAGCACCACCAACTTGCCCAAAGGCATTCTGAACGGCAACAGCCAATCGTGGGTGGTGGACAATAACGGCCAACTGGATAAAGCGGCGCAGTATCGCAACCTGGTGGTCAGCTATCAGAACGGCCGGGCGATCCATCTGAGCGACGTGGCGACGGTCTATGATGCGATCGAAGACAAATACAAGGCCGGTTACTACAACCAACAGCCGGCGGTGATGATTGGCGTGACGCGGCAGGCGGGCGCCAACATGCTGCAAACCATTGATGCGATCAAAGCATTGCTGCCTGATCTGCAAAAGGAACTGCCAGCGGATACCCAGTTGAAGCTGGTGGTCGACCGCTCTACCACCGTGCGCGCCTCGCTGTATGACACCGAAGAGACGCTGCTGATCGCCGTGCTGCTGGTGATCGCCGTGGTGTTCGTGTTCCTGCGCAATGTGCAGGCGGTGATTATCCCGGCGCTGGCGCTGCCGGTATCGCTGATCGGTACCTGTGCGGTGATGTATCTGCTGGATTACAGCCTGGATAACCTGTCGTTGATGGCGCTGATTATCGCCACCGGTTTTGTGGTGGATGACGCCATCGTGGTGTTGGAAAACATCACCCGCTATATCGAAGCCGGCCTTAGCCCGGTGCGGGCGGCGCTGAAAGGGGCGCGGGAAGTTAGCTCCACCGTGCTGTCGATGACCTTATCGCTGGTGGCGGTGTTTATTCCGATCCTGCTGATGGGTAGCGTAATAGGGCGGTTATTCCGTGAATTTGCGGTGACGCTGACGGTGTCGCTGTTGATCTCGATGTTGGTGTCGCTGACGCTGACGCCGATGCTCTGTTCGCGGCTGCTGAAACGCAAACCGGCGGTGACGAAACGGCCGCATCCGCTGTACCAGTGGATTGAAAATCAGCTCAACGCTTTGCTGGCGGCCTATGCACGCGGGCTGGGCTGGGTGATGAAGCACCAGCGCCTGACGTTGTTCAGCCTGCTGCTGACCGTGATGCTCAACGTTTTCCTTTACACCGTGGTGCAGAAAGGCTTCTTCCCGACCCAGGATACCGGGCTGCTGATGGGCATGGTGCGCGCCGATCAGAACATCTCGTTCCAGGCGATGAAGCCCAAGCTGCAACAGGCGGCCAAACTGATCGCCGAAGATCCGGACGTGGACGGGGTGATGGCGTCGATGGGCAGCGGCGCGTTCGGTTCGCGCAACAGCGCCAACTTCTTCGTGCATCTGAAAGACTTTAACCAGCGCAGCGCCACGGCAAGCGAAATCGCCAACCGCCTGAGTGCCAAAGCGCAACATTTGGCCGGCATGCAACTGTTTTTGATGGCCGCGCAGGATCTGCGCGTCGGCGGCCGCAGCGCCAACGCCAGCTATCAGTACACCCTGCAGGCGGACGATCTCAGTACCCTGCGTACCTGGACGCCGAAAGTGCAGGCGGCGCTGGCGCAGATCCCGCAACTGACCAGCGTGGATTCCGACGCGCAGAACGGCGGGCAGGAAGTGATGATCAATATCGATCGCGACAAGGCCTCGCGGTTGGGCATTGATGTCAATATGCTCGATACCCTGCTGAATAACGCCTTCAGCCAGCGCAAGATTGCCACCCTGTATCACACGCTCAACCAGTATCACGTGGTGATGTCGGTGGATGACACCTTCACCCGCGATCCGGATACGCTGAAAGAGCTGTTCGTGGTGAACGACGACGGCGATCAGGTGCCGTTGTCTGCCTTCGTGACCTTCAGCAGCGACACCGCGCCGCTGTCGGTAGCGCATCAGGGGCAATCCGCTGCCAGTACCGTCGCTTTCAACCTGCAGGACGGCGTTTCGCTGGAGCAGGCGCAGGTGTTGATCAAAAACGCCATGGCGCAGATCGGGTTGCCGAGCGACGTGCAGGCTGGTTTCACCGGCACAGCTCGTGAGTTCGGCGAACTGACCGCCACCATGCCGTGGCTGATTCTGGCGGCGCTGGCCGCGGTGTATATCGTGCTGGGCATGCTGTATGAAAGCTATATCCACCCGTTGACCATTCTTTCAACGCTGCCGTCGGCCGGCGTGGGCGCCTTGCTGTTGCTGTTGTTGACCAACACCCAGCTTACGGTGATCGCGCTGATCGGTATTTTGTTGCTGATCGGTATCGTGAAGAAGAACGCCATCATGATGATCGACTTTGCGCTGATGGCCGAACGCCAGCAGGGCATGTCGCCGCAGCAGGCGATCACCCAGGCCTGCCTGATGCGTTTCCGCCCGATTATGATGACCACACTGGCGGCGTTCTTCGGCGCGCTGCCCCTGGCGCTGGGCAGCGGCGGCGACGCCGATTTGCGCAGCCCGCTGGGCCTGGCGATTGCCGGTGGCCTGGCGCTCAGCCAGTTACTTACGCTGTTCACCACGCCGGTGGTGTACCTTTATCTTGATCGCGCCAGCCGCGCCACTCGTCGTCAGTGGCAGCGTTTGCGCCATGCTGAATAACCGTTTATGAAACTGAAAAATATTGCCTTTACTCCGCTTTTTCTTGCCCTGGTGCTCAGCGGCTGCGCCGTGGGGCCCGATTATCAGCGCCCGGCTCCCACCAGCGTGCCGTTGCAGTATAAGGAAGCCAAAGGCTGGCAGCAGGCTAAACCGCAGGATCAGGTCAACAAGGGCGAATGGTGGGCAGTGTATCACGATGCCACGCTATCGTCGTTGCTCAGCCAGGTGAGTATTTCGAACCAGAACGTGGCGCAGTATGAGGCGCTGTATCGCCAGGCTAAAGCGCTGGCGGCGGAATCGCGATCCAATCTGTTCCCAACGATCAGCGGAACCGGCTCGGGCACCCGCAGCGGCAGCAAGGCCAGCAGCAGCGGTTCCAGCCAGCGTTCCGTCAGTAACAGTTTCTCGGCCGAGGCCAGCGCCAGCTGGGAGCTGGATCTGTGGGGCAAGTTGCGCCGCACACTGGAAGAGAACAAGGCCAGCGCGCAGGCCAGCCAGGCCGAGTTGGCCAACATTACCCTGAGCGCCCAGTCGGAGCTGGCGCAGGATTACTTCCAGTTGCGCATCATGGATCAGCAAATCGCCCTGTATCAGCAGAGCGTGCAGGCCTATGAACGCTATCTACAGGTGATCAACAACAAATATCAGGCCGGCGCCGAATCACGCAGCACGCTGGCGCAGGCGCAACTGCAACTGGAGAGCGCCAGAGCATCGGCGCTGGATTATGTTTGGCAACGGGCGCAGCTGGAACACGCGATTGCGCTGCTGATCGGCAAAACGCCGGCGGAGTTCAGCCTGGCCGCCGCGCCGCTGAGTGCAACCATGCCGGCGATCCCACATGCGCTGCCATCGGAACTGTTGCAGCGCCGGCCGGATATCGCCTATGCCGAGCGCAACGTGGCGGCGGCGAATGCGGCGGTGGGGGTAGCGATCGCCGGTTACTACCCGGATCTGACGCTGAGCGCCAGCGGCGGTTTCACCAGTTCGGCATTGCATAATTTGATCTCATTGCCGAACCGCGTCTGGTCGCTCGGGCCGGAGCTGAGCGGCACGCTGCTGGACTTTGGCGCGACGTCGGCGAAGGTTGAACAGGCGCGTGCCGCCTATGATGCCAGCGTCGCCAGCTACCGCCAGGCGGTGCTGCAGGGTTTTACCGAGGTGGAAAACTATCTGGTGCAGTTGAATACCCTGCAGGATGAGCTGGCCGCGCAGCAGCGTGCCGCCACTGCGGCGCAGGATTCGGCACGCGTGACGCGCAATCAGTATGAGGCCGGTATGATTGATTACCTGGACGTCGCCACTACGGAAAACGCCAGCCTGAGCCAGCAGCAAAGCCTGCTGTCGCTGCAAAGCACGCAGTGGGTGGCCAGCGTGGAACTGATTGCGGCGCTGGGCGGCGGCTGGGATGCGAAAACCTTGGCGCCATAGCGGCGCCGGCGCGGCATGCCTTCCCCTGATGTCGGCGGGCGGGCGTTATGCCGGGCCAGCCTGGATGCCGCGCAGGAATATCGCCAGCCGTTGTTTAATGTGCGCCGCGCGGCGCACATAGTCCGGCGCCTGTTGTGTTCTTCTGCGCGGCAGCAGCGCACCAAATACGATATCCATCAGCATCCCGGCGCAGAGCTCGGGATCGTCAACCACCATACGACCGCGTTCAGCCTCCAGTTGGAGCCATTCGATAAGCGCTTCCCGTGAACGAATGATTTCGTTTTCGTAGAGGTAATCGGATAGCTCGGGGAACTGGATAGATTCCCTGACGATCAAATTGAGTATCGCTTCACGCGCGCGGGCGGTTTCCTGATCAATGTTCAGGCGGAAAATTTCGATCAACGTTTCCAGCAGCGGCAGTGCTTCACCCGGCGGGCGCGGCAGAGCCAGGATCAGGTGTTGTTTCTCTTGTATCACGGCGGCGAAGAGCGCCGTTTTGTTACTGAATACTTCATAGATCGCGCGTTTGGAAACTTTGGCTTTTGCCGCGATAACGGCCGTTGTGGTGCGCGCAAACCCCAGTTCGATAAAGGCCTCATAGGCCCCGGCGATGATGGACTGCCGGCGTTCCTGTTCCCCGAACACTTTTGGCCGCCCGCGTTTGGGCGTGGTTTTTTTGGGGGTGACGTCCATCTGTTCTCCTGGTTTTCTCATTGACAGCCTGCATCGGCTACAATATGGTACTATTCTAGTACCATATCAGTGGGCAAGACTTTCTTCAAGGCAGGCCCGGCTTGCGGCGAACATCGGCCGCGTTTGAGCGGCCTGGGTTGCTTTGCTACGGTTAGATGAGGTAACGGAGGTTGATCATGCCAAAGGCTATTCCATCCCAGGGAACAGGGCCAAGCCCTATCCGGGATCCCCGCGTTCTTGAGGTTATCGCCCGGATGAACGCCGCGCGGCGTTTCCCGGAACCGGGTGCGTTTCAGGGCGCTGCGGGCAAGGCGCCCGAGGCCTTCGCCGATTACGGTTTTTCCATTCACCCCGATCAGGGGGATCTGATATACCTGCTGTGCCGCGGCATGGGGGCGAAACGGGTGGTGGATTTTGCGACCTCGGTTGGCATGTCGGCGCTGTATTTTGCCGCCGCGATGCGCGACAACGGCGGTGGGTTGGTGATCGGCGCGGAGTATGTGCAGGCGAAGGTCGATGTGGCGCGGCGCAATCTGGCCGATGCCGGGCTGGCGGACTATGCGGATATTCGCGTGGGCGACGCACGCGAAACGCTGCGCGACCTTGGCGAACCTATCGATTTTGCGTTGATCGACGGCTGGCCGGTTGAGCAGGGGCCTTCGCTCGCTCGCCAGATCATTGAGATTATCGCGCCGCAGTTACGCACCGGCGGCTATGTGCTGAACGATAATGCCGAGCCGGATTTCCTGGAATACATTCGCGATCCTGCTAATGGGTTTATCTCCGTCACCCTGCCGATCAAACGCGGCACGGAGCTGGCGCTGAAGGTCGGTTGAGGTCTGGTATGCAATCACGGCGGCAATTTCTGTTAACGGGCATCGGCCTGGGGGCGGCGGCGCTGCTGCAACCGTTGGTCGCGGCAGCAGGCACGGCAATGGCATCGGCGCTCCGGGCTGGCGCCGGGCGGGCGGAGATCGTCTTTCCCGCCGCACTTTTCCCGCTGGACGGCTTTGCCGGCGTGCACGATCCGCTGGCCGTCCGCGTGTTGCTGCTGGATGACGGCCGCCAACGCCTGAGCATCGTGGTTGTCGATCTGACCTCGATCGCCGAGGGCATGATCAGCGCGATAAAAACCATCCTGACCGAGGTGGCGGGCGTGCCGCCTGACAACACGCTGGTTTGCGCCAGCCACACCTTTTCCACTCCGCATATTTTTCCGGCCGGGCAAGCGCCCGCTGGTACGGACACCGTGCGTAATGAAGCCGCCTGGCGCGCGGTGCTTGCCGCGTTGCGCACCGCTGCGGAGCACGCCAACGCCAGTTTGCAGCCAGCCCGTTTGGGCTTTGGCGCCGGCACCAGCCGGGTGAATGTGAACCGCGACGTGCCGACGCCGCACGGCTGGTGGCTGGGGGCCAACGATGCCGGTTTTGCCGATCCTTTCCTCGGCGTATTGCGCATTGATGGCCGTGATGGCAAGCCGCTGGCGCTGCTGATGAACTTTGCCGTGCAGTCGTCGATCATGGACGGCTCGCAGCAGGCCGCCGGCGGGAAGTTGATTTCCGCCGATCTTGCCGGCGCCGCGGCGCGTTACGTTGAGGCACATTACGGTTCGGATACCGTTGCGCTGTTCCTGGTGGGGGCGGCCGGGGATCAGGCGCCGTATTTGCAGGCCAACCGCCACGTCGTCAACGGCGACGGCAGCGTGGGCCAAATTGATGTGCACGAAGCGGGGTTCACGCTGGTGGATTTGCTGGGCGAGCGGCTCGGCGCCGGCGTGGTGCAGGTTGCCGGGCAAATTACGCCGGCATCCCAGGCCTCGCTGGCGGTACGGCGCGCGCAGATAAACGTGGCCGCGCAAGAGATTACGCCGGAAGATCGGCCCACCGGCCCCGTTACCGCGTTCAACTATCCGCCCAGTGCCAAAACGCGTGCTGTACCGCTCGTAATGATGCGTATTGGCGCCATGGTGTTGGTGGGAATGCAGCCAGAGCTGGCTGCCCGCGTTGGCGCACAGATCCGTGCGGCATCGCCGTATCCGCAGACCCTCGTCGCCACCATGGTCGACGGCGCGGCCAAATACCTGCCCGATGCGCAAAGCTATGCGCGTTTCACTTATGAAGCGCGCAATTCGCCCTATGCCAAAGGCGCGGCGGAAGCGGCTGCAGCGGCGATAGTCGATAAACTGAAACAAATGAAAGCCAGAAACGGCGAAGGAGAATAAAGATGCCATCACGTCGGGAATTCCTGCTTATGGGGGTATGCACCGGGGCCTTGATTGCGATTAATGTTCCAGTGTTTGCCAAAAATGGGGCTCTGCATGCGAAGAGCGCGACCGCCATCACGCAGGTATTCGGCGATGGCATTCGGTTGGCGGCGGTCGCCGTGGAGTACGATGCGCCGATCAACAGCGCGGATTTACAGGCGGCGAGCTTCCAGGTGGAAGGGCGGACGGTCACTGGTGTTTTCGCCAGCACCTCGGCTAACCCGGCCGATCGTGCGCAGGCAGGGCGCTTTGCGATCGTGACGCTATCGCCCGAGGATGCCAACGCCACGCTGGCTGAGAAAGTGCAGCCGCAGGGCGCGTCAGGCAAGGATGCTGGCAAAGGGATGAAAGGCGGCGGCCCCGGCAACGCGGGGGATATTCCTACCTATGACACCGTCTACAAAACGGCGGCGGCCAAGGTGTTGCAGGCGGCGCCCGTCACGCTGGCAAACGGTGATGTGATACCCGCCAGCAGCCAGGCGCTGGCAACCACGCAGGTGGAAAACCCGATCGTTGATGATTTTCAGCCGTTGGAATTCCACGATCCAAAGACCGGCAAGCTGCTGCGTTACAACCTGTTCGTGCCGAAAGGCTATGATGCCAACAAAGCCTATCCGCTGGTGTTGTTTATGCACGATGCGGGCGCAACCAGCGATGTGACGCGGACGACGCTGTATCAGGGATTAGGGGCGATAGCCTGGGCCAGCCCAGCCGATCAGGCCAAACGGCCGTGTTTCGTTCTGGCGCCGCAGTATGCGGAAATCATCGCCGATGACGATTCAAAAACCTCCGATATGCTGGATATCACCATTACGTTGATCAAGACGCTGGCGGAGAAATACAGCATTGACCGCAACCGGCTGTATACCACCGGCCAATCCGGCGGCTGCATGATGTCGATCGCCATGGACATCAAATATCCGAGTTTCTTCGCCGCTTCGTTTTTAGTCGCCGGCCAATGGGATCCGGCGTTGGTGACGCCGCTCGCCGGGCAGAAACTGTGGATCCTGGTTTCGCAGGATGACGACAAAGCCTACCCTGGGCAGAACGCCATCACCGCCAACCTGGAGAAGGCCGGGGCGAAGATCAGCCGTGCGGTTTGGGACGGTACCTGGTCGCCGGAGCAGTTCCGCGCCGCCTTCGACAAAATTACGGCGGAGAACAACCCGATAAATTACGTGACTTTCCGCAAAGGCACCGTGATCCCGCAGGGCCAGTCCGCCGCCGGCGCCAGCGGCCATCGCAACACCTGGCGAATCGCCTACACCATTGAGCCGATTCGGGAGTGGATCTTCCGCCAGCATAAATAGGGCGGTTAGCCAGGCGGCACGATGAAAAAAGCCACGGCAAGCATGAAGGCGCCGTGGCTTTTTGTTTGGCGCAGCGAACGCTGTGCCGGTGTTGAATGCGTGCGGTTATTGCGCCGTAATGATGATGCGGCGGTAGGCGGTTAAGGCCGGGCTGCCATCGTCGGTTACGGCCAGGATAATATGTTCCGTTCCCTTATTTTTCACCTGCACGTCTATCGTCTCTTTGCCATTCGCCCCTAATGCCAGCACCTGTGGTTTTTGCAGGAAATCTTCCCCCGACTTGCCGACGATCTGATCCATCGTCACCTGGTGGGAAATCGCGGAGGTGGCTTCCGGGTAGCGGATCCAGTTATAGCTAAGTTTATCGCCATCTGGATCGTGGCTTCCTTTCGCGCTCAGCTTGACGGTTTCCCCAACGTGGGCGGTGATGTTGAGCACCTCTTTGCCGGTTTTACCGTTCACCACGGCCAGTGGATTATGGTTGGCTGCGGCATAGTCTTTTATGCTCCAGTCCATTCTGGCGGCGAAGTCATGCTGGAATGCGGTGCGCCAACGCCAGATGGTTGCCTGATTAGAGGTGTATTGCTGGCCGTCGCTGCCGATGACCGTATCCGCTGCGTTGGGGTTGCCTGGGAAGAAATCGCCGCCGTTGCTCCAGATCGGGCGGGTTTCACCCTGCGGCTGGCGCACAATGTAGCGGCCGCCCCAGCCACCCCAGCCGGGGTTCATCTCGCTGTTGAGGCCATTGCGGATCAGGCCGAGAAACGCTGGCGTGTCGCCTTCCATAATAAAGGCATATTGCAGATAGCCTTTCCCCAACGGCCCTTTGCTGCGGATGTTTTTATCCAGCCAGCTTTGCGAAACCGTGGTGAAATCCGCGCCGGGCGCATTGCGATAATATTTGTCGCCGCTGATGCCGGTCCAGGTGGCGCGGGCGTAGTCTTCCCCGTTTTGGCTGGATGGATCGACGATATAGGTGATCTGCGGGTAGTGCTGCCTGACCCACGCCCCAGCATCGTCTTGATCGGAGATGGAATAGACCACCAGGTTCCGCGTCAGGGCGTCTACCTGCGCCGCCGGATGTTTTTTCGACAGATCAAGCAGCGCCTGCGCCAAGGTGTTGGCGCCGCCCCAGAGGTTAATGAAGAGCGGGTGGGCTGGATCGCTGCTTTTCTCAATCGATTTCAGCAACAAATCCGAACCCTGGGTATTTTTCCCTTCCCCGGTAGCGGCCATGCCGTAAGCCGGCTGGCCGGAGGCGATCAGCGTTTTCAGCAACGAAGCGGCAGGGTAGTGCGGATCGTGTTTCAGCAGGTTCGGTTGCACCTCGGCGTAGTGGTTCACCATCAGCTCAATCATATCAGGATGCACCTTTTCCCGTTGCCAGGTGGAGGTGGTGGCGACCAGGCCTTCAACGTTCAGCTCGTTGCTATAGAGCAGAAAACGGGTGAGCGACATTTGGTCGTCCGGCTCGTTACCAATATCGCTCAGGATGAAAACGCGCGGCTTTTCCTGGTAGGGCAGGGTTTTGCCGGCGATCTGCTGCATAGACTCATTGGCAACCGCGGCGGCAGGCAGCGCCGCAGTGAACAACACCGGGGCGATAAGCAACAGACCTTTGGTGATGGCGTTGTGCGTTACTTTGATCATTGGGAACCTCATGGCTAATGAAATCAATGAATTATTTTTCTTTGTGAGGCGATGAATAGCGGATGAGGACACATTAGTTAACAGTGGAAACAAAGTAAAAAATAAAAATCATTTTTGCTAATTGAATCACAAAAAAGAGATCTGCCGCCGGGGCGCAATGCCATAGCAGGAAGGGGCTCTGCGGCGTGTTTAAAGCAGGGTGGCGGTGATGGCGTCTGAACTGAGCTGAACCAGCCCGACCATACTGTAGTTGTAGCTGGCTTTCATGTATTCCAGGCGGATGGTGTTGATATGCTCGCTGGGGTTTTCACGCAATAGACGATGGGTGATTGGCATGATCAAATCCGCGTAGTCTTCAAACAGTTCGCCGGTCAGGATCACGCGCTTAATGTTGTGTATCGGCGCGGTACAGCAGATGGCAAAATAGAGTGCTTCGGCCGTGCGTTGTGCGGATTGTTGCGGCGTGGCGGGATCGAACAAAAAGGCGTTTTCCAGCCCGGAAGCATAGGGCAAATGGACGATTTCAGGGTAGAAACCGTTGTCGCCCAAGCCCGGTTGGCCATTGATGCAATAACCAAACCCCAGGCTGCCGAAGCCCGGCATAAATGCCACCCAGGATTCGCGGGAATGGGTACGCTTATTGATCATGTAACATGAGCACCAGGCGATATTGACGATCTGCGTTGCAATGCCGCTGCGGCTGCAAATAATATCGCGCAGGTTGATATTGCGCTCTTCCAGCACCGGGCACCACCTCACGACGCCGGAGTGTTGTTCGATGCCGCCCTGCAACGCCACGCCAAGGGCTTTTACCCGTTCGCGCACCACGCCGGCCTGGGCGCATAGCTCCGCCGCCAACGCATCGAGCATTTCAGCCAGGCGTTGCGCGCTCATCGGGCCGCTCAACGGATAGTTTGCCGTGGCCAGCGCTGGCCGGGTGGTGTTGTAATCGTTGAGCGAGGCCTGCAGGCCATAGGTTCTGATCATGACATTGATGCTAAACAGCCTGCCGGTTTTTACGGCCAGCAGCTGTTGCGGGCGCCCCAGCGGAGCGTCTTTCACCTCACACTCTTCGATGATGCCATCACTGAGCAACGCCGCAGTCAGCTTGGTCATATAGGCGCGGGTGATATTCAACGTTTTGGTCATGGCCACCCGCGAGGCTGGGGTGCTATGCAGAATATTCAGAATTTGCTGTTTGTAGTCCATGATCAGCCCCGCAAGGTAGAAGCGCACAGCCGATACCTTAGCATTTTATTCTCACACAGTGCGTTGTTGTAGAATCATTTTCTTTCGTATTACCAACAAATATTTTAACATTTGCTAAAGCAGAGAGGGGTTATTAATAACTGAACCATGTGGTATAGTTTATCTCTATTGCGTTTATGAGAACATTTGTTCAAGACATGATGCATGTCTTAACGTTGGCCGTATTAACGTGGCATCATGGCTTATAAACTGTACTGTTTAGTTATATGGTGCGTTTTGCTGATGGTAAACGCTTCAGCAAACCCAAGGAGATTGCATGAGAACATTAACAGAAGAACGGCGAGAGGCCATCATTGCCGCCGCTGCGCAGGTTTTCCAGGAGATCGGCTATGAGCGCGCGTCAATGAATGAAGTCGCCAAGCGTGTCGGTGGCTCTAAGGCGACCCTGTATAACTATTTTTCATCGAAAGAAGCGCTGTTTGAAACGGTAGTCCGTAAATTCAGCGCAAATTTTTTGACGGAAGCGGCTGCCGAGTTGGTGGCGCCTGGCAGTGAAAAACTCTCGCTTGAGCAAAAGATTACCCGCTTTGGCGAACGGATGCTTCAGGTGCTTACCGGCGACAATCAGGCGTTGCAGATTTACCGTGTGGTGGTGGGCGAGGCCGGGCATTCCGATATTGGCGAACGTTTTCGCGAGTCCGGCATTCGGCAAAGCATGGAAGCGCTGGCCGAGGTCATGAGAGAAGCCATGCAAAAAGGTGAGCTGATCGAAGGTGAGCCAATGCTGCGGGCAAAACAATTTACCGCTCTGGTTAAATCCGAGACGGATACGCTCCTCTTTGAGCGCGAACTGCCGCGTTTTACCAACGCGAAAATCAAGCAAATGGTCAAAGGTGCCGTCCGGTTATTTTTGAACGGCGCAATACCGCGGGAAGAGAATAAATAATCATTACCCGAGATCGCTCTGTTTTCCCCATCGCCTGTCTGCGCATTATGGCACCTACATCCCTCTGAATAGGCCCGCCCTCGGCCTTTCAGAGCCGGCATTTCTCATTCTGTATGATCTGCCTTTACGGTTCAGGCCATGGGGCTATTTCACCTTATCTGCTTCATGAAAGCACGGGCGCAAACCCCTTGCCGACCACCAGGGAACGCCGGGGGATCAAGGCGATATTGATTATAACTGTACGGGGTGGTTTTTCGTTGCTATCATCGCTTTGCCAAAAAAATGTTTCTGGATTTAGGGTTTCTTTACATTCAGCAACAACGGAGGAGAGCATGAGAAAGGGCTCGGATATCCTAAGGGAACACATCATCACTGAGGCGGCTGCGATACTTCAAAGCCAGGGGTACGAGGCATTAACATTCCGGCTGTTGGCTTCCCGCCTGGGCTGCGCCGAGCGAGCGTTGCTTAACCATTTTGCCCATCCAGAGGAACTGCTTACGGCAGTGATCCGCACCTATGCCACCCGGCATTTAACGCAGGCCGTATCCGTGATATCCGACACGCAGAGTTATCCGTTGCGTACCATGCTCACCCGTTTTGGCGTGCGGATGCTGCTTGTGCTGCAAGACGATCGGGATGCGCTGGATATCTATCGCCGTGTTTTATCCGATGCCGCATGCACGAATATTGGTTTGCTTTTTTATGAAGCGGGTTTTCGCGATGCGCTGGAAAAACTCACACAAGCGCTGGATATCGCTATGGTTCGCCGGGAAATCCGGCTGGGCGATCCGCGCATAATGGCCCAACAGCTACTCTCGCTTTTTTTTGCCGTCGGTGAAATACGCCTGCTGGAGCGGGAGCCCGAACCCATCAACCTGTGCCAGATAAGAAAAATGGTTCGCGAAGCGGTGCATGTGTTCCTGTACGGTGCTGCGGTGAGGCCTGGGGCGACACGAGGGCACGCCAAAGGGGGGGAATGAGCATGGCATCCGTACCGGATTGCGTTAATGGCCGATTGATATTCAATGCTGGTGTAAAGTAGGATTTATGGCGACCAGCCTAGTGCCCCCGAATTTGACCACCGGAGCAGCTGTGCGAACAGTCTGAGAAAAAGGACGATATAGATGATGGAACTGCTTGATTTGATCTCCGATATATTAATGTATTGGCCAGGGAGAAAGAAAAAAAGAGATTATAAAAACAAAAGCTTATTGGATATTAAATACAAGCCTATCGTTCCCATAATGAAAGGTAAAAGTAATGATGATAATGTTAATACGTTGTGATTTTATATATCTTTCCCGGCACTTAAGTAGCCAGGTCAGGAAAGTAGTTGCAAAATTTACTGTCGCCGCCTTATAAAAATGAGCCGCTCTTTAACCGGAGTAGCTTAGGATATCTCCCTCACAGGCCGTGGTGCTGCCGCTCTGTGGCTATTTTCTCATGTTATTTCAGCACGACAGGGCGATAATACTGTTTGCGAAATTTCTGTGTCTGATAAAGGAAAATATGGGAAATCACGCTTGGCAAAAAGAGGATATTATGGATTCGGTAAGATACAACTAAGTAATTATCTGCAGATATATCCAGTATCAGGAACAATAGCGAAAGATGAAACAGAAAGACAACAGCAATTGAGAGCCCCCTTGCTGGAGGGCCATGTCACTCACGTCTTCGGTGAAGGCGGATTTTACTTAGTCTACGATGAACAATCTCGCACCATTTGGTGCAGATGTATGATGGGCTTCAGCGTTATCGGCTACCTGATAGCTCACGCCTGGTGTTAAAATAAAAGTACGCCCATCATCCAATTTTGTGTGCAGCTCGCCTTCAAGGCATAGCAGTATATGGCCTTTTTTACACCAATGATCGGCGACATATCCTTCAGAATATTCAACAAATCTGACTCTTATATTACCGAAGTTCTGTGTTCTCCATAAAGCAAACCCGATATCACCAGAATGTTTGGTTGGCTCGATTTCTGACCAGTTTGTAATGCCGAACGGGAGATTATCTATATTCATATGTTTTACCATTGATAGTGGGGTCATAGTTTTATAACTAACATGGAATTATAAATAAGTCTATGCTTCTATCGTCCCTCTCCGAGTTATAGCCAATTTTTATAAAAAATTTAAATAAAATAGATGATATCCACTATTACCATCTGTGAAAGTGTCGTGCTAATAAAAGTATATGCATGCTTGAAGGTTTTTTTGACTATGATTTGACGGATTCTTTATGTTTTTATCTAAATTATGGATGCAAGAAAATGAGTTCGAGGCTGAACTTCGCATTCTCGTGAATTCCTTCAGGAAGCACGTAAATTGGCTACATGTATCGGGGTGGTGGCGGCTCAGCCGGTATGCAGCACAACTGTAATCCTGGCGTTGGTAAAGCAACGCTATGGTGCGCCGCTTGGCTAATGATCAACTGCGAACACTGCCTCTCTGTGCACAGAAAGCAGGCTGGTTGCATCAGGCCGTAATTATCGGCCTGAGGTTGTGTTTCCCTTCGTTAAAAAAATGGCACCCTCTGTTTAATCCCGCATGATGGTGCTAAGGTACGCGTTCAATAAATAAGTGGCCCGAAAGAGTTTGGTCATGGACGTAATCGGAATCATCATCTCAGCGGGGAAATCTTCCGTTGATGTCGCGCTGTATACGCTACTCCCCATCATGGTCGTGATGCTGGTCATCATGAAATTTCTCGAAGTCAAAGGCGTTTTGGACATCGTCGTTAAGTGGATGACGCCATTGTTGCGGCCCTTCGGGCTTAGCGGTATGAGCACCTTTGCCATGATTCAGCTCAACTTCGTGAGTTTTGCCGCACCACTGGCCACGCTATCGATCATGGAGAAGCGTGGGGTATCCGACCGCCATCTGGCGGCGACGTTAGCGATGGTCTTCGCGATGGGGCAGGGCAACACGTTTTATCCGTTAACGCCTTTCGGCTTGCACTGGGGCGCCGCGATCGCGATCTCCATCATCGGTGGGTTGAGTGCGGCAGCGTTGACCTACCACTGGCTGGGGCGAAAGCTGTCAATGGCGGAAGGTGCCCGTTTAGAGGCGGCGCGGCCAGAAGAGCAGACGGCCCGCGGGATTATCGGGATTATCAATGGCGCAGGTTCAGACGCCATCCGGTTGGCGATGGGCTCGGTGCCGATGTTGCTCTTATCGATGGTGATCGTAGGCATGCTGACAGCGGCTGGGGTAGTGAGTGGGCTGGAGCATTTGCTGTCGCCGCTGCTGGCGGCGATGGGGATCCCAGAGGTATTCGTTATGCCGACGCTGGTGAAATGTCTGGCAGGCGGCACCGCCTACTTCGGCGTGATTTCTGATCTGGTTCAGCAAGGCAAAATTACCGCTAGCCAAATTAACGCCTCTTCAGGGCTGTTGGTACAAACTTTTGATTTACCTGGGATTGGCATATTTCTCGGCGCTGGATCGCGATTCACCCGGGTTTTCCGCTATGCCGCACCGGGCGCGATGTTCGGCATTTTAGTGCGCACGCTTCTGCATCTGGCACTTTTTTGATACAACAGCGGTGACGGCGTGTTCCTATCAGGAAGATGTGAGAGGGATATTCATTTTGTCTGGTTTTTGTTAAGACCATCAGCCTGACATTCATCTCAATATCGTTATCAGTTATGATGTTAACCAAGCCACAAAAATCTGATAGGAAGATGTTGCCAACATGATTAACCGTTTCACCCTGATTGCCATCACCGCTGCGCTTACGTTGACCGGATGTGCGAAGATCACCGCGGCAACTTCAGCGGCCAAGTCCTCGGTGAGTGCAGTATTGACCCCGGCGGAAGCTAAAATCGTCGATTTTTCTACCGGACCTACGCTGGTCAGCGTTACTCATGTTGCCACGCCGGCAGACGATGGTGAGCCGATCTACGTCACGGTTGATGGTATTGATGCGGGTATTCTTGCTATTGGCCAAACCGTTGAGTTGCACGTCAGTGAGGGCAAACATAAAATCGGTGGTTATGCGCGTTCTTTAGTGGGCCGTGTAACCATTCCTGCGGTAGAGGTGACGACGGAGCCGCACACCAAGCAGCACGTTAATTATGCCATAACGCGTAAAACGCCTAAATTCACCGTTGGGCCGTCTACGAAAGTGATCGTTAGCGCCCCGGTTGCTGCAACGGCCCCGGCTACCACGCCTTCAACGGCGACGGCTCCGGCCGCAACAACCACGCCTTCAACGACGGCGGCTCCGGCCGTAACCACTACGCCAGAAACGACATCCACACCAGCAGCAACCACGCCGACGACGACCTCGACGCCAGCAACAACATCAACGCCGACAACCACCTCAGTGCCAGAAACGACAACCCCGGCGACGACCACCGAATAGCCTCAACGTCAAGGTGCGTCGTTGTTGTTCAATGAAATCTTGGTATGCGCCTTGCTAATGCCGCAGGGCAGCATATGAGGATCAGGAGGATGAAACGATGCCTTTGAATCCAACCATTGCGCTTATTGGGCCAGGCGCTATTGGCACGACCATTGCGGCGGCGCTGCATGAGGTGGGGCGTACGCCACTCCTTTGCGGGCGTACTGCGCATTCGCAGTTGGAACTGCGCTACGATGGCGGCCAGATTATTGTTCCTGGGCCAGTGCTTACCCATCCGACGGAGAGTGCCCACCCGTTTGACCTGGTTTTTGTTGCGGTAAAGACCACGCAGATTGATGCGGCCGCGCCGTGGCTGGCCGCCTTATGCCATGAGCGCACTGTGGTGTGCGCGCTGCAAAATGGTGTTGAGCAGGAGAGCCTGCTTGCACCTTACGTATGTGGCGCTACGGTATTGCCTTCGGTAGTCTGGTTCCCGGCACAGCGTGAACCGGATGCTTCCGTATGGTTGCGTGCTAAACCGCGGCTCACTTTGCCGGATTCCCCGCCGGCGAATTTGGTGCTCAGCGCGCTTAGTGGCACACGTTGTTCAGTCGAGCTGGCGGCGGATTTCACCGCTATCGCCTGGCGCAAACTGCTTCAGAACGCGGTGGCGGGGTTGATGGTGCTGGCGAACCGCCGTGCCGGCATGTTTACGCGCCCCGATATCACCGCACTGGCGTTAGCGTATTTGCGTGAATGTCTCACCGTTGCGCGAGCCGAAGGCGCAACGCTAAGCGATGACGTGCCGCAGGAGATTGTGGATGGTTTTCATCGCGCCCCGGCTGATTTAGGCACCTCGATCCTCGCCGACCGACAGGCGGAGCGCCCGCTGGAATGGGATATTCGTAATGGTGTGGTGCAGCGCCGTGGGCGTATGCACGGTATCCCGACGCCGCTCAGTGATATCATCGTTCCTCTTCTTGCGGCAGGTAGCGACGGGCCGGGGTAATCATTCAGATGAGTCATTCAGGCACTCGCACACCAGTGCAGACCATGTTGAAGCGTGGCGTGTTGGCTTGATCCCCAGAGCGACAAAGAAAGAGGTCGTTATGAATTTATCTAGTGGTGTAATCCACGATCTGAATATGCTGGCAGATTGGCTTTCACCTGACGAACTGGCTGTTTCTGAAAGTATCAGTCCGGATCTGCTCATCCTGGCAGGCCATGCGATCATGCCTAATATTACCGGCGCTATGCGGTTTATTGCTGAAACTGGTATCTCGGTACTTTTTAGTGGGGGGATTGGGCATTCAACGGCGCTTCTGCGGCAGGCGGTTAAAAATAATCCCCTGACCACTGCCATTGAAATCGAAAATAAAAGTGAGGCAGAGATCCTTGCGGATATTGCCGAGCGAATTTTCGGCATACCGAAAAATAAGATTTTTGTTGAGAATCAATCAACCAACTGTGGGCAGAATGCTGATTTCAGTAGGGAGCTGATATTGCAGCATAATTTGTCGCCATCAACGATCATCCTTGTGCAAGATCCACTGATGCAACGCCGGACTTATGAATCTTTCGAATTCAGTTGGAAGAAGAAAAATATCGCGGGGCGTTTTATTAACTGGCCGGTTTTTAAACCCCATTTAATCATGGCAGGCAACAAGCCGATTATTACTGGCGCGCAATGCTACGGCGCATGGGCGCTTCATCGCTACATCTCAATGATATTAGGTGAGGTTAAACGTCTTCGAGATGATGTGTCTGGTTACGGCCCATTAGGGGCAGGATTCATAGGCCATGTTGATGTTCCTGAAGAAATCGAGTATGCGTGGCAGCGTCTCATCGGAGATAGCAAACTGGTGGAAATCGTTCGCTAACGGCTCGCCTGATGGTATTACGTAATCGCGCTTCTCAATGTTGTTGGCATCGCGCTGACAGGAATAGGTTGAAATCAGTATCTACTGGTAAAAACGAAATAGAACCAGCTTTACTCGTATTTTTACCAGCACAGTTACGCAGCTTCAGCTTCGAGTGGGTTTTAACCGGCGTGTGTAGACGTGGGGGAAGGAATAGCCATTGATAAAAAGCAAAAAACCAGACGCCCGTAGGTATCTGGTTTCTCTAAAATGGCTCCTCTGACTGGGATCGCCTATCGCTTTTCATTGAGGCGAAAAACGGCAGGGTCAGTCCCGATAATAGCGCCAGCATCAATTGATGCTGTTGCGTAATATCAATAAAGGCCAGCGCGCCATTCACCATCGGCGATAGCGAAGCGGCAAGCTTATTTAACATCATGGTGCCTCCTTTATTGGCAACTCACCCCAACGCATCTGAATTAATAATTATCGATTTTTCAGCGGTTGGCTTGCCAGGCGTCAGGGCAGTGACGAACAAAAGGGCTATATTCTGTGGCGGTTGGTTTCAGTGTCATGTCTTCTCTGAAATCATCATTTTTATTAAATATAACCTCGGGCCATGCTTGAAGGTTGATGAGTCGGTTTTCAAAATTCAGGACTTCCTTCTTAAGGCGTAAATCCTGCTCCATCTGGTCGTGATCTTCTAATCCGCCACGAACACCATAAATCAGATAAGGTTCCAGTATGGTAAACCCGATATACTGCAAGGCCTGCATTGGCGGCCACAACATTAATTGCATATTACCATCACGTCCATTATGACCGCATGCATTAGCCGAAGAGCCTGCTGTTACCGTCAGCAAAGCCCGCTTTCCCTTCATGACACCGTTTTCATGACGATGAGTGCTATCGTAAAGCCCCCCGTATACGAATACTCTGTCCATCCACCCTTTTAATACGGCTGGCATTCCAAACCACCAGAAGGGAAAGTGGAGTATGAGTACATCCGTATTTTTCAGTAACTCTACATGCCTTTTAATTTCTGATGGCAGTTTTGCTGCCTTCCAGTGGTGCCGTTGCTCTTGCATTGGATCAAACTTTTTTACGTTTTTCCTGTCTTGATAGTGTATTTTTCTCTCGAAGGGATCGAAATTTTCTTCATATAAATTAATCATCTCAACATGACATCCTTCTTTATAGAAAACTTCAGAGGCTTTAGCGGCAAGATGGGCGTTAAATGAGCTCGGCTCAGGGTGCGCTGTCACAATCAGTACATTCATAATAAATCTCCATAACGATATGTACTGGTATATTGTTGTGTTTAGATTTCATTTGCAATTACGTACCTAGAGGTAACCACTACAATGGCTTTTCCTGGCGATGTTTATTCAGAGAAGTGTTCGGCGCGTGATGCACTGGCATTGATATCGGGTAAGTGGGTGATGCTCATATTGCCGCTTTTAGCTACAAAACCGATGAGAAATGGGGAGTTATTACGCAAAATAGAAGGCATCTCCCAGAAAATGCTTACTCAGACCTTGCGGCAACTGGAACGGCACGGTTTGGTTGAGCGGTATGACTATTTCGAAAAACCGGCCTGCGTCGAATATCGTCTCACTGACGTAGCGTATTCTCTTGTGGAGACGCTTGCCTCGCTGGACCGATGGGCGGAAAACAATTTTCCAGCGCTTGATGCTGCGCGCGAAGAGTATGACGCAAATAATGACCTTTAGTGGTTTTATCGTGCTTAATTCATGCTTCAACGTTAAGTATCAACGGTTGGGACGTTTCTTTAGCTATCAGTTATCTTTCGTAATATCACAGAAGAAAATCGGCATGGTCAGCACGCTGGACAGGGACGCCTGCTGCACGGAGGGAAAGCAGGCGAATGACGCTGAGTGTAATGCCGGCAGTTGCACCAGCTCCGGCGTATTCTCGCTGAAGGCCGTAACATACGGGCTAGACTCATGAGAAATGTCCGTTATCAAGTTTTTTCTGTAATGGTGACACCGTAAAAAGTTCAAATGCACCAATGGATTAGGCTAATTTCAATGTCTCGGTGTCTTTTGCTGTCGATGAGCCAAGGGCCACATAAGGACCGATGTAGAGACAAGCCCGAGGGCATCCGTCATTGCGTCAGCGTAGTCAAAGCGGGAACAGGTTCTCCACAATGAAGTCCACGAAGACCCGAATTTTCGGCGACAGATGCCGACTGGACGGCCATAGAACATGGAACACCATTTCCGCTTGAGTGTAGCTATCCAGTACCGTCATCAGGTGGCCTTCCTGTAGTTGTTTGCGTACGGCAATCTCAGGGATACAGGCGAGTCCTAAACCTTGTTCTGCGAAGCACAGTTGCGGGTCAAGGGTATTCGTCACCATGCTGGCGGGTAGTTCAAGAGCAGGCATATCGGCTGTTCGCCCCAGCGGCCAAACGTCCAGTTTGCCGGTGCTGGGAAAGCGATAGAGCAGGCAGGCGTGGTTTGCCAGGTCTTCGGGCTTGAGCGGGATGCCCGCCTTCTCAAAATAGGCCGGAGCGCCAACGATGACCTTGCGGCAAGCTCCCAGGCGCCGCGCAATCAGGCGGGAATCGCTGGGCGTTCCTGTGCGGATAACAGCGTCGAAGCCTTCCTCAATGACTTCGACCAGCCGATCTGAGTAGTCAATGTCGAGTTCAATGGCGGGATAAAGCCGCTTGAAATCTCCCAGCCTGGGCATGAAAAACGTCCCGACGGACGGCAGGCTGATGCGCAGCTTGCCTCGTGGTGCTTCGCGGGTCTGCATCAACTCCGCTTCGGCGGACTCGACTTCGGACAGGATTCGGCGGCAGCGTTCCAGAAACAGCGCGCCCTCTGGCGTCAGGCTAACCGCGCGAGTGGATCGGTGGAACAGGCGCACGCCGACCCGCTTTTCCAGTCGGGCAATGGCTTTGCTGACCGCTGAGGCTGAGATGCCCAACTGCTGTCCCGCAGCCGTAAAGCTGCAGGATGCGCTAACACGAACAAAGACATCAAGAGAACCCAAGTTCTCCATATTGCACCGTCCTATTGATGACTTTAAAGTCACAAATATTGTGTACTGTAGCCCATTTTTCTTTTATATGCAGTCCCTCACTATTGCGATGGCGTGCTCTGCAAAGAGCAAGAACCACTGTGAATTGAGGAACGGATTGATGAATCAGATGACTGCATCTGCACTGCACAAGAGCCCCGAACGATTGCCCATAGGAGGGTTACTGGCCTTGGCGATGGCAGCCTTCATTACGCTGCTGACCGAGATCATGCCGGCGGGCTTGCTGTCTTCCATCGCCGAAGGCTTGAATGTGCCTGACAGCCTGACAGCCTGACAGGCCAGTTCATCACGGCCTATGCTGTAGGGGCTCTGGTCGCGGCCATTCCCATCACCGCCCTGACTCAAGGTATGCGGCGGCGGCCATTACTGTTGGTAGCGATCCTCGGCTTTGCCCTTGTGAATTTCGTGACCGCGCTTTCAAATAACTACAGCATTTCGCTGGTAGCACGCTTTTTCGCGGGGGTTTTCGGCGGCATCGTTTGGTCGTTGCTGGCAGGCTATGCGGTACGTATGTCGCCGGCCCGTTTCAACGGGCGTGCCATTGCAATTTCCGGGGCTGGCGCAACCATCGCGCTGGTGCTGGGCGTGCCGCTGGGTGCATTGCTGGGCCGGGTTATTGGCTGGCAAGGCGCTTTTGGTCTGATGACCGGGCTGGCCTTGCTGCTCATCGTCTGGGTGTTGGCCGTCGTGCCGGACTTTCCTGGACAGAACCGGGAACAGCGTCAGTCCTTGGCTGGCGTCTTCATGAAGACTGGTATCCGCTCCGTACTGTTCGTGGTGTTTACTTTCGTGGTGGCCCACAACATTCTCTACATCTATATCGAGCCATTCCTTCAGTCCTCGGGCCTGTCCGCGAAGGTGGATCTCGTACTGTTTTTCTTTGGTCTGGGTTCCATCGTTGGCCTGTGGATCGTTGGCGCTATGGTGGACCGCAGGCTGCAATTACTGTCTGTCGCCAGCATCGCCGTATTTGCTGTTGCATCCTTGCTGCTTGGCTTGTGGGGCGACAACCCACACATGGTTTATCTGTCCGTTGTGGTGTGGGGGCTTGCTGTAGGTGGATTCGCCACGATTACGCAAACCGCTTTGTCTCGCTTCGCCGGAGATTCGGTGGATGTGGCCCAGTCTATGTACACAACTGGCTGGAATACGGCGGTTGCTGCTGGCGGAGTTGTTGGCGGCATCTTGCTTGATCGGACGGGTTCAACTTCCTTCGCATGGGTGACGATTGGCATCCTGATCGTTTCTTTGCTTGGGACGGTCTTTCTCATGAATAAAGCATTGGTACGTAAGCGCTGAAAAAGCCCCATTTCCTAATAGCCTCATAGGGGCCTGTAAAGAGGGATGCGGGTCAGGTTTCGCAATGCACCGGCATATGCCGATCTACCCCGGTTCTTGGCTCGCCATTGCCGCGCGTTCGCGCGCCTCGGCTTCGAGCTCCGCCGTGGTTTTTTGCGCGTCTTCCAGGGTAGATTTATCGGTCATTTGGCCTCCAGCGTGACTGCGGGGGAGACGGTATCGCCGTTAGCCACGGTCGCGTTGCCGAATGCCGTGTTTTCAATCCCGACCGCCGCATTGCCGTAGCGCAGCACCAGGCGCGGCGACAGAGAACGCACCACCATTAATACCTTTCAGAAGGGCAATGAAGCGTCGGGTTTTCAGTTCTGTTATCGGCAGATTACCGATCGCCGGGAAGATGTGATTGTTCATACTGGCAAGCAGGCGGCAGGCGGGCGGCATGGTTCTCCGACCAGGTTCTGTTGCTTTTATGCTAGCTCAGCGCCACGGTCTTGAAACTCTTTGCTGGTGAACGAGCCGCTTTTTCAGCGGCTCGTTGCTGCACAGGGTTGATATTCTGCGCCAGCAGTTTGCGGATGCCGTCGCGCTGTTGACGAGCATCAGCCAGAGAGACATCAGGATAGGCACCTAAGCCGAGGCGGGATTCTTTTTTATTGATACGATATTTGAGATACCAGAGACGTGAACCGCCTGGATTAACCAGTAGGTACAGACCGTGAGAATCGGAAACTTTGAAAGGTTTAGCGGATGGTTTTAAGTTGCGGATTTTTGAGTCGTTAAGAGACATTTGGGGGTCACTCCGTCATCGAACCAACTTGACCCCAAATCTGACCACCAAATTCTCCCGATGCGGAGGGAAAACTGAAAATGCACCGGGAAGACTTTTCACGCTAACTTATTGAATCTGAATCATATAGGGATTCGCAAAGCGGCATGACAACAAGAATTTGGCTCCTCTGACTGGACTCGAACCAGTGACATACGGATTAACAGTCCGCCGTTCTACCGACTGAACTACAGAGGAATTGTGTGAACGGGGCGCATCATATCCAGCCCCCCGAAGAGTGTCAACGCAAAATTGGCAAATTCAGCGCGACTGCTCAGCATCTGAACAATGCGCGGGTGGTGAGCAGCGCCAGGATTAATTATCGCCCAGGCTGCACTGTATACGCGCCAGCGGATCCTGCTTGTAGAAACGGCTGAAATGCTGGTACAGGGCAGGGAAGCGGTTGGCCAGCAACTCTGGCGCACTGAAAAAATACTCCGACAGCACGGCAAAGCATTCGGCGGGATCGGAAGCGGCATAGGCATCCATACTGGTTGCCTCTTCACCCACCATATCAATCTCTTCTTGCAGATTGTCCATCGCGGCGTGCAGATCGTGCTCCCAGGCCGCGACATCGCGCATCGGGATGGGGGGAATGCCGGTGGCAATGCCGCCGTTGCGCATATCCAGCTTGTGGGCGGCTTCGTGGATCACCAGATTAAAACCAGAGAGATCAAATGAGTCTTGCACATCTTGCCAGTTGAGTACGATCGGCCCTTGCTCCCAGCTCTGGCCCGATTGAACCACCGGCCCTGTGTGCACCAGGCCGATGTCGTCTTGCCATTCGTCCTCAACAACAAAAGGCGAAGGGTAAAGCAGGATTTCGTTGAAGCCATCCAGACATTCAGCCCCGAGTTCCATCACCGGCAAGGCGAACAGCAGGGCGATGCGCGCCTGCATTTGCGATGTCAGCGCCAGGCCTTGTAACGGCACAATACGTTTGTTTTGCATTAACTGGCTGGCAACGGCAATTAACCGCCGCTGTTCTTGTTCACTCAACAGAGACAGCAGGGGGATTGCCAGGGCATCCTGCCAAGAGGCAAGCGTTTCCGCTTGCGGTTGGTTTGCTTTCCACGGCCATTTAATCATCGTGTTGCTCGTAAAGTCGTCACTTGAACATCCGGCTGGGGGCTTTCTCTACAAAAGTGCCGTAAAATGGTGCATGATAGCAAGCACTTATTGGAGAGATGCCGGAGCGGCTGAACGGGACGGTCTCGAAAACCGTTGAAGGGGTAACCCTTCCGAGGGTTCAAATCCCTCTCTCTCCGCCATTATTCAATCACTTACGCGCTAACTTTTCTGTGATAAGTATCGCAATGAGAAAAAGTGAGAAAATCCGCGCAGAAAAAATACCCACCCGTTTGCATAAATATTCATTTTCTGCTGCGATCTGGTGTCGGTGCTATCATGATTTTTCGATCATAGGCGAGCACTGGAGCCTCTGTCTTATGCCCGCTGAATTTCTGCTTACCTTTGCTTACCCCATTCACATACCTGAGTAAGCGCTTGGGGACGGACTCGCTGCGTCGCCACGTGATTCGGCCATACGGCCTCAACCTTATAGGGCCAGCGCTAGCGCTGTTCAAATACGCTTTTGCGTTTTGTCCTGCAACTCAATTATTTAGAGTATATGCTGGACGTAGAGTTCGAAATGGATAGATATGTCCAGAAAGAAAACGTTTATAGCCTCAAGAAAAAGCATAATAAATTATTTTATTGAATATCGGTGCTCTTAGGAATAGTTGTGAAAACCACATTGCTAAGCAATAGTTGCATTTTCCTTTGCAACTGAAAAATGAGGGCGCTAATTGATATCCAGAAGCCTTACGGCAGGATGTCGAAAGAGAATATACACGTCATCCTTAAGGTTACCTTTTGTTGGCTGTGTTTAGAAACCCCGTTACAGCGTTATTTATACTTCCTGGGATTCCCTCACTTGCCGCCTTGATGCATCTTGAATGATTTTGTGTATACACCGATCCCAGTGTACAGCTTATGTCGTTGTTATTTCACGTGGGTAATAATACCCGGTATAATGATGTGGTTATTTCGCTGTCGCCAATGAAAGTAAGCCAGACGGATATTTTGATGCTGGATTTAACGGAAGTATTCAGGAGTGTTCTCGATATATCATTTCATTAGCTGTGATAATTAAGCGATAAATTTGTTGTGGGATTCAAAAAATAGATTTAATCTGCCAGCAGTGGTTATTTAGCCACACAACTTAGTGATAGGTATGGTATTTGTCGCATAAAGGCATGGAAGTGTTATCCATGTCACGGTAATGATTCACCTGCTCTCCATTAGCAGTATTAGTATTGCTGTGATAGTAAGTAAAAAATGGGGGGCAGTTCCCGACACAACGGAAGGAGGGGGGGATACGCACTATGCAAGGGTATGCTTTATTTACTTTCGCCGTTCTGGCGTTGACAGGATGTGCTGATAATCAAACTATCGGGATAGAAAAAAAGCCGAAGACTATGCCTGATATGAATCAGGGCGTAGGCCCTGTACAACGGCGGGCTATTATGTCTGGAGAAAGACCAGATTGGTCTGATCACTATCCGGTGCCAAGAATACCAAAGAAGAATAGCCAATAGAAAATCTACTCGCAGGCGGTATGTTGCGGTATGTTGCGGTAGGTGATCCTCTGGCGACAACTCGCATCAATCACAAGGCTGCACTTCGGTGTGGCCTTTTTCGTTTCTACCGCACGCCGATTGGGGAATGCCCGGCAGAGGAAGGATATGAGAATGCAGACAAGCCCAGGCGTGTTGGATACTGAACTTTTACCCGGCTCAATGAATAGAATTCTATATGACGGTTCGTGTAAACCACATCGAAGACGTGGTTTTTCTGGTTACAATGAGTTGGTTTTTCGTTATGTGGTTACTTAGCAGGTTCAAGGATTGGTGCGTTGTTGTACAATTTCGCGCATTCTTTCATCGATGCCTTGGCGATATTAGCAGCGGGTATTCTTTTGTCGATGCCCATGGCGGTAACTGCCGGTATTATATGGGTGGCCCACATCGGCTTTGACCGTGCGCTAGGCTATGGCCTTAAATATTCCACAGGCTTTGGCGTTACACATCTGGGCCCCATCGGCCGTGCGCGATCTGGCACCTGACAACCGGGCCTGATTGGCGCGCTAATGCGGCCAAGCTTTATTTGGCATTAACAACACCTGATTGTTTCAGTACCTCTTATCCGGCCATTTTAACCCTCCTGGTTATTCACTACACTCACCAGACACCATGCATACATTGAGGGAAAAATAATGAGTATTTACATTGTCAGAATGGATCACCCAGCCGGAACAGAGTGGAATACGTTTGTTCGGGAACACGTGCTCTATCTGAAGGATCTTATTCAGAAAGGAAAGCTCATTGCCTCCGGCCCCCTGAAAAATACCCCGTTGCGTGCAGGATTTCTCATTTTCAAGGCGGACACCGTTGAAGAAGTAAAAGCGATGATTAATACCGATCCGTTTTCTCGGGAAAATCTCATTACGGAACTGGATATTCAGGAGTGGGATCCTTTGTTTGGTCATCTGGCTGAATTATCCAGCGGAGCGACAGTCAGCGAACTGCAAGATTTATTGGACTGAAGCGTATTCACGGGGGATGGCATGAGTGATGAACTATGCAGCATCCAGGCATTGGCGCTCACGCTGAACGCTATGCCCGAATGCTGTATGTCAGGTGCCGATGAAGGCCTGCTGCTCGTGGGATAAAAACGCGAAATCGGCAAATTATTCCAAATTATCCCGCTACGGGCCTGAACAAATATCCCATGCCAGCAACACCATGCTGTTGCCGCTTACTGAAGCACGTTCAGCCCGGCAAAGCCCTCGCGGATCTCGTTTTCCGGCAGGTTGATACCGATAAACACCAGGGTGCTTTTTTTCTCTTCATCCGGCTCCCATTCGCGATCCCAGTCGGCGTTATACAGGCGCTGAACGCCCTGGAACAGCAGGCGGCGCGGCTCGTTTTCAATCCAGAGAATGCCTTTGTAACGCAGCAGGCTATCGGCATATTGCAACAGCAGGTTTTCCATCAGATCGGAAATTTGCCCCAGTGCCGCCGGGCGATCGAGATACACCACAATCGACTGGATGTTATTTTGCGGTTGTGGGATCAGGCGGAAGGCTGGCGTGGCGATGTTAAGGCGATCGTTCAGAATAAAGCCTTCCACGTTGAATAACACCGCCAGATCAATCTGGCCGTGGGTCACGTTGTAAACCGGTGCGCGCGCATTCATCCGTTGCAGGCGCTGGCGCAGCGCTTCGCTTTCAGGTGGCGGTGCAACGTCCGTTTTGGTTAACAAAATGCGATCGGCATAGCCCACCTGCGCCTGCGCGATGCTGAATTGATCGAGTTGCTGTTGGCCGTGAACGGCATCTACCAGGGTGATAATCCCGTCGAGCAGGAAACGTTCGCAGATCACCTCATGTGCGAAAAACGTTTGGGCGATCGGCCCGGGATCGGCCATGCCGGTGCATTCAATGATCAACCGGTCAAACGCCAGCTGGCCGTTATCAATACCATCGAGCAGATCCAGCAGCGCATCGGCCAGTTCATTGGCGCGGCTACAGCAAATGCAGCCGTTGCTTAGGGTGGTGATACGGCTGGCGCGATCGCCGAGCAGCGCATCGTCGATCGGCACCTCGCCGAATTCGTTTTCAATAACCGCAATTTTGTAGCCGTGTTCTTCGTTCAGAATATAGCGTAGCAGGGTGGTTTTCCCGGCGCCGAGAAAGCCGGTCAGTAGGGTAACTGCAATGGGTTCCATGGTTTATCCTTATTCGGCCTAGCAGCAACGCATGCCGCCTTTGCCGTCGCCGCCGTAACGCGCTTGCTGGCGTTCACGGAAGAATTCTTTGTAGGTCATCACCGGTTTGTCCGGGTGGTTATCTTTCATGTGTTGCACATAGGTATCGTAGTCAGGCACGCCAACCAGCATTCGCGCCGCCTGCCCTAGATACTTCCCGGCCTGGCCAAGGTTTCCAAACATCTGCCTTCTCCCAATATACCCTGCATAACTTACCTTCATTATGCAGGGTATCGGTTAAATCACCATTAGTGCGAGGACGAAACTTTGACGCCGCCCTCAGGAACCGGCACATATGGCGTTTCTTTGTCGGTGCGCTCTGGGGCTTTGCGCGCCTTCAGCGCAGTCTGGATGCCGTAGAAGATGATGCTGTAAACCACCACGAGGAACAGAATGCTCAAGCCAGCATTGGTGTAGTTGTTAACCACGATATGCTGCATGTTGGCAATCTGCTGGGCACTCAGATCGCCGCCTTCGGCGATTTTGCGCTTGTATTCGTTAGCCAAATAGAAGAAGCCTTCCAACTGCGGGTTGTCGCTAAACAGCTTCAGCCCCAGCGCCCAGGTGGTGCAGATCAGCAGCCAAATGGCCGGTGCTACCGTCACCCAAATGTACTTGGTGCGTTTCATCTTGATCAGCACCACGGTGCCCAATACCAGCGCGACGGCGGCCAGCATCTGGTTGGAGATGCCGAACAGCGGCCACAGGCTTTTCACCCCGCCGAGCGGATCGACCACACCCTGGTACAGCAGGTAACCCCACAGCCCAACGCAGCCGGCGGTGCCGACAACGCCGGCAACCAGCGAGTCGGTTTTTTTCAGGAATGGCACAAAGTTTCCTAACAGATCTTGCAGCATAAAGCGGCCGGAACGGGTACCGGCGTCCAGCGCCGTCAGGATGAACAAGGCCTCAAACAGGATACCGAAGTGGTACCAGAAGCCCATATCCGCCGCTGGAATGATTTGGTGGAACACATGCGCGATGCCCACCGCCAGCGTTGGCGCGCCGCCGGCTCGGTTCAGCACCGAGGGTTCGCCGATATCTTTGGCGGTTTGCAGGATTTGTTCCGGGCTGATGACAAAGCCCCAACTGCTGATGGTTGCCGCTGCATGGGTGGTAACATCCTTCAGCGAAGCCATGATCATTGGCGCGTCTTCGGTGCCCAGCTTATGCAGATCGGGCATGGTGATGCCGAGCGCGGCCGGCGGGGTGTTCATCGCGAAATACAGCCCTGGCTCAATGATGGAGGCAGCCACCAGCGCCATCACGGCGACGAAGGATTCCATCAACATGGCGCCGTAGCCGATAAAGCGCGCGTCGGTTTCGTTGGCCAGCAGTTTCGGGGTGGTGCCGGAAGCGATCAGCGCATGGAAACCGGAAACCGCGCCGCAGGCGATGGTGATAAACAGGAAGGGGAACAGCGTGCCTTTCCATACCGGGCCGGTGCCGTCGACAAACTGGGTGACCGCCGGCATTTTCAGTTCTGGGTTAAGGATCAGAATGCCGATCGCCAGCCCGACGATAACGCCGATTTTCAGGAAGGTCGCCAGATAATCGCGTGGCGCCAGGATCAGCCATACCGGCAGCAGTGCAGAGATAAACGCGTAACCGATCAGTGTGAAGGTAATAGTAGTGTCTTTGAACGTCAGCGCCGGGCCCCAGTAAGGATCGTGCGCAATGACGCCGCCGAACCAAATTGAAGCGACCAGCAGCAGAATGCCGATCACCGACACTTCCCCCACGCGCCCGGGCCGGATATAGCGCATATAGATGCCCATAAACAGGGCGATCGGCACCGTTGAGCAAACGGTGAATACCCCCCACGGGCTTTCCGCCAAGGCTTTAACCACGATCAGCGCCAGCACCGCCAGGATAATAATCATGATTAGGAAGCAGCCAAACAGGGCAATGGTGCCGGGGATCGGCCCCATTTCTTCCTTGATGATCTCGCCGAGCGAAGCGCCGTTACGGCGTGAAGAAATAAACAGAACGATAAAGTCCTGCACTGCCCCGGCTAACACCACACCGCCGAGCAGCCACAGCGTGCCGGGCAGGTAGCCCACCTGCGCGGCCAGCACCGGGCCGACCAGCGGGCCGGCGCCGGCGATCGCGGCGAAGTGGTGGCCGAACAGCACATTGCGGTTGGTCGGCACGTAGTTCAGGCCGTCATTATTGACCACGGCCGGCGTTGCGCGGTTGGCATCCAGCTTCATCACCTTGGTGGCGATATACAAGCTGTAATAGCGGTACGCCACCAGATACACCGCGATGGAGGCGACGATAATCCATAGCGCACTGATGTGCTCGCCGCGCCGTAGGGCCACCACGCCCAGGCAGGCCGCACCGATGACCCCTAATATCATCCACGGGACATGTTTTAAAATTCCATCTCTTTTCATGAGACACCTTTAATTATTTGAGCTGTAAATTTTGCTGCAACATCCAGCCAGGGGGCCGGTGGGGTTCGCAGCAGGGAGAAGAGGTACGCCATCATCGCAACCACGGATACGGCAAGGCAGCGGATTATCAGTGAGTGGTTACATGGGGCGCTAAGCGGTTGGTTTTTCGCCGTGAGTGGCGTGGCTGTTTTTGCCCGGCGTGTTTGCAAGAAAGTGAGTGAGGGGGTGACGATGCCGGGTGCCGCTATAAACCGCGGCACCACGCGCTATTGCGGGCACAGCCTAGTACAACGAAGGCTCGCCTTCCGGCCGCGTTTTGAAGCGGCGGTGCAGCCACATATATTGGTCAGCGGCCAGCAACACCTGTTCTTCCACCACGCGGTTCATATACGCGGCGGCCTGGGTTTCATCATTCAGCGGGAACTGTTGCAACGGTGGCTGCACAATCAGCTCATAGCCTTTGGCGTGCGGCAAACGGCGCGGCACAAAGGGCACGATGGCAGGGCGAGCCATGCGCGCCAGGATATAGGTGCCGGTGGTTGTGGCGGCTTTTTCGACGGCAAAGAAGGGGGCAAATACGCTGCTCTGGGGGCCGTAGTCGTGATCCGGCGCATACCAGAGGATCTCGCCCCGTTTCAGGCAGCGAATCATGCGCTTCACATCCTTGCGGTCAATCATGTATTTGTTCGAACGCAACCGCCCCCAGGTTTGCACCCACTCCATCAGCTTATTATTGTGCGGGCGGTGCACGCCGATGCCGGGGTTTTGCATGCCAAAAATACGTGCGCCCAGTTCCAGCGTCAGGAAATGCAGCCCGATCAATAAAACGCCGTTGCCGTTCTGGCGGGCCTGGTGCATATTCTCCATCCCGCTGACCTGGAACCAGCGGGCAATCCGCCAGTCGGGCCAGAACCAGGCCATGCCAACCTCAAACAGCCCCATGCCCACGGATTCGAAGTTCTTGACGATCAGCGCCTCGCGCTCTTGCACCGGCATATCCGGGAAGCAGAGCGCCAGATTACGCCGGGCTATTTCTAGCCGGTGTGGCATAAAGCGCATGGCAATTCGCCCCAGCCAATGGCCCAGCCGGTAAATGACCGGGTAGGGAAGCAAGACTAAAAGATAAAGTACGCCAAGGCCCAACCATAGCAGCCAGTAACGGGGATGTAGAAAAGCGCGATCAAACTTGGGGGTTAATAACATTGCCTTTTATCTTCCTGGTATTTTGGCGCTAGCCCTCAACCTGAATAGTTTATTTAGCCTAGTGTAAGCATACTTTCACCGTGCTTTTTTTCCAATAATGCCATCGCTTTATATTCGGGGGCGGTGTATTTAGGGAAAATATGGCTAAAAAACACACTCCGCAGCCAGCCATAAATAATATTTACCCGCAACCATTATTTTGTATATATATTCCACGTTGTTATTGTGTCAATAAAACGCGATATAGCCTAAATAGGTTGAGTCACCGTAAGGCCTTCTTACTACCGTTTAAAGTAAGGCGGGATAAACACCTGTGTACGGAAGGCTGCTCATAGCAAGTCTATCGCCAGAAGGATAAACAATCGCTAACATAGCTGCGATTAATGCCATTGGCTGTTGTTTTCGGTATAACAGCAAGGGTGTATCAGGATGCCAGCGGCGTGCTTTTACTACGGCGCTGGTTGAGGTGAGGGAATATCGCACGGCTGCGGCTGGCGATCGGAAAGAGAATTATTATGGGTCTGTTAGATGGCGCCTTGGGTGGCGTATTAGGTAATGTTCTGAATGACGTTTTGAAAAACCAGGGCAGCGAAGGGGGCATCGATATTGCCGCCATTATGCAATGGGTTCAGCAGCAAGGGGGCCTGCAGGCGATATTGAATAAGCTCCAGCAGGGGCAACTGGGCGAAATCGTCGGTTCCTGGTTGGGCAACGGGGAAAACCAGGCGATCACCGGTAACCTGGTGCAGCAGGCGTTGGGCAACGATGCCATTGCGCAGTTGGCGAACCAGCTGGGGGTTGAACCGGCCCAGGCATCTGACACGCTGGCGCAATGGCTGCCGCTGTTGACAGATAAAGCCTCGGTGGATGGCGAAGTGAAGCATGATGATTTGGCCAACATGGTCGACAAACTGTTCCGCTAACCGGTTGCTCCCGTAGCCAGGCTACGGGAGTTCGGGTTACTCAAGCACCAGCATGATCTTGCCGATGTGCGCGCTACTTTCCATCAGCGCGTGGGCGGCTGCGGCCTGTTCCAGCGGGAAGGTTTGGAATATCTGTGGTTTCAGCGCGCCGCGTTCCATCATCGGCCACACTTTTTGCTGCAGGTCGGCGGCAATCTGCGCTTTGTCTTCCACACTGCGTGGCCGCAGGGTAGAGCCGCTGTGCGTCAGGCGTTTAACCAACATCGGCATCAGGTTCAGTTCTTTGGCGATGCCGTTTTGCGTGCCGATTTGCACGATGCGCCCGTCCATCGCCGCCGCCTGGTAGTTTTTGGCGACGTAGTCCCCGGCGATTAAATCGACGATCACGTTCGCGCCTTTGCCATCGGTGGCCAGTCGGGTTTGCTCAACAAAATCCGCCGTACGGTAGTTGATGGCCACATCCGCCCCCAGGGCCAGGCTGGCCTGGCGTTTTTCTTCCGAGCCGACGGTGGTGATCACCCTTGCGCAAAAGGCCTTTGCCAGCATGGTCGCCACCGTGCCGATGCCGGAAGTGCCGCCGTGAATCAACACGGTTTCCCCTGCTTTCAGGTGGCCGCGTTGGAACACATTAACCCAAACGGTAAAAAAGGTTTCCGGGATGGCGGCGGCTTCAAGCAGGCTAAAGCCCTGCGGCACCGGCAGGGCATTGCTTTCATGCACTTTGCAGTATTCGGCGTAGCCGCCCCCGGCAATCAGCGCGCAAACCTGTTCGCCAATGGCATAGCGGGTGGCGCCGGGGCCGATGGCGACCACAACGCCGGCGATCTCCAGCCCCGGAATGTCGGAAGCGCCTGGCGGTGGCGCATACTGGCCGCGGCGCTGCAGTACATCAGGGCGATTAACGCCCGCCGCCGCAACCCGCACAAGAATTTCCCCCTGTGCCAGCGTGGGCAGCGGGCGTTCCGTCATTACCAATACGTCCGGTTCACCTGGCTGGCGGATTTCGATGGCTTTCATGGTGACGGGCAATGACGCATCATTCGGCATACCGTTTCCTCATCGTGATGGTTTAGGCTGTTCACGCGCCGGCTGACATTGCCGGCGGTCAATGGTGTTGCCAGCTTACAGAAATCCCCGATGAGGGAATGATCAGGAAGAGCGGTTTTTATTGCCCGATAGGCGGATAGGGTGGTGGGGGGATCAGTCGTTAGGGGGAATGCGCAAGCCTTTTAGAGAAACGATGAAATATTTTTTGCCTTTGGTGATTTTGGCGCCTTTATCACACCATTGGCTGGCAAGTTGAAAGAAATCATCGCTGCCGATGTCGTAGGCCAGTTCGATTTTTTTGGCTACGCCAGCGCGGATCAGGCTTTCTGCTTCCTGGTGGCTTGCCGCTTTAATCGTCGTCATATACAAAATCCTTGGAGTTGCACCGCTAGGAATAACTGCACGTGATTATAAGGCGGCTGTGTGTCAGTTATGTGACAGGGGGATGACAGGCGGAGCGGGTGCTGCATTGCGCATCAGAAGAGACAAACTCTGTACAGTTGGCCGGTCTTTTTCGCTCTCGGCAACAAAAAGAGTTGCTATTCATTGGTGAGCGTGCGTTAATGTCCTTGGCCTGTGGTACAGACCTATTTATGCACGACATCTTGATTAAAGTGGTTCAAATTTAAAGCGTTATCCTCGATAGCACTTCATCTGACGAATTTCTTTCTAGTGCCTCCATAAGTAACTGATGACCGGCTATAACATGCCCATGGTGGCTTAAATTTTATATCGAAGGAAATTATTATGTCTAACCTGATCAAAGGTCAAGTGAAGTGGTTCAACGAGTCTAAAGGTTTTGGTTTCATCACCCCTGCAGACGGCAGCAAAGACGTGTTCGTACACTTCTCTGCAATCCAGGATCAAGGCTTTAAAACGCTGGCAGAAGGCCAAAACGTACAGTTCTCCATCGAGAACGGCGCTAAAGGTCCTTCAGCGGCTAACGTTACCGCTATCTAATCAGCTCTGCTGATTAACAAGAACCCGCTAAGGCGGGTTTTTTTATGCCTGTTTTTTGGGCAAAAAAAAAGCCCGCAAGCCGGCGGGCGAAATTTCCTTGTTACTTCTTCTTTATTAACAGGCACTTCTCTGGGGGGAAGCACCTTGGGGAAAGAGCTTACTCGTTGTGCGATCAGGATTCCGTGATTAAAACGTTAAGGAAGTGAAAAGGTTAACGTGCTGAAACCAGGCGCTCGCCCGCTACAGGCTTCCTCTCGGCGGCAACGGTATATTTTCCCCGCTATTCTGTAATACACTGGCAGGCCTGTTGATAATGAGGTAAATCATGAAGGTTAACGATCGGGTTTCGGTAAAGACAGACGGTGGGCCGCGGCGTGAAGGTGTGGTGCTGGCGGTTGAAGAGTTCAGCGAAGGGATAATGTATCTGGTTGCCTTGGAGAACTACCCAGAGGGCGTATGGTTTTTCAACGAGATTGACAGCCACGACGGCACCTTTGTTGAGCCGGTTTCCTCTGCTGATAAATAACGATTTTACCCGCCTGTGCCGGTTCGTGCCGGCCATTTTCACGCATGCATAGTTAATAGTGCGCTAATTATAGGTTGTGTAGGGTTTGGGTATATTAAAAATGCAAATGCCTGCTGCGCCTTGCTGTCCTTTGATCGCGGAGTGCAGGCCACACTCATCAATTGGCTGGCTGAGAAAATGCGTACTGTAGACGCCTTTTGGCCTGGCTAGCGGCTGTTAACAAATATACCACTCGTCAATGTATCGGTTAAACGCACCACATGATAGATAATCTGTTTGTTATGCGTTTTAATTTTTCTTTTTATATTGCCTTTGTGCGATGAAACCGTTTTGGCTTTAATTTGCATCTGATCAGATATCTGAATGGTATCTTGCCCGGACATCCACATCCGCAACATATTTGATTCAGTTTGGCTTAGCGTGACAGGCGTTTGATCAAGCGGTACTTTTTCGCTGCGTGAAGGTTTGCCTTCCAGGTAGTGCCTGAGCAGCAGGTTCATGGTTTCTGGCTTGATCGATTTTGATGAGATAATGACATTATTACGCACGTACAGATAATCATTAAAATGTACGTTGGTTATCGCCATAAAAATAAAAAACAACGTGTCGGGGTGAAGGGAGATAATGTGTTTTATTCTTTCGGTCGCGTTGGCCTCATGTATAAAACAGTCTTCGTTAATAAATACCAGCGTGGGTTTGTGGCTATTGCATTTCTCATGCAGTTCATCAATATCAACAATGGCATTGATGTGCTTTTTTTTTACCCCGTGCGCGGCCAGATAGTCTGTTAAGCCCCGTCGGGTATAACTGCAAGAATCCATAATGATTGTTGGCATATTATTCCCCCCCATTTAAATCCATTTTACTGCGGCTATATGACAAAATGGCGATAAAAAAATAAAACAAAAGGTATGTTATAAGAGTGTTCTATCAACAAATGCATGCGTACTCAACGATATTTTATTGATAATTGTAGTTGAATGCTGAACTTGTAAGTTTATCTTAAGTAATGCTGATGATTTTGAGGGCGGCGTTTTTCTGCGGCAACGCCCGGCTGCCGCGTGATAGCCATTTATGTTACTGGTCTATGTCAGTCCCTCGGCTTGTAGTCCGGTGTGCTTTATTTTTACTTATGGGAAAATTCTTAAAAAAAATTCATGATTTCCTTTTCTGAACTACCCAGTTTCTCTATGGTATGACACCGGTGGTGTGAATTAAATGTTGTTTTTTTGGTTAACTTATTGCTGGCCGGCTGCCATTTACCACCTTCCGGTTACGTTAAATTGAACCGCGGAACTCCGCGGTTGGTTATCAGGCTTCCTGGCGGCAGGTGCGTATTGCGTCAAGCGCGATCTGGATATCGTGTTCCCCTGTCATCCAATTAACCAGCGCGGCGCGGATACCGGGCTGGCCGTGGTAAGCGGTGGGGGTACAACGTACCGCCCCATGGCGGTCAAGGCGGGCGAGAAAACGGTCACGAGCGGCCACGGCATCGCCTTGTACTCCCTCAAGGGCGAAGCAGATGATATTCAGGCTAACCGGGGCCAGCAGGCGAAAGCCGGGGCTGGCCGCCAGCGCTTTACCTAACTGCTGTGCCAGGCCGACGTTGCGTTCAATGATGTCCCGTATTCCGCTACGCCCATAGGCTTTAAACGCCATCCACAGCGGCAGGGCACGGAAACGGCGAGAGTTCTCTGGCGTCAGGTGCAGGTAGTTATCCGGGCGCAGCTCGGCCGCCTCCAGATAGCTGGCGTGGTTGTTGAACACCTGCATCTGCACTGCCAGGTGGCGGGTTAACTGAATGGCGCTGTCATAAGGCACGTTAAGCCATTTATGGGCATCGACGGTGATCGAGTCAGCCTGCTGCCAACCCGCCAACAGGTGAGCATAGCGTTCGGAGCCGGCGGCGATACCGCCGAACGCGGCGTCAACATGCAGCCAGAACGGGTAGCGTTCCCGCAGTGCAAGCAGGGCAGGCAGGTTGTCAAAGGCGGCGGTATTTACCGTGCCGCCGCTGGCCAATACCAACGTGGGCAGCCCGTTGCCCGCGGCCAGATGGCGCTCCAGTGCCAGCGGATCGATAGCTTCGCTGTTGGGCAGGGTAGCAACGATCGTCAGCGCTTCGCGGCCAATCCCCAGCATGCTGAGCGCTTTAACGCTGCTGGAGTGCGGGTTGGCAGAGAAAACCTGTAGGGGGCCGAGCGCCCACAGACCTTGCCGGGCAACGTCGATGCCACGCTGTAGGCCCAACCACTGGCGGCCGATAGCGAGGCCGGTAAAGTTGGCCATGGTCGCGCCGCTGACAAAACTGCCGGTGAACGCCGCCGGCAGCCCCAATAACGCCTTTAGCTGTTCAATGGTCGCCAGTTCAACGGCTGCGGCAATCGTGTCATGGCTTAGCTGGCTATTCTGGTCGGTTGCGCTAACCAACCAGTCTGCTGCCAGTGCCGCCGGGGTGCTGCCGCCGGTCACAAAGCCGAAGTAACGTGGGCCGGCGCTGCCGGACAACCCTGCTGCATAGCGTTGCCAGAAGTGTGCCAGTGCTGCTAACGCGCCTTCGCCGTTTTCAGCCAGCGAACTCTCCTCAGCCTGTAGCTGTTGCCGTTCAGGCGCTGGGCATACCGGGCGGGTGGCGATATTGGCCAGGAATTCTTGCGCCAACGTGCAGGTATATTCAAGAATTTGTGGTAGTTGGACTAAATCCTGCTGTAAACGTGGGTGCATAAGGCGCTCCGATAATCAAGGATGCTCCACCATAATGCCTTTACTGCGGCGCTAAAATCGATAATAAATAACCTTTCTGGTTAACAAGGCTAACCAATGGCGTTTGAACGTTTCCCTTTGCATCTGCTGCCGGCGTTTGTTGTGGCGGCGCGGCTGGAAAACCTGCGTGCAGCGGCACAACAGATACATTTGACCCACGGTGCCGTCAGCCAACAAATCCAACAGCTGGAGCGGGCGATAGGCCACCCTTTGTTTGAACGGCAGGGCCGCGGGATAAAGCTAAATGCCGCCGGGCGTGAACTGCTGGCGGTGGCGGAACACACCCTAACCGCCCTGCAACAAGGGATTGGCCGCGTGCGCCGCGTGGCGGCAAGCCAGATGCTGCGTATCAGCGTGCTGCCTTCATTTGCCCATTATTGGCTGCTGCCGCGCTTGCCGGCTTTGCGGCAGGCTTGCCCAGAGATTGCGCTGGATATCGATGCTTCTCTTCGCGTACAGGATCTGGCGCGGGGTGGCTTTGATGCGGCGATCCGCATCGGTGGCGGCCAGTGGCCGGGGCTGCATGCTGAATGGATTGCCCCCGGCGATGTGGTGCCGGTTGCGGCGCCTGCGGTGGCGCAACAGTGGCAGGTGGAATTCACACAGGGCGACCGGGCTTTACCGCTGTTGGCGCATGATGTAGTGCCCTGGCGCTGCTGGTGGCAGGCAGAGGGTAAAGCTGAGTGCGGCCAACAATTGGCGCTGTTTAACGATGCCAGCCTGCTGGTGCGAGCCGCGCAGCAGGGGTTTGGTATTGCGTTGGTGAAAACGCTGCTCGTTGCGGATGCGTTGGCCACTGGGGCGTTGCAGGCGCTGGCGGCGCCACGCCGGCTGGAAGATAACGATTATTATCTGGTGTGGCCGAAAAGCGCTGAACAATCCACAGCGGTGCGTGCCTTATTGCTCTGGCTGCAGCGTGAACTGGCTTCAGCAGGCAGAGCAGGCGGCGGTTAGAAGCTCTTTACCATCACTTCGTGCGCAGGCAGTTCAACCCCGGTTTTCAACAGATGGTCGAATGATTTTTCGGTGATTTTTAACTGTTGCAGGAACTCCTGCGGTGAGAGATCGTGCTTTTTACCGCTCATATAAGCCAGCGCCAGCTCTTTTGCCTGATAGCGTGAAAAGTTGTACATGTATTAGCCCCCGAAGAATGAAAAGTCACTGCGAACGAGGCTAGTGTAGGGAAATAGAAAATAATGAATAGTCGCTTTGGCGTATAGAATCGATAGCTGTACCCTTCATACTTCAAGTTGCAGGTGTGTTGGCTTTATTACTCGGCCCATCCCTGGGCCTCGCCCCGATGGGGCCGCTGCCAACAGCGTTCAAATCAGCTCCCGGCAGATTTGTCGCTCACCCCAGTCAATTACTCCAGTAAGCTCTTGGGGATTGATGAGAGACATCCTTGTCTCTCACCGGAGGCTGGCCAGAGGCCAGTCAAATTCGTTCCTGACGAATTTGTCGCAGCAAAGCCGCCTGCCTGCAACTCGAATTATTTTGGGTATAAACCTTAGGCTGTTTTTTGCACGCCAAATGCAGCCATTTGGCGTGGGTTGGCGTGGTTTAGCGATCGGTAATTGGGATTGCCGGGATTGGCGCTAATCCCGGCAGCTTCAGCGTTACCTCGGTCACCGTGGCGGGCGGGGCGACAAACTTGCCTTGCCAGGTACCCACGCGCGGGTTCTTTTTGCGATCGTAACTGAAGTTCAGGCGCAGTTCCGCCGGGGCCTTTTGCTGGCCTTCGCTACTGAGTGGCCAGCGTTGGCCGTTGGCTTCAACGTAGAACTGGTTTTTCCAATCTTCAGGCTTCAGGTTGCCGTAGATGATCTCGCCGCCGAAGGTATCGGCGGTGGTTTCAAAACGCAAATCGACCGTCAATTCGCCGTTTTTGCGGATGGCGCGCATCACCTGCGCTTCGGCATTGGTGCTGGCCGTGGGCACTGTGGGGCGTTCTGCGGCATGTACGGCGGGCAGGGCTTGCAGCAAAAGCAGGCCGCAGAGCATAAGCGCATGCGGCCAGCGGGTGCGGATTGAGGTTAATGCTGAAATAGTCATCAATGTCTTACATCTCGTGATAAAGCGAGAAAACACAACGCCGCACGCGTCAGGCTGCGTGCGGCGTTGCTTCAGGCTTACTGCTGTTGCGCGGTGTTAATGCCGAAGGCATTGGCTACCGTGCGGAAGATATCGGTATTATCGACGTACTGTTGGTTTTCTTCCGGCACGTGGTAAGCGGCCAGCCCGGCGTTTGCTTTGGCGACGCTGGTCAGGAAGTCCGCGCCAGGGCCTTTGGCGAATACCGGCACCAGTTCACGGGTGTGGGTGTCGGTGTGCCAGCGTACCAGCGGCAGTGCGCCGGCGCCCTGATTAACAATGTCGGAGAACGCATCACTGTTGGAGTCTGGCCCCAGCAGCAGGCCGTTGCCGTGGTCGGTGGTCACGATCACCAGGGTTTCATCCCAGGAGCTGTTCTCTTCAACCCATTCCGTTACCGTTTCAACCGCGCGGTTAAAGTCGATTTGTTCTTCGATCAGGCGGGGCAGGTTGTTGGCATGGGCCGCCCAGTCTACCGCGCCGCCTTCCACCATCAGCATAAACCCGGCTGGGTTTTTAGCCACCAGGTTCAACGCCCCTTTAGTCATGGTTGCCAGATCCGGCTGGTTAGGCAGCAGGTTGCCGGCGGCGACGCCATCGCGGTTGAACTGCAGCGTGGCGTGGTTCTGCACGGTGCCGATCAGCTTGGTTTTGTTGCCCATATTCAACTTGTCGTTGGCCAGCGCAACGAAATCAGCCTTGGTTTCGATATGCTTATAAGCGGTTTTCCCCGCCACCAGACGATCCCACTCTTCCTTACCGCCAACGTAGCGATAGGCCTTGTCATTTTTCGGCGTAGTGGCTTTACCGTTTTCGTCATAGAACGGGTGCCCGGAGCCCATGACCACCGTGGCCAGGCCGGAATCAATGATCTCTTTGCCGATAGCGGCATATTCGTTGCGGCTGACGTTATGCGCCAGGAAGCCGGCCGGCGTGGCGTGGCTCCATTGCACCGAAGTGATGACGCCCAACGCTTTGCCGTTTTCTACCGCGTATTCGCCGATGTGCTTGAGCTTCTTATCATCGTTGGACCAGTTGATGGCGTTGTTATAGGTCTTGTGGCCAGATGCCAGCGCGGTGGCGGCCGCCGCGCTGTCGGTGAAATCAGCACGCAGATAATCGTAGCCAGAGAAGAAGCCGGGGTAGTTGCCGAGGCTGCCTTTGAACACGCTATCAGATTTGTCTTTGGTCCAGATCTTATCGGCATCGAAGGTGACGGCGCCGTTTTGCGTACGAGTCGGAACGTTAGAGGTATTCAGCGGATAGGTGGAGGCAAACAACTTCACGTCGAAGTCATCATAGGCTTCGTGGCCTAATGCGCCGTGGCGGTAATAGCTGGCGGCATGCCAGGTATTGATGCCGGCGCCGTCAGTGATCAGTAGGATAACGTTTTTAGCCTTAACCGGAGCCGTGTTTTGCTCAGCGGCCTGGGTTACCAGAGGGAAGCTGAGCGCAAACGTCAGCAGGGCGGTTGAGTATATACGCATGGAATCGAAAACCCTTGTAGTGAATTTTTACATTTTGATAAACCAGCGTTACGTTATCCGCTGTTGATGACATTTTTTTGATGAAAATAAAACAGAAAAATGACAGCGTGCGGATCTGTGCGCTTTGCCCGCCGTTATTTTGCCCGCCAGACCCCATACTAAAACCGGCGTTATCCCTTGCTGGCTGCGGCTTGCAGCCATAAATCCGCACTTTTGCTATCGCCAATGTGATGATTTATTCATCAAGCCGACATCTGGCTTTCATGCCGCGGTCACATTTCTCTTGCAGGGTATAGCCCTATCTTAAGGTGTATTGCTCATCCTGCTGGTTTGCACCAAGAGCTAATGTTGCCGTGGAGATTTTTCTTATGCCGCAGTTGTCCAGACATCCGACCACTGTCTACCAGGCCGTCGCCGCCGAGTTGGAAGCGGAGTTACGCGCCCATTACCGCAGTGGCGATTATCTGCCTTCAGAAAAACAACTGGCGGAGCGTTATGCCGTTAACCGCCATACGTTGCGCCGCGCGGTGGACGATTTGGTGAAAAAAGGGCTGGTGCAACGCCGCCACGGCATCGGCATCCTGGTGTTGATGCGCCCCTATGACTACCCGCTGCATGCGCAGGCCCACTTTAGCCAGAACCTGCTGGAGCAGGGCAGCGAGCCTAGCAGCGAACGGTTGCTGGCGGTGCTTAGCCCTGCCAGCCAGGACGTGGCAGCCTCCCTGGCCTGCTGCGAAGGCGACAGCGTGATCCACCTGCGCACTCTGCGCCGGGTCAATGGCGTACCGGTTTGCGTGATTAACCACTTTCTGCCGCAGCTTGCCTGGTGGCCCGAACTGCAACAGTTCCGCAGCGGCTCACTGCACGATTTTATTGCGCAACGGTTGGATCAAGTGTTGATCCGCACGCAAACGCGCATCAGCACCCGCCAGGCCCAGGCGAAAGAGAGCCGGCTGCTGGAAATTGAACCGCAAGCGCCGTTGCTGTGCGTGCGCACCCTCAACAAAACCGCAAGCGGTGAAATGGCGGAATACTCCATCAGCCTGACCCGCGGCGACATGATTGAACTGACGCTGGAGCATTGAATGGAACAGTTAAAGCAACGCCAACAGTGGCTCTCCGTGCTGGCCCACAGCCCGGCCGCAGAGCTGGAAAAACGCTGGCAGCCCCTCAAATTGCAGCTGCAGTATCAGCTGTTGCGCGCGCCGGAGATCGGCCTGGCCCGTTTGCAGGCGCGCATGGGGGGCACCGGCAAGCGCTTCGTGCTGGGGGATATGACCGTCACCCGCGCCGTGGTGCGCCTGGCCGACGGCACCTGTGGCTACAGCTATGTGGCGGGGCGCGATAAGGCGCATGCCGAGCGTTGTGCGGTGATTGATGCCTTACTGCAGCAGAGTGAGAACCACAGTCTGTTGCAGGAACAGTTAATCAAGCCGCTGGCGGCGCAGCGGGAGGCGTTGCGCTTGCAGCGCGCCCGTGAAATCGCCAGTAGCAAGGTGGATTTCTTTACGCTGGTACGTGGAGATAACGCATGACATTACAGGCAAGTTTTAATCACCCGGTGGCCGATGCCCAGCACGCCTTTCGCCGCATCCTGAAGGCGATGAGCGAACCGGGAACGGTGGTGGCGCTGCCGTTGCAGCAGGGCTGGGGAAGCGTATCGCCGGCGGCTACGGCGGCGCTGTTGACGCTGGTCGATCATGAAACCCCGGTATGGCTCGACGCCGCATTAAGCGATGACGCCGTGCGCAGCAACCTGCGGTTTCATACCGGCGCTGCGTTGGCCGAGGATCAGGCCGCGCCTTTCGCTCTGATCCAGGCCTCTTCGGCAATCGATTTTTCACGCTTTGCCGCCGGCGACGATTTGGCGCCGGAGAAAAGCACCACGGTGATTATCGACGTGGCCGCGCTGGCCGGTGGGGAACCGTTGCGTCTGAGCGGGCCGGGGCTACAGGCGCCGCGCACCGTCGCGCCACAGTTGCCGGCAGCGCTATGCCGCTACCTGTGCCAGCGCGCCAACGCTTTCCCGCAAGGTATCGATCTGATATTGACCAGCGGCACGGCATTAATGGCGCTGCCGCGCACCACGCATGTGGAGGTGTGCTGATGTACGTTGCCGTTAAGGGTGGTGAAAAAGCCATCGAAAATGCCCACCGCTTGCAGGAGGATTTGCGCCGCGGTACGCGTGAGGTGGCCGAGCTGGATTGCCGGCAGGTTGAACAGCAACTGGGGCTGGCGGTGGATCGCGTGATGACCGAAGGCGGGATTTACGACCGCGATCTGGCCGCACTGGCCATCAAACAGGCCAGCGGCGATCTGGTGGAAGCCATCTTCTTGCTGCGCGCCTACCGCACCACGCTGCCGCGCCTGGCCGACAGCCAGCCGCTGGCGACCGGGAACATGCGCATCGAGCGCCGCATCTCGGCGGTTTACAAGGATTTGCCCGGCGGGCAGGTGCTTGGCCCCACCTACGATTACACGCACCGTCTGTTGGATTTCACGCTATTGGCCAGCGGTGAAGCGCCGGTGCCGCAACGTGGCGACGCGCCGGAGCAGGCGCCGTGCCCGCACATGTTTGATCTGATGACCCGCGAAGGCTTCGCCGCGCTTGAAGAAGATGACGGCAGCGAACCGCTGGATATCACCCGCGAGCCACCCAGTTACCCCGCGCCCCGTAGCGCCCGGTTGCAACAGCTGGTGCGCGGCGATGAGGGTTTTCTGCTGGCGCTGGGGTATTCAACGCAGCGCGGCTATGGCCGCACCCATCCCTTTGCCGGCGAGATCCGCAGCGGCTTTGTTACGGTCGAGATCGCACCGGAAGAATTGGGCTTTGCGCTGGAGATCGGTGAAGTCCTGCTGACCGAATGTGAAATGGTCAACGGTTTTACCGATGCGCCAGGGGCTGCGCCGCACTTTACCCGCGGCTATGGGCTGGTGTTCGGGCGCTCGGAGCGCAAGGCGATGGCGATGGCGCTGGTGGATCGCGCCCTGCAAACCGCCGAGCATCAGGAAAGCGTCGCCAGCCCGGCGCAGGACGAAGAGTTTGTCCTGTCGCATGCCGATAACGTCGAAGCGGCGGGCTTTGTTTCGCACCTCAAGTTACCGCACTACGTCGATTTCCAGGCCGAGCTGGAACTGTTGAAGCGCTTGCGCCAGGAATACCAGGAGAATAACGATGCGTGAGTTGAGCGGTTATAACCCAGGCTATCTGGACGAACAAACCAAGCGGGCGATCCGCCGGGCGATACTGAAAGCGGTGGCGATCCCCGGCTATCAGATGCCGTTTGGCGGCCGCGAAATGCCGATGCCCTACGGCTGGGGCACCGGCGGCATTCAACTGACCGCCAGCCTGATCGGCGAAAACGATGTGCTGAAGGTGATTGACCAGGGGGCGGATGACACCACCAACGCGGTGTCGATTCGCCGCTTCTTCCAGCGCGTCAGCGGCGCGACCACCACCGAGCGCACTACCGAGGCGACGCTGATCCAAACCCGCCACCGCATTCCGGAAACACCGCTGCGGGAAGATCAGATCCTGGTTTATCAGGTGCCGATCCCCGAGCCTTTGCGCTTTATCGAACCGCGTGAAACGGAAACCCGCAAAATGCACGCCCTGGAAGAATATGGCGTTATGCAGGTGAAGCTGTATGAAGACATTGCCCGCTACGGCCATATCGCCACCACCTACGCCTACCCGGTGAAGGTGAATGACCGCTATGTAATGGATCCGTCGCCGATTCCGAAGTTCGATAACCCCAAGATGCATATGATGCCGGCCCTGCAGCTGTTCGGCGCCGGGCGTGAAAAGCGCATCTACGCATTGCCGCCTTACAGCAAGGTGGAAAGCCTGGATTTTGACGATCATCCTTTCAGCGTCCAACAGTGGGAGCAGCCTTGCGCACTCTGCGGTTCGCGCCATAGCTACCTGGACGAAGTGGTGATGGATGACAGCGGCACGCGCATGTTTGTTTGCTCGGATACCGATTATTGCCATCAGCAGCAGGAAAAAACACATGAACAGTGAACAGCCGCTGCTTGCGGTAAACAACCTTACCCACCTTTATGCGCCGGGCAAGGGCTTTGAAGAGGTCTCGTTTTCGCTTTTCCCCGGCGAAGTGTTGGGTATCGTCGGCGAATCCGGCTCGGGAAAAACCACGCTATTGCACGCCATCTCGGCGCGCTTAACTCCCCAGCAGGGGCAGGTCGATTACCAGGGGCGCGATCTCTACCGCATGAGTGAAAGCGAACGGCGCCGCCTGCTGCGTACCGAATGGGGCGTGGTGCACCAGCACCCGCTGGACGGCCTGCGCCCACAGGTGTCGGCCGGCGGCAACATCGGCGAGCGGCTGATGGCGGTGGGCCAGCGCCACTATGGCGAGATCCGCCGGCAGGCCGGCCGCTGGCTACAGGATGTGGAGATCCCGGTTTCACGCATTGACGATTTGCCCACCACCTTTTCCGGCGGCATGCAGCAGCGCCTGCAAATCGCCCGCAACCTGGTGACCCAGCCGAAGCTGGTGTTTATGGATGAGCCGACCGGCGGGCTGGATGTGTCGGTGCAGGCGCGCCTGCTGGATTTACTGCGCACCCTGGTGCGCGAGCTGAATCTGGCGGTGGTGATTGTCACGCACGATCTGGGCGTCGCGCGCCTGTTGGCGCACCGGCTGCTGGTGATGAAGCAGGGGCGGGTGGTGGAAAGCGGCCTGACCGACCGCGTGCTTGACGATCCGCAGCACCCTTATACGCAACTGCTGGTGTCGTCTGTCCTGGGCTGATGTGCATTCCGCCGCGGCTTTTCCGGCGCGGCGGGTGGCGACCAATTGGAGCACAACATGAACACACAACTTCGCGTTGAACATCTTTGCAAGACCTTCGTCCTACACAATCAGCATGGCGTGGCCTTGCCGGTGCTGCACGACGCCAGCCTGGAGGTGAACGCCGGCGAATGCGTAGTGCTGGACGGCCATTCCGGCAGCGGCAAATCCACGCTGCTGCGCTCGTTATACGCCAACTATCACCCCAACAGCGGCCATATCTGGGTGAAGCACCATGCGAACTGGGTGGACCTGGTCGACGCGCCGGCCCGGCAGGTGCTGGCCATCCGCCGCGATACCATTGGCTGGGTCAGCCAGTTTCTACGGGTGATCCCACGCACCTCCACGCTGGATGTGGTGATCCAGCCGCTGCTGGAGCGCGGCGTTGAACGCAGCGTGTGCGAAGCGCGCGCCAAACGGTTGCTGGCCCGGCTCAACGTGCCGGAGCGGCTGTGGGGGCTGGCGCCCTCGACGTTTTCCGGCGGCGAGCAGCAGCGCGTGAATATCGCGCGCGGTTTTATCGCCGATTACCCGATCCTTTTGCTGGATGAACCCACTGCGTCTCTCGACAGCGCCAACAGCGATGCCGTGGTGCAGTTGATCGAAGAAGCCCGCGCGCGCGGCGCCGCCATCGTCGGTATTTTCCACGATGATGCCGTACGTGAGCGCCTGGCCGATCGCCTGCACGTAATGAAGCCTCTCCACCAGGAAATGCAAGCATGATTATCAATAACGTTCAGTTAGTGTTGGAAAATGAGGTCGTTTGCGGTTCGTTAGAGATACGGGACGGGCTGATCGGCAGCATCAGCGATTCTGGCAGTGCGTTGCCCGAGGCGCTAGACGGTGAAGGGGGCTTCCTGCTGCCGGGCCTGGTTGAGCTGCATACCGACAACCTCGACAAGTTTTTTACCCCGCGCCCCAAGGTTGACTGGCCGGCCTATTCGGCGATGAGCAGCCACGATGCGCTGATGGTAGCCAGTGGCATTACCACCGTGCTGGACGCGATCGCCGTGGGCGATGTGCGCGACGGCGGCCACCGCCTTGATAACCTCACCAAGATGATTGATGCCATTCGCCATAGCCAGGAACAGGGGCTGAACCGCGCCGAACACCGGCTGCATCTGCGCTGCGAGCTGCCGTATGACGCCACGGTGCCGCTATTTGAGCAATTGATGCATACGCCCGGGCTATCGCTGGTATCGCTGATGGACCATTCCCCCGGCCAGCGCCAGTACACTTCGTTGCAGAAATACCGCGAGTACTTTCAGGGCAAATACCATCTCAATAACCAGCAGATGGCCGAGTTTGAGGAGCAACAGACGCGTCTGGCGGCCCTCTGGTCGCAGCCCAACCGGCGGGCGATCGCCGCGCTGTGCCGCGAACGGGGGATTGCGCTGGCCAGCCATGACGACGCGACGGCGGAACACGTTGACGAATCGCAGCAGATTGGCAGCGCCATTGCCGAATTCCCGACCACCGAGGCCGCCGCGCAGCGTTCCCGTGAACTGGGGCTGTTGGTGTTGATGGGGGCGCCCAACGTGGTGCGCGGCGGTTCGCACTCCGGCAACGTCTCGGCGATACAGCTGGCGCAACAGGGCCTGCTGGATATTCTTTCCTCTGACTATTATCCCGCCAGCTTGCTCGATGCCGCGTTCCGCCTGGCCCAGGATGACAGCGCCCCCTATGACCTGCCGCGCGCTGTGGCGCTGCTGACGCGCAACCCGGCGCACGCCGTTGGGCTGCGCGATCGCGGCGTGATCGCGCAAGGGCTGCGTGCCGATTTGGTGCTGGCGCATACCCGGCACGGCCATGCGCATGTCCGGCATGTGTGGGCGCAAGGCCGGAAGGTGTACTGATGGCGCGCTTAATCTGGCTGATGGGCGCATCGGGCGCGGGCAAGGACAGCCTGCTCAATGCGCTGCGCGAACAGCCGATTGACAATATGCTGGTGGCGCACCGCTATATCACCCGCGCCGCGGACGCCGGCGGTGAAAATCATCTGGCGCTGAGCGAAGCCGAATTTTTGCGCCGCCGGGCGCGCGGGCTGTTTGCCCTTGACTGGCAGGCGCACCGCTACCGCTATGCGCTGGGAATCGAAGTGGATCTGTGGCTGGCGCAGGGGTGGGATGTGATCGTCAACGGTTCCAGGCTGCATCTGCCGCAGGCGGCGGCGCGCTATGGCGCACGGTTGCTGCCGGTGTGCCTGCAGGTCTCGGCGGCAGTACTGGCGCAGCGCCTGCGTGAGCGTGGGCGGGAAAGCGACAGCGAGATTGAACAACGGCTGCTGCGCGCCCGCGAAGCCGCGCAGCAGCACGGCCTGCAGTTGAGTAACGACGGGCCGTTGGCCGCCACGGTGGCGACGCTGCGCCGGCTGCTGGAGGAAAACGCATGAGGCTCACCTTTTTGGGTACCGGCGGGGCGCAACAGGTGCCGGTCTTTGGCTGTGATTGCCCGAGCTGCCGGCGGGCCCAGCAACTGCCGTTATACCGGCGCGGCCCCTGTAGCGCGCTGATCCAGTGTGACGGGGAGAGCACCCTGCTGGATGCCGGGCAGTGCCATCTTGAACAGCGCTTTCGGCCTGGCGAGCTGCAGCGCATCCTGCTGACCCACTACCATATGGATCACGTTCAGGGGCTGTTCCCGCTGCGCTGGGGCGTGGGCGCCGCTATCCCAGTGTATGGGCCGCCGGATGACGCCGGTTGCGACGATCTGTTCAAACACCCGGGGTTATTGGCCTTTCAGCCGCCGGTCACGCCGTTTGTGGCGATGGCGTTCGGGGCGTTGAGCGTCACGCCCATCCCGCTGATTCACTCGAAGTTGACCTACGGCTACCTGTTTGATTACCGGGGCCGAAGGTTGGCCTGGCTGTGCGACACCGCCGGCTTGCCGGCGCCAAGCCTGCAGTTTTTGCGCACGCAGCCGCTCACGCACCTGGTGCTGGACTGCAGCCACCCACCCACGCAGCCCGCGCCGCGCAACCACAACGATGTCACTCAGGCATTGGCGATCCGCCAGGCGCTATCACCCGCGCAGTGCTGGTTAACCCATTTAAGCCATGAAGTGGATAACTGGCTGATCGATAACGCTTTGCCGCCCGGGGTGGCCGCGGCTTACGACGGCCAGATCCTGGCGTTATAGGTTGTCGTGGTTTGTTCATCTTTTAATCATTTAACGGTCATAAAGACATCACATTGCTTGCCCTTAATAAGTGGCAACCTTCACGTTTAATAAACGGATACCAAGATGGCACAGGCACTATTGAAATCCGCTCCTGAATACAGCACCCCGCTGCGGCCGGTCCGCCAGGCACGGGTACTCTCCGTGCGCGGGCTGGGCAAAGCCTGGACGGCGCAGCGCCGGGTACTGGACGATATCAACTTCGATCTGCACGCCGGCGAGTTAGTGGCGGTGATCGGCCGCTCCGGGGCGGGGAAATCGACGCTGCTGCACATGCTCAACGGCACCATTCCCGCCACTGACGGCGAAATCATCAATTACGGCGCTAACGGCGAGCAGCAGGATGTGATCAAGCTCAACAGCCGCCAAATGCGCCAGTGGCGCACGGACTGCGGTATGATCTTCCAGGATTTTTGCCTGGTACCCCGCCTGGATGTGCTCACCAACGTGTTGCTCGGCCGCCTTAGCCAAACCTCAACGCTCAAATCCATCTTCCGCGTGTTCTCCGACGAAGACCGCGCCCGCGCCATTGAACTGCTGCAATGGTTAAACATGTTGCCGCAGGCTTTGCAGCGTGCGGAAAACCTCTCCGGCGGCCAGATGCAGCGCGTCGCGATTTGCCGCGCACTGATGCAGCAGCCAAAAATCCTGCTGGCCGATGAGCCGGTGGCCTCGCTCGATCCGAAAAATACCCGCCGCATCATGGATGTGCTAAGCGAAGTGAGCCAGAAAGGGATCAGTGTGATGGTCAACCTGCATTCGGTTGAGCTGGTGAAAAGCCACTGTACGCGGGTGATTGGCATTGCCCAAGGCCGCATTGTGTTTGACGGCCACCCCACACAATTAGACGAAACGCTGCTTCAGACGCTGTATGGCGATGAGGTTAATCAACTGAATTAACACTTTTTTGCACCCTTTATTTTTTAATACAACAGCAGGCGACAACATGAAAAAGATCCTTGGTTTGACCACGATGTTAACCGGCGCGCTGATGGCATTTGGCGTTGCTGCGGCCCCCACAGAGCTTAACCTGGGGATATTGGGCGGGCAGAATGCCACACAGCAGATCGGCGATAATCAGTGTGTCAAACAGTTCTTCGATAAAGAGCTGGGCGTTGAGACCCGGCTGCGCAACTCTTCCGACTACACCGGCGTGATCCAAGGGCTGCTGGGCGGCAAAGTGGACCTGGTGCTGAGTATGTCCCCGTCATCTTTTGCCTCGGTGTATCTCAAAGATCCTAACGCGGTGGATATCGTCGGGATCGCGGTTGACGATAAAGACCAGTCACGCGGCTATCATTCGGTGGTGGTGGTCAAAGCCGACAGCCCCTACAAAAAACTGGAAGATCTGAAAGGAAAAGCCTTTGGCTTTGCCGATCCGGATTCCACCTCCGGCTTCCTGATCCCCGATCAAACGTTTAAAAAGACGTTTGGCGGCAATAGCGACGACAAATACAACAACTTTTTCTCCAGCGTCACCTTCTCCGGCGGCCATGAGCAGGACATCCTCGGTGTGCTGAACGGCCAGTTTGACGGCGCCGTTACCTGGACATCGATGGTGGGGGATTACAACACCGGCTATACCGTGGGTGCCTTTACCCGCCTGATCCGGATGGATCACCCCAATCTGATGCAGCAAATCCGCATTATCTGGCAATCGCCGCTGATCCCGAACGGCCCGGTGCTGGTCAGCAACAAGCTGCCGGCGGATTTTAAACAAAAAGTGGTTGCCGCCATTCACAAGCTGGATAAAGAACAGCACGCCTGCTTCATTAAAGCGATGGGCGGCACGCAGCATATCGGCCCGGCAACCCTGGCCGACTATCAAAACATCATCGACTTGAAACGCGAATTGATGAAGGGCGGCCGCGGTTAACGGTTGGCTATTGCGCCCCTGCTGAACGGCGGGACTGGCCGGGTGCGGCGTAAGCCGTAGCCCGGCTTTGCGTCAGGGAAGGGCAAACAGTGTGCGGGGCGACCGACGGCTGATTAAGAGCATACAGGATACTGTTTTGAATAACGATTTTGAGCGCTATTACCAACAGATCAAAGGGCGGCAAAAGCGTGATGCCTTGCTTTGGTCTTTGCTGCTGGCCGGCCTGTTTCTTGGCGCCGGCAAGGTGGCGGAATTCAATCTGGCGACCATCTGGCATGCGTTGCCGAACTTCTTTGACTACCTGCGTGAAACGCTGCCGGTGCTGCACTGGCGGCTGCTGTTCGCCGATGGCCGCACCGAAGGCTCTCTGGCCTATTGGGGCTACCGTTTGCACATACAGCTGCCGCTGATTTGGGAAACGCTGCAACTGGCACTGGCCGCTACCGTGGTGGCGGTCATCGCGGCGGCGATACTGGCTTTTTTCGCCGCCGCCAACACGCAAAGCCCGGCGCCGCTGCGCTTTGCTATCCGGGCGGTGGTCGCATTTTTGCGCACCATGCCGGAGCTGGGCTGGGCGGTGATGTTCGTGATGGCGTTCGGCATCGGCGCCATCCCCGGGTTTTTGGCGCTGGCGCTGCACACTATCGGCAGTTTGACCAAGCTGTTTTATGAGGCGATTGAAAGCGTCTCGGACAAGCCGGTCCGCGGGTTGGCGGCCTGCGGCGCCAGCAAGCTGCAGCGGATGCGCTTTGCCTATTGGCCGCAGGTCAAGCCGATCTTTCTTTCCTACAGCTTTATGCGTATGGAGATTAACTTCCGCTCCTCGACCATTCTCGGCCTGGTCGGCGCCGGCGGTATCGGCCAGGAGTTGATGACCAACATCAAGCTCGATCGTTACGATCAGGTCAGCATCACCCTGTTGCTGATTATCATTGTGGTGTCCTTGCTGGACAGTATCTCCGGCCGTTTACGGCGCGTTGTGGTAGAGGGGAAAGCAGCATGATGGCGGTTGTACAGCCCGATGTGGCACGCATGAAAACCGAACACCCGGAACTGTTCCAGATACAGCGGCGGTATTTGCGCCGCGTGACTTTGCTGATACTGGCGATCGTGTGTTATTACCTGTTTTTTTTCCATGCGTTTGGTATCAGTGGGGCGCAGTGGATCAATGGTGTTCAGCAGTTGGGGCGTTATTTTGCCCGTATGTTCATCTGGAAAGATTTTGTTAACTGGCCGTTTGGCTACTATCTCTCGCAAATCGCCATTACGCTGGCGATTGTGTTTGCCGGCACCATTACCGCCACGCTGCTGGCGTTGCCGATCTCATTCTTTGCCGCCCGCAATGTGATGCAGGGCCGCCTGCTGCGGCCGATTGCTTTGCTGGTGCGCCGGCTGCTGGATATTTTCCGCGGTATCGATATGGCTATCTGGGGGCTGATATTTGTGCGTGCCGTGGGGCTGGGGCCACTGGCCGGGGTGATGGCGATCGTTATGCAGGATGTCGGCCTGCTCGGCAAACTCTATGCCGAAGGGCATGAGGCGCTGGAGCGTTCGCCGAGCCGTGGCCTGAATGCGGTGGGCGCCAACGTGTTGCAAAAGCACCGCTTCGGCATCTTTACCCAATCCTTCCCGACGTTTTTAGCACTGAGCCTGTACCTGATCGAATCCAACACCCGTTCCGCCGCGGTGCTGGGCTTTGTCGGGGCCGGGGGCGTTGGCTTGGTTTATGCGGAAAACATGCGCCTGTGGAACTGGGATGTGGTGATGTTTATCACGCTGATCCTGGTGGTGATCGTCATGGTGATGGATGCCATCTCGGCGCGGCTGCGGCAGCGCTATATTGTGGGTAAGGATATCCCGCTGTTTAATCAGGGCGAATAAGCGTGGGCCACAGCCGTTGCCTGCCGGGGTTAAAAGCGTATCATTGTACTAATACGATGGGTTATTTGAAGGTGGTACAATGTTGACAACCGTGTTGATGTACGCGCTGGCATCGCTGGCGGTTACGGTGATACCCGGCCCAACCATGTTGCTCGCACTGACAAACGGCGTGAGCAAAAGCAAGAAAGTTATTTTGATGGGGGTCGCCGGGGCAGCGCTTTCCGATTTTATCCTGATTGGTATGGTGGCGCTGGGGCTAGGCTCGCTATTGCTTGCCTCCAACACGTTGTTTTCAGTGGTCAAATGGCTTGGCGCCGGCTACCTTTTTTGGCTCTCCTGGAAGTTATGGCGCTCAACGCCGGCGATGTTAAAACCGCTGGCCGGTGAGCCGGCCACCCAGCGCAGCGGCAAGCGGGCGTTTATGCGAAGCCTGCTGGCGGCGTTGTCAAACCCGAAAGGGCTGCTGTTTTTTTCCGCTTTCCTGCCGCAGTTTATCGTTGTCAATCATCCCCTGGTGCCGCAATACGTTGCGTTTGCCTGCACAACGGTGGCGATAGATGTGGCTATCATGCTGCTTTACGCCTTTGGCGGCATGCAGGCTGCGCGCTTGCTCACGGTGGCCGGCTTAAAAAGGCTCAATCGCATCAGCGCCGCACTGATGTTTTTTCTTGCCGGCGGCCTGGCCGTCTGGCGCCGTAATTGAAAGGGCAATAACGAATTTTTTCATTTATCCAGGGAGGAATACATGACCTATAAACAAACGGTTGCAGCGGAAAACTGCGCCAATATGGCGGAGATCAGGCACGAGATTGACGCGCTGGATCAGGAAGTGATCCGCCTGCTTGGGCTGCGCTTTGGCTATGTAAAAGCGGCGGCGCCGTTTAAAAGCACCCCGGATGAGGTGCAGGCGCGCTTCAATAGTATGCTGGCGCAACGGCGCCAGTGGGCGCAAGCGTGCGGGCTGGATGGCGCGGTGATTGAGAACATGTACCGCGATCTGGTGAGCTGGTTTATTGCCCAGGAAATGTCCCACTGGTCAGAGCAACAAACCACCTCGCGATAAACGCATTGCGGCGGCGGAACCGTCACCGCCGCCGCACAGACGTTATTTGATGCCCATCGCGTCGTGCAGGGTGTAGAACAGATCGGTCTGATCGGTCAGGCCAATGACGTTGGCGGCATGATCCTGTTTATCGATGGATGCGCCTTCCACCTGCAGGAAGAAGCCGTTGTCATTTTTGCTCAGCAACTCAATGGCTTTATCTGTCATCTGTGCCAGCGAAGGCGTATCCACCGTGCGTTGCGGGTTGGCCGTACAGATGATCGGCTTTGGTCAGGCCGCTCAGCCCGTTAACATCGCTCACCACCTGATATCCCAGCATCTGCGCCTGCTCGTGCAGCGTTTTACCCTGGTATTTTCCCGCCCTGGCGGTTTCGTTGAAGGTTTTCTCACCGCCGAAGGTGACGTCGGCACGCGCGGCCAGCGGCTGTTCGGCGATGGCGCCTTTGCCGCCGTTTTCCAGTGCTGTGGCCAGGCACTGCGCGGTGCAGAGGAAGATAAGCTACTGGCAGTTCGCCCGTTCCAGCCGGCGGTAGAGCGTGCTGCGGGAAATCCCCAGCTTTTTCGCCGCCAGGCTCATATTGCCGTTGGCTGCGCGAATCGCCGCCTGTTCATCCAGCGCCTCCGGCCCCGCGGGAGCGCTTTGTGGAGGGAGAGGGGGATCGATCTCCTGCGGCAGATCCGCCAGGCTAATTCTGTCGCCGTCATTGGCCAGCGCCAGCAGTACTTTCAGCACGCTCAGCAGCTGGCGTACGTTGCCTGGCCACGGTTGGCGCGCAAGGTGGCTTACAACCTCTTCCGGCAGTGCGATGTCGCGCTGCTCTGCGCCCAGCTCCTGCCACAGGCGGCGGATGAGGCGCGGCACCTGCGGCCATGCCCGCAATGGCGGAATGTGCAGGCGGTACTCCTGAATGCGGTAGAGCAAATCCTCGCGGAATTCGCCGGCCTGCACCATCGCGGCAAGATCGCGGTGGGTGGCGCAGATCAAGGCGAAATTCACCGGGAAGGCGCGGCTGCCGCCCAACGGCGTGACGCTTTTCTCCTGCAATACCCGCAGAAGACGGGTCTGCAGCGTCAGCGGCATATCGCCGATTTCATCCAGGAACAGCACGCCGCCGTCGGCTTCGCGCAGTTTGCCAATATAGCCTTTGGGGTTGGCGCCGGTGAAAGCGCCGGGAACGTAGCCAAACAGCTCGGACTCAATCAGATTTTCCGGCAGCGCCGCGCAGTTGATCGCCACAAAACGCCCGTGCTGCCATTTGCTGGCGGTATACAGGCGGTGGCTGAAGTGCTCTTTGCCGCAGCCGGTTTCACCGGTGATGCATAAGGCGATGCCGGCGTTGAGTATCCGCAGCGCCTTCTCTTTATTGATGCCGTTATCTTCGAGGGGTTCTTCCGCCGGCGCCAGCGAGAAATAACGCTGCGCCGGCGCGGAACGGGTGGCGAAATACCGTTGCTGGTTACTGGCCAGCAGCGTTTGCAGGCCGCCTGCCGGTGGGCATTGTGCAAACAGGCTGTTGAACTGCATGGCGCCGATGTGTTTTGGCGCCAGGTGGAACGCATTCATGGCCAGCTTGTTGGCCGCCATCAACACATCGTCTTCAAACACCAGCAGCAGTTCCTGCGTGCTGCCGAGCTGGCTGCTATCGTTGTGCAGCCGCAGCAGCCAGCGCCGGGCGGAAACGGTGCTTTTCACCCAGCGGTATTCAATATCGCACACCGCCTGGCGGATCAGCCTGCCGGCATGGTGATGGGGCTGTTGGGCGGGAGCGGACAGATCCAAAATGCCGGCGATGTGGCCGTCGGGGCGAAATAACGGCGCGGCGGAACAAAAGAGCGTGGCGTTTTGCGCCAGAAAATGCTCGTCGCCCGCCACTTCGCAGGGCGTATGCAACGCCAGCGCGGTGCCGATCGCGTTGGTGCCACGGGCATGTTCTCCCCACAGATTGCCCGGCGCCAGGGCGACACGCTCTGCTTTATGCAGAAAATCATGATTGCCGCAGGTTTCCAGCACCAGCCCGGAGGCATCCGCCAGCACCAGAATGGCGTTTCGCCTGACGATCTCGGCAGTCAGGCGCCGGAGCAACGGGCGCGCGATAGGGACAATCCAGTGGTTTTGTTCTTGAGCTTCTTTAAGCAGGGCGCTGGGCAGATAGGGGAGCGCTTCGTCATCACGGCACAGACCGTAACGCTGGCTGCGTTGCCAGGAGTCGGTCAGCAGGCCGGAGAGGTGGGGGGCCGTGACGCAGGGTACAGAATGCCGGGAATGGCTCGCTATTCTTTGTGGCATCGCGCGCTCCAGGATAATTCAATGTGATTTTTATGTATCATTTTGGTGTATTTGTTGTTGCGACATGCGACACAAAAACGAAACAGTAAATCATCTTTTTGCCATTATTTTGTTCAATTGTTCACGGTCTTTTTCTGATAACTGTTTGTTAAAACAGATTTTTAGGGCTTTTCCTCAATAAGTTTCCTCAGTTGGCATAAGAGATGCTTATGCCTCACGGTGCCGGCGCATTGCGCGTGTGGCCACTGTAGCGTCACTTTCTGATGAGGAGCTTCCCATGAAATATATTCATCCTGGACAGCCCGGTGCGCGTATCGCTTTTAAAACGCGTTATGGGAATTACATTGGCGGTAAATTTGTTGAACCTGTTTCCGGAAACTACTTCACCAATACCACACCGGTAACGGGTGAAGATGTGGCGCAGTTCCCGCGCTCCGACGCGCAAGATATTGAGCTGGCGTTGGACGCCGCCCATGCCGCCGCAGACGCATGGGGGAAAACCAGTGTGCAGGAGCGCAGCAATGTGCTGCTGGCGATTGCCGATCGCATTGAGAAGCATCTGGAAACGTTGGCGTTGGCGGAAACCTGGGATAATGGCAAGCCGATCCGTGAAACCCTGAATGCCGACATCCCGCTGGCCGCCGACCATTTCCGCTACTTTGCCGGTTGCCTGCGCGCGCAGGAAGGCAGCGTGGCGGAAATCGACCAGCACACGGTGGCCTATCACATCTATGAACCGCTCGGCGTGGTGGGGCAGATTATCCCCTGGAACTTCCCGCTGTTGATGGCGGCCTGGAAGCTGGCGCCGGCGCTGGCCGGGGGCAACTGCGTGGTGCTGAAACCGGCCGAGCAAACGCCGCTTAGCATCTGTGTGCTCATGGAGCTGATTGGCGATCTGCTGCCGGCTGGGGTGGTGAACGTGGTACATGGCTACGGCATTGAAGTGGGTGAACCCCTGGCGCGCAGCAAGCGCATTGAGAAAATCGCCTTCACCGGCTCAACCCCGGTGGGGCGGCGCATTCTGTCTTGCGCGGCAGAAAACATTATCCCCAGCACCGTAGAGCTGGGCGGCAAGTCGCCCAATATTTTCTTTGAAGATATCTTCCGCGGCGAGCCGGAGTTTCTTGATAAGGCGGTGGAAGGGGTCATTTTGGGCTTCTTCAACCAGGGTGAAGTGTGCACTTGCCCGTCGCGCGTGCTGGTGCAGGAGTCGATTTACCCGCAGTTTGTGGAGAAGGTGCTCGCCCGCATCGCCACCATTCACAAAGGCGATCCGTTTGATACCGCCACCATGGTTGGCGCGCAGGCATCGAAAGAGCAGTTCGACAAAATCCTTTCTTATATCGAGATCGCCAAAAACGAGGGCGGCGAGATCCTGACCGGCGGCTCGCAGGTGCGGCACGACGCCGCGCTGCGCAACGGTTTCTACATCCACCCGACGTTGATCAAAGGGCACAACGGCATGCGTTGTTTCCAGGAGGAAATTTTCGGCCCGGTGATCGGCATCACCACGTTTAAAGATGAGGCGGAAGCCGTTGCGCTGGCCAACGACACCGAATACGGCCTGGGCGCCGGCGTATGGACGCTGGATGCCAACCGGGTGTGGCGCATGGGGCGGGCCATCAAGGCCGGCCGCGTCTGGACCAACTGCTATCACATCTACCCGGCACACGCCGCTTTCGGTGGTTATAAAAACTCCGGCATCGGCCGGGAAACTCACAAGATTGCCTTGTCGCACTACCAGCAGGTGAAAAACCTGCTGGTGAGCTATGACACCAAGCCGCTCGGTCTGTTCTAGAAAACGCCCTGTTATCCCTACAAAATACGAGGTTTACTATGAAAAAGATGAAAGCCGCTGTGGTTAACGCCTTTGGCAAACCGTTGGTGATTGACGACGTACCGGTGCCGGAAATTACCCCAGGCAAGATCCTGATCAAAATCGAGGCCACTGGCGTCTGCCATACCGATCTGCACGCGGTGGACGGCGACTGGCCGATCAAACCCAACCCGCCCTTTATTCCTGGCCACGAAGGCGTGGGCCATATCGTGGCCGTCGGCAAAGGCGTGAAACACCTGAAAGAGGGCGATCGGGTTGGCGTTCCGTGGCTCTATTCCGCCTGCGGGCATTGCGAACACTGTTTGGGCGGTTGGGAAACCCTGTGCCACACCCAGCAAAACGCCGGTTACTCGGTCAACGGCAGCTTTGCGGAATATTGCCTGGCGGATGCCAACTATGTGGGGATCCTGCCCAAAGGCGTCGACTTTATCGGCATTGCGCCGATCCTGTGCGCCGGCGTGACGGTGTACAAAGGGTTGAAAATGACCAACACCAAAGCCGGTGACTGGGTGGTGATTTCCGGCATTGGCGGCCTGGGGCACTTGGCGATCCAGTATGCCCGCGCCATGGGGTTGAACGTGGCGGCGGTGGATATCGACAACGACAAGCTCGAATTTGCCAAAAAGCTGGGGGCCACGGTGGTCGCCAATGCCAAAGAGGTTGATCCCGGTACCTGGTTCCATGAGCAGTTCGGCGGGGCGCATGGCGTGCTGGTAACCGCCGTTTCGCCGAAGGCGTTCGCCCAGGCGACGACCGTGATGCGCCGCGGTGGCACCATGGTGCTCAACGGGTTGCCGCCGGGCCGGTTCGATCTTTCGATCTTTGATATGGTGCTGGACGGCATCACGGTGCGCGGTTCGATTGTCGGCACGCGTAAGGATCTGCAGGAAGCACTGGACTTCGCCGGCCATAAAAAAGTGGCCGCGGAGGTGACGGCCGAGCCGTTAGAAAACATCAACGATATCTTCACCCGCATGCGCGAAGGCCATATTACCGGCCGCGTGGTGGTTGATATGTCGTTGTAACCCCGCCAGGCCGCCGCTTGCCGGCGGCCTTGTCCGCATGCTCTATACTGGTTCCTTATCACTAATCTATCGTAAGGAACCGCGCTAACGTGAAGCTCCTGCTGGGATGGGTACTGATTATTGCGGCGCTGGCGCTCTTGTTGCCCTGGGGCCTGCGTTATCTGCCGGCGGCCTATAACCCTTTTGCGCCGCTGTCGGTGAGCGATCCGCCCACGCTGATTACTCGCTACAAGCTCAAACGCCTGGCTGACGATCCGGCCGCCTGTATGGCGGTGCTGGAGCGCGCCCGCGCCGCCGGTTTCGTCACTTTCAGCACCGCCGCCCCGGTGACGGGCAACTGTCCACTGCCGGCGCCGGTGCGCATCCAGCGATTTGCCGGCGTGGGTTTAAGCAGCAGTTTTCTCAGCAGCTGCGCGATGGCGGTCAGCAGTACGATGTTTGTGATGGAGGCGAAAACTCTCACCGCGCAAAGCCCGTTGAATTCGCCGCTGGTGCGGATTGACCATCTGGGCAGCTATGCGTGCCGCAACGTTTACCACCGGGCGCAAGGGCGGCTAAGCGAACATGCCACGGCGGAAGCCTGGGACCTGGCGGCCTTCCACTTGCAAAACGGCGAGCGGCTTAGCGTGCTGGATAACTGGCAGCGGCCGGCGGAGAAGGCGGCGCTGCTCCGGCAGTTGAATCTGGCGGGATGTGATTATTTCGGCAATGCGTTGGGGCCGGATTATAACGCGGCGCACGCCAACCATTTTCATTTCGGCATGCGGGGTTTTGGGCTGTGTTCTGTTCCAGGTCGGTGAGGTTTGATGTGGTTCGGTGAGGTTTCAGTCGCCACCACGCCGTTGTTTTTTGCAGCGCTGCAGCCCGCGCCCGTTCTTTGTTGGGGCCGGGGAAGGTTTCGGTCGCCACAACGTCGTTGTTTTCTGCTGCACCGCAGCCTGCGACCGAGTTAGGGGCCGTGGGCGCGGCCCCTAACGACCCGCGCCTGCGCCATATCAGGCGGCCGCTGCGCGGCTACCCTCACTGTGTCACTTCGCATTAACGGCCGGCTACGACAGGCGTCCCTGCCTGTCTCGCCTGAAACCGCCGTCCTGGCGGTTTCGCCTATGCTACGTTCCGCCGTTCGGCGCCTTCAATGGCTTCAACCCCGGTGCTCCACTCACCAAATGCGTTGTCTTTGGGATTAACTTATGTCAAAACCGAAGGTTAGGTTGCCCGGTGGCGATAGATTGGGGTGTTGACGTTTAGCGCGCATCTTGGGCTGCCGAGCAAGGCACCGTTGCCAGGGGCAATCGGCCACGGACGGCCGACCCGCCCGGCGACGGGGACGCGGCGAGGGTACCCGCGCAGCGGGCAGGCCATGTTAAGCGCAGGCCGGGGTGTCGGGGCCGGGCCTTCGGCCCTGACAATTGCCGTGTGCAATGGCCGCAAAGAAACACAGTACGATTAAGGCAATTCCACTTACGCTGGTGACGGCAGAGTACTGTTTTAGCAACGTTCTTTGCCCTGACCGCGAGGGTTTCGGTCGCTATAACCCGGCCGTTTTTTGTCGCACCGCAGCCCTCGCCCGAGTTAGGGGCCGTGGGCGCGGCCCCTAACGACCCGCGCCTGCGCCATATCAGGCGGCCGCGGCGCGGCTGCCCTCACTGTGTCACTACGCATGAACGGCCGGCTACGACAGGCGTCCCTGCCTGTCTCGCCTGAAACCGCCGTCCTGGCGGTTTCGCCTATGCTACGTTCCGCCGTTCGGCGCCTTCAATGGCTTCCACACCCGTGCTCCACTCACCACATGAATCGTCTTTGAGATTAATGAATTAACCCACATCACAGCCGATACCACCACCGTATGCCCCGACGTTGCACCTGAATGGTGCAAACCAACCGCTGCTGGCCTATGCGCTACGGCGACCAGCTTTACTGAATGCCCAAATCCCGCCGTTATGCCTGCTTTGCTCGCCAGTGCTTAACCTTTTCCCCCCTGATGGCGCAAGAAAAGTAAAAAAAACGGCGGTATTTCAATACTGGCGGGATTTTTGCTAGTGAATTGTGGGGGGCGTCTCATTAAGCCCTCGCGTAATTTATTTTTTCTATCTACACATAAACGTGACTACTCCACGCCGCCGGCGTCCGCTAAAACAGTGCTGAGGAAAAGAATAATGTCAGTGAAATTGATGAAAAGTCCGCTCGCTGCTCTGCTTATCGGTTGTTTTAGTTCTGCTTTCTATGCTCATGCCGATATTGTTATTGGCGTTGCCGGGCCATTCTCCGGCCCGAATGCCACCTATGGGGATCAATATTGGCGTGGGGCCTCACAGGCTGCCGCGGATATTAACGCCGCTGGGGGCATCAAGGGGGAAAAGATCAAGCTGGTACAGGGGGATGATGCCTGTGAACCGAAACAGGCGGTGGCCGTTGCCAACCGGCTGGTGGATCAGGAACACGTTGCCGCCGTGGTGGGGCATTTCTGCTCATCGTCCACCATGCCAGCCTCCGAAGTGTATGACGAAGCCGGTATTCTGGCGATCACCCCGGGTTCCACTAATCCGCAGATTACCGAACGCGGCATGACCAACATGTTCCGCATGTGCGGCCGCGACGATCAGCAGGGTGGGATTGCCGCCGACTATATGATCGACAAACTGAAGGCGAAAAACATCGTCATCATCCACGACAAAGATACTTACGGCCAGGGGTTGGCGGATGCGGCCAAGGCGGCGCTTGCCAAACGCGGCGTCAAAGAAGTGATGTATGAGGGCCTGTCGCGCGGTGAAAAAGATTTCAATGCGCTGGTCACCAAAATCGCTTCGGTGAAGCCGGACGTGGTCTACTTTGGCGGCTGCCACCCAGAGGCCGGCCCGCTGGTGCGCCAAATGCGTGAGCAGGGCGTGCAGGCGAAGTTCTTCTCCGGCGACTGTGTGGTGACGGAAGAGTTGGTTACCGCCGCCGGCGGGCCGCAGTACACCAACGGTGTATTGATGACCTTCGGCAGCGATCCTCGCCAGATCCCGGACGGCAAAGCAGTGATCGCCAAGTTCCGGGCCGCGGGCTTTGAGCCGGAAGGCTACACCCTCTATTCCTATGCGTCGATCCAGGCCATCGCCGCGGCTTTCAGCGCCACCGGCGGCAAAGACAGCGCCAAAGCCAGCGAGTGGCTGAAATCGCACGATGTGGATACGGTAATGGGCAAAAAAGCCTGGGACAGCAAAGGCGATCTGAAAGTGTCCGACTACGTGGTTTATCAGTGGGATGACCAAGGGAAATACCACCAGCTGTGATCCCCGGCTGGCGCAGCAACGGGCCCATGTGACGTGGGCCTGTACCCCAACCCCTTTTGGCCGCCTGTTGTTAAGCTTGCGGCCTGCCACAGGCGAGACTGCTTATTATGGATGTTTTCTTTCTGCAACAGTTGGTTAACGGCCTGACCCTGGGCGCGGTATACGGTTTGATCGCCATTGGTTACACCATGGTGTATGGCATTATCGGCATGATCAACTTCGCCCATGGCGAGGTGTATATGATCTCTGCCTACCTGTGCGCCATTGGCCTGGCGCTGCTTTCCTTCTTCGGCCTGCAATCTTTCCCGCTGCTGATCCTCGGCACGCTGGCCTTTACCATTGTGGTGACCGCCGTTTACGGCTGGGTGATTGAGCGTATCGCCTATAAGCCGCTGCGCAACTCTACCCGTCTGGCGCCGCTGATTTCCGCCATCGGCATGTCGCTGATCTTGCAAAACTACGCGCAAATCAGCCAAGGGCCGCGCCAGCAGGGCATCCCGACGTTGCTCGACGGCGTGTTCCGCATCAACTTCGACGGCGGCATCATCCAGATCACCTATACCAAAGTGTTCATTCTGGTTGCTTCGCTGCTGGGCATGGCGATCCTCACCTATATCATCCAGCACACCCGGTTAGGGCGCGTGTGCCGCGCCACCCAGCAGGACCGCAAAATGGCGTCCATCCTGGGGATTAATACCGACCGGGTTATCTCGACGGTGTTTGTGATCGGGGCCGCGATGGCCGGGCTGGCTGGGGTGCTGGTCACCATGAACTACGGGACCTTCGATTTCTATGTCGGCTTTATCATCGGCATCAAGGCGTTCACCGCGGCGGTGCTGGGTGGGATCGGCTCGCTGCCGGGCGCCATGCTCGGCGGGCTGTTGCTGGGCGTGGCCGAAGCGCAGTTTGCCGGCATGGTGAACTCTGATTACAAAGACGTTTTCTCGTTCGCACTGTTGGTGGTGATCCTGATTTTCCGCCCCCAGGGCCTGTTGGGCCGGCCAATGATCGCCAAAGTGTGAAGGAGCCGTTATGTCACAAACCCAAGTACACCCAGGGCTGGATATCAAACGCAGCCTGATGGATGCCGTGTTGGCGGGGCTGATTGCGCTGATCGTGTTCGGCCCTATCGTTGGCATTGTGCTCAATGGCTACAGCTTTAATTTTGAACCGCAGCGGCTGGTAGGGATTATCGCCATCGTGATGGCTGGGCGCCTGTTGCTGAGCCTGTTTTTGCAAACCCGTCCGGGGCGCAGGCTACAGGCCCGCTTTGAGGGCGGCAACGACGGCGTCTATGTGCGGCCGCTCGGCGCCAAAAGCAACCTGCGCTGGATTATCCCGCTGTTTGCCGTGCTGGCGCTGCTGCTGCCGTTCGTTGCCAGCAAATATTTACTGACGGTGGCGATCCTCGGGCTGATCTACGTGCTGCTCGGGCTGGGCCTGAATATTGTGGTGGGGCTGGCCGGGCTGCTCGATCTGGGCTACGTGGCGTTTTACGCCATCGGTGCCTATGGTCTGGCGCTGGGGTACCAGTACCTTGGGCTGGGATTCTGGGCGATGCTGCCGCTGGGGGCGCTGATGGCAGCGCTGGCCGGCGCCTTGCTCGGCTTCCCGGTGCTGCGTATGCACGGCGACTATCTGGCGATCGTCACCCTGGGCTTTGGCGAGATCATCCGCCTGGTGCTCAATAACTGGGTATCGCTGACCGGCGGGCCGAACGGCGTTTCCGTGCCGTCGCCGACCTTTTTCGGGCTGGAGTTTACCCGCCGCGCCCGCGACGGCGGGGTGCCTTTCCATGAGTTTTTCGGCCTGAGCTACAACCCCAACATGAAGTTTATCTTTATTTACGCGGTGCTGTGCCTGGTGGTGCTACTGGTGCTGTTCATTAAACACCGGCTCACACGCATGCCGATTGGGCGGGCCTGGGAAGCGCTGCGCGAAGATGAGATCGCCTGCCGCTCCCTGGGGCTGAACCATGTGCTGGTCAAGCTTTCGGCATTTATGATTGGTGCCTCTACCGCCGGGATTGCCGGGGTGTTCTTCGCCAGCTATCAGGGGTTTGTTAACCCCACCTCCTTTACCTTTTTTGAATCGGCGCTGATCCTGGCGATTGTGGTGCTGGGCGGTATGGGATCCACCCTGGGCGTGGTGCTGGCGGCGTTCGTGCTGACGGTGGCGCCAGAGCTGCTGCGCAGCTTCGCCGAATACCGTGTGCTGCTGTTCGGCGTGCTGATGGTGCTGATGATGATCTGGCGGCCGCGCGGGTTGGTGCGCATTGGCCGCAGCAGCTTTGCGCCGCGGCAGGGGGTGCGCCATGAGTGATGCGATTTTGCGTGTGGAGCACCTGATGATGCATTTCGGCGGCATCAAAGCGCTAAACGACGTTAATCTGGAGGTGGCGCGCGGTTCCATCACCGCCCTGATTGGCCCCAACGGCGCCGGCAAAACCACAGTGTTCAACTGCCTGACCGGGTTTTATCGCGCCAGCGGCGGCCGCATTTTGCTCAATACGCAGCACCGGCCCACGGATGTGATCCGCGTGCTGGGGCAACGTTTCCGCGCCGATGACTGGATTAAACCCGCCCAGCTTGGCGCGCGCCTCTACTATAAAATGTTCGGCGGTACCCACCTGGTCAACCGCGCCGGGCTGGCGCGCACCTTCCAAAATATTCGCCTGTTCCGTGAGATGTCGGTGGTGGAAAACCTGCTGGTGGCGCAGCACATGTTGAGCAACCGCAACTTGCTCGCCGGGGTGTTTAATACGCCGGCCTACCGCAAAGCGGAAAACGAAGCGTTGGATCGCGCGTTCTACTGGCTTGAGGTCGTGGAACTGGTGGACTGCGCCAACCGGCTGGCGGGCGAGATGTCTTACGGCCAGCAGCGCCGGCTGGAGATTGCCCGCGCCATGTGCACCGTGCCGGAGATGATCTGCCTTGATGAACCGGCGGCGGGGCTGAACCCGGTAGAGACGGCGACCTTGAGCCGGATTATTCGTTTCCTGCGGCAGCAGCACGGCATTACCGTGTTGCTGATTGAGCATGATATGGGCATGGTGATGGAAATTTCAGACCATGTGATCGTGCTCGATCACGGCGACGTGATCGCCCGCGGTACGCCGAAGGAGATCCAAAATAACGACAGCGTGATCGCCGCTTATCTGGGCGCCGATGAGGAGGAACTGGCGGGATGAGTGATGTGATGCTGGAATTTCGCGATGTGGATGTGCACTACGGCCCGATACAGGCGTTGCAACAGGTGTCGTTGCAGGTTCATCAGGGGGAAACGGTGGCGCTGATCGGCGCCAACGGCGCGGGTAAATCGACGCTGCTGATGTCTATCTTTGGCCAGCCGCGCATCAGCGGCGGCCAGATCCTGTTTCAGGGGCAGGATATCAGCCGGCGCTCAACGCACTTTATCGCCAGCAACGGTATCGCCCAGGTGCCGGAGGGGCGGCGTATTTTCCCGGATATGAGCGTGGAGGAAAACCTGCTGATTGGCGCCATTACCCTAGGCAATCATTATATTGATGAGGACATACAGCGTATGTTCGCGCTGTTCCCGCGCTTGAAGGAGCGGCGCAACCAACGGGCAATGACCATGTCCGGCGGTGAGCAGCAGATGCTGGCGATTGCGCGCGCGCTGATGAGCCGGCCAAAGCTGCTGCTGTTGGATGAACCCAGCCTGGGGTTGGCGCCGCTGATCGTCAAACAGATCTTTAGCATCCTGCGCGAACTGGCGCAGGAAGGGATGACGATCTTCCTGGTGGAGCAAAACGCCAACCACGCGCTGAAGCTCTCCGATCGCGGCTATGTGATGGTCAATGGCCAGATTCGCCTGAGCGGCCAGGGCACGGAACTGCTGAGCAATCAGGAAGTGCGCAAGGCCTATCTGGGCGGGGCATAATCAGGGTAATTTTTATTAGGCGCATTTTTTAAGGAGCAATGAGTATGCCGTTTGGCCAGTGCCTGTGTGGCGCCGTTCGTTTTGCGTTGAACGCTGAGGTGCGGTTTTTTTACCGCTGCCATTGTTCGCTTTGCCGTCGGCAAAGCGGCGTTGGTCATAATGCGGCGACTCTGGTTAACGCGGCGGATTTTCGCTGGCTTAGCGGTGAGAAAACGGTGCGCAGTTGGCGTAAACCTAGCGGCTACCGCAATGATTTTTGCGCCGACTGTGGCTCAACCGTGCCTAACCTGCTCAACGCTGGGCCTTATGTCTGGGTGCCGATTGGCCTGTTGGCGGAGGATGCAGCCCTGGTGTGCATCGGCGATTTCTGCGTGGATGACAGCATGCAATGGGATCATACCCGGGGTGAAAACCCGCATGCGGGCGGCCCCGAATCGCTGGATAGTCTGTTAACGGCATTGGCAGTGGCCGGCGGCGGGCATTAACCGCCAGCCAGGCAGGTGCGGCGTTGGGCCGCACCTGGATGTGCCGGGGTTAGCCATTGCTCTTTTGCAGGTGCAGGCCGTGGTTGCCCTGGTAGTCAGGGCGAGCGGGGGGCTGCCAGCCGGTGAGCAATGCCGCGTCCGGCCGATAGATTTCGATCCCCAGCGGGCGGCAGACGGACAGGGTATCCTGCGCGTCATCCCCCCACATCGGCAGCGATAAGTCACCGCCCGGGCAGGTGGAAATGGCGCACAGCAGATCGATTTCGGCAAAAAACTCCAGGTAATCGCCCTTGCGTGCCGGGCAGGCCTTCATAAAGTATTTGTCCTCATCGTTCAGGCCGGTGCACTGGAACACGTTCATCACATCGTGCACGTCAAACTCGGTTAGCCCGTAGGGCTGCACGGCCCGCGTCAGGTTGGAGTGACAGTGAAAGTCAAAGTCTTCGCCGGTCAGCAGTTTATTCACATAGGGATCGCAGCGGGTGCCCAGCAGATCGTGCACCCGCCCGCCGTGTTCATCAATGCCATAGTCCGCCAATGTGTCGGCGGTAATGGTGGCGATCGGGCGCATAAACGGCAGGTTCGACCACAGGCGATCAAAGGTGGACAAATGGGCGCGCTGCAGTTGGCGGGTGCGCGCCACCCACATCCTCTCGCGTGGGTTATGGCGGTTCCAGATATTCAAATCGCCCACCTGCGGGCCTTCCGGCGTGGTGATGCGGAACAGATGCCCGGCCGGCACTTCCCAGGCGAAGCCGGTGCGGATAGGCACCCGATGCTGCGCGGTCAATACCCGCTTGCCGTCGGCCAGCGCCTGATAAAAATCGCGGTCGACATCCAAGGCGGAGCCTTTGGTGCTTTGGTATGCGGCAGGATAAGAAGGCATATTAAACTCCATTCATTCGCGTGTTGAACGCACGCATAATTTGTTGTTCGGACTGTTCGAGATAGGCGGTCAGCGCCTGGCAGGCTTCTTCTTTGCGTTGTTCGCACAATAGCGCCCACAACGCCCGATCGCGTTCCAGCCAGGGGCGTTGGAAGCTCGGCTCGTGTTCGCCGGTGGCGAACAGCAGGCGCAGTTGCGCCAGCAGCACGCTGAAAAAATCGTTAAAGCGGGCGCAGCCCAGCATATGGACAATGCGCTGGTGAAAACGCAGGCTGTGCGTGCCGAAGGTACGCCAGTCATTGGTATCGGCGGCGGCGGCGGATTGATCGAGGTGCGTTTTCATTTTTTGCAGATGAAACGCGCTGATGGTGTCGGCGGCCTGTATTGCCAGCACTTCCAGATGGCGGCGAGCCTTATAAATATCCCGCACGTCGCGTTGTGTGAACTGGCAAACGAACACCCCACGGTTGTGGTGGTAGTTGACCAGCCCTTCGCCATGCAAAAAACGCAGCGCTTCACGCAGGGTGTTGCGCGAGGTGTCGCACAGCGTGGTCAGTTCGTTCTCCGCCAGCGCCTGGCCTGCCCGCAGGTTGCCGTTGATGATATTTTCCCGCAGCAGTATCGCAATGCGTTGGAAGGCGGGAACATTCTCCAGCGAGGCGTCTTCCGGTATTTCAATTTTTAAACTGAGCATGCTTTTGGCCCCATATCCTGAATGAAACGGTGAATCCGATGATCGCGCATTTGCAGAATATCGCCGGGCGCGGCGTCTATCTCCACATTGCCGTGCTCCATAAACACCACCCGATCGGCGATGGAAAACGCAAATTTCATCTCATGGGTGACAATCAACATGGTGATGCCTTCATCGGCTAAGCGGGCGATAACCTCCAGCACTTCGGTCACACGCTCCGGATCCAGCGCGGAGGTGGGCTCATCAAACAGCACTACGCTCGGCTGCATCACCAGCGTGCGGGCGATCGCCACCCGCTGCTGTTGGCCGCCGGAAAGCTGATGCGGGTATTTGTTGGCGTGCTCCAGCATGCCGACCTTATCCAGCATGGCCAGGCAGCGCTGCCTTAGCGGCACCTTTTCCTCCTGAAAGTGCACCAGCGGCGCGAGCATCAGGTTTTCAAGCACATTTTTATGGGGGAACAGGTTAAAGCTCTGGAATACCATGCCCAGCTTGGTGATACGCGCGCGCCAGGGCAGAGCATTTTCTGCTTGTCCGGCGTCGATAAACGGGTGCCCCAATAGCCTTACTGAGCCGCCATCGAGCGTCTCCAACCCATTAATGGTGCGAATCAGGGTGGTTTTGCCGGAGCCGGAAGGGCCGATAATGGCAATAACCTCGCCGGGGCGCACGTTCAGATCGATACCGTTGAGTACGGTTTTGCCGTTAAATGCTTTTTGAATGTTTTTGAGCTCCAGTATCGGCTTGGCCGCTGCACTGGTGGCACGGCGTGTGATGGGCGCCGGTTGCGGCAACGCCGGGCGCACGCGCAGCACATCCAACAGTCCCGGTGTGCGCCGCTGGATATCCAGCCGTTGTTCCAGCCAGGCGAACAGGCGTTCAAAAATCGTCACGATCAGCACGTAATAGAAAGCCACCGCCAGCATGGTTTCCATCACTTTGAAGTTATCGGTATACAGCCGTTCGCCGACCATCAGAATTTCCGCCAGCGAGATAACCGAAACCAGCGAAGTCATTTTGACGATGGTGATGAATTCGTTCACCAGCGTTGGCAGTGAAATACGAAATGCCTGTGGGATCACTATTTTCAGGCGGATTTGCCCTTTGCTGAGGCCGAGCGCTTTGCCGGCTTCAAACTGGCCGCGTTGGACGGCGATTAACCCACCACGGTGTATTTCCGCAATATAAGCCGTTTCGCTTAGAATCAGCGCCAGTGCGCCGGCGATAAACGGGTTGCCCAGCAGCACGCCGCTATCGGGCCATATTTGCGGCAGGTTAAAAATGAAAATCAGCAACACCAGCAGCGGCAGGCTGCGGAATAGCCAGATGTATACGGCGGCCAGATTGCTGAGAAACCGATGTGGAGACTGGCGGGCAAATGCCACTATCAGCCCCAGAATGACGCCGCACACCCACGTCAGCAGGCTCAACTGCACCACCAGCCAACTGGCCTGCCAGAAATCAGCAAAAGTTAAGAGCCCTAATAGATAATGCCAGTCAAACTGCATCGCCCGCTCCTTTTAATGCTTATAACGTACCGGCCAGCGCTTGCTTGGCTTCTTGTGCATCCGGCATCTGGACATTGTATTTATTCAGCAATTGCTGATATTGCCCGGATGCCACCACGCTATCGAAGGCCTGGGTGAGCTGGCCGCGCAATTCGGTGTTGTGCTTATTCACCGCCAGGCCCACCACCACCGGGTAGAGCAGCGTATTTGAACTGATGCCGAGGCGGTTGCCGGTTTTTTCCACCGTCGCTTTGGCCACTGCGGCATCTTCGTACTGCACGGCGATCGCGCCGGAAAGCAGCGCCTGGGTGACTTCCGGTGAGGAAGGAAATTCTTTGACTTCAACGTTGCCGAGCCCCTTAGGCTGGCAATACTCCGTGGAAACCTTGTTCAGCCGAGGGATCCAGGCACCGCCCTTGATCGAACCCACCTTTTTGCCGCACAGATCTTCCGGTTGTTGCGGCTGCCAATTGCTGCCGTGTTGAACAATCAACGAGCCGCCCGTTTTCATATAGGGAATGAAGTCCACCTGCTCGGCGCGTTCCGGCGTAACGTAAAGCGTGGAAGCGATGACGTCGAAGCGCTGGCTTTTCAGGCCGATAATCAGGCTGGCGAAACGGGTGTCTTTCACCACCGGGTTCAGCGCCATTTTTTCCGCCAGCATGGTCATAAATTCAGCGTCAAAGCCGGCGGGTTTTTTGTCTTTCAAAAAGTTATACGGTGGGTAGGTTAAATCGGAACCGATACTTAACTCACCGGCTTTTAAGGTAGCGGCCTGGGTGGAACAAGCCGCCAGTAACAAGGTTGATGCTGATAGTGCGGCAGCGTATTTTTTCATGGTGAACCCCCTGATTTTTGTTCAACAATGCATAAGCATTATTCGTGCCAAATATTAATTAACTGGGAGGGAACGCATTGGTTAACGTTCACGCAAGACAAAAGGCGCCAAAATGATGCGGGTAAACATGGAAAGTGTGCATGGCTTGCACCATCGCGGTTCGATTTGGCTGCCCGCAGAGTAAAAAATCGCTCGATTGGCATCCTTATGTTTTTAGAAACAGACTATGATGAGGGTTTGATAAAACCGGCAGGGCGAAGCGGCGTGATGCCTGTTGTTCAACGGGGCGGCGCTTTTGGGCTTGTACGCCATGCTGAACCAACATAAGGACTATTACGCCATGAAAAAGATTGGATTTTTGTCGTTTGGCCACTGGACGCCCTCGTCGCAATCGGGCACCCGTTCAGCGGCGGATGCCTTGCTGCAATCCATCGATCTTGCCGTCGCGGCAGAAGATTTGGGGGCCGACGGCGCCTATTTCCGCGTGCACCACTTTGCCCGCCAGCTTAGTTCTCCTTTTGCGTTATTGGCCGCCGTTGGCGCGAAGACCCAGCGTATAGAGATTGGCACTGGCGTTATCGATATGCGCTATGAAAACCCAATGTATATGGCTGAAGACGCCGGCGTGGCCGATCTTATCTCCGGGGGGCGCTTGCAGCTTGGCATCAGCCGCGGCTCGCCGGAGCAGGTGGTCGACGGCTGGCGCTATTTCGGCTATCAACCAGCCGAAGGCGAGACGGATGCCGACATGGCGCGGCGCCACACCGAAGTGCTGCTTGATGTGCTGCGTGGCGAAGGCTTCGCCAAGCCCAACCCGCAGCCGATGTTCCCCAATCCGCCGGGGCTGCTGCGCGTTGAACCGTTTTCCGCCGGCCTGCGCGATCGCATCTGGTGGGGCGCCGGCTCGAATGCGACGGCGGTGTGGGCCGCCAAGCTCGGCATGAACCTGCAAAGCTCCACGCTGAAAGACGACGAAACCGGCGAGCCTTTCCATATTCAGCAGGCGAAGCAAATCCGCGCCTATCGCGCGGCGTGGAAAGAAGCGGGGCATACCCGCGAACCGCGGGTGTCGGTCAGCCGCAGTATTTTTGCGCTGGTGGACGAGCGGGATCGCGCCTATTTCGGCAATAGCGGCCGTGAAGGCGATACCATCGGTTTTCTCGACGAGAAAACCCGCGCGGTGTTCGGCCGCAGCTACGCCGCTGAACCGGATGCATTGATCAAACAGTTGGCGCAGGACGAAGCGATCGCAGAAGCCGATACGCTGCTGTTAACCGTGCCTAACCAACTGGGCGTGGACTATAACGCGCACGTAATTGAAGCGATCCTGACCCACGTTGCGCCTGGGCTGGGTTGGCGCTAGGTTGCCCCCGGCAGAAGCGGGGGGCGAGTACGGGCGAGCCTAATAGCTGATCCCCGGCGGGTTTAACTGGGAAGCGTTTATCGCTTCCCCGCTTTCCCCCCAGCGCGCCAGCACCTGCTGGTACTGGCCACCGGTGATAACGCCGTTAATCGCGGCCTGCAGCGCCGGCGCCAGGCCGTTGCCCTTTTTGGTGGTGGTGGCGACCCAGGCGCGGTAAGGGCTGGTGCCCACCAAGCGGGTTTTGCCGGTTAACGCGGATTTATAGGCCAGCGCGGAGTGCGGCCCAAACTGCACGTCGGCCCGGCCCGCTTGCAGATACAGGCTGGCGGAGGCATCGTCCGTCAGGTAAATCGGGGTGACCGGCGCACGGCCGGCGGCGCGGTTTTCGGCATCCCACTTCAACAGAATCCTTTCCTGGTTGGTTCCCGATCCCACAATCACCCGCAGGCCGGCGATATCTTTCGGTTCGCTAATGCGTTGAATCGGGCTGTTTACGCTGACTAAAAAGCCCAATGGATCGACCCGGTAGCTGGCGAAATCGAACTTCTCCTTGCGCGGTTCGGTCACCGCGATATTAAACAGGGCGACGTCATACTTGCCAGCGGTGATGCCAAGCGGCCAGTCCTCCCAGGATGCCGGGATCAGGTTCAGGCGCAGCCCAAGGCTGTCGGCCAGGAGCCGGGCAATGTCCGGATCGCTGCCAATCCGCGTTTTATTGTCGCTGGCCAGCAGGGACAGCGGCGGCGAGCTTAACGTCTGGATCGCCACCGTCAGGCTGCCGGGCTGGATAAACCGATAATCCTTCGGCAGCAGGGCGATCGCCTGTGGGTTGGCCGGGGCGTGGATCGGGGTTTCGTTCGCCAGCAGATCGAGGGTGTTTTTGCCGCTGGCCGGCGCGGCGATGGCAACCAGGCCGAGGGCAAGAACCGGGGCGGCGCCCCGGATGAACAGTGAGTCATAGCCTGACATGAGCACTCCTTGCTTAAAGTACGCTGGCGAGAAAATTCCGGGTCCGCGGGTGCTGCGGGTGGTTTAACACCTGATCGGTGCTGCCCTGTTCCACAATGCGCCCGTCCACCATGAACACCACATTGTCCGCCACTTCGCGGGCAAAGCCGATTTCATGCGTGACCACTACCAGCGTGGTACCGGACTGCGCCAGCTTCTTGATCACCGCCAGCACTTCCCCCACCAGCTCCGGATCCAGCGCCGAAGTCGGCTCGTCGAACAACATCACTCGCGGCTCCAGCGCCAGCGCTCTGGCAATGGCGATGCGCTGCTGCTGGCCGCCGGAAAGGTGGCGCGACCAGGCGTTGGCCTTGTCGCGCAGGCCCACCACGTCCAGCAGGCGTTCGGCGCGGGCGATGGCGTTTTTACGATTCAGTTTGCCGTGCACGATCGGCGCCTCAATGATGTTCTCCATCACTGTCAGATGCGGGAACAGGTTAAAGTTTTGGAACACGTACCCCACGTTGATCCGCTGGCGAAGAATGTCTTTCTCTTTAAGCTCATAGAGCTTATCCCCTTTGCGGCGGTAGCCGATGTACTCGCCGTCAATCTGGATAAACCCTTCATCCACCCGCTCCAGGTGGTTAATGGTGCGCAGCAGGGTCGATTTGCCCGAGCCGGACGGGCCGATAATCACGGTAACCGAGCCGGGTGCCAGCTCAAGGCTGACGTCATCCAGCGCTTTGTGGCGGCCAAAGTATTTGCTTACGTGGGTAATCGCGATATGGCCTTGCGTAGTTGCGGCGGCATTAAGGGAGTGGGGCATGGGCGGTCTCCTGTGGGGGGCGGCGGGTGCGCGCAGGCCAACGGAATGTCTCCGGCAGCAGGCTGGCCACCGAACGGCGTTCACTGCGCGCCAGCCAGCGCTCCACCACGTGCTGAATGGCGGACAGTACGCTGGTGATCACCAGATACCAGACGGCGCCGACCATCAGCAACGGGATCACCTCTTGCGTGCGGTTGTAGATCATCTGGATGGTGTAAAACAGCTCCGGCATCGCCAGCACGTATACCATCGCCGTGCCTTTGGCCAGACTGATGATTTCGTTGAAGCCGGCGGGCAAAATGGTGCGCAGCGCCTGGGGCAGGATAATGCGCAAGGTGCGCCGCCAGGCCGGCAACCCCAGTGCGGCGGCCGCTTCGTACTGGCCGTGATCCACCCCCTGGAAACCGCCGCGGATAATCTCTGCGGTATAGGCGCTTTGCACCAGGGTCAGCCCTACCACCGCGGTGGTGTATTGCCCCAGCACGTTAATGGTCTGGAAGTGGCCCCAACTCAGGGCGGTGAACGGGATGCCCAACGACAGCGAGTCGTACAGGTAGGAAAAGTTATAAAGAATAATCAGCACCACAATGAGCGGCAGCGAGCGGAACAGCCAGATATAGCCCCAGGCAAGGCCGCGCAGCAGCCAGGATGGGGAGAGCCTGGCCAGCGCCAGCAGCCCGCCCAGCACAATGCTAAGCAGGGTGCTGACCAGCGTGAGGGACAGCGTTTGCGCCAGCCCTTCCAGGATCACCGGATCAAAGAACCAGCGGGCGAACACTGCCCATTCCCAGCGTGGGTTCAGCGCCATGGACTGAATCACGCCGGCCAACAGGAACAGCGCCACCGCCGCGCCCAACAGCCGCAGCGGGTAACGCGCGGGCACAACCTGTACCCGGTGGGTTGATGGCGTCGTCATCACGCCTCCTTCACGGTTGCGGCGGGCACGGCCACGCCGATAGGTTTGATAAAACGCAGCCGGCCGTCAAACGGCGGTTGGCTGTACTCTTCAGGATTGCGGTGAATATCGAACTGCGGCTGATAGCCCAGGCTCAGGTATAGCCGCACCGCTTCCGGCTGGCGAAAGCCGGTGGTGAGAAATAGTTGCCGGTAACCGGCGCTCACGGCCCGTCGCTCAAGCTCGTTGACGACCCGGTCCGCCAGCCCCTGGCGGCGCAGATCGCGCCGTGTCCAGATGCGTTTTAGCTCCGCGGTCTGCACGGCGTAGGGTTTATAGGCGCCGGTGGCGATAATTTCCCCGTCTTGTTCCAGCAGCAGGAACAGCCCGTGCGGCGGTAAATACCATTCGGTCAGTTCCTGCTCCTGATCGCGGGAAAAGTAATCCCCGTAGCGCGCGGCGTATTCATCAAACAGGCCGCTTAATATCGGTTGCAGCTCTGGCGCTTCTGGCGATACAACCCGAAAAGTGATTCCAGACATGCTGCGCTCCTTAATCACCTAAACCGGCGGGGTTAATCTCAGACGCGGGGATACGTTCTACGCTCTCGCCCCAACGGCTTAGCACTTTGTCGTAGTCGCCGTTGGCGATCGCGCCGTTGAGCGCCAGTTGCACCGCATTCACCAGGCCGCTGTCTTTTTTCAGCGTGACGGCAATGTGCGCCGCCTTCGGCCAGCCGCCATTGACGCTGCCGACCAGCCGGGTGGTGCCGGTCAGCGCCGATTTCCAGGCGCCGATCACGTTCGGCCCGAAGTAGGCGTCCGCGCGGCCAGATTGCAGCGCCAGCGTTTGCGCGGCATCGTCTTTGGTGTAGATCGGAGTAAAGGGCTTCAGCCCCTTGGCCTTATTGGCCTGATCCCAGGCCAGCAGTATCGCTTCCTGATTGGTGCCGGAACCGACGATGATCCTCAGGCCGGCAATGTCTTCCGGCTTGGCGATGGTTTTGAGCGGGCTGCTGGTTTTGACGTAAAAACCCAGTGAGTCTTGGCGGTAGGTGGCGAAATCGAATTTCGCCTTGCGATCTTTGGTGACGGTGATGTTGCTGATGGCCGCATCGTATTTGCCGGAGGTGACGCCCAGCGGCCAGTCTTCCCATGAGGTGGGCACCACGTTGAGCTGCAGCCCCAGGCTGTCGGCCACCAGGCGCGCGATATCCACTTCGCTGCCGAGCAGGGTTTTGTTGTCATCGGAAAATACCGTCAGCGGCGGCGAGTTCAGGGCCGCTATCGCCACGGTAAAGGTGTTGGGGTGGGCGAAGCGGTATCCGGTTGGGATCGCGGCGATGGCCTGGGGGTTTTTCACCGTATTGATGGGAGTTTTATTGGCTTCCAGGCTGACGGCATGCCCGTTGATACTGACGGATTCAGCATTGGCCAGCGCCGTATGGGCGAACACCATTAGCGCGGCGGCGGCCAGGAGTGGCGTTTTTATCTGCATAGCGTTTTCTCGTTATCAGCGATTATTGTTTATTATTGTTGGCGGCGAACTGATTGGCCGGCTCCGGCAGGCCGAGGCTGGCGCGCAGGGTTTCGCCGGGGTATTCGCGGCGGAACAGGCCACGGGCCTGTAGCAGCGGCACCACCTGATCGACAAAGCGGGGGAAGGTGTCCGGTGTCCCGCCGTTGATGATGAAACCGTCCGTTGCATGCTGTTCAAACCAGTGTTGCAGGCCGTCGGCCACCTGCTGTGGGGTGCCGTGGAACAGCGGGCGCGGCGTGGCGGCTTCCAACGCCACCTGGCGCAGGGTCAGGCCGCGTTCGCGTGCGTTGCGCTTGATTTCATCGGTGGTGCTGCGGAAGCTGTTTTGCCCCAGATCGCCGATGTCCGGGAAGGGGGCGTCGAGCGGATACTGGCTGAAATCATGGTGTTCGAAATAGCGGCCCAGGTAGTTCAGCGCGTTCTCTATCGACACCAACGCGGCGGTGGCCTGGTACTGCCGTTCGACATCCGCGGCGTCGCTGCCGACAATCACGCTTACCCCCTGGAATACCTGCAGGTGCTCCGGCCGGCGCCCGTAGGCTTCGAGCCGGGATTTCACGTCCTGGTAAAAGGCCTGCGCGTCTTCGAGCGTGTGCTGGTGGGTGAAGATGGCGTCGGCGTGGCGTGCGGCTAGCTGTTTACCATCGTGCGAGGCGCCGGCCTGGAAGATAATCGGGCGGCCTTGCGGCGTGCGTTCAATATTGAGCGGGCCTTCCACCTGGAAAAAGTCGCCGTGATGATGAAGGGGATGCAGCTTTGCCGGATCGAAGAAACGCCCGCTGGCCTGATCGCGCACAAACGCGCCGGCTTCCCAGGAATCCCATAACCCCTTCACCACCTGCAGATATTCATCCGCAATGCGGTAGCGCAGGGCATGCTCGGGGTGCGCGGCGCGGGAAAAGTTTTTGGCGGAGCCTTCCAATGGCGACGTCACGACATTCCACCCTGCGCGCCCGCCGCTCAGGTGATCCAGGCTGGCAAACTGGCGCGCCACGTTAAAGGGCTCGCTGTAAGAGGTGGACAGGGTACCGACCAGGCCTATATGACGGGTCACGGCGGCCAGCGTGGATAATAACGTGATCGGTTCAAAGCGATTTAAAAAATGCGGGATGGATTTTTCATTGATATATAACCCGTCCGCCACGAACAGAAAATCAAATTTCCCTTGTTCGGCTTTTTGCGCCACGCTTTTTACGAAATCAAAGTTAATGCTGGCATCGGCCTTGGCCGCCGGGTGGCGCCAGGCGGACATATTTCCCGCTGCGCCTTGTATTATTGTCCCCAAACGTAATTCTCTTGTCGCCATAATACATTCCTGAAAAAAAGATAAAGCAGCCCCGGATAGCGTAAACGCTACCCTGATATTCAACGATTATTTAGGCCAGGGCGGACTGGTTTTCTTCCGCCGCGATATTGATCAAGGCATTTTCGGCCAGCCGGGCGAAATAATGCGCCGCCGGCCCAATCAACGCTTCATCCGGGTTAAAACGCGGATGGTGTAAACCATATTGGCTTTCACTGCCGATACTGACGAACGCGCCGGGAATGTGTTGCAAATAGATGGCGAAATCTTCGCCGCCCATATGCAGCTCGGCCGTGCGGGTCTGGTAGCCGGATTGTGCCGCTTCGCGGCTGGCGAACTCGCTCCAGCGGGCGGTGTTGACCAGCACCGGCGGGCCGGCAAACCACTGCACCTCGATCTCGGCATCAAAGCTGGCCGCCAGCCCTGCGGCGATCTGGCGCACGCGTTTTTCCACCGCCAGGCGAACTTGTGGATTGTGGGTCCGCACCGTACCTTCCAGTTCGGCGCTTTCCGGCAGCACGTTCCAGGTATTGCCGCCCTGAATGCGCGTAACGCTGACCACCACCGATTCCAGAGTATCAATGCTGCGGCTGGCAACGCTTTGCAGCAGGTTGACCAATTGGCTGGCAATCAGTATGGCGTCTTTGCCTTCGTGCGGACGAGCCGCATGCGCCCCTTTACCGGCGACGCGGATAGCGAAGCGATCAACGTTTGCGTAAAACGCCCCGGCGCGGGTGGCGAAGGTGCCGATGGGCAACCCCGGCTCGTTATGCATACCGAAGATTGCCTTCACCCCCTCCAGCGCGCCGGCCTTCACCAGCCGGGCGGCGCCGCCAAACTGCTCTTCGGCCGGTTGGAACAGAATCCGCACCCGCCCGGGCAGTTGCGCCTCGCGCTGCTTGAGCAGCAGCGCGGCGCCCAGCATCACGCTGGTATGAATATCGTGCCCGCAGGCGTGCATGATCCCGGCGTTGCGGGAACTGAAGGCGACGCCGCTGGCTTCATCGATCGGCAGGGCGTCGATATCGGCGCGCAGCGCCACCTGCGTCTCGCCCTGGCCCACTTCGGCGATCACGCCGGTGGGCAAATCAAACGGCAGCAGGCGCACCCCGTGTTGTTGCAGCCAGCCGCGGATGCGCTGCGTGGTGGCGAATTCCTGGTTCGACAATTCAGGATGCTGGTGCAGCTCTCTGCGCCATTCAATCAGCTGTTTTTCAGTCGCGTAGCTCACGAAGCCTCCTCGGTTAACAGGTCGGTGCCGGCGGTCGGCCGGGCGTATTCGGCCAGAAGCTGCAGGGATGTGAGCCGCGCCTGGCCGTCTTCGATTGGGGTGTCGATAATAAATTCATCAATGCCGAACGCCTGATGCAGGGCGGCCAGTTCGGCATGCACCTGCGCCGCGGTGCCTTTCAGCAACGACGGTTCACGCGGTTCGATGCGCCGCACCGGGCTTTCCGCCTGGCGCGCGAAGGTCTCGGCCTGTTCCTGGGTTAATACCGTGACGTGCTGGCCATTTTCCAGCTCCACCCGCCACAGCGGCTCTGGCCGGGCGAGGGCCTGCGCCTGCTGGCTGTTGGCGGCGACAATCGCCTGCACGGCGACAATAAACTGCCCCGTGCTATTCAGCGTTCGCCACAGCGCACGGATACGCTGCAGCGCGCTGCGATCGCCGTTAAGGTGCGCGGCGAACACGAAATGCCAGCCGAGGCGAGCCGCCAGCCGGGCGCTCTCTTCGCTGGCGCCCAATAGGAAGCGCTGCGCGGGGATGCGCGGCAGCGGCGTGGCCAACAGCGTATCGCTGTCCTCGGTAGCCGGTGAGGCGGCGCTCAGCCAGGTATCCAGTTCGGCCAACTGTTCGGCGAAGTCGCCGCGCAACGCCGGATCGATCCCGCGTTGTAACGCCCGGCTTGCCAGCGGCAAACCGCCCGGCGCTTTGCCGATGCCCAAATCGACGCGCCCCGGCGCCAGATTGGCTAATAAATTGAAGCTTTCCGCCACCTTATAAGCGCTGTAATGCTGGAGCATCACGCCACCTGAACCGATGCGGATATGGCTGGTATGGGCCAGCAGCCAGGGGATCAGCACTTCGGGCGCCGGGCTGGCGAGCCGCGGGCTGTTGTGGTGCTCCGCCAGCCAGAAACGGTGGTAACCCCAGCTTTCCGCCTGGCGGGCAAGGGCCAGCGTCCGTTGCAATGCCCGTTCGGCATGTTCGCCTTCCGCCAGTGGGCTTTTATCAAGAATACTCAGTCGGTAGGACATCCCTAATTTCTCTGCATCATGTAATGTGAAATTATTATTAGAATTATCTCTACCGCAGGAGAAATATTAAATTCTCATATCCTAAGTTAAAATTTTGAGGAAATTTATGCATGCTTAATAAGGATATTAAGCTATACCCGGCCTACTTCACGTTGCGGGAGAAAACGCAAAAGCGTTGTGTTCCGCGGTGAAATTATCCTGTGAAAGTCGTTTTTATTTTCTGCTGGTTCCCTGCTTGTCGAATTATTTTGGCTATTTATTAATATGCTAAAACGGAATATGAAATTCTTTTTTCATATAAATGAGTAATATTGCCCAAAGCGATCCGCGATGATAGCATCGAAAAATCAGCCATTTATACCCTAAATATTTCATACCGCGGGCGGCGAGCCTATTGGCTGCCGGCGGCTCTCGGGCGCACGTTTTAAGTGAGGAAATTTGTATGTGGCAAGAACAACTGGCGCAGTTGGTGGCCGCCTGTCATTGGATTGGCGCCAAGGGCTGGGCGCCGGCAACCGGCGGGAATATGTCGCTTCGCCAGGACAGCGAGTGGTGCTGGCTCAGTGAGTCTGGCCGGGATAAGGGCAGCCTGACCCCGGCCGATTTCCTGCAGGTTGAGATTGCCAGCAATCAGGCGCCGTCGGGGCGCAAACCTTCTGCCGAGACCGGATTGCATACCCTGATTTACCGCCTTTTCCCGCAGGCCAATGTGGTGCTGCACGTGCATACGGTGAATGCCACCGTGCTGTCGCGCATTGAGAAGCGCGCGCAACTGGTGCTGCAGGGCTATGAGATGCAAAAAACGCTCAGCGGCCAGCATAGCCACCTGGCCAGCGTGCCGATTGCTATCTTTGATAACGATCAGGATATTGCCGCGCTGGCGAGCCGCATCGAAAGCTATGCGCAGGCGAACCAACTGCAATACGGCTTCCTGCTGCGCGGCCACGGCCTGACCTGCTGGGGGGAAGACGTCAACGTCGCCAAACGCCACCTGGAAGGCCTGGAATTCCTCTTCGAATGCGAGATGCAGCGCCGCCTCTACGAGCGTGATTAACCGCACGCCAGCGCCAGCGTTTCTGGCCTGACAACAGTGAGTCTTCGTGTATGGATTTGTTTCTGGGCATTGATATCGGCACGTCGCGCGTTAAGGCCGTGCTGTTTAACCGTGATTTTCAGGCTATCGCCAGCGCGGCGGAGAACACCCGCCCGAACCTGGCGCCCGATGGGGCGGCGGAACAGGATATGGAGCAACTGTGGCAATCGGTGTTACGCACCTTAAGCCGCGTGGCGCAGGCGCCGGAACTGCAACAGGGGCAGATCAGGGCCATCGGCCTGGCGGGGCAGGGGGAAGGGGTTTGGCTTAGCGATGAGGCGGGCAACCCGGTCGGCCCCGGCATCTTGTGGAGTGATACCCGCAGCCATGCGCTGATGACGGAACTGCTCGCCCGGCCAGGGCTTGATCAGCGCCTGTTCGCCGAAACCGGCACCCATCTGCAACCGTGCAACACCAGCCTGCAACTCTGTTGGCTCCGGCGCTTTCAACCGGAAAGGCTGGCGGCGGCGCGTTACCTGTTCTGTGCCAAGGACTGGGTTCGCTTTCGTTTAACCGGCGTCGCCGCGCTGGACATTACCGACGCCAGCGCTTCGTTGCTCAATCAGGCCACCGGCGCGCTTTCGTCGCTGATGCTGGAAGAACTGGAGTTGGAAAGCCTGCGGCCATTATTCCCGCCGCTGTTGCCGCCGGATGCTCAGGCCGGCACTCTGCGCCAAGAGGTGGCCGCGTTGTGCGGCCTGGCGGCCGGCACGCCGATTGCCGCCGGCGCGCTGGATGTGTGTAGCGCCGCGCTGGGATGCGGCGCGATTAACGACGGCGATATCTACACCATTCTCGGCACCACCTGCTGCACCGGCATCGTCTGCCATGGCCGGGAAACCGTCAGCAGCGGCACCCGGTTTGTGACGCACACCGAAGCCGGCAGCTTTATCAACCTGTTCCCCATGCAGGCCGGCACCCCTAATATCGACTGGCTGCAACAGCAGATCTCGCTGGCGCCGGATCTGGTGGCGTTGGAGCACGAGGTCGCCGCCGTGGCGCCCGGCAGCGGCGGCGTCTTTTGGCAGCCGTATTTGAACGGTGAACGGGCGCCGTTTTTCAGCCCCACCGCCCGGGCGGGGTATTTTGGCGTGGGCCAGCATACCACCCGCGCGCAGCTTCAACGCGCGGTCTTCGAAGGGTTGGCCTATGCGATCGTCGATTCGCTGCAGGGCTACCCCAATGACGGTAGCCTGTACCTGACCGGCGGCGGTGCGGCCTCGGCCACTTGGCTGCAGATCATCGCCGATTGTACCGGCAGAACCGTGGTGGCCAGCCATTTTAACGAACTCAGCGCCCGCGGGGCGGCGATTCTGGCCGCCCGCAGCGTCGGGGCGCTCAGCCACTCCCCGGATATCGAACAGACACGCTACCTGCCTAACCCGCAGGCGCATGCCACCTACCGCACTTTGTTCCCGGTCTATCGCCTGTTGCGTGAACGGTTGCAGCCGGTGTGGCAGGCAAGGCACGACGCATTACAAAGCCTCCATTCTCAGGAAAACTAATCATGAAAATCGTTTTTACCGCTGAATATGCCGGCGATTTGCAGCCGTTCCATGCCCTGGGGGAGCTGGTGGTGGCCGGGTGGGCGCTCGGCAAACCGAAACTCCAGCCCGAACAGATGGTCGCGCTGGCGCACGATGCCGAGGTATTGGTCACCAGCTACGACGATATCACCGCGGAGGTGATCGCCGCCTGCCCGCGCCTGCAGGTGATCGCCTGCACCCGTGCGAACCCGGTGAATATTGATATTCAGGCGGCGCGTGCGCGCAAGATCACCGTGCTGTATACGCCGGGGCGCAATGCCGACGCCGCAGCGGAGTTAACGCTCGGGCTGATGCTCAGCCTAATGCGCCATATTCCCCAGGCCCACGCGGCGTTAAAGCGTGGCGCTTTCACGCGCCAGGCACAAAGCGAAGCCCAAACCCAGGCGGGGCTGCGGCGCGATGTGGTGTGGGACGTTAGCCCGGAGAGCCCGTATGAAGTGTTTAAAGGCGGCGAGCTGCGTAATAAAACGCTGGGGCTGGTTGGCTATGGCAACATTGGCCGCCGGGTGGCGCGTATCGCGCGAGCCTTCGGCATGAATATTCTGCTGGTCGATCCGTTCGTTGCTGCGGAGGATATTGATGAGCCGGGGCTACAGAAAACCACGCTGGCGGCACTGTTTGCCCAGGCCGATATTGTCAGCCTGCACCTGAGCAGCGGGCCGCACAGCGATGGCCTGGTCAACGCCCAACTGCTGAGCACGATGAAACCCGGCGCGTTGCTGATTAATACCTCGCGCGCCGCGGTGGTCGTGGAAGCGGATCTGATTGCGGCACTACGCCACGGGCCGTTGGGCGGTGCGGCGCTGGACGTTTACCATCAGGAACCGTTGTGGCGTGAGCACCCGTTCATCAATGAGCTGGATAACGTCATCATTACCCCGCATATCGCCGGCGCAACGCGTGAAAGCATCCAAAAACACACCGCCATGATCGCCGCGGATTTGCAGCGCTATGTGGCCGGTGAGCCGCTGTTGTACGCCTGGCGCTAAGACTTGGGGCCGTCAGGCCCCGGTTGATTACCCGGCGTACACCGGCGTGTTGGCCATAAACGCCTGCGTGTGTTCCCAGTCCACCACCCCCGCATCCGAGCCGAGCCCGGTCGCCACCAGCGCCGCCACCGCCGAGGCCACCTGGCACGCCTGTTCAACCGCCAGCCCGCGCGCCAGTGCGGCAATAAAACCGCCGCAGTAGCTGTCGCCGCAGCCGGTGGTGTCCAGTGCGGTAACCTGCCAGGCCGGGATATGCTGCGCTTTTTCCCGGGTGAACAGCCATGAACCGTGCGGCCCATCTTTGAAAACGCAGTTGCCGACGCCAAGCGCAAAGAAAAATGCGGCGATCTGCGCAGGATCCTGCAGCCCGGAGAGGAAAGCGGCCTCTTCAAGGGAAGGCATAAAATAGTCAACGTGGGGCAGCAGCGGGCGCAATAAGGCCAACGTCTCGCTGTTCGGCGCGATCAAATCGAAGCTGGTCACCACGCCGCGCCGCTTGGCCGCCGCCAGCAGGCGGGCGCTTTGCCCCTGATCCATTGCGGCCAGCAGCCCGGTTCCGCCATGGTGCAGGAAGCGGCAGTTCAGCACTTGGTCGAACTGGTCGTCCGCCACAAACAGTTCATCGGAAGCGCCGCGGCAGTGCAACGCCGGCCGTTCGCCGTTAGGGCGGATCGGCAACAGCGTGGCGGAGGTTTCCTTGTTGGCGGTTTGCTGGATCAGCGAACAATCAATGCCCAGCCGGCGGTAGCTGCTGAGAATAAAATCCGCCTTTTCGTCATAGCCCAGGCAGGCGACGGCCGCGGTGTTAATGCCGAGCTTGGCGGCGTTGATCACTGCGCCCGCCGCAGTGCCGGCCGGGTTAAGGCGGATCTGCTCGATAAACTGCACGCCGCCGCCGGCAGGAATGCCGCTTACCGGCCGCCCGGCAATATCCAGAATCGTAAGCCCGACGAAAACCGCGTCAAACGGGGAAGACATAGCCCAATCTCCTTAAAAATCAGTAACGGTGCTGGCGCAGGCGCGCCTGCCAAAATGAAACGGCCAATGCCACCACCAGGATCACCCCGATCAGCGCATCTTTAACCAGGTAATTGAGCCCCATCAGGTTAAGCCCATTGTCGATAACGGCAAGGAACAGCACCCCGCCCAGGGTGCCGGCCATACTGACGCGCCCCTGGCGATTAAATGCGGTGCCAATGAAAACCGCGGCGATCGCGTCCATCAGGTAGGCCTGCCCGGCCAGCGGGGTAAATTGGCGCAGGTTAGCGGACAAAATAACCCCACCGACCGCACACAACGCCGACGCGGCGATCAGCACCCAAAACAGGGTTTGGCGATCGCGGATCCCGGCGATACGCGCGGCTTCGCCGTTCTGCCCCACGGCACGCACCCGTTTGCCGAACAGCGTGCGTTCGGTGATAAGCCAGGCGGCCAGCCAGAGAACCAGCACAATCACAATCGGCGTGGGGATGCCCCACAGATTGCCCACCGCCAGATCGTGATATTCCGGCGCCATCCGCCGGTAGGAAATGGCGCCGCCGCCGTCGGTATAAATCCGCTCCACGCTGCTGGCGATAAACCAGGTGCCGAGCGTGGCGAGAAACGGCCTGATCTGGCACACCAGAATCAAAAACGCATTGAGCAAACCAATGGTGACGCCCCCCAGCAGGGCACACAGCACCGCGATCTCCCAGGGCAGTTGCCAGGTTTTCAATGCCACCAGGGCGAAGGCGGCGCCGAAGTCGAGCGCCACGCCGACGGAAAGATCGATGGCGCCGGCGCTGACGATCAGCGTCATCGCCATTGCCACGATCAGCAAGATGGCGCAGCCTTGCAGCAGGTTGCCCCAGTTACCCAGCGTTAAAAAAACCGGGTTGGCCCAGTTGAACAGCGCGATAACCAGCAGCGTGATCAGGGCGAACCCCGCGCGCGAAAGCCAGGCCAGCGGCGTGCGGCCGGTGTTTTCCGCCGTGCCGGCACGCATCAAGGTGAATAAACGCATTATTTGCCCCCTTTGTGCTGCAATGCGGAGGCCGCCAGCACCACCAGGATCAGCGCGCCTTTAATGGCGCCCATCCAGAAAATATTCACCCCCAATAGCCCCAGCCCGTTGGACAGGGCATTGACCAACACGGCGCCGAGCAATGCCCCCCAGATGGTAACGACCCGGCGGCGGGAAAAGGCGGCGCCGATAAAGGTCGCCAGCACGGTTTCCAGCAGCAACGGGGTGGCGGTGCCGCTGCTGCTGCCCGAACCCTGGCTCAATAAGGGGAATACCGCCAGCCCGGCCGCTACGCCGGCCAGCAGCCAAACGCTGAACGTCAGCCCACGCACATTCAGCCCGCACATCTGCGCCATATCGTGGTTGCCGCCCACCGCCTGGATATGCTGGCCGAAGCGTGAATGGTGCACCAGATACTGGAACAGCAGAAACACCGCCAGCAAATACAGCAGCGGGTAGGGGAGGCCGAACAGGTTGTCGTCGCGAAACGCCACCATCAATGGATCGCTGACGCTGATTCGTCGCTGGCCGGTCAGCAGATCGGTCAGGCCGGTAAACGCCACGGAGGTTGACAGCGTGGCCAGCAGCGGCGGCAGCCCGGCCACCAGCGCCAGCAGGGCGTTGATCGCCCCGCACGCCAGGCACGCCGCCGCCAGCAAGGCCAGCAGCAACGGATAAGGCAGCAGCCATTCGGTCATCCCCAGGCTTAGCAACGCCACGCCCAACACGGCGATCGCCGGTAAGGAGAGATCGATGCCGCCGGACACCACGTCATCACCGCCGACGGCGATCACACACACCAGGCCAAAACTTAAAATCGCCAGCGGCACGCTTTGCACCAGCATTAAACTGATGTTTTGCCAACTAAGGAACCACGGCGACTGGATGCTGAGCCAAATCAGCAGGGCGAAGAATAAGATTAACGGGAATCGTTCAATCAGCGCCGAGGCGCGCAGCGCGCCGCGCGGCTGGATATCAGTGCTCATACCGGTTGTTCCTGTCCACCATTGATTGCCACTAACAAGGCATCCAGCGTTAGCGCTGCCGTGGGCAAATCCGCCACCAGCTCACCCCGCCACATCACCAGAATACGGTCGCACAGGCCCAGCAGTTCGGTGGCGTCGCTGGAAGAAACCAGCACCGCTCTGCCTTGCTCGGCCAGTTGCCGGGTGCGCTGATAAATATCACTGCGTGCGCCAATGTCCACGCCAAGCGTTGGCTCATCGAGAATAAACAGGCGTGCATCGGTGCCCAGCCAACGGGCCAGGATCACTTTCTGCTGATTACCGCCGCTCATATAGCGCACCGGGATCTCCGGGCGGGCCGGACGAATACTTAACCGCGTAATCCAGTCCTGTGCCTTTTGCCGCGCCAGCGCGCGCCGTTCCCAGCCCAGCGTGGCCGTGTTGGGCAGCGAGGCCAGATTAATGTTATCCGCTGCGGAAAACGGCAGGATCAGCCCCTGATGACGCCGATCCCGCGGCACCAGCGCCATGCCGGCACGGATCGCCTGCTTGGGGGAGGTGATGCGGCGCGGGCGCCCGTCGAGCACGATCTCGCCCTGTTTGGCGGTTTTCAGCCCGTACAGCGTATCGATCAGAATATCCCGGCCGGCGCCCAGCAGGCCCGCCACGCCGACAATCTCGCCCGGCTTTACCTCAAAGCTGACGTTGTGCAACTGGCGGCCGTCGGAAAGCCCCCTGACCGCCAACAGCGGCGTGCTTGCGGCGGCCGCGGCGTTTTGGCGCGGGGTATAGAGCTGTTCGATATCCCGCCCGACCATCAGGTTGATCACCGCATCGGTGTTTTGCAGCAGATCGCGGTCCGGGTAGCCGACCACTTCGCCATTGCGTAATACCGTCGCCCGATCGCACAGCGCGGCGATCTCATTGAGATAGTGGGAAATATACAGAATGGCGATCCCTTGCTCGCGCAGGCGCACGATCGCGGCGGAAACCAGGCTCGCTTCATGGGCCTCGAGCGGCGCGGTGGGTTCGTCGAACACCACCAGGCGCGCGGCGCCATCGATCAGCGCGCGGGCAATCTGCACCAGTTTACGTTCTGCCAGGCTCAGATCACGGATCAGGCGCCGGGCGTCGATATTCAACTGCCAGGTGCTGCGGAAGAAGGCTTCGGTGGCGGCTATCATGCGCCGGCGATTGAGCCAGCCGCCTGCCCGCCGATACTCCTGGCCAAGAAACACCGACTCCGCCACGGTGAAGTGGGGGATCAGGTTCAGCTCCTGATGAATAACGCGGATGCCCAGTGCTTCGATGGCGGCGGGTTTGCCCTGCGGCAGGCTGACGCCGTCCAGGGTTATGCTGCCGCCGTCCGCCTGGTAGACGCCGGCGAGAATTTTAATCAGGGTGGACTTACCGGCGCCGTTCTCGCCGATCAAGCCGTGAATTTCACCGGGGTTGATGGTTAAGGTGACCGCATTGAGCGCGGCCACGTTGGCAAAGCGTTTGCTGATCTGGTGCATCACCAGGCCAGACGGGGGCGCTCCCCCGTGCGTGGTATTGGTGTTCACTACTTCAACTCACCGTAGCCCAGTTGTTTGTAAACGGCTTTCGCTTCTTCCGGCCCTTTCACCGGCACCACCGGGATGAAGGTCTGGATCGGCAGTTTTGCCCCGGCGAAATAGCGGGCGACGTTATCGGCGGACGTCTGGCCGATCAGGTGCGGCTGTTGGGCGATGTTGGCGACAAACGGGCTGTCTTTTTCCGCCATGATTTCCAGCGTTTCCGGGCCGGCGTCAATCGCGGTCACTTTGACGTCTTTATCCCGCCCGGTTTCTTCCAGCGCCTGAACCACGCCGATGGCCGGCTGATCCCAGCAGGCGACGTGAATTGCATCCAGTTTGCCTTTTGGATATTGGCTTAATAATTCCAGGGTTTTCTTGCGCGCATCTTCAGGTGAATTGGCAAACTGTTCGGCCAATTCCGGCTGAATAATGTGGATATCCGGGTAATCCTTCAGCACGTATTTCCATTGATCGTAGCGAATACCGCAAATGCGCAGGGAATTGGAGAAGGCATTAAATACCGCCACGTTGCCTTTACCCCCTAATTCATCGGCCGTATAGCGGCCAATGGTCGAGCCAAGGGTATAGTTATCGGAGGTGGTATTATTAATAGAGTATTGTGAAACATGATCCACGGTGAAAACCGGGATGCCCGCCGCGCGCAGCGCTTTGAATTTAGGCTCTACGGCACTGTCGCCCAGGATGCTGATGACCGCATCCACTTTGCGTGCCAGCAAAATATCATGGTTATTGGCGTGTACCTGATTATCACGGCCGCCGTCAACGCCGATCACTTTCCCGCCCAGTTTTTCGACTTCTTCGGTTGCGCCCTTATAGGCTTCGCGATCCCAGAAGTGCTGGGTGCCGACGACGGCGATACCGATGGTTTTCCCTTGTAGCGATGGTGCGTCGGCGGCGTGAATCGCTGCCGAAACGAGTGACAACAGACCGGCGGTTGCAGGTAAAAGTCTTTTTTTAAGCGTCATTGTTATTATCATCCAGAGTGTTATGGGTCAGCAGGCTGACAGAATGACAATAACCCCAGACAAGCCCAAATAAAAAAAACGTCTAACTTATTCCCGGAATATCAAATGGAATAAAGCGCACACGCCTAAATGAAAATAGCCACGGATTGGCGTTGCAAATAACCGCAGGGCCATTAAGCCATTATTTTTGTGTGCCATTATCTCGCGGCGAATAAATTTGCAAGATAAAAACAACTTAAAAAACCTGATGGCCGCTTTTGGCCTAGGGTTAATGCCATAAAACGGCCAAAAACACAGATTATTATCCAGTGGTTTTCATACCGGCGGGATATTTTATTGCTGCCGGCAGTTTATTTTTCGCTGGTGGCCGCTTTATGATAGCGCCCTTAAACATATTGAAAAGTGATGAATGAATGAAAGCGGAGCATAACCTGGCTGTGATGCACTGGGGGACTTACCGTGTGGCCACCGAGGGCGGCCACATCTCGTCGGTTTCGCCGGTGGAATGGGACAAAAACCCCTCGCGCATCGGCCTGTCTTTAGCCGGTGCCGTCACCAGCAACACCCGCATCCGCCGCCCGGCGGTACGCCTGGGCTATCTCCAGCACGGGGCCGCCGCACGCGATGGCCGTGGCAAGGAACCCTTCGTGGAAGTCAGTTGGGAACAGGCGCTGGATTTGGTGGCGCGCGAAATGCAATCGGTGAAACAGCGTTGCGGCAACCAGGCGATTTTCGGCGGCTCCTATGGTTGGGCCAGCGCCGGGCGCTTCCATCATGCCCAGAGCCAACTGCACCGCTTTCTAAAAAGCTACGGCGGCTATACCGCCAGCACCAACACCTACAGCAGCGCCGCCGGCGAACGCATCCTACCGCATATCCTTGGCCCACTCAGCCCATTGCATAAGCAGCATACCCACTGGTCGGTGTTAGCCGAGCATTGCGAGCTGTTCGTCGCCATTGGCGGCTTGCCGCTGCGCAATGCGCAGGTCAACGGCGGCGGCGCCAATGACCACATGCTGAAATACTGGCTCGAGCGGATGCAAAGCAATGGCGTCCAATTTATCAATCTCAGCCCGGTGAAAAATGATCTCAGCGCGGTGAGCAATGCGCAGTGGCTGGCGATCAAGCCGGGCACCGATACCGCGTTGTTGCTGGCGCTCTGCCATGTGCTGATTGCCGAAGAACGTTACGATCGGGCGTTTGTCGCCAGCCACACCACGGGCTTCGAGCAACTGAAGCCGTATGTGTTGGGGGAGCGCGACGGCGTGGCAAAAACCCCCGCCTGGGCCGCCGCCATTACCGGCATTGCCGAAGCGCAGATCGTCGAACTGGCCCGCACCATGGCGGCGAAACGCACTATGGTGAATATTTCCTGGTCGATACAGCGGGCGCGCCAGGGCGAGCAGGCCTATTGGGCCACCGTGGCTCTGACGGCCCTGTTGGGGCAAATCGGTACGCCGGGCGGCGGCCTGGCGTTTGGCTATGCTTGCACCAACCTGGCGGGAGCCGAACGCATCGCCTTTTCCGGCCCGCGCCTGCCAAGCGGCGAGAACCAGGTGAATACCGTGATCCCCGTGGCGCGGCTCGCGGATATGCTGCTTAACCCCGGCGGCAGCTATGAGTTTGACGGGCAGCATCTTCATTATCCGGATATCCGCCTGGTGTACTGGGCCGGCGGTAATGCGTTCCACCATCATCAGGATCTCAATCGCCTGATCGAAGCCTGGCGCCGGCCGGAGACGGTGATCGTACATGAACAGTTCTGGACCGCGCAGGCGAAGTTTTCCGACATTGTGCTGCCAGTGACCACCTCGCTGGAGCGCAACGATATCGGCAGCGGCGGCCATGACGGCTTTATGATCGCGATGCGCCAGTTGATCGAACCGGTGGCGCAGGCCCGCGATGATTACGCCATTTTCTGCGGGCTGGCGGAGCGGTTGGGCTTTCACTCGCAGTTCAGCGAAGGGCGCGATCCCGATCAGTGGCTGCGCAAACTGTATGACGATTCGCGCCCGCGGGCAGAAGAAGAGGGGGTGGAATTACCCGATTTTGACGATTTCTGGCAGCAGGGCAAGCTGGAGTTCGCGCCTCCCGCCAGGCGGCAGGTGTTCCTGGCGGATTTTCGCGCCGATCCGCAGCGCTTTCCGCTTTCAACGCCTTCCGGAAAGATAGAGCTGTATTCCGCGACGGTCGCCGGGTTCGGCTACAGTGAATGCCCCGGCCACCCGTGGTGGGATGAGGAAGAAGCCCAGGCACAGCGGCGCATGGCGCAGCAGTGGCCGCTGCATCTGTTATCAAGCCAGCCGCGCACCCGCCTGCACAGCCAGTACGATCATGGCAGCGTCAGCCGCGCGACCAAGATCCACGGCCGCGAGCCGTTGTGGATGCACCCGGCGGATGCCCGCGCCCGCGGCATTGCGGAAGGTGAGGTGGTGCGCGTGTTTAACCAACGCGGTGCGATCCTGGCCGGCGTGCATATCAGCGACCAGATCCTGCCCGGCGTGGTGCAGATTTCCACCGGCGCCTGGTACGATCCGCTGGACCCGCGCGTTCCTGGCTCGCTTGATAAACACGGCAACCCGAACGTGTTGACCGAAGATCGGGGAAGTTCCCGCCTGGGGCAAGGATGCAGCGCCCAAAGCTGTTGGGTGGAGATTGAGCGCTGGCGCGAACCGCTGCCGCCCATCACGGCTTTTGATCCGCCGGCGTTCGTCGAAGCAGATACTGCGCTGTAGCCAGCGTAGGTTTCACGCATTATCGCCCGCCGTGGCGGGCGATAATGCAGTCATGGACGGGGTTTACAACCCCGGTTGCAAAAAGCGGCGAGTGCGTTGGTGTTGCGGGTTATCGAATAATGCCGCAGCGCTATTGTCTTCGACAATTTCGCCGTCGGCCATGAAGATCACCCGATCGGCGACGTCCCTGGCGAATGACATTTCGTGCGTCACCAGGATCATGGTGGTCTGGTGATCGACAATCGAACGGATAACCTGCAGCACTTCATTGACCAGTTCCGGATCGAGCGCGGAAGTGGGTTCATCAAACAACAACACCTTTGGCTTAACCGCCAGCGCCCGCGCGATGGAAACGCGCTGCTGTTGGCCGCCGGACAGCGTTGCCGGGTAGCTGTCTGCCTTGTGGCGCAACCCCACTTTATCCAGCAGGGCATAGCCGATCTCGTTTGCCTGGGCCTTCGGCATTCTTTTCGCAATGATCAGCGATTCCGTCACGTTCTCCAGCGCGGTCTTGTTTTTAAACAGGTTGTAATGCTGGAACACCATGCCGGTATGTTTGCGCAATTCATTCTCTTGCTGCCTACTGATGTTGCCGGCGGTAACCTGGGTATCGGCGATCTTCAGGGTGCCGCTGTCCGGCGTTTCCAGCAGATTGATACAGCGCAGCAGCGTCGATTTGCCGGAGCCGGAAGGGCCGATAATCGCCACCACCTGGCCTTGATCGATCTGCAGCGAAATATCGTTCAACACACGGTTGTCGCCAAAGGATTTGGTTAAATGGCCGATCGTTAACATGGGCAGCCTCCTTATTGGTACGGGCGATTGAGCCGGCGCTCAATGCGTTTCTGTAACAGGGTCAACAGGATGGTGACCGCCCAGTAAATCAGCGCCACGGCAAGGTAGCTTTCAAGAAAACGAAACGAGTTGCTGGCCAATATCTTGGTTTGTGAAAAGATCTCGGTGACGCCGACGGTAAACGCTAGCGACGATTCTTTAATCAGCATGATCAGGTAGTTGCTCATGCCCGGCACGGCGACGCGCACGGTTTGCGGCAGCACGACGCGGCGGAACCCCTGCCAGCGCGTTAAGCCAACGGACAGGCACGCCTCCATCTGGCCTTTATCCACTGAGTTCATTGCCCCGCGGAACTCTTCCGCCAGGTTAGCGGCATTCTTGAAGCTCAGTGCGATGATGGTGGCGGAAATGGCGTTCATCATACTGATGCCGGGGAACAACTGCGGAATACCAAAATAGAAGATAAACAGCGTCACCAGCGTCGGCACGGAACGGAAGAACGAGATATACACTTCCGCAGCGGCGGTAAGGATAAAAATCCGGTTGCGGATGATCAGCGCCAGAACCATACCCATCAGCGAGGCGATAACCATAGAGGTTACCGCCAGGAAAAGCGTCATGGGCAAGTAACTGAGCAGTACCGGAAAAGCTTCAAGCATAAAGCTCAGATCAAAATTCATGCGCTTATTATTCCTTGCTTACATCCTGTTTGAGGTATTGCTGCGACAGCTTGCTGAGCGTGCCGTCACTTTTCAGCGCCGTGAGCGCTTCATCGAACTGTTTGCGCAGCGCATCGCCTTTCTCATTCTTCACGAACGGAAACGCTTCCTGGTAACGATATACCGGCTCGCCCGAAGGTTTTAACGGCAGGCGAGAGTTATCGATCAACAGCTGCGCGCCGGCACGGTCCATGATGTAGGCATCAAGACGGCCGAGGGCGACGTCCTGGATGATGGCGCTGGGTTCGTCATAGGTGTGGATATTGATCCCGGCATCCGGGTAATTTTTACGCAGGAAGTTTTCCTTGCTGCTGCCGACGTCAACCCCCAGGCGCTTGCCCTTTAAATCGTCAATGCGGTTGATGCTGTTATCGTCTTTGCGGGTCACCAACTGCGCGCCGGAATAAATGTAGGTTTGTGAGAACTGGTACTTTTCACGGCGCTTGTCATTCACTTCCACCTGGTTGGCGATCGTGTCGATTTTGCCGGAGTCGAGCATGCCGAACAGGCCGGTCATGTCGGCGGTGGTCAGCTCAACGCGTGAATACCCCAGCTTTTTGGCCACGGCATTGACCGTGGCGATGTCGTAGCCTTCGTAGTCCTTACCATTTTGCTTGTAAGAGAAGCCGATGCTGACGCCAAAGGTGCCCACGTGCAGCACTTTTTCATCCGTTGGTTTGTTATCAGAATTATCGCAGCCGGCCAATAACAACACGCCGAGCACAACAGAGGATAACACTCCTTTATTGAATTTTTTCATTATTTTACCCTGGATTTATTGAGATCTGATTATTATATGTGATGAAAACAAACCGCTAGTGTATAGGATCCGGTAAAGCCGGCATTATTCATATTTGGTATAAGTTATAATGCAATAAGCTAGAGGAAACAATGACGAAAAGCTTTATGATTTTATCAGTAGAACGAAATAACCATAAATATTTAATGGTTTAATCTATAAGTAAACCAGGGGAACCGATGAGAATTATAGCCTGTGGCGATTTATTATTTTCCAGCCGAAATATGGTAAATCGGCTGGATAAAAGAGTTATTGATTTGCTCGCCAGCGCAGACGCCGTATTTGCTAACGCAGAATTCAGCTGTCCGCAGCCGAATATTCCGCCAGCCGCCGGCCGCGGTTATATTACGGCGGTTAAACCGGCAACGCTCGATGAGTTCGCCGATCTGAACATTCGTCTGGTGTCTTTCGCCAATAACCATACCGGCGATTTCGGCTGGGAAGGCGTGGTGAGCACCATTGAGGCGGCGGAAGCACGTGGGCTGATCCCGTGCGGGCTGGGGCGCAATCTGGATGATGCCCGTTTGCCGCGTTTCCTGGATACGGCAAAAGGGCGGGTCGCCGTTGTGGCGCTGGGCTCGACGCGTTCTGAAGTGTTCCTGGCGGCCAACGCCGGCGCCGGCACGGTTGCCCGCCCCGGTTTGAACCCGCTGCGCTGGGGGCGTGCTTATGTGCTGCCCGATGAGCAATTTGAGCAGTTGAAGAACATCACCCGGCTGCTGGGAATTGACGAAAGCGTGCGCGAGGGGATGCGGGTTGAAGTGATGGCGGATAAGGGCGATGACGAATTCAAGTTCGGTTCGCTGTTTGAAAGCTCATTGCAGATTGAACGCGGCGAGCAGGCGAAGGTGCGCACCTGGTTCAACGAACAGGATTGCCTGGCCAATGAACACAGCATTCGCGACGCGGCAAATCGCAGTGATTTCACGCTGGTAAGCCTGCACACCCATGAAGGCGACAACGACAGTTGGTATTCCCCCAACGCGCCGGAGTTTATCGAAGCCTTTGCCCGCCGTGCCGTGGATGCCGGCGCGGACGCGGTGGTTTGCCACGGCGCGCACTTTATGCGCGGCATCGAGCTGTATCACGGCAAACCGATTTTCTATAACCTCGGCAGCCTGTTGATGGAATTTGAAGCGGGCGAATCGATCATCGGGCCGGAAATGTATGAAGCCTATGGTCACCCGGCCAATGCACGCCCTTCGGATCTGCATAAAGCGCGGGCGAAAAACAGCGCGGGCGAGTTTATCGGTTTTAACGCTGAAGCGCGTTTTTCTCAAAATGCCTTGGCGATATTTGATCTGGTGGAAGGCGGGTTGGCTTGCCAACTGCTGCCGCTGGATCTGGGGATGAACCGCGAGCGCCCACTGTCGCGCGGGCTGCCGCAGATCGTCACCGCCGAGCAGGGGCATGAAATCGCCGCGCTGCTCATGCGGCTGAGCGAACGCTACGGCACGCAGTTTAGCTATGATGAAACCAGCGGCCTGGTGACATTCAGCGCTGCCTAAGGTTTGTATTAAACAAACGTCATGTACGGGAATAACCTCAGGTTATTCCCGTTTTTCATTATTTAATCAAACTTGAGATGAAAGGACTCGAAGGCATGGATGCTGACCACTACCCTTTTAGTCTTCCCTCATACCCCAACGCGCGGATTTATCAATTTGATGAGACGGGCGTGGCTACGGTGGATTATGAAGAAACCGAATGCTTCCGTTTGATGCGGGATTTCCTGAACAATTACGACCGGCGGTTACAACAGCTGCTGGGGTAATACACCCTTTCCCGCCCACCAGGGGCGTAACGCCGGCCCAGCGGTGCGGCGTTACGTGGGGCGATGCGGTTTACTGCGCATTTTTATCGACGACGAAATCAAACTTCGTTAGGCCGACGCTCTGCGCGCTGGTCATCACATAGGATACGCGGCCGTATTCCGCGGCCTTGTCGGCGTAAATACGCAGATGGGGCAGTTGTGGCCGTTTGGCGGTTTCTTCCAGCCGGGATTTTAAGGTGGCGTCGTCAACGGGCTGTTTATCCCAGGCGATACTACCGTCGGCCAGCACCGAAATATCAATGGCCTGAGGGTCTTTTTCCAGCGCGCTGGCGTTCGCCTTGGGCAGATTGACTTTTACCGCGTGGTTGATCACCGGCAGAGTAATCATAAATACAATCAGCAGCACCAGCATGACATCGATAAACGGCGTCATGTTGATATCGTTGACCAACCCGTCGTCTTCGCTTTCGAACTGCGAGTTGCCTGACATACTCATTATTCGTTTTCCCCTCTTAGAGCCTATCCCATTAGGGCTATTTTACTTGCCATTACACCGACTGGCCGGCACGGAACGGCTGGACGCGATGGGCGGTTTGCGCATCGACAGCGCGCAGTTCGGTAACCTCGGTGGAGGTAATGCGCGAGCCGGTGAGGTAATAGGCATGCAGATCATGGGCAAAGCGGGCGATGGCATGCTGCAAGGTGCGGTTGCGCCGGCTGATGGTGTTAAAGCCCAGCACGGCCGGGATAGCCACGAACAGGCCGAACGCCGTCATGATCAGCGCTTCGCCGACCGGGCCGGCGACATGGGCCAGATCCGGTTGGTCGACCATGCTGATGGACTGCAGTGCATGATAAATGCCCCATACGGTGCCCAACAGGCCAACGAATGGCGCGGTGCTGCCGATGGAGGCGAGGATACCCAGGCCCGATTGCAGGCGCGCGCTATTGTCGTCAATGCTGTTTTTCAGCTCGCGCGCCAGCCAGTCGCTGATATCAAGATTGTTACTGATGCCGGCCTCGATATTGTACTGGTGGGACATCGCCGCATGGCCGGCTATCGCTAGATCGCGGAACGGGTTATTCGCGCTGTTGCCTAATGAGTCGATGGCGGCCGGCAGCGTTTTTTCGCTCCAGAAACGGTGTTTGGTGCGCAGGGCGATTTTGCGTAACCCCGCGCCCTGTATGCATTTAATCACAATCACCGACCAGGACATCACGGACATGACCAGCAGGACCAGGGCCACCGAGCGGGTAACGATGTCGCCCTGCTGCCAAATGTGCTCAATGCCAAACTCATTCATTTTGCTTCCTCGATTATCAATAAACGCTATCGGTCATGGTCATCCACCGCCAGATGGGCTAACGGGGTAACTTGAAGGTAATGGGTTGAATCGTCATCACGGAAATCGCCTGGCCATTTTCCAGATACGGGTTACAGCGTATGCCGGAAACCGCCGCCAGCGCCGCCTGGTCAAGATCTTGATAACCGCTGCTGCGGGCGATTTCGCCGCGCCCCAGGCTGCCGTTGGCGTTGATCGCCAGGCGGATCAACACTTCACCTTCCTGGCGCAGCCGTTTGGCCTTGCGAGGATAGTCCGGCGCCGGCACCATGCAACCAATGGTCGAAACCATTTTCGGCGTGGCGTTGGGCGCGCTTTTTAGCATTTCACCCTTGGCCGTCGCTTGCAGCGCGGCCTTATCGGCGACCCTGGCGTTTTGTACCGGCAAGGGCTTTTCTTCGCTCACCGGACGCGTGACTTCACGCACCGGTTTGGGTTTTGGCTCGACCTTGGGGGTGGGCTTGGGCTTGGGTTTCGGCTTTGGCGGCACCGGCGGTGCGACAGGCGTAGGCTCTGGCGGCGCCTCTTCGCTTTGCGCCACTTCGCGTTCGCTATTTTCCGCCGTCAACAACGCCGGTGTTTCGGTAGCCGCCTGAGGGGCCGGCGGCGGTTCGGGCTGCGGCATTTCGACCATGGTCACCTGCACACTGCTTTGTTCGGCAGGGTTGATGATGTCCAGCGGCCGGTATTGTGTGGTGTGCGTAATCGCCGCGCCAATCAGCACGAAGTGGACTAACACTACGGCTGCAATCGCCAGCTTGGGCACGCGATCTTTTTTCGCCGCCGCAAGCCCAATGGGAAAAAGCATGGCGGGCGCTGCGCTTTTCGGCACTTCAATCCTTTCTTTCACTATCAGGTGCTGTGCTTTCACCACGACCTCTCGATAAATCCTGACTGCTTGCTAACCGGCACGATCCGCAATCGGGGGGAACTTATCTTGTATGTGCAATGAGGAAGCAAAAGTGACACCGGCCAGGATAAAAAAGTGGAAAAAAAGCGAGATCACGCGTCGGCTGCGGTGATGCGGATCCAATACCCCGTGGTGCGGGTAATGGCGATCGGCATGGTTTGCGCCAGGGCATCAAGCGTGTATGGCACATCGTCCAGCGGGAAGTTGCCGCTGACGCGCAGGCTGGCAATCGCCGGATCCAGGCGGATAATCGCCGGGCTGTAATTTCTTAGCGAATCGATCACCGAACTCAGCGATGCATCCTGCACTTCCAACCGGCCCTGGGTCCAGGCGGTTTCGGCATAAGGGGAAATGGCGACCGGCATCAGCGTGTCATGGTTGAACCACAGACCATGGCCGGCTTCGAGCAGCCGGTTTTCGCCGCGCAGGTTAGTCACTTTAACTACGGATTCCAATACCGCCAGATGGATGCCGCCGGATTCCTGGCGCACGTTAAAACGCGCTTCGCTTGCCAAGATGCGCCCCATCCCGGTATTCACATTAAACGGCCTGGCGTCATTCACCACATCGGCAATAAAGCCGCCGGTGCGCAGTTCAACGTTGCGCAGGCTATCGTTGATCGCGATATTCAGCGCCGTGCGCGCGTTCATATCCAGAACGCTGCCGTCGTTTAGTTCGATCCGCCGCCGTTGGGCGGTATTGGTGTGAATATCAGACAACAGGTAAGGCACCGGATATTTTTGGTTCACCACCAGGCCGCCAACCACGGCTACGGCGGCAATGCCCAGGGTGTTTTGCAAAAACTTGCGGCGGCTGGAGGGGGCGAGCAGGGTCTGGCGCACGTTTTCACTTGGCATGGTATGCGTCAGTGATTGAATTTTTCCCAGCGTGGTTTCTATTTGGGCGCAGGCGGCGTCGTGGCTGGCATCGGCATAACGCCAGCGTTCGTATTCACGGAAATCCTCATCCGTGGCTTCGCCAGAGCGTAGCAACACCATCCATTCGATGGCTTGTTGGGCGGCGGGATCGGGGCGTTGGCATGCTCTCATTATTTTATGGGTTACTCAGTCTGGCCGGCGGTCGCCAGGTAACAGTTGGTGAGCGCTTTCGCCACGTATTTGCGCACCATGCTGGCCGAAACGTTCAACTCTTTAGCAATCTCAGCATAGGTCATACCGTCTAGCTGATTAAATAAAAACGCCTTGCGTGCATTAACAGACAAACCATCCAGCGCGCGGTCAATGGCCAGCAAGGATTCGATCACCATCTCTTGCTCTTCCGGCGAAGGATGGCAATGCTGCGGGTTGCTTGCCAGCGCGTTGAGATATGCCTGCTCCAGATCGCGCCGGCGCCAGGTTTCATACAATATCCGCTGGGCCAGCGTGGTGAGCATGGCGCGTGGCTCCCGGATTTTAAGCAAATCCGGGATTGCCGCCAGCCGAACAAAGGCTTCGGAGGCGATATCTTCCGCACCGGTGCCATGGCTGATCCGCCGTCTCAGCTTATCCGTGAGCCACCGGTAATCGCTACGAAAAATTAGCGTTAATGCATCTGTTCGGCTGGTAAATTCGGCAGGCATTGTCTCATCCGTCTTTCTTAATTCTTAGCGTAAAACCTTTCACAGGCCGCAAAAAGGATCGTTACCGCCGATCCTGGAATGGCGCCGTTCTTAGCCACGGAGGCACCGTGTGCAAAGCGGAAGGTTAATTCAAACCTGCCCAGCAATAAACGAGCCAATAATATTTATCTCTAGCTTATATCTATAGAATATAAGTATATTTTTTTCTTTACTAAGGCAACTTTTGTTATATGCCCAGCACAAGAAATGTGAGATTGCACAATAACGGATAGCCGAGTGGGCAATAAGCCATCAGTTTGCACTTGCGTGGTGCGCTGCTGGCGTAATTTTCCCCTCTATTGGGCAGCATGCCTGCCGTGGAATGCGTAACGGCAACGCGTATTAGCGAAAAAAAACGTAAATGAATTAGTTAATTAGATACAAAAAAACGATTTATCGCAAAAAAATATTCACTATCCGGTGACACATTTCGCCCCCCGTTGCACATACACACTGAGAAAACTAACTGAGCCATAACCCTATGGCGTCGCAAAACATTTGCCTTTTCACCGGGAGCAGAATTAATGAGTGATGCACTGCAGAGTGGTTGGAAGAAACGTTTTAGCCCAAGCCAGTTGGCGTTGGCGATCAATATCACCTTTGCCGCGGCAAACGTTGCATTATTGCTGCCACAGGCGGCCTACGCAGCAGCGGCCACGCCAATACACTTTTCGGTGCAGGCCGGTTCACTGGAACAAGGGCTGCTGACGATTGCGCGCCAGAGCCAGCAGACCATTTCTTTCAATCCCACGCTGGTGGCGCCTTACCAGGCTAAACCCATTGATGGCAATTTCACGCTTGAACAGGCGATCGTGCACCAGTTGCAGGGCACACCGCTTTCCGTCACCACGACGGCTAACGGCACGCTGACCATCGATGCCGTTACCACGGCAATGCCGACGGCTGCCGCATCGGATTTGCAGGCGGCAAAGGACAGCGGGCAAACGCTGCCGACCATTACCGTTGTTGGCAGCGCGGATCAAAGCGAAGATGCCACGGTGTATAACCCGTCGACGTCCAGCACCGCTACCCGCACTAATTTATCCTTGCAAGAGACGGCGCAGTCGGTGCAGGTGGTGAGCCGCAAGCTGCTTGACGATCGTCAGGCTGTGTCGGTGGAAGATGCTTTGCGCAACGCCGGCGGTGTCACGATGCAGGGCGGCAACCGGGGGCTCAACACGATAAATATTCGCGGCTTTAACGTGACGGGCGGTTCGACCGACGGCGTCTCCAACCCCAACAGCACGGTGAACGGCAGCGCGACCGGCTATTCCAGTATCGACGGCATTGAACGTGTAGAAGTGCTAAAAGGCCCTCAGGCGGTGCTGGCAGGCAACAGTTCGCCAGCCGGTTCGGTCAACGTGGTGCGTAAAGCGCCAACCGCCGATCCGCTGCACACCTATAAATTTGAGGTGTCAAAATATGGCGAAGTGAAAAACGCCATCGATCTGGGCGGCTCGCTGAACGACGACAAAACCTTCCTTTACCGTTTTAATGCTTCCACCATGCGGGCGGATAACAGTTTCCCTGATTTTAACGGTAAACGCGGTGAGTATGTCGCCCCTGTGCTGGCCTGGGTGACGGATAGCACCAATTTTAAAGTCGGGGCGGAGTTTAATACTGGCAGAACGTCCGGACCGGCGGCCACCTTGTACAGCAATGGCCGTATCCAACGCCTGCCTGAATATCGCCTGGGCGATAAGGACAACCATTTCTCCATTAATGCCAAGACTGTTTATTACGAACTGAACCAGGATTTGTTCGACGACTGGTCCTTTAACAGCAAGGCGACCTATCTTGACAACACCACAAACTATCGCCTGCATGAACTGTACGGAGCAAGCTCTGATGGCACATTAACCGCCCATGAACTGGGGAATAAGCAGGATTTGAACTCCATCAGCCTGCAAAATGATATCCGTGGTAAGTTTTCTATAGGGCCGATGACCCATAATATTCTGGTTGGTTACGACTTCCAGCGTGCGAAAACCACCAGTTGGGATTTACCTTCCGGCAGAATTTACACCACCGCTAATTATAACGATCCCGGCAGCATCTCGTTCCCGGCGATCCCGGATCCCAGCTATAAATCCTATACCATGCTGCAGTATCAGAAGGGGCTGATCCTCCAGGATCAGATCGATTTCTGGGATCGGCTGCATTTCCAACTGTCCGTCAAACAGGCTAAATGGTCTTTGCGCACAACAACGACCAAAACGTCAGAGAAAAATGTCACCCAATGGGTGCCGAGCTATGGCGTCAGTTTCGATATCACGCCGGAAATCACGGCTTATGCCAACTTACTAAACAGTTTTGCGACCGTAGGGACGATAAATACCCTTACCGGCGAACAGTTGGATCCTTCAACCGGCAAGTCAAAGGAAGTCGGGCTTAAATTCAGTTTATTGGATGATAATCTGACCATCACCACTGCAGCGTTCCATATCGTGCAGAAAAACGTGGTCGTGACCGATATCACCGGTAATGCGGTTGGTGCGGAAGGGCGGGAGAGCAAAGGCTTCGATTTTGATTTGAACGGCCGGATCTTGCCGGGCTGGGATATTACCGCCAGCTATACCTTTGCTCAGCCTAAGGATCCGGACAATTCCTCAGTTACTGGCGCGACATCCCAGGCAAGGGTTACCGCGCAGCCAAAACATTCCGGCAGTATCTGGACCACCTATGAACTGCAGGAAGGGCGGTTCCAGGGGCTGGGGGCGGGCATCGGCGTGCAGGCGGCCAGCGATACCTGGAACGGTTCGACCAATAATTACTTCAAGATGGGCGGGTGGGCGCAAACCGACGCCTCCGTTTTCTATCACCAGCCGAAGTACACGGTAACGTTGGGCGTGAACAATATCTTTGATCGCGATCTCTACTATTACTCAACCTCGGTGAATTATATCGGCGTCAAACCGGGCCGTACCGCGCGCTTATCTGTGACGTACTCGTTCTGATTATGGAAAATATGACGGAACATTCAATCGATAAAACGCTGCCCGGCGAGGGCAAACGGCCGGGCATATGGCAGCTTATTAGCCCTTTTTGGGTATCGTCGGAAAAGTGGCTGGCTTTATTGTTAATTGCCGTGATTTTGGCAATTAATTTCAGCGGGACTTATGCCCATGTCGCTTTGAATAAGCTGCAAGGGCAGTTAACCGACGCGTTGGTGGCGCTTGATTGGCCGCTAATCAGCACCACCATGGTGGAAACCCTGGTCATCGGTAGTATTTCGATATTACTGCCGCTGATTAGCGTATTGGCGATTGATTATTTGACTCTGCGCTGGCGCACCTGGATGACCACCCGCTATGTGGAGCGCTGGACCCAGCGCTCCGCGTATTACCAGTTGGAGCGGGATAATTTAATCAGTAACGGCGATCAGCGTATTGCGGAGGATATTAATCTTTTTACCGACGTCACCATTAACCTTTCCACCAACATTATCCATGTGGTGGTAAATACCGTAACGTTTACCGTTATTTTGTGGAATCTGTCCGGCGCGTTATCTATCCCCCTGGGGGACACGACATTGTCGATCCCCGGTTACATGGTCTTTGCCGTCTATCTCTATTCATTTCTCCACCTGGCGCTGAGCCACTGGTTAGGCAAAGTGCTGATTGGCGTCAATATGAATAAACAGACGGTGGAGGCGGATTTCCGTTTCCTGGGCATGCAAGTGCGCGAAAACGCCGAGCAAATTGCCTTTTTCGGCGGTGGTGAACGCGAGGAGCAACGGCTGCTGTCTCGCTTCGAGCGGGTACGGGCCAATACCCTGCTGATGATGCGCAAAACCTTTAAGCTGCGGTTTTTCCAAAGTCTGTTCACCCAGGCCTTTTCACCGCTGCCGACCTTGTTGGCGCTGCCGTTATTGCTCTCGGGGCAAATCACCCTGGGCGGCATGACCCAGATTACCCTGGCCTATGGAACGGTGCTCGGTACGCTTGGTTTTTTCCCTCAGGCTTATCAATCCTTCACCAACTGGATGGCCCTGGCCAACCGGCTGCGGGATATGTTGTGGGCGTTAAATAAGGCCCGCGATCAGCCTGCCGGCATCCGGCTGGAAAACCACGGCGCGGCGCTACGCTGCCAGGATGTCACCTTGCAACGCCCGGACGGCGCGGTGCTTGCACGCCTGCCGGCATGGCAGGCCGCGGCAGGCGAACGCTGGGTGGTGCGCGGCCGTTCGGGCAGCGGCAAGAGCACGCTGCTGCGCGCCTGCGCCGGGCTATGGCCGTTTGGCGTGGGTGAGATCACCCGCCCCGCGGCGGCGCGCATGCTGTTTTTGCCGCAGAAAAGCTATATCCCGGTCGGCACGCTAAAAAGCGCCCTGGCTTATCCCGATGAGCCGGAAACCTTTACCGATCAGCAATACCGCCAGGCGCTGGTGGACTGTTGCCTGGCAGAGCGGGTTGATTCGCTGACCCAATTCGATCGTTGGCAGCAGGTATTGTCCGGCGGCGAACAGCAGCGGTTGGCGATGGCGCGGGTGCTGTTACATCGCCCGGATGTGATCTTCCTTGATGAAGCGACCAGCGCGTTGGATCCGGAAACGGAAAGCCAGCTCTACCAGGCACTGATTGAGCAACTTCCCAACAGCACCATTATCAGTGTGGCTCACCGCAAAGAGCTGGAGCACTTCCACCAGCATACGCTTACCCTGACGCCCGAACGGGGCAGTTAACACCGAGACAGGATCCCAAATGTTGAATAAACCAAACGAATTAACCGACGCCAGCCTGGATAGCTTCCTGGCCGCCGCGAAATTGCCGGTGCTGGTCGATCTGTGGGCGCCGTGGTGCGTGCCCTGTCGCACGATGTCGCCGATTATCGACAAGCTGGCAAAAAACAGCGCGGGTAAACTGCTGGTGGCCAAGATCGATGTGGAAAAATACCCGGCGGTTATGGCGCGTTTTGGCGTGCGCGGTATTCCTACGCTGCTGTTGTTCAAGGGAGACGCGCAGCCGGAGCGGCAGGTAGGCGCGCTGTCCCAGGGGCAGCTTAACGCCTGGCTGGCCGGGCACCAGGTGGATGTGAGCGCGCAACCGACGGTGGCGCATACCGAAGCGCTGGCCTGGGCCAGTTTTTATGGCGACGAGGGGCTGCACGATTTCATCGCCCAGCGCGCCATTGGCCATGCGGCGGCGGGCGATATCAGTGTGGGGCTGGGCAGTTTCTGGATTGACGGCAAGGGCAGCACGTCGGCCTCGATGGTCCATCAGGCTGACAGCCAGGCCTTTGAGCGCATCACCGGGTTGCCCATCGCCATTGGGCAACTGCTCGATATCTGCGGTTATCTGACGGCGGAGCAGATGGCGGCGCTGTTCGCGGCGCTGCGCGCCGGCAAGGATTACCGGCTGGTGCCGCTGCGCTTTATGCACTGGTGGTTTAGCGAGGCATCGGCGCCCTGGGCCAGCTATTTGCGCGATCCGCAACTGGTGCAGTTGCTCGCACGCTGGCAGGCATTGTGCGCCGATCGGCTTGCGGGCCGTGAAACCGCGCCCAGCGCCTGGGCGGCGGTGGGCGAACAGGCGGCGTTGTTACGGCAGGGCTATCAACGGCCGGATCGCCAACTGGAACAGATGTTCGCCACGCTGTTGCAGTTGCTGTCGCCGGTGCCTGTCACCACCGAGGGCGATACATGGGGCCATATCGCGATCAACATCCACTGGGCGCAGTTCCAACACCTGGAGATCCTCTCGGGGTGGAGTGATGAGGATCGGGCCACGCCGGGTAAACGCATGGGCTGGTTTAACGAAAAAGAGCGCCAATCGCCAGAGGGTAAGCTGAGCCAGGATGAGATCGCGGCGCTCAGGGCGGCGTGGGCGGCGGAAAATGCGGAATTCCTCGCTAAAGAAAACGCTTTCCATCAAAGCATCCCGCAGCTTTTCCTGCCGGTGAAAGTGCGGATGCAGCAGGAACTCAACCGCTTGCTGGCCGAAGCGCCGGAGTTTTAACCATGACTGATGACCAGGAGGCCACCATGGCGAATACCTTTGCCCATAGCCAACGGCAACTGGCGGAACTGGCCGACAGTGTGATCGCGCAGGCGATCCAGGCCGGCGCCTCTGCCGCGCAGGTGATTTTCTCCGAAAGCAACGGCTTGTTGATTGAAATGCGCCAGGGCCGGCTGCGGGCGCGCACCCGTGATGCGCAGTCCGGCATGGCGCTGACGGTTTATCGCGGGCAGCATCAGGGCACCACCAGCACCACTGACTTTTCACCGGCGCGCCTGAGCGAAACCGTTCAGGCCGCCTGCCGGATTGCCGGCTATACCGGCGAGGACGCGTTTGCCGGGCTGCCGCCGGCGCAGTATCTGTGCCAGGCGCCGCGCGAACTGGATCTGTGGCACCCCTGGGCGGTGGACGAAACCGGCGCACAGGCGCTGGCCCAACGTATTGAGAGCGGTATTGCGTCGGCGGGAGCGGGGGTGGTCAGCGATGGCGCCTGGGTGCGCAGCGGCCAATCCCAGTGGTTCCTGATGAACAGCCAGGGATTCGCCGAGGGTGGCCGGCAAACCAGCCACGTGATGAGTGCCAAAGCGCTGGCCAGAAAAGAGGGCCGCAGCCAACTGGATTTCTGGTATTCACAATCGCATCTTGCGCCGTCACTGATGGCGCCGGAGGCGATCGGCCAACGGGCCGGCAGCGGGGCGCTGGCCGCGCTCGACGTTGCGCCGTTGACCGGCAGCCGCCGCTGCCCGGTGCTGTTCGATGCGCGCAGCGCTCTGTCGCTGCTTGAACACCTGGTGCAGGCGGCCGGCGGCGCGGCGCTGTATCGCAAAAACAGCTTCCTGGCCGAGCGCCTCGGCCAGCGTATTTTCAGCGAGCATATCAGCGTTGAGGAAGATCCGTTTGTCCCGCAGGGGTTAGCCAGCCGGGCATTCGACGGCGACGGCATCAGCGGGGTGGCGCGCAGGGTGGTGGATAACGGCAGCCTGCGCGGTTTCTTCCTGTCCGCCTATGCCGCGCGCCGCCTGGGGATGGAACCCACCGGCAACGGTTCCGGGCCGGGCAACCTGATCCTGCGCAGCAGCCGCACCCAGGCCAGCGATGATTTCTCCGCCATGGTGAAAAAGCTCCATACCGGCCTGCTGGTGACCAGTTTCAGCGGCGGCGGAGCACGTTTGATTAACGGGGATTACTCCCGCAGCCTGCGCGGCTTTTGGGTGGAAGAGGGCGAAATTCGCCACGCGGTTGACGGTGTGACGGTAGCGGGCAACCTGGCGGAGATATTCCTCAACATCGTTGCCGTCGGCGCCGATACCCTGACCCAGGGCGCGTTGACCAGCGGTTCCGTGTTAATCGATAGCCTGCAGGTGGCGGGGCGCTAAGCCAGAGGATTTTTATCATGAGTGAATCAGTAACAACATTGCATCTGGCGCAGGCGAAACAGCAACTGCTGGAACCGTACGGCATCAGCGACGCCGATTTACAGGCGGTGATGGATCAGGTGCTGGCGCACCGGGTGGACTATGCCGATCTGTTTGTTCAGAGCCTGCGCCGTGAAACCTGGGCGATGGAAAACGGCGTGGTGAAAGGCGGTTCCTTTAATGTCGATCAGGGCTTCGGCCTGCGGGCGGTGGAAGAAGACCAGACGGCATTCGCGTATTCCCAGCATATCGACCAGCAGCATCTGCTGGATGCCGCCCGTTCGGTCAAAACCATAGCCGCACCGGGGAAACGCGCTCGGGTTGCATTGCCGGCCGATCGCGCGCAGCGGCTGAATTTTATCGCCGACGATCCGTTGTTGGCCTGTGAGGCCGCGCAGAAAATCGGCCTGTTGGAGAAAATCAACCACATGGCGCGGGCGATTGATCCGCGGGTGGTGCAGGTGACGGCCAGCCTGGAGTTGACCCATTCGGTTAACTATATTCTGCGCCATGATTTCCACCAGGCGGCGGATATCCGGCCGATGTTGGTGTTGCGCATGAGCGTGGTGGTTGAACAACAGGGCGTACGCGAGACAGCCAGTAGCGGCATCGGCGGGCGTGGCGATTTCACGCTGTTCGAGGATGAGCATGTACAGGCTGCGTTACGTACGATCGTCCATCGGGCGTTGATCAATCTGGCGGCGATCGCCGCGCCGTCCGGCAGTATGCCGGTGGTGATTGCTGCTGGCTGGCCCGGCATGCTGTTGCATGAGGCGATGGGGCACGGTTTTGAAGGTGACTTTAACCGCTTGGGCACCTCGGTGTATTCCGGGCGCATCGGCGAACGGGTGGCGCAACCCGGCGTGAATATCGTCGACGATGGCACCGTGGCCGGGCAGCGCGGTTCATTGAACGTTGATGATGAAGGCCACCCGGCCCAGTGCACCACGCTGATCGAAGACGGTATCCTGAAAGGTTATATGCACGACAGCCTGAGCGCGCGCCTGATGAAGCTGCCGCCTACCGGTAATGGCCGCCGCCAGTCTTATGCGCATTTGCCGATGCCGCGCATGACCAATACCTTTATGCGCAACGGGCAATATGCGCCGGAGGAAATTATCGCCTCGGTGAAACGCGGGCTGTATCTGGCCGATTTGGGCAGCGGGCAGGTGGATATCGTCAGTGGCCAGTACAGCTTCCAGACCGCGCTGGCATATTTGATTGAAGACGGCAAAATCACCACGCCGGTTAAAGGCGCCACCCTGACCGGCAATGGCCCGGAAACCCTGAAGTTAATCAGCATGGTCGGCAACGATCTGGCGCTGGATCACGGTACTGCCGTGTGCGGCAAGGCCGGGCAAAGCGTGCCGGTGTGCGTGGGGCAGCCGACGCTGAAAGTGGATAACCTGGTGGTGGGGGGGACGCGGCAGGGCTGATCGGCTTAGGTGCCGCTTGCGGCACCCAACCGGCGAGGCCGAGAAACATCGCATCGCCATGAGCCGCTTATAGATATCGAATAACTGCGTTGATCCAGCACAACCCGTAAACCTTTTATTTTCTATTGCCGAATTTAATCTATCTATATGCAAATTTGCGAAATTGAAATAGCCGTTCAGCCGTTGCTTATTTTTTCCTTTCTCGTAGCATGCTGGGAATAACACAGCTATTCGGTTAATGCCCCGCCATGGCAGCCTTTATTTTTACGATAAGGTTTTGATTATTCCCCACCGGGAAAGGGCTGTTGACGCCGGTTATTTATCATTAATAAAACAGGTATACACGTGCTTACGATAAAATCGCCGAACATCTATTTGCAGCAGCCTGGCTTGGCTGGCCGCGTGGGGGAGTACATTGCGCCGCACGCTAGCACCATCGCCATCCTTACCACGCCCCATGCCTGGCAGGCGGTAAACCCGCAGTTGGAAGCCAGCCTGCAGGCGCACCGCATAAACTACCAACTGAGTTTCTTTGAAGGAGAATGTAGCGACGCTGCCATTAGCCTGCATCAGGCGCGTGTGCAGCAATTTGGCGCCGAGCTGGTATTGGGGATTGGCGGCGGGCGGGTGCTGGATTGCGCCAAAGCGGTCGCCAATGCGCTGGATGGCGTGGCGGCGGTGACGGTTCCTACAATTGCCGCCACCTGCGCCGCCTGGTCGCCGATGAGCATTATCTACCACCCGCAGGGCGGCCAGGATCGCCGCCTGATGTTAAGCCATATGCCCCTGATGGTGTTGGTGGACAGCGAAGTGATCGCGCAGAGCAACACGCGTTATCTGAAGGCCGGCATCGTTGATGCGCTGGCCAAATGGTATGAATATGTTCTTTACCAGCAGAAAGACAGCGATAGCCTGGCACTGAGTCTTAAAGTGCAGGCGGCGAAAATGGCGCTGGATACCTTCGAACAATACGGTGCGGCGGCGGTGCGCGATAACCAGCGCCAACAGGTGACCCCCGCATTGATCAAGGTGATTGACGCCAATATCGCGCTGGCGGGGCTGGCAAATAGTATGAGCGGTAAAGATCCGGTGCCCGGCGTGGCGCATGTGATCCACAACCGGCTGACCTATCAACCCGAAGTACATGCGTTGCTGCATGGCGAAATAGTCGGCTTTTGCTTACTGGTGCAGTCTTTGCTGGCAAACGGCAACGGGCAGCCAGATCAAAAGCTGCTGTCTTTGCTGCGCCAGTATGATGCGCCGCTCACGCTGGCACCATTGGCGGGCGATCGTGCGGCGGCCTTTGCAACGATTGCGCGCGAAGCGAAGTTCTCCGCGGATATCGCCGCCCGTTTGCCTTTCTCGCTCGCCCCAGCGGCGATTGAGCAGGCATTGCTGGCCACGGATCGCTTGTTTTAGCCAGCCCGTGGGGCTGGGGGATATTGGGCTGCGGCGATGGCGCCAACGTTGGCCATGACGTTGGCCGGTGAACGGCGCAGCTGTAACTGCTGCGCCATAAAGTTCATATAAGGCTCCACATGCTGGAAATAGGCGCGGTAGCCGGCGCATAAAAAATTATGCGCGCCGCCCTGTTTGAAGAGGATGCGGTGTTTGGGGCAGCCGCCGTGGCAGGCAAAACCGTAGCGGCATTGCCGACAATCCGGCGGCAACACCGATTTTTGCGCGCCGAAATTCGTTTGCTGTTTACCGTCCACCAGTGCCGCCAGGTTGTCTACCAGGATGTTTCCCAACCGCTGTTCCGGGTAGACAAAATGGTCGCAGCTGTAGATATCCCCATTTTGTTCGATCACCAGGGCCCGGCCGCAGTTGGGTTGCATCACACACAGGCCAGGATCTGCCCCCACCCATGCGGCCAGGGTACAGTCGAATAGCTGCACGAATTTTTCCCCGACATCGTGCCGCACCCATTCGTCGAACACCGCGATCAGAAACTCCCCGTAGGCTTCACCGCTCACCGACCAGGGGGTGATGCTATGCTGCCCCAGGGCCTGTGGATGGATTAACTCGCCCAACGGCGGCCTTTTGCGTTGGTCGTCACGCTCCACGATGGGAATAAACTGCAGGAAGTCGGCGCCCAGTTCCCGCGTCAGGAAATGGTATATTTCCCGCGGCGCTTTGGCGGTTTCATTATTGACCGCCGCCAGCAGGTTAAACGTCACCTGGTGGTGTTGCAGCCGTTTTACCGCACCGATCACCTGCTGAAACACGGACTTCCCGGCTCGGCTTTTGCGGTATTTATCATGCAAGGCCTGTGGCCCATCAACCGATATGCCAACCAGAAACTGATTTTCTGCCAAAAAGGCTGCCCAGGCATCATCAAGCAGCACCCCATTGGTTTGCAGGGTGTTGCGGATGGTTTTCCCGTTGGCGTATTGGCGCTGGTAAGCCAGTGCGCGGCGGTAAAAATCCAGCCCGGCTAATGTGGGTTCGCCCCCTTGCCAGGCAAACACCACCTCCGCAGTCGGCGAACTGGCGATATTTTGCTGGATGTAGGCGCGCAGCACGTTCTCTTCCATATGGCGGAAAGGCCGACCTGCCGGCAGGCAGCCCATGCCTTTATCAAGATAAAAACAGTAATCACAGGCCAAATTGCACTGATAGCTGGTGGGTTTGGCCATCAGGTGAAAGGGATGCGTCATGCCTGAAACTCCTTACCTCGTTGGGTGAACTGGCACGCAGCTTGCGGCTAACGTTCACTCGTGTGCCTGGCATAGGCAACGCAGCGAAAGCCGATGTGGCTGGTGGCGGTATCCAGCGTTTGCCCTTGCCGCGCTGCCGGCCGGTAGCGCAGACAGTAATTCGGCGCGCACAAATGTGAGCCGCCTTTCACCACCCTACGGCTATCGGCAGCAAGGCCGTTGGAGGGAAGGCAACAGCGCTTTTTCCTAACGGCAGCCGATCGAGGGGCAAAAAGCGAACGGGTCCATTCCCAGACGTTGCCGGTGACGTCATATAACCCATAACCATTGGCGGGAAAGGATTTCACCGGCGAGGTTCCCTCAAAGCCGTCTTGCGCCAGGTTTTCCCAGGGGAATTGCCCCTGCCAGGTGTTGGCCATCATGGCGCCGCCGGGGGTGAATTCATCTCCCCAAGCGTAAGCGGCGCCATCAAGCCCGCCGCGGGCGGCGTATTCCCACTCTTCTTCCGTTGGCAGCGCCTTTCCTGCCCAGGCCGCGTAAGCGCTGGCGTCGCCATAAGTGAGCTGTACCACCGGGTGCTGTTCCCGCCCCTGAATGCTACTCTCTGGCCCCTGTGGGTGGCGCCAGTTAGCACCGGGCACATAGGCCCACCAGGCCCGGTAGTCCTGTAAACTCACCGGGCCAGCCGGTGGTGTAAAAACCAGCGAGCCCGGCACCAGTAACGCGGGGGATGCCTGCGGGTACAGGGCGGCATCGGGCGCCTGTTCCATGTCCGTGATGTAGCCGGTCTCGTTGGTGAATAGTGCGAACTGTGCGTTGGTAACTGGGCAGGGATCGATCCAAAAGCCGGCCACCTGCACGCGCCGAACAGGGCGTTCTTCCGGATAAAACTGTTCCGATCCCATCAGGAATTCGCCTGATGGGATCCATACCATACCTTCGCGGCGGCCAATTGCGGTGTGCTCGGGGGCGGCATGACAGGCCTTTGCTAAGGATGCCGGGGGGATTGCCCCGGCCGGTTTATAGATTTTCATGGCGGCTACTCGGCCGGCGTTTTGCGCGGCACGAAATCGAGCGGTGCGCCGGGCGGGATCACCGTTTCCTGTTTCACACTCTCTTCGAAATCATGCACCACCCGATGGGCATGCTGCATCACCCACCACCGCACATAGCGCTGATTAACGGCTTCGCGCTCTTTGGGATCTTCCTGTAAATGGGTAATACGGGCGAAGCCCAGCGGCAGTTCAGGATCGTGGAAATGCTGTTGCCGTTTGAAGTTGATTTTGAAATCTTTCCATTTAACGGCATGCAACTCATCGTTCAACCACACCATGCAGGACTCCCGATTGGAAACCGGCTGTTCCCCTAGGAAAAACGCCCGTTGATCGATCCCGTCGATCAGCCGATCCTTCGGTGGTTCACTGCCGGCAAACCCCAACAGAGTGGTAAACATATCGGTGACGTGAACCATTTCATTGCTCTCGGTGCCCGGCTGGATATGCCCTGGCCAGCGCATCAACAGCGGGGTGCGGATCCCGCCTTCCGCTGAACTGAAATAAGAGCCATCAAAGAAACCGCCGGTGCCGCGGCCAGCCAGATGATCTTCCGCACCGTTATCACCGCACATCACCACAATGGTATTGTCGGCAATACCCAGCTTATCCAACTGATCCAGCAATACGCCGAAATCATGATCCAACATCAGCAGGCAATCGCCCCAGTCGCCGTTGGTGCTTTTGCCCACGAACTCGTCCCGCGGCAGCATCGGGAAATGCATGAGCGAGTGGTTGAAGTAAAGGAAGAATGGCTTATCTGCCGCCACGCTGCGCTGCATAAAGTCGATGCCGCGCTTCTGGTATTCCAGATCGCAGTCCTTCTTCATTTGCAGGGTTAACTGCTGATCTAAAATGGGGTGACAGCCTTCGCCCTTACGGCCTTCGTGCATGTAGGAATAGCCGTCACGTTCCGGCACGTAATGGGGATCCTCCAACCACATGCATTCATCATAGGTGCGCAGTGGGCCATACCATTCATCAAAGCCATGATCGGTCGGCCAACGGCCATCTTCAGCGCCGATATGCCATTTCCCTTGGCAACTCGAGACATAGCCTTCGTCTGCCAGGATTTCAGCGATGGTTTTCTCCCAGGACACCAGGCCGCCGGCATTGCCACCGAGCGCAATGGTATGGTTGCCGGAGCGGATAGGGTAGCGGCCGGTCATCAGTGCCGAACGGGTGGGGGTGCACTGCGGCTCAACCACGTAATGGGTCAGTTTCAGCCCTTGCCTGGCGAAATCGTCCATCCTTTTGGTGTCTGCGCCGCGCAGGATCCCCCCGCCGTAACAGCCCAGTTCTCCCATCCCGAGGTTGTCCACGTGAAAAAATAAAATGTTGGGCTTGCGTACCGTCATGTTCAGCTCCTTTCTGGTGATTTAATAATGAAACGTGGTTAAAACTCGTCGGTGTATGGCTTGGCACCCTACGGGCCGCCTTCGGATAATTCGGCTCCCATGGCGGCCAACGATTCCTCGCGGATCAGCCCTTTCAATTCCCTGACCAGCGTGTTGAACTCGGGGCTATCGGTCATTTGCGCCGTGCGCGGCCGGGAGAGTGGAACGGTGATTTCGGCTTTTATGCGCCCGGGCCGGGCCGTCATGACATAAATACGATCGGAGAGGAAAATGGCTTCTTCGATATCGTGAGTAATAAACAGCACCGATAGCCTGAATTTCTGCCAGATCGCGGTGAGCACTTCCTGCATCACGCTGCGGGTCTGGGTGTCCAGAGCGCCGAAGGGTTCATCCATCAGCACCACCTGGGGATTGGTGGCGAGCGCCCGGACAATGCCGATGCGCTGTTTCATACCGCCTGATAGCTGATCGGGATAGTGGTTTTCAAATGCCAGCATGCCGGCCAGGCTCAGCAAGGTACGCGCAGTGGCCGCGCGCTGGGCCGTCGGCATGCTGGCCATGCGCAAACCGAACTCCACGTTTTTCCTTACCGTCAGCCAGGGGAACAACGAGTATTGTTGGAACACCATGCCCCGTTCCGGCCCCGGTTTGGTGATGGCCGCGCCGTCCAGCGTGACCTGGCCGCGGCTGGGTTGGGTAAACCCCGCGACGATATTCAACAGCGTTGATTTACCGCAGCCAGAAGGGCCAATCAACGACACAAATTCACCGGGTTGCACGGTGAGAGACACATCGCCGATCGCCGTGGTGCGGGCTTCCGCCTCACCGAAAACCACCCCGACGTTGCGGCATTCCACCCGGCCTTTATGGCTAACGTTCATAGTTTCCTCCCGTGAATGTCGATGCGCCAGGGTAAAACAAAGTGGGCAATGGCCCTGATGGCGCCGCTGCATATCAACCCCAACAGACCGATGGTGATCATGCCCAACACAATTGAGGGATAGTTCACTAATGAATAGGATTCCCAGGTGAAATAACCCACGCCGTATTGCCCGGAGATCATCTCCGCCGCAATCAGAGAGACCCAGGCGACGCCCATCCCCACTTCCAGCCCGGTGAACACGCTGGGCATACTGCCTGGCAGCACCACATGCCATAACAGTTGCCACTCGCTGGTGCCCAGGCTGCGCCCGGCACGGATAAACACCTCGTCCAGCATGTGTACGCCGTGGATGGTGTTTATCAGAATCGGGTAAAACGCACCGACAAAGGTGATGAAAATGATGCTGGATTCGCTGGTGGGCCAGAGCATGATAGAGATCGGCACCCAGGCAATGGCGGGGATGGGCCGCAAGACCTCAATGGCCGGCATCCCCAGCCGGTAGACCCAAACGGATCTGCCGATAAGGACGCCAAGCGTGATCCCGGCCAGCGCGGCGATAGCAAAGCCCGTCAGAATGCGCTGCAGGCTTTTGGCGATATGAACGTAAAACGTCTCCGATTTGGCCACCTCGGCCGCCTGTTGCCAGACGGCGAAGGGCGTGGGGATATTGCTGAACCGAATGTAAAATTCAAACTTATACGCGGTGGCCAGGTACCACAAAATAAACAGCCCGCCCAGCGAAATGCAGGAGAAAAGCCAAGGTTTCCCCTGTTTGCGCAGTAGGTGATAAACCGGCATCAGCCATTGTTTCTTTCCGGCTACGGGTTTTTCCAACGGGCGTTTTTCATTCTCGAGCATGGTCATTTTCCGGTTTAACCCCCGCTGGCCGCGGTGGTATGGCTCGCGGGAATCAACGGCAATACATCCTGATAGGCCACAACCTGGCCATTATTTTTGGCCGCATAATCTTGTGCGTCGCCCCTTAACAGGAAGGGCACGATGCCCAATGGGCCCGTGCTGTTGTGGTTAACAGCATAATAGGCCGCATTGGCAAACACCTTAATGCCAAGGGCATGATCGGCCAGATAAACGGTATCAATGTCTTTCTTTTCGGCCTGATAAGTTTTTACGCCAAGCAATGTGCAGTAGGGGGAAAAAAATGAAATAATATCGCCGTTTTTAATCCAGATCTGCCCGGCCTGTTTAGGGTTATCAATCGGTTTTTGGCAAATAGGATCGCTACCTGTTACCTGGTAATTATCCAGGCTGGCAAGTTGGCTACCATAATTAAGCCCCGTTTCCCGGTAGGCCTGCTTTATATAACGATCGTTTACCCAGCCATCAATATTCAGGGTTTTTACCTTATTGATTTTTTTCAGGACGGTATAATCACTTTTTAGCGCGCTGATCCACTGCGGCTTAATGGTTGGATCCAGCGTGTGTATGCCGCCTGGGCCAAGGAAGATATAAACCACTTCTTTATCGGTTTTGGTCCATTGCGCTATTTTCTCCGCCGCCTGCTGGGGGTTATCCCGCAGCCAGGCGTTAGCCGCCAGTATGGCCTTAAGGTAAGCCACGACCACTTCAGGGTATTTTTCACCAAAGTCTTTGCGAATGACCACGCCGTGGAAGGTGGGGTGACGGGTCTGCGCGCCGTCAAAAATTTTTCTGGCAATACCTCTAAACGGCAGCAGTTCGGTAAAAGGGACAAAATCGGCATGGGCATCAATGCGCTTCTCTTGCAGGCTGGTGCTGCCCACCTCTGGCGATTGCGAGATCAAATGCCAATAATTCTCCGGCAGCCCACGCGCCTGCAATGCTTGCAATAACATGCCGTGCGCCGCAGAGCCAAAGGGAACGGAGACCGTTTTTCCCTTGAGATCTTCCAGGCTATGGTAGGGCGAATCCTTTGGCACTACGACCCCATTGCCGCTACCGAACGCATTGTAGGCAATGATCGACACCAGTTGAGTATTATTCCCGGTTTCTTCCCCGGTGGCTCCGTTAACTAACAGGGGATAATCGCCCATCATGCCAATCTGGATTTTATCAGCGATCATGCCATTGGTAATCGGTGGCCCCGAGGTGAAGTTTTGCCAGTTTATGGTGTATTGGATGTCTTTATATTTGCCTGTTTTCGGCAAATATTTATCCAGTAAACCGAGTTGTTGAATGACAATGCCGGCCGTAACGGTATTGGTGGTGGTATTTTGTATGCCAATTCCGATATCCAGTGTGGTTTGTGCTTTCAAGGGTTCGGCTATGAGCAGCATACCAGTGACAAATAGCCATGGCAGCGCCTGCAGTTTTCGGGTTTGAAGTTTTGCTGTGTGCATAAAGTATTCATTCCTCATGGTGGTGGGCAAATTGGGAATATGTCTTCAATGCTTGAAAATAATTTATTTAATTTATCGTTGTAGTGGTATTAGGCTTTGGGTGCTCTGTCTACGCGGAACTTAAACTTAAAGGCATCGCCGCGATAATATAAATGCTCAAATTCAATCGGCGTATTATCAGTGCGATATACCGTCCGTTCGATAAATGAGATCGGCGAGCCTTCCGCAACGCATAATTGTTCGGCCAGCAGTTCATCTGTCAGGCCTGAACTGATCTGCAAATCAGCATGGCCAAGCGGGATCTGAAAATCATTCTCCAGAATGGCAAATATATCGCGGGTGACCAGATTCGCCTTGGCCAGGCGGGCGCCCAGGCTGGTTGAAAGATAAGTCACATCGACGGAAATCGGCTCGCGATTAAGAAAGCGCAGGCGGCGCAGTTCGGTCACCTTGGCTTTTCCCGTTAACTGTAGTTTTTCTTGTACCTGGAAAGGGGCGACAATATTGCGCATGGAAAGCACTTTGGAATGGCTTTCATAGCCCATTTGGCGCATGGCAATGCCAAACCCTTGCAGGCTGCTGCCCAGATCCTGAAATGCCCGCGGTTTAGAAACGAAGGTGCCCTTACCATGGACGCGAAAAATCAGGCCTTCGCTTTGCAGATCGCTTAGCGCCTGGCGCACGGTGATACGGCTGACGCCAAAGGCGGATATCATCTCACTTTCCGACGGCATTTTTTGATTCGGTTGATAGACGCCTTCCAGGATCCGGGTCCTGAGGATGTTTTTTATCTGCTCATACAGTGGGCTGGGCGTGTCCAGATGCACCGATAGCGGTTCATCCGCAGTTTCAGAAATAACCACCAGGCTTGGCTTTTGATGTTCCAGATTGCTCATTTTTACACCACTTGATATGACATGTGATGATGAGAGGGTACAAACAGGCACGCATAAGATGAAATAAGAATATCTGCTATCTATTGCCGGAAATTGCATGTTTTTTGTTCATTAACCTGCCGCTGCGGCCAAGGTAACCGGAAATCAACAGGCTACCGGCGAAGCGGGGCCCTCAGCCGGTGGCATTGTTCAACTGCCGCAATTGCGCGCCGCACGATAACCATTATCTGAATGAGCTTTTCCATTATTGGCATTTCTAGGGCGATCGAACGGGACTACTATCTGCCCAAGGCCTTTATCGCGGGAACTTGCCATGAAAAATTATCGTTGCTGTAGCGAGTCTGAATTTGATCTGAGTAATTTCTATTGGGCAAATCATGGAGTCTGCTATGAGCAATATTACCGCCTTGCCGATACTCGATCTGTCGCAGCTTGATGGCGGGCCTGAAGCGCGAGCGAACTTCCTGGCAAAGCTAAACCGGGCCGCGCGCGACGTCGGCTTTTTCTATCTGGTTCATCATGGCGTCAGCCGCGAACTGCAACAGCGTGTACAGCAGTTGGCGCAAGCGTTTTTTGCCCTGCCGGATGAAGAAAAACGGCGTGTCGCCATGATCCACTCCCCCCATTTTCGTGGTTATAACCGGGCCGGCGCCGAATTGACGCGCAGCCAGCCGGACTGGCGTGAGCAGTTCGACATCGGCGCGGAGCGCCCGGCATTGCCGCCGTTGGCCGGCGCCCCCAGTTGGCGGCGTTTACAAGGGCCAAACCTTTGGCCGGCGGCGCTTCCTGAACTGAAAACGGTACTTTTGCAATGGCAGCAAGCGATGACGCGCATGTCGCTGCGCCTGTTGCGGGCATTTGCCGAAGCATTGGAACTGCCGGTCAACGCCTTTGATGTGTTGTACGGTGAAAAGCCCAATGAGCATATCAAGCTGATCCGTTATCCCGGCCAGCAAAATAACGGTAGCCAGCAAGGGGTTGGGGCGCATAAGGATTCCGGCTTTTTAAGCTTCTTATTGCAGGACAATCAGCAGGGATTGCAGGTGGAGGCCGCACCGGGCGATTGGATCGACGCATTGCCGTTGGCGGAGTCGTTTGTCGTTAATATTGGCGAACTGCTGGAGCTGGCGACCAATGGCTACCTGCGGGCGACCGTGCACCGCGTGGTTTCGCCGCCGGTAGGGCGCGAGCGGCTATCGATTGCCTTCTTTCTTGGCGCGCAACTGGATGCCGTGGTGCCCATCTATCAATTGCCCGCCCACCTTGCCGCGCAGGCGCTGGGGCCGACCAGCGATCCGCAAAACCCGTTGCTGCGCGATGTGGGCTGGAATTATCTCAAAGGGCGGTTACGCTCCCACCCCGACGTCGCCGCACGCCACTACGGCGATGTGTTGCAGGCCAAAGCCACGACGGCTATTCAAGAATAAGCCATCTTTTCATTAGCCGATATGTTGCCTTCGTTTGGGCCAAGCTGCCGCCGCCATGAGTAAAACCGGCGTTTTGCCCCAACCACCGAAACGCCGATTAATTATTGCCGTTGCAAATTCTAATACAATCCTCACTTTTCAAAAAAGAGATAAGTATATTTTTATGCGTGAGTGAATACGCAACATTAAAGCGTATCCATGGGCTTCTCATATGTTGAGGATGAAAAAGATAGCCGGGGGCAAAGATTAATCCGTCTTTTTTGGCGCGTTCGGCTAATGTCTGCGCATCCATTTTTGAGCCTCTGGGTTTTGCATAGATATAAAAGCCATTTTTAGGTTGAATAAATAACTCCCAACCTAATTCTTGCAAAAAACGGCCAACTTCCGCTTGCGCCAATGCCAGTTTTGCGCGTAATTTCTCCAGCGACTTATGATAGTGGCCCTCTTTCAGTAGGCTTAATACGATTCGTTCAACAAATTCGGAGGAGGTCAGGCCACTCATCATTTTATACTGTGTCAGCCGGTTGATTGTTGGCACATCGGCGACAACATAACCGACGCGCAGGCTGGGCGACAGCGTTTTTGAGTAACTGCTGATATGTATCACGCGCTCAAGCCCGCCGAGTGAGGCCAGCGTGACGCTATTAGGCGGCATGAGATCGCCGGATACATGGTCTTCGACGATTTTTATGCCCTGTTGCTCGGCGATCATCAAAACCTGATAAGCGACGTTAAGGCTCATACAGGTGCCGGTGGGGTTATGCAACCACGGGTTGGTAAAATAAAGTTTTGGCCGGTGTTTTTTTATCAGCTTTTCCATCACTGAAATATCGGGCCCCTGATCTGTCCAGGGTATTCCAATAGCGCGTACGCCTTTCATCAGCAATGACGTCAGGAAGTTACAGTATCCTGGCTCATCAACCAGCACGGTATCCCCGCTTTCTAAAAAAGCCGCGGAAATGATATCCAGCGCGCGGCTTGCTCCCTGCGTTAGCAGGATATTATCCGGCGCGGCATAAAGTGAGCGATCGGATAAATAGCCACTTAAATATTCTCTTAGTGGGGAAAAACCTTGGGGCTCGCCATAACCATTGGCAGAAATATTTTGCCGAGCAACGGCGCGTAATGCCCGTGATAAATCATTATTGGGATACCAGTCTGAAGGTAACCAACCGCAACCAAAATGACTATAGCTGGTATGTGAATAATATACGTTTGTTAATAACCAATAGTCATCAATAGGGAAGTCGACGGCCTTTTGGTTTTTCTGTTGGTCATTGACATAATTCATTGGCTTGTCAATAACGAAAAAACCCGAGCCAGGAATCGATTTTATCAGGCCCTCGGCAATTAATTGGTCGTAAACAATGACAACCGTTGAAGCGCTGACCTGACACATTTGCGCACAGCGCCGGATGGAAGGCAGTTTCCCACCGGGAGGAAAATGTTTGGAACGTATCGCGAGCTGAAAGGCCTGCATAAGCTGTTCTACGAGCGTAACTGAAGATTGCTTATCAATAGATAACGTTAAAAAATTGTTCATGATTAACCTGTGTTATCAACTGCAGAAGGCGGGTTACAATGATAAAAGCGTTGTCTTGGCGCTGCTGGTATCCTCTTCCAATGTGATACAAATCCCAAATTTTTAAAAAAATCCTAATGCCAGTATACAGACAGGTGTAATCGGCTAACCCGGTAATAATTGTTTTTGTGATGAAGATCACTATCATAATTTTCTCATTTAATGCTGTTTATTTGTTTTCTGTGATCCTGAATTGAAATGAATAAATAACCAACAGACTTAACCTTATGAATGCAATGGCTTATTGCATTGGCGGCAACTGTATGGGTAAAAATTACAATACTGTTTATCTGATTATTTTTGGAATTGTACGTATACATAAAGCGTTTAGTGTTTAAGATGCCAATTAAAGGTGCGGTTGTAGTAAGTAAAATAATTAACACCGTCTAATGGTGGCCGCTTTACCTGACAGTTTTTTTAATCGCAGATTTATAAAAATAAATAGTGTTTTTTAATCCGATTCTGGAGTTAAATTATGACTGATATCACAGAACAGATAAAATTAAAGAAAACCGGGTTTATCCGTTATCTTGTCGTGTTTATGTTATTCATCGTGACTGCGGTTAACTATGGCGATCGTGCGGTACTTTCTATTGCCGGTGTGCCAATGTCTGAAGAACTTGGCATCAGTTCGGTCAGCCTGGGGTATATTTTTTCAGCTTTTGCCTGGGCTTACGTCCTGGGGCAAATCCCAGGGGGGCGGTTGCTTGATAGGTTCGGCTCGCGGCGGGTTTACTTCTGGAGTATTTTTCTTTGGTCGTTGTTTACGATGCTGCAAGCCGGCGTCTTTCTGCTTCATGGGGTAACGCTATTCGGCACCGTTTCCCTTGCGGTGGCCGTGTTGTTCCTGCTGCGCTTTATCGTCGGGTTGGCCGAGTGCCCGGCATTCCCCGGTAACAGCCGCGTGGTGTCGGCATGGTTCCCGTTAAAAGAGCGCGGAACCGCCTCGGCCGTTTTCAATTCGGCCCAATATTTCGCCACGGCGATTTTTGCGCCGATAATGGGGTGGTTTACCCACAACTATGGCTGGCACAGCGCCTTCATCTTTATGGGGCTTATCGGCATTATCATCAGTTTCATTTGGTTAAGGATCATCTACCCACCTTCCCAGCACCCTTGGGTATCCAAAGATGAACTGGCGTATATAGAACAAGGCGGTGCTTTAGTTAATCTCGATGCATCGTTGGGGAAAACAGAACCACAGGCCGCCGCTTTCGTTGAAAAAGAAACGGAGCAAAAAATCACGGTTAAGATGCTGTTGTCACAGCGCCTGTTGGTCGGGGTTTATTTAGGGCAATATTGTATTTCGACGCTGACCTGGTTCTTTATTTCCTGGTTCCCGGTCTATCTCATCAAAGAGCGGCATATGACGATATTGGGCGCAGGTTTTGCTGCATCCCTGCCGGCGCTGTGTGGTTTTGCCGGTGGGATCCTGGGCGGGATTGTGTCTGATTTTATGATAAAGAAAGGGTGTTCACTCTCATTGGCACGTAAGACGCCCATTATCTTAGGCATGCTGTGTTCGATGTCGATGCTGGTCTGCAACTATGTCGATTCAGTCAGCTTGGCTATATTCTTTATGTCGCTTGCTTTCTTTGGCAAAGGGTTTGGCGCACTGGGTTGGGCGGTGGTGGCGGATACCTCACCAAAAGAAGCGATCGGGCTAAGCGGCGGTTTGTTTAATACGATTGGCAATATCGCCGGCATCGTTACACCGATCATTATCGGCTATATCGTTGCCGCTACCGGTTCTTTCCATGGTGCGTTGATGTATGTGTCGTTCTTTGCTGCATTGACTATCTTCTGTTATGTCTTCCTGGTCGGTGAAATTAAACGCGTCGAATTTTCTTAAAAAAATATAGCGGTAATGATGTGATCGTTAGGTTATTCAAGAGCAAATCGTGATTCAAATAAATAATACGGTTTGATGTAAATGATACAAAGTCAGTGAGGAGCCTATGTCAACTAATAAAAAAGTGAGTCCTGAATCTTTACGCAGTTATCGTTGGTATGGCGCACCCGTGTTTCGTTCATTAGGGCACCGTGCCAGAATGGCTCAACAGGGTTATGCCAGAGAAGACTATATGGGCAAGCCGGTTATCGGCTTAATTAATACCTGGAGCGAGATCAATCCTTGCCATACGCATTTTAAAGATCGGGCAGAACAAATAAAGCGTGGCATTTTTCAGGCTGGCGGCTTTCCGATTGAATTGCCGGCAATGTCGTTGGGCGAACCCTATGTTCGCCCGGCAGCGATGCTGTATCGCAATCTGCTGGCGATTGAAACGGAAGAATTACTGCGCTCGCACCCGATTGACGGCGTAGTGCTGATGGGCGGATGCGATAAAACGACCCCTGGGCTTATTATGGGGGCAATTTCGATGAATATTCCGGCGATTTATTTCCCGGCGGGCCCGTCTTTACGTGGGGACAATAAAGGGAAAACGCTGGGTTCCGGCACCGATCTGTTTGCCTCCTGGTATAAGTACAAAGCCGGTGAATATACCGAACAGCAATTGGAAGAAGTAGAGAACGGTATCTCGCGTTCGGCCGGTACCTGTATGACCATGGGCACGGCGCCGACCATGATGAGTATGGCCGACGCCATGGGGTTTTGTTTGCCGGGGGCATCGTCGATTGTCGCACCGGATTCCCGGCATGCGATCATGGCGGAAAGAACCGGGCGCCGCATCGTTGAAATGGTATGGGACGATTTAAAACCGTCGGACTTTTTAAGCGCGGCCTCGTTTGATAATGCTATCGCGACCGCGTTGGCATTGGGCGGTTCAACGAACTCCGTCGTGCATGTTATCGCCATGGCCCGGCGCGCCGGCGTACCGTTAACCGTGGAGCGCTTTGATGAAATTGCGCAAAAGGTGCCGCATTTAGCCAATATCCGCCCAGCAGGGAAATATCTGATGGAGGATTTCTACTATGCCGGCGGCTTAAAAGCGTTGTTGGCAAGAATGGGGGATTTGATTGATGGTTCCGCGCTGACCGTGACAGGAAAAACGATAGGCGAAAACATCCAGGGGGCCGAAGTTTATAACGACGACGTGATACTGCCGCTGGAGCAGCCGCTTGGGGAATTGGGCAGCCTGGTCATTTTGCGCGGCAACCTGGCGCCTAACAGTGCAGTACTGAAAATTCACGCGGCGGACCCGGGGTTGCGGGAGCATATCGGCAAAGCCGTGGTGTTTGAAAACGTGACGGATTTGCAAAGCCGCATCGATGACCCGGCGCTTGAAGTGGATAAGGATTCGGTGCTGGTGCTGAAAAACGCCGGCCCGTTGGGCGCGCCAGGGTTCCCGGAATGGGGGCAAATTCCCATTCCGAAGAAATTACTTGAGCAGGGCGTCCGGGATATGGTGCGCATTTCTGATTCAAGAATGAGTGGAACCAGTTTTGGCTCCTGCGTGGTGCATATTGCGCCGGAATCTTTTATTGGCGGGCCGCTGGCCTTTGTCAAAAATGGTGACCTTATCGAATTAAGCGTTTCGAAGCGGCAGCTTAATTTACTGATATCAGAACCGGAAATGGAACGTCGCCGGGCGGCCTGGGTAAAACCTGCGCCTTATTATCCACGGGGATATGGGAAAATGTTCACCGAACATGTTAGCCAGGCGGATGATGGCTGTGATTTCGATTATCTGGAAACCGTTGCCGGCGAGCAGGGTAAAATCCCAGAGCCGCCAATACAATAAAATCCAGGGGTGGATGCGGTATTTTTAATAAGCCATGAAGGTGCGTTTTCTTATTGTTTTAGTGATGTGTGTACGCCGATTTCTGGCGTGCACATACTCCCCGTCCAAACGTTGGTGGCGGTAATTTTATGAAGGAGATTGCTATGTAATAACCAATCGCTCAAATAAAACGATAGCGGATGAATGATCCATGTTCTTGTTTAAGTGAGAAAGTGGGTTTTTACCAGAACGCAATGTGTCAATATTCTTCAACGGTTCCTATTAAAGGATATTGATCAACGGCAGCCCTGTATGGGTAGATGTGAATATCGTTCTGTTTAAACCTGAGATAGTTAAACCATTGTGATTTAAAACGCATAATATTGATATATCTCGATAGGCTGCGGTTATATTGCTGACTTGCGTAGGAGATGACTTATGAAGAAAATCCAACACTTTATTCAAGGGAAATACGCCGCCGGTTCTTCCCAACAAACGAAGCCGGTTTATAACCCGGCGCTGGGTACACAAAGTGGCGAAGTGATCCTGGCGGATCAAGAGGACATTGATGCCGCAGTAGCAGCGGCTAAAGCCGCGTTCCCGGCTTGGGCGAATACCACGCCGCTGCGTCGTGCGCGGGTTATGTTCCGTTTCAAGGAGTTACTGGAAAAAAATGCGACTAAAATCGCTGAAATTATCTCCCAGGAACATGGCAAGACGGTAGCGGATGCCAAAGGCGAACTGACCCGGGGCATTGAAGTGGTGGAATTCGCCTGCGGTATCCCTCAGGTGCTGAAGGGCGAATATTCGGCGCAGGCCGGCACCGGCGTTAATAGCCATAGCTTGCGTCAACCTTTGGGGGTTGTGGCAGGCATTACGCCGTTTAATTTTCCAGCTATGGTGCCGTTGTGGATGATCCCGATGGCGCTGGCATGTGGCAATACCTTTATTTTGAAGCCTTCGGAGCGGGATCCGACCACCGCACTGTTATTGGCTGAGCTGCTTAAAGAGGCCGGGTTGCCGGACGGTGTCTTTAACGTGCTGCAAGGGGACAAGGCTGCGGTAGACGGCTTGCTTTTCCACCCGGACGTGGCGGCCATCAGTTTCGTTGGCTCTACGCCGATTGCGCGCTATATCTACGAACAGGGATGCGCCCATGGTAAACGCGTTCAGGCGTTGGGCGGGGCAAAAAATCATATGCTGATCATGCCGGATGCCGATCTGGATGTGACCGTCGAGGCGTTGATCGGCGCGGCCTATGGCTCGGCGGGCGAGCGTTGCATGGCGATTTCGGTCGCGGTTGCCGTTGGGGACGATGTCGCCGACCGGTTAAGCCAAAAGTTGCAAGCACGCATTGCTACGCTGCAGGTGGGCGTCGGCAGCGACGATCAGGCGGAAATGGGGCCGTTGGTTTCTGCTGAACATCAGGAAAAGGTGAAAGGTTACATCACCGCGGGTGTTGAGGAAGGCGCAACGTTGCTGGTGGACGGCAGAGATTTCACGCTTTCAGGCTATGAAAAGGGGTTCTTTGTCGGGCCGACCCTGTTTGACCAGGTTAGCACCTCAATGCGGATTTATAAGGAAGAAATTTTTGGGCCGGTTCTGGCTATCGTGCGGGTGGATAGCTTTGATGAAGGGCTGCGCCTGATTAACGAGCATGAGTTCGGCAATGGCGCGAGTATTTTTACCGATTCCGGCCGGGCCGCCGATGAGTTTGAACACCGTGTGCAGGCGGGGATGGTCGGTATTAATATTCCAATTCCAGTTCCCATGGCGTTTCATAGTTTCGGCGGTTGGAAGGCCTCGCTCTTTGGCGATCATCATATGCACGGGCCGGAAGGCGTTCGGTTTTACACCCGGCTCAAGACGGTGACCTCCCGCTGGCCCAAAGAGCATACCAAAGCCGAATTTAATATGCCGACCCTGTAAATATTCAGCAGCCCGGTGCCACCGGGCGTACTGAAAATAACCGGGAATGTGCAGGCTATGGGCGCCGCTTGCAAGGTGCATACGCAAACCATCAACCTTTGGGTTAAGGCGGAGGGGGAATGTTCTATCCGAATATTGGGTTTTTATTTACTGAATATCCGTTGGCGCAGCGGTTCGCGGCGGCGAAGCAATGTGGGTTCGATATTGTTGAATGCCCTAATCCGTATAGCATTCCCCTTGATGAACTCACGCTTTTGCTAAAGAACAGCCGGGTTTCCATCGCCAGCATGAATACGCCGAGCGGTGATCCGGCCCAGGGGGAGTTTGGTTTTGCCGGTGTTCCCGGTAAAGAGGCGGTTTTTTTGGCGCATTGGCAAACGGCATTGGCCTATGCAACGGCGTTGGGGGTGAAAAAGATCCATGTCACCGCCGGTATTGTCGAACCGCAGCAACGGCAGGCGGCGTTGGCCACGCTGGTTAAAAACCTGCGTGCGATCGCACAACAAGCCGCTGCCGCCAATATTATTTTGTTGCTTGAGCCGATTAACCAACGCGATATGCCCGGTTACCTGGTTTCTCACAGCGATCGGGTTGCACAGCTGATCGGTGAAATTGGGGCGGACAATATCAAGCTGCTGTTCGACGTTTATCATATCCAAATTATGGAAGGGGATTTGATTAACCGGATCGAACGTTATGCCGAGATTATCGGGCATGTTCAAATTGCCGGCGTTCCCGCCCGGCATGAGCCGGATGAAGGGGAAGTTAACTTTCGGGCCGTCATCTCGGCATTCAAGCGGATAGGGTTCCGCGATCCTATCGCGCTGGAGTATCGCCCCAGAGGCAAGACCGAGGAGGGGCTCAATACATTGAAAACGTTGGCAGTATAACTCTAAATAATTCGAGTATAACGCTTATCCCACGTTGGCATGGTTTCTCTTTGAGTAACAAATGGCCAGCGCCCAACCCCTGATATTTGCGCAAGGTGAAAAGAAATGAATACGTGTATAAATGAATTCAGGAAAAATGTGCTTTCGCAGAAAAACCAAATTGGCTGCTGGTCTTCGCTGGGCAGCCCGATCACCACAGAAATTTTGGGATATGCCGGTTTTGACTGGCTGTTGCTTGATGGGGAGCACGCCTGTAATGATATTATGACCTTTATTCCGCAATTAATGGCGCTAAAAGATAGCCGCAGCGCGCCCGTCGTCCGGCCGGAATGGAATGATGTTATCGTTATCAAACGGCTGCTGGATATTGGTTTTTCTAATTTTCTCATCCCGTTTATCGACACTGAGGCTGACGCCATTAAGGCCGTTACTGCAACGCGCTATCCGCCTCAAGGTATTCGCGGGATTTCGCTGGCGCAAAGAAATAATAAATACGGCACCGTGCCTGACTATTTTGCAAATATTAACGACAATATTTGCATCATGGCGCAAATTGAAAGCCAGACCGGCATCGATAATGCGGAAAAAATCGCGGCTGTTGATGGGATCGACGTGCTGTTCGTTGGGCCGAGCGATCTCTCGGCCAATTTGGGCTATTTTTCGGATCTACACCATCCCGAAATGCAAAAAGCTATCCAACATGTTTTTGATGTCGCCAGGGCTCATCATAAAGCGGCGGGGATCCTTGCGCCCGTCGAGGCGGACGCTCAACGTTATTTGGCGATGGGGGCAACCTGCGTTGCGGTGGGCAGCGATTTAGGTTTATTCCGTGCGGCGACTAAAAAGCTGGCTGACGGATTTATCACGAAAGAAGCCTGATTCCCTGGCTGGAAATCGTCTATACAGATGAGGAGACATCAATGAATATCGGATTTATCGGTTTAGGCATTATGGGCAAGCCCATGAGTAAAAATTTGCTAAAAGCAAATTACTCATTGATTGTTAGCGATCTAAATCAAACCTCGGTAAATGAGCTCGTCGCCCTGGGGGCGATGGGCGCCACCAGTATCAAAGCGCTCGCGGCGCAGTGCGACGTGATTATCACCATGCTGCCGAATTCGCCGCAGGTGAAGCAGGTTGTTTTGGGGGAAGAAGGGGTGATTGCCGGTGCAAAACCGGGCAGCGTATTGATTGATATGAGTTCCATCGCGCCTTTGTCCAGCCAGGAGATTGCCGCCGAATTAGCGAAGAAAAATATTTCAATGCTGGATGCGCCGGTGAGCGGCGGCGAACCGAAGGCGATTGATGGTTCGCTTTCGGTGATGGTTGGGGGCGATATTGCCCTATTTGAAAAGTATTACGACTTACTCAGCGCCATGGCGAGTTCTGTGGTACATACCGGGGATGTTGGCGCCGGGAATATCACCAAGCTTTCCAATCAAATTATTGTCGCCCTTAATATTGCGGCCATGTCGGAAGCCTTTATATTGGCGACCAAAGCCGGCGTGGATCCCCAGGTGGTATATAACGCTATTCGCGGCGGGTTAGCCGGCAGCACCGTCCTTGACGCGAAAGCGCCGATGGTTTTGGCTCGGAACTTCAAGCCGGGTTTCCGCCTGAATTTACACATAAAAGATTTGCAAAACGCCCTGGACACCTCACACAGCATTGGCGCGCATTTGCCCTTAACTTCAATGGTAATGGAAATTATGCAGGCGCTGCGTACCCATGATATGGGGGAGTTGGATCACAGCGCAATAGCGCGTTTTTATGAGGCGCAGACCGGCACGGAAATAAAAGCTAATTAGCGTTGTGCCAACGTATCCGCCGCTTGCAATCTTACGGGTAGATCATCGAGTGATATTCTTCTGCGGTAATGTGCTGCTGACAAAATAGCAGTGCGGTTGGCGCATGGTATGTAACTACGCCCGCCAGTATTTGTCGGTAAATAATGAAAGCCTGCTTCTTGCTATGACGTATGTTTTTTATGGTGAATACGGCCGTATTTTGGGGCCCTTTATTATTAACGGAAATTTTAATGATGAGGTCGATGATGCATATAAAAGCCGATGTGGGAACAACGTCTTATCGTGTCCCAGCAAATAGAAAAAAATGTAGCCAATCAACTAATCGCGCCGGACGGCACGGTAAAACGTATTATGCGGCATTGATTACCGGCGTCATGCTGGCGTGCGGCATGTGGTCGGTGCCGGCGGTATCCGCGCCGGCCCAGTTGGAAACGGTGATTACCACCCCCTACCAAATAAACGGTATCGCCGTTGCCCAGGATGGCCGGGTATTTGTCGGTATGCCGCGTTGGGTACAGCAGGCCTCGTTTTCGGTTGGCGTGGTGGTGAACGGCGAAGTCATTCCTTATCCCGGCGATAGCTGGAATACGTGGGCGCCGCAGTCCGATCCGGCGAAGCATTTTGTCAACATCAATGCGCTGCGCATCGAGCCGGATAAGCCGGATCATCTGTGGGCGGTGGATTGTACGTTGGGCAAAGGGGGCGCGAAGCTGGTCGATATTGATATTAAAAAGAATCAGATCGGGCGTGTGTACCCGCTTGAGGCATCGATTGTGCCGGTACCGGGCGGCTGCCTTAACGATGTGCGCATTGTTGACCAGATCGCTTTCCTGACGGAATCGGGCACCGGTGCCATTATTACGCTCGATTTAGCCAGCGGGCAGGCGCGCCGTTTGTTGGCCAACAGCCAGAAAACCAAAGCGGAGCCGGGCAAGGTGGCGGTGATCGACGGCGTGGCGGAGAAAACGCCTGAAGGCGGCATCCCGATCGTCAATGCCGACGGTATTGAAATCAGCCCTGATAAACAGTGGCTGTATTTCTGCCCGCCGTTGGGGGGCACGTTGTGGCGTGTGCAGTTAAGCGATCTGCTTAACACCCAGCTTGATGAAGCCTCGCTTGATCAGCGGGTGGAAAATCTTGGGCCATTGATGCCGGTTGGCGGCATTCTGATGCTGCCCAGCGGTGATATGCTGCTGTCGGACGTGGAGCATCATGCCATCCAACTGCGGCGGCCGGATGGCTCGCTGCGTCAGGTGGTTACGTCGGCGCTGCTTGACTGGCCGGACGCCATGGCGATTGGGCCGGACGGCAAGGTTTATACCGGCGCCGCGCAGGCGCATCGCACGCCGGCCAACAATGGCGGCCGTGATGATACCCATCCACCGTTTCGTGTATTGCGCTTCCCACTGCCGTGATGATGATGGGCGGCACGTGCAAGAAAGGCGTAACCATTAACCGGCAACCGGCCGTTGATTAACGGGGCCGGTTGCCGTGCGCTGCAGGGCAGCCTGTGTTTAAGGTTTAAGCGGGGATGAGGCGCAATGCCTTTAACCGTGCAAACAGATCGAAAAATGCATCAGGCGTGCTTTGGTAATCGAGGAACCCGGCCTTGCGGCTTTTTGTCATGTCCGTCACCACTTCCATAGGCCGGCCGAGATCGGCATCCGTATGCCACCACGAAGCCAGGCGTTCAACGTTCGGTTCTTGTAACTGATATTTGGCTGCAATATCGGCCCATTGGCGCGCAGCATCCTGCATCCGGCCTTCCAGTGGGCGAAGCGTGCCGTCAAACGGCGCGGCTTCAATGCCGAAGTAATCGGCCAACTGCGCCCACATCGATTTCCAGCGAAAGATATCGCCGTTCACCACGTTGAAATCCTGGTTTTTGGCCTGTTCATTCAGCGCCGCCCATGCCAGGTGCCGTGCCAGCAGGCGCGCATCGGTCATGTCCGTGAGGCCGTTCCACTGCGCCGCCGAACCTGGGAAGACAAAGGGTTGGCCGCTGTGTTTGCACAGCGTGGCATAGACGGCCAGCGTTTGCCCCATGTTCATCGCGTTGCCGAGTGCGAAACCGATAATCGTATGGGGCCGATGCACGCTCCAGCTAAAACCGTAGCGGTTGGCGGCTTCGAACAGCCGGTCTTCCTGCTCGTAGTAGAAATTTTCCACCGGTTGGCGGCCTTGTTCTTCACGAAACGGCGTGATCGGCACTGCCCCTGCACCGTAGGCTTCGAACGGCCCGAGATAGTGCTTCAGGCCGGTAACCAATGCCGCGTGTTTAAGTTGTGCCGTGCGGCCGAGCGGCTCAAGCACGTTGCGCACCATGGCGCCGTTTACGCGAATATTCTCTTTCTCGTTTGCCTGCCGTGACCAAGCGGTGAGGAACGCATGGGTGATACCCAGCCCGCTAACCGCCGCCGCAACGGACTCGCTATCCGTAAGATCGGCGATGATCGGCTGGCAGCCAGGGACGATGGCGTTGCGCCCGCGTGACAGGCCGTAAACCGTCCAGCCGCTGGCAAGAAGGTGTTCAGCCAGTGCGCTGCCGATGATGCCACTGGCGCCGATAATCAGTGCTTTGTTGCTCATACTGTCGCTCCTGTTCTGGATGGCGTGGACTTCATGCTCTCCCGATATCATACTGAGGATAAATATTCCTGTTCACGATAAGATTTCCATCAATTGAAGAATTTAATTCATCAATCATCAACGGTTTTGCGCAGCGAGCGGCTCAAAGGCATCGTCCCGTTTGTCTGCGCCGCTGAGGCCGGCAGTTTTACCGCCGCCGCACAGCAGTTGAATCTCACCAGTTCAGCCGTGAGCAAAAGCGTCGCCCGGCTAGAGCAGCGCCTGGGGGTGGCGCTGTTTGAACGCACCACGCGTCGTCTGAAGCTTTCCGACGCCGGGCGTGCCTATTACGAAACCTGCACCCGGATCCTGATGGAACTCAGTGAAGCCGAGGCCGTCATGCTGGCGCAAAAGCGGGAACCGACCGGCACAGTGCGCGTAGCGTTGCCCGCTTCGTTTGGGCGGCTTCGCGTGGTGCCGGTGCTGCTAAAATTTTCAACGCAGTATCCGGATGTGCGCCCGCACCTGACCTTTTCCGATCGCTTCGTCGATTTCGCCGAAGAGGGCATCGATCTGGCGGTGCGCATCGGTGGGCCGCCGAACCTCCCGCCATCGCTGGTTCAGCGCTGCCTGGGCAGCGAGCGCCTGATTTTCTGCGCCGCGCCGGGTTATCTTGAACGGCGCGGCGTGCCGCTGACCATGCCGCAGTTGCAGGATCACGATTGCATTGTTTACGGGCGGCCTGACGGCATGCAACCACCCTGGGTGTATGCCACCGGTAATGGTGAAATCGGCCACTGTTTCGTGCGCCCGCGAATTGTCGCCAGCGATGCTGAAGCCCAGTTGGCTTACGTGCGGGAGGGGATGGGGATCGCGCAGCTGGCGACCTGGCTGGTGGAGGACGATTTGCGTACCGGTAAACTGGTGGAGATTATGGCGCAGCAGGCGACGGACGGACTGCCGCTCCATCTGTTATGGCCGGTCGCGCGGCAATTGACGCCCAAGGTCAATGTATTGGCGCAGTTGCTCGAAACCCATCTGCGGATTCGCTGAACGCGTTGGGGCGGCGGGCACCGCCCCAGGCGCTATCAGGCTTGGTACTGCAGGTAGACCACGTGGGTTTGCAGATACTCTTCCAGCCCGTGGCGGCCATCGGCGCCGCCGACGCCGGATTTACGCCAGCCGGCGTGGAAGCCTTGCATGGCTTCGAAGTTTTCCCGATTGATATAGGTCTCGCCAAACTTCAGCTTTTTCATCGCCGCCATGGCGGTATTGAGATCGTTGGTATAAATGGACGAGGTCAGGCCGAACTCACAGTCATTCGCCATCGCGATCGCCTCATCCAGCGTGTTGAAGGTGGCGACCGGTAAAACCGGCCCAAACGTCTCTTCATGCATGATGTCCATTTCCTGGCGCACATTGACCAACAGGGTCGGTTGGAAGAAATAGCCCTTGCCGCTGGCGCGTTTGCCGCCCACTAGCACCTGTGCCCCTTGCGCGATCGCGTTGTCCACCTTGGTCTGAACCGCATTCAGTGAAGCGGCATCGATCAGCGGCCCCATATCCAGCGCTTTTTCATTTGCCGGGTTGCCGTATTTCACGTTGTTAAAGGCGGCGGTCAAACGTGTGATAAACGCATCCTTGATGCTGTTTTGCACGTACACCCGTTCGGCGCAGTTGCACACTTGCCCGCTATTAATCACCCGCGAAGCGACAATGGCGTTTACCGCCAGATCCAGATCGGCATCTTGCATGACAATCGCCGGCGCTTTGCCGCCCAGTTCCAACGACACTTTGGTGATGTTTTGCGCTGCGGCGGCCATGGTTTGTTCCCCGGCCGCCACGCTGCCGGTCAGGCTGACCATCCCGACTTTCGGGTTGCTGGCCAATTCATGGCCCACCACCGAGCCACGCCCGGTGACCAGATTGAAGACGCCTTTCGGCAGCCCGACCTGGTGAACGATTTCAGCAAAGGCGATGGCATTGTTCGGGGTGAGCTGGCTGGGTTTGACCACGATGGTGTTGCCGGTGATCAGGGCGGGCGCCGCTTTACGTGCGATCAGGAAAAACGGAAAGTTCCACGGCAAGATGCCGGTCGTTACCCCAATGGCCTTCTTGAACACAAAAATATTCTCATTGCGCCGATCGCTTTGCACGATTTCACCTTCGTAGCGGCGCGCCCATTCCGCCATATAGTCAAGATAATCCGCGGTGAACAAGACTTCGGTATTGGCCAGCGCCTGGGTCTTACCCCCTTCGGCGACAATGATGTCGGTCAGTTCCTGCGCACGCTCACGGATCCCAGCGGCGATTTTATGCAGCCAGATGCCGCGCTCATAGGCCGGCGTCTCTTCCCAGGCGGCCTGGGCCTGCTCTGCGGCATCAATGGCGCGGCGCACCGCTTCCAGGCCCGCGTCCGGCACCTGCGAAATAATTTCCTCCGTGGCAGGATTCAACACATCGATCCATTTCTCGCCTGCGTGAGGGACGAATTCACCATTGATGTAAAATTGTTGTTGTTTTATAGCCATGGTTTCAACCTCGATAACAATATGTGGGGTATTTGTTTCTTATTTGTATGTGCTTTTACTCTGCCGGCATCAATAATGCAAACACGCCGCAACGGCATAAAATGGAACGGAGAGTCGGGTGAACGGAAAGGGTAAGTAAAGCGCGTTTGTTTAAATAATTAACTAAAAAACAAGATGTTATCTTATGGCTGGCCGCGCAGAATAGCGTATCGTCAGGCGTTACGCCGTATGATAAAACCTTTTATCATAACCGGGGTAACGCTGATAAACCTTTTGCTGATTGCCGCCGGCCTATTAATGATGGCAAAAATATCAGGCAACGAGCGCTTCTCTTCACAAAGTCATCGCATTTCTCTCGGGCTTTTTTTGCCTTCCCGAAGTGCTGTTAGCCTGAACTTACGGAAAAATTTCAGGAAAATATGATCGGCTTCACAATTTTTCCTCATAGGTAAATTGCCAGGAAAGTTAAAAAAACAAAGCTACGTAGGGTGTTTTCACCAATATGCTCACCGGGTATTTTATTATGGTTGAACGGCCTGAACTAAGCGTTTAAATAATGGGCTGGTTATAAGTTTACAAACACGACATTCCCGGAATATCTATTCTATTTGTTATTTTATTAGCCTGAAAAATAACAAGGGATTCCTGTTGAGATTATTCAATGTGTTGGAATGATAAATGGAATAAAATAAATCAGCCGCTAAATTCCACCCTGGAAATAGCAAGGCCACTCCCGTGATGCACTGATGGAATTATCAGAACAGGCCTGATGTGGTGCTGGATGCTAGGAATATCCTGAAATTTACAAAAAAATCACACGCACATTTACGGCCATATTGGTGAAAAGGTCCTTTATTTTGTTTTGTTATAATTATTTGATTATATTGGTTATTTTATTTTGTCTTGTTGGTTTTCTCGTGATTCCTGTGGGGGTTTTAATTGGGGTTATTCTGCTGAATAAGCAGGAAATTTCACTTCTACGGCTATTTTATACCTGATAGCGGCTATACTTATACACTGAGCGTAAAAGAATCCCGGAATTTTAAGGGATAATTCATACTTCAAACTAAAACATAGAGATGTAGAGATTATTATGGATTCCCACGATTCGACTTTGTCTCAGACCAGTGAAACACCCCGGGCAGTAACCGTAAGGCAGCGGATTTTTTTTGTGGTACTCGTTGCAACGATGGGCGCGCTGGCATTTGGTTATGACACCGGTATTATTTCAGGGGCATTACCTTACATGTCTTCTCCCACAGCCGAAGGTGGGTTGGGGCTGACCTCGTTCACTGAAGGGTTAGTTGCGTCGTCACTGGTTTTCGGTGCGGCAATTGGTTCCTTTCTCAGCGGTTTTTTCTCCGATAAGTTTGGCCGCCGTATCACCCTGCGTAGCCTGGCCGTTCTGTTTGTTGTTGGCTCCCTGGGCACCGCACTGGCCCCTTCAGTATCGACGATGGTTGCCATGCGTTTCCTGCTCGGGATCGCCGTTGGCGGCGGTTCCTCGACCGTGCCGGTCTTTATCGCGGAGATCGCCGGGCCAAAGCTCAGGGCGCCGCTGGTAAGCCGTAATGAATTAATGATCGTCACCGGGCAGTTGGTGGCCTATGTGGTCAGTGCCTTGCTCAGCTATCTGCTGCACGATGGGCATCTGTGGCGTTATATGCTGGCGATCGCTATGGTGCCGGGCGTGCTGCTGTTTTTGGGGACCTTTTTTGTTCCGGTTTCTCCGCACTGGCTGGTGGGGGAAGGGCGCCACGAGGAGGCCAGGGAGGTGCTTCACGAGCTGCGCGAAACGCCGCATGAGGTGCAAAAAGAGCTGAAGCAGATGCGTAAACAGGCCAAAGAGGCCGAACGCGGGCCTGACGTCATGACGCTGATTCGCGAAAAGTGGGTGCTAAGGCTGCTGGTCATCGGCATTGGGCTGGGTTTTGCTCTCCAATTCACCGGTGTGAATGCCTTTATGTATTACACCCCGATCATCCTGAAGTCCACGGGCCTGGGCACCACCGCCGCCATTACCGCGACCATCGGCAATGGGGTGGTTTCCGTTATTGCCACCATCGCCGGGATTTGGGCTGTGAGCCGTTTCTCAAGACGGCATATGCTGATCACCGGGTTTTGCTTTGTTATCTTTGCGCAACTTTCGTTGGGCGCGGTGTTGACGCTGTTATCCGCCGATCTGACGCAAAGCTTTATTGCTCTAGGTTGCATACTGATCTTCCTGTTTTTCATGCAGATGTTTATCGCCCCGGTTTACTGGCTGCTGATGTCCGAATTATTCCCCATGCAGTTGCGAGGGCGGCTGACAGGGACTGCAATTTCGCTGCAGTGGATTTTTAATGCGTTGGTCGCTTTCAGCTTCCCGCCGCTAATGGCCGTTGCCGGCAGCAAAACCTTCTTCATCTTCGCACTGATTAACGTGGGTTCTTTGCTGTTTATCATGCTGATGGTGCCGGAAACGCGTGGGAAAAGCCTGGAAGAAATTGAAACACATATGCGCGAGAAGTATGGCGAGAACAACGATAAGGCCACTCAGGCATAGAGCCAGGGGCCGCCGTAAAAACATCGCCCGCCGCGTTTGCGGCGGGCGATGCGTACAACAATGCCCGGGTGCCGTTTAAGCCAGCGTCTGCAATGCGGCGGCGTTAAAATCCTGCAACGCAGCGTGGTTGCCCGTGTGAATTTTGACCGCCCAATGGGGATCGCTTAACAGCGCGCGGCCGACCGCGATCAAATCAAATTCGTTGCGTGCCATGCGCTCAATCAGGTTATCCAGGCTGGCGGGTTTGGCGCTTTCACCGGCAAATGCGCCCATAAAATCGCTCGACAAGCCAACGGAGCCAACGCTGATGGTTGCGGCACCGGTCAGCTTTTTCGCCCAGCCGGCAAAGTTCAACCCCTTGCCGCCGTCGATCTCGGGAAACTCCGGTTCCCAGAACCGCCGCTGCGAGCAGTGCAGGATATCCACCCCGGCGTCGACCAGTGGCGCCAGCCAGTCGCTCATGGCCTCTGGCGTGGGTGCCAGACGGGCGGCATAGTCCTGCTGTTTCCATTGGCTAACGCGCAAAATCAGTGGGAAATCAGGGCCAACCGCTTGGCGTATGGCTTTTACCACCTCGGCAGCAAAACGTGAGCGCTGCTGCAAGGTTGCGCCACCGTAGCCGTCGGTACGTTGGTTGGTGCCGGCCCAGAAAAACTGGTCAATCAGATAACCGTGCGCGCCGTGGATTTCCGCCACGTCAAAGCCCAGGCGTTTGGCATCCGCGGCTGCCTGCGCGAAGGCGGCAATGGTGTCGGCGATAGCTTCCTCGCTCATCGCCACGCCGCGCGGCTGGCCCGGTGCGATCAGCCCTGATGGGCTCTCGACCTCCGTATCCGGCACCCAATCCGTCTGGAAACTGATGACCGAACCGGTATGCCACAGCTGCGGTCCCATCTTGCCGCCGGCGGCGTGAACGCTATCGATAACACGTTTCCAGCCGGCCAACGCTTCCTGGCCGTAGAAAAACGGGATTTGGGCATCGTTGCGTGCAGCAGGCCGGTTGATCACCGTGCCTTCGGAGAGGATCAGGCCGACTTCACCTTCTGCGCGGCGCCGGTAATAGGCGGCGATATTTTCGTCTGGTACGCCGTTGGCGGCAAAGGAGCGCGTCATCGGCGCCATCACGATGCGGTTTTTCAGCGCCAGACTTTTCAGGTGGAAAGGTTGAAACAGGACATCGATATCAGAGCTGACCACAGGCTATATCTCCGCATTAGATTAACAACCTACCTAGTATAGCGTCGATTGGGTTTGCTATAGGCGCGCCGCACCGGGCGGCGCACAAATCGCTACTTCACACCGCCCCCCAACGATTCCCACAGCGTGATCCGGTTTTCGAAATCGGTTTGTTGCAGTGCGACCAGTTCCAACTGCGTCGACCACAGCGTGCGCTGATCGGTTAATACCGTCAGGTAATCGCCGGTGCCCACTTCATAGCTGCGGCGGGCGATGTCGTAGCTGCGCTGCGCCGAGGCAACTGCTTGCACCTGAGCGTCCATTTGCTCATTCAACGTTTCGCGGCGGGCCAGCGCGTTTGCTACATCTTCAAACGCGGTCTGGATCGTCTTTTGGTAAGTGGCAATCAGGCCCTTTTTCTCTGCCTCTGCGTAATGCAACTGCGCCAGATTGCTGCCGCCGGCAAACAGCGGCAGCGTGATACTCGGCGCAAACGACCAAACATTGGTGCCGTGGCTAAACAGGTTCGATAACGAACTGCTGCCAACGCCGGCGCTGGCGGTCAGTGATATGGTCGGGAAGAAGTTCGCGCGCGCGGCGCCAATATCGGCATTCTCACTCTTCAAATTGTGTTCGGCTTCAATCACGTCGGGCCGCCGCAGCAACACGGCGGAGGAGACGCCGGCCGGCACCAGAGCAATCGCCTGCGGCGCCAGGCTTTCGATCGGGCCCGGCAACAGGTTCTCTGGCACGGTTTCGCCCACCAACAGGTTAAGGGCATTGATGTCCTGTGCGACCAGCGTTTTATAACTGGCGACGCTGGCGCGCGCCTGCTGATAGGTGGTTTCCGCTTCGCTCACATCGGCCGCCGATGCGGTGCCGACGCCTAACTGCCGTTGGGTAATGCGCAGCGTATCCGCCGTGCTGGCCATGGTTTGCTGGCTTAACGCCAGATTGCTTTTATCCGCCGCCAGCGTTATCCAGGCGGTGGTGGTTTCGGCAACCAGCGTAATCCGCGTATTTTGCGCCGTGGCTTCACTGGCAAGCCAGGTTTCTTTGGCGGCGCGCGCCAGGCTGCGGTTGCGGCCAAACAGATCAAGCTCAAAGCTGCTGATCGCGCCGTCGGCTTCGGCGGAGCTGCTCACGCCTTCGCTTGCTGTGCGGCTGCGGGTCTGCGTCAGTTCGGCGTCAAGCGTTGGGAACAGCGCCGCACGCTCTTCGCCATACAACGCGCGTGCGGCTTCTATATCGGCAATCGCTTTTTGCAAATCGCGGTTGCTGACCAGCGCGCGCTCCACCACCTTGTTCAGCCGCTGGTCGGCCAGCACCTGTTGCCAGCCGCTGAGTACCGCCCTGGCGTCGCTGTTGTTCCCCTGCGTGGGCCAGGTTTGGGGTACCGGCGCCGCCGGGCGCTCATAGTGCGGATCGAGCGAGACGCAGCCGGCCAACAGCAGCGACAGGCTGATGATGCTCAAATGAAATACGTTTTTATGATGAAACATCCGTTATTCCTCGTTCACATGGCGGCGAGTGAAAAAGTGTTTCACCAGCACAAAGAACAGGGGCACAAAGAAAATCGCCAGCAGCGTTGCCGTCAGCGTACCGCCGATGATGCCGGTACCGATTGCGATGCGGCTGTTCGCCCCGGCGCCGGTCGATAACGCCAGCGGCAAGACACCGGCGATAAACGCAATCGACGTCATCAGGATCGGCCGCAACCGCGTTTTCGCGGCAGAAATCGCCGCCGCCGACAACGACTGGCCCTGTTTAACCGCCGCTTCGGCGAACTCGACGATCAGGATGGCGTTCTTTGACGACAGCCCGATGGTGGTCAACAACGCCACCTGGAAATAGATGTCGTTATTCAGGCCGCGCAGCGAAGCCGCGAAAGACGCGCCGAGAATACCCAGCGGGATAACCAGGATCACCGAGAAGGGCACCGACCAGCTTTCATACAGCGCGGCCAGGCACAGGAACACCACCATAATCGAAATGGTATACAGGCTGAGGGTCTGGCCGCTCGCCAACTGTTCCTGCAGCGACAGGCCGCTCCAGGCATAGGTGGAGCCTTTCGGCAGCTTCGACGCCAGTTCCTCCATCTTGGCCATCGCCGCGCCTGAGCTGTAACCGTCGGTATTTTCACCGTCAATTTCAAACGAGGTAACGCCGTTATAGCGCGCCAGGCTTTGTGGCCCGAAGGTCCAATGGGTGGTGGCGAAAGCAGAGAACGGCGTCATGGTGGATTCACCGCTGCTGTTGGTGCCGCGCACAAACCATTTGTTCAGGTCCTGCGGCTGTGAGCGGAACTGACTGTCGCCTTCGATATACACTTCTTTTACCCGCCCGCGGTCGATAAAGTCATCTACGTAGGTGCCGCCCCAGGCGCTGCTCAGCGTGGCGGTGACATCGCTAAGATCCAACCCCAGCGCAACGGCCTTGTTGTTATCGATATCGACTTTCAACTGTGGCGTTTCCGGCAGGTCTGCGGCGCGTACGGATTGCAATTCCGGGCTGTTATTGGCTTCGGTAATTAACTGATTGCGCATTTTCAGCAGATCGTCATGGCTGGTGCCGCCGGCCGACAGCAGTTCAAAGGTAAAGCCGTTGCTTTGCCCCATGCCCGATAGCGAAGGCGGCGTCATGGCGATGACTTTTGCATCGCGAATGCTGGCCAGCGCTTTATTGGCGGCCTCGGCAATGGCCTGGGCGGTATTTTGCGCGCCGGGGCGCTGGCTCCAGTCTTTTAGGGCCACGAAAGCCATGCCGACGTTGTCGCCGCTGCCGCTGAAGTTGAAGCCGGTCACCGAAAACACCACGTCGGTATTGGCTTTTTCATGGGTGAGGAACCAGTTGGTCACCTCGCTGTTCACCAAATTGGTGCGGTTAACCGACGAGCCTGCCGGCAGGGTGAACTGCACCATCACCTGGCCCTGATCTTCGTTGGGCAGGAAACTGGTGGGCATATGCATCATCAATACGCCCATGGCGGTGGCTAGTGCGGCATAAACCATCATCATCATGGCGGGGCGGCGCAGCCCCTTCAGCACGCCGTGCTTGTAGCGGTGCTCGGTGTTGGCATAGAAGCGGTTGAACCCGCCGAAGAAACCGCGTTTGTGTGGGGTGCTATGGCGCAGCAGCGCCCCACACAGCGCCGGCGTCAGCGTTAAGGCCACCACCACCGAAAGCGCCATGGCGGAAATCAGCGTCACCGAGAACTGGCGGTAAATCACGCCGGTGGAACCACCAAAAAACGCCATCGGCAGAAATACCGCGGAGAGCACCACGGCGATCGCCACCAGCGCGCCGGAGATTTCCCCCATCGATTTTTCCGTCGCGGCGCGGGCCTTTAATCCCTCCTCGCGCATGATTCGCTCGACGTTTTCCACCACCACGATTGCGTCATCGACCAATAGCCCGATGGCCAATACCATGGCAAAGAGCGTCAGGGTATTAATGGTATAGCCAAACGCCGACAGCACGCCGAAGGTGCCCAGCAGCACAACCGGCACCGCCAGGGCAGGGATCAGCGTAGCGCGCACGTTTTGCAGGAACAGGTACATCACGGCGATCACCAGCGCGATCGCGATCAACAGCGTTTCCACCACGTCCTGCACCGACAGCTTGATAAATTCGGTGCTGTCTTTCGGATAGGCCACGTCATAACCCGCTGGCATACTGCTGCGGTATTTTTCGACGGTGGCCTTCACTGCCTTGGCCGTGTCCAACGCGTTAGCGCCGGCGGACATCATCACCGCCACCCCTGCGGCCGGGTGGCCGTTGAGGCGTGACGTGGCAATATAGTCCTGGCTGCCCATCTCTACGCGCGCAACGTCGCCGATACGCACCACGGAGCCGTTGGCCTCGCTTTTCACGATAATATTGCGGAACTGCTCCGGCGTTTGCAGGCGTGATTGCGCCTGCACCGTGGCGGTAATCTGTTGGGTGGGGGAGGCGGGCGCCGTGCCGATGCTGCCGGCGGACAGTTGGATGTTTTGCGATTCGATGGCGGTTTCAACGTCTGAGGGCATCAGCGCATAAGCGGCCAGCTTGGTGGGGTTCAGCCAGATACGCATCGCGTATTCGTTGCCGAACACGTTAAGGCTACCGACACCCGGCACGCGCGCCAGCGGATCTTGCATATTACTGACCAGCCAGTCGGCAATGTCGTTACTGGTCGCCTTATTGGTCTTGTCGTACAGTGCCATGATCATCAGGAAGTCGGACTGGGACTTGGTCACCGTTATCCCGGCTTCCTGCACTTCGGTCGGCAGGCGCGATTCCGCTTGTTGCAGCTTATCTTGCACCTGAACCTGCGCGGTATCCGGGTTGGTGCCCAGTTTAAAGCTGACCGTGATCTGCACCGTGCCGGCGGAGCTGCTGGTGGAGGTAAAATAGAGCAGATTATCCAGGCCTGTTAGCTGTTGTTCGATCACCTGGGTGACGCTGTTTTCTATGGTTTCGGCAGAGGCGCCGGCATAGGTTGCTTTGATTCTTACCGAAGGCGGCGCAACCTCCGGATACTGCGCCACGGCCATCGAACGGATGGCAATAATCCCGGCCATCATAATCAGCAGCGCGATAACCCAGGCAAATACCGGGCGCCGGACAAAGAAGCGTGAAAACATCAGGCCGCTCCTTCTGTTGCTGCCGGTTTAGCCGCGGGCGTTGCCGCTGCGGCGCTGACCTGCACTTCAACCGGTTTGACGGTGTCGCCCGCGTTGACTTTGCCGGTGCCTTCAACGATCACGCGATCGCCGGCCTGCAGCCCATTGGTGATCAGATAGTTGTCGCCGGCATTGGTCGCGGTGACTACGTTACGCAATACCACTTTGTTGCTGGCATCCACGACGAACGCCGTGGCATTGCCTTTCGGATCGCGAATGATGCTTTGCTGCGGCGCCAGCACCGCGTTTTCGATCACCCCTTCATCCACGCTGGCATGAACGAACATGCCCGGCAGCAAAATGTGCTGTGGGTTAGGGAAGATGGCGCGCAGGGTGACGGAACCCGTTGATTCATCAACCGATACCTCGGTTAACTCAAGTTTGCCTTTTTCCGGGTACACCGAGCCGTCTTCCAGCGTCAGCGTGACGTCAAGCGTGTCGCTGTTGGTGGCGAGCGCGCGTTTACGCAGTTGCAGCAGATCCACACTGGAGCGGGTGAGATCAACGTACATGCTGTCGAGTGCGGTGATGGTGGTTAACGCGGTGGTCTGGTCGGCGGTGACCAGCGCGCCCGGCGTGACGGTGGAGATACCGATATGCCCGGAGATAGGCGCGGTTACGCGTGTCCAGTTAAGGTTGATTCTATCGGCTTCAAGCGCTGCGGCTTTTTCCGCCACGCTGGCTTTGTCTTCGCCGCAGGTGGCGGCGGCGTCATCGGCATCCTGTTTGGATACGCCTTGCTCTTTCACCAGGATTGCATAGCGTTTGGCCTTTTGGCAGTCGGCAATCACCAGTGCCTTGGCGCTTTGCAGCGCGGCGGCGGCCTGATCATAGGCAGCCTGATAGCTTGAAGGATCAATCTGGTACAGCGCTTGCCCGGCTTTGACCTCATCGCCTTCTTTAAACAGACGGCGTTGAATAATGCCGCCGACCTGCGGCAGCACGCTCGACGTCAAGGTTGCGGTGGTGCGGCCGGTAAGATCGCTGGAATAGGTGAAGGGTTGCGCTTTTAACGTAACCACGCCAACCTGCGGCGGTGCGGTTTTTTCCGGCGTGGAGGCGTCATGGCAGCCGGCTAATCCGAACAGGGTCAACATACATAAAATGCGTAATTCCATAGCAGGGATCCAAATTAATAGTGGCGAATTATTTCCGGTGTGCAGTGCTTCCAATAACGGCGTGTTTATCTCAATAAGTAATATCCGAAGAGCATGACTCCCCGGATGACGTTTTAAAAATAGTTGGGTTAAAGAAGACATCTCTGATTAAGTTTCATCAATACTCTTCCCCACCAACTTGGATTTGTTGCACAGTTTTTGGCGTTTGGGATGATATCTTCATTACGCATTTTTTCTCTCGATTGCTTTTGTGGGCTTTCTTACATAATGATTTGTTTGGGCTTTTTTCTGTTTTCCTCTGTGAGGGAAACGGCGTTAGCCAGGAAAAATCAAGATATATCTCAGCTTGGATGGGGTCAAGATAGAAAGCTTATGCGGTCATTGTATATAACTGATTGTATTATAATGAAATTATAAAATAATGAGGGCAATGTGAAGGCGCTGGCCTGATTGTGCGAAGCACAAGAAGAAATGTTTAATATATTGTTTTTATTGGTTTTTAATAGATGCGCTTTATAAGGTGAAGAGAATATAAAAATTTAAGTGTAAAAAAATCGAAATAATTAAGTAACGGTATGCTTCTGTGTAATAGGAATATTACACTTGTTGCTCTATCCTATTTTGTTTTTTTAGTTTTAAAATACATGGTTTGTTTCATGTATTGATGAAAAGCGCAATGATGAGATGAAAAATTACATTTTATCGGCGATAATTTACCCTTGGCTGGAGTAAATGTGAATAACCGTTCCGGCCGCAGCGCCGTTGCTGCGGCTTTGTTATATTAAAGAGGGGCGATTACAGGCGCGTAATCACCTGCTCTTGTGGAAGGCGTGATTTTGGTAATTTTGCATTAAAATCATTGCCGTCATGGTAACCCACCGCGGCAAGCACCACGCTGGTCAACTGTTTTTCTTCTAGCCCCAGCGCCGAGTCCAGTTTATCGGCGAAAAATCCTTCGATCGGCGTCGCATCCAGCCCCATGCTTGCCGCACCCAGCAGCAGGAAGCCCAGGGAAATATATGCCTGGCGAGCCATCCAGTCACGCTGTTGCTCTGGGGTATTACTGTTACGGTTTACAAAATAGCGGCGGCCTTTATCCTGATTTTGTTCCTGTTCTTCACTGGCAAAACGCCCATCTTGTTTCTCTTGTGCCAGAAGGTTTTTCAGATGCGCTTCGGTTATTTCCGTATGGGTAGTGAAAACCACCACCATAGCGGATTTTTTGATCTTGTTGTGGTTCGCTTCGGTGACGGCAGGCAAAATTTTCTCTTTTGCTTCGCTGGATACCAGAGCGAAGAAATGCCAGGGCTGCGAATTCACCGATGACGGGCTATAGCGCAATAAATCAAAAAGCTGTTGTTCCTGCTCCGCAGTGAGCGTTTTCGTTTCATCGTAAAGTTTGCTGGCGTAGCGGGTGCGCAATACTTGATCGATGCTCATGGATAAACTCCTTGTAAACCCTGTTGCAATGAGGGTTGTTGATGGCGAATTTAAGCCGGTTTCAGGGAAACTGACGCTGTACTTATAGTAAATTATCGCCGCCGCAGGCGACAGGGGTACCGGCCAGCTTTACTGCTGTTTTCACCCTGCGCACCATTTATGCTCCATCAGAGGGAATCGGTTGCACTAAAAACGCGCTTGCCGGCAGTGTTCCGCGATGCGTTATCTTGTTAATAATGAATGCGCATTGGTTAACATTTTGTTTTTTCATGGTTAATTCTAAACGGGTTAATCATGGCATTGTTATTGCTTTGTAACAGCGTTGGCAGAAGCTTCCCTGTTGATTGGTGTATGCATTCTGGCGGCAGTAACAGCACGAAATAAAGACATGAACATGGCAAAGATGCCCCTGTAGCTCATAAGAGCTTAGGGGTTTTTTTTTGCCTTCAATAATCCCGGTAATCCTGTGTACCCCGGGAAACAGGCTGTTTTATACACAAACATCAAGGGGAAATAAGATGAGTAATATGACGATGGTATCTGATGTGCAGTATGAGCCGATCCCTGTCGCTGAACTGGCGCCTTGGGCGCTTTTCGCCACGTTGCTGGTGTTGCTGGCGATTTATTTCGTTGGCGCGGAACAAGGGGCGACATCGATGTTTTCCGGTACGCAGGTGCATGAGTTTTTCCACGATGCGCGCCATTTACTGGGTTTCCCGTGCCACTGAGGAGTGCGTCATGATTGGAAAATTGTTATTCAGGGGGATGATAGCTGGCATTGTGGCCGGCGCCATCACCTTTGTTTTTGCCCATCATTTTGCGGAACCGCAGGTGGAGCGCGCTATCGCGTTTGAAGAGCATGGCGGTGGGCATGCCCATGGCGGTGACGCGCATGGCGGTGATGCACATGCCCATGGCCATAGCCATGGCGACGATAGTGAAGGCGATGGAGAAGCGTTCAGCCGCCAGACGCAATCCGGGGTGGGGTTACTGGCGGGGATGATGCTGATGGGCGCGGCGCTGGGCGGCGGGCTGGCGCTGATCTGGGCGTTCAGCTATCAGCGCGTTGGGCCATTTGGCCCACGCACGCTGGCGTTGCTGTTAGCCCTGGGGGGCTTTCTGGCGTTGAGCGTGATGCCGGGGATTAAGTATCCGCCTAATCCGCCGGCGGTCGGGAACCCCGACACTATTGGTTATCGCACGGCGCTCTACTTCATCATGCTGCTGGTGTCCGTCGGCATTATTGCCGTTTCTGCGTGGTGCGCCCGGCGCTTGCTTCCGCGCCTTGGTGGTTGGAATGCGGCGCTGTCGGCTTGCCTGCTCGGCGTTATCTTGTTGCTGGCGGCTTGCGCGCTGTTGCCGGCGATAAATGATGTGCCGAAGGCGTTTTCAGCCGATTTGCTCTGGCGCTTCCGTCTGTCCTCTATAGGCATTAATTTTGTGCTGTGGGCGGGGATCGGTGTGATGTTTGGCGCGCTCGCCGAAAACATGCTGCCAGCATGCCGGCAGCGCATGTCTTTCGGGCATGGTTGAAGCGATGCCGACATTACTGACCCTGATATGCCAGGGGGAAACCGCCGCGGCCAGGCGTTCGCGGTTTCCCCTGGATGAACCGCTGGCGGCGCAGGTGCCGCCGCAGATACAGCATCTGCCGCAGGCGGCGTATCAGGTGGTGTGGTGTGCGCCCCAGTTGGCCGCCCGGCAAACCGCCCAGGCGCTAGGGTTGCACGCCAACGTAGACGAAGCCCTAAGGGACTGTGATTACGGTGCCTGGGCGGGGTTGCCGTTGATGCAGGTGATGGCCGAGGATAGCCACCATTTTGCGGCCTGGTTGGAGGGGGGCGCGCCGCCGGGCGGCGAGTCGGCCGGGCAGTTGATCGCGCGCTGCGACAGGTGGCTGGCGCAGCGGATGAATGCCGGCGGCCGGCACTGCGCGGTGGTTCCCGCCGCCGTGATCCGCGCCATAGCGGTCGGTTTGCTCGGCGCGCCGGTTCAGGCGCTCGCACGGCTTGATATTCATCCGCTGAGTATCAGTGAGCTGAGTAGCGACGGCCGCCGCTGGCAGCTATGCCAACTGGGCCGGCGCGTTGATTAGCGCCTGCTGAGCCGCTCCCTAGGTGGGCGATTGATTTTTTACGGTGTCGCCTGTGTACGCGGCCGGTGACGGCGCATCGGCATCAGCGGTATTGCTCAAACTCAATGGCCTGTCTGACCTGCAAAAGCGCCGTGCGCAGGTTGTCGATGGAGACGGATCCCAGCGCAATCCGTATCGCCTGCGGCACGTTCGCGGCGGTAGTGAAGGGCTCGGCGGTCGAGACTGAAATGTGGCTGTTCATTAATTTCCGAACCACGCGGTCGGCTCTGCTGTCTTCCGCGAGCGGGAGCCAAAGAAAATACGAAACCGGGTGGGCGATACAGGGGAGTGCGCCGAGGCTTTCTCTCGCCACAACCTGGCGCCGGTGAGCGTCGCGCCTTTTGAGCGTTTCAAACCGCGCCACGGTGCCATCCTGGATCCAACCGCAGACCAGGGCCGTCATGAGGGAAGGCGTATTCCAGGTGGTTGCCCTTATTGCCCGCTCAAGCGCCGGCCGATATTGATTTGGGCAGATCACGCTACCCACACGTAATCCAGTGGCGATATTTTTCGAAAAACCGGTGACATAGACGGTTCTTTCCGGCGCATAAAAAGCCACGGGGGGTGGTGGGCGCCCGATTAAATACGCATACGCAGCATCTTCTATGATGAGCAGGTCATGCTGGCGGGCAATGTTTGCCAGTTCCTTCCGCTGCCCGTGATTGAGCACCCAGCCCAGTGGATTGTGCAGCGTGGGCATGGTGTAAAGCGCACGAACATGGCGTTTTAGACAAAGTTGGCGGAGCGCACCCAAATCCGGGCCTTCGGTGTTGTATGGGATGGCAATCAGCTCAAGATGATAGAGCGCTGCAAGCGCTTTAAAACCGGGATAAGTCAGTGCATCAACCGCCACCACATCGCCGGGCTTGAGAAGCCCCATCACAGTGATGGCAAGCCCATGCTGGGCACCATTGACGATCAGTACATTTTCGGCCTTTGGCACAAAGCCATTGCCGGCAAAATGACGGGCGATAATCTCCCGTTCCGCCTGCCGCCCGGCATGAGGCTGATAGCGCAGATGTGATTCAATATCGCCCACGGTCGAGACTTGCCGGAGAGCATCGCGCAGCAATTCCCCCTGGCCGGGCAGAGAGGGGTAGTTGAAGTTCAAATCCAATACGTCGGTCGCTACGGCGTGTTGATCCACACCGTGCCCCATTGGCAACGAAATTTCCCGGACAAACGTTCCTCGCCCGGTTTCGCCGCTGACTAGCCCCATGGCTTCTAACTCGGCATAGACGCGGGTCGCTGTCGCCAGCGATATGTGCGCTTCGCACGCCAGCCGCCGGTGGGTGGGCAGCCGGGTGCCTGCCGGAATCTGCCCAGAGCGGATGGCCTGCGCGTAGTTATCGACGATGGCTTTATAGCGTGCCTTCATGAAATGTATCCATGACAATAATTTGATTGTATTAGATTGAGCAGATTAACATCGGCCCGTTGATAGCTCAAATCTTCATGCATACAGATACAGTGAGGTAAGCGTGGTTAATTCAGTGGTAGATAAAACAGTGCCGGGAGCGCTATCCGGTTGGCTTAATGGCTTACTGGGCGTGCTGATTTTTAGCGGTTCGCTGCCGGCAACCCGTATTGCCGTACTTGATATGGATCCCTTCTTTCTGACTTTCCTGCGGGCCGCTATCGCTGGCGTTTTTGCGGTCATGCTGATCTTTGGTTTTCGCGAGAAGCGCCCGTATCCGGCGCAGATTGGCCCACTGCTGATTGTCTCACTGGGCGTGATCATTGGATTTCCACTGCTGACGGCGATGGCGTTGCAGCATATCACCGCTGCACACTCCATTGTCTTTCTGGGATTGTTGCCGCTCACGACGGCGATCTTTGGTGTGCTTCGCGGCGGAGAACGTCCGCGTGCCGCTTTCTGGCTGTTTTCTGTGCTCGGCAGCCTTCTGGTGGTGGGATTCGCACTTTCGCAAAGTGCCTCGGTCTCACTGACGGGGGAGCTGTTGATGCTCGCAGCGGTTATCGCCTGTGGTCTGGGTTATGCCGAAGGTGCCAAACTGACCCGCCAGTTAGGCGGTTGGCAGGTCATCAGTTGGGCGCTGATTATTTCGCTGCCATTTATGCTGATAGCCGTGTTTATTACGCTGCCTGCGTCTTTCAGCGCCATCGGTACTTCCGCATGGCTTGCGTTGGGCTATGTGTCTCTCTTCAGCATGCTGATCGGTTTCATCTTCTGGTACAAAGGGCTTGCCGCCGGTGGTATCGCCGCCGTAGGCCAATTACAACTGCTGCAGCCGTTCTTCGGGCTTGCATTGTCCGCCACATTATTGCACGAAACCGTCAGCCCCCTGATGCTGGCCATCACGCTCGGCGTTATTCTGTGCGTGATCGGATCGCGCAACTTTGCGCGTTAGCTCACCGATCTTTACCGTGCCGTACAATGGCGCGCATTCTCGCTACTTTTACAGGAATCAACGATGTTTAAAGGTCTTAGTGCTTTTCCGCTCACACCGTTGGTCGGTGGTGAGGTTAATGAAAAATCGTTTCTTGCGCTGATCGAAAATCTGGCCGGTGCCGGGGTGGATTCCATCGGGGCGCTCGGCTCAACGGGCAGCTATGCCTATCTGACGCGCGAGCAACGATTTCATACGACGCAACAGGCGGTCAGCGCGGCAGCGGGGATCCCGGTGATAACCAGCATTGGCAGTGTCAGCGCGGAAGAGGTGCTAAGGCTGGCGGAGGATGCCCAGAAGGCCGGCGTGAGCGGTGTGCTTCTGGCCCCGGTTTCCTATCAACCGTTGACCCGTGACGAAGTCTTCTCGCTGTATGAGCGTGTGAGTCGCGAACTGTCCGTTCCACTTTGTATCTATGACAACGTGGCGACGACCCGGTTTGAATTTACGGATGAGCTGCTGATTGCGCTATCCAGGCTCAACGCTATCGGCTCGATTAAGCTCGGCAGCCTCCCGGCCGATCGCGATGCGGCCACGGAACGCGTCAGAAGGCTAAAAGCGGGCGTTTCTGACGGTGTCACTATCGGGATCAGCGGCGATGCCCACTCTGCGGCAGGGTTAATTGCTGGCTGCGATGTTTGGTACTCCGTGCTCGGGGTCTTTTCCCGCACTACGCCTTGCGCCTGACAGAAGCGGCATTACGCAAGGATGAGAGTGAAACGCATCAGTTGGATGTGGCGTTGGCACATTGTGGGCATATTATCGCCGCCACGGTAGCCTGCGGGTGATCGCTACAGTGGCGGAGATCCTGAGGATTGTACCGATGCCGTGTCTGCCGTTTCCGCTACAAACATTGAGCGGCAAAGAGCGAGATGCGTTGCAACAGACGCTGGAATCGCTGCATTTTCTGGCCTGATGGCAGGTTTTGTTGTAAATGCTTTTGCCGGTTGCTGCATCGCCCAGCGGGCGTATTCCCGTGCGCTAAAAGTGCACAAGAAATAACATTAACGTTCTGGTTATTTTTCTTGTTTATTATCTGATAATTTTGCAACAGATTCATTTTCTACAATCCGGTGGGGCACAACGAATTTCATTCCATGAGATTTCTTTCCGTTTATCTGTTCCACAAGATGTTTCAAACTATATTTTGCCAATAAATCAACATTTATATCTATAGTTGTAATGTATGGATGAGATAATGTAGAGAATATTGTATTGTTAAAACTAATGACGGATATATTCTGTGGGACAGCGTAACCAATATATTCCAGATGTTTGATGACTTTAAACGCAAGGAGATCTTCAATAATAACTACAGCAGTAGCTTTGGTTTCCTTTAGAATACTGCCAATGTTTTCTAAATCTTGGGGTTTTTCAATGTCAATTGCATCAAAAGGGATAAGATCTTGCATCAGCAAGGCTTTTTGATAACCAAAATATCGTTCAAAATGAACATTTTCTTTTATTCTGTTTGTGATGAAAAGGATCTTTTTATGACCATTTTTTATGAGGTAATCTGTCGCATGCTTGCCTAATAACTGGTTATCATTATCCACATAGGTAATGCTATCTTCATTTTTACATGGCATACCTGTCAACGTGAAATTGAATTTATTTTTGTGCAAATACTCAATGACAGGATCCTCTATATTTGAATAAAATAGAATAAAACCGTCAACCTGTTTCTGATCATGCATCCTTTTTACATTCAATAACAGCTCATCAAAATTTTTTGACACGGCCAAAGCCACTGATAGCCCAAATTTCTGGGCCTCGGTATTTACTGATTCAATAAACTCGAGAAAGAAAGGGATACTCATTTCTTCTCTTGATTTTAACGGTGGCAAGATTATCGCAATGGTATTTGCTTTCCCTTTTCCTAAGCTTCGCGCCGTTGAATTAGGGGTGTAACCCAAATCCTGCATAATCCTGTTAACTCTTTCTTTCGTTTTTTCTGAGATATTGGCGCTATCGTTGATCACTCTGGATACTGTCGATGTGGCTACACCGGCCTTGAGCGCGACATCCTTAATCGTGATTGCCATTTAAATCGTTCCCCTAAAAAGATATCCAGCTCAACAACAATGGGTTAAACGATCAAGCTTAACAAACTTATTAAAAAAGTAAAGTTAGCATATAACCATATAAAAACAATAACATACGAAAGCGCACTCCAAACACCCTGTTTGTCTCTACCACACTGAAACGCATCAACTACCCACCATTTATGTGAGTAAAATCACATTCCTTAAACAATTCACTTTACCAAGGTTGGATAGCTATTATTATCCAATGCAAGCGGTTGCATTAATATTGCATCAGTTTGCATAAATACAAGAAAACAGATTGATTACTAAGGGGAAATTATGAGTGTTGTTCTGGCAAGAATTGATCAGCGTTTGATTCACGGCATCGTTGTGACGCAATGGACTGGTTTTACAAAAGCAAAAAGGTTGATGGTCGTAGATGATGAAATCAGCCAGGATGAAACGCAAAAAGAAGTTATGCGGATGAGTAAACCGGTGGGTACCAATATGTCAATTATAGACACAACCACCGCGATAAATAATTTTAAAAGCGGGAAATATGATGGGCATAACGTATTTCTTATTGTGAACACGCCTGAAACATTATTGCGACTGGTTGAGGGTGGTGTAAAAATTCCTAAAATTAATATAGGTATTATATTTGATGGCGAGGGTAAAACCACATTGAAGAAAATGGTTTCCGTCAGTCCTAAAGAAGTCGAAGATTTGAAGAAGTTATCTTCACTTGGCATACCGGTAACTTTTCATTTTGTGCCAAATGATGCAGAAGAACCATTAGAAGCCTATATTAAATAGCAAAGGTGAGTAAATGGACATCATACAGGCCGTATTAATAGTGGCTTTAGCTTTCTGGATTGTTATCGACCAACAAGGGTTATGCCTGAGCACTTGGTTCCCAATAATGGTTTCTTTCTTTTCAGGCCTAATACTGGGAGATATGACAACTGCCATGATGATTGGCGGTACTTTTCAATTGATGTCGTTGGGTGTGGCGAATATAGGCGGTTCGTCTGTTCCAAACTGGGGCCTGGCAACGCTGGTTGGCATTTATGTGGCGATGAAATCCACAAGCAACATTGATGAAGCAAAGGCCATCGCTTTAGCGGTAGGCGTGCCCGTGGGTATGTTGGGGATCCAACTGGATGTACTGGCAAAGTTGCTGAATACCTACGTAGCAAATGCTGCCCAAAAAGCTGCCAACAATAAAAAATATCGTAAAATGAATATGATACTCTGGATAGGGCCGTTAATCTTCGGATTATCTACTGCCATCCCGGCTGCATTATGCGTTATTTTTGGTGACACGATCGTCACAATGATTTTATCAATCGTTCCCCAATGGTTTACTGATGGGTTGTCGATAGCAGGCAATCTATTGCCTGTTGTAGGTATCGCGCTACTTCTTCAGGTAATGCCTGTGAAAAAGTATTTAAGTATGCTGCTGATTGGGTTTGTTGTCTCAGCGTATCTGAAGTTACCGATACTGGGTATTTCGGTACTTGGTTTTGCATTTGCATATTATTACTTTACTCAAAAAATGGCTGAACCCGATCAACAGTCAGCTAATCTAAAGACAACTCCGGCAGAGGGAGGCGATGACTTTGATGAATAGTCAATGCAATTCAGATTCAGAAAGTGCTGAAAGAAAAGAAATTGTCTTAACAAAAAAAGATATTAACAAAGCTGCGTTAAGATATATGTTTATGGCGTGCAATATATTCAACTATCAGACACAGCAAGGTCCTGCTGTTGTGTATGGTTTACAAAAGGCACTAAGAAAAATTCATCGTAATGATGAAGATTATATTGCATCACTGAATAATCATTTTAAATACTTTAACACTACCACCTGGATGGCTAACCTTTTACTCGGTGCAAGTTTAGCTATGGAAGAAAAGGATGGGCGGTCGTCTTTAAATGCCGTCCAGGCTTTTAAAACCGGCATGATGGGGCCTCTGGCTGGTGTGGGCGATACGCTCATTTGGGTTTTGTACCCTACGATTATGGGGTCTATTGCTGCATATATGGGGCTGGAAGGCAGCCCGGTTGGTGCGGTGATCTGGCTTTGTCTCAACATGATATTTCTTGTGTTCCGCTTCAAACTATTTCATATCGGATATAGCTCCGGGTTGAAGCTCGTGACCGCCTTAGGGAATAAGCTGACTATATTTACCGAAGCGGCATCAATAATGGGGTTGACGGTCGTTGGGGCCTTAATTCCAGCCGTTGTGAAAGTTAACGTGGGGCTAACCTTTACTTCCGGAGAAATATCATTACCGATTCAGTCTGAAATCTTAGATAAGATTATGCCATCGCTTATCCCAGCGGCATTAACATTAGTTGTATTTAAACTAATATCATCTAAAAAAATCAGCATAATGAACATTATATTTCTTGTGATTGGAGTGGCGTTACTGCTCTCATATTTTGGCATTTTGAAAGTTTAAAGAGAAGATGAAAATGAGGAAAATAATCATTGCCACACATCATCGGCTGGCTGAAGGCATGAAAGATACGGTAAAATACGTGCTGCCAGATACTGCGGATATTATCGCTATTTCCGCGTATTTAACAAATAAGCCTATTGATGAAGAGATCTTATCTGTACTTGCGGACGTTAACTTTCAGGAAGATGAAGTCATTGTCTTTACAGATATGTTAGGAGGCTCTGTTAATCAAGCATTTGCCCGGTATCTTAACAACGATAACTTGCATATCATTACCGGGGTTAACTTACCGGTTATTATGTCAATTTTGTTTGACCTTAATGAGGGGTTTATTGACCGGGATGCAATCAGAGAGGCCGTTAATGAGGCCAGGGAGCAACTTATTTATGTGAATGATTTTGTCGCTACAGCACCTGCTAATGATGAAGGGGATGAATGATGAGTGAGCGCTGGTGGAAACAATGCGTTGTATATCAGGTATATCCTCAAAGCTTCAAAGACTCAAATGGTGATGGCATCGGTGATTTAGCGGGGGTGGTTGAAAAGTTACCTTATATCAGTGAATTAGGTGCCGATGTTATTTGGCTTAACCCTATCTATGAGTCACCTCTCATTGATAATGGCTATGATATTTCTGATTATTATAATATCAATCCAATTTTTGGCTCGTTGGCTACTTTTAAGCAATTACTAAAAGCTGCACATGACCTGAATATAAAAATCATCATGGACCTGGTAGTCAATCACACCAGTGACCAGCATTATTGGTTTCAGGAATCCAGAAAAAGCAAATCTAATCCGTACGCAGATTTTTATATATGGAAGGACCCTGCAGAAGAGGGTTCTCCCCCCACCAATTGGGGTGCGACTTTTGGCGGTTCCGCTTGGGAGTATGTACCCGAGCGGAATCAATATTACCTGCATCTTTTTGCTAAAGAACAACCAGACTTAAACTGGGAAAATCCGGCAGTAAGAAAAGAAGTCTACAGGATAATGAAGTACTGGCTGGATATGGGTATTGACGGCTTCCGGATGGACGTAATCAGTCTAATCAGTAAAAGGCCCGATTATCCTGATGCACCCAGCGATGCCATCTATAGTAAGTCATACTACACCGGTGCGTCCAATGGCCCACGTGTCCATGAATTTCTACAGGAAATGCACCATGAAGTATTGAGTCAGTACCGTTGTATAACTGTTGGCGAGACGCCTAACACAAACAGTACACAAGCGTTATTATACACTTTACCAGAGCGTAAAGAGCTCAATATGATTTTCCAGTTTGACCACATGCATCTGGACTATGGTAAATATGGCAAATTTTCTGATGTTCGTTTCAAAATGAGCGATCTCAGAGCCACAATGACTGAATGGCAACAAAAGCTTGATGCTGGTTGGAATTCATTGTACTGGAGTAATCATGATCAGCCCCGTGCGGTAACCCGATTTGGGAATGATGGGCAGTTCAGAACAGCGTCGGCCAAGATGCTAGCGACATTATTACATATGATGAAAGGGACTCCCTATATTTACCAGGGGGAAGAGCTGGCAATGCGTAATGTTCCTATAGACGCTATAGAAAAATATAAGGACATTGAGACATTATCTGTTTACGAAACGTTTAAAAATGCCGGTCTTGATGATGATTATATAAAAAAGGCAATTTATTTAAAATCACGAGACAATGCCCGCGTCCCCATGCCTTGGGATGCGACTGAAAAATCGGGCTTTACGACCGGGGAACCCTGGATAAATTTTTCTCCTGATAATGCGTTTATCAATGTCAAGGATGCTTTGAATGATGAAAACTCTGTTTTTTATCATTATAAGGAATTAATAAAGATCAGGAAAAAGTATCCTGTTGTCGTGGATGGCAGGTATGAATTAATAAATGATACGGATTCTGATGTTTACGGCTATATCAGGGTGTTGGGGAAAGAGATGCTGGTTGTTATCTGCTCTTTCTCTGAGAATAAGGTGAATTATATATTACCTGAACATTTGTTAACACACAGTGCAAAACTGCTGTTATCAAACTACGCAGGTTCTCAAGAATTGCTTGTTCAGAAATTGGAGTTACGGCCATACGAGGCACTGATTTATCATTGTATAATGTGAGTCTTCTCCCGAACGGTGAGTGATTTGTCGCAGCAGATGCGCATCTGCCCGAAAAGGAATAATAGGGTGGTGGCGTTCATTCTGCGGGCTCACGATGGGGTGTTTTACCGATGAATTTTGCAGGTTGCCAGCGCCAGGTAGCTAAAAATTTAGCTGGTCGACAGAATGTCGACCAGCTTGTTGTTCAATGCAGAAAGAGACGCTATCAGCACCGCAAAAATACCCGCTAAGGCGGCGCTAATATCCTGCGGCGTTGCCGCTTCCGGCTGTTTGAAATATTGACGTTTCATCTATGATTCAGCGGGGAATGCGTCATTCAGTAATTGCACGGCATTGCGTAGAGCCTGGTCCGCTTTAGGCAGTATCCTGGCAAACAAATGCCCTACGTGGAACACACCTGCAACTTGAAGTAGGAAGGGGATAAAATAGATTCTCTGTTTGGGTGTAACCGATGGGAAAGCGTATAAAATGAAGCTATGATCGTTGTTGATATGCAAAACGGCGTATTCGCTACGCCGCGCCATGACCGGGAAGGTAAAGCTAATTTGATCAATCAGCTGATAGCAGCGGCGGGTCGGACGATATTTATTCAACATATTGAAGGCGAAATGGTCGAAGGCAGCGAGTTATGGCAAATTTTGCCGGAGCTTGAACAGCCGAATGGGGCGATTTATGTTAATAAAACGGCGTGTGATGCCTTCTGGAACACGAAACTGACAGATGTATACTTAGCCAACTGGGCACCAATAACTTCGTAATCTGCGGCTGCGCGACGGATTATTGTTTAGATACGACAATAAAAGTCGGCGCCAGCCAAGGTTATGCCATTACCGTCGCTTCCGACGCTCATACAACCTCAAACCGAATTTATGCGACGGCGCCACAGCTGATTGGTCAGCATAATGAGGTGTGGGCGGCGCTGAGTATTCCGGGGAATCCTGCTATAGCTATCATGTTTATGTCCTTTGTGTGTTATTTATTTAATACTGATTTCCAGAGTGTGCGTTCCACGGCGTTCTGCCATTCACACCAGCGCTTTTGTAAACGCCCATGGCGTTCCATATTCGGACGAAACTGAGTATGTTGAGAAAGTAAAGGGCGAAGCTCGTCAGACGTTGAACCATCAAGGGCTTTTCTGGCCAACAGTGCGGCGCCAATGGCAGAAAGTTCAGCAATATCGCTGCGCATTACCGGGCAGCCGAGCAGATCTGCCTGGTATTGCATTAACCAGTCATTTTTTGTTGGTCCGCCATCAACCATCAGTGCATTCAGGGTAAAATCTGAATGCTGACGCATCGCGATGACGACATCGGCAATTTGGTAGGTGATGGATTCCAGTGCAGCGCGAATCAGATGCGCCCGTTTTATCCCCCGGCTTAAGCCGCAAATTAACCCCCTAGCGTTCTCGTCCCACCAGGGTGCCCCAAGGCCCGTGAGCGCGGGAACGAAATAGACCCCCATCGTCGATTCGACGGAAGCCGGCAACGTGCTTAATTCGTGTGATAATTCATCGGCGGGGAGTTCGCTTAACCCCGTGCTGTCTGCCATCCATGCCACGGCATCGCCAGTATGTGGGATATTGCCTTCAAGGCCATAGACGATTTCATTGCCATCATGCCAGGCGATAGTGGTTGCAAGCGAATCAATATCACACTGAGCGGATTTAACCGGCGCCATGACAGAGGAACCGGTGCCATAGGTGGCTTTAACACAACCGAGTTCCCCTAAGGCATGGCCAAATAAAGCGGCATGAGAATCGCCGATCATCGCAAGCACGGGGATATTGTCAGGAATGCCGCTTAATCCTTTGGTAACGCCAAAATGGCTGCTGGAGGGTTTTACTTCAGGTAATGCAGCTTCCGGGATCTGAAAAATGGAGAGCATTTCAGGATCCCATTTACCGGTATGAATATTCAGTAGCTGGGTTCTTGAGGCGTTAGAATAATCGCAGTAAAAAGATTTCCCTCCGGTCAAGTTCCAGAGTAGCCAGGCATCAATGGTACCAAGGCAAATTTCGCCTTTTGCGGCAAGCGAGTAACCATTCGGTATCGAATCCAGTAGCCAGCGCATCTTGGAACCTGAAAATAGCGGGGCGACGGGGAGGCCGGTGGCGGATTTTATATTTTTTTCGAGCTGATCTTTACGAATGCTCTCGCAATACTCTGAGGTTCTGGAACATTGCCAGGTTATTGCCGCGTTTAGCGGCTTGCCATTGCCGCGATACCAGCCAATGGCCGTTTCACGCTGGTTGCTGATGGCCAGTGCGGCCACTCTTTCTGAACCGACAAAATCAATCGCCTGGGCAATGACTTTCGTTGATGCCGCGATCAGCATCTCTCCTGATTGCTCTATCCATCCTTCGCGTGGGGTTTGGATCGATAATGCCTGCGAGAATTTACACAAGACGTTACCTTCGCCGTCCAGGGCCACGGCTTTGGCGTTTGTGGTTCCCTCATCAAGGGCAATAATAATATTTTTTACAGCTGACATAGGTTTTCTCCAAATCATATTTGAATTGTTAATGTCAGTCAGCTTCGCTGGCTGTCGCCCTTGATGTTTTTAATGAATATATATTCAGTGGCGATTGTGTATAATTGTCAGGGCCGGAGACCCGGTTACGACAAACATCCCTGTTTGTCTCGCCTCAATCCGCCCTTGGATGATTGCCCTGTCAACGGTGCCTTGCTCGGCAGGCCAAGATGCTCGCTGGAGGTCAAAACCTGAACCTATCGTCATCGGGTAATCTTGTTATTTTTTTGCCTGCGCCTGAAGCAGGGCGGTGGCATTTTTCACGATGCCGGCGGCATCTATTTCATGATGGGCGCGCGTTGTCGCACGATCGCCGGCGATGGCATACCCGCCGTTCGCAATGCCCAGGCGGCGTAATGGAATTGCGCAACCCGCCTCGGCAAGAACTTCTGCTACCAGGCTGCCGACGCCGCCGTTAATGTTATGCTCTTCTACGCTGACCACGGCCTGATGCGGTTTGAGGATTTCCAGCAGTTGCGCGGTATTGCATGGGCGAAGGGAAGGCACATTGATCACCGTGGCTTCAATACCGTGCTCCGCCAGTTGTGCCGCCGCGGTGACGATTTCGTGCACGGTTGAGCCCATGGCGACCAATGCGACATCGTGGCCCTGGCGCAGGACGTCAATCTGGCCTGGCGTAAACTGGTAGTTTTCATCGTGCAGTTCAGGCAGCGCTTTCCCATCAAGACGGATATATACCGGGCCAACGTGCGCCAGCGCGTAATCGATAATCTGCCGGCATTCCAGCGGGCTGGACGGCGCGTATATTTCAATGTTGCCAAAGCCGCGCATGACGGAAATATCATCAATACTGTGGTGCGTGCTGGCCAGTGGCCCGTAGCTGGCGCCAGCGTTGAGGCCAAACAGTTTTACGTTGGTGTTGTTGTAGCAGACATCAACTTTAATTTGTTCGTTGGCGCGGGAGATTAAAAAGGGCGCGGCATTACAGGTGACGGCAACTTTACCGCCCAGCGCCAGCCCCGCGGCGGTGCCGACCAACGCTTGTTCGGCAATGCCGACGTTAACCAGGCGCTCTGGATATTGCTTGATAAACGGCGATATTTTGGCGGTTGATGTTGAATCGGCCACTACCGGCACCAGATCCACGCCGCGCTCAACGGCATCAATAAATGCATTCACCATGACATCGGCGAGATGTGCGTTATTACTCATCTTTCAGTTCCTCCAGCGCCAGTTCAATCTCTTCGCCTTTTGGTACGCGGTGGTGCCATTCGGGGCGCCCTTGTATAAAGGAAACGCCTGCGCCCTTGGTGGTATGCGCGATAATGACGTGTGGCTTGCCATTGGGTTGCAGACCTTCCAGCGTATTGACCACGTCGGCCATATCATTCCCTTTACATTCAGTGACTTCCATACCAAAAGCGCGCCATTTTTCATCTAGCGGATCGGTATTCATAATGTCTTTGGTTGGGCCTGCCAACTGAAGGTTATTTTTATCATTAATAATGATGAGGTTATCCAACTGATAATGGGCGGCGACCAGCGCGGCTTCCCAGTTGCTGCCTTCCGCCAGTTCGCCATCGCCGGTCACGACGAAGACACGGCGCTGGCTGTTATCGCGTTTGGCCGCCAGCGCGATACCAACTGCAACGGGCAGCCCGTGGCCCAATGCGCCGGTATTTAATTCAATGCCCGGCGTTTTGTGGCGCACCGGGTGCCCCGGCAAGTGCGAGTCGGCATGCTGATAAGTGGCGAGCCAATCTGTTGGGATAAATCCCGCTTCTGCCAGAACGCAATAATAACCGCCCACGGCATGCCCTTTGGACTGGATGTAAATATCCCGCTCTTCACTGTTTTGCAGTTGCGGCGAGCAGTTAAGGATGCGGAAATAGAGCGCAGTAAGCAGTTCAACCTGCGACAGGTCTGCGCCAGTGTGCCCACCGGCAGGGCTTTCAGCGTTTAACACAATGATACGGCGGCGGATCGATCGTGCTTTCTTTTCTAACGCCGCGATGGAGAGCGAAAACGGATTCATAGAACACCTCTTGAATGTAAATGCCATTATGAATAAATATTCAATCAGGGTGAAAAAAGAGCCTCGGCTGTTCTGATATTGCTAACACGCTGACAGAACAGGTGATTGCGTATCGCTCTGAATATATATTCACTACTGATTTATTATTCATAGAGATAAGATAGGCTCTGTTGCCGGGTTTGTCCACGACTTGTACCGGCAATTTTCTAAAAAAGGAGAAAACGATCACATTTGAATAAAGAGGTGGAAGGGATACGCGCTTGTTATCTATTCAGCGATGAATAAAAATAACAAACAAGAATCCAAGGGGAATGCCATGTCGAAACAGGATGAACAGCGTTTGCTGGTGAAGATCGCCACACTTTACTACAGCGAGAACAAAAAACAGTCGGAGATAGCTTCATTACTGCACCTGTCGCAATCTTTTGTCTCAAGAGCGTTGACGCGTTGCCAGAAAGAAGGGCTGGTGAAAATCACCGTCGTACAACCGACCAATATATTTGTCGAGCTGGAAAAGGCCATTGAACAACGCTTTGGGATTCGCCAGGCGGTCGTTGTGGACGTGGGGGATAATGCCGGCAGTGAGCAAATCAAGCGTGCCATTGGCAGCGCAGCTGCGCATTATGTTGAAACACGTTTACGCCCGGAAGATCTGGTTGGGATCTCCTCCTGGAGCGGTACGATTCGCTGCATGGTGGATGAAATGCACCCGCAGAACATTCATGCGGCGGGGGTTATTCAGCTTTTAGGCGGCGTTGGGCCAAACGGCAACGTTCAGGCAACGATCCTCACCCAGCAACTGGCGGCGCATCTCGCTTGCCCGGCATGGTTACTGCCCTCGCAAAGTATTGAACATTCCGTTGATGAACGAACCCGGCTGGTTAATAGCCCGGATGTGGCGGCCGTGGTGGACAAATTCGCGCAAGTGGATGTGGCGATTGTCGGTATTGGGGTGCTGGAACCCTCGCAGTTATTGAAAAACTCCGGTAACTACTACAACGAAGAGATGCTCCAACTGCTGGCCGAACGCGGTGCGGTAGGGGATATCTGTTTACATTACTACGATGCCAGCGGCAAACCGGTATTAAGCGCTGATGAAGATCCGGTTATCGGTATGGAGCTGGCGCAAATTCACAGTTGCCAACATGTGATTGCATTAGCCGGGGGCGTGGAAAAAAGCAACGCGATTCGCGGCGCGCTCCAGGGCGATTATATCGATGTTTTGATAACCGATTATCCAACGGCCCGTTCACTGATCAAAGAATGATTTTTATCTTTTTAAAATGATTGTTCTTTATAAGCGCGCTGGCGTTGCGGTGTGTTTGTCTATATGCCCTTTGCCGTTGCCCGTGGGCCAATGAAGCGCCTAGCGGCTGGCAGCCCGGTAGCTGGCAGCCCGGTAATGAGGGGATTACCGGGCTGCCGGATACACTAAACGCGCTGCAGGCGCAGGGCTATCCAGGGTTTGCCGGGCAAATCCAACTTATCGCCGTGTTGGAGCACGCCGGGCACTGGGGTGATGGTCATCGCCCAGGTATCGATGATGTCGGCTTTCCACTGCGTGTTTTCTGCTAGCATAGTCATCATTTTATAGCCTGGGCAATATTCGCCAAAATAGAACAACCCCCAGTTGCCATCGCTGATGCCCATTGAGCTATCCCAATGGCAGTCCCATGGCTGCGGCGCTAAACGTTTGGCCTGCCCTTCTTCGAGAATTTGCCGCAAAAAAGCAATACGTGCCACGCTTTCGCCTTTCAGCTTGCCGCCGTGTGACCACCAGATGATGTCATCATCGCTAAGAAAGGTTTCGCCGTGAGTGACATAGCCGCCCAGACATACGCCGTGCCAGAATTGAGCGACCATTTTTTGCGCAGTAATATTCCCCCAGCCAAGATCGACGTTGCCCTCATAACAACATTCATCAATCACGATCGGTTTCTTAAACGTTTCTCGCCATTCGGGGACAAAATGCATGTCATGGTGTTGGATACTGGCGTGGGTTAAAGCCGGATTGTGATGATCGTACCAGTGCGCGTTGGAACGATAATGAATCGGTGGGTTATGCCAGTTATGAATGGATATCAGGTGATTGGAAGGATCTTCGCGACGGATTTGGGCAATGGCTTCATCCCAAAACGCCATGGTTTTGTCATGTAACAGATCGAATTCGTTAGCCAGCGACCACCAGATATTTTTAAACGATGCCAACCGTGCGACCAGATAACGCAGATATCGGCGATCAACCTCCGGCGGCATGGCGCTGAAGCCCCAACGGTCATAGGGATGGAAGATGATGAGATCGACCTCAATTTCCATTTCCGCCAGCGTCGCGATTTGTTTTTCCAGCTCTGCGAAAAAATCGACGTCAAAGCGAGAATAGTCGAAACCTATTTCGATATTGCCTGGAAAGGGGAAATGCTTGGGTTCGGCTAGGTTGTAGCGATAATGTTTGGGAAACACGCACATGCGGATTTTGTTGAACGGGCTGGCGGCGAGAGACGCGTAAGTTTCCGCCTGCACGGCCTCGCTCTGGTAATTCCAGACATAGGCAGTGGTGCCGAAGGGATACCAAGGCGTTCCGTCGGCACGATGAAAATGCCAGTCGCCATCGCGCCTGACCGGGCCTTTTTCCTGCGGATCGACCACGCAGGTAAATTCACCTTGTTGACCATTCAGAGCCGGCAGGTTGGATGACAGTGTGTAATGCCAGTCGCCCGCCTTGTCTGGCATAAAGCGCAGGATAAATTCACCGTTATCGTTGTAGAAGCCATATACCGTGTGTGCTTCATCCTCACAGATAAACGTTGCCGTTAGCCAGGAATCAGTAAAATGGCTTGGGGCGGCGTTTATTGAAAATTGTCTTTCAAACCGTTGCCATTGGCTGACTTTCTTATGCATAGACTCACCTTTTATTTATGAATATATATTCTGTTGTGATTATTTATTTTTAATAATAAAGATGCAAAGGATAGCATTCCACAGGAAAGGTCATTTTTTGCGCATTCGATCACAAAAAAATATACTCACTTTATTCAACTAACTATTACGGGTTACGTAAATAAATAATGATTAAAAACGGTTTAAATAAATGATATTTTATTTATATTATTGATTTTATTTTGTTTTTATTAATTATTTCAGGATGGGTTGTGATGACGCTAACAGTGTGACATTTCTCTACTTGCCAATTAAAAATATATGGGATTAAACTTCATGGAATCTTAATTCATGGTTGAATATTTATTCTGGAGTGAGTAAGCTATGGATGCACAATCAAAATTGACGATTAAAGAAAAGGTTTGCTACGGCCTTGGTGACTCTTCGGCCAATATTTTTCTTGGTATGACGATGATGTTTTTACCGTATTTTTATACGGATGTTCTGGGCATTTCCGCAGCGGCTATGGGGATATTGTTTATCGTTGCACGCTTGGTGGACGCCTTTTTTGATCCTTTCATCGGCAACATTGCCGACAGAACCCGAACCAGGCATGGCTCTTATCGGCCATTCCTTTTATATCTGGCGGTTCCTTATGGTGTCTCCTGCTTGTTAGTGTTTCTGGCGCCGGATTTCTCGCCGACGGGAAAACTGATTTACGCGACGCTGACATACCTTTTTTTAATTCTGATGTATGCCTCAACGGTTGTGCCATATGTCGCGCTGTTGACGACATTAACCGCCGATCCGATGGAGCGCCTAAGCGCCAATTCCTGGCGTTTTCCGCTGGCGAAAATGGCTTTTTTAATTTGTTCCACCATTGTGCCGATGTTTGTTGCCTGGTACGGCAAAACCAATGAGGCGCGGGCCTATATGGTGGCAATGAGTTTCATTGCCGTGCTGGCGACGGTGTTTATGCTGTTATGTTTTTGGGGCACCAAAGAGCGCTATCAGTACGCGCTCTCTGAAGCGAAAATGTCGTTTATCAGGCAAATCGGCATTATGCTGAAAACCAAACCGGTGGTGGTTTATTTCCTGACTCAGGTAACGAGCTCAATTGCTTTTGTCATTAAAGGCAGCGTCACCATTTATTTTGTTAAATATTTTCTGGGGCGCGGCGATGTTTTTGTGTCTGGCTTGTTATCCACAACGGCGATTGCCGGCATTATTGCACCGATGATCGCGATTCAATTGATCAAACGCGGAACGCTGTCGAAATTAGGCACGTTAAAATTTGCTCATATCGGTGGCGGTATCGCAGCACTGTGTCTCTTTTTTGTCAATCCGCAACAAACAGAGCTGGCCTGCGTGCTGTTGGTGGTTTCCGTGTTGATGGCTGAAATGGGCTCTATCGTCATCTGGGCATTGCCCTCGGATTGCGCGGATTACTGCGAGGCGAAAACCGGGGTTAAAATGTCCGGCGTGATCGCCGCCGGTACGCTTTTTTCGATGAAAGTCGGGCTGGCGCTGGCCGGTGGGATGGTCGGCCTGGTGTTGTCGGCCAGTGGCTATCAGGCCGGCCAGGCGGTATCCGAAGATTCAATGCAGGCTATCCTGTGGCTGATTGCGGGCGTGCCTGCGATTTTCCATCTGATCACTTTCGGTTTGTTGTTTATGTTTAAGCTCGATGATAAAAAACCCCCAGTAATGGCTGAAGCCGTTGCGAAATAACGTAAAAATTCGCTTTCTATGAAGGCGAATTTTATCGTGCCCCATGGGAATGTACTCAGAGACCTAAAAGAGGTTTCACCCGTACTGTTAGATTTAAATCCAAAAATAATAAGGCAGAGCCAAAGTCCACTGATGCCCATACCCACAGGACGTGGTTTTCAGTCAACAATAAATGGGCCGAATCGTGACGTGGCCCATTTTTGTGCGGTTTCCATGCTGTTCCTCATGTTCACTGCCCTGCTGAGTGTGCGGCCTGATAATATTAGTTTGAATATATTCGGGCTCAGCAGCACCGGTGCGCCTTTCAACTTGCCGCCGTGTGGCCAGACAGATCTCAGCGATCAACCTCCGGCGACATGGCGCTTCATCCCCGCAGATAAACGTTGCCGTTAGCCAGGAATCAGTAAAATGGCTTGGTTTAGTGTGGTTTCCTCGCTGCTCCTTGAGCTTCATTGTGGTGCGCTGCGCGCGGAATTTGCACCATAATTGTTTTGTTGTCTTCCTTTCCGCTTCGCCATGCGTATTTTTCCTTTCGCGTAAAAGAATAAAAGCATTATTTATCAAGTTAATAAAAAAATCCTTTTTGTCAGTATGGGTTTGGCCCACGCTTTGCTTAATGTTGGTACAGGTGTTTCTTTGATTATTAATTAATAAAACACTTGTGCCATTTCGTGGCACAGATTGCACCACGCAACGCTAAGTATCACGTAGACAGAGGGCATGATGAATAACGCGCTATCCACACCAGAAGAACACACAAGTGTATTAAGTGAGTTACAAACCGCCATCCGCCTGAACTACGGCGCTTTATCGCCGGCGGAGAAGAAGTTGGTGGATGTCATTCTTGCGCATCAGTATCAGCTGGCGAGTTACAGCGCGACGGAGTTGGCACAGTTGGCTAGTGTTTCCAAATCCACGGCTGCACGCGTATTTCGGCGCCTTGGTTTTCAGGATTTCAACCAATTTCGTATGAAGTGCCGTGGTATTGAACCGATGGGCTATTCGCCGCTCACCAATCTGGAACAGCGCACGCCACACCCGATGACGATACACGAACGGCTTGATGTTCATATTGAGCGGGAACGCGAAAATCTGGCGGGCATGCAGCGCGATAGCCTGTCAGAAGAGCTGGAACGAGCGGTGCAATTGTTGCGTGATGCGCGGCGCGTTTGGGTTCTGGGCTTTCGCAATAGCTATGCGCCTGCTTTCTACGCTCAATCGCTGTTTTCGCACGTATTGAATGACGTGCAACTGGTGAACGATCCCGCTGCAAAATTTGCCGATGTGCTGGCCGATATCCGCGCGACGGACGTGCTGTTCGTCGTGGATTTCCCTCGCCAGATCCAGTTGCTCCCACACCTGGTGCGGGTGGCGAAAAATTATCAGGCGCGCATTGTGGTGCTCAGCAACACCCTTGTTTCTGACGTCTGCGCGCTGGCTGATGTGGTCATCCCCTGCGCCGCAAAATACAGCGATATTTTTGATTCCTACACAGCCGCCATCAGCATGGTCAATTTTATCGGCAACGAGCTGGCGGCCTGTTGTTCCGAGAAGGCAAGCCAACGCATGCAACGCATGGAGGATATTCATCAGCAGATTGGCGACCTGTATCAGCTTGCTCCGCGCTCATCGGCGGACGACAAAAACCGTGGTTAATCCTGTTACACATTGACTTTCTAAATCGAGGACATTCGTGATGTTGACATCCACATTCGCAAAAATGCACAAATTGGGTTGTTCGGCGCTACTGTCTCTATCCGTATTAGCCACACAGGCCTATGCGGCAGATCCCGTCAAGGTGAAATTTTCGCTCGATTGGCGTTTTGAAGGCCCATCGGCCCCATTTTTAATGGCCAAGGCCAAGGGCTATTTCGCTCAGGAAGGGCTGGACGTACAGATTGACTCGGGCAACGGTTCCGCCGGGGCGGTGACCCGTGTGGCAACGGGTGCCTATGACATGGCATTTGCTGATTTTAACGCATTGATCGAACAGGAATCTCTGCATCCCGGCACTGGGATCAAAGGTGTTTACATGTTGTATAACGTCACTCCGGCCGCCGTGTTCCTGCTGAAAAGTTCTGGGGTGAAAACGCCGGCAGATTTGCAGGGCAAAACGATCGCTGCCCCTGTATTCGATGCGGCGCGCAAAGCCTGGCCGGCTTTCGCAAGAAAAGTGGGGCTAAACAAGGATGCGGTCACCTGGCAATCCGCGGATCCTACCGTTACCGCCAACCTGCTGGTGCGTAAAAACGTCGATGCCATTTCCGGTTTCTATTTTACCAATTTGCTGAATCTGGAAGCGCGCGGGGTCAAGGCGGACGATCTGGTTGTCTTCCCGTATGCGCAATATGGCGTCGATCTGTACGGCAACACCATTATTGCCAGCAAAGAGATGTTGGAAAAACACCCGGATACCATCAAGGCCTTCTTGCGTGCCTTTAATAAAGCCGTGCAAGAAACGCTCGCCGATCCCATCAGCGCAGCCAAATTTGTCAAACAGCAGGATTCATTGATTGACCTGCCGCTGGAAACCCGCCGCCTGGAGCTGGCGTTTGGCCAACTTGTTGTGACGCCGGAGACCAGGAAAAACGGCTTGGGCGATGTGGACGCCCAACGTTTGAACAAAGCCATCGCCGATGTGGTTGCCGCCTTCGATTTGAAAGAGACGCCTAAGGCTGACGTGTTGTTCACCAGCGCGTTGTTACCGGCGCCGGCAGATCGCGCAGTGCGGTAATTTCTTCAAGGCAGCATGATTTCAGGTGGTGATAAATGAGCTTCGTTAAATTCGAGAATGTCAGCCTGGCTTACAACAGCGAACAGCTGGCCATAAAGGATATTAATTTCAGTATCAATGAAAATGAATTCGTGGCGCTGGTCGGCCCTTCCGGCTGTGGTAAATCGACGTTCATGAAGTTGACCTCGGGGCTGATCGCGCCAAGCAAGGGCTACGTTTTCGTCAATAAGCGTGAAGTGTCGGGGCCGCAGAAATGCGTCGGAATGGCGTTTCAGGCTTCTAACTTACTGCCGTGGCGCACTACGCTGCAAAACGTCATGCTGCCAATGGAGATCGTGGAGCCCTACCGCTCTACGCGGCGTAAAAAAGGGCGCGAGTATGAAGAGCAAGCACGTGCGTTGCTCAAACGCGTTGGGCTAGAGGGGTATGAAGACAAATTCCCGTGGGAACTGTCCGGCGGCATGCAACAGCGTGCCTCTATTTGTCGCGCGCTGATCCATAAACCGCGTTTGCTGATGTTGGATGAACCGTTCGGCGCGCTGGATGCATTCACCCGTGAGGAGCTGTGGTGCATGGTCCGAGATCTGTGGCAGGAAGCGCCTTTCACCGTGGTGCTGGTCACACACGATCTGCGTGAAGCCGTATTTCTGGCCGATACCGTGTACGTGATGAGTGCGCGTCCAGGGCGGATTATTGCGCGCCGGGAGATCGAGATACCACGTCCACGCGATCTTCAGGTGGCCTACACCGATGCCTTTTCTCGCTATGTGCTCGAACTGCGTGAACACATTTCTTCCCAGCATCATGCATAAATGGAGAGCCAATCGTGATATCTCGCCATACGTTAATCAAGATTGCCCCCTGGGCTTTGTTGGTCCTGCTCGGGGTTGTCTGGCAGGTCGTGGTGGTGGGGCTTAATGTTCCCAGCTACCTGTTTCCCTCATTGAGCGATGTAGGTCGTTCATTGATAGCTGACTGGCGCCCTATAGCCGCCCATTCATTACAGACGCTTTATACCACGCTGGTGGGCTTTGTGCTGGCGGTTGCCTTCGGCCTGGTGTTGGGGGTGGCCGTGGGCGCCTCGACGCTGGTGTATAAATCCGTATACCCGCTGCTGGTGGGGTTTAATTCTATCCCTAAAGTGGCTTTTGTCCCGGTGCTGGTGGTGTGGTTCGGCATTGGCACCGTGCCGGCTATTGCCACCGCCTTCCTCATTTCCTTTTTTCCGGTAGTGGTCAATGTGGCCACCGGGCTTGCCACCGTGGAGCCGGAGATGGAGGACGTGCTGCGTTCACTGGGCGCTTCGCGTATCGACATTCTGAAAAAGGTCGGGTTGCCCCGTTCGCTGCCTTACTTCTTTGCCTCATTGAAAGTGGCGATCACGCTGGCGTTTGTTGGCTCGGTCATTTCAGAAACGGTGGCCTCCAACCTGGGCATTGGCTATCTGATGATGTCTGCAAGTTCCAACATGAATATGGCGTTGGTGTTCGCCGGTTTGATCGTGATCGGTGCGATGGGCGTGGTGATGTACGAGATCTTCGCCTTTGTTGAAAAACGGATGACGCACTGGGCGCATCGCTGATACGGCCCAGCCAAAATGAGGACAGATATGCTATGACGAGCGATTTACACATTAATGGCGAACGCCTGATGGCGTCGCTATATGAACTGGGCGCGATTGGGGCGTTGCCACAGGGTGGCGTGTGCCGTCTGGCGCTCAGCGATGAAGACAGGCAGGGACGGGATTGGGCCGTTGCGCGCATGCAGGCGTTGGGGCTGGATATCACGATAGATGCTATTGGCAATACCGTTGGCATCTACGCCGGCTTAACCGATGCACCGCCGGTGATGATGGGCTCGCATATTGATACCGTGGCGACGGGCGGACTTTATGACGGCAACTACGGTGTGCTGTCTGGACTAGAGGTGATTGCCACGTTGAAAGATGCGGGGTTGCGCCTGCGTCGGCCCCTTGCCGTCGCCTTTTTTACCAACGAAGAAGGTTCACGTTTTCAACCGGACATGATGGGCAGCCAGGTGTATCAGGGCGGGCTGTCACTGGAAGCCGCGTTGGAATCGCGCGGTATCGACGGCGTTACCGTGGGCGAAGCGCTACGGAAAATCGGCTATGACGGCCCGGCTCCGGTCGGTAACAACCGTGTGGACAGCTATGTCGAACTACACATCGAGCAAGGACCGGTGCTGGATGAAGAAGGGCTTACCATTGGGGTGGTGGAGGGTGTGCAAGGCATCTCTTGGACCGAATTCCAATTGCAAGGTGTTTCCAATCATGCGGGCACCACGCCGATGCGTTTGCGCCGAGATGCCGGGTATGTAGCTGCGCGCATTGGCGTTTTCGCCCGTCAATTGGCGCAAGAACTGGGCGGCGATCAGGTGGTAACCGTCGGGCACGCGGTGTTCCACCCTAATCTGGTCAACGTAATCCCCGAAATCGTGACCTTGACGGTGGATTTACGCAATACCGATGCGCAGGTACTGCGCCAGGCAGAACAGGACCTATGGGCCTTTGCCGCACAGGCGGCAGAAGAGGAAGGGGTAGCGCTGTCACGCAAAACGCTGGCTCGTTTCGAACCGACCCGGTTTGCACCGGACATGGTAGCGCTGATTGCGGAACAGGTGCGCGAACGCGGTTTACCGTCCCGCCGCATGCCGAGCGGCGCTGGGCATGATGCGCAAATCATGGCGGCTATCTGCCCGGCAGGGATGATCTTTGTGCCAAGCCGGGCGGGGCTAAGCCACAACATTCAGGAGTTTACGGCACCGCAGGATTTGATCGCGGGTGCGAACGTTCTGCTAGGCGTGGTGATACAGCGCGCCGACCGTGCCTGATACCGAATGCATTTAGAGGAGAAAATACACATGGCGCGTTATGTCAATGTTGCTATTGGCCAGTTAGGGCCGGTCAATAAAAAGGATTCCCGTGCCGCCGTGGTGGCGCGGTTGATGAGCCTGATGCGGGAAGCTCACCAACTGGGAGCAGACCTGATTGTTTATCCTGAGCTGGCGCTCACCACCTTTTTCCCACGCTGGTATATCGAAGATGAAGCGCAGTTGGACGGTTGGTGCGAAACGGCCATGCCGGGAAACGAGACGCAGCCGCTGTTCGATCTGGCGCGTGAATTACAGGTGGGTTTTTGTCTGGGCTACGCCGAACTGAGCGTGGAACAGGGCAAAAAACGACGTTTTAACACCTCGATTCTGGTGGCTAAAAACGGTGACATCGTCGGCAAATACCACAAAGTACACCTGCCGGGGCACCGTGAATATGAACCTTGGCGTGAGTTTCAGCATCTGGAGAAACGTTATTTCACGCCGGGCAGTGAGTTTCCGGTATTTGACGCCTTTGACGGCCGGTTTGGCATGGCGATTTGTAATGATCGCCGCTGGTGCGAAACCTACCGCGTTATGGGGCTACAGGGCGTGGAAATGGTGTTGATCGGCTATAACACCCCGGTGCACAACGCCCCTGCGCCGGAGCATGATGACCTGTCGCTGTTTCATAATCAGCTTTCCATGCAGGCAGGCGCTTATCAGAACGGCACCTGGGTTGTCGGCGTGGCCAAAGCCGGCACGGAAGAGGGCGTGGAGCATATCGGCGGCAGTTGCATTATTGCGCCTTCTGGCGAGGTGGTGGCCAGTTGCGTCACCAAAGGCGATGAGGTGGCGATCGCACACTGCGATCTCGATTTCTGCCAGATCTATAAACGCACCACGTTTAATTTCGACTTGCATCGCCAGCCCAATGCGTACGGCCCTATTACCATGCTCAAGGGTGAAGCGCTTCTGGCAGATGGCAACCCACGTTGCAAATGAGGTTAGTCATGGCAGAAGAGAAAGGCGTGATGAAAATGCAAGTGGTTGGCCATGAAGTGCCGCGCGTGGATGGCTTGGCCAAGGTCAAAGGCAGCGCAGTATACGGTGATGATATCGTCCTGAAAGGCATGTTGTACGGCGTGTGCCGCTATGCAGATATCGCCGCGGGGCGGGTGGAGGCGGTTGATCTTAGTGCGGCATTACAGGTACCTGGCGTGGTGAAGATCGCCACTTGGCGTGATGTTCTCGGTGAGAGTCACATTGGTGTGGTGATGGCCGACTATCCGCCACTGGTGAACGAGAACATCGCTTTTCGTGGCGATGTCATTGCCGTGATTGCCGCTGAAAGCTATGAGTCAGCCTGTCTGGCGGCGGATAAGATTCATGTGCGTTATACGCCGTATGAACCCATCACCTGCGTGGATGATGCGCTGAAGCCGGGAGCCCGGCTGATCCATCCCGGCAGCGCCAGCAACGTGATCAATCACCACCATACGATCAAAGGCGATGTTGCGGCGGGTTTCGCTGCTTCCAGCCATATTTTTGAGCGGGAATATGAGGTGGGGTATCAGGAGCATGCCTACATTGAACCGGAATCGATCATTGCCTGGTTCGATGATAACGAACAGATCATGACGCTATCGGGTTCGGTACAGAATGCCCATCGCGTGCGCGGCTTCGTGGCGAAATATCTTGCTCTGCCGCAAGCGCGCGTTAACGTCAAACGAGCTGTCGTCGGGGGCTCCTTTGGCGGCAAAGACGATATTATCGATCATCTGGCGTGCCGCGCGGCGCTGCTATGTCACTTGACGGGCCGGCCGGTTAAATTTACCTACAACCGCGAACAATCGATGCGGGAGAGCTACAAGCGCCATCCCTACAAGATGAAATATAAAATTGGTCTGGATGACGACGCACATATTCAGGCGATCAAGATTGACGTGCTGGCGGACGGCGGTAGCTATGCCGGGCAAACGCCGTTTGTCACCTGGCGTAGTTCTGTACAGGCGGCGGGGCCGTACCGCATTCCAAATGTACGTGTGGATGTGACGGGCGTGTATACCAATAACAACTACACCTCGGCGTTCCGTGGTTTCGGGGCGCCACAGGTCATTCTGGCTAACGAATCGTTGATGGATGAAGTGGCCGCCGCGCTCGGACTGTCGCCGTTGGAGCTGCGCCAGCGCAATATCCTGCAGCAGGGGGATACCAGTATGGCAGGACAGGTATTCAGCGAACACCGGGTATCTGCCGAAGAAGTTCTGATGAAAGCAGCTAACAGCGTCGGGTTTATGGCCAAGCGCGAACGCTACCAGCAGTTGAATGCGCAGGGGGGGCCGATTAAATACGGCATCGGTCTGGCATTAAGCCACCGGGGATGTTCACTGGGCGCCGAGGGATTAGATGCCTCGTCAGCGCTGATTCAGGTCAATGCGGATGGCAGCGTCAATATCTCCACAGCGGTATCGGAGAATGGTCAAGGGCTGCAAACGGCGATGTCGATGATTGCGGCAGAAGCCTTTGGTTTGCCGCTCTCATGGATCATGTTTACCGATCCGGCCACGGCGATGATCGCCGATGGCGGTTCCACTGTGGCGTCACGCGGTACGCTAATGGGCGGGCAGGCCGTGCTCAACGCGGCCGGTAAGATCAAACGGCGCATGGCTGACGCCGTTGCAACGCAGTTGGGGGCGAGCGGGATTGATGAGCTAATGTGGCGAGAGGGTAAAGTATTCAACCGCGTTGACCTGAGCCGCAGTATGGATTTTTGTCAGGTGGTTACGCTCACCAGAGCCACCGGCGCTAATCTCTCCGCCTACGGCTGGCATGTGGCACCCTCCATTCACTGGGATGAGGAAAAGGGATGCGGCAGCCCTTATTTCACCTGGGTATACGGTTGTCAGGTGGCGGATGTGGCTGTCGATACCCGTACCGGCAAGATCACTCTGCTGGATATCACGGCGGTGCATGATGTGGGCAAGGTCGTTAACCGCGTCGGTTTTGAAGGGCAGGTGTATGGCGGCGTGGTGCAGGGCATGATCGGCTACGGCATGCTGGAAGATTTCAATATCGAAAATGGGGAGGTTAAATCAGAGAATTTTGATACCTACCTGCTGCCGACGATTCGTGACATACCGAATATTACGGTGATTGCGGTGGAAAACCACGACAAAGCCGGTCCCTACGGCGCCAAGGTGATTGGCGAGCCGGTGCTGGAACTGGGCGGTGCAGCGCTGAACAATGCGGTGAGTTTTGCCATTGGCCGTTGGAATCGCACGCTACCGCTGACGCTGGAACAGGTACGGCTGAGTTACAACCTGAAAAAACCGGCGCGGCAGAGCGAAGTGCAAGCGCATGAAGGTGAGCGTAAACAGGTGCAGCGCCTGAACACGCTGACGGTCAGCCAGCCCGCCAATTTGGAACAGGCATTGGTACTGTTGGCTCAAGAGGGCGTACAGGCATTGGCGGGAGGTACCGATGTGCTGGTGCAGGCTCGCTTGAAAACAACCCCGGTACGCCTGGTGAATATCGCTGGGTTGAACGAATTACGCGGTATTCACGAGGAAAACGATACTTTCAGCATTGGCGCCGGCATGTGTTTCACCGATTTGGTGGCCAACGCGCGTTTGGTTCGTGACTACCCGCTGCTGGTCACCGCGTGTCGCACGATAGGATCTTTGCAACTGCGTAACCGGGCCACTGTGGGGGGAAACATCATTAATGCTGCGCCCTGCGCGGACTCTGTGCCGCCGCTCATCATCTATGGTGCTGAAGTTGAGCTGCGTACCGTCAGTGGCAGCCGTCGCGTGCCGCTCGAATCGTTTATTACTGGTGGTTACCGTACAGCGTTACGTACGGGGGAATTGTTAACCCGCATTATCTTACCGCCCCCGCCAACGGGCGTGCTGCAACAGTTTTATCTGCAACTGGGGCGGCGTATCGCCGTGAATATCACACGCCAAAGCCTGTCTGCGCTGTTTCGCTTAGATGTACAAAAGCATATCGAACTGTGCCGCCTGGTGGATGGCGCCGTATTCGGCAAGCCGCAAAGGCTGACGATGGTAGAGGACGCGTTGTTGGGTAACCCACCGACGAAAGCGGTGATCGAGCATGCGGCCGCTGTGTTGGAAACCATGATGACGCAGGCTATCGGCGGCCGCTGGTCCGCCCCTTATAAAATCCCGGTTTATCTTGATATGTTCCGGCAGGTAATGGCGGAACTGGCGGAACAGGAGTGACAGATGATTGATGTAGAAATGAAGATTAATGGTATCCGGGTGCAGGCCAGCGTTGATGACAATGTCCGTTTGCTGGATTATCTGCGCGAAGTCCGTCGTTTGACCGGCACCAAGGAGGGGTGTTCCGTCGGGGAGTGTGGTGCCTGCTCGATCATCATGAACGGCCGCGCGGTGTGTTCTTGTCTGCTGTTGGTGGCTCAGTGCGATGGCGCTGATATCACCACGGTGGAAGCGCTACATCAGGATCCTGTGGGGCTTAAACTGCAAAATGCCTTCATTCGCTACGGCGGCGTGCAGTGTGGCTTCTGCACCCCCGGCGTATTGATTAGCGCCAAAGCGCTTTTGGATACCAACCCGTTGCCGAATGACGAACAGATCCGCGAGGCGCTGGAAGGCAACCTGTGCCGCTGCACGGGTTACCAGCCGATTATCACCTCGATTAAAGCGGTGTTGGCCCAGTGAGCGCGCTGGAGCGGGCAAGATGAAACCAAAGGTCTGTCTGATGCTGGCGGCGGGGCTTTCCAGCCGCATGGGGCAGTGGAAAATGATGCTGCCGTGGGGCGAGGGAACGGTGCTCGACGGCGCGCTAGCAGCGGCGTTATCTTTCTGCGATCGCGTGGTGCTGGTCACTGGCTTTCGCGGCGCGGAGCTGAACTGGCGCTATGGCGATAATTCGCGCATCACGCTGCGCCATAATGAATGCTTTACCGAAGGCATGTTCTCTTCTATCCGCTGCGGCGTAGAGGCCGTTGGCGGTGGACATTTCTTTCTGGCGTTGGGGGATATGCCCGCTGTCAGCGGGGCGGTGTACCGCACGCTGTGGCAACAACGCGATGCGCGCTGCCTGATCCCAGAATACGCACAAGGAAAGGGGCACCCGGTACTGTTGCCGCCCGCCATGCGCGGGCGGGTACTGGCAGCGGATAACGACACGTCGATGAAAGTACTTATCGCACGTCACGGCCAGCGGCGGGTGCCGGTGGCCGATGGCGCGATCCATTGGGATATGGATACGCCGGAGCAGTACCAGCGGTTGCTCCGCCGGCGTTAGCCGACTGAGCAGGCTAGTGAATATCGCGCAGTTCGTATTTTTTGATTTTTCGATATAGGGTGGCAACGCTGATATCCAGCTCTTGCGCCAGTTGCGTTTTGCTCATGCCACGGCGCAATGCTTCTTCAATACGTTGGTGCTCCAATTGCTTCAGGCTGGGGGGCGCGGCGCGCGAGGCGTCACTGGCGGCGGTTTCAGCCGCCGGCCGCATTGCCGCCGCCGTGTTATGGAAGTGCGGCGGCAGCAGCGTGGGATCAATCACCTCGCCGTCGGGCACGATATTCACCAGGTACTCCACCAGATTACTCAATTCGCGCACATTGCCCGGCCAGCGGTAATGGCGCAGCAATGCCATGACTTCCCGGCTAACGCCAGGGTAGGTGCTGCCAATGCGCCGGGTATGCAGGTTGAGAAAATGGTGCACCAGCAGTTCGATATCCGCAGTGCGTTCGCGCAATGGCGGGATCTCCACTGGAATCACCTTAAGACGATAGTAAAGATCTTCACGGAACGTTCCGTCTTTGAGCGCTTGCGCCAAATTTTGATGGGTAGCGGAAACGATCCGAATATCCACCGCTACCGGCTTACTGGCCCCCAGCGGCATAACCTCGCGCGTTTCCAGAACCCGCAGTAGCTTGGCCTGCAACGCCAGCGGCATATCGCCAATTTCATCAAGGAAGAGCGTGCCACGATGTGCAGACTGAATCAGCCCTGCCTTGCCGTTGGGGGCGGCGCCGGTGAATGCGCCTTTGACATAGCCAAACAGTTCGCTCTCAAGCAGGTGTTCTGGGATCGCAGCACAGTTAATGGCAATAAACGGATGCGCGTTGCGCCGTCCCATCTGATGGATGGCACGTGCCAGTACCTCTTTACCGCTGCCGCTCTCCCCGGTGATCATGATGCTAGAGGGGCTGTCGGCAAAGCGGGCGATGAGCTGCTTTAACGCCTGAACCGCAGGCGCATTGCCAATAAACTGGCCAATATGGGGGGTGCTGTCCGCCTCTTCGACCGGCGCTGGGCGTTCGGATTGATGGAAGGCAAACAGAAACAACTGCCGGTTTTTGCCATTATGGTGCTGCCCGATCACCACTTCCTGCCGGGCCGCGAAGGAAATCACGTGTTGGGCATTACCGTTGGCAAAGTCTTTACTGGCGACTAACGGGCGGATGGTTACCGGCGTTTGGGCAAGCGTCTCCCAACGCGTGTTGAGCAGCCTCAGCGCATTCTGATTGGCAAAGGTAATGATGCCATGCTCATCAAGCACCAGAATGCCCTGATCCATGCTGTTGATAAGCGTGGTGAACAAAACATCCATATCATCGTTGGCCGTGGGATTTTTCGTCAGGTTAGCCATCAACAACGAGGAAATATGCCGCACATAATCGGAGAAAACAGCGATGTTTTCTTGTAACCGCTGTTGCTGTTCCGGGTTGATCGCCGCTAGGCTGATTACGCCTAAGCAGGTGCCTTCATGCATCACCGGCAGACCGAGAAAGGCCAGTTCGCCGCAGTGGCCATATTGACCGCAGCTTTGGCAGATAGGATCGTGCTGCGAATGAATGACCACTTTCTCTTTCTTGTTATCAATAACGTATTGCAATAGGCGGGTATTATCCGACTGACGGCCGATGCGGGAACGATATGGGCCACTTCCCGCGACGCGTAGCAACTGGTTATCGACGATTTCGACTTCAAGCCGCAATACCTGACTGAGCATCTGTGTGAAATGCCGGATAGTGGGCTGGATGTGCATCAGAGACAGGGTCTGGCTCGTCATAGGCTACGCTCTTGTACCTGGTGAAGTCGGGATCTGCCGTCAAGGACAACGCTGCGCGGCAGTTTCTCATTTTGAGAATGTGCATCATCTCTTCGCCTGTCGCAACGAGGCGTGATGGGGGAATGGCGCCAGCCAATGCTGGAAATGCTGGGGAACGACGCCGTGAGCGGCCACGCAATGGGGTGTGATATCTCATTTTCCCCCTGTTTTTGATTATTCGACATTGCTGTTTCTGCTGCAACCACAAATTGGCACAGATATTGAACCCATCGAAGATGAATAATTCCATCAACGTCATCAGGATGCCGACATGTCAACATTTTCACTACGGATGCAAATTGCCGATAACGCTCACTTTACCCCACAAGGGAATGCCTTATTCAGCCGGGAGCAGGCGGAACAAGCGCGCGCCTTTCATCAGCGGATGCCGGGCTACTGCCCCACGCCGCTGTACTCACTGGCGGCGTTTGCCGCTGAACTGGGGGTGGGACGTGTGTTGGTGAAAGATGAATCTCAGCGTTTCGGGCTGAACGCGTTCAAAATCCTCGGCGGCGCTTATGCCATTGCCCGTTGCGTATGTGAAAAATACCACTTGGCGCTGGAGGATTTTACCTTTGAGCAAGGCCGTAGCGCGCTGCCGGAACGTATCACCTTTGCCACCACCACGGACGGCAACCACGGCCGCGGGATAGCCTGGGCCGCCAAGGCGCTTGGGCAACAGGCGGTTGTTTATATGCCGAAGGGGGCATCCGCCGAACGGGTGGCTCACATCACCCGGCTGGGGGCGGAATGCATCGTCACCGACATGAATTACGATGATACCGTGCGCCTGACCATGCAAACTGCACAGGAAAATGGGTGGACGGTGGTACAGGATACCGCCTGGCCGGGTTACGAAAAGATCCCCGCCTGGATTATGCAAGGGTATGCGACGCTGGCGGTGGAGGCGGTAGAACAGATAGCTGAGCATCATTGGCCAACGCCGACGCATGTTTTCCTGCAGGCCGGTGTTGGCGCGATGGCGGCGGGGGTGTTGGACTATCTGGTCAACAGTTACGGTGCGGCGCCGTTACACGCGGTTATTGTTGAGCCGGATCGTGCCGATTGCTTGTTTCGTTCCGCACAGCAAGGGGAGATCGTTGCCGTGGGCGGCGCTATGGACACCATGATGGTGGGGCTGGCCTGTGGTGAACCTAACCCATTGGGTTGGCCACGCCTGCGTGACTGTTCCCGCCAGTTTATTTCCTGCGAAGACAGCGTGACGGCGCTCGGTATGCGTGTCCTGGGCAATCCATTAGGGCAGGACGCACGCATTGTTTCCGGCGAGTCAGGCGCGATCGGCATGGGGGTGCTGGCGGCGATATTGCACAGCCCCCGGCGCAAGGCTCTGATGGCTCAACTGGGGCTGGATGCCGCTTCCTGCGTGCTGATAGTCAGTTCTGAAGGTGATACCGATCGCCAGCACTATCGGGAAGTGGTGTGGGAAGGCATCCCGCAGATGCGTTAATTATCCCCTGTTGCAGTTGGAGAGCCTTATGAAGCGTTTACTTAAGGGCGGTACGTTGGTTGATCATCAGGGGCAATATGATGAGGATTTGCTGATTGAACGTGGGCGGATCGCGCAGCGCGGCCACAATATGACCATCACGCCGGAGATGGAGGTGATTGATGCCTCCGGGTATCAGGTGATGCCTGGAGGCATCGATGTGCATACCCATTTCAACATTGATGTGGGGATCGGCCGCAGCTGCGACGATTTTTTTACCGGTACCCGTGCAGCGGCGTGCGGCGGCACTACCACCATTGTCGATCATATGGGCTTTGGCCCGGCAGGGTGTAATTTGCATCATCAACTGGCGCGTTATCATGCCTATGCCGACGGCCAGGCGGTTATCGATTACAGTTTCCACGGTGTGGTGCAGCATGTAGACGACGCTATTCTGGATGAAATGGCCGCCATGGTGGAGCAGGAGGGGATCAGCAGCTTCAAACTCTACCTGACTTACCAGTACAAACTGGATGACACCGCGGTATTACAGGTATTACAAAGGCTGCGCCAGATTGGGGCGTTAACCACGGTGCATCCGGAGAATGATGCGGCGATTCGGTTACGTCGCGATGCTTTTCTGCGGCAGGGTAATACCGCTCCCCATTATCATGCCTTGAGCCGACCGGTAGCTTGCGAGGCGGAGGCGATCGCGCGCATGATCAACCTGGCGGCGTTGGCAGACAGCGCGCCGCTGTATATCGTTCACCTATCTAATGGCCTGGGGCTGGATTATATCCGGCTGGCGCAGCGCAATGGTCAGCCGGTGTGGGCTGAAACCTGCCCGCAATACTTGCTGCTGGACGACAGCCGTTACCGCGAGCCAGACGGGTTGAAGTACATTCTCAGCCCGCCGTTGCGCCGGCAGGAGGAACAAGCGGCGTTGTGGCAAGGGTTGGTTGACGGCAGTATCTCGACGTTGGCGACCGATCACTGCAATTTTTCTTTGCGCCAACGCCAAGCGCTCTCCGGCGGGGATTTTAGCTGTTGCCCCAATGGGCTGCCGGGTGTAGAAAACCGTCTGGCGCTGCTTTACTCTAGCGGCGTAATGGCTGGGCGCATCAGCCCGGAGCAGTTTGTCATGCTGACCAGTGCCCGCCCCGCGCAGCTGTTTGGTCTGTGGCCGCAGAAAGGCAACCTGATGCCCGGTGCTGATGCCGATCTGGTGTTGTTCGATCCCACGCGTCACGTCACGCTTCGCCATGAGGAAATGCACGATAACGGCGACTACTCTCCCTATGAAGGAATGGCGTGCCACGGCTGGCCTGTTATGACCCTCAGCCGGGGCGAGATCGTTTGGCGGGATGGCGCGTTCATCGGCCGCGCTGGCCATGGGCGCTTTTTGCGGCGTGAGCCCTTTAGCGCGCCGCCTATCGACGGGCTATTCTGATACTGCCGCTACCAGATCGGATTGGAGTGATGCCGCACTGGCGCCGTTTTTCACCTGGAGGATCTCCGCCAGCACGCTGATGGCGATCTCTTCCGGCGTCTCTGCCCCGATATCCAGTCCGATGGGGGAACGCAGCGCAGCAATAGCAGCGGCATCAACACCGTTTTTTTCCAGTTCGGCTCGGAAGGTTTGGATTTTGCGTCGGCTGGCCAGTAACCCCAGATAGCGCACTGGGCTGCCAATGGTGCGCTCCAGCGCCTCTTTGTCCTGGTGGTTAGTGGCGATGACGACATAGCTATGTTCGTCCAGCGTCAACTGTTGAATACCGGCAGTAAAACTCTCTGCAAGCAGCTTGCGGCTGGCGGCGGGGAGGTCAGGGTGGCCCAGATTTTCCGGCCAGGTATCAACCAGCGTAATTTCGAAGTTCAGCGGTGCGGCAACCACGGCGATGGCTCGGTTAACGTGGCCCGCGCCGAGCAGCACCAGTTGTGGCCGGCGCGGCTGCACCGCGATATGTACCTTCATGGCCCCGCCGCAATCTGAACCTACCGCACCTTCCCCCTGGCGCGCCATGCGCCCACAGAACACGCGGGACTCTCCTTGCGCCAAGGCTTCTTTAGCCTGTTCCAGTACCAATTGTTCCATCATACCTCCGCCAATGGTTCCCATGCTGTTGCCGTCCTCATCGACCAGCATACTGGCGTTATGGCGGGGTGTTGAACCCCGGCTTTCGACAATCTGGATAAACGCAAAAGCCCGGTTGTTTTTTTCCAACTCCGCTGCCTGAGTAAAAAGTCCCATTCCGTACCTCGCGTAAATAAAAAAGAGTAATAATGGGAGAATGCAAATTTTGTGCCTGCATATTGCATGCCGCGCAGAGCAAATGAAGCGGTGGTATAACGGAAATACACGCATTATTTTCTCAAAATGAGAAACACGATTATTAATTTGCAAAAACACGGCCCTGAACCAAATAACAATGGGCCGCTACCATCATCATAATTATTTCGTCTGGTCGAAAGAAGCCGCTATAGCGCGCTATTGCCAGGCTTCTGCTATCGGCTCCCCATTTCTGGCCTGCATATTGCTTTTATTTAAAGACAAAGAGTGTGAGGAAAAATAACCATTGGCGATAGTGCCCGCATTGTGGCGATATCGCCAACCTATTCCCTTCATACTTCAAGTTGCAGGTGTGTTGGCTTCACCCCTTCGGGGCCAGCGCTGGCGCTGTTCAAAAACGCTTTTGCGTTTTGTCCTGCAACTCGAATTATTTTGGGTATAAAACGTTGTCTCAGTATCATTTGATTTTCAAAAAAATAACAAATAAATAAAGGAGAGTAATGTGGCTGATGTCATGCGTCCCATTCCGTTTGAGCAATTATTGAAGAGAATGTTTTCTGAATACCAGCAACACCGCTCTATTTTTGGCATCCCGGAGAGCCAGTTTTATCGTCGTAACCCCACTCGGCAAATGGGGGTGTTTGGCGAATCCTGCGACACTCCGGTGGGGCCGGCGGCAGGGCCACACACCCAGTTGGCGCAAAATATCATTACCGCATGGCTGACCGGCGGCAGTTTTATCGAGCTGAAAACGGTGCAGATTATGGATCGTCTTGCGCTGGACAAGCCGTGCATTGATGCGCAAGACGAAGGGTTTAATACTGAATGGTCTACAGAGCTTACGTTGGTGAAAGCTGCCGATGAGTATCTGAAGGCATGGTTCGCCCTGTGGCTGCTGGAGTACCTGTTTGCACCGCGCTCCACTGAACAGGGGCGTTCGTTTATTTTCAATATGAGCGTGGGTTATGACTTGAAAGGCATTCAACAGGCACCTATGCAAACTTTTATTGCGAGCATGATGGATGCCGCTGATTTACCTGCCTTCCAGCGCTATCGTCAAACGTTGGCATGCTGGATTGCCAGCGTTGATACGCTGCGTGATATCGTGCCGCAGGCCAATCTGGCCGCGTTGGCTACGCTGCCGGAGCGAATTCCTTCCCGGCTCGTCACCGGTGTCACCTTATCCACCATGCATGGTTGCCCACCCGATGAAATTGAAGCGATTTGCCGTTACATGCTGGAAGAAAAAAAACTGCATACGTTCGTAAAGCTGAATCCAACGCTGCTCGGCTATGCGCGCGTTCGTGAAATCCTGGATTGCTGTGGGTTTGATTATATTCAATTAAAAGAAGACGCTTTCCTGCATGATTTGCCCCTTGAGCGGGCGCTGACCATGCTGGAGCGGTTGCTGACTTTGGCGCGCCAACAGGGATTGGCGTTCGGGGTTAAACTCACCAATACGCTGGGCGCCGGCAACCATAAGCAACGCCTGCCGGGGGATGAGATGTACATGTCTGGACGGGCGCTGTTTCCTATTTCGATTAATGTTGCCGCCGTCTTATCACGTCATTTTCAGGGGAAATTACCCATTTCCTATTCCGGCGGCGCTAGCCAGCTCAACATCCGCGCGATTCATGAAACCGGCATTCATCCCATTACTATGGCGACCGATCTGCTGAAACCCGGCGGCTACCTGCGCCTGGCTGCCTGCGCGCACGAATTGGAAAGCTCCGCGGGCTGGGGGATGACCGCGGTGGATGTCGCTCGGTTGGAAGCGCTGGCGCAGACGGCATTAACAGCAGAATACCACCAGAAATCCTGGAAGCTTGAAGCGACGATAGAGGCGGGCGGTACGTTACCGACTTCCGATTGTTACGTAGCCCCCTGTGTCAGCGCCTGCGCGATTCATCAGGATATTCCTGAATATCTTCGCCTGGCAGGGGCGGGGCGCTATACCGATGCGCTGGAACTGATTTATCAGCGTAACGCGCTGCCGGCGATTACCGGCCATATTTGCGATCACCAGTGCCAGTCAAATTGTACCCGGCTGGATTACGACAGCGCGCTGAACATCCGTGAAATCAAACGTATCGCGCTGGAAAAAGGCTGGGAGGGGTATCGACGCCGCTGGTATAAACCGACGGGATCGGGCAGCCGCCACCCAGTGGCGGTTATCGGCGCGGGTCCGGCGGGCCTGGCGGCGGGATATTTTCTGGCTAGGGCGGGCCATTCGGTTACTCTGTTTGAGCGGGAACAAAGTGCGGGGGGCGTGGTTCGCCATGTGGTGCCGCAGTTTCGTATACCGGCGGAAAAAATCCAGCATGATATCGATTTTGTCGCGCAGCATGGCGTACGGTTTGAATATGGCTGCGATAGCGGGCTGACGGTCGATGAGCTGCATCGGCGTGGATATCGCTATGTTTGCGTGGGGACCGGCGCCTATCGCAGCCGTGATGTGACGTTGGATGGCGATAACCACGCTGTGTGGCCGTCGTTCCAGTTCTTAAGGCGCTTCAACCGCGCAGAGCCGCTCACCCTTGGCCGTTCTGTGGGGGTGGTTGGTGCAGGGAATACCGCAATGGATTGTGCACGCGCCGCACTGCGCGTTCCCGGCGTTGAGCAGGTGACCATCCTCTACCGGCGCGGAGAGAAGGATATGCCTGCCTGGCGTGAAGAGGTGGCGGAAGCACGCCAAGCGGGGGTGGCATTCCTCTTCTGGGTTAACCCGGAACGGTTTGATGCAGACGGCGCATTAACGCTACGGATCATGCAGCCCGGCGAGCCGGATGCACAGGGCCGGGCTCGCCCCCTGGCAACCGAGTGTACCAAGACGCTCCATCTGGACACGCTCATTTCGGCCGTTGGGGAAGAACCGGACTATGAGGCGCTGGCCCAGATGGGCATCCAGCTGGCGGCAAACGGTGTGCCGGGCGTGGACAACAAAACCCAAGAAACGGAACGTGAGAATGTGTTCCTGATTGGCGATGTGCAAAGTGGCCCGGCATCTATTGTCGCAGCAATAGGCGCGGCGCGGCGCGCCACGGACGCTATTTTACGCAGAGAGAATATTCACGATAGCCACGCGGCCAAACGTTGGCTGAATACCGATCCTATGGATATCTACCGCCGTAAAGGGGCGATCGAGATACAGTTGGTCAGCTCGGATGAGCAGGATGCATTTGCTCAGCAGGAGGCAAAGCGTTGCCTGTCGTGCAACTATGTGTGCGCCAAGTGCGTGGATGTGTGCCCTAACCGCGCGAATGTTTCCCTCGCGGTGCCCGGCTTTCGTGACCGTTTCCAAACGCTTCATATCGATGCCTATTGCAATGAATGCGGCAATTGTGCCCAGTTCTGCCCTTGGGATGGTAAGCCCTACCGGGATAAGGTGACCATCTTCAATTTACCTCAGGATTTTGCTGCCAGTAGTAATCCCGGTTTTTTATTGGATGAAGACGGCGTTTTGGTGCGCCATGAACAGCAGATCTATCACTTGGCGATCGATCTGCACGGCATCATTGCCAGCGCCCCGCCGGAATTGGCTGACATGTGCCGCATTATTTCAACGGTTTATCAACATCATCACTACTTGCTTGGCGCAGTGGAGGAGTAATTCATGCTGATTTTACGTAACGCTACGGCGGTACAGTTTGTGCCCGCGCTGGTGAATGAGGGCGTGGATATCGCCATTGACGGCGCCACGATTGTTGCAGTGGAAAAAAATCTGACGGTGCGTTATCCGGCAGCAACGGTGAAAGAGATGCAGGGGCGGTTGGTCATGCCGGGTATCGTCTGCGCCCACAACCATTTTTACTCCGGGCTGGCACGCGGGCTTCTGGCGCGTATTGAGCCTTGCCCAGATTTTATCTCCACGCTAAAAAACCTGTGGTGGAAACTGGATCGCGCGCTGGATGAAGAATCGCTGTATTACAGCGGATTGGTTTGCTCGCTGGAAGCCATTAAACAGGGGTGCACGGCGGTTATCGATCACCATGCCTCACCGTCGTTGATTAGCGGATCGTTGGATATTTTACGCCGGGGATTTCTTACCGCAGGTCTGCGTGGCATGACCTGCTATGAAACCACCGATCGCAATGGCGGCCTGGGTGAACTGCGCCGTGGCGTGGAAGAGAACATCCGCTTTGCGCATCGTATCGATCTGGATAAAAAATCCGGTAAAACGCCATATTTGGTCGAGGCCCATATCGGCGCACATGCACCGTTTACCCTGAGCGATGCCGGGCTTGAACTGCTGGCGGATGCCATACAGAGCACGGGGCGTGGGCTGCATATTCACGTAGCGGAAGATCGCTATGACGTATCTCACAGTCATCATCATTATGGCATTGACCCAATGGAGCGGTTGGCGCGGGCTGGGTTGATCAATGGGAAAAGCCTGATCGCGCACGGCCTCTTTCTATCGGCTCAGGATGTGGCGGTGATTAATGCGTTTGACGCGTTTCTGGTGCATAACGCGCGATCGAATATGAATAATCAGGTGGGCTACAACCCGCGACTGGCTGAATACCGCCATGTGGCATTGGGGACGGACGGTATCGGCGCAGATATGTTTGAAGAGCTAAAGTTTGCCTGTTTCAAACACCGTGATGCGGGGGGGGCGCTGTGGCCGGACAGCTTCCTGCGTTTCCTGCATAAGGGCAACCTGCTGTTGGAGCGCAACTTTAACGCCCAGTTTGGTTCGCTGGCGGCGGGGTATCAGGCTGATTTGACCATTTGCGATTATCATTCGCCCACACCGTTGCGTGCAGAGAACCTGGCCGGGCATCTGGCGTTTGCGCTTAGCTCCGCCAGTGTCCATAGCGTCATGGTGGCGGGTAACTTGATGTATGAGGAGCGCAACTTCCCGTTCGACGTGGAGGAAATTTATTTTCATGCCCGTCAGGAGGCGGAGAAATTATGGCAACGGATGGATAATTTGGCGTAATGAAATGAATTTCAACCGGCATAAAAGGTTTTTCTGGTAGAAACGCCCCTAAATAAGGTGCGGGCAGCGAATTGATAGTGTTTTTTTAAATAATAATCATTAGCCTGCAAAAATAAGGTTCATCGCAGTTGCTCTACTTGGTGACGCCTCGTCGCAAAGTGGCTTTCTCTCATTTTTGTAGGAATATAACAGTGAAAAATAGCATTGTATCTTTATTCCCCAGGGATATTAGCGCGGCTCGTCTATTTTCCAGCAGTGTGGCTGCCGCCGCTATGTTATTACATGTATCAGCCTTTGCCGATTCGACAACGGTGGTAAAGCCTGTTAGCAGCAATCTGGGGCAAAGCTGTACGCAAAATGCCTATGGGGTGGAAAATGCGCTTGATGCGCTACGTTGTGGTTCAGTGCACGGTTCGCTGCGTACGCTTTATTATTCCACGAAGAATGCCTATTTCGTCAGGGATAATAATCAGGATACCGCCAGCTACGGCGGCAATATCCTGTTTCAAACAGCACCTTATTACGGTTTCAGCGCGGGTGTCGGTGGTATTTATCAGCAACAGTGGCGTTCACCGGGCACCGGGCGTGGGGTTACGGAACTGGCGACTAATCAAAACGGCCTGGGAGAAGCTTGGCTGCGTTGGCAATATCAGAACTTTCGTTTTACCGCGGGCGATCAGCGTATTGATATTCCTTTTATGAGCGACTATGACTGGCGTATTACCCCGATCCTATTCCGCGCAGTTGATCTGCACTGGGGGGATAAAACCGATTTCCTGCATGCGACCAAGATATATCGCTATAAGCCGTGGCGCAGCGATAAATTCCTGGCGACCAGTTCCTATAGCGCTATAAAAGAGAAAACCAACGGCGCCTGGGCGGTTGGCGCCGGGCGTTCAACGCAGGTTGGCAGCATGAGCCTGAGCGGTCAATTATGGTATGAAAGCTATGATGACTACGTGAATATTTTTTATAGCGAAGCGCATAGTCAGTGGAAAACCGCGCTGTGGCAGCCGGATATCGGCATGCAGTTCATTCGCGGCAGCGGTGAAGGCGAACGCTTGCTTGGTGAGGTGGACAGTACGTCTTATGGCATACAGTTGGCTTTGACGCCCGTTAGCCAAGTTAAGTGGTCTATTAATTATAACCACATCGTCTCCAATCCCACATCGTATCTGAACGGGGTGTTGGTTACGCCGTATTCCAGCAGTACCTCATCGGGGAAATATTTCGCGCAGCCGTACTTTACCAGTACTCAAGATCTCGGTACCGGCAATGCCTATTCTACCCGTATCACTTATCAGATTATGCCTGCATTGAGCATTGGGACTTACTATTCTTTTATGGATCTGAAAAGTTCAGCAAGTGCGCCTAGCCGTAACCAGTCTGAATATGTCGTCTTTGGCATTTACCAGTTTGGTGGCGTATTGAAAGGGTTAAGTCTGTCTAATTTCCTCGGGGTACAAACGTCTCCTGTTTATGATTATGCTTTCTGGCAGAATCGCGTCGCCCTTCAATATAATTTCTAATTTATCTTGCTTAAAAGGTATCCATTATGGATACCTTTTTTATTAATAATTCATCCGCAAAGAAATAGCATAACCATGCACTTAATGAGGGCATTGTGTGCCGCTTATGCTGTATCTTGGTGCAATATCAGAAATTAATTTAAGTTAATAAGGAAAGCGTCATGTCTTTCCTGGCCAAAGTAATCGTTTGCTTATCGATAATAAACATTGCGGCAAGATAATTTTTATTTTGGTATGAGAATTGCTGTTTATCTAATCACTATCGATTAATCACATAGGATAAAACAGCATGACAGTATGCCACTGTTACCCTATTCGAAGCGCTGGTTTTGATATCGCGACGTCAGTAGAGAGCCTGCAGCAGAGCCTGGTTCCCAATGGGGATGATTATCATGGTCGTTCTGTTTGGCTGGCCGACTGTCAGGAGGTTGCCGCATGATCCAATTTTTGCTGCATAACACATTGGTGGTTGAACGGGATCTCGATCCTACCCTGACGGTGTTGCAGTATCTGCGGCAGCATAAGCGCCGTACGGGAACCAAAGAGGGCTGCGGTTCTGGCGACTGCGGCGCGTGCACCGTGGCGTTGGGGCGCGAGGAACAGGGGCGAATGTGCTATGAGACCGTTAATGCCTGCCTGATGCCGGTGAGCGCGTTGCATGGCAAGCAACTGATTACGGTGGAAGATTTACGCCAGGAAGGGGCCCTCCATCCCGTGCAGCAGGCGGTGGTCGATCTGCATGCCTCGCAGTGTGGTTTCTGTACGCCAGGGATAGTGATTTCACTGTTTGTGTTGCAAAAAGAAAGTGAGGGCTGGGATCTTCAACTGACAGAACAGGCACTGGCGGGGAATTTATGTCGTTGTACCGGCTATCGACCGATTATGGCCGCTGCACGCTACCTGTGTGAGCAGCCGATAGAGGATAGTTATACCCGTGAGGAGATATTAACCGCCACGCGACTGAAGGCGCTGAAGGAGGGGGCGGAGACATTGAACGAGGGCGCGCGCCAATATTTTATACCTGATGCGCTGGAGAAACTGGCGGCCTATTATCTTCGTTATCCTCAGGCTCGCCTGTTGGCGGGCGGTACCGATCTGATGCTGGAAATGGCGCAAGCCGGGTATGGCCGTCCTCCTTTGATCTCTTTGGCGCAGGTGGCAACGCTGCGCCGCTGGCATATGGATGACAGCTACATTCATCTTGGCGCCGGGGTGACTATCACACAATGTGAAAAGCTGCTACACGCGCAAATCCCTGCCTTTGCACGTGCGTTGCAGCGTTTCGCTTCACGTCAAATCCGCAACCGCGCCACCTTGGCAGGGAATATCGCCAATGCGTCGCCAATAGGCGATACGCCCCCGATGCTGCTGGCATTGGATGCCGAGCTACTGCTACAACGTGGTTCGGACCAGCGCACGCTGCCACTGCGTGACTTTTTCCTGGCCTACCGTCAAACGGCGTTAGTCGAGAGCGAGTTTATTCGTGAGATCCTGATCCCTCGCGGGGAGTTACTGGATAATTTTCAGGCATGGAAGGTTTCGAAACGGTCGGATGATGATATTTCCATTGTGTTTGGCGCGTTTTCATTACAAATCCAACAGGGGCGAGTCGTGAACGCTCGCATCGCCTTTGGCGGAATGGACGCCATTCCCCGGCGGGCTGAGCGTTGTGAACAGGCCCTGCTTCACCAGCCCTGGAACAGGGCGACCGTGACAGCCGCTTGTCAGGCGCTGGAGCAGGATTTCACACCATTGAGCGACGCACGCGCCAGCGCAGAATACCGCCTGCAGGTGGCCAGGAATCTGTTGCTCCGTTACTACTACTGGTTACAAGGTGAGGAGTTTGAGATGGAGACCGCACACCATGTCGCATAATCCGTTAGTGTCCGCCCCAACGCAAATGGCGTTGCAGGAGCGGTTCCATCAGACGCAACCCTGTGGCGTAGGGCACAGTCATACACATGAGAGCGCGATACTGCACGTCAGCGGTGAAGCGCGCTACATTGACGATCGCCCAGAGCCGGAAGGGCTATTGCATCTTTGCCCGCGCCTGAGTGAACACGCACATGCCCGTATTATCAAACTGGATGTTGCACCCTGCTATCGCATTCCCGGTGTGGTAACGGTGCTGACCCGGCAACAAATACCGGGCAACCCGGATATCGGCGCGTTGGCGCCGGGCGATATGTTGCTGGCCGATGGCGAAGTGAACTATGCAGGGCAGATCGTGTTGGTGGTGGCGGCAGAATCTCGTGAGGCGGCCAGGTTGGGCGCTCAGGCGGCGGTGGTTGACTACGAAGTGCTGACACCGATATTGGATGTGCAAGACGCGTTGGAAAAACAACACTATGTGGAGCGTCCTTTTGTGCATCAACGCGGCGATGTCGAGGCAGCGTTGGCACGAGCAGCCCATCGTCTGTCGGGCGAGTTTCACATTGGCGGGCAGGAGCATTTTTATCTGGAAACGCAGGCGGCCCTCGTCTGCCCGGCAGAGAACCAGGCCGTAACGGTCTATGCGTCCAGCCAAAACCCCAGTGAAGTACAAAAGCTGGTGGCTTCGGTTTTGGGTGTTAGCCAAAGCCAAGTGACGGTAGAAACACGGCGAATGGGGGGCGCTTTCGGCGGCAAGGAATCGCAGGGGGCGGGCGTCGCCTGCCTGTGCGCGCTTGCTGCGCGCCTGACGCGGCGCCCGGCAAAAATGTGTCTGTCGCGGCGTGACGATATGCGCATCACTGGCAAGCGCCACGCTTTTTTCGTGCGTTACGAAGTCGGTATTGATGAACGTGGCGTCTTCAGCGGCGTAAAGATCGATCTGGCAGCAAACTGTGGCCATTCGCTGGATTTGTCGGGATCGATTGTCGATCGCGCCATGTTCCATGCGGACAACGCCTATTATCTGGGAGATGCGCTCATCACCGGATACCGTTGCCGCACCCATACTGTCTCCAATACCGCGTTTCGCGGCTTCGGTGGGCCGCAAGGCATAGCGGCCATTGAACAGGTGATTGAGCACATTGCGCGCACTTTGCATCTGGATCCGCTCGAGGTGCGCAAACGAAATTATTATGGGATCACGGAACGCAATGTGACCCATTACTACCAGCCCGTCAGGCAGAATATGCTTAACGATATCACCGAACGGCTGGAGCACAGCGCTGAGTATCACCAACGTCGTGCCGAGATCGATACTTTCAATACCCGCCACCCCTTGCTGCGGCGTGGCTTAGCGCTAATGCCGGTCAAATTCGGCATTTCCTTCACCTCCACCTTTCTCAACCAGGCCGGAGCGCTGTTGTTGGTATATACCGATGGCAGTGTACAGCTAAATCATGGCGGAACTGAGATGGGGCAAGGGTTGAATACCAAAGTGGCGCAGATTGTGGCGCAGGTGCTACAAATTGACATCGAGTCAATCCAGGTCACGGCCACTCATACCGGCAAGGTGCCCAATACTTCGCCGACAGCAGCCTCCAGCGGTGCTGATTTGAACGGTAAAGCGGCGCAGCAAGCAGCCGAAACCATCAGACAGCGGCTAGAGGAATTACTGTGTCGCCTTTATGCGTGTTCCCCCGCAGAGGTTGTATTCCACAATGGTGTAGTGCGGGCGGGCAAGCATCATTTGACCTTCGCGCAGGTAGCGCACTTGGCATGGGTTAATCAGGTACCGCTTTCGGCTTCGGGTTACTACCGGGTTCCGGGCATCCATTACGATCGTGAGGCAGGGCGCGGACAGCCTTTTTACTACTTTGTGTACGGCGCGGCATGCGCGGAAGTGATCGTGGATACGCTGACCGGAGAGTATCGGGTGAAGCGGGTAGATATTCTGCACGATGTAGGTGCTTCCCTGAACCCTGCGCTGGATATCGGGCAGGTCGAAGGTGGGTTTGTACAGGGCATGGGCTGGGTTACCACCGAAGAGCTGATGTGGAACGGGCAGGGGTGTTTGTTAACGGATACCGGCGCCACCTACAAGATACCGACGGTAGCGGATATCCCGCATGATTTTCGCGTGCAGCTATTGCCGCATACGCACAATGCGGCTGAAACCGTTTTCCGTTCTAAAGCCGTTGGTGAGCCGCCTTTTATGCTGGGTATGGTCGTCTGGTGTGCCCTGCAGGATGCGATCGCACGCCGGGACGATGGTATCGTGCATTGCCTGCTTGATCTTCCCGCCACGCCGGAACGGGTGTGGCGAGCGTTACAAAGGTCATGAAAGGGATGGTGAAGGCATCATCCCTGCGAACGAGCCGCCAGTGGCTGACGGATTAAAACCGGGGGGGCTTACTGGGGCTGGCTTCACGCCATAACCGGTTAAATTCCTGCTGATATTTTGCCGCCAGGGCGGGCACGTTGCGGATCAGCAGGGCATTTTCTGCGTTGCGCTTGTCGGCGCTGGATGTGTAGTTGAACGAGCCAGTTTCGACCGCATGGCCGTCTGCCACAATAAATTTGTTGTGCATGATGGCGTACTGCCCGTTAAGGCGTACAGGCACCCGGTGGTTAACCAGGAAGGTGATGGCAGTGTACCGATCGCTATTGGCTGCCTGGTCTGCGACCACCCGTACCGATACCCCGCGTTTTTGCGCGTTCACCAGCGCTGTCGCGATGGGCTTGCTGGTGAACTGATAGGCCGCCACATCAAGGTTGTGCTGGGCGCCGTTAATGATACTTAAGACAATATTTAAAGCGTCATGCCGTGCGCTGGGTGAAAAGCCGACGGCAAGCTCTGGCGATGCTGCCGCCAGAACCGGCATGGCTAGCACTATGATAGCCAGGACAAAAATGCGTTTACGCATAGGGTATTAACTCCAACTGTTTCAGCTCATCGACGGTATAGCCACGGAAAATATGGCTATGCGTGGGCTTGCGATGGGGTGTTTTATCTATGAATCTTGCATGTTGCCAGTGCTGGGTCGCTAAAACTTTAGCTGGTCGACATTTTGTCTACCAACTTGTGGTTCAATACACAGAGAGACGCTATCAGCACCGCAAAAAATAGCCGCTGCTTCAGGCAGTAGTCCGGCAAACAAATGCCATACGTGGAACACACCTGCAACTTGAAGTAGGAAGGGGATAAAATAGATTCTCTGTTTGGGGGTAACCGATGGGAAAGAGCATAAAATGAAGCTATTGATCGTTGTTGATATGCAAAACGGCGTATTCGCCACGCCGCGCCATGACCGGGAAGGTAAAGCTACTCTGATCAATCAGCTGATAGCAGCGGCGGATCGGACGATATTTATTCAACATATTGAAGGCGAAATGGCCGAAGGCAACGAGTTATGGCAAATTTTGCCGGAGCTTGAACAGCCGGATGGGGCGATTTATGTTAACAAAACCGCGTGTGATGCCTTCTGGAACACGAAACTGGCAGATGTACTTAGCCAATTGGGCACCAATAACTTCGTGATTTGCGGCTGCGCGACGGATTATTGTTTAGATACGACAATAAAAGTCGGCGCCAGCCAAGGTTATGCCATTACCGTCGCTTCCGACGCTCATACAACCTCAAACCGAACTTATGCGACGGCGCCACAGCTGATTGGGCAGCATAATGAGGTATGGGGGGCGCTGAGTATTCCGGGGAATACCGTCCAAGTGAAACCGACGGATAGGATTATCGCTGAGTGGCAGGGCTGATGCGTTGTGCGTGCGGATTTTTCGGCGCGGGTGAATGTAACCGGTTGTTGGATCTTGCCAATATTTGCAATAGTACAGGCAATGCACACCGTAATTAGATGTTTCGCCCGTTCTCAATAGGACATTATTCTTGAAAGCTGGTTTGCGCTATGAAAGCCTCGCTGGGACATTAAACCGAGGGGGAAACATACTTTATCCATCCCCAATAACCCGCCCCTGTGCAATCTGTCTGTTTCCAGCCAAGCCGTTCCAGTTCCAACGAAATAAGTTTATTCATGAAGCCATGCCCCATGCTGCAAATATGGCCATGTCTGGCAGACATGAAGATCAGCACTTGTGCGATGTGTTTTGCCCTTTTTTGCGCTTTGGCCTTTGACTCCGCCCCCGAGGCCAGCCCCAAAAACCAAAATAAACGAAACAAGAGTAGCCATATTGACGGCGGCAGCCTTACCCACGGTATATTGATAATCGGTAACGGTGCCTCACTTAAATCATTAAGTATTACGTCAGGATTAGCCCCCAGCGCGCTCAGAGATGAGCATGCACGCTGAAGCGGGCTACTTACAATAAAATGACTATCGTCACAGGCCTCCTTTGCCCTTTTATCAGGTTGCCCTGTGACTTCAGATGCATCGTAGCCCGCTATCCATGCGTGCATTTCATATGCTTTTACCCATCCAGCGCTTCGTAATACCGTAATCGCTGGCTGCCCATGCCTCATTAACGTTATTTCCATTTTTATTATCAACCAGCGAACAAATCAGGAAAGGCGACACCATATCATGAAGCGCAACCACAGGGGGAAAATACGTTTAGGCACAGTGCGTTAGCCTGGCCGATTTTGGCTCTGACCCTACAAGCTCATCAGCATCGGGTATTCGGATACCTGGCGCCATGCTGCGCCGTCTGGCTGTTATTGATGTGTCAGTAACGGTTAATTTGGCGTGATGAAGTTACGCCACGCGTCTGCTTTATGTTTTCAAAACGCTAGCTTCAGGAAGCACTAACCGCATGACGCACACATAAGCCTTATGCTGGATAGCAAGCATTGATAGCCTGTTTTCTGGAGATCCCATGGTAAGTGCAGACGTCACCACATTCCCACAGTCCACTCGGCCTCATCTCGCCTCCCACAAGACCCCTGTCGCCGTACGACTCGATGGCGTGTTGAAACGCTTTGGCGATGCCATCGCACTGCATAAGATTTCCTTGATCATTAACGAAGGGGAATTTATTACCCTGCTGGGCCCCTCTGGCTGTGGCAAAACCACACTGCTGAACCTGATGGCCGGTTTCACCGAAACCGACGGCGGCGAAATCTTTATTGATGGCGATCTGGTTACCGAAATCCCGCCGTATCAACGTGAGATTGGCATTGTGTTTCAGAACTATGCGTTGTTTCCGCACATGACGGTGGAAAAGAACGTGGGTTATGGGCTGCGAATGCGCGGTGTCTCGAAGGCGGAAATTGCCGGGCGCGTTGAACAAGCGTTGGCACTGGTGAAGTTGGCCGGTTATGGCCACCGTAAGCCACGCGAGTTGTCCGGCGGGCAGCAGCAGCGTGTTGCGCTCGCGCGTGCGCTAGTGATTCGTCCGAAAGTGCTGCTATTGGATGAGCCGTTTTCCGCGTTGGATAAAAACCTGCGCTTATCGATGCAGGTTGAGCTGAAAGCCATCCAGCGCAAACTCGGCGTGACCACGGTGTTTGTTACCCACGATCAGGGTGAAGCCTTGAGCATGAGCGATCGTGTGGTGGTGATGTCGGCGGGCCATGTGCGTCAAATCGGTACGCCGGATGAGATCTACCGTCGTCCACAGGATCCGTTCGTTGCGAGCTTTGTCGGTGACGTCAACATTTTACCCGGCCGCTATGCCGGGCGGGATCACGCTGCGGTGGTGGAGTCGGGCGGCAACGCGCTGCGTATACCTGCTGAGCGTGTACAGGCCGCCGTCGGCGATCGACTTGATATCTATGTGCGCCCGGAAAATATTCAACTTGGCTCACTTGGCGCGCATTCATTCCTCAGCGCCACGGTGATTACCCATGTGTTTCAGGGCGACCATGTTGATGTGCATCTGGATGTACCGGCACTCGGCAACACCACGCTATTTGCACGTCAATCCGGGCTGGACTCACTTACACGCTGGCCGGTGGGCAGCGTAGTCGGTGTGACCTTTGCTGATGAAGGCGTGTGCGCCTTTAGCGCCGAGAAACAGGGATAAGCGCCAATGATGCCTGAAATGATGAATGCGGTGATTGCACGTGAACCTGGCGGCGCAGACGTCTTACAGCAATTGCAACGGCCGGTGCCGCGGCCGGCCGCCGGTGAAGTATTGATCCGCGTGGCGAGCGCCGGTGTTAATCGGCCTGACATTATGCAGCGTAACGGAATGCCGTTACCGCCGGGTATTACGGATATCTTAGGGCTTGAAGTTTCCGGTACGGTGCTGGCGCTGGGCGAGGGGGTTGATAACCTGGTGGTCGGCACGCACGTGATGGCGCTGCTGAACGGCGGCGGCTATGCCCAGTTTGCGGTAGCGCATGCCGATTTGTGCCTGCCGGTACCCGCAAACCTGCCGTTGGATCACGCTGCGGGTATACCGGAAGCGGCTTTCACCGTCTGGCATACCCTGTTCGAGTTGGGGCGATTGAGGCCGGGTGAAACCGTGCTGATTCACGGCGCAGCCAGTGGCGTGGGCACTTTTGCCATACAGTGTGCGAAGGCCTGTGGCGCCCGCGTGATCGCCACGGCCGGCGGTGCGGATAAAATCGCGGCGCTGCGGCGGCTAGGCGTGTGGCAGGCGATTGATCGCCATAGCCACGATTTCGTTGCCGTGATCCTGGATGAAACACAGGGCCGCGGCGTTGATGTGGTGCTGGATAACGTCGGCGGTGAGTATGTCGCGCGTAACCTCAGCGTACTTGCACCGGGCGGCCGTCATGTCAGCCTGGCGTTTATGCAAGGTGCAAAGATCGAGCTCGATCTGCAACAGGTCATGCGCAAAGGGCTTAGCCTCACGTCTTCCACGTTACGCCCGAAAAGTGCGGCGGAAAAAGCGCGCCTGGCGCAGTGCGTTCGCGCTCATCTGCTGCCGTTATTGGCCGAAGGAAAAATCATCCCGGCCATCCATCAGACGTTGCCATTAGCGCACGCTGCACAAGCCCACCGCATCCTTGAAGCCAATGCCAATATTGGCAAGGTGTTACTGCGGGTTGATCTCTCTGGAGAGCCAGCATGATGCAACTCTATTACGCGTCCACATCGGCTTATGTACGCAAAGTGATGGTGACGGCACATTGTTTGGGCCTGGCCGACAGCATCGAACTGTTGGCGTCGGCGGCGCATCCCATTGAACGCGACGAGCGTATCGCCACGTTTAATCCATTAGCCAAAGTCCCCGCGCTGCGTACCGAAGAGGGGCTTTGCCTGTATGACAGCCGGGTGATTTGTGAATACCTGAATGCGCGGGCGCAGGGTTCTTTGCTGCCGCAGCACGGCGACGCGCGTTGGGTCACGCTCACGCGCCTGGCGCTGGGTGACGGCCTGCTGGATGCGGCGTTGTTGGCACGCTACGAATTCAGTGTACGCCCGGCAGATAAACAGTGGAAAGGCTGGCGCGATGCACAGTTGAAGAAGGTTACCGCCGCGCTGGCGGAAATCGAACGTCAGGCGAGCGGTTTTAGCCCGTTACCTGATGACGTTGGGCTGATCGCCATCGGCTGTGCCCTGGGTTATCTCGATTTCCGCTTTGCCGATCTTAACTGGCGCGCGACACATCCGCTGAGCGCCGCCTGGTTCGCCACTTTTGACGCGCATCCGGCAATGGCTGCCACGCGCCCGCACGTTTAATCAGGAGTTTGAATGTCGCCGCAGATTTTTTTTCTTAATGGGCCGAACGCCAATCTGTATGGCATGGATAAAAACGGCGCCTACGGCAGCGAGAGTTTTGCCAGTATTAGTGAACGCTGTCAGCGCCGTGCCGCGGCGCACGGTATCACGCTGCAGTTTCGCCAGAGCAATCACGAAGGCGTATTGGTCGACTGGGTCCAGGAAGCGCGTCAGCACGCGGCTGGATTAATTATCAATGCTGCGGGTTTGAGCTATAGCTCCGTGCCCATTCTCGACGCGCTCCTGATGTTTGATGGCCCAATTATCGAAGCGCATATGAGCAATATCTGGCAGCGAGAGCCGTTCCGTCATCATTCAATGGTATCTAAAGCGGCAACCGGCGTGATTGCCGGCCTCGGCGTGTTGGGTTACGAGTTAGCCATTGATGCAGCGGTCAATTTGATTAAGGCGGGCGCTGCATGAGTATCCTGGTGTTTTACAGCGAATTCGACAGCTTTGAAGGGTGGTCAGCGCTGCTTGCGCCGCATCTGCCGGGGATAACCCTTTGCCGCGCCGATGAGGTGCAGGATGCTGATTCCGTTCATTACGCGCTGGCGTGGAAACCGCCGCACGGCTTTTTCACGCCATATCGCAACCTTAAGTTACTGGTGAACCTGGGGGCCGGTGTCGATTCTCTGGTAGGGCGTGACGATCTGCCGGATATCCCGATCATCCGCTTGTCAGATCCGGATATGGCACGGATGATGGCGGGGTATGTGCTGTTTGCTGTGCTGCGTTACGCACGTGATATTCCGGCGTTTGAGCGCGCACAGCGTGAGCATCGTTGGCATTATCTGCATCCTCGCTTGCCGGCCAGTATACGCGTGGGCGTGCTGGGATTGGGGGAATTAGGATCTTATGCGGCCCTGGAACTGATGAGACAAGGATTCGACGTGCGTGGCTGGTCGCGCTCGCAGAAAGCGCTTGAGGGCATCGTCTGCAGCAGCGGCATCGCGTCGCTGGATGATTTTCTCACCACCACTGACATATTGGTGGTGATGCTGCCACTGACGCCAGAAACGCAAGGGTTGCTGAACGCAGAACGGCTGGCACGTTTGCCCATCGGTTCTTCGTTTATCAATGTGTCGCGCGGTGCCATCGTCGATCAGGCGGCGCTGACGCAGGCGTTGTGCAATGGACAGATTGCCGGGGCGACGCTGGACGTGTTTGATCGCGAACCGTTGCCCTCTGATGATCCGCTATGGGCGATGGAGAATGTGCTGATTACGCCGCATCTGGCATCCGTGGCGATCCCTGCCAGCGCTGCGCGGCAGGTTGCGGACAATATTCTGCGCATCGCACGCGGTGAGCCGGTGCTGAATCAGGTATTTCCAGCACGCGGCTACTGAGTCGTCGCCCATCACCGACGTGCTGGGCGATGGCGCGGTTATGCGACTTTCACCACTTGCGGATCGAAATAACTCGGTGCTGCCATACCGGGTATGTACTGATCCGAGATAAACATGCGGCAGCGTTCGGCGAAGGCATTGACCACCATTGAGTGCTGCACATGGGCGATAGTGGCATAGCCGAGATGCATCGGCTTATTAACGCCCGCCAGTCGCACACGAATCACACGCTTGCCATCTTGCGACAGGTTAGCTTTTGGCCGCACGTTGGTGATACCAAAGCCGACACCGTTGGCCACCATCGCTCGCACGACTTCCAGATTTCTCGATCGCATGACGATATTTGGCACCACACCGGCTTCACTAAACAGCCCGAGAAAATATTCACGGCTCCAAGGTATATCCAGCAACACCATCATCTCGGTGGCTAAATCCTGAATGGTCACGGCCGATTGCGTAGCAAAAGGGTGGTGCTCGCCGACCATCACATACGGCGGCAACTGGGCCAACGACTGAAACGAAATGTCGTTGGCAGGTACCAGATCGTAGGTCAGGGCGATATCGATATCGGCGGAACGCAGCTGTTTCAGTAATTGCTCATGATTGCCCTCAACCAACGTGATACGCACCCCCGGGAAAGCGCGGCCAAAACCGAACACCAACTCTGGGATTAGCATCGGCGCCAGCGTATCCAGACAGCCGACCCGTAATGGGCCGCGCACGTTGTTGAGTGATTCTGACGCAATGGTGTAGAGGTTTGACATCTGTTCCAGGATCAGCTTCGCCTCTTTTAATACCTGATGCCCGATAGCCGTGAGCGATACGCCTTGCGCATGATGGCGCACGAATAACTGTACGCCGAGCTCGGATTCAATGTGTGTGATAGCGGCAGAAATTGACGGTGATGAAACATGGATACGTTCCGATGCACCGATAATGCTGCCAGCCTCCCCGGATGCGACAAAATATTCCAGCTGACGCTGGGTTATGCGACTGAGCATGCAGGTTCTCCTGAGATCGCCGACGAGATAATGTCTCGTCAGTCATTCTAATAGTGCTGGTCACCATGCATTTATCATGCCTGGATTTCAATGGCAGCATAATTACCTACTTTATGCCTGTAACCCATTCGCTTCTGCCTTACCCATGCTTAAGGAAATCTGTTGCAAAGCAGCGCTTTTTTTAGCGTCAGAAATTCTGATGCAAGAGCAAGGGAAATGCTGTTTTACCGAATCTCTGCGTGGCGGCAGAATCGGTTTCACACCAGGGAGCCACCTTTGCACTGTTTTAGCGCGCCGCGCCGTGGGGCATCAGTGGTGGTTCAGAGCATCCATAACGGCCATTTCATTCATTGGGGACGAGAATATGTTGCGTAAGATGTATGCCTTGACGTTGTTGACGACGACTGTGTTCAGTGCCGGGAACGCGATGGCTGCAGATAAGCTGATCGTCAGCACCTGGGGCGGCAGTTTTAAGGATCTCATTGAGCAAACCATCGCAAAAGAATTCACCAAAGAAACCGGCGTGGACGTGCAGTTTGTCACCGGCGGCACGATCGATCGCTTGAGTAAAGCCAGGCTGGCGGGGGGAACACCGGAAACCGATGTCACCTTTACTACCGCACATGTCGGCTACCTGTATGCCAACAGCGGTCTGTTTGAAAAGCTTGATATGACTAAAATCCCCAATTCGGTCAATCTGGTGAAGCAGGCGAAGGTCAGCCCGTATCACTTAGGCGTGTGGGGGTATGTCTACACCATCGGCTATCGCCCTGACCTGGTACCCGAAGGCGAAACCTTCGCTAGCTGGAACGACCTGTGGAAACCTGAGCTGAAAAGCACATTGGCACTGCCGGACTGGGATCCGAGCCATATTATTGCGGTATCCGCAAAACTCTCTGGCACTGATGCTGCGCATTGGGAACAAGGTCAGGCGAAGTTGAAAGCGCTGATGCCTACTATTAAATCCTTCTATACCGACGATGCCAATAGCCAACAGCTGATCTCCACCGGCGAAACCCCGGTGCAGGTGATGTTATCAATGAATGCCTACAGCATGATTAAGGAAGGCGTCGATGTTAAGCTCGCCATCCCGAAAGAGGGCGCAATTCTCGGTGTGGATACCCTCGGCATCAATAAAGGCACTAAACACGTCGATCTTGCCTACACGTTCCTGAATATCGCGCTGAGGCCGGATATTCAGGAACAGGTGGCGACGATTTACCGCGGTAGTCCGACGGTAACCAACGCGCATATTGATCCAGAACTGGCGAAACTGCCGGGCATGCTGACCACCGCCGCTCAATGGGATGCCACCATCAACACCGACCCGGAACTGCGTGCCGAGAAAACCGCGGAATGGCGGCAGTGGTTCTCTGAAAACATCATGTCGCATTGAGTTCAACGGGCGGCGCTCGCTGCTGCCCGTCACTTAACGGTTGGCCGCAACACTTTATTCAGGCAGTCACGTCTATGACGAAAAATCCGACATTTTTACCCTGGTTCATCATTCCCGCCATGCTGACTGCGCTCGGGCTGATTGTCGCTATGTTCACCGTCATGCAGTTTAGCGTGCGGGCGTATATTCCCGGCGCGCTAGACGTGGGTGGATTTACCTTGGCCAATTTTAACAGCCTGTTTAAGACGGTGTATGCCAATGCGTTTATCAACACGGTGATGCTCAGTGCTAAAACTGCCGTGTTTGGCCTGCTGATGAGCTATCCGCTGGCATATGCACTGGTGCGCACGCGCACGGCGTGGATCAAATCTGTCATCTTGATCGTGGCGATTACGCCGCTGTTTCTTGGTGAAGTGGTACGTACCTATTCCTGGATTATTGTGCTGGGTAACAGCGGGTTTCTGAATAGCCTATTGCTGAGTATTGGGCTAATCGATAAACCGATTCAATTTATGTTTACCCAGAGCGGCGTTGTTGTGGCGCTGGTGCATGTAACGATGCCGATTATGGTATTGATGCTGGCTACCGCGCTTTCACATATCAACCCGGACTACGAAAAAGCCGCGATGAGTCTGGGGGCGGGGCCCGTTCGCACTTTGCTGACGGTGACGATTCCATTATCCATTCCCGGTATCGTCTCCAGTTTGACCACTGCCTTTGCCTGGACATTCAGTGCGTTTGCCACGCCACAGCTGATTGGCGGCGGTCGTGTGAGCACAGTGGCAACCCTGGTTTACCAACTTGGCTTTTCGTCGATGAACTTTCCGTTTGCAGCGGCGCTGAGTATTGCCGGATTAGTGCTGACAATTTTGCTGCTGGCGTCTTTAAAACGAATGACCCGTTTCCTGAACGAGATGGGAGGGCATTAAGGTGACGCGATCAAACAATGATAAATGGGTCACACTGCTCGGCCGGCTGCTGGTGATCGCTATTCTGGTCTTCGTCATGCTGCCGACTATCGTGGTCTTTATCTCTGCATTCAGCAGTACATCGGTGCTGTTCTTCCCGCCGAAAGGCTGGTCACTGCGTTGGTTTGAGCGTGCCGTCAGTTATGACGATTTTCGCCAGGGTTTTTATTCCGGGCTGATTGTTACCGCATGGGCTTCGACGCTGGCGGTGATCATTGGGACAACGCTGGCCATTGCCATTGAGCGTTACACGTTCTCTTGTAAACAGGTGCTGGAAGGGGTGCTGTTATCGCCATTGTTCATTCCCCATTTCACTATCGGCCTTGGCTTGTTGATGCTGGTTTCGCAACTGGGCCTTAGCCGTGGCTATGGGCTGGTGATTTTCTGCCATATCGTGTTGGTGCTGCCGTTTGTATTGCGTAGCGTATACGTTTCACTGAAAAACCTGGAACAACGCATTGAGCTGGCGGCCGCAAGTCTCGGCGCATCGCCGCTGCGCGTGGTGTGGACCATCACCATACCGCTGATTCTTCCTGGGCTGTTTGGTGGCTGGATGTTTGCCGCCATTCTCTCTTTCAATGAATTCACGGCTTCGCTATTTATTACCACGCAGGCGACGCAGACCTTGCCGGTTGCCATGTACAACTATGTGCGTGAATTTGCCGATCCGACCCTGGCGGCACTTTCGGTAATTTATATTACCGTGACAGCGGTGATATTAATTATTGCCAACAAGTTTTTAGGATTAGGGAAGGTATTGAATGTTGAAGCAGGGCACTGATTGATTCAGCCAGTGTCGGGCTTTCCCTGTGCGCTGTATTTAAACATCCTGATTATCATTAATACGACACCCGATGATGATCAGCAATGAAAAAATTGGGGTCGATTATATTTAGGGATTCCATATGTTAGTAGAAAAAATTAATACCGTGATTGTCGGTGCGGGTCAGGCCGGTATTGCGATGAGTGAGCATCTTTCACTTATGGGCGTACCGCATACCGTATTAGAGCGCAGCCGCATTGCTGAACGCTGGCGTTCTGAACGCTGGGATTCGCTGGTTGCCAATGGCCCCGCCTGGCATGATCGCTTCCCGTCGCTGAAATTCGATGATATTTCCCAGGAAGCTTTCCCGCCTAAAGCGCGCATGGCGCAATATTTCGAAGATTACGTCAAAATGCTCAACGCGCCAGTACGTACCGGCGTCGACGTCTACCAAGTCACGCGCCTGTCGGGGCGCAGCGGTTTTAACGTCATCACCTCGAAGGGGGAGTTTGAAGCGGCCAATGTGGTAGCGGCTACCGGACCATTCCAGAAACCGTCATTTCCGAAGATTGTGCCGGAGAGTGCGGCGCTGCACCAGATCCATTCTTCCACATATAAAAATCCACGGCAGCTGCCGGCTGGCGGTGTATTGGTGGTCGGTGCCGGCGCGTCCGGGACGCAAATTGCCGAAGAGCTGCGACATTCCGGCCGCGACGTGTATTTGTCGGTGGGTGAGCATTATCGTCCGCCACGTTCGTATCGCGATCGCGACTATTGCTGGTGGCTTGGCGCGCTCGGGTTATGGGATGAAGTGAAAATTAAACCCAAGAAGGAGCATGTGGCGTTTGCGGTGAGTGGTTATGAAGGTGGCAGAACCGTTGACTTTCGCCGTCTTGCGTACCTGGGTATTACCCTGGTGGGCATCACCAGTCGCTGGGAAAACGGGATATTGAGCTTTGCCGAGGGGCTGGCGGAGAATATTGCGGAGGGTGATAAAGCTTATTTTGACGTATTACGCGATGCCGATGCCTATATTGAACGGAATGGCCTCGATTTGCCGCCAGAACCACAAGCCTGGAACTTGCTGCCGGATCCAGAATGCCTGATCAATCCGCTATCACAGTTGGATATTACCGCTGCCGGTATCACCAATATTATTTGGGCCACGGGGTTTAAATTTGATTTCAGCTGGTTGCAGGTGGATGCATTTGATGAGAACGGCTTACCTTTTCATAAACGTGGTATTTCCGCGGAACGTGGCATTTACTTTGTAGGCCTGCCGAATTTGGTCAACCGCGCTTCTTCATTTATCTATGGCGTATGGCATGATGCAAAGTATATTGCCGACCATATCGCGTTGCAGAATGCGTACACCGATTACGTTAAATCATAATTTTTTGTGTTGCCGTGCATAGGCCAACGATACACCGGGATCAGCGCCTAAACGCTATGTTGATGCCAAACCAGCCCCGACGGCGGCTCTTTAGTTTTGGTGGATAAATCGTGGTCTGGTTGCTGTATCGCCATCCAGGCCGCGCGGGCATTTATGGCATCATTCTGGTTAGCGATAACGAACACCTTCTTTTTTCACCCGTTACTCCAGGTGAATTCATAGCGTTCCGGGATGATGTAAAACACAGTGTGTTCAGCACAATGGTTGTCTGCGAACCATGAGATTCGCTCCATCTGAAACAGTGGCACCCCCTTGTTGATCTGCAGAATACCGGCAAGCGCTTTGTCGGCATAAGTGAGCCGGATGGCGATTTCCGATCGCAGGATCGGCTGCCGGGCACTTTTCTCCAGCAGCGACCAGGTTGTCTCCTGTTCGGTTTGTTGCCAGGTTAATTCCTGCGTAAAGACTGAAAAATGGCTGTAGCCTACGGCAATGGGTTCATCATCCACCAGATGAAGCCGTGCGACAAAGGTCAGGGCCGCATTCTCGCCTAACAGCTCGCGTAGTGCATTGGGCGTTGCCACCGTTTTGCGCTGCAGCAGCCGCATTGTGGCATTTAGGCCCTGCTGTTTCAGCGATTCGTGAAAGCTGCGCATGATGTGAATACCGTGCGCCACTTTTTTTCCTGAAACATAGGTTCCTTTCCCTTGCTTCCTCTCCACCAGACCGTTTTCAGTCAGGGACTTTAATGCAAGACGCACGGTCACCCGGCTGACGCCAAACCGTTGTTCCAACGCGGATTCCGACGGCAGCTTGCCGCTCGGCTGATAGAGCCCCGCCGCAATCTCTTGCTGTAGCGTATCGGCAATTTGCCGATATAACGAGGTCAGATTTTCACGCACCAGTGTCATGCACTCTCCAGATAGGTTGTATTCCGTTCGGATCTAATTTAGTGAGAAGCGATCTTAGATCAACTTGTATTAATACGTATTATTACTTCATCCACTTATTCTTTCACAGAGCGGCCCAGATGAATATACGCAGTACACCCACGCTGAAGGTAGACCAGATAACGTTTTGCTATCCCGGCGGCGCAACGGTGTTCCGTGATTTTAGCTTCCACGCCCGGGACGGCGAGTTTGTGGTGTTACTGGGCCCCTCCGGCTGCGGCAAAAGCACACTGCTGAATCTGCTTGCGGGTTTTACTCAACCCGAACAGGGCAGCATACGGGTGCGCGGGGAAAAAACGTACCCAGAGAATGCTGCTCTGGGATATGTCTTTCAACAACCTCAACTGTTTGGCTGGCTTAGCGCACTGGAAAATGTGCGCTTCGGCCTGCGTATGCGCAACCAGGGCGATAAGAAAGCGCAACGCGCGCTTGCTCGGCAGTACCTGGCGCGCGTGGGCCTCGACCATGCGGCAGACTCTCTGCCACATCAAATGTCTGGTGGTATGCAGCAGCGCGTTTCGCTAGCGCGAGCGTTGGCACTGGAGCCCAGCGTGCTGTTAATGGACGAACCGTTTGCCGCGCTTGATGCCATTACGCGTGGTGACATGAACGAAGAGACGCTGCGCCTATGGTCTGCCCTTGGTCAGACGACGGTATTTATCACGCACGATATTGATGAGGCCGTGTTCCTTGCCGATCGCGTTATCGTGCTTAACCGGGCGCCGGGCGGTATTCACAGTGAACTCACTATCGATTTGCCACGCCCGCGGAGCAATCTTGAAACACGCCAATTACCCGCTTTCACCGCTTATCGCAATGAACTCCTTAAGCGCATCAGTGACGTGATGCAACAGTCGCCAACACACTAAAAACAGAGACATTATTATGAGCAAATCACTTTTCACCGTGTTGATACCAGGGCTTCTTATCTCCTCATCTGTCTTTGCGGCAGATACCGCACCGCTGCGCATTGGCTGGGTTTACGCCCTGGCAAACGCGCCTGCGCTGATCGCAGAGAAAGAGGGCTTTTATAAACAGGAAGGGTTGAACGTTGAGCTGAAATCTTTTGGCGACGGGCCGGTGATTAGCCAGGCGCTGGCGGCGCACGAGTTGGATGCTGCGTACATTGGCGCACCCCCCGTGTTTCAGTGGTATTCACGCGGCCTGAAGGGGCAGATCATCGCCAAAGTAAACAGTGGCCAGGCGGCGCTGATGGTACCGACTGGCAGCAATATCACGCAGTTGTCCGGCCTGAAAGGGAAGCGAATTGCCGGCGTGAAAAAAGGCAGCGGTATGGATGTGTTACTGCGTGGTTTGGTGCTGGAGCAGCAGGCAAAACTGACAGCGGATAAAGATGTACAGGTTGTGAGTATGCCCGCTGGTAATATGCCCGCCGCCCTGCGCCAGGGCGTGGTGGATGCCGCCTTCACCTGGGAGCCCTTCATCAGCGAGGCGGTACTGCGTGGCGATGCCAGAGTATTGTTTGACGTTAATCAGGCGCAGCCAAACTATCCCTGGTATGTGCTGATGGCACAGCCGGAAACGCTGAAAGATCGTCCTGATGACGTGGTTAAACTGCTGCGCGCCCACAAAAAAGCGGTCGACTTCATCAATCAGCATCCTGCGGCAGCCGACAAAATCATCGCCGATGCCTTCAGGTTACAGGCAATCAAAACAGCACAGGGAAAAACGCTTTCACCTGAAGAGCTGGTCAAAAATGCGCGTCAGCGTATCGGCTGGTCGGTCACCTTAACCGATAAGGATAAAGCCTTTATTCAGCGGTTGATGGTTGATTCACAGGCGCTGGGTTACATGCAGCAATCGCCTGATGTGAATGAGGTGGTCGATACGCAATGGCTGCAAAAGGCAGGGTTGCAGCCGTGAAAGGGGTTAAACCTAACTGGGGTTGGGCATCGCTTCCGTTTCTGTTGCTGGTCTGGATAGCCGTGGCTAGCCGTTATCCCGCTTACGTATTGCCACAACCCTGGGATGTCTGGAATGAAGCGGTGCGCTGGTTCAGCGACGGCTCGATCTGGGCTCAACTGTGGGCCAGCCTGTTGGAGGAATTTGCAGGCTTTACCCTGGCGGTACTGATGGCACTGATTCTGGGCACCAGCGCCGGCTTGTCCGATCGTTTTCGTGATTTCATCACGCCGCTCAACAGCCTGTTTATGGCTATTCCCCCCATTGCCTGGGCACCGTTGATGCTGCTGATTTTTGGTTTGGGCCTCACCTCAATCGTGGTGGTGATCTTTATCGCGGCGTTGTTTCCCATGTGTATCACTATCCAGGAAGGCATCCGCGGAATTCGCGGTGGTGAAGTCCGTGCCGCACGCACGCTGGGGGCGAGCGCCAGTCAATTGTTACTGCACGTTTATCTGCCCAGTTCGCTGCCATTCATCACCGCGGCGCTGCGTATTGGCTTTAGCCAAGCCTGGCGCGCACTGGTGGCGGCCGAAATGCTTGGCGCTTCGCAGGGGATTGGCTGGATGGTCGCCATGGGCGGCCAGACAGGCAACAGCAGCCAGGTTTTGCTGGGGATTTGCCTGATCGGGCTGATCGCCTGGCTAATGGAAAATCTTGTTTTTCGCCGCGTTGAACAGCGCTATCAGCGCTGGCGTGCCCGTTAATATTCAAAGAGGTATACCGTGAGTCAGTTTGATATCCGCGATGCGGGAGAATACATTGCACCTGAAGGGTTGTATGAGCAGAACAAAGCTCGGCCGTTTTTGGGCGGCGTTCACTGTTCCCACCGGCGCATCACGGCCGGCTCCTGGGAGGAAATGGTGTTGACCTATACCGTCGGTGCCAGTGGGCTGGCCGACGGGGCGTGGCTTAAGCTGGCCTTTAAATTTTATTCGGACTGGGCGCTTTTTCAGACCAGCGATCCCGCAGCGGCAAACTTTGTCAGCGCCGAGTATCAGGCGGGCCCCTTACTGCCCGGCCAAAGCCCGGCCACCGTGCAGCATCTTAAGGTGCGCTTCGATCAGAAAGGGCATGAGCGGCCGTTTCAGAAAGCCATTCTGATCGATATCATTGATGGGTATCTCAATCCTGGAGACCAGATCCACATTCGTCTTGGCGACCGGCGCCGGGGTGGTGGTGGCACGCGCGTGCAGAGTTTTGTGGAAAAAGACTTCCGATTCCGCCTGTTTGTTGATCCGTTGGGCAGTTCAAAATTTGCAGAAGTGCCGGGCGATGTGCTGCTTGATATCGTGCCGGGGGCACCCGCGTCGCTTTCCGTTATCGCACCGCGGCTGATCCCGCCGGGCACCGCCTTTGATGCGATCGTTCGCCTGGATGACGTGTGGGGGAATACCTGTCGTGAGCTGCCGCTGGCGGGCAATCTCACGTTGACGTCCACATCCGGGCAGACACAGCAGCAGCGCTTTACCCTGGCCGCGCAGGGCTGGGCGGTAACCCGTATTAGCGATCTCACTCTGAGCGCGGGTGAATGGCAGATTAGCGCCGTGCTGGACGACCTACCGCAACTGCCGGGGCAGGCGTGGATCACCATTGAAGAGACTGCCACGAAACTGCGCCCGCTCTATGCCGATCTTCATGTGCACTCCGACGATACCGTCGGCACCAATGACACGCTCTATAACCTCAGCTACGGACGGGATGTGGCGGGGTTGGATATCCTCGGTTATACGGCAAACGACTTCAACGTTACCGAGGCGCGTTGGAAACACGCGGTCAAGTTAATCAACGCGCTGAATACGCCCGACCGTTTCGTCTGCTATTCCGGTACGGAGTGGTGCGGTAATACCTGTGCCGGTGGTGATCACAACGTGGTGTTCCTTGAAGACGACGAACCACAGTTTCCTTTCGATAATCAGGGCCGGCTGGTTCGCTCGTTTGAATGGAACGAATTCACGGCCGGCACAATCAAGCCAGGTGCCTGGCCTCTGGACGAGCTCTATGCCGCCTATGCGCGCGAGCCGCACAAACACCTGTTAATCCCACACATCGGCGGGCGCCGTTGTAACCTTGACTGGCACCATCCGGAACTGGAGCGTCTGATTGAAGTCGGGTCGGCATGGGGACAGTTCCACTGGGTGTATGCCGAAGCGCTGGAGCGTGGTTATCGTCTTGGTGCTTCGGCAAACAGTGATGAACATCAGGGGCGGTGCGGCGGCGGCGTTCCGGCGACGGCGGTATTTGGTTCGCGCGGCGGCCTGACCGGTGTTCTGGCGGAACGGTTTGATCGCAAAGGCGTGGCGCAGGCATTACGCGCTCGCCATACCTTTGCAACTACGGGCGAGCGCAGTTATGCCGAACTGCGAGCAGGTGATGCATTGATGGGTGATGTTGCCGCTTTCAGCACTGCCCGTGCACTCAGTTATCGCTTGTTGGGTGACGCAGGCTGGGAGTCCGTTACGCTCTTTGATGGGGAAAAAGTGGTCTGGGAGCGGGATTTGCACGCTGAACTGGGGCGCTCAACGCGTGAATTTCGTGTCAGGCTCAGCGGCGCGCGCATTAAAGATCGTTATCGAGGGGCATACTGGCATGGCGAAGTTGAGGTTCTGGGCTCGCCTATCAATCATTTCCGACTTACCGGCGCGGACCACCCGGAACAAACCCTCTGGCGTAAAAGCCACACACAGATCGGTTTGCGCACCGACACCAATGGTGACAGCGACACCATCAACGTCATTACCGGTGGGCTGGAACAGGCGCGCATTCGCCTGCAACTGGATATTAATGGTTATATAAAAGTTGGCGATCCTCTGGCACCTAATCCACATGCATACGCCCCCACGTTTTTCACTGAACTGGATGGTAACGAGCTATTGCGTGCAGGGAAACTGACATTTAGCCTGCCAGGAACAGAGTTACAGATTGAGATCGAAGCCGTGACCGAGAAAGCGTTGCCGCGTGATCTCAGCGGTGACATTCAGATCGGTGAATTACCGTTGCCTGAGAAAAAGGAACACGCGCTATTTATCAGTGCCCGGCAAAGTGATCAATCGCGCATATGGACTTCTGCGCTTTTCCTGGCACGTTGAACATTCAGTTCGGGCAGGCTTAGGTGCCTGGAGGGAGAGCGGTTGGCAACGAGGACATGCCGTTGCCAACCGCCATTTTGGCTGCCTTGCTAGACCGGATTTAACAGCGGCAGCACATGGTCTTTTGTAAGTGGCGCCAGGTTCACTCCTTTATCTTGTCCCGGTTGAAACCAGATGATTTCTGCTATCTCGGCGGCTGGGGAAACAGGTTCTGAAATGTGAACCTTGAATATTTCGGCTACAACCGTCCAGCCTGGCTCGTTGACGGCGGGTGCGGCGAACTTACCGATATACTCGGGCGCGGACGCGGAAACCTGCACATTCAGCTCTTCCTGAAGCTCACGGCAAAGCGCTGCTATGGGTTTTTCGCCGCGTTCTATCTTGCCGCCGGGCTGCATGAAAGCGGCGGTGCCGCGTTTTCTGACCAACAAGACTCGTCCATCCGAACGAACGATGAGTGCGGCCGCGATATGTATTTCTTTGATGGTTGCCATGTCGTTTTTCATCATTCCTTATTAAAGCAAAATGAGGTTACAGAGAGCCCTTGTTTGACGTAAAGCGCTTCCCAGTCAAGCATCGATAGATGCGCATCCAGCAGAAAATCGACGCCTTTGACGGAAACGAGAGGGCTGTTATCTCCGGCATACCGCTAGCATAACCGGTATGAAATCCGTGGGTACACCCGGCAGATTTGTCGCCAGCGACCGTGAGCCCAGTCTGCCGTGTCAGAAACCCTGTTGTACCAGGTTCGGCCAGTTGGTTATGCTGGCTGTTCGTCGTGGCCTTAAATTTTCGGGCCGCTTTTTTCATGGATTTTGCTTGCGCCATCGTTCACCTGTTAATGACTTTACTCACTTAACAGCGTGTCCACTATTCGTGGGCAAGATCAATTGGTGATTTGCAAACGCGGTGTTCGCTATCGGTAATCATCGATGCATCAGGGTGATATCGAGCAGATTTTGCAACGTTGCGGCTTGGTTCCCCTTATTACGCCAGGCAATGCCGGTATCAAGATGTGGCGCATCGGCCAGCAGATCGAGATAGATGACGTCGGTTCTGGCTAAATGACGCAGTGAGTTGGCACCAGCGCGATACCCATGCCTGCGGCCACCAGGCTAATAATCGTTTGCATCTGAATAGCATATTGCACGATATGCGCATTTTTTCCGTAAGAGGTGTAGTAGCTCATTACCAGCGAATAGAACGCGGGCGCCAGATGTTGCGGAAATATAATCAATGGCGCTTCGATCACCGATGACGGGCACAGTTTGCCATCGTTCAGCGTCAGTTGCTGTTGTCTGACCCAGGCAGCGGGAACTGCAGCAATTAACGGTTCGGACAATAGTTTTTGATAATTTAATTCGGCCGGTAATTTTGTGTTTTCTGCGTGGATAATAATCCCCGCATCAGTTTTTTCATCAAGCACCGTGTTGCATTTACTGGCTGCCGCTTATGAAGCACGCGTCGATTTTTCCATGGCGGACATTGATCGTTTATCTCGCCGCGTGCCAGTGCTATGCAAAGTGTCACCGGCGGTGCCGGATGTGCATATGGAGGATGTTCATCGGGCGGGTGGCGTGATGGGCATCATGGCTGAACTGGCGCGCGCAAACTTGATTCATACTGAGTTACCGACGGTGCATGCGTCGTCGCTGGGCGAGGCTCTGGCCCACTGGGATGTAAAGTCCACAACAGATGATGCCGTCAGGCGTTTCTATCGTGCCGCGCCAGGCGGCGTTCGCACCCATAGGGCATTTAGCCAGGATAACTATTATCCGGCGTTAGACACTAACAGAACCTCTGGCGCCATTCGTGATGTACCGCATGCTTTTTCCCGTGATGGCGGGCTGGCAGTACTATCCGGCAATATTGCGCTTGATGGTTGTATTGTGAAAACCGCCAGTGTTGCTCCCGAAATGCTCAGCTTCAGCGGTGTGGCCCGAGTATTCGAAGGCCAGGATGAGGCGGTTGAAGCAATACTTTCCGGTGAGGTCTGTGCTGGCGATGTGGTCGTGGTGCGTTATGAAGGCCCCCGTGGCGGGCCGGGGATGCAGGAAATGCTTTATCCGACCAGTTACCTGAAGTCAAAAGGGCTAAACAAAAAATGCGCGCTGATCACCGATGGCCGTTTCTCCGGCGGCTCGTCAGGCCTGTCGATTGGCCATGTTTCGCCTGAGGCGGCTGAAGGTGGCACGATTGCGTTGATCGAAAATGGCGATGTTATCAACATTGATATCCCGGCGCGTTCTATCCAACTGAGGGTTGATGATGAAATCCTTGAGCAACGCAGGCAACAAATGGTTGCCAGGGGAACAAAAGCATGGAAGCCGGCCGCGCGTCAGCGCCGGGTTTCGGCAGCGTTAAAAGCTTATGCAGCATTAACCACCAGTGCGGCACGTGGTGCCGTGCGCATTGTGGATGAAGAGGACGCATGAACTCAGATATCTGTTTTTAACCGCCGATGACTTGGGTTGCGATGATAGTTTTGAGGGGGCACGCTGTATTTGCAGCCCGCCGCCGCGGGATGCTGCTAACCAGCAGGTTATCTGGGATGGTCTGGAAAGCGGCGCTTTCGAGGTTTTTTCCTCTGACCATGCTCCCTATAGATTCGATGCCCCAGATGGTAAGAAAGCGCATGGTGAGCAGGCTTCCTTCGATAAGATTGCTAACGGGATTCCCGGCGTGGAAACCCGAATGGCGTTGCTGAGGTCGGAAGGGGTTCGTACCGGGCGGATTACGCCACAGACCTTTGTCGCCCTGACATCAACCCATGCGGCGGAACTGTACGGCCTCTATCCCCGTAAAGGCAGCATTGCTATTGGCGCAGATGCCGATCTGGTTATCTGGGATGATGATCGTGTCTTTACCCTGACGAATGACATGCTGCACCACAATGTCGATTACACCCCCTATGCCGGTATGCAGTTGAGCGCCTGGCCGGCGATGACCCTTTCGCGGGGGGAGGTTGTTTGGGATGGTGAACCACGAGGAGAAAAGGGGCGCGGACGATTTCTGGCTTGTGAGCGGCCGGGGCCGGCTCAGGCTCGGCGGCGAAAAAGCGAGCTGCCTTTATGACAATGGTAGAGTGCGTAGCCGCGCGATTAGTTCGTGGATGGCAAACTGGCACGCGGCAATCGACTGGTGGATTAAGCCTAGCGTCGGACGCCGACGCGTATGCGGTGCAGCAGCAAGTTGCCGATGCCCTGGGGTGGTTTCGCGGCGGAACGGCAAATATCTGGAAGTTGGGCGGGGCACCGGGAGGGGCACCCAGTACCGCCAGGGTGCCGGAAGCGGCGGTATATGCTTCTGGTTGGCAGGTGCCGTCGGGATTCTGTTTTGCTCGTGGCATTGAGGCCGAGATTGTTGTCCGACTGGGGCGCGATCTGGATGCCGGTTGTGATTTATCCACGGTTTACTCCGCTATTGACGCCTGGATGCCGGGGATCGAGCTTTGCGATACCCGGTGGGACGAGGCCGACGCGGCGGACGCGTTGTTACGGTTGGCGGACCAACAAATTAGCCGCGCGTTGATTCTGGGCGAGGAACAGGCGTTTACACCCAATCCGCTATGGCGCACGATGGGCATCTCTATACAGGTGGATCAGGCGCTGATAATGACCGGGTGTGGGAGCCATCCTTTCGGCGACCCGTTGAGCACCATCCCCTGGCTTGCCCGCCATACGGCAAGTCAATCTCAACCACTACGTGCGGGGGATTTGATCGCGACGGGCAGTTGGAGCGGGTTGTTTTGGGCGTCGGCAGGGGGGCGTATTGCGGTGAACTTCGTCGGCGCAGAGCCAGTGCTGCTGCTGACATAATCCACGTAAAAATATATTGGCACTAATCAGGACGCAGGGAAAAAATGATGAATTTACCAAAGGTTACGGTGTTGGGGCTGGGAGCCATGGGGCATGCTTTTGCCCATAACTTGCTGAAGAAGGGTTTTACCGTTGCAGCATGGAACCGCTCGCCGGGAAGAGGTGATGATTTACTGGCCTCCGGCTTAACATGTTATGCGCTGCCACAGCAGGCCGTGGCTGATGTCGATGTTATTATCAGTATGTTGAGCGATGGCGATGCCACACTCTCGGTACTGGCTGATATCGCACCGGCCTGTAAGCCGCAGGCAATTTATTGCCAGATGGGAACCATTGGTGTGCAGGAAACCCAGGATGCTATCGCGTTGCTCAAGCAGCTACAGCCCGGCATGCCGTTTGTTGATGCACCTGTTTCCGGTACCAAAGCGCCAGCAGAGAACGCACAAATTCTGGTCCTCGCCAGCGGTGAGCAAGAGAAGTGTGCCGCCGCCGAACAGGTCTTCGCGGCCATATCACGCGGTACGCAATGGTTCGGTGCTGCGGGTAACAGCCAGAAAATGAAGCTGATACTGAACGCCTGGCTTATTTCGATGATGCAAGGGGTTGCAGAGAGTACGCTTTTAGCGAAAAGTCTGGGCTTCACCCCGGAGCAGTTCTGGAGCGCGCTTGAGGGCGGCCCGTTGGCTGCGCCCTATATCAAAGTAAAACTGGATGCGATCGCGAAGCATCAATATGCGCCGCAAATGCAACTCACTCATGCGTTGAAGGATGCAAAGTTGGCGCTAACGCTGGCTCCTCCGACGACGATGCCGGTGCTGGATAAAATTGCCGACCTCTGGCAAGAGGCGGTGGAAGACGGGTTTGGCGCTCAGGATCTGTCGTCGGTTTATCAGTGGTTGGATAATCAGTCTTCGGAAGTTTAATCCCCTGGCAAACCCAACTGGGTATTCAGTTGGCCATGGCAGTGACGCAATTTCAGGTCTGGAGAGAGATTCTCCAAACCTGCAACCTTGACTAACGCAATGCTAAGGCCTCTTTCATTTCCCGAGCCCCATTAAAAATGTCAGATATTGGCCTGGGGGTTAACAGCAGGCTGATCGTAACGGTTATTTTTCAAAACAGGCAGTAGGGTGACAATCGCTAAACCGGCAAGGAAAATACCGATCAACGCCGGAGAGCGATAGCCCAAGCCTTGGTCAATGGCATAGCCGCCGCCCCAAGAGCCGACAACTACGCCAAGGCAAATCACTGAAGTATGCATGGTATTAATCAGTGACGTATTCGGCGCTGCTTTAAAAACGCGTGAGGACATGGCAGGCGTGAGCGTAATACCTGTAAGCCCTAATACCATGACCGATATCAGAACCAGTATTTTATTATCAAAAAAGGTGTAAATCCCAAACAGCGCAAATACCAGCACGATGCTACCGACGAAAACCACTTTAATCGGTGATTTATCGGCTAAGCGACCTACCAGGAAATTACCTATTACCGTAAATACACCGTAAGCAAAGAGAATGGCTGGAATATAAGATGAATCGAAACCGACAGTTTTTTCAAAATAGGGCACGAAGTAGCTGAATGTCGCGAAGGTCGCCGCAATAATAAAAAAGCTCGTGACAAATGCACCCCAGATTGAGCCGTTTATAATTGAGCTAAATTCAGCCTTAATACTGCCCGTAGCCTCTGCCGTGAATTTAGGCACAATCAGAATAATACCTATTCCGGCGAACGCGGTGAGGGCAATAATCAATGCGAAGGAGACTCTCCAGCCATAATACTGATCAAGGATTGCCGATATTGGCAGCCCCGCGACCGTCGCTATCATCATCCCGCCCAATACGATAGAGGCTGCAACGCCAAAGCGTTCCGGCGGAACCATTTTTGCCGCCGTCAACAACGCAAAGCCGAAGAAAGCAGCCGAAGATAATCCGGTAGCGAACCTTGCCATTGCTAACAGATCATAGGTCGCAGAAACGGTTGCGACGATCTGGGCGACAAGAAATATGCCGGTAATTGTCAATAATGCTGCTTTATTACTCAGTTTGACTAAAAACGTCGCGAGTAATGGACCGCCGAAAACCATACCTAATGAATAAATGGTAATTAAATATCCAACTTTAGGAATAGAAACCCCTAAATCAGAGGACATTGATGTTATTAATCCTGCGACCATGTATTCCGATGTGGTCATGGCAAATAGGGTAAACCCTAAGACATATATTGCCGCTGGAAGTGGTTTGCTCATGTGAATTTACTCGGCGTGGTTAAGAGTGATTAAATTAATACTCTCGCTTGTTGGTTTTTGTAAATAAAATATTGATCATAATTGTTATGATTTTTTTCACTAATAAAAGGGTGAGGGTTATTGAGGCGCCGTGTTAGGCTGGCAAGATGTGATGGAGTCTTCCTTAATTTGTAGCCGCGGCAGTCTCGGGCTGTTACCGGCACTCGGTGCTCAATGATGCCGCCACGCAAGGATATTGCAATAATTGTGGCGACATAGCGTTAACTTTTAACTAATCTCATATTGATATTAAACTTTCGTCAGGACTTTTTGTATCTTGAGCCATAATGTTGCTTTACTGCCTCCACGAGGCATAGGTGTTCGCGCAAGGGATGGAAGAGAAGACTTATGGATTTGAATGCGCTTAAAATCTTTGTCAAGGTAGGGGAGACGCAGAGTTTTACCAAGGCCGCACAGGCATTGGGTCTCACCCAGTCAGGGGTCTCACGTGCAATTGCCAGGCTTGAGCTCGACCTTCGCGTTACCTTGCTAAACCGCAATACCCACTCTGTAAGTCTGACTACCGACGGCGTATTTTTATATGAATCCTCTCGAAGCCTAATGCATGAAATGGATGAGGTCGGACAGTCGCTTACCGGAAGAACGGTATTTCCTGAAGGCGAGCTAAGAATAACCACGCCTTCTGCCTATGGCCGATTGGTCATTATTCCTATACTCAAAGAGATCCTCGACAGATATCCGGCATTATCAATTGACGCCGTCATGACCGACCGATTGGTTGATCTGGTGGAAGAAGGCTTTGACGCAGCGATAAGAATTGGCAGCGTACAGGACTCACGGCTTATCGCCAGAACCATCAAGCATTTGCGCTTTGTCACCGTTGCGTCGCCGGAATATTTAAACAGCCACGGGATCCCTAAAGAGCCTGCGGAATTGGTGCAGCATAACTGCCTGGCTGTTAAATCGCAAAGAACTGGGCGTAGCACCAAGTGGTTTTATTATATCGACGGAGAACAGCAGTCTTTTGATATTAAGGGCAATTTTGTCGTTGATACGGCGGATGTGCTGTTAGAGGCGGCACTCAGTGGGATGGGTGTTGTACAAATAATGGACTTCGCAGTCGGTAAATATCTGGAGAACGGTAAGCTGGTCGAGCTACTACCCGAATACTCCAACGTTTCTATTCCGCTGTCATTAATCTATGCAAAATCGCGCCATCGTTCGCCTAAAATCAGTACATTGCTGGCGGCATTCGGGCTAGCTATTTGACCCCCAACGTAGATGCCATTGCCCCTGCGTCGTGAGGGTGGCTCAGGTTCATGATCCTGCTTCATTCTGCTGCTGAAAAGCCACGTTGGAGCGAATCAGGGGCTGTTACTTATTGTTGGAATTCGGGGCATGCTGCTGCATCAATTCAATGATCCAATCAATAAAAACTCGCAGTTTGGCGTTGACATGGCGGTTCGGCGGAAATGCCAAGTACAGGGGCATGGGATTAATACGCCATTGTTCAAATAACGGAATCAAGGCGCCACAAGCCTGATGTGCTGCCGCCATATAGAGTGGCAGCGCGATCACGCCTAGCCCAGCTAACCCAGCTTCGAGGTACGCATTGCCATCATCCACAGCAAGCACATAGCTGCTCTTGATTTCAATATGTTCACTCTCACAGTGCAGTGCCAGAGGCGCAATCTTACCGGTGCGTGAGGACAAGAGTCCCACTATGCGATGGTCGGTGTTTTCCAGCTCTCGCGGATGCGCAGGGGTGCCAAGGCGTTCCAGATAACTCGGTGCGGCGTAGGCGCCGATTTGCAAATCGCCGACATGGCGTGCGATCAGGGACTGGTCGTTGATTTCGCCACCGCGCAAGACGCAATCCACGTTGTCGCCGATCAGATCCACCACCCGGTCGCTCACGCCCATGTCGAACTGGATGTCCGGGTAGCGCATGTGGAAAGCCGGTAGCGCCGGCACTATGACGAGGCGGGCCAGCGGACTGGGCACATCCACCCGTAGCCGTCCCCTGGGCGTAACCGCCGCACTGGACAGGCTGGTTTCAGCATCGTCCATGTCCGCCAAGAGGCGGATGACGCGCTCGTAGTAGGCTGCTCCCTCGGGAGTGACGCTGAGCTTGCGGGTGGTGCGATGGAGCAACTTGACGCGCAGGCGCGCTTCCAACTGCTGAATGAGTTGCGTCACCGTGGTTTTGCTCATATGAAGTGTTTGGGCAGCTTTTGTGAAGCTACCTGCCTCCACCACACGCGCAAAGGCGCGCATCCCATCGAAACGATCCATTCCTTGTCCTTTCTTTTCACAGATTGTTTGGATTTTACAAACAATGAAGGACAAAGTCGCTTGTTTATCCACCCGTTCTAGCGCCTGTAAAGTGTCTTTTCGTTCATTGGGCAGATTTCGCCCCATTACAAAGGTACAAACATGACAACACGCGAAGCAGTTTTTCCCTTCGGTCGGCAGGCGCTCTATGAGCGCAATCGGTATTCACCGGCCATCAAATCTAACGGCTTCTTGTTTGTTTCGGGGCAGGTTGGTAGCCGCGAGGATGGGTCGCCTGAACACGATCTAAAAGCGCAGGTCAGGCTGGCATTCGATAACCTTAATGCTGTTCTCGCGGCTGCGGGCTGCACATTCGATGACGTGGTTGATGTAACCCTCTTTGTCGTCGATCCTGAGTCGAACCTCGACGCTATCTGGAGTATCCTGCCAGAATATTGGGGGGAAGCCCCTTACCCCACTTTGACCGGGATCGGCGTGACGTGGCTTTACGGATTCCAGTTTGAGATTAAGGTGATTGCCAAGCTGCCCTAAGCGTTACGGGGCTTTCTGCCAGTCGAAAATTCAACGGGGCAGCCCGCCGCCGGTGACGATCACCGAGTGCCGATCGAACGCTTGAACGGCAAGGCCCACTACGCCGCGCGACTCGGCATCCTGAATCAGTTCGGTCGAGGTAAGCGATGAAAGCAGTTGTCTACGATCAACCCGGATCACCGGATGTCCTTCATTATACGGATGTTCCCGACCCAGTCTGTCCGCCCAATGGCGTTGTCATTCGGGTAGAGACTGTCGCCCTGGAAAGAGGAGACCTGATCAACCGCGCGTCATCGCCGCCGCCTTATCCTGGCTACGTCCTCGGCTATGCGGCAGCAGGCGAGGTCGTTTCAGTGGGCTGCGATGTTCACGACCGTAAGGTTGGTCAGAAGGTCACGAGCTTCGATGTGTCGGGCTCGCATGCCGAATTGCGCGCCGTAGCCGCGAGCAAGACTTGGCTGGTACCGAAGGGTCTCGACATGGCGATCGCAGCCGCATTGCCGATCGCATACGGAACCGCGCATCACTGCCTTTTCGCCCGCGGCGGCTTGAAACGTGGCGAAGCCGTCCTGATCCAGGCGGCGGCCGGTGGTGTGGGAAGCGCCGCCGTACAGCTCGCACATCAGGCTGGTGCAACAGTGCTCGGGACGGTATCCGGTGTGGAAAGGGGCAAACACTTAGCGGCACTTGGATTGGATCATGCAATCGACCGTCGGAGAGTTGACGTGGTGGAGACGGTCATGCGCTTGACCGAGGCCCGAGGTGTCGACCTTGTTGTGGACCCAGTGGGAACAACCATGCAGGACTCCCTGAGGATGTTGCGTCCGGAGGGCCGCTTGGTATTCGTCGGCAACGCCGGTGGACCGACGCTGCAGGTTGAGCTGTGGCCCGCACTTCAGGCGAATCAGTCGTTGTTCGGCGTATTCATGGGAACGCAGCTTGAAAAGCCCGAGGTTCATCAGACGGTTTCCCGGATGTTGGCGCAGGCCGCTAATGGGGGGCTTGAGGTGCTCATAGACCGGACCTTTCCGCTTGCCGATGCGGCACAGGCCCATGCGTATGTCGAAGGCAATCCTACGCTCGGACGTGTCGTTCTTGTCTGCGGCTGATTTGCCGTCTGTGGGCAATCAGTCTGCATCAGATACACCATCGTGGCGATACCTCTGGCGCCGGCATAACCACCACTGGCGTTCCAGACTTCACTGACAAGACTGCGGTGGATGGCACGGCCAGCAGGCATTGCGCCGCCAGCGTCACCATGTTGCTTTCGCTGGAGGCGTTGATGGTGGCATCCAGTATTTTATTCAGATAGTTGATGGTGATTCGGATGGATAAGGCGGAAAACATGATCGTCAATACGGCTGTGAAAATAGTTTTCAGCCAGTTATCGAACATTGGCTTAAGAAAGCCGTACAGCAGGCAGAAAATAAGTATCGGGGTGGTCGTCGTCATTAACAGAATGGTGATTTTGGCGAGCAGGTTGACGAATGTTGCCGCCAGTAAAAGCACGATTGCGCCGCTCCAGACCAGCATTTCGCAAAGCCGCCGTTCAGTTTGACCTAGGTTACGGTATCCAGATTAAACAGCGTTTGCCCAAGCGTTTGCGCTTTCTCCCAGACGGTATCGAGCAACACCCAGACGTTGTCGCTGCCGCTGATCCCATTCTTAAGTCCTTCGATGGCGGCATCCAGCCAGCCGTTGCGGTTTAAAACAAAGGTGGTGATCAGCAGCATTCGGCCCACATCCCAGACAACATCCTCAACCGGGGTCTGAAGTTTGCTGCCCAGCGTCTGATAACCGCGATACAGAATAAACAGCGTGAAGGAACTGACGATAATCACGCTGATCATGGTGCCGTAGGTAGACGTTTGACCTTCCAGCAGGGCATTAAGTCCATCCATGATGTTTTTGTTCATACCGACAAAGATCCCACTGGATATAGCGCCTCGCTTTAGAGAAAAGAACAGATGGGCAAAAAAGATTAGTGATGGTTTCTTTCACAAGGTTTGTACAGATGCATCGTTGTGATTTACGTTGCAGCCCCAAAAAACAGTAACAGTCCTGAAAAATGTCCGTTGTCAAGTTTTCCTGCAATGGTGCTTCAGGGAAAAACTCAAGCCAGGCAAGGGATTAGCTGAGAAAGCAGTGATGACGTAGCTTGGCCGGTCGATAGACCAAGGGCCACATAGGGGTGATGCGAAAGCAGGCGCCAGAGCAGTCTATCGAGTGTGCGACGGTGACAAGGGGGGCAACTCGCCACCGTGAAAGCTCGCGATCGAGCACGGTTTAAGCAGTCTTTGCCACGACTATGTGCAGCAGTGAGATGCTGTAGCGAGCTGATGGATGATCGGTTAGCTTGGCGAGGTCGGCAGATTTTTCGCCGTTGCCTCCTGCGTCAGCGCATCGTTCTGAACCGCGCCCAGCAACGAGTCGAGCAGGCCGGGGAAGCGAGCATTCAGGTCGTCCCTGCGCAGCGACAGCAGATTTTCCCGGCCATAGGGCCGCTGCCAGATCACGCCGCTGTCGCGCAGCACGCGCCAGTGGTGGGTCAATGTCGATTTGGGAATGCCGTGCAGCACGGCGCTGCATGGATGCTCTCCGCCGCCAGCCAGCACGCGCACCACCGTCAGGCGCAGTGGATTGCCTAGCGCGGTCAGCACGTTCTCCAGGCGAATCTGGTCACGTTCGGGATGGTTGGGTGTCATCGTATGAGTTTACTCTATAGTACGAGTACCTACAAACTCTTTTCAACGACATGCCGGTTTGAAAATAAATTGTTCGATTGTCCTCGTACTGTTATGGTACGTATGTATTCGTACATTCGTCTATTGCTAACTGGAGAATCGTTCATGTCTTCCGCCTCATTTGTCACTGGAGCCCACCGTTCGCTGGGCTGGAGTCTAGCTCTGCTGGCTTTCGCCCAGCTCATCTACTCGCTGGATATCAACATCGTTTTCGTGGCCCTACCGGAAATCGGTACTGGCTTGGGTTTTTCCGGCCAGACTTTGCAATGGGTGGTGAGCGCCTACACTGTATTCTGCGGCGGTTTCCTGTTGTTGGGCGGGCGTGCAGCAGACTTGTTGGGCCAGCGGCGCATGTTCATCTTCGCACTGTCGCTGTATGCACTGTCCTCGCTGGTGGGCGGGCTGGCCTGGAGCCCGGCAATTATCGTGATTGCGCGTGCCGTGCAAGGCATCTGCGCGGCGTTGCTGTTCCCGTCCACATTGGCGCTGATCAACCGGCTGTTCGAGGAAGGCCCCGCACGCAACCGCGCGCTGGCGATCTGGGGCGGTGCCGGTGCCAGCGGCCTGACCCTGGGTTCACTTGCTGGTGGTGTGCTGACCGGGGCCTACGGCTGGCCCTCGGTGTTCTTCGTCAACGTGCTGCTGGCGGGCATCGCCATCATTGCAGCGTTCTTCGTGATTCCAAAGGATGCGCCGCGCACCGAGCGGCGCAGCTTCGATCTGCTGGGTGCGCTGGCAGTGACGGCTGGTGCCACATTGCTGGTGTATGCGCTGGTGCAGGGGCCGGAAGACGGCTGGCAAGCCACGCCTATCGTTGTGGCGCTGGTGTTGGCGATTGTGTTCTTGTTGGCCTTCGCGTTGATTGAATCGCGCAGTCGCGATCCGCTGATGCCGGTGCAGTTGTTCGGCAATCGCAGTCTGGTCGCGGGTATGGCAATCACCTTCATCTACATGGGCACCTTCGGCGCGTTACCGTACTTCCTGACGGTGCTGTTTCAGAACGTACAGGGCTACAGCGCCTTGCAGACCGGGCTGGCCTTCATCGTGCCGTCGCTGGCAATTTTCACGGGTACGCAACTCGGTGCCAGGCTGGCCAACCGGCTGCCGATGCGCCATACCCTGGTCATTGGTTTCGTGGTCGGCATCGTGGGAACGCTGGCGTTGGCACCAGGCGCCTTCCTCAGTGCGCCGTACGCATATATCGTGCCGGGGCTAGTGGTGTCGGGCATCGGCCAGGGTATCGTCTGGACGGCAATGTGGATCGCTGCTGCATCGGGTGTGGCACACCACGAACAGGGCATTGCTTCAGGGATGGCCTCGACCACGCTCAATGTGGGCAATGCGATCGGTATTGCCGTACTGGTGGTGTTTGCCAATCGCGGCATTGGCAGCTTGCAGGGCGATGCGCTGCGAGAAGGGCTGGCGATCGGCTCGCAGCATGCCTTTTACTTGGCAGCGGCGGGTTTGGTGCTGGGTCTTCTTGTGTCGCTGACCTTCTCTCCCAAGGCCAGCGTCAACGCACAGGTCGAAGCAGCCTGATAGGCTGAAGGTTCGGTATGGAGTTCCGACATCTACGCTGCTGTCGCGGGGCATAAAGGAACTGGAAGAAGGCCTGGGCGTGCCAGCAATTCCGGCAATCGCTCCAGCGGCAGGGCAGGATAATGGGCCTGACCGGCGGAGCCGTTACGCCGACCAGATTCAGCGCCGGATTGATGTCCTGCGCCAGCAGTTTGCGGGTGCCGTCGCTCTGTTGCCGGGCATCGTTCAGAGACATATCGGGATAAGCGCCTAAACCGAGGTGGGACTCTTTGCCATCAATACGATATTTGAGATACCAGAGACATGAACCGCCGGGATTGACCAGAAGGTACAGGTCATGAGAGTCGGCTACTTTGCGGGGTTTGGATTTTGGTTTGAGATTGCGGATTTGCGCGTCGGTAAGAGACATATGGGGGGCACTCCATTATCGAACCAATCTGGCCCCAAATTTGGCCACCGTTTTTTCCAGATGCAGAGGGAAAATGAGAAACGTATAGGGAAGGCTTTTCACGCTAACCTGTTGAATCAACGGACCAAGGATGCATGAAATGCAAAAATCCCGCTTAAGTTTCCTTAAGCGGGATTTTTAAATCTTGGCTCCTCTGACTGGACTCGAACCAGTGACATACGGATTAACAGTCCGCCGTTCTACCGACTGAACTACAGAGGAATTTTGTGAACGGCAGGAATCATAGCGGGCTACTGTGGGCATGTCAAAGGGGGATTGCACATTCTGCGATTGTTTGCTTGCAGAATGTGCAATCCGTTGAGTTTTTGGCAGATTTACCCCTTGTTCACCTGCCGGAACTGCAACTGATAGTGGTATTGGCCGGGGGGCAGCAGGTCATCCGGATGGACGCTTGGGCTCCATGAGTCGTCGCCGCCAACGCCCATATGGTAACCATCCACATGCAGCCATACGCCGTCTTCCTCCTGCAGCAGGTGCTGGTGGCTGCAGGCCATGAGTTGGCGCAGGCCGTAGCGGCTGAGTGAAAAGTGGAAACGCCCGCTGATTTGCCATGTGCCATACTGCAGGCGCCGGGTGTCGCAACGCAGCCCGTTTTCACCGGGGAAGATATAAGGCGTATGCAACTGCGCTAACGGCAGCCGCCACAGGCCAAACTGCGCCGCCAGCTTACGGTCGGGGTAGTTTTCGTGTGGGCCCAGCCCCAGCCACTGCACCTGTGGCTGCATCTGCGCCAGTTGGGCGCACAGGCCGATACGCGCCAGCGGCGGCAGGCAGGTGGCGCATTCAACATCAACGCTGACCGTTACCGTGCCGTGGCTATCGAACAGCCACTGCTTCCGGCTTTGCAGCAGCGTTTGCCCGGCAACGCTGAAAGTATGCTCGCTAAGCACACGCACGCCATCGGCCAGCGTGTCTGCCTGCAGGCGGGTACAGCACGTTTCCAGTTGATACAGGCCGGCTTGCTTCCACCGTTCAACCCAGGCGTTGGGATCGATACGCTCCACTTCGCTGATGCCGATATCGTTATCCAGCGGCGCGCGGATAAAGCAGTCATGCAGCGGCGTCTGCAACAGTGGTTGATCATCCTGCCACCACTGGGCCAACTGGCCGCTGGCGCGCTCAAACTGCCAGCGTTGATTGCCGTAGGCTATGGCGAGCTCGCGGTCATTTTGCAGCCATTGCGGCACCTCGCCGGCGGGTTCGGCTGGCGTGGTCAGCAGCGGGCGCTGCAACGGCCATTGATCCCAGGCACAGCGGTGGTTGGCTTCCGCCCACATCGTAGCGTGTGGTTGCACCACTTCAACCTTCAGCCATAGCTCTCCTGGGCGTGGGATAACGGGCATGCGCTCCAGCAGAATAAAGGTGGCGCTGCCTCGTGGGGGCAGGCTGAGTTCGATAACGCCACTGGCGCGCTGTTCGCCGTCAAGCTCAATACACCATCTCAACTGCTCGTTGTCGGTAGTGCGGAACCGGTATTCGCTGGTGACGCTAAGCGCCAACCGCTGGGGATCAAGCGTGAACTGGAAAAACTGCTGGGCGCGCTGCGCTTCGAACAGCGCCGGGTGTGGCGTGCGATCGGGGAACACCAGGCCGTTAAGGCAAAACTGGCGATCGTTGGGTTTATCGCCAAAGTCGCCGCCATAGGCCCAATAGGCATTGCCGTTTTCATCATGGCGCGTCAGCGCCTGGTCAACCCAGTCCCAAACAAAGCCGCCCTGCAAGCGTGGGTATTTGCGAAAGGCTTGCCAATAGCGGGCAAAACCGCCCAGGCTATTGCCCATGGCATGGGCGTATTCGCACAGGATTAACGGGCGGTTTTCTCCCGGCAGGCCGATCCACTTACTAAGCGACCACTTGGGCACGGCAGGGAAGGGCTGATCCTGATCGACGCGGGCATACATCGGGCACACAATATCCGTGGCGGCGCTGTTGGCGCCGCCGCCTTCATATTGCACCGGGCGGCTCGGATCCTGGCTTTTTACCCATTGATAGAGTGCGTCATGGTTTGCGCCATGGCCGGATTCGTTACCCAACGACCAAATGATGATGCAAGGATGGTTGCGATCGCGCTGCACCATGCGCGTCACGCGTTCGCTCATTGCCGGCAGCCACTGCGGATCGTCCGCCAGGCGGCCCATCGGCTGCATGCCGTGGGTTTCAATGTTGGCCTCGTCCACCACGTACAGCCCATAGCGATCGCACAGCTTGTACCACAACGGGTGGTTCGGGTAGTGCGAGCAGCGCACGGCGTTAAAATTGTGCTGCTTCATCAGCAGGATATCGTGGCGCATGGTGGCTTCATCCATCACCTGGCCATGTTCCGGGTGGTGCTCATGGCGATTGACGCCGCGGATCAACAGCGGCTGGCCGTTTAGCGTCAACAGGCCGTTGCGGATTGCGATCTGGCGGAACCCCACATCGTAGGCTTCCGCTTCCACCACTTGCCCGTCAGCACTTAGCAAGGCAACCACCGCACGGTACAGATGTGGCGTTTCGGCGCTCCATAGCAAGGGGGCATCTACCGCCAGGCGCAGCGTGGTGCGGTCGTGATAGGCCCCGCGTTCATCAATCACCTCGCTGCCGAAGGGCTGCGTCAATGCCGCTAGCTGCGTATCATCGCGCCATAGCTGCACCTGCACCTGGTGGCCTGCCGGCTGCTGCGCCTGCACCTCGACAACCAGCTCTGCGCGCTGGAAACCGTCATACAGCGGCGTGCTGATGCGAATATCACTCAGGTGGCAAGCGGGCTTATGCAGCAGGCTGACATCGCGGAAAATACCGCTCATGCGCCACATGTCCTGATCTTCCAGATAGCTGCCGTCGCACCAGCGCAGCACCATCACCGCCAGGCGGTTCTCGCCAGCATGCAGGTAAGGGGTGAGATCGAACTCCGCCGGCAGGCGGCTGTCCTGTGAATAGCCGGCCCAGTGGCCGTTGCACCAGAGGTAAAACGCCGAATTCACGCCGTCGAAGATAATGCGCGTTTGCCCGGCGGCCAGCCAGGCTTCATCGACGGTGAAGGTACGGGAATAGCAGCCGGTCGGGTTATCCTGCGGCACCCACGGCGGGTTAAGCGGGATCGGATATTTTACGTTGGTATAAATGGGCGCATCGAAGCCGGCGAGCTGCCAGTTGCCGGGAACGGCAATCGAATCGGCGCCGGCCAGATCCTGCTGCAACCAGCTTTCCGGCACCGCTTGCGGGCGGGGAAAGTAGCTAAAACGCCAGTTGCCGTTTAACAGGCGCCGGCTTGGGCTGGCAGCGTCGTGGCGGGCTGCGTCCGGATCGCGCCAACTGGCAAACGGGGGATGCGCCGCCAGGCGGCGGTAAGACGTGCAGGCCGGGTTTTGCCAGTCCTGGCGGGCGAGGATTTGCATCAGGGGCGAAGAGTCACACTGCATGGGAGCCTCATTAACGGTGCCATTGGCGCATAATTTGCGCCAGCATCGCTTCAGCCCTGATGTTTGTAAAGGTGGGTTGCACAGGAAAATGAACGCGATCACAGACTGATATGTCCAGTTGGGATCGCCAGCCCAAATAGGGCGCTGGCGGCTATTCCACGCCGGCTTCCCGCAACCAGGGCGAGTGGCGCAGCAAGGGCGTTACTCCTTGGCGGGGGCGTGATAAATACGCTGCGGGCGGCCGACTTTGCCGTAGATGATCTCGGCACTGAGCAGGTGGTTGCTGGCGCAAAACTCCAGATAGCGCCGGGCGGTGGTGCGGCTGATGCCGGTTTCCCGCGCCACGCTTTCTGCGGTGTGGCGGGTGGCCGGATCGGCGAACAGTTCACGCACTTTGATCAGCGTCAGTTCATCAATGCCGACCGGCAGCGCCAGTTGTTGCTCATGGCGGGCATAGGTGTTGAACATTTCATCAATCTGGCGCTGGTTAAAGCGTTCTTTGTCTTTCAGCGCCAGGTGGCGCTGGCTGAAACGCTGCAGCGTTTGCGTCAGGCGATCATAAGCCAGGGGCTTGATCAGGTAATCAAATACGCCGTAGCGCAGCGCTTCGGCCACGGTATCCATATCGCTGGCCGCGGTAATAAAAACGATGCCGCCGCCATAGCCGCTGAGCGCTAACTCGCGCAACAGTTCAATGCCCTGGCCGTCGGGGAGGAAGTTATCCAGCAGGATCAGATCCGGCTTGAAGCGTGCGGTCATGGCGCGTGCCTGCGCCAGGTTGCCCGCCAGCCACACTTGCCGGCAGCCGCCGTTCTGCTTGATGAATTCTGCGTGCATCTCCGCCAACGGCGTTTCATCTTCCACGATCAAAATATTAAGCCATTCCATCATCCCTCCTGCAATGTGCTCATGCTAACCAAATGTACATCCAATTGTTAATGAATTGAATGATATCACGATAATAAACTCGATAAAAATAATTAAGTAAATAAAAACCATTAAATAACTTATTGACGTCGGTGTGTTTGTGAAATAGGTCAATAATCGTCTTTGTTTTTTGTCTATTCTGGTGCCACTCAATACACCGCCTGGCGATGTGCGTATTTTAATCTATCCTTTTCAAACTGTTATGTTGTTTTTTTATGTTGTTTGCTCTGGGTTGGTGTATTTTAAATGTTATCTTTTAGTTACTCAGAGAGTGAACCATGTTGGGCGATACCGTATTTAATCGGGTAAAACGTTCGGACCATAAGGCTATTTCAGAGATAAAAGCGTTCCTGCGTAATAATGATCTGAATATAGATACCACGGTCGAAATATTTATTACCGTGACGCAGAACGATAAATTGGTCGCCTGTGGCGGCATTGCCGACAACATTATCAAATGTGTCGCCATCAGCCCGGCGTTACGGGGCGAAGGGCTGGGGCTGACGCTGGCGACGGAGCTGGTGAATCTGGCCTATGAGCGCCATCACACCAAATTGTTTATCTACACCAAAACGCAAAACGAACATTTATTCCGGCAGTGCGGGTTTTATCCCATCGTCAGCGTGCCGGGGATTGTGGTGCTGATGGAGAACAGCCCATGCCGCCTGCGGCGCTACGCCGCCAAGTTGGCCACGCTGCGCCGCCCGGGGAAAAAAATCGGCAGCATCGTGATGAACGCCAACCCTTTCACCCGCGGCCATCAGTATTTAGTGCAGCAGGCCGCGGCCAGTTGCGACTGGCTGCATCTGTTTCTGGTGCGTGAAGACAATTCCCGCTTCCCGTATGCAGACCGGCGCGATCTGGTGCTGGAAGGCACGCGCGGTATCGCCAATCTCACGGTGCATGAAGGCTCGCAATACATCATCTCGCGCGCCACGTTTCCCTGCTATTTCATTAAGGATCAGGGTATTGCCGATGACTGCTACACCGAGATCGATCTGAAAATCTTCCGGCAGTATCTGGCGCCGGCGCTGGGCATTACCCACCGCTTTGTGGGCACCGAACCGTTTTGCGAAGTGACCGCCAAATACAACCGCGATATGCGCTACTGGCTGGAAACGCCAACGCTGCCCAGCCCACCGATCACCTTGGTGGAAATAGAACGTTTGCAACATGCGGGCGTGGCGATCTCCGCCTCCTGGGTACGCAAGCTGTTGGTCAGCGGCGATATCGATGCCATCGCGCCGCTGGTGCCGGCGGCGACTGAACATTATCTGCGGCGTTTGCTGGCACAGCGCCAGGCCAAACCCGCACCGCAAAAATTTGAATCTGCACAATCAGGTGAATGATGAAAATAATCAGAGAAGCAGTGGCCGGCACGCTGGAATCCAGTGATGTCATGGTGCGTATCGCGCCGGCAGAAGGCCAGGAACACGATCTGCTGATTGCCAGCAGCGTGGAGAAACAGTTCGGCGCCGCGATCCGCCGCACGCTGTTACAGGTGTTGCAACAGTACGGCGTGGAGCCGGTACAGGTGATCGTCGATGACAAAGGTGCGCTGGACTGTGTGCTGCGCGCCCGGCTGGAAACCGCGCTGATGCGCGCCAGCGAAGCCGGCCAACTGCCATGGGAGGCGAAAAATGAAAACGCTGAATAAACAGCGCATGCGCCGCAGCATGCTGTTCGTGCCCGGCGCCAACGCCGCAATGGTCAGCAATTCCTTTATCTACCAGGCCGACTCGCTGATGTTCGATCTGGAAGACTCGGTGATCCTGCGTGAAAAGGACGCCGCCCGCCGGCTGGTTTATCACGCCTTGCAGCACCCGCTGTATCAGGAAGTGGAAACCATCGTGCGCGTGAATGCGCTGGATTCGGCCTATGGCCTGGACGATTTGCAGGCCGTGGTGCGCGGCGGGGCGGATATCGTGCGCCTGCCGAAAACCGACAGCGCCCAGGATGTGATCGACATGGAGCGGGAAATCGCCGCCATCGAAAAAGCGTGCGGCCGCCCGCTGGGCAGCACCGGCCTGTTGGCGGCGATAGAGTCCGCCGCCGGCATCACCAACGCGATTGCGATCGCCCATGCTTCGCCGCGTCTGATCGGCATTGCGCTGGGGGCGGAAGACTACGTGCGTAATCTGCGCACCGAGCGTTCGCCCGGCGGCGTGGAACTGCTGTTTGCCCGTTGCTCGCTGCTACAGGCGGCGCGCGCCGCCGGTATTCAGGCCTTCGATACCGTCTATTCCGATGCGAATAACGAAGCCGGTTTTCTGCAGGAAGCTCAGTTGATCAAACAGTTGGGCTTCGACGGCAAATCGCTGATCAACCCGCGCCAGATTGAGCTGTTGCACAACCTGTATGCGCCAACTGCGAAAGAAGTGGCGCATGCGCAGCGGGTGGTGGACGCGGCCGAAGCGGCCGAGAAAGAAGGGCGCGGCGTGGTATCGCTGAACGGCAAAATGGTGGATAGCCCGGTTATTGAACGTGCGCGGCTGGTGCTGGAACGCGCGGCCCTTTCCGGGGTGCGTGAAGAAACCAACCACACGGAGGAGGCCCAATGAAACAGCAACAACGCCTGGCAAACTGGAACAATAACGCCGATGTTCGGCTGTATCAGGAAGCCTCAAAGGCTAACCTACAGGCGGCGAAACCGCGCGGTATCAAACGCTGTGATTCGCTGCAGGAAGCCATCCGCCGCAGCGGCCTGCAAGACGGTATGACCATTTCCTTCCACCACGCATTCCGCGGCGGCGATCTGACGTTGAACCAGGTGATGGCAGCGATTGCCGAGATGGGGTTCCGCAACCTGACGCTGGCATCCAGCTCGCTCAGCGATTGCCATGCGCCGTTGGTGGAACACATCCGCCACGGGGTGGTGAGCCGTATTTATACCTCCGGCCTGCGTGGCCCGTTGGCGGAAGAGATTTCGCGCGGCCTGTTGAAACAACCGGTACAGATCCACTCCCACGGCGGTCGGGTCAACCTGATCACGTCCGGTGAGTTGAAAATAGACGTTGCCTTTCTTGGGGTGCCGAGCTGTGACGAATTCGGCAACGCCAATGGTTACAGCGGTGAGGCCTGCTGCGGCTCGCTGGGTTACGCGCGCGTCGATGCCGAAAGCGCCGATAAAGTGGTGCTGCTGACCGAAGCCATCGTGCCTTACCCGCATCATCCCGCCAGCCTGCTGCAGGACCAGGTGGATCTGATCGTGCAACTGGAACACGTGGGTGATGCCGACAAGATTGGGGCCGATGCCACGCGCATGACCTCTAACCCGCGCGAGCTGTTGATCGCCCGCCGCGCAGCGGAAGTGATCGCCGCTTCCGGTTACTTTACCGCCGGTTTCTCGCTGCAAACCGGCACCGGCGGCGCCTCGCTGGCGGTGACGCGCTTCCTGGAAGACAAAATGCGCGCGCGCGGTGTGCACGCGGCCTTCGCGTTGGGCGGCATTACGTCCACCATGGTGGCGCTGCATGAAAAAGGGCTGATCGGCAAGCTGCTGGATGTGCAGAGTTTCGATCGCGCCGCCGCCACCTCGCTGGCGCGCAACCCAAACCATATTGAAATCAGCGCGAATCAGTACGCCAACGTTAGTTCGAAAGGCGCCGCGGTCGATCGTCTGGATGTGGTGGTGCTCAGTGCGCTTGAAATCGACACCGGCTTCAACGTGAACGTGCTGACCGGCTCCGATGGCGTGATCCGCGGCGCTTCGGGTGGCCACTGCGACACCGCCGCCGCTGCGCGATTGGCGATTATCGTTGCGCCATTGGTGCGCGGGCGTATCCCAACGCTGGTCGAAGAAGTCACCACCTGCGTGACGCCGGGCGCCAGTATCGACATTTTGGTTACCGATCACGGTATTGCCGTTAACCCGGCGCGGCCGGAGCTGGCGCAGCGCCTGCGCGATGGCGGGCTGAACGTGGTCAGCATCGAATGGCTATACCAACGGGCGTTGTTGCTCACCGGCGAGCCGGAGTCGATTGCCTTTACCGACAACGTAGTCGCCGTGGTGCGCTACCGCGATGGCTCGGTGATCGACGTGGTACACCAGGTGGCGGAATAGCCATGCACGCCGTCGCGCCAGAATTGGCGGCCAACCGAGCCGTTTTGCTACCGGAACTGCTTACCAGCCGTGAATGCCGGCAGGCTCGGCAGCAGGCATGGTTGGCTCGCCATCACACCACACTGCTGGTGCTGACGCTGGTCATGCCCGGCGCGGTGAAAGATAACCCATTGTCGCGGCGCATATTCAATCTGGGCTGGCAGGCGCTGTTGCAGCTGTGCCGACAGCAAGACTGGCTATGCCCGCAGGCGGAAACCCTGGCGCTGCCCACCGGCTGCGAGGGCTACCTGGCGATCAACGCCGATGCGTTGCGGGTCAAGGATTGCGCCATGCAGTTGGAGGTGCGGCAGCCGATCGGCCGCCTGTGGGATATCGACGTGTTAACCCCAGAGGGGACGATCTTGTCGCGGGCCGATATCGGCCTGCCGGCGCGGCGCTGCCTGCTGTGCGCTCAACCGGCCAAGCTGTGCGCCCGCCAGCGCTCGCACAGTACGGATGAACTGCTGGCTGAAATGGAGAGGTTACTTAATGATGCGCTTGCAACCCGCTAGCCGGCCGCGTTACCAGCCGCCCCCTGCCAACCCGTTTGCCCGCGCCGCCTTTCGGGCGCTGCTGGTTGAAGTCAACCTCACGCCCAAACCCGGGCTGGTGGACCGTGCCAACAACGGCGCACACCGTGATATGGCTATCGGCCATTTCTACCGCAGCGCCAGGGCGATCGGCATCTGGCTGCCGCGTTTCATCAACCAGGGGCGCGAAGATGCCGCACTGCCGGCCACGGCGCTGCTGGCCCGCATTCGCCCGCTGGGCATGGCATGCGAAAGCCACATGTTTCGCGCTACCGGCGGCATCAATACCCATAAAGGCAGCGTGTTTTCACTGGGGCTGCTGTGCAGTGCCTTTGGCCGTTTGCAGCAGCAACAGCGGCCCATCAGCGCCCAAACCCTGGGCGGCGAAGTGGCGGCGATGTGCAGTGGGCTGGTGGCGCGTGAACTCCAGTGCAACAACCGTGGGAAAACCGCTGGGCAACGGCTGTTTAGCGCCCACGGTATGAGCGGCGCGCGCGGTGAAGCGGAAGCGGGGTTTCCGCTGGTGATTAACGGCGCGTTGCCGCTTTTTCATCAACGGCTCCGCAGTGGCTGCGGCGAGCAGATCGCGCTGTTAGACAGCCTGCTGTGGCTGATGGCGCATAACGGCGATACCAACGTCGCCGCACGCGGTGGGGTAGCGGCGCTGCGCTGGCTGCAAGATTACGCCGCTGATTTGCTGGCACAAGGGGGCGCCGGCGCCGCGCACGGGATGGAACGGCTCCGGCAGTTTGATGCGGCCTGCATCGCACGCAACCTCAGCCCCGGCGGCAGCGCCGATCTACTGATAATGACTTGGCTGCTGGCGCAACTGCCGCGGTTGGAAACAAAAGAATAATAACGTAGTTTTTAGGAGAGTACCCATGTCTGAAGTTCAAGAAAAGATCTGGAAAGCGATTGCGCCGCTTGCGGTGCTCGCCATCCTGTTATTGATCCCTGTGCCCGACGGGATGCCGCCGCAAGCCTGGCATTATTTTGCTATTTTCGTCGCCATGATTGTCGGCATGATCCTGGAGCCGATCCCGGCGACAGCGATCAGTTTTATCGCCGTCACCGTCAGCGTGCTCAGCGCCGACTGGGTCTTGTTCGGCGCCAATGAATTGGCCAACCCCAGTTTTAACTCTGGCAAAGAAGCGCTCAAATGGGGGCTGGCCGGTTTTTCCAGCACCACCGTTTGGTTAGTGTTCGGGGCGTTCATCTTCGCGCTGGGCTACGAGGCCACCGGGCTGGGGCGGCGGATTGCGCTATTTCTGGTGAAGTTTATGGGCAAGCGCACCCTGACGCTCGGCTACGCCGTGGTGATTATCGATATCCTGCTGGCGCCGTTTACGCCGTCCAACACCGCGCGCACCGGCGGCACCGTGTTCCCGGTGGTGAAAAACCTGCCGCCGCTGTTCGATTCCTTCCCGAACGATCCTTCCGCCCGCCGTATCGGTGGCTATTTGATGTGGATGATGATCGTGGGCACCAGTATCAGTTCTTCGATGTTTGTCACCGGCGCCGCGCCCAACGTGTTGGGCATCGAGTTTGTCAGCAAGATAGCCGGCATTCATATCAGTTGGATGCAATGGTTCCTGGCCTTTCTGCCGGTGGGCCTGTTGCTGTTGATTGTCGCGCCGTTGCTCTCTTATTACCTGTATAAACCGGGCGTAACCCACAGCAGCGAAGTGGCCGCCTGGGCCAAGGTGGCGTTGAGTGAAATGGGCGCCCTAAGCACCAAAGAACGCACCTTGATCGGCCTGGTGCTGCTTAGCCTGTGCCTGTGGGTGTTTGGCGGCTCGGTGCTGGATGCCACCACCGTCTGCCTGTTGGCGGTGTCGTTAATGCTGGCGCTGCACGTGGTTTCCTGGAAGGACATCACCAAATACTCCAGCGCCTGGAATACCCTGGTGAACCTGGCAACGCTGGTGGTGATGGCCAACGGCCTGACGCGTTCTGGCTTTATCGATTGGTTCGCCGGCACCATGAGCACGCACCTGGATGGTTTTTCACCCAAAATGACCGTGGCGGCGTTGGTGCTGGTGTTTTACTTCGCGCACTACCTGTTCGCCAGCCTGTCGGCGCACACCGCCACCTTGCTGCCGGTGATCCTGGCCGTGGGGAAAGGGCTGCCCGGCGTGCCGATGGAACAGCTTGCCATTCTGTTGGTGCTGTCGATCGGCATCATGGGCGTGCTCACGCCGTATGCCACCGGGCCGGGGGTGATCATCTATGGCTGCGGCTACGTGAAGTCGAAAGACTATTGGCGCCTGGGCGGTATTCTCGGCGTGGTCTATATCGCGGCGTTGCTGCTGGTGGGCTGGCCGATTATTAGCCTGTGGTATTAATCCTGATTCAGCGGCCCGGTTCCGGGCCGTTTCTCATTCCGATAAAGTGAACCCTGTCACTTTTCCTTCGTGATTTCTTGCCATAGTAGGCTATTCCCCAAAACGATATGCGTTAACCTGTGATGTCACCCGATTCAAGGAGATAAGGGTATGAGAGCGAAAGTTTTATCGTTGTGTTTGCCGTTACTGTTCAGCGGCACGGTGCTGGCGGCCCCCAATGGCTACCAGTTGCAGCAGGTGCTGGTCGTGAGCCGGCACAACCTGCGGGCGCCGTTGGCCAATAACGGCAGCGTGCTGGCGCAGGCCACGCCGCTCGCCTGGCCGCAATGGGAAACGCCGGGCGGCTTTCTGACCACCAAAGGCGGGGTGTTGGAAGTGTACATGGGGCACTACTTCAACGCCTGGCTGCAGCAGGCCGGCTTGCTGCCCCAGCAGGGGTGCCCGGATAAGGGCAGCGTTTATGTCTATGCCAACAGCCTGCAACGCACGGTTGCCACCGCGCAGTTTTTCACTAACGGCGCCTTCCCTGGTTGTGACGTGGCCGTTCATCACCGCGAACCGTTGGGGGAGATGGATCCGGTCTTCAACCCGATCATCACCGATAGCAGCCCGGAATTTAATCGCCAGGCGCTGGCTGCCATGCATACCCGGCTGGCGGCGTTGCAGCTCACCCCGGCTTACCAACAGTTGGCCGAACTGATCCACTACCGCGATTCCGCCGCCTGCAAAACGGATAAACAATGCGATCTGGCGAAAGGCGATAACGTGATGAGCGCAGTGCCGGGCAAAGAGCCGGGCGTCGCCGGGCCGTTGCGGGTGGGTAACTCGCTGGTGGATGCCTTTATGCTGCAGTATTATCAGGGGTTTCCGTTACAGGATGTGGCCTGGGGCAAGATCACCACCCCGCAGCAGTGGCAGCAATTAACCCAGTTGAAGGAAGGCTATCAGGACGTGCTCTTCACGCCGGCGGTGGTGGCGCAAAACGTGGCTAAGCCGCTACTGCGCTACATCAATCAGGCGCTGGTGGAGCCTGGCGCAGCCAGCGCTAAACTGACCGTATTGGTCGGCCATGATTCCAACATCGCTTCGCTGCTGTCGGCGTTGAAGTTCAAACCTTATCAATTGCCACAGCAGTACGAGAAAACCCCGATCGGCGGCAAAGTGGTATTTCAGCGCTGGCATGACGCTGAAAAAGGGCAGGACTGGCTGAAGGTGGAATACGTTTACCCCTCCACCGAGCAGTTGCGCAATACGGATGTGCTGACGCTGGCCAACCCGCCACAACGCGTTACGCTGGCGATTGAAGGCTGCCCGGCGGATCAAAACGGTTTTTGCCCGTGGCAGGATTTTGAAAAATTGATGCGTGAACGGCTGTAATCAGCCTGCGGCCAGGGAAGGCCGCGTTGGGTGAACATTTCCGCGCTGGCGACAAGGCCGGCCAATCCTATACACTTTCCTGATTGCCAACCGCCAACCCATATTGGACGTTACGTGCTCTCTGAATTTCTGACACCTATTGAATGGCTTGCCATCGGCGGCTACCCGGGGCGCATCGGCCGCTGCCGTTTTGAGCTTCACCGTTATCAGGATGCCTTGTTTAGCGCTGCGGCGATCCCGTTTCCCGAACATTTAACCCCGGCGGTGCCAAAGCGCCGCGCCGAATTTCTGGCCGGGCGCCACCTGGCGCGCCAGGTGCTGGCGGCGCTGGGGCACGATGGGGTCATTGTGGCGCGCGGCGACGATCGGGCGCCGATCTGGCCGCCCGGCGTCGCCGGGGCGTTGAGCCACAATAGCGATACCGTGTTGTGCGCCGCGCATCACGAGCCGGGGTTAGGCGGCGTGGGGCTGGATGTGGAAACGCTGCTGGCGCCCGAACGGGCCGAAGCGCTGTGGGAAGGCATCGTTGGGGGCGCGGAGTATGCCTGGCTTGGTGAGCAGCCCATGGCTTTCAATGCGCTGCTGACGCTGGTGTTTTCCGCCAAGGAAAGCCTGTTCAAAGCGCTATACCCGCAGGTGCGCCGCTATTTTGATTTCCACGCCGCCCGGCTGGTGGCGCTCGATTGCGCCGGGCAGCGCTTTGAGCTTGAGCTGCTGGAGACGCTGACCGCGCACTGCCGTGCCGGGCGGCGCTTCGCCGGGCATTTTTTTATTAATAGTGACAACGTAACTACATTTATTCATTTATAAATCAATAGATAACACGGTTGTTTGCTCATGACTGGACAAACCGTGAACGATGGCTACAATAACCACTGTTTAAATAAACAGGTGTTGATGATGACCATCGATCTTTTTGAAGATGCCTTGCCGCCGCCGTGGCGCGAAGAGATTGCTCCCGGCGCCGTGGTGCTGCACGGCTTTGTGCGCGAACACGGCCCCGAACTGCTGGCGGCGGTGCACAGCGTGGTGGCGCAGGTGCCGTGGCGCCATATGACCACGCCGGGCGGCTATACCATGTCGGTGGCGATGAGCTGGTGCGGCAACGGCTGGAGCAGTGACAGCCGCGGCTACCGCTATTCAGAGCGAGATTCCCGTAGCGGCAAACAGTGGCCGCCGATCCCGGCCATCCTGATGGCGCTGGCGGATGAAGCCGCGTTGCAGGCCGGGTTTGGCCATTATGTGCCGGATTCCTGCCTGATGAACCGCTACGATCCGGGCAGCAAATTGTCGTTGCATCAGGATAAGGACGAGCGCGATTTCAATGCGCCGATCGTTTCTGTGTCGCTCGGGCTGCCGGCGGTGTTTTTATTCGGCGGCCTGCAGCGCAGCGACAGAGCGCAACGTATCCCGTTGGCGCACGGCGATGTGGTGGTATGGGGCGGGCCTTCGCGGCTGAACTTTCATGGCATTCAGCCGATCAAGGAAGGCTACCATTCCCTGGTGGGGCCGCACCGCATCAACATTACGTTGCGCAAGGCGCTTTGAGCCGGGGCTCTTTTGCCAGGCAGGCAACGATATAATCGATAAACACCCGTAGCTTAGGCGGCAGATGCTGAGTTGGCGCATACAGCAGCCATAGCCCGCCGTGATAGCTGCTGAGGAAATCCCACTGCGGCAGCACCTGGATCACTTCACCGCTTGCCAACGCCTGGCGTACGGTGAAATAGGGCAAGCTGCCGATGCCAATATGTTGTTTCACGGCGTCCAGCCGTACGCCGGTATGGTTGGCGGCATAGCGGCCGCGCACGTTGACGGCCACCGTTTTGCCGCTGCGGCGAAATCTCCAGCGCGCATCGTCCGGCGTTTCCCCCAGATAAATGCAACTGTGCTGCGCCAAATCACGCGGGTGTTCTGGCGTGCCGTGGTGCGCCAGATAGTGTGGGGTGGCGCACAGCAGGTGATCAATGGTCATCAACTGGCGGCCAATCAGGCCCGGGGACGGCCGATCGGTGATGCGCAGCGCCAGATCCACCCGGTCATCAATCAGATCCATATACCGATCCTCCAGCCGCAACCGCACGTCCACCTTCGGGTAACGGCGCAGGAACTCCGGCATGTACGGGTGCAACACCCGATAGCCCACCGCCTTTGGCACGCTGACGCTGACTACTCCTTCGGGTTCGGCGCCGTTTTGGCCGCTCAGCCCGATAACCGCCTCGGCCGCATCCAGCATCTGGCGGCAACGCACAAACGCCTCTTCACCCTGTTCACTCAGGCGCAGCTTGCGCGTGGTGCGATGCAATAATCGCATCGCCAGCGCCTGCTCCAGCCGGGCAACGCTGCGGCTTACGGCTGATGGCGTCATGCCTAAGCGGCGGGCGGTGGCGGAGAAGCTGCCGCTTTCTACCACCTGAACGAAAACGGCCATTTCAGCCAGCAATGAATAGGCGTTATTTGTGCGCACGATGCAAAAGTCCATTGTGATGATGGCGGATTATCACCTGATTATGACATGAATATAATGGGTGCCGTACGGGTAAACAGGAGAAAAACATGAAGACTGAACGGCTCTATTACGCCAGCGATGATCTACAGCGGCAGGCGCAAGTGCTGGCTTGCGACGCAACCGAAGATGGCCGTTACGCCGTGGTATTGGCCGCCACCTTGTTCCACCCGCAGGGCGGCGGGCAACGCGCAGATGCCGGCATACTTGGCGGAAAAACAGTGCTGCACGTTAGCTCGTGTGGGGATGAGGTAGTACATCTGCTGGCCGAACCGCTGCCGCTGGGGCTGGTTGAAATGCAGGTGGACGGAGCAACGCGCCTTCTGCACAGCCGCTGGCACTCGGCCGGTCATTTGATTGGCTGGCTGGGGGAGAGCCGCGGCTGGCGGCCGGTCAAGGCGCATCACTGGCCGGGAGAAGGGCGTATTACGTTCGCACCTGGCGCCGCGGCGCAAACCGTCGGGGCTGATTTCTTGCAGGCGTCGCTGGCGGGCCTGATTGCCGCCGATTTATCACGCGTACAGGTGCTGGAACAGGGGATACGGCAGGTGGGTTTTGGTGACCTGCCGGCCTATAGCTGCGGCGGTACCCACGTCCGCTCGCTGGCGGAACTGGTGGGCGTGCACATCAGTGCGGTAAAAATGAAGAAGGGCCAACTGGTGGTGCACTATGGCATGGCGTAGCGGCACGGCATTCGCTACAACTGCCACACGGCCTCACGCACGTTAATCGCCCTCGGCAGCAGGCCGAGCGCATAAAAACGATCGGCGATGACCTGCTGTTCACGGATCACTTGCCAATCCATACCCCGGGTTTCATGGTTGCGGCGTGCCAGCGCCTGCGCCAGTGACGCCGGCGGCAATCCCAATTCGCTGGAGAGATAACGCGCCGCCTCTTCGGGCTGCGCGGCGATGTATCGCCCGGTGCTTTGCAGCGCCTCGATAATCTGCCGCAGCAGATCGCCGCTATGCTGCGCAAAGTCGCGCCGCGCCAGATAAAACTGTTGGTTCAGCACGCGCTGGCTGCCGTCGGCGATCACGCGCATGGTGCCGGAGCGCTGGGCATCGCTAAGCAGCGGATCCCACATCATCCAGGCATCGACCGCCAGATGGTCGGTGGCGGCCAGCGGATATTTGGGCGGCGCATAGACAATGCGCACATCACTGCTGTTTAGCCCATGCTCATCAAGTATTTGCAGCAGCAGGTAGTGGACGTTCGATCCTTTGTTCACTGCAATACGTTTGCCGAGCAGATCGGCCGCGCTGTGGATCGGGCTGTCGTTGGTCACCACCATCGCCACGCTTTGTGGCGCCGGCGGTTCATAGGCCACATACACCATGGTGTTGCTCTGCGCCTGGGCAAACAGCGGCGGCACCTCGCCGGTGGTGCCAAAATCAATTTCATCGTTGTTCAACGCGTGCAGCAACTGCGGCCCGGCGGGGAACTCGCTCCACAAAATGCTGATTTTCTGATTGGCGAACTGTTGCTCCAGGCTTTGCCGCGCCTTGAGGATGCCCAGATTGCCGAACTTCTGGTAACCAATGCGGATCTCCCGTTCCAGCGCTGTGGCCTGTGCACCCGGCTGCCGGCTGATGGCCTGCGCTTCACGCCGCCGGCCCTTAATCAGCCCCTGATGCGCCAAATGGGTGCGCAGGGTGTTGCGGCTAATGCCGAGCAGGGCGGCCGCCTGCATCTGGTTACCGGCGCTGGCTTCAAAGGCGCTGCGCACCAACGAATCGATAACCCGCTGGTACAGCTGCGGCGTATTGGCCTGTAACTGCTGGCGCAAAAAGGTTTCCAGCGCGTCATCGCCAAAGGCGCCGCCTTCCTGCAGGTTTTGCGTCAGCCGCAGTTGCTGCGGGCGAATCAACGGCTCTTTGCTCAATAGCACCGCGTTGTGCAGCGTGTTTTCCAGTTCGCGCACATTGCCGGGCCAGTGATAATCCAGCAAGGCCTGCAGTGTTTCCGGCGCCAGCTTCAACTGTGGGCGCCCCAGGCGCCGTGCATACAGCGAAAGGAAGTGGTTGGCCAACACCGGGATGTCATCCCGCCGCTGGCGCAGCGGCGGCAGCGTCACAGCCGCCACGTTGAGCCGGTAGTAGAGATCTTCGCGGAACTGGCGCTCACGGATCGCGTTGGCCAGATCGACATGGGTGGCGGCGATCACCCGAACGTCCACCTTGATCGCCTTGCGTGAGCCGACGCGGGTAATTTCCCGCTCCTGCAGCACGCGCAGCAGTTTCACCTGCAATTGCAGGCTCAATTCGCCGATCTCATCAAGCAACAGCGTGCCCCCTTCGGCCGCTTCGAACCAACCCTGGTGGGTTTGTGTGGCGCCGGTAAAGGCGCCTTTTTCATGGCCGAACAGTTCAGCTTCCGCCAGGCTTTCGGTCAGCGCGCCGCAGTTCACCGCCAGGAAAGGTTGGTGCCGCCGTGGGCTGTTATGGTGCAGATAGCGCGCCACCACTTCTTTACCGGTGCCGGTTTCGCCGATGATCAGCACCGTGGCGTCCGTGGGCGCCAGGCGGTCCAGCACGCTCTGGAACGCGATGGAGGCCGGGTCAATCAGGATCGGGCTGTCAGAAGCGTAAGGCTGTGGATTATGCATGGGGGTACTCCGGTCTTCCCAGTGGCGTGGCAAACGCCGCTATCTTAGCGTGGCGGCGGCAGGGTGACGATAGGGCCCAGGCGCCGCTGTGTTGCATTTGCAACGATGCGCCCACAGCAACTGTTGCATTTGCAGCAGTTTTACTCAACACGTATTTATCTAATTAATTGATAATTAATGTATTTAACCTTTCCGCACATTGGCACGCATTCTGCTAACAGGTTTATAACCAAACGATATCTTTCTATAGATAAAAAATGATAATAGTTATATAGGAAACGCATAATGAGTGACGCCAAACAGGAAAATATCAACGTCTTCTGGTTTTTGCCCACCCATGGCGATGGCCGCTATCTGGGCACCGCGAAAGGGGGCCGGCCGGTTGATTTGGCTTATTTGCAACAGGTGGCGCTGGCCGCCGACAACCTGGGCTATTACGGTGTGCTGATCCCCACCGGCAAAAGCTGTGAGGATTCCTGGTTAGTGGCGGCAGCGCTGGCGCCGTTGACCCGGCGCCTGCGTTTCCTGGTGGCGGTGCGCCCTGGGTTGCAGCCGCCAAGCCTGGCCGCGCGCATGGCGGCCACGTTGGATCGCCTGTCGGAAGGGCGCTTGCTGATCAATGTGGTCACCGGCGGCGATCCGGTGGAAAACAAGGGCGACGGCATTTTCCTTAGCCATGCCGAGCGTTATGCCGTCACCCAGGAATTCCTGCAGGTGTACCAGCGCCTGTTGGCGGGTGAAAAGGTCGATTTCATCGGCGAGCATATTCATGTGGAAGGCGCCGAAGTGCTGTTCCCGCCGGTGCAGGAAAATGGGCCGCCGCTCTATTTCGGCGGCTCGTCGCCAGAGGCCATTGATATCGCGGCGCAACAGATTGACACCTATCTCACCTGGGGGGAACCGGTGGATCTGGTGGCGGAAAAACTGGCGGTGGTGCGTCAGCGTGCCGAACAGGCCGGGCGCCGCCTGGATTACGGTATTCGCCTGCACGTGATTGTGCGTGAAACCGAAGAGGAGGCCTGGGCGGCGGCCGATCGACTGATCGCCCACCTGGACGATGACACTATCGCCGCCGCGCAGAAGATTTTCTCCCGCATGGATTCCACCGGCCAGCAACGCATGAGCGCGCTGCACGGCGGTTCGCGCGACGCCCTGCGCATTGGGCCAAACCTATGGGCCGGCGTTGGGCTGGTGCGCGGCGGCGCCGGCACCGCGCTGGTTGGCAACCCACAGCAGGTGGCCGAACGCATTCGCGAATACCAGGCGCTCGGTATCACTAACTTTATCTTCTCCGGCTACCCGCATCTGGAAGAAGCCCATCGCTTTGCCGAACTGGTGATGCCGCTGTTGCCGCTGGCGCACCCGGCAGGCTACGGCGCCAATACGGTGAATACCGGCCCGTTTGGCGAAACCATCGGCGGCGATCGTCGCCCAGGCAAAGCGGCTAGCGCCAGCTAAATCCAACAGCAACCGGAGGTCACCATGACGTCACAACAAGCACGCCAACCGATTCAATTTGCCTACTGGGTTCCCAACGTATCCGGCGGGCTGGTAGTCAGCAAAATCCCCCAACGCACCCATTGGGATCAGCATTACAACCGCAAGCTGGCGCAGATTGCCGAACGCGCCGGCTTTGATTATGCCCTGACGCAGATCCGCTTTACGGCGGGCTATGGCGCAGACAACCAGCATGAGTCGGTATCGTTTTCCCAGGATTTGCTCGCGGCCACCGAGCGCCTGAAAGTGATCGCCGCACTGTTGCCTGGCCCGTGGAACCCGACGCTTGCGGCTAAACAGATCGCCACCATCAGCCACCTTTCGGATGCGCGCATCGCGGTGAACATCGTCAGCGGTTGGTTCCGCGGGGAGTTCAAGGCGGTGGGCGAGCCGTGGCTGGACCACGAAGAGCGCTATCTGCGTTCTGAAGAGTTTATCCGCTGCCTGCAGGGGATCTGGCGTGAGCCGAGCTTTACCTTCGCCGGCGATTTTTACCGTTTCCGCGACTATTCGTTAAAGCCCAAACCGCTCGATCCGCTGCCGGAGATCTTCCAGGGCGGCAGTTCCCGCGCGGCCCGCGATATGGCGGCGCGCGTTTCCGATTGGTACTTCACCAACGGCAATACGGTGGAAGGCATCCGCGAACAGGTAGCGGATATTCAGCACAAGGCGGCGGCCAACCAGCACCGGGTGCGGATCGGCGTTAACGGCTTTGTGATTGCCCGCGACAGTGAACAGCAGGCCAAAGCGGTGTTGCAGGATATTCTGCAACAGGCCGATCCGGAGGCGGTAAAAGGCTTCCACCACGAAGTGCAGAACGCCGGCAATGCGTCACCGGAGAAACAGGGCAACTGGGCGCAATCTACGTTCGAAGACCTGGTGCAATACAACGACGGCTTTAAAACCAACCTGATCGGCACCCCGCAGCAGATTGCCGAACGCATTATCGCCTATAAACAGGCCGGTGTGGATCTGATGCTGCTTGGCTTCCTGCACTTCCAGGAAGAGGTGGAGTATTTCGGCCGGGAAATCATCCCGCTGGTGCGCGAGCTGGAGCAGCAGCAAACGCCGGAGTTGACCCATGGCTGAACCACAGATCCCGCATGTGGTGATCATCGGCGGCGGCTTTAGCGGCACCGCGCTGGCGATCCATTTGGCGCGCCAGGCCAGCGCGCCGTTGCGGGTTACGGTGATTGAGCCGCGCGCGCAACTGGCGCAGGGGGTGGCTTATTCCACCACCGAACCGGCGCACCGCATCAATGTGCCGGCCGTGCGGATGCAATTGTCTGGCGATGAGGCGGGGGATTTTGACCGCTGGTATCGCCGGCAGCCCGAGTTTGAGCAAGATCGCGCCGCGCAATGGATTGACGGGCAGGTGTACCCACAACGCGGCGCGTTTGGCCGCTATATCGCCACCAGGTTTGCCGAAGCCGCGCAGCATGGCCCGGCGCAGCTACGGCATGTGCGCGATCGCGCTGTGGCGTTGGTGGACGGCGTGGTAACGACCGCCAATGGCGCCCGTTTGCGCGCCGATGCGGTGGCGCTGGCGGTGAGCCATCCGCCGCCGGCGCTGCCGGGTTTATTGACCGGCGAACTGGCCCGGCACCCGGCGCTGATCGCCAACCCCTGGCAGGCCGGCGCTTTCGCGCAGGTGGGGGCAATGGAACGCGTGGCGATCATGGGCACCGGGCTGACCATGGCGGACGCCGTGGCCACGCTGCATGCCCAGGGGCACCGCGGGCCGCTGCTGGCGTTCTCACGCCGTGGGTTATTGCCGCGGCCGAACGTCACCGGCGAGTATGCCCCTTGGCCGCTGGACTATGAAAGAGACAACCCCGGCTCGTTGCGCTACTGGCTGGGCCGCGTGCGCCAGGCCGTGGCAGCAGCCGCGCGCCAGCAGGTGCCCTGGCAAGCGGTGTTGGACGATGTTCGCGCCAATGGTCAACGGCTGTGGCAGCAGTTGCCGCAGGCCGAACAGCGGCGCTTCCTGCGCCATTTGCGCAGTTGGTGGGATGTACACCGCTACCGTATCGCCCCCCAGGTGCACCAGGTACTGGATGAAAAAAGCCAGCGCGGTGAGTTACGGGTGATCGCCGCCCGTTTGCAGGCGGTCGAGAGCCAGGGCGATACCCTGGCGCTGCGCTTGGCGCGGCGTGACGGCACGCAGGAAGCCGTCACGGTGGATCGGCTGATCGTCACGACCGGCCCGGCGCATGCCGGGTTGCTGGAGAGTCAGCCGCTGTTGCAGCAACTGGCCGCCAGCGGTGCGCTACAGGCCGATTCGCTCGGGCTGGGCATTCTGGTGAACGCCGATTCGGCGGCGCTGGGCGCCGACGGTAACGCCAACCCGCGCCTGCGGGTGGTGGGGCCTGCCGCACGCGGGCGTTTTGGCGAACTGATGGGCCTGCCGCAGGTGGCCGATCACGCACAGGCCGTCGCCGGCCAGCTATTGGCCACGGTGTTGGCCGCATCCCCCGCCGCGGCGCGATGTCCCCCTTTGATGCTGAATACGGATTAGGCCGGGCTTTGCCTGCACGGTTCCGCCCGCCCCCATACCCCAATAGATAACGAGATAAGTGTGATAAGCCGCCGGGCTTGGTTCCGGCGCGCCATCGCATTGGAGAGCGCTATGTCATCGCAACGTGAAATTCGTCTGAATGCATTTGATATGAACTGTGTTGGACACCAATCGCCGGGGCTATGGGCGCACCCGCGCGATCGCTCCTGGCAGTATAAAGATTTGGAGTACTGGACCGATCTGGCGCGCTTGCTGGAACGCGGCAAATTCGACGGGCTGTTCATCGCCGACGTGTTGGGGATCTACGATGTGTTGGATGGCAACGGCGATGCCGCCATTCGCCAGGCAACGCAGGTGCCGGTTAACGATCCGCTGGCGCTGGTAACGCCGATGGCGCTGGTCACCGAACATTTGGGCTTTGGGTTGACCGCCTCGCTGTCTTTTGAGCACCCGTATCCGTTCGCCCGCCGCCTGTCGACGCTGGACCATCTGACCAAAGGGCGCGTTGGCTGGAACATTGTCACCTCCTATCTGGAGAGCGGCGCGCGCAATATCGGCCAGCAGGCGCAGGCCGACCACGATGCGCGCTATGACTACGCCGATGAATATCTGCAAGTGATTTACAAGCTGCTGGAAGGCAGTTGGGAAGACGGGGCGATCCTGCGCGATCGCGAGCGGGGGATTTTCAGCGATCCGGCCAAAGTGCACCCGATCAACCATCAAGGGCAGTTTTTCCAGGTGCCGGGCATTCACCTGTGCGAGCCTTCGCCGCAGCGCACGCCGGTGCTGTATCAGGCCGGCGCCTCCAGCCGCGGCAAGCAATTTGCCGCCGAGCATGCCGAGTGCGTATTCGTCGCGTCACCGTCGAAGGTGTTGCTGAAAAAGACCGTGGCGGACATTCGCCGCCGCACCGCCGAGGCCGGGCGCGATCCACGCAGCGTCCTGATCTTCAACCTGCAGACGGTGATCGTGGGTGAAACCGATCGCCAGGCGCAGGCCAAGTGGCAGGAGTACAAGTCATACGTCAGTTATGAAGGCGCGCTGGCGCTGGTTTCCGGCTGGACCGGCATCGATTTTGGCCAATACCAGCCGAATCAGGTGCTGAAGCATTTGCACACCAACGCCATTCAGTCGGCGGTGGAAACCTTCTCCACGGCCGATCCCGATCGCCAATGGACGGTGGAAGCGCTGGCCGACTGGGTAGGGATCGGTGGTTTTGGCCCGCTGCTGGTGGGCAGCGCGCAGACGGTCGCCGATGAGTTGCAGGCATGGGTAGAGGAAACCGACGTCGACGGCTTTAACCTGGCCTATGCGGTCACCCACGAAACCTTTACCGATGTGGTGGAACTGTTGATCCCTGAGCTGCAAAAGCGCGGCGTATTCAAGCAGGACTATGCCCCCGGCACGCTGCGCGAAAAATTGTTCCACCAGGGGCCACGCCTGGCATTGCCGCATCCGGGGGCCGGCTACCGTTGGGCGCAGGCGGAATCCCCTCTGGCCGCCGTTGCCGGCAAGTGAGGGGCCGATGATCGAAATTGACGATTTACATAAGCACTACCGCGCCCCGAATGGTGAGCAGATCCCGGTACTAAAGGGCATCTCGCTGCAGGTGCCGGCGGGCTCCATTACGGCGGTGGTCGGCCCCAGCGGCGCCGGCAAATCAACGCTGGCCAAGTGCATCAGCCTGTTGGAAAAGCCCAGCGCTGGCAGTATCCGGGTTAACGGCCAGGATCTGTCGCGCCTGTCGGGGGAAGCGTTGCGCCGCGAGCGGCGGGCGATCGGCACGGTATTCCAGTCTTCGGCGCTGCTGCAACGCAAAACGGCCTGGCAGAACATCGCTCTGCCGCTGGCATATCTTGGCGTGGTGCCGCGTGATATCGACAAACGCGTCAAGACGCTGCTGGCGGCGGTGGGGCTGGCGGATAAAGCCAATTTCTACCCAGCGCAGCTTTCCGGCGGGCAACGCCAACGGGTGGGCATCGCGCGGGCGCTGGCGCTGCGGCCTTCGGTACTGTTGGCCGATGAGGCAACCTCGGGGCTGGATCCTGAAGCCACGGCGGCCATTCTGAACCTGCTTAAGCAACTGCGTGACGAGTACGGCCTGTCGATTATCCTGATCACCCATGAAATGGATGCGGTGCGCAACGCCGCCGATGCGGTGGCGGAGATCCGCAACGGCACCATTGTGCAGCAGGGGCCGGTGCGCGAGCTTTTGGCTTCGCCGGATTCATTGTTGGGCAGCCAACTGTTCCCGCTGCAGGCGCTGCCGGTAGCGGATGCGCTGCGTCTGCAGGTGACCTATTCCGCCGAGCAGGCGGCGGCCACCGACTGGATAAGCCGCATCAGCCAGCAATTCAACTTGCACATCGATCTGCTCGGCGGCCACGTGGAGATGGTGGGCGGCCAACTGGCCGGGCGGTTGGAGATCGCCGTGCGCTATGGCGCGGGCCAGCCGGCGCTGGATGAACTGCGTGCGGCGCTGCTGCGGCTTGGGGTGATTACCACGGTGTTGCAACAGTCGGCGGCGCTGCAGGAGGCGGTATGAAAAGCGTTGACGATAGCGTACTGAGCCAGGACACGCCCTGGAACCAGATTCACCATTTGTTGCTGCCCGCCTACGGGGAAACCTGGTTGATGGTGGGCATCGTTATGCTGTTTGTGGTGACACTCGGCGGGCTGGTGGGGGTGGTGCTGTTCAACACTGCCCCGCGCGGCTTGTTCCCCAGGCCGGCGCTGCACCGCACGCTAAGCTGGCTGGTGAACATGGGCCGCTCGCTGCCGTTTCTGGTGCTGATGGCGGCGATCATTCCGTTCACCTACTGGCTGACCGGCACCACCATCGGCATCCCGGCGGCGGTGATCCCGATGATTGTCGCCGGCGTGCCGTTTTTTGGCCGGCTGGTGGAAAACGCCCTGCGTGAGCTGCCTGCGGATGTCACCGCGGTGGGGCTGGTGTCCGGTGGCTCCCACTGGCAGATCATCGTGCATGCCCAATTGAGCGAGGCCCTGCCGGCGATTGTCGCCGCCATCACGTTGAATGTGATTTCGATGATTGAGTACTCGGCGATCGCCGGCACCATCGGCGCAGGCGGCATCGGCTATCTGGCCGTGGTCTACGGCTATCAGCGTTTCGATAACCACATCATGATCGCCACCATTGTGGTGCTGATTGCCACTATCCAACTGATTCAATTTATCGGCGATCGCCTGGTCGCTGCGTTACGTCCCCATCAGGAAACCCGTTAACTATGTCAAATCACGAGTTTGAGATTCGGAAGAAAAAGCGCTGGCCGTTGCCGCTGGCGATTGTGGTACTGCTGATTGCGGCGGCGGCAGTGTGGCACTTCACCGCCGGCAAGAACCAGGCGGTGCAGTTCGGCACTACGCTGAAGGTACATTATGAACCGGCGATGGCCGGGGAACAGCGCGTGATTCAATACGTCGGCGAGCATATTGCACCGGATTACGGCATCAAGCTGGAAGCGGTTGGCTTGCAAGACCCGGTGCAGGCGGACCGGGCGGTGGCGCAAGGGCAATATGCCGCTACCCTTTACCAACACCAGTGGTGGCTGAAACAGGTGGTGGATGCCAACGGCTTCAAATTGACGCCAACGCAGCCGGTGTTCCAATGGGCGTTCGGCATTTATTCGGATCGTTACCCTTCGGTAGACGCGCTGCCCGATGGCGCCGAAATTGTGGTGCCGAACGACGGCGCCAACCAGGGCCAGGCGCTGTGGCTGCTGCAGCGTATTGGGCTGATTGGGCTGGATCCTACCATCGAACCCCGCACCGCCAAGCTGAAAGACATCACCGTCAATAAGCGCAACTTCAACTTTAAAGAGCTGGATCTGCTGACGATGCCGCGTGCGCTGAATTCGGTGGATGCCGCCATTGGTTATGTTTCGCAGTTTGACGCGGGCAAGGTGCCGCGCGAGAAGGGGATTTTGTTCCCACCGGCGCCGAAGACCTTCGCCTCGCAGTTGGTGATTGGCACGCCGTACCTGGAAGACGCCAACATCAAGAAACTGCAGCAGGCCTTTGCCGATCCGCGCGTGCAGCAATACTTGCAACAAACGGACGATCCGTTGGTGAAAGGGGTTTTGGTACCGGTATCGGCGGAGTAACCCTGTATTCACCCAGGTGGTGTCACGCCAGCGTGCGTGAGCGCCGCCGGCGGCCACGGCGCTGCACCTGAAAGCGTTTGGCCGGCCCAATCAATGTGGCTAACAGCACCGGATTAACCCAGGTTAACCCGGTGCTTGCGTTACGTGGTATTTTTTTAATTAACTTATTGATATTTAATATTTTTATAGCGATTTTTGTTGTTTGTGCAGCGCGCGGGTTGGTTCTATAACAAGAACACCTGCACAAAATAATTAGAGGTCGTTATGAGTACGTTGAATATCGATACGGCAGCGCCGCTGTCTACACCGATTGGTTCGGTGAGCGATGTGGCGCGCTTAATCAATCAACGCAGTGATAAGAACAGCCACGCGCGTATGATTGTTCTGCTGGCGTTGGGCGGCGTTTTTCTTGACGCCTATGACCTGACCACGCTGTCTTACGGCATTGATGACGTGGTGCGCGAGTTCAGCCTTAGCCCGCTGTTGACCGGCGTGGTGACGTCTTCGATTATGGTGGGAACCATCATCGGTAACCTGGTCGGCGGCTGGCTGACCGATAAGTACGGCCGCTATCAGGTCTTTATGGCGGATATGCTGTTTTTCGTGGTGTCGGCGATTGCCGCCGGGTTGGCGCCCAACGTTTGGGTGCTGATCGGCGCTCGCTTCCTGATGGGGATCGGGGTGGGGATCGATCTGCCGGTCGCCATGGCCTACCTGGCGGAGTTTTCCAAGTTTACCGGCCAGGGCAACAAGGCGGCGCGGCTGGCCGCCTGGTGCCCGATGTGGTACGCGGCTTCTTCGGTGTGCTTCCTGATTATCTTTGCGCTCTACTTTTTGTTGCCCGCGCAGCATATCGATTGGCTCTGGCGTGCGTCACTCTTGTTCGGCGCGGTGCCGGCACTGCTGATTATCATGGTGCGCCGGCGCTTTATGAACGAATCGCCGCTGTGGGCCGCCAATCAGGGCGATTTCAAAGGTGCGGCGCGCATTCTGCGTGAATCGTACGGCATTGATGCCCATGAAGAGCCCAGCGCCGCCGGCCGGGAAAAACCGCAGCCACCTAAAGTCAGCTTCCGGGTGCTGTTTCAAAAGCCGTATCGCGAGCGCACGATAGTGGCTAGCGTGATGAACGTCTGTATCTCGTTTGAATACACCGCGATCGCGTTTTTCCTGCCGTCGATCCTGGCGCAGTTCCTCGGCGCCGGCGTGTTTGAAACCATCTCCGCTTCGCTTGGCCTGAACGTGCTGTTCGCCTTTACCGGCGGCCTGCTCGGCATGCGCCTGGCGTGGAAATACCCTTCGCGCCACGTGGCGATCGCCGGTTTTGCCCTGCAGTTCATCGCGCTGATTGCGCTGGCATTAATCGGCCAACCGCACGCGGCGCTCGGCATCGGGCTGGCGCTGCTGATGCTGGGCCTGTGGCTGTTTGCCGAAGGCTTCGGCCCGGGCGCGCAAATGATGATTTACCCGGCGCTCTCTTATCCAACATCGATTCGCGCCACCGGGGTGGGCTTCGGCCGCTCGCTGTCCGGCATCGGCAGCGCGCTGGCGCTGTTCATCCTGCCTATTCTGCAGGCGCGTTTCGGCACCGATATGTTCTGGATTGTTTCGCTGGCGGCGTTCATCCCGATCGTCTTTTTGCTGGCGATCCGTTTTGAACCCACCCGTAATGATATTGATGACCGGGGTGAACAAACCGCCGCGGACACGTCACTGTGAGGAATTTGCCATGAGCCAACATCTGTTATCGACCGGCGCCGATTATGCCCAACTGGCGCAGCGCTTCCGCCCGATTTTTGCCCGCATCGCCGCCGGTGCGTTGGAGCGCGAACTGACGCGCACGCTGCCGTATGAACCGATACGCTGGCTGAAAGAGGCGGGCTTTGGCACCTTGCGCATTCCGCGGGAAAAAGGCGGATATGGCGCTTCGCTGCCGCAGTTGTTTGAATTGCTGACGGAGTTGGCCGAAGCCGATTCCAATCTGCCGCAGGCGCTGCGTGCGCACTTTGCCTTTGTGGAAGACCGGCTTAATCAGCCGGATAGCCCGCAGCGCGATCGCTGGTTCAGCCGCTTTCTGGATGGCGAGTTGGTCGGCAGCGGTTGGACAGAAATCGGCGCGGTGCAGCTTGGCCAGGTGATCACCAAGGTTACGCCGCACGACGGCGCCTGGCGGCTGAACGGCGAGAAGTTTTACAGCACCGGCAGCCTGTTCAGCGACTGGATTGATGTGTATGCCGAACGCAGCGACAACGGCGGCGCCGTGATCGCCATCGTGAATGTCAACCAGGATGCGGTAGCACGTGACGACGACTGGGATGGCTTCGGCCAGCGCACCACCGGCAGCGGCACCACGCGCTTTAACAATGCCCATGTGGAAGCGGAACACCTGTATGACTTTGCCGATCGTTTCCGATATCAGACGGCGTTTTATCAGCACGTTTTGCTGGCCAGTTTAGCCGGCGTTGGCCGCGCGGTGCAGCGTGACGCCGCCGCAGGCGTGCGCAACCGGCGGCGTATCTACAGCCACGGCAATGCCACGCTGGTGAAAGACGATGTGCAGATCCAGCAGGTGGTGGGGCAGATTGCTTCCTGGGCCTATGCGGTGGAGGCCACGGTGCTGAAGGCGACGGCATCTTTGCAGCGCGCCTATGAGGCGCATGTATCGCAGGATGAGGCGCAGATACAGGCAGAGAATATTGCCGCTGAAGTGGATGCCGCCAAGGCGCAGGTGATCGCCAGCGAATGGGTGCAGCGCGCCGCCAGTGAGCTATTTAATGCGCTGGGGGCTTCCGACACCCGGGTAAGCAAGGCGCTGGATCGCCATTGGCGCAATGCCCGCACGCTGTCGTCACACAACCCGGTGATCTACAAGGCGCGCAACGTCGGCGCCTGGGAGATCAACGGCAGCGAGCCGACGTTCATCTGGCAAATTGGCAGTAGCCCACAGGTGTAATCCGCAGGCACAGAAACCCCGCATTCCTGCGGGGTTTTTGCTATAGCGCCCAGGCCGTGCGGTGAAATAATCGACCAAGTTTCGAGGTTGATCACAAAACAAATGCTTGCGTAATATTTTATTACATCTCTTATTGTTAACCTGCTAAAGAATTCAAGTTCACTAAATTGCCTCGATCACCAAATCCCTTAATACTTGGCCTACAGCAATATGCAGCCCGGTGGCGCAGCGGTGTGGTAGCGATACTCCCGGTTTTCGGGGGCGTCATTTCCGGCCATAGCGTGAAAATAATTCAAATAAATCCAGCCAGGTGCGGTGATAGATCGTAGCGATAACAGGAAATTGGCCTTATGGGATCGTTTTTTAAACAGATATACCGTTATTCTCATCCACGTCCCTATCGCCATAATGAGAATCTCTGGCCCCATGTAAAGATTGAGCGCGCCGCCAGTGGGGAAATCATTGCACTGCGTTATAAAAAACAGCCGGTACCGATAGCCGATCTGGCGATGCTGAAGGGCAGTTGCCACGGCGACGTGCTGTTGACCGCCACTGGGCCTTCAATCAACAGTATGCAATTCGACGCCTTGCCGCCGATGCCGGCGATTGGCGTGAACGGCGCCTATTTCTTGCATAACGAGGTAGATTTCCGTTTCTACGTGATTGTCGATATGGGGTTTATTGACCGCCGGCCGGATATTGTGGAAGGTATTATCCGCGACGAAAATATTTTATTGTTCACCACCGTGCAAGGCGTCGCCAAAATCATTGATAAAGCCACATTAGCCAATGTGAAATGCCGCTTCGCCGTTATTGAAGACGCCGCCTACAAAACCTATCAACCGCGAATTCCTACCCAGGCGCTGCGCCCGCATTATTGCCATGCCGCCAGCGTCAGTTTTTGCCCGGAAAATCCCGCCATCGCGTTTAACCATGATATTCGCAGCGGTATTTTCGACGCCGGCACCGTGGTGTATTGGGCATTCCAGATTATTTCTTACCTCGGGTTTGAACAATTGCTGATCGCCGGCCTGGATATGAACAATTTCCACCTGCCGCGCTTTTATGAAACCGCCGCCAATAAGCTGCCGACATTTCTGGCCGATAAAGTGGATGATTTGATTATCCCGGCTTTCACACATGCCAGCCACCAGATGAAGCTCAATAATATTGCGGTTAAAAACCTGTCGCCGACCAGCGCCATCAGCAGCGATATTTTTGAAAAAGTGGGCAGTAACGAACTGTTCATCCAACCGGCGATGGCGGCCGGCGAATAACAGCCGCGCCTGGGCCTTCAGGCGCGCAGAAAATCATGCCAGCGCCGCACCAGATAGTTATGTTCGTCCATCACCGAATTCCACACCGCAATATGGCTCATCCGCTGTTCGTAACTGCCGCCGTCGCGCTGCTCGCCGTGAGGGATCAAACCATTGCCATAGGCATCCGGCAAATCTTCGCTGGCCGGTTTGCCGGCGTACCAATAATCCCACTCTGCGCGGGATAGGTAGGGGCGGCTGCGCTGCGGGTTAGAGATGTAGTAGCCCTGTTTGGCCATCACTGCCCCCGGCCAGCCGGATTGCCACCAGTTGAGGTAATCATAGGCGGCGTCCAGCACGCGGCCGCTGGCGCAGCGCGAGATCGACAGCCCGCCGTACCAGGCGCGGTAGCCCTCACGCGGCGTCGCCAGCGTATAGCCGCGCTGCTGGAAATGGTGACGAAAATAGGTGGGCGCCCACAGGCTTTGGATCCCGACGCGCCGGTCGTCAATCAGCCGGCAGGCTTCGTCCTGGCTGGCCCAGAACGCGGCGAAATGCCCGTGGCGGTGCAGTTCGGACAACACGCTTGTCAGGCGGTCGATCTCTTCCAGGCTTAGATTGCCGATGTTGGCAAAACGCGCCAGCCCTGCGCCCTGCGCCGCCAGCGCGGCATCCAGCCCGCCCATCGCCGCGTCGTTCTGCAACGCCACCTGGCCGCTGAACGCCGGGTGCAGCAGCCAGCCCCAGCTCTCTTCTTCATCCCGCAGGATCCTGGGTAGCCGATCCCGATGGTAGGCGAAGCTGTCGGCGTTGTGGGTCAGCGGTAGCATGCTGATCCGCTCGGTGGGCGTGCTACCGAGGCTGTGATCGTGCTGCACATAGAGCCGCTTGACCGGCACGCTGCCGTCGCCCAGCCGGCCGCCGGGGAACAGGGTACCCCGTTTGGGCAGATCGTTGATTTCATCCCAGTAACGCAGGCGGTTGATATCCAGCGGCTGAACCGCCCGGGCCGGCCAGACGAAATCCACATTGTGGAACCATTGATCGTAAAGATCGTAGCGCTCGGGGTGCATCACGGCGATGCGCTGCGCGTCCTGTACATCATGGATCTGGTATTCGATGTGCAGGCCCAGATCTTGCTCGGCGCGTTGACGCAAAATTTCCAACAGGGTGACCGAGGTGCCCAGCACCCGCAAGGTGGCTGGCGCGCTGGCGATGGAGGAGCGGGGCATGCGGTTAGGTCTCCGTAAGCGGTGGAGCCACCGGCGTGGTTGCAGCAACCGACAGCATAAAACGGTGAAAGGCATCTTGCACCCGCGCGGGGTCAATGCCACGCATAATCAACACCACTTGCGAACGCTGCGCGCCTGGCGGCCAGGCGGTGAGGTGCAGCGGTGGGTGCAGGCTGTGCTGCACGCCCTGGATCACCACCGGCGTGGCGCTTTCCGCCACCTTCAATATCCCTTTGATGCGCAATATTGATTGCCCGTGGCAATGTAATAGCATTGAAAGCCAAACGGCGAAAGCCGACCAGTTGATCTGCCGATCAAATTCGATCGTGCAGGTTTGCGTCGCCGGGTGTCGCACGCCGTCGGGCTGCGGCGTGGCGGTGGGTAACGGGCGCAGGCGCTGGAAAGCGTGCGTGTCCGGCTCGCCGCTGAACAGGCTAAGATCGCCATCCGCCAGGGCGCTGGTCGGGGCGATATGCGCCAGCGGATTCAGCCGTTGCAGGTAATCCTGTAGCGGCGCGAGCGCGCCGGCCGCCACCCGATCGGTTTTGCTGAGCAGCAGCCAATCGGCCGCGGTGACCTGTTCCAGCCATTCCGGCTGATGCTGCGCTTGCTGCCAGGCGTGTTCGCTGTCGACCAGGGTAATCATCGCGCCCTGGCGGAAATGGTGCTGGAGCTGGCGATCGTGCAGCAGGGTGGCGAAGATCGGCGCCGGATCTGCCAACCCGGTGGTTTCCAGGATCACCTGGCTGAACGCCGGCACCTCGCCACGTTGGCGGCGCTCAAACAACGCCAACAACGCCTGTTGCAGCTCGCCGCGCATGGCGCAGCACACGCAGCCGCTGGGCAGCAGCACTGTATCCGGCGCCACTTCGGCCAATAGCAGATGATCGATGCCCACGGCGCCGAATTCGTTTACCAGCAGGGCGGTATCTCGCTGATCCTGGCCCTGCAGCAAACGGCGCAGCAAGGTAGTTTTGCCGCTGCCGAGAAACCCGCTGAGCACGTGTACCGGTATCTTAAACATTGCCGCCATCCGCGCCTCCGTCCGATAACGCCGCCAGATAGCCCGGTTCGAGCGGATCGGCCGGGCGCCTGATCAACCGTTCAACCTCGTCCCACAGTTGCTCAAGGCCGGTTACGATGGCCTGTTGCCCGGTCGGGCTGGCCAACAGCCAGGCACTGCCGTGCAGATCGCGCAGCGTCAGGCGCCACGGCGCCAGCGTGCGGTTCAGCAGCGCCAACTGTTGCAGGCGCTGCTGGCGCGGCGGCAGGTGTTGTTGGCGCAGCGGATCGCTCCACTGCGGCCCTTCAGAAAGTAAACCACATAGCCCGCACATTGCTGTTCTCCTGTCTTCATGGCATCACGTCGCCCGAGTTTGGCCCCAGCGTCTGGCCGACAAACAGATTACCGCCGGGATCGCTGGCTAACAGCAGCGCCGCCGGGGCGACCTCTTCGGCGCGGCCAAACCGCCCGAGCGGCAGCTCGCGGGCTTTGGCGCTTTTCCAGGCGCTGCTGATGCCGGCGACCAGCGGGGTTTCTATCGGGCCGGGAGCGATGGCGTTCACCAGCACGTTTTGCCCGGCGGTTTCCAGCGCCAGCGATTTGGTAAAGCCAATCACCCCCGCTTTGGCGGCGGCGTAATGGCACAGTTCAGCGCCGCCCTTGATGCCCAATTGCGAAGCGATATTGATGATGCGCCCCCAACGCTGTTGCAGCATATGCGGCAGCGCACGCTGCGAGGCCAAAAATACGCTGCGCAAATCGACGGCCATCATCTCGTCCCACATGGCCAGCGTCAGTTCCGTGCAGGGCGCCTGCGTCAGCATACCGGCGTTATTGACCAGAATGTCGATGCCGCCGAGCAGGCGCACGCATTCATCAACGCCCCTTTGCGCGCCCGCCGGTTCGGCGACGTCGGCGATCACGCCGTGGCAGGCGGCGCCCAGCGCACGGCAATGCTCAACCGTTGCCGCAAGCCCGGCAGGGTTACGATCGCTGAGCACCAGCGCGGCGGCTTCAGCGGCGAAGGCACTGGCGATGGCGGCGCCGATGCCGCTGGCCGCGCCGGTAACCAGCGCGCGGCGGTGTTGCAATAACATAGCGTAGCTCCTTGATGGCGGTTAATCAGGCCAGCGGACCGTCAGCCCGCCGTCAATGATGATGCTTTGCCCGGTGATGTAGGCCGCGTCATCGCTGGTGAGGAAACGAATCAGGCCGGCGACGTCTTGCGGCTGGCCCACGCGCCCCAACGGGATAGCGCGCGCCGCCTTCGACAGCCCTTCTGGCCCCAGCGAATTGACCTTATCCAGCGACTGCGGGGTTTCGATAAGCCCTGGGATCACCGCGTTGCAGCGAATCCCCCGCGGCGCCAGCTCCACGGCCATTGAACGGCAGATGCCGGGTACCCCGGCCTTGGCCGCCGCGTAATGCGCGTGCTCCTGCCAGCCGTAGAACGCGCCGGCGATCGACGAAATCGCCACCATACTGCCGGGGCCCGTCATACGATTGGCCGCCGCGCGAAACAGGCGCATCACCCCGCTAAGATCGACATCCAGCATTTTGTGCCACTCGGCATCGCTCATTTCGCCGATGGGCGAGCGGTACAGCAGGCCGGCGTTGGCCACCACGTAATCAATCCGGCCGAAATGTTCCAGCGCGCGCTGGGCGAAGGCGTCTACCGACGCCGTCGCGGTGACGTCAAGTTCCAGCCATAGCGCGCCGCCGCCGGCGGCATCAACCAACGCGGCCGCCTGGCGCGGATCGTGCGGATCGGCCGGATAATAGCCGCCGGCGACGCGTACGCCGTTGCGGGCATAGGCCTGCGCCAGCGCCAGCCCGATGCCGCTGGCCGCGCCGCTGATCAGCGCGACCGGTGAACCGTTGAATTCAGTCATAAGCTCGATTCTCCTGGCGCCGGGGTTGCCCCGGCGCGGTTTATTTCACGCTGTGCGGGGCCACGTGGCGGGCGAACAGCATAATGATGCCGGAGATAAAACAGGGTATCGCGCCAAACAGCAGCGCCGCCGTTTGCCAGTGGCCGCCGTCGCCAAGTACGGTGGTGGCGCCAATGCCGGCAATGATCGCCCCGACCGGCCCCATCGCGGCGATCAACGCGCCGGCGGTGGCGCGAATGGCGGTGGGGAAGCTTTCGCTGATGAAAAACAGCGCGGCGGCATAAGGGCCGATCAGGAAGAACAGGCCGACGCTGTACAGCGCAACGATGGTGGTGAAATCGCTTGGGCAATAGAGCATGGCGGTAAACGCCAGCCCGCCGAGCATCCAACCGACGGCGATGGTGTTGCGGCGCCCGAAGCGATCGCCCAGCCAGCCGTGCGTCAGGTAGCCGCAATAGCCCACCAGATTGGAGAGCACCAAAATCAGCAGCGAGTTGGCGAACGAGACGTTATGCACCTTGGTGATCACCGTGGTGCCCAGCACGCTGAAGATCTGAATGGCAAACCAGTTGAGAAGAAATGCGCCGCCCAGCACCAACGTGGCGCGCAGCGATGCCCCACGGAACGCGGCGGCCAGGCCGGCGTTCTGGTGGGTGTCGTAATCCACCTGGTAGTCGTCGGCGACCTGCCGGGCCTGTTGCGCCTCGCCGGCCTTGTGCAACTGGTGGATATGGCGGTGGATTTGGAACTGTGGGGTTTCTTTCAGCTTCAGCGCTAGCAACGCGATGACAAACGACGGCAGGGCGGCGAAGATAAAGCTGCCCTGCCAGCCAATGAGCGGCATCAACAGCGCCGTCAATGCTGAAGCGACCAACGCGCCAATGGGCCAGCCGCCCTGCACCAGGCTGTAGATAAAGCCTTTGCGGCGGTTCAGTTTTGGATCGTTGATGGCAGCATACATTTCGGTAAGGTAAGTGGCATTTACCGTCTGTTCGGCATAGCCCAGCCCGGCGACCGAGCGGATGCCGATCAGCGCGCCTTTGCTCCAGCCGCCGCCGAAGGCGGTCAGCAACGAACATACGGCGGCGCCGCCGACGGTGAAGACAATGCCCAGCCGCCGCCCAAGCCTGTCGACCAATGGGCCGATAGCCAGCGCGATCACCGCACCGCCCACCGCGACCCAGGTGGCCAGCTCTGCCTGTTCCACTTCGTTCCAGCCGAAATGCGCGCCGATTTCCGGCAGCAGGGTGCCGAACAGAATAAAATCATAGACGGCGAATACCCAGGCAAAGAACGCGATCCAGGTGGCGAATTTGACATCCCTGATGGTGAGTTGCTGGGGTTGCCAGCCGTTGACCGTGGTTTTTGTGTAGATGTTCATGTTTGCTGTCACTCATTCAATAGGGTGAATCAGGCTCAGACCGTGCGCGGTTTGCGGCGCAGGAAGTCATCGGCAATTTCATCGAAGGTCACGAAGCGCACGCCTTCATGGCTCTGGATGTGCTTGATCAGCCGTTCCAGCATCAGCAGCACCTGCGGGCGGCCGGAAACGTCGGGGTGGATCGTCATGGTGAACACCGCGTAGTCATTTTCGCGGTACACCCAGTCGAACTGATCGCGCCACATTTCTTCCAGGTGGCGCGGGTTGACGAAGCCGTGGCTGTTGGGGGATTTCTTGATGAACATCATCGGCGGCAGATCGTCCAGGTACCAATTGGCGGGGATCTCGACCAGATCGGTTTCCTCGCCGCGCTGGAGCGGTTTCATCCAACTGTCGGGCTGCTGGCTATAGTCGATGCGTGTCCAACTGTCGCCTACGCGCACATAATAAGGGTGGAAATCGTTGTGCATCAGGCTGTGATCGTACTTGATGCCCTTTTTGAGCAGCAGTTCGTTGGTGACGTTGCTAAATTCCCACCACGGGGCGACGTAGCCGGTCGGGCGTTTGCCGGCCAGTTGCGTCACCAACTCGATACAGCGATCCAGCACGGCTTCTTCTTGCACCGGCGTCATGGCGATCGGGTTTTCATGGCTGTAGCCATGCACGCCGATTTCGTGCCCGGCCTCCGCCACCGCTTTCATTTGTTGCGGGAAGGTTTCGATGGAATGCCCTGGGATAAACCAAGTGGTGCGCAGATTGTGATCGGCAAACAACTTCAGCAGGCGCGGGGCGCCCACTTCCCCGGCAAACAAGCCGCGTGAGATATCATCCGGGGAGTCTTCCCCACCGTAAGAGCCCAGCCAGCCGGCGACGGCATCCACGTCAACGCCAAATGCACACAGTATGTCTTTAGCCATGGTGTTTTCTCCTGGTTTGCGAGTTATCGCGGGTATCGGCAGCCGTGGCCGCCGGTTGAAAATCGTTGCTCACGCCGCCTGCGGCAGAAAATTGTTCATTTAATGATCTTTAAAATGTATCTTTTATATAAATGTACATTTTATGCAAGCAAGCAAAATGCCAAGTCGGCGGAACAAAGGGCTAAAAATGGCGCTGAGCGCCGGGATAGTGGCTAACCTAATGTTATTTATGGCGTTAAAATTCGACGATTTGTCTGTTCCAAGCGTGAGCCGGCACCTGACGACCCATGGTGATAAAATGAATGTTTGCATTAACGATCCATTATTGTGCGCGGCATGAGAGCGTTGTGCGATCCGGGGGCAAGGTATCGGGCGCGCCAACTGGCGGCAGGAGTGTGCCATAATGCCTGTCATTCACCTGAGGACGGTTGCTGGGTTACAAACGGATGGAAAAAGCCATAGCGGAAAAAAACGGCGGGGAAACGCGGGCGGCGGCGCGTTATGAGACGATCCGTCAGGTGCTGGATGACGCAATCCGCAGTGGTGCGGTGCCGGCCGGGCTGGTGCTGCTGGAAGGGCCGCTGGCGGAGGTCTTCGGCACCAGCCGGGTGCCGGTGCGCCGTGCGCTGGGGCTGCTGCATGAAGAAGGGCTGATAACCCGGTTTGAAGGGCGTGGCTTTATGGTCGCCGGCGCTGGGCAAACGGTGGAGCCGCAGCGCTTGCCGCTTAACCGCGCCGTGCTGGGGCTGGATCAACAGGAAGCCCTGGTGGATACGCGCAGCACCGGTGAAAAGGTGTTTAGCGATCTGCAAGAAGCGCTCTCTACCTGTATGGTGTTTGGCCATTATCAGGTGAATGAAGGGCACGCCGCGGCGTTTTACAACGTCAGCCGCAGCATTATCCGTGAAGCGCTGATGCGGCTGCGCGATCGCGGCCTGGTGGAAAAGGAACCCTACTCGCAGTGGCTGGTCGGGCCGTTGACGGCGCGCCAGATCGCCGATCACTATGAAATTCGCGCCAGCCTGGAGCCAATTGCGCTGCGCAAAGCCGCTCCGGGCGTGGCGCGCGAGCAACTGCTGGCGGCGCTAGCGCGCCTGGAACAGCTAGAGCAGGGCCGTTTTAGCCTGGCGCTGCTGGAACAGGTAGAAGAGGATCTGCATATTCTTTGCCTGGCGCCGGCCGGCAACAAAACCCTGCTGGCGATGTTGCGCCAAAGCCAATCACCGCTGATCGTCACGCGTATCTTCTATGACACGCTCGGGGTTAACGTGGAGGCGGCGATGCTCAATGAGCACCTGCTGGTGCTGCAACTGTTGCTGCAGGGGGCGTATGACTCCGCCGCGCTTGGCCTGCAGGAACACCTCAATCGTGCCCAGACACGAACCTTGCAGCGCCTGAAGGTGCTTTCCGTCCTGCCCGAGCCGGATCTACCGCCTTACCTGCTGCGCCTGAGCTAGACAATGTTGAGCGTTGGGGCTTGTCAACCTCGTTCGGCTCGCGCCATGATGTCTGCCCAATCGTTTGCCGCCAGAGTGCCACATTCATGCCGATAGAACCGTTGCCGCCGTTGAACACCCTGATTGCATTTGAAAGTGTCGCTCGCTATTGCAGTTTCTCGCAGGCCGCCGACGAGCTTAGCCTGACCCAAAGCGCGGTCAGCCGCCAGATCATTCAGTTAGAGGCGATGTTGGGCTGCAAACTGTTCTTGCGGGAACAGCGCCGGGTGATACTGACGCCGCGCGGAGAAATTTACGCCGAACAGATCCGCAAACAGCTGGCGGAGATGTCGCAGGCTACCGCCGAGGTGATGGGGTGGAACGGCCTGCCGCAGGTGACCCTGGCCTGCACCAGCGCTATGGGATCGTTGTGGTTGTCCCGGCGTTTATCCGCTTTGCGCCAGCAAATGCCCGGTTTGCAAATCAGGATGAAGATTTCCGACGGTTTTGCGCATCTGAAGCCTTCCGAGTTTGATTTGGCCATCTACTACCTGCGGGAAACGCCGCCGGATTATCAGGCGATCCCGCTTTTCGATGAAATCTGTTACCCGATGTGTTCGCCGGACTATCTTGCCCGCATGGGGGCGTGCCAGACGGCGGAGCAGCTGTTGGCGCATACGTTGCTGATACAAGACGATCCGCAGCGCGAGTGGACCGGCTGGCGCGATTGGTTTGCCGCGCAGGGCGTCGCCGGTTTTTCCCCGCAGGCCACGTGGCGAGCGAATAATTACCCATTTTTAGTACAGGCGGCGCTACAGGGCGATGGCATTTTGCTCGGTTGGGAAGGGCTGGTGCAGGATCATCTTAACCGAGGGGAACTGGTGCCTGCGCATGTCGGCAAGCTGGCGGTTGCGGGAAAGTGTTATTTATTAATTCCGCAGGATCGCTTTATCCGCCCGGTGATTCGCCGCGTGATCCAATGGCTGCAGTTATCTGTCATTGAATGAGTTTTGTGGTGTATTCTGCTGGAAAAGTCGTTTATTACCGATTGTCAATGTGGCGTGATCCTATATTCCTATCATAATATAAAGATATTCTTATTCGCTGGGTAATAAGAATATCGTATTTATGGTCGTGGCAGGCCGCTTATTCATGCGCATTTATCCATTTAAAGATAAGGGGTGTTTTTCTCAGAATAACGGCGTTTTCTGGAGCTATGCATCCCCAACAGGGTAAAAAGCAACCACATCGTTTGTGAAACAAAAGCGGCCAGGTTGAAATCGTGGCTAAGAGAATATAGGCTACATGCCCCCCCAATAATATTAAGGATGGCATAAGTATTTGAGCTTATTAATAGTTTTCTTACCTGCACCAGAGCATAGGCCAACAGGTAGCAGAACACGCCAATTAAGCCCACAAAAGTGTGCAATTCCACGCGTTATTTCCTTGCTGAAAGTTGATATAGGGGAAAATATCGCTTTCAGGGCTGTTTTACCCACGCTTTTTTTGCATACTAGCATGCTAAATATTCATACAAACACAACAAATTGTTTTGATATAAATCAGGTTCATCGTGCTGCGGTATGCCTGTGAATTACCTGCCAAAAGCAGGTCTGACACTATGGAGAAATATATGAAAAATGATAAAGCACCAGATAGAGTATTATTCCAGGGGGCGCAACTGAGTCGGCGTGGGTTTATCAGTTCTGCGGCGTTATTAGGTATTTCCTCTGCCGTATCATTATCACCATTTTCTGCGCTGGCGGCGCCGGCCCCAGCCCCGAAAAAAGGGGGGACGCTGCGCCTTGGCATGTCCGGCGGCAACACCAGCGACACATTGGACCCCACCTTGTTCAGCGATTGGGTATCGCTTAATCAGGCCTATATGCTGATGAACGGCCTGGTGGAGATCGATGAACACAATAAGGCGGTGCCTGAACTGCTGGAAAGCTGGGAAGCACGGCCGGGCGCGAAAGAGTGGGTGCTGAAAGTTCGCCAGGGCGTGACCTTCCATAACGGCAAAACGCTGGATGCCGACGATATTATCTACTCCATTAATCTGCACCGCGGCGAGCAATCCCGCAGCGCGATAAAAACCCAGCTTGCCAGCATCACGGCGTTGGAAAAAACCGGTGCAGATCAGATCACGCTGACCCTCGACAGCGGCAATGCAGACTTGCCTTATCTGCTGGCGGATTATCACCTGGTCGTGGTGCCGAACGGCTTTACCGATTGGGCACATCCGATCGGCACCGGCGGTTTTGTGTTCGAACGCTATGAGCCCGGCGTGCGTTCGCTGTTTAAACGCAACCCCCATTATTGGAAGCCGGATAGCGCCTGGGTCGATGCGGTGGAAGTCCTGGTCATCAACGATCCGACCGCCCGCACGAATGCATTGATATCCGGCCAGGTACACGCCATCAACCGGGTGGATTTCAAAACCGTCGATTTCCTCAAACGCAGCCCGATGCTACAGATTATCCGCGCTTCGGGCGGCCAGCACTTTACCTTCCTGATGGACTGCCGCGTCGCCCCGTTCAACAACAACGATGTTCGGATGGCGATCAAACATGGCATCGATCGCGAGAAAATCCTGAACACGGTGCTGCGCGGCTACGGCTCCCTGGGCAACGATCATCCGATCCCGAAAACCGACCGGTTCTTCAATCATGATCTGCCGCAGCGCATGTACGATCCCGATAAGGCCCGTTTCTATCTGAAGAAAGCCGGCCTGGAAAAACTGTCGCTGGAGCTGGCTTCTTCCGATGCGGCGTTCACCGGCGCGCTGGACGCGGCCGCGCTGTATCAGGGCCAGGCCGGCAATGCGGGGATGCAGGTCAATATCAAACGCCAGCCGGCGGACAGCTACTGGGAAGACGTGTGGATGAAAGCCCCGTTCTGTATGGGCTACTGGGGCGGCCGGCCGACGGCGGACCAGATGTTCTCAACCACTTATATGTCCAGCGCCAAATGGAACGACACCCATTGGAAAAACGACAAATTCGATGCGTTGCTGCTGCAGGCCCGCTCGTTGTTGGATGAAAACCAACGCGCGCAGCTCTACGGCGAAATGCAGAGCATCGTCCGCGACGATGGCGGCGCCATGATCCCACTGTTTGGCGATTATCTGGATGCCGCCAGCAACAAGGTTGGCGGTATCAAACCCCATCCGCTGTTTAACTTCATGGGGGGGCGCCTGGCTGAGCGTGTCTGGTTGACGTCATGATGAGAAAACATATCCTGCATCGCCTGTTGTTGGGGCTGCTGACGTTATTCCTGGTGTCGCTGCTGATTTTTGCCGGGACAGAAATGCTGCCTGGCGATGTCGCCAGCGCGATCCTTGGGCAAAACGGCACGCCGGAAACCATCGCCGCATTACGGCACCAGTTAGGGCTGGATCAGCCGGCGCTACAGCGTTATTTACACTGGCTGTTTGGCGTATTGCACGGCGATCTGGGGCATTCGCTCACCAATGGCCGGCCGATTAGCGAAGAGTTGCTGCCGCGCCTGGGTAATACCCTGTTCCTGGCGGCGTATGCGGCGCTGATCGCCATCCCGCTGGCGGTGATGCTGGGCATTGCCTCCGCCATTTGGCGCGGTTCCTGGTTCGATCGGCTGGCCAACACGTTGACGCTGCTCAGCATTTCGGTGCCAGAGTTTTTCGTCGGTTACCTGTTGGTGATTTTTTTCGCTATTCGGCTGGCCTGGTTCCCTAGCCTGGCGATGGTGGATCCCGACGCCACCTTGTGGGAGCGGCTGTATACCTGCACGTTGCCGATGTTGACGCTGGTGCTGGTGGTGTTGGCCCATATGCTGCGCATGACGCGCGCGTCGGTGGGGGCGGTGATGTCCAGCAGCTATATCGAAACGGCGGTGCTGAAAGGCATTCCGCGCTGGCGCATCGTGCTGGGCCACGCGTTGCCGAATGCGTTGGCGCCGATCATCAACGTTATCGCCTTCAACCTGGCTTATCTGATCGTCGGGGTGATATTGGTCGAGGTGGTGTTCGTCTATCCGGGGATTGGGCAACTGATGGTCGATGCCGTGACCAAACGGGATTTGCCGGTAGTGCAGGCCTGCGGCCTGTTGTTTGGCGGCACTTATATCCTGTTGAATACCGCCGCCGATCTGTTGGCGATCTGGTGTAATCCGCGGTTGCGGCATGCGAGGTAAATCATGAAACGAATCAAAGGAATATCGCTGCCGCTCTCGGCTATGATCGGCTTGTTTATCATTGGGGTTAATCTCTTCGGCGCGTTGTTTGCGCCCTGGATTGCGCCGCATACGGAAACCGATTCGATCGGGGATATTTGGATGCTGCCTTCGCTGCAGATGCCGCTGGGCACCGATAATCTGGGGCGTGACATGCTGTCGCGTATTCTGTTCGGCGCCCGTACCACCATCGCCATTGCGCTGGCGATTACCTTCAGCTCATTTGTGATCGGTATCATTACCGGCTTTATGGCGGCGATTTGCGGGAAATGGGTGGATATGGTGCTGACGCGCGTTGTGGATACCCTGATGTCGATCCCGGTGCTGATTTTGGCGCTGATCGTGCTCTCGGTGATGGGGACGTCAATTCCGGTGCTGGTGGCGACCATCGCCTTGTTGGACGCCACGCGGGTGTTTCGTCTGGCCCGCCTGGTGGCGCAGGGGATTGTTTGCCAGGAGTACGTCGAGGTGGCACGCCTGCGCGGCGAAGGGCTGTTTTGGGTGCTGCGCAAAGAGATCCTGCCCAATGCCATTCCCCCGCTGTTAGCGGAGTTTGGCATGCGCTTCTGCTTTACCTTCCTGTTTATTGCCGGCCTGAGTTTCCTTGGCCTTGGTATCCAACCGCCTTATGCCGACTGGGGCAGTATGGTGCGCGACAATGCGCAGGCGATTAATTTTGGCCAACTGGCGCCGTTGTACCCGGCGGCGGCCATTGCCCTGCTGACCATCGGTGTGAACCTGGTGGTGGATTGGCTATTGGCGCGCAATAACGTGTCATTGGGGGACGGAGCATGAGCGACAACATTCTTGAAATGCGTCATCTGGGCATTGAAACCGTCAATGGTATGCCTCTGGTGCAAGACATTTCTTTGACGCTGCGGCGGGGAGAAGTGCTGGGGCTGATCGGCGAATCCGGCGCCGGTAAATCGACCATCGGCCTGGCGGCGCTCGGCTATGCGCGCCAGGGCTGCCGTTTCAGCGCCGGCGAAGTGTTGCTGGCGGGCGAGGATATTCTGCGGTTACCGGCGGCGCAGCGGCGTGATTTACGCGGCAAACGGGTCGCTTACGTGGCGCAAAGCGCCGCGGCGGCCTTCAACCCCGCGTTGACCATCGGCAAACAGGTTTGTGAAGGGCCGTTGCGCCATGGCTTGATGAACAAGGCGCAGGCCCATGCCTGGGCGGTGACGCTGTTTAAAGCGCTGGATCTGCCGGATCCGGAAAATATCGGTAAGCGCTATCCGCATCAGCTCTCCGGCGGCCAGTTGCAGCGCGCGATGGCGGCGATGGCGATGTCTTGCCGGCCGGATTTGCTGGTGATGGATGAGCCGACCACCGCGCTTGACGTGACGACCCAGATCGAAGTGCTGGTGATGCTGCGCAATCTGGTGCGTGAATTCAATACCGCCGCGCTGTATATCACCCACGATCTGGCCGTGGTCGCGCAGATTGCCGATCGGATCATGGTGCTGCGCCAGGGCCGGGAGGTGGAAACCGGCACCACACAGGCCATCTTGCAGAACCCTCAGCAAGATTACACCTGCCGCCTGGTTGCCGAGCGTTCCCATCTCTTCGCACGGGATGAGCAGAGCGCAGAGGATGGCGAAGCGCTGCTGACGGTGAAAAATCTCTCGACCGGCTATAACGGCCAGCGCGTGGTGCATGGCGTGAGTCTGGCGCTGCGCCGCGGCCAAACGCTGGCGGTGATCGGCGAATCCGGCAGTGGGAAAAGCACGTTGGCCAGGGCGCTGACCGGCCTGTTGCCCGATACCGAGGGTGACGTTGTGTTTGATGGGCAACCGTTGGACAACCGCTATCAACGGCGCGGCAAGGAAACGCTGCGCCGCATGCAAATGATTTATCAGTTACCGGATGTGGCCCTCAATCCGCGCCAGACGCTGTTGGAACTGATTGGGCGCCCGGTGGCGTTTTACTTCGGCCTTGGGCGGCAACAGGTACGGCAGCGGGTGGAGGAACTGCTGCAGTTAACCGAATTGCCGCTTAGCCTGATGGACCGTTATCCCGGCGAACTGTCCGGCGGCCAAAAACAGCGTGTTTGCATCGCCCGTGCGCTGGCCGCCAACCCGGATCTGATCATCTGCGACGAGGCGACGTCGGCGCTTGACCCACTGGTGGCGGAAGGGGTGTTGAACCTGTTGCGCCGCCTGCAGCAGCGACTGGGGCTTTCCTACCTGTTCATCACCCACGATCTTGGCACCGTGCGGCGCATCGCACACGATGTGGCGGTGATGTACCGTGGCGATATCGTCGCGCAGGGGGCGACCGAACAGGTGTTCAGCCCGCCGATGCACAGCTATACCGAGGCGCTGCTCAATTCCGTGCCGGAAATGCGCACATCCTGGCTGGATGAGGTGCTGGGCAAACGGGAACAAACCTTATCAACAGGAGCTATATGAAACAGATCGTCTGTGATTTTCCCCATGCGGTGACCGTAACCGAACACCTGTGGATCCCACTTCGCGACGGCACCCGCCTTGCCGCACGCATGTGGCTGCCGGATTCGGCGGCGCAAGCGCCGGTGCCGGCGATCCTGGAATACATTCCCTACCGCAAACGTGACGGCACCCGAACCCGTGATGAACCGATGCACGGCTATTTTTCCGGCCACGGCTATGCCGTTTTACGGGTGGATATGCGCGGCAGCGGCGATTCCGACGGCCATCTGGCGGATGAATATCTGTTGCAGGAACAGGAAGACGCGCTCGAGGTGATCGATTGGATTAGCCGCCAACCCTGGTGCAGCGGCGCGGTAGGCATGATGGGCAAATCCTGGGGGGGCTTCAACTGTCTGCAGTTGGCCGCTCGTCGGCCGCCGGCGCTGAAGGCGATCATTACCGTGTGTTCAACCGACGATCGCTACAATGACGATATCCACTATAAGGGCGGCTGCCTACTCAACGACAACCTGTGGTGGGGCGGCATTATGATGGCCTACCAGAGCCGGCCGCTGGATCCCGAATTAGTGGGGGAAGAGGGCCACCAGGCGTGGCTGGCGCGGTTGGAAAACATGCCGCTGTTCCCCGCGCTCTGGATGGAGCACCCCCTGCGTGACGACTACTGGCGGCATGGTTCTGTGTGTGAGGACTGGGCGGCGATCCAGTGCCCGGTGATGGCGGTGGGCGGCTGGGCGGACTCCTACAGTAACGCCGTTTTCCGCCTGATGGATAACCTGCAGGTGCCAAGCCGCGCCATTCTCGGCCCGTGGGCGCATGTCTACCCACAGGACGGTACGCCGGCGCCGGCCATCGGCTTTTTGCAAGAGGGCATGCGCTGGTGGGATCACTGGTTGAAAGGCGAAGACAACGATGTGATGGCCGGGCCTCGCGTGCAGGCCTGGCTTTGCGACAGCCAGCCGCCATCATCACAACGCCCGGCGGCCAAAGGCGAGTGGGTCGGCTTCAACAGCGGCACGGCGGATAACGTGGACGCGCGCACGTGGTATCTGGCGCGCGGCCAGTTGAATACGCAACCGAAAGGCTCTGCCGGCTGGATCGATGTCTGTTCGCCGCAAACCCATGGCCTGATGGGCGGCGAATGGATGGGGGCCGGGGTGCTGGGGGAAAGCCCGGCGGATCAGCGGATTGACGATGGCCAGGCGGTGGTTTTTGACGGCGAGCCTTTGGCGGAGCCGCTGGCCCTGTTTGGCTTCCCGGTGTTTTCCGTGGTGCTCAAAAGTGATAAACCGGCGGCGATGTTGTATGTGCGCCTCTCGGACGTGGCGCCCGATGGCGCCGTCAATCGGGTTACGCACGGCTGGGTAAACCTGGCTCATTTGCAGGGCCAGGATCGGCACGTGCCGTTGACGCCGGGGGAACCGGTGACGGTAGATGTGCAACTTGACGCCATCGCCTGGCGATTTGCCGCCGGGCACCGGATCCGTGTTTCGCTGGCCACCACCTTCTGGCCGATGATCTGGCCGATGGCGGAAGAGGCGACGCTCTCGCTGGATCTGGCCAGCGCACGCCTGGCTCTGCCGGTTTGCGACAAGCCGCTGCCGATCGCTGGCCCAGCGCCACAGCCGATGACGGCTGCCGACACTCCGTTGACCGTACTTTCGCCCGGGCGTGTGGAGCGTCATCTGCATTACGATGTCCTGACGGATACCTGGACCAGCGTAACCGAAGGCATCGGCGGGGTATTCGGTGAAGGCGTGTACCGCTTTGACGATATCGGTACCGTGGTCGATCATAGCCTGCGTCGCCAACTGACGATCCGCAGCCGCGATCCGCTTTCCGCGCATTACCTGCTGACGCAAACGATGAAAATCGGCCGCGAGGGCTGGTGGACTGAGGCGGACGTGGTGCTGGAGTTGCGCAGCGATCTGACGCATTTCATCCTGGACGCCAGGATGGCGGTAACGTTTAACGGCCAGCCTGTGGCCGACAAGAACTGGCAGCGGCGCATCCCACGCTGATCCGTTGCCGGTGTGCCATCCTGTTTTGTGCGGGATGGCACAAAATCGAAATTTTTTTCACCTGACATATGGGAATATCAAGCGGTTTACCTTCTGTTTACATCATGAGAGATGCTTATGAGCCAGACAAGAATCCCGGATTACCCGATAGATGCACAGTTTGTTGAACGTTGGTCGCCGCGCGCGTTGAAGAATGATGCGATCGATGATGAAACCCTGCTGAGTCTGTTTGAAGCCGCGCGCTGGGCGCCTTCCGCTTACAATCTGCAGCCTTGGCGCTTTAGCTATAGCAAAAACGGCTCCGCCAGCTGGGGCGATTACCTGGATTTTCTGATTGATTTCAATCGGGGCTGGGCGCAGCACGCCTCGGCGCTGGTGGTGGTGGTGTCGAAGACCACCAGCCAAAATGGCGAGCGCGAAGTCAGCAACCCGAGCCATGCGTTTGATACCGGCGCCGCCTGGGCCAACCTGGCGCTGCAGGCGCATCTCAAAGGCTGGCAGACCCACTGCATGGGCGGTGTGCACCATGACAAGATCAAAGCGGCGTTAAAGCTGCCGGACAACTATGCGGTGCACGGCATGATCGCCATCGGCAAGCCCGGCGATAAGGGGCTGCTGCCGGACTTCCTGCAGCAGAAGGAAGCCCAAAGCGGCCGCCTGGCGGTGGGGGATACGGTCGCCGAAGGGTTGAACGTTAAGCTGTAAGCCATGCCGCGTTTGCGCGGCGCAATGGTATTAACGACCAGCAGGCCGGGCAGGGGATGATGCCCGGCCTGCTGCTTTTTACACTGTTGGGGAATAAATATGGCGAAACAGCACGATGAGCCCCGGTAAACGACAAAAAACTGTAGCAGAGGCCGTTTGGGCGCGAAGGTTAAGCCCGCTTGGCTTTTATCGTTGTGGATGCAAACCGTATAAATAAAGGAAACAGTCTCAACATGTCATTCTATGAAGGTATTCCCCACAGCGCTAAAGTTTCGTGGGAAGTAATATTTTATCTGGAATTCATACATATTGGTATAAAGAATTGAGTAGTCAATGGGGTGGTCTTCCTCATCAACGGCTTGAGTATACATTTTTATAATCGGATCTTGCGTGCTAGTCCTTAAAATAGTGGCTAATTCTACAGAAGGATTGATGGCTAACACAGATTGATAACTCCCTTTTATTTTTACCCCGCATTTATCCTCTATGTATGAATATTTTGATTGTAAGACATGCGAAAATGACAGTTCAGGAAAACGGGTTGCTGACATCCAGCTTTCTTCTAACTGTATGGGAATATTGTTGATCAGCCGTAATCTTTTCACGTAGTAGACCGGTTCCCCAGGGAGAAGTTGAAGCATCTTCGAGATTTCCTCAGAGGCATGCTGTAACTCGAATTTAAGCACCTGGCTAGACGGCGTTTTATTTTCACTATTAACGATCTGTGTAAAGCTAAAGCTATCTGAACGGTTGGTTGCTGTCTGAAAGTATTTTTTCTTGATCCGGCTTCCTGAACCATGACGTCGTTCAATCCATCCATCATCTTCTAATTCTTTCAGTGCCTTACGTAGCGTGTTACGTGAGATGGTGTACTGCTTGGCCAGCTCTTTCTCCGATGGAAGGAAATCCCCAATGTTATAATTAGAACCATTGATTTCTATTTTAAGCATATTGATTATGTTCTTATAGATCATTTATGAACCTCTTGGGGGCTTTATAGAACATGATGTTATCATTAATCCATTAATTTCTAAAAAAATAGGTTCATATTTTAGGCTTTTTTTGAACGACTTTACAATTTCTAACTGTGATCTGCTTCACAGTTGCACATATTTATACTTATTAAAGTACCTGTCAATTAATGTCGTTAAATGAAAAGGATGAATGGCGTGACTACTATATTATTAGTATGTGCGGCTGGGATGTCGACCAGCATGCTGGTTAATCGAATGAAAGTGTACGCTCAAGGTGAAAATATTTCGGTGAATATCAATGCGCTGGCTATTTCGGAAGCCAAGGAAAAAATCAAAAAAAATGAAGTTGATGTTGTTCTGCTTGGGCCACAGGTGCGTTTTCAGAAAAAAGAAATAGAGGATGTGGCGCAAGGTTTGCTGCCAGTAGCGGTTATTGATATGAAGTCTTATGGAGAAATGAATGGCAAGGCAGTGTTGGAATTTGCGCTGGCGTTACTGGCGAAAAAATAATCCTTCAATTGATTTTCAGGTTGCAATGAAAGGTCTTATTGCTGGCGCTATTAGTCTATGTACGTTTCCTGAATAAATTATATTTAATGATTGAATATAGGGATTTATCATGAGTTTTATGGGCGCTTTTGAACGAGGCATGGAAAAAATCCTTGTTCCCATCGCAATAAAATTAAATTCGCAGATCCATGTATCGGCAATTCGGGATGCGTTTATTTTATCTTTTCCGATTGTCATGGCCAGTTCTCTGATTATTCTCATCAATTTTGCTATTTTATCCCCTGATGGTTTTATCGCCAGTATCCTACATTTAGGGGAGATATTTCCGCATCTGGCCGATGCGCAGCAAGTTTTTACCCCGGTAATGAACGGTTCAGTCAATATCATGGCGCTATTAATTGCTTTCCTGGTGGCGCGAAATATCGCGATTAGCTATCAGCAAGACGATTTGCTCTGCGGCCTGACGGCGATTGGCGCATTCTTCGTGGTGTATACGCCTTACACCATTATTGACGGCCAAGCCTATCTGACCACCAAATACCTTGGGCCACAAGGGCTGTTTGTTGCCATCATCGTCGCGCTGATCGCCAGCGAAGTCTTTTGCCGCCTGGCACGTAATCCAAGGGTTACGATTAACATGCCGGCCGCAGTGCCACCTGCGGTGACGCGGTCGTTCAAAGTGCTTTTGCCGATTTTCTGTGTGATGGTTTTCTTTTCTATCGCCAACTACCTGTTGACGAAGATTTCACCTAATGGGCTTAACGATCTGATCTACTCCTTGATCCAGGCGCCGTTAAAAGAGATGGGAACCAATATCGTCACGGTATTGATTCTTGGTGTAGTGACTAACTTCCTTTGGATCCTGGGAATTCATGGGCCAAATACGATTGCCACAATTCGTGAAATGATTTTCTCGGAAGCTAACCTGGAAAACCTCGCCTACACCGCTTCGCACGGCACCACCTGGGGAGCGCCGTATCCGATAACCTGGAGTAGTATCAACGATGCCTTCGCCAACTGCGGCGGGTCGGGAATGACGCTGGGCCTGTTGCTGGCGATCTTTATCGCCTCCCGGCGCCAAGATTACCGTAGCCTGGCGAAAATGTCTTTCGTACCCGGCCTGTTTAATATTAATGAACCCGTGATGTTTGGTCTGCCGATTGTGCTGAACCCGATTCTGGTTATTCCGTTTATCTTAGTGCCTTTTGTTAACGCACTGATCGGTTATTTCTTTATCAGCATGGAGTTTATTCCACCTGTCGCTTATGCCGTGCCGTGGACGACGCCGGGCCCACTTATCGCCTTCTTCGGCACCGGCGGCAACTGGTTAGCGCTGTGTGTCGGTTTCCTATGCCTGGGTGTTTCTACCCTGATTTATTTACCGTTTGTGATTGCCGCTAATAAGGTGAATGCCGCTGTGGCCACTGAATAATTCAATATTTCCAGGAGAGATGAATATGTTTGCTGATGAAAGCACGATTATGGAACTGCTTATCCATGCGGGGCAGGCGCGCTCGGATGCAATGGAGGCGATAGCCGCTTCGCGTTGCCATGAGTGGCCGCGCGCGGAGGCGTTGATGGCCAGTTCAGAAGCCGCTTGCCGCGAAGCGCATCGTATACAAACGATACTTATCGGGCAGGATGAAGGATGCGGAAAAATTAATGTTAACCTGATCCTTGTTCATGCACAGGATCATTTAATGACCGCTATGCTGTGCCAGGATTTAGCCAAAGAAATTATTGCCCTACGTAAAGAAATGACTACCTGAAGCTATTTGCTTTGGCCTCACGGCTGAACGAAAATTATAATAATACGTAAAGATACCCTATGAATCCAAATAAATTAAAGGTTGGATTACATGCGCTAAAAGTTGGGGAAACCTTATTAGAATCTCGTCCTGAAATTCGTTTTTACGGAACGTATATTAATATTCTCGACAACGAATTGTCCCGGTTTAATTTTAGTCAGGATAGCAAAGATGAATTTATGCTTTGCGTGCAGGCAGAGGTCTGGTGGTAACTGTTATCCCTTTCGGTGCCTGCATTTATAAACATGTCAATATATTCGAACTGCTGTCGATATTAATTGGCTGCGATATCGTCGAACGTCCGAGATTATTAGTGCGGTTTATCACGTCAATAAAAAATATAGCTCGCTGAATAAGCGAGCGCTTATGAGGAGAAAGTATGTCTGGATTTAAAGAAGGTTTTCTGTGGGGCGGAGCGGTCGCTGCACATCAGTTAGAAGGCGGTTGGAAAGAAGGCGGTAAGGGAGTGAGCATCGCCGATGTGATGACGGCTGGCGCGCATGGCATGCCGCGCGAAATCACCGACGGCGTGCTGCCGGGTAAAAATTATCCTAACCATGAAGCCATTGATTTTTATCACCGTTATAAGGATGACATTCAGCTTTTCGCCGAGATGGGGTTTAAATGTTTCCGCACTTCGATTGCCTGGGCGCGTATTTTCCCATTGGGCGACGAACTGGAACCCAACGAAGCCGGCCTGCAGTTCTATGATGACCTGTTTGATGAATGCCTGAAGTTCGGCATTGAACCTGTGATAACCCTCTCTCACTTCGAAATGCCTTACTATCTGGTTACTGAATATGGTGGCTGGCGTAACCGTAAACTGATCGACTTCTTTGTGCGTTTTGCCCAGGTGGTATTTACCCGTTATCAGCACAAAGTGAAATACTGGATGACCTTTAACGAGATTAACAACCAGGCGAATTTCCATGAGGATTTTGCGCCGTTCACTAACTCCGGTTTGAAATACCAACCAGGTGAGGATCGCGAGCGGCTAATGTACCAGGCTGCGCATTATGAGCTGGTTGCCAGCGCGTTAGCGGTGAAAGTTGCTCGCGAAATTAATTCGTCGCTACGGGTAGGTTGTATGATAGCGATGTGCCCGATTTACCCGTTGAGCTGTGCGCCGAATGACATGATGATGGCGATGAACGCTATGCACCGTCGTTATTGGTTTACCGATGTTCATGTGCGCGGCAAGTATCCCCCGCATCTGCTGAACTACTTTAAACGTCGCGGTTTTGCTTTGGATATTACGGCAGACGACTGTCAAGCGCTGGGCCAGGGGCGCGTCGACTATATCGGTTTTAGCTACTATATGTCGTTTGCCACTAAAGCCACCGATGACAATCCGCAGTTGGATTACCATGAAACGAAGAGCCTGGTTTCTAACCCCTATGTGCAGAAGTCGCAGTGGGGCTGGCAGATTGATCCGGTGGGGCTGCGTTATTCCCTGAACTGGTTTTGGGATCACTATCAACTGCCGATGTTTATCGTAGAGAATGGTTTTGGTGCTATTGATGTGTTGGAGAACGACGGTATGGTGAACGACCAGTACCGTATCGATTATCTCTCTGCGCATATTGCGGAAATGAAAAAAGCGGTGGTGGAAGACGGTGTCGATCTGATGGGTTACACCCCATGGGGCTGCATCGACCTTGTTTCCGCTGGCACCGGCGAAATGAAAAAGCGCTATGGTTTTATTTATGTCGATAAAGATAATGAAGGCAATGGCTCCTTGGCGCGTAGCCCTAAGAAATCTTTTACCTGGTTCCAGAACGTTATCGCGAGTAATGGCGACACGCTGTAAAGATTAAAACGGCACGTTTATGCCTGCTTGCAGCTTGCTCCAGCGGATGTTCAGCGTGGGAATAATCCGCTATTTGTCTTGCCACCAGTAAAATCTCACGCTGTCGGCGGCCTCGTCGCCGCCATTCAATTATATTTGCGGTCGGTTTCGCTGCAACGTGGCAGCGTTTCATTGTGGTATTGATGATATGTTCGAAGCGCTGCAACTCAAATTCGGCAGTTGGCCTGATAAAAAATACCTGCTGGTTATCTCTCATCCATCAGCAGACGGCGGATCATCGCTTTTTTGACATTCCCGTTGCGGTTGTCACCTGTGACACCTGTAGCATCTTCCCTCGTCCTTTTTCCTCAATGACATCCTTCGCTTTTTATCACCTTGATTTAACAACCATTAATTATTTTCAGCCGTTGGCACGGCTTTCGCTTATCTGCTGGCATGCCGCTTCGGCAAGCTCTCGGTGTTTTCAGCTCTCGGCGGTCGGCCGCAGGCTGAGATCTCGCACGGTATAAACCGGTGAACTGGGGTTCATTCTTCCGACTCTTGACTGGAGGTATTTGTGAAAGCAGCGCGTTGGTACAAGGCCCGCGATATCCGGGTTGAAGACATTGCAGAACCTACCGTCTCTGCCGGGCAGGTGAAGATCAAAGTGGCGTGGACTGGCATTTGCGGTAGCGATCTGCACGAATACATCGCCGGGCCGATTTTTATTCCGGTTAATGCGCCACACCCGCTCAGCCACGATCGCGCGCCGATCGTGCTTGGCCATGAGTTTTCCGGTGAGGTGGTGGCCGTGGGCAGCGGCGTGACGCACTGCCAACCGGGCGATCGGGTGGTGGTGGAACCGATTCTGGCCTGCGGCCACTGCGCCGCCTGCAAGCAAGATAAGTACAATCTGTGCAGCCAGCTTGGCTTCCACGGCCTGTCGGGCGGCGGCGGCGGGTTTGCCAGCTATACCGTGGTGCAGGAGCAGCGGGTGCACAAGATGCCGGATGCGCTGTCCTTTGAACAAGGGGCGCTGGTGGAACCGGCGGCGGTGGCGCTGCATGCGGTGCGCATGAGCCGGTTGAAGGCCGGCGACAAGGCGGCGGTGTTTGGTGCCGGGCCAATCGGCCTGCTGATTATTGAGGCGCTGCGTGCGGCGGGCGCCAGTGAGATCTATGCCGTTGAGCTTTCTCCGCAGCGGGCGGCCAAAGCAACGGAATTGGGCGCCAGGGCAGTGTTCGATCCCGGCAAAGAAGATGCGGTTGCCCGCTTACAGGCGCTGAGCGACGGCGGGGTGGATGTGGCGTTTGAAGTCACCGGCGTGCCGGCGGTGCTGGCGCAGTGTATCAGCAGCACCCATTACGAAGGGGAAACCGTTGTGGTTTCCATCTGGGAAAAAGAAGCCTCGTTTCAGCCCAATACGCTGGTGCTGCATGAGCGCTCGGTGAAAGGCATCATCGCCTATCGGCATATATTCCCGGCGGTAATGGAACTGATGACCCGCGGCTATTTTCAGGCCGATAAGCTGGTGAGCAAGAAGATCCTGTTAGACGACATTGTCGAGCAGGGGTTTGAAACGCTAGTGCGCGAAAAGCAACAGGTCAAAATTCTGGTGCAGCCGCCGGTATAGCGCACGTTTTAGCCCTCGCTGCGGGCTGCATTACCTATGCTTAATCATAAGCGCTATTGATGTGCGCACCGCCGCCGGCGGTGCCTGATGTGTTGTTGGATGTCGAAACTCAAATCAGGAGGTTGTTCAAGTGAAATTACAACAGAAAGTGGCTTTGGTTACGGGTGGTGCACAAGGGATTGGCCGGGCCATCGCCCTGCGGTTGGCAACTGACGGCGCCAATATCGCCCTGGTGGACCTTAATGAAGAAAAATTGGCGCAAGTTGCCGGCGAAATCCGGGCTTTAGGGCGTGAAGCCACAACCTTTGTTGCCGATATCAGCCGCCGTGACGAGGTGTATGCCGCCATCGAACATGCCGCAGGTGAACTGGGTGGGTTTGATATCATGGTGAACAATGCCGGCATCGCGCAGGTTAACCCACTGGCCGATGTCAGCGAAGCCGAAGTGGCGCGCATTTTCAGTATCAACGTTAACGGCGTGCTGTGGGGCATTCAGGCCGCGGCGGCTAAATTCAAGGCGCTGGGGCATAAGGGCAAAATCATCAGCGCCTCTTCCATCGCCGGGCATGAAGGCTTCGCTATGCTCGGGGTGTATTCCGCCACCAAGTTTGCCGTGCGCGCACTCACGCAGGCGGCGGCCAAAGAATATGCCAGCGCGGGCATTACGGTGAATGCTTATTGCCCGGGGGTGGTCGGCACCGATATGTGGGTTGAGATCGACCAGCGTTTTGCCGATCTGACCGGCACGCCGGTGGGCGAAACCTATAAGAAATTCGTCGACGGTATTGCGCTCGGCCGCGCGCAAACGCCAGAGGACGTGGCCGCACTGGTGACGTTCCTCGCCAGTGAAGATTCGGATTACATCACCGGCCAGTCGATCCTGACCGACGGCGGGCTGGTTTACCGTTAAAACAAGGCGCTAGCGGGTGGCAAACGGCGCTGCCCGCTGGCGCACACTTTCCCCCAGCGCCGTGCTTACCTGCTGGCATAACGCCTGCTGCCGTTCGGGGCCGGCATTCATCAACGCCGCCATATCCACGGTTTTCGCCGCATCGTAATGGCGGCCGCTGCCAATCTGCTGTTCAAACGAATTCGCCCACTGATGCACCCGTGGCAAATCCACCGCCACCAGCAGCACCGCGTGCGCCAGCACGATGTGGCGCCGGGCTTGGCCGTCCGTCTGGCCGGGCAGTGGCTGCCAGTACTGTGCCGTGCCAGCGATCTTGCGCGCATCGTCAGGGTTGCCGCAGGCCAGGTTAAAGCGGCCATCGCAAAAGGAGCCGCTCACCGCCTGAAAGCGGCTGGCAATGCCGAATGTTTGCAGCGTGTCGCGCAGTATTTCGCACAGATGCAGGTAAACCGGCGTTGCCGCGTCCCCCAGGCTTTGTTGCAGCGGATAGGCCAGGCTAAGATTGATGATGCCCGGCCCCTGCGGCACCAGGCCGCCGCCGGATTTGCGCAGGAACACCGGGCAACCCTGAGCGCTAAAGCGTTGGCGCACCTGTTCCAGGGGCGCATGGCGTGTGTAAGTTCGCGGGGCGACCAGCGCTTGCGGCGCCTGCCAGATTTTCGCCACCGCCGTGCCCGCCGCGGCATAGCCAAACAGCTCGTCCTCGGCGGTTGTCGGATCGTCGCAGTGCTGTAATTGGTTGTGTAACCAGTGAAACAGGCCGCAACGCGCGGTTGCGGCCGATGTGTGCGGCATGTGTTCACCATCCAGCGGTTAAACGGCGCCCAGATGCTGCTGCAGTAGCGAGTTAACTTCCGCGGCCTTTTCCATCTGCGGCATATGGCCGGCAGCGCTGAGGATTTCCACCTGGGCATGCGCCGGCGCCTGTTGTGCGTGTTGAACAGGGATAATCTGATCTTCCGCGCCCCAAATCAACAGCAGCGGTATGCCGGCATCATGCAACTGCAGGCCCGGCAGCGTGCTTTGCTCGCCTCCGGCAAACAGGCTATTTTGCAGGGCCGTGAGTGCATCGTCCACGCCATCCAGCCGTTTGTACCTGAGCAGATCGTCGAGCATTTGCCGGCTGACCAGGGCGGGATCGGCAAACAGCAACTCAACCACCGGTTTCAACTCCCTGCGCGCCTGGGCGTTGATAAAGCCTTCGATATAGCGCTGATTGATCTCCTGGCCGAAGCCGGCGCTGCCGATCAGCGCCAGTGAGCGCACGCGCCCAGGTTGGCGCAGCGCCAGTTCGGCGGCGACAGCGCCGCCCAGTGAGTGGCCGATCAGGTGGGCGGCAGGCAGCGAGAGAACATCCATAAAGGCGGCGATGAAATCCGCCAGATCGCTCAAGCGGGCGCCCGGCAACGGGGTGGCGGATTGCCCGTGCCCGGGCAGATCGAGCGCCACCACCCGGTAACGTTCGGCCAGCGCGTCCAGATTGAACAGCCAGTTGTCCAGATCGCCGCCGAAGCCGTGGATAAACAGCACGGTTTCTTCGCCGGCGCCGCGGCTGGTGTAGCGAATTTGCAGGCCGTCCACCGTCAGCCAGGCGGTGCTTGCCTGCTCGTCTTCGTTCTCTTCGTCGCTGTCGGCCGGGGTTTCCCAGGCGCTGATAAAGGCATCTATCTCCGCTTCGCTAATCGCTGGCGGTGCCAGCACGCCCAGCAGAGCTTTCACCGGCAGAATATCGCCCGCTTGTGCGACCTTGCGCCGCAGGATACCGGCATCGGTGGCTTCAACCGCGTTGGCAATTTTATCGGTTTCCACATTCAGAATTGCCATGCCCGGCGCGATCTCGCTGCCTTCCTCAACCAGCCACTCATTGACTGTGCCTTCACGCATCGACAGCCCCCACTTGGGCATAACAACGGGAATAATGGTGTTATCGCTCATCAGTGTGCCCCCTTATGGCCGAGCGTGCGTTGTACGGCGCTGATAATGCTGTCTACGCTTGGCAGATAGCGGTCTTCCAGCGCGGGCGAGAAGGGGACGGGGGTATGGGGCGCGCTGATCATCTGCGGCGGCGCTTTCAGCGCGCCGAACGCATGCTGCACCACTTGGGCGATAATATCGGTGGCAATGTTGCAGCGGGGGTGCGCTTCATCCACCACGACCAGGCGGCCGGTGTTTTCTACCGTTTCGATAACGGTGTCGAGATCCAGCGGTGACAGCGAACGCAAATCAACCACCTCCACGCTGATGCCCTGTTTCGCCAACTGCGCCGCGGCGTCGAGAGCGCGGTGCACCATCAGCCCGTAGCTGATGATGGAGACATCGCTGCCGTCGCGCACGATGCTGGCTTCGCCAAACGGGATGGCATACGGCTTTTCGGGCACATCGCCTTCGATGCCGTACAGGTTTTTGTGCTCGCAGAAGATCACCGGATCGTTATCGCGGATGGCCTGGATCAGCAGCCCCTTGGTATCGTATGGGGTGCTGGGGCAGACGACCTTCAACCCGGGAATATGGGTAAACAGCGGCGTCAACATTTGGGAGTGCTGTGCGGCGGCGCGGAAGCCGGCGCCGACCATCGCGCGGATCACCACCGGCGTTTGCGCCTTGCCGCCGAACATATAGCGGAACTTGGCGGCCTGGTTGAAGATTTGATCGAAACAGACGCCCATGAAATCGATAAACATCAGTTCGGCGATCGGGCGCATACCGCAGGCCGCGGCGCCGATGGCTGCGCCGACGTAGGCCGATTCCGATAGCGGGGTGTCCAGCAGGCGATCGCCATGCTTGGCGTATAGCCCTTTAGTGACACCCAGCACGCCGCCCCAGGCGTCTTTTTCCCCGTCGGCGCCCATTCCACCGACGATATCCTCACCGAGCATAATCACACTGGGATCGCGTGCCATTTCCTGGTCTATCGCTTCATTGATGGCGAGCTTCATACTAAGTTTACGAGCCATGTCCATTCTCCTTTCGGGTGAAGTTGTCGCTAGTAGCTGACATAAACGTCGGTTAACAAATCATCGGCGCTGGGTTCGGGCGCGGCTTTGGCTTCTTGTACCGCCTGCTCGATCAGCGCCGCCACTTCGCGGTCGATGGCCTGGAACTCATCAAGATGAATGACGCCGCTTTGTTGCACATGATTGATAAAGTGCTTCAGGCAGTCTTGGTGTTCGCGGATCGATTCCAGTTCGTCCGGGGCGCGGTAGGTTTGCGCGTCCCCTTCAAAATGCCCGTAGAAGCGCACCATTTTGCATTCGAGCAGCGCGGGGCCGCCGCCGGCGCGGGCATGGCGGATCAGTTCGCCGGCGGTTTCATAGACGGCGAAAAAGTCGGTGCCATCGACGGTCACGCCGGGGATGCCAAAGCCGGCGGCGCGATCGACATAGCTGTCTACCGCGGTGGCATACTGGCGCGAGGTGGCTTCGGCGTAGCCGTTGTTTTCAATTACGAACAGAACCGGCAGGTTCCAGACCGCGGCCAGGTTCAGGCTTTCGAGAAACGTGCCCTGGTTGGCGGCGCCGTCGCCGGCGAAGGTAATGCCGATTTCACCCTTGCCGCGGAATTTGGCCGCCAGCGCCGCGCCGCACACCAGCGGCGCGCCCGCCCCCAAAATGCCGTTGGCGCCCATCATGCCTTTGCTCAGATCGGCGATGTGCATTGAGCCGCCCTTGCCGTTACAGGCACCGCCGGTTTTACCGTAGATTTCTTTCATCATGGCGATAACGTCGACGCCTTTGGCAATGCAGTGCCCGTGCCCGCGGTGGGTGCTGGCGATGCGATCGCCATCGGTGAGGTGGGATAAAATGCCGACCGCCGTCGCCTCCTCGCCGGCGTATAGATGAACAAAGCCGGGAATATCGCCGCGTGAAAAATCGACGTGTAGCCGTTCTTCAAAATCACGGATGGTGCGCATACTGCGATAGGCGCTCAGCAAAGCTTCGCGGGTGAGCGGCAGGGAAGCAGAGTGTGGATTGTTATCGGTATTGTTCATAGCCATCTCCAGACAGTGAGTGGTGATTAAAGTAGGCCGCCGCTACCACTGGTGGCGGCCCGCAATAATTGGTTTTCCGCGGCGCAATGCAGGCAGGCGTTGATATCGAGTGAGCGAAAAGCGTGCTCGCACAGCGTGATCTGCACACTGTCCTGCGGGCCGAACGTTATTTCGCGTTCGCCATCCAGGGCGATGACGCCCTGGCGCAGGTGTGGGGTGCTGGCGGCGCCGTGTTCGATGCGTTGCCAACGGGCGATAGGGATGCGCTGTACCAGTCCTGGCGCCAGCGGTGCCAGTAGCGTGCCGCCGCCGTTGCCGAAAGTAACCCCCAGCCCGCCGGGCGTATGGCGGCCGATCGGCATCAATAAGCCGCCGATAGAAGACAGGCCCACGGTATGGGGTTCGGCAAAGCACAGGTAGAGCTGTGACAACTGTTCGGGGCGCCACACCGAGCGGGCGCCGACAAACCGCTCGGCCAGGATGGCTGCGTCAACAATGGCAATATCCTGGCGGGCATGTGGGCGGCCGACATTGATGGCGATATCCAGCCGTTTGTTCCATTGAAGCGCCTGCGCGCCGGGGACTTTACCATTGGCATACAGCCCCACCGCCAGCCCAACGATGGTGGGTTCGCGCAGTTCCGGCCAGGCGTTATTGGTGCCGGTGGAGATACCGACGATCGGCACCGTGCCGCATGCTTTTGCTACCGCCCGATGGGTGCCGTCGCCGCCAAGCACCACGATGACGCGGGCGCCGTCGGCCTGCATCATGCGTGCCGCCTGCACGCTATCGTTAACCGTGGCGCTGACGCTAAGCGGTAGCCAGCTTAGTTGTGGAAGGGGAATATCGTGACGCTGTGCCAGCATACGGGTCAGGATCGCCTGTAGCCCTTCACGATCCGGCATCATGCGCACATCGGCGATGCCCGCGGCGCCCAGCGCCGCCAGCAGCCGAAAAATCAGGTTGGCGCGTTCGGCCAACGTCAGGCTGCCGGCATGGCCGACCACACGGCGGATATCACGGGCCGAAACCGGATTGGCGATAATGCCAACCCAGGGGGCGGGTACGGCACGGCGGCGAATGAAGCTATTTGCAGGATCAGACATGGGAGCGCCTCTCGTCATCAACTCAAATCGCTATCGCAAATTCCGGGCCAGGTTTTATTGTGATTTAAAATCAGCGTGTTATTGGTTTTTTTCGACGGTTGCCGGCGAGTGTGATACAGGTGTCACCGGCCAATTGAGACAGATCAGCAGCGGGTATCGGTTTGGTTTGGCGAGCGGATCCCCAAGCGCTGCATGCGGCGGTAAAGCGTCATGCGGCTGATCCCCAGTTGGCGGGCGACCGCGCTATGGTTCCACTGCGCCGCCCGCAGGTGCTGTATCAGCGCCTGGCCTTCGGGGCAGGTGGCGGAGGTGGTAGTGTTTGGGCGGGCCGGCGTAGCCGTTTCGGCAGGCGGTGCTGCGGCCGGCTGTTGCAGTTCTTCGGGCAGATCATCGGGGTGAATACAGGCGTTTTCGCAGATGGCGCAGGCGTATTCCAGCGCATTGCGCAGTTCGCGCAGGTTGCCCGGCCAGCGGTGGCGGTGCAGGTGCGCCCTGGCTTTGGCGGTGAGCGTGCAACGCTTGCCCGCCAGCATATTGTCGATCAGCCAGTCCAGATCGCTGCGCTCACGCAATGGCGGCAGGCTGATACGAGCGCCAAGCAGGCGGTAATAGAGATCCTCACGGAATGCGCCTGCGGCGATCAGCCGTTCCAGCGACCGGTGGGAAGCAGAGATGACCCGGATATCAACCGGTATCGGGCGGGTGGCGCCCACCGGCAACACTTCGCGCTCCGCCAGCACGCGCAGCAGGCGCGTCTGCATTTCCAGCGGCATATCGCCAATTTCATCCAGGAATAGGCTGCCGCCATCGGCTTCCTGAATGAGCCCGCGGCGTGGTTTATTACCGGCGCCGGAAAAGCTGCCCGGCATGGCGCCGAACAGTTCGCTTTCAATCAGCGAGGGCGGGATCGCCGCGCAGTTAACGGCGATAAACGGCCGCTGGCAGCGGTTGCCCGCCTGGTGTAACGCCCGGGCAAAGAACTCCTTGCCACAGCCGGTTTCGCCGTGGATAAACAGGTTCACCGGGGTATTCACCAGCTTCATTGCGCGCTGTAGCTGCACCTGTAACGCCGGATCGCCGCCGCTGATGGCTTTTAACGGGGTGGGCAAGATGGCTGATGCGCCCGCCATACGCCGGCCGCGGCGGTTGATCGGCTGTTGGGCGGTAACGAATAGCGTGTTATCGCTGTTCGCCAGATTAATGGTGCATGGCCGCAGGCCCTCGGTATGCAGGTAGTTCGGCAGTTTATCGAAGCTGGCGTTGAAAACCTGCTCAAAGCGCAGCCCTAACAGCGGGCTGGCCGCATGCTGCGTTGGCGCCGGCAGGCCAAGTTCATTTTGCAACAGGCGCAAGGCCGGGTGGTTATGCCCCACGATTTTACCGCCGGCGTCAAAGGCCAGCAGATAGTCCGGGTTGACGTTAACTAACGGGTATGACGCGCTAAGCTTGAGCATCCAGTCGCCGCGGTGCAGGTGTTCAAAATAGGCGTTTTCAATCTGGCTGGCATAAATGCGGGCGATTTGCAGCGCTAACTGCTGGCTGGATTTGGGCTGTGGCGAGTTAAGTGCGGAGATATCCAATATCGCGTGCAGTTGCCCTTGCGGATCGAACAGCGGGACGGCGGTACAGGTCAGCGGGATGTGAGTGGCGTCGAAGTGATCGCCCTGGTGCACCGTGAGCGCTTCACCGGTTGCCAGGGCGGTGCCTACGGCGCATGTGCCGGCACAGGCCTCTGACCATTCGGCGCCTAGGAATAGCCCGGCGCGCCGCAGGCTGATTTCAGCATTGGCGTCGCCCAGATAATCAACGGTAATGCCTTTGGCGTTATTCAGCAGCACCACATAGCCCGCCGGTGCAATGTGTTGAAACAGGCGCTCCATGCCCTGATGGGCGATACGCCTGAACTCTTCCAGGTTTTCCTGGTGTTCGCGCAGTTCGTGCCAGGTGAGGATGCGCGCGTCTTGCATGCGGCTGGGATCAAGCCCGTGATCGTTAACGCAGCGTTGCCAGGAATCGCGGATAAGCCGATCGTAGCTCTGCAGGGTGGCTGAGGCGGGGGTTCCGTTAATGGTTTCGACTACCGTGTCAATGTGGTCGCGCTGGTGTTGATTCACAGTCGTGTACTCCTGAATTGACATTTTGCTCAAAGCCCAGAAACGGTTAGCAAGACGAACAGTCCTTGGTGGCTGCTCTTTATCTATTTTTTATTAACAATAAATTAACATTGCGAGTATTGCAGATGGCCGCCGTTTTTTCTGTGATCGAATGCAAAAGGCGGCTATTGAACTGGGGGGCAGGGCGTTACGCCGGGCTTTCCGCCTGACGCAATCAGGTAAGCGGATGCTACGATTAACCGCGTGCGCGGGGCTGGTGAAGCACTCCGTGCAGGCTGTGTGGGGCGTTTCGGCCGGTAAATCGCAGTTTGACGCCAAAACCAGCACAATACTAAAGCAATAGGTTAGTAGCAGGGTGGGAAAGCATAGTTTTTTTGGCGGCTTTTCAAGCGCTAAGTGAATGTTGTATGATAAAATTTGTGCATTAAGTTCAATTGTTCAACGGATTTTAACGCCTTTGAGGCAATTGTAACCAGTTGAGCCAGGAAGGGGCAGAAAGGGCTTGCCATGCACCACGAACCGGTACATAATAGCGACCATTCCTGAAACGGAACGGACAAAAAATCATTTAAATCAAATGGTTAGGCGTTAAAGTTCTTAGCCGAATGTCCTAAGAGAATCACATTAAAGCGGGTTGTACCGGCTTTAAGCCGAAAGGCAAACAGAATTACGGCGCGTTAACAAAGCGGTTATGTAGCGGATTGCAAATCCGTCTAGTCCGGTTCGACTCCGGAACGCGCCTCCAATTTTCCCGAGCCCGGGTGGTGGAATCGGTAGACACAAGGGATTTAAAATCCCTCGGCTTATGGCTGTGCGGGTTCAAGTCCCGCTCCGGGTACCAGGGAATAAAAGCTTATTAAAATCATAACGATGTAAGCAATGTTTGAACCGCCGCAAGGCGGTTTTTTTATGCCTGGAATTTGGCGTGCCGGCCCTGTTGACGGCGTTCAGTTAACGGCTTTCTTCAATGAAGATACCGGGGCCGGTTCTCGGCCCAGGCTGGCAGCCGCCGTGCTTTATCGCCATTATGGGTTGCTAACCGAACTAGTTTCCCTTGCCGCTAATGAAGTAGCTGACATCATAGCGTTCCTTTTCTTTTATCCCTTTGGTAACAAGGCCATACTCTGTGGCTTTCACAACGTCAGGCATCAGCCTGTTGTTTTCGGCCGACAGGATGTTTTTTATCTGGGAGGCTGGGAGCCGGGTGCAACTGCGATAGATATCGAAAAATAACTGGTTATACATATCGTTCTGTTCAGCCAGTAATCTTGCTTCGTCTGGTTTGACGTAGTCTTTACCAATATTTGCCGCGGCTGATGGGTGAAGAAGAAAATGCGAGAGCGGGGTTGCATAGCGCGCATCAGCCGCACAATAGATCATGGTGGCGGCAGAGCCCGTCATGGCGGCATTAACGGTTTCAAGCTTTATCGGTGAATTTTTGAGCGCGGCGTAAATCGTATAGCCGGCATCCATGTCGCCGCCACTGCTGTTAATGTAGAGCACCACTTTCTCTGCGTGTGGGAAGGTATCGGCGATCTCGGTTACCGCGGCAATAATATTGATCGCACTCTCATCGTTTACTTCCCCCGAAAAATAAATGCCGGCGGTTTTTACCTCGGTGTTTTTAATCTCGTCTTTTTTCGTGACGATGGTCCCGGCGGTTGCCAAATGAGCAACCAATAAAGCTCCAGCGATCATTATTCTAATCATAATAATTTCCTTTTAGTTTAAATTTCCATGATATTCATGAAGATAGATATACCTTCTATATATTATCTTTGTTGAATAGTTCAATCTATACTAATAGTCTGTAATTATTGCATTGGCGCGAGGGTGCTAAAATGGCGTGATGGGCGGGCTGTATTGGGCAGCACTTGCCATGCGCAGGCACACACGCTGAGATGGAATGTCTTTTGGAACGTTTGGCTCGGGAGGGCACGGCGGCGGAGGCAGGAAAAAGAATACCAACCAGCTTGCGCTGGTCGGCATGTTCACATTAGCGGTTATTTACGGCCAAGCAGGTAGCCAAACACGATGCCCACAGCGGCTGCAATAGCAACGCCGGCCAGCGGATTTGATTCAACCTGGCCTCTGACGGTGTCTGCAGCATCACGGGCCGCATAGCTGGCCTGAGAAACGTATTTACGTGCAGCGCCTTTAACCTGATGCTCGGGTGAGTCGGTGGCATCGCCGTAAGCTTCCTGGGCCGCACCTGCGGCTTCTTTTACTTTATCTTCTGCTTTCCCAAACATATCTACTCCTTGGTTTTGTTGTAAAAGTCAGAATAAAGCGTAGCAAACTCTGGGGGCAATGCGCGTTATTTCACAATAATCCTAAAAAAAGTAGCCCTGCCGCTGGAGCAAGATTTTTGGCTGTGGCGCTTATCCCGTGACGCAGCAAAGGACAGGATGTAATCAGATTAGAGGATAGTTAATGAGTGAAAATACAGCAGGTTTTGTTACACCGCCGGCGCATATCAATTTTTTAGCGAAAAAACTGTTTGCCGAATGCGGCAATGTGATCGACGGGGCTGTCGCTTATCTGGCACCGGGCGGGGGTGGCCCCACGACCGCGCATACCCATTCTCACGCACATTTATTTATTGTTGTCAGTGGCAAAGCGAAGATCGTCGCGGGGGATGAGGCGTTTGTTATCGGCCCGAATGAGGCGAAAATAATTACAGGCAGTATCCCGCATTCCGTGTGGAATGCTGCTGAGACAACGACGGTGATGATAGGGATTTCATTGGCAGGCGAGAAGCAGAACGAATAAGCCCCGCTAACGGTGGGGAGGGTTAGCGGGGCGGCGGCCTTACCCCGCAAAGGGATAAGGCCCAGTTGCGATCAGTCCAGTTTCGGGTGCTGGTCGATCAACGTCTGTTTTTTCTTCTCCAGCGCGTTGATTTGTTCTTGCAGGTCGGCCAGTTCATCGTTGATGTTATCAACTTTCTGCTCGATATTGTCGTAGGTCTCCTGCAGCAGCTCTTTGGCTTCAGAGCGGTCAGAAGCCGCCGGCGTTGCACCGCGCAGGGGTTTGTTGGCCGTTTCCTTCATATACAGGCCGGTGATCAGACCCACGATCGCCACGACCATCAGATAGTAAGCCGGCATATACAGGTTGCCGCTGGATTCCACCAGCCAGGCCGCAATGGTCGGTGTTGCGCCGGCAACCAGTACGGAGATGTTAAAGGAAATCGCCAGCGCACTGTAGCGAATGTGCGTCGGGAACATCGCCGGCAAGGTAGAGGCCATCACGCCGGTAAACGAGTTCAGTAATACCGCCAACACCAACAGGCCCACAAAGATCAGCCCGACAACATCGCTGTTGATCAGCATAAAGCAGGGCACGGCCAGGAACAGCATACCGATGCTGCCGCCGATAACGAACGGCTTACGGCCGATGCGGTCACTGGTCAGGCCGATCAGCGGCTGTATAAACAGCATGCCGAGCATGATGGCGATAATAATCAGCACGCCGTGGCTTTCTGAATAGTTCAGGTTATGCGACAGGTAGCTCGGCATGTAGGTCAGCAGCATGTAGTAGGTAACGTTGGTCGAGATCACCAGCCCCATGCACACCAGCAGATTTTTCCAGTTTTTGTTGGCGATTTCGCGGAAAGAGGTCTTTGGCGGGTTCTCGATCGCTTCGCGGTCGCCTTTATCCATATTGTCGACGTGTTGTTGGAACGCCGGGGTTTCTTCCAGCGCATGGCGCAGATACAGGCCGATAATGCCCAACGGCGCAGCCAGGAAGAACGGCAGGCGCCAGCCCCATTCAAGGAATTTGGCTTCGCCGATGATGCTGGAAATCAGCACCACCACGCCGGCACCAAGCACAAAGCCGGCGATGGAACCGAAATCAAGCCAACTGCCCATGAAGCCGCGTTTTCTGTCCGGTGAGTACTCGGCCACAAAGATTGCCGCGCCGGAGTATTCCCCGCCCACGGAAAAGCCCTGCGCCAGTTTGGCCAGCAGCAACAGAATAGGTGCCCAGATGCCGATCGAGGCATAAGACGGTATCAGCCCGATACAAAAGGTACTGACGGCCATGATGATGATTGTGATCGACAACACCTTCTGGCGCCCAAATTTATCCCCCAAACGGCCAAAGAATACGCCGCCGAGCGGGCGAACCAGGAAGGGAACAGAGAAGGTGGCAAGTGCGGCGATCATCTGCACGCCGGGTGAGGCGCTGGGGAAGAACACTTGCCCAAGAGCATAGGCAACAAAACCATAAACACCAAAATCAAACCATTCGACGGCGTTACCCAGTGCGGCAGCGGTGATGGCTTTTTTTAGTTTGCTGTCGTCAATAATTGTTATGTCATTGATATTTAGCGGTGTGTGGCGTTTTTTTCTTAACTTCATTAACTCATCCCTTAAAAAATTATTCGGTGCGAAAACGCACTCTCCCTTTATGCTGTGAGAAGCATAAACATCAGTATATATAATATTAATGTAGTGTATTGGAGAGCCAGCGATTTAGTGAAATCGGCTGTGGAAATCGCATGTTTTGAATCTATTCTCCAGGTTTATCGCTATGCGTTGGATAATTATTTTATGCATATAGCTTAACGTTATATCAAGATGAGATCAAATGGGGTGGGTTGCATTAACTTTTCTTGTGTTGCGGTCGGCCAGCTTACGGCCGCAAACCCCCTGGGTTTGGCTGCGTTTCCCTCCGCGGCGAATGTGGCCGGCGGCAGGCTGTTTCCCGGTGGTTTGCTAAACTTGTTATTAAGATACAATTTTCTGTCGGGCCAAAGTGAGGTCGCTATGTCTGAACACGATCAACTGCAACAGCTTATGCAACGCGTGGCAGCATTGGAGGCCAGAGAGAAGTCACTGACCGCCGCCTCAAGCGTTTATCAGACGGTTATCACCACCATCCTTGCGAATCTGGACAAAACCACCCGCGATAATATTATCGCCACCATCGATCAGGCCTATGACATTGCCTATGTGCGCGCCATCCACAGCCGCGATACGTTGCAGCAGCAGAAAATCAAACAGGCTGATGATATCGCACAGCGCATCTTCACTTTTGCCCAGGGGGATGCTGCCTCAAAGGAATAACGGCTGCCAGGCGTTCTCTCCGCCGTGTATGCCCCCGAACGCAGCAACGCATCACCGTTGCCGCGTTGGCGTGGCACAATGGTTCTACCCGGCAAAAGGGGACTTATGTTAATTTAGGGGCCGATAATCAAAACAATCGTCATTCCCTGCATAACCATCGCTAAGGTTGTACCCATGGACCCACTCAAAGAGATCCTGAACGAAGAAATCGACCGCATTAACAAGCGTGAGGGGCGCGATGGCAAACCGCGTTTCAACAGCAAGTTTGCCCGCGAGCATCGCTATTTGTGCCTGGCAATGTTCGCCGGTTACTTTGCGGTGATTGCCGTCATGTACCCGGTGCCTTATATGGGGCTGCTTTCGTTTTTGATGTTTACCGCCTTCGTGCTGTTTATGTTTGCCATGCTGCTGCTGGAGATCAAACCGCGCTACCGCTTTGAAGATATCGGCGTGCTCGATCTGCGCGTTTGCTATAACGGTGAATGGTACTTTACGCGTGCGCTGTCGCCGGCGGCGGTAGAGGCGTTGTTGAGCCATCCCGGCATTAGCCCGGTATTGAAAGAACGCGTGCGGGAAATCATCGCCAACAAAGGTGAAGTTGATTTTTACGACGTATACGATCTGGCCTATGGCAAAAAATTGCACGAACGCGTCGCGCCCACGGCGGCAGCGCTGAACTGAACGTTTTCGCCGGCGGCATTGTCGCTTATACTTGAAGGCTGCGTTCGTTGAGTAAGAGTGAGGATGTTGTAATGAGTGATGATATCTTTGATTTTGATATCGATGCCGAATTAGCCGCGGCTGAAAAGAAAGCGGCCGAGCAGGCGAATGCACTGCCTGAAGCCGTTGAAGACGAAGCGGACTGCGAAAGCTGCAAGATCTAACGCTGCCAAAAGCAGCAATAAGCAGTAATAAAAAGTAGCAACACCCTGTGAGCTGAACGCTGGCAGGGTGTTTTTTTTATTCGTATGGCCGGGTTTGGCATCCCGCAATAGTTGGTGAGCGCCCCGGTGGGGTGAAACCATTAACCCCGGCTGGGGTTTAATGGTTTGTGCTGGCGGGCTTAGTGATCGAGGGATTGCAGGGCGCGCTTGATAAGCTCGCTGGCAAGCTTTCTTTCGGCTTCAGAAACGCCATCAAGATTAAAATTGGAAAGGTCGTTTACCAGCACGCTGCGATCTTTTCCGCTGATGGACGCATCCAGCGCTGAAAGCAGGCGGCCAAGTATCTTCAGCAGTGTCGCATTTACCGGTTCAGCTTCCTGCACCGTTTTATCTTGGTCAGTCATCAAAAATCCTCTCTGTCGTGACGGAAGGGGCACCGGCTAACCGGCCCAACCCTCAGGGTTCAATGAGCCCAATCGCTACCGTGAGGCAGGGATATGGATTTCCACTTATGCAATGCAGTTATAACAACTCACTACAATATACTCCAGCACCAATTTGGCGCAATGTGAGGTTGCGGGTTGAACAATCTGTGCGCAATATGCGTAAAGTATGGTGCAATTCCCTGCGCCGTGGTGAGGTTTTTTTACCCGTGAGCGGCTCTGGTGAGCCGCGGGCGCCATGCGCTATTGCGGGAGCCTGTCTCTGGGTGATTGCGGTTTGCCAGAAAAGAGAAAGCGCAACAACGGAATGCGTTTATGCAGTTCGTATAACGTAAAAGCCAGGGTAAACACGAACACCAGGCCACATAGAAAACCCAGAAGGTTATTGCTGATATAGGGGGTAATAAATGCGCCATATATCAGCGTCAAAGGATGGTGCACCAGATAAATAAACAGTGACGCATTAACCAGATAGGTGACGCGCGGGGAATGGTAATTGAGCAGCGTATGGCCAAATGAGAATACGACGTTAGTCATCAGGATACCGAGGACGGATTTGATCAGAATATCCAGATCGAACATATAGTCACTTTGGGCCAACAACGACTGATTGAGCATATACGCCGCCACCAGCGCCAGCGAGCCCAGCGCCGCAGGCAGACAAGGCTTGAGGAAAATTTCTTTTAGCCACACATACTTGAAGGCGTAGGCGCCCAGGATGAAGAACGGCAGATAAAACAGCGTTTCCATCACTACAAAATTGAACAGGCCGTTAGATAATAATTTAGGGTCAAAATTTAAAATTAAACGATGCGCGGCTATATATAATAAAGCATATAAACTAAAAAGCAGTGAGATACTTCCTAAACTTATTTTTTTATTTTCGGTGGCGGTATCTTCTTGCTCTTTGGTTGGGAGCATAAAGCGGAAAAGATAAAAACACGCGCAGGTGAGCAAAGAGAGTGTTAATAAAAACCACAGATGAGAAATCAACTCCCAGACACCGGCATTTATTTTTTGATAAAACGAAAATGTATCCCAGCCGTCCAGTTTATTTGTAAAATATTTTAACATGAAGAACTGCGGCAATGTGATTAACGGAATAGAGCTCAACATCGGGATCGCCACCCGCTCCAGGCGTACCTTGAGCCACTTGTGGCGTTCGTAGCGGCCAAACAGCATGAAGGAGAAGTAGCCGGATATCACGAAGAACACCTGCATGCGGAAGGCGTGGATGAAGTCGTTCAACACCGTCAGTGAAAAGGAGGGGGTGGCGCTGTTGACGGCCCAACTGTGGCTGGAGTAAATCAGAGAAAGATGAAAAGGGATGCCGAGCAGCATCAAATACGCCCGGATAGAATCGAGGAAAAACTCGCGTTGGTTGTGGCTTGTTGTCATAGGATACCGCTGATGGTTTTTTATTGAATGGTGATTAATCGGTTTATTAAGTCAGCATATGTTAAATCATCGTGCAAACCCTACTATAGCCATTCGCATTTTTCCATAGCGTCTTTCTTCAGGGCTTGCTACGCTGGTGTTTCATCAGTTGCTTAAACTCTGAACCATAAACATGAACGATCCATTTATCATGTTGTCGGAAAGCTGAATAATCCATTAATATGGTTTTTAATGATTTGAGCACACGAATAGGGGGGGATGTGCTAGTTAATATATTATCCAGGCAACCACGTGCGATGACCGCGCGTTGGTTAGGCGTTACCGTATTGTTCTCACTGTTTACCTCGCAGGCATGGGCATTTTCCATTGATGATGTGGCCAAACAGGCGCAAGATCTGGCGGGGAAAGGTTTCGAAACGCCGAAGAGCAACCTTCCTTCTCAGTTCCGTGAAATGAAGTTCGCGGACTATCAAAAGATCCAGTTCAATCACGACAAAGCCTATTGGAACCAGCTTCAAACCCCATTTAAGCTTGAGTTCTACCATCAAGGGATGTACTTCGATACGCCGGTCAAAATCAACGAAGTGACCGCAACCAGCGTGAAGGAGATCAAGTACAACCCGGATTTCTTCAACTTTGGCGACGTGAAACACGATCCGGAATCGGTAAAAAACCTCGGCTTCGCCGGGTTTAAAGTGCTGTATCCGATCAACAGCGAAGACAAAAATGATGAGATCATGAGCGTGCTGGGCGCCAGCTATTTCCGCGTCGTGGGGGCAGGGCAGGTTTATGGCCTTTCTGCGCGCGGCTTGGCGATCGACACCGCCCTCCCTTCCGGCGAAGAGTTCCCGCGTTTCCGCGAGTTCTGGATCGAACGGCCGAAACCGGGTGATAAGCACCTGGTGATTTACGCGCTGCTTGATTCCCCGCGTGCAACCGGCGCTTACCGCTTTATCGTTTATCCAGGGCGTGATACCACGGTCGATGTCGAGTCCAAAGTCTTCCTGCGCGACAAAGTGGGTAAACTGGGCATCGCACCGCTGACCAGCATGTTCCTGTTTGGGCCGAACCAACCGTCGCCGACCTTGAACTACCGTCGTGCGCTGCACGATTCCAACGGTCTGTCGATTCATGCCGGCAACGGCGAGTGGATTTGGCGCCCGCTGAACAATCCGAAGCACCTGTCGGTCAGCACTTATACGATCGAAAATCCGAAAGGCTTCGGCCTGCTGCAACGTGGCCGCAACTTCAAAGATTATGAAGATCTTGATGATCGTTACGATCTGCGCCCAAGCGCATGGATTGAGCCGCGCGGTGACTGGGGCAAGGGCAAGGTGGAACTGGTCGAGATCCCAACGGCTGATGAAACCAACGATAACATCGTCGCCTTCTGGACGCCGGATGTGCTGCCGGATACCAAAACGCCGCTGGCGTTGCGCTACCGCTTGCACTTTACCCGCGACGAAGACAAGCTGCATTCGCCGGATATCGCCTATGTCAGCCAAACGATGCGGTCAACCGGCGATGTTCGCCAGTCCAATCTGATCCGTGAACCGGACGGCAGTGTGGCTTTCCTGATCGACTTCGTTGGTCCGGTGCTGAAAGGGCTGGATCAGAATACGCCGGTAGCTTCACAGGTGAGCATTGGCGATAATGGTGAAATGGTTGAAAACAACATCCGCTATAATCCGGTCACCAAAGGCTGGCGCTTAACGTTACGGGTGAAAGTGAAAGATGACAAAAAACCTGTAGAAATGCGCGCCGCGCTGGTTAACGGTGACACGGTATTGTCGGAAACCTGGAGCTATCAGCTACCTGCCAATGAATAAGTCAACTCAAACTGCCCAGGAATATCTTGCGGCAATGCCCCTGACCGCGGAGCGGTCAGGGCAGCTCAATGCGCAGTCAACTGCCGGCGATGATGCGTTTGATACGCTTCACCGCCAGTTGGGCGCGGCTGACGCCAATGCTGCCACATTGCCCGCGGATGACGTGGCGCTGGCTTCGGTTAAACCGCGTATCGAGAGCGCCTGGCCGGATGCGGTCAGCGAAGCGGATTTTTCCGCCGATGCGGAAGGGCGCTCTGTCCTGAAGGCAACGCCGCCGATCAAGCGCACCAGCATGTTTCCCGATGCATGGCGCACTAACCCGATAGCGCGCTTTTGGGATACGCTGCGTGGGCGCTCGCCGCACAGCCGCCATGCCAACAAGGAAGAGGCCGACGCTGAAAACCGCTGGCGTGCCGCAGGCTCCATGCGCCGTTACGTTCTGCTGGTGCTGATGCTGGTGCAAACCGGTATCGCCACCTGGTATATGAAAACCATTCTGCCGTATCAGGGCTGGGCATTAATCGATCCGATCGCCATGTTGGACCAGGATCTGATGCAGTCGGTGCTGCAACTGCTGCCGTATGTGCTGCAGACCGGGATCCTGATCCTGTTCGCCATCTTGTTCTGCTGGGTTTCAGCCGGCTTCTGGACGGCGCTGATGGGCTTCCTGCAACTGTTGATCGGCAAGGATAAATACAGCATATCATCGACCATCAAAGGCGATGAGCCGATCGATCCTGCGCACCGCACGGCGCTGATTATGCCGATTTGTAATGAGGACGTGGAGCGGGTGTTCGCCGGCTTGCGCGCCACTTATGAGTCTGTGGCGGCGACCGGGCAGCTTGATCACTTCGACGTGTATATCCTGAGCGACAGTTACGATCCGGATATCTGCGTGGCGGAACAGAAGGCATGGCTGGAGCTGTGCCGCGACGTGAACGGCCACGGGCGCATTTTCTATCGTCGCCGCCGTCGCCGCGTGAAGCGTAAAAGCGGCAACATCGACGACTTCTGCCGCCGCTGGGGCGGGCAGTACAGCTACATGGTGATCCTGGACGCCGACAGCGTGATGAGCGGTGAGTGCCTCACCGGCCTGGTGCGCCTGATGGAGGCAAACCCGAACGCCGGTATCATCCAGTCCGCGCCGAAAGCGTCCGGCATGGATACCCTGTACGCGCGTGCGCAGCAGTTCGCCACCCGCGTCTACGGGCCGCTGTTCACCGCGGGGCTGCATTTCTGGCAGTTGGGGGAATCGCACTACTGGGGCCACAACGCCATTATCCGGGTGAAACCGTTCATCGAGCACTGCGCTCTGGCGCCATTGCCGGGGGCGGGATCGTTCGCCGGTTCCATCCTGTCGCACGATTTCGTGGAAGCGGCATTGATGCGGCGGGCCGGGTGGGGCGTGTGGATCGCCTACGATCTGCCGGGCAGCTATGAAGAGCTGCCGCCGAACCTGCTGGATGAACTGAAACGTGACCGCCGCTGGTGTCACGGTAACCTGATGAACTTCCGCCTGTTCCTGGTCAAGGGCATGCACCCGGTGCACCGTGCGGTGTTTCTGACCGGGGTGATGTCATACCTGTCGGCGCCGCTGTGGTTTATGTTCCTGGCGCTGTCTACCGCGCTGCAGGTGGTGCATACGCTGATGGAGCCGCAGTATTTTCTGCAGCCGCGGCAGTTGTTCCCGGTGTGGCCGCAGTGGCGGCCTGAACTGGCGATAGCGCTGTTTTCCACCACCCTGGTGCTGCTGTTCCTGCCGAAGCTGCTCAGTGTGATCCTGATCTGGGCCAAGGGCGCGAAGCCCTACGGTGGCGCATTCCGCCTGTTGCTCTCTATGCTGATGGAAATGCTGTTCTCGGTGCTGCTGGCGCCGGTGCGGATGCTGTTCCACACGGTGTTTGTGGTCAGCGCTTTCCTGGGCTGGGAAGTGGTGTGGAACTCTCCGCAGCGTGACGACGACGACACCCCGTGGGGCGAAGCGTTCAAGCGCCATGGATCGCAAATGCTGTTGGGCCTGGTGTGGGCCGGCGGTATGGCCTGGCTGGATCTGCGTTTCTTGTGGTGGCTGGCGCCGATTGTGTTCTCGCTGGTGTTGTCGCCATTTGTTTCCGCGCTCTCAAGCCGGGCGACGCTGGGCATCAAGAGCAAGCGTGCCAAGCTGTTTTTGATCCCGGAAGAGTACCAGCCGCCGCGTGAGCTGGTTGCCACCGAAGAGTATCTGAAGCTGAACCGCAGCCGTGCCTTGGCCAATGGCTTTATGCACGCGGTGGTGAACCCTTCCTATAACGCATTGGCAACCGCGATGGCGACGGCCCGCCACCGCATTCGCAGCGTGATTGAAGGCAACCGCGAGCGGCGGCTTGACGAAGCGATGCAACTGGGGCCGCAAAAGCTGGATAAGGCCAAACGGCTGGAACTGCTGAGCGATCCTGTGGTGCTGGCGCGCCTGCATCAACGGGTTTGGCAGCAGCCACAGGGGGAAAGCTGGCGCAGCTATTACCAAACGTTGCCGCACAATGAACTGGCGCATCCTGCCAGCCAACGTTAAGGCTAATCGCGATGATGAAACGGGGAATACGCGCTGCGTGTTCCCCGTTTTTCATTGGGCTTTACGTTATGCTTACAGGTTGCCGATCGGTTGCTGTGGTAAACTTTGCGCAAAATGTTAACGTATGATTTAACTAATCAGGTAACGAGTTAATCCGGTGAATTTTTCGTTTTTAGCCCGTCTGGCCGTGCTGGCGGCGAGTATCACGCTGCTTTCCGGCTGTGGCAGTATTATCAGCCGCACCGTACCCGGCGCGGGGCATGGGCATCAATATTACCCTGGCGTGCAGTGGGATTTGCGTGATACGCCCTGGCGCTATATCACGGTGATAGACGTGCCGCTTTCCATGGTCGTCGATACCTTTATGTTGCCGTTCGACGCGCAGCACGGGCCGTATGAGTAAAAGGGGTAGGAGCCGGGGCGAAGCCCCGGCTTAATGCGCGTATTGGCAACGCGTTTAGCGTTCGTCCCACTCGTCAGCGGCGGTTTGGCCTTCTTCGGTATCCAGCGGCGGCTCGAGTTGGAAATCGTCTTCGCTCCATTCGTAGAGCGTGTTCTCATCCAGCCACTCTTCACGGATTTCCACTTCATCAAAGTCACCGTCGAAAATCGCTTGCGCGGCGGCACCGCTGCGGAACGTCAGACATTCCGTGGATTCGCCTTCCTCGGCAAAGAATTCCGCCTGCCACATGATATCGCCGTCTAGCATCACATAGCGCTGCAGGTTGAATTGCTGGACGGCCGGCTCGTCGGTCGTGCTTTCCGAGGATTCAATAAATTCTTCTCGTGCTGCGTCAATGGCTTCTTCTAACGTTGCATACAGGCTCATGATTTTCTCCCGGTCATGGTGCGGTTAATCCCTCTCTCTGGGTATCCCCAAAGTGTGATGACAAGCGTCAGCATTAATTGTTGTCGCCTGCGGGCAAGATGCAAATTTTTTTACCGCCAGCGTAGGGCGTTGCCCAAGGTGAGGGGGATAAAAACGAAACAGCCAGCACCGGGGCGCTGGCTGCAATGGCAACAGGATTGCCGGGGAGGTTATGCGCTGGCCTGGGTATTCGCCAGCATGCGGCGGATAGGCACGATCAGCAGGATCAGCACCCCTGCGCAAATCAGCAGCGCGATGGAACAACGCTCGAACAGCGTCGGCAGCAGCGCCAACTGATCGGCTTTGACGTTGCCGCCGATCAGGCCCGCCGCCAGGTTGCCCAGCGCGCTGGCGCAGAACCACAGGCCCATCATTTGGCCGCGCATTCTGGCCGGTGCCAGCAGGGTCATGGTTGCCAGGCCGATGGGGCTCAGGCACAGCTCGCCAAGCGTCAGCATCAGGATACTGCTGACCAGCCACAGCGGCGAAACGCCGGTGCCGTTGTTCGCCAACACTTGTTGTGCCGCCATCATCATCAGGCCAAAGCCCGCCGCGGCAAACAAAATGCCGATAACAAATTTGCTGATGCTGCTCAGATGAATCTGCTTACGCGCCATGGCCGGCCATAGCCAACTGAACAGCGGTGCGAGCAGAATGATGAACAACGCATTGATGGACTGGAACCAGACCGCCGGTATTTCAAAGCCGCCGACCATTCGGTTGGTGTAATCGTTGGCGAACAGGTTGAACGACGTTGGTTTTTGCTCAAAGGCCGACCAAAAAAACGCGGCGGAAATCAGCAGGATGAAACACACCAGCAGACGCGCGCGCTCTTCACGGTTTAACCCGGCGAAGGCGGCCAGATAGATGAAATACAGCGTCACCGCTGCGGCGATGATATAAACCAGCGTGCTGGCTACGGCGACCGGGTTAATCACGATAATGCCTTGGGCGATTAAACCAATGATGACGATCATGCCGGTGGCAATCGCCGTGACCCACGCGCCCACGCCGCTTCTTTTCGTCACCGGGCTATTCCAGGTGGAATCCAGCCCCACCTCGCGTCGTAGCGTTTCATGGCCGGCACGGCGAACAGGCGAAAAATCACCAGCGCCACCAGCATGCCAAGCCCACCGATGCCGAAGCCCCAGTGCCAGCCGTTGGTGCGGATCAGCACACCGGAAATCAACGGGGCAATAAAAGACCCCATATTGATACCCATATAGAACAACGAAAAACCACCGTCACGCCGGGCGTCATCCTGCTTGTACAGCGTGCCCACCATTACCGATATACAGGTTTTGAACAGGCCGGAACCGATCACAATCAGCGTCAGGCCAATAAAGAACAACGCGGTGCCCATAATGGCGGACAGCGCGATGGCAAGGTGGCCCAGAGCAATTAAAATCGAGCCGTACCATACGGCTTTTTGCTGGCCGAGCCAGTTATCCGCCAGCCAGCCGCCGGGCAGCGCAGCCAGGTACATGCTGCCGGCAAAGATACCGACAATCGCCGAGGCATTTTCACGCGCCAACCCCATCCCGCCTTCATAAACCGTGGCGGCCATAAACAGGATCAGTAACGGACGAATGCCATAGAACGAAAAGCGTTCCCACATTTCGGTGAAGAACAGCGGGCCCAGCGGGTAGGGGTGGCCGAAGAAAGTGCGGCCCGGTTGGTTATTGATGGAAGATGACATACCTGATTCCCGATTGCAGTGGCCGCCAAAGACGGCTTAAGAGGTGATTATGAGTATAATTTTGCAGATAGAACGCCAGGGCGGATTACCCGGCATTATCCGAACAATGGCCCGGTCACAGTGGCTATCGCAATTTTTTTTTCACTTTACCAGGCTTGCGGCCTGGCGTGATATCAATCGCCCATTTGATAAGCAAACACGGGTTTTGTCCAGAATAGCGGGGTGTTTTTTAGTGTAAAGGTCGATGAATGTCTGATTTTTCAGATTTTATGTTCGTGAGTGGGGAAAAACGTTGACGGAAGGCCGCTGGGTATGGCCGCCAGATATGTGCTGGAAAACAATGGGCTGGAACATGATGCTCGGTGCGGGCCAGTGCTGTAAGCCACATGAAAAGTGTGAAAACCAGATAAAATCCGCTGCAACAGCCCGAAGGCCAATAAATCCGATTATTGCTCGTTTTGTAGGCGATCGTCGTTATCGCTGGCCGGGCGGCGGCGTTGCAGGCACCACCAGGAATAAACCACATTGAACAACACGGTCAGCGCGGTGACCAGGAACACCGCGCGGAAACCATAGCTGGCGGATACCGCCGCGCCAAGCAGTGGCCCGCTGACGTTGCCGATATCGCGGAACGATTGGTTATAGCTGAAGATGCGGCCCGCGACCTGGTTGGTGCAGTTATAGATCAACAGCGTTTGCACTGCCGGCAACAGCGCGCCATCGGCGGCGCCCAGCAGGAAGCGCAAAATGCCCAACTGCAAAGGGGACTGCACGAACGCCATCGGGATCAGCAGCAGGACGGAAACAATCAGCATACAGATCAAAATACGTTCGGGGCCGATCTTATCCCCCAGCTTGCCAAGGCGCGGTGCGCTCATCAGAGCGGCGACGCCGGGCACAGAGGCAATCAGCCCACTGATAAAGGCCAGGTTGTTGGTATGCCCGGCCAGATCGCGCACGAATAGCGTCAGGATCGGGGCGATAGAGCCGGTTGCAACCTGGATAATCATGGTTGTTACAAACAGCCCCAGCACCAGCTTCGGGCTTTTTAACGAAGCAAACACCTGGCGTGCGTGCAGCATGTCTTTTTTCTGCACCGGGGTAAACTGTTCTTTGACAAACAGCAGCGTCAGGATAAAACAGATAAAAAGTACGCTGGCGGTAACGTAAAATACCGGCCGCAAGCCGTACTGATCGGCCAGCAGCCCACCGATCAGCGGGCCAATCAATGCGCCGCTAACGCCGCCGGTGGAGAGCGTCCCCAGCGCCCAGCCGCTGCGGTTACGCGGTACCTGGGTGGCGATCAGCGCATTGGCGTTGGGGATAAAACCGCCGAGTAGCCCGAGCAAGGCGCGCAATACCAGGAACTGCCAAATATTTTGCGCCATGCCCATCAGCACCATGACGATCGCCATGCCAAGCGCCGAACGCAGCAGCATCAGTTTGCGCCCACGCCGATCGGCCACCCCGCCCCAAAACGGCGCGGCAATCGCAGAAAACAGGAAGGTAATGCTGAACACCAGGCCGGACCACATATTCAGCGCCTGATGCCCGGTAACGCCCAGTGCTTCAACATACAGCGGCAGGAACGGCATGATCAGGCTAAACGCTGCGCCAGTCAGGAAGCAGCCTAACCAAGTGACAAATAGGTTACGTTTCCAGTTAACAGGTTCTGATGCCGAAGCCATAAATTACCGATGCAAATGAAGGAAAGCTTTGTGATCGCGAGGAGCAATAGGGCAAAGCGGGAAAAATTAGCGCGATAAGTATGCGCCTAATAGCCGCGGACATCAATTGAACGGGGGACGAGGGCATGAAAATGGGCGGCGGATCGAAAAAATACTCCCCCCACGCAGTGCAGCGTGGGGGCATACGGGCCTTACGCGTCTATCAGTGCCTCAAAACCCGTCGAGGCGGTGCTTAACGCCACGTCGGTGACCTCATAGTTGGCTACCGCGTTAAACGGATCCTCTGCCAGGATCGTATCCAACTGCGCCCGTGCCACACCTTTCACCAGAATAACCCCGCCGGTACGCGGGTTCTTGCGGCCGGAAGCGATAAACGTCCCCTGTTGGAAATACTTTTTCAGCCAGGTAATGTGGTCGGCGAGCAGCGCATCGACTTCTGCAATCGGGCGATGGTAGGTGAGGTTTACGATATACATATGGGCTCCCTGATACGGATGAGAAAGGCCATACCTTCACACGGTTTGCGGTTATTCTCAAGGGCAGCAATAAAAAACCCGCGTGAGCGGGTTTATCAACAGGCCAGGCGGTTAAAGGGTAACCGTTAGTACAACGACGCTTCCCCTTCCGGGCGGGTTTTGAAGCGGCGGTGCAGCCACATATATTGTTCCGGCGCCATCATGATTTCCTTTTCCACCACGCGGTTCATAAACGCCGCAGCATTCAGTTCGCTGTCCAGCGGGAAACCTTCCACCGCCGGTTGCATGATCAGCTCATAGCCTTTGCCATCCGGGAGCCGCCGTGGGGTGAAAGGAATGATCGCCGGTTTGCCCATGCGCACCAGCATATAGCTGCCCATGGTGGTTGCGGCCTTTTCCACGGCGAACAGCGGGGCAAACACGCTGCTGCGCGGGCCGTAGTCGTGATCCGGCGCATACCAGATGATTTCACCCTGTTTCAGGGCGCGGATCATGCCTTTAACGTCTTTGCGATCCAGCATGGATTTGTTGGAGCGCATCCGCCCCCAGGTTTGCAGCCAGTCCATCAGCTTGTTGTCGTGCGGGCGATAGACGCCGATGCCAGGGTTATAAATACCGAAAATGCGCGCGCCCAGCTCCAGCGTCAGAAAATGCAGGCCGATCAGCAATACCCCCTGGTGGTTATCGTGCGCTTTCTGAATGTGTTCAAGGCCGCGGACGGTAAACCAGCGTTTGATGCGCCAGTCGGGCCAGAACCAGGCCATACCGGTTTCGAACAACCCCATGCCGACCGAAGCAAAGTTTTGGGCGATCAGTTCTTCACGCTCAGCCTCTGGCATCTCGGGAAAGCACAGCTCCAGATTGCGTCGCGCGATGGCGACCCGGCGCTTGAGAAAGCGCATGGAGAAACGACCAAGCCGGGTCCCCAACTGATAAATAACGGGGTAAGGCAAGAGAACCAGCAGATACAGCAGGCCGATGCCAAACCAGGTTAACCAGTAACGCGGGTGCAATAACGAACGGTTAAATGAAGGGAGTTGGGTCATGTATTCTTCGCTTAGGAACGGTTGTTTTATATAAAGAACAGAATGTTAGCATGACCGGTTACCTCTGGGGCCATATCCATGCCGATGACTTTCTGCCGGTTATAGCCCGCTATTGTGGCATTTTTCTGGCGTAACAGGAAAACACACCGCATTAAAACGCCATTTTGGCCGGCGCTTATCACCGGCCATCAGGGTTAATCGGTGTTGAAGAGTCCCTTCAGCACATGAGGTTCACTGCGCCAGTATTGCGGCGGCGCAGTGACTTTTTCGCCCAGCTTGGCGGCGGCGTGCCACGGCCAGCGCGGGTTATACAGGATACCACGGGCTAGCGCCACCATATCCGCCTGGCCGGTGGCGACAATGGCTTCGGCTTGTTCAGGCTCAGTAATCAGCCCAACGGCGATCGTCGGCATGCCGGTTTGTTGCCGGATGTTCTCGGCAAAAGGCACCTGGTAGTTTGGCCCAACCGGGATTTGCTGTTGCGATGAAAGGCCGCCGCTGGAAACGTGGATGTAAGCGCAACCCAGGGTTTTCAGCTCTTGCGTCAGAACGATGGACTGCGCTTCATCCCAACCGCCGGCCACCCAGTCGGTGGCGGATATGCGCACGCCGATCGGTTTGTGCGCCGGGAATACCGCCCGCACTTCGGTGAAGATTTCCAGCAGCAGCCGCATGCGGCCCGCTAGCGAACCGCCGTATTGATCGGTGCGCTGGTTGCTTAGCGGGGATAAGAATTGGTGCAGCAGATAACCGTGTGCGCCATGCAGTTCGATCAGCTCAAACCCCAGGCGATCGGCGCGCCTGGCGGCAGCGACAAACTGCGCTTTTAATCGCTCGATTTGCGCCAGGCTCATCGCCTGCGGCGCTTCGTCTTGCGGCGCAAAGGGCAATGCCGAGGCGGAAAGCGTTTGCCAGCCGCCGTCGGCGGCGCTTAACTGGCCGCCGCCTTGCCACGGTACGGCACAGGCGGCCTTGCGCCCGGCATGCCCAAGCTGGATGCCGAGCGGCAGCGTGGCGTGCTTTTTTACCGCCTGAATGACGGGCGCCAGGGCGCGTTCGGTTTCATCGTCCCACAGGCCGAGATCGTGCGGGGTAATGCGGCCTTCCGGCGATACGGCGGTGGCTTCGACAATTAACAGCCCGGCGCCGGAAAGCGCCAGGTGCCCCAGGTGCAACAGATGCCATTCGCTGGCTTTGCCGTCGTTGGCCGAGTATTGACACATTGGGGCAATAATTATGCGGTTGGGTAACTTCAGTTGCCCGAGGCTAATTGGTTTGAAGAGTTGACTCATATTTTCCTCGTGATCCGTTAGCAGTTGGCGCTGATGATTGATACGTGCATGCCGTTAGGCTTAACGGGAATTGTGAATGGCGTCAAGCGTTGTTCGGTGTGCGAAACCGTAAAGGGTTAATGCTGTGTTGCGTATTCTTTTCGGGTATGATGTGCGCCGCGCGCGGCCGTGGCGGCGCGCAGATGAACAGTGACCGACTCAAGAAACAGGAAAGAACACCATGCCAGTGTTACATAACCGAATTTCTAATGAGGAACTGAAGGCGCGCATGTTGGCGGAAACCGAACCGCGCACCACCGTTTCTTTTTATAAATATTTTCATATCGCCGATCCGAAAACCTTCCGCGACACGCTGTACCAGCAGTTTGAAAAACTGAAGGTGTTTGGCCGTGTTTATGTGGCGGCCGAAGGCATCAACGCACAGATCAGTGTGCCGCGGGGCAACTTCGAGGCATTCAAACACCTGCTGTTTAGCGCAGATCCGGCATTGGATAATATTCGCCTGAATATTGCCCTGGAAGACGACGGAAAATCTTTCTGGGTGCTGCGGATGAAAGTGCGTGAGCGCATCGTGGCCGACGGCATCAATGATGACAGTTTCGATCCGACCAACGTCGGCGAATACCTGCAGGCGGACCGGGTTAACGCCATGATTGACGATCCGGATACGCTGTTTGTGGATATGCGCAACCACTATGAATATGAAGTCGGCCATTTTGAAAATGCGCTTGAAGTGCCTTCAGACACTTTCCGCGAGCAGTTGCCGATGGCGGTAGACATGCTGAAGGATAAGAAAGACAAGAATATCGTGATGTATTGCACGGGCGGCATTCGCTGTGAAAAAGCCAGCGCCTATATGCGGCATAACGGCTTCCCAAATGTCTACCATGTTGAAGGCGGTATTATTGAATATGCGCGCCGTGCCAAAGAACAAGGGCTGCCGTTGAAATTCATCGGTAAGAATTTTGTCTTTGACGAGCGCATGGGCGAACGTATTTCTGACGATGTGATTGCGCATTGCCACCAATGCGGCGCAGCGTGCGACACCCATACCAACTGTAAAAATGACGGCTGTCATCTGCTGTTTATTCAGTGCCCAAGCTGTGCGGCCAGCTTTGAAGGCTGCTGCAGCGAAACCTGCCGCGAAGAGCTGAAGCTGCCGCGCGAAGAGCAACGGGCGCGCCGCGCCGGGCGTGAAAATGGCGTTAAGATCTTCAATAAGTCAAAAGGGCTGTTGCAGACCACGATGCACATTCCGGCGCCGGAAGAAAAGTAAGCGCGGTTTTGTCACCGTGATAGACAATGCCAGCCGGGTTAACCGGCTGGCATTGTTACATTAAAGCGCGCCGTTATTTTTCGCGCACGCCCTCAACAGAGATGATCAGCTCAACGTCTTGCGAAGCCGGGCCCAGATCGGTGGTGATGCCGAAGTCTTTCAGCGCGATCTTGCCGTTGGCTTCAAAACCGGCGCGGTAGCCGCCCCAGGGATCGTTACCCTGGCCAAGCAGTTTGGCATCCAGCGTCACCGGTTTGGTCACGCCATTGAGCGTCAGGTTACCCACAACGGCGTAACCATCGCCGGTTTTCTTCACTTCAGTGGATTCAAACGTCGCCTGCTTATGTTTTTCGACGTTCAGGAATTCTGCGCTGCGCAGGTGTTTATCGCGTTCGGCATGGTTGGTGTCCACGCTGGTGGTATTGATGGTGACGCTCACTTTGTCTTTGGCGGGATCCTGCTCATCGAAAGTGAAGCTCCCGTCAAAGTCCTTGAAGGTACCATACAGCCAGCTGTAGCCCAGATGCTGGATGCGGAACTGAATAAAGGCATGCTGGCCTTGTTTATCGATCTTATAGTTGGCGGCGAGCGCCGAGCCGGCGCTGAGCAGCAGTGCGCCGGCGGTAAGGCCTAATACGGTCTTCTTCAACATAGCAATCTCCATAAGTCCAAGAGGTTAATCGGTGCTGCGACCCAGCATCCGTTTTAAAGTGGCATCACGATCGATGAAGTGATGCTTAATAGCGGCCATGCCGTGCAGTACTGAAAGCACCACCACGGCCCAGGCCAGATAAAGGTGAACCGTGCCGGCGGTATCGGCCTGCTCGGCCATACCGGCGACGCTGGCCGGTACGTTGAACCAGCCGAAGACGCTGATCGGTTGCCCATCGGCGGTAGAAATCAGGTAACCGCTGATCAGGATGCCAAACAGCAACAGATACAGCGCCAGGTGCGCCAATACGGCGCTGACGCGGGTCAAAGGGCTATAACTCGCCAGCGGTTTTGGCGGCGGTGAAATAAAACGCCATGCGACGCGCACCAGCATCACGATAAATAATACGATGCCGATGCTCTTATGTAATTCCGGTGCCCGGTGGTACCAGATATCGTAATAACCTAATGTCACCATCCACAGGCCAAGGGCAAACATACCGTAAACGGCCAATGCGACCAGCCAGTGGAGTAAAACTGAAAAATGACCAAAGCGGTCTGCGGTATTTTTCCAAAGCATGGTGGTTATCCTTTTATGCGCATGCTGCTCTATTTCGCCTGCAAACGTGCAGCGCTTGTTCCACCCCATCCATGGGCTACGGCCCTGCGGGGCAGCGCCCGGGCTGTACAAAAACGCGAATTGTTTTGGCTATAGATACGGTTTGTCATAATTAAACGTTAAAAACACATAAAATCAATAATAAATTGCACTATGTTACGCCTGAAAAATATTAATCAATGGATTTGTCTGATACTGGCGAAAGTTAATCAAAAGAATCGCTGGAGTTAATAGGGGATCATCGCCGGTGATTTATTTACTGCCTGATAAAAAGGCTTTTCTATTTAATTGTCATCTTTTGTCATTTTTTGTCAGCAGTGCATGGCGTTACGCGCAGAGTGGCATTTTATTTATGCATCAGCATTTATCTCCGTTATTGGGTTATTCCCCTAGTAGGCTCCACAATGATTTACCTGCGTACCGCAGCGGGAGTTTGCTAACATAGCGCGTATCACTGGGCCGCCACGGCCCGTTATCAGGGAAACGACAAAAGGAAACGTCATGGGGCGAACTTTACTGACCGATCGCAGCTTGCGCCTGGTGATTATGTTAGCGATGTTAGTGGTGATCCTGGCCGGTATCAAAGCCGCTGCCGCTATCGTGGTGCCTTTTTTACTGGCGCTGTTCCTGACTATTGTGCTGAACCCGCTGGTCGCGATGCTTGAGCGCTGGCGGGTGCCGCGCGTGCTCGGGGTGGCGCTGCTGGTGGTCACGGTGGTGGTGTTACTGATGCTGTTGCTTGGCACGCTGGGCGCCTCGCTCAATGAGTTTGCCCGCTCTTTGCCGCAATATCGCGGCGTGATGATGGAGAAGGTGAGGGAATTGCAGCATTACGGCCAGCGGTTCAACATCCCCATCTCCAGCGAAGCCGTGATTCAGTATGTCGATCCCAGCGCGGCAATGAATCTGGTTACCCGCCTGCTGAGCCATCTTTCCGGGGCGATGACCAATATTTTCCTGCTGCTGATGACGGTGGTGTTTATGTTGTTTGAGGTGAATCTGCTGCCTTACAAGCTACAGCAGGCGATGGAACAACCGCAGAAGGGCATGGTCAATATCCGCCGGGCGCTGGATGGCGTGACGCATTATCTGGTGATTAAAACCGTGATCAGCCTGGCGACGGGCGTGATCGTCTGGCTATTTCTGGCGGCGGTTGGCGTGCGCTTTTCCTTTATCTGGGGGTTGATGGCTTTTCTGCTCAACTATATCCCCAATATTGGCTCGGTGATTGCCGCCATACCGCCGTTAATTCAGGCGCTATTGTTTAACGGTTTTGGTGATGCCTTGGTGGTGGCTGGCGGTTTTATCCTGATCAACCTGGTGATTGGCAACATGATTGAGCCGCGGGTAATGGGCCGTGGGCTGGGGCTGTCTACGCTGGTGGTGTTTCTGTCGTTAATCTTCTGGGGGTGGCTGATGGGGCCGGTGGGGATGCTGCTTTCAGTGCCGCTGACCATTATCGCGCGCATCGGGCTGGAGGCGACGGAAGGCGGGCACCGGTTGGCGGTGGTGCTGGGGGATGGCCTGCCGGCGCGTGGGAAGGCCAACCCAGAGTGAAAACGGGAACCCCGTTTAAATCGGCAGCAGCCTGTGCGGCGGATCTTGCAGCACGCTGCGGCCACCCGTGGTATACGGGCCGGAGTACGGCGGGTAGTAAAAACGCAATAGGTGGTATAAAGCGTAAAACTCCAGGCGATTGCGCGTGTGGATTTTTTCTGTGATGTGGCGTTTATGCACATATACCGTCGGGGGGCTGATATGCAACTTGCGGGCAATCTGGTGGGTGGGCCACTGCGCCATCCAGTATTTCATCACTGCCTGCTCCTGCGGGCTAAATAGCGGAGTGCTCCACGGTTGGTGGGTGTTAGGGAGATCTTGCAATACGCTAGCCAGTATCGCCTTGCGGAAGAGGAACGTGTGTTCAGCGATTTGCAGCGGCTGCTCACTGGCGGGATAGGGCGCATCAATATACATATACAGCGCCAATGGTTGGCAGGCGGCGATGAACGCCGGCAGCAGCGTATCGCCAGCGTGGTTGCGGCAGTGCGCCGTCATGTTCACCAGCACCACACTCGGCCGGTCGTTTTGCAACAGCGCCATGGCCTGTTCGATACTGGCGCAGCATTTTACGCTGACATTGCTTGCCGCCGCGGCAACATAGCCGGCAACCCCTAAGCGGGTATAACAACACTCGTCGACAACGAGCAGTCGCATGGTAACGTCCTTGTTATGGTGTAACTGGTGGGTAACATAAGATCTACAGCAGGGGTAATCAATTCGGAAATCCAGATGCCAGGAACAGAGATTTCCGTTTTATCATGACGGCGAGGGGATGAAGTGGGCCTGGGCATGCTCACACCCGCCCAGACCGTGATGGTTAACTAAAGCGCCGCAGCGAGAAGGGGGTGATATCTTGGGCCGGGGATTTGCCTTGCGCGAACAGGGCGGCGATTTCACCAAGTACGCTGGCAAATTTAAAGCCGTGCCCGCTTAGCCCGGTAATCACCATCATGCGTTCGCTGCCGGGCACGGTGTCGATAATGAAATCTTCATCCGGGCTCATGTCGTAGGTGCAGGCCTCGCCGTGCAAACAGACGCCAATCCCAGGCATAAATTGGCGCAGAAAGCCAAATACTTCGGTGCCGTCTTGCGCCTCGCTACCAAACGGCGTGCGTTGCTCCTGGCGTTCGATCGGTTGGCCGCCATCGTGTTTGCCGACCTTAAGACCATTGTTGTCGGCCGGGAAGCCATAGTAATGTGCGCCGTCTTGCGCTTCGACGGTGAACGCCGGGAAGCGATTATTCTCGCTGTATCGGCCATCGGCCTGGTGCCAGGAAAACACTTTGCGCAGCGGAGTGACGGGCAAGGCGGGGAGCAGCTTCTTCACCCAGGTGCCGGCAGTGATAACGGCTTTGCGGCCGCGAAAACGCCCTTCGGCCGTAACAACCTCGATGCCGTTATCATCAGGCACAACCGCGCTGACTGCGCAGTTGAACAATTGGGCGCAGCCCGCTTCGCGCGCCAGCCGGATATAGCTGGCAACCGCCTGTTCGCACAGCAAAAAGCCGGCATCCGGCTCGAATACCGCCGTATAGCCTTCCGGCGGGGTGAACTCCGGCCAGCGTTGGTTGACTTCCTGCCGGGTCAGCCGCTGGGCATTCAGCCTGAACGTCCTGGCGCTCTGATAGGCGTTATTGACAAATTCAGCGCCTTCCGGCCCCAGGTTGAGTACGCCGCAGGGGTGGAACAGTTTGCTGCCGCATTCCTTTTCCAGCCCATTCCACAGCGCCTGGGCTCGCAGCGCCAGCGGCACATATTTTTCGCCCTCGCCATAGGCGTGGCGGATGATGCGGGTGTCGCCATGGTGGCTGCCGTTGCGGTGCGGCGGGATAGCGCTGTCGATCATCAGCACTTTCAGCCCTGCTTGTGTCGCATAGTAACCGGCGGCAGCGCCCACGGAGCCGCTGCCGACGACGATCAGGTCATATTCCACGAGCTATCCCCTCTCTGCTGTATTTTTAGATTTGAAGTATGGCGAGTATCGCGCATCATGATAGAAGGTCAGCGGCGGTAATGCACTGGTATAAAACAGAAAAGGCGCCGAAATAGTCGCGGCGCCTTTGTGAGGGGGAAACGTGAATTAATGTTTTTTACGATCAAGATCTTGATAATCCGTTGACTCTATCTTGGCGATGCCAGCTTCTAAAATATTGATCAATTGGCGGGCGACATCCGTGGTTAGCCAAAGCGTTCTGTCCACTTGGGCTTCTTCGGGTGTCTGATCCCGTGAAGACAGGTAATGAAGACGAATCATCATGGCGTTGTAGACGTCCACAGTACTGATATCCCAACCAACAAGTGGGTGTGTCTGAATTACTTCATCATTTCTGTCCATAAAGACCCCTTATTAAGTAGTAACTGGCATGAGTAACTAACGAGGATCAATGCGGCTCATCATCATGACGAGCAGTAACAGTATAAGCATCTCGGCGCTGCGTTGGGGCGTATTTTGTAAAATAAAGTTTATTTGATTAATTATTCAACAGTGGTGGTGTGTGTGATGGTGGCGACACGGGATGGGCGTCACCCCAGCCCGTGTGCTGTTATTGCTCGGTAGGAACTGCCTGGGAAGGGGGCTGGATCCGCTTTTCCAGTTCCTCGGCCAGATGCGCGAAATGCTTTTGCGTTTCGGTATCGCGATTCTGGTTTTGCGATTCCAGCTTCAGGCTATGTATCAGCAATTGGTTGGCTTTGTCATCCAAACCAAAGGCCAGATAGGAAAAGGCGACTTCCAGTACGTGCAGGCGCCTTTTCTGATCGCCGATCAGAGCCAGTAACTCGCCAAAAGTCATTGCCTCTTCTGACTTCTCTTTGTCCGGGGCCATATAAACACCTCCTGTTCAAACATCGCCAGATACTACCACTTATTACAGACCAGATAGTACTTTTCTTCCAGCCGGTTACAGGCAAACGCCAGAAATAAAAAAGCCGGAGAGCGACCCCCGGCAAAAACTGCATTGCAGTATTTAACTGTTCCGCGGCGGCGTTTAAGCGCGTTGGCTTCTGCTAGCCTGCGGTAAACCAATCATCTGCGCTTTCCCAGGTTTCCTGGAGTATCTCGGTGATCAGTTCTTTAGCATCCTTGGCGCCGCCCAGTACGGAAAGGCCGTTGGAGCCGGCATAGCGCACCTGAACCACGGCATCAGGGAAGTGACGATTGACGCGTTTGCCCAATTCACTGCTCAGGGCTTCTACAGCACCCGCAGGGAGTGGCCTGGTTTTATCGATAGTAACTTCAACACGCATGATTGCCCCCGAAGTAATTGACTGTGTATTTATACAGTATCGAAATCCGCGGGGCAAGAGGCTTTGATAAAAAATCAGCCGTTAACCACCGACCACGCAACGCTTTCGCCGGCCAGGAAAGGCACCACGGCTTCGTCGCCGAGCGCAATCTCTTCCGGCATGGTTACCGGCTTGCGTTGCAGTTCGATAAAGCTGTCGTTCACCGGCAGGCCGTAGAAACGCGGGCCGTTAAGCGAGCAGAATGCTTCCAGGTGCTCCAGCGCGTTCAACTGCTCAAATACGGTGGCGTAGGCAGCCAGAGCGCTTGGCGCGTTGAACACCCCAGCGCAACCGCAACTGGATTCTTTCCGATGTTTGGTGTGCGGTGCAGAATCCGTGCCCAGGAAGAAACGCTCTGAACCACTGGCAACCGCCTGGCGCAAGGCTTCCTGGTGGATATTACGCTTGAGGATCGGCAGGCAGAACAGATGCGGGCGGATACCGCCAACCAGCATATGGTTGCGGTTGAACATCAGGTGCTGTGGGGTAATGGTTGCCCCCAGGAAGCGATCGCCAGCCAGAACATACTGGGCGGCTTCTTTGGTGGTGATGTGTTCAAAGACGATTTTCAATTCCGGGAACTGTTTACGTATAGGCTCCATGATCTGCTCAATGAAACGCGCTTCCCGGTCAAAAATATCAACGGCCGCATCGGTGATCTCGCCGTGAATCAGTAGCGGCATGCCGATCTTTTGCATCTGCTCAAACAAAGGGTAGATGCCGGTTACATCACTAACGCCATGCGCCGAGTTAGTGGTGGCGTTGGCAGGGTATAATTTGGCGGCGGTAAAAACCCCTTGTTCGAATCCGTCAACCAACACTGAGGGCGCCAGGGAATTGGTGAGGTAACAGGTCATCAGCGGGGTGAACTCATGGCCTTGCGGTACGGCGGCGAGGATCCGTTCACGATAGCTACATGCGGCTTCAATCGTGGTTATCGGGGGAACCAGATTGGGCATCACAATGGCTCGGCCAAAAAACTGGCTGGTGTAGGGCAAAACCGTTTTTAGCATATCGTCGTCGCGCAGGTGGATATGCCAATCGTCGGGGCGGCGTATTTTCAGAACTTGAGGTTGTGCAGTCATGTTGTAAGGCTCCGGCGGTCAAAAGGACATCGTGATAAAAGCGAATAATGGGGGTATTCACGCCGGGGGGTAAGGATAAGCGGAAACTGCCTACGATGCACTCGTTTGTTGCGGATGGCTTGAAATCAATGGCTTAATAGGCGCATAGTAATAAGGGATTTTAATGATTCCCCGGCAGTTTCCGTGTCGGGGATATCTGATTTAGCATTCGGAATGGGAGAATAAAATGGAAGTCCGCATCGTTGCCATCCTGCAGGCGAAACCTGAGTGTGTTGATGCCGTGAGTGAAGCCGCGCATCAGGCTGTCGAACCAAGCCGCGCAGAGTTGGGCAATCTGCAATACGACTTGCATAGCGAGCCGGGTAAAACGGGTACCTTTGTCTTTTTTGAGCGCTGGGCCAGCCCGGAAGCGGTGGAAAAACACAATGGTACTGAACATTTCAAACAATTGATCGCCCAGCTTGACGGCAAACTGGCACATCAGGAAATCAAGGTGTTAAAGCAGATCGCCTAAACGGCGTTGTGAGCCATGAGAAAAAAAAACCGCCATACGGCGGTTTTTTTATGAGTGCGGCCTAGCCAGGTTTAATCGTTAGTTGGCTGTGGCCGCGTTGCCGGCGCAGTGGCCTGGCTGGCGGCTGCATGCCCACCGGCTGAACCTTTACCGGTAAAGTCGAAGGCCGGGCGCTGCCAATCGCTATGCTTCGGTGCCTGTGGCTCATAAGCCGGCGCTGGCGCTTTGGTCATCGGCGCACTGGCAATATGCTTGTAGAACGCACTTTGAGCAGGCTGAACGGCCGCTGCGGGCGCAGGCTGCGGTGCTTCTGCAACGGCTGCCGGTTGCTCTTCGGCAACAACCGCTGGCTGAGCATCTTGCTCTACAGCCACAGGGGCTACAGGCTCGGCCGGTGAGGCCGGTTGTTGTGGCTCAACCTCGGCAATCGGCGCTTCAGGCGCTTCGTCTGCCGCAGTCTGTGCCGGTGCGATTGCTTCGACAGCCTCGGCTTCAGGAACCACCGTTGGGGCTTCAACTTCAACGGCAACGCTCTCTTCGGCCGGTGCGGCAGGCTGAACAGCCATTTCACGCGGCGCTTCACTTGGCTGTGCTGGCTCTTCTTCGTTGGCAATGGCTACCGGTTGTACTGCTGGCGCTGCTACCGGGACGATTGGCTCAACAGCCGGAACATTTTCTGCCTGTGTGGGAGTGGCAACCTGCGGCGCGATCGGTGCTTCTGGCACGGCGATCTGCTCGGCCGGTTGCGGCTGGTTAGCCGCTTGTTCCACTGCCTGTGGTGCTTGTGTGACAGGGTAACTCACCCATACTTTGCCTGATGCCAGTTCAGGTGAAGCTACGGCAGCCTCCAGCGGCATTGGCGATTGGGTTGGGTAACGCTCGTCACGGTAGCGGCGGCGACGCTGGCCGCTAACACGCAGATGGCGTGGCGAACGACGTGAACGGCGCGGCATGCCATTTTCACCATTGCGGCCTTCAGCCTGTGCATCATTTTCAGGTTGTGCCGCTTCATCCGGCAATGCTTTAACGGTTTCTTCGTTGGCAATAGCCGGCAACGCTTGCTGCTGTTTAGCCACCGGGGCTTTTGGCGCCAGCAGTTCTTCCGCAGCCTGTTGCAGTTCTTCTTCTGCCGACAACACGCGGATTTTCTGCGACAGTTGGCGTGGTTTACGGCGTTGTGCTGGCTGTGCGTTGCGCTCTTCCTGCTCTTCGTCGTTAGCCGGTGCCTCAGCACGTTGCTCCAGCGCTTTAACCTCTTGCAGCGCCAGGCGTTTTTCTTCCTGACGGCGGCGTTGGCGTTCTGCACGCTGTTCACGACGTTGCTGCTGCTCTTCGCGAGCTTTGGCGATGGCCTCGTCAGACAGTTCTTCCTCTTTCACCACTGGTGCGACGGCCGGCGCAACGTTATTCCGGCGGTTCCGGCGTTGCTGCTGCTCATCACGTGCTTCACGCGTATCGCGCGTTTCGGCACGCTCTTTACGTTCAGTCCGTTCAGTCCGTTCGGTCCGTTCCCCGCGTTCTTTGCGGGCAGGGCTTTGGCGGCGCTGGTTACGGCGATCCTGGCGGCGGTTATCGGTACTTTCCGCTTTTGGCTCTTCAACCGGCGCGGCGGCTTCTGCCGGGCTAGCGTTGGAGGTATCCGCTGCAAACAAGCCTTTCAGTTTGCCCAACAGGCGGCCGACCAGCCCGGTTTGCGCAGCGGCGGCTGCCGAAGGCGCAACGGCTGCAGATTGAGGCTGAGCCTGTTCTTCTGCCGGTGGCGGCACGTCGGATGCCAGAGAGAAGGCTGCCAGCGCCGGTTGTTCAGGAAGCTTACGCTCCATTGGCGCATCTTCCTGCGGCTGATCCATTTCTTCTTCATGCAACTTCGGCAGCAGGTAGCTGAGCGTGCTGGTTTCTTCGCCCTTGCGCACCCGCAACACGGAGTAATGTGGCGTCTGCATTTCATCGTTAGGCACGATGATCGCTTTCACGCCGCCCTGGCGTTTTTCGATGGCGCTGACGGATTCGCGTTTTTCGTTCAGCAAGTAAGAGGCGACTCGAACCGGCACGATGGCGTGCACCTCTTTGGTGTTTTCTTTCAACGCCTCTTCTTCGATCAGGCGCAGGATGGAAAGCGCCAGTGATTCGTTATCACGAATGGTGCCGGTGCCGTTACAGCGCGGGCAGACGTGGTGGCTGGATTCACCCAGCGATGGGCTCAGGCGCTGGCGCGACATTTCCAACAGGCCAAAACGGGAGATTCGGCCAATTTGGATACGGGCGCGATCCTGGCGAACGGCGTCGCGCAGGCGGTTTTCAACTTCACGCTGGTGGCGTACCGGGGTCATATCGATAAAGTCGATAACGATCAATCCACCCAGATCGCGCAAACGCAGTTGGCGGGCGATCTCATCGGCCGCTTCCAGGTTGGTGTTAAAGGCGGTTTCTTCGATATCGCCGCCGCGCGTGGCGCGGGCCGAGTTGATGTCGATAGCGGTCAACGCTTCAGTGGTATCAATCACAATCGAACCGCCGGACGGCAGGCGGACTTCACGCTGGAATGCGGATTCAATCTGCGATTCAATCTGGTAGTGGCTGAATAGCGGAATTTCACCGCTATAAGGCTTAATTTTGCTGCTGAAATCCGGGCGGCCAAGTGCGGCGATATGTTCGCGCGCCAGATCGAGCACCTTCGGGTTGTCGATCAGAATTTCGCCGATGTCCGGGCGCAGGTAGTCGCGGAACGCGCGCACGATAACGTTACTTTCCTGATGGATCAGGAACGGTGCAGGGCGGCCTTCAGCGGCTTTTTTGATTGCTTCCCAGTGTTTCAGGCGAAAGGACAGATCCCATTGCAGCGCTTCGGCGGATTTGCCAACGCCGGCGGTGCGCACAATCAGGCCCATGCCATCCGGCAATTGCAGGGAGGAGAGCGCTTCTTTCAGTTCGGTGCGATCGTCACCTTCAATGCGGCGGGAAATGCCGCCGGCACGTGGGTTGTTGGGCATCAGCACCAGATAGCTGCCGGCCAGGCTGATGAAGGTGGTCAGGGCTGCGCCCTTGTTGCCACGCTCTTCTTTATCAACCTGAACGATCACTTCCTGGCCTTCGCGCAGCACATCTTTGATGTTTGGGCGGCCATGGGAAGAATAGTTGCTAGGGAAGTATTCGCGGGCGATTTCTTTCAGAGGGAGGAAGCCATGCCGTTCGGCGCCATAATCAACAAACGCGGCTTCGAGACTGGGTTCAATGCGGGTGATTTTGCCTTTGTAGATGTTCGCTTTTTTTTGCTCATGACCCGGACTTTCAATATCCAAATCATACAGCCGCTGTCCATCTACCAGGGCAACGCGCAACTCTTCCTGTTGAGTTGCGTTAATCAACATTCTTTTCATCTTAACTTACTCGTTATTTTTACATTATCGACAGAGCTGCGGGCGAAATAACCGCATGACCGGGTTAAAACCGAAAGCCCCGTGTCTTCTCGCAATGCCGTCAACCTCACGGTTGTCGCCTGCATAGGGGCGCATTATCTCGGTAAGCCTGCATTTCTTTGCGAAAAAACAGCGCTTTTACTGTGGGAATAGCCTCTGATTTTCGTCGACAGGTCTGATTCCAGTTTCCGGCCAAGCTGCAACCCGCAGCCCGCTAATTGTTTGATTTCACATTACGTCTTACGCCATTGCTGCGCTTCTGCTCAACCCAACAAACTATATAATTCCACCATTTTCCCTGTTTTAACGAGAATCAACGCGGAAGTAACATCATTATTCCATTGCTGACACTGTTATAGCAAGGTGACTTTTTCTCAACGCATTAAGAAACGTTGCCGTTCGCAGGCTAAACCAACCGTTGCTGGCGACGGATCGCACAACGCGGGGTTCATCCTGCTGCAACATTAACTTTACGCTGAGTTTGACAGTTAAGCACATAAAAAGAGGTGGCGCTATTTGGTGGTGCTATTTAGAATTCCGCACCATGAAAACGAACAATCCTGCAGTACAACTGATTACTATCTCTGCTGACGAAGCCGGCCAGCGGATCGATAACTTTTTACTTGCGCGCCTGAAAGGGGTGCCGAAGAGCATGATTTATCGCATCGTGCGCAAAGGCGAAGTGCGCGTTAATAAAGGGCGCATCAAAGCCGAATATAAGCTGATGGCAGGCGACGTGGTGCGCGTGCCGCCGGTGCGTATCGCTGAGCGGCAAGAGGCACCGGTTTCTCCCCGGTTGGATAAAGTGGCCGCATTAGCCGATTGTATCCTTTATGAAGACGATCATCTGTTGCTGCTGAACAAACCTTCTGGCACGGCGGTGCATGGCGGCAGCGGGCTGAGCTTCGGCGTGATCGAAGGGCTGCGCGCGCTGCGGCCGGAAGCGCGGTTTCTGGAGCTGGTTCATCGCCTGGATCGCGATACCTCAGGCGTGCTGCTGGTGGCGAAGAAGCGTTCGGCGCTGCGTGCGTTGCACGAACAGTTGCGGATGAAAGGGATGCAGAAAGACTATCTGGCGTTGGTGCGCGGCCAATGGCAGTCGCACTGTAAGGTGGTTCAGGCGCCGCTGTTGAAGAATATTCTGCAAAGCGGTGAGCGCATCGTGCGCGTCAATAGCGAGGGCAAACCGTCGGAAACCCGTTTTAAGGTAGAAGAACGCTATGAATTCGCTACGCTGGTGAAAGCCAGCCCGGTAACCGGGCGCACCCACCAGATCCGCGTTCATACGCTGCATGCGGGCCACCCGATAGCCTTTGACGATCGCTACGGCGATCGTGAGTTCGATCGCCAACTGGCCGGCACCGGGCTTAAACGCCTGTTCCTGCACGCGGCGGCGCTGCGCTTTGAGCATCCGGGCACAGGCGAAACACTGCGTATTGAAGCGCCGATGGACGATGAACTGCGCCATTGCCTGACGGTATTGCGCAACGCCACCCCCCGCTAAGGCGGGGCGGCCAGCAGCGGCATCGCCTGCCGCTGCTACGGATTAGCGCAGCGGGTCAATGCCTTCGGCCCGCAGCATCTCCAACAGGGCAATCAGCGGCAGCCCTACCAGCGCGTTGGGATCTCGCCCTTCCAGCCGGTTAAACAAGGCAATCCCCAACCCTTCGCTTTTGAAACTGCCCGCACAATTCAGCGGCTGTTCCTGGCGCACATAGCCGGTAATTTCCTCATCGGTCAGGTTGCGAAAATGAACGTGGAAAGGCTCGCACAACGCTTGCAGGCGCCGGTTTTTGCTATTGTATAAGGCAAGCCCGGTGTAAAACGTCACTTTGCGGCCGCTGGCCAGGCGCAGCTGCGCGCAGGCATTTTCTTCCGTATGGGGTTTGCCGGTGATGTTGCCATCAATAACGCAGACCTGATCGGAGCCGATAATCAGGTGATCGGGGTAGGCGGGCGCCAGGGCCTGCGCCTTCGCGATAGCCAGGCGCAACACCAGCGCTTCTGCATCTTCACCCGCCAGCGGGGTTTCATCCACCCTGGGGGCGGCGGTAATAAAAGGCAGGCGCAGCTTTTCCAGCAGCATTTTTCGGTAGGTGGAGGTCGAAGCCAAAAGTAATCTGTGCATAAATTTTTTCGCAAACCATAGCGTAAACAGGTTCGACATTTTAAACTGTCGGCCGCTGTGGAAGCGAATATTGGTGAAAGGCACCGTTTTTACGGCCTTTTTCTTTGACTCTATGTCGTTACAAAGTTAATATGCGCGCCCTATGCAAAAGGTAAAATTACCCTTGACCATCGATGCGGCCCGTACCGCTCAGAAACACCTGGACTATGTTGGTGTCTATGTGCCTGAGCAGGTGACGCGTGTTGCCGAATCTGTGGTCAGTGTGGACAGTGATGTGCAGGCCTCGTTATCGTTTAATATCGATAACCAGCGCCTGGCGGTCATCAGCGGCCATGCGGACGTCACGGTAACGTTGATGTGCCAGCGCTGTGGGGTGCCGTTTGTGCATCATGTCCACACGACATATTGTTTTAGCCCGGTCGTCAATGATGAGCAGGCTGAGGCATTACCGGAAGCGTACGAACCGATCGAAGTTGATGATTTTGGCGAAGTCGATCTGTTGGCAATGATTGAAGACGAAATTATTCTTTCACTGCCGGTCGTTCCGGTACATGAATCTGAACACTGTGAAGTGTCCGAAGCGGACATGGTATTTGGCAAACTGCCTGCAGAGGCGGAGAAACCGAATCCGTTTGCCGTATTAGCCAGTTTAAAGCGTAAGTAATCGAGGAGTAAGGTCCATGGCCGTACAACAGAATAAACCAACCCGTTCCAAACGTGGTATGCGTCGTTCACATGATGCACTGACCACCACCCCTTTGTCTGTAGACAAAGTATCCGGTGAAACTCATCGTCGTCACCACATCACTGCCGACGGTTTCTACCGTGGTCGCAAGGTTATCGGCTAAGTAGCGATACCTTGACTCGTCTAACCCTGGCGTTAGATGCTATGGGCGGGGATTTCGGTCCCTGCGTCACAGTGCCTGCATCACTGCAGGCACTGGCCTCTAATTTACAGCTTCATCTCTTGCTGGTCGGCGATCCCGCCGCTATCTCTCCTTTGCTTGCCAAAGCCGATCCGGTTCTTCTGGAACGCCTGCAAGTCGTGCCCGCCGAATCCGTGATTGCCGGTGACGCCAAGCCTTCACAAGCAATCCGTGCCAGCCGCGGTACGTCCATGCGCATTGCGCTGGAGCTGATTAAAACCGGCGAAGCGCAGGCCTGTGTCAGCGCGGGGAATACCGGTGCGCTGATGGGGTTGGCAAAAATGCTTATCAAGCCCCTGAAGGGCATTGAGCGCCCAGCGCTGATGACGGTGCTCCCCAACCAGCAGCTCAGCAAAACCGTGGTGCTGGATCTGGGCGCCAACGTGGCATGCGATAGTACCATGCTGGTGCAGTTCGCCATTATGGGCGCGGTGATGGCGGAGGACGTGGTTGGTATTGCACAACCGCGCGTGGCGTTGCTGAACATCGGCGAAGAAGAGAGCAAAGGCCTGGATAATATCCGTGAAGCGGCCGCCGTTTTAAAACAGACTCCGGCAATCAACTATATTGGTTATCTGGAAGGAAACGATCTGCTCACGGGTAAAACCGATGTTTTGGTCTGCGACGGCTTTGTGGGTAACGTAACGCTGAAAACCATGGAAGGGGTGATAAGGGTGTTTTTATCACTGCTGAAATCTTCAGGGGGAGGGGGCAAGCAGGCCTGGTGGTTAACATTGCTGGGCCGCTGGCTGCAAAAGCGGGTGCTCAAGCGTTTCGGCCATTTGAACCCCGACCAGTATAATGGCGCATGTCTGTTAGGATTGCGGGGCACCGTAATCAAGAGCCACGGCGCTGCGAACCCGCGAGCGTTCGCAGTGGCTATCGAGCAGGCTGTGCAGGCGGTGCAGCGGCAAGTTCCTGACAGAATTGCTGCGCGCCTTGAGGCTGTATTACCTAAGAGTGACTGATCGTACATGTATACAAAGATTCTCGGTACGGGGAGTTATTTACCCGTACAAGTGCGCACCAATGCTGATTTGGAAAAAATGGTGGATACCTCGGACGAATGGATCGTCACGCGTACCGGTATCCGTGAGCGCCGTATCGCCGCAGCGGATGAAACCGTTGCGTCGATGGGCTTCCACGCTGCAGAAAAAGCGATGGAAATGGCAGGTGTGGCTCCCGATGACATTGGCTTGATTGTGGTGGCGACCACCACCTCGAGCCACGCGTTCCCAAGCTCTGCCTGCCAGATTCAGCAGCAGCTGGGCGTGAAAGACTGTGCGGCATTTGATTTGGCAGCGGCCTGTGCCGGCTTCACATACGCCTTGAGCGTGGCCGATCAGTACGTGAAAACCGGCGTGGTGAAATATGCGCTGGTGGTAGGCGCCGATGCACTGTCGCGCACGTTGGATCCGGAAGATCGCGGGACGATTATTCTGTTTGGCGACGGCGCCGGTGCGGTGGTGTTAGGGGCTTCTGAAGAACCGGGCATCCTGTCTACCCATCTTCATGCCGACGGCACCTACGGCGACTTGCTGACGTTGCCGTATAAAGATCGCCAGGATCCGAACAAGCCTGCCTATGTCACCATGGCAGGGAACGAAGTTTTCAAGGTTGCGGTCACTGAACTGGCGCATATCGTTGATGAGACGCTGCGCGCCAGCGGATTGGAACGCGGCCAGTTGGATTGGCTGGTGCCGCATCAGGCCAATCTGCGCATTATTAGCGCAACGGCGAAAAAACTGGCGATGGGAATGGACAAGGTGGTGGTGACGCTCGATCGCCACGGTAATACCTCTGCCGCCTCGGTGCCTTCGGCACTGGATGAAGCGGTGCGCGATGGGCGCATCCAACGCGGCCAACTGGTGCTGCTTGAAGCGTTCGGCGGCGGCTTTACCTGGGGCTCAGCGCTGGTCCGTTTTTGATTAAACAGGAAGAGTAACATGACGCAATTTGCTTTTGTTTTCCCCGGCCAGGGTTCACAGGCCGTGGGAATGTTGGCTGACCTGGCCGCGCAGTACCCCGTGGTTGAGCAGACGTTCAGCGAAGCCTCCGGCGCGCTGGGCTACGATCTGTGGCAACTGGTCCAGCAAGGCCCGGCGGAAGAGCTGAACAAAACCTGGCAGACCCAGCCAGCGTTGTTGGCGGCTTCTGTGGCGATTTTCCGCGTATGGCAGCAGCAGGGCGGCAGCATGCCGGCGCTGATGGCTGGCCATAGCCTGGGTGAATACTCGGCGCTGGTGTGCGCCGGCGTGCTGGATTTCACCGCGGCTGTTCGGCTGGTTGAATTGCGCGGCAAGTTGATGCAGGAAGCCGTGCCTGCCGGCACAGGCGCCATGTATGCAATCATCGGTCTGGATAACGACGCCATTGCAAAAGCCTGTGAAGCGTCTGCTGAAGGGCAGGTGGTTTCCCCGGTCAATTTCAATTCACCGGGCCAGGTGGTGATCGCCGGCAACAAAGAAGCGGTTGAACGTGCCGGCGCCGCCTGTAAAGCGGCGGGCGCTAAGCGTGCGCTGCCGTTGCCGGTGAGTGTGCCTTCCCACTGCGCGTTGATGAAACCTGCTGCGGATAAGCTGGCTGTGGCGCTGCAGGAAGTGGCTTTCAACGCGCCGCAGGTTGCGGTGGTCAATAACGTTGATGTGCGTACGGAAAACGATCCGGAAGCGATCCGCAGTGCATTGGTGCGCCAATTATATAGCCCGGTTCGTTGGACCGAGAGTGTTGAATACATTGCGGCACAGGGCGTTACCTCGCTGTTGGAGATCGGCCCCGGTAAAGTGCTGACCGGCCTGACCAAACGTATTGTTGACACCCTGACGGCGGCGCCTGTGAATGACCCTGCGAGCCTGTCAGCGGCGCTTGAGCGATAATAGAGGAAAACCATGAGCTTCGAAGGAAAAATCGTCCTGGTGACCGGCGCAAGCCGCGGTATCGGCCGGGCAATTGCAGAATCGTTTGTTGCCCGCGGCGCGACGGTTATCGGCACGGCGACCAGCGATAATGGCGCGGACGCAATCAGTTCCTATCTGGGAACCCACGGTAAAGGCTTTAAACTGGATGTTGTCGATGCGCAATCTATCGACAGCGTGCTGGGCGCAATCCGAGAACAATTTGGCGAAATCGACATTTTGGTCAATAATGCTGGCATCACGCGTGATAACCTCCTGATGCGCATGAAAGACGACGAGTGGCAGGATATCCTGGACACCAATCTGACTTCAGTATTCCGGCTGTCAAAAGCGGTTATGCGCGCGATGATGAAAAAGCGTTTTGGCCGCATTGTTACCATCGGTTCGGTTGTCGGAACCATGGGTAACGCCGGGCAAGCTAACTACGCCGCAGCGAAGGCGGGCCTGATTGGCTTTAGCAAATCGCTGGCGCGTGAAGTTGCTTCTCGTGGCATAACGGTTAACGTCGTTGCGCCTGGTTTTATTGAAACAGACATGACTCGGGCGTTGACAGAAGAGCAGCGTGCAGGCATTTTGACACAGGTTCCGGCCAACCGGCTCGGCGATGCTAAAGAAATCGCCAATGCTGTTGCATTTTTAGCCTCTGATGAGGCTGGCTATATCACCGGTGAAACATTACATGTCAATGGCGGCATGTACATGATTTAAAAAATGCGAAAACTATTTGCGTTATTTGGGGCAAAACCCGCAAAATAGCGTAAAATCGTGGTTTGACCAGCCGGGATTTAGTTGCATCTTTTTCAACATTTTATACACTACGAAAACCATCGCGAAAGCGAGTTTTGATAGGAAATTTAAGAGTATGAGCACTATCGAAGAACGCGTTAAGAAAATCATCGTTGAGCAACTGGGTGTTAAACAGGAAGAAGTTTTGAATAACGCTTCTTTTGTTGAAGACTTGGGCGCTGATTCTCTTGACACCGTTGAGCTGGTAATGGCACTGGAAGAAGAATTCGACACCGAGATTCCAGACGAAGAAGCTGAGAAGATCACTACTGTTCAGGCAGCTATTGATTTCATCAACGCTAACCAGCAGTAAGCGAACATATCTAGGCGGTCACTCGACCGCCTAAGTTTTTTCTATTCTTGGTGTTATTTTTATCCCTCCTTGGAGGACACACGTGTCTAAGCGTCGAGTAGTTGTGACCGGACTGGGCATGTTGTCTCCTGTCGGCAACACGGTAGAGTCCACGTGGAAAGCTCTTCTTGCCGGTCAGAGTGGCATCAGCCTGATCGACCATTTCGATACTACAGCCTATGCAACGCGTTTTGCTGGCTTGGTAAAGAATTTTAATTCTGAAGATTTCATCTCACGCAAAGATGCGCGCAAGATGGATGCCTTCATTCAATACGGTATCGTCGCTGGCATTCAGGCGATGCAAGATGCCGGCTTGGATATCAACGAGGCTAACGCTGCCCGCATGGGCGCTGCGATTGGTTCCGGTATTGGTGGCCTGGGTTTGATCGAAGATAACCACAGCTCACTGCTCCACGGTGGCCCACGCAAAATTAGCCCGTTCTTCGTGCCGTCCACTATTGTCAACATGATTGCAGGCCACCTGACCATCATGTACGGGCTGCGTGGCCCAAGCATTTCTATCGCCACCGCTTGTACCTCAGGCGTGCACAACATCGGCCATGCCGCGCGTATCATTGCCTACAATGATGCTGACGTTATGCTGGCGGGTGGGGCAGAGAAAGCCAGTACGCCGTTGGGCGTAGGTGGTTTCGGCGCTGCGCGCGCACTGTCTACCCGCAACGATAACCCGCAGGCGGCCAGCCGGCCGTGGGATAAAGATCGTGACGGCTTTGTGCTGGGTGATGGCGCAGGCATGATGGTGCTCGAAGAGTACGAGCATGCCAAAAAGCGTGGTGCGAAAATTTACGCAGAAGTCGTCGGCTTCGGTATGAGCAGCGATGCCTACCACATGACGTCGCCACCGGAAAACGGTGCCGGCGCCGCGTTGGCGATGGAAAACGCGCTTGCAGACGCAGGTGTGACGGCGTCACAAATCGGCTACATCAATGCGCACGGCACCTCAACGCCGGCTGGCGATAAGGCGGAAACCCACGCGGTGAAAACCGTGTTTGGCAGCGATGCCAAACGCGTGCTGGTCAGTTCGACCAAATCGATGACCGGGCACCTGTTGGGTGCGGCGGGCGCGGTTGAGTCGATCTTCACCGTTTTGGCGCTGCGCGATCAAATTGTGCCGCCAACCATCAACCTGGATAATCCGGATGAAGGTTGCGATCTTGATTTCGTGCCGCATGAAGCGCGTCAGGTGAAGGATTTGGAGTATACGCTGTGTAACTCCTTTGGTTTCGGCGGCACCAACGGCTCTCTGATTTTCCGCCGCGTGTAATTGCCGATCCCACTTATTGCCCGAGCCCGGTATTTTACCGGGCTTTTTTTTACCTGTCTGGCGGTGAGATTCAGAAAGCTCTGGTAATCCGGCAGCATGGGCTGCAATGCTGCGATTGCCGGCAACGCCTGTTATGCTGTGAGATGTCTCTATCATGCGGAGAAGGCCATGTACTGGATTAATGGACAGCAGCACGATGCGCTGGCGCCGAGCGATCGTGGTTTACAGTTTGGCGACGGCTGTTTTACCACGGCCCGCGCCGTTAACGGCCAGGTTGAACTGCTCGGGTGGCACATTGAGCGCCTGCAGCAGGCCGCTGAACGCCTGATGCTGCCTGCCATCGACTGGGCGGCATTGGAAGCCGAAATGGCGCATGCGGCGCAGGCGGTTCCGCTGGGCGTTATCAAGGCGATACTGACGCGCGGCAGCGGTGGGCGCGGCTATAGCCCGCACGGTTGCAGCCATCCGACCCGGATTGTTTCCCGCAGCACCTACCCGCAGCATTACCTGCAGTGGCGTGAGCGCGGCATCCACCTGGCGTTGAGCCCGGTGGCTCTGGCGTGTAACCCGATGCTGGCAGGGTTAAAGCACCTTAACCGATTGGAGCAGGTGTTGATCCGCACGCATCTTGACCAGACTGACGCCGATGAAGCGCTGGTGCTTGACACCGCTGGCCGGCTGGTGGAATGCTGTGCGGCTAATTTATTCTGGCGTAAGGGAAAAAACGTATTTACGCCGGATTTGAGCCAGGCAGGGGTGGCGGGGCTAATGCGCCGCCGCGTGATGGCCGTGCTGGCAGGCAGCGAGTACCGGTTGCATCAGGTTGCGGAGCCGCTGGAAACGCTGGCCAGCGCCGACGAAGTGCTGATCAGCAACGCGCTGATGCCGTTGCTGCCGGTGAATAGCGCGCATTCATGGCGTTATCATTCGCGCCAATTATATGATTTTTTGTGTTCGCAGTGTTGAAGATGGCTGATTGATGAAGAAAAGCAAGTTGAAGCGTATTTTGCTGTTGCTGGTGGTAGTGATAGCGCTGTTGTTTTGGGGTTACCAGAAGGTGGAGCGTTTTGCTGATACGCCGCTGGCGATCCAGCAGGAAACGATCTTTAAATTGCCGGCCGGCACGGGGCGTGTTGGGTTGGAAGGGTTACTGGTGCGTGACCGCTTAATCCACAGTGGCAAATGGTTCCCGTGGCTGCTGCGGCTGGAGCCGAAGCTGGCGGAGTTCAAGGCCGGGACTTACCGCTTCACGCCCGGCATGACGGTGCGCCAGATGTTGCAACTGCTGGCCAGCGGTAAAGAAGCGCAGTTCAGCACGCGTTTCATTGAGGGTTCGCGCTTGCGCGACTGGCTGCAGATACTGCGGCAGGCCAAATACCTCAACCATACGCTGGCGGGGAAAAACGAGCAGGAGATTGCGCAGGCGCTGGGGCTGCCGAAAGACGCCGTGCTGGAAGGGCACCTGTATCCGGATACGTATCTGTATACCGCAGGAATGAGCGATGTAGCGCTGCTCAAGCGCGCCCACGCGCACATGAGCAAAGTGTTGCAAGAAGTCTGGCAGGGCCGGGATGCTTCGCTGCCGTACAAAACGCCGCAGGAACTGCTGGTTATGGCGTCGATTGTCGAAAAAGAAACGGCGATTCCGGATGAGCGGACCAAAGTGGCTTCGGTTTTTGTTAATCGTCTGCGTGTGGGCATGCGGCTGCAGACTGACCCTACGGTGATTTATGGCATGGGCGAAGGGTACAATGGCACGATCAGCCGTAAAAATTTGGAAACGGCAACGCCCTATAACACCTATGTGATTAGCGGCTTGCCGCCGACGCCAATCGCGATGCCGAGTCAGGCTTCGCTGGAAGCCGCGGCTCATCCGGCAAAAACGCCTTACCTGTATTTTGTTGCAGACGGCAAGGGCGGGCATACGTTTACCACTAATCTGGCCAGCCATAATCTGGCCGTGCGGGCCTATCGCCAGGCGTTAAAGGAAAAGAATGAAAAGTAAATTCATCGTCATTGAGGGGCTGGAAGGCGCCGGCAAAACGACTGCGCGCGATACCGTCGTGCAGGCGCTGAATGAACAGGGTATCCATGACATCGTGTTTACCCGCGAGCCGGGCGGCACGCCGCTGGCAGAGAAGCTACGCGATCTGTTCAAGCGCGGCTATGAAGGTGAACTGCCTACGATCAAAGCCGAAGTGCTGATGCTGTATGCCGCGCGCGTGCAACTGGTGGAAACGGTGATTAAGCCAGCCCTGGCGCGCGGTGCCTGGGTGGTGGGCGATCGTCATGATTTATCCTCACAGGCCTATCAGGGAGGAGGCCGCGGAGTGGATCCACAACTAATGGCGGTGTTACGTGACGCGGTGCTGGGGGATTTTAAACCGGATCTCACCCTCTATCTGGATTTGCCGCCGCTGGTGGGGCTGCAGCGTGCCTGCGCGCGCGGCGATCTGGACCGTATTGAACAAGAGGCGCTGCCATTCTTCGAACGCACGCGCGAACGATACCTGGCGCTGGCGGCGCAGGATGACACCATCGTGACCATTGATGCGGCGCAGTCGCTGGCGCAGGTTAAGGCCGCGATCAACCAATGCCTCACCCAGTGGTTACAACGGGGCGCGCTGTAATGGATTGGTATCCGTGGTTAAACGCCCCTTACCGGCAACTGATCGGGCAGTATGCGGCTGGCCACGGCCACCACGCGTTGCTGTTGCACGCCGCACCCGGCAATGGTGACAGCGCGTTATTTTACGCCCTTAGCCGCTGGCTGCTTTGTCAGCACCAGCAGGGCGGAAAGAGCTGTGGTGAATGCCACAGTTGCCGCCTGATGCTGGCGGGCAATCACCCGGATTACCATACGCTGACGCCGGAAAAGGGCAAAAGCAGCCTGGGTGTCGAGCCGATCCGCCAGGTGATCGAAACGTTGTATACCCATGCGCAGCAGGGGGGCGCGAAGGTCGTTCTGCTGCCGCAGGCGGAACAACTGACGGAGGCGGCGGCCAATGCGCTGTTGAAAACGCTGGAGGAGCCGCCTGCCAATACCTACTTCCTGTTGGGGTGCCGGGAACCCTCACGGCTGTTGGCGACGTTGCGCAGCCGGTGTTTTTACTGGCACTTGTCCAGCCCGGATGAGCAACACAGCCTGCAGTGGCTGGATCGCCAACTGCAGCCAGGCAACCCGGTTGAACGGCTGACGGCGTTGCGCCTGTGCGGCGGGGCGCCGATTGCCGCCGAACAGTTATTGCAACCGGCGCGCTGGCAACAACGCGCCGCATTATGCACGGCGTTAACGCACTCACTGGCAACCCATGACATGCTGGCGCTGTTACCCGTATTGAACCATGATGACGCCGGCGAGCGGATACACTGGCTATGCGCCTTGCTGATTGATGCCATGAAGTGGCAGCAGGGGGCTTCGGCCTATGTGATGAATCAGGATCAACAGGTGCTGGTGCACCAATTGGCCAGTCACTACGCTAGCCCCACGCTACAGGCCATTGTGCAGCAATGGTTCCAGTGCCGTCAGCAACTGTTGACCGTGGTTAGCGTTAACCGTGAATTGCTGTTGACCGAGCAGCTACTTAACTGGGAACAGCAGGGCGCTTAGGCCGGCGGTTCCTCACTCCCTTTGTTGTAAAGAGCTGAAAATTATGTTGTTAGTAGATTCACATTGCCACCTGGATGGCCTGGATTATGACACGTTGCACCAAAACGTGGATGATGTGCTGGCTAAAGCGCAGGCGCGTGACGTCGGCTATCTGCTGGCGGTGGCGACAACGTTGCCTGGCTACCAGGCGATGACACAGCTGATCGGCAAACGTGACAACGTCGCTTTTTCCTGCGGTGTGCACCCGCTCAATCTGGAGGGTGGTTACGACTATGCGGAACTGCGCCGCCTGGCGGCGGCAGAACAGGTGGTGGCGCTGGGTGAAACCGGGCTGGATTACTTTTATCAGAAAGACAACTGGGCGTTGCAGCAGGAATCTTTCCGTGAGCATATCCGCGTGGGCCGGGCGTTGAATAAGCCGGTGATTGTGCATACCCGCGATGCGCGCGAAGACACCCTGAACATCCTGCGTGAGGAAAACGCCCAGGATTGCCGCGGGGTATTGCACTGCTTTACCGAAGATCTTCCCACCGCACAGGTGTTGCTGGATATGGGGTTTTATATCTCGTTCTCCGGCATTGTGACGTTCCGCAACGCTGAGCAGCTGCGTGACGTGGCGCGTTACGTTCCGTTGGATCGCTTGCTGGTGGAAACCGATTCCCCCTATCTGGCGCCGGTTCCACACCGTGGCAAGGAGAACCAGCCCGCCTATGTGCGTGACGTTGCCGAATATCTCGCCGTGTTGAAAGGCGTGAGCCTGGAACAACTGGCCGAGGCCACCACCGCTAACTTTTCACACTTGTTTCACATTAAGCTGTAATCCTGTTCGCTGGCCTTGCCCGCGCCATTTTGCGATGTTGCGCGGCAGGGCCGTTGGCCGTTTCGTCACCGGGCCGGAGTTGTGCGTTTGGCTCCGGGGCAGCATGGCCGGTAACGGGTGGGGACGGTTGGCGGAATTTTTTTTAAGCTCGTAATTAATGACCGAAACAGGTAATGTTTGCACCCGTTTTAGCGTGCATGAAAGGCGCTTTTCCCGTTCGGTTTCTGATAAAGAGCTGAAATCGTGAAAAATGAACGTGCTGATTCATTGAAACGTGACAGTCATCAAACATTATGCAGGCTATTTATTTTACGCTGCGTAAAAATTAAAGGGGTGCTCAGACACCCTGCGCCGTTGGGGAGGTTAGTCATCTCTGGTTGCGCGAAAAATCGCGAGAAATCGCAAAGCATTATTACTCAGGAGCACACTCAACTATGTTTAAGAACGCATTTGCAAACCTGCAAAAAGTAGGTAAATCGCTAATGCTGCCGGTGTCCGTATTGCCCATCGCAGGTATTCTGCTGGGTGTCGGTTCCGCCAACTTTAGCTGGCTACCTGCGGTAGTCTCCCATGTGATGGCGGAAGCCGGTGGTTCGGTGTTCGCCAATATGCCGCTTATTTTTGCTATCGGCGTGGCGCTCGGCTTTACCAATAACGACGGTGTGTCTGCACTGGCCGCCGTTGTGGCTTACGGTATCATGGTGAAAACCATGGCCGTTGTTGCACCGTTGGTTCTGCATATGCCGGCCGAAGAAATCACGGCCAAGCACCTGGCGGATACCGGTGTGCTCGGGGGGATTATCTCGGGTGCCATTGCGGCCTATATGTTTAACCGCTTCTTCCGCATCCAATTGCCGGAATATCTCGGGTTCTTTGCCGGTAAGCGTTTTGTGCCGATTATCTCCGGCCTGGCCGCGATTATCATGGGCCTGATCCTGTCCTTCATCTGGCCACCCGTTGGCACTGCGATCCAAACCTTCTCCCAGTGGGCTGCATACCAGAACCCGGTTGTTGCTTTCGGCCTGTATGGTTTGATCGAGCGCTCTCTGGTGCCGTTTGGTCTGCACCACATCTGGAACGTGCCGTTCCAAATGCAGATTGGTGAGTTCACCAACGCGGCCGGCCAAGTGTTCCACGGCGATATCCCACGTTATATGGCAGGCGATCCAACTGCAGGTAAACTGTCTGGCGGCTTCCTGTTCAAAATGTACGGCCTGCCTGCTGCGGCAATTGCCATTTGGCATTCAGCCAAACCGGAAAACCGTGCAAAAGTCGGCGGTATCATGATCTCCGCGGCGTTGACCTCGTTCCTGACCGGTATTACCGAGCCGATCGAGTTCTCCTTCATGTTCGTCGCACCGATCCTGTATGCCATCCATGCGATTCTGGCCGGTCTGGCGTTCCCAATCTGTATCCTGTTGGGTATGCGCGACGGCACCAGCTTCTCTCATGGCCTGATCGACTTTATCGTTCTGAGTGGCAACAGCAGCAAAATCTGGCTGTTCCCGATCGTTGGCGTGATCTACGGCCTGGTGTACTACACCATCTTCCGCGTGCTGATCGCTAAACTGGATCTGAAAACCCCTGGCCGCGAAGACAGCTCTGCCGATCAGGCAGTGCAGGGCAGCACCGAGATGTCCGCTGCGCTGGTTGAAGCGTTTGGTGGTAAAGAAAACATCACCAACCTGGATGCCTGTATCACTCGCCTGCGCGTTAGCGTGGCCGATGTGTCCAAGGTTGACCAGGCTGGCCTGAAGAAACTGGGCGCGGCCGGTGTGGTTGTTGCTGGCTCTGGCGTTCAGGCTATCTTCGGTACCAAATCTGATAACTTGAAAACCGATATGGATGATTACATCCGCAATAACTGATTTCGGTTATCCTTTTTTAAGGGAGGCGCAAGCCTCCCTTTTTTTGTTTATAGAAACCCCCAGCTAGGCTTGGGGTTCTACAAACAAAAAAAAGCCTGAACTTGTGTTCAGGCTTTCTCTTTGAATATGGCGGTGAGGGAGGGATTCGAACCCTCGATACGCTTTCGCGTATACACACTTTCCAGGCGTGCTCCTTCAGCCACTCGGACACCTCACCGTTTTTTTGTTGCGTACTCATCAGTGCAACGGGGCGCTACTATATGGAGTCAGGCGGAATGGGTCAAGAACAATTTCTCTGTTTTTCATCATCTGGTTAAGCAATGTTCGCTTTGCTGGAAAGTGCAACGGAACTTGCTCCGGCGGGGTAACTGAAAAACAAAAAAGCGCGGCTATATATAGTCAAAGGCCCGGCGTCAGCCAGGCCCATCATGCTGTAAAAAACGCTCAAACACCGCCAGCGTTTCGTCAGAGATATGGTGCTCAATCCCTTCGCTGTCCAGCTCTGCGGTCGCGCCCGGCACGCCCAGCTTCATCAGCAGCTCAATCACCACCCGGTGGCGGTGGCGCACCTTTTGCGCCAGCAGCGTGCCCTCGGTGGTGAGAAAAATGCCGCGGTAGGGGCGTGATTCAACCAGGCCGGCGTTTTTCAACCGAGCGATATTTTTGATGGCGGTCGGGTGAGAGACGCCAAACCGCTTGGCGATGTCGGTGGTGCGCGCTTCCCGCTGGGTAGAGAGCAAGTCGTCGATCAATTCGACATAGTCTTCAATCAACACATTGGCCTGCGCTTCACGCGCACGGGTAAAGCGGAGCGCCTGTGCGGCCTCATCCGGCATTTCTGCCGCATCAATGGGCGATTCTGTTTCATCCGGTATGCTGGCTACCATGTCAACGCGTCCTGTATGTAAAACTCAGCGGCCCCAGTGTAAAGGGATTAGCGTTACGGTAGACCAAAGTACACGTCTTATCAATTCGATATCCCGTGAAAGCGGCAGTTAGAAATATTTATATACAAAGCCATCTAAGTTTCTTCGTTGCATGAAGTGTAGCCAGTGCTACATTTTGCTGTGTGGTGCACGTAGTCGCCATCAACGTGACAGGACGATTAATCCATGCGGCAAGTAACACCCGAACCCTCATTAACTGAACGCACCAATATTGCGATCGGCAAAGCGCTTGCCGGCCGTAGTAAGGGGCTGCTGACGCCGTTCCTGTTTGCCGGGCCGGCGGTAGTGGCATCGATCGCCTATATGGATCCGGGTAACTTCGCAACCAATATTCAGGCCGGCTCCCGCTATGGCTATAGCCTGCTGTGGGTAGTGGTGATGGCTAACCTGATCGCGATGCTGTTTCAGGCGCTGTCCGCCAAGCTTGGCATCGTCACCCAGCGCAATCTGGCGGAAATGTGCCGCGATCAATTTTCCCGCCCGGTGGTGATCGGCATGTGGGGGCTGAGTGAGGTCGCTGCGATGGCGACGGATCTGGCAGAATTCCTTGGTGGCGCGATAGCGTTGGCGTTGCTGTTCCATATGCCGTTGCTGGTGGGCATGGGCGTGACGGCGGTAATTACCTATGCGTTGTTGCTGGTCGAGAAAAAAGGCTTCCGCCCGATTGAACTGGTGATTGGCGCTTTGGTTGGGGTGATCGCGCTGTGCTATCTGATCGAGATGTTTATTGTCCCGGTCGACTGGGCGGCTGCCGGCATCGGAATGGTGAAGGTACAGATACCGGATGCGCAGGCGCTGACCATCGCCGTCGGGATTATCGGTGCGACGGTGATGCCCCATGCCATCTTCCTGCACTCCGGCTTGACCCAGCACCGGACCATGGCCAGCAACGACAACGAACGGCGTAAACTGCTGCGTTTTTCCAATATTGAAGTCGTGGTAGCCCTGGCGATTGCCGGCATGGTGAACATTGCGATGGTGATCATGGCCTCCAGCGCATTCCATGAGGGGCACAGCGAGGTGGCCGAAATCGGCACTGCCTACCACACGCTGACGCCGCTGTTGGGCATCGGCGCCGCAGGCGTGTTCCTGATGTCGTTGATCGCTTCGGGGATTTCAAGCTCGGTTGTCGGCACCATGGCCGGGCAAATGATCATGCAGGGCTTCGTGGGTTTTCATATTCCAATATGGTTGCGCCGCCTGGTGACTATGCTGCCGGCCTTTGTGGTGGTAGCGATGGGCGTTAATGTCACCGATGCGCTGGTATACAGCCAGGTGGTATTGAGCCTGGCCCTGCCTGCGCCGATGATTGCTTTGGTGATGTTCACCCGCCGTCGCGACATCATGGGGCCATTCGCTAATGGCCGCCTGACCAGCCTGATCTCGGTGATCGGCACCGTGGTGATCATTTTGCTCAATGCGATCCTGCTGCTGCAAACCTTCGGCGTGGGGATCCCAGGGCTGCGTTAGGCGCCCTGGGCGTGCCCGGGGCGGGTTATAGGTTGCCCATGCCGCCGTCCATCTGCAATTCCGCGCCTACCATAAATGCCGATTCATCCGAGGCAAGAAATACCGCCGCTTGCGCCAGCTCAAGCGGCGTGCCCATACGGCCAATCGGCACCAGGGCGCGGATGCCATCTTTCATTGCTTGCTGTTGAACCGCATCGGCAACCCCCAATTTGTTGAATGCCGGCGTATCGGTCGGCCCAGGGCTAAGGCCATTAATGCGGATGCCACGGTGGTGCAACTCGCCGGACAGTGTGCGTGCTAAAGACAATAGCCCAGCCTTGCTGGCGGCATAGGCACTGCTTTGCGGCAGGCCGATATGGGCGCTGACTGAACCGCACAGAATAATAGATGCAGGGTTGGCTAACAGAGGGAGAAGGGCCTTAATCAGGAAAAATGGCCCTTTGAGGTTAGTATCCATCAGGCGGTCATAGCTCTGTTGATCCCAATCGGCCAGTGGGCGATGAGTAACGTCGCCGGCATTAACGAACAGGACGTCCAGCCGCGGCCAACGCTGTGCCAACTGCCGCGCAATATCGCTCTGCGCGGCGACATCTCCGGCATCGCGATTGAGCAGCAGAAGCTCCCCCAATTCCTCGCCTGCGGCGGTAAGTCCTGCCGGGTTGCGCCCGGTAATGGCGACGGTCGCGCCCTCGCGTACAAATTGGCGTGCCGTTTCCAGCCCGATGCCGCTGGTGCCGCCGGTAATCAGTGCATACTTGCCTTGCAATCGTGTCATGGCGCTTTCCTCTGGTTGAACGTCGCACGATTATTTGCGCTATAGTATCTTTTTAATAGTAGGTACCATTTGGATACTAAGAGGTAAGGGTGGGATGCAATGACTGAGGCTGCGGCACTAACGAAAGAAAAAAATTTAACGGCGTTACCGGCGATTGGTGAACCCTGTCCGATGGTGGATTTTATGAATTTACTGTCTGGGAAATGGGCAATCCCCATTCTTTATCGGCTAATTATTATTGATGGCCCCGTTCGTTTTGGCGTATTGCAACGGGCGGTTGCACCTATTGCCCAGAAAGAGTTGACGCGCCAGCTACGGCAATTCGAGCAGCGTGGGCTGGTGTTGCGCACGGTGTATCCGGAAGTGCCGCCGCGGGTTGAGTATCAGATTACCGAACTGGGCAGAACGCTGCGGCCGACGCTTGATTCGCTGGCTGACTGGATGCGTGCACATACCGCACAGTTAAATGGGGGATGAGCGCGATTGTCTGCTGCCGCGGTGTGGCGCCGGCATGGGCGCTAACTGTGCGATTTGGCACCATTCAACGCGGGAAATGCGCAATCAGGTTGAAAACGGGAGAATTTGTCACTCATACTGCATGTGTCTTCTTTATCAATCATAAGGAACGCCAGATGGCCGAAGAAACGATTTTCAGTAAAATTATCCGCCGCGAGATCCCTGCTGACGTAGTCTATCAGGATGAACTGGTTACCGCTTTCCGCGACATCTCCCCCCAGGCGCCGACCCACATTCTGATCGTGCCAAACGTGTTGATCCCAACCGTTAACCATGTAACAGCCGAACATGAGGCCGCACTGGGGCGGATGATCACCGCCGCGGCAAAAATTGCCGAACAGGAAGGCATTGCCGAGGACGGCTACCGCCTGATCATCAACTGCAACCGCCACGCCGGGCAAGAGGTCTACCACATCCATATGCACCTGGTCGGCGGCCGCGCGCTTGGCCCACTGTTGGCGCGCTGATGAAAAACCTACGGCGTCTTTTCAACCGTAAGCCGTGGCTCATCGCTCTGGCGATGCCGGTTATGCTGCTTAACGGTTGCAGCCACCCGGCGGCGATCGCACTTAATGAGCGGCAAACGGTGGTGATGGATTCTTCCGTCATGGTCGCCGGGATTTTTGCCAGCCGGCCAACGATCAAAGACGCCTCTGGGCGCGTGATGGCCACCTCGGTGCTCACTAACAGCCAGCCAACCCCGGTGACGCTGCACTACCGTTTTTATTGGTATGACGCCCAGGGATTGGATATCCTGCCCGTTGAAAAAATGCGTGAAATTACTGTTGCGCCCAATTCGAACGCCGAGGTGTACTCCATCAACGGCAATCTGGATGCTAAACGCGTCCGGCTGTATCTACTCTTGTAAGCGCCTTATTTTCAGTGGAGAGGGATGATGAAAAAGTATTTATCGGTAGCGGTGGCTGCCTTGATATTAAGCGGTTGTCAGCTACAGCCTCCCGCGCAGCAACAAGAGCCGGCGCCGATTGAGCCGGTCCAGCCAACGCCGCCGCCGGAGCAACCGCAGCCGCCCACCACCCAACCGGTGCCGCAGCCGCCCAAAATCCAGCAGCTCGATTGGCTGGGCAGCGTTCAGCCGCTGGTTAACCAAATGCTGCAGGCGGACGGCGTGCAATCCGGCAGCGTTCTGTTGCTGGATAGCGTGAAAAACAACACCAACGGCGCATTGCCGACCGGTAAAGCGACTGCCGCTTTGCATAAGGCGCTGGCAGCTAACTCGACCTTCAGCGTTGTGCCGGACAGCCAACTGGCCGCTGCCAAGCAAACGCTTGGGCTATCAGTGGATGACAGCCTGGGGTCGCGCAGCAAGGCCATTGGCCTGGCACGTATTGTGAAAGCGCAGTATGTGCTGTATACGGACGCCAGCGGCGATGTCAAAGCGCCGACGTTGGATATGCAGCTGATGCTGGTGCAGACCGGTGAAATTGTCTGGTCGGGCAATGGCACCGTTAAAAACTGAAGCTGAGTTGCAGCACCTGCTTCAATCCCAACTGCCGGCGGTGAAAACCGCCGGTTGTCGTTTCAGCCCGGTAGCCGGGCTGAGCGGTGAAAGCTGGCGGATTAGCGGCGAGGGGGTTCAACTGCTGGCCCGCCGGGAACGGGCGGCCAATACGGCATTTGGCGTGAACCGCCGCCGCGAGGCCAATGTGCTGCGCCGCTGTGGCAGCGGTCTTGGGCCAAGGGTAATGGCGCAAAATCATCGTTGGTTGGTGGTGGAATGGCTGTCTGGTGACGTTGTCACTGAGGCGCAGTTTGCACAGTTGGCGGATAATGGCCGCCTGGCCGCCGGTATTGCGCAGTTGCATCACCGCCCGCTCTGCGGCTATCACCTTAATTTACAACAACAATTTGCCCGTTACTGGCAGTTTGTCGATCGCCGCCGCGTTACGCCAGCCTGGTTGCGTTTGCAGCAGCATTTCCTGCACGCCCGGCCGCCGCGGCCGCTGCACCTGGCGCCGCTGCATATGGATATTCATCCCGGCAACCTGGTGCTGGATGGCGAACGGCTGCGCCTGATTGATTGGGAATACGCCGCCGATGGCGATATCGCGCTGGAGTTGGCGGCGCTGTTTTACGGTAACCGCTGGTCGCCGGAGCGCCAGCAACGCTTTCTGCAGCACTATGCGCACGGCTACCCGCCGGCGCAGCTGCGCCAGCAGATCCGCCGCTGGCAGCCGTGGGTTGAATACCTGATGCTGTTGTGGTTTGAAGTCCGCTGGCAGCAGAGTGGCGATCGCGCCTTTTTGCACTGGAGCGCGGCGCAGCGCCAGCGTTTTTGTTTATCATAGCCTTGATCGTAATAATGAAGTGAGGTGGCCGTGGGCCCAGTAATGCTAGACGTCGCCAGCTATGAGCTGGATGCGGAAGAACGTGAAATTTTACAGCACCCATCGGTTGGCGGGCTGATCCTGTTTACCCGCAATTTTTATAACGCAGAACAACTGCGCGAGCTGGTGCGGCAGATCCGCGCCGCTTCGCGCGAGCGGCTGGTGGTAGCGGTGGATCAGGAAGGCGGCCGCGTGCAGCGTTTCCGTGAAGGGTTCACCCGCCTGCCGGCGATGCAGTCTTTTGCCGCCCTGAACGACATGCCCGAAGCGGGCCGCCTGGCGCAGGAAGCGGGCTGGTTGATGGCCGCAGAGATGATCGCCCAGGATATTGATATCAGTTTCGCGCCGGTGCTGGATATTGGTCATATTAGCGCGGCGATTGGCGAACGCTCTTTCCATAGCGATCCGCAGCACGCGCTGGCGCTGGCCGAGCGTTTCATTCAGGGCATGCACAGCGCCGGTATGAGCACCACGGGCAAGCACTTCCCGGGCCACGGTGCTGTTAGCGCGGATTCGCATAAGGAAACGCCGCGCGATCCGCGGCCGTTGGCGGAGATTCGTCACCATGATATGGCGATTTTTCGTGAGCTTATTCAGCGCCAACTGCTGGATGCCGTCATGCCTGCGCACGTCATCTATACTGAAGCCGATCCGCTGCCGGCGAGCTGCTCGCCGTATTGGCTGCGGCAGATCCTGCGCGATGAGCTGGGCTTTGGCGGCATCATTTTCTCTGATGATTTGTCCATGGAAGGGGCGGCGATCATGGGCAGCTATGCTGAACGCGGCCAGGCCGCGCTGGATGCCGGCTGCGATATGATTCTGGTGTGCAACAACCGCGCCGGTGCGGTAAGCGTGCTTGATAACCTGTCCCCGGTCAAAGTTGAAAAGCTGCAGCGGTTATATCATCGTGGGCGGTTTACCCGGCAGGCGCTGTTGGATTCCGCACGTTGGCAGCAGGCTCACCAAACGCTGAGCGCCCTAAGCCAGCGTTGGGAAGAGAGCAAACAGCATGCGGGCGGGCCGGCTTCATAAGCTTTAGCATTGCGTGAACGTGGGGCATGGCCGTGCCCCTTTGCAAGGAGGTTCCCAGATGATTATTTATTTGCATGGTTTCGATTCCAGCAGCCCAGGTAACCACGAAAAGGTGCTGCAGTTGCAGTTTCTCGATCCGGATGTGCGTTTGATCAGCTACAGTACGTTGCACCCACGGCACGACATGCAGTATCTGCTGAAAGAAGTGGATAAGGCGGTTCAGCAGGGTGAGGATAGCCAACCGTTGATCTGCGGCGTCGGCCTGGGGGGCTTTTGGGCCGAGCGCATCGGTTTTTTGTGCGGTATCCGGCAGGTAATGTTCAACCCCAACCTGTATCCGGAAGAACACATGCATGGCAAAATCGATCGTCCGGAAGAATATCGGGATATCGCCACCAAGTGTGTGAGTGATTTTCGCGAAAGAAACCGCGATCGCTGCCTGGTCGTGCTTTCGCGTCATGATGAAATTCTGGATAATCAACGTTCAGCCGCGCTGTTGCACAAGTATTATGAAATCCTGTGGGATGAGCAGCAGACGCATAAATTTAAAAATATCTCGCCGCATCTGCAACGCATTAAGGCATTCAAGACCGCAGATTAACAAGTTTTTAACTAATTCGGCGGCCATAATGCCTGCACTCCACCGGCAAGCGCGGCGGGCAGAATGGTCGTTCAGACGAAAACGTTGCGTGCCAGCACAAATATTGAAAAAAGTGATCTGGCGCTAACTATTTGAATATCCGGCACTGAAATTTTTCATTGTCCAGCCTTTAACCAAAAAAAATTGATGCACATCAATTTTGGTATGACCAAATAACCCCACATGTTATTCTTGCTCCAATAGCAGGATTATTTTACGCGAACCCTATGTATTCTAAGGATATTATTTGTTTACCCTTGGATAACAAATGGTTCACATTTAGGGGGTTATTTTGACAACGGCAAAGAAAAAAATCGTTATTGTGGGCGGCGGTGCCGGCGGTTTGGAACTGGCAACCAGCCTGGGGCACAAGCTCGGCCGCAGTAACAAGGCTGAGATTACGCTGGTGGATCGCAACCATAGCCACCTGTGGAAACCGCTGCTGCACGAAGTGGCAACGGGGTCGCTCGATGACGGTGTGGATGCGCTGAACTACCTTGCTCACGCGCGCAACCATCATTTTTGCTTCCAACTCGGCTCCATGACGAATATCGATCGTGAAAAGCAGACGGTGCACCTGGCGCAAATCTGTGATGAAAGCGGCGAAGAGCTGGTGCCCGATCGTGAATTGCCTTACGACATCCTGGTGATGGCGCTTGGCAGCACTTCGAATGATTTCGGCACGCCGGGCGTAAAAGATCACTGCATCTTCCTCGACAACCCGCATCAAGCGCGTCGTTTCCATAACGAAATGCTTAATCTGTTCCTGAAATTCTCCGCCCAGCCGGAGAAAGGCGAAAAAATCAACATTGCCATCGTCGGCGGCGGCGCCACCGGCGTGGAGCTTTCAGCAGAACTGCACAATGCGGTCAAACAGTTGCACAGCTATGGCTATCAAGGGCTGGACAACAGCTCGCTGAATGTCACGCTGGTGGAAGCCGGCGAGCGTATTCTGCCTGCGCTGCCGCCGCGTATTTCTGCTGCGGCTCACCAGGAACTGGTCAAGCTGGGCGTGCGCGTGCTGACCGGCACCATGGTCACCAGCGCCGATGCCAACGGCCTGAACACCAAAGGTGGTGAATTTATCGATGCCGATCTGATGGTTTGGGCGGCCGGGATCAAAGCGCCGGACTTCATGAAAGACATCGGCGGGTTGGAAACCAACCGCATCAACCAACTGGTGGTGGAACCCACGCTGCAAACCACGCGCGATCCGAACATCTTCGCCATCGGTGACTGCGCTTCCTGCCCGAAACCGGAAGGGGGCTTTGTGCCACCGCGTGCGCAGTCCGCGCACCAGATGGCTTCGCGCTGTTACAGCAATATCCTGGCGCTGCTGAACGGCCAGGCGCTGAAATCCTACGTGTATAAAGACCACGGCTCGCTGGTTTCGCTGTCGCGCTTTAGCACCGTGGGCAGCCTGATGGGTAACCTGATGCGTGGCTCGATGATGGTGGAAGGGCGCATCGCGCGCTTTGTGTACATTTCACTGTATCGTATGCACCAGGTTGCGCTGCACGGCTATATCAAAACCGGCCTGATGATGCTGGTGGGCGGTATCAACCGCGTGATCCGCCCGCGCCTGAAAATGCACTGATCCACTGCGTGCGGCATTGCCGCCAACAGAAAACCCATGCCTATGCAGCATGGGTTTTTTTTCGCCGCTATGATGCCCATGGGATCTGTGTGTAATTGATTTAAACACAGGATAAAATGCCATTATCCTGGGCAATGGTCTTAAGAATCATCCTAAATGCCTGCGCGGGGCGTAATTTCCCGCATTTTTGGTGAACTCGTCTTATTGCGGGCCTGGGGTTCCTTGTGCAGACTTCACTCTGTTTACAGACGGCGAGTCGCGCACGCCGCTAACCAGGGCTCTGTGTGCCGCCTATGCGCAAAATAATAAGCGCGGCGCACCATTGCAGAACGCCTGGTGAAAATGCGTGGTAATACTTTCAGGAGGATTTCCTGTGAACAAGTCAATGTTAGCCGGTATCGGGATTGGTATTGCAGCTGCTCTGGGGATTGCTGCGGTTGCCAGCCTGGATGTTTTTTCTTCTGGTCCTCAATATGCTCAGGTATTGTCCGCCACACCGATCAAAGAAACCATCAAGACGCCGCGTCAGGAATGCCGCAATGTGACGGTGACGCACCGTGCGCCGGTGCAGGATGAAAACCGCATTGCCGGTTCGGTATTGGGCGCGGTAGCCGGTGGGGTGATTGGTCATCAGTTCGGCGGTGGCCGCGGCCGCGACGTCGCGACCGTGGTGGGCGCATTAGGCGGCGGTTACGCCGGTAACCAGATCCAGGGTTCGTTGCAGAACAACGACACCACCTCCAGCGTGCAGCAGCGCTGTAAAACGGTCTACGACAAAACCCAGAAAATGTTGGGCTATGACGTGACCTACAAAATTGGCGATCAGCAGGGCAAGATTCGCATGGATCACGATCCGGGCACCCAGATCCCGCTGGATCGAAGCGGCCAGTTGGTGCTGAACCGTAGCGACGACAATAAGGCGTGATTGCGTTAGCCAAAGCGCAAAAAAACGGGCATGGGGAAAACCCATGCCCGTTGGCGTTGTAACCGCAGCTAGCTGGCCAGCGCTAAGGTATGCGCGTGGAACGAGGCCAGCAGTTCGCTAACAAACTTCATTCGTTTTGCCCGGTCGCTGAGATCCAGCATGAATTTCAGTTTGGCGGGGCCATCCAGCCGGTAGACCTGCGGTTTGCTTTGCAACAGGCCGATCAGATAAGCCGGATCAACCCGATTTTTCTCGCCGAACTCAATAAAGCCGCCGCGTTCGTTGCCTTCAATCCGCTTGATACCCAGCGCTAACGCCTGTTGGCGCAGTGCCGCGCTGTGCAGCAGATTGCGCGCCGCATCCGGTAGCACGCCGAAGCGATCGATTAATTCCACCTTCAGTTCTTCCAGCTCATCCTGGTTTTTGGCGCTGGCAATGCGTTTATAGAATGAAAGGCGGGTGCTGACGTCCGGGATAAAGTCGTCCGGCAGCAGCGCCGGCATGCGCATTTCCACTTCGGCCTGGCTGCTGGTGAGATCTTCAAGCGAAGGTTCACGGCCGTTTTTCAGCGCATCAACCGCGCTTTCCAACAGATCCATATACAACGAGAAACCGATGGTCGTCATCTGGCCGCTTTGATCCTCGCCCAGCAGTTCACCGGCGCCGCGAATTTCCAGATCGTGCGTTGCCAGCGCAAAGCCGGCGCCCAGATCCTCCAGCGACGCGATGGCTTCCAGCCGCTTGTGGGCATCGGCGCTCATCGCTTTCGGGTTCGGCGTTAGCAGGTAGGCATAGGCCTGGTGGTGCGAGCGCCCAACGCGGCCGCGCAGCTGGTGCAGTTGCGCCAGCCCGAAACGATCGGCCCGCTCGATGATAATAGTATTGGCGCTGGGGATATCGATGCCGGTTTCAATAATGGTGGTGCAAACCAACACGTTGAAGCGCTGGTGGTGAAAATCATTCATCACCCGCTCCAGATCGCGTTCGCGCATCTGGCCGTGGCCAATGGCGACGCGCGCTTCCGGCACCAGCTCCGCCAGGCGCTGTGCCGCCTTTTCGATGTTTTCTACGTCATTGTACAAGTAGTAAACCTGCCCGCCGCGCAGCACCTCACGCAGGATGGATTCACGCACCAGCAGGTTATCGTACTCACGGACAAAGGTTTTCACCGCCAGCCGGCGCGCCGGTGGGGTGGCGATAATCGACAAATCACGCATGCCGCTCATCGCCATATTCAAGGTGCGCGGAATGGGGGTGGCGGTCAGCGTCAGGATATCGACATCGGCACGCATGGCCTTGATGCGCTCTTTGTGGCGCACGCCAAAACGGTGCTCTTCATCAACGATCAGCAGGCCAAGGTCTTTCCAGCGCAGATCGCTTTGCAGCAGCTTGTGGGTGCCGATAATGATATCCACCTTGCCTTCGGCCGCGCTGTCCAGCACCTGTTGCTGCTCTTTGGCGCTGCGAAAGCGTGACATCATTTCAATGCGGATCGGCCAGGTGGCGAAGCGATCGCGGAAATTGTCAAAGTGCTGCTGCGCCAGCAGGGTGGTGGGCACCAGCACCGCCACCTGCTTGCCGTTTTCCACCGCCAGAAAGGCGGCGCGCATCGCCACTTCGGTTTTGCCGAAGCCGACGTCGCCGCACACCAGGCGATCCATCGCCAGCGGCTGGCACATATCACTTAGCACCGCGTTGATCGCCTGCTGCTGATCCGGCGTGGTTTCAAACGGGAAGCTTTGGCAGAAAAGTTGATACTGTTCGCGGTTGTGCTTGAAGGCATAGCCACTCTTGGCGGCGCGCAGCGCGTAGATGTCCAGCAGCTCGGCGGCCACGTCACGCACTTTCTCGGCCGCTTTCTGGCGCGCGCGTGACCAGGCATCGCCGCCCAGCTTATGCAGCGGGGCATTTTCGTCTGCGCCGCCGGCATAGCGGCTAATCAGGTGCAGCGAAGATACCGGCACATACAGCTTGTCGTCGCCGGCATAGGCGAGGATCAGGTATTCGGCTTTGATGCCGCCGGCTTCCAGCGTGGTGAGGCCCACGTAGCGGCCCACGCCGTGCTCCAGGTGCACCACCGGCTGGCCGGAGTGCAACTCCGCCAAGTTGCGGATCAGTATGTCGGTATTGATGGTGCGGCGGTTATCCTGCCGCCGCCGGCTAACGCGTTCGCCCAGCAGATTGCTTTCGCAGATCAGCGCCCGGTTGCGGAGGCCGTCCAGGAAGCCGTGTTCGGCGGCGCCAATCATCATATAACGCCCTGGCGCTTCTGCCTGATCGAGCCGGGTGAGCAGGCTTGGCGCCAGCTTGATGCGGCCGAGCATGTCCTGTAGCGTTTCACGCCGTCCTTCGCTTTCCACCGAGAAAATAACGCTGCCGTCAAAGCTTTCGATAAAGCGGCGCAGGTTGTCCAGCGGTGATTTCTGTTGTGCCTGCACCGCCAGATCCGGCAGCGGCCGGTAATCCAGGTTGGTATTGCCGGCCCTGGCGGGCAGGGTGTCGGTTTTCAGCTCCATGCGCGGCCAGGCTTTTAATTCGGCAAACAGGGCATCCACGCGCAGCCACAGGCTTTCCGGCGGCAACAGCGGGCGCATGGGATCAACCCGGCGGCTTTCATAGCGGCTTTTGACATCCAGCCAGAAGCGATCGGCGGCGCTTTGCAGATTGCCGGTGTTCACAAGCAGCGTGTTGGCCGGCAGATAGCTGAACAGGGAAGGCAATTCCTGGCTGAAAAACAGCGGCTGCCAGTATTCAATGCCGGCCGGCCAGGTGCCTTTGCTGACCTGCTGGTAAATGTGTTCGGCGTCGCGCCGCACTTCAAACTGTTCGCGCCACTGGCTACGGAACAGCTCAATGGCGTTTTTATCGGTCGGGAACTCATGCGCCGGCAGCAGGTTGATCGCCTCGACTTCACTGAGCGTGCGTTGGCTGTCGACGTCGAAAATGCGCAGGCTGTCGATCTCGTCGTCGAAGAAATCGATGCGGTAAGGTTCTTCGCTGCCCATTGGGTAGAGATCGAGCAGGGCGCCGCGGGTGGCGAACTCACCGTGCTCCATCACCTGATCAACGCTGCGGTAGCCGGCCTGTTCCAACTGCGCCCGCAGTTTATCGCGTGACAGGCGCTGGCCCTTTTTCATCACCAGCGCATGGCCATGCAGGAATTCATGGGGGCAGACGCGCTGCATCAGCGTGTTCACCGGCAAAATGATCACGCCGCGCGCCATGGTGGGCAAGTGATACAGGCTGGAGAGGCGCGCGGAGATAATTTCCTGGTGCGGGGAGAAGCTGTCATAAGGCAGCGTTTCCCAGTCCGGCAAGGTGGTCACCAACTGATCGGTGAACTGCTGGATCTCATCGCGCAGCCGCAGGGCATTTTGCATATCCGGGGCGATCAGCAACACCGGCCCGTTATGGCGCTCGACGATCTCGGCGCATTCCACCGCGCAGGCCGCCCCCGTCAGTTGCCCCAATTGGCGCACATCGCCCGCGCGTTCTGGCAGGGAATAACGGGATGAGGAGGATTGGGAACGGCTGTGATTGTCAGAAGTGCTCATTCAGTTTTCTTTAATCAATTTATACCCTTCATTCTTCAAGCTGCAGGTGTGTTGGCTTGGTTACTCGGCCCGTCCCTGGGCCTCGCCCCTTCGGGACCGCTGCTAACAGCGTTCAAATCTGCTCCTGGCAGATTTGTCGCTCACCCCAGTCACTTACTCCAGTAAGCTCCTGGGGATTCGCTGCGTTGCCGCCTTCCTGCAACTCGAATTATTTTGGGTATATATGGTCACAGTGATTCGGTTCTCACCGCGGTGCACAGCGGTGGAAACCACAAAACCCGGTTTGCCCGGCATGGATTCAGGGGCGTTAACTGTGGCTATACTAGCCCACTGGCTAATAAACTGACATAGGCAAAACGCCATTGGCTGCACCTTGCGGGCATTATTTAATCAATTTAATCATGGGGGGCGGGTAGGGCGCGGCGATTATCCAACATGTCGCCACGCGCTGGTTTACAATCTGTAAAGGTGAGACGCACCCGGAAAGAATAAAACCGGCTGAGTGGTTCCCTAAAGCAGGCGCAGCCTTTATTATCCTTAGTCACTTTGCTTAAGCTACGGCAACAAAACGGATTTCATGTATCAACCAGTCGCGTTATTCATTGGCCTGCGCTACATGCGTGGGCGAGCCTCAGACCGCTTTGGGCGGTTTGTCTCCTGGCTGTCCACCATCGGCATTACGCTGGGTGTGATGGCGTTAGTCACCGTGCTGTCGGTGATGAACGGTTTCGAAAAGGATCTGGAAAGCAATATTCTGGGCCTGATGCCGCAGGCGTTAATCACCAGCCCGCAGGGGGCGATCGATCCGCAACGGTTCCCCGCCGCCAGCCTGCAAAATTTGCAGGGCGTCACCCGCATTGCGCCGTTGACCACCGGCGATGTGGTGCTGCAAAGCGCCCATAGCGTGGCGGTCGGCGTGATGTTGGGCATCAACCCGGACGAACCGGATCCGCTCACGCCCTATCTGGTCAACGTGAAGCAGCAACAGCTGCAGCCCGGCCAGTACAATATCATCATTGGCGAACAGTTGGCCGATCAACTGGGTATCAAACGCGGTGAACAGCTGCGCCTGATGGTGCCGAGCGCCAGCCAGTTTACCCCGATGGGGCGTATACCGAGCCAGCGGCTGTTCACCGTGGTTGGCACCTTCCACGCCAACAGCGAAGTGGACGGCTATCAACTGCTGGTCAACCAACAGGATGCATCGCGCCTGATGCGTTACCCGGCCGGCAGTATTACCGGCTGGCGTCTGTTCCTGCAACAGCCGTTGTCTGTCGATGTCCTGAGCCAGCAAACGTTGCCGCAGGGCGCGAAGTGGCAAGATTGGCGCGAGCGTAAAGGCGAGTTGTTCCAGGCGGTGAGCATGGAAAAAAACATGATGGGGCTGCTGCTGAGCCTGATCGTGGCCGTGGCCGCCTTCAATATTATTACGTCGCTTGGCCTACTGGTGATGGAAAAACAGGGCGAGGTCGCCATTTTACAAACCCTGGGGCTGACGCGGCGTCAAATCATGGCGGTGTTCATGACCCAGGGGGCCAGCGCCGGGATTATCGGCTCGCTGCTTGGTACGGCGCTTGGCGTGCTATTGGCCTGTAACCTGAATACGCTGATACCGGTGCTCGGCATCCTGGTTGACGGTGCGTCGCTGCCGGTGGCGGTGAACCCGTTGCAGGTGGCCGTCATCGCCGTATCGGCGATGGCGATATCCTTGCTGTCTACGCTTTACCCTTCATGGCGCGCTGCCGCCGTACAACCCGCTGAGGCTTTACGTTATGAGTGACCATCTTTTGCTGCAGTGTGACAACCTGAGCAAGACCTATCAGGAAGGCAATCTGCAAACTTCTGTGCTGCGCAACGTCAGTTTTGCCATGCAGCCGGGTGAGATGATGGCGATTGTCGGCAGCTCGGGTTCCGGTAAGAGTACGCTGCTGCACCTGCTGGGCGGGCTGGATTCGCCCACCTCCGGCGAGGTGATTTTTAAAGGGCAGGTGCTGAACAAACTCTCTTCCGCCGCCAGGGCCGAGCTGCGCAACCGCGATCTGGGCTTTATCTATCAGTTCCACCATTTGCTGCCCGATTTCACCGCGCTGGAAAACACCGCCATGCCGTTGCTGATTGGTGGCGTGAAGCCGGCGCAGGCGCAGGAAAAAGCGCAGGAGATGCTGGCGGCCGTCGGGCTGGATAAACGCAGCGCACACCGCCCATCGGAGCTTTCCGGCGGCGAGCGCCAGCGTGTGGCTATCGCCAGGGCGTTGGTCAATAACCCTGCGCTGGTGCTGGCGGATGAGCCAACCGGTAACCTTGACCAGCGTACTGCCGACAGCATTTTTGATCTGCTTGGCGAACTTAACGTTCGCCAGGGCACCGCCTTCCTGGTGGTGACGCACGATCTGCAGTTGGCAAAACGCCTTAGCCGGCAGTTGGAAATGCGCGACGGCCACCTGCAAGCGCAACTGACCCTGTTGGGGGCTGAGTAATGGCCGGTTTGCCCCTTTCACTGCTGGCCGCGCTGCGCTTTAGCCGCGGCCGTCGGCGCGGCGGCATGGTTTCGCTGATTTCAGTGATATCCACCGTTGGCATTGCGCTGGGCGTGGCGGTGCTGATCGTCGGGCTGAGCGCCATGAACGGCTTTGAGCGCGAGTTGAACAACCGTGTGCTGGCGGTGGTGCCCCACGGCGAAATCATGCCGGTTAAACCGCCGTTGGCCGGCTGGCAGCAGGTGCTGCAGCGGGTGGAAAAGGTGCCGGGCATTGCCGCCGCGGCGCCTTACATCAACTTTACCGGCCTGTTGGAAAACGGCGCCCAACTGCGTGCGGTGCAGGTCAAAGGCGTTGACCCGCAGCAGGAAAGCCGCCTGAGCGCGTTGCCGAAGTATGTGCAGGGCGATGCCTGGCGCCGCTTTAACAGTGGCGAGCAGCAGGTGATCCTGGGGAAAGGCGTTGCCGATGCCTTGGGCGTTAAGGAAGGCGCCTACGTGACGGTGATGATCCCCAATAGCGATCCGCAGATGAAGCTGTTGCAGCCAAAACGCATCCGTTTGCACGTCACCGGTATTTTGCAACTGAGCGGGCAACTGGATCATAGCCTGGCGATGGTGCCGCTGGCCGATGCGCAGCAGTATCTGGCAATGGGTGACGATGTGAGCGGCATCGCTATTAAGGTCAACGACGTGTTTGCCGCCAATAAGCTGGTGCGCGATGCGGGCGAGGTGACCAACGCCTATGTGTATATCAAAAGCTGGATTGGCACCTATGGCTATATGTACCGCGATATCCAGATGATCCGCGCCATTATGTATCTGGCGATGGTGTTGGTGATCGGCGTCGCCTGCTTCAATATCGTCTCTACCCTGGTGATGGCGGTGAAGGATAAAAGCAGCGACATTGCGGTGTTGCGTACGCTGGGGGCGAAAGACGGCTTTATTCGCGCCATTTTTATCTGGTACGGTTTGCTGGCCGGGTTGGTAGGCAGCCTCAGCGGCGTGGTGGTTGGCGTCATTGCCTCCCTGCAACTGACGAATATCATTAAGGCGATAGAAAAGATGATCGGGCATGCATTCCTGTCCGGCGATATCTATTTTATCGACTTCCTGCCTTCCGAGCTGCGCTGGCTGGATGTTGCCAGCGTGTTGGCGACCTCCATCGTGCTGAGCCTGCTGGCCAGTTGGTATCCGGCCAGGCGAGCCAGCCGGATCGATCCGGCGCGCGTGTTAAGCGGGCAGTAATGCTAAAACGGGGCTTCAGCAATGCGGCCCCATTTTTATTCCCCCATCTGCCGGCGGCGCTGGGGATCTGGCCTGGGGTAAGGTTATGTACTACGGTTTCGATATGGGCGGCACCAAGATTGAACTGGGGGTCTTTGATGCCAGGCTACAGCGTGTGTGGCAGAAGCGGGTGCCGACGCCGCGTGACGATTATCAGCAACTGTTGACGACCCTGTGCGATCTAACCTTTGAGGCCGATGCCATGTGCGGCGAGCAGGGCATGGTGGGCATCGGTATCCCCGGTTTGCCCAATGCTGATGACGGCACCCTGTTTACCGCCAATGTGCCCGCGGCCATGGGCCAGGCGCTGCCGCGCGATCTGGCCGCGCGGATCGGCCGCGAAGTGCGTATTGATAACGACGCGAACTGTTTTGCACTGTCCGAAGCCTGGGATGAAGAGTTTCGTCGCTATCCGATGGTGCTGGGCATTATTCTTGGCACCGGCGTGGGCGGCGGGCTGGTGGTGGACGGCAAGGTGGTTTCCGGGCGCAATTTCGTCACCGGCGAATTTGGCCACTTTCGGCTGCCGGTAGACGCACTGGCGGTGCTGGGCCGCGATATTCCTCTGGTGGCCTGTGGCTGCGGGCAGCGAGGCTGCATCGAAAATTATATTTCTGGGCGTGGGTTTGAGTGGCTGTATGCGCATTTTTACCAGCAGGCGCTGCCGGCCACGCAGATCATCGCGCATTATCAGGCCGGCGAGCCGCAGGCGGTGGCGCATGTCGAGCGCTTTCTGGACGTGCTGGCGGTGTGCCTGGGCAACCTGTTGACGATTATTGACCCGCATCTGGTGGTGATCGGCGGTGGGCTGTCGAATTTTTCAACCATTTATCAGGCGTTGCCACAACGCCTACCGGCGCATTTGCTGCGCGTGGCCAAACTACCCCGCATTGAAAAAGCACGGTATGGCGACGCAGGCGGTGTCCGTGGGGCTGCATTCCTCAATGTAGTGGATAGAATTAGATAAGGAGAGGCTATGCGCATTCGCCATCGGCTGTGCCGATTTCGTAAAAGCAAACACATGCTGCACCAACGCGAGCGATCGCGTATTTTTCACCGAGACACCATGGCGGCGGCAGAGCTGAAAAAGCCGTTTGTGGTGGTGCTGACCGGTGCCGGGATTTCTGCTGAATCCGGGATTCGCACCTTCCGTGCCGCCGATGGGCTGTGGGAAGAGCACCGGGTAGAAGATGTCGCCACGCCGGAAGGTTATCAGCGCAATCCCGCGCTGGTGCAGGCATTTTACAATGCCCGGCGCCGCCAGCTACAGGAGCCGGGCATTGCGCCTAATGCCGCCCACCGCGCGCTGGCGGATCTGGAAGAGTGGCTGGGGGATAACTTCCTGCTGGTAACCCAGAATATCGACAATCTGCATGAGCGTGCGGGTAGCCGCCGCGTTGTGCATATGCATGGCGAACTGTTGAAGGTGCGCTGTACCCGTTCCGGCCAGGTGTTTGACTGGCCGGGCGATCTTAGCGTGGACGATCGCTGCCACTGCTGCCAATTCCCGGCGCCGCTGCGGCCGCATATCGTTTGGTTTGGCGAAATGCCGTTACGGATGGACGATATTTATCACGCGCTGGCGAAGGCCGACTTTTTCATCGCCATTGGCACCTCCGGCCATGTGTATCCGGCAGCCGGCTTTGTGCATGAGGCGCGCCTCGGTGGGGCCTATACCATGGAGTTGAACCTGGAGCCCAGCCAGGTTGAAAGCCAGTTTGAAGAGAAACACTACGGCCCGGCCAGCGAAGTGGTGCCGAAGTTCGTGCATAAATTCCTGGTGGGTAAAATCGAGCGGGCAGATATACCCTAAGCGGTACGATGCCGGGGAAGGGGGAAATGATCCCCCTCTCCCGCAGAGAGGGGGACGGGGTGCTTAACGCCCGGCTTTCAGCTTCTGGAAGTAGGTTTCATACAGCGTGCTGGCGCTGCCGACGTCGTTCTGCCATTCGCCGTTTTTGATGGTTGCTTCATCCGGGTACAGCGACGGATCTTCGGCAATCTCTTTCGGCAACAGCTTTCGTGCGGTTAGATTCGGCGTGGGGTAACCGATGGTTTTGGCTACCTGCACGGCAATTTCCGGGCGCAGCAGGAAATCAATCAGCTTCAGCGCGCCTTCCACGTTTTTGGCATTGGCCGGGATGGCCAGGCTGTCCATCCAGAAGATCCCGCCTTCCTTCGGCCAAACCACCTCCAGCGGCGTGCCGGCCTGGCGCGCAACGTACGCGGAGCCGTTCCAGATCATGCCGAGGTTGACTTCCCCCTCCATAAACGGGTTGCCCGGGTTATCGGAGTTGAACGCCACGACGTTGGGCATCAGCTTTTGCAGCTCGTTATAGGCGGCTTCAATCTCTTGCGGGTTGGTGGTGTTGCCGGAATAGCCGAGCTTGCGCAGCGCAATCTGGAAGACTTCGCGCGCATCGTCGGTCAGCAGCAGGCTGTGCTTATATTCTGGCTTCCAGAAATCGGCCCAACCGGTGACGGTTTTCGGATCGATGGCATCGCTGTTGATGCCGATAGCGGTGGCGCCCCAGATATACGGGATGGAGTAATCGTTATTCGGATCGAATGGCTTGTTAAGCAGGTTGGGATCCAAATCTTTGAAGTGGCTTAGTTTGCTCTTGTCGATCTTTTGCAGCATGCCTTCATTGCGCATTTTGGCGATAAAATAGGTGGATGGCACCACCAGATCATACGCGCCGTCTTTATACGTTTTCAGCTTGGCATACATGCTTTCGTTGGATTCATAGGTGGAATAGATCACCTTGATACCCGTTTCTTTGGTGAACTGGTCAAGCAAGCCCGGCGGTACGTACTCCGTCCAGTTGTAGAAATAGAGGGTTTTGCCGTCATCAGCGGCATTTGCAGAGCAAATGCTCAGTGCCATCATCCCGGCTGCGAGCAGATGTGACCACTTTTTCATCCAGCGTTTCCTTCAGCAGTTATGGTGCGCGTATTACGGTGCGGCATTTCGCTGTGAAGCGGTGTGCCACACCCCAGAGAGCGGCCATTATAGGTGGCGCGCCGTAGAGGGTAAAGCCGGTTGAGGCCGATGCTTAGCAGATAAACCAACAGGATGTGCAGGGGGGAGGAAATGGTGGCGCGGTAAAGAAACAGGCGCAGCGATCATCGCTGCGCCTTTGTGGTTCAGGCCGCCCTGGCGGTGCGATCGCGCATGATTAACTGGCTGGCCAACACCAGCGCCAGCGACAGTATCAGCAGGATGGTCGCCAGTGCGTTCACCTCCGGCGAGACGCCGACCTTCACCATAGAATAGATCTTCAACGGCAGGATTTCGTAGCTTGGCCCGGTGACGAACGACGAAACAACCACGTCGTCCATCGACAGGGTGAAGCTCAGTAACCAGCCTGCCGCCACGGCCGGCATCGCCAACGGCAGAATGATTTTTCGCAGGATGGTGAACTCGCCCGCGCCCAGATCGCGTGCGGCTTCCAGCATTTTCACGTCGAAGCCCTTCAGCCGTGAATACACGGTGACCACCACAAACGGCAGGCAAAAAGTGATGTGCGAGAACAGCAGCGACCAGAAGCCCAGCGAAATGCCCAGCAGCATGAACAGCACCAGCAGGGAAATCGCCATCACGATATCCGGCGACATCATCACCACAAACAGCATGCCGCTGACGAACGGTTTGCCGCGGAAACGGTAGCGGTAAAGCGCCACCGCGGTCAGCGAACCGATCAGCGTGGCGAAGGTGGCGGAAAGCACCGCCATGGTCAGCGAATGGCCGGCAGCCTGCAGCAAACTGTCGTTGTTCATCAGCGTGCTGTACCAACTGGTGGTAAACCCTTGCCAAGTAATGCCGAAGCGTGACGCGTTGAACGAGTTGACGATCAGGATCACGATCGGGATATACAAATAAGCATAAATGATGGTCATAAAACCACCGCGTAGCAGGCGCCCGATCATTCCAGTTCCACCTTCTTGTTCAGCAGCTTAGCCGCGCGATAATACACCAGCAGCAGTAACCCCATAACCAGCGTCAGCGTGATGCTGGTTGCGGCCCCAAACGGCCAGTCGCGGATGTTAAGGAACTGGCTCTTGATGATGTTGCCGATCAGCAGATTTTTGGCGCCGCCCATCAGATCCGCCACATAGAACAGGCCCATGGCCGGCAGCAACACCAGCAGACAACCGGCGATAATGCCCGGCATGGTCAGCGGCACGATAATGCGGATAAAGGTCTGCAGCTTGTTGGCGCCCAGATCGCGTGCGGCTTCCAGGCAGGATTTATCCAGCTTCTCGATGCTGGAATAGAGCGGCATAACCATAAACGGCAGCAGAATATAGATAAGCCCCAGGATCACCGCTTCAGAGGTGTACATAATCCGCAGCGGCTTATCAATGATGCCTAACCCCAGCAGGAAGTCGTTTAAATAGCCGCGGGTGCTCAGGAACAGTTTCAGGCCGTAGATGCGGATCAGTGAATTGGTCCAGAAAGGCACGATCAGCAGGAACAGCAGCAGCGGCCGCACTTTCTCCGGCAGGCGCGCCAGGATAAAGGCGAACGGGTAGCCGATGATCAGGCAGCACAGCGTGGCGATGACGGCCATGTTCAGCGAATGCAGCATCACCTCGGCATACAGCGGATCAAACAGCCGGGTGTAGTTGTCCAGCGTGAACACCATCTGAACCAGATTAGCGTCGTCGCGGGTCAGAAAGCTGGTGCCGATAATCATCAGGTTCGGCAGGAACACGAACAGCAGCAGCCAGGCCACTACGCCGGTGATCACCACATTCTGTAACAGCTTACGCGATTTCTTCATCGGCCAGCACCACCTCCCAGCTTTCAACCCAGGTGACCGCCATCTTCTGATCCAGCGAATGGTCAACGTCCGGATCGTCTTCGTTGAAGAACTCACTGACCATCACCATTTTGCCGTTTTCCAGTTCGACCACCGATTCCAGCGTCATGCCTTTGTAGTTGCGCTCGCGCACGTAACCGATCAGGCCGTCGACATGCTCGCTGTCGTTGATCTCTTCCACGCGCAGATCTTCCGGGCGCAACAGCACTTTCAACTGCTGGCCTGGTTCTACCGGCAGGTTGACATAGATGTCGCACTCGCGGCCTTCCACGTTGGCGCGCACCCGCTGCGCGTCGATGCGTTGCAGTACCGTGGCATCAAAAATGTTGATTTCACCGATAAAGCTGGCGACGAACAGGTTTTTCGGTTCTTCGTAGATTTCACGCGGGCTGCCGTCTTGCTCAATGCGGCCGTCGCGCATCACCACGATGCGATCCGACATGGTCAGCGCTTCTTCCTGATCGTGGGTGACGAACACAAATGTAATGCCCAGCTTGCGTTGTAGCGCCTTCAGTTCGTTTTGCATCTGTTTGCGCAGTTTGTAATCCAGCGCGGACAGCGATTCGTCCAGTAGCAGCACCTTGGGCTTGTTCACCACCGCACGGGCGATGGCCACGCGCTGCTGCTGGCCGCCGGACAGGTGGCTTGGGCGGCGCTGGGCAAATTCGGCCAGTTGCACCATGTGCAGTGCTTCTTCCACCCGCGGGGCGATCTCCGCGGCCGGGGTTTTCTGCATCCGCAGGCCAAAGGCCACGTTGTCGAATACGCTCATGTGCGGGAACAGGGCATAGCTCTGGAATACGGTATTCACGTGGCGCTGCTCGGCGGGGATATCGGTAATATCCAGGCCTTCCAGCATAATCTTCCCGTGATCAAGGTCTTCCAGCCCGGCGATCAGGCGCAAAACGGTGGTTTTACCGCAGCCGGAAGGCCCGAGAATAGTCAGGAATTCGCCGTCGTTAATGGTGAGGTTGAGATCGGAGATGATCTCCTTGCCGTCGAACCCTTTGCTTATAGCATGCAGTTCAACGAGAGAAGTCAGAGAGGGTTTCTCAGTCATTTAGGGTGTCACTCTATCCCGTAGGCTAATGCAGATAGAACCGCTACTGGAAAAGACTGCGTGAGCTTGTAGGGTGAGCGTACCAACCCTTGCTGCTCAAAACCAGTGGCGCCGATCGAAATTTTAGAGCGCGCATGATAGACGTTGAGCGCATTAATTGAAAGCTGATCCCAGCCGTTCATCCGGTTTTTCATTATTTTATATGTGAAATGTGTCTGTTTTATGTGATTGCCGGGTAATTACCCATCAAGATGATTAATGATTTCAATTAATTCTGGTTAATAATGACCTGTCTCAATATTTGATCAGGATCGGTTCCGCATAATGAAACGCGGCATATTGAGGGCGGAACCATGGAAAAACTACTAGATCGCTTTTTTAACTACATCTCATTCGATACGCAATCGAAAGCGAATGTCAAACATGTGCCCAGCACCGATGGGCAGATGAAGCTGGCGCGCGCGTTGCAACAGGAAATGATTGAGTTGGGGTTTGAACAGGTATCGTTGAGTGAACATGGCTGCGTCATGGGTACGTTGCCGGGCAATGTCGCCTGGCCGGTTCCGGCCATTGGTTTTATTTCCCACCTGGATACGTCACCGGACTTTACCGGGAAAAACGTCAATGCGCAGGTGGTGGAAAACTACCGCGGCGGCGATATTGCGTTGGGCATTGGCGATGAGGTGCTGTCGCCGGTCATGTTCCCGATCCTGCATCAACTGCTGGGCCAAACGCTGATCACCACCGACGGGAAAACGCTGCTCGGGGCGGACGATAAAGCCGGGATTGCCGAAATCCTCACGGCGATGGTGCGGTTAAAACAGCGAAAAATTCCGCACGGGGATATTCGCGTGGCCTTCACGCCGGATGAAGAAGTGGGCAAGGGCGCGCGCTTTTTTGACGTTGCGGCGTTTGATGCCGTCTGGGCCTACACCGTGGACGGCGGCGGGGTGGGGGAACTGGAGTGCGAAAACTTTAACGCGGCTTCAGTAACGGTGAAAATCGTCGGCAACAACGTGCATCCCGGCAGCGCCAAAGGGGTGATGGTGAACGCGCTGGCGTTGGCCACCCGTATCCATCAGGCGTTGCCAGCCGATGAAACGCCGGAAAACACTGAAGGCTATCAGGGCTTCTACCACCTGCATGGCATCAAGGGCAACGTCGAGCGTGCCGAAATGCACTATATCCTGCGTGACTTCGAGCGTGATGGCTTTGAGGCGCGCAAGCGGCGGATGATCGACGCGGCGCAGCAGGTCGGCAAGGGGTTGCCGCGTGATTGCTATATTGAAGTGACCATCGAAGACAGTTACTACAACATGCGCGAGCAGGTGGCTGAACATCCGCATGTGATCGCGCTGGCGCAGCAGGCGATGCGCGATTGCGGCATTGAGCCCATCATGAACCCGATTCGCGGCGGGACGGATGGCGCACAGCTTTCGTTCCGCGGCCTGCCGTGCCCGAACCTGTTTACCGGTGGCTACAATTATCACAGCAAACATGAGTTCGTCACGCTGGAAGGGATGGAGCAGGCGGTAGCGGTGATTATGCGTATCGCTTCGCTGGCGGCGGAGCGGGTAAAAAAATAAGCGCGGGCTTTTTATCGCATTGGCGAATAACGCCGGCGATGGCCGCGCAGCTGCTTGCAGCAGCCGGTGTTTATGCTTAGTGTGTCAGTACCTTTTTTACGCACAAGGAACTGGCAGTATGAGTACCGAGTATCGTATCGACAGCGAACATCTTAATGCATTTGTGCAAACACTCTGGCGGCACGCGGGCAGCACGCCCCGTGAAGCGGAGCTGGTGGCAGAGCATCTGATCCAGGCCAACCTTGCCGGCCATGATTCCCACGGCGTCGGGATGATCCCAAGCTATATGTCGTCGCTGGCGCAGGGGCATTTGCAGCTCAATGGCCAGATCAACGTGGTGCGCGACGCCGGGGCGGTGTTGACCATCGACGGCGGCAAGGCCTTTGGGCAGGTTGCGGCCTACCAGGCGATGGAAAAAGGCATTGAGCGCGCGCAGCAATTAGGCTTGGCGGCAGTGGCGTTGAACAATTCCCATCATATCGGCCGTATCGGCCACTGGGCCGAACAGTGTGGCCGCGCCGGTTTGATCTCTATCCATTTTGTCAACGTGGTGGGCGATCCGATGGTGGCGCCGTTTGGCGGCAGCGATCGGCGTTTCGGCACCAACCCATTTTGTGTGATTTTCCCCCGGCCAGGCAAAAAGCCGCTGTTGCTGGACTTCGCCACCAGCGGTATCGCCTTTGGCAAAACCCGTGTGGCATACAACAAGGGCCAGCGCGTGGCGCCCGGCTACCTGATTGATGCCGAAGGGCAACCCACCGTCGAACCGAACGTGATGCACGAGCAGCCCTATGGTTCGCTGTTGCCGTTTGGTTTCCACAAGGGCTATGCGCTGGCGACGCTGTGTGAAATTCTCGGCGGGGCGTTGTCCGGCGGCCAGACTACCCACGATGAAACGCTGCAGACCAGCAACGATGCTATCTTCAACTGCATGACCACCTTGATCCTCAATCCGCAAGCCTTTGCCGCGCCGCAGATGCAGCAAGAGGCGGAAGCGTTTCTTGCCTGGGTGAAAGCATCGCCGCAAAGCGGTGAGGCGCCGATTCAGGTGCCGGGCGAGTGGGAAGAGGCCAACCGTGCGGAGCGGCGTGAGAAGGGGATCCCGGTGGATGCCAATACCTGGCAGCAGATCTGCGAAGCAGCGCATAAGGCTGGCGTACCGGAGGCCGAGATAGCGCGCTATCAGGCGCTGGCGCACGCTTAATGCCTGCTGGGGGTGCCTTGCCCCCGGCCGTAGACAGCGCCGGGGGAGGGCCGGATTAATCGTTAAAGAACCAGTAGCCGCTGTTGACCAGCGCGCTAAGCAGGGCGAGGAACGACGGATCGTCTAGCGCAACCCCCAGCATGGCGGCATCCACGCTGTAGTGTTGGCATAGCGCATCCGCCGCCTGCAGGTGCGGGGTATCGATCAACTCGCCGTTAACGAAGCAGCGGTCGCCGACGCGCAGTACGCGCAGGCCCCCTAGTCGTTGCAGCGATTCCCCCTGTTGCAGCAGATCGTAAATTTCCCCGGCCTGGTAAGGCGGCTCTGGCGGCGCTACATCCAGTTCATGGCGTGATTGCGAAATAAACTCGCCAAACCAGTGCTGGAATTGTTCCGGTTGTTCAACCAGTTCCAGCATCATCTTGCGCAGGGCGTCCACTTCCTGCGGCAACACGCTGGCTGGGCTATCGCGTAGGGCAATGTCCGGATCGCCATAGCGCCGGCTGCCCAGTTCGTGCGCCAGCACGTAGTCGGCAAAACCGCTCACCAGTTCACGGCCATTCGGCGCCCGGAAGCCGACGGAATAATTGAGCGCACTTTCCAGGGCATAACCTTCATGCGGGAAGCCCGGTGGAATATACAGAATATCGCCCGGCACCATTTCTTCATCAATGATGGCGTCGAAGGGCTCCACCTGCAGCAGATCCGGGTGTGGACAGTGCTGTTTCAGCGGCGTTTTTTCGCCAACGCGCCAGCGGCGGCGCCCGGCGCCCTGAATGATGAAAACATCGTACTGATCGAGATGTGGGCCGACGCCGCCGCCCGGTACGGAGTATGAGATCATCAGATCGTCAATCCGCCAGTCCGGCAATGTGCGGAACGGGCGCATCAGCGCGCTGGAAGGCTCATGCCAGTGATCGACGGCCTGTACCAGCAGTGACCAATCGTTCTCCCCAAGATGATCGTAGCTTTCGAAGGGGCCATGCGCGACCTGCCAGCGGCTATCCTGGTGGCTGACCAAGCGGCTATCCACTTCGTTTTCCATCGCCAGCCCGGCCAGCTCATCCGGGGTGATGGGATCGATAAAATTCTTGAAGCCTTGTTTGATAATCACCGGGCGCTTTTGCCAGTAGCGTTGCAGAAAGTCGTTCCAGTCCAGTTCGAGTTGATAGTCCATGTTCTATTCCAGGATAGAGGAGTGAGCCTGATGGCGATTATACCGATCAAACGCAACGTTGTATGTGCGTTAGCTTTGTTACTCGCCGATCCCTGGCCCCTCACCCGATGGCGCCGCTGGTCGTTGCATTCAGGCCAGGCCGACACATTTACTCATGGTGGTGCGGCTCATGCTGGCGGGAGAAGGTGACCTGCATGCGTGCGCCGCCCAACGGGCTGTCGCTGATGGTGATTTGGCCGTCATACTGTTCAATAATTTCTGCCGCGACCGATAGCCCCAGCCCCTGGCCGGGGCGCATGGTATCGACGCGGCGCCCGCGTTGAAAAATAAGCTCACGTTTGCTCTCCGGGATCCCGGGGCCGTCATCATCAATGACGATGGTCAGATCTTTCTCCGAGTGCAGCGAGGTGATCTCGACAAACTCCAGGCAATATTTGCAGGCGTTCTCCAGAATATTGCCCATCACTTCCATAAAGTCGTTTTTCTCGCCGACGAACGTCACTTCCGGCGAGATATCCAGCGTCAGCACCACACCTTTGCGCTGATAAACTTTGTTTAGCGCCACCACCAGACTATCAAGCAGCGCCGGCACGGAGTGGATCTCACGCGTCAGCACCGTTTGCCCGGAGTTGATGCTGGCGCGGTGCAGATAATAGCCGATCTGCTGCGAAATACGGCTGATCTGCTCAAGCATGATCGGCTCGGCGGATTCGATCGTGGTTTCCTTGCCGGCGCGCAGCGAGCGCAGGGTGGTTTGCAGCACCGCCAACGGCGTTTTCAGGCTGTGGCTCAAATCGGATAACGTCGTGCGGTACTTGGTATAACGCTGGCGCTCGTTGTTCACCAGGATGTTCAGGTTACGTACCAGCCCGCGCAGCTCGCTGGGTGGGTTTTCGTCCAGGTGCTCGCGCGCGCCTTCTTCCAATTCTCCGACCTGTTTGATCAGCATTTTGATTGGCCGCAGGCTCCAGTGGGCCGCCAGCCAGAGCAGCGGCACCACCAGCAGCAGGTTGGCCAAAAGCACATAGCTAAACCAATCCCACACCACATCGGAGCGTTGCAGCTCCTGCGGGATGGAATCAACCACCACAATGGTTAGCGCCGGCAGGCTGGCGGTAGCGGCGTATTTGTTCACCGCCACCGAGTGGGTAAGTGCGTCCTGATCGGTATCGTCGTAGCCTTTCAACTGCGCGCGCGCTTTGGGGTTATCCCCCAGCACTTCGCTACTGATACGCACGTTGGTGTCGATCTCGTAAAAGCCGGATTCCTTCAGCCACTCTTTTTGAATCAGCGGCTCCAGCTCCGGCATTTTGCGCTGGCTCCACAACAACTGGCCTTGCTCGTCATAGATAAACACCAGCGTTGGCACGTTGAGATCGAGCCCCGGCGGAATGGCGATGGTCAGGCGGCCGCTGTTCCATTGCGCCAGGCTGAAATACAGGTTGCTTTCACTGCGCAGCAGGCGGAAGGCGTTTTTGTCGAAACTGACGATATACCCCACCACGGCGACCATACCGTAAGACAAGGAGAGCGCCAGAATGACCCCCGCCGTGGCCATCAAAAAGCGGGCGCGCAGCGAAAATGGTTTTTTATCCTTAAAGAACATGAGACTCACTTAGTGTCGAATCGGTAGCCCTGACCACGCACCGTGGTAATCACTTCCTGTGGATGAACGGCCTGCAATTTTTTGCGCAGGCGCCCCATGAGAACATCAATGGTATGGCTTTCGCGCAATTCCGCATCGGGGTAGAGCTGCAGCATGAGCGAATCTTTGCTGACCACCTTGCCGGCGTTGCGGATCAGCGTTTCAATAATGGTGTATTCGAACGCCGTCAGTTTGATTTGTTCTTCGTTAACGCTCAGTTCACGGCGTGAGAGATCGATCTGGAACGGCGGCATCACGATGACTTGCGAAGCCAGGCCGCTATTGCGGCGCATCAGCGCCTGCATGCGCGCGATCACCTCTTCCAGGTGGAAGGGTTTGGTGACATAGTCGTCGGCCCCGGCTTCCAGCACGGCCACCTTATCCTGCCAGCTTTCGCGCGCGGTGAGCACCAGAATCGGCAGCTTCATCTGGTGGGCGCGCCAGCGGCGAATCAAGCTTAGGCCGTCTTCGCCCGGCAGCCCCAAATCGACAATGGCAATATCCGGCGCGTGCTCTTGCAAGAAATAATCCGCTTCCTTGGCGTCTTCGGCGGCATCCACCTGGTGCCCCATATCACGCATTTGTACTGAAAGGTGATGCCGTAGCAAACCATTATCTTCAACTACCAATACTCGCATGGGGCTCTCCTGTGAAATATGCGGGCGGAACACTTGGCTCTCGTCTTTAAAGGTAACGCGTTTGGCGCCAGGGGAATAATAAACCGTCGTCAATTATCATATAAGTTTGCCGTTATGGTAGGTATTACCTTCCCCGGAGGCAAGCCGCCACGGATTGGCGGCTGAAAAACAGCGCTATGGTTATCGGATACCTAACCATTATCGGCAACGGCGGATAAACCACATATCAACAATGCCGCGCTCTGCTTAAAACAGCGTTAAATAACCTTAATATTGTTGAGAAATTCGCCTAGAGGGTACGCCAGATGTGTCGCAGCCGGTACGCGTTCCCTCATCTGGCGAAAGCCGTTCGCGGCTGCCCTTGGCCTATCCGGTTTTATCTCCCGCTGTCGTGGCGTATTCTCTAACGATAAGCGGCGTTTGGCTGCCTTAACGGAGGATGTATGGCGATCAATCAATATGGTCAGCCCGTGGGCGAACCGCTGGTGGGCTGGCAGGGGGCGCAGCGGCCGGTGGGAAAAAGCTTGGCGGGGCAGTCTTGCCGGCTGGAGCCGCTGGAGCCGGAACGCGACTATGAGGCGCTGTACCAGGCGTATGCGCAAATACCCGACGGGCGGGACTGGACCTATTTGCCGACCGAACGGCCGGAAAATGCCCCGGCGCTATTGCAGCACTTGCAAAACATGCTCAACAATCCTGGCTTGGTCAACCTGGTGGTGGTGGATACGCAGGCACAGCGGCCGGTGGGATCGGTGGCCTTTATGCGTATTGATCAGGGCAACGGCGTGCTGGAGATCGGCCACGTGTGCTGGTCACCCCTGATGAAGCGGCAAACCTGCGCCACCGAAGCCATTTTTATGATGCTGCGTTACGCCTTTGACGAACTGGGTTACCGACGTTGCGAATGGAAATGCGATAGTCTGAACGCGCCTTCACGCCAGGCTGCGTTGCGCTTTGGCTTCCTGTTTGAAGGCCGGTTCCGCCAGGCGGTGGTCGTTAAGGGGCGCAGCCGCGATACCGATTGGTTTGCGATAACCGCCGATCGCTGGCCGGCCATTAAAACGGCGTTCACCCACTGGCTGGCTGCGGAAAACTTTACCGCAGATGGGCAGCAACGGCAGCGGCTACAGGCGTTTATGCATGTAGCGTAAGTATTGCGGCCAATAAAAAAGCCGGCCGGTTGTAACACCGGCCGGCCTGATATGGGAAGGGCGCTTGCCCAACGCGTTATTTCAATTCGTCGACCATGCGGGTGGCGCGGCCGATGTAGTTGGCCGGCGTCATTGCCTTCAGGCGGGTTTTTTCTTCTTCCGGCAGCGCCAGGCCGTCGATAAACGCCTGCATGCCGGCCGCATCTACGCGCTTGCCGCGTGTGAGCTCTTTGAGCTTCTCGTAAGGTTTCTCGATGCCGTAGCGGCGCATTACCGTTTGAATCGGCTCCGCCAGCACTTCCCAGTTGTGATCCAGTTCGTCCAGCAGGTGCGCCTGGTTCACTTCCAGCTTGCTGATGCCTTTCATGGTCGCCTGATAGGCGATCAACGCATAGCCCACACCGACGCCCAGGTTGCGCAGCACGGTGGAATCGGTCAGATCGCGCTGCCAGCGGGAAACCGGCAGTTTGCTGGCCAGGTGGCCCATCACCGCGTTGGCCAGGCCCAGGTTACCTTCGGAGTTTTCAAAATCGATCGGGTTGACTTTATGCGGCATGGTGGAAGAACCGATTTCACCGGCGATGGTTTTCTGTTTGAAGTGGTTCAGCGCCACGTAACCCCAGATATCGCGATCGAAGTCGATCAGGATGGTGTTGAAGCGTGCCACGCAGTCGAACAGTTCGGCAATGTAGTCATGCGGCTCAATCTGGGTGGTGTACGGGTTCCAGGTGATGCCGAGCGAAGTGACGAACGCTTCGCTGAAGCGGTGCCAGTCTACTTCCGGGTAGGCGACAATGTGGGCGTTATAGTTGCCGACGGCGCCGTTGATCTTACCGAGGATTTCAACGCGTTCCAGTTGGCGGAACTGGCGTTCCATCCGGTAGGCGACGTTAGCCAGCTCTTTACCGATGGTTGATGGCGTTGCTGGCTGGCCGTGGGTGCGCGAAAGCAGCGGGATATCACGATATTGCTGCGCCAGGCCCTTGATGGCGTCGATCAGCTTGCGCCAGTGCGGCAGCAGCACGTCCTGACGCGCGGTTTGCAGCATCAGCGCATGGGACAGGTTGTTAATGTCTTCCGAGGTGCAGGCAAAGTGGATGAATTCAGAAACCGCATGCAGGGCCGGCACCTCCGCCACTTTTTCCTTCAGGAAATACTCAACCGCTTTGACGTCGTGGTTGGTGGTGCGTTCGATGGTTTTAATGCGCTGGGCGTCCTGTTCGCTGAATTCCGCGACGATCTTGTCAAGGAAAGCGTTTGCGTCGGCATCAAATGGGGGAACTTCCCTGATTTCTGCGCAGGCCGCCAGTTTTTGCAGCCAGCGTACTTCAACCTGTACGCGGAATTTCAGCAAACCGAATTCGCTGAAAATGGTACGCAGTGCGCTGACTTTATCACCGTAGCGTCCATCAACGGGGGAAACGGCGGTCAGTGAGGATAATTCCATCGGTAGCAACTCCTGGGAAGATTAACAATGAGCAACGATATTTTGCGCCTGCTTGAACAGACGATTACGGGAAAACATTAACTGCAGGCGGCTGCCGCCAACCTGTTGCCACAGCACGGCGGCACGGATGCCGGCCAGCAGCGTGGCGCGAACCTTGGCCTGCACCTGCGGGTTTTGCAGCACGGCAGGTGAGCCAGTGACCTGGATACGTGGGCCCAACGGGGCGACCACATCGACATAGATACCTGCCAGGGCGCTGATGATGGTGTCCGATTCCAGCTCAAAGTGCGCCAGCTGGCGCTCCAACTGGCCCAGGCGCTCGCCCAGCGTATCCATCGCCTGTTTCTTGGCGTTCAGCTTGCGCTCCAGCACCATCAGGCTGATGGTGTAGCGCGTCAGTTCGGCGCCCATACCTTTGTTGTTGGCATTGAGCACGCCCATCAGCGTTTCCAGGCCCACCTTAAGGTTGCGTTCTTCGCCGCCGAACACGGCCAGCGTTGACGGCGGATCGGTTTGCAGTAGGCTGTTCAACGATGTATGAAACGCTTCGCGATCGCATTGCCCTTCATGCGCCAGTTGTTGAACCAGGCGCGCCGACTGGCTGATGCCAGCCATGGCCAGCGTGATATCGTAATAATTCTTTGCCACGATGACTCCTGTGAACGTTGTCGGCAGCCTACCGCAGCATATGTTGCCGGGTTGGCAGGGGGCCGGCGCCGCGTGAGCGGCCTGGCATGGCAACAACGGGTGACACTCTTTGCCGCGGATCATGCCATAAAACGTGGGCTAAACCCAGCGTGGTATGCGCATTGCCCCGCTGCCAGCGGCCCGGCAACGGCCTCGCGCCTGATTAGGCCTCGGTGAACGGCAGGCGCTGTTCAATGATCCCGCCGCCCAGGCAGACTTCGCCCTGATAGAATACTGCCGACTGGCCAGGGGTGACCGCCGCAACGGGATCATCAAACCGCACTTCGATGCGATCGGCATCAAGCGGGGTTACGCTGCAGGGCAGATCCTGCTGACGATAGCGGGTTTTCACCGTGCAGCGGAAAGCGCCCGCCAGCGGTTCGCGGTCGACCCAGTGCAGCTGTTGGGCAATCAGCCCGACGGACATCAGGCGCGGGTGCTCGTGGCCTTGCGCGACAACCAGCACGTTATTGGCGACGTCTTTATCCACCACGTACCACGGATCTTCACTGCTGTCTTTCATACCACCGATGCCCAGGCCCTTGCGTTGCCCCAGCGTATGGTACATCAGCCCCTGGTGCTCGCCGATGGTTTGGCCGTCGACGGTGACGATCGGGCCTGGCTGCGCGGGCAGGTAGCGCGCAAGGAAATCACGGAATTTACGCTCGCCGATAAAGCAGATGCCGGTCGAGTCTTTCTTTTTCGCGGTGACAAGATCCAACTGTTCCGCGATGCGGCGCACCTGGGGTTTTTCCAGCTCGCCCACCGGGAACAGGCTCTGCGCCACCTGCTGGTGGCTTAGGGTGTACAGGAAGTAGCTCTGGTCTTTGTTGCCGTCTACGCCACGCAGCAGGCGGCTTTTACCGTCGACGTCCTGGCGGCGCACATAGTGCCCGGTGGCGATGTAATCCGCGCCCAAATCTTCCGCCGCAAATTCCAGGAAAGCTTTAAATTTGATTTCCTTATTGCACAGAATATCGGGGTTTGGTGTGCGCCCGGCTTTATATTCTTCCAGGAACAGCTCAAACACGTTGTCCCAGTATTCCGCCGCAAAGTTCACCGTGTGCAGTTCAATGCCGAGTTTATCGCATACGGCTTGCGCATCGGCCAGATCGGCCGAGGCAGAGCAGTATTCCTCATCATCGTCCTCTTCCCAGTTTTTCATGAACAGCCCAGCGACTTGATAGCCCTGTTGCTGTAACAGATAGGCGGTAACGGATGAGTCGACGCCGCCGGACATCCCGACGATTATTTTTTTCTGGCTATTGTCTGACATGGGAATCTCACGAGCTTGAACACGAATGAACCGTGCAGGTAAAAACAAGCGCAGGATTTTATCACGGTGCCGCCGGCGACGCACGGCACTTCTTGCTGCGTGGCTGAACCGTTATTGGTAGTGGCTGATCAACGACAGCGGGTAATGTTCATTGCGTTGATAGCAGCGCAGGCTTTCCGCCACCAGCGGCGAGCGCAGGTTGCCGGCAGAAAGAATTTGCTCGGCCGGCAGCCATAAACAGCGATCGATATCGCTGTCGTGCGGCTCGGTTGGCAGCGTTTCCGCTAACTCAATGGCGAAGCTGAAGCGCAAGAACGGCGTGTTGTCGGGGGCGGTCCACTGGTGCAGTTTGAGGAATGACTGCGGTGTGGCGCGGATGCCGGTTTCTTCCCACAGTTCGCGTTCTGCCGCTTCGATCAACGTTTCGTTGGCCTCCAGGTGGCCGGCTGGTTGGTTCCACAACGCCTTGTGATTAATGGTTTCCTCAACGATCAGGAAACGGCCTGCGGCGTGCACCACGCAGGCCACGGTAACGTGGGGTTTGAACATGCTGTTTCCTTTGTTTTGCTATTCTGATGCTTTACTCGGCCGCTTTCTCCTTGGCGAATGCGGCGCTAAACGGCATCAAGGGTTTTCCATTCGCCGGGCTGCAGATCGCCAAGGGAAAGCTCTCCCATACTGTAGCGAATCAAACGCAGGGTAGGGAACCCAATGTGCGCCGTCATGCGCCGCACCTGGCGGTTACGCCCTTCAAAAAGGGTGATTTTCAGCCAACTGGTGGGAATGGATTTGCGCTCACGGATCGGCGGATTACGCGGCCACAGCCAGTCCGGCTCTGCAACGCGCTCGATGCCGGCGGGCAGCGTCATGCCATCTTTCAGCTCTACGCCCTGGCGCAGCCGGGCCAGATCATTTTCCTGCGGTTCGCCTTCCACCTGCACGTAGTAAACCTTGCCGGTGCGTTTGCCTGGCTGAGTTAACTGCGCCTGTAACTTGCCGTCGTTGGTCAACACCAGCAGGCCTTCGCTATCGCGATCCAACCGCCCGGCGGCGTAGACATCGTTAAAAGGGATAAACGCCTTTAGCGTGGCGCGGCCGGCTTCATCGGTGAACTGGGGTAATACGTCGAAGGGTTTATTGAATAACACCACCCGGCGCGGCCCCTGGGGCACAGGGCGCGGGCGTTGGCGGGTTTTGCTGAATCGTTTAACTTGGTGATTTTTAACAGGGAATTTAGTCATAATAGTTGAGATTATGAAGGATTAGCGCATTATAACGCAATCCGTTTTGGATTGGCGTGAACTGAATATTCGAGTAGTATTGACACGTATCTTACAAAGCATTAACAAATTGCGCTTGAAGGAGAGGTTGATGGAAAGCAAAGTAGTGGTTCCGGCGGAAGGTGAGAAAATTACGGTTGATGCCAAGGGTAAACTGGTTGTTCCCAATAACCCGATTATCCCCTTCATTGAAGGCGACGGTATCGGCGTAGACGTTACCCCGGCGATGATTAATGTGGTTGATGCCGCGGTTAACAAAGCCTACGGCGGCGAGCGTAAGATTGCCTGGATGGAAATTTACACCGGTGAAAAATCCACCCACGTTTACGGCAAAGACGTTTGGTTGCCGGATGAAACGCTGGAGCTGATTCGTGATTACCGCGTTGCCATCAAAGGCCCCCTGACCACCCCGGTCGGCGGCGGTATCCGCTCCCTGAACGTGGCGCTGCGCCAGCAGTTGGATTTGTACGTCTGCCTGCGCCCGGTGCGTTACTACCAGGGCACGCCAAGCCCGGTAAAACACCCTGAACTGACCGATATGGTGATCTTCCGTGAAAACGCGGAAGACATCTATGCCGGCATTGAATGGAAAGCCGGCTCTGCCGAAGCGGATAAAGTGATCAAATTCCTGCGCGACGAAATGGGCGTGAAGAAGATCCGTTTCCCAGAGCAGTGCGGTATCGGCATCAAGCCATGTTCAGAGCAGGGCACCAAACGCTTGGTGCGTGCGGCGATCGAATACGCCATCGCCAATGATCGCGATTCAGTCACGCTGGTGCACAAAGGCAACATCATGAAGTTCACCGAAGGCGCCTTTAAGGATTGGGGCTATGAGCTGGCGCGTGAAGAATTCGGCGGCACGCCAATCGACGGTGGCCCGTGGCTGACGATCAAAAACCCGAAAACCGGGAAAGATATCGTGGTTAAAGACGTGATTGCCGATGCGTTCCTGCAGCAAATTCTGCTGCGCCCGGCGGAATACGACGTGATCGCTTGTATGAACCTGAATGGTGACTACATCTCCGACGCCCTGGCGGCACAGGTTGGCGGTATCGGCATTGCCCCGGGCGCCAACATTGGCGACGAGTGCGCACTGTTCGAAGCCACCCACGGCACGGCGCCAAAATATGCCGGCCAGGATAAAGTGAACCCAGGTTCAGTGATCCTGTCTGCAGAAATGATGCTGCGTCACATGGGCTGGGTTGAAGCAGCCGATCTGATTGTTAAGGGGATGGAAGGTGCGATTGCTGCCAAGACTGTCACCTATGACTTCGAACGCCTGATGGAAGGCGCTAAGCTGCTGAAATGTTCAGAGTTTGGCGACGCTATCGTTAAACACATGTAAGTGTGTTTTAGCGCTGAATGATTACGGGAGCTTAATGCTCCCGTTGTTTTATTATTAAAATCGCAACTTTTATCAAAACATTATCAAAACGTTTTATCAAAACCCCTTCCGTTTGCTCGATCAGATAGCGACAGTTATCCAATCTTTACCTCGATCATCATGATAACTATCGGTCTGTTTTCTGGATTTATGGCCAAGAAGAAGTTGGGTATTGAGCCCCTGTTCGCTATAGAGTCGTTCAGATAAAGACCGTTGTTCATGAAATGTGGCCGGCGTTCCCGCTCCCCAGTCAATATTTGCCTTTTCTCGGGCCTTAGTGAAATTCGTTGTCAGCGTATTTCCCGTAACCAAACTGCACGAGGGTGATGCGGCGTGAACTATTCTCCGATTGCTGCAGGTTTCAAGAGGCTGTTGCCACAGACAGACCTCAAAAACGAGGCTGTCCTGCTGTGATGATGATGGGCTGAACATGGGGGAAGCTTCATTGAGGGCTGCCTGGCAATGCTGGATGTGCGGCTTGAGATGGACCCGGAAACAGAGCGTGAAAATATTTATGAAAAAATGCTAACGCAGTCCGAAAATTGTACTTTAGTTTGATAAGAATGGTCACGTAGCTTATTTAATAAAACCTCGCTTGTGCGAGATTTTATTATGTTCTCATATTCATATAAACATATGTGCGGCATTATTAATGCATGACAAGGTTATTATGAGTATGGTTTATTAATGGCGACGCACGATTATGACCGCGCTGAATAGGGTGAACAATAACATAATCCATGCCATCGTCCACGGCGTGCCATCGTGAAAACACGCAAGCAAAAGCGAAGAGATAATGCCGCTGCCATATTGCAATGCGCCGATCAGTGCCGAGGCTGAACCCGCTAGTGATGGCACTGCATCCAATGCTGCAGTCGTTGAGGTAGCGGCGATGACGCCGTTCATTGAGAAGAACAGGAATACCGTCACCACCACTGCAACAATGCCACCAAGTTGCAGTTTTGAAACCAGTGCTAAAGTCAGTGTTGCAAGTGCTGCCACAGCCACAGCGATTTTCAGTAGTCTGTCCAGCGGGTGTCGCGACACCAGACGCCGATTCACCATGCTCATCATCATCACGCCGACAATATTGAGTGCGAACAGCCAGCCGTAATATTGCGGATCAACGCCGTAAAAACTGATATAAACAAATGGTGAGCCAGTCATAAAGGCATATGCGGCAACGTAATAAAAGGTCAGGCACAGTGTAAAGCGCATAAACACACGGTTACGTAGTAACGATGAGTAGTTATGAAATACACCCGCCAAAGATATCTTTATCCGTTTTTCCGGTGGTAGCGTTTCCGGCAGGGCAAACAATGAGAGAAACATCAGCCCGCCAATTATCACCAGTAACCAGAAAATGGCATGCCAACTGGTGAGCTTGATGATCTGCCCTCCTGCCAGCGGCCCGATAATAGGGGCGATCGCCATAATGAAAAGTAGCGTTGAGAGCATTTGCGCGGCGCGGATGCGGGTAAACGAATCGCGGATCATCGCCCGCGCTAGCATTGGCCCAGTACAGGCGCCAAAGGCCTGGAACACTCGCCAGAAGACAATCTGCTTTATATCGGTCGATAGCGCGCATCCGGCAGAACCGATAACAAACAGCCCCATGCCGATAAATAACGGCAGACGGCGGCCAAAGGCATCGCTGATCGGTCCCCATACCAGTTGTGCTAGCGCAAAGCCAATGAGAAAACCAGTGATAGTCAGTTCAATATCACCCTGTAGCTCGCTTGCCATCAGCGGCATCGCAGGGAGATAAATATCCGTTGACAGAGACGCGAAGGCCATTAGTGTGCTAAGAATCGCCAGAAACAGCGGCCCGTGAATCTTGTTGTCCATATACTCTTTTTAACCTGTAAGTGATTATTCCTGTATCTAAGAATTGTCGTTAATACGGCAGCCCTGTTTTCCCGCTATATTGGTAACGTATGATCAAAGAATTCGTTTTATCGTCCTCCTCGAAGCTTCTTGCTGTGGCAAAGAACTGGTGGTGCTGGGCATACTTATTCACGACGAACGCCAGTCCTGAATCATAGATATGCGGTGATAGGGTGTGCCGCCCACACAATATCGTTAAGGTTGAATGCACCAATGATATTTGACCGGCTACGGCAGAGCCGCCACTCTCTGGAGCTAGCTTAGCTGCCCGAAACTGAGCAGCGCCAAGCAGATAGCAGCATACAACGCATAATTATTGCAGACACGGTGGTAGCAACTCAGCCGGTGTTGAGTCTTGAATGTGACAATCTGTTCAAGTATTAGGTCAAAACTAATTACCCAATGCTCCTCCTTATACTTAGTAAAATCAAGCTGTTCCTATGATTTCAGGTATAGATCCGACGAGAGATATAATTTTGACAACTCGTGTAATACCTATATTTGTGATACGGGCACAAGCGAACCTTTGCCCGGGTTGCGAATAGCAGGACGAGCGTAACATATTGAACTTAGCCTTAGCCCACGTAGCTTTTATGTTGCGTGGGCGTTGCTGCTTAAGGGAATGGCGCTGAGTGAGACGTTTGAGGCTGAAAAGCAACGCTCAGAGTCTCCAGTATAGACAGGCTTGAAGATCTGGGGCGAGTCTACGCTAAGGCAGGCGGGAGGATTTACTTTAGAGCACATTCTTTATTGATTTCATCCTCAATATCCCGATCTTTCGAGTGCTCTACAAGTCCCCTTATCATTGACAGATGCTGGCCGAGTGCTGCGGAATATAGGCAATTTTCGGTGGTATACTTATGTCCATCGAAATATCTATCGCTATCGGCTCCGCGCCAGCAGAACTGGTTGCGGGCAACAGCTATGCGCTAACAGTGACGTACTCCTCGGCGGGATATACGGAAACCTTCAATGCTGCATCGTCCGATACGTCGATCGCCACCCTGGCGGCTGAGGCACTCTGACGATAAACGGCGGGGTACGGCTACTGTAAGCATACCTGTTATTGATAACGGCGGTTTACTGCAAAAAGATGATGCTATCTAACTCTGGAACTCAAGCAGACCACTGCGTGTTTAGCCCAGCTTTCAATGCATTATCTCTGCAGACGTGAGCACTAATAGCAAAGCCTCATGGCGCTAAAACAGTAGAATATGCTATTTGTTTCACTGAAAACTATTAGCATGAAATTCATTTTTAAACAGTCCCTGTTCCTGTTGCTCTCTGTACTGATTGTGGCGCTTGCGGTCGTCGCGTTATTTTTAGACATCCACTGGTTGCACAATGATGTGAAGGAACTGTCCATCACCGAGGTTTCTCAAGAGCTCATCCTGGCTGTGATTATCGGTATAAACGTTTTTCAGACGGTGAGGGGCAGGGAGAGAACGCGTATTTCTGTATTAATCGCCGGTTTTTTCGGCTGTATGCTGATCCGTGAAATGGACTTTCTATTTGATGCGATCGCCTTTGGCTCATGGGTGTGGTTTGCCCTGGCCGTTGCCGCAGTGAGCCTTTTCTTGGGCCTTAAAAAACCGGCTGAGGCCGTTAACCAACTGGCTGTTTTTATGCGCCATCCTGCCTATGGCATGATGTTTTCCGGCCTGCTCTGCATATTGATATTTTCGCGCCTGTTTGGGATGCATATCCTGTGGCAGCAACTGCTGCAGGATGAATATATTCGGGTGGTAAAAAACGCGGTGGAAGAAGGCTCCGAGCTGTTCGGTTATTTGCTCTGCCTGATGTCGACATGCTGGTATCTGGCAACCAACAGGAAAACAGACCGCTGCGGCTAGCCTCTGTTCTCTCGGCATAACCGGCCGCGTTGTTAACAAACCCAACGGGAACCCAGCGGTTCCCGTTTTTTGCAACTGTGCTGAAAATACGTATGCCGGCCAGGCTGGTTATCATCGCGGCTTTGGATTACTGCCTGTCAGGCCGCCGGCTCTTGCTGGCGGATAAAGCGCGGGATGGCCCGTGTGTAAATAATTTCGCTCACCAGTTCAACCAGCGTTTGCGTTATCACCGCGGCGGCGGCCAGCACCCTGATATTTTCCGGCAATGCCAGCGCAAGGGGTAGCACCACCAGCGAGTTGCGCGTTGAGGCGCTAAACGCCACGGCGCGGGCGCTTGCAGTGGGCAGGCGGAAAAGGCGCGCAGCGAAGGCGCCGGCCAATGGCGCCAGAACCGCGAAGCACAGATAAACGGGCACCACCGGTAGCAGCCACGTGATTTCTCTTACTACGGTATTAATTTGGGAGCCTATCACCGCAATTAAAACCGCCGCCATCGCGGGAACAGGTAACCAGCCCCACATGGCGTTCCATGCGCTAACGGCTTTTGATTTCCTGGAAAGATAGAGGGTAATTACCGCCAGGCACAGTGGTATGAGAATCAAAAAAACGAAGGCTTCGATAAACGGCTCTACAGATATCTTTATGGTAACCTGGCCGGCGGCGATGATCTTAAGATAAAGCGGCAACAGCATAAGCTGCAGGATCAGCAGCAAGGGGGTGGCGGAAAGCACTAGCCGTGAATTCCCTTTCCCAATATGTGTGAATACTACGACATAATCAATACACGGGGTAAGCAACACTAACAGTGCGCCAATAAAAATGGCGGTATTGTCGGCGATCGCCAGCGTCAGCAAGCCGACAATAACCGGAATAAAAATAAAGTTTGCGGTCATCAGGGCGAAAAGAAACCGTTTATCAGAGAAAGTTTCTTTCAGCGCCAGAAATGGGATCTGTAAAAACATGGCGTACATCAGAATGGCGATAAGAGGGGTGACCAGCATGCCCAGGCGTTCAAAAACGTGTGGTAATGCTAAACCTGATGCCATGGCAACAATCACACAAATGATATAAATCCAAACCTGATTTTTCTCTATTGAGTCTCTGCTCAAAACATTAACCCTCGAAACTATGCGGAAATCGCAGACATATGGCCATTTATAAGCCCTGATGTTACAAGATGTTAAGATTAACACGCTTTAAAAACGCAGTAAAAGTCGCTGCCGTGAGGGGTAAGCAAAAAAGAAAATAGCGCAACCAGCAGAAGTTGACCGGTGTAGTTTTGGGGCTGTCTCTGGGCTTTGTTCTGTAACAACAAGAACAATAGGGAAAATGCAGGTGATTTAGAGCCTATACCATTAGGGCTATTTTACTTGCCATTTTGGCCCTGGGCAGTGCTCGAAATCCTCACGTACTCTGTGTACGCTCCGGTTTACTCGCTGCGCTCGCCCTACGGGCCGGACTAAAGTCCGTTCAACATACACGGCATGTTGTCTGCGCGCTGGCCGTGTCCAAACTGGCTGCGACAATAACGCCTACTGGGATAGGCTCTTAGCACTCTATGTTGTGTGAGCGCAGGCAACGCTGCGTTGTTTTGTTACGAATAAGTCATTATGATAATTTATCAAGCAATAAGTGAATATTGCCGGGTGTGTATATGATATTTTCGAAGTCTGGTCGCCGGCCATTCCGGCATTATTGCGCAATGCGAGTAATAAACATTAAGGTGTGGTTTGCTTGCTTGAGTATCGCCCTGGTGCTTGCCTTTAATTTATATTACTTTAATCTTATTAATCCTTGGCCCCGTACGTTAACCAATCCAGGTTTTTACATCGATGCATTATCGTTGCTTTTTCCGTTGTTTGTTTTTTATGCGATAACGGCGTTAACGATAAGTATTATTTCAGCTTTTTGGATCCGCCTTGGTCTTTATCTTTGGATTGTGGGGCAAAGTTTTGATTTAGCTGACGAGATCGTTTATCAACCTAAATGGGTTGCCTATTTTCTTGAAGATACCACAAGGCTATTGGGGATGTTCTTTGTCGCTATCGGCGCTTATAAACTGATCGGCAAGATCAATGCCATGTATATGGCGGCGCGGGTCGAATCTTTTAGCGATCAGTTGACGCAACTCCCCAACCGGCGTTTCTTTATTGATACGCTGAGAGAAAAGAAAGGCACTATCGCGTTAATGATCATTGATATTGATTTTTTCAAGCAAGTGAATGATACCTACGGCCATATCGTCGGCGATGAGGTGCTTTATAACTTTGGTAAACTGCTTGCCGGCATGATTGGCGAGCAGTTTTTTGCCGCCAGGATAGGTGGTGAAGAATTCGCCGTTATTCTTGACGATGTTTCTGAGACAGAGGCCCAGACCATTGCGGCGACGATACTCGCCTCTGCAAGAAAGATACGGGTGAATAATGACTATCCCTTGTCGGTCAGCATGGGGGTAGGGATAAAACATGCTGGTGAAACGCAAGATGTGCTGATTAAAAAAGTCGACGAAGCGCTATACCGCGCAAAGAGAAACGGCCGCGGCAGGATCGAATGGGCCAGCGGCGCAGGCTTCAATTGATGTTCCTAAGCGGTAGGGCTGTTTATCGGCGTGCCGCGGTTGGCTATTTTCGGTTGCAGCCTGCATTATGGGCTTTTGGGGGCACATTCATTGAGGAAACCGTATTATGCTCAAGATACTCGGTAAATCGTCATCTATTAACGTGCGCAAAGTGCTTTGGCTGTGCGAAGAGGCAGCGATTAGCTATGAACAACAAGATTATGGCTCGGGGTTTATCTCTACGCAGACTGCGCAATTCAAGGCGTTGAACCCCAATGGTCTGGTGCCAGTTATCGTTGATGATGGTTTCGTGCTGTGGGAATCCAACACGATTTGCCGCTATCTGGCCGGGCGTGAGCGGCGCGACGATCTGCTGCCGGTGGCGCCCCGGCAACGTGCGCTGGTTGAAAAATGGATGGATTGGCAGGCGACGGAGCTGAATAACGCCTGGCGCTATGCCTTCATGGGGTTAGTGAGGAAAAGCCCGGCGTATAGCGAACAGCCTGCGATTGCGGCCAGCATTGCCGGCTGGAATGCGCATATGGGCATACTGGAAGCCCAGTTGGCGGCGACCGGCGCTTATGCGGCTGGCGAAACCTTTACGCTGGCCGATATCGTATTAGGGCTGTCGGTCAACCGCTGGAAAATGTCGCCGATAGACCGCCCCGCGTATCCGGCAATCGATAAATACTATGCGCTGTTAAATCAGCGGCCTGCCTTTCAACGATATGGTAATAATGGCGAACCCTGACGGATAACATGCGCTATTGGTTCATCAGAATGGCTTAAGGTAAAATTCACGGTTTTCACCATGCCTTTATAAGGCTTGTTTTTCTCGAACTGCCATTTTGCGACCGCTTGGATCACGGCATCGTCAAACAGGTAACGCGGTTGGGATTCAATAATGCGTATCTGGCTGACTTTGCCGTCAGCCCCCACATCGTATTCAAATTTAACATGGCCAGTTAGGGCGTTAGCCCGCGCATACGCCGGGTACATTGGATATTTGGCGCTGAGTAATTTAGGTTCGTTGGTATCTCGCTTGGCAGGTGGTGCCGTGTGGGATGTGCAGGCGCTTAATGGCAAAGCCAGTATGGCGGCCAGCATGAGAGGTTTGATCATCGTTTCAGTCCCTTGGTGAGAATGGTTTTCATTATAATGTTGGCCGTATGCCAAGGCTATATTTTTATGTTGCTTACCAGCATGTTAGCCATAATTCCTGCCCATCGAAAGGCCATCGCTATTCTGTCTGTTAGATTCCACTTATCGATTCAATAAAGCATACGTATTGGAAAGCTATCTAAAACCCCTGTAGTTTCTTTCCTGTCATTAACCCGGAGGAAATAGATATGTCTTTGATCAATACCAAAATCAAACCATTCAAGAACCAAGCGTTTAAAAATGGTGAGTTTATTGAAGTTACGGAGAAGAGCGTTGAAGGGAAATGGAGCGTATTCTTCTTCTATCCTGCCGATTTTACCTTTGTTTGCCCAACTGAACTGGGTGATGTTGCCGATCACTACGAAGAATTCCAGAAACTGGGCGTAGACATCTATTCTGTTTCCACCGACACCCACTTCACCCACAAAGCGTGGCACAGCAGCTCCGAAACTATCGCTAAAATCAAATACGCGATGATCGGTGACCCAACTGGCGCGCTGACCCGTAACTTTGACAACCTGCGTGAAGCTGAAGGCCTGGCCGACCGTGGTACCTTCATCGTTGATCCTGAAGGCATCATCCAGGCAATCGAAGTGACTGCAGAAGGCATTGGCCGTGATGCATCCGATCTGCTGCGTAAAGTGAAAGCGGCACAGTATGTTGCCAGCCACCCAGGTGAAGTTTGCCCGGCTAAGTGGAAAGAAGGCGACGCAACGCTGGCTCCTTCTTTGGATCTGGTCGGTAAAATTTAATTACCTCGCTTTTTTTGCTATTCACGTAATCGGGTGCATTGCACCCGTTTTTCTGCCAGGGAGACATCATGCTCGACACTACTATGAAAACCCAACTCAAGGCCTATCTTGAGAGATTGACCAAGCCAGTTGAGTTGATCGCCTCATTGGATGACAGCGCCAAATCATCCGAAATCAGGGAGCTTCTGGCAGACATCGCTGGATTGTCAGAGAAAGTTTCTTTTGTTGAAAAAAACGATCAACCCGTACGTAAACCGTCATTTTTGGTGACCAATCCCGGTTCTGAGCACGGCCCGCGTTTTGCCGGTTCCCCGCTGGGGCACGAGTTTACCTCGCTGGTTTTGGCCCTGCTGCAGGTGGGCGGGCATCCATCGAAAGAAGCGGAATCGCTGCTGGAGCAAATTCGCCAGCTTGACGGCGAGTTCCACTTTGAAACCTATTATTCATTAACCTGCCACAACTGCCCTGATGTGGTTCAGGCGTTAAACCTGATGGCGATCCTCAATCCGCGCATTACGCATACGGCGATTGACGGCGGCGCTTATCAGAACGAGATTCAGGAACGCAATATTATGGGCGTTCCGGCGGTATTCCTCAACGGCAAGGAATTTGGCCAGGGCCGCATGACGTTGAGTGAAATCGTTAACAAAATCGACACCGGCGCGGAAAAACGCGCTGCGGCGGAATTAAGCAACCGTGATGCTTACGATGTATTGATCGTCGGCAGCGGCCCGGCGGGCGCAGCCGCCGCGATATATTCCGCACGCAAAGGCATCCGTACCGGCCTGATGGGCGAACGCTTTGGCGGCCAGATTCTGGATACCGTGGATATCGAGAACTATATTTCCGTGCCTAAAACGGAAGGGGCTAAGCTGGCTGCGGCATTGAAAGTGCACGTCGACGATTACGCCGTGGATGTGATCGACACGCAAAGCGCCACCAAATTAATTCCTGCGGCGGGTGAAGGCCAACTGCACCAGATCGAAACCGCATCGGGCGGCGTATTAAAAGCCCGCAGCCTGATCATCGCCACCGGGGCGCGCTGGCGCAACATGAACGTGCCGGGCGAAGAGCAATATCGTACCCGCGGTGTTACCTACTGCCCGCACTGCGACGGCCCGTTGTTTAAAGGCAAACGCGTGGCGGTTATCGGCGGCGGCAACTCCGGTGTGGAAGCGGCGATTGACCTGGCGGGTATTGTGGAGCACGTTACGCTGCTGGAATTTGCGCCAGAGATGAAAGCCGACTCGGTGCTGCAGGATAAGGTCCGCAGCCTGCCAAACGTCGATATCATCCTGAATGCGCAAACGCTGGAAGTGAAGGGCGATGGCGCCAAGCTGACGGGGCTGCAGTATAAGGATCGCGTTACGGAAACGGTGCACGATCTGTCGCTGGCGGGTATCTTCGTACAAATCGGCCTGTTGCCGAATACCAACTGGCTGGAAGGCACCGTTGAGCGCAATCGGATAGGTGAAATCATCATCGATGCCAAATGCGAAACGACGGTTAAAGGCGTATTTGCCGCTGGGGATTGCACCACGGTTCCTTACAAACAGATTATCATTGCCAGTGGTGAAGGCGCTAAGGCCTCACTGAGCGCCTTTGATTATCTGATCCGTAGTCAGCCGGCAAAATAAACGGCGCGTATACTTATTAAGTAAGGCGGCATATCTATGCCGCCTTTTGCGTGCAAAATTACCTGTGCCAGCAACAAAAATGCCTGGCAAAACCTCTTTACTTCAGCTTTTCATACCGCATACGAACTAACCGCTGGCGCCATATGTCCAACCGTGTTTAACGGCGAGACTTATTGGCAATGAAGAAACTCTCAGTTGTGTTCGCGTTGTGTATGGCAGTATTGCTGGCCGGCTGCGCCGACAGCGGGCGTAGTGCCCAAGAGGAAGGAACCACGGTGCACGGCACGATTAGCATGGGCACCACAATTCACTGATAACTCTGTGGTGCCTCCGATTGCGAAGGCACTATCTACCCTAATGGGGCTATTGGCGTTATCCCGCATGTTTTACAGCCGTGGGGTATTATGCGCCGCGTTGAAAATCCATTCGGATAAACTGTTTGCCATTGGGGAGGGTGGTGCTTTCCTGGCCTATGCAGTCAAACCCCACTGCGCGCATCGATGCTTCCAGTGTGCTTTCCTCGATATCAAGATGGATGGAAGCAACGTCCTGCAGTTTATCCAGATAGGGCGACTCAGAGACGAAATCACAACCTCGGTTTTTTTGGATAACGCAGGATACGTAGTGGATTTTATCGTTGTTGACCAACCGGGTGAAAGCCGGCAGGCCGATATATTCAATCAGCAGGTTGGCGACAACCAGTTCGCTGTCCGGCAGGGTGGTGTTTGCCGCGCCCAAATCCAGGTTTAACAGGGTTAAAGTGTTTTTTAATTCAGGATAACGTTCGGCACAGGCGGATAAATAGTTTTCATTTACGTCCACGCCATAGGCTTTCTGTATTTTTTCCGGGTTAATATGCTCCAGCCCGTTTCCACCGGCAACGCCAAGGATGCAAATAGTTTCAACCGGAAAGTTATTCAATTGGCCACGCATAATTTCATTTAGCGTTTGCAATTGTTTAACATTATCGAGCTTCATATGGGATTCATAAATAGATAATGAAACTTTCTCCCAAGGATTTGACATATTGGTTTCCCTTATTTGTTGTGAACAACGGTTCATTTACCAATAAGCCACTATACAAAATCAATAAAATTATTCCCTGGTGGGGATATAAAGCGATATGTTTGGTTTTTTCATCAGCCGTTAGCGTAAAAGACTAAAAACTTATCGATAGAAAAAGAATACGTTACGGTATGAATAATAATGATTATTGCTCAGCAATAATATGCCTGCAGTTGAGGCAACGCCTCGGCCTTTAACTGGTACAGATGGTGTGGCCTGCCGGTTGAACCGTTCAAAACTCGGGTACTGAGAATATTTATTTCAGTAAGATAAATCAGATACTTGCGGCATGAAATGCGTGAAACGCCAATCGCCTGGGCCAATGTGTCGGTGGTAAATTCCACGCCGTTCTGGCGCCCAATCCATTCGCAAACCGTGCCGAGGGTGATGCTGGTCAGCCCTTTTGGCAGCTTGGGGGTTTTATTATTGCCGCCGGGTAGCCGGCGCAACAGGCTATCAACCTCGTCCTGGCCGCAGCATTCATGCCGTGCCAAAAGCTGTAATTGTTGCTGGTAGCGTTCCAGCGCGGCTTTAAAACGGTTAAATGGCACCGGCTTTATTAAATAATCCACCACCCCATAGTGCAAGGCACGGCGCACCGTATTGGCGTCCTTGGCCGCAGAAATAATAATCACCTCTGTTCTTTCCTCCCGTTTGCGTAATATCGGTAGCAGTTCAAGTCCGTTTTCCTGATGGACATGGATATCCAGCAGTACCAGATCGATCCGGGTCGTGTAGTCACTAAGCAACATTAGCGCCTGTGGCAGTGTGGCAACGGCCGCGTGGCAGTGAAAGCCGCTTATTTGGCCCAGATAAGCTGTGTTGAGCTGGCTTATTTTGGGGTCGTCTTCAACAATGAGTACGTTAATCATGGATGCAGTTCTTGCCTTGGTTCCATATCTACATTGCCGCCCGCTGCATCATGCCATGCGTAAACCTGTTCGTTCCGCCGCCGTAAGGGCAAGTCTGCGCTCACAAAAGCAGGGGGCTGGCGCAATCCCTGTGGCTACAGTGTAAATGATTATTCCAAAGGGGAAAGTGCGAATTACTGATCGGACACAGGCTGTGTCAATGGTACCCGGGTTTTACGCCGTAGTAGTTAATTAATGGTTTCCAGATGGAAATCATATTGCTAGTATTGTGCCTGTTTTAGGCTTTTAAAGTTTCTTTTTTGCATTCAATTGGCAATGAGGTACTCAGTTATGGCAACCGAAAATTGTACGGGCTCTCCTGGCCCCCTTGAGGACGCATTGTCTCGGCTGCAATGTGTGCTGGTGGCACGCCGAACCCGTTATAACCCGGAAACCGTTACATGGGGCCAGTACGATATTCTGGAACTGCTGCGCCTGGACGGCGCGGCGACGCCTTCTACATTGGGCGAGCGCTTGGGCATGGCGCGCACTGGCGTATCTAAAGCTTTGCGCGTGCTGAAAGATCAGGGGCTGGTGGCGCAGGCGCCGGCCGAAGGCGATCGCCGTGAGCAAGTAACAATACTGACCGAGCTTGGTGAAGATTTCCTGGCACGCGCGGCCAGCGGCCGCCATGATGCCGCTCAACGCCTGGCAGGAGCCTTGACGCCGGGCGAACAGGCTATCTTTACGGAGCTGTGTCATAAGGCAAGTGCCGCGCTGGAGAGCGAGGGGCTTCATGACGTGGCCGGCCGCCGATGAGCACTCAGAGTAATCACCGGCAGGCTATCGAAATCTTCGGCGCCCGTGAGAATAACTTGCAGAATATCAGCCTGCGTATCCCCAAACAGCGTATTACCGTGTTTACCGGCGTTTCCGGTTCGGGCAAATCCTCACTGGTGTTTGGCACCCTGGCCGCCGAATCGCAGCGCCAACTGAATGAGCACTACAGCGCCTTTGTTCGCCACCGCCTGCCGCATTATGGGCAGCCGCAGGCCGACAGCCTTAAAAATCTGCCGGCTTCGATTGTCATCGATCAAAAACCGCTGGGCGGCAATGCGCGCTCAACGGTGGGCACGGTAACCGATATCCAGCCGTTGCTGCGGCTGCTGTTTTCACGCGCTGGGCAGCCATTTGTCGGCTACGCGAATGCCTTTTCCTTCAATCATCCCCAGGGCATGTGCCCAGAGTGTGAGGGGCTTGGGGTGGTCGACCAACTGGATCTCACGCGGTTGTTCGATCGCCGCAAATCGCTGAACCAAGGAGCGATTAATTTTCCCACCTTTGCCCCAGGGACTTTCCGCTGGAAGCGCTATGTGTACTCAGGGCTGTTTGATAACGACATGCCACTTCACGACTATAGCGAGGCGCAGTGGCAAACCCTGCTGTATGCCGACGATCTGGCCGTGCCGGCCCCGTTGCCGGGCTGGCCAGCCACCGCGCGTTATCAGGGCGTGGTGCCGCGCTTGCGGCGCGCCTATCTGGATCACGAACCCCGCCGCCTGAGCCAGGCGGAACGGGAGGGGCTGGCGCATGTTATCACTCGCCAAATCTGCCCTGGGTGTGGCGGCTCGCGGCTCAATCCAACCATTTTGTCTTGCCGTATCCAGGGGAAATCCATTGCCGACTGTGCAGCGATGGACGTGGTGGACTTACTGGCGTTTATTCGCAGTATCAATATTGCGGCGGTCGCCAGCGTGGTGGCGGCCATTGCCGAACGGCTGGCACAGATGGTGGCGATTGGCTTGGGATATCTGAGCCTGGCGCGTGCGACGGCCAGCCTGTCTGGCGGTGAGTCGCAACGGGTCAAAATGGTGCGCCATCTTGGCAGTAGCCTGGCCGACATTGCCTATATTTTTGATGAGCCGAGCGTGGGGCTGCACCCGCGTGATGTGCGCCAGCTCAACATACTGCTGTGCAGGCTACGTGACAAAGGGAATACCGTGCTGGTGGTCGAGCACGATCCTGACGTGATCGCGATAGCCGATCATGTGGTGGATCTCGGGCCGCAGGCCGGTAGCGCGGGCGGTAACGTGGTCTATCAGGGCAGCTATGCCGGCTTATGCCAGGCCGATACACTAACCGGCCGCAGCCTGGCACAACGCCCAACGCTTAAGCGCCCGCTTCGCCAGCCAACGGGCCAACTGCCACTGCGCGACCAGTCATTACACAGCCTGCGGCGGGTGAATGTCTCTTTTCCGACCGGCGTGCTGACCGTGGTAACCGGAGTGGCTGGCTCCGGCAAAAGTACCCTGGTCAACCACCTGTTGCCGCGCGCATACCCTCATGCGGTGTTGATAGATCAGCGCGCGCTGGCCGCAAACCGACGTTCTTCCATCATCAGTTATCTCGGGGCGCTGGAGCCGCTACGCGCGCAGTTTGCCCGCAGCAGCGGCCGGCCAATCAGCCTTTTTAGCAATAACGGCCAGGGGGCGTGCCCGATATGCAAGGGACTAGGGCTGGTGCAGACGGATCTGGCCTTTATGGACAATGTGGAAACGCCTTGCGATGCCTGTGACGGTACCGGGTTCACGGCCGCTGCGCGCGCTGTGCTCTGGCAGGGGCTGAATATTGCACAGGCTCTGGCGTTATCGGTGGCCGCCGCGGCGCAGCGTTTTGCCGCGGATGCAGCCATCGCCGTGCCATTGCAGCGCCTGGCACAGGTGGGGCTGGGGTATGCCTGCGTGGGGCAGCGGCTGAACACGCTCTCCGGCGGGGAACGGCAGCGCTTGAAACTGGCCGCCAGCTTAGGCGGTGCGCACCCACTGTATGTTTTTGATGAACCGACCAGTGGGTTGCATATGGCAGATGTTGCGCGTTTGCTGGCGGTATTCGATGATTTAACTGCCCAGGGGAGCACGGTTATCGTGGTGGAGCATAATCTGGATGTTATCGCCCATGCCGACTGGCTGGTTGAAATGGGGCCGGGTGCCGGCAAGCAGGGTGGGCAGGTGATTTTTAGCGGGACGGCAACCGAGATGCTGGCTTCCCCGGCATCGGTGACGGGGCCATTCTTGAAACGGCATCTCAGCGGGCACGGTTGATATTGGCCTGGGCGATAAAATCCAAAAATGCCCGCAGCGGCGGCGCCATATGGCGCCGGCTTGGGTAGTAAAGGTAAAAGCCGGGGAAGGCGGGTGTCCACTCCGGCAGCAACTGCACCAGCCGCCCTTGAGCGATATCATTATCAACCTGATGCGCAAACTGGTATGCAATGCCGGCGCCGGCGCACGCCACTTGGGTGAGCATCGCCGGCTCATCAACCATCAACGGGCCATCGACCACTACCTCCAGCTTTTCATCCCCCCGCTCAAACTCCCAACGGTACAGGCTGCCGTCGCTTGGCCGGCGATAACCCAGGCAGCGGTGGTGGATCAGATCCTGCGGCCGTTTGGGTTCCCCGGCGCGCGCCAGATAGGCCGGGCTGGCGACCACCTTCATCAGCAGATCGCCGCTCAGACGGGTGGCGATCATGTCCTGATGCAGCTTTTCACCCAGGCGAATGCCGGCGTCGAAGCGCTCGGCGACAATATCAATCAACCGCTCCTCGGTCACGATATCCATGCGCACATCCGGGTATGCCAGTAAAAATTTGCCCAGTATCGGCGCCAAATAGGTGACGGCGGCAACCCGTGAGGTATTCAGCCGGAGCACGCCGGCAACGCGCTGCGCGGTTTGTTTCGCGTCAAGCACCGCGCCTTCAAGCTCCTGCAGCGCCGGCGCCAGCCGCCGTATCAGCCGTTGGCCGGCCTCCGTTGGGGCAACGCTGCGGGTGGTGCGGTTAAGCAGGCGCACGCCAAGGCGCTCTTCCACCCGGCGAACCGTTTGGCTAAGCGTCGAGGCGGTAACGCCCAGATGGGCCGCGGCCCGGGTGAAGCTGCCATGTTCTATGATTGCTGCGAAAGCACGCAGTTCAGCATATTCAGTGCCGCGCATTATGTTTGTTTCCCCACATAGCCTGCTTGGTTTTTTCATATTTTTTAAATAATAGCAAAAGTCTATTGTTGCCTGGGTGAAAGAAACCAACACGGGGGGAGCAACAGATGGGGCGATTTAGCGGCAAAAACATACTGATCACCGGGGCAACCAGCGGCATTGGCCGTGCCGGGGCGCTGCGTATTGCGCACGAAGGCGGGCTGGTGATCGCCACCGGCCGCAATGCGGAAAAGCTTGCGGCGCTGCGGCAGGAACTTCCAGACAGCGCGCGGGTGATTTATAACGATGCAGCGGCGCCAGAGCCGGCTGCCGAACTGGTTGCGCTTGTTAGTGAGGTCGGTTCGTTGGACGGCCTGTGGCTGAATGCGGGCTATGCCGCCGTCGGGGAAGTGGCGCAGGTTACGGCCGCTGCTTTTGATGCCATGATGAATGCCAATGTCCGTGGGCCCGCGTTACAGCTGGCGCAACTTTCCGCGCAGCTTAACGACGGCGCATCGGTGGTTGTCACCGCATCAACATCGGCCTATGAGGGTGCGGCCATCGCCAGCCTGTATGCCGCCACTAAAGGCGCACTGATCTCGCTCGCACGCTGCTGGGCTTCGGCGCTGGGGCCGCGAGGGATCCGGGTGAACACCCTGGTTCCCGGCCCGATCGCCACGCCTTTTCGGGATTTTATGGCCCCGTCTTTACGCGCAAGTTTCGAGGCCGAGGTAGCTGGCCGCCTGGCTTTGCCACGTATTGGCACCGCCGAAGAAGCCGCTGCGGTCGCCTTGTTTTTGTTGTCTGATGAGGCAGCCTTCGTCACCGGCAGTCAGTATCTGGTCGACGGTGGGCTAACTCTGCTATAGGCCCGCGTGGGCAATGATGTAGGTGACAGGTAACAATGAACTCCACGTGGGCGATATTGTCTGGATCTCTGTAAAGGGCAAACACCGTCACGGGGCATATCGCCAGTGCCGCCAAGAGGCCGGCGCCCGTGAGCAGTGCGTATTGTTCGGGTCAGTCTGCTTTTTATTCTGCTAGATAAAACAAGAGGATACTGTAATGACATTTAACGTACTCGGCTACGCCGCACAGTCATCGAAAGCACCGCTGGCGCCGTTCCATTTTGAACGCCGTGAACCGCGTGAGGATGATGTTGTGATTGAGATTCTCTACTGTGGCGTTTGCCATTCCGATCTGCATCAGGCCCGTAACGACTGGGGCTTTAGCCAGTATCCGATCGTGCCGGGGCATGAAATCGTCGGACGGGTGGCCGCGGTCGGCGCGCAAGTCAGCAAGTTCAAGGCCGGCGATCTGGTGGGCGTTGGCTGTATGGTGGACTCCTGCCGGGAATGTTCACCCTGTAAAAAAGGGCTGGAGCAGTATTGCGAACAGGGCAATGTGCAGACCTATAACGGCATCGATCGCCACGATCATAGCGTGACCTACGGCGGTTACTCGCAAAAAATCGTTTGTTCGCAAGACTTCGTATTACGTGTTCCTGAAAAACTGGATTTGCAGGCGGTGGCGCCGCTGCTGTGTGCGGGCATCACCACCTGGTCGCCGCTGCGCCGTTGGGGGGTAACCAAAGGCAGTAAGGTCGCGGTGGTGGGGCTGGGCGGGCTGGGGCATATGGCGCTCAAGTTGGCGCATGCGCTGGGCGCCGAGGTGACCTTGTTTACCCGCTCGCCGGGCAAGGAAGCTGACGCCAAGCGCCTCGGCGCCGATCATGTGGTGATCTCCACCGATGCCAAACAGATGGCGGCGGTGAAAAGCGAGTTTGAACTGATCATTGATACCGTGCCTTACATCCACGATATCAACCCGTATATGCCCACGCTGACGCTGGACGGCACGCTGGTGTTTGTCGGTTTGCTCGGTGATATCGATCCGGTGTTGAACACTATCCCAATGGTATTGGGGCGCCGCTCGGTCGCCGGTTCCTGCATTGGCGGGATCGCGGAAACCCAGGAAATGCTGGATTTTTGCGGCGAGCACAACATAACGGCGGATGTTGAACTGATCAACATGGATGAGATCAACCACGCCTATGAGCGGATGCTGAAAAGCGATGTGAAATACCGCTTCGTGATTGATATAAAAACGCTGGTTGCGTAAGGGGTTGGCGGGCAGGCCGGCGAGTGCTGCGGGCCTGCCCATTTTTTGCGCATAACTAGTGTTTTGCGCGCCTTAGCCGTGGCGGCGCGGGTTGTCGTCTTGCAAAATATGTTGCTGCAACAGGGCCACCAGCGCGGCGGTGTCGCGCTGTTCCAGCGCCGCCACCATGGCGAAATGCTCTTGCGAAGATTTCACCACCCGCGCATGCGAGGTCCACTGGCCGAGCGGGGCCGATGGCACCCGGCTGCGCAGATCAAAAATCAACTCAATCAGATCGTGATTGGGGCAGGGCGCCAGTAGCGCGCGATGAAACGCCAGGTTGGCCTCATACTGCTGCAGCAGGTTGCCGTAATGGGTTTCATGCTCGAACTGTTCGGCGCAGCTTCGCAGCGTCGCCAGGGTCTGCGTATCAATATGGGCGACGATGCCTGGCGCCGCCGCGCATTCCAGGGTGGCGCGAATTTCGGAGATATTGCGCCGTTGCTGCTCGTTGGGGGAATACACGTGGTAACCACGGTTGGGCACGTGCTGCACCAAGCGTTCGCTCACCAATTGATCCAACGCCCGGCGTACCTCGCTGCGGCTGCAGGCATAGCGCTGCGTCAACTCGACCTGTTTTAGCCACGAGCCAGGAGGAAACACGCCCTTACTGATATCCATTGCCAGATCGTTGGCGACATTCACCAATACACTCTTCAATTGCTCCATCCAGGTTGCCTTTTCACTGATTACTCTCGCTTAATGATGCGATGTCCATTGCATTTTAGCCAGATTTCACCGGTTATCATGCGTTTTTCCTCTGGCTGCGTTTGTTGAAGATCGCGCTTTCCCGCCAAAGTGTTACGTCCGTCAGATCTTTTGTTTATAGATTGGCAATTAAATTGGCGCCAATTTTGGTTGTGTGTTTATATCGGCCTGAACAGTCATTGACCAGGGCACCGTTATGCAATCAACCGACAACACCAACGTTGCGGATAACGCTGAACAGCGCAGCCGCGCGTTGTACTACCGCGGCAGCACCACCATCTTTTCCTGCCGCCACGATCCGCGGTTTCAATATTGTCTCTATGTTCCGCCCGGTTTCGATCGGGATCGGCATGGTTACCGCCTGGTAGTGGCGATGCACGGCACCGGCCGTTCAATGGTCCAATACCGCGATGCGTTCGCTGAATTTGCCCGCTACAACCACTGCGTGGTTCTGGCGCCGCTGTTTCCTGTCGGGCCGCTGGGCGACGGCAATTCTCACGGCTTCAAATACATCATTGAGCAGGATATTCGCTACGACCAGGTGTTGCTGGCGATCGTCGACGAAGTGAGCGCCTTGCTGGCGCATGACTTCGGCCGATTTCTGCTGTTCGGCTATTCTGGCGGCGGCCATTTCGTCCATCGTTTCCTGTATTTGCACCCGGAAAAATTGCTGGCGGTATCGATCGGCGCCCCCGGTTCGGTGACGCTGTTGGACGAAACGAAAAACTGGTGGGTTGGGGTGAAGGATTTCGAAGCTATCTTCGGCAAGCCACTAGATTATGCGGCGTTGCGCCAGGTAGCGGTGCACCTAGTGGTGGGGAAGGTAGATGTGGAAACCTGGGAAATCACCCATCAGCCAACCGGCAAATATTATCAGCCGGGTTGCAACGACGCAGGCAAGACCCGTATCGATCGCAACACCGCCTTGCTGAACAGCCTGCGCGGCAAAGGGATTGATGCGGTGCAGGATATCGTGCCCAACGTCGGCCATGACGGCATGAAAGTGCTGGATTACGTGAAAGATTTCTTCCTGTCGGTATTGCAGAGCACGCGCTGAGGAGCCTGAAGATGACGCAACCGTTTCCCCTTATCGAAATCAGCGGCTCCCCAGAGGAACGCGGCCGGCAATACGGCGAACAAGCCCGCGATCGCATCCATGCCTGCGTGGCGATCTACGGCGACCAACTGGATAAATTGGCGATCGGCCAGGCGCAGCGGCAACGGCTGATCGACGATTTCAGCGCCATCATCGCCGATTTCGATCCGCACTACCTGCAGGAGATGCGCGGTATCGCCGCCGGCGCCGGGGTGCCGCTGGAAGCGATCGTGATGATCAATGCGCGCACCGAAGTGATCGCCCAGGCGCGGCGCTGGCAGCAATGCGCCACGCCGCATGACGATAGCATCAAGGATGGTTGCAGCGGCGCGGTGGTGCTGCCGGAGCGCAGCCGTCACGGCAAGCTGATCCACGGCCAAAACTGGGACTGGCGCGCCGAATGCGCCGAAACCTCGGTGGTGGTGAAAATCCACCGCGACGACGGGCCAGATGTGCTCACCTTCGTTGAAGCCGGCGGCCTGGCGCGCAGCGGCCTCAACCAGGCCGGCATCGCCATTACCGCCAACTATCTGCGCTGCGAGCGCGATTACAGCCAGCAGGGAGTGCCGCTGTCTTTGATCCGCCGTAAAGCGCTGGAGCAGCAACATATGGCGTTGGCGATGCGCGTGGTGGCCACAACGCCGAAATCCTGCTCCAACAACATGATCCTTAGCACGCAAGAAGGGTTCGCCATCGATTTTGAATGCGCGCCGGACGAAAGCTTCACCTTATACCCGCAGCAGGGGCTGCTGGTGCACGCCAACCATTGGGAAAGCCAGGCGGCGCGCTGCAAGGTGCGTGAAGAGGGCATCATCGCTTCGCCGGATTCGTTGTACCGCAGTTGGCGGGTGGCGCAACTGTTGTCCGCCAAAACGCTGCTCGACGAGCAGGACATGAAACAGGCGTTCTTTGATGATTTCGGCAGCCCGTATTCGGTCTGCCGCCCGCCGCGGCCGGGCTTCGACAGCGATCTGTCGGCCACCGTGGCGATGATAGTGATGACGCCGGCTGACGGGGTGATGGAGGTGGCGCCGTTGCCGGCCATCAATCAAACCTTTACCCGCTACACACTCGATTAATCAGGGGAGAGGCACAATGAAAAGAACCGTATTGGCGGCCGTGCTGGCGGGGCTGGCCTTGCCGCTGGCAGCGGCGGAGCCGAACGTGATCCGCTTTGCACTGAATCAAGACATTCGCAGCAGCCAACCGGGCGTCAACCGAGACGGCAATACCGACGACGTGCTGATGCACGTGGTGGAAGGGCTGGTCGGCTACCGCGAGGACGGCACCGTTGGGCCGATGCTGGCCGAAAGCTGGCAGGTTTCCGACGATGGCCGCACCTATACCTTCACCTTGCGCAACGGGGTGAAGTTCCACAACGGCGCGCCGCTCACGGCCCAGGACGTGGTGTGGAGTTGGCAACACTGGAACGATCCTAAAACCCAGTGGCGCTGCCTGCGTGAATTCGACGGCAGCGGGCTGATCCACGTAACATCGGTGACCGCGCCGGACGACCACACGGTGGTGATGAGCCTGGCGCAACCGGTGGCACTGTTCCTCGATACGCTGGCGCGCACCGATTGCGGCGCGGCGGCGGTGATCAATCGGGCGTCGGTGGATGGCGACGGCAAATGGATCAAGCCCATCGGTACCGGCCCGTTCACCTTCGGCACCTGGAAACACGGCGAGTACGTGGCGCTGGATCGCTTTGCCGATTACGCGGCGCGGCCCGGCAAACCGGATGGTTTTGTCGGCGGCAAACAGGCGCTGGTGGATGAGGTGCGCTTTATGGCAGTGCCGGATGCCGCTACGGTGAAAGCGGGGCTGTTGTCCGGCGCGGTGGATTTGGCGCAGGTCAGCCCCATCGATGCCAGCGATCTGAAGCAGAACGCCAATATCGGCATCGAGGCGGCCGCCAACGCCCAGCGCCACGTGATGCTGATCCAAACCCGCGATCCGCTGTTGAAAAACGTCAAACTGCGCCAGGCGATCGCTGCCGCGCTCGATACCCAGCAGATTGCGCTCGGCACCAGCCAGGGCATGGCGACGCCGAGCAACGCGAACGTTTCCACGTCGTCGGCGTTCTACGGCGAGGTGGAAAAGCAGGGCTATCAGCATGATGCGGCACGGGTCGCCGCGTTGCTGAAAGAGGCCGGTTATAAAGGCGAAACCCTGGAAATCATCGCCAATAAGCGCTCCACGGTGCCCAGCTTTGATATGGCGATCATCATTCAGGCGATGCTGCAAGCCGCCGGCATCAATGCCAAAGTCACCACCATGGAGTGGGCCACCCAACTGGAACGGTATCAGTCGGGGCGTTATCAGATGATGACCTTCACCTACTCGGCGCGTTTTCATCCTGCGCTGGCCTATGAGCAAATCGTCGGCGACAAGAGCAAACAATCGCGCAAGGTATGGGACGATCCCGAGGCCATCCGCTTGACCGATCAACTGGCGCACCTGGATGACACGGCGCAGATGCAGCCGATCGTTGATCAGTTGCATAAACAGATGATTGCGCAAGTGCCGCTGATTGTGTTCTACCCCGGTTTGGACATCGTCGCCCACCGCAAGGTGATCCAGGGCTATACATCGTGGTTGGCGGCGGCGGCCCGCTTGTGGAATGTCAGCAAAACCCAATAGCTAAGGAGCACCCATGGTGCAGTTTCTGTTATCGCGCCTGTTGTCGGCGATCCCGACCTTATTGCTGGTGACGGTGCTGGTGTTCCTGCTTACCCGGCTGGTGCCGGGTGATCCGGCGCTGCTGATGCTGGGGGACATGGCCACCGAAGCCAGCCTGGCGGATTTGCGCCATAGCATGGGCCTGGATCAAAGCTTGCCGCAGCAATTCCTGATCTGGTTCAGCCAGGTTCTGCACGGCGATTTCGGCCACTCGATCCAAACCGGGCAGGCAGTGTTGCCGCTGATCCTGCAGCGTTTCGGTGTGACCCTGAGCGTGGTGCTGGCGGCAATTATCATCGCTTCGCTATTGGCGGTGCCGGCCGGCATGCTGGCGGCCTGGAAACAAAACTCGCGCTGGGATATCGGCCTGGTGATGTTTTCCACCTTTCTGCTGTCTATCCCCAGTTTCTGGATGGGGCTGCTGGTGTTGCTGACCTTCGGCCTGAGCCTGGGTTGGTTGCCGGTGGTGGGGTATGTCTCGGTGGCGGATAACCTGCAGTTGGGGGTGCTGTATCTGTTGATGCCGGTGCTAACCCTGGTGCTGGTGGAAATGGGAGCGCTGGTGCGCATGATGCGCGCCAGCACCCTGGAGGTGTTGCGCCTGGACTATGTGACCCACGCCCGCGCCAAGGGCTTGCCGGAGCGGCGGGTGCTGGCGCGCCATGTGTTCCCCAATGCCTTCGGCCCCACCTGGACGCTGATCGGCTTAACCCTGGGCAATCTGTTGAGCGGGGTGGCGGTTACCGAAACGGTCTTCAGTTTGCCGGGGCTTGGGCGCCTGTTGGTAGACGCCATCTACGCGCGCGATTATCCGGTGATCCAGGGCTGCATGCTGTTTATCGCCGCGCTGTATGTGCTGACCAATCTGCTGATTGACGCGCTGTATCCGCTGTTTAACCCGAGGGTGACCGCCTGATGAAACGACAAACCACCATTGCGCCCAATGCCTGGCTGGGGGCGGTGCTGATTGGCTTGATAGTGATGGCCGGCGTGTTGGGCTTCCTGTGGACGCCTTACGATCCGGGCAGCATCAATATTCTGGCGCGCCTGCATGGGCCGGATGCGCAACACTGGTTCGGCACCGACGAATATGGCCGTGATGTTCTGAGCCGCCTGCTGGCCGGCGCCAGCGCCAGCCTGACGATCTCATTGGTGACGGTGGCGTTTGCGCTGACTATCGGCATCTTTCTGGGGCTGGTCAGCGGCTATCTGCGCGGTGCAATCGATCGCCTGATCATGATGGTGACCGACACCCTGCTGGCGTTTCCCGGCATTCTGCTGGCGCTGGGGCTGCTGAGTATTCTGGGCAATAACCGCTACGGCATTATCCTGGCGTTGGGGCTGGCCTATACCCCTTCGGTGGTGCGTATGGTGCGCGGCACGGTGATGGCGCTGCGTGAGGCAGACTTCGTGGCCGCCGCCCGCGTGATGGGCCACAGTGAAACGGCCATTCTGCGCCGGCATGTCATGCCCAATTGCATCGCGCCGTTGACGGTGCTGGCCACCTCGATGCTCGGCTGGGTGTTGATCTCTGAAAGCGCTGGAAGAAAAAGTGGCCCGTGACGGCATTGAACTGACTGACAGCCAGATCGCAGCGCTGGAACGTAAAGCCAGTGATGATGAAGCCTGTGGTGAGATTGAAACCGCTCATCCGGGTTANGTAGGGCGGCAGTAATTTAGCCAGTGCGGCTGATTTACGTTCTGGTGAAATACGTTTCACGATCGGGTCCCATCTTGTCATTAGTGTTTTCGATAGGGGTGCCATCTATCCTGACAGAGGGGGGTTTGGTTACGTCATAACCTTGAGAACTTCAAAAAGCGCCTGAAAGCGCTGGAAGAAAAAGTGGCCCGTGACGGCATTGAACTGACTGACAGCCAGATCGCAGCGCTGGAACGTAAAGCCAGTGATGATGAAGCCTGTGGTGAGATTGAAACCGCTCATCCGGGTTATCTGGGTTCACAGGACACGTTCTACGTGGGCAACCTGAAAGGCGTCGGGCGTATCTATCAACAGACGTTCGTTGATACGTACTCGAAGGTGGCTCACTGCAAGCTTTACGTCACCAAAGCGCCGATTACAGCAGCTGATTTGCTGAATGATAGTGTACTGCCATTTTATGAGTCTCAGGGCCTGCCGATGCTGAGAATACTGACAGACAGAGGTACAGAATATTGCGGCAAAGTGGACCACCATGATTATCAGCTTTATCTGGCGATAAATGACATCGGACACACAAAAACTAAGGCGATGTCACCACAGACCAACGGCATCTGCGAGCGGTTCCATAAAACGATACTGAACGAGTTTTATCAGGTGACGTTCCGCAAAAAGTTATATGGCGATCTTGATACATTACAATCGGATCTTGATGAATGGCTGGCTCACTATAATAATGAGCGAACTCATCAGGGGAAAATGTGCTGTGGCCGGACGCCAATGGAAACATTACTTGATGGAAAGCGCATCTGGGCCGAGAAAAATTTAAGCCAGATGTAATCTGACAGATACCTGTATAAATAACCGGTAACTGTCAGATCAGGTCTGAGCTAATACAGATTATTTATAAACGTAAGCAGGTTGGCCGTCGCTATTGTTTTATTTGCAAAAATCTTGATAAGTTTATGACACAATAGTTTTACGGCCTGATAAGGGTTGAATGGAGTGGCTTACAACCACTCCATTTTTACCTCATGATTCTGACTGGAAATCTTCAATTATTTTCTGATTGTAATCATCCAGATAGTTTTGAAGTTCTTTTCTATCAATCAAACGAACCATTGCGGAATCAGCTAATTCCTTAGCGGATCGGGTGAAGTAAGAGTTTGTCACAACCATTGCTTCATCACACCCATAAAATGCTTTTGCTGAAATTGCCTGCTGCACTGCTGAATTGCCAACGGAGCCAGAATAATTCTTTGCCTGTATAACCATATTCTTCCCGAAGCGGGTAACGAATAAATCTGCCCCCTGATCCTGTGTTTTCTTTGTTTCTTTAACATCATATCCTATAGTCTGGAATATTTCAACCAAGAAGGCCTCAAACTGGAACCCATCCATTGCATCAACAAGATACATTGTGACAAATTTGTTTGGATTAAAATGTTCAAGGCGGGTAGCTAATCTGTCTACTAAAATATCAAAATAGATACTCTCGCAGATAGCAAGGAACTTATCGATAGTGTCAAATGATAATAATGGTGTGCCTGGTGTACTTTCTGCCTGCTCGTTATATGCTATAGCAGGGTACTGAATCTTATTACTCCACAGGTAATACAGGAATAACGAAAGATCTGCACGATAAGTTGTACCAGCCTCTTCGATCCATGATTTTAATGTTTCGGTAAGGGTTGGCTTGATATGACGCTTAACCTCACGGGCAAACCCTGAATAAATAGAGTTGAATGAAGTTGTCAGCAATAGCTTGTCTAGCAATGATGGTAACTGCTCCAGTTCGTTGAATCCTTTTCTAATCAGTACTTCCTGGAATAATCTGATCTCTGAATAATCACTATTGCGTTCACTATTTATGTTACTGTTGCTATCCTGATTGTTATACGAAAATCTTGATGTGTGAATGAAATTAGTAAAATAAGGGTCTTTCAGTGTAGCATATTTCAAAAGAACATTTTCAAGTAGGGCGTTGAGTTGAGACTGCTCTTTCTTCTTACCAAATAAATCTTTTATGATGCCTTTAGACTGGTACTGGAAATCAGGATAATAGGATGGATCTAATGGCGTCATTTGCCGAAATGTTCCAGATACATCTGGAGAGCACCATGGACAGCTTGTTTCGAAGGTTGTTCTAGAACATGAATAGCATTGATAAATCATCATTATCCCTTATTATTTTACATTGATTGCTTAGTGATTTTCTTTTTGGAGAATCATCCTTGAGATTTATCTAAAAATCTTTTAGGTTAATATTGAAATAGGGCGTCAATATCAGTTCTTCAAATAAATCATATTCGTGGTGCGGAACCTTAACAAAGGTAGAGTTGTGATTAGGTGTCCACCATTTCTCGACACCATAATACGCCTCTCTGGCATTAGCTTTGTGGATCAGCCGGAATGGCCTGTCCATCCAACCATCACTGTGTTTTGTGAAATAATTAACCGGGCCAGTGAACTGACCAAGCAGGTACACCCCCTGATTACCATGAGTCAGGTAGAAATAATCGCCAATCGGAGCGTTTACAAACTCCTCTGCCTGGCTGACGGAAGACTGCCCTTTACCAGCGGTCGTGCGGTGAATGTAGACGAGCTTTTCATCAATACATTCGACCATATCCAGGAATGAGAACTCCTTCCAGCCATGTGACAGCTTCCAGAAATTGGGCATCAAATCGGTATTCATAGGCCTCTTAACCTTACGTTGTAAGTGATCGCAATTTGTTGAAATGCGGATCGATTGTGATGACTATTCTGTCGCTGAATACCCATAATCGCAACAAGGTTTGTTGATGAGCTTTTCGCTGAAATCGTTCAAAGAGGATATCGGGAGGGTATGTAGATGCGTTAACTCGCCTAGTTGCTGAAAATGGGTGATCAACACTACTCAGCACTGGCAGGCTAACTATGATGAAAACATTTAGCGCTTTGAAAAAAGTGATTTAGTGATTTAGTGATTGCGGCTTTGTAGGCGAACCTGGTTTCTGGCTGTGCAATTCTGCATTCAACGCAGAGTCGGGTTGCGGTTCATCATCAGCAATTCATCCCTAAGCAAGGGGGCAGTCCGCTTCGTCATCAGCCTGTTGTACGGAGGCCAGTCCGGCAGATTCAGAGGCCAGTTACTTCACTGATTAATCGGTTAACAGGCAGAACTGAAATGAGTGACCTGCAAAAAAACACCCTTCCAGACCGCCCAACGTTGCCGGATTTTGACCTAGTAGACCAGCTAACTACCGCTGCTGTTTAGTGTCCGATTCGCATCTCGTACAATGGTAGGGGGAAATCGGCGATGGTTTCCCCTTATTCTGATGGTTGCAAGGAGCGGCGGTTTTGAGCAAATTCGAGGTTTCAAAAGAATAAAACCAGAGAATAACATGTGTCTACAACCGCTATTGAATATCACTGGGAGGAAGTTGCACCGCTTAATAACCGGTAACGTTTTACGTATCCGCTAATCCCATTCTGACCAAGCTGATATTTAATCGCTATTTACGTCTACAAGGTATATAGACGTATCTATTATGCACTGTATACACTCTATCTCTATATTATTGTATATATATCATTACATACTATAGCCATTATCCATTATCCATTATCCATTATCCATTATCCATTATCCATTATCCATTATCCATTATCCAGTATCCATTATCCAGTATCAGCTATCATGAGGCTCCAGCCTCCAATATTATGATCATTATCCAGCATCTGAACCTTGTTGGGTTCACACAAGATTTGCGTAATTCAGTTGTAAATAAATGGGGGCAGGGCATGGTGCTTTGATCTCAATATACAGGTGAATTATGAAACCATACATTACGCATAACAATATCCTAGTGACAGATTCAACGCTGGACTATTTCAAGTCGGTCGTTTTCAGTATTCCTTATAATGGTGTGCCAAGTTTACGGCGTCCATTTTTTCGCAATATAGCTGTATTTCTTCAGCATGTTATTTGTGTGTCGACCTGTAGTCGTAAAAACAAGAAAAAAGCAAAGATTAAGGCGAGTAAAAAATGGTCTTATTCTGTGCCAGTACCATTTGAGCTGGGTAGGGATAAACTTCCTGGAGTATTTAAGAAAAGTGGACCGACGCATGAACGTGCAATGGAGGCACTGGCAAGCGCGGGGATCATTAAACTAACCGGGTATTCCAATGCTCAAAGTTCTTGCCGGGAATATGCTGTTTCTCAACGTTTCCTGCGTAAGTTGTTTGGCAACGACCGCGAGGCATACCTTAGCCGTAAGGATCGCTACCATTATCTGACTGATATTTTCACCAAGCGTAAAAGCTACTCATTTGATGAATTGATCGGCGTTGCGATCGACCGTGGGCAGAATGCTAAACATCAGCAGTCTAAACGCGAAATCCCTAACGCTGTCTTCAGGGAGCTGGTAGTGAGTGTCTGGAACAACCTTGAGCCGCTTGAAATCAATCTGGATGCATTGCTGGATTACTATAATGAGAATCCCACGAAGAAGAACAAAATATTCATTTTCAACTTTCTGTCGCGACTGGCTGAAACAGGCGTGGATTTGGTGAAGGAATCACCGCTAACGGTTTCTTACAGGCAGTCGTATAAAACAGCGTGCATCGGCGGGAGATCCTTTGAGGTTGGTACAGGCTTCCAGACTCTACCGTCTAAAATGAAGTGGGCGTGTCTGGCACGTGGTGTGAACTATGACATCAAGGGATGCCAGCTTGAGATACTGCGACATGAGCTGTTGAGTATTGGCATTTCGGCCAAGTCGCTGGAGGTGCTGGAAACTCAATATATCTGCCGGGTATTGCGTATTGCTGAAGAACTGGTGAAACAATTCAGGTTTTCCAGCGTATTCAACGCCGGGTTCGTTACGCTATCGCTTAAATCCAGTACCCGACGCTTGCTGAACCGTGAGCTAGGTAAGGTAGAAGCAAAGCGAGTACTGAAACGCTGGAAGCACCTTCTGAAACCCCTGAGGCGAGATCTGGCTTTACTGCTGGATCATTATGAAGGCACTGCTAAAACCAATCGTTACGGTAAATGCGTTACCAACGCGGTAGGGCAATCTTTCAACATTACCTACAAAGATGTGGCAGCGCGTAAACGCAGGAAGTCAGATGTGATGCGCCGAAAGCTGTTGTCGCACATATTACAGGGTCTGGAAAGTCAGGCGGTGTACGATTACGTTGCCAGTCATAAGGGGGTTTGCGCACTGGAGCACGATGGGTTTGTGTCATATGAAGAGGTTACTGACTGGGCTCATCTATATCTTTTAATTGAGAAAAAACATTAAAGGGCCATTCAGTTAGCTGAGGCTCATCACCGGTGGATAAACTCAGCGTGATGACCTTTTGCCCAAGGATCAACATAACCAGATACAAGGAACGTCTGCTCTGAGCGAGGAGCAGAAGTTCGCTTACAGGGTAACCTAATCCGCATGCCAGAGGATCTCTAAAAGATAATTGTTCAGTTTACCGAGTTACTCACAGTAGACCCTCACTTTTTTGGGACTTCCGAGCTTCTGTCTCTTCCCAATAATTAGAAATTAGGGAAGAGAACACGTTGGAATTTTGTTAGAGGGCTATGTCCCGATATTTTTTTGCGAGATATTCTGCATTGCTCATCCACTGCCGAGTAATTGTATGTCTATTTGGCTGGTTGAGAACGGAAAGAGTTTGCTTCCCATTAATTGAATCACCGATAACATACGATGAGACACTGTCACGAAACGCGACAAGTGCCTGAAAGAAACCGTTTCCTGCTGGTAGGCATTTATACATTTTCAGTCGTAGGGGTGTATCCAGAAAAACGTTATCACTCTTGTCAAAAGATGACTTAACCAAATGATATTCATATACCAGTTCGTGGAACGGATCGAAATCAGTGCTATTCACATAGCCTATACTGAAATCCCATTTCTCCAGCCAGTCTAAATGAACTACAGGCAGTTTTTGTTCTAAAAGCTGTTTCAAATGGGCAAGCTGTTCCTCCATAGCGTTTGCATTTTGCTGAATTACTGACGTAAATTGTACTTCAGGGAAATAACGCTGTCGTGCCAAGAGCGGCAAAAAATCAATATTCTCTAGCTGGCTCCAGTAACGAATATGAACTTTAAATGAGGTGCCATCTTTACGAGTATGTGTCAGATAGCCATCAGGCATTGCATTCTGAATTGAAGTATGGGGACTCGCAGTCGTCAGTAAAAAATAGTGCCGTATCGGGTGAGGATAATTATCAGTTTTTTTCAGCTCAACTTCTAAGTTTTCCAAAGTAAAAGGGCGTGAATACCATTTGCATTGTGCTACCACTGGTAGTGTGTTGATAGGCCAACTTATAATATCAACTCCGCCCTGCGCCTGGCCTGGTGAACCAAAACAAACGAAACTCACGTCCCTACCTACACTTTTACTTACGATTTCTTTCATTCACCAACAACAAAAATCTTCAAAGTCTGTTGCAGAGCGAAAATTCAGGTTACGCATCACAGTTCTCTAAAATCATCCCAAAAAGTGATTATGTCCTATTCCAGCCATGTACGCAATTTCCGATTATAATCATCATGATAGTTCGCAGTTGCTCACAAAAACAATGGAAGAGTATTAAATTAAATGAACTTATCGTTCATGAATCCACCGCATATTAAATTTTGCATGTGGATATAAAATTCCCACCTTGCAAGATTTCTCTTTTTTTGTGCGTGTTAAGTGGAGGCTACAGCCAATAAATCAACTGTGATTCAATACTATCTAAGATATCAAGTACTACTTGTTCAGGCTGTATCCAATCAAGAGTAATATATTCGTTATCAATAAAAAACCAAGTGGTGCATCTGTAGATATGTTTTGACTTACTTTGGAACTCAGGTGCATGTAACTTCAATGCTGCGCTATGACCACCATAGAAGCGTGATGTATTTTTTGTCTTTCCAACATAGACCAATTCTTCATCATCTCCATCACCACAAGATATCAGGTAAATGGGTAGTGATGGTAAGGGAGCTTCACCCAATTTAGTTAAGATTTCTTCCTGCTTCCATCTGTCAAGCGATCTGATCTTGCCCAGCGACGGTGGACACTGCCTTAAGCGAGGTTTCTTTCCTCAAATTGCACCGGGCTTAGCCCGCCGTTGGCACTATGCCGTCGGTGCCGATTGTAGTCTATCTCGATATACTCGAATACCGCCGATTTCATCTCCTCCCGCGTGTTGAACCTCTCTCCGTGGATCAGTTCCACTTTCAGGCTGTGGAAGAAACTTTCCGCACAGGCGTTATCAAAACAACAGCCCTTCGCGCTCATACTGCATATCAGTCCATTATCTTTGATAACACCCTGATAATCATGGGAACAATACTGGCTCCCTCTGTCAGAATGAACTATCACGCCGCGCGGCATCTTTCGCCGCCACAGCGCCATTTTCAGCGTATTGCACGCCAGCTCTGCCGTNACCAGATGTAACCTGACAGATACCTGTATAAATAACCGGTAGCTGTCAGATCAGGTCTGAGCTAATACAACTAATTCATCCATTAATTTTAAATGTATTTCCTTTTAATTTTACTCAACTCAACAACCTGATGGCTAAATGATAGATTCACTGTATCAATATACTCAAAAACTTGCCCCTCAATATCGATGAAAGTGTTTTTGGGACCATTGCTAATGCGTATGCCTATTTCACCAAGTACTATAATCATTTTTCTTTGATGGGTTTTATATTTGTAATCTTTATTTTCATCAGTTATGTGTGCATTCGCCTCATTAATAACATCCTGAATATTATTGATTATAGCCAAGTAATGATTAGATACGGAAATGTCCCCATCTTTTGCCTTTGGAAACATTACCTTATACCACCGAAATAAGTTTATACCTTCAGGGTAGATACTCGTTCTTTTAGAAAGTTCAGCACTAGAGAATTCGCGAAACATTGTAAGGTGAGCAGTGTAATTACTATTATTATTATTTTTAACACCTGAATAATAAGTCATCAAGGCAATAATTACACCAAAAACAGTTACAAAAGTCGTCATTAGATAAACAAATGCTTGAAAATACAGCACAATTCCTGAAACTTCTTTTGCAAAATTATCCAGGCATTGACTGCTAAGGCAAAAATTTCTTTCATAAAGTCTTTTATCATCAATCGTCTGATACAATGACATGATGGTAAAAATAACAAAAAGGATGGTTGCGCATACAACTATATAAATTAACGCCTTTAACTTCCTATTCACGCTGGCTTTACCTTTTTCAATCGTTCTTTAAACGTATCGACTATTCCATCAAATGCTTTCGAACGAGTCAGGATGATTAATTTATATAGTGTAAGATTATATTTTCTCTTATACCAATGTTTGTTGCCATTGCCTTTTAAACATGAACTTTCGAGACTGGTTACAGCAGCCTCAACAATTTCAATATCTCTTGGCGATGGCATTGGTTTTATTGCCAACAACTGTTCTTTAAATAACTTATATTTATCATGACCAACACGCCCTAGCTTGTTTATACGACCCATGCATCTGTTAAATTCTTTTCTGTATGCTATGCTTGTTTTGGTGTTATTTTTCACAGCAAGTTTTTTGAGATTATGTAGAGACGCTCTAATACGCTTCACTTCATCGCCAGGTAGTCGTGGAGAATTGTAATCCACTCGTAATCCATGTATTTTTATCGGCTCTGATGAACAGTGAAATATTTTAGTCTTACGTTTATTCACAGGTAAATCATGAGTGGAAAGCATATTTTCAATATGACTTAATATTTGCGTAAAATCATAACCATTAATTTTTGATGATACAGTAATATCATCAACTAAACGAGTGTATACAAGATTTTTTCTTATGGCTCTTTGATAAACACTTCCTTCTTGTTCATAAAGACATAGAGTTGCTATATAACTTGATGTTAGTGCTCCCTGAACTACAAAGTCACCCTTACAACATAAATTTGTGACATATTCCAAAGCTTCGTCTCGAATATTCAACACATTGTTAAATACATCACGAACCAAATCCTTATGAATATTATCAAAGAAATTACTTATATCTACTTTTAAAACTGTTTTTGCTCCACAATGAGCCTTTGCACAGGATACATAATCGCGTTTGATATTGGAATTTGCACCATCATTTTTACTAGGTACAGAACCAAAGAGAAACGGAGAAAAAATCACTAATTCCTTGAAAATTCTCTTGTTAATTCGAGATTGTAACAATCTCATCTTTGGATGAAGGGAGTAGACTACTCTTTTACTTCCATCTGCTTTTGGAAGTTCTTTTCTTACGTATTTTTCATCTTCCGATAGTGCTGCAATTTCATTCAACTCATCAATTGAGATGGATAAAGTTTGAGCTAGTTTCTGAAGCGTTGAAATAGGGGCTTTTGATTTACTGTATGGTTTTAATTTGTCCATAATTTCACCAAACAAAGTTACGTACGGTCTACCCATGCTCAAGGGTGGAGACAACAAAGATGTTTACATCAACAATCGTCAGTAGCAGCCAGTGTTATCTTTTCGACCGTACGTAATGTCGTCGGCTACGGCACCATCGTAGGTGGCGATGGTGGGGCCTTACCGATAGGTCCATAAAGGACGCTTTAATTAAAAAGCAAAATCTAACGATTTAGAAAGTTGATTGTCACATACTAAGCGGAACGCTAGTGCTACGCGTATGTTGCAATGAAACTTATTAAAGTTCAACCAAATTTTATTGCAATTGAGATTTGCATGGTCGCGCAATACTTTCACAGCCAGACCTTATCTCTTTATATGGTGCTTACTCTTTAATGTCCGCTCCTCGCTCATAGCCGACTGTCAGATAAGATTGTTTTCTATCCGAGGAAACTGTCAGTTCAAGTCTGAGCTAATACAGATAGCGCCGCTTCCTGCGGCAAATCAATGCCGATGCTCTGCGAAAAATCAGCGATTAGTGCCGTGCGCGCCGTTAGGCGTTGCTGCTGCTGATCGCGGTACGCTGCTTTACGATGCGCGGTTTCAATCGCACGCTGTTCTAATCAGTCGGCGAGCGTGTCCTTGTGGTGTATGGCATTGCCCGCTTGTGTACTGAACTCATTGCATGCAACTGGTTTTTCCGCCAGTCGAAACGCAAGCGCCATAACTGATACTCCCACCACACGGGGCGGGTGAGTGGCGCTATGGAGGAAACAAACAGATTGCGATCGAGTGAGGCTCTTTTTTTGTTCGGTAGGCTTGGCTGCACAGGCCCAGTTTTTCCATCCTGGGGGCATAATGCGCAGAGCGCGAACTTCAATCGCAATATTGCGGTAAACAAACAGCAGGGCGGAGCTGTGAACTCTGAATGATGGCCGTGTCTATCAACGCGTACGCCGTATTCTTAAAGCTATTGCCTCAAATCTGCCGGCGGGGCAGTCGCTACATGTGCTGCGGCATTCGTTGCCGACCATTTCATGATAAACGGAGGCAACATTCTTTCGCTGCAAAAAATCCTTGGCTACGCCAGCATTCTGCAGGCAAAGAGCTATGCGTACCTGGCGCTGGACTAGCTGCAAGATGCCGTAAAATTCAATCCACTTGATAATGAACGCATAACCATGGATGATCCATAGATTGTCCCAAACACCCACGCTATCGCAAGTTTTCGCAGGTAGTTATACGCATGCTTTTTCTCAATAAAATAGTATGTTATTGATTTTAAAAATGTAATCTTAGGCGGCTCAGGCCGCCTTATTCTTTTAGCGGCATAAACCGTTAGCAATTAGTGATATGCATCGCAACCTGAATATTGTTTAAAACAGAAGCTGGTATGATGAGTTAAAATATTGTTAATTTGCGGTTGCGCGTTAGAGGCTGCGATGATGATGAGTAATGATTTCAGGAGTAATACCTTGGATAAGGTCTGGTTAAAACGCTACCCGGCAGATGTTCCGGCGGAAATAAATGCCGATCGATACGCGTCTTTAGTGGATATGTTTGAACGTGCCGCAGTGCGTTATGCGGATCAACCGGCGTTCATCAACATGGGCGCAGTAATGACCTTCCGCAAGCTGGAAGAGCGCAGCCGGGCCTTCGCCGCTTATCTGCAAAATTCGCTGGGGCTGAAGCCCGGCGATCGCGTTGCGGTGATGATGCCCAACCTATTGCAATACCCGATCGCATTATTCGGCATCCTGCGCGCCGGGATGGTGGTCGTCAACGTCAACCCCCTTTATACGCCCAGGGAGCTGGAGCACCAGCTTAACGACAGCGGCGCCGCGGCGATTGTCATCGTCTCCAATTTTGCCCACACCCTGGAAAAAGTGGTTTATAAAACCCAGGTGAAGCATGTGATCCTGACGCGCATGGGCGATCAGCTGTCCACGGCCAAGGGGACGCTGGTGAACTTTGTGGTGAAGTATATCAAGCGCCTGGTGCCAAAATACAACCTGCCGGACGCCATCTCGTATCGCGCAGCCTTGCAGCAGGGGCGGCGGCTCCAGTATGTGAAGCCGGCGATTACCAACGACGATCTGGCCTTTTTGCAGTACACCGGCGGCACCACCGGCGTGGCCAAGGGGGCGATGCTCACCCACCGGAATATGCAGGCTAACCTGGAGCAGGCGAAAGCCGCCTACGCCCCGTTATTGCAGGGTAACCAGACGCTGGTGGTGACGGCGTTGCCGCTGTATCACATTTTTGCGCTGACGGTGAACTGCCTGTTGTTTATCGATCTGGGGGCTAACAACCTGCTGATTACCAACCCGCGCGATATTCCAGGCTTGGTCAAGGAACTGGCTAAATATCCCTTTACAGTGATGACCGGCGTAAACACGTTGTTTAACGCGTTGCTGAATAATACGGATTTTTGCCGGCTCGATTTTTCCACCCTGCGGTTGTCGGTGGGCGGCGGTATGTCGGTGCAGAAGACCGTGGCGGATAAATGGCAAAGCATTACCGGCAGGCACCTGCTGGAAGGCTACGGCCTGACGGAATGTGCGCCGTTGGTCACCGGCAACCCTTATGATCTGCAGCGCTACAGCGGCAGTATCGGTTTGCCGGTGCCTTCAACCGAAGTTCGCCTGCTGGACGACGCCGGGCACGATGTGCCTGCCGGATCGCCGGGTGAACTGTGGGTAAAAGGGCCGCAAGTTATGTTAGGCTATTGGCAACGTCCTGAAGCGACGGCCGAAGTATTGCAAGACGGCTGGCTTGCCACCGGTGATATCGTTACCGTGGACGATGAAGGGTTTATCCGCATAGTCGATCGTAAAAAAGACATGATCCTGGTTTCCGGGTTTAACGTTTATCCCAACGAGATCGAAGAGGTGGTCAGCCAACATCCCAAAGTATTGGAATGCGCGGCCATCGGTGTGCCGAGCGATGCCTCCGGCGAGGCGGTGAAGATCTGCGTGGTGAAGAAAGACGCCTCGTTGACGGCCGAAGAGCTACAGGCGCATTGCCGCCGGCACCTGACAGGGTATAAAGTGCCTAAACTCGTTGAGTTCCGTAGTGAGTTGCCCAAATCGAACGTGGGTAAGATCTTGCGGCGTGAACTGCGGGATGAGCAAAAAAAACCGTTGGCGGCTGATGCCGCCGCTTAGCGGGCTCATGCGCCGCTGCGGGCACCGCCCGGGGTTTTTACCAGAGAGTTCTTATCAACAGCGCCGGTGTATTGCCGGCGTTGTTATGTTGTGAATCATACAAATAGCAAAGAGAATGATGTTTTGAATTATCAGTTGATCACTACAGACGCCGGGTTGCAGCAGGTCTGCGAGCAGGCAAGAAACCATGGCCAGATCGCACTGGACACCGAGTTTGTCAGAACGCGCACCTACTACCCGCAGTTGGGTTTGATCCAATTATACGATGGTGAACAACTCTCGCTGATTGATCCGTTGCCGATCGTAGAATGGCAACCGTTCATCGACCTGTTGGCGGACAGCCGCGTAGTCAAGTTCCTGCATGCCGGCAGCGAAGATTTGGAAGTGTTTCTCAATGCGTTCAAAACCCTGCCGGCGCCGTTGGTGGATACCCAGATCCTGGCGGCGTTCTCTGGCCGTTCATTATCCTGCGGTTTTGCCAGCCTGGTGGCGGAATACATGGGGGTTGAGCTGGATAAGAGCGAGTCGCGGACCGATTGGCTGGCCCGCCCGTTGACCGAAAAGCAGTGTGTTTACGCCGCCGCTGATGTGTTCTACCTGTTGCCTATGGCGAAGCGCCTGGTGCAGGAAACCGAAGAAGCAGGGTGGACGGCGGCGGCGGCCAATGAGTGCCTGCTGCTGTGCCAACGCCGCAGCGAGGTGCTGGCGCCGGAATTGGCTTACCGTGAAATCTCCAATGCCTGGCAACTGCGCCCGCGGCAACTGGCCTGCCTGCAAAAACTGGCGGCGTGGCGCCTAAACCAGGCGCGCGAGCGCGATCTGGCGGTGAATTTCGTCGTGCGTGAGGAAAACCTGCTGCAGGTGGCGCGCTGTATGCCATCTTCGCTGGGGGAGCTGGATTCCCTGGGGCTGAGCGGCCCGGAGATCCGCTACCACGGCAAAACGCTGCTGGCACTGGTGGCCGAAGCTAACGCGCTGGATGACGCTGCGTTGCCTGCTCCCGTGGCGAATCTGGTCGATCACCCTGGCTATAAAAAGGTGTTTAAGGATATTAAAGCGGCGATTGTTACCGTCAGCGAGCAAAGCGGTTTAAGCAGCGAACTGCTGGCATCCCGCCGCCAGATTAACCAATTGCTGAACTGGCATTGGCAATTGAAATGCGGTGATAACCAACCAGAATTAATCAGCGGCTGGCGCGGTGAGTTATTGGCCGAAGCGCTGCAGAATATTTTGAAAAATTATTAAGCAAACCGCATTGATAATGGAGCAGCGGCAACTCTGCTTCATTATTATTTTAATGAAATAGATTCTTTCAGGTAATTTTACCGCCATGATTAACTCTAAGGGAAAAATAGGCGAACTTAACTGAGATTAGTCTCAAAGAGAAATAGGCGGTGATTTAGCGGGCGCAGAGAATATAACTGGATGCACATACAGTCCCCTCCTGCAAATAAGCCGGGAGGGGATTGAATGTGCTGCTATCATTTAGCCGTTTCTTCCGATTCCGGTAACGTTACGTTAAGTTCAAGAACCGAAATATCATCCCCTTTCTGCTCAAATTGCACGTGCAGCATCTCTGGGTCAATTTGAATGTATTTACAAATGACGGCTAAGATGTCACGTTTCAAATCAGGCAGATAAGGGGGCTCACTGTCCCCACGGCGACGTTCTGCAACGATAATCTGCAACCGTTCCTTGGCTACACTGGCTGTCGTTTTTTTGCGGGACAGAAAAAAATCTAACAAAGCCATGGTTTATCCCCCAAAAAGGCGTTTCAGGAAACCCTTCTTCTCTTCTTCGATGAAGCGGAAAGGGCGTTCTTCTCCTAATAAACGGTGAACGGTATCCTCGTACGCCTTACCGGCGTCAGAGTCGTTGTCCAGGATCACTGGTTCGCCCTGGTTGGACGCACGCAGCACGGATTGGTCTTCGGGAATGACGCCGACCAGCGGGATACGCAGGATTTCCAGCACGTCTTCCATGCTCAGCATATCGCCCCGGTTGACGCGGCCAGGGTTGTAGCGGGTGAGCAGCAGGTGCTCCTTGATCGGCGCTTCGCCTTTTTCAGCGCGGCGCGATTTGGAAGACAGAATGCCGAGAATACGATCCGAGTCACGCACTGAAGAGACTTCAGGGTTGGTGGTGATCACCGCTTCGTCGGCAAAATACAGCGCCATCAGAGCACCGGTTTCGATGCCGGCTGGTGAATCGCAAACGACGAAATCAAAATCCATTTCGTTAAGGCCGTTCAGCACTTTTTCAACGCCTTCGCGGGTCAATGCGTCTTTATCACGCGTTTGAGAGGCGGGCAGGATGTAGAGGTTTTCGGTGCGTTTGTCTTTGATTAACGCCTGATTCAGCGTGGCATCACCCTGAATCACGTTGACGAAATCATAAACCACACGGCGCTCACAGCCCATGATCAGGTCAAGGTTACGCAGGCCGATATCGAAATCGATCACCACGGTTTTCTTACCTTTCTGGGCAAGGCCGGTAGCGATGGCCGCGCTCGAAGTGGTCTTGCCAACGCCCCCTTTACCCGATGTAACAACAATAATGCGTGCCATGAATGGATTCCTTGTCAAAAGGGCTTAATTTAACGGTTGTATGGTTAAAACGTTATCCAACAGGCTAAGCCGCGCAGCCTGACCGAAGTAATCGGACGGGATCTGATCGCTTAACCAATACTGCCCTGCGATAGAGACTAGCTCAGCCCCCAGGTGCGTGCAAAAAATCTGGCAGTGGCTATCGCCGGAGGCGCCTGCCAGTGCACGGCCGCGCATCATGCCATAGATGTGAATGTTGCCGTCGGCAATCAGTTCAGCACCTGCGCTGACGCTACTGGTGACGATTAAATCGCTGTTGCGGGCATAAATTTGTTGGCCGGAACGGACAGGGGTGCTGATGATGCGCGTTTTGACAATGGCCGGCTCTTCAACCGGCGCGGGTGCGGGCTCAGGCGCGGCCATTTTCTGGCCTTTGCCCTCACTCAGCAGCGGCAGGCCGGCGCGGGCTATGGCGCGTTTTTGCTGCTCATCTTTGCATCCGCTGATGCCGACAACGCGCAGACCTGCCGCAGCGACAGCCTGTTGAAGTTCTTTCCAGTCCGCATTGCCGTTTAGCGCTGCGACGTTGATAACAACAGGCGCGTTTTTCAGGAAAGCTGGAGCTTGATCCACTTTTTCCTGCAACGCCAGACGTATTACCTCGGGTTCTGAATTATGCAAATGAACAACCGATAGGGTAAAACTGCTGCCTTTTAGCTCAATTGGCGATTGTGACATCTATCCTGACTCAGTTTCAGCAACTTTAAATCCCCGGAATACCTCTCGGGGTACGATATTCCGATGTACTATATGCATGTTATAGTCAGAGTTATATCCAGGCAAGATACCGTTCCAATTAATTAGAGTTAAAAAAATGCTTTGTGTGATCTATAGAAGCCCAAAACGCGATCAAACTTATCTTTATGTCGAAAAAAAAGACGATTTCTCTCGGGTGCCGGAAGATCTGCTGAAAAGTTTTGGCACACCCCAGTTTTCCATGATGCTGAATCTGGCCGGGCGTGAAAAATTAGCCAATGCGGATATTGATAAAGTAAAAACGGCCCTGCAAGAAGAAGGGTTTTATCTGCAGTTCCCACCGCCGGTGGAAAGTCTGTTAAACCAGCACTTGGGCACGAAGGAAGTATAGTCAGCGGCGCACCGGCCGCTGGATGCTGCCGGCCATAGCACCACAGGCTTCAGCACCGAATGATATGCAGGTAAAGCGTGATTGATTTATGGTAACGTTTCTGTTTCATGCACTGCGCGTGCACCTTATGCACCGGCGCAGAGGCATGCATCGGCTTATTCAGGGGCGCGGTTGATCCGGCCCTATTTTCGTCAGGAGAAGCGGTATGTATCAACATCGAGACTGGCAGGGCACGTTGCTTGATTTTCCGGTAAACAAAGTGGTGTGCGTGGGCAGCAACTATGCCGATCACATTAAGGAGATGGGCAGTGCCGTAGCCGCTGAACCGGTGGTGTTTATCAAACCGGAAACCGCGCTGTGCGATATCCGCCAGCCGGTGGCCATCCCTAAAGGCTTTGGCCCGGTGCATCACGAGGTGGAACTGGCGGTGCTGATTGGCACGCCGTTGAAACAGGCCAATGAAGATCGCGTTGCGCGGGCGATTGCCGGCTATGGCGTTGCGTTGGATTTAACGCTGCGCGAGTTACAGGCTACGTTCAAGAAAGCGGGGCAGCCGTGGGAAAAAGCCAAAGGCTTTGACGGCTCGTGTCCGATCTCGGGCTTTATTCCGGTAGCGGAGTTTGGCGATCCGCAAAATGTGGATTTGTCTCTGACGGTGAATGATGAAGTGCGCCAGCAGGGCAACACGCGCGACATGATCACGCCGATTCTGCCGTTGATCAGCTATATGAGCCGCTTCTTTACCCTGCGTGCGGGGGATATCATCCTGACCGGCACGCCGCAGGGCGTTGGCCCGATGAACTCCGGCGATATGCTGAAAGTTTCCGTTAATGGCAAAACGCTGACCACCCGCGTTATCTAGGCTGTGTCCCGTAATAGTGCGTGAGTGCCGCTGGCGGTCATTGGGCTGCGCGTCAAGGCGCAAGCCGTGAGGTTTGGCGGGCCCAAATAAACGGCGAGCAACGCAGGAGCGCGGCCCAATGGCCCCAGCCCGGAGGGTCGTGCCCCCAAAGCCCGTCCTCTGCGTTATCGGGCTTGANACCAACGTACTTCTGGTCCGGCCCCGTAGCACTGAAGTCCTGTTGCAACAGGTTCGGCACCACCGGCAGGTTATGCCGGCTGTTTGTCGTGGCTTTGAACTTGCGCGCCGCTCTGGCCCGTAATCCCTGACGTCGCAGACTGGCCGCTACCGTTTTACGGTTCCAGCCATGGCCGGCCTCACGCAACTCCTGCGTCAGTCGGGGCGCGCCATAGCGCTGTTTTGCCTGTATAAAAGCTTGTGCCACCCGCTCATCACACTGCTGACGACGCATCTGCCGCAGCGAGGGGGATTGTCGGCGCTTCAACCACGCGTACCAGCCACTGCGCGAGACGCACAGTACCCGGGCCAGGCTTTTCACTGAGAACGCCGCCTGATGTTGGTGTATAAAACCGTACTTCACTTCAGGCGTCTGGCGAAGTAGGTGGCCGCCTTTTGGAGGATGGCCAGTTCCTCATCCCGCTCGGCCAGTTGGCGCTTGAGGCGGGCGATTTCTGTTGCCTGTTGCTGCTCACGCTCAGAGGTGGAACCCTGCTGACGTTGTTTACTGCGCCAGACGTAGAGTTGAGAGTCGTGCAGGCCGAGCTCCCGGGCAGCTTTGGCCACACCGATGCGCTCAGCCAGCGCCAGCGCCTGCTGGCGAAATTCCGGGGTATATTGATTACGGGATGTCTTCTTCACAGATTTTGCTTGCGTCATGGTTCACCTTGTTAACGATTTTACTCGCTTAACAGCGTGTCCACTATTCGTGGGTAGGATCAATTTTGACTTTCGCGCCTTCTTTTTGGATGATGCTATGGGTTTTTTGGATATTAACCAAATCTAACCCAATTATTTTACGGAATAAGTCAGTCAAATCCATAATGTTTTCGTTTGGATCAAATACTATATCTTTATGAATTTTACTTTTTTGTTCTTCTTCACTTTCATCATAAGATTCTTCGGTATCACTTTTATTAGCTAAAGCTTTCGTTACAGCCTCATACTTATCTTGTTTATCACCTATTATCAAAATATTGAAGTGGCGGTAATTATTTCTTTGTTCAGATGTTATTTTTTCAAGAGTGTTTATTACTTTTTTACTTGTTTTGTCAGTTGTGACCTGGAATGCTGTTTTTTTTGCCATATCAGCAAGATCTATACCAGGCTCGTTAGCTCTTGTTATGTTAGTGTTTATTAAGGATAGTTCCAGTGTCTCGTTTAGTATATCCTTGAAAAAATTCTCAGCAAACACAGATAAATCAGTATGTCCAAGTTTGTTTCTGACTTTTGCTTGCTGTGCTATATTTGATAGGTCGTCAATTATCTGTCCTATTAAATACCCACTAGTAATCATTTTATAAATACCTCATGAAAAATATTTGAAACGCTGCAAGATGTTTTTATACAAACCTATTGTGTTAAAACTGATAGGATCCTTCAGAATCTAACAGTATCAATGTATTAAATCAAAGCAATTTTTGAAACTATACAAGGGCTCATTAAACAACTATCGTGACCTATTCCCATTAGTTAATGGATAGGCTGATGATTGTAACGTCCGCTCTTGGCACAGAGCTGCTGTTGCAGCCCTGTTAACCTCAGACTTCAATGCCCAGATAACGGACTGTACTTTCCAGTTTCTGATGGCCCAACAGGGTTTGGATCACCTGGAGGTTCTTGGTTTTTTTATAGATCAGGTTAGGTGTTGTTCTTCTCAAGGAATGTGTGCTTTAAAGAGAATCTTCGAGGCCAAGCTTTTCTACCCACCCATGAAGAATTCGGCTGCATTGCCGGATTGATGTGTGCAGGTTAGTTCAGACCCTAGACCGAAACAAGAAGTCTTTACTATGAAAATTAACAGGCTGTATAAACAGCCTGTTAATTTATGCTAGAGCTTATAAAGCTCAGTTAATCTAGCTTTTTCTTTGGCAAATTCTTCATCAAGGTTCGAGAAGTCTGGAAGTGTAACCATTAAATCCTTAAGTTGATGAATAACATTCCAGGCATCGTAATGAATAAAGGGGTTTAAGCCAATTACGTTTCCCTCATCATTATTTTTAGATTTTCCTACACCACATAATTTGATGAATTTGTTGATTGCAGTTGTTTCATCCCAGTCAGAAACAAAAAGAAGCAAGGCAGATACAGCCAAAAGGGGATTGTTTTTTTTAACAGCGGATAAACTCCTGATCTTTCTGAAAAGAAACTCGTGATGTCTGGTTATTTTTTGTGCTATCCTTATCGTTGCTTCATATTTATCTTTAAGCAACCTTCTATCATAAACCTGATAACCTCGATCTCGTGCTACTAACCGATATGCTTGTTTAGTAAATGTGGTGCTATTCACAAGATTATAGAAAATAGCATTATTCTTATTGGTCATATCGATCATCAATGATGGGTATTTGAATCTTAAAGAACGATAAACTTCATCGTTTATATCAAACCAAGATTTATTTTTTCTCTCTTCATCGACAATATATGTATCTTCTCCTTTGCGGGAATACATGCTGGCTCTTACTAGGTTGATCATGTGAGGGCTGTAGTTAACAGAAAAAGTGCCCGATTGGCGTAATTCAGTAAACCACCGTCGCATGTTTCTAATATCTTCCTGATTGAACTCTTCATGTTCAATACCTCTACATACAATCTCTCGAATTATACTTGTAATCTCAGAGCCGGAAGTGCCTAATTTTATAAAGCCATCCTTTGAAGAATCTATTTGCTTATCATCGCCATTGTAATGATCGCAAAATATTTTGTGCGCGTCTGTTCCGTCTTTTGTTCTAAACGAAAAATGAGATTGGCTAACTATTTTATTAGTTGTTTTCGAATAACCTTCTGAAACAACAATTGCACCGCTTACATTGCAAATTGGGCACTCTGCATCAAACGCAACAAATTCCTTGAAATCACTAAAATTAAGTACGTTATTTGATGAGTAAAGGTTTAGCAATTGAACTATGTCCAATTCCTTTTTGAATGTACGAGAATAGACCGTAATTGCCATTTGCACTCCCTTCGCCATAAATTTAGTTTGTATGAAATATTATCGCATAAAGATACTGATGAGCCAGTAATATAGCTAGAAATTATTCTTTGTGGTTCAGCGACCTAGACGTCCGCTACTAACACGGAGCGGACCTCCTGAAGTCCCCCCCAAGGTCCGCAAGGAGCAGACGTTGACACTTATATCTATCAATAAGATGCCAGTAAAAGTTGCAGCGATTCATTAGGTGTCGGAACTGTCTACTCGTTTAAAAACTAGCCTAATCGCCGTGGAACATTACTCTGACAGGCTTACCACGACTTACGTATACCATTTCCAGCGCTTTGCTAACCAATCAGTTTGCTCTCCGACGAGGGCAGCATTGCCAAACCCATAGGTATCCTTGCGAACAAGTTTTATGTTGTAATGATCATTCTTTACGCAGAATTGCTATTCAGATAAAAGCACAAGGCTGAAAATGTGGGAGCCGGAATGGAAAGACAGAATTTTGAAACACTGTAAACAACGAGATGATGTAATGTTGTTCTTTAAATCCCTCTGGAGGGATTATTGTGCGGTTAAGAACAACAAATTTTGAGGCTAAATGCTGTAGGCTTTTTAACTAAAATATAATTAATTCATTTTATAAAACAAATGTTGTATAATTCAGCATTATCAACGGGAGAGAATACATGGCAAATAATACATCATCAACTCAATATGTTTCACGTTTATTAAGTAAGGGAGAAAACGATAGGCTAGATGAGCTAAAGAATATTCTATCTGAATTAGATATAGGCATCAGACTAAGGAAAATAACGCAGCTCCAAAAATATGAGATCATTAATGAAATAAAGAGAGCCATTGCGGATGAAAGGGAAATTTATTTCGATGAGAAAAACTCCCCATCTGATAATATTAGTCGAGGGAATGCTAGCGCTAGTAATGATGACTTAGTGGATTTGATAGCAATGCTTAATAGAGGGAGAAGTCAATGAGTGATAGTGCTTATAATATGTATTCATTAGCCGTGTCTAGTCTTGCATTGCTACTGTCAGTGTATACGTTCTTCAAATCAAGAAAAGATATTAAATTTGCACAAGAGAATGCAAGTGAAGCATTGAAATTGCAACATGGTACAATTGAACTTCAAATTCGAACTGGTATAACTAACGCAAGAAATACAATAAACAACTTAACACCTATATTAACACCATACTTAGCAAAAAAACAAGCAGGTTCATTGAGCGTCGAGGAATCTTATTCTCTTGATTTATTATATAAAACTTATGATTCTTGTATTGAAGATCTTCTCAATCAATATGATGAAGCATGCAAAAAATATATTGATGGCAAAGTTGACAGAGCAATGTTCAAAGAGACATATTTTCATGAAATAAAAAACATAACATCAAGCCAAGACCTTTCTTCCTATTATAATATAGAGGCAACAAAGTACACATCCACCTTAAGGGTGCGCGATGAGTGGATAACTGAATGATATTAAGTGCCTTTATCGTTTATATAAAGGCACTTAAACCAATAATTAATACCAATGCAAGTTTGATATTCCTTTTAAATATTCATCGGCAACTAAAGAGAACCTAGAAATATCCCCCCCAAAGAACCCACATTTTAATGGCGCCCAGTTAACGCCTTGTTCTTTGGCTTCCTTGATCATATTAGATAATGGAGAATTGTACGATCTTTTTTCTTTCCAACCAAAACGACCGATAGGTCCCCATACTGTTCGCTCTTGCTGATGATGCAGATCTGCAATGACAAGTGCAAAGAAACATTCAAAATCATCAAAAGCATTTTCGTAATTCTTCCCAATAAACAGGGTATCATCAATTAATGGTTGCAAGATGGTATGGAGATGCTCACTCATTGGTACGAAATGCCTTTCAAAACCGGGGAGCTGCTTAAACACATCTTGCCTAGTCAGCTCAAGAATGGCATTGGAAATGGCTTCAGAGAAATATAACGGCTTACCATTGCTCGAAAGTGATGAGTCTAATTTTATAAAGAAAATATTAAATAATGTGTCATATTTTTTATTTTCAAATGCAGCTATCCCCAAAGCATAAAACTGCATTATTAAAGGATACCACCGTAGATTTAACCATATAGTTAAACCACTTCCTCTTTCCAGTCTGTCGGTTGCACGAGCTAATGCTTTACTTAATAATGGAATATGAATTGTTCGAGCCCAATATGAAACACAAGAAACTATTAGTATTATATTTTTAGATATGTTTTCATATTTAGAAATCCTCTCAAGGAGCTCTTCTTTAGTAAACTGCCCGTTTACTGAGAAAAAATCTTCACTTGTTTCAGAAAGAAAATTTTTAACTTCATCAATCACAAAGTCATGTAACTCGATAGAGGATGAATCATTCGCCAGTAATTGTTTTGTTTTTCTTATTTTATCTTCAGCCCTTAAAGGAGAGAATTCTGTCTGAAAATAGGGAATCGAAATTAATCTATCATTATCCGTTGTTTCCTCTGAATTGTCATTGGACCAAGAAGGAGATTTGAAAATAAAATCCCCATCACCATCAATATATCCGTAATGCGGACTTTGGTTGGAAGATTTATCATTTGATACTTTGTTGTAAACATAAGTCATCAAACCATTGGCGGTTAATACGCCGTTTTCGGTTAATGCTTTTCCTTTAAGGCCTTCTATTAGATGGCCAGTGAATACAGAATGATTTGGCAAAGGACCACCAGAATCTGCGACAGTCTCATCGGCTTTACCGGCTGTCAGCACTTGTCTGGAATACCGCAACATCATATCATTTAAGAAGCGAGTACTTCCTGGACCTATTCCTCGTGTTAATGCCAACCGGTAATCCCCCCGAAAAACCGGTGTGTTCATAAGTAGAATTTTCTCGTAACCTGAACCGGGGAGATCTCTATGAAAAAATCACGTTTCACTGACAGCCAGATCATGTCCATCCTGAAGCAAGCCGAGGNAAGCCTTGATGACGGGCTTTGGACGCAACGACGGCACCACGACCTATTGCGGGACACAGCCTAGCATCGGTTCTGCCGCCGCGTGGCGGCGGCAGGGCTGATTTTCCGCTATAATAGCTATCAGTGTGTTTTTTAACTGAATTACGCTTTACTGCTTTGATTCTCTTAGGCTTTTATTTCCATTCTGCGGCGGGTTTCGCTATAGTCCCGCCCTTGCGCCTGCTTGCGGGCTTTTTATTGGCTTATACTCTAAATAATTCGAGTTGCAGGAAGGCGGCGACACAGCGAATCCCCAGGAGCTTACTCAAGTAAGTGACTGGGGTGAGCGAGGAAAGCCAACACACCTGCAACTTGAAGTATGACGAGTAAAGATTGATTACCGGATTTTACCATGTCACAACGCCCTTTTTGGCAAACCAAAACCCTGGCGGAGATGTCAGAACAAGAGTGGGAGTCGCTGTGCGACGGCTGCGGGCAGTGTTGCCTGAATAAACTGATCGATGAAGATACCGATGAGATTTATTTCACCAACGTGGCCTGCAATCAACTGAACATCAAATCTTGCCAGTGCCGTCACTACGATCGCCGTTTTGAGCTGGAAGAGGACTGCATCAAGCTGACGCGGGAGAATTTGGTGACCTTCAACTGGCTGCCGCCTACCTGCGCCTACCGGCTTATCGGTGAAGGCAAGCCGCTGTATGCGTGGCACCCGCTAATCAGCGGCTCCAAAGCCGCAATGCATGGCGAGCGTATTACCGTGCGCCATATTGCCGTGCGTGAAAGTGAGGTCGTCGATTGGCAGGATCATATTTTGAACAAGCCTGACTGGGCCAGATAACGGCGCCCGATTGGTGTTGATTTTTGGCCATGGATATACCCCCAATTAAATTTTCATTAAAGCGCCCAGTCTGTTGATTCAACAGATCCTGTTTTCTGTGCGCGTGGCAATCGCGCCGTATTGGCATAGGAGAAAGTGATGGCAGAGAAGCAGCATACTTACCGCGTCAACGTGGTCTGGACGGGGAATGAGGGCAGCGGCACCGCCAATTACCGCGCCTACAGCCGCAACCATAAAATCAATGCGGCAGGCAAACCGCCCGTTTTGGGTTCGGCGGATCCGAGCTTCCGTGGGGATCCGGCGCGCTGGAACCCAGAAGAACTGTTGCTGGCTTCACTCAGCGCCTGCCATAAGCTCTGGTATCTTGGCCTTTGTGCCGCCGCTGGCGTCACGGTGGTGGCGTATCGCGATGAGGCCGAGGGCGTTATGTTGGAAGAAAGCGGCGGCGCCGGCCAATTTTCATCGGTTACGCTGCGGCCCCGGGTTGAGATAACGGCTGATTCGGATCGCCAAACCGCCCTGGATTTGCATCACAAGGCTCATGATATGTGCTTTATTGCGCGGTCGGTGAATTTCCCGGTGAACAACGAGCCGGAAATATCCGTACGCAGCGGCGCGGTGTCTTAATCGGCACAACGATTTTCTGCTGATACGATAGCGGGCCGGCCATGCTGGCGGCCCGAGTTCAATGTTATGTAAATTATGGGCTATTGGCAGGGGGAAGGCTTCATTTCCAACCGCAGGTTCAGTAGGCTGTGGCCATATTCCCGCTTGCGAGAAAGCCAACAATGAAAATGGTGCGCCTGTTTGTGATAGCTGGAGCACTGATTGTGCTCGTCTATTACTTCACTCATCTTTAAGCCGCCGCCAAGCTGATATTTATGGCGATGGCAGAGCCCATTAAAAACGGTGCCGCCAGGGCACCGTTTTTAATTATCGGCGTATCAACGGCCGAACAGATCGCGTTTGCGCGGGCGGACAAACTGGCTCAGCAGCACAATCACGCCAACCACCAGGAAGGCGGCAAAAATACCGACCAGCCATTGTGGCATCTCTAACGTCAGGAATTGCCATTGGCGTATGGAGCAATCGCCTGATGCTTCGAATACCGCCGGCAGCCATTTATTCAGCGGCAGCCAAGATGGGAAGCTGACGAAAAAGTCACAGGTATTGAACGGCGAAGGGTGCAACTGGATCATGGTGTGTTTCCAGGCCAACTGCACCCCTTCCCATGCGCTGTAGATCCACAGCAGGATAGCGGCATAGCGCAGCGGGGTTTTCGGTGCGACGGCGCCAAGCAGGCCCGCCCCCAAAATACCAAACAGGGCGCAGCGTTCATAAATACACATCACGCAAGGCTGTAGCAGCATGACGTGCTGAAAATAAAGCGCAGCCAGCTCCAGCAGCAGCGCAATCAATGCCATCAGCAGCCAGGCACCGCGCCCGCGCGAGCAGCGGTTAAAAAATTGCAACATAATGATCGCTCTTCCATGTAGTAAGCAATTGAACGGGCAGTGTAAACCAATTCAACCCTGCTGCCAGCTATCCGTAGCGGATTCTGTGTAAAAAAGCGTTCCAAAGCAGGGTTTATTGGCGCCGATATGCCGGCGGCGCCCTTGGTGCAGCCGGGCAGGGAAACGGGCCGTTTGGCATTTTCGCTCGTTTTTTGCCGGTTTATGCACACTTTCGTTTAATGTTTTTTGCTCAGGCTATGTCATGCCGGAGGCGATCTGGTATGATCAGCTGATTCTACTTTCTGATTATCGTCGTTACGGAATATCAAATACATGGTCATCAAGGCGCAAAGTCCTGCCGGTTTCGCGGAAGAGTATATTATCGAGAGTATCTGGAATAATCGCTTCCCCCCTGGCTCTATTTTGCCTGCGGAACGTGAGCTTTCAGAGTTGATCGGCGTAACGCGCACCACCTTGCGTGAAGTTTTACAACGTTTAGCGCGTGATGGCTGGCTGACCATTCAGCACGGCAAACCCACCAAGGTCAACAACTTCTGGGAAACGTCCGGCCTGAATATTCTTGAGACGCTGGCGCGCCTTGATCACAACAGTGTGCCGCAGCTTATCGACAACCTGCTTTCCGTTCGCACCAACATCGCCTCCATCTTTATCCGCGCGGCGGTGCGCAACCATCCGGAGCAGGCGCAGGAAGTGCTGGCGAAAGCCGCCGAAGTTGAAGATCAGGCCGATGCGTTCAACCATCTGGATTACGAGATTTTTCGCGGCCTGGCGTTCGCCTCCGGCAACCCGATTTACGGCCTGATTTTGAACGGATTGAAGGGGCTGTATACGCGCGTGGGGCGCTATTATTTCTCGAACCCGGAAGCGCGCAAGCTGGCGTTAAGCTTTTATAACAAGCTTTCCACCTTGTGCCATGAGCAACTGTATGAACAGGTGATGGACACGGTGCGCAGCTACGGCAAAGAAAGCGGCGCCATCTGGCACAGCATGCAGGGCACGATGCCGAGCGATCTGACGGAAGCCCGCCGTTAAGCGGCCCTTTCGGGCCGCTTGGCGATGGGTAGGTAGTATTTAAAGCGGCGCAGGCCGCGCCGGGCAGCGTTCCAGCAGTTCAACGCTGTTATCTTCGTTTTGCTGCTCCAGAATCACATCAAACCCCCACAGCCGGTGCACATGCTTCATCACCTCGCGGCGGCTTTTATCCAACGGAGCGCGATCCTGCGGGATATAACGCAACGTCAGCGAACGGTCACCACGCAGATCCACATTCCAGATCTGGATATTCGGCTCAAGGTTGCTGAGGTTATACTGCGCAGAAAGCTCTTGGCGGATTGCGCGGTAGCCCGATTCGTTGTGAATTGCCGATATCTCCAGGAAATTGTTGCGATCGTCATCCAGTACGGTGAACAGCCGGAAGTCGCGCATGATCTTCGGTGACAGGAATTGGCTGATGAAGCTTTCGTCCTTGAAATCACGCATGGCGAAGTGCAGCGTATCCAGCCAGTCTTTGCCGGCGATATCCGGGAACCAGTAGCGGTCTTCTTCGGTTGGCGCCTGGCAGATGCGCTTAATGTCCTGGAACATGGCGAAGCCCAGCGCATACGGGTTAATACCGCTGTAATAGGGGCTGTTGTAGGGCGGTTGGTACACCACGTTGGTATGGCTGTGCAGGAACTCCAGCATAAAGCGATCGGTAACCCGCCCTTCGTCATACAGGTGGTTAAGAATGGTGTAGTGCCAGAAGGTGGCCCAGCCTTCGTTCATCACCTGGGTTTGCTTTTGCGGGTAAAAATACTGGCTCACCTTGCGCACAATGCGCAGCACTTCGCGTTGCCACGGTTCCAGCAGCGGGGCGTTCTTCTCCATAAAGTAGAGAATATTTTCCTGCGGCTCGCTTGGGTAGCGGCGCACCTGTTCCGGCACTGCCTCACGATCAACGCGCGGTAAGGTTTTCCACAGGGAGTTCACCTGGCTTTGCAGATATTCTTCGCGGCTTTTCTGGCGCGCTTTCTCTTCCAGCAGTGAAATTTTCTGCGGGCGCTTATAGCGATCGACACCGTAGTTCATCAATGCATGGCAGGAATCCAGCAGCTTTTCCACTTCCTCCATGCCATAGCGCACTTCGCACTGGCTGATGTAGTTACGTGCAAACAGCAGGTAATCCACAATGGAGCTGGCATCCGTCCAACTGCGGAACAGGTAGTTATTTTTGAAAAACGAGTTGTGCCCATAGCAGGCATGCGCCATGACCAGCGCTTGCATTGTGATGGTGTTTTCTTCCATCAGATAGGCGATACAGGGATTGGAGTTAATCACAATTTCATAGGCAAGCCCCTGCTGCCCGTGCTTATAACGCTGTTCTGTCTCGATGAATTTTTTGCCGAAGGACCAGTGGGTATAGTTGATCGGCATCCCAACGCTCGAGTAAGCATCCATCATCTGCTCGGAGGTGATGATCTCAATCTGGTGTGGATAGGTGTCAAGCCGGTAGTGCTTGGCTACGCGGTCAATTTGCTCCAGATAAACCTGCAGCAGATCGAACGACCAGTCTGGTCCGTCGCTCAGACGTTTGTCATCCTTAACCTTTTCATATGTTGAAGTAGTCATCAGCGCACCCTCGTTATTAACGGGCTTTGCTCATTACGGCGAGCCCTAATTACAAGCGTAGCTCAATCTGGCCGTAGCGAATAATCATATAAAGTTTAAAAATTCAACGGAATGGCGTTGACGGCGTAAAGGGCGGGCAGATGCGCTGAGTTTTTTCTGCTACCGGCATACCGATCCCCACCAACACAAAAATCTCTTAAGTCGCCATTTTGTTAGCATATTGGTCTAATAAAGTGCCAGTGAGCGTTTGATGCCGTCTGTTAGCGGCTTGTTATTCAGTAGCGCTTTTTGATTGATGTCTTTGCTATCATTGCTAGCGTGTTGGCCGTATTTTTCTTCGATACCGGCCATTGGGCGATATCTTATCGCTATTTTTTCCCGGCTATTGCAAAAGCATAGTGCATGAAGGATAAATGAAATGTGACAGTATCGTGTCTAATGGTTAATTTTCTGTTTGGCGATTTCCTCTGGGCTAATCCCTGGTGAACAGAGGATTATGCTTAGGGTGGCCTGAGCGTGGAGTCTGCTATGCGAGTGGTGATTTTAGGTAGTGGCGTTGTGGGCGTGGCGAGCGCTTGGTATTTGGCGAAAGCCGGTCATGAAGTGACAGTGATTGAGCGCCAACCCGGGCCGGCGCTTGAAACCAGCGCTGGCAATGCCGGGCAGATCTCGCCGGGCTATGCCGCTCCCTGGGCTGCGCCGGGGGTTCCATTAAAGGCCGTCAAATGGATGTTCCAGCGCCATGCGCCGCTGGCGATCCGCCCAGACGGCAGCAGCTTCCAACTGCGCTGGATGTGGCAGATGCTGAAGAACTGCGACACTGCACATTACATGGCGAACAAAGGGCGTATGGTGCGCCTGGCGGAGTACAGCCGTGATTGTTTAAAAGCGTTGCGCCAGGAAACCGGCATTCAGTACGAAGGGCGGCAGGGGGGCACTTTGCAGCTGTTTCGCACGGCCCAGCAGTTTGAAAATGCGGCCAAAGATATCGCGGTGCTAAAAGACGCCGGCGTGCCGTATAAACTGCTGGAAGCCGCGCAGTTGGCAAGCGTTGAGCCCGCTCTGGCGCAGGTGGCGCATAAGCTGACCGGCGGCCTGCAACTGCCGAACGATGAAACCGGCGATTGCCAACTGTTTACCCAACGGTTGGCGCTGATGGCGCAGCAGGCGGGCGTCACCTTTTGCTATAACCGCAGCATTGACCGGTTGTTGGTGGAAGGCGATAGCATCGTTGGGGTGCAGTCCGGGGATGAGGTATTTACCGGTGATAGCTATGTGGTGGCGCTGGGTTCTTATTCCACCGGGCTGCTGCGCGATCTGGTCGCGATCCCCGTCTATCCGCTGAAGGGCTTTTCACTGACCATCCCCATCGCCAGTGAGGCCGATGCGCCGGTTTCCACCGTGCTGGATGAAACCTACAAAATCGCCATTACTCGCTTTGATCAACGGATCCGCGTGGGCGGCATGGCCGAAATTGTCGGCTATAACACCGCGCTGGAGCAAAAGCGGCGCGCTACGCTGGAAATGGTTGTGCGCGATCTGTACCCCCAAGGCGGCCACGTTGAACAAGCCACCTTCTGGACTGGCCTGCGGCCGATGACCCCAGACGGCACGCCGGTGGTAGGGCGCACCCCGGTGAAAAATCTGTTCCTGAATACTGGCCACGGCACGCTGGGTTGGACCATGGCCTGCGGCTCGGGGCAACTGCTGGCCGATTTGATTTCCGGCGCGGCGCCGGCTATCCCGTTTGAGGATTTGTCGGTGGAGCGTTATCGTACGGGTTATGGCAAGCAGGGGGCGGTGTCGCACAAAAGCGCGCATCCTGTGCGCTAACCTTAATTATCGCTGCCGCCGTGGGTGCTCCATGGCGGCATCAACAGGCTCTAAGGAGAGGCCATGCCCCGCCCAATTACAGCAACACTGCACCTTTCTGCATTTGAACACAATTTGCAGGTTATTCGCCGCCATGCGCCACAGGCCAATATTTGGGCGGTGGTGAAGGCTAATGCTTACGGTCACGGCCTCCAACGGGTGTGGCACCATCTGGCGCAAGCCGATGGTTTTGCCTTGCTGGATTTCGCCGAGGCGATATTGCTGCGCGAGGCGGGCTGGCAAGGGCCGATCCTGCTGCTGGAGGGGTTCTTCCGGGTGGAGGATCTGGCGCTGATCGACCAATACCGGTTAACGACCGCCGTGCACAGCGCCTGGCAACTGCAGGCGATTGCCGATGCCAACCTTACGGCCCCGCTGGATATCTATCTGAAAGTTAACAGTGGTATGAACCGCCTGGGCTTCCCCCCTGCGGAGTTACAGGCAAGCTGGCAGCGGGCGTGCGGCATCGGCAATATCCGTTCCATTACGCTGATGAGCCACTTTGCCACCGCGGATGGCCCGGAAGGGGTTGCACAACAGATCGCGACTATTGAGCAGGCGGCCAGTGGTATGGCGCTGCCGCGCTGCCTGGCGAACTCGGCGGCGACGCTCTGGCACCCTGAAACTCACGGCGCTTGGATCCGGCCTGGTATTATTCTGTATGGCGCATCGCCGACCGGCAACTGGCGCGATATCGCTGGTTTTGGCCTGCAGCCGGCGATGACGCTAAGCAGTGAGATCATCGGCGTGCAACTGGTGCAGCCTGGCGCGCGCGTGGGCTATGGCGGCCGTTATACCGCCAGCGGTGTACAGCGCGTGGGCGTGGTTGCCTGTGGGTATGCCGATGGCTATCCGCGCCATGCGCCCACCGGCACACCGGTATGGGTGGATGGCGTGCTGACCCGCACGCTGGGCACCGTATCGATGGACATGCTGGCGGTGGATTTAACGCCGTGCCCGCAGGCGAATCTCGGCGCAGAGGTGGAGCTGTGGGGGCGGCGGTTGCCGGTTGATGATGTGGCCGCCGCAGCCGGAACGTTGGGTTACGAGCTGCTGACGGCATTAACGGCGCGGGTGCCGGTGGTGGCCGGCCAGTAAACTTCAGGCAATCTTCTCAATATGGCTGGTGCTCTGGCGGCTAAGCTTGCGCGCGTGCAGCGCCAGCAGGCAACTGGTCAGCATCACCAACGCCAGCGCCAGCTTAGGCGGCAATGGCAACGTCATCGCGATGAGCCCGAGAGCGGCACCGCCCGCCATTTGCACAAAGCCCACCAGCGCAGAAGCGACGCCGGCCTCCGTCGAGTAGGGCTCCAGCGCATAGCTGGTGGCTGGGCCCATGACAAACGCCAGCCCGGCGCAGGACGCAGCTACCGGCAACATATAGGCCAGCCAGTGGGTTTGCACGCCGGCCGGCAGCAAGCCTACGCCCAGAAACAGGCCAATGGCGCCCAGCAGCATCAACATGCCGCCGGTGAACAGGCAAACCGGGCGGCCGATTTTACGGATGATGCGGTTAGCAAAGAAAGTCACGAACATAATCCAGAACCCATTGGCGCCAAAAGCGATGGAGAATTGCAGCGGCGTCAGGCCAGCTGTGCCCATCAGCACGTTGGGCGCCAGCGAAACATAGGTCAGCGCCATCCCCATCGCTCCTGCGTTAACCAGGGTGAACCCCAGAAAATGGTGATCGCTGAGGATATGGGCATATTGCCGCAACGGCAACCCACGCACCGGCCGGGTGCCCTCGGGGCGTGTTTCCGGGAAGCGCAGGGCAATCAAGATCATCACCGCCAGAGCGTAGCTCATCAGGAACCAGAAAGGTGCGCGCCAACCGAAGTTTTCCGCCAGCAGGCCGCCTAGCAGCGGCGCCAGCGCCGGAACGATATTCAACGTGCCGTTAAGGAAGCCAAACGCGCGCGCGGCATCATCGCCGCTCATTCGATCGCGCACGCCGCTGTAACAGACGACGGAGGTGCAGCAGACCGCCACCCCCTGCAACAGGCGGGAAGCGATAAATACCCCCGGCGAGGTGGCCAACGCCGCCATGGCCGAGCCGACCATATAGAGCGCAATCCCCGTGATGGCGATCGGTTTGCGGCCATAGTTATCCGCCAGCGGGCCGGAAATGGTTTGCCCAATGCCCAGCACCAGGATAAAAAGCGGGATGCTGGACTGAATCAGCGTTTCGCTACTGTTCAGGCCGCGCGCAATAGCCGGGATTGTGGGCAGGTAAAGGTCGATCCCCAACGGCCCGAACAATACCAGGCTCAGAAGAAGAAAAAGGTATCTTTGCATAACAAGTCAGCACATCCGAGTGACAAAGGTGAGTAGAGTAGTGACCCTCGCCAGAAAAAGAAAGAAGTAAAGCACAAACCCTGTGCGGTAAGGGCAAGGTTTATGACACGGGCGCTTTCCGATAATACAGGGCTGAAATGGCGTCCGCCACATAGCGAGCCTGATGCTTGGCATCGTCCAGCGCCCGGTGGGGAGTACCTTCAAACGGCCGCTCTTTTTTCGGGTTGAAACCGTGCAGTTCCGCCAGGGTAATGATGGTGCGCACATCCTGCGTATCCCAAAAGCGCCAGGGGCAGGGCAGCTCAAGCTGTTGAAACGCATGTTCCAGGATCGTGCAGTCAAACTCCTTGCCGTTACCCCATACCTTGACGTTGTCTGTGGTGTTCATATGAATAAAACGGCTGAAGCTGGATAACACGCGTTTGAGGGTTTCGCTGCCGCCAAAGGCCAGCTTGCGCGCCTCGTTGGATTGCCTGGCCCACCAGGCCACGCTATCGAGGCTGATAGTGCGCCCGGGTTGCGCTTTCTCGCAACTGACGGCGGCTTCAAATTCGGCGCCCAGTTGGCCGGTTTTCGGATCGAAAAATACGGCGGCGACAACCAGGATCACCGCGCTGGGCACGGTGTCCAGGGTTTCAATATCTAACATCAGGTGCTGCATGGGGGATCCTGGCTGGCGTAAGCATGGGCACTATATTACCGCAAAGCGAACCAGGATGCGCGCTCAGCCACGCCGATGGCCCGCGAGATTGGCCAGGGATATCGCCAGGATCGACAATAGGATCAGCGCGGCGATCGGCGGCAGAACCACCCAGGGCGCGCGTTCGATATAGGGCATGCCTTCAGCCAGAAGCAACCCCCAATCCGCGCTCGGCGGCTGGGGGCCCAGGCCGAGGAACCCCAGCGCCGCCAACGCCAGTGCGATCCCCGGCAGGCGCAGCATGGCATGGCGCAGCAGGGCCGGCATGATCGCGGGCAGCAGGTAGTGGGTGTGCGTGCGGAGCGGGCCGATGCCCAAGACCGGCAGCATTCGGATATAGCCCTGCCGGCGCGTTTCCTCCAGCAACGAAGCGCAATGTGCAGCCAACGGCGCCCAACTGACCAACAGCGCCGCCACCGCAGCGCCATAGGCGCTGGGGCCGGTGATGGCGATCACCAACAGCCCGGCAATGATCGGCGGCGTGGCGTTCGCCAGCTCAATCAGCCCGCAGGCCAGGCGCGGCAGCATGCCGAACACCAGCCCCAACAGCAGCGCAGCAAAGCTCACGGCCAGCGCCAGCAGGCAGGTATTGAGCGCGCCGTGGGCCACCCGCGCCAGCATATCGCGGCCGGTGGCGTCCGCGCCGAACGGCAACGCCAGGCTGGGTGGCTGCAGGCGCAGGTGCAGGGAAGAAAAGGGATCGCGCAGCAGGCCGGTAGCCACCATCAGGCACAGCAGCAGTGCGGCGATGATGGCGATCGGTAGCGCTTTGCCGTCCTGCCGCGGCGGTGGCGTATTCGGCAGCACTGTGGCAATCCGCGCCAGCAAGAGGTAATGCAGCGCTTGCCCGGCCAGGCCGGCACAGAAGGCGATCGCCAGTAGCAGCAAGAGGCCGCACTGCAAGGCCGGCAAGTCCTGGGCGATGGCGGCGCCCAGTGTTGCCCGCCCCAGGCCGGGGATGGCAAACACCTTTTCCGCCGCCACGGCGCCGCCGGTCAGGCCGATAATCACCAGGCCGATCTGCGGCAGCAGCGCGGGCAGGGTGCGTTGCAATACGGCCTGTAGGCTGCGATACCAAGGGATCCCCGCCAGGTGCCAGGTTTGCAGCCAGCGCTCATTGAAGGTGGCGCTGAGCCCATCGCTGAACAGCAGGCCGAGCAACCCCCCGGCAGGCAGGCCAAGCGCCAGCGCGGGCAGCACAACGTTATTCAGGCTTTGCCAGCCGTATGGCGGGAACCAGCGCAGCCAGACCGCCCCCACAATCAATAGCAGCGACGCCAGCAAGAACTCAGGCAGCGCCGTTAATGTGACAGCCAGCGTACCCGTCGCACGTCGGCTATTGCCGTGTAGCCCACGCCACAGCGCCGGTAATGCCAGCAACAGCGCCACAACCAAAGCCAGCGCTAACGCATAACCCATTAATGCCAGGGATACCCCGGCAGCCTGTATCATTCCCGGCAGTACCGGTTGCCCCGAGATCCACGAGTTGCCGGCATCCCCATGCAGCAGATGATAGACCCAGCGGCCAAACAGCGCCCATGGGCCGTCATCCAGATCGTAACGCTGGCGTATGGCGGCCAACGCTTCCTGGGTGGCTTCTTGATCGCCGGAGCGGGCGCGCAATAGGCTGAGCGCCGGATCGCGCCCGGATAACCAGGGCATCAGGCCAACAAATAGCCCCATCGCCAGCAGAGACGCCAGGCGGGATAACTGTGGCAGCAAGGCACGCCTGACGGTGTTCATCGCCATCATGGTGCAATCATGCTGGCTGGCGTGACCAATACGCGCTCACGCGGATCGCGCGCGGCATGCCGCATGTTGGCGGCTTCCCCCTGGATCACCCGTTCATGCAATAGCGGAATGGCCGCGTGGGTGGCGAGAATTTTATTCTCCGCCGCCATAATCGCCTGGCGGCGCTGTTGGCCTGCCGGGAGCGATGCGGCCTGTTCCAGCGCGGCATCTACTTGGTGATCGCACAGTTGTGAAATGTTAAAGGAGCCTTGGCAGGCAAAATCACTGTACATATAAGCCACCGGATCGCCCGAATCCAGCACCGTTGCGCGGGAAAGAATAAAGGCGTCAAACTTGCCGGCCAGGGCATCGGCTTCAATATGCGCGTATTCACGCACTTCTTGTTTCACCGTAAAACCAGCGGCGGTGAGCTGTTGCGCCAGAAACACAGCGACTTCCGGCAGCTCTGCACGATCGCTGAAGGTAGCCAGCGTGATGGTCTTGCCGCCGATCGCGGCAGGTGCTGCGGCGGGCGGTGCCTGGCGTAGCGCGGCGGCCCAGGGCAAAGCTGGGCCAAGCAGCCCGGCGGCTACATCGGCGCGTCCTTCGTAGACGTTATCGATCAGCGGTTGGCGTTGGATGGCGGCCGCGGCTGCCGCCCGCATGGCAGGATCGCTGAAGGCGCCGCGGCGGGTATTCAGATACAGGGTGTTGGTGCGCGGCATGGGGACTTCATAGATCAGCGCTTGGTCAATCAGCGGCAGTTGCGAAATGGGTAGCGCTTCCACTAAATCGGCGCTGCCGGTCCGCAAGGCGGCGGCACGGGCGGTGCTGTCGGGCACAAAGCTGACGTCGATCCCCGGCGCCGCGGCTTTCTCCCCCCAATAGTTATCGAACCGTTGCAGGCGGGCGCTGCTGGTGCCGTTGATCTCGGTTAACACGTAAGCGCCGGTGCCGGCACGCAGTGGGTTAACCGTGCCGTTGGCGCCATATGCCCTGGCGGCCAGGATGGCGAGCTGCGGGCTGGACAGGCGCTGGGGAAGCAGCGGATCGGGTGTGGCGCTGCGGATAATCACGGCGTTATCGCCGTCAGCGCTGACGGTCAGTTCCACGCCGTCCAGAATCCGCGGTTTTGGTGCTGCCTGCATGGCGGCCTGGAGTGAGCGCACCACGCTATGGGCATCGAATGTGCTGCCGTCATGGAACTGAACGCCTTGGCGCAAACGAAAACGCCAGCTCTGTGCGTCCAGCGGTTGCCATTCTGTCGCCAGCGCCGGCTGTATATCGCCATTGTCGTCTAATATCACCAACGTTTCGCTATTGCTCCAACGCGAAAGTTTGAACGCATCATCACTCAGCGGCGTTAAGCCCGAGCGCGGCGGTTGTAGCATCGCCAGGCGAATGCGTTTTTCATTCGCGCTGGTTTCTTCGGGGGCGGCGGGATCAAAGCAGCCGCTAAGTAAGACGCTGCTGGCCATCAGGCAGGCGGGGCCAATAAAACGTAGGGGTAACATCAATAGCTCCTTCCGGGGTTAAATATGGGTAGGCAGTTGCGGTATCGCGGCGATCAACGCATGGGTGGCCGCATGCTGGGGATGTTGCAGCAACGCGTGGGTGGGGCGATCCTCGACGATCGCACCGCGATCCATCACCAGAGTCCGCTGGCACAGGGCTGCGACCAGCGAAATGTCGTGTGAGACGATCAACATGCCCATCTTTTGCTGTTGCGTCAGGCGGCGCAGCAGAGCAATCATTTGCTGGCGTAACGGCAGATCCAGCCCGCTCACCGGTTCATCCGCCAACAGAAAACGGGGCTGCAAGGCGATAGCGCGTGCTAATGCCACGCGTTGCGCCTGGCCGCCGGAAAGTTCATTTGGGCGCGCATGCGCCAACCGAGGGGCCAGTTCAACCTGTTCCAGTACCCGTTCGGTGATTGCCTGGGCATTTTCCTGCGGCGCGAGTTGGCGCAACGGGGCGGCAATAAGCTGCGCCACGGTATGGCGGGGGTTTAGCGAGGCATGGGCATCCTGAGGCACGTATTGCACCAGCCGGCGGTATTCGCGTAACCGGCGCGGCCTGGCGGCTTCTAGCAATTGTCCCTGGCAATGAATGTGCCCGCCGTCCGCCGTTTCAAGCGCCAACAGGAGTTTTAACAGGGTGGATTTGCCGGCCCCGGAGCAGCCGACCAGCCCGATGCACTCATCGGCGTAGATATTCAGGTTTATTCCCGCCACCCCGATAGCCTTCGGTGAATAACGGCGGCTGACATTTTGCATACTGATAAACGGCATTTCGGCGCGCATGGTTATACCGCCTGGCGAAAACCGTTATGGGCCTGATACAGCTGGCGGGCCGCCATAACCAGGCTATGGGTATAGGGATGGGCGGGCCGCTGCATGATGTGGCCGATTGGGCCTTGCTCAATCTGTTGGCCGCCGGCCAGGATAACGGCGCGTTGGCACAGTGCAGCCGCAACGGTGACATCATGCGTGATAAACAGCAGCCCTCTGCCGGTGGTGTGATTGGTGTACTGGCGTAAAAGGTCAATCACCTGGTGCTGGCTGACCATATCCAACGCGGTAGTGGGCTCATCGGCGATCAGCAGGCGCTGTTGCCCGCTCAACGCCAGGGCGGCGCAAATCCGTTGGCATTGCCCGCCTGACAGCTGGCTGGGGTAGCGCGGCAGAATGGCATTGGGCTCCAGACCGAGCGCAGCCAGCAGTTCGCTGGCGCAGGCATCGGCTGCCTGGCGGCTTATTCCCTGTTGATAGCGCAACGCCATCCCCAACTGTTTGCCAACGCTAACCAGTGGATTCAAGGTAGTGAAAGGATCTTGAAAAATAGCGGCTACTGGCGCCGGGCCGCGTTGCTGCAGGCGCTGGCCGCCGACTTCCCGCCCGCAGACGCGGATGGAACCGCTCAGGACGGCATTGGGCGGTAGCGTACCCAGAATGGCGCTTGCCGTGAGTGATTTGCCCGAACCAGAGGCCCCCAGTAAACACAGGCTCTCACCGTGTTGCAGTTCAAAACTCAATTTGTTGATTTTGGTTTTGCCATCCAGCACCAGCGTAAGGTTGTTGACGGCCAGCAGCGGTGGAGCGTGTCGGTCCATGATGATATCTACAGGGTGTTAAGTTATGTGATAACATAACATCTCATCCCTTGAATGACCATAGTCACCGCGCCTTTTGTTTTGCATGGGCGAATCGGCGTTATTCACGGTATGATAGATAAAAGCGACGGTTGGGTTGGGATTGGGGTGAAGACGTTTATTTTCATTTTGTGCATGATCGGCTATGTGCTGGTGATCGGCTATCTGGGCTTGTTTGTCACCGACAAGATCTGCGAGAGCGCCGACAATTTCAGTAAACTCTGCCGGCTGGTGGATATTTCAGAACCCCATATACCCAAAGGCTAATCAGGTTGGTGCGGATGGTTGACCCTGGCTGGGTGATACCCCGCTCAGAATAATGAAAAAAGTAAAACCACGGGCAGACTCAGTGGCCAGGTCAGGCCGATGATTAACGCGCTGATGCAGCGGATTTTAAGCGTATCCCGGCTAACCAGGTAGGTGAAAACCATGGAAAATATAAGGCCAAATAAGTAAAAGTATTGTGTTGCTACCCACAGTTGCGACATGAAAACAGGCTCCTCTTATTATTGTGGCGGCGATTCTAGGAGCAGCCGCCCAGATAATCAATGCTTCATTTTATCTCTGTCATAGCCGCAAAAGTGTCGGGTGGGTCGGAAAAAACCTTTAGTTTTGTGTGCTATTTCCTCGGTGGCGTAATAGGTTTTGCTATCCCGCTTAAAATAATGGCGTTACGGGTATGGCTAATGCTGAGAATATTCTGATAACGGTTTGATAATATTAAGCGGTTGTAATAAGTTGAGCATACGGAAATCACGCAAGGAGATATTATGGGTTTTTGGCGGATTGTATTTACCATTATTTTGCCACCATTGGGCGTACTGCTCGGGAAGGGCTTCGGCTGGGCATTCATCCTTAACATCATTTTGACGCTGCTGGGCTATATTCCGGGGCTGATCCACGCTTTCTGGGTGCAGACCAAGCAATCGTAAGCGCAGTATGAGGCGGAAAGCGCCTCCAGAACCTTCAGCGGGGAGTGTAGCGATACGCTCCCCGTTGTTATTTTCAAACCGCCTGGTTTAAAGTTTGATCCCGGCAAAAGACATGAACCCGAGCGACATCAGCCCGGCGGTCATAAAGACACTGCCCAACCCCTGCAGCCCCTTTGGCATATTGGCGTATTTCATCTTCTCACGCAGGCCAGCCAGCGACACAATCGCCAGCAGCCAGCCGATACCGCAGCCGGTGCCGTAGACAAAAGATTCAGCGAAATTATATTCGCGTTGCACCATAAAGATGGTCGCGCCGAAAATCGCGCAGTGGATAGTCAGTAACGGTAAAAAGGCACCCAGCGATTGGTGCAACGACGGAACATAGCGATCCAACAGCATTTCGAGGATTTGCACCAGCGCAGCCAGCACGCCGATAAAGGTGATGAAATCCAGAAAGCTGAGATCGACGCCTTCAATGATGGCGTTTTCCCGCAGCAGGTAATGATAAATCAGATTATTCAGCGGCGTGGCGATCGCTAATAGCAGCGTAACGGTTACGCCCAGCTTAAATGCCGTATCCACCTTTTTTGATATCGCCAGGAAGGTGCACATACCCAGGAAGAAATTAAGAGCCATGTTTTCAACAAAAACGGCGCGCAAAAAAATCCCCAAGTAGTTTTCCATATCACCTCCTATTGCTATGAGCGGGCATAATAACACGTGGCAAACCCAGCCGTCTTTGACCAAGCGCCGGTTTGGCGCCCCCGATCCGGCGGCGAGTTACCCCGTACGAAAACCGGTGTAAAAAGCGTGGTTTTAAAGCATCTGGCTTAATCCAGAGCACCGGTAAAATCATCCGGGATTCGCCTGGCCCCTCCGTATACCGGCAGTAGCGATGCCACGGTAAAATTAAACTAACCTATTGAATATAAATTATATGTTTATGCATATGAATTTCATATGGCGTAAAATTAAACAATTTATTGACAACCAAACCCTGCCTGACGAATGATGAATACATAAATTTAACATTGTTGACAATCTACCATATTGCTGAGCTGGATTATCAACAATCAACGTTATTGAACGGTGTTTTGCGGGGTTAGGTTGATGAATCACGTCAAAGATAACTTTCTCCATTGTATGCGGCGGCTGGCCACCACGGTCTGTGTTATCACCTGTCGGCATGAAGGCGTCCCTTATGGCATTACCGCCACCGCGGTGACTTCCTTATGTTTTGATCCCGTGGCCGTTCTGGTGTGCATCAACAGTTCGTCCAGCCTGTTAACGCCATTGCTGGCGCAGAAAAAATACTGCATCAACCTGCTGAATAAAGAGCATGCCGCTATTTCGCAACGTTTCAGTACACCGCAGCCGCCGCATGAGCGCTTTGCCACCGGCGAATGGCGCAGCAACCCGGCGGGCGTGCCTTACCTGGCCGACGCCCAGGCGATGCTGTTTTGCGAACTGGACCAAAGCGTGCCTTATGCCACACACCACATTGTGATCGGCCGGGTGAGCGACTGCCAATACCGCCATGAGATTGCACCGCTTATCTACCAGAATGGCGCTTACGTCACTTCTGTCCCGTTATCCAACGCCGGCTCGGATTAGCCATTTTTGCCGGGCCAACCATTACCAGAGCAGGAGAAAAAGATGCAACTTGGATTATTCAGCCTGATGACCTTGCGTGATCATCCGGCAGGGGTGAAGGGCGTTATGCGCGATACCCAAACCATGGTGAAGACGGCGGAAGAAGTGGGGTTTGATATTGCATGGTTTGCCGAACACCATTTCGCCAACTACTCCAGCAGCCCATCGCCGCTGCTGATGGCGGCCAACGCCGCTGGCTGGACGACAAAAATTAAGCTGGCGCCCGGCGTATTGGTTTTGCCGCTTTACCACCCGTTGCGCCTGGCGCAGGAAATTGCCACGGTTGACGCCATGACCGATGGCCGGCTGGTTTTGGGCATGGGCACCGGCTATCAGCAGTATGAGTTTGATCGTTACCATGTGGCGTTGGATAAGAAGGTCGACATTTTCCTTGAATACTGGGATGTGATTGAACAGGCCCTGGTCACCGGGGAAGTGGAATACAACGGCGAGCATATTTCGATTCCTCATACCACGTTTGCCATCAAATCCTATCAGTCGCCGTTGCCGCCTTTATTTGTTACCACATCGCATCCACGGTTATTGGCGCGGCTGAATAAATGGCAGGCGGTGCCGTTCCATGCTGCCAGCACGCTGGGCTCACCGGTATTGTATAAAATGGTCGAGGGGCTGAACCAAAGCTGGGAGAGCCTGGGTGAGAATCCGGCGACCAAACCGTTGGCCATTATGCAATATGTCCACGTGACCGACAGCCGCTCTGAAGCGTTGGAGGCGGCCGAACGCGCGCGCTATGTTGGCCGTATGGCAAATCATTTACGCAAGGCGCAATTGCCGATCGACGCCGATGGCTACATCCGCAACGAAGCCTTTGAAGGGGAATATACCCTGGAGCAATATGCCGACAATATGGTGGTCGGCGATGCCTATCAGGTGGCCGAAAAGATGATTGCTGATATTAAAAAGCTAAGCCCGTTAAATTACACCTGTAATTTCCAGTTTGGTTGTATGCCGTTAGCGCGGGCGCAGAAATCGCTCTATCGCTTCAGTAAAGAAGTCATACCATTAATTGAGAAAGAATTAGGCCCGATTGCTGATATCGGCCGTAAATAATTAGACCTGCCTGTTTGTTACCGATTATTGCCTTGCATGAGGAGTGACTCGAACGAATGTTAATGGCGCTATAGCTATTATTAATTAAACCATCGCGGGGAATTTATTATGTTTAATCATACGAAAAAGTCAGCCGTTTTTATTGTGTTAACAGCCTTGTTTCTTACCCATGCGGCCCAGGCCGAATCGACGCTGGATGCTGTTATTAAAGCCAAGAAATTACGCTGTGCCGTGGTGCTTGATTCCCCGCCTTCAGGGTTTATGACGCCTGACAATAAACCTGATGGGTATGACGTGGCTTATTGCCAGGATATGGCGAAATCCCTGGGGGTGGAGCCGGTTATTGTTCAGACTCCGGCTTCAGATCGTATCCCTGCGCTGGTCTCCAAACGGGTGGATATTGTCGTTGGCTCGACCACCATCACACCGGAGCGGGCAATGACGGTAGCATTCACCCAGCCCTATGTGAATTACACCGTTACCGTAGTAACGCGCAAAGACACCGGTATCACCAATTACGAACAGCTGCGCGGCAAAAAATTGGGGGCGGTCGTGGGTTCCACCTTCGAACAGTTATTTAACAAAGAGTTGCAGGGGCGTTGGAAGGATAGCGGCACCAGTTACATCGGGTTTGCCAGCGATACTGAAACCTTTATGGCGCTGCAGCAGGGCAAAGTAGATGCAATTTTGCAGGCCTCCGCCGTTTATAACACACTGGCGGCCAGCGGCCAGTTCCCGACGTTTGCTACCGGCGGCCTGGCACCGCTGGCGGATATGGATGGGCTGGTGGTTCGCAGGGGCGATCAGGAATTCCTCAATTGGGCCAAAGTGTTTGTCTGGCATCAGGTGGTTTCTGGCCGCTATGCTGAGCTGTATAAAAAATATATGGGGGACGGCCCACTGCCTGCTCTGAATATGCCAGGCGTGGACTTCTAGACCGCACGCTGTATCCGTATGATTAATCAGGGTGTGCCCATGCAGGATTATCAATTTTACTGGTCGATTGTTTTTGCCGCCTTGCCGCAATTATTGTCCGGCGCCTGGGTTACATTGCAGATAACGCTATTGTCCGTCGTCTTCGGTATGGTGTTTGCCATACCGATGTCTGTAGCGCGGCAATCCAAGAAAGGCTGGGGCTATTATATTTCCAGCGGGTGGGTTGAATTATCCCGCAATACGCCGGTTTTGTTCCAGGTTTATCTGATGTATTTCGGCCTTGGCGCATTGGGAATAAATATCTCAAGTTACATTTCGGTGTTAATTGCCATCACCTTTAATAATGCGGGGTATCTGGCGGAAATATTCCGTGGCGGGCTGAAAGCCATTCCGCGCCAGCAAATGGCGACGGCACGCTCATTGGGCATGAATCAGCGCCAGGCTTTTCAGCATGTGATTTTCCCGCAGGTATTTAAGGTGGTGTTTTTGCCTTTTGTAACCCAAGCCGTGTGGGCAATGTTGAACACGTCGCTGGGGATGCTGGTGGGCCTGCGGGAACTCTCTGGCGCAGCCCAGTATGCGCAGTCGGTTAGCTTCCGTACCTTTGAGTTCTTCATTGTCACCGCCGGCATTTACTACGCCATCGCTAAAATCATTCAGTTTGCTGCGATGGGCGCCTTCAGACTGATGTATCGGAGGTAAAAGATGCAATTTGTGCTTGGATATCAGCCGCTACAGTGGGCCGACAGTTGGTTTCTGCTGCAGGGCGCGTTGAATACCCTGGCGATGGCCGGCACTGCCGGGGTGATTGGCACTTTACTGGGTATCCCACTCGGCTGGGCTCGCGCCGCGTCATTTAGCTTTCAATTATTAAGCGCGCCGTTGGTGGATATTTTCCGCAGCGTGCCGATGATTATCACGCTGATCATCTTCAATAGCTTGTTTTCTATGCTCAATATGCCGCTTTCGCCTTATATGTTGGGCAGTCTGGCGTTGGGGATCTGGATGGCGGTGGTCACATCTGAAGTGGCGCGCGCCTGTTTCCAGTCCGTGCCTCGTTCCTTCCGGCACAGCGCGCGTTCGCTGGGTATGAGCGCCTGGCAGGAGTTATGGCATATCTCGTTGCCATTGGCGCTGCGCAATGGCCTGAGTGCCTGGGTGGGGCTGCTGCTGAGCCTAATCAAAGACAGTGCGCTGGCTGGGGTGATCGGCTATGTCGAGTTCATGCGCGCCACGCAGACGCTGATTACCCGCACCCATGAAACGTGGTTGCTGTTGTTGGGCACCGGGCTGTTTTATTTCCTGATCTGTTATCCCATTTCCCGTTACAGCCGTTATCTAGAGGAGAAGGTGGCCATATGATTGAAATCAAAAATGTACAGAAAACCTATGGGGCGGTCAGCGTGCTGAAAGGCATCGATCTCACCATTGATAAAGGGGAGCTGGTTTGCCTGATTGGCGCCAGCGGATCGGGAAAATCCACGTTGCTGCAGTGCATTAATGGCTTGGAAAATATCCAGGGCGGCGAGATTGTTGTTGATGGCGTCAGCGTGCATGCCGGCGCGACCAATATCAACCAACTGCGCCGCAAACTGGGCATCGTTTTCCAGCAGTACAACGCCTTTCCCCACCTCAATGCGCTGGAGAATGTCGCGCTGGCGCCGCAGGTGGTGGCAAAGATGGGGAAAAAACAGGCCACGGCGCTGGCGCACAAACACCTGGAGCACGTTGGCCTGGGCGCGAAAGCCAGGATGATGCCGTCCCAGCTTTCCGGCGGCCAGCTACAGCGTTTGGCGATTGCACGGGCGCTGGCGATGGAGCCGTCATACATGCTGTTTGACGAGGTGACTTCAGCGCTGGATCCCGAACTGGTGGGGGAAGTGCTGGCGACCATGCGGCTGCTGAAATCGGAAGGTATGACCATGGTAGTGGTGACGCATGACATCAACTTCGTGCGCGAATCCGCCGATCGTGTGGCATTCCTGCATCAGGGTAATGTGTGTGAAATCGGCAGCGCCGCGCAGGTGATCGACCAACCCGCGCAGGAACAGACACGCAAATTTTTGCGGCGTGAAAGCCGCGGTGAGCAGGCCGCGTGAGCGGCAGCAACGCATAGCGTTTTTCGAGGATATTGCGAACATGATGACATTCGATCTGACGGGCAAGACAGCATTGGTTACCGGTGGTGCCAGCGGTATTGGTTTTGAAACCGCAAGGTTGATGGCGCGCAGCGGCGCATTGGTGGCGATTAACTACCTGCCAGACGATCCGCGTGCGGCCCAGGCACTGGCAGCGTTGAAAGAAGAAGGGCTAGCGGTGATCGGCGCGCCGGGCGATCTTGCCGATCCTGAACAGGTTGCTGCGATGGTGCAACAGGCCATCGCTGATTTGGGGCACCTGGACTTGTTGGTGAACAACGCCGGTACGCCGGGGGTAAGCAAACCGATCCCGGTACAGGAGCTGGGTGCGGTGAGCGAAGAGTTATGGCAGACGATAATGAACATTAACCTAATGAGCGTGTTCCGCTGTTCCAAAGCGGCAGCGGCTGGCCTGAAAGCCAGCGGTGGGGCGATTGTCAACACCGCGTCAATTGCCGGGTTCGGCTCGATTGCCAGCACCATTGCCTACAGTGCATCCAAGGCCGCCGTGATCAACCTGACCAAAAACCTGGCCCATGCGTTGGCGCCGGAGGTGCGGGTGAATGCGGTGGCGCCCGGTTCGGTGGAAAGTTCGTGGGCGATCGAATGGTCTGATGAACGGCGGGCCAGCACCATCGCCGCTACGCCGCTAAAACGCTGGTGCGTGCCGCAGGATGTTGCCGAGTTAATTGTTTATCTTGGCTTTGCCGGCAGTATGATCACTGGCCAAACGGTAATTATTGACGGCGGTGTCTCGCTGTAGCCTCTATGGCAGCCGTTTTATTGCCCGCTAACAAGTTTATTAGCGGGCAATGTTATTTGCGGCCGTTTGTTCTTTCTCCAAGAGCGCCATATATCGCGCTACTGCCTTGGCAAATTTGTCTTTCCAAATGAACAGTGCTTTATCAATATCCCGCGCTTTAATCGCATCAAGTAGCCCCACAACATAATTGATGGCGTCGGACTCACGTTCCGTGTAGACAATACCGGTGAGGTTATTGAAACGCTGCACCTCCACCGTGGTTTCTGCAAAATAGCGCGCGCAGCGCGCCAGACCGCTGGCGGCAACAATGGTTTCCTGGAACACAAGATCGTTTTGTATGGTGGGTTGCTGGTTTTCCTGGCGCGCCAGTTTTACTGCTGCATTCGCCATTTTTTCCAGCGCCTTTATCACATCTGGCGCGGGCAGTTTCGGATTGGCATGAAAAGCTTTCAGCGCCAGTTCGCCTAATGCAGAACGGATCGCATACACTTCCAGGATATTGGCCGGCTCCAGTTTTGCCACTACGGCCCCGCGATTGGGGCGCACTTCCACCAAGCCTTCCTGGCTCAACCGGCGCAGCGCTTCGCGTATCGGATGGCGCGATACGTTAAGCTCGTCAGTAAGATTTTTTTCAATCAAGCGATCGCCGGGCTTAAACAACCCCTTGATGATGGCGTTGCGGATCTGATCGGCGGCGTGTTCCGAGCTGGCGATATTGTTGACTGGTACGAGTATTTTCCTGCTCACGACTTCTTTTTTTATTGCCATAATGGACCCTGGCGCCCCCGTTAAACGAACAAAATCAGCATAGCATGTCTTGGGCAGGCAAGGTAGAAATTGGTAGATTGTCTACAATTTCCCGGGAGGCAGCACTCATGGCTCGACGGTTTGTGTGTGTTCCGTATAATTGAATGAGGTTTTCTAAAGGGATCTTACTGATGAAAGGATGTGTCATTATTGTTGTTTGCCTGTGCATATCTCTACTTTCTGCTTGCAATACCAAGCCTGGGAACGATCCGGTTGATGACCTATTTAAAGGTCTCACCGATACTGGTAGCAAGGCCACAAGTCCAGATAGTAAGGCAAGAAACTATATGTATGTCATTATGCAAGCGAGTCAATTGCATATGGTAGATATTGAGCGATTCTCGGGTAAGACATGTAATCTTAAAGTTAACTTGGATAGCAGTGGTAAAGTGACGAACATAACCGCGCTCAAAGGTGACCCTCTACTATGTGAAGCAGGAATAAACGGTATTAAGGCCGCGGATATTCCAGCCCCGCCAGATGAAGAAGTTTACCAGGCTTTCAAGACATTTATTATCGAGCTTAGGCCTTTGTAATTGGTTTGATTATGTTGAAAAAACGTCAGCGTCAAGCCAGTGCCGCCTTTCTGAATCCGAAAACTGGGGTGACGGACGGGCTGAACCGGAAACAACCCGGTGGATTAAACCAGCCCTGACATCCTCGCTTCGGCGGGGTTTTTGTTTGTGAAAAAAAATTTATGAGAATGGAATGGAAACTGTGATCTGAATCAAAATGATATACATCCAACTTAAGGGATATTAAGTATGTAAATATTACTTTCAAGTGGCGGTTTTATGGCATTAAGAGACTTTTTTGTACAGACAGAACCTCGTAGACGGCATTATGGTGTTGCATTGCTTATTGGGGTTATTTCAGGTGTGGTTTCGGCATTTGTAAAATGGGGCGCTGAAGTACCCCTTCCTCCGCGTAGTCCTGTGGACATGTTTACCAGTGCGTGTGGGCCAGAATCATTAATTAGAGCAGCTGGGCAGATCGATTGCTCAAGGAACTTCCTCAACCCTCCATATATTTTTCTACGCGATTGGCTAGGATTGGCAGATCCTAATGCAGCTGTCTATACCTTCGCTGGGCATGTTTTTAACTGGGTTGGCGTAACACACATCATATTCTCCATCGTGTTCGCCGTTGGGTATTGTGTCGTTGCAGAAGTGTTCCCTAAAATTAAGTTATGGCAGGGGCTGCTAGCTGGCGCACTTGCACAGCTATTTGTCCATATGATTTCATTCCCACTTATGGGCTTAACCCCACCACTTTTCGACCTTCCATGGTATGAAAACGTTTCTGAGATCTTTGGTCACTTAATATGGTTCTGGTCTATTGAGATAATTCGCCGTGATCTCCGAAACAGGATTACGCGTGAACCTGACGCAGAGATTCCTCTAAATTCCGCGTTCAGATAAACTGAGAAATACACATCACGAACCCGCCAACAGTGCGGGTTTTTCCTTTTATATGGCAGCGGTAGCGGTAAGGGGAAAATATCCGTTCAGTTTCAAGTCAGTTGAGGCTTAAGTGAACGGCATTAACCTGTTACGGTTGGTTTTTCTGGAGTTTCTGTGTCGGCATGAGAGGATTCTAACCGCCGCCCCCTATGACGGTGTTTTAACCAATGGAAACAAAATTTGTTCCCCAAAATTCAACGCAACTTATTGATCAATAACGATCTTCAACATCACTCGAAAGCATAAAAAAACAGCCAGAAAACCGAGGTTAACTGACTGTTTTTATTGGTGAAATATACATTTCACACAGTCTGCTTGCGAAAAAGCTCGCGAAAGACCGGGTAAATATCGTCAGGTTCGCGAATATGCTGCATGGCGAAGTTTTCAAAGTTGTTTTGCAGATCTTCATACTCCCGCCACAGGGTTTGATGTGCCCGGCGGGTAATTTCTATATAGCTGTAGTAGCGCACCATTGGCAGGATCTTCTTCGCCAGCAGTTCGTGACACAGCGGTGAGTCATCGGCCCAGTTATCGCCATCTGAAGCCTGTGCCGCATAAATATTCCATTGGGCAGGATCGTAACGCTCTTCAACCACCTCGCTCATGAGCTTCAGCGCGCTGGAGACGATCGTGCCGCCGGTTTCCTGCGAGTAGAAAAACTCTTGTTCATCAACCTCTTTTGCCTGGGTATGGTGGCGGATATACACTACGTCAACGTTCTTGTAGGTCCGGCTCAGGAACAAATAGAGCAGGATATAAAAACGTTTGGCCATATCCTTGGTGGCCTGATCCATCGAACCTGAAACGTCCATCAGGCAAAACATGACCGCCTGACTGGAAGGCTCCGGGCGCCGCTCGAAGTTTTTGTAGCGCAAATCGAAGGTATCGATAAACGGCACTCTTTCGATTTTTTTGCGCAGTTCGGCAATTTCCTTGCGCAGGCGTTCCTCCTCCAGCAGTTGCACCGGTTCGGTGCTTTCCAACTGCGCAAGGCTATCTTCAAGCTCATGCAGTGCGCGCCGTTTGCCGGCGGTCATGGCCGTGCGCCGCGCCAGAGAGTTCTGTAGCGAGCGCACCACGCTGATATTGGCCGGCACCCCGTTGGCGGTGTAGCCGGCACGGTGGGTTTTAAACTCCGTCAACTGCTTGTACTGGTTCTTTTTCAGGTTGGGTAGCGCCAGATCTTCGAATAGCAGATCAAGATACTCGTCCTTGGAGATTTGGAACACGAACTCGTCCTGGCCTTCGCCGTCTTGCCCCGCGTTGCCCTGGCCGCTGCCGCCGCCCGCTCCCCCTTGCGGGCGCTCCACGCGATCGTTTTGCACAAAGTGATCGTTGCCGGGATGAACGCGGTGGCGTGTGCCACCGCGGCCCTGATGGAACATCGGTTCGTTGATATCGCCAGTTGGGATTGAGACGGACTCCCCACTGTCTACGTCGGTGACCGAACGCTTGTTGATGGCTTCGGCAATCGACTGTTTGATTTGCGACTTGTAACGGCGTAAGAAGCGCTGGCGGTTCACCATGCTCTTATTTTTACCGTTAAGCCGACGATCAATAAAATACGCCATACTTCCCCCAAACAACGTTGCCAACTTCCTCCCAGGCCACTTCAGTCTGCTGCTGTGTAGCTAGCATTATGAAGATTTTCTCACCCGCAGGTACCATTCGCACAGCAAGCGGACCTGTTTGCGGGTATAGCCTTTTTCCATCATACGATCGACGAAATCGTCGTGTTTCTTCTGCTCATCCGTTGAGGTTTTAGCATTAAAGGAAATGACCGGCAGCAACTCCTCGGTGTTCGAGAACATTTTCTTCTCGATGACCGTGCGCAGCTTCTCGTAGCTGGTCCAGTTCGGGTTGCGGCCATTGTTATTCGCGCGAGCGCGCAGTACAAAGTTGACGATTTCGTTGCGGAAATCTTTTGGATTACTGATCCCCGCCGGCTTTTCAATTTTCTCCAATTCAGCGTTAAGGGATTCGCGATCGAACAGTTGCCCGGTATCCGGATCACGGTACTCCTGATCCTGGATCCAGAAGTCAGCGTAAGTCACATAGCGATCAAATATGTTCTGGCCATACTCGGAGTAGGATTCCAGGTAGGCGGTCTGGATCTCTTTGCCGATAAACTCGGCGTATTTCGGGATCAGGTAGCCTTTCAGGAACTCCAGGTATTTCTCCGCCACATCCTGTGGGAACTGTTCACGTTCGATCTGCTGTTCCAGTACGTAGAACAGGTGTACCGGGTTGGCCGCCACTTCGGTGTGATCGAAGTTAAACACCCGGGAAAGGATTTTGAAGGCAAAACGGGTGGAAAGGCCGTTCATCCCTTCATCAACCCCAGCGTAGTCCCTGTATTCCTGGTAAGACTTGGCTTTAGGATCGGTGTCCTTCAGGCTTTCGCCGTCATAGACGCGCATCTTCGAGTAGATGCTCGAGTTTTCCGGTTCTTTCAGCCGTGAAAGCACGGTAAAGCGCGCCAGCGTTTCCAATGTGCCAGGGGCGCACGGGGCATGAGACAACTCACTGTGATCCAGCAACTTGTCGTAGATTTTGATTTCTTCCGACACCCGCAGGCAGTAAGGCACTTTGACGATGTAAACGCGGTCGAGGAACGCCTCGTTGTTTTTGTTGTTACGGAAGGTCACCCACTCCGATTCATTGGAGTGCGCCAGGATAATACCGTTGAACGGCAGGGCGGAGATGCCTTCAGTCCCGTTGTAGTTGCCCTCCTGCGTAGCGGTCAGCAGGGGGTGCAGCACTTTGATCGGGGCTTTAAACATCTCCACGAATTCCATGATCCCCTGGTTGGCGCGGCACAGGGCGCCGGAGTAGCCATAGGCATCCGGATCGTTCTGGGCGTGGTTTTCCAGCTTGCGGATATCCACTTTACCCACCAACGCAGAGATATCCTGGTTGTTTTCGTCGCCCGGCTCGGTCTTGGCGATGGCGATTTGTTCCAGGATGGAAGGGCGCACCTTCACCACCTTGAACTTGGTGATATCGCCGCCAAACTCATGCAGGCGTTTGGCCGCCCATGGGGACATGATCGTGCCGAGATAGCGTTTGGGGATGTTGTATTCTTTTTCCAGAATATTGGCATCTTCCTGTGGGTTAAACAGGCACAGCGGGTGATCGTTGACCGGGCTGCGCTCACCGTTGGCGCTCAGGGTATAGATGGGAACGCGCTGCATTAGCGCCTTCAGGCGTTCCGCCAGGGATGATTTACCGCCGCCCACCGGGCCCAGCAGGTAAAGGATTTGTTTCTTCTCTTCCAGCCCTTGAGCGGCATGTTTCAGGTAGGAGACAATCTGTTCGATGGCCTCTTCCATGCCGTAGAATTCTTCAAATGCTGGATAGCGTGCAATCACGCGGTTGGAGAACAAGCGCGACATGCGCGAGTCAAGCGCGGTGTCTACCATGACTGGTTCACCGATAGCCATGAGCAGGCGTTCCGCCGCATTGGCATATGCACTGCGATCTTGCCGGCAGATGGCAAGAAACTCCTGCAGTGTGAACTCTTCGTCCTTGGCAGCTTCGTAGCGCTGGCGGTAGTGGTCAAATATGTTCATGGCGATGCCCGTCCTTTCGTTATTAGCACAGGTTAAAGGGAGCGTGTGATGGTGTTCTTGCCCCCGAAAGAAGAGGTTATACCTGAGTACAGCAACCCGTATGCCAACTTGTGCGTCTTATTATCGCGAGTCGCGCTGTTTTGCCACTGGGCTCAGGATGATTACCCCTCCTTATTTAAGCGTAGTTGGCATAGCAAAATTTTTCCTGCTGACTAAAAAGCTTTTTTTAAGACATATCAATGACTCAGTTATTTTAAGGGTGCTAACGGCCTTGGCAGGTGCGGGCTGGGTAGCAAAATTTCACATTCATGACATGAGTTGGACACATTGCAAAATTAATTTATCCGTTTTTATTTGTTTTTTAATGTAAAGATTGAACCATTAACCGGGTGTTCACATAGAATAGCGGGGCTATTAACCCTGTCATTAATGAAATGGACGACAAATTTGTGAAGATATCTCGGTTAAATACGTTGGCGGTTATCGTTTCCGCGCTGCTTGGCGCACAGGGTGCACAGGCGGGAACCTGGTCAATTGGCGCTTCCGCGTTGGTCAGCCCGAACCCGTATCGTGGCTATCAGGAGCGCGTTTATCCTGTTCCTATCATCAATTATGAAGGCGACGACTTTTTCTTTCGCACGCTCAGCGCCGGCTACTACCTGTGGAAAGACCCGCAAAATCAGCTGAGCCTGACCGCCTATTACTCCCCGTTGAGTTTCCGCACTCGCGATACCGACGATGGTCAGATGAAGCGTCTGGATGCACGCCACGGCACGCTGATGGCCGGCGTTTTATACTCGCATCAGGCGCAATGGGGCACGCTGCGCACCGCGTTTTCCGGCGATACGCTGGATAACAGCAATGGTCTGGTTGGGGATTTGGCTTATATCTACCCGGTCAAATTGGGGGCCTGGAGCCTATCGCCAGCCGTGGGCGTGGGCTGGAACAGTAAAAAGCAAAACCAGTATTATTATGGCGTCAGCGGCGCGGAAGCCGCGCGCAGCGGGCTGGCGCAGTATAAGCCGAGCGATAGCTGGGCACCCTACGTAGAGCTGGTTGCCAACTACCAGATCAATAAGGACTGGAATGCTTTCTTTATGGGCCGCTATATCCAGTTGTCTGATGAAGTGAAAGATAGCCCGATGGTAGATAAATCGTACACCGGGCTGCTTTGGACCGGCGTACGCTATACCTTCTAAAGGTAGGTTGCGCCAATATTGTGCGCCACTTGCATTGTTTTGGTGCTTTGGTGGGTTATTGCACCAGTGTGGGGCGATCTCCGGTGGCAGGTACATTTGCAGTGTTATTTGCCTACGCCATCAACAGGGGGGCTGCTTTGCCAGGCCCCCCTGTTTTAACGGCGAGTGTTTCACCGTTGGCGATTAGGTGTGATTTACACCCGTTTGCGGCTGTGCAGCGTAACGGCCAGGCGTGCAGGCTGTGCCGCAGTGGCTATCATTGGCTTGCTGATGCGCCCGGTTTCTACGCATACCATGGTTTTGTAACCGTCATTCGCCATATCGGCCATGCTACAGGAAAGTTCCACGCCTGGGTTCCAGGCTATCACATCACTCATGTGGTGGTGATGAACTTCCAGCGTGCGTTGTAAAGTGGGATCTTTGATCAGGCTGTAAGATGCCGGCTGGGTGTAAATACGATCGGTTTGGCCGCTGAAGGCCAACTCCCCAGCGTGTTGCGCTTCGGCACCGTTAAGTACTTTATCAATGTAGTGTTCACCTAAGCCGGCAACGGTGACCGTATCAATATCCCCAATCTGGAAATAGCTGTGCAGCGCCGCCGTGGTTTGGAAATCGCCATGAGCTTCCAGCTCAATTTCACACTCTTCCCCCAGCTTGAAGCGGGCGAGTAGGGTGAAGGCATGTGGCCACAGCTTGCGGGTTTGTTCGTTGTCTTTCAGCGTGAAGGTCAGGATAACGCCGTCATCGTTTTCATCATGCGCCGTCAGGTTCCACGGTTGGTTGCGGGCAAAACCGTGCGAGGGTTTCCCCGCCGGGCCAAACCACGGCCAGCAAATCGGCACACCGCCACGGATCGCATTGCCCTGTTTGAACGGGGTATTTTTGCTTAGCCAGATCACTGGCGCGTCACCGCTCGGCTGCCAGGCCAGCAGGTGCGCACCTTGTAATGCAACCGCTGCACGGACTTTAGGGTGAGAGATAACAATCAGAGGAAGTTCGTCCAACTGACGCTGGCTGATGTACGGAGAGATTTGTTCAGTAACGGGTAGGGTAAAGATTTTTTCGTTCATCGTGATGCCCTTATTTATTCGCAACTGCAAACAATAAAAAGGGCGACATAAATGTCGCCCTCGTCATCAACAGCACATCATTCCATTATTTGGAGATGTGAGCAATCAGGTCCAGAACTTTGTGAGAGTAGCCGGTTTCGTTATCGTACCAAGAAACCAGTTTCACGAAGTTGTCGCTCAGCGCGATACCTGCTTTAGCGTCAAACACGGAAGTGCAAACTTCACCGTTGAAGTCGGTAGAAACCAGATCTTCGTCAGTGTAGCCCAGAACGCCTTTCATTGGGCCTTCGGATGCAGCTTTAACCGCAGCTTTGATCTGTTCGTAAGTCGCTGCTTTTTCCAGACGTACGGTCAGGTCAACGACAGATACGTTTGGAGTAGGAACGCGGAACGCCATACCGGTCAGTTTACCGTTCAGTTCTGGCAGAACTTTACCTACTGCTTTAGCAGCACCGGTAGATGAAGGGATGATGTTCTGGCTAGCGCCACGACCGCCACGCCAGTCTTTGTGAGACGGGCCATCAACGGTTTTCTGAGTAGCGGTAGTTGCGTGAACAGTGGTCATCAGCGCTTCGATGATGCCGAAGTTGTCGTTGATAACTTTTGCCAGCGGCGCCAGGCAGTTGGTGGTGCAGGAAGCGTTGGAAACGATGTCCTGGCCAGCGTATTTTTCGAAGTTTGCACCGCGAACGAACATCGGGGTAGCATCTTTGGATGGGCCAGTCATAACCACTTTCTTGGCGCCAGCAGTGATGTGTTTGCGTGCAGTTTCGTCAGTCAGGAACAGACCGGTAGCTTCAGCAACAACGTCAACGCCAACTTCGTTCCACTTCAGGTTTGCCGGATCACGTTCTGAGGTAACACGGATGGTTTTGCCGTTAACAACCAGGTGGCCGTCTTTAACTTCTACAGTGCCTTTAAAACGGCCGTGAGTAGAGTCATACTTCAGCATGTATGCCATGTAGTCAGCGTCCAACAGATCGTTGATTGCTACGATCTCGATGTCAGAACGTTCCTGAGCAGCACGGAAAACAATGCGACCGATACGGCCAAAACCGTTGATACCTACTTTGATAGTCATATATTCCACCAGCTATTTGTTAGTGAATAAAAGGTTGGTTGTAAAATTACAAAAACCTCACCAAGCGTCAAGCGGAATCGTGTCAATAATTGCGGCAAATCAAAGCTGGAAGCCCTATTTGCACGCTTATTGCACATTCCATTTATGCACGGCCTCATTTTTCCACGAGGTCAAGCCGCTAAGTTTAAAGAACAACATGGCATTATATGTGATCCAGGTCACATATAATGCCTGCGTAACCTTTATGCCCTACAGTTTAGGCCAAAATCGTCTGCAATGTTGTTAATTTTTTGTTATTATTACTCATTGTTTTCGTTGAGATAATCTATTTGTCGAGAAAACCACCGATGGCTAAAGAGACCCCAAAACATCAAAGCGTTACGGAACTGAATGAAATTCAGCGTTATGTGACCCAAGATCGCGGTACGGAAGCGCCGTACAGCGGCAAGTTGCTGCATAACACCCGCTCTGGCATCTACCACTGCCTGTGTTGCAATGCGCCACTGTTCTATTCCGACAGCAAGTATGATTCCGGCTGTGGTTGGCCCAGCTTTTATCAGCCAGTTACTGATAACGCCATCCGCTATATTGATGATTATTCACACAATATGCACCGGGTTGAGATTCGCTGCGGCCAGTGCGACGCCCATTTGGGGCATGTTTTCCCCGATGGCCCACAGCCGACAGGGGAACGTTATTGTGTGAATTCGGCATCATTACGCTTTACCGACGGCGAGAGCGGCGAAAAGATCGCCGGTTAAGCAGTAACCCTACAAACAAAATCGATTCAGCAAATTATTCATCTGGAAGCGAGACAGTATTGATGGATGTGAAAGATCTGATCGCGGCGATGACGCCGGAAGTTTATCAGCGGCTTGCACGCGCTGTTGAATTGGGTAAATGGCCGGATGGCGTTGCCTTGACGCCGGAGCAAAAGGAAAACAGCCTGCAGGCTGTGATGCTGTGGCAGGCGTTGAACAACGTCGAGCCGCAGCACATGAGCATTGGCACCGACGGCCAAATCGTTATGAAGAGCAAGCAGGAATTGAAGCTGCAGTTTGCTGAACAGCCGCTGGCCAAGCTAAAACCACAGTGAGCCCCGCGGTTCGGGCTTGCGTTGGTAGACCGCAGAGCAGGGCGCCGGCCGCACCCTGTATTGCTTACTGCTGCACAAAGGCGGCCAGGGTAATCAACTCGGCCCCGGCCTGATGCATCGTCTGCAAGGCCAGTTCACTGTCATCGGGTTGCAGATTGACGCCGCGGCAGCCATCAACGATCACCTTGACGGAATAGCCCAACAGCAGTGCGTCGAGCACGGTGAATTTCACGCAGTAGTCGGTCGCCAGCCCCATCACCGCCAACTGGCGGATGTTATGCGCCTTTAACCAGCCGTCAAGCGCTGTGGCCGCCCGGTGGCCATTGTCAAAGAAGGCGCTGTAACTGTCGATGGCCGGATCCAATCCCTTTTTAACCACCTGCGTTATGGCCTGCTGATGTAGCTGCGGGTGAAAAGCCGCGCCGTGGCTGTCCTGCACGCAATGCACCGGCCACCAGATCTGTGGCAACCCTTCCAGTTCGCCCAGGGTGCCCACTTCGCTATGTGAATTAACGGCAAAGCTACGGTGGTCGGCAGGGTGCCAATCCTGGCTGGCGACAACCGGCTCCCCGCGCGCCTCGCTGGCGGCCATTGCCTGATTAGCCACGGCAATCGTGGCGTCGCCATCCTTTACCGCCAGCGCACCGCCGTGGCAAAAGTCATTTTGCAGGTCAATCAGCAACAGCGCTGTGTTCATCGTTATCGTCCTCGTCCTCGGCCGGTTTAACCGGCAATGCTCACTTCCCCGCGCAGATCCATTTGCATCTGGGCACGGATCTCCTCAGGCGAAAGCGGCTGGCTTAACAGGTAATGCAGTTTGGTGAGCGCCGCTTCAACCGTCATATCAAAACCGCTCACCACGCCGGCATGGGCGAGCGCGTTACCGGTGGCGTAGCCCCCCATGTTAACTCGGCCGGAGATGCACTGGGTGAGGTTAACCACCACGATGCCACGCTCGGCGGCCGCACGCAATTCATCAAGCAGTTCGGGTTTTTGCGGGGCATTGCCGACGCCATAAGAGCGCAGGATTAACGCCTTGACCGGTTGCAGCAAGAAGTTACGCACTACCGCACCGGAAATCCCCGGATAAATGGTGACCACGCCGATGGGCTGCGGCGTAATGGCATGCACCTTGAGCGCGCCATGGCAGGCGGGCGCGCTGATGCCGTTATGACGGCGGATATGGATGCCGGCTTCCAGCAATGGCGGCAGGTTGGGCGAAGCAAAGGCGTCGAAGCCATCGGCATGAGCCTTGGTGGTGCGGTTGCCGCGAAACAGCTTGTTGTTGAAAAACAGGCTGACTTCATTCACCGGGTGGTTAGCCGCCAGGTACAGCGCGTTGAGCAGGTTGGTTTGCCCATCGGAGCGCAGTTCCGCCAGTGGTATCTGTGACCCTGTCACTATCACCGGCTTATCCAGATTCTCCAGCATGAATGAGAGGGCCGAAGCCGTGAACGCCATGGTATCGGTACCGTGCAAAATAACGAAGCCGTCGTAGCTGTCGTAGTTCTGTTTGATGTCGTCGGCGATGTGCTGCCAGTCTTCCGGCGTCATATCGGAAGAATCGATCAGCGGTGCGTATTCGTGGATGGTAAAGTCCGGCATTTCCGGGCGATGGAACTCGGGCATCAGCGCCAGCTGGCGCTGCAGGTGGCCAGAAACAGGGATATAACCCTGCTCGGAGCGCTGCATGCCGATGGTGCCGCCGGTATACGCAACGTAAATGGATTTTTTTTGCATAGCTGGAATTCTGATAAACATAAGATGCGGTGAATTATAGGGGGATAACGGCAGAAAAAAAGCGAATCGTCGGCCGGCAGGCCATTATCTTGTATCGCCACAGCGCGGGAATGGTCATTGTCGCGGCTGCTAATACCGCAAAAAAACCCCCGCATTTTCATGCGGGGGTTGCATCAGACGAAAGACAGCCGGTTTATGGCTTAACGGATGTCGCCGCATGTCAGGCAGAAGGCATAGCGGTTTTGAGGATCGTTCAGATTATTGAACAAGCCCGCCTGTTCGTTCACACTCATGGCCACAGAGGCCAACGGTGCAGGCAACAGCGCTTGCAACGCCGTTGGCAGCATCGCATGGATTGACGCGCCAAACTGGCCCAGCACCATATCGGTCAGGCTTGGCGTATCAACAAACCAGTTGAGCTGCCATTGCGGCAGTTTTGCCAACTGTGCGGCTTTGTTCACGGCATCATCAAAATCACCTAATTGATCCACCAGGCCGTTGGATTTGGCATCGCTGCCGATCCAAACGTGGCCCTGTGCGATTTTATCTACCTGTTCCGGCGTCATTTTGCGCGAGTTGGCAACCAATTCCAGGAAGTGACGGTAACCGCTTTCAATATTCATCTGCATCATCTGTGAGAATTCAGGCGGTAACGCTTTGGTCACGGCCAGATCGGCCAGCGGCGAGGTCGCCACGCCATCGGTATGCACGCCAACGCTGTCAAGCGTGTTCTCATAGGTGTTGATCACCCCGAAAATACCGATGGAACCGGTGAGGGTGCTGGGGCTGGCAACGATGTAGTCTGCCGGTGTGGAAATCCAGTAACCGCCAGAGGCCGCCATGCCGCCCATGGAAACCACCACCGGCTTGCCTGCCGCGCGCACTGCCGCCAGTTCGGCACGGATCACCTCCGAGGCGCTAACGCTGCCGCCTGGGCTGTTAACACGGAACACCACCGCCTTGATGGCTGGATCCAGGCGTGCCTGGCGCAGTTCCGCCGCGGTGGTATCGCCGCCCACCTGGCCTGGTGCCTGCTCGCCATCCATGATGGCGCCGTTGGCGAAGATCACGGCAATCTTGCCGCCCTGGTCCGGCGTTGGCTTCGGCTGGTAGTCATAAATGCTGACGGCATTGAAGTCGTTGGCCTGTTTGTCCCAGCCAAAGGCTTTGATCAGGTGATCTTCAATCACCGTACGCGTCGCTAATTCGTCCACCAGTTTGTTGTCCAGCGCATATTTTGCCGTATCACCACCGGCAGCCTGCATGCCGCTCAAAATGCCGCTTGCGCCAGGGAACAGCTGTTCCGGGGTTATCTGGCGATTGGCCGATACCGTGTTCAGGTAGTTCTGCCACAGCCCGCCAACCCAGCGGCTGTCGGCGTCACGCGCGGCAGGGGACATATCATCACGAATCAGCGGTTCAACGGCGGATTTGTAGGTGCCGACGCGGAAGATGTTGGTGGTGACCTTCAGCTTGTCCAGCAGCGACTTGTAATACAGATTGTTGCTGGCGAAGCCGTGCAGGTCGACTGCGCCCTGTGGCGACAGATAAACTTTGTTGGCGTAGCTGGCCAGATAGTATTGGGTTTGGTTGTAGCTATCGCCGATGGCGTAAATCGGTTTGCCGCTATCACGGAATTCGCGTAGCGCTTTGCCGATATACTGCAGCGAAGGCTGGTCGGTGCCGACAAAATCGTTTAACTGCAGCACCATCCCGGTAATGTTCTTATCCTCCTTGGCCGCGCGGATGGCATTGACGACGTCAAACAGCGAGTTCTCCTGCAGCCGGTTGCTGGAGGCCCCTAGCAATTCGCGGCCCCATTGGCGCACTTTATTATTTACCGTTGGCTCATCAACCACTACGCCGCTCAGATTGACCAGCAGGGCGCCGCGCGTGGGGGTGACCGGCGGGCCACTTTGGAAAGCAAGATAGATGCCGACCCCGACCAGGATCAACAAAACTAAAAACAGATTGAGCACCAGCTCCCTAATAAAGTTCAGCAGACGCCATGTCCACCTGAAAATATTGGCCAAAATTCGCCACAATGTGCGCATGAGTTCTCCAACGTAAGTTGAGGTTGTTCCGCTATCCTAATGAGCGGTTGAGCAAATGTCAGCTTTAAATCATGGATTGCATCACGGTGCCGGGCCAGGCTGTAACTCGCCGTTTAGCTATGCTAACGTGTGCCAAATCAAAGTGATTATCAGGAGTTTACGATGGATGCGCTGGATCTGTTACTGAACCGCCGCTCGGCCTCACGCCTTACTGCGCCTGCGCCCAGCGGCGACGTGCGCCAGAATATCATCAACGCCGGGCTGCGCGCGCCGGATCACGGCGCGCTGCGGCCGTGGCGTTTTGTCATGATTGAAGATGCCGGTCTGGCGCGGTTCAGTCAATTGTTACAAACTGCTGCAAAGCAGGATAACCTGGACCAAGCGGCGCAAGAAAAGGCGAAACAGGCGCCGTTTCGCGCACCGCTGATTATCACCGTTATCGCACATTGTACCGAAAGCCATAAGGTGCCGCATTGGGAGCAGGTCGTTTCCGCCGGTTGTGCCGTTCAGGCGATGCAGATGGCGGCGTTGGCGCAGGGGTTCAATGGTATCTGGCGCACTGGCGCATGGACGAAACATGCGCTGGTGCGTGAAGCCTTCGGCTGCCGTGAACAGGATGAGATCGTCGGTTTTCTCTATCTGGGCACGCCGCAGTTGAAAATGGAGGCAAAAGTTGTCGCGCCGGACAGCACGCCGTTTGTCAGTTATTTCTGATAGCTACTGCGCAGGCGCACGGTAAAATACTCCGCACCGTGCAAATGTGCATTGTTTTTGCGCAGGCCGTTCAGTTATTGTCGGCCTGCGCGCATCCATCCCGCCAGCGCGCGTTACCCTGTGATATTCTGCCCGTATGCCACCGGCTGGCGAACCGCCGGGGCAACGATATGGCCGAATGATACTCAGGCTGCGCAAATAATCGGGGGCGCCGCAACGGATTGATGGCCGTGATAACGATGTTGAACAAGAGAATGATGATGACGTACAGCCAGAGTAACGGTGAATAATGCGACTGTTTATTGCCGAGAAACCGAGTTTGGCGCGCGCCATTGCCGATGTATTACCCAAACCGCATCGCCGCGGTGAGGGCTTTATTGCCTGCGGGAATAACGATGTGGTGACCTGGTGTGTTGGCCACCTGCTGGAGCAGGCGCAGCCGGATGCTTACGACAGTCGCTATGCGCGCTGGTCGTTGGCTGATTTACCGATTATTCCGGATAAGTGGCGCCTGCAGCCGCGCCCTTCGGTCAGCAAACAGCTGAATGCGATCAAAAAGCTGCTGCAGGAAGCGGACGAAGTCGTACACGCAGGCGATCCCGACAGAGAAGGGCAACTGCTGGTGGACGAGGTGCTGGATTACCTGAGCCTGCCGCCGGAAAAACGCCAGGCGGTGCGCCGCTGCCTGGTCAACGATCTTAACCCGCAGGCGGTGGAGCGGGCCATTGAGCGCTTGCGCGACAACCGCGATTTCATCCCGCTGTGTGTTTCCGCGCTGGCGCGTGCGCGCGCTGATTGGCTGTACGGCATCAATATGACCCGCGCCTATACGCTGCTGGGGCGCAATGCCGGCTACGACGGGGTGCTGTCCGTTGGCCGGGTACAGACGCCGGTTTTAGGGCTGGTGGTGCGGCGCGACGAAGAAATCGAAAATTTCATCCCGAAGGACTTCTTCGAGGTGAAAGCCCATATCGTCACCCCGGCTGATGAGCGTTTCGTGGCGATGTGGCAGCCGAGCGAATCCTGCGAGCCTTACCAGGATGAAGAAGGGCGCTTGCTGCATCGGCCGCTGGCCGAACACGTGGTCAAGCGCATTGAAGGCCAGCCGGCGATTGTGACGGCGTATAACGATAAGCGCGAAACCGACATCGCGCCGTTGCCGTTTTCCCTTTCCACGCTGCAGATTGAAGCGGCCAAGCGCTATAACCTCAGCGCGCAGCAGGTGCTGGATATTTGCCAGCGGTTGTATGAAACCCACAAACTGATTACCTATCCGCGCTCCGATTGCCGCTATCTGCCCGAAGAACACTTCGCCGGCCGGCATGCGGTATTGAATGCGATCGGCGTGCACCAGCCGGAACTCTACCCGCAGCCGGTGATCGACAGCGATCGCCGCAACCGCTGCTGGGATGACGGCAAGGTGGATGCTCACCATGCGATTATCCCCACAGCGCGGGCCAGCAAGGCGAATCTCAGCCACGATGAACTGAACGTTTATGGCCTGGTAGCCCGCCAGTACCTGATGCAGTTCTGCCCTGAAGCCGTGTTCCGCAAGTGCGTGATTGAGTTGGACATCGCCGGCGGCAAGTTTATCGCCAAGGCGCGCTTTCTGGCGGAAGCCGGCTGGCGCACGCTGCTGGGCAGTAAAGAGCGAGATGAAGAAAATGAAGGCTCGCCGCTGCCGGTGGTGGCAAAAGACGACGAACTATTGTGTGAGCGCGGTGAAGTCGTTGAGCGCCAAACCCAGCCGCCGCGGCCGTTTACCGATGCCAGTTTGCTGTCCGCTATGACCGGGATTGCGCGCTTTGTGCAGGATAAGGCGTTAAAGAAAATTCTACGTGCCACCGACGGCTTAGGCACTGAGGCCACGCGCGCTGGGATCATTGAACTGCTGTTCAAACGGGCGTTTTTGTATAAGAAAGGGCGCTATATCCACGCCAGCGAAGCGGGGCGTGCCCTGATTCACTCCCTGCCGGAGCAGGCGGCGCGGCCGGATATGACGGCGCACTGGGAAGCCACGCTGACGCAAATCAGCGAAAAGGCCTGCCGCTATCAGGATTTCATGCAACCGTTGGTTGAGACATTACAAGCGCTGATTTTTCAGGCCAAGCAGAGCCGGGCAAGCATGGCATTCCGTGGCATCCAGCCGCCGCCAAGCAGCGGGGGCAAGAAGCGGAAAAAACGGGCCGCCCGGCAACCGGAAAAAAGCGAATAGCCCGCCACGCGGGTGACTGTGCAGTTGCACACAACATGCCCATATGGGCATGTTGCCCAGTTATTATGGTGACATTGTCACGTTTTCCAGCTTTGTTAAGCCCTGGATGCGGCAATGTAGGCTTCTAACAGCGGCACGTCGGCGGGGGCCAACGGATATTCACGTGCTTGTTCTGGGGTAACCCAGGCAAACGCTGAATGGCAACGGCGCTGGATTTCACCCTCAAACTGGTCAATCCGCCAGGCATACAGATGAATAACCCGCGTTGCTTGCGCCCAGGCGTGACTGGCGACGTAAGCCCCGACGCTGGCCGTGATGCCCAATTCCTCATGCAGTTCGCGCATCAGCGCCTGCGGCTGGGTTTCGCCCGGTTCAACCTTGCCGCCGGGAAACTCCCATAGCCCGGCCTGATCGCAATCGCCGGCGCGCTGGGCCAGTAAAATGGTGTCGCCCTGCTCAAGAATGCCGGCAACGACGTCAATATTTTTCATGGTGTTTGCCGTAGTGAACCCGGCCGTTAAGGCCGGGTTTAGGGGTTACAACGCGAATTCGGCCCAGACGGGCGCATGGTCGGAGGGTTTTTCCATGCCGCGGATCTGATAATCGATGCCGGTCGCCGTGCAGCATGCCGCCAGCGGGGTGCTGGCCAGCAGCAGATCGATACGCAGACCGCGGTTATCATCAAAGCCTTTCGAGCGGTAATCAAACCACGAGAACTGATCGTTACGCTCAGGGTTGGCGTGGCGGTAGGTGTCAACCAGGCCCCATTGCAGCAGGCGCGCCATCCACTCGCGCTCTTCCGGCAGGAAAGAGCATTTACCGGTGCGCAGCCAGCGTTTGCGGTTTTCTTCGCCAATGCCGATGTCGTAATCCGTTGGGCTGATATTCATATCCCCCATGATCAGCACCGGATTTTCCGCCGAGAGTTGCTGCTCCAGGTAATCCTGCAGATCTTGGTAAAAGCGCGTTTTGGCCGGGAACTTGACCGGGTGATCGCGGCTTTCGCCCTGCGGGAAATAGCCGTTGATCACCGTCAACGTACCCTGTGCGGTGGGCAGATCGGCCATGATGATACGGCGCTGCGCATCTTCGTCATCGGTGGGGAAACCTCGGCGCACGGCCAGCGGCTCCGCTTTGGTCAGCAAGGCCACCCCGTAATGGCCTTTCTGGCCGTGGTAGAACACGTGGTAGCCATACTGGCTCACGTCTTCCAGCGGGAACATGTCGTCATGCACCTTGGTTTCCTGCAGGCCGATCACGTCGGGCTGGTGCTGTTCGATAATTGCCGCCAACTGGTGTGGCCGTGCGCGCAGTCCATTGATATTAAAAGAAACAAATTTCATCAGCGGTATCGTTTTGGCAAGAAAATGTAGGGAGGATAGTAGCAGAGTTTAGGGGGGATGTAACGAGGGCCGGCGGTTTTCACCCCGGCCATAGCGGGCTATTTTGCCCAGCGATCGTAATTCTTGGGCTGGTAGTCATCAAACTGCTGCAGCAGGGTTTGCGCCGAGCCGCTAAGCGCCAGAGTCGCCAGATAGTCATGGCGCATAAAGCCCTGATCGGCAACGTGTTTCAGAAAGGTGCTCAACGGCTGATAGAACCCCTGGACATCCAGCAGACCAACGGGTTTGCTGTGGTAGCCGATTTGGCCCCAGGTCCAGATCTCGAACAGCTCTTCCAGCGTGCCGATGCCGCCAGGCAGAGCGATAAAAGCTTCGGCCAGTTCGGCCATCCGGGCTTTGCGCGTGTGCATATCGGGCACCACTTCCAGCTTGGTCAGGCCGCGGTGGGCGGTCTCTGCTTCCACCAGGCGTTCCGGGATAATGCCAATGGCTTCGCCACCGGCTTCCAGCACCGCATCCGCGACGATCCCCATCAACCCTTTCTTACCACCGCCATAAATCAGGCGCCGCCCCTGCGTTGCCAACGTGTGGCCCAGTTCCCGAGCCTGAGTGGCATAGGCGGCGTTAACGCCTTCGCTTGCGCCGCAAAAAACGCAGATATTATTACGCATGCACTGTTTCCCTTAACTGCTGTAAAGAAGCCAGTGGTATAGCGAATTGCGGGGCGCAGTTCAAGTGATTCGGTGTGACAGATTGGCTTCACGCTCGTTTTGCATGGCTTTCAAAATGCGTGCGGGGAGCAAGAATGTTTCGGGGAATGGCGGCGGACGAGCTAGCTTGCTGAAATATTATCACCGGGATTGAATTTGGTGGTGGGGGAAGGATGATTCGTCGCTTCGCGCCTCACCCTTCGGGCCGTGCTGCGCACGTTGTCTCGCGCTGCTCGACTCGAACCTTGTCGAAGGTTCTCACCTTCCCCAAAGCGGAAGATGCTGCAATCTGCATTGCTGAAGTATTATCATCGGGATTGAATTTGGTGGTGGGGGAAGGATTCGAACCTTCGAAGTCTGTGACGGCAGATTTACAGTCTGCTCCCTTTGGCCGCTCGGGAACCCCACCAGGGGATATGCATGATTCTAAATTTTAGTATTGGTCATGGCTGACGCAAATACGGTAGTGCGTAGTTCTCTTCCTTCATGAAGAAGGAGAGTGGTGGTGGGGGAAGGATTATTCGTCGCTTCGCGCCTCACCCTTCGGGCCGTGCTGCGCACGTTGTCTCGCACTGCTCGACTCGAACCTTGTCGAAGGTTCTCACCTTCCCCAAAGCGGAAAATATTGCAACCCGCTTTTGCTGTTACGTTATTGCTAACGTTGAGTGTGGTGGTGGGGGAAGGATTCGAACCTTCGAAGTCTGTGACGGCAGATTTACAGTCTGCTCCCTTTGGCCGCTCGGGAACCCCACCACGAAATTCGTGGTTAACGAATTTTACTTCCAGGAAGCTGACCGGCTTCCTGCTCTCGGTGATGCGTTGCCGCTATCTCGGAAAGCGGGGCGCATCATATCAAATGAAACGCGAGTGTAAAGCCTTGAAATGCAGAAAATGAATTGTTTGCCGTTTTTTTATTCTTAGCGGTGCTTCCGTGAACGAAAGGCACCGCTGTGTTAGGCAATTACAAGATTACCGTGCGGTTGCCGTAGACAAATATCCGCTGTGCCAACACCTTATCTAATGCCCGGCTCAGGACATTTTTTTCCACATCGCGCCCGGCGCGCATCATATCGTCCGCGGAGAAAGTGTGATCAACGTTGATGACATCCTGCATGATAATAGGACCTTCATCCAGATTGTCATTCACATAGTGCGCGGTGGCGCCGATGATTTTAACGCCGCGTTCATAGGCCTGATGATAAGGGCGCGCGCCGATGAAGGCCGGCAGGAACGAATGGTGGATATTGATCACCTGGTTCGGGTAGTGCTGAACAAAGGCCGGGGTGAGCACGCGCATGTATTTTGCCAGCACCACGTAATCCGGCTGATATTGGTCGATCTGGGCGATCATCTGCTGATCGTGCTGTTCGCGCGTCAGGCCTTCGTGGCTCACCAGATGGAAAGGAATATCGAAGCGCTCGACCAATGTTTGCAGCGTGTCGTGGTTGCCGATGACCGCGGCAATCTCCACATCAAGGCCGCCGTAGGCGCTTTTCATCAACAGATCGCCCAGGCAGTGTGCCTCTTTGGTGACCAGGACGACGATGCGGCGGCGGCCGGCGCTTTGCAGCTCGCGTACGGAGCCCGATGGCAGCGCTTCATCCAGATCGGCCAGCAGTTGGGCGTCGTTGAATACGCCTTCAAGTTCGGTGCGCATGAAGAAGCGGCCGGTGCGATGATCGACAAACTCATTGTTCTGCACGATATTGAGCTGGTGCTGGAAACAGATGTTGGTGATCTTGGCGATCAGCCCTTTGGCGTCTGGGCAGATGGTGCGTAATATTTTTCTTTGTACGTTTTGGTGTGGCATAGGAACGAAAATCCTGTCTGTGACTCAATACCTGCGCTGCAGGTGATGTTTTTACACGGGTAGCAGGCGGCTAGCGCCCGCAACACTTCTTGTATTTTTTGCCAGAACCGCAAGGGCAAACTGCGTTTCTGCCAGGCCGTGGCTTGGTGCCGGCGATATAGTACCAGCGTTGGTCAAGGCGAAGGAAGCGCGAGCGTTCATGAATGGCCTGTGTTGCCCCGCTGCCAAGATCGACAAAGCGAGCGATAAACTCAACAAACCCCTCTTGCGGGTGACTCCCAGTCTCCTCACTGATAATCGTCAGGCCAAGCCATTCGGTATCTTCAAAACCAGTACGAATGGCATCAAGCCACTGTTGCGCATGGCAATCCGGGTGCCAGGTGGCAATCAGATAGTCGGCATGGTGCTTAACATAGGCGCTAAAGCGCGAACGCATCAGATGGCCAGGGGTGGGAGCATGCTGTATGCCGTTGATAAAGGGGGCGCAGCATGCGCTATACTCCAGTCCGCTGCCGCAGGGGCACAATTCAGACAAAATAACTCCTGTGTGTGCTGGCCGGTATTCCCGACCATGGCTGTTATTAAGGGGGATTTATCGTATATGTTACCCCATAACGATTCAATTGTGGCAAGGGGCGATGGGCGTAACGGCGGCACCACGCCTATTGCCGGGCACAGCCGAACATTTGGCGGAAAAGGCAGGGTTATGCGGCAGATTAAAATTGGTCTGGCATTGGGTTCCGGTGCGGCAAAAGGCTGGGCGCATATCGGCGTGATCAACGCGTTAAAGAAACTGGGGATAGAGGCCGATATCGTCGCCGGCTGTTCGATGGGCGCGCTGGTGGGCGCGGCCTATGCCTGCCAGCGCCTACCGGCGGTGGAAAGCTGGGTGCGTTCGTTTAGCTATTGGGATGTGATCCGCCTGATGGATTTATCCTGGCAACGCGGCGGTTTGCTGCGCGGCGAGCGGGTATTCAATGCGGTTGCCCAATTGCTGCAGGTGGATGACATTGCGCAGTGCTCGCGAAAATTTGCTGCCGTGGCGACCAACCTGAGCACCGGGCGTGAGCTGTGGCTGACTGAAGGCGATCTTAACCAGGCGGTGCGCGCCTCCTGCAGCATACCCGGCCTGTTGGCACCGGTGTGGTTCAATGGTTACTGGCTGGTTGATGGCGCCGTGGTTAATCCGGTGCCAATATCCTTAACCCGCGCGCTGGGGGCCGATGTCGTCATTGCGGTTGATCTGCAACACGACGCTCACCTGATGCAACAGGATCTTTTTTCCATGCGCAGCGAAAGCGAAGATATTGGCAGCATGGTTGACGATGGGGCAACGCGTAATTGGCGGAGCCGTTTACGGGCGCGTATCGGCAAGGTGGTGCTGAAAAAAGCTTCTGTCACACCCACGGCAATGGAGATAATGAGCACCTCGATTCAAGTGCTGGAAAACCGCATCAAGCGGGCGCGCATGGCCGGGGATCCGCCCGATGTACTGATCCAACCCTATTGTCCGCAGATATCAACGTTGGATTTTCACCGCGCCAATGAAGCGATCGCCGCCGGGGAACTGGCGGTCGAAAAACAAATTGATATGCTATTGCCTTTAGTTAAGAACAAGTAAACCTCGGTTCAGCGATGGAACTCAACGGACAGTTTGATATCAGACAAGCACAAGTGACCATTTTGGGCCACTATTACCTAAGGAAATAGGCAAGGGGCTCAACCGATGGTATTACCACTGACTCACAAACGTATTCTGATCGTCGAGGACGAGCGGGTTTTTCGTTCTGTGCTGGTTGCCTACCTGCAGTCCTTGGGGGCGGATACCATTGAGGCGACCAACGGTTTGCAGGCTCTTGGCCTGTTGGAAGAAAGCCGGCCCGATCTGATACTGTGCGATCTGGCCATGCCGGAAATGGGCGGTATCGAGTTTGTCGAACACCTGCGGCTAACGGGCGTGAAGATCCCGGTACTGATCGTCTCCGGCACGGATAAAATGGCGGATATCGCCAAGGTATTGCGCCTGGGCGTACAGGATGTGTTGCTCAAACCGCTTAAGAATCTCGATATTCTGCGTGAGGCGGTCTTCACCTGTCTGTACCCGAATGTTTTTACCTCGTTGGCGCTTGAAGAAATCGATCTGTTCCAGGATTGGGAGGCGCTAAGCAAAAACCCAGACGAGGCGGTAAGGCTGCTGAAACAACTGCAACCGCCGGTCCAGCAGAGTATTGCCAACCGCCGGGTCAATTATCGCCAACTGACGACCACGGAACATCCCGGCCTGGTGCTGGATATTGCCGCATTATCGGGCAGCGATTTGGCCTTCTACTGCCTGGACGTTACCCGGGCTGGCGATAATGGCGTATTGGCCGCTTTATTATTGCGCGCATTATTTAATGGGTTGTTACAGGACCATTTGGCAAACCAACAACATCGTTTGCCGCAGATGTCAACTTTGCTAAAGCAAGTTAATCAATTATTGCGGCAGGGTAAATTGGCCGGACAATTCCCATTGTTGGTTGGCTATTATCACACCGAATATAAAAATCTGCTGCTGGTTTCTGCGGGTTTGCATGCCAATCTAAATACCGGGAATAATCAAATCCAGCTTAGCAATGGGGTGCCGCTGGGTATGCTGGGGGCCACTTACATGAACCAAATCAGCCACCGTTGCGATGCCTGGCAGTGCCAGGTATGGGGCGCCGGCGGCCGCCTGAGCCTGATGTTGAGTGATGAATAAAAAATACCAGTAGTCAGACGCATCTCATTTTATTTAAGATTATGCTCCCCGCGCTGGGTAATTGTCCTAATTTCTTCCTATTTACTCTCAGGTTAATACGCAGCAGGCATAAGCTGGTATACTCCGAGAGTTTTTGTATGGCAGATAAAGCTCATAATCTGAGCCAGAATCAAGAGAGGAAATAATGTCTGCTTTAAACCGTAAAGTCAGAAAAGCAGTGATCCCGGTTGCGGGATTGGGAACGCGCATGTTACCGGCTACCAAAGCCATCCCCAAAGAGATGCTGCCGCTGGTTGATAAGCCCCTGATCCAATATGTCGTTAGCGAATGCATCGCCGCCGGCATCAACGAAATCGTCCTGGTTACGCACTCCTCCAAGAATTCAATCGAAAACCATTTTGATACCAGCTTTGAGCTGGAAGCCATGCTGGAAAAGCGCGTTAAGCGCCAGTTGCTGGATGAAGTCCAATCAATTTGCCCGAAAGGCGTCACGGTTATGCAGGTGCGCCAGGGCGTTGCCAAGGGGCTGGGGCATGCCATTCTATGCGCCCACCCGCTGGTTGGCGATGAGCCGGTAGCGGTGGTGTTGCCGGATGTCATTCTGGATGAATACAGCGCGAACCTGAAAAAAGACAACTTGCACGAGATGTTACAGCGTTTCGAGCAAACCGGCGTTAGCCAGATTATGGTTGAGCCGGTGCCACACGAAAGCGTCGGCAGCTATGGTATTGCCGACTGCAAAGGCCACCAACTCAAACCGGGCGAAAGTGCGCCCATGGTGAGCGTGGTGGAAAAACCATCTCCGAGTGAAGCCCCCTCCAATTTGGCCATTGTTGGCCGCTATGTGTTGTCTGCGGATATTTGGCCGCTGCTGGCCAAAACACCACCGGGCGCCGGCGATGAGATCCAACTCACCGACGCTATCGATCTGTTGATGGAGCAAGAACCGGTGGAAGCCTATCACCTGAAGGGCGTCAGCCATGATTGCGGTAACAAACTGGGGTATATGAAGGCGTTTGTGGAATACGGCATGCGTCATGCCACGCTTGGCACTGATTTTTCTCACTGGCTGCAGCAGGTTATACCAGCCGGTAAGAAGTAACTTTTAACCTTTGTCTTTAATTTTAAAAACTAGGATTTTCCAATGAAAGTAACAGTTTTTGGTATTGGCTATGTCGGTCTGGTACAGGCGGCGGTGTTGGCTGAAGTGGGCCACGATGTCATGTGTATCGACGTTGACGAAAAGAAAGTCGAGAACCTGAAAAAGGGGAATATCCCGATTTATGAACCCGGTTTGACGCCGCTGGTGCAACAGAACTACGAAGCCGGTCGCCTGCATTTCACCACCGATGCTAAAGCTGGCGTGGAACATGGCGTTATTCAGTTCATCGCCGTGGGTACGCCGCCTGATGAAGACGGCTCTGCCGATCTGAAGTACGTTACTGCCGTTGCGCGCACCATCGCAGAAAACATGAACGAACACAAAGTGGTTATCGATAAATCCACCGTGCCGGTAGGGACTGCGGATAAAGTTCGCCAGGTGATGGCTGAAGCGCTGAAAAAACGCGGCAGCGATCTGTCGTTTGACGTGGTTTCTAACCCGGAATTCCTGAAAGAAGGCGCCGCGGTGGCCGACTGCATGCGCCCAGAGCGCATCGTTATCGGGACTGACAACAAAGATGTGATTGAACCCATCCGTGAACTGTACGAACCGTTCAACCGCAACCACGATCGCATGATCCTGATGGATATTCGCAGCGCGGAGCTGACCAAATATGCCGCCAACTGCATGCTGGCGACCAAAATCAGCTTTATGAACGAAATCTCGAACCTGGCGGAAATGTTGGGTGCGGACATCGAAAAAGTGCGCCAGGGCATCGGTTCTGATTCCCGCATCGGTTATCACTTCATTTACCCTGGCTGCGGCTACGGTGGTTCATGTTTCCCGAAAGACGTGCAGGCGCTGATCCGCACCTCCGAGGCCATTGGCTACCAGCCTAAGCTGCTGCAGGCGGTGGAACAGGTTAACTATCAGCAAAAATACAAGCTGAGCCAGTTCATCAAACATTACTTTGGTGAAGATCTGAATGGCAAAACCTTCGCCCTGTGGGGGCTGGCCTTCAAACCGAACACCGACGATATGCGTGAAGCTTCCAGCCGCGTGCTGGTTGAAACGCTGTGGGCTGCCGGTGCCAAGGTACAGGCTTACGATCCAGAGGCAATGAACGAAGCGCAGCGCATTTATGGCAACCGTGACGATCTGAAACTGATGGGCACGAAAGAGGCCGCGCTGCACGGTGCCGATGCTTTGGTGATCTGCACTGAATGGCAAAGCTTCCGTGCGCCAGATTTTGATGTGATCAAGAGCGCTCTGAAAAACCCGGTAATCTTCGACGGCCGTAACCTTTACGATCCAGAGCGCCTGGAAAGCCGTGGCTTTACCTATTACGGCATCGGCCGTGGCGCATCGGTGAAGTCTAATTTTTAAGAGGTGCGTATGAACTTCCTGGTTACAGGCTCTGCCGGCTTTATTGGTTATCATGTTGCCGAGCGCCTGTTGGCCGCCGGGCATCAGGTTGTCGGTATCGACAACCTGAATGATTATTACGATGTCAGCTTAAAGCAGGCGCGTCTTGCCTTATTGGCGGATAAACCTGCGTTCCAGTTTATTAAACTGGATCTGGCCGATCGGGAAGGGATGGCGGCGCTGTTTGCCGAGCATAAATTTCAGCGGGTGATTCATCTTGGCGCACAGGCCGGGGTGCGTTATTCGCTGGAAAATCCGTTGGCGTATGCGGACTCAAATTTGGTTGGCCATTTAAACGTGCTGGAAGGTTGTCGCCATAATAAGGTCGAGCATTTGGTTTATGCATCGTCCAGTTCGGTATATGGGTTAAACCGTAAGTTGCCGTTCTCTACTGATGACTCGGTCGATCATCCGGTGTCGTTGTATGCGGCAACGAAAAAAGCCAATGAGTTAATGGCGCACAGCTACTCACATTTATATGGTTTGCCCACCACGGGGCTGCGTTTCTTCACTGTGTATGGCCCGTGGGGGCGCCCGGATATGGCGCTGTTTAAATTCACCAAGGCAATATTGGCGGGTGACAGCATTGATGTATATAACCACGGTGAGATGCACCGTGATTTTACCTATATCGATGATATTGCCGAGGCGATCGTGCGTTTACAGGCCATTGTGCCGCAACCTAATGCGGATTGGACCGTTGAGCAGGGTTCACCTGCCAGCAGTTCCGCACCATACCATGTCTATAATATAGGCAACAGCAGCCCGGTGAAGCTGATGGAATATATCAGCGCGCTGGAACATGCCCTGGGCATTATTGCCCGTAAAAATATGCTGCCCATGCAACCTGGCGATGTGCTGGATACCAGCGCAGATACCGAAGCGCTTTATCAGGCGATTGGTTTTAAGCCTGCTACCAGTGTAGAGGAAGGTGTTAAACGTTTTGTTGAATGGTATAAATCTTTTTACAAAGTGCAATAACGCAGGCTATTAAACAGTACGGTAAAAGGGGGCTTTGGCTCCCTTTTTCTTTTACCTGACACTGTCTGGGAATAAAGACACTGCCTGGGTATGCCGCACAGAACGCGGCGGGGCGGGTGCTGATAAACAAAAAGGCTCCACAAGGGAGCCTTTTTTACACGCAGAAGAAACGATTACAGCAGGAAATCTTCCAAAGATTTACCCTGTTCTTCGATAGCTTTTTTAATCACCGCAGGAGTACGGCCTTGGCCGGTCCAGGTTTTCAGTTCGCCATTTTCATCTTTGTATTGGTATTTAGCCGGACGAGCCGCACGTTTGGTTTTACCGGCTGATTTTGTTGCTGCCATGGTTTGCAACAGTTCGTTTGGATCAATACCGTCTGCAATCAGCATTTCACGATATTGTTGCAGTTTACGCGTGCGTTCTTCAATTTCAGCGCGCGCCTGGCTTTCTTCCTCACGACGTTCATTCACGACAACTTCCAGTTTCTCAAGCATCTCTTCCAGCGTTTCCAGGCTGCATTCTCTTGCCTGTGCACGTAGAGTACGGATGTTGTTCAAAATCTTTAATGCTTCGCTCATTGTCCTAGTCTCAAATTATATTGGTGGGGGGGCATGTCCGGATAATAATAGAGTGCTATTTTATTTTCTGCAATAGCCAAATTGCGAAGAGTTGTCAGATTTTCCTTAAAGAAACGTTTATTTAGATTCAGCCGACAAATATAGATGGCTTTTGGGGCTATTACTTGCTCTCTGTAAAAGCCAGCTTTCCGGCTATGTGCGCTGTGTCAGGCCAGGGAAAAGCCTTTCGTTACTGGGTTATATTAACTGTTTATATATAATTCTGTGGGCTAAATCACGCCCATTCTCTTACAGACAGTGTAAAGCATAGGGGTATTCGTAAAGGTTCTGTCAGGAAGTGTCACTGTCCAGATAAGGATTAAATTGCTATCAACCCGCCAGGCGCCATTTAATAGACAAGGTTTATGACCATCACAATAATCATTCTTCGGTATCAGTGTGGTTACCTATAGCTGCAGGCGCCGGCATTCCCTCTGTGGTTTAATCATTAGCAGCAATTAATAGTGTTCCGGGATTAGGCTTGGTCAATTGATGTAAAAATGCGGCAGGCACCGCAGGCCCCGTTCTGCCATTTATTGCATACGGATGCTTATTAATTTAGTTAAAATTGATTCCGCACCGCTGAACATCATCCGGTGCCTATGTTACACTCGGATATCTTTTCTTTGCGTGTTTTTTATACTGTTGGGGTAGGGCCCATGGCTCAGCTTTATTTCTATTACTCTGCTATGAATGCAGGGAAATCTACTGCGCTATTACAATCTTCATATAATTATCAAGAACGTGGTATGCGCACGCTGGTGTTTACCGCTGAAATCGATCATCGCTTTGGCGTCGGGAAAGTTAGCTCGCGTATTGGCCTGTCATCGCAGGCGCAGCTCTATAATAATGATACCGAGTTTTACACAATAATTAATCAGGAGCATCAACAGCAAACGGTTCACTGCGTGCTGCTCGATGAGAGCCAGTTCCTGACCAAATCGCAGGTTGCGCAGTTATGTGATGTTGTTGACCAACTGAATATTCCGGTTTTGTGTTATGGCCTGCGTACCGATTTCTTAGGTGAATTATTCACGGGTAGCCAATACCTGCTGGCCTGGGCCGATAAGCTGGTTGAGCTGAAAACCATTTGCCACTGCGGGCGCAAGGCAAACATGGTGCTGCGTTTGGATGAAAACGGCCGGGCGGTACATGCGGGGGAGCAGGTGGTGATTGGCGGCGATGAAAGTTACCTGTCGGTGTGCCGTAAACACTACAAAGAGGCTATTCAGGCAGCGGGAGCCGGCTAAAAAACGCCTATAAGCCCTGTTATCAAGGGGGTTGTTGCTATAGGTACACACGCGCATTGCTCAATGCTTTTCGTCGCCCTAGTGGGCCGCAGAGCCGCCGTAGTGCGGGGCATTGTTTTCGGGGGTAACCCGGGGTGTGTTTTTGGCTGATTGGTTGTGCGTATTAGCAGGAATAAAAAAACCCGCCGTGTTGGCGGGTTTTTTGTCAGCTTATGCAAGCGTTACTTTTTTGCTTTTTTCTCAGCCTTCTCGGCTTTGGCCGTTGGCAATTCAACCACGGTGTTTGCCGCGTGCTCATGGGCTTCGTTGTATTCACGCCCATAATAGGTATCCAGCATGATTTGCTTGAGTTCGGCAATCAGCGGATAGCGCGGGTTTGCGCCGGTACATTGGTCATCAAATGCATCTTCGGACAGTTTATCGATCTTCGCCAGGAAGTCGGCTTCCTGTACGCCCGCTTCACGAATTGAAGCCGGGATGCCCAGTTCGGTTTTCAGCTCTTCCAGCCAAGCCAGCAGTTTCTCGATTTTCTGTGCTGTGCGGTCGCCAGGTGCGCTCAGGCCCAGGTGATCGGCCACTTCGGCATAGCGGCGGCGTGCCTGCGGGCGATCGTACTGGCTGAACGCAGTCTGTTTGGTCGGGTTGTCATTGGCGTTATAGCGAATAACGTTGCAGATCAACAGGGCGTTAGCCAAGCCGTGTGGAATGTGGAACTCTGAACCCAATTTGTGGGCCATTGAGTGGCACACGCCCAGGAAGGCGTTGGCAAAAGCGATACCGGCGATAGTCGCTGCGTTGTGCACACGCTCGCGGGCGATCGGGTTTTTCGCCCCTTCCTTGTAGCTGGCCGGCAGGTATTCTTTCAGCAGTTTCAACGCTTGCAGCGCCTGGCCGTCAGAGTATTCATTCGCCAGTACGGAAACATAGGCTTCCAGTGAGTGGGTTACCGCATCCAGGCCGCCGAAGGCGCACAGGGATTTCGGCATGTTCATCACCAGGTTGGCGTCGACAATCGCCATATCCGGGGTCAGCGCGTAGTCAGCCAGTGGGTATTTCTGGCCGGTTGCATCATCGGTAACCACCGCAAACGGCGTCACTTCTGAACCCGTACCGGAGGTGGTGGTGATGGCGATCATTTTCGCCTTCACGCCCATTTTCGGGAACTTGTAGATACGTTTACGGATATCCATAAAGCGCAACGCCAGATCCGCGAAGTGGGTTTCCGGATGTTCATACAGCACCCACATGATTTTGGCTGCGTCCATCGGTGAACCGCCGCCCAGCGCGATAATGACGTCCGGTTTAAAGGCGTTCATCTGCTCTGCGCCCTTGTGCACGATGCTCAGGGTTGGGTCGGCTTCCACTTCGAAGAAGACTTTGGTTTCAATGCCGTGGTGCTTCAGCACCTTAGTGATCTGATCAGCGTAGCCATTGTTGAACAGATAGTTGTCGGTCACGATAAAGGCGCGTTTTGCACCGTCGGTTGCAACTTCTTCCAGCGCGATCGGCAGTGAGCCGCGGCGGAAGTAGATGGATTTTGGAAGTTTATGCCACAACATGTTTTCTGCTCGCTTCGCTACAGTTTTCTTGTTGATCAAGTGTTTCGGGCCAACGTTCTCGGAGATGGAGTTACCCCCCCAGGAACCGCAACCCAGCGTCAGCGACGGAGCGAGTTTAAAGTTGTACAGATCGCCGATACCACCTTGTGAAGCCGGGGTGTTGATCAGAATACGTGCGGTTTTCATTTTGTCGCCGAAGAAGGCAACGCGAGCCGGCTGGTTGTCCTGGTCGGTGTACAGGCAAGAGGTGTGGCCAATCCCGCCCATGGCAACCAGTTTTTCTGCTTTAACCACGGCATCTTCGAAGTCTTTGGCGCGATACATCGCCAGGGTAGGCGACAGTTTTTCATGCGCGAACGGTTCGGATTCATCGACCACTTTCACTTCGCCGATCAGCACTTTGGTGTTGGCAGGTACGGTGATGCCCGCCATTTCAGCGATTTTTGGCGCTGACTGGCCAACGATGGCCGCGTTCAGGCCGCCGTTTTTCAGGATGATGTCCTGAACCGCTTTCAGCTCTTTACCCTGCAACAAGTAGCCGCCATGGGAGGCAAAGCGCTCACGCACGGCATCATAAGCTGAATCAACCACGATAACGGATTGTTCAGAGGCACAGATAACACCGTTATCAAAGGTTTTTGACATCAGGATAGAGGCGACCACACGCTTGATATCGGCGGTTTCGTCTACCACGACCGGGGTGTTGCCAGCGCCAACGCCGATTGCCGGTTTACCGGAGCTATAGGCGGCTTTCACCATGCCTGGGCCACCGGTGGCGAGGATCAGGTTGATATCAGGGTGGTGCATCAACTGGTTGGACAGCTCGACGGAAGGTTGGTCGATCCAACCGACGATATCTTTTGGCGCCCCGGCAGCAATGGCCGCTTGCAGTACGATGTCCGCCGCCTTATTGGTGGCATTCTTGGCGCGTGGGTGTGGCGAGAAAATGATACCGTTGCGGGTTTTCAGGCTGATCAACGCTTTGAAGATAGCGGTAGAAGTTGGGTTGGTGGTTGGCACGATACCGCAAATCAGGCCGATTGGCTCTGCAATCGTGATGGTACCGAAAGTGTCATCTTCGGATAAGATGCCACAGGTTTTTTCATCTTTATACGCGTTGTAGATATATTCGGATGCAAAGTGGTTTTTGATCACTTTGTCTTCGGTGATCCCCATTCCGGATTCTTCAACGGCCATTTTGGCCAGAGGAATACGGGCATCGGCGGCGGCGAGGGCAGCAGCACGGAAGATTTTATCAACCTGCTCTTGGGTGAAGTTGGCATACTCACGCTGGGCTTTTTTGACGCGGGCAACGAGCTCGTTCAATTCAGCGACATTTGTTACAGCCATAGTGCTCTCCTGATAATGTTAAACTCTTTCAGTAAATAAGCCGTGCAAGCATCAAGTATAGACAGGATGAATGGAAAGGGGGTTCGCGCCCATGCCCTTCCTGGCTTGTACCGCTGATTTACTTAAAGAGCTTTGCCCTGCATGTTAGGGGAGCCGTAGCTAAAGTGGCGAACAGCGGGCCTCTGCTGTTCATCGCTCTGACTACGACCAAGAGCTTACCCTATTATGGGGGGGCGATTTTGTGACGTACGTCATAAAAGTTTCATGCTGACACCATTCAGCAATGAATTAATGCGCATGCGTTACTATCTGCAGTGAGGCGCCTGTCATTTTTAACCTAAAACAGTAAAAAACCACATATGACGTTAACTGCAGCGTAATATTTTGTTTCCTCCGCCACGGAGAGATAAAAATGCAATTTTCCGCGGATGGATCCGTAAGAGCAATTCGATTACATTAGCGCGTCGTGTAGCCCCTCAATGTGTCCGGTAGCGGTTACCTTTATAGCAGCCTTAGGTGGCAGTGTTCAATGTGGGGTGATTCGTGAGCCAGTCTCTGTTGGATTTTTCCGGTTATATTAAATTCTTTGTCGGCCTGTTCGCGCTGGTCAATCCGGTGGGCATTCTGCCGGTATTTATCAGCATGACCAGTTACCAGGCAGAAGCGGGGCGCAACAAGACCAACCTGACCGCCAATTTGTCGGTGGCGATTATCCTGTGGATCTCGCTGTTTCTCGGCGGTGGCATCCTGAACCTGTTCGGTATCTCTATTGATTCTTTCCGCATCGCCGGCGGCATTCTGGTGGTGACTATCGCGATGTCGATGATCAGCGGCAAGCTGGGGGAAGATAAGCAAAACAAGCAGGAAAAATCAGAAAGCGCAATCCGTGAAAGCATCGGCGTGGTGCCGCTGGCATTGCCATTAATGGCCGGGCCGGGGGCTATCAGTTCAACTATCGTCTGGAGCTCGCGTTACCACAGTTGGCAAAACCTGCTGGGTTTTACCCTGGCGATTGCCCTGTTTGCTTTCTGTTGCTGGCTGTTGTTCCGGGCTGCACCTTTGCTGGTGCGTTTATTGGGGCAAACCGGTATTAACGTTATCACACGTATTATGGGGCTACTGCTGATGGCATTGGGCATTGAATTCATTGTTACCGGCATCAAGACAATATTCCCTGGCCTGCTTTAAGCTGCAGGCTATTTATCCTGGCAAGTGGCGTTGATGCTTCACTTTTTAAAATAAATTTTAATTTTTAAATTAATTTAACCTGCTGTAATAAAGTGCATTGAATGCCTCTTATTTCATCATCCTGCACTGTGGTAGGGCAGGTGTCTATTAATGTTCAATCCTGGTGGCGCAGTGACGTGGCATGCCTGCCTTTTTTACCCTTCCGCATCTTCCCATTCACCATTGGCGTTACCTTTCCCCTATCTTTTATAAGGCTTGTTTCGGACAAGAACCGATGTTATTAGTGTTAGATTGCTAATCATTGGTTGTTTATTCTTTCACCATGGGCTTTGCCGTATAAAAGTTTGTTTAACCGCAAGCCGTGCGCTTAGGGCGGTGTGTGGCGCTTGCAGCTCACATTCGCCAGATATTCATTAGGGCGCTTTCACGTTAGCCCCAGGAATAAAACGGCGCCATAAAAAGTGCCTCCGATAATAAGTCGGCGAACCTTAGCCCTGTTGGCAGCGAATTCAGGGCCTGTGTGAATATTGCAGCGTTGCTTGATTCGCAGCGTTGTGAATGGTGGCCTGATAACCAGGCCTGGCTCCAACGCCATGATGGTATGGCGATAATAAAATGGGGTAATAATATGACCAACATCACAAAACCATCGCTCCTGGCTGCCGGCGTTATTGCCGCGCTGGCCGGGGCCGGCAGCATAAACGCATTAGCTGCAGAGGTTCCTTCGGGAGTGCAACTGGCCGAAAAACAGGAAATCGTCAAAAACAACGGCGCGGAGGTGCAGTCGCTTGATCCGCACAAGATTGAAGGCGTGCCGGAAAATAACGTCACCCGCGATCTGATCGAAGGCCTGGCGAATAACGATCTCAACGGTGCCATCGTACCCGGCGTGGCGGAAAGCTGGGACAACCAGGATTTTAAGGTTTGGACTTTCCACTTACGCAAAGATGCCAAATGGTCTAATGGCCAGCCGGTGACGGCGCAGGATTTTGTTTATAGCTGGCAACGGATCGTTGATCCGCAAACGGTGTCACCCTATGCCAGCTATCTGCAATCTGCTCATGTGGTAAACGTTGATGACATTATCGCCGGCAAAAAAGACAAATCGACGCTGGGGGTAAAAGCGCTCGACGATCATACCTTCCAGGTCACCTTAAGCGAGCCGGTGCCTTACCTGGTGGAAATGACCCCGCACTATGCGATGAAGCCGGTTTATAAAGAGGCGGTGGAAAAATACGGTGAAAAATGGACCTTGCCGCAGAACTATGTCAGCAACGGCGCCTACAAGTTGAAAGAGTGGGTGGTTAACGAGCGCATTGTGCTAGAGCGTAACCCTGAATATTGGGATAACGCGAAAACCGTGATCAACAAGGTGACTTTCCTGCCGATAACCTCCGAGGTTACTGACGTTAACCGTTATCGGGCCGGTGAAATTGATATGACCTATAACTATTTGCCGATTGAACTGTTCCAGAAGCTGAAAAAAGATATCCCCAACGAGCTGCACGTCGATCCTTACCTGTGCACCTATTATTACGAAATGAACACCCAGAAAGCGCCGTTTACCGACGCCCGCGTGCGCGAAGCGCTGAAACTGGGGCTCGATCGCGACATCATCGTTAATAAAGTCAAAAACCAAGGCGAATTGCCCGCCTACAGTTTTACTCCGCCTTATACCGACGGCGCTAAACTCACCCCGCCGGCGTGGTTTGGCTGGACGCAGGAGCAGCGTAATGAAGCGGGCAAAAAGCTATTGGCGGAAGCCGGCTATGGCCCTGGCAAACCGCTGACCTTCTCGCTGCTGTACAACACCTCTGATTTGCACAAGAAACTGGCGATTGCCGCCGCGGCCATCTGGAAGAAAAATTTAGGCGTGAACGTCAAACTGGAAAACCAGGAGTGGAAAACGTTCCTGGATACCCGCCATCAGGGCACCTTTGATGTTGCGCGTGCGGGCTGGTGTGCAGATTACAACGAGCCAAGCTCATTCGTGAATATCATGCAGTCAAACAGCAGCAGCAATACCTCGCACTACAAAAGCGCGGCCTACGATCGCCTGATATCGGATGTTTTAACCGTAAAAACCAAAGATGAGCGTGCCGCTCTGTATCAGAAAGCGGAAACGCAGCTGGATCAGGATTCGGTGATCGTGCCGGTCTATTACTATGTCAATACCCGGCTGGTGAAACCCTATGTCGGCGGCTATACCGGCAAAGATCCGCTTGATAACGTGTACGATAAAAACCTGTACATCATCAAGCATTGATACGGTCAGCGCCGGCGGCGTTTACCGCTGGCGCACAAGGCAATAAGAAGCCGTTATCAGGCTGCAAAGGGCTAAGGCAATGCTTAAGTTTATATTTCGTCGTTTATTGGAAGCGATCCCGACGCTGTTTATCTTGGTCACCCTGTCATTTTTCATGATGCGGTTGGCGCCCGGTAGCCCGTTCACCGGGGAGCGGAGCTTGCCGCCCGAGGTGATGGCCAACATTGAAGCCAAATACCATTTAAACGATCCGCTCTGGAAACAGTACGGCCAGTATTTGGCGCAGTTGGCGCATGGGGATTTTGGCCCTTCATTCAAATACAAAGACTATTCGGTTAACGATCTGGTGGCGGCCTCTTTCCCGGTGTCCGCCAAACTCGGGGCTGCGGCATTCTTGCTGGCGGTGATCCTCGGGGTGAGCGCGGGGGGGGTGGCTGCGCTAAAGCAGAATAGCAAATGGGATTACACCGTGATGGGGCTGGCCATGACCGGCGTGGTGATCCCCAGCTTTGTGGTGGCGCCGTTGCTGGTGCTGATCTTCGCCATCATCCTGAAATGGCTGCCGGGCGGGGGGTGGAACGGCGGTGCGCCGAAGTTTATGATCCTGCCGATGGTGGCGCTTTCGCTGGCTTATATTGCCAGCATTGCGCGCATTACGCGTGGCTCGATGATAGAAGTGCTGCATTCCAATTTTATCCGCACCGCCCGTGCCAAAGGCCTACCAATGCGGCGCATTATTTTGCGCCATGCGCTGAAACCGGCGCTGCTGCCCGTGTTGTCGTACATGGGGCCGGCGTTCGTCGGCATTATTACCGGTTCGATGGTGATTGAAACGATATTTGGCCTGCCGGGCATCGGCCAGCTGTTCGTTAACGGGGCGCTAAACCGAGATTACTCGCTGGTGTTAAGCCTGACGATTCTGGTCGGCGCTTTGACCATTCTGTTCAATGCGATTGTTGATGTGCTGTATGCCGTCATCGATCCGAAAATACGTTATTAATCGGAGCGCCGGTATGATCCTAAAGAAAAAAAACGGCGCGGCTTTGGCGCAGTTTAGCGAACAACTCGACGTGGAAGGGCGCAGCCTATGGCAAGACGCCCGCCGCCGTTTTATGCACAACCATGCGGCGGTTGGCAGCCTGGTGTTGCTGGCGTTGATCGCACTGTTTGTGGTGTTGGCGCCGTGGCTATCGCCCTTTCGCTATGACGATACCGATTGGGAAATGATGTCGGCCGCGCCGAACCTGGCCTCCGCCCACTATTTCGGCACCGACTCCTCCGGTCGTGATTTGCTGGTGCGTGTGGCGATTGGCGGGCGTATTTCGCTAATGGTCGGCATTGCGGCCGCGCTGGTGGCGGTGATCGTCGGCACGCTGTATGGCTCGCTGTCCGGCTATCTTGGCGGCAAGATCGATTCGCTGATGATGCGGCTGTTGGAAATCCTCAATTCTTTCCCGTTTATGTTTTTCGTTATTTTGCTGGTGACCTTTTTCGGCCAAAACATCCTGCTGATTTTTGTGGCGATCGGCATGGTTTCCTGGCTGGACATGGCGCGTATCGTGCGTGGGCAGACGCTGAGCCTTAAGCGCAAGGAGTTCATTGAAGCGGCGCAGGTGAGCGGGGTGTCGACTCGCAACATCGTGCTGCGCCACATTGTGCCCAACGTGCTGGGTGTGGTGGTGGTTTACGCTTCCCTGCTGGTGCCGAACATGATTTTGTTTGAGTCCTTTCTTAGCTTCCTGGGGCTCGGCACGCAGGAGCCATTGAGCAGCTGGGGCGCGCTGCTGAGCGACGGCGCCAACGCAATGGAGGTGTCTCCCTGGCTGCTGATGTTCCCGGCGGCCTTTCTGATTGTCACTCTGTTCTGTTTCAACTTTATCGGCGATGGCCTGCGCGATGCCCTCGATCCGAAAGACCGCTAAGGAGTGCCATGATGAGCACGATTGACCATCTAATGCCGCCAACATCTACGCCGCCGCTGCTGGCGGTGAATGATTTGCGGGTGCGTTTTTCAACCCAGGACGGCGACGTTACCGCCGTGAACGCACTGAACTTTGAACTGGATTGGGGGGAAACGCTGGGGATTGTCGGTGAGTCCGGCTCCGGCAAATCGCAAACGGCTTTTGCGCTGATGGGGCTACTGGCCGGCAATGGGCATATCACCGGTTCGGCAACCTTTAACGGCCGCGAAATTCTAAACCTGCCGGAACGCCAGCTCAATAAACTGCGCGCGCAGGAAATCGCGATGATCTTTCAGGATCCGATGACGGCGCTCAATCCCTATATGCGCGTCGGTGAACAACTGATGGAAGTGCTGATGCTGCACAAGCACATGGGCAAAAGCGCAGCGTTCGACGCCGCGGTGCGCATGCTGGACGCGGTGAAAATGCCCGAGGCGCGCAAGCGCATGCGCATGTACCCGCATGAGTTCTCCGGCGGGATGCGCCAGCGCGTGATGATCGCCATGGCGTTGTTGTGCCAGCCGAAGCTGCTAATTGCCGATGAGCCGACCACCGCGCTGGATGTGACCGTGCAGGCGCAGATCATGGCGTTGCTGCGAGAGTTGAAGCGGGAGTTTAATACCGCCATCATCATGATCACGCACGATCTGGGCGTGGTGGCCGGCATCTGCGATAAGGTGCTGGTAATGTACGCCGGCCAGACGATGGAGTACGGCAGTGCGCGCGACGTCTTTTATTCGCCGAGCCACCCGTATTCGATTGGGTTGCTGAATGCGGTGCCGCGTCTGGACGCCGAAGACGGATCCCTGGTGACCATCCCCGGCAATCCGCCCAATTTGCTGCGGTTGCCCAGCGGGTGCCCGTTCCAGCCGCGTTGCCCGTATGCGACTGAACAGTGCGCCAGTATGCCGCCGTTAACGCCGTTTGCAAAAGGGCGCCGGCGTGCCTGTTTTAAACCGACGGAGGCGCTGGTATGAGCACGGTAAATGATAAGGCGGTGCTGCTGGAGGTGGACGATCTGAAGGTCCATTTTCTTGTGCATGATGCCAAACGCTGGTTCTGGCAGCCGGCGAAAACCCTGAAAGCGGTGGATGGCGTTACGCTGCGCCTGCTCGCCGGGGAAACGCTCGGCGTGGTGGGGGAGTCCGGCTGCGGTAAATCCACCCTTGCCCGCGCGTTGATCGGCCTGGTGAAGGCCACCGGCGGCCGCGTCAGCTGGCTTGGAAAAGACATGCTCGGCCTGAGCGCGGCCGAATTGCACCGGGTCCGTGGCGATATCCAGATGATATTTCAGGATCCGCTGGCGTCGCTAAACCCGCGGATGACCATCGGCGAAATCATCGCGGAGCCGCTGGGCACGTATTTCCCTAAGATGCCTCGCCAGGAGGTGAAAGCCAAGGTCAAGGCGATGATGCAGAAGGTGGGCCTGCTGCCGAACCTGATTAACCGCTATCCACACGAGTTTTCCGGCGGGCAGTGCCAGCGCATCGGTATTGCGCGGGCGTTGATTCTGGAGCCGCGGCTGGTGATCTGCGATGAGCCGGTCTCGGCGCTGGATGTGTCCATTCAGGCGCAGGTGGTGAACCTATTGCAGCAGTTACAGCGTGAGATGGGGCTGACGCTGATTTTTATTGCACACGATCTGGCGGTGGTTAAACACATTTCCGATCGCGTACTGGTGATGTATTTGGGGCATGCGGTGGAGTTGGGAAGTTACGAGGAGGTCTACAATAATCCGTTGCACCCCTATACCAAAGCGTTGATGGCGGCGGTGCCAATCCCGGATCCGGATAAGGAAAGAGATAAACAGGTGCAACTGCTGGTAGGTGAACTGCCATCGCCGATTAACCCGCCTTCCGGCTGTGTGTTCCGCACCCGTTGCCCGATTGCCGGGCCGGAGTGCGCGGCTACGCGCCCGTTGTTGGAGGGCAGTTTCCGCCATGCGGTTTCCTGCCTGAAAGTAGATCCGCTCTAGGCGGATGTGGCAACGGCCTGCCTGCTTAACGTGGGGCAGGCCCTTAACGGCGTGCGCTGATAGCGGCTATTCTTTCCACAAGATATGGCAGAGCTTGTGATCTTTTTCGCGGCAGATCAGCACGCGGGCGAACACGTCGTTGATGGGTTCGCCGTCAGCTTCCGCCAGCCCAATCACCACTTCGGCAAAGAAATCGGGGTTCAGATCGTAATCCACGTGCTCGTGCCAGTCTTCCGCGGGATCATACAGTTCGGCGCCGCCGCGTTCTTCAAACTGCAGGTTGAACAGCAGAATATCCGCCGGATCCAGATTATCGCCGGCGAGCTCGAGGAAAATGTCGTAAGCCTGTTCCAGCGTTTCGTCTTCGGTAAGGCGGTTATTCAAATCCATAAATAAAATCCTGAGAAAAATGATTTGGCGTTATTAAAGCACGCCCGCCGCCGCTTTTACAGCAATGGACTGAAAAAGTAGAACAGGCGTTCAACGATACGGTGCCAGAAGGGCCGCTTCAGCCATTGGGCGGGATCCAGCAACTGTGAGCGGGCGATATAATCATCCTGCACGCAGGCCAGGTCGCTGCCGAAGCCGTCATCGTCGATAACCAGTGTGATCTCAAAGTTAAGCCACAGGCTGCGCATGTCCAGGTTAACCGTGCCGACCAGGCTAAGCTGGCCGTCGACCAACACGCTTTTGGTATGCAACAGGCCGCCTTCGAACTGATAGATTTTCACCCCGGCTTCCAGCAGCTCGGAGAAGAACGCGCGGCTGGCCCAACGCACCAGCATGGAGTCGTTTTCGCGCGGCACAATAATACTGACGTCTACGCCGCGTAGCGCAGCGGTACAAATGGCGTGCAGCAGATCGTCGCTGGGCACAAAATAGGGCGTCGTCATAATGAGCTGCTCACGAGCGGCATATACCGCCGTCAGCAGGGCCTGGTGGATCATCTCTTCCGGGAAGCCGGGGCCGGAGGCGATCACCTGGATCGTATGGCCGCTTTCCTGTTCGAACGGCATGATGTTGACGTCTGGCGGCGGTGGCAGAATACGCTTGCCGGTTTCAATTTCCCAGTCGCAGGCATAGACGATCCCCATGGTGGTGGCCACCGGGCCTTCCATGCGCGCCATCAGATCCACCCACTGGCCGACGCCGGCATCCTGTTTGAAGTAGCGCGGATCCACCATGTTCATACTGCCGGTATAGGCAATATAGTTGTCGATCAATACCACTTTGCGGTGCTGGCGCAAATCCATCCGGCGTAAAAACACGCGGAACAGGTTGACCTTGAGCGCCTCGACGACCTCGATGCCGGCATTGCGCATCATGCCCGGGTAGGCGCTGCGGAAAAATTGCAGGCTGCCGGCAGAATCTAGCATCAGGCGACAGTGCACGCCGCGCCGGGCGGCGGCCATCAGCGATTCGGCAACCTGATCCACCAGCCCGCCTGGCTGCCAGATATAGAACACCATCTCAATATTGTTGCGTGCCAGCCCAATGTCGCGGATCAGCGCGTTGAGCGTTGTATCGGTGGTGGTCAGCAGTTGCAGCTGGTTGCCTTTTACGCCGTCGATGCCCTGGCGACGGTTGCACAATTCGAACAGCGGGCTTGCCACCTCGCTGTATTCGGTGGCGAAAATTCGGCGGCTCTCTTTCAGTTCGCTCAGCCAACGGGCGGTGGAGGGCCACATCGCTTTCGCACGTTCAGCCCGGCGTTTGCCCAAATTTAATTCGCCAAACGACAAATACGCCACGATGCCAAACAGTGGCAGAATATAAATGATCAGCAACCAAGCCATGGCGGAGGGTACGGCGCGGCGTTTCATCAAAATGCGTAACGTCACACTGGCGATCAGTAGCCAGTAGCCAAATACCAATAACCAACTGACTACGGTATAAAATGTTGTCATAAAGGCGAAATATCCTGTTCGCAAACCACCAATGATGAGTGTATGCACAGATTGGAAAAAGAGGGAAACCCTTTCCGGCACTTAATTCTGTTGCAACGCCCAGGCGGCGCCCAGGGCGCGATTACGCGCCGCCTGCGCCGAAATACGTCACTGCGTAACAAAGAGTCTATTTATAACATAAATATGATTGACTTAAGGAACTTACCTACGGTGAAAGCGGGTGTTTTACCGTTGTATTTTAGCACGCTACCGATTTATCCGTGACTTGGCTCACGAATGGAAAGGGCTATAATGCATGCGCTTGGCATAGCGAGGGAAAGATATGAGACACAGTCGTAATGAAGTGGGCCGTTGGCGTATGCTGCGCCAGCAGCAGCGCCGCCGCCATCGTTGGCTGGAGCGCCAGTCGTGCAGTAACCGCCATATTCTGCGGGTGCGGCATCGGCTGGACGGGCAGCATCGCCGCTCGCTGTTGTTCGCGGTTGCCTGCGAGTGGTAGCAAACAAACAGTCCCTTATGGGACTGTTTGCTTTTCACCGGGAATTATTTACCCAGGTAGGCGTTCAGCATCCAGACCTGTTTTTCCTGTTCTTTGATATAGTCGCTCATCAGGGAAGAGGTGCCTTCATCGCCGGCTTCCGCCGCCAGGGCCAGCAGTTCACGCTGTTGAGTCAGCAAGATGGAGTAACCGTCCAGCAGGCCACCCAGCGTGCCCTTATCATCAGTGACGTTGGTATCTTCTTTGATATCTGCAGTTTTCAGATAGTCACTGAATGCATGGCGTGGTTGATAACCCAGCGTCAGGATACGTTCCGCCAGTTCATCCACTTTCGTCAGCAGATCGTTATAGGTTTCTTCAAATTTGACGTGGAGTTCAAAGAAATGCGGGCCGGAAATATTCCAGTGATAGCCGCGCACGTTCATATAGAGCACCTGATAGTTGGCCAGCAGCGCGTTCAGCGCTTCAGACAGTTTTGCAGAGTGTTTCGCATCCAGTCCAATGTGGGTTTTTGCTGACTTTTTCGTCGTTGCCATAATAATCTTCTCCTGATTATTGGTTCCGGTGGTTTACACAGATAAAGGACCATACAAACACGGTAACGGGACATGCTTAACCCTGGCGTGTATCGGCGTGTTCAATCTATAACGCAAACTCCGGAAACAGTGTACGCACAATGCCTTAACGGAAAAAGCGTCTTTTTGCTGTTGGCGCTATTGGCCGCCTGAACCGCTGAATTATTCAGGTAACGCCGTTGCGGGTGATGCTGCAATGGACGTGGTCTTTTAACGGCATAATTCAAGGATTCACACCCTTATTATTGCGCGTGCTATTGGAAAATAAGTGTAAAAACAGGTAATTGTATTCATATGAATGTGTGTTACTTACTTTATGGCATGGTGAAATGAAAAAAAGCTTAATAACGCTCGTCGGGCTGTTGGCATTAACCAGCGCGTTTTCGGCAATGGCCGACCGCTGTATTGAAACCCGGGCAGGGATCGATATGGGCTCGGGCAGCACCAAGATTCAGGTGGCGCAGGTGGATATTTGCCGGCAAACGCTGGGCAAGGTGTTATATGAAGATCAGCGTCCGGTAGGCTTTAACGCCGATCTGGCCAAATCGACCAATAACCAACTGGGCAGCGCCATCCAGCAACAAGGACTGGCCGCGTTGAGGGCGCTGGTGACGAAGGCGCAAAGCTTCCACCCGCAGCGCATCACCGGCGTGGCGACGGCGGTATTTCGTTCGGCGGCCAACGGCCAACAGGTCATTGACTCTTTTAACCAACAGCTCGGCGTGCAACTGAAGGTCATTTCCCAGCAGGAGGAGGCCGAACTGGGGTTCCTGTCGGCGAAGGCGGCGTTGCATGATCATCGCCTGCGCAATGAGGATCTGCTGGTTTGGGATATCGGCGGCGGCTCAATGCAAATGACGGCCTTTCGCCAGCAGGGGGGCCAGACGGTCACTGATATCTATCAGGGCAAGCTGGCTTCAGTTACCCTGAAAGACTTCATCACTCTGGTGTTGCAAAACAAAGATCCGCAGGCAGACAGTACGCCGAACCCGATTGGTTCGCTGCGCAATACGGTGCTGCGTTACGTGGCGTTTTATGCCCGCACCCACGTTAGCCCGCAAATTAAACAAGATATCAAAACCCGCCGGGTGATCGGCATTGGCGGTGTGCATGGCTATTCGATCAAAGCGCAGGTGCAGCCCGTGGGCAACACCTATACCCAGGCCGATCTGGCGCGCGTGGGGCAACGCCAGGTATGGAAAGGGGATTCGGAACTGGCCGGGGATTACCGCGCGACCGACGTCAGTAATCTGTTACTGGTGGAAGGCTTTATGCAGGCGTTGGCGATCCCGCAGGTGACCATCGTGAAAGCTAGCCTGATTCAGGGGATCCTGATTCAGTAACCTCATATTGATGTGTTAAACGGCAAAAGGCCTCCGAGCGACGGGGGCCTTTTGCGTGATCAGGCCTCCACCAGGCCGGTAAAGCCCATGAAGGCTAACGACATCAGCCCGGCGGTGATCAGCGAGATAGAGGAACCTTTGAACGGGGCAGGAACGTTAGCAACTGCCAGGCGCTCGCGCATTGCCGCGAAAAACACCATCACCAGTGAAAAACCGACGGAAGCGCCAAAGCCGTAGAAGGTGGCTTCCAGAAACGTGTGGCCGACGTTACCGCTGATCAGTGGTACAGCCAGCACCGCGCAGTTGGTGGTGATCAGCGGCAAGAAAATACCCAGTAACCGATACAGTGCCGGGCTGGTTTTGCGCATCATCATTTCGGTGAACTGCACGATCACGGCGCTGATTAGGATATAAACCATAATGCGCAGGTAGGTGAGCTCCAGTGGGATAAGCAGAAAATGGTTTGCCGCCCAACTGAGCATGGCCACCAGGGTGATCACAAACGTCGTCGCCAACCCCATGCCGATAGACATGTCGATATTCTTTGACGCCCCCATAAATGGGCATAGGCCAAGAAACTTGACCAAAACAAAGTTGTTAACCAGAACGGTGCCCACGAACAAAAGGATGTACTCAGACATGGTTTTATCTCGTCATATTTAGAAACATATTATTACGTGATGGGCGAGTAACAACAACCCTGCGCTTGGTGGGGAGGCACGAACGAAAGGCGAGATGATACGGCGTGGAAACAACACGCTTCTATACTGTTGCTATAAAAGCGTGTCGATCCGTTGGAGCATTGCGTCAGTTGAAGGGCTTATCAGAACACTTGTTTGAACGGCTTCACCGTGACCTCACCATAAACCCCCGCAGCAACATAGGGATCCTGCTCGGCCCAGGCTTTGGCTTCGGCTAATGAAGGGAACTCGGCGATCACCGTGGACCCGGTAAAACCGGCGCTGCCGGGATCGCTGCTGTCAATGGCCGGGTTTGGGCCGGCCACCACCAGGCGGCCTTGGTCACGCAGCGCCTGCAGGCGGGCTAGATGGGCCGGGCGTGCGGCCAGGCGGTTTTCCAGTGAGTTGGCAACGTCTTGTGCGTAAATCAGATAAAGCATGTTTAACCTTTAGAATCATTGCTATATAACGGTAAAAGCAAGGTAGCGCAAAATATGCGCCAAGGGAACGATTTTCACCGGTGCTGGGGGGATGCCTTGAAGCAAGTGTCTTTTATCCGTATCATGCCGCCCGCATGATATATTCAGAAAATGAATGAGAGGTGAGGAAAAATGACGGAACTGGTAAGAGAACAACTCAATTTGCCAGCGGGGAAAAAGAAGCTGTTATTGCACTCTTGCTGCGCGCCCTGTTCCGGAGAGGTGATGGAGGCCATCCAGGCTTCCGGCATTGAGTACACCATCTTTTTCTATAATCCGAACATTCATCCGCAGAAAGAGTATTTGCTGCGTAAAGAAGAAAACATCCGCTTTGCCGAAAAACACGGCGTGCCTATCATCGATGCTGATTATGATACCGATAATTGGTTTGCCCGCGCCAAAGGTATGGAGAATGAGCCGGAGCGCGGCATCCGTTGCACCATGTGTTTTGATATGCGTTTTGAACGCACTGCGCTGTATGCTTATGAACATGGCTTTGACGTCATCTCCAGTTCGTTGGGTATTTCCCGCTGGAAGAATATGCAGCAGGTTAATGATTGCGGTACCCGCGCCGCGCAAAAATACCCGGATTTGATTTACTGGGATTATAACTGGCGCAAGAAGGGCGGATCGTCACGCATGATTGAAATCAGCAAGCGCGAACGCTTTTACCAGCAGGAATACTGTGGCTGCGTCTACTCGCTGCGCGATGCCAACCTGCACCGCAAGTCCCAGGGGCGGCCGTTGATCAAACTGGGCGTATTGTATTACGGTGATGAGGAGTAACGCATCGCGTGCCGGCCGAAAGCACGCTTATTTACTGCCCTAATGAAGATGGGCATCTGCCGCCAGCGGGTGCCGCTTCCTGAGCCGCTCAACCTTTATTCGTTTTTTTTCGTGCGCAGATCGCTAAACGTTCGCTGCATTCCCTTAGGCTGGCCAAAAAGTCGCCGGCGGCTTCCGACATTTTTTTGTTTTATATCAGTGCATAGCGTTGCCGGATGCTTCAGCATAGAAAGCCTCTTGATTCATGAGGGAGTGTGTCGCGCCAACCAGCAACGCAGGGCGGCGTGATAACGAGTCAGTTCATTTTGCCGGCTTTTCCGTTTACCTCCCCAGAAAAGGTTAAAACTCCGTGTCATCGCGTTAAAAGCCAGGTTATAAACGGCGCAATAACCTTGTTAACTACAGGTTTTAACGGCAAATAATCATGATTAAAGCGATAGTTTGCCTTTCGTTATTGAATATGATTGCTATTTGCATTTAAACTTGGCGAATCCGAGGAAACAGAATCATTATGCCGCTAAAAAAGATGTTGCCTATTCGCCGTTTGTCAGTGCCGATTGTTCTTTCCGTTGGCTTACACAGTGCCCTGGTGGCCGGTTTACTCTATGCGTCCGTGAAGCAGGCCATGGAGCTACCAAGGCTGGAAGAGGCGCCTATCAGCGTCATGATGGTGAATTCCGAAACCATGACGGAACCGCCGCCGCCGTCCGCTGCAGAACCTGAGCCACAGCCGGTGGAGCCGCAACCGGTTGTGGACCCTGAGCCAGAACCAGAACCCGAGCCGGAGGTCGTGCAAGAACCGCCGCCGCCGGTGCCGGTGGCTATTCCTAAACCTGAACCGGAAAAACCGAAGCCCAAGCCAAAACCGAAGCCAAAGCCGAAGGTTGAAAAGGCGATAAAACGCGAACAAAAACGCATTGCGCCACCGAGTGATCCTTCGCCGTTTGAGAATAATGCGCCGAGCAACGCGTTGGCGCATGCGCCGGTCAAGCAGGCGCCGAACGCGCCGGTGCAGGGGGATTCACTTGATGTTGCGCCGCGGGTCATCAGCCAGGTAAAACCGACTTATCCGATGCGTGCGCGTGCCTTGCAGATTGAGGGCCGGGTTCGGGTGCAGTTTGATATCGACAGCGACGGCCGCGTGGATAACGTGCGTATTCTGTCTGCAGAGCCGCGTAATATGTTTGAACGTGAGGTTCGCCTGGCGCTGCGCAAGTGGCGCTATGAAGGTAGAACAACTAAGAATCACACAATTAATATTGTGTTCAAGCTTGATGGCACAACGACGGTCAACTGAGTCTGTCCGGTTGTCATAAAAAAGGGCCGCATTAAACTGCGGCCCTTTTTCGTGGCGAAAGCTGGCGTTTATTCGCCGCTATCGCTGCGGAAGTTCCTTTTGCCATCCGGCAACGGGCGCGAGTGGCCTTCGTCGTCAACGGCGACATAGGTAAACACCGCTTCGGTGGCGCGGTAGCGCTGGCCGATAGGCGCCGAAGAAACCTTCTTCACCCACACTTCAACATTGATGGTGATTGAGCTGCGCCCGGTGCGTATGCACTGGGCATAGCAGCAGATGACGTCCCCCACGGCGACCGGCTTCAGGAAGGTCATTCCGTCAACGCGCACGGTCACCACGCGCCCCTCTGCAATCTCCTTTGCCTGAATCGCACCGCCAATGTCCATTTGCGACATGATCCAACCGCCGAAGATATCGCCGTTGGCATTGGTATCAGCCGGCATCGCTAATGTTCGTAATACCAGCTCACCGCTGGGTAAAGGTCGTTGTTGTGTCATCGCTTTCCGCTTTGATAACGTGGTTCAAAAAAGCCCGCCGGTGAGCGGGCATTATGCAGGGGGCTACTTCTTCTGTTCTGTTGGCATATGTTTATAAATATAGACGCCGCTGAGCAAGGTGAAGACCAGCATCAGCGCCGTCAGGCCGAACACTTTAAAATTGACCCAAACGCTTTGTGGCAGCCAGAAGGCAACATAAATGTTCGCCAGGCCACAGGCCAGGAAAAAAAGCGCCCAGGCCAGGTTAAGGTTGTTCCACACGCGATCGGGCAGCGTTAGCTCTTTGCCCAACATGCGCTGGACCAGCGGTTTTTTCAGCACCAGTTGGCTTATCAGCAACGCCAGTGCGAACAGCGTATAAATAACCGTTACTTTCCATTTAATAAACAGATCGTTGTGGAACACCACGGTCAGGGTGCCGAACACGGCCACCATGATGAAGGTGATGAGCGTCATTTTCTCTACCTTGCGGTATTTAACCCAGGTAAAGACCAACGCCAACGCCGTGGCGGCAATCAAGGCGCCGGATGCAACGTAGATATCGTAGAGCTTATAAAAAGCAAAAAAGACGATGAGTGGGAGGAAATCAAGAAATTGCTTCATAAATCAATCCATCATTTGTTCATCGGCAGACTATACCGGATTCGGCTGTGTCTGTGTACCGCAGGCAAACGCTGATTATCGGCGTTTATTTATGGGAATTCCGCAGGGCCGGCGAATATTTGCATAACCTTACGATTGTATCTGCTGGCCGCCAGCACAGCGCGAAAGCCCCAAATAACGAGGGCACGTCGCTTGACGTGCCCTGGCGTGGCAAAATCGTTGTTAGCCGCGCAGCAGCATATACAGCCGGAACAGATAAATCAGCAGCAGCGCTGAAATCAGATTGCTGAGCGCGGTTAGCACCACGCTGGCAATGTTTGGCGTTATCGCCGACAGATGGCTGACCAGAAACAGCACCAGCAGCTTCGCCGCCAGCCACAACATCATGGCCGGCACAATCACGCGCGCGTTGGCAAAGGCCAACTTGCTGCTTTGCTTCAGCGAAGCAAATACGCCTTTTTTATCTGCGGTGGCAATCACCGGCGCTAACGAGAACGCGACCGCCAAAATAACCCCGGGCACCACAAACAGCATCAGGCCGAGCTGGATCAGCAAGGTGCCGATAAACAGCAACAGCAGCAGGCGCGGTAAGATAGGAGCAGAAATACCGATTGCGCGCAGCGCGCTGGTCTGTACCCCTTCAGACACCAGGCGGATAAGCGTTAGCATCCCGCCAACCAACAGAACATTCCCCACCAGCGCAGAGACGGTAGCGGCGGCGGAAACCTTCAGCAACACCATTTGCTGCTCGGGCGACATCTGTTGGATGATTTCCTGGATCCCAATCCCGGTTGAGGACGTAAAGTCATTTTCCGCCGTTGTCAGGATCTGTAACTGTTCCGCACTCGGGCTGAATACCTGGTTGAGCAGGACAGAAATAAACGCGGTTAACAGCGCCAGCAGCAAAATGCTGACCAGTTGGTTGCGGAAAAAGTTAAAACTGTCACGGTACAACGTGTTGGCCGTGATAGGCATGCAGACTCCTTGGCATTAAGAACAGAGATAAGTAGGGCAGCGCCATCTGGCCGCCGCAGGGGAACGATTTCAACGCGCGTTTTTACCCGTCGCCTGCCAGGAGTAGCCCTGGCAAAAGACGACAGTTTTTACTGCCAGCGGGTGAAATGGTTACGCCCCACAACGGTGCACTGCTGTAGCGGTGATTGTACCCTGTTCCGCTTCGCTGTGGCACCCCATCAGTGGTACAGCGCTGATTTCTTCAGCAGCGTTGGGGCTGGGCAGGGGCAGCGGTTTTTCCACCGGCAAAGGCGGCAGGCCGTAACGTGCACGTGCACGATCGCAGGCCTCGTTGCGCAGGCCGTTCAGGCCGGATTGGTCAAACTCCCGGCAGGGGGACGGGCGGTTGAGGTAAATAGAACAGGAAACGGCTTTGCCGATCTCGCCGTCCAACGCGGTACAACGGGGGGATTTGCTGTTCGTCCCCTGCATACAACGCAGAAACGGGGTGAGCGGCTCGGTTAACGACGCGGGGACAACGCCGCCGCCGTCATCGGCTTCAGCCCAGTAAAATGATACGCGGAAATAGGCGCAACAGGCGCCACAGCTAACACAGGGATTATTGAGTTCGCTCATCTTGATTGCCCACCGACTCCTCACGGCCACCAACCAAAACCAACATCGATGCAAGACGTTACTCAGAGGCCGAATGTTTAGCAACTGAAATTTCACGGGGCGCACTATTTGCTATAAACCGTGATTTTTGATGTAGATCAATCCGCTATTTATTAGTGTGTTAGGTAACCTTGTTTTCAGTGGGAATTTAAATTTTTACCCATAAGATGTGATCTCGATTGGATCATAAATACCCGTTAGCAGGTATATTCGTTGAAACTTTAACCACACAAATGGAATGGATAATGAAAAAGACAACTCTGGTGGTACTGGCGGCCATGATGTCGCCGATGTTGGCAAGTGCGCATCAGGCCGGTGATTTCTTGTTCCGCGCCGGCACCGCGACCGTTCGGCCTACTACGGGGTCTGATGACGTGCTCAATCAAGGCTCATTCGATGCGAACAACAATACCCAGCTTGGGCTGACCTTCGGTTACATGGTCACGGATAATATCGGCGTGGAATTGCTGGCCGCGACGCCGTTTCGCCATAAGGTCTCGCTGCATGGTTCGGGAGTGAGTGGCGATATCGCAACCATCCATCACTTGCCGCCAACCCTGATGGCGCAGTATTACTTTGGCGATCGGCAGGATAAACTGCGCCCGTATCTGGGCGTCGGCGTGAACTACACCATGTTCTTTGATGAAAAATTCAATGACACCGGTAAAGAAGCCGGGTTGAGTAACCTGAGCCTGAAGAATTCATGGGGCGTTGCGGCGCAGGCCGGGCTGGATTACAACCTGGATGAGCATTGGCTGCTGAATATGTCGGTCTGGTGGATGAATATCGAAACGAAAGTCCGCTTTGACGATAATGCCGGTGGTCATCACAGCATTGATACCCGGTTGGATCCGTGGGTGTTTATGTTTGGGGCCGGTTATCGCTTTTGATGCAGAATACCTACATGGGGAGGCGCAGTATTGCGCCTCCTGTTTAACGCTACTTGACTCGCATGTCGTTCGCCACGGTTCTGACGCCGGCCACGCCGCGGGTGATTTGAATCGCCCGGTTCGCATCGGCCTGCGAGCTGACGAACCCGCTTAATTGTACCCGTCCTTTAAACGTTTCTACGTTGATTTCCGTGGATTTTATTCCTTTATCTGCCAGCAAGGCTGATTTTACTTTGGTGGTAATGACGGTATCGTCGATATAGCCGCCGGTCCCTTCCGATTTTGCCGTCGGTGCGCAGGCGCTAACCGCTACGGCCACCAGGGCCGCCATGCATAAGGCCGAAATGGTCTTAAATAGCTTCATAAATTACTCTCCATGCAATGTTATTGTTTGAAACTACGCTCGGTTTTTAACCTGCCGTTTTTGCTTGTTTAAGCGAAAAGAGGTAGGACCCAGAGTATTGTGGAACAGGAAACGCGGAAGTTCAAATAGGCGTGCCGATGCGGCGGGGAAAACTGCGGGCAGCGGGCTGCCCACAGGGGATGCGTCAGGCGCGGGTTGCGGCCTTCATTTCACTGACGAATTTACCCAGTTTGGCCAGCATCTCTGCCGGTTGCGCCTGGTTTTGTTCAATGATTTTTACAATTGCCGAGCCGGAGATGGCGCCGGCGGCGCCCGCTTGCAGCGCCGCGCGTACCTGTGCCGGCTCGGAAATGCCAAAGCCCTGCAGCGGCGGGGCGGCGTGGTATTCACGCAGCGTGTCCACCAGATGATGCAATGGCAACTGCGCCCGGCTTTCGGTGCCGGTGACCCCGGCGCGTGACAGCAGGTAGGTGTAACCACGGCCATGGGATGAAATTTCACGCAACAAATCGTCACTGGCGTTCGGCGGGCAGATAAAGATCGGGGCGATGCCGTGGCGCAGCGCTGCGGCGCGGAACGGCGCGGATTCTTCAAACGGCACGTCAGCGATCAACACCGAATCAACGCCCACCTCGGCGCAGCGCGCATAGAACGCGTCGATGCCTTTGTGGAATACCAGGTTGGCATACATCAGCAGGCCGATGGGCATATCGGGGTGCTTTTGGCGGATCGCCGCCAGCATCTCGAAGCAGTGCGTAGGCGTTACCCCGGCGGCAAAGGCGCGCAGCGCCGCGCTCTGAATGGTCGGCCCATCCGCCAGTGGATCGGAGAACGGGATGCCCAGCTCCAGCGCGTCGGCGCCGTTTTCTACCAGGGTATCGATAATCTGCAGCGACAGGGCCGGGTTAGGATCGCCCAGCGTCACGAACGGCACGAACGCACCTTCCTTGTTGCTTGCCAGGCGTTTAAACAGTTGCTGATAACGTTCCATCAAATTTCTCCCCGTGCTTTCAGAATGTCGTGAACGGTAAATATGTCTTTGTCGCCGCGGCCAGACAGGTTGACCACCAAAATTTGCTCTTTCTGCGGCGTTTCACGGATCATTTTCAGCGCATGCGCCAGAGCGTGGGAGGATTCCAGCGCGGGAATAATCCCTTCATGGCGGGAAAGCGCTTTGAAGGCATCCAGGGCTTCATCATCGGTGACGGAAACGTATTCCGCACGGCCGATGCTGTTCAGATGCGCGTGCTGCGGCCCCACGGAAGGGAAGTCCAGCCCGGCGGAAATGGAATACGATTCTTCGATTTGCCCTTCAGAGGTCTGCATCATCGGGGATTTCATGCCGAAGTAGATACCGACCTGGCCATGCTTAAGCGGTGCGCCGTGCTGGCCGGTTTCAATCCCAAGGCCAGCCGGCTCCACGCCGATCAGGCCAACGCCCGGCTCATCGATAAAGTCTGCAAACATGCCGATGGCGTTGGAACCGCCGCCAACGCACGCCAGCACGGCATCCGGCAGGCGCCCTTCGCGTTCCAAAAGCTGCGCTTTGGTTTCTTCGCCGATCATGCGCTGAAATTCGCGGACGATCGTCGGGTAGGGGTGCGGGCCGGCCGCGGTGCCGAGCATGTAGTGGGCGGTTTCATAGCTGCCGGACCAGTCGCGCAGCGCCTCGTTGCAGGCGTCTTTCAGCGTGGAGGAACCGTTGTGCACCGGGATCACTTCGGCGCCCATCAGGCGCATACGGAACACGTTGGGTGACTGACGTTCCGCATCCTTGGCGCCCATATACACGCGGCACTTCAGGCCGAGCAGGGCGCTGGCGAGTGCAGACGCCACGCCGTGCTGGCCGGCGCCGGTTTCTGCGATGATCTCGGTTTTCCCCATGCGCTTGGCGAGCAACGCCTGGCCCAACACCTGGTTGGTTTTGTGCGCGCCGCCGTGCAGCAGATCTTCGCGCTTCAGATACAGCTTGGTTTTGGTGCCGGCCGTCAGGTTTTTGCACAGCGTCAGCGCAGTGGGGCGCCCGGCGTAGTTTTTCAGCAGATCGTTGAATTCCGCCTGGAACGCCGGATCGCGCTGGGCACTGACAAAGGCTTCTTCCAGTTGTTGCAGCGCGGGCATCAGAATTTGCGGCACATACATGCCACCAAATTCACCGAAATAGGGGTTAAGCAGCGTCATTTTTTTTCCCGTCTTATCCATTAATTAGAATGATTGTGAATCAGTAAGCGCGTAGCGTCTGAAAAACCGCGGCCAGAAGATTGGCATCTTTGATGCCCGGTTCGCTTTCCACGCCGGAGTTGAAATCCAGCCCGGCGCAGCCTAGCTGCGCGGCCGCAACGCAGTTGTCGGCGCTTAACCCGCCGGCCAGCATGACGTTATCCAGTTTCTCGCCGTGCAACATGGCCCAGTCGAAGCGTTGCCCGCTGCCGCCGGCACCGTTATCCAACAGATAGCGATCCACCTGCTGCAGGTTACGCGCCGGCAGACTGTCTTTCACACTCAGCGCCTTCCAGATCTGGCATTCGGCTGGCAGTTCGGCCCGCAGCGCGTTGATATAGGCCTGGTCTTCCGCACCGTGCAACTGCACCGCGCGCAGCCCAAGCTGGCTGGCGGTTTGCGCCACGGTGCTCACTGGCGCATCGCAGAACACACCGACGTACTTCAGCGGCGCGCCGGCGATGATGCTGCGCGCACGGACAATATCCACGCAGCGCGGCGAGCGTTCGACGAAAATCAGCCCGCCGTAGTTAGCACCCGCCTGTTCAGCGGCGGCGGCGTCCTGCGGCCGGGTCAGCCCACACACCTTGTTATCGCCAAGCAGCACCTTGCGCACCGCAGCGCGCAGATTATCTTCGGCCATCAGCGCGCTGCCAATCAGGAAGCCGTTGGCGAAGCGGCTAAGTTCGCGCACGTGGCCATAGCTGTTGATGCCGGACTCGCTGATTACCGTCACGCCGTGCGGCACGCGCGGCGCCAGGCTGCGGGTGCGATCCAGGTTAATGCTGAGATCCCGCAGATCGCGGTTATTGATACCTACCACGCGGGCACCCAGTGCGATCGCGCGTTGCAGCTCTTCTTCACTGATCACTTCGGTCAGCACGCCCATCTTCAGGCTATGCGCTACGGCGGCGAGCTGACGGTATTGATCGTCATCGAGTACCGAGAGCATCAGTAAAATCGCATCGCCCTGGTAATAGCGCGCCAGGTAGATCTGATAGGGATCGATGATGAAGTCTTTGCACAATACCGGCTGCGTTACCGTTTTGCTCACTTGCGTGAGGAACTCGAAATTGCCTTGAAAATACTTCTCATCGGTCAGCACGGAAATCGCCGAGGCGTAATCTTTGTAGACCGTAGCGATGCTGACCGGATCGAAGTCTTCACGGATCAACCCTTTGGAAGGGGATGCCTTTTTACATTCGAGAATAAACGCCGTTTTGCTGCCCTGCAGCGCATGGTAGAAACTGCGTGTGCTGGGGGTTATCTGGTTTTGAAAGCTGGCCAGCGGCTGTTGTTGCTGTCGTGCTGCGATCCATTGCGCTTTGTCACGAACAATTTTGTTGAGCACGGTTTCCTGCATCATTTATCCTCTTGCTGCCAATGCGGTCACACGCTGGTAAGCCTGCCCGCTATGTATCATGTCCAATGCCTGCTGTGCGTTCTGCCGCAGGTCTTCATTACCGAAAAGTTTCAGCAGCAACGCCACGTTGGCGGCCACTGCGGCGGCATGCGCCGGCTCGCCCTTACCTTGTAACAACCGTGCCAGAATGTCACGGTTTTCTTCCGGAGAGCCGCCCTGCAACGCCTCCAGCGGGTAGGTTTGCAGGCCGAATGATGCCGGGTTCAGTGTATAGCTTTCAATCACGCCGTTATTGAGTTCGGCCACGTGGGTGGTGGTATGGATCGCCACTTCATCCATGCCGCCGCCGTGAACCACCGCTGCACGTTGGTAACCCAGCACGCGTAGAGTTTCAGCGATCGGCAACACCAATTCCGGGCTATAGACGCCAATCAGTGCCAGCGGTGGGCGCGCCGGGTTAATCAGCGGGCCCAGCACGTTGAAAAGGGTGCGGGTTTTCAGCTGTTGGCGCACCGGCATCGCATGACGGAACCCGGTGTGATACTGCGGGGCGAACAGAAAGCAAACGCCCAGATCGTCCAGCGCCTGACGGGCTTCTTCCGCCGGCAGGTCAAGCCGGATACCGAAGGCGGCCAGCAGATCGGAAGAGCCAGAACGGCTGGAAACGCTGCGGTTGCCGTGTTTCGCCACTTTTGCTCCGCAGGCTGCCGCCACAAACGCGCTGGCGGTGGAAATATTGATGCTGTTGGTGCCGTCGCCGCCGGTGCCGACAATATCGGCGAACAGGTAGTCCGGCCGCGGGAATGGCTTGGCGTCCGCCAGCAGCGCCTGCGCCGCGCCGGCAATCTCTTCCGGACGTTCGCCGCGGATTTTCATGCTGATCAGCGCCGCCGCCAGTTGGCTGTTTTCCAACTCGCCGCGCACGATGCCGCCGAACAGCTGTTGGCTTTCCTGCTGGCTTAGCGGCTGGGCGCCGTACAGTTTTTCAAGAATAGGTTGCATGGTGGTCACTCCTGTCTTTATTTCGCCAGCGCCCAGGCCAGCGTTTGCTCCAGCAAACGCGCGCCGTGGGTGGTCAGAATCGATTCCGGGTGGAACTGGAAGCCGCAAACGCGTTGCGCGTCATTGCGCACCGCCATCACCATTTCGCCAAAGTGCGCGTTGACGGTCAGTTCGGCGGGAATGTTGCTGCCGACCAGTGAGTGGTAACGGGCCACCGGCAACGGGTTAACCATGCCGGCAAACATGCCTTCGCCGTCATGGGTAATCGGCGATGCCTTGCCGTGCAGGATCTCGCCGGCCTGGCCGACATGGCCGCCGTAGGATTCGATAATGGCTTGGTGGCCAAGGCAGATGCCGATAATCGGCAATTGCCCACGCAGGCGTTGCAGCAGTTCCGGCATACAGCCAGCGTCGGCCGGCGTGCCTGGGCCAGGGGAGAGCACCAGCACCGGCTGCTCCATCTGTTGCAGGCGCTCGATGATGGTATCGGCGGCGATCTGGTTACGGTAAACCACCACGCGGTGGCCGCTGGCGCGCAGTTGATCGACCAGGTTGTAAGTAAAGGAATCGACGTTGTCGAGTAACAGAATATCCGCCATCAGAACACCTCCTTGGCCTGATGCGCGCTGGCGATAGCACGCAGCACGGCACGTGCCTTGTTTCTTGTTTCATCGGCTTCCGCTTGCGGAACGGAATCCAGTACCACCCCGGCGCCGGCCTGCACGGTCGCGATCCCGTCTTCAACATACGCCGAGCGGATGACAATACAGGTATCCAGATCGCCATGCGCGGTGAAGTAGCCGACGGCGCCGCCGTAGCTGCCGCGGCGGGAGCCTTCAGACGCAGCGATAAGCTGCATGGCGCGCACTTTCGGCGCGCCGCTGAGCGTGCCCATGTTCATACAGGCCTGATAGGCGTGCAGCACGTCCAGATCTTCACGCAGGGTGCCGACCACGCGCGAGACCAGGTGCATAACAAAAGAGTAACGGTCGACTTTGGTCAGATCGGCGACGTAACGGCTGCCGGCCTGGCAGATGCGCGCCAGGTCATTGCGCGCCAAATCCACCAGCATCAGGTGCTCGGCCAGTTCTTTGTGATCGGTGCGCATTTCCAGTTCGATGCGGCTATCGAGATCCAGATCCAGCGAACCGTCGGCGCGGCGGCCGCGCGGGCGAGTGCCGGCGATCGGGTAGATTTCAATCTGGCGGTTGTTGGCATCGTATTTCAGCGCGCTTTCCGGTGACGCGCCGAACAACGTGAACTCATTATCCTGCATAAAGAACATGTAGGGGCTGGGGTTGTTTTCCTTCAGCGTTTTATACGCCGCCAACGGCGCCGGGCACGGCAGTGAGAAACGGCGGGACGGCACGACCTGGAAAATTTCACCGTGACGAATAGCCTGTTGCAGGGTGCTGACCACGGCACCGTACTCTTCATCGCTTTGGTTGCAACTGAGCTGCATGTCTTCAATCTGTTGCTGAGGGATCGGCAACGGTGTTTGCTTGATTTGCGCCTGTAACTGCTCCAGGCGTTGCTGCAAGCGCTGTTCTTCGCTGGCGTCGGGGGTGAACAGGCTAGCCTGCAGGCGGGTAGTGCGGTGTTGGTGATCCAACACCAGCAAGGTTTCCGCCAGATAGAAGCAAAAATCCGGGCAGCGTTGATCGTGGCGCAGCGCTGGCAGATCTTCGAACCCCGCCACCAGATCGTAGGCGAACAGCCCGCCGAGCAGCATGGCTTCACGCTCATCAACCGGCGTTTCGACCAAGGCCAGCAGGGTGCGCAGCGCATCGAATACCGATAACGAACGCAGGCGCGCGTCTTCGTCCTGCACGCTATCTATGACCGGGAACGTCAGCACGCGGCCATTGGGCAGCACCTGAATCGCCACTTCAGCCGGCAATGCGTTGTCCAGCAGCGGCAATAAGGCCGCGCCGTTGGCGGTCAGCGCCTGGATGGTCACCGTGCGTTCCAGCGCCGTGATGCGCAGCGCACTGTCAACCACCAGCAGGCTTTTTAAATCTTCTTTACTGTTGATCTCGGCCGATTCCAGCAGCAAGGTCGCCGGGCGCGCGCCGCACAGTTGGTTGAACAGACTGGTGGGATCCCCACGGTAGACGGCTTGCGCCGTGAGCAGTTTCAGCTGTGGTTTGGTGTTTATCATGATGATTCCAGTTGAATTTGGTCCATAAAAAAGCCCGCATGCGATGCGGGCTTAGGAAATCTGCAGTGTCAAATGACAGGTATGCGCGATTATACCGCCCGCGGAAGGGAGGTGCGCCACCAACGAAGAAGAGAAGTTTGCTTGCTCATTTATGTGCTCTCTTGAATTATCATTTAACCTGTAACTGGTGTACTAGTTAACTGGTTCAGTGAGGTAAAGTCAACCCCTTTCTGAAGAATGTTTTTGTCTGCCGCTGGCAGCACCTTTGCGGGCGCATAACCGGCGCGGTGAGAATAGATTTCCGTCCGGCCGGGCTTAACGGTTATGATAATCCTCCCAGCCATAGCCGGATATTTCTTTTGACACACACGCCGTTACCTTCTTCAGCATTCACCCTGTACGATCTCCACAGCCACACCACCGCGTCTGACGGCTATCTTTCGCCAACGCAACTGGTGCTGCGGGCGGTGGAAATGCGCGTCGGCGTATTGGCGATTACCGACCATGACACCACCGACGGCCTGGCGGAAGCCGCCGCCGCTATCGCTCACCACCGCTTACCGCTGCAACTGATCAATGGGGTGGAAGTTTCAACCCTGTGGGAAAACCACGAAATACATATTGTCGGGCTGGGTATGGATATCCAGCACCCGGCGCTGCTTCAGCTTTTGGCCGAACAGGCCGAGCGCCGCCGGCAGCGCGCCCAGGCGATCGGCGAACGGCTGGCGAAAGCGCGCATTCCCGGGGCTTATGAGGGCGCCCAGGCGCTGGCGGGCAGCGGCGCGGTAACGCGCGGGCACTTTGCGCGCTACCTGGTACAGTTTGGCGTGGCGGATAATCTGGCGCAGGTTTTCAAGAAATACCTGGCAAAAGGCAAAACCGGTTATGTTCCGCCGCAGTGGTGTACAATAGAACAAGCTATTGATGTGATTCATCAATCCGGCGGCCAGGCGGTCATGGCGCACCCTGGGCGTTACGATTTGTCGGCAAAATGGTTAAAGCGCCTGCTGGCGTATTTCGCCATGCAGGGCGGTGACGCGATGGAAGTGGCCCAGTGCCAGCAGGCGCCGCATGAGCGCAGCCAACTGGCCGCCTACGCGCGGGATTACCAGTTATTGGCTTCCCAGGGGTCTGACTTTCACCAGCCCTGCGCCTGGATCGAACTGGGCCGTAAACTGTGGCTGCCCGGCGGCGTTGAGCCGGTGTGGCGCGATTGGCCGGCGCCAGGCGCCAACAACACAGAACAGATTTAACGCGGGCGGGGCCGCTCGCGAAGCGACTTTTAGGAGCAAGATATGGGCCAGCTTTTTTATATACACCCGGACAACCCCCAGGCACGCCTGATCAACCAGGCGGTTGATGTGCTGCGCAAAGGCGGGGTGATTGTCTACCCGACAGATTCCGGCTATGCGCTGGGCTGTATGCTGGGCGAGAAGAACGCCATGGAGCGTATCTGCCACATTCGCCAGTTAGGCAGCAACCATAATTTCACGCTGATGTGCCGCGATCTGTCGGAGCTTTCCACCTACGCCTACGTGGATAACAGCGCGTTTCGCCTGATCAAAAACAACACGCCGGGCAACTACACCTTTATTCTCAAGGCCACCAAGGAAGTGCCGCGCCGGTTAATGAATGAAAAGCGTAAGACGATCGGCCTGCGCGTGCCGTCCAATCCGATCGCGCTGGCACTGTTGGAATTGCTGAATGAGCCGATGATGTCGACCACGCTGATGCTGCCGGGCAATGATTTCGCTGAATCCGATCCCGAAGAGATCAACGATCGCTTGGGCAAACAGGTGGATCTGGTGGTTCACGGCGGCTTCCTCGGCCAGCAACCAACTACGGTTATCGATTTGACCGAGTCTTCGCCGGTTATCGTGCGTGAGGGTGCCGGCGACGTTGCGCCGTTTCGTTGACAGGCCGCGGCACCTGTCCGTTTTCTGAAAAAGTGCCAGCCTTGCAGTTATTTAGCATAAAAAACGCTATTCTGGTTGCCCTATACGGTTAACGGGCAGGATAGCAGGGCGATGATCAACAAAACATTTCTGATGCTGATGATCTTACTGGTGCCGGCGTTGGCACATGCCGGTTTCTATTCCGGCAGCACGCTGCTGGCGCAAACGCAGGATTACACCAAGCACAAGGCCGGGGCGGTGACCGCCAGCGAAGCCCTTAACAGCGGGCTGTTTATGGGCTACGTGGCCGGCGTGTTCGACAGCTATGCGATGCAGGGCAACCGCAATATTTGCCCCGGTTCCGGTATCAGCGTCGGCATGGCTGCCGATGCCGTCATGAAGTACCTTGATGATCACCCCGAACAACTTCACTACTCCGCGCCTTCTGTGGTGATGCTGGCGCTGACCACGGCGTTCCCCTGTGAACGGCACTAAGGCAATACGATTGTAGGTTCCAAGTGCGCACAAAGCCTGTATAATACCGGGTTTGGTTTTTCTAAATGATTGTTTTTGCTGTGGCCTTCCTGGCGGCAGTGAAGTCCCCCCGACGCCTGTGAAGGCGACACTAGAGGTTGCTCAATGAGCGAAAAGTTACAGAAAGTTTTAGCGCGTGCCGGCCATGGCTCGCGTCGTGAAATCGAAGCGATGATCCAGGCAGGCCGCGTCAGCGTTGATGGCAAAGTGGCCACGCTGGGCGATCGCGTTGAAGTGACGCCGGCGATGAAAATCCGCATGGACGGCCACATCGTCTCGATCAAAGAATCCGCAGAAGCGGTGTGCCGGGTGCTGGCCTACTACAAGCCGGAAGGTGAGCTATGCACGCGCAGCGATCCGGAAGGGCGGCCAACGGTGTTCGATCGTTTGCCGAAGCTGCGCGGCTCCCGCTGGGTTGCGGTAGGGCGCCTGGATGTGAATACCTCCGGCCTGCTGCTGTTCACCACCGACGGTGAGTTAGCCAACCGCCTGATGCACCCAAGCCGTGAAGTTGAGCGTGAATACGCGGTGCGCGTATTCGGCCAGGTAGATGATGAAAAAATGAAGCAGCTAAACCGTGGCGTGCAGTTGGAAGATGGCCCGGCGGCATTCCGCACCATCAGCTTCCAGGGCGGCGAAGGCCTCAACCAATGGTACAACGTAACCCTGACCGAAGGGCGCAACCGTGAAGTTCGCCGCCTGTGGGAAGCGGTCGGTGTCCAGGTCAGCCGCTTGATTCGCGTGCGCTACGGCGATATTGATCTGCCAAAAGGGCTGCCGCGTGGTGGTTGGGCCGAGCTGGATCTGCCAGCGATCAACTACCTGCGTGAGCTGGTGGAGCTGAAACCGGAAACGGTCAGCAAATTGCCGGTGGAGCGTGAGCGCCGCCGCGTGAAGGCGAACCAGATCCGCCGCGCGGTAAAACGCCACAGCCAAGTTGCTGGCGGCCGCCGCAGCGCGCCGGGCAGCAAACCTGCCAAACCTGCCGCCAAGCGCGGCTGATCGCGGCCGTAGCCCACCCGGCGGTGCGGCTACGGCGCTTTTCCCTGCTACCAATCGATCCCTTTCTGCGCCTTGATGCCGGCGTCAAATGCGTGTTTTACCGGCCGCATTTCCGTCACCGTATCGGCCAGTGCCAGCAGCTCGCGATGGCAGCCGCGGCCGGTGATGATCGCCGTTTGGTGCGCCGGGCGCTGCTTCAGCGCCGATAATAGCGCCTCCAGCGGCAGGTAACCGTAACTGACCATGTAGGTCACTTCGTCCAGCAGCACCACGTCCAGGCTGCTGTCGGCCAGCATGCGCTTGCCGTGTTCCCATACCGCCAGGCAGGCTTCGGTATCGGCCGTTTTGTCCTGGGTTTCCCAGGTAAAGCCACTGGCCATCACCTGGAACTCCACATTGTGTTGCTGCAACAGGTTCTTTTCGCCGTTGGGCCATTCACCCTTGATGAATTGGATCACGCCGGCCTTCAGGCCGTGGCCGACGGCGCGGGTGACGGTGCCGAACGCCGCCGTGGTTTTTCCCTTGCCGTTGCCGGTAAACACCAACACCAGGCCGCGCTCTTGCTGTGCGCTGGCTATGCGGGCGTCAACCTGTTCCTTCAGGCGCTGTTGGCGTTGTTGATGGCGATCTTCGCTCATACTGGTGAACCTCTATTCCGCCGGGCCGGGCTTGCGTTTGGGTTGGGCATCAAAGCTCATACCGGTCTTGCGGCGGCTGTCGTCGCCCATCAGGTAGAGATACAGCGGCATGATGTCCGCCGGCGTTTTCAACTTGTTGCTGTCTTCCAGAGGGAAGGCGGCGGCGCGCATTTGGGTGCGGGTGCCGCCCGGGTTGACGCAGTTAACCCGCAGATGACTGCCTTTGTACTCTTCCGCCAGTACTTGCATCATGCCCTCGGTGGCAAATTTGGACACCGCATAGGCCCCCCAGTTGGCGCGGCCTACGCGGCCGACGCTGGAGCTGGTAAACACCAGCGATGCACTATGGGATTTGAGCAACAGCGGCAGCAGCGCCTGCGTGAGCATAAAGGTGGCGTTCACGTTGACCTGCATCACTTCCGTCCACGTGGCAATGTCGGTTTCGGCCATCGGCACGATATCGCCCAGCAGCCCGGCATTGTTCAATACGCCATCTAGGTGTGGCACCTGCGTGGCCAGATCACCGGCGATCTGTTGGCATTGTTCCGGGGTGGCGTGCAGCAGATCTAGCGTGATGGTTAAGGCCGGTAGGCCGCCTAACTCGGCGATTTGCTGTTGCACCGCCAGCAGTTTGCTTGCGGTTCGGCCCAACAGCACCAAGCGGGCGCCGAACCGGGCATAGGTCAGCGCCGCTTCGCGGCCAATGCCGTCGCCCGCGCCGGTGACTAAAATAATACGTTGATCGAGCAGATCTTGTTTGGGTTGGTAATGCACAATAATTCCTCGTGCCGGGGGCAACCCTTGCGCGGGCGCCCCAGTGGGATACGTAGCCGGAACGGGAGCTGAAACCTCAACCGTTATGCCGGCGCCGCAGCGAATTTGCCTCATCATTTAGATGAATAATCTGTGTTATATGCCTGAAATGGAGCGTCATTTCAATGACTAGCCGGTGAAATCGGTATTCTTTTGTAACAAAAGCAGAACAATCCCAACGCGAAAGGCCCGTAGTGTATCCTCAGCCGTGAGTTTGCGTATTTAGCCGCGACAGACATGGCATCACTTGGCTAAAATGGGCAGAGTTATACTAACAACCTGTTAATCAAGGCGGAATCTGTGGAGTTTATATCTGAGTATGGCCTGTTTCTGGCCAAAGTGGCCACGGTGGTGATTGCAATCGCCGCACTGGTAGCGCTGGTGGTCAATCTTGGCCAGCGCAAAGGGCAGCGCAAAGGGGAGTTGCAACTGACCGATCTGGGTGAACAGTACCGCGATATGCAGCGGGATATGCGCCTGGCGCGTATGGACGCCGTTGAGCAAAAGGCCTGGAGCAAGCAGTTTAAAAAACAGACCAAAGCGGATGAAAAGCTGAAGAAACAGCGGGTCAAATCCGGTTCTGCGGCAGTGGTTAAACCCTGTCTGTTTGTGATGGATTTTAAAGGCAGCATGGATGCCCATGAAGTGACCTCGCTGCGTGAAGAGATTTCCGCCGTGCTGGCGGTGGCGACCCCGCAGGATGAAGTGCTGCTGCGCCTGGAGAGCCCCGGCGGGGTGGTGCATGGCTACGGTTTGGCGGCTTCGCAACTGGAGCGGCTGCGCAAAGGCGGTATTCGCCTGACGGTGGCGGTGGACAAAGTGGCGGCCAGCGGCGGCTATATGATGGCCTGCGTGGCTGATCGCATCGTTGCCGCGCCGTTTGCCATTATCGGTTCGATCGGCGTCGTGGCGCAGATCCCCAACTTCCATCGTCTGTTGAAGAAAAACGACGTTGACGTCGAGCTGCATACTGCCGGCCAGTTCAAACGCACGCTGACACTCTTTGGTGAAAACACCGAGCAGGGGCGTGAGAAGTTCCGCGAAGAGCTGAACGAAACCCACGAACTGTTCAAGCAGTTTGTGCATCAACAGCGCCCATCGCTGGATATCGACAACGTGGCGACCGGTGAGCACTGGTTTGGCATTCAGGCGCGGGAGAAAGGGTTGATCGACGCCGTTGGCACCAGTGACGATCTGCTGATCGCCGAAATGGAAAACCATGAAGTGATTGGGGTGCGTTATACCCGCCGTAAACGCCTGATGGATCGTTTCACCGGCAGTGCGGCAGAAAGCGCCGATCGCCTGCTGTTGCGCTGGTGGCAGCGCGGTGAAAAGCCGTTGCTTTAAGCCGAGTGTTTTCACCAGACAGGGGCCGCAGCGCCCCTGTTTTTTTAGGCGCTAATCAATCAGATGATATTTTTCTGACAGTTTGTGCGAGAGGTGCTTAAACATATTAAACACCGCCGTTGTTTTTGCCGTTGGCAATCCGTCCGGATCCAAAAAGAATTCCCCACGGAAAACTAAAACGTGGCCTTTTTGTTCAACCTCTGTGGCTACCATGCCGTGAAGATAATCTTCGTGCTCGCGGATGATGTTATTTGCTTCAGCCAAAAGGCTTTCCCGGTTGATCGGGGAGGTATTCGTATGCATTTATTACACTCCAATCATAAACTCTGGCGGCATTCTAACGCTGGTTTGTGTTTATCCGCAAACTGGCTATGGTTTATTTGCGTAGCGCGCGGCATTCGGTAGATTGCAGTTGGCGAAAATGCATTTTCCATGCTAATTAGGTTGCGCAACGTTTTTTATCAGGTACAGTGTGGGATTTCGTGGTAATGGGTGGAAGGTTTTGTTTACGGCTTACATGGACGCGCCTTGAGATACTTAAGTGGCGTTGATGAAAACCCCCGGCGATCAGCCACTTGTACCCCGGTTGCGTAATTGAGCGGCTATCAGGAAAAAACATGTTGATCTCTTGCCCGGGTGCCGCAATATAAAAAAGCGATATGGATTGCCGTGGCACGGCAGGATAGAAGACTTCTTTTTAGAAGAAATAAATTAGGTTAAAAGGTAAATATGGGTAAAGCTCTCGTAATAGTTGAGTCCCCGGCAAAAGCCAAAACTATTAATAAATACTTGGGAAATGACTACGTGGTGAAGTCCAGCGTGGGTCATATCCGTGATTTGCCGACCAGTGGCTCAGCCAGCAAAAAGAGCGCTGACTCGACCGAAGAAAAAGCCAAGAAGAAAGTTAAAAAAGATGAAAAGACGGCCCTGGTTAACCGAATGGGCGTCGATCCTTATCACGGTTGGAAAGCGCAATATGAAATCTTGCCGGGTAAAGAAAAAGTTGTCGCCGAGTTAAAATCATTAGCGGAAAATGCTGACCATATTTATCTCGCAACCGACTTGGACCGCGAAGGGGAAGCCATTGCCTGGCACCTGCGGGAAGTTATTGGTGGTGACGACAAACGCTTTAGCCGTGTGGTATTTAACGAAATTACCAAAAATGCTATCCAGCAGGCGTTCAGCCAGCCGGGTGAGCTGAATATCGATCGTGTTAACGCACAGCAGGCGCGCCGCTTTATGGACCGCGTGGTGGGCTATATGGTCTCCCCGCTGCTGTGGAAAAAGATCGCCCGCGGCCTCTCCGCCGGGCGCGTGCAATCGGTGGCCGTGCGCTTGGTGGTTGAGCGTGAACGCGATATTAAAGCCTTCGTGCCGGAAGAATATTGGGAACTGCATGCCGATCTGCTGGCGAAGGGCGAAACCGCGCTGCAGATGGCGGTAACCCATGCTCACGACAAGCCGTTCAAACCGGTAAACCGTGAGCAGACACACGCTGCGGTCAAACAGTTGGAGAACGCGCGTTACACGGTGCAGGATCGGGAAGACAAACCCACCAGCAGCAAGCCGGGCGCGCCGTTTATCACTTCCACGCTGCAGCAGGCCGCCAGTACCCGCCTGGGCTTTGGCGTGAAAAAAACCATGATGATGGCCCAACGCCTGTATGAAGCTGGCCATATCACCTACATGCGTACCGATTCCACCAACCTGAGCCAGGATGCGCTCAACATGGTGCGTGGTTACATCGGCGACAATTTCGGCGCCAAATACCTGCCGAAAGCCGCTAACCACTACAGCAGCAAAGAGAATTCGCAGGAAGCGCACGAAGCGATTCGTCCCTCCGACGTCAACGTGGTGGCGGAGCAATTGAAGGATATGGAAGCCGACGCGCAGAAACTGTATCAGCTGATTTGGCGCCAGTTTGTGGCCTGCCAGATGACGCCTGCGCAGTATGATTCCACAACGCTTATCGTCAACGCTGGCGATTACCAACTGCGTGCTAAGGGCCGCACCCTGCGCTTCGACGGCTGGACAAAAGTTATGCCGGCGCTGCGAAAAGGTGATGAAGACCGCACGTTGCCGCTGGTGGAAGTGGGCAGCGAGCTGGATCTGCAAAAACTGATCCCAAGCCAGCACTTTACCAAGCCACCGGCGCGCTACAGTGAAGCCTCGTTGGTCAAAGAGCTGGAAAAACGCGGGATTGGCCGCCCGTCTACCTATGCCTCTATCATTTCCACGATTCAGGATCGTGGTTATGTGCGGGTAGAAAGCCGCCGCTTCTATGCAGAAAAAATGGGGGAGATCGTCACGGATCGGCTGGAAGAAAACTTCCGTGAGCTGATGAACTATGACTTCACCGCGCGCATGGAAGACGGCCTGGATCAGGTGGCGAATAATCATGCCCAGTGGAAAGCCGTGCTTGACGAGTTTTTTGCCGAGTTCAGTGAACAGTTGGAAGTGGCGGAAAAAGATCCGGAAGAGGGCGGTATGCGCCCGAACCAAATGGTGTTGACCAGCATCGATTGCCCAACCTGCGGCCGTAAAATGGGCATTCGCACTGCCAGCACCGGCGTTTTCCTCGGCTGCTCCGGCTATGCGTTGCCGCCGAAAGAGCGCTGTAAAACCACCATTAACCTGGTGCCGGAAACCGAAGTGCTGAACGTGCTCGAAGGTGACGATGCGGAAACCAACGCCCTGCGCGCCCGCCGCCGCTGCCCGAAATGCGGCACCGCGATGGACAGCTACCTGATCGACAACCAGCGCAAGCTGCACGTATGCGGCAACAACCCGGCCTGTGACGGTTACGAGATCGAACAGGGCGAGTTCCGGCTGAAAGGCTATGATGGCCCGGTGGTTGAGTGCGACAAGTGTGGCGCTGAAATGCACCTGAAAATGGGGCGCTTTGGCAAGTACATGGGCTGCACCAACGAAAACTGTAAGAACACCCGTAAAATCCTGCGCAATGGTGAAGTGGCACCGCCGAAGGAAGATCCGGTGCCGTTGCCGGAATTGCCGTGCGAGAAGTCCGACGCATATTTTGTGTTGCGCGACGGCGCCGCCGGCGTGTTCCTGGCCGCCAACACCTTCCCGAAATCGCGCGAAACCCGCGCGCCGTTAGTGGAAGAGCTGCAGCGGTTTAAGGATCGTTTGCCGGAGAAACTGCGCTATCTGGCGGATGCGCCGGCGGTTGATCCGGAAGGCAACAAAACGCTGGTGCGCTTTAGCCGCAAAACCAAGCAGCAGTATGTGTCTTCGGAAAAAGACGGCAAAGCCACTGGCTGGTCCGCCTTCTACGTGGATGGTAAATGGGCGGAAGGTAAGAAATAGCCCAGATAGTCCCCCTGGAAAACCAGCCCCCGTGGCTGGTTTTTTACTGGTGGAAACCCCATCTCGCCGCAGGCTGCTATCATAATTGAATAACAGGCTTAGCCTTGATAATCACCCAGAATAATCATTACCATGCTGTGACACGGATCTATACTTGCCACAGTGGCGTGGTATAGTGGTTATATAAAAACATTTCTTATGAAAAATGCTTATTACTTGCGGTATTTTCAGCCTCAGCATCTGTTTCAGAGCGAAACATGGCGTGTTTATAGCCTGTGACTGTTCAACTATACCGGGGTAACGCCGATATACCTGACTGCGGTTAAGCCGCAGTGTTTAACCTAGGATGGTATAAGAATGAAATTGCAGCAGCTTCGTTACATTGTGGAAGTGGTTAATCACAATTTGAATGTGTCATCGACTGCCGAAGGGCTTTATACCTCACAGCCGGGTATCAGCAAGCAAGTGCGGATGCTGGAGGATGAGCTTGGTATCCAGATCTTTGCCCGCAGCGGCAAACACCTGACGCAGGTGACGCCTGCCGGGCAGGAAATCATCCGTATCGCGCGTGAAGTGCTTTCCAAAGTGGATGCCATCAAAGCTGTTGCTGGTGAACATACCTATCCGGACAAAGGTTCGCTGTACGTCGCGACCACCCACACCCAGGCACGCTATGCGCTGCCAAACGTCATCAAAGGATTTATTGAGCGCTACCCGCGCGTATCACTGCATATGCACCAGGGCTCGCCAACCCAGATCGCTGAAGCTGTTTCCAAAGGCAATGCTGATTTCGCCATCGCCACCGAAGCCTTGCACCTGTATGACGATTTGATCATGCTGCCGTGCTACCACTGGAACCGTGCGGTGGTTGTGAAGCCCGATCATCCTTTAGCGGGCAAAAGCCAGATTAACATCGAAGAACTGGCGGCTTATCCCATCGTGACCTACACCTTTGGCTTTACCGGCCGCTCAGAACTTGACACTGCCTTTAACCGCGCGGGGCTGACGCCGCGCATCGTGTTTACCGCCACCGATGCAGACGTGATCAAAACCTATGTGCGTTTGGGGTTGGGCGTGGGGGTGATTGCCAGCATGGCGGTAGATCCGATTCAGGATCCGGATCTGGTCACCGTTGATGCGCGCGATATTTTCAGCTACAGCACAACCAAAATCGGCTTCCGCCGCAGCACCTTCCTGCGCAGCTATATGTATGATTTTATCCAGCGCTTTGCGCCGCACCTAACGCGTGACGTAGTTGATACCGCGGTAGCGCTGCGTTCTAATGAAGAGATTGAAGCGATGTTCAAGGACATCAAGCTGCCGGTGAAATAACCCGATCTTCGGGCAGGATCGGTTTCAGGCCAACGCCTGTCGATCCTGCTCACCACGTTTTAATCTCCTGTCTCACCGCCACCGTCACGCATTTCCTCCGCTATCACGCCAGCTTTGTGGGTTTGATTGCCTGTGCCTGTTGTTGTTATCAGAACGTTAAATCAAGTTTGTGTTATCTTTAAGAAAGACCTCATTAAATACCCTGTTTTGACATAATAAAAAAGGAGGAGCTATGTCGTTGGATCTGCGTACAAAAAGTATGGATAAACTGGCGGTAGGGGATCGCGAATACCACTACTACAGCTTGCCGCTGGTGGCCAGGCAACTGGGGGATATCGACCGGTTGCCGAAATCCATGAAAGTTTTGTTGGAAAACCTGCTGCGCCACGTAGACGGCGATACCGTGCAGGAGGACGATCTGGCCGCGCTTGCCAGCTGGCTGCAAACCGGCCATGCGGATCGTGAAATCGCCTATCGGCCGGCCCGCGTGCTGATGCAAGATTTCACCGGCGTGCCGGCGGTGGTGGATTTAGCCGCGATGCGCGAAGCCGTGCTACGCCTGGGCGGCGATGTGGAGCAGGTGAACCCGCTGTCGCCGGTGGATCTGGTCATCGACCACTCGGTCACCGTCGATGAATTCGGTGACGATCGGGCTTTTGGCGATAACGTGCGTATCGAAATGGCGCGTAACCACGAGCGCTATACGTTTCTCCGCTGGGGGCAAAAGGCGTTTAACCGCTTTCGTGTGGTGCCGCCCGGCACCGGTATTTGTCACCAGGTCAACCTGGAATATCTGGGCCAGACGGTATGGCACACTGAGGAAGGCGGCAAGCGCATTGCATACCCGGATACCCTGGTCGGCACCGACTCCCACACCACCATGATTAACGGGCTGGGGGTGCTCGGCTGGGGCGTGGGCGGCATAGAGGCCGAGGCCGCCATGCTCGGCCAGCCGGTATCGATGCTCATCCCCGACGTGGTAGGGTTTAAACTGACCGGCAAGCTGCAAGAGGGGATTACGGCCACTGACCTGGTGCTGACCGTCACCCAAATGCTGCGTAAGCATGGCGTGGTGGGCAAATTCGTTGAGTTCTATGGCGATGGCCTGGCGGATTTGCCGCTGGCTGACCGCGCCACGATTGCCAATATGTCGCCGGAATTCGGCGCCACCTGCGGTTTCTTCCCGGTGGATGACGTTACGCTGGGCTATCTGGCGCTCAGCGGCCGCAGCGATGAGCAGATCGCGCTGGTTGAAGCCTACGCCAAGGCGCAAGGCATGTGGCGCAACCCTGGTGATGAGCCGGTGTTCACCAGCACATTGGCGCTGGACATGTCAACGGTGGAATCGAGCCTGGCGGGGCCTAAACGCCCGCAGGATCGCGTTGCGCTCGCCAACGTGCCGGCAGCGTTCAATGCCGCAACCGAGCTTGAGATCGGCAGCAAAAGCGCCGGCACCGGCGCCGTTCCCTTTACGCTCAATGGCGCAAGCCACACGCTGCATAGCGGAGCGGTAGTGATTGCCGCGATCACCTCCTGCACTAACACTTCTAACCCCAGCGTGATGATGGCCGCCGGTTTGTTGGCCAAAAAGGCGGTTGAGAAGGGGCTGCGTACCCAACCCTGGGTAAAAACCTCGTTGGCGCCCGGCTCGAAGGTGGTGACCGACTATTTCGCCAGCGCCGGGCTGACGCCCTACCTGGAGGAATTGGGCTTTAATCTGGTGGGCTACGGCTGTACCACCTGTATCGGTAACTCCGGGCCGTTGCCGGCGCCGATCGAGCAGGCCATTAAAGACGGCGATTTAACGGTGGGCGCGGTGCTTTCCGGCAACCGTAACTTTGAAGGCCGTATCCACCCGTTGGTGAAAACCAACTGGCTGGCTTCACCGCCGCTGGTAGTGGCTTATGCACTGGCGGGCAGCATGAAAACCGATCTGCTCAACCAACCGCTGGGCGAGGGCCGCGACGGGCAGCCGGTTTATCTGAAAGACATCTGGCCAAGCAGCCAGGAGATCGCGCAAGCGGTGGCGAAAGTGCGCACCGAGATGTTCCACAAAGAGTACAGTGAAGTGTTCAACGGCGATGCCGACTGGCAGGCGATACAGGTGGCGGGCTCCTCAACCTATACGTGGCAGGAGGATTCAACCTATATCCGCCATCCGCCGTTTTTCACGAGCATGAAAGCGCAGCCGGAGCCGGTGCAGGACATCAAAAACGCGCGTATTTTGGCGATCCTGGCGGATTCGGTCACCACCGACCATATCTCGCCCGCCGGTAATATTAAGGCCGATAGCCCAGCCGGGCGGTATCTGAGCGAGCATGGCGTGGCGGCGGATGCCTTTAACTCATACGGTTCGCGCCGCGGCAACCACGAGGTGATGATGCGTGGCACCTTTGCCAACATTCGTATCCGCAACGAAATGGTGCCGGGGGTGGAAGGGGGGATTACCCGCCATGTGCCGTCGCAGGCGCAGATGCCAATCTATGACGCTGCGATGCAATATCAGCAGGAAAACGTACCGCTGGCGGTGATCGCCGGTAAGGAATACGGTTCCGGCTCCAGCCGTGACTGGGCTGCCAAGGGGCCGCGGCTGCTGGGGGTGCGGGTGGTGATTGCGGAATCCTTTGAGCGCATCCACCGTTCCAACCTGATTGGCATGGGGATCCTGCCGCTGGAGTTCCCGCAGGGCGTGACGCGCAAAACGCTGGGGCTGAGCGGCGATGAACAGATCAGCGTCAGCGGTTTGCAGGCGTTACGTCCCGGGCAGACGGTGCCGGTGCATATCAGCTATGCCGATGGCCGGGAAACCGTGATAGAGACGCGTTGCCGCATTGATACCGGCAATGAGTTGGTCTATTACCAAAACGACGGCATTTTGCATTACGTGATCAGAAAAATGTTGTGACGGGCAGGCTAATCGCGCGATGAAAAAGCCCGCCGGGGTTAAGCGGCGGGCTGCTTATGGCAAGGCGGCGTTATTGTTGATCCAACAGATGCCCCATTTTGGCCGCTTTGGTGGCCAGATAACGCTCGTTCTTTGGGTTACGGCCCACGATCAACGGCACGCGCTCGGTGATATTGATGCCCGCTTCGGTCAGGATCTCGACCTTCTTCGGGTTGTTGGTCAGCAAACGCACCGCATTCACGCCCAACAGTTTGAACATATCGGCACACAGGGTGAAATCACGCTCATCGGCGGCAAAACCCAACTGGTGGTTTGCTTCTACCGTGTCAGCCCCTTTATCCTGCAGCGCGTAGGCGCGGATTTTATTCAACAGGCCGATATTACGGCCTTCCTGGCGATGGTACAGCAGAATACCGCGCCCTTCCTCGGCAATATGCTCCAGTGCGGCCTCCAGTTGGAAGCCACAGTCACAGCGCAGGCTGAATAGCGCATCGCCGGTCAGGCATTCCGAATGTACGCGTGAGAGCACAGGCGTATCGCCTGAAATATCACCGAAGACCAGCGCCAGATGATCGTGCCCGGTAGCCAGTTCTTCAAACCCCACCATCAGGAAATCGCCCCAAGGTGTTGGCAGTTTAGCTTCTGCCACCCGTTTAAGCTGCATGTTACTCTCCACAAACACACCCGATTTAATCACTGTTGCGCAGCGTACTTCCGGTACGACCTGATGACCAGAACTAAAAACCCGCGTCAGCGAACTGTCGTTCGTTAAATATGCGCTATTTTGCCACAACTTCTTGCTCAGTGGTGCTCAGCAAAGCAGCATCCGGTGTTTTACCCGCCTTATTATTGCGATAGGTGCAAATACTGTTTAATTTTGCCCATGTTGCCGGGATGACAAGATTGTTACACTGCTGGTGGGTTCAAGCATAAGGATGAACGAATGTTAGAGATAGCAAAACGCACGGCGATGGGCGCCATTCTGCTGTTGGTTATGCCGTTGGCGGTCTGGTTTTCGGGCTGGCAATGGCAGCCTGGGGGCAATGAAACGCTATTGAAGGCCCTGTTTTGGGTCACGGAAACCGTGACATCGCCCTGGGGAACGTTAACCAGCGTGCTGCTTTCCCTTTGGTTCCTGTGGTGCCTGCGTTTTCGGCTAAAGCCGGCGATAGCGCTGGTGGTTCTGCTGTCTGCCGCGGTGTTGATCGGCCAGGGGGTGAAAAACCTGATGAAAGAGCAAGTGCAGGAGCCACGGCCTTATGTGGTGTGGCTGGAGCAGGTGCATGGCGTTGAGGGCAAGTATTTTTACTCGCTCCATCGCAAGGCGCGCAGCGCGCTGGTGCAGCAGCAGCTTTTGGATCAGCCGCTGGTGCCGCAATGGCTGCGCCAACATTGGCAGTTCGAAACCGGCTTTGCTTTCCCCTCCGGCCATACCATGTTCGCTGCCACCTGGGCGCTGCTGGGCGTCGGGCTATTATGGCCACGCCGCCATTATAAAACCGTGGCGGTGCTGATGGTTTGGGCGGTGGGCGTGATGGGCAGCCGCTTGTTGCTCGGCATGCACTGGCCGCGCGATCTGGCGATGGCCACGCTGATCAGTTGGCTGCTGGTCACCTTGGCATGCTGTCTGGCGCAGCGTTGGTTCGGCCCGCTGGCGCCGCAGGAGCAGGAACCAAAGCGCAGCGCCCAGCGCGAGTAAGGCCGTTGTTATATCAATTAAGGTGACGATGTCACAAAATTCGGCGGCCATTTTGCGGGCCGCCGTCCGGCCTGCGTTGTTTTGCTCCGATTTGCCCCCATATCCTGATAAATACGCCAGTTTGATAAGGTTTCTCATCAATGGGCTTAACTGTGCCTTTTTACTGCTGAATATCCCGGCAGACGGCCGCTTTTATCGTGCCGAGGGTTTCCCTGCCAGCGGCGGAAATGCTAACTTAAGGGGCAGGGACGCCATAAATTGGCTTGATTCATCCGATTAACTCGGCATTACGGGAAAGAATGTGAAATATTTGCTGATTTTTTTGCTGGTTCTGGTGATATTCGTGATTTCCGTCACCCTGGGGGCGCACAACGATCAGGTGGTGTCTTTTAATTACCTGATAGCACAAGGTGACTATCGCGTATCCACGCTGCTGGCCACGCTGTTTGGCGTTGGTTTCGTCCTTGGCTGGATCATTTGCGGCCTGTTTTACCTGCGCACCCGCATCGCGCTGGCGCGCGCTGAACGTAGAATAAAACGGCTGGAACTGCAGCAAGAGCCGCAAACCGAGCCGGTTCCCTCTGCTGTCAGCAAGGAATAATCCTCTATGTTAGAGCTGCTGTTTCTGTTGCTGCCCGTTGCTGCCGCCTATGGTTGGTATATGGGGCGCAGAAGTGCTCAGCATGATAAGCAGCAGGAAGCCAACCGCTTGTCGCGTGAATATGTGGCGGGGGTGAACTTCCTGCTTTCCAACCAGCAGGACAAAGCGGTCGATCTGTTCCTCGATATGCTGAAAGAAGACAGCAATACCGTTGAGGCGCATCTAACGCTGGGCAACCTGTTCCGTTCTCGCGGAGAAGTCGATCGCGCCATTCGCATCCACCAGGCGCTGATGGAAAGCGCCTCCCTGACCTTTGAACAACGCTTGCTGGCCATCCAGCAGTTGGGCCGCGATTACATGGCGGCCGGCCTTTACGATCGCGCCGAGGACATGTTCGGCCAGCTTATCGACGAGGAAGATTTCCGCATTTCCGCGTTGCAGCAGTTGCTGATCATCCACCAGGCCACCAGTGACTGGCTCAAAGCGATCGACGTGGCGGAAAAACTGGTCAAGTTGGGAAAAGAGAAGCAGCGGATCGAAATCGCCCATTTTTACTGCGAACTGGCGCTGCAGGCGATGGGCAGCGACGATCTGGATAAGGCGATGAGCCTGTTGAAACGCGCCGCGGCGGCGGACAAACAGTGTGCGCGTGTCTCCATCATGGTCGGTCGCATCTATATGGCGCAGGAAGAGTACGCCAGGGCGGTGGAATCGCTCAAGCGCGTGTTGGAGCAGGATAAGGAGCTGGTTAGCGAAACGCTGCCGATGCTGCAAGAGTGCTACCGGCACCTGCCACAGCAAGAAGGCGAATGGGCCGATTTTCTGCGGCGCTGCGTTGAAGACAATACCGGGGCAACCGCCGAGTTGATGCTGGCGGATATTGTCGAACAGCATGAAGGGCGCGATGTGGCCCAGCTATACATCAACCGTCAGTTACAACGTCACCCAACCATGCGCGTGTTTTACCACCTGATGGATTATCACCTGGCGGATGCGGAGGACGGGCGGGCCAAAGAGAGCCTGGTGTTGTTGCGCGATATGGTTGGCGAGCAGATCCGCACCAAGCCGCGCTATCGCTGCCACAAATGCGGCTTTACCGCACATTCACTTTACTGGCACTGCCCGTCATGCCGGGCCTGGGCATCGGTTAAACCGATCCGTGGCCTGGACGGGCAATAAAATACAAAGGGTTGTGCGGTTAACTGCTGCGGCAGGTGTGGCGTTGGCGGCACACGTTGCCGGTGTGTAGGCGGGGCCAACACACCGGCAACGTGAAGCAAGAGGCGGTTATAGCGTTTGGCTTATTTCTTCTTGCTGTTTTTTAACAGTTGGCGCAATTTCTTCAGTTCTTTCGGCGTCAGTGGTTGTTCAGGCGTTTCCTCGGTGCTCTGGTTATCCACTTCGCTGTGGTGGACAGCTGGCGCCGCAAAGCTGGCTTCCAGGCGTTCGCACACCAGTGCGCTCAGAGAAAGCTGCTGCTCAAGGGCCACTGCCTTGATTTTGTCCTTCAGTTCCAGAGGGATTTTAATGGTAAGTGTTGATATCTCGCTCATTTTGCAGCCTTTATTGCAGTAGGGTTACCTCAAGCTATGCCAGCTGCACTAAACTGTCCAGTATGTAATAAAAATTTAATATAACCGTCATTTTTCGCGGCACACTTCTTGCGCCGCAGGCTGTACAAAAATACTGCCAACGGTGGCCTGGCAACCCTGCGGCTGGGATTTCCCGCTGCTGGCATGTAGAATGCGGCGGTCGGTTTTACAGGTAATGACGTAACTATGTCCATTTTACAGAAGGTAGAAGAAATGAAGTCTGGAAATAACAAGAACAACAATGACTTGAACTCATCACCGATCGTTGTGGCGCTGGATTATGCAGATAAGGGTGCGGCGTTGGCTTTTGTCGACCGTATTGATCCTCAAGACTGCCGGCTCAAAGTGGGCAAAGAGATGTTCACCCTGTTCGGGCCGCAGTTCGTGCAAGTGTTGCAGGCGCGCGGCTTTGAGGTTTTCCTCGATTTGAAGTTCCACGATATTCCGAATACCACCGCGCACGCGGTTGCCGCTGCGGCCGAACTAGGTGTGTGGATGGTCAATGTGCACGCCAGCGGCGGCGCGCGCATGATGGCGGCGGCCAAAGAAGCCTTGCAGCCGTATGGTGCCGATGCGCCGTTGTTGATCGCCGTTACCGTGCTCACCAGTATGGCGGCGGAAGATCTGCGGGCGATTGGTATCGATGCCAGCCCGGCAGAACATGCAGAGCGTCTGGCACGCCTGACGCATGATTGCGGGCTGGATGGGGTGGTTTGTTCGGCCCACGAAGCCGAACGTCTGAAGCAGGCCTGTGGCCGGCAGTTCCAGCTGGTGACGCCGGGCATTCGTCCGGAAGGCAGCGCTGCGGGCGATCAGCGCCGCATTATGACGCCGGTGCAGGCTCAGGCCGCTGGCGTGGATTATATGGTGATTGGGCGGCCCATCACGCAATCGGCCGATCCGGCGGCCACGCTGAAAGCGATTCGCGCCTCTCTGGCGTAAGGAGTTAACGATGAACGACAGTAATAGCCGCCTGGTTTATTCCACCGGCGTTGGGCGGGTTAACCAACCCGAGGCGGCGCCGCAACGGCCCAAAGGGGACGGCATTGTGCGTATTCAGCGCCAAACCAGCGGCCGCAAGGGCAAAGGGGTCTGCCTGATCAGCGGTATCGATCAGGACGATGCCGCGCTGAGTAAACTGGCTGCGGAGCTAAAGAAAAAATGCGGCTGTGGTGGCGCGGTGAAAGACGGCGTGATTGAGATCCAGGGGGATAAACGCGATCTTCTCAAGCAACTGCTGGAAGCCAAAGGCATGAAGGTCAAGCTGGCCGGCGGCTGAGGTGTAAACCATGCCGCAGGGCGGCATGGTATGTTGTGGTGCGGTTATTGATGCAAGAAAACGCCACAGACAAAAGAGAACAGACCTGAAATTATTTTCGTTAATACGTCAAAGCGCTAAGGCTTTTGCTCGCCTGCTGGCAGAGGTATCTGGCAATTTATAATATTATTTACCTACCTGGTGGCCGATAATCCCGCCAACGGCAGCCCCGCCGAGTGTGCCAAGCGCACTGCCATCGGTTAATACCGCGCCGCCAATGGCGCCTGCGCCCGCACCGATCGCCGTATTGCGATCGCGTTTAGACATGTTGGAACAGGCCGTGAGTGACATTGCCAGAGTAATGGCCACTGCGGCGGTGGCAAAACGTTTATTCATCATAATGACTTCTCCTTAGCAAGGACTGTATGTAAGTGCCTTGAGTAATAAGTATAGTCAGAGTCCGTAAAATAAACCTGCTAGGGTCTGCCTTACCGGTATGCCCGTCATATTTCACATCGCAGGCGTGCTGGCTATTATTGCCGCCAAAATCAGTATAAATAACAATACCGGCCGGTATAGGTAAATAATCCTATATTTGGCGGGAATGCGCGTCTGCCGGTGCCTGAACCTCGTTTTATTTGGTTTGTATCAAACGGTGCACGCGCTTTTACTTTATGATGGCCGGTAAGACAGATGGGCTTATCACAGATGCAGGAGTTGATATGGAGCTTTACCTTGATACCGCCGATGTTATTTCCGTTAAGCGGCTGGCACGGATACTGCCGTTGCACGGCGTTACCACTAACCCCAGCATCCTGGCCAGGGAAGGGAAACCTGTCTGGGAGGTTTTACCGGCGCTGCGCGACGCGCTGGGCGGCACCGGCAAACTGTTTGCGCAGGTGATGGCCAACGATGCGGAGCGCATCGTCGCAGAAGCCATGTTGTTGAACCAGCGGGTGCCCGGCCTGGTGGTGAAAATTGCCGCCACCGCCGAAGGGCTGGCGGCAATGAAAAAGCTGAAGGCGATGGCGATCCCGACTCTCGGCACTGCCGTATACGGTGCCGGGCAGGGGCTGCTGGCGGCGCTGGCCGGCGCCGAGTATGTGGCGCCCTACGTTAACCGCTTGGATGCGCAGGGGGGCGACGGCATCGCGATGGTGAGCGAACTGCAACAACTGCTGAAACTGCACGCGCCGCATGCCAAAGTGCTGGCCGCCAGCTTCAAAACGCCACGCCAGGCACTGGCCTGCCTGCTGGCGGGCTGCGAAGCGATCACGTTGCCGGTGGATGTCGCGGAACAGTTTTTGGCCGCGCCTGCGGTGCAGGCAGCGGTGGAGAAATTTGAACAGGATTGGCAGGGCGCCTTCGGCTCTACGGTGTTGAGTTAACCATGCGGCTTATTCTGCCGCCCGGTAAGGCGGCAGAATGGCGCGCCGTGGTTAGCTGCGGCTGGCGCTTTCCCGCAGGACGATCTCTGATTCATGTACCGTCGGCGTATCGGTACGGAGCGCCCGGCGGATAGCCAGGAACGCGGAAACCAGCATGGTGACCGCCACCAACATAAAGAAAGCGCAAAGCGCGGCGTTAACCTGGTTGCTGAATACGATGGTTTCCATATCCCGCAGTGTTTTCGCCGGTGCGATGACCACGCCTTGCTCAATGCCGGCGGCGAATTTGTTCGCCTGCGCCAGGAAGCCGATGCTGGGCTTCTCGTGGAAGATTTTCTGCCAGCCGGCAGTCATTGAGGTGATGAACAGCCAAAGGGTAGGCAAAATGGTCACCCAGGCATAGCGCTGTTTTTTCATTTTAAACAGCACCACCGTGCCAAGGATCAACGCCATCGCCGCCAGCATCTGGTTACCGATGCCGAACAACGGCCACAGCGTGTTGATGCCGCCCAGCGGATCCACCACCCCCTGATAGACAAAGAACCCCCAGCCGGCTACCGCAACAGTGGTGCCCGCCAGGTTGCCGAACCATGAACGGCTGTTGGCCAGGCTCGGTACGGCAACGCCAACCAGATCCTGCACCATGAAACGGCAGGCGCGGGTGCCGGCATCAACGGCAGTGAGGATGAACAGCGCCTCGAACAGGATGGCGAAGTGGTACCAGAAGGCCATCATCGCCCGGCTATTGAAGATCTCGCTGATGATGTAGGCCATGCCAACGGCAAAGGTCGGTGCGCCGCCTGCGCGGGAAAGCACCGAATTCTCACCCACGTCTTTGGCGATCAGCGCCAGGGTTTCCGGCGTGATGGTAAAGCCCCAGCTGTTAATCACCTGCGAGGCGCTTTCTACCGTGGTGCCGATCAGCGCCGCCGGCGAGTTCATGGCGAAATAAACGCCCGGCTCAAGCACGGAGGCGCAGATCAGCGCCATAATGGCGACAAACGATTCCATCAGCATCGCGCCATAGCCGATAAAGCGGATGTGGCTTTCGCGTTCCACCAGTTTTGGCGTTGTGCCGCTGGAAACCAGCGCGTGGAAACCCGAGATCGCGCCGCAGGCGATGGTGATGAACAGGAAGGGGAACAAGGCGCCTGAGAACACCGGACCGCTGCCATCGATAAAGCGCGACACCGCCGGCATTTTCAATTCCGGCATGGCGAATACGATCCCAATCGCCAGCCCGACGATGACGCCAATTTTCAGGAAGGTCGACAGATAATCGCGCGGCGCCAGCAGCAGCCACACCGGCAGCACCGAAGCGACAAAGCCGTAAATCACCAGCACCCAGGTCAGGGTGGTGCCGTGCAGCGTGAAGAAAGGCCCCCAGTAAGGGTGCTGCGCCACGTTGCCGCCATACACGATCGCCAGCATCATCAATACAAAGCCGATGATGGAGACTTCCGCGATTTTACCCGGGCGGATAAAGCGCATGTAAATCCCCATAAACAGCGCGATGGGAATGGTGGCCGCGATGGTGAACAGACCCCACGGGCTATCGGCCAGCGCCTTAACCACCACCAGCGCCAACGCAGACAGGATGATGATCATCACGCCCAGCGCCCCAAGCATAGTTACCACGCCAGCAAAGGCGCCCAGTTCCTGTTTGGCCATTTCTCCCAGCGAACGGCCGTCGCGGCGGGTTGAGATAAACAGGATCAGAAAGTCCTGCACCGCCCCGGCCATCATCACGCCGACCAGGATCCAGATCGTCCCGGGCAGGAAGCCCATTTGCGCGGCCAAAATCGGGCCGACCAGCGGCCCGGCCCCGGCGATAGCCGCAAAATGGTGGCCGAACAGCACCCATTTGTTGGTCGGTACATAATCCAGGCCATCGTTATGCCGTTCCGCCGGCGTTAGCCGACGATCGTCCAACTCGAATACTTTTTTAGCGATAAACAGGCTGTAGAAACGGTAGGCGATGCTGTAGCAGGCCACTGCGGCCACGACCAGCCAGACCGCGTTCACATGCTCACCCCGGCTTAGGGCCAGCATCGCGAAGGCAAACGCACCGACGAACGCCACTATCAGCCAGATAATCCCGGACTTGACGTTTTTCATAGTCAACGACTCCTTGGTATACAGAGGTAAAATAATTATTTTCGAGAGGTGGCTAACAGGTTAAAAATAGGGGTTTTGTGTACAAAAAGAAGCCGGATGAATAAGAAGTGTGAGCGCGGTAGGGTAAATGGTAAAAACAAGATGATGTGTGCCGGCCATCGGTTATTGCGGCCAACAAAAAGGCGATGCCAAGCATCGCCTTGAGTCAACGCCGCGGCGGCCGATCAGGCAGCCGGCCGGGCAATCACGCTGCGGGTTTCCATGCGCACTTCGGCGATAGTGACTTGCAGCGCATCGCCCTGGCGATACACCTCTTCACCTTTCACCTGCACAGTGCCGGTATCCTGGCTGCAAACCAGCTCGTCACGCACCGAGTGGATAAACGGTGCCGGGATAAAGGCAACGGCACCGTTGTCCACCAGGCGCACGCGCAGGCCGCCGCGGGTTACGTCGATGATCTCCGCATTGAAGCGGGTATCCGTACCGGCCTTGTCTTGCAGGAAGCGCGCGTACAGCCAGTCGCCGACGTCGCGCTCCGCCATGCGGTTCAGGCGGCGGCGTTCTGCTAACTGCACCGTGACTTCCTCCTGCGGTTTTTCAGCCGCCTGTTCGCTGATAATTGCCTTGAGCAAGCGGTGGTTCACCATGTCGCCGTATTTGCGGATCGGCGACGTCCAGGTGGCGTAGGCTTCCAGCCCCAGGCCAAAGTGCGGCCCCGGCGTGGTGCTGATTTCTGCAAAGGTCTGGAAACGGCGAATGCGGCTGTCGAGGAACGAAGTCGGCAACGCATCCAGATGGCGGCGTAGTTCGCAGAAGCCATCCAGCGTCAGCAGCTTTTCCGCCTCGGCTTCCACGCCGTTGGCCTGCAGAACGGCAACCGCCTGCTCAACCAGCGCCGGATCAAAGCCGCTGTGTACGTTATAGATGCCAAAGCCCAGCCGATCGCGCAGCACGATGGCGGCGCAGACGTTGGCGGCGATCATGCACTCTTCCACGATGCGGTTGGCCGTGCGGCGGTGTTCGGTAATGATATCCAGCACTTCGCCTTTTTCGCCCAGCACAAAGCGGTAATCCGGGCGATCCTTAAACACCAGCGCGTGTTGGGTGCGCCAGGCGCTGCGGGCATCGCTCACGCGCTTGAGCAGGGTGATTTGGCGCGCGATGGCGTCGCTTGGCGGCTGCCAGCCGGCAATGCCTTCCAGCCAGTCGGAAACGTCGTCATACGCCAGTTTGGCTTTGGATTCGATTTCTGCGGCGAAGAAACGAATATCGCTGCCCAGCGCGCCGTCAGCGCCGACGGTGACGTTGCAGGCCAGCACCGTGCGGTGTTCGTTGGCACGCAGCGAGCACAGATCGTCAGACAGATCGCGCGGCAGCATCGGGATGTTAAAGCCCGGTAGATAGTTGGTGAATGCGCGCTGGCGAGCGATATCATCCAGTTGGCTGCCTTCGGCGACGTACGCCGTTGGATCGGCAATGGCGACCGTCAACTGTAGCGAGCCGTCGGCGTTTTCCTGCACGAACAGCGCGTCATCCATATCTTCGGTGCTAGCGCTGTCGATAGTGACAAAATCCAGTGCGGTTAGATCTTCACGCGGCAGGCTGGCATCCGGCGTTTGCATGCTGACCATTTCCGGCGCTTCTTTTTCCAGATTATGGCGCGCCAGCGTAACCCACCACGGCGCGAAGTGATCGTCACCGGTCGTGATGAACTGGGTCAGGTCCGCGTAAAAGCCGCGATCGCCCTTTAACGGATGACGGCGCATTTGCGCCACCGCCCAATCGCCGGCCTGGAAGTTATGCGCCAGATCGCGCGCCGGGCGGCACTGAATCGCGTCTTTCAACAACGGATGATCCGGCACGATAGACAGCCGATCGTCTTTTTTCTGCACCCGGCCGACAAAGCGCGACAGGAACGGTTCAACCAGCGTTTCCGGCTCGGCAATCTCACGCTCTTTTTCGGTATGCAAGGTGGCAACGATACGATCCCCGTGCATGACTTTCTTCATGTACGGCGGTGGGATGAAATAGCTTTTCTGGCCATCGACCTCAAGAAAGCCAAAACCTTTCTCAGTACCTTTCACCACGCCTTCGACGCGCGGGGTCTGAGAGTGAAGTTGCTGTTTAAGCTGCGCCAGCAGCGGGTTGTCTTGAAACATATCGTCCAGTGAATGGGTTATGAGTGGCATGATTTGCGGCAGACAGTTTTACGCTAATCACCCGCTGCGGGCAAGCGTAACATCACGGTTTTCCCGTTGCTGCGCATCATTTTACCTGATGGGTGGACGGGGCGATTGCCGGTAAAACCCGGCCCTCAAGGCCGGGAGCAAAGGGGCGCATACCGCGGGCGGATTTTCAGGCGATCCTCAAGGTTTTTGGTGCCGCAGCGCAGCGGCGGATCGCCACCGGAATGGATTTGGAAGTCGGCGTACCGGTGCCGTCGCCAAAGCTGGCCAGCGGTACCAGCGGGTTGGTTTCCGGGTAGTAGGCCGCCAGGTTGCCGCGCGGGATGTCATAACTCACCAGTTTGAACCCCTGGACTTTCCGCGTGATCCCATCGTTCCACAGCGTTTCGATTTCTACCTCGTCGCCGTCTTGCATGCCCAACGCGGCCAGATCTGCAGGGTTGATGAACAGCACTTCGCGCTGGCCGTACACGCCGCGGTAGCGATCGTCCAGTCCATAGATGGTGGTGTTGTACTGATCGTGCGAGCGCAGGGTTTGCAAGGTGAACGGCGCCGGTTGCGGGAACAGCGTTGCCGGCAGCTCGGCGGCGCTGAACTCGGCCTTGCCACTTGGCGTGGCGAAGCGCAGTTCGGCGGCGGCGTTGCCAAGGTAAAAGCCGCCGGGTTGTTCGCAGCGCTGGTTGAAGTCTTGAAAGCCGGGAAGGGTTGCTTCAATGAGATTGCGGATCTGCGCATAGTCCTCCGCCAGCGCCGGCCAGTCGAGATAGCGCTTGCCCAACACCGCATCGGCGATACCGCAGACAATGGCGGTTTCAGACCACTGTGTTTCCGCCAACGGTTTACTCACGCCTTCCGAGGCGTGCACCATGCTGAAGGAGTCTTCCACCGTAATAAACTGTGGCCCGCTGGCCTGGATGTCGCATTCGGTGCGCCCCAGCGTCGGCAGGATCAGGGCATCTTTTCGGCCGGTGATCAGATGGCTACGGTTGAGCTTGGTGCTGATATGCACGGTTAAATCGCAGTTGCGCAGGGCGCTGGCGGTGCGGTCGGTATCCGGCGCCGCCGCGGCGAAATTGCCACCCAGCGCAATCAGCACCTTGACCTCGCCCCGCAACATGGCCTCGATCGCTTCTACCGTATTGTGGCCGTGTTCACGGCGCGCGGTGAAGTGAAAATGCTTCTCCAGGCTGTCGAGCAGCGCCGGCGGCGCTTTCTCGTCAATCCCCATGGTGCGGTTGCCCTGCACATTGCTGTGCCCACGCACCGGGCACAGGCCGGCGCCCGGCTTGCCTAATTGGCCGAACAGCAGTTGCAGATTGGTGATTTCACGCACCGTCGCCACCGAGTGTTTGTGCTGGGTCACGCCCATGGCCCAGGTGCAGATCACGCGTTCAGCGCTTTGATAAATCTGCGCCGCCTGGCGCAGTTGCGCCTCACTCAGGCCGGATTGCTGGGTGATTTGTGCCCAGGAGGTGGCGTCTACCTGTGCCAGATAGCCCTCAACGCCGGTGCAGTGCTGCTCAATAAACGCCAGATCGAACAGTGGCGGCTCGCCTTGCGCCAGCCGCTGGCGGTGGGTTTCCAGCAATGCTTTGACCATACCGCGCACCGCGGCCATATCGCCGCCCAGCTTCGGCTGGAAGTAGGCGGAACTGATGGGCGAGGAGATCGGCGTTAGCATCTGAATGGGGCTTTGCGGATCGGCAAAGCGCTCCAGCCCACGTTCACGCAGGGTATTGAAACTGACGATACGTGCGCCGCGCCGGGCCGCGTCTTTCAAACTGTGCAGCATGCGCGGGTGGTTGGTGCCCGGGTTCTGGCCGAAGACGAAAATGGCGTCTGCTTGCGTAAAATCATCCATGCGGATGGTGCCTTTACCCACGCCGATACTTTGTTTTAGCCCCACGCCGCTGGCTTCGTGGCACATATTCGAACAATCGGGAAAGTTGCTGGTGCCGAGCATGCGGCCAAACAGTTGGTACAGGTAAGAGGCTTCGTTACTGGCGCGCCCAGAGGTATACAGCTCGATCTGGTTAGGGTTGTCCATCTGGCGGATGTGTTCGGCGATCAGCGCCAGCGCATCCGGCCAACTGATGGGCAGGTAGCGATCGCTGGCGGCGTCGTAACGCATAGGATGGGTTACGCGGCCTTGATATTCCAGAAAGTAGTCGCTTTGCTGGCGCAGGCTGCTGACGGTATGGGCGGCAAAAAACGCCGGATCCACCGCATTGCGCGTGGCTTCCCAACTGACGGCCTTGGCGCCGTTTTCACAAAAGCTGAAGGTGCTGTGGTTGTCGTCGCCCCAGGCGCAGCCCGGGCAGTCAAAGCCGCGCACTTTGTTAACGCGCATCAGGTTGCGCAGGTTTTTCAGCGCCTGCTTGCTGTCCAGCACGTAGCGGGTGGTGGCTTCTAACGAACCCCAGCCGCCGGCTGCGCCGGTGTAGGGTTTAATTGCCGGTTTGAATTTCATAATGATCTTCGCAGGTGATGACTGTAATCAAAAAGTAAATGGTTCTTTACGTTTTTGAGTCTGTTATGTCACAAGTGTAGGAGTGTGGCGACATAGCGTCTAATTGAATAAGGCAATGGCGGGATAGAGGCGGTTTATCACGGTTGCAAGGGCGCGAACGTTATGCCATTCCCGCTCTGCACAAATCGCCGGGCCTGATTGTTTATCGCGGGTAACGCGTTCGATGATAAACTGGCGGTTATCCGGCTGCCAGTGGCTGGAAAGCTGAAACCGCCGTCAGGTGAATCGTCTTTTATCTTTTTGTCGCTGATTGGAATAAAAAAATAGACATCAAGCAACTGATCTACCTGTGTAATCTTGAACAGGAACGCCATTTTGGCCGCGCCGCCGAAGCCAGCTTCGTCAGCCAGCCCACGCTTTCCATGCGCCTGAAGAACCTGGAAAAGGAACTGGGCGTCGCGTTGATTAATCGCGGCAACAACTTTGAGGGCTTTACTGCCGAAGGGGAAAGGGTGCTGGCGTGGGCGCGGGAGATCGTCTCGGTCTACCAGGGGCTGAAGCTGGAAGTGGAATCGCTCAAGCACGGTCTGAACGGCCGGTTGCGCATCGGTGCGGTGCCGCAGTGCAGCGTTTCGCTGGCGCAGATGTTGAAGGCCGTCAGCGCAAGCTACCCGCAGCTTGATTACCGGGTGGCGGTGCTCAGTGCCGATCAACTGCTGGATGCGCTCACCGCGCATACGGTGGACATCGGCATCGGCTTTTTTGAACTGCCCACGCTGGAAAAGCTGCATTTTCAGTCGCAGCCGCTCGCCGACGGCGGCATAGACCTGGTGTTTCATCCGCAGCATTTCCCGCAGTTGCTGGGAGAAGCTCCGTTGCCGTTGGCGCAGGTTGCCGCGCTGCCGCTATGCCTGGCGGAACCGACGCGCTATTTCCGCCGCTATCTCGATCATCACTTTCACGCCGCCGGCCTGGCGCTGCATGCGCGCCTGGAGACCACGTCCATCTTTCAACTGTTGCAGGGGATTTGGGTAGGGTTGGGCTGCGGGCTGTTTCCCCGCGGCAATCTGCTGGCGCAGATGACGCCAGATTTGCAGCGCCGCCCGCTCGCTATTGCGCCGATGTCGCGGCATGCGGCGGTGGTGATTGCCGAACCGGGGCGGGCCACGCCGCTGGCCCAGCATTTTTTCGATGCCGCCCAGGCATGGCTACTGCAAGACGCTCTCTTCCGCGCCGGCTAAAGGCGCAAAATCACCCAGGCTATGGCGCAGGCGGTTTTCCCAGCCATAGAGCGCGCTACTGAGGATCACTTCCAGCACCTGGGCCTGGCTTAGCCCGATATTGAACAGCGGTTGGACGCTTTGCGGCGTGAATTTCTCCGGTGAGCGGGTAAGCTCCGCGGCGGTGGCGATCACCGCCTGCGCCAGCGGTTCAGCCGTACTCTGGGCGGTATTGACGCTTTCCAGCAACGCATGGGTCAGTGTTGCATCGGCCACCTGCGGTATCAGGCTGGCGACGCAGTAAGCGCTGCCGTTAATGCGTGAAACCACCAGCGCAGCCAGCGCTTTCAATTCGGCCGGCAGGCCATAGTCACCAGCGTTAATCTGGTTGAAGACCCCGTTGCGTTCGCGTAGCGCGGCGGCGTCGTGCGCCAGCAGCCGGTAATAGGCGTCATTACGCGCCTCAGGGTGGCTTTGATCGAGCACGTCCAACTGTTCGGCGGCGGCGGCCTCCAGCGTGATTTCCGGCAACCGCGCTTGCCATACCTGCGGTTGCTCTGCGGCGCCGAGGGCTTCGGCATCGTCCACCACCGGGAAGCCCGGCACCACCACCGCCGGCCGCCCGGCCAGCGCCGCGATGCCGGCGATAACGCGCGCCTGATAGCTGACGAAGCCGATGATTTGCGAAAAAGTGACGATATCTTCGGTGCTCAACTCAACGTCAACCAACTGTTGCAGGGCCTGCGGGGTGATCTGTGTAGGGTGTGTGGCTAACTGGCGGGCATATTGGGTGATCTGCGCCAGGCGGATGTTGCTTTTGCGCGAGGCTTCTGGGCTATCCAGCGGGGCGAGGCGGGCCGCGTAGTGGCTACAAAGCGGCTGGATACCGGTCACCTGGGCAACGGTCAGGGCGGTGCTGAGGCGATCATACAGTGACAACGTCACTTTTCTGCTTAACACCACGCGCTTGGGAAACAGCCGGTGGTAACAGGCCAGCGAGGCGTCGAACACACCTGCCCGCGCAGTCAGTGCGGCGTTCAGCGTTTCGTCGGCCAAAGCGCCAAAGCCTTGCAGAAAGCGATCGCGGATGGTGGCCGCGCCGGGCTCCAACAGGTTACCGCTGTATACGCTGCTCTGGGTTTCGTGATACCACTGGGTATTGTGTTGTCGACGTAACGGTTCCATTGGCTTAATCCTTAATCATGACCAAAACCACCGTTCAGGTAAGCGCGGTGGTTGAGTGAAGGGGCAACAGCTGCGCAGGAGTGCAAGGGAAAGCGGGTAGCGGTGGCCGTTATCACAACATGCTGCGGCGCATGTTCCGCTGATAGCCGCGATGGCGGGCCGGCAGTGCTCTTGCTTTCCCATCAGATTGATATCCTGTTGAAGAGTGGACTTTTCGTGCAGGATATCTTCACCGATAGTTATGGCGAGATAAAATAATGTTACGTGCTAATAAATAACTAAAGTGAATAAAATATACTGAGATATATTAAAAAGTAATTTACATTTGAGTTTAATGGATAACGTCACGTGCAGGATGGGGTTGCCGCGCCCATCAGGGCGCGGTTTGCGGCTGGGCAATCAGAAGCGGCCGCCGTCACGCCGCCAGGCGTCTGCGGTCAGCGCCTCGCCAAAGTGGCTGGCGATCAGACGCTTGGTGAGATCGTGCAGTGGCGCGGCCAACACATCTGCGGTGCTGCCGCGTTCCACCACCTCGCCTTCGTGCATCACCAGCACCTGATCGCTGATGTGTTTCATCATGCCAAGGTGCTGGGTCACGTAGATATAGGCGATGCCGTGTTTTTCCTGCAGTTCCAGCATCAGGTTAATGATCTGCGAACGCATTGACATATCGAGCGCGGCCAGCGCCTCATCGGCCACGATCACTTTCGGTTGCAGGATCAGCGCACGCGCCAGGGCAACGCGCTGTTTCTGGCCGGAAGCGAGCATATGCGGATAGTAATAGGCGTGATCCGGCAGCATCCCTACCTGGCGCAGCGTGAGATTGATGCGCTGTTCACGCGCGGCGCTGTCCAAATCGGTATTCAGGCGCAGCGGAGCGTCCAGCAACTGGCCGATACGTTGACGCGGATTGAGCGACGTACTGGGATCCTGGAAAATCATGCGAATGCGCTGGCTACGGTAGCGATAGTCGCCATATTCCAGGCGATGATCGTCGATCAGCAGTTCCCCCTCGCTGGGCTCAATCATGCCGGAGAGCATCTTTGCCAGCGTGGATTTCCCCGAGCCGTTTTCACCGATGATCGCCAACGTCTGGCCTTCGCGCAGGGTAAAGCTGACGGATTTCACCGCTTCCACATGCTGGCGGCGGAACAGCCCGGTGCGGTAGCGGTAGGTTTTGGTCAGATTGCGCACTTCCAACAGCGTTTCCATTTTAGTTATCCTCCATATTCAGCGGGAAGTGGCAGGCAAAAAGGTGGGTTTTGACCGGGCGCAACTGCGGCGCTTCGATGCATTTTTTCTGTGCATAAGGGCAGCGCGGCCCCAGGCGGCAGCCAATCGGCAGGTGTTCCAGCGAGGGGATCGCCCCCGGCAAGGTGTTCAGCCGGCTTTTATGCGGCAACGAACGGCCAAAATCCGGCATGGCGCGGATCAACGCCTGCGTGTACGGGTGATGCGGCGCGGCCAGCAAATCCTCGCACTGGGCGCTTTCTACCGTTTGGCCGCAGTACAATACGTTTACCCGGTTCGCCCATTTGCTCATGATTTGCAGATCGTGGCTAATCAGCAAAATCGTCGTGTTGTTGTTCTGGTTGAGCCGCGCCAGCAGGCGGAAAATTTGGGCCTGGGTGGTCGGTTCCATGGCGTTGGTCGGCTCATCGGCGATCAACAGCCGCGGCTGGTTGGCCAGCGCGATGGCAATCATCACCTTTTGGCATTCCCCTTCGGTCAGTTCGTAGGGGAAAGAACCCATGATGTCCTGGTGATCTTTGATGCCGACGCGGTGCAACAGCTCTATGGCGCGGCGTTTGCGCCAATGGAAGCGTTGCCACCAGCGGCCTTTATACGTCCAGCCGGGGATCGCTTGCACCAACTGCCGGCCGATGCTTTCAGAAGGATCCAGGCAGGACTGTGGTTCCTGAAAGATCATGGAAACATTGTGGCCGACCAGTTTGCGCCGCTCGCGCGGCGTCAATTGGAGCAGATCGATGTCGTTAAAGCGCATGCGATCGGCGGTCACCCGCCAATTGTCTTTGGTCACGCCACAGATGGCCTTGGCGATCAGGCTTTTGCCGGAGCCGGACTCCCCGACCAGGCCGCGCACTTCGCCCTCGGTGAGCGTGATACTGACGCGATCGACGGCTTTGACCGGCCCTTCGGCGGTCATAAACTCAATGGTCAGATTGCGGATATCGAGTAACGGCATTATTCCACTCCCGCATTAATTGCCCGGCGTATACCATCGCCCAACAGGTTAACCAACAGCACGCTAATTAGGATCGCCGCGCCTGGCAGCATCACCGTCCAAGGCGCAACGTACACCAGTTCCAGCGAATCACCCAGCATGGCTCCCCATTCCGGGGAAGGCAACTGCGCGCCGAGATCGAGAAAACCCAGCGCGGCGATATCCAAAATGGCCATTGACAGCGCGCGGGTGAATTCGGTCACCAGCACGGCGGCAATGTTCGGCAAAATGGCATACCACAGTATCTGTCGGGTTGAGGCGCCGTCCAGGCGCGCGGCGATCACATACTCTTTTTCCAGCTCGTCATGCACCGCACTGTAAATGGTGCGCACCATGCGCGGCAGTAGCGCCAGCCACACCGCCAGCATGGCGTGCGGTAACGCCGGCCCGATAAACGCCACCACAATGATCGCCAGCAACAGCGAAGGGATGGAGAGCAGGGTATCAAGAATATGGTTGAGCACCGCCGAACGCAGGCCGTGGGTAACGCCGGCGAAGACGCCAAGAACCACGCCGAAACAGGCGGCGGCCACGGTGACGATCAACGCGGAACCGTAGGTGGCGGCGGTGCCGGTCAGCAGGCGGCTGAGGATATCGCGGCCCAGATCGTCAGTGCCGAGGAAGAAAGAAACATTGCCATGGCGCGACCAGGAAGGCGGCAACAGTTGGTAGCCAAGAAATTGCTGATCGAGCGCGTAAGGCGCCAGCCAACCGCCGAAAACCGACAGCAGCAAAAGCAGGATGACGCCGTAAAAGCCGATCATGGCCAGCGCATCGCCGTAAAACAGCCGCCAGGTATAGCGCAGCGGGCTGGGCATTTTCTTTTCGCGGTATACGTTATCGAAGGGCATACCATTCCTTATGTTTCAGCGGGTTAGTTGCAGCGCCCAAAATATCTGACAGCACGTTGATGGTGATGACCAGCATGCCGATCACCATCACGCCGGCAGAAATCGCCGCAAAATCCTGTTGGCGGATGGCGTTTACCAGCCAGCGCCCAAGCCCAGGCCAACTGAAAACCACTTCGGTAATCATCGCCAGCGTCAACATGGTGGAAAATTGCAGCCCCAGCTTGGGAATGATCGGCGGTAACGCATTGTGCAGCACGTGGCGGCGGATAATAGTGAAGCGCGACAGGCCGCGAATGGCGGCCGCTTTGATATAGTTCTGGTCGCTGACATCGTCGGTGCTGATGCGCATCAGGCGTATCACTTCCGTTACCGGCGCCACCGCCAGCGCGGCCACCGGCAGCACCATATGGCGCAGGGCGCTGGCGATCATTTCCGTGCGGTACGGCGAATCCGACAGCCAGGCGTCGATCAGGGCAAAGCCGGTTACGGGCTGCACCTGGTATAGCAAATCAAAACGCCCGGAAACCGGCAGCCAGCCAAGGTGCAGCGAGAAAAACAGCATCAGCAATAGCGCCAGCCAGAATACCGGCATGGAAAAGCCGATCAGTGCGAAGGTGCTGATGGCGGTATCCTGCCATTTTCCGCGCATCACGCCCGCGATAATGCCCAGCGGGATACCGATAAACAACGCCAGGGTAAAGGCCAACAGGCACAGTTCCATGGTGGCGGGAAACACTTCGCGCAGTTGAGCGTTGATCGCCTGGCCATTGATGCTGGAAACGCCAAAATCCCAATGCAGCAGGCTGACCAGGTAAAAGCGGTAGGCATCCCACAGCCCGGCGCCGCTAAGCGGCGCATGCGGCGTAAAGTAGCTGAGGCTAAAGCTAACCAGCGTGAGCAGGAACAGTGTGATCACCAGCAGCAGCAGGCGGCGCAAGGTAAAGATAATCACTTTTTCGCCCCCTCGTCAGATTCACGGTACACCCCGGCAAACGACGCGTTGCCGAATGGGCTTAGCACCAGCCCGCGGATATCATAGCGGTAGGCCTGCAGGCGCAGCGAAGAGGCCAACGGCAATACCGGTAGCTCTTGCTCAAGAATTTTTTGCGCTTGCTGGTAGCTGTCGATCCGCTGTGACAACTGTTGCGACAGCAGGGCGTTTTGCAGCAGCTCATCAAATGCGGGGTTGCACCAGTGAGCATAGTTGGTTTGCGAACGGATTGCCGCACAGCTTAACAGCGGGCGGAAAAAACTGTCCGGATCGTTACTGTCGGTGGCCCAGCCGGTCAGGGTTAAATCGTGGTTGCGCTCCATCAGGCGGGCTTCCTGAAAGCGGCCTTCCACCGGCACGATATCAACCCGGATGCCGACCTGGCCCAGATCGGCCTGGATCAGTTCGGCGGTTTTCAGCGGGCTTGGGTTATAAGCCTGTGAAGCGGTCGGCACCCATAGCTTTAAGTGCAGTTGTTCTGCACCGGCCTGGCGCAGCATCTCACGGGCCAGCGCCGGGTTATATTCGGTGATGTGCGCATCGTTATCATAGGCCCAGGAGGCGCGCGGCAGAATCGAAGCTGCGGTTTCCGCCGTGCCGTAATAGATGGATTGCATCAGGCGCTGGTTATTGATGGCCAGCGCAACCGCCCGGCGGATTTTCACATTGTTAAACGGCGGTTTTTCCGTGTTAAAGGCCATGTAAGCAATGTTCATCCCCGGGCGCAGCGTCAGGCGCAGGCGTGGATCGTCGCGCAGGATCGACAGCTGGCTGGCCGCCGGGTAGGCCAGCACGTCGCACTCGCCGGTTAACAGTTTGGACAAGCGCCCGGTGCCGCCGGCGCCCAGATCGATCACCACCTGCGCCATGCGCGGCAGGCCTTTCCAATAGGCCTGATTACGCGCCAGGCGAATATATTGCCCGGAGCGGTATTCATTGAGCATAAATGGCCCGGTGCCGACCGGCTCACGGTCGATCAGCGGCTGTTTATCCCGTTTGGTCAGCGCGCCGGCATATTCGGCCGAGAGAATCGGCGCGTAGTGGGTTGCGATATGCCACAGGAATGAGGCGTCCGGCGCCTGCAGGCGGATCTCAACGGTATAGTCATCAATCTTTTTCACGCTCTGGATCGCATCGCCAAACTGCAGACTGTCAAAATACGGGTATTCGCCGCCATTGACGTTGTGATACGGGTGTTTTTGATCGAATACGCGCTCGAAGCTGAATACCACGTCGTCGGCGTTCATCAGGCGCGTTGGCGTAAACCAAGCGGTGGTCTGGAACGGCACGTCACGGCGCAGGTGGAAACGGTAGGCGGCGCCGTTATCCAGCACTTCCCAGCTTTGCGCCAGTTCAGGGATCAGGCGATAGGTGTAAGGATCGACATCCAGCAGGCGATCGTACAGCTGTGCCGCCAGGGTATCGACCGTCAGGCCGCTGCTGGCCATCTGCGGATTGAAGGTATTGAGTATGCCGCTGACGCAATAAACAAAGCCGCTTTGGCGGATATCCGGCAGCGGCGCTGCGGCGGCAGGGGCAGCGGGTGTTGAGGCGATGGCGGAGCCTGCCAGGCAGCTCAACGACAGTATCCAAAGGGGTAAAGCACGCATAGACGCTTCATGAGTTATTAAGCAATGGCGATAGTGTACCGTACTCTGGCGAGCGACCCAATTCCTTGCGAAAAATGGTTGAATTTTCTACTTTTTGGCCAACTCTGCGGCAGATTGCAGTGGGCAATCGCCGGTTTTGGCCGGCGGGCGTTTTCATGGCAAGCGCCGCAGGCCAAATCCGCGGCGTATCGGGCACGATTACCCGCCTTTGAATGCGTAACGGATTTGCAGATCCCCCGTTACCGGGGGGAGAACGCACAATGTTGATATGGTAATGAGAAAAATTCTCAACAAAGCACTTTACAGCTGATACTGATAACCATTATCATCACCTTGCACTTCACGGAAGGTAACGCCTCGTTGCTTTTTGTGGAAGGCACGACATTGCTCACATTGCTTCCAGTGTTTTTTAAGCCAGCTCGGGTGCTGGCTTTTTTTTTTGCCCGCCGACTATTAACCCGCCATTTGTCCGTCTTCTTCTTCATGGCCGTTTTGCACTAACGCATGTTTTTTCAACATTCCGCGCAGTTGGTGGTAGGTCAGCCCGAGCAGATCGGCCGCTTTGCGCTGGTTAAAACGGCCCTGTTTCAGCGCCGTTTCCAACAGCGCCTTTTCCTGCTCCAACTGCCAGACTTTCAAATCCAGCGGCAGCGCGGGTAGGTGGCTATTTGGTTCGCTTTGGGCGGCTGGCGGCGGCGTATCGTGCCGGGCGAACGGGTTGATGACGATCTCGTCCAGCTCGCTGTCGCTGGTGCCATGGCGGTAAACGGAGCGTTCAACCACGTTTTTCAGCTCGCGCACATTGCCGGGCCAGCCATAGCCCAGCAACGTGGCACGCGCCCTGGCGGTGAACCCCGGGAACAGCGGCAGCGAAAGCTCACGGCACATCTGAATGGCGAAATGCTCCGCCAGCAACATGATGTCCTGCTGGCGTTGGCGCAGCGGCGGCAATTGCACCACGTCGAACGCCAACCGATCGAGCAGATCGGCGCGGAACTTGCCCTGCGCGGCCAGCGCAGGCAGATCGTCATTGGTGGCGCAAACCAGCCGCACGTCCACCTGCAACGGCTGGCTGCCGCCCACGCGCTCCAGCCGGCCGTATTCAATCACCCGCAGCAGCTTTTCCTGCACCAGCATCGGCGCGGTTGCCAACTCATCAAGAAACAGCGTGCCGCCATCGGCGCGTTCAAAACGCCCCAGGTGGCGCTTTTGTGCGCCGGTAAAGGCGCCCGCCTCGTGGCCGAACAGTTCGGAATCCAGTAGGTTCTCATTGAGCGCCGCACAATTAAGTGAAATAAACGGCCCCTGCCAGCGGTTGGAAAGGTAATGCAGCCGGTGGGCGATAAGCTCTTTACCGGTGCCGCGCTCGCCAATCACCAACACCGGCTTATCCAGTTTGGCCAGTTGCGAAACCTGTTCCAGCACCTCGACAAATGAGTTGGCCTCGCCCAGCAGGTTTTCGATCGGTGTAGTCATGATGAAATTCGCCAATGTTTGGTGAAAATACTCACTCTACAGCATGCTGCCAGAGAGTCAAAAATAAATATTCCTTAAATTTCAATGTAATAAAAGTTGGCACGGGTTTTGATTAATCCAGTAGCAAGCTGTACCAACTCATGTGGCGCTGTAGACGCCGCCAGAAACAAAGAGGAAGTGAATTATGGGTATTTTTTCTCGTTTTGCCGATATCGTGAATGCCAACATCAACACGCTGCTGGATAAGGCGGAGGACCCGCAAAAACTGGTGCGCCTGATGATCCAGGAGATGGAAGATACGCTGGTTGAAGTGCGTTCAACCTCGGCCCGGGCGCTGGCAGAGAAAAAACACCTGCTGCGCCGTATTGAGCAGGCGGAAACCCAGCTCAGCGACTGGCAGGACAAGGCCGAACTGGCGTTGCGCAAGGATAAGGAAGATTTGGCCCGCGCGGCGCTGATCGAAAAACAAAAGGTCGCCGATCTGATTACCACGCTCAGCAGCGAAGTGGCCGCGGTGGAGGAAACCCTAAGCCGCATGAAAGGCGAGATCGGCGAGCTGGAAAACAAGCTGACCGAAACCCGCGCCCGCCAACAGGCGCTGGCGTTGCGCCACCAGGCGGCGTCTTCTTCACGCGACGTGCGCCGCCAACTGGACAGCGGCAAGCTGGATGAAGCGATGGCGCGTTTTGAGCAGTTCGAACGCCGCATCGACCATATGGAAGCCGAAGCGGAAAGCGTCAGCATCGGTAAAAAGAAATCGCTCGATCAGGAGTTTGCTGAACTGAAAGCGGATGACGCCATCAGTGAACAGTTGGCGGCGCTAAAAGCAAAAATGAACCGTTCAGAGTAATGTAGCGGCGTGGCCACAGTGAGTGTGGCCGCCCAATCAAAATGAATAAGAAGGAAAACCAATGACTGCCTTGTTACTTGCCATCCCGTTGACAATTTTCGTGTTGTTTGTCGCACCGATTTGGCTTTGGCTGCATTACAGCAATCGCCAGCAGAACGGTATCCAACTCAGCGGCCAGGAAATGCAACGCCTGGCGCAACTGACGGACAACGCCAAACGTATGCGTGAACGCATTCAGGCGCTGGAAGAAATTCTGGATGCAGAACACCCGAACTGGAGACAGTCTTAATGAGCAATCCGTTGGGCAGTAAGAAACTGTATCGCGTGCCGGAAGAGGGCATGCTGAAAGGGGTTTGCGCCGGCCTGGCACACTATCTGGACGTGCCGGTGCGGTTGATTCGCGTGATCGTGGTGCTGTCGCTGTTTTTCGGGCTGTTTTTCTTTACCGTGGTGGCCTATATCGTACTGGCGTTTGTGCTGGACGAAGCGCCCTCCAGCAGCTTTGCCGGCGAACAGCAGAAAACGCCGCGCCAGTTGCTGGACCAACTGGAGTATGAGTTGGGCAGCGGCGAACAACAGCTGCGCCAGATTGAGCGTTATGTCACTTCCGACGCCTTCGGCGTGCGCAGCCGCTTTCGCAACCTGTAACCCGCCTACCATCAAAGGCCCGCATCATGCCGGATGGCGGGCCAAAGGTGCGCCTGTATTCCCCATATCTAATGCCGGAGGGCAAGCATAATGACGAAAACTTTAAGCGCGAACGCCCCAAAATCGCATGCATTTAAACAAGGGGCAGGTGCAGTGTTGAAGACACTGGCGAAAGTGCTCATCATAGCGCTAATGAGCTATGGGCCGGCGGGCGCCACCTCATGGCTGCTGAAAACCGTTAGCCGCAAGCCGCTGCGCCTGATCCTGGCTATGATACTGGAACCGATGTTTCGCAAAGGGTTAACCAAGGCCTTTGGGCGCTTTGCCAAGGAGAATAATGAAACGACTGCAAAATGAGTTAACGGCACTGGTCAACCGGGGGATGGATCGCCACCTGCGTTTGGCCGTCACCGGCCTGAGCCGCAGCGGCAAAACGGCCTTTATTACCGCATTCGTCAACCAATTGCTGCATATTCACAGCGGCGCGCGCTTGCCGCTGTTTTCCCCCGCGCGCGAGGAGCGCTTGCTGGGCGTGAAACGCATTCCGCAACGCGATCTGGGCATCCAACGCTTTACCTATGATGAAGGGCTGGCGCAACTGTACGGCGTGCCGCCGAGCTGGCCGACGCCGACGCGCGGCGTGAGCGAGATCCGCCTGGCACTGCGCTACCGCTCCACTGATTCGCTGCTGCGACATTTCAAAGAGACATCCACCCTCTACCTGGAAATTGTCGATTACCCCGGCGAATGGCTGCTCGATTTACCGATGCTGGAGCAGGATTACCTGGCCTGGTCGCGCCAGATGGCCGGGCTGTTGCAGGGCGAGCGCGCCGAATGGGCCAAACCCTGGCTGGCGCTGTGCCAAACCCTCGATCCGCTGGCGCCCGCCGACGAAAACCGGCTGGCGGCGATTGCCCAGGCTTATACCGACTACCTGCTGCGCTGCAAAGCCGAAGGGCTGCATTTTATCCAGCCCGGGCGCTTTGTGCTGCCGGGGGATATGGCCGGCGCGCCGGCGTTGCAGTTTTTCCCGTGGCCGAATATTGATGACAGCGGCGAAACGAAGCTGGCCCAGGCGGATAAACAGAGTAATTTCGGGATGTTGCGCACCCGCTTTAACTACTATTGCCAGTCGGTCGTTAAAGATTTTTATAAAGAGCACTTTGTGCGCTTTGATCGCCAGATCGTCTTGGTCGATTGCCTGCAACCGCTCAACAGCGGGCCACAGGCGTTCAACGATATGCGCCTGGCGTTGACCCAACTGATGCAAAGTTTCCACTATGGCAAACGCACCCTGTTCCGCCGTCTGTTTTCTCCCACCATCGACAAGCTGATGTTCGCTGCCACCAAGGCCGACCACATCACTGCCGATCAGCACGCCAACCTGGTTTCGCTGTTGCAGCAACTGGTGCAGGAAGCGTGGCAAAACGCCGCCTTTGAAGGCATCAGTATGGACTGCGTCGGCCTGGCTTCGGTGCAGGCGACCGAAAGCGGCATGGTGGAGTATCAGGGCCAGCTTATTCCGGCGCTGAAAGGCAACCGCCTGGCAGACGGCGCGCCGCTGACGGTCTTTCCCGGCGAAGTGCCGGCCCGTTTGCCGGGGCTGCCGTTTTGGCAAAATCAGGGGTTCCACTTTGACGCCTTTCGTCCACGCCCGATGAGCCCGGATAGTCCGTTGCCGCATATCCGGCTGGATGCCGTGATGGCGTTTTTACTGGGAGATAAGTTGCGATGAGCGAACCATTGAAACCCCGTATTGATTTCGAAACGCCGTTGCAGCCGCCGCAAGAACCGCCGCTCCGTTCGGGCCTGACCTTTGACGAACGCCAGGCGGAATATTTTCACCCGGCTGAGCCGGAACGCCAACTGGAGGATGAGGAAGGGCGCGCTGAAGGCATCGTTAACGCGGCGCTGAAACCTAAACGCAGCCTGTGGCGCAAGATGGTTAACGCCGGGCTGGCGCTGTTCGGCGTCAGCGTGGTGGCGCAGGGCGTGCAGTGGCTGCATAACGCCTGGGTACAGCAGGATTGGATTGCCCTTGGCGGCGGCGTCGCCGGCGGTTTGATCGTCTTTGCCGGCGTGGGGGCGCTGGCGACCGAATGGCGCCGCCTGTACCGCCTGCGCCAGCGCGCGCAGGAGCGTGACGTGGCGCGTGAATTGCTGCACAGCCACGGCCTGGGCCAGGGGCGGGCGTTTTGCGAGAAACTGGCGCGCCAGGCCGGCCTGGATCAGGGCCACCCGGCCTTGCAGCGCTGGCAGGCATCGCTGCATGAAACGCAAAACGATCGTGAAGTGGTGGCGCTGTACGCCAGCCTGGTGCAGCCGGTGCTGGACGAACAGGCGCGGCGGGAAATCAGCCGCTCGGCGGCGGAATCGACGCTGATGATCGCCGTCAGCCCGCTGGCGCTGGTGGACATGGCGTTTATCGCCTGGCGCAATATCCGCTTGATTAACCGTATCGCGGCGATATACGGCATTGAGCTGGGCTATTTCAGCCGTATCCGTCTGTTCCGGCTGGTGTTACTCAACATCGCTTTTGCCGGCGCTTCGGAGCTGGTGCGAGAAGTGGGGATGGACTGGGTATCGCAGGATCTGGCGGCACGCCTTTCTGCGCGGGCGGCGCAGGGCATCGGCGCCGGCCTGCTGACCGCGCGCCTTGGGATAAAGGCGATGGAGCTGTGCCGCCCGTTGCCGTGGCTGGATGGCGATAAGCCAAAGCTGTCTGATTTCCGTGGCCAGTTGATCGGCCAGTTGAAAGACGTGATGGCGAAAGGGGCCAAAAAGGATAAATAGCCCGCCGGCTGCGCCTGGCCGGGCGCAGCCAACACTGCGGCGTAAGGTTAATTTGCCGCCCGCGAGATGTTGCGCTAAAAAACCGCCGCCCCGTGCAATCATCCACCAGCCGTGTGGTAAATCATCGCCGATTGTTGCTTGCCTGGTGCAAAAGCCATCGGAAAGCACGCGAATACGGATTCCTGTCAACTTTTGCTGACAGATGGCTTCTTCCCCGCAGGGGGAGAGAGTATTATCGTTGCCAGTTATCCCGCACCTGCAGAGAGAAGGTCTTACTGATGCGTTTGGAAGTATTTTGCGAAGACAGGCTCGGCCTGGCCCGAGAGCTGCTCGATCTTTTGGTTTTGCGTAATATCGATTTGCGCGGTATCGAGATCGCGTCGATCGGCCGAATTTACCTGAATTTTGCCCAATTGGATTTTGACACCTTCAGCACGCTGATGATGGAGATCCGCCGTATCGACGGCGTGACCGATGTGCGCACCGTGAGCTTTATGCCTTCGGAGCATGAGCATCGCTCGCTGCGTGCGCTGCTGCAATCGATGCCGGAACCGGTATTTTCCATTGATATGAAAGGGAAGGTCGAACTGGCTAACCCGGCGGCGCAGGCGCTGTTTTGCCTGGATGAGGACAAGCTGCGCAACCAGACCGCCGGGGCGCTGATCGGCGGTTATAATTTCGGCCGCTGGCTGGAGACCGGCAACAGTACGCCGCACTCCGAGCGGGTAGTGATCCGCAGCCAGGATTTCCTGATGGAGATCACGCCGATTTGCCTGGAAGACGAAAGCCAGCAGCAGGCGACGGTCGGGGCCGTGGTGATGCTGAAATCCACCGCGCGCATGGGGCGCCAGTTGCAGAATCTGGCGGTTAATGACGACAGCGAATTTGCACATATCGTCGCCACCAGCCCGAAAATGCGCCAGGTGCTGGAACAGGCGCGCAAACTGGCGATGCTGGACGCGCCGCTGCTGCTGATTGGCGAAACCGGCACCGGTAAAGACATCCTGGCGCGCGCCTGCCATCTGCGCAGCCCGCGCGGCAAGCAACCCTTCCTGGCGCTGAACTGTGCGGCCCTGCCGGATGACGTGGCGGAAAGCGAGCTGTTCGGCCATGCGCCAGGCGCCTATCCGGGGGCGACCGAAGGCAAGAAAGGCTTCTTTGAGCAGGCGAACGGCGGCTCGGTGTTGCTGGATGAGATTGGCGAAATGTCGTCGCGGATGCAGGCCAAACTGCTGCGCTTTATCAACGACGGCACTTTCCGCCGTGTGGGTGAAGAGCACGAAGTGCACGTGGATGTGCGCGTGATCTGCGCCACGCAGAAGAACCTGATCGAACTGGTGCAGCGCGGCGAGTTCCGTGAAGATCTGTACTACCGCCTTAACGTGCTGGCGCTGAACATCCCACCGCTGCGCGAACGTCCGCAGGACATCATGCCGTTGACCGAGCTGTTCGTGGCGCGCTTTGCCGACGAGCAGGGCGTGGCGCGGCCCAAGCTTTCTAACGATCTGAATGCCTTTCTAAGCAAATACGGCTGGCCCGGTAACGTGCGCCAGTTGAAGAATGCCATTTACCGTGCGCTCACCCAAACCGAAGGCTATGAACTGCGCCCGCAGGATATTGTGCTGCCGGAGTTTGAATCGGAAATACCGCTGGGCGATGAGGCGCTGGATGGGTCGCTGGACGATATCAGCAAGCGTTTTGAACGCTCGGTGCTGACGCGCCTGTATCGCACCTACCCGAGCACGCGCAAGCTGGCAAAGCGGCTGGGCGTATCCCATACGGCGATCGCCAACAAGCTGCGTGAGTATGGGTTGGGCAATCGTAAGGCGGCAGACGACGGCGAAGAATAACCCCGCGCCGCGCAATGCGGCGATAAGAACAAATAAGCAGCGCGGTTGCGCTGCTTATTGTTTATTCAAACCAAGAAATGCCTGGCTTCTGGCGCTTTATTTCAGAGCCGCCAGCGCTGCATCGTAATCAGGCTCGTTGGTGATTTCATTCACCAGTTCGCTGTAGATCACCTTATCCTGGCCGTCCAACACCACCACCGCGCGCGCAGTCAAGCCGGCCAGCGGACCTGCGGCGATCGCCACACCGTAATCCTGTTTGAACTCGGCGCCACGCAGGGTGGACAGGGTAACCACGTTGGTCAACCCTTCCGCACCGCAGAAGCGGGACTGGGCAAACGGCAGATCGGAAGAGATGCACAGCACCACGGTGTTATCCAATTCGCTGGCCAATTGGTTGAATTTGCGCACGGATGTGGCGCAGACGCCGGTATCAATGCTTGGGAAAATGTTCAGAACTTTGCGTTTCCCCGCGAAGCTATTCAGCGTTACGTCGGACAGGTCTTTGGCGACCAGCGTGAAAGGCTTGGCCTGTTCGCCAGCTTGCGGCAGTTTACCGTCAACGGTTACCGGGTTGCCTTGAAAATGTACTGTCTGGGTCATTGCTGGGTTCCTTTTACAGGTGTTGATAACAAAGGGCACAGCCGATACGAATACCGCCTGCGGCTTACTCGTGACGCAAGTTTATGTCAACATGGGTAAATTGGATATATAAAGTTTGCTAATAGACTGTGTCCGCCAGGTTAAACTGCGCCATAAATCAACCGGCTGCAACCGCTAACGGCATGGCCGAAAGCGGGGTCAGGCGCGGTAGGCCAACAGTTCCACCATCGCCTCAAGGTATTGTTCGCTGGCCGCGTCGGCGGAAATCGGCGGCAGTTCTGCGGTGATGCACGGCAACGATAAATCCGCGCACCAACTGCCAAACGATCCCGGCGTTTCATAACCAACGCTGCTCACCAGCGGCAGGGCAAACTGGCGCGCCAGCCAGATCCCAAGGCGCGAGCTGCCGGCATCTTCAATGCACGCCAGCGGTTCATGAAAGGAAACTACCCACTGCGGCTTCAGGCTATGGATCAGGCGGCACAGCGCCTGGGTTTCCGGTTCCGAGCCGGGCCGGCCGCCGGTGGAAAGGCGCACATCCCGCGTCTTGGCCGCGCTGTTCCAGCGGTAAACCGTATCGCCGGAGCGCCAGTTGGCGGCGGGGAAGTTGCGGTTGAGATCCACGCCGTTTGCGTTGGCCCGCAGCCCCAGTTGGCAGCCGTCGGGGTTCACGGCCAACACCACATGGTGCCGGCGCTGGTTGGGCGCAATACTGCGCAGCGCGCATGATAGCGCCACCACGGCGGCGGTTTCGTCACCGTGGGTACCGGCCAGCACCAGACCGGCTTCGGTGGTGCCGGTTGCCGCGGGGAAATACAGCAGCGGTGCGCCCAATAACGATTTGCCATAGCTTTCACCGGCTATGGTCAATTGGCCACGTTCACTGCGCGGGCGTGGTGGGATCATGGTTTATCGCTCCGTGCGCCAGGAAAAGGTGATAATTATTTTATTCAGTGTATTAGGCTTGTGCCGCTAGCGACAGATAATGTTTACTGTGTGGCTGATGCCATATGCGCTGACGCTGTTGTTATACTATCCAGGCATCGGCCTAACCATATCAAGAGGATGTTCTATGCCCATTGCCAGAATAATTGCCCGCTACACCGAAAACGAAAATGACAGCCTGACGTTGCTGTGTGGTGTGGATGATGAAAAACAGATCCGCCAGGGGGCATGGTTTGGCGTAGTGAGAAACGACGATGGCCGCGGTGACGAATCCAACTATCCATTCACGCTGCATATTGACTACCAAAACGCTGCCTTTTATCTGGATTACGGCTATGACGATATCAATGCCCGGCAGTTGCAGCGCATTGACATTCAACAAAGCCCGCTGGCGGAAAAAGGCTACTTCACCATTTATGATGATGAAGAGGGTGAAGAGTTCTGCTACCAGATCGCCAGTATTCACCTGTACGACTAAGCTGCCTGCCGTGGGTTGGTATTGAACGCCCCGCTAAAGCGCTAGTGGGTGCCGATCTTGTGCTATACCCTTCATACTTCAAGCTGCAGGTGTGTTGGCTTTCCTCGCTCACCCCAGTCACTTACTCAAGTAAGCTCCTGGGGGTTCGCTGTGTTGCCGCCTTCCTGCAACTCGAATTATTTTGGGTATATAGGATAAATAATTCGTAGGGTTAACGGGGATAATTGACGATGGCGGGAATCAAAGGGCGGATGGCGCTGTGCGCGGTGTTTGTTAGTATGGGGATCAACAGCGCGGTGGCTGCCGAGGTGCCAGCCGGCACCGTGCTGGCGGACAAGCAGGAAATCGTGCGCCATATCAAGGATGAGCCGGCCTCGCTTGATCCAATCAAAGCGGTGGGCCTGCCGGAAGCACAGGTGGCGCGCGATTTGTTCGAAGGCCTGGTGAACCAGGATGCCAACGGCAAAATCATTCCCGGCGTGGCCACGGCGTGGAGCACCACCGATAACCAGACCTACATTTTCACGCTGCGCAAAGACGCACGTTGGTCTAACGGTGACCCTGTCACGGCAAAAGATTTTGTTTATAGCTGGCAGCGGCTGGTAGATCCGAAAAGTCTGTCGCCGTTTGCCTGGTTTGCACAGTTGGCCGGCATCCAGAATGCCGGCGATATCATCGCCGGCAAACTGCCGGTTAATCAACTGGGCGTCAGCGCGGTGGATGACCATACGCTGAAAGTACAGTTGGATAAACCCGTACCGTACTTCCCCAGCCTGACGGCCAATTTCAGCCTGTTCCCGGTGCCGCAAGCGGTGGTTGAAAAGTTCGGCAACGACTGGACCAAAGTCGGTAACCTGGTCGGCAACGGCGCCTATCAACTGCAGGAAAGGGTGGTAAATGAAAAGCTGGTGCTGGCGCCCAACCCACACTATTGGGACCACGCCCATACGGTGCTGACCAAGGTCACCTTTGTGCCGATTAATCAGGAGTCCAACGCGACCAAGCGCTACCTGGCGGGAGATATCGATATTACCGAGTCTTTCCCGAAAAACCTGTACCAGAAACTGTTGAAAGATATCCCTGGCCAGGTGTACACCCCGGATCAGCTCGGCACCTATTATTATGCTTTCAATACCCAACGGCCGCCGACCAGCGATGTGCGGGTGCGCCAGGCGTTGTCCTATGCCATCGATCGTAAAATCATTGCCGAAAAGGTACTCGGCACCGGTGAAAAACCGGCCTACCATTTCACTCCGGACGTTACCGCCGGCTTCACGCCGGACAACGGCCTGCTGAAACAACAATCCCAGGCCGAACTGGACGCACAGGCCAAAACGCTGCTGCAGGCGGCAGGTTTCGGGCCAGGCAATCCGTTGAAACTGACGTTGCTGTACAACACCTCGGAAAGCCATCAGAAGATCGCCATCGCCGTCGCCTCAATGTGGAAGAAAAAGCTGGGCGTGGAGGTGAAACTACAAAACCAGGAGTGGAAAACCTACATTGATAGCCGCAACAGCGGGAATTTCGATGTGATCCGCGCCTCTTGGGTGGGGGATTATAACGAAGCCTCAACGTTCCTTTCGTTGCTGACTTCCAGCCACAGCGGCAATATCGCCAAATTCCGCAGCGCCGATTACGATCGGGTGTTGGAACAGGCCAGCCGCGAAACCGATCCTGCCGAACGCAACGCCGATTACAACCGGGCCGAGCAGATCATCGCCGAACAGGCGCCGATTGCGCCGATTTATCAATATACCAATGGTCGTTTGATTAAGCCTTGGGTAAAAGGCTACCCGATCACCAATCCGGAAGACGTGGCGTACAGCCATACGATGTATATCATCAAGCACTAAAGTTGGAAGGCATACGCGCTTTTCATTCAGCACGCTTATCTGCGTCAGGGGTCATTGCGGCCCCTTTGCGGATGAGGCGGGGGATAGAATCAGTGTGCCGTTATCAGAGCCGATCCGGCATGATATCAACGACGACATGCCCGGCCATATCGGTTTGCGTCACGCGGTAAGAAGTGGGGTAAGAACGGCGGGTGCTGAAGTGATCGTGTACTGAAACTTTGCCCACCGGCTTGCCGGAAGCGTCTTTCACAATAAATTCGCTGATTTCTTCTTGGCCTTGGTTATGCAGGTGAATATTGCGTACTTTCTCTAACGTGCAGCTTTTATCGATTTTCAAGTGATCTCTTAACATAACTACCTCCTCGTAGTTAAATAGAGTATAGGCCTCATATAAGTGAGGTTAAACAAACTTATGTTAATTTTTTATTTTATTTTTTCATTATGATTGATGCGATTATGTTATCGCTTGATAAGGCGCTGGCCGGCCTGCGGGCTGTTAGGGGCAATTGCACGTTACGTTATCGGCAATTACTCCCCAGCTGCGTCTTTGATTTGTAAGCTATTAACGCTAGACTCACGCGTATTGGCACAACAAAGGGGATGACGGATGGATGTCATTGAAGGGCGAACAGTACAGGTTTCTGACGCGGTCTATGCCTATCAGTTTGACGGCAAGGGCGGTGTAACCCCCATCGATAATGAAGCCGCAATTACCAGTGAAAAGCCTTGCTGGCTGCATCTAGACTACGCCCACCCGGCCAGTGCGCAATGGCTGAACACCACGCCGCTGCTGCCTGATTCGGTGCGCGAAGCCTTGGCCGGTGAAAGCACCCGCCCACGGGTCAGCCGGTTGGGCGACGGCACCATGATTACGCTGCGCGCTATAAACTTCAATGCCGACTCGCGGCCGGATCAATTGGTGACCTTCCGGGTGTATATGACCGATCGGCTGATTGTTTCTACCCGCCACCGCAAGGTGTACTCGATTGATGAAGTGGTTAACGATCTGCAAAGCGGCACCGGGCCGATCAACAGCGGCGACTGGCTGGTGGAGATTTCCGATGCGTTGACCGACCACGCCAGCGAATTTATTGAAGATTTGCACGATAAGATCATCGATCTGGAAGACGCCTTGCTGGAGCAGCAGATCCCGGAGCGTGGCCAACTGGCGCTGATACGCAAACAGCTGATTGTGCTACGCCGCTACATGGCGCCGCAGCGCGACGTCTATTCCCGCCTGGCCAGCGAGCGCTTACCGTGGATGGAAAATGACGATCGCCGCCGAATGCAGGATATCTCCGACCGTTTGGGGCGCGCGCTGGACGATCTGGACAGCAGCATCGCCCGCACCGCGGTGTTATCCGACGAAATCACCACGGTGATGGCGGACGCCATGAACCGCCGTACTTATACCATGTCGTTGTTGGCGATGGTGTTCCTGCCCACCACCTTTCTGACCGGGCTGTTTGGCGTGAACCTGGGTGGGATCCCGGGCAATACCGATAGCTATGGATTCGCCGTCTTTTGCCTGATGCTGGTGGGGTTGGTGCTGGGCGTCGCCTGGTGGCTGAAACGCAGCCGTTGGCTGTAGTGAAAGCGGGGATAATTCGGTTTTCTATTGAGCAAAATCAATATTTGGCCGGGCAAACTACGGCATTCTTTATCTCGCAGGTGAATGCAACGTCAAGCGATGGGCGTTGCGCTCCATAATTGTCTTACTTTCTTATTTAGAATTACTGCATAGCACATTTAATTCGTATGATGCCGGCCTAAACGCCGGCATTTTTTTTGCCTGCCGCCGCGCTGCAGCAGGCCGGGGCTTATTTTATTTCCAGCACGTCCAGGCGTTGAACCACCGGCGCGTCTTCGGCATCTTCCGGCTGCCAGCCCACCGGTTGTAGAGGAAGCTCCTCACGGTCAAACGCCAGATCGCCGCCGCCCACCACTTCGCTGCCGTGATGGATCCCTTTGAAATCGAACAGTTCGGTATCGCACATGTGCGAGGGCACCACGTTCTGCATGGCGCTGAACATGGTTTCCAGGCGGCCTGGGTAGCGTTTATCCCAGTCGCGCAGCATATCGCCGATCACCTGGCGTTGCAGGTTGGGCTGTGAACCGCACAGGTTGCAGGGGATGATCGGGAAGGCTTTGGCCTGCGCGAAGCGTTCAATGTCTTTCTCGCGGCAGTAAGCCAGCGGCCGAATCACCACGTGCTTGCCGTCATCGCTCATCAGTTTAGGCGGCATGCCTTTCATTTTGCCGCCGTAGAACATGTTGAGAAACAGGGTCTGCAGGATGTCGTCGCGGTGGTGGCCAAGGGCGATTTTGGTCGCACCCAGCTCGGTGGCGGTGCGGTAAAGGATGCCGCGGCGCAGGCGGGAACACAGCGAACAGGTGGTTTTGCCTTCCGGAATTTTTTCTTTCACGATGCCGTAGGTGTTTTCTTCAACGATCAGGTACTCCACCCCCAAATTTTCCAGATACGCGGGCAGAATGTGCTCAGGGAACCCCGGCTGTTTCTGATCCAGATTCACCGCCACCAGAGAGAAATTCACCGGCGCGCTTTGCTGCAAGTTGCGCAGGATCTCCAACATGGTGTAGCTGTCTTTGCCGCCGGACAGGCAAACCATGATGCGATCGCCTTCTTCAATCATGTTGTAGTCGGCGATGGCTTCACCCACGTTGCGGCGCAGGCGCTTTTGCAATTTGTTCAGGTTATACTGCTCTTTAGGAGTAACTGACTGATTTTCTGTCATTTTTAAACTTCTCAATCTCAAAGGGGCAACGTTGGGGCAAAACCTATCATCGTGCAAGCCTGTCGCCGGGCCTGCTGATTATTCAATCCGTGCGCCACAAATTACAGACATCATTTGCGCCTTATCATGCCCCATTCGATTCACGATAAAAAACGGGTTTCACCGGCTGGCAATCGCCAGCCTAGATACACTAAATAATTCGAGTTGTAGGAAAACCAACACACCTGCAACTTGAAGTATGACGAGTATAAAAGTATGCCGCGTATGGTACGGATTACGGCGGCGAATGCCAGCGCGTTTTACGCCGCGCTCACCTTGTGCCGAACAATAATCGCCAATAGCGCGGTTTTTACCCTGGTTTGATCAGGCCGTGCCGGTGTTAGCGCGGCTCATTGCCCCGGCATGGCGCACCAATGCACTGATTTGGGGCATAATAATGATGCAAAGGTATTTTTGTCTGATATTTGAACATTATACCGTGGGTTAACGCGATAAATTCTGGCGCAGGGTTTGCATTAGGGTTGCCGCCAGTTTTTGCTGGTTTCTTTTTTTTGGGGATGTTGAACTATGAATTTTAGAGCATTGCTTGCTGTAGCGTTATTCACAATAACCACTTGCGCTTTCAGCGCGACAAAATTACCCCATGTGGTGATCCTTGCCACGGGTGGCACCATTGCCGGTTCTGCCGCCAGCAATACGCAGACCACCGGGTATAAAGCGGGGGCGATCGGCGTTGAGACGCTGATAAATGCAGTGCCTGAATTGAAAAATGTGGCGCAGGTTGATGGCGAGCAGATCGCCAATATCGGCAGTGAAAACATGACCAGCGACATCATCCTGAAACTGTCGCAGCGGGTCAATGAACTGCTGGCGCGCGACGATGTTGATGGCGTGGTGATTACCCATGGCACCGATACGTTAGATGAAACGCCGTATTTCCTCAACCTGACGGTAAAAAGCAATAAACCGGTGGTGTTCACGGCGGCAATGCGGCCGGCGACGGCCATCAGCGCAGACGGGCCGATGAACCTGCTGGAGGCAGTTACGGTAGCGGCGGATCCTGCGGCCAAAGGGCGTGGTGTGATGGTGGTGCTGAATGACCGCATTGCCGCGGCGCGCTTTGCGACCAAAACCAATGCAACCACTCTCGATACCTTCAAGGCGCCGGAACAAGGCTATTTAGGCGTGATTGTCGGTGGCAAACCGCAGTTTGAAACCCGCGTTGATAAAATTCATACGCTGCGTTCGGTGTTTGATTCACGCAATATCAAAACATTGCCGAAGGTAGTGATGATCTATGGCTACCAGGACGATCCTGAATATATGTATGATGCCGCCATCGCGCATCATGCGGATGGCATCATCTATGTGGGCACCGGTGCCGGCTCGGTTTCTGTCAGAAGCAAGGCTGGGATTGAAAAGGCGCAAAAAGCCGGCATTATCGTGGTCAGGGCATCACGTACCGGCAGCGGTGTGGTGCCGCCGGATGACGGCCAGCCCGGCCTGGTTGCCGATTCCCTCAACCCCGCCAAAGCACGTATTCTGCTAATGACGGCGTTGACCCAAACCAAGGATCCCGCGCTGATCCAGCAGTATTTCCATACTTACTAAGTTAAGCTCGCTAATCACGACAGGCCCGCAACGATACGGGCCTTTTGCTATCGGTAACCCAGCGCGCGCTTGTTAATGCACGTTACGCGCTATGGCGGCGATCACCTCAAGTGCAACCTCAGTAACCGTGCCGTTAATATCCAGCGCGGGATCAAAAGAGGCGATCCCCAGCGCGGCCACCGCAGCGTGGGCAGAAAGCAACTCGGCGCACTGAATCAGCGTTTCTGGCCGCAGCCCGCCCGGCGGCGCGAATTCATTCCCCATGCCAAACGTCGGATCAAGAACATCGACATCAAGGTGGAAATAAATCTGGGTAATGCCTTGGCCGGTCAGGCGATGTATTGCCGCCATCAGCCTGTTGAGAATATCCGCATCGGGCGGGATCTGCTCAATGGCCGATTGGGAAAGAACGCGTTTGTCGCCCAGATCGGCTCCGTGGCCGCCCACCAGGACGACATTTTCATCGGGAAGCGGGCGGAAGCCGGCAACCGTGGTGACAAGCGCCTGCCAGCAACGGCCGGTGAGGGTGCTGATTCCCATCGCATCCAGAAAATCCCCGTTGAAGGTTGCCGGCGTATTACAATCGCCATGCCCATCAAACCAGATCACCCCCAGCAGTTTCTCTGGGCCGGCGCGTTGTATGCCGGCTACCGTGCCCAACGAACTGTTGCAGTTGCCGGATAATACGATGGGCCGTTTGCCCGCCCTTAAGGCCGCTTCAACCGCCGATGCCCCCGCGCGATGCAGCGCAAAGGCGGTGCCAATTTCGGTCGGGAATCGGGGGGATATGTCGAGCGTTTGCAGCATAACCGAGCCGTACTGCTGCAGCCGCTCAACGGCCCCATATTTGGCAAGGTACATGGGGCCAGCGCCCATCCGGGCATGAGGGTGCCCGGAGTCATAGGGAATACAAATTAACTGATGGATCATGGGTTGGCTCCTCGGTCGCAGAAATGAACGTATCCGGGTTTATGGCCGCAATGACGTGAACAAGTATATCTTTTCGGCTATGCCATTAATGCAAGCGAATGAACAGAATGTGAGGGCGGTCTGCAAGGCGGTAGCGACGGCAGGCAATAAAAAAAGGGCGCGCGGCGGCGCGCCCTTTGCGGTTTACTCGCTGGTGGATTTCTCCGCTTTACCAGCCAGCATGCTGAGGAAATCGTATTTTTCCTGCAGCTCTTTTTCCGCGGCCTGATACAGTGCGCTGGCGACGTCCGGCTGCTGCGCGTTGAGGCGGCGGAAACGCTGTTCCTTCAGCAAGGTTTCGCTCAGGTTGCTGCTTGGCGGTCGGGAATCCAGCGCCAGCGCGACTTTTCCTTCCTGCGCGCGGCGCGGATCAAAGCGGTACAGCGGCCAGAAGCCGGTGGCGGTCAACTGTTTCATCTGATCGTGGCTGAGCGCCAGATCGTAGCCATGCTCTTCACACGGGCTGTAAGCGATGATCAGCGAAGGGCCTGGGTAGGCTTCGGCTTCCTGAATTGCTTTGACCGTTTGGTTAAGCTGCGCGCCTAGCGAGATCTGCGCCACGTACACGTGGCCATACATCATCATGCTGACGCCCAGATCCTTGCGCGCCTTGCGCTTGCCGTTCTCACCAAATTTGGTCACGGCCCCAAGCGGCGTGGCCTTCGACTGCTGCCCGCCGGTGTTGGAATAGCACTGGGTATCCAGCACCAGCACATTGACGTTTTCCGTCAGGCTCAGCACGTGATCCAGGCCGCCGAAGCCAATGTCGTAGGCCCAGCCGTCGCCGCCGATCAGCCAAATGGATTTATCCACCAGATAGTCGGCGTCGGTCGCCAACTGGCGCGCATCGTCGCTGTCGATGGCAATCAGTTGCGCGCGCAGCTCGGCAATTTGCTGGCGGCGCGGTTCCGGGGCGATATCCGGCATCTGCAAGCTGGCTACCAGTTGGGCCGGCAACTGCGGCGCCAGGGTTTCCAACAGCCGCAATACGCGCTTGCGGTGCTGATCCACCGTCAGGCGGAAGCCCAGGCCAAATTCGGCGTTATCTTCAAACAGCGAGTTGGCCCACGCCGGGCCGCGGCCTTCGGCATTGGTGGTGTAGGGCGTGGTCGGCAGGTTGCCGCCGTAAATCGACGAACAGCCGGTGGCGTTGGCAATCAGCAGGCGATCGCCATACAGCTGGGTCAGCAGCTTGATGTACGGGGTTTCGCCGCAGCCGGAGCAGGCGCCGGAGTATTCGAACAGCGGGGTGATCAACTGCGAAGTGCGGATATCGATACGCTCCAGTTGCGCAGGATCGATTTCCGGCAACTGCAGGAAGAAATCGTAGTGCTGTTTTTCCTCCACCAGATTATCCAGCCGCGAAGCCATATTGATGGCTTTGATTTCCGGGTTCTGGCGGTCTTTCGCCGGGCAGACTTCAACGCACAGGTTACAGCCGGTGCAGTCTTCCGGGGCAACTTGCAGTACGTATTTCTGGCCGCGCATATCGCGGGCCTTCACGTCCAGCGATTGCAGCGAAGCCGGGGCGCCCTCTAGAGCAGATGGTTGCACCACTTTCGCCCGGATCGCCGAGTGCGGGCAGGCGGCCACGCAGTGGTTGCACTGGGTGCATAAGTTCGGCTGCCAGATTGGGATCTCTTCGGCGATGTTGCGTTTTTCCCACTGGGTGGTGCCCACTGGCCAAGTGCCGTCCGGCGGGAAGGCAGAGACCGGCAGCGCATCGCCCAACCCGGCCAGCATGGCGGCGGTCACGGTTTTGACGAAGTCCGGTGCGGCATCGGAAACTACCGGCGGTCGCATTGGGCTGCTGTCGTCAACCGGCTGCAGCGGAATTTCGATCAGCGCTTCGCGGGTGGCGCCCAGCGCTTGCCAGTTGCGCTCAACGATTTCCTGGCCTTTGCTGCTGTAGCTGCGGGCGATGGCGTCCTGCAACTGTTGCAGGGCGATGTCGCTGGGCAGAATTTGCGTCAGGTGGAAGAACGCCATCTGCATCACGGTGTTGATGCGCGCGCCCAGTTGGCATTCACGCGCCAGCTTTGCGGCGTTGATGATGTAAAAACGGGCCTGGCGTTGGTTCAGCACCGCCTGCACTTCGTTCGGCAAACGGCCCCATACCTCATCGGCGCTGTACGGCGTATTGAGCAGGAAAATCCCACCGGGTTTCAGCCGCTCCGCCATTTGATATTTGTCGATAAACTGCAACTGGTGGCAGCCGACGAAATCGGCGTGGCTGACTAGGTAGGCCGAATTGATGGGTTGTTCACTTACGCGCAGGTGCGAAACCGTCAGACCGCCGGCCTTTTTGGAATCGTAAACGAAGTAACCTTGGGCGAACAGCGGCGTGCTGTTGCCGATAATCTTGATGTTATTTTTGGTGGCGGAGACGGAACCGTCGCTGCCCAGCCCGTAAAACAGCGCTTCCAATGTGGCGCGCGAAGGCAGGGTTTCGTCACTGAGCGGCAGCGAAAGGCCGGTAACATCGTCAAAGATGCCGACGGTAAAGCGTGGGCGCGGCTTATCCTGCGCCAGCTCGTTGAACACCGCCAGCGCGCAGTCCGGGCCGAACTCTTTGGAAGAGAGGCCGTAACGGCCGCCGATCACTAACGGCAGGGTGTCGCGTTCGCCGCGGCTGAAGGCTTCCGCCAGCGCAGTGATCACGTCCAGATACAGCGGTTCGGCCTGGGCGCCCGGCTCTTTGGTGCGATCGAGCACGGCGATTTTCCTGACGCTTTGCGGCAGCACCGCCAGCAGGTGTTCGGCCGCAAAGGGGCGGAACAGGCGCACTTTCAGCACGCCGACCTTTTCCCCGCGGGTGAGCAGAGTATCGATGACTTCTTCGCAGGTGCCGATGGCAGAGCCCATCAGGATCACTACGCGTTCGGCCTGCGGGTGGCCGTAATATTCGAAGGGTTGATAATGGCGACCGGTTAGCTGGCCGAATTTCGCCATGGCGTCTGCGACGTGCTGGTAGGTGTTGTTGTACCAGGGGTTAGTGGCTTCACGCGACTGGAAATAGGTATCCGGGTTGGCGGACGTGCCGCGCACCACCGGATGATCCGGCGACAACGCGCGGCGGCGGTGTGCGGCGATGGCGTCTTGCGGCAGCATTTGCTGCAGCGTGTCATCGCTCAGCGGAACGATTTTATTGATTTCATGCGACGTGCGAAAACCGTCGAAAAAGTGAATAAACGGCAGGCGGCTGTTAAGGGTCGCCGTTTGTGAAATCAGGGCAAAATCTTGCGCTTCCTGGACGTTGCTGGCGCACAGCATCGCGCAGCCGGTTTGGCGCACGGCCATCACGTCGGAGTGATCGCCGAAAATTGACAGCGCGTGGGTCGCGACGGTGCGCGCCGCAACGTGCAGCACAAACGGCGTCAGTTCACCGGCCAGTTTGTACAGCGTGGGGATCATCAGCAGCAGGCCCTGCGATGAGGTAAACGAGGTTGATAATGCGCCCGTCTGCAACGCACCGTGCACCGTGGCGATAGCGCCGCCTTCGGATTGCATTTCCACCACCCGTGGTACGTCGCCCCAGATATTTTTACGGCCATCGCCAGACCAGGCGTCCGCCTGTTCCGCCATGGTGGAGCTGGGGGTAATCGGGTAAATGGCAATCACTTCATTGGTGCGATAGGCCACGGACGCTACTGCATTATTACCGTCTGTAGTAATCATTAATAGTACCTTTCATTGCTCGCAAAGCTGCAAAAGGATCTGTGCTTTTGCAGTAATGGGCGAAGTCTAGCAGAGTGGCGCATTGGCTCTCTATCGCATTTGTGTGGCCGAATGAATAGAATGGCGGGGGGAGTGGCACGGAATTTTTGTTGGTGCCACATTGCTTTAACGTCAGTTTAACGCTGCCCTAATATACTGGGCCAGTATTACGGCTATTTCAGCCGGGTTTCGCTTAAAACGGTTGCGGTAGCGCAGAACCTTTTTTGTCAATATGACGACACATGGAAGAAGCCTATGTCTGGATTGATGTATTTAATCATGGCGATTATTGCGGAAGTTATTGCCACGACGATGCTTAAAGCATCGGAAGGTTTTACCCGGCTTTGGCCTTCGCTGTTGGTGGTTGCCGGTTACTCCGTGTCATTTTATGGGCTTTCCGTGGTGGTAAAAACCATGCCGCTGGGGATTGTGTATGCGCTCTGGTCGGGGCTGGGTATCGTGTTGGTGACGATTGCCGCGATGTTTATTTATCAGCAAAAGCTCGACTGGCCGGCGGTGTTCGGCCTGGCGTTGATCATCGCCGGTGTTTTGGTGATTAATCTGTGGTCGAAGGCGTCGGTGCACTAGGCAGTTTTGTATATGTTGATACGAGCGGCATTATCTGCGTTTTAACCTATGTGGATTATTTTTTCTTTCGTGCCGAAATAAACGTGAAAGTCTATTTTCATTATTTATTTATCGGTCTAAATTAGACGCTGCACATCGTCAAACGTCAATGCCTGGCCAATTATTGGCTTGGTCAGTTTGTATCTGCACAAATTAGCTCCGTGGGTTATCGTGAAAAGTTAATTGGCGGGGATAGCGTAATATCGGTTCGGGAGTGGAAGAATGATCGTAGCGAGAGGGTTGTTTGCCAGTGCCGTGTTGCTGTTGGCTGCCTGTAGCAGCAACGGCAGTAATGATGAACCCGTTCAAAAGGCAACCAGCCTGAATATTAATACGTTACCGACCAGTGCGCTCTGTGCTCGCGCTGGCGGCGTCACTACTATCGCTCATTCTTTGAATGGCGATGCGGTGAAAATGTGCCAGATGCCGAACGGCAAGCGTTGCGAAGAGTGGGCGCTGGGCCAGGGAGCGTGCTCCGCGGCCGGCTGATTGCCGCGGCTAACGGGCAGGGCATGAAGCGGGGTGCGGCAGGCACCCCGTCGGTTTTATTCGTTCAATAGATTGGGGCACGGTTCGCCGCGTGAAAGCTGCTCGATGTTTTTCAGCGTGGTCTGCCCGATGCTGGTTAACGCCTCTTCCGTCAGGAACGCCTGATGGCCGGTAAACAGCACGTTGTGGCAGGCGGAAAGGCGGCGGAATACATCGTCCTGAATCACATCGTTGGATTTGTCCTCAAAGAACAGATCCCGCTCATTTTCATAGACGTCCATGCCCAGCGCGCCAATTTTTTGTTGCTTAAGCGCCTCGATGGCGGCCGATGAATCAATCAGCCCGCCGCGGCTGGTGTTAACTATCATCACCCCTTTTTTCATCAGCGCAAAGGCTTCGGCATTCAGCAAGTGGTGGTTTTCCGGCGTCAGCGGGCAGTGCAGGGTAATCACGTCCGAACGTGCGTACAGCGTTTTCAGCGGCACATATTCGGCACCCAGTTCCAGCGCCTGTTCGCTGGGATAGGGATCGTGAGCCAGCAGCGTCATACCGAAGCCCTTCAGGATACGCATCGCCGCCACGCCGATTTTGCCGGTGCCGATAACGCCGGCGGTGCGGTTGTACATGTTGAAGCCAATCAGCCCTTCGAGCGAGAAGTTGGCATCGCGGGTGCGCTGATAGGCGCGGTGAATGCGGCGGTTAAGGCACATCATCATGCCGACGGCGTGTTCTGCCACCGCTTCTGGCGAATAGGCCGGCACGCGCACTACTTTAATCCCCAATTCGCTGGCGGCCGCCAGATCGACATTGTTAAAGCCGGCGCAGCGCAGCGCGAGGATCTTGATCCCCATCTGCGCCAACTCCTCCAGTACCTTGCGGCTGCCATCGTCATTAACGAAAATACACACGGCATTACAGCCGGCGGCGGTTTTGGCGGTCCTTGGGCTGAGCATAAAATCGAAAAACTCCAGTTGATAGCCGAACTGCTGGTTTACCAACTCGAGGTATTTACGGTCATACTGTTTGGTGCTGTATATCGCCAATTTCATCGTGGTTTCTCCCACTGTGATCCTGCGGCCATCTTAATGAGTTTCACACCATCGGACAATGAATTTACAACCCTACAATTGATGCGTTAACTAATTGTTTTTGTGCTTTTATTTCTATTTCTATGATTGTTAATCAACCAGGGCGAAAGATGTAAAATTCTCTCTGCGAATACCCCTTCTGGGATTCAGGTTAACACCTCTGCTATCGACTAACTGCCTATATTAAGAAGAATGCCGAATTTGGCCGGTAACTTCATCCCCCGGCTAATTCATGCCATCATAACGGCCAGAATAGGGACAGGCTCACTGCCGCCGTGGCCTACTATTATACTTTCGGCCATCGGGTACAGTGATGCCTTCAACAGGAATGAAGCAATTATTTAATGAATAAGCGCCTGAAAATTGTTATCGGGGTTGCCGCTGGGGGCACTATCCTGCTGGCCACGCTGTGGCAAACCCTGCCGCGCTGGTTGCCCCGCCTGGCTGCGCACTGGTTGCCGCCGGGCACGCAACTCACACTGGCCGGCCCATTGCGCTGGCACCAGGGGGCACTGCAGTTGCCGGGGCTTAGCCTGCGCGCCCAGGACTGCCCGCTGGCTACGGTGGGCGCGGTCCGCCTGGGCTATGCGAACGGGCGCTGGCTGTTGGCCAGTGAGCGCGTCAGTGTGGACACCGCCTGCCTGGCCAGGCTCCCGGCAGGGGATAACGCTGGCGAACCGCTTTCTATCGACAAGCTTCAGCAACGGTTGCCGGCGCTGGATGTCACCGTGGCGCATTTCACGCTGCTGCCATGGCAACAGTATGCCGGCAAACTGCAGTTGCATGCCGCCAGCGGCGGTCAGCAGTTGAGCTACCAGGGCGATAACCTCAGCCTGGCCGCATGGCTTGACGATAAACAGCAGCTCACCCTGAACAACCTCACGATAATGCCGCCTGGCGGCACCCAGCCCTTGCACCTCAACGGCAAATTGACCGTGCCGCTCAGCCTGGATCGCCTGCCGGAACAGGGGGCGCTCCAGGGGGAGATGCTGACGCCGTATCTGCAGCAACCGTTGCTGCTGGATCTACAGTGGCGGCAACAGCAAGGGGTACTGGTGCTGCAGGAAAAGGGCGCCGGGCAGCCGCTGGCAACGCTGCCGTGGTCAGTCAGCGCACAGGCGTTGAACATCAACCAGGGGCAGTGGCGCTGGCCATACGCCGGCCAACCGCTGAGCGGCGGCGTCAGCGCCGGGGTAGGCAACTGGGCCGAGGGGCTGGATGCGATGCAGATCAGCGCCCGCCTCAATGTGATCACCGCGGGGCATAACGGCAAAGGTAACGCCGTGTTGACGCTGGGGCCGGGCAAACTGAGCCTGGTTGATAGCGATCTGGCCTTCCGCCTGACCGGACAGGCCAACTTTGCGGATTTTTCCGCCACGGCGTCGATTCCCGGTGTGATCGGCGGCAGTGCGCTGAACCCCACGTTATCGCTGCAGCCGGGTTCGTTATTGCGGGCCTGGGGCAATGTATCGCCAGAGATGAAGCTGGAAGAGATGCGTTTGCCGTTGGCCGGGGTTAACGTGACGCTGGCCGGGATCAGTGGGCGTTTACAGGCGATAATCCGGGCCAGTGACAGTTACTGGGGCAAGGTGCATGTGCATCTGGATGGCAAGGCGCAGGATTTCTGGCCGGACAGCGGCGATTGGCAGTGGCGCTATTGGGGCCGTGGCCGCCTTCCGCCGCTGCAGGCTAATTGGGATGTGGCGGGCAGCGGCCGTTGGCAAGGGCCGACGCTGGTGCTCGAACGTCTCTCCAGCGGTTTTGATCGCCTGCAGTATGGGTTGGTCACCGTAGCGGCGCCGCGCCTTAGCCTGCGTGAACCGCTGGTGTGGCAGCGGGGTGATGCAGCCCCATCGCTCGGCGGGGCGTTGCAACTGGTGGCGGAGCAGATTGGTTTCAGCAACGGCGGGCGCCTGCCGGCGCCGGTGCTGGATTTGCAACTTGCCGGGAGCGATCCTTTACACTTCCTGTTGCGCGGGCAACTGCAGGCGCGGGATATTGGGCCGATTAAGCTGCGTGGCCGCTGGGACGGCGAACGTTTGCGCGGCGAGGGCTGGTGGCCGAAGCAGTCATTGACGGTATTCCAGCCATTGCTGGCTAAAGACGCCAACATCACGCTGAACAACGGCGAATTTTATGCCCAGGCGGCATTTTCCGCTGCGCGCGAGCAAGGTTTTGAGGCCGGCGGGCACTGGGTGGTGAAAAACGGCGGTCTGTGGTTGCAAGACGGTGACGTCAGCGGGCTGGATTTTGTTTTGCCTTATCGGCTGAAGGATCACATCTGGCAGTTGGGCGCCAGGCAGCCGGTGGCGCTGCGGATAGCGGCGCTGAATAACCTGTTCCAGATGCAGAATATCACTGCCGATCTGCAAGGCAGCTACCCATACAGTGAAGCGCGGCCGCTGACGCTCAGCAACGTAGGCGTCGATATGTTGAACGGGCATATCAGCCTGTCGGCGCTGCGCCTGCCGCAGCACGCCGCCGCGGTGCTGAAGCTGGAACGGATCGATCTTAGCGCGCTGTTTACCGCCCTCAAGCCCAAGCAGTTTGCCATGTCCGGCCGGGTGAACGGCGAACTGCCTTTGTACCTGAACGATCCGCAGTGGCTGGTGCGCAACGGCTGGATCGCCAATGCCGGTATGTTGACGCTGCGTTTGGATAAAGACATGGCCGATGCCATTGGCAGCAAAAATTTAGTCAGCGGCATGGCTATCGACTGGCTGCGCTATATGGAAATTAACCGCACCCAGGCCCGGGTCGATCTCAATAACCTGGGCGAATTGGCGTTGCGGGCGAAGATTGAGGGGTTAAACCCGCAGAAAAACGCCAAACGCGAGGTTATTCTCAACTACAGCCATCAGGAAAACGTGTTCCAACTCTGGCGTAGTTTACGCTTTGGCGACAATTTACAAGAGTGGCTGGAGCAGGCCCTCTCAAAATCTGGGGATCAACAATGAAGACCGTGACCGGGCCGATGCTGGCTGCCGTACTCTCTGTTTGTGGCCTTGCCGGCTGTGTGCCGCGCATTGAAGTGGCCACGCCTAAAGACCCGATAACCATTAATATGAACGTCAAGATTGAGCATGAGATCCATATCAAAGTGGATAAAGACGTGGAAAATATGCTGAAAAACCGCAGCGATCTGTTCTAAGGGGCTGGGTATGAAAAAACGATATCTGTGGTTGTTGGCGGCCTGGTTGGTGTGCGGCACGGCAATGGCGCTGACGCTGAACGAGGCCAAGCAGCAAGGGCGCGTAGGCGAAACGCTGAGCGGCTATGTGGCGCCGCTAAAGCAGGACGCGCAAACGCTGGCGCTGGTCGAGCGTATTAATACCGGGCGCACCGAGCAATACCAGCAGGTGGCGGCCAGCAACAGCATCGCGCTTGATGAGGTGGCGCGGATGGCGGGGCAGAAATTGGTGGCGCGGGCGCCGGCCGGGGAGTATGTGCGCGGCATCAACGGCCAATGGTTGAAAAAGTAAAATAAAAAAAGCGCGCCTGATGGCGCGCAATAATGTAGACACTTTTGATTATTATGAGGATAACGCAGGTGATAAACAGGCGGCGTTAGGCGCCGGCGATTTCTGCCAGTGCGGCCTTGGCTTCGGCCTGGGCTTTGGTCGCCATGTCCGGGCCATAGGCAATGCCTTCTTCGAAGACAAACTCTACGTCGGTGATGCCGATGAAGCTCAGGAACAGGCGCAGGTATGGCTCAACCAGATCGGTCGGCGTGCCTTTGTGGATGCCGCCGCGGCTGGTCAGGATGATCGCGCGTTTGCCTTTAACCAGGCCTTCCGGGCCATTTTCCGTGTAACGGAAGGTCACGCCGGCACGGGCGATCAGATCAAAATAGTTCTTCAACTGGGTGGAAATGTTGAAGTTGTACATCGGCGCTGCGATCACGATGATGTCGTTGGCCTGCAGTTCGGCGATCAGTGTGTCAGACAGCGCCAACGCGTCTTGCTGGCGTGGGCTGAGCGGCGCATCGGAAGGGCGCAGAATGTTGACCAGTTCACCGTCCAGAACCGGAACCGGATCGGCAGCCAGATCGCGCACGGTGATGGTATCGCCGCTGTGCGTTGCAGACCACTGCTCAACAAAGAAATCAGCCAGTTGGTTAGACTGTGAATAGGTCGCCAGGATGCTTGATTTAAGAACCAGTACGTTGCTCATCAATAATTCCTTTCAGTTGTGACGGTGACATCAGGGCTTATGCCCGTTGCATGGAACACACTGTAAATAGCTTTCCTCAACAGAGATAGCGGAATATTTCGAGATCTTCGTTCGATTTTATTGAATGAGCATGGTTTGCGCTAACCAGATGGATTACGGGAATTTTTTGCGATGTGCTACCCTAGGCGCCGCAGCTGAAAATTGCTGATCCCATTTTGAAAACGTTGCTCAAAACGTCATCCGGGCAGCGAAGAAACAAGGAATACCGACAGTGAAATCACCGCTCGCGGCACTATCAGGCCCGTTGAATGAACTGATGCTCCGTGATCAACAACGCCTGCGCCGCCGGCTGCACGGCAGCAAAAAAATAAACGATCCTGCGGCGCAGCAGGCCGTCATCGACGAAATAACCCAGGATATCGCCGCCGCACGCCTGAAGGTGCAGCAGCGCCAGGCATCGTGCCCGAAAATCACCTATCCGGCCGGCCTGCCGGTCAGCCAGAAAAAAGACGATATTCTTAATGCGATCCGCGATCATCAGGTGGTGATCGTCGCCGGTGAAACCGGTTCGGGTAAAACCACGCAGCTGCCAAAAATCTGCCTGGAGCTGGGGCGCGGGGTGAAAGGCGTGATCGGCCATACCCAGCCACGGCGCCTGGCCGCACGCACCGTCGCCAACCGCATCGCCGATGAGCTGGAAACCCCGCTCGGCGGCAGCGTGGGCTACAAGGTGCGCTTTAACGATCAGGTTGGCGACAACACGCTGGTCAAACTGATGACAGACGGTATCCTGTTGGCGGAGATCCAGCAGGATCGGCTATTGATGCAATACGATACGCTGATCATCGATGAGGCGCACGAACGCAGCCTGAACATCGATTTTATCCTCGGCTACCTGCGCGAACTGTTGCCGAAACGCCCCGATCTGAAAGTGATTATCACCTCGGCGACCATTGATCCGCAGCGTTTCTCGCGCCATTTCAACAACGCGCCGATTATTGAGGTTTCCGGCCGCACTTACCCGGTTGAAGTGCGTTACCGCCCGGTGGTGGATGATGCCGACGATACTGAGCGCGATCAGCTACAGGCCATTTTTGACGCCGTGGACGAACTTGGCCGCGAAGGGCCGGGGGACATTCTGATCTTTATGAGCGGCGAGCGTGAAATCCGCGATACCGCCGATGCGTTGGCGCGGTTGAATCTGCCGCACACGGAAGTGCTGCCGCTGTATGCCCGCTTGTCGAACAGCGAACAGAATCGCGTTTTCCAATCGCACCACGGCCGCCGCATTGTGCTGGCGACCAACGTGGCGGAAACCTCGCTCACCGTGCCCGGCATCAAATACGTGATCGATCCGGGCACCGCACGCATTAGCCGTTACAGCTTCCGCACCAAGGTGCAACGCCTGCCGATCGAACCGGTTTCCCAGGCATCGGCCAACCAGCGTAAAGGGCGCTGCGGCCGCGTTTCGGAAGGTATCTGTATCCGGCTGTACTCCGAGCAGGATTTTCTCTCCCGCCCGGAATTTACCGATCCGGAAATTCTGCGCACCAACCTGGCATCGGTTATCCTGCAGATGACGTCGCTGGGGCTGGGGGATATCGCCGCGTTCCCGTTTGTCGAAGCCCCGGATAAACGCAATATTCAAGACGGTGTGCGCCTGCTGGAAGAGCTTGGCGCCATCAAAACCGCCGCCAGCGGGCATTACCAGCTCACGCCGCAGGGCCGGCAGTTGGCGCAGTTGCCGATCGATCCGCGCCTGGCGCGCATGGTGTTGGAAGCGCAAAAAACCGGCAGCGTGCGCGAAGTCATGATCATCACCGCGGCGCTCTCCATTCAGGATCCGCGTGAACGGCCGTTGGAAAAACAGCAGGCGTCGGATGAAAAACACCGCCGCTTTGCCGATAAAGACTCCGACTTCATGGCGTTCGTCAACCTGTGGGACTACCTGCAACAGCAGCAGAAAGAGCATTCATCGAACCAGTTCCGCCGGCTCTGCCGCAATGAATTCCTGAACTACCTGCGGGTGCGTGAGTGGCAGGATATCTACACCCAACTGCGCCAGGTGGTGAAAGAGCTGGGGCTGCCGGTGAACAGCGTGCCTTCCGATTACCGCGCCGTTCACCTGGCGCTGCTCACCGGCCTGCTGTCGCACATCGGCCAGAAAGACGCGGATAAGCAGGAATACACCGGCGCGCGCAACGCCCGCTTTGCCGTTTTCCCTGGATCGGGGCTGTTCAAGAAGCCGCCGAAGTGGGTGATGGTGGCCGAGTTGGTGGAAACCAGCCGCCTGTGGGGGCGGATTGCCGCGCGTATCGAACCGGAGTGGGTGGAACCGCTGGCGCAGCATCTGGTGAAGCACAGCTACAGTGAGCCGCATTGGTCAAAATCGCAGGGGGCGGTGATGGCCACGGAAAAGGTCACGTTGTTTGGCCTGCCGATCGTGGCGGCGCGCCTGGTGAATTACAGCAGTATCGATCCGCTGCTGTGCCGCGAGCTGTTTATCCGCCACGCGCTGGTGGAAGGGGATTGGCAGACGCGGCATGCGTTTTTTGGCGCCAACCTCAAGCTGCGGGCCGAAGTGGAAGAGCTGGAGCACAAGTCGCGCCGCCGCGATATTCTGGTGGACGATGAAACGTTGTTTAATTTTTACGATCGTCGTATCCCGAACGAGGTGGTTTCGGCACGTCACTTTGATCAATGGTGGAAAACCGCCGCCGCGCAGCAGCCGGATTTGCTCAGTTTTGAAAAAGAGATGCTGATCAAAGACGGTGCCAATAAGGTGAGCGCGCTGGATTACCCGAACGCTTGGCACCAGGGCAACCTGAAGCTGCGGTTGAGCTACCAGTTTGAGCCGGGCGCCGACGCCGATGGCGTCACGGTGCATATCCCGTTGCCGATCCTCAACCAGGTTGAGCAAGCCGGCTTCGAATGGCAGGTTCCCGGCCTGCGGCGCGAACTGATTATCGCCCTGATTAAATCATTGCCGAAGCCGGTGCGGCGCAATTTCGTGCCGGCGCCCAACTATGCGGAAGCGTTTCTGGGGCGGGTGACCTCGCTGGACATGCCGCTGCTGGATGCGCTGGAGCGGGAACTGCGCCGCATGACGGGTGTTACGGTGTCACGTGATGACTGGCAGTGGGATCAGGTGCCCGATCACCTGAAAGTGACCTTCCGCGTGGTGGGAGAAAAAAACAAAGCGCTGCGCGAGGGAAAGGATTTGGCGGCGCTGAAACTCAGCCTGAAGGATAAAGTGCAGCAAACGCTTTCCGCCGTGGCTGATGACGGGCTGGAGCAGCGCGATCTGCACGTCTGGAGTTTTGGCAACCTGCCGGCGTTCTACGAACAAAAACGCGGCGGCTACGCGGTGAAGGCCTACCCGGCGCTGGTCGATGAAAAAGACAGCGTTGCAATCCGCCTGTTTGACAGCGAACTGGAACAGCAGCAGATGATGTGGCAAGGCACGCGCCGCCTGCTGCTGTTGAATATCCCATCGCCAATCAAATACCTGCATGAGAAATTACCCAACAAAGCCAAACTGGGGCTGTATTTCAACCCGTACGGCAAGGTGTTGGATCTGATCGACGACTGCATCGCCTGCGGGGTGGATAAACTGGTTGCCGAGCACGGTGGGCCGGTGTGGCAGGAAACGCAGTTTGCCGCGTTGCAGGAGAAGGTGCGCGCCGAGCTAAATGAAACGGTGGTCGAGATCGCCAAACAGGTGGAGCAAATCCTGACGACCGTATTCAACATCAATAAGCGTTTGAAAGGGCGCGTGGATATATCGTTGGCGCTGGCGCTTTCCGACATCAAAACCCAGCTTGGCGGCCTGATCTATCGCGGTTTCGTCACCGCCAACGGCTGGAAGCGCCTGGCGGATACCCAGCGCTACCTGCACGGCATCGAGCGCCGGCTGGAGAAGCTCAGCATCGATCCGCACCGTGACCGCGCGCAGATGCTGCGGGTGGAGCAGGTGCAGCAGGCGTGGCAGCAGTGGCTCAACAAGCTGCCTGCCAAACGCCGGGAGGACGATGAGGTGAAAGAAGTGCGCTGGATGATTGAAGAGCTGCGCGTGAGCCTGTTTGCTCAGCAGTTGGGTACGCCGTACCCGATCTCCGACAAGCGTATCTTGCAAACCATCGATCAGCTATCGGCATAGGCGCAAGGCAGCCTGCAGCAAGCCGGCCGCGTTACTTTCTGGCCGCCAGTGCCTGCAGGGCATCGCTGATGGCGGTTACCGCCAGCGCTCGGTTATCGGCGCGGTAGCGGTCTTTTGCCGCCGGGGCGGAGCTTTGAATGGCGATCAGCCGCCAGCCTTCTGCGGTTTTCAGCAACAACGGGGAGCCGCTGTCGCCTGGCAGGGTATCGCACTGGTGTGACAGCACGCCCTGTTGCGCCCAGCCGGTAATTTTACAGTTTTGGTGGCTGTACAAATCGCCCAGGTGATCGGCCGGGTAACCGGCTTGGGTGATCAACCGCCCGGCCTCTTTTAGCGCCTGGGTCAGCGCTTTGCTGTCGCCTTGCCACAACGGCAGTGGGGTGATGGGCAACGGCTTGGGATCTTTCAAGCGGATCAGAGCAAAATCGTAGGCCGCCGCGGCCGGCGGCACAATCCAGCCCTCGCCATCCGGCTGCAGTTTTTTCCCCAGCTTTCTGTCCACCAGCGTTTCAATCTTCCCGGCCTGGTAACGCCAATGCTCGTTATTAACCACAAACCGCAGGGCAATCGCCTTATCCAGCTTGCCGGGCGGCGCCAGCACGCAGTGCCCGGCGGTGAGCGCCAGGTGTGGGGAAATCAGCGTTGCGGTGCACAGATTACCGCTGGCCGTTTCAACCTGGCCGATGGCTTGCCAGGGCAAGGTGTTGGTTTCCGTTATTTTGACGCGGTCGTCCTTGCCGAAGAACAGCCGCGTTTGCTCGGCGAGCGATTCGTCAGCCTGGGCTGATAAGGATAATGAAAGTGGAAACGCGCACAGCAACAGCAATAGGGGTTTATGCATAAGTCTCTTGCCTGACAACGACAGAACATCCATAAATTCATCGCGCTAACTTAACCCGCGCACGGGTGCCCGGCAATGGTTTTTCGACAATTCCGGCATTACGCCAAACGGGGTTAAAGATAAAAAAAGAAGGCGATCAGGCCACAGGCGATCAAAATGACCAATATGATTTCGAACCGATAACGCTGCAGCATGGGTATGCCCCCCGATAATAAAACGCCCGGTGAACCGGGGGTTGATGCAATGGCCGCTGGCGGCAGCGGGTATTTCAGCCCGGCGCCAGAGTGGATATCATAAAGAACGGCCGCAATGCTTTCCGTAAACTATTGGTTTCGGTATGTAACCCAATGTACAACCTGGGTTTTACCGGCCGGGCCCGCTATGATGATTGTATTACTGGCCACCTTGGGCCGCCGATAACAGGAATGAACATGACTGATATAGCTATCCGCAGTGGGGTGACGGCCGGCGGCGCCGTACCGATAGCCTATGAGGATTGGGGCGATGAACATGCGCCGGCGTTATTGATGATCATGGGCATCGGCGCCCAAATGTTGCTGTGGCCGGATGATTTTTGCCGGGCGCTGGTTAAGCGTGGCCTGCGTGTTATTCGTTTTGATAACCGCGATGTGGGGCTGTCGGGCAAAACGCAGGGCCGGCGGCGCCTGCCGCTGTGGCGCTTGATCCTGCGTGCCCAGCTCGGCTGGCAGACGCCGGTACCGTATTCGCTGGCGGACATGGCGGCGGACGCTGTGCAGGTGCTGGATTATTTGCAGATTGCGCGCGCCCATGTGCTCGGTGGCTCTATGGGCGGCATGATCGCCCAGGTGTTGGCGGCCGAGTATCCGCAGCGCGTAAGCAGCCTGAGTATTCTGTTCTCCAGCACCAATCAGCCACTATTGCCGCCGCCTTCGCCATCGTTGCTTTACCTGCTGTTGAAAAAGCCGGCGGTGGGCAGCGCGGAACAGCAACAGGCATACATCAAGGCGCACCTGCGCAAGATCGCCAGTAAAGCCTATCCCATGGATGAGCACGAGCTGGATGCCATGGTGGCGCGCATCTGCGCACGCGGCGTGGATAGCGAGGGGTTACAACGCCAATTGTCGGCCCTGTTAGGCAGCGGAGATCTGCGCCGCTATAGCCGGCGTATTCAGGTGCCGACGCTGGTGATCCACGGCAGCGCCGATCGTCTGGTGCGCAAAGCCGGCGGGGTGGCAGTAGCGCGGGCGATACCTAACGCCAGGCTGCAAATTATCGCCGACATGGGGCATGATTTGCCGCAGCCGCTGCGGCCGCAGTTGGCCGAAATGATTGCTAAACACGCCCTGGCGGCGGGAGATTAAAGGGGGCATTGCCAACGGAAAGTAGCAATGCGGCAGTGATTTTAGTTACAACATACATCTAGAGGCAGTACAACCAGCAATCTGCAGCAGTAGTGCAAAGACGCAGCGATATAGCGCTATGTAACATCCCTACGCCAACCGCCAGGGAGGTACGACGGTAGGGGGGGATATATTGGCGGAATAGCGGATTTTATTGTCACTTCGTCAGATAGACTAAGTTCGCGGGCAAGTACTCTCCACGCTTTCGATGCTTATTATATCTCTTGATATGACTAGAGCGCTATATTTTAAATATAGCGAGTTTGGGCGGTGATTCTGATTTTAAATACTGCTACTATTAACATCTTGTAATAACAGATTGGTTTAAAAATAATCGATTTAAATTTTACTAAGTAGTAATCCTTGTTTAGCCATATCTTTATGGCCGCTATTTTTGCTATAGGTGATGATGTGAAAAAAATAGTTTTAGTATTGGCAGTTTTAACATTAGCTGGTTGTGCCCGACCATATGGCCCGGCAGAAAAAGTTTTAAACGAACAGATGGTCGTTCCAAACCCAGCAGAGAAACAAACAAAAGTCACCATTACTCGATTGAAGCAATTTATTGGTGGTGGAAGTGGCGGGGTGTGCAAATTCTTGGTTTCTATTGATAATAAAGATGTGGCGCTACTCCGTCAAAATCAGTTTGTGACGGCATACCTTGAAAACGGTTCCCATAGCTTAAAAGTCAGCAATGAATGCCATGTTATGAGTTTAGGGATGAGAAAGACTCTAAATATTATTACTGATGGTACTCCTCAAGATTATGTTACAGAAATCAGATTTTGGGGGCAATACCGTATGTGGCAGACCAAATGATATTATACCCTACATGTATGCATATGACCGATGTTGAAATAAGGTATTATTATGCGCATAAATAAATCAAATGGCATTTTTAAAAAATAAGTTAATTATTGCTGATGATGATCATAAAGTGACAATGGTCATTAAGCTACAAAGACGATGGTTGCAGACTTACATTTTTGAACTCTCGCTCTTTTTCCTCGTTGAAATGCTCAGCCATTGTCTTGAACCTAAAAATTAATCCACCAGATACTCTGCGCTATGTAATAGCGCAGAGTATTTACGGAGGCGAATACCGTCTTTGATTACAGGTAACGGCTTTCCAGGTGTTGCCGGAAATAACGTGGATTTAATGGCTCGCCGGTGGCGTTGCCGATTAACTCGGCCGTCGGGTAGCGGCTGCCGTGTTGCCAGATATTTTGTTGCAGCCAATGGAACAGCGAGGTGAGGTTACCCTGGGCGATATCGCTATCCAGCGTTGGGATTGCCTGGCGTGCGGCATTGAACAATTGTGCCGCGTACATGGCGCCCAGCGTATAGGTAGGGAAGTAACCAAAGGCGCCATCGGTCCAGTGAATATCCTGCATACAGCCGTCACGGTAGTTGCCAACGGTGTCCAGCCCCAGATAGCGCTGCATTTTCTCGTTCCACAACGCGGGGATATCCGCCACCTCGATATCGCCTTCAATCAGTGCCTTTTCTATTTCATAGCGCAGGATGATGTGCGCAGGGTAACTGACTTCGTCGGCGTTAACGCGGATTAAGCCCGGTTTTACCTGCTGGTTAAGGCGGATGAAGTTGTCTTCAGCCAGCGCCGGCTGTTCGCCAAACTGTGCAACCACTAATGGGCGCAGGTGCTTTAGAAAACCCTCGGTGCGCGCCAACTGCATTTCAAACAGTAGGCTTTGTGATTCGTGAATGGCGGTGGAGCGGGCGGAGGAAATCGGTTGTCCCAGCCATTCGCGCGGCAGGTTCTGTTCGTAACGGGCGTGGCCGGTTTCATGCACGATGCCCATCAACGCCGTAAGAAATTCCGTTTCGTTATAGCGGGTGGTGATCCGAACGTCTTCCGGCACGCCGCCGCAGAAGGGGTGTGCGCTAACGTCCACACGGCCGGCGTCAAAGTTGAAGCCGAGCAATTTCATCGCGCTAAGCCCTAATTGGCGCTGGCGCTCAATGTCGAATGGCCCCTGCGGCGCCAGAACCGCTTCCTGCTGCTGCCTAGCGACCACCCGTTGCAGCAGATCCGGCAGCCAGGTGGTCAGATCGGCAAAAATACGATCCAACTCACTGCTGCGCAGCCCGGGCTCAAACATAGCCAGCAGGGCGTCATAGCGGCCGCAGCCTGCGGCCTGCGCACGGATCTGCGCTTCCTGGCGGCTGAGTTTCACCACCTCCTGCAGGTTTTCGGCAAAGCCTTGCCAGTCGTTGGCCGGGCGCTGCACACGCCAGGCATGTTCGCAGCGCGCGCCGGCCAGCCATTTGGCCTCCACCAGATCGGCCGGCACCACCACGGCATTATCATACTGGCGCCGCATTTCCACCAGGTTGGCGCGCTCAACATCGCTTAGCGTTTCCTGCCAGGCGCGATCGAGCAGGGCGCCGGTTGTCTGTGCCGACAAAAGCTGGTGCCGCAGCACGCTGAGTTCTGCCAAAGCTTCTGCTCGCGCTTTGCTGCCGCCGGGCGGCATCATGGTCTGCATATCCCAACCGGCGATGGCAGAAAGATGATCAAAACGCGCCAGGCGAGTGAACAGAGTACAAAGTTCGCCATAGGCGGATGAAGATGTTGCAGCAGTCATAGTCAGCTCCCAAGTGCCTGCGGCCGGCGGGCGTTAAACCGGCTCGGCGGTTAAACCAAGAGGGTGTTTCACGGGCCAGCAGAAACGGAAACTGGCGCCGCCTAGCGGGCTCCCCTCAACAAAAACCTGCCCCTGGTATGCCTGGGCAATGGAATGCACGATGGCCAGGCCCAGCCCGCAACCGCCGGTGGCGCGATCGCGGCTGGGATCAAGGCGAACAAAGGGTTCGAATACCCGTTCACGCTCTTCCAGTGGGATGCCCGGCCCATCGTCCTCAACCTGCAGGCAGGCCAAATCGCCATCCAGCCACAGGCTAATGCGCAGCCGTTGCCGGCAGTAGCGCAATGCATTGTTGACCAGATTATCCAGCACCCGTTCCATTAAACGCACATCGGCGCCACCGAAGTTGCCCGGATGCGGGATATCCAGCAAAATTTCGCGGTCAGGGTGGATCAGGCGCACATCGGCAATTTTATCCTCAAGCCAGGCGGGTAAATCAATCGGCCCGATATTCAGCGCCACCTGCGGGCGATCCAGGCGTGCGTAAGTCAGCAGTTCATCGATCAGCGATTCCAACTGGCCGATATCGCGATTAAGCGCCTGTTGTTCGTCATCCGTCAGGTTATTACTCATCGCCAGGCGGTAGCGCAGCCGCACCAACGGCGTGCGCAACTCGTGCGCGATACCGTCAATCAACTGTTTCTTGCTGGCGATCAGGGTATTGATGTTATCAGCCATTTGGTTGAACGCCACGCCAAGCCGGCTGAGGCTGGAGGTAGGCTCAAAATGGGCGCGTTCATCTAGGTGCCCGGCGCCCAGGCGCTGCGCGGCGTTTTCCAGCTTCATTAAATCGCGCCAGTGCGGGCGCATCCAGAGAAACACCGGCAGCGCCAGGGACATGCCGATTAACAGCAGCACCGCCAGATCGAGCAGGCGCATCTGGTGCAGATAAAACAGATAAGGGATCGGGCCGACCACCAGAACGTAATGGCTGCGTGGTATGCGCTGCATAAAGGTATATTGATCGTCGAGCGCGACAATCTCCCCTTGCCGCAGGCGCTTTTTCAAATCTTCACTCAGCGCCTGTTTGCCCAGCGGCTCAATATGCAGTTTGAAAGACAGGTTCAGATCCAGCGTGGCGATGGTTTTATTCCAGTCTTTAAGCGGGATTTCCCGCAGCTCGCTGCGCATCAAATACAGCGAGCTTTTCATCAGATCGTCCATTGACTGCCGGCCGGCACGTTCGGCGGTAACCTTGTAGACCAAGCCAACCAGCATGGTCATCACCAGAAAGCAGACAAAAAGCAGGAGAAAAAACTGGATGAAAAGTTTTTTCATTACTGCACCGCATCCCAGGCGTTCGGTGCGAACAGATAGCCTTTGTTGCGCACGGTTTTGATGCGAAAAGGTTCCAGCGCATTATCGTAAAGCTTGCGGCGCAGCCGTGAGATCGCCACATCAATGCTGCGATCCTGCCCGTCATAGCTCACGCCACGCAAGTTTTGCAGCAGCGCTTCGCGATCCATGATTTGCCCGGCGTGGGTGGCAAGCTCCCACAGCAGATCAAAATCCGATGTGGACAGGGTGATATTTTCATCGCCGAGCGTCACCTGCCGGTTGGTCGGATCGATGCACAGCAGCCCAAAATGCAGGGTGTTATGCGGGGTAATGGCTTGCGTCAGCGCTTCTTTCGGCTGGTTGCCGTGTTGGCGCAGATGCAGCCGCAGACGGGCCAATAGCACGGCCGGCGGCGTGGTTTTCAAAATATAGTCATTGGCGCCCATCTCCAGCGACAAGATATGGTTCATATCGCTGTCGAGCGAGGTGAGCAGCACAATCGGGCCGGGGAATATCGGGCGCAGATCGCGGCACAGCGTCATACCGTCTTTGCCCGGCAGCATAATATCCAGCAACACCAAATCCGGCTGTTCTTGCTCAATACGCGCCTGGGCGGTATCACCGCGTGGTTCAATCAGCACATCGATGTCGTGTTTACCTAAATAGGCAGCGATCAGTTTGCCCACTTCCAGATCGTCTTCTACAAAAACAATTTTATGCATTATTCGTCGTTTCGTTAGGGACACCGTAAGCAGCATAACGCGCCGCTATGGCCTGCGCCATGCCTTTAGCGCAGCGGGCGGCCGCCGTCGACGCCGTGGGTGCGCCCGGTGACATAGCAACTGCCCAACAGATAATCGACCAGGTTGACCACCTCATTTTCACCCGGCGCGATTTTCATCAGCGATTTTTGCAGCGCCTGCTGGCGGTAGGCAGCGTCATCGCCCGGGTTGAACAGGATCAGCGAAGGGGCGATGGCATTCACCTTCACCTCCGGCGCCAGCTTGCGGGCAAATGAGCGCGTCATGTTGTCCAACGCGGCTTTGCTGGCGGCATAGGCGATATGCTTATCGCTGCCTTTTTCCACCACGTAGTCGGTCAGGTGGATGATGTCCGCGCCGGCCAGCCCCTGGCCGCGCAGGTTCTGCTCCAGCAACTGATTAAGCAGATAGGGCGTATAGACGTGGATTTGCAGCATCGCCGCCATAACCTGTTCCGGCGGCATATCGGATGATTCCGCCAGCCAGGCACTGGCGTTATGGATAATCGCTCGCAGTTTGGGCGCGGCCTGCTGTACGCGCCCGGCAAAATGGTAGATGCCTTCGTGAGTGGAAAAATCACCCTGAATACAAATGGCGCCAAGCTGTTTTAATTCCGCCAGCGTAGGGTAATCGCTGCGGTAAGCGATGATCACCGGAATATCCCGCTGTAAAAATGACCTGGCGAGTGCAAGCCCAATCCTGCGGGCGCCGCCAGTAATCAGTATGGGGGCCGGGTGATGTGATTCCATTAATAAAGCTCCTGAGCAGGCTGGCAAACAGTAGGGGAATTATGCCATTATACGGCGGAAAATAGGTATACCCATCATACTTCAAGTTACAGGTGTGTTGGCTCCCGAATCACTTACTTGAGTAAGCCCATCGGGGTTTGTTTGGTTGCCGCCGGCCTGCAACGCTAATTATTTGGGGCAGGGCTTCGCGTTGAGTCCCCAATAGGGATGTATCCACTGGCCATGAGAGGAAGGAAGGGATGAGCAGCAGTCACCTTGCATCCGTCGAGCACAGTGAGAAAATCTGTTTTGATTACATGGATTTTCTGTCCGCATCGTGCAAGAAGCATTGGCGTTTTGTCGATGCCATTTATGGCGTGATGCCAATTTTTGGCATGGTTTTAAAATCGCGTGGCGCTGCGGCGGCACAAACGCGTAACGAGCGCTTAAAAGAGCTGGCGTTGCAGGTGGTCTCGACGCAAGTCAGCGATGAAACCAATATTGTGCGGCTGATCGATCTGGCGGAGAAACAAGGGCTGTCGGCCTTTGATATTCAACTGCCTTACGCGTTGGATGCCGGGCAGTTGAAGGCCATTCAGCGTGAGTGCGCTGCGCATATCGTGATTGCTCAAGTGGGGGAGCGCATCGTTATCACCCATTGTCAGGACGGCTGACCGGGGCTTGCCCGGCCAGCTTTACTAATGCAGTAAGAACCAGCCGGCGGGCACGGTAGCCAGCAGCAGCAGGCAAACCCCGCCTTTCTCCAACCGGTTTAGCAGTTCAGCGGCCTGATGGCTGCGGCGGGCGGCGGTAAAGACCAGCAGCCCAGGCGCATACAACAGCACCGACATCAATAAGTGCATTATCCCTGAAGCGTACAACAACCACAGGCCATAGGCGCATGCGCCCAGAGCCACCAGCAGCAGGCGGTTATCCCGGCGTTGCCTTGCGATTTTAAATAAGAACGCGCCCACCAGAAAATACGGCACTAAAATCATCTCGGAAGCGATGGTCAGCAATGCGTTATAGTTGCTGCCGGTCAGCCAAATCAGCAAGAGTGCGGCCTGCACTGCGCCATTGGTCAGCCACAGCGAAGCGGCCGGGGCGTGGTGGCGATTCTGCCGGCGGAAAATTTTGGGGAAAGCGCCGTGTTGCGCCGCCAATAGCGGGACTTCCGCCGCCATAATGGTCCAGCTCAGGTAGGCGCCGCAGACCGATACCACCAAACCTGCGGCAATAATAATATCGCCCCATGGGCCGAGCAGCGTCACCATCAATCCGGCCATTGACGGGTTGCGCATTTGTGCCAGCTCATGCCGCGGCACTACGCCCAGAGAGAGCAACGTTATCAGCAGGTAAACCGCCAGCGCCGCCAGCACGGCAAGCAGGGTAGCGCGGCCAACGTCTTTCTTCTGGCGCGCCCTGGCGGAGACCACCACCGCGCCTTCCACGCCGATAAACACCCACAGTGTGATCAGCATGGTGTTTTTGACCTGTTCCCAAACCGGTTTGCCCAGGGCCACGCCGTGAAAATCCAGGGTGAATACATCCAGCCTGAATGCGAAGATAGCCAGCACGGTAAACAGGCCAAGCGGCAACAGCTTCGCCAGCGTCGCCGCCAGGTTAATGCCGGCAGCGGTCTGTACGCCGCGCAGCACGAGCAAATGAACCATCCATAGCAGCAAGGATTCCCCCAGCAACGCCTGCCAGGTATTCCCGTCGCCAAAAATCACCACGCCGCTGCGATCGGTAAACAGGCTCAGGGCGGCAAAGACAATCACCAGATAAGACACGTTGGCGATCACCGCGCACAACCAGTAACCCCAGGCAGAGAAAAAACCGATCAAATCGCCAAAGCCTTCTTTGGCGTAGGTAAAAATGCCGCCGTCCAGATCGGGGCGCAGCCGGGTCAGCAACAGCATGGCGAACGCCAGGAACAGAATGCCCACGCCGGTGATCCCCCAGCCCAGCAGCAGTGCCGCCGGGCTGGCGATTGCGGCCATGTTCTGCGGCAGGCTGAACACCCCAGCGCCAAGCATGGAGCTGAGCACCAGTGCGGTTAATGCGGTAAGACCAAGTTTTTTTTCCAATGACAGACCTTGAATGCAGAATAATCAACTACGGGGCATTAAATGGTTGCAACAAAGTAATAACCATTCGCAATTAAAAAGAGGATTACCCTAATTTTTGCCGCAGATTTTACGGTGGGAGGCTACAGCATGCAATGATTGAATATGCGGGGTGGGTAAAAAGTTATTCATTATTCGATTACGGAAAAAAACGGGCAGGCCAACCGGCCTGCCCGCAGAAGAGGCTGACGCTGCAGATTATTTGAAGAGATCGGCGTTGACGGTCAGGTTGCCGCCGCTCTTGTTTTGCCACTGGCGGGTAATGTGGTAGTACTTGGCGCCCTTGGCCGCGGCGCGTTTCGCCACCTCGGTGGAAACATCCGTCATGCTGTTGAAGTGGCCGGTGAAGGTGACGGAATCAAACGGCTGCATTTGCGCCGCCGTGACGTTGTTCACTTCCTGAATTTTCGTGCCGTTCGGCAAGGTGACCGTATAGCGTTGGCCAGTGGAAGACTGGGTTTCGAAGAAACGGCCTACGTTGCGGCTAGGGGAGCCAGAAGAGGCCACACCTGGGATCTCCACTTTGGCTGCTGCCGCGCCACCGGCGGCCAGCGCTGCGCGGCCGGCGTCTGAATCGGCCGGGATGGCATCAGGGCTTTGCACGACGCGTTTTGGCGCATCGGCTTTGTAAACATAGGCGGTGACATACTGGTTACCGCCCTGGTTAGCGTCAACCTGGCGCACGATAAAGAACGAATAAGCGCCTTTTTCCTTCGCCTTACGCGAGATGGCGTCATTGATGTCTGGCTGGCTGCGGTAAAAACCGCTCACGCTGACGGTATCGTAAGGTTCAAGCAGATAAGCTTCGGTTTTCGGCAGCTCTTTCACACCATTAAATTCGCGATAGTTTTGTTCCTGGCTCACCGCCGGGGCATCTTTATGGTAGATGTCCGCAGTAACACGCCAGTTGCCGCCGTTGTTGCTGTTGTTGATGTCCTGAATGTAGAACGCGTCGGCACCCAGTTTATCTGCACGGCGGGATACGGCATCGGCGGCTTCATTGATAGCATTGAAGCGGCCGCTAATGGTGATGCGATCAAACGGCTTAATGGCCGCTGCTTTCTCTGGCGTTAATTCCTGTGCCGCATGAGCAGACAGAGCGGTAAGAGAGAGCAGGGCAGACGCGATGATCGTGGTCTTCAGCTTCATAAAAAATCCTTTCGCCTAGCGCATTAACATTGATAACGTGCTGAACTGTTGAGTGGTATTCAGCCGCCGATTATTACATGTACCTCCGTAACTGTCTCAGCATTTTGTTGCATACGCTGGACAAATCGGTTTGCGGTGTTTTCCTGTCATGATGTTTAAATTGTTATAAGTTTCAATAATAAACTGTTTGGCTCTATCAAGATTAGTTATCTACAGATTTCCAACTTTTACCTTTGACGCATCCGCCTGCGGGGCCATGAGGTTATCGGTCCGATAGGGTTATCACGCAGAAAAGTGGCGTGCGGCACAGGTTTTTTATCAGAAATTGCGATTCGTCATATCATTATGTGGTTTTTTATGTAAAAACTGACGCCAAGACGTAAGCAATTATGGATCATCAATCTTAATTTCAGTAGGTTATTGATGGCACGTGAATTCGCCGGTAAACAAGCATCGCCTGGGTGATGCGTGCCGGTGCTATTGCTATGGGTAGGACGATAATAAATATCATCAAATACAGGTGAGAAGGGAATATTATGCGAATTGGTGTACCAAAAGAGCGGTTGGCCAATGAAGCCCGCGTTGCAGCAACGCCGAAAACGGTGGAACAACTGCTGAAACTGGGCTTTACCGTCACGATCGAAAGCGGGGCGGGCAAGCTGGCAAGTTTTGAGGATAGCGCTTACGAAGCCGCGGGCGCGGCCATTGCCGAGACCGCCGAGGTTTGGCAGGCGGATTTGATCCTGAAAGTGAATGCGCCGCAGGAAGATGAAATTGCATTAATGCGTGAGGGCGCAACCGTGGTCAGCTTTATCTGGCCAGCGCAAAACCCGGCATTGATGGAACAACTGGCCGCGCGCAAAGTCACTGCGCTGGCAATGGATGCGGTGCCGCGTATTTCCAGAGCGCAATCCATGGATGCCCTGAGCTCAATGGCCAATATCGCCGGCTATCGTGCGATCGTTGAAGCCGCCCATGAGTTTGGCCGCTTCTTTACCGGCCAGATTACCGCCGCAGGCAAAGTGCCGCCGGCAAAAGTTATGGTGATTGGCGCGGGCGTGGCCGGGCTGGCGGCGATTGGTGCGGCAGGCAGCCTGGGGGCTATCGTGCGTGCGTTTGATACCCGCCCAGAGGTTAAAGAGCAGGTCAAAAGCATGGGGGCGGAATTCCTCGAGCTGGACTTTGAAGAAGAAGCCGGCAGTGGCGATGGCTACGCCAAGGTGATGTCTGAAGCCTTTATCAAGGCGGAAATGGCACTGTTCGCTGCGCAAGCGAAAGATGTGGACATCATTGTCACCACCGCGCTGATCCCAGGGAAACCGGCACCGACGCTGATCACCAAAGAGATGGTGGCTTCCATGAAGCCGGGCAGCGTGATTGTCGATCTGGCCGCGCAGACCGGCGGCAACTGTGAACTGACCGTGGCCGATAAAGTCACCGAGACGGAGCACGGGGTAAAAATCATCGGCTATACCGATTTGCCCAGCCGCCTGCCGACGCAATCTTCCCAGCTGTATGGCACTAACCTGGTTAACCTGCTCAAACTGCTTTGCAAAGAGAAAAATGGCGAAATTGACATCGATTTCGACGATACCGTGATCCGCGGCGTTACCGTGGTGCGTGCCGGCGAAGTCACCTGGCCGGCGCCGCCGATTCAGGTCTCCGCCCAGCCGAAACAACCGCAGGCGGCAGCTGTTGATCCTGTGGCCAAAGAAGAGAAAAAACCGGTATCGCCGGCGCTGAAATATGGCCTGATCGCACTGGCGATCATCCTGTTTGGCTGGCTGGCCGATGCGGCGCCGAAAGAGTTCCTGTCGCACTTCACCGTCTTCGCGCTGGCCTGCGTAGTGGGTTACTACGTGGTGTGGAACGTCAGCCACGCGTTGCACACGCCGCTGATGTCCGTGACCAACGCCATCTCGGGGATCATCGTCGTCGGGGCGCTGTTGCAGATTGGCCATGGTGGCTGGGTGAGCTTCTTCTCCTTCATCGCCGTGCTGATCGCCAGTATCAATATTTTTGGTGGTTTCACCGTCACTCAGCGCATGCTGAAGATGTTTCGTAAGAACTAAGGGGTAACAAATGTCTGGAGGATTAGTTACAGCTGCATACATTGTTGCCGCTATTTTGTTTATTTTCAGCCTGGCGGGCCTGTCGCGCCATGAAACGTCCAAGCAGGGTAACCTGTTTGGCGTGGCCGGGATGGCGATCGCGCTGATTGCCACCATCCTTGGCCCGGATTCTGGCAACGTTGGCTGGATCATCCTGGCGATGATTATCGGCGGCTCCATCGGTATCTACCTGGCGAAGAAAGTTGAAATGACCGAAATGCCGGAACTGGTTGCCGTGCTGCACAGCTTCGTCGGCCTGGCGGCGGTGCTGGTGGGCTTCAACAGCTACCTGGATCACGGCACCCTGGCCGATCCGGTGATGGAAAACATTCATCTGACCGAAGTGTTCCTCGGGATCTTCATCGGTGCCGTCACCTTCACCGGCTCGATTGTGGCGTTCGGCAAACTGCGCGGTATTATTTCATCCAAACCGCTGATGCTGCCGGCTCGTCATAAGCTGAACCTGGCTGCACTGGTGGTTTCTTTCCTGCTGATGGTGATTTTTGTCCGCACCGACAGCGTGGGCCTGGAAGTGTTCGCCCTGTTGATCATGACCGTTATCGCGCTGGCGTTTGGTTGGCACCTGGTGGCGTCAATCGGCGGCGCGGATATGCCGGTGGTGGTTTCAATGCTCAACTCCTATTCCGGTTGGGCCGCCGCCGCCGCGGGCTTTATGCTAAGCAACGATTTGTTGATCGTCACCGGCGCTCTGGTGGGTTCTTCCGGTGCGATCCTGTCTTACATCATGTGTAAGGCGATGAACCGCTCGTTTATCAGCGTGATCGCCGGGGGCTTCGGCACCGATGGCTCTTCAACCGGTGAAAGCGAGGAAATGGGCGAATACCGTGAAACCACGGCGGAAGAAGTGGCAGAGCTGCTGAAAAACTCCAGCTCGGTGATCATCACCCCAGGCTACGGTATGGCTGTGGCGCAGGCACAGTATCCGGTAGCGGAAATCACCGAGAAGCTACGTGCCCGTGGGGTTAACGTGCGCTTCGGTATTCACCCCGTCGCCGGGCGTTTGCCGGGCCACATGAACGTGCTGCTGGCGGAAGCGAAAGTGCCTTACGACGTGGTGTTGGAAATGGACGAAATCAATGACGATTTCGCCGATACCGATACCGTGCTGGTGATTGGCGCCAACGATACGGTGAACCCGGCAGCGTTGGAAGATCCGCGCAGTCCGATCGCCGGGATGCCGGTGCTGGAAGTGTGGAAGGCGCAGAACGTGATCGTATTCAAACGTTCAATGAACACCGGCTATGCCGGCGTGCAGAACCCGCTGTTCTTTAAAGAGAACACCCAGATGCTGTTTGGCGATGCCAAACAGAGCGTGGAAGCCATCCTGCATGCTCTGAAGCAGTAATTTCACAGCCAGTGTTAACCGCAAATGCCAGCCTGAGTTCCCCGGCTGGCATTTTTCTTTGCGCCACAGCGGTATTTGCGCCGGTTTATCGCGCAAAATGGCGCAGAATTTGCGCAATCTAACACATCAGATCACAATAAAGGGGCGCAATGAGGTATCTTATGTCCCGATTTCATCCATTTAACGGATCCTAGACCCATTATGATTATCAAACCTAAGGTTCGCGGCTTTATCTGTACCACCACTCATCCGGTGGGTTGTGAAGCCAATGTTCGCCGCCAAATCGCCTACACCAAAGAGCATGGCGTTATCGCCAACGGCCCTAAACGTGTGCTGGTGATAGGCGCATCTACCGGGTATGGTCTGGCCTCCCGCATTGCCACCGCATTTGGCAGCGGCGCCGCTACCATCGGTGTGTTCTTTGAAAAAGCCGGCACGGAAACCAAACCGGCCACTGCCGGCTGGTATAACTCAGCCGCCTTCGACAAGGCAGCGAAAGAGGCCGGCCTTTACGCCAAGAGCGTTAATGGCGATGCCTTCTCCAATGAATGCCGCGAAAAAGTGATTGAGCTGATTAAAGCCGATCTTGGCCAGATTGACCTGGTGGTTTATTCGCTGGCATCCCCGGTGCGCAAACTGCCGGATACCGGCGAAGTGGTGCGTTCTGCCTTGAAGCCGATCGGCGAGGTTTACACCACCACCGCGATTGATACCAACAAAGACCAGATCATCAGCGCCAGCGTTGAGCCGGCGACGGAAGAAGAAATCCAGAACACCATCACCGTGATGGGCGGGCAGGATTGGGAGCTGTGGATGAGCGCGCTGGAGCAAGCCGGCGTGCTGGCCGAAGGCGCCAAGTCCGTGGCTTATTCGTACATCGGCACCGATCTGACCTGGCCAATTTACTGGCACGGCACGCTGGGCCGCGCGAAAGAAGATCTCGATCGTGCTGCCACGGCCATCCGTGGCGATCTGTCGGCCAAAGGCGGCACCGCGCACGTGGCCGTGCTCAAGTCTGTGGTCACCCAGGCGTCTTCGGCGATCCCGGTCATGCCGCTGTATATATCCATGGCCTTCAAGATCATGAAGGAAAAGGGTATCCACGAAGGCTGTATCGAACAGGTTGACCGCCTGATGCGCACCCGTTTGTACGGCAGCGATATGGCGCTGGACGACCATAACCGCATCCGCATGGACGACTGGGAACTGCGTGATGATGTGCAGCAGGCATGTCGCGATCTGTGGCCGTCCATCACCACGGAAAACCTCAGCGAACTGACGGATTACACCGGCTACAAACAGGAGTTCCTGCGTTTGTTCGGCTTCGGCCTGCCGGAAGTGGATTACGACGCGGACGTAAACCCTGACGTGCGTTTTGACGTAGTAGAGCTGTAAGTTCCGTCCACGGCGGCAATACGATAGCAAAAAAGCCAGTCAGTTTAACTGACTGGCTTTTTTTATTTTATCGCACCGTTTGCCGGCGAAGAACCTTAGCGGTTAATCCTCGTCGTCATGTTCGTCATCCTCGTCGCTTTCAATCGGGCAGGTGAAATCATCCGGCTTGATCACTAACAGATCGCACTTGAGGTGGTCTATCACGTGTTCGGCGGTGTTGCCGATAAATGCGGCCGAGATACCGGTGCGCCCCAGCGTGCCGAGCACCACAATCCCGGCGCCCAGATGTTCAGCCAGATCGGGGATAACCTCTTCCGGCAGGCCTTTTTCCACGTGGGTGAACTCTTCCTTGATGTGGAATTTTTGCCGCAGCGCCTTCATGGCAATCAAATGCTGGCCGCGGATAGCATCGTTATAAACGCTGGGATCAAAGTCAGGCAGTTCAATGGCAATGTTAATTGGGGTTATTGGGTAGGCGCCAACCAGATGCACTTCCGTTTGGTTGACGTTATTGGCCAATTCAACGGTTTCCTGCACCAGCTTGATATTCAGCGGATCGTGATAAGGTTCTTCGCTGGACAGGTTGACCGCCACCACGGCTTTACCGCCCTCCGGCCACGGCTGGTCTTTCACCATCCACACCGGTGATGGGCATTTGCGCAGCAGGTGCCAGTCGGTTGGGGTAAAGATCACCGATTCCAGACGATCGTGTTGGTGCGCCATTTTCAGCAGTAAATCGTGTTTGCCGTTAATGACTTCCTGAATAATCGCTTCAAAGGGACGATTGTGCCAGACCACTTTGATTTCAATCGGAATGCCATCCTGCAAATAAAAGCGGCATTGCTCGTTGATCCAGGCGGCGCGCTGGCTGATGACGCCTTGCCGCATCGCGGTGCGTTCATCCGGGGAAAGCAGGGTGGTCATCTCATAAGAGAAATCATAGATGGGAAGAAAGGCCTTGATGCGCCCGCCATTCCGTTTCACCAGATATACCGCCCGGCGCAACGCCGGTTGGTCGTCCTGGTTGGGATCAATAGCCACCAGAAGGTTCTGATACTTCGCCATAGGGCCTCCTATACAGCTGAAATCAACAGTCTGTCAGTAACAGAGTAACCCAACATTGAAAAACAGAACAGCGGCAGTAACGTACCGGATCACTAATTGAGTGAAATTAGCGATCCGGCAGGCAGTCAGGCGTTAACGCTCACGTTGATATGCTGTGAGCCGGCCAACAGGGAAAGGGCGTCGATATTTTCGATGGTGATGTATTTGCCTTTCACGCTAAGGATTTCGCTTTTCTGGAAGCGCCCCAGCAGGCGGCTGATGGTTTCAACCGTCAGGCCAAGATAGTTGCCGATATCGCCACGGGTCATCGTCAGGCGGAACTCACGCGGTGAAAAGCCACGCTGCGCGAAACGGCGCGACAGGTTATACACGAAAGCGGCCAGGCGCTCTTCGGCGTTTTTCTTCGACAACAGCAGGATCATATCCTGATCGCCTTTAATTTCACCGCTCATCAGGCGCATGATTTGCTGGCGCAGGTTTGGCATTTTGCCGGAAAGATCGTCCAGGGTTTCAAACGGTATTTCGCACACCATTGAGGTTTCCAGCGCTTGCGCGAAGCTAGGGTGCTTCAGGGCGCCGATGGCGTCAAAACCCACCAGATCGCCGGCCAGATGGAAACCGGTGATTTGCTCATCGCCTTGTTCGGTAATGGTGTAGCTTTTGATGGTTCCGGAGCGGATAGCGTACAGCGATTTCAGCTCATCACCGGCTTTAAACAGGGTTTGGCCTTTTTGAATTGGCTTTTTCCTTTCGATAATGTTGTCGAGCTGATCCAGTTCGTGCGCATTAAGAGTGAAGGGAATGCACAGTTGGCTGATGCTGCAGTCCTGGCAGTGGATTGCACAACCACCCGACTGGATACGACGAATCACGCGTTTTTCCGGAATCATAGATTACGCTCATGCAATAATTGATATGCGTCAATTTTAACATCTTTTATTGCGGGTGATAAGGGTAGCAATAACAAGAACCGGGATATTATGTGCGTTTTTTGTACACGTTGGCAGTAGGGTTTTATTTAGCTTATTGATATCAAAGTGGTTGATTACATCACGCTGCTTGCACAATGCCCGGTTCAAGCGGGCAATAACAACACAATCATGCTTGGTGATGTAGGGTATTGGGGCACACTGAACAGCCAAACGGCCTGGTCACCAGGCCGTTTGGGCGACTACGGGTTGCTTTCCTTGGCGAGCGCCTTGTCGGGTATGGCATAGCCTGCGGCCGCCGTGCTGTGCCCCGGTTGTTCAACCTTGACGATCAACGTCAAGACCGCGGCAAACAGGTAGAGGCCGGTATATGCCCATACCACGCCGACGATATCAAAGAATGGCAAAATGATAGAAGCGATGGCCGGTGCGGCGAAGTTGCTCAGCCCGGCGGAGAGGTTGTAGATGGAAATAGCCGCCCCTTTATGGTTAGGTTCCAGCACCGGGAAAACGGCGGTCATCGGTACAAAGGCGGCAACGGTGATGCCGAGCATCACCGCAGGCACCAGCGCCATCCAGAAGTTATGGCCGAAGTACACCGGCAGGTAGTAGAACGCCAGGCTGGAGATGGCGCAGCCAATGCAACCGAACCAGCGCACCTGGCGCATCCAGCCGATTTTCTCGCCCAAAATTCCCCACATAATGTTGGTAAAGATGGTGACGAAGAAGAACACCGCCCAGATTTGCAGCCATTCAGGCATGCTAAAACCCAGCCGGCCGACAAACAACATCGGCATGATCACCGCGAAGCCGAACAGCGACAGCGTATTGATAATACGGATCAGGCAGGACAGGAAAATATTGCGGTTGGTAAACAGGATGGTCACCGCGCGCGAAAGCTCTTTCAGTTTATCTTTCGGCGGCAAATGGGCCTTGGTGCTGGCCTGGCCGACGTGGCGCAGCATCAGCATCGCCATCAGGCCGCCCACCAATACCCAGGCGATAGCGAACCACAGGGTGCCGGTTTCGCCGATCAGCGGGATGGTAAAGCTTGGCAAATAGCTGCCGATACAGCCGATACCGATCGAGTACATCGCCCAGAACCAGCCCATGGCGGACGAAAGCTGCTGCTTGGGAACATTCTGTACCACTAACATCACGAAAGAGTAGATAAACAGCGGGTAGGCTAAGCCGCGGATGCCGTAGAACAGAATGGTCAACGGGTAGTTTTTCATCCCAAGCCCGAACAGCATAAACAGCGCGTGCATCACGACCCACAGGATAAAGCCGATGCGCATGGCTTTTTGCGGCGTAATAATCTCGGCCACCACGCCGGAGCTCCAGGCGGCCAGCGCGGCGGCCAGGCCATACACCGTGAACACCAGTGCCGACTGCGCCGGTGAAAACCCCATATCGGTGATATGTTTTGACAAGAAGGCCATCTCAAAGCCATCGCCGCTCATAAAAATGGCGATAGCGATATAGCCCCAGAATAGGTTCATCGGTAACCCGAACCAATGTTTGTGTTGTTGCATAGCAAACTCCTCCTCGGCCATAGCCGCTAGGGATGAAGGGCGGTTGTTATTGTTTTAAGCCGGGTGCCGCAGTGCGACCTGTTGTTGATACAACCGGCGATAGGTAGCCAGCCGCTCAGCCAGTAGCGGCTGGCGTGCGCGCTCAGGTGTAAACCGCCGGGCGATCGGCGGTTTGCAGCATACCTGTTGCAGTTCGCCCCCTTGTGCCAGCCAGCCCAAACGGGCCGCGCCCAAAGCGCCGCCGGCATCGCCGCCCTGATGAGTGATGATGGGCAGATCAAGCACATCGGCCATCAGTTGCGCCCACGTCTCACTGCGGGCGCCGCCGCCGATCAGCGAGCATTGCGTCAGTTGGGTGCCCGCCTGGCGCAGAACCTCCAGCCCGTCGGCCATACCGAACGCCACGCCCTCCAGCACGGCGTAACCGAGCGCAGAGCGTGCATGGCTATGGGTCAGGCCATGGAAAGCCCCGCTGGCCTGCGGATCGTTATGTGGTGTCCGTTCACCGGAAAGATACGGCAGGAAGATCGGCGCCAGCCGTTGCTCGGCTTGGTTCATCTGGGCGATTTCCGCCAGCAGGGTGGTTTCATTACTGCCGACCAACTGGCAGAACCAGCGCAGCGCGCTGGCGGCAGTGAGCATCACGCTCATCTGGTGCCAGCGGTTTGGCAACGCATGGCAAAACGCATGCACTGCAGACAATGGGTTGGGGCGAAAACGGTCGTTCACGGCGAACAGCACTCCGGAAGTCCCCAGCGAAATAAACGCGTCACCGGCGTTGACGGCACCGATGCCCACCGCACTGGCGGCATTATCACCGCCGCCGCCGGCAATAGTGACGTTGTCACCCAACCCCCAGGCGTTGGCGATATCCGTTTTCAACACCCCGGTGGGTTCACTGCCTTCAACCAGGCGCGGCATGTGATCGCGCGTCAGCCCACAGGCGGCCAACAGGCTGTCTGACCAGTCGCGTTTAGCCACATCCAGCCATAGCGTGCCTGCCGCGTCAGACATATCGGAGACTTTATCCCCGCTCATCATCCAACGCAGGTAGTCTTTAGGCAGCAGTACGCAGGCGGTTTGGGCGAAGATCTCCGGCTCATGGCGCGCCACCCACAGCAGTTTGGGGGCGGTAAAACCCGGCATAGCCAGGTTGCCGGCAATGCTGTGCAGCTCAGGCGCATTGGCCGTCAACGCCTCGCACTGAGCCGCACTGCGTGTGTCGTTCCACAGAATGGCCGGGCGCAGCACATGATCCTCATGGTCTAACAGCACCGCGCCGTGCATCTGCCCGGAAAGGCCAATCGCCTGAATTTGCGCCCACTGCGCGGCCGGCATTTTGGCCCGCAGGCGCGCAACGGCTATCTGCGTGGCCTGCCACCAGGCGCTGGGGTGTTGCTCAGCCCAATGCGGATGCGGCCGCTGCACGTCCAGCGTTTCGCCAGCGCTGGCAACCAGGGCGCCGTTGTCGTTGATCACTACCGCCTTGATTTCAGAAGTGCCCAGATCGAGTCCCAGATACATGCGCAGCTCCTTTAGGCGGTCAGCCAATGGTTGATCCGGGCAATCGCCTGGCGCAGCAGTTGGGCGAAGCTTTCGCTGTGCGCCAACTCGCCAAACAGTTTTTCATCGGCGGCATAAATTGCTAGCGGATCTTCAGCCGCAAACATCCGGTGTACCGCCGGCGCATCGAGAATGCCATCCTGGTAGTCGTAAGGCAGGGTGCCTTCATGCCAACGTTGCATAAAGACGAAGAACAAGGCGGGTAGCAGCACGGTGGCGCGCGGTTGTTGCCCGCGTTGATAGCATTCAAGCAACGTCGGGGTAATGAAGCCGGGGATTTTCGAGAAGCCGTCTGCAGCGACGCGCTGGTTGGTATCGCGGATATAGGGGTTGGAAAAACGCTCCAGCACCACGTCGCGGTAGGCCGCCAGATCGAGCGGGTTGGGTGTCAGGGAAGGGATAACATCCTCGGTAACATAGTCATACGCCATTTGGCGAATGGCATCGGTATCGGTGCTTTCATGAATATAGCGCTGGCCAATCAGGGTGCCGGCCCAAGCGATACAGCTATGGCTGGCGTTCAGGATACGAATTTTGGCTTCTTCATACGGCAGCACCGAATTGACCATTTCGACACCGACATTCTCCAACGCCGGGCGGCCGGCAATGAAATCATCCTCAATGACCCATTGGATAAACGCTTCGCCCATTACCGCCGCACGATCGTGGAACCCAGTCGCCTGGGCGACGCGTTCAGCCACCTCGGGGGATGGGCGCGGCGTGATCCTGTCCACCATGGTGTTGGGGCAGCGGGTGTGGCTGTCAATCCAGGCGATGAGCGCATCCTGGCGGCGCAGGGTGAGAAACTGCTTCAGCCCGTGGCGGAAGCGGTCGCCATTGTGGCGCAGGTTGTCGCAATTCAATAATGTGACAGGGTCACCATTTAGCCGCTGACGGTGCTGTAAAATCTGTGCGACAGCGCCGTAAATGGTGCTGCATCCGCCCTGCAAATCGGCTTGAACGTCAGCGTTAGACTGATCGAGGTTGAATTGATTATCCAGGTAATAGCCGCTTTCGGTTACGGTGAACGAGATGACCTTGGTTTCGGGTTTGGCGCCTTGCGCGATCAGCGCTGCCAGTTCTTTATCCCACGGTATCACCTGTTGGATTGAGGTAATGGTTTCATACTGGCGCTCACCCTGCGGCGTGACGGTTTCCAGTACGTAACGGCCATCTTGCGCCGCCAGCGCATCCAACAAGGGGGTGGCATCGTCACGAATGTTACCCAGGGCAATCGACCAGCGTTTATCACCGCTTACCCTCAAGCGATGCAGATACCAGGCCTGGTGGGCACGGTGGAAAGATCCTGCGCCGATATGCAGCCACACGGCCGGGGAAGCACTTGCTGTTTGATTCATATGCACTCCGTTAGTGATTTGGGCATTAGCCCCTTTATTGGGCAATTGCTCTATTGCTGGCGTGTAGCTTAGATAAACTTTTGCCCATTTAGTGGGCTTTGGCTCACAAATGTGCAAATTGACCACATCGCATTGGCCGTTCGGCAGTAAAATGGCGCGCAGTGGCTTTACCTATGGGCTGGATAAATGACGAAACATGATAAGAAGCTGGATCAGGCTGCACGCGCCGCCTGGATGTATTACGTCGCCGGGCAAACGCAGCATGAGATTGCCGATGCGCTGGGCGTTTCACGGCAGGTTGCGCAGCGGCTGGTCGCCTGCGCGATAGACAACGGGTTGGTCAGCGTGACCATCTCGCATCCTGAGGGCCGCTGCATGGCGCTGGCCGCCCAATTGCGCGAGCGCTTCAGCCTGGGGTTATGTCAGGTGGTGCCGAGCCAGGGCATGGCGGCCGCGGGTATCAATCGCGCAGTGGCGGTAGCGGGCGCAGAGGTAATGGCGCAGTTTATCCGCAGTGAGCAACCGTTGATTATCGGCGTGGGATCGGGGCGGAGCCTTAAGGCGGCGATTGATGAACTGCCGGAATTCGAACGGCCGCAGCACAGCTGCGTGTCGCTGATCGGCGCGATAGCCTCCGACGGCTCTTGTACTCGTTACGATGTGCCGTTATGGATGGCGGAGAAAACCCAGGGGCGCTACTTTATTTTGCCGGCGCCGCTGTTTGCCGACGGTGAACAGGACCGGGCGCTATGGTGCAATCACCGGATTTACCGTACGGTCAGTGAAAAAGCCAATCAGGCGGATGTCACTTTCATCGGCATTGGTACTATTGGCCGCCAGTGCCCGCTGCACCAGGATGGTTTTATCTCCGCACAGCAGGTTGAGCGCCTGCAGGCGGACAATGCAGTGGCTGAAATGCTCGGCCACTTTATCGATCGCGAAGGCCGGCGGGTCGCCAGCGAACTGGATGGGCGTTTGACCAGCGTTAGCCTGCGCCAACGGCCGGAAAAACCCGTGATCGCTCTGGCCGGTGGCCGGGAAAAATACAGCGCCATCCGCGCGGCGTTGGCGGGCCAATGGATTAACGGCCTGGTAACTGATGAAGAAACCGCGGCCGGGCTATTGGCCGAAGGGGCTTAGCCTTAGCCCTGCGCCGGCAGAAAGCCTTCATGGCGCAGCAGCCAGGCTTTGCGATGTACGCCGCCGGCGTAACCCGTCAGCGCCCCCTGGGCACCAATCACCCGGTGGCAAGGCACGACGATACTGATCGGGTTGGCGCCGTTGGCCATGCCTACCGCGCGTGAAGCGGTGGGGCGGCCGATGCGCCGTGCCAGTTCGCCATAGCTGATCACTTCTCCACATGGGATCAGGCGCAATTGCCGCCAGACGCTGCGCTGGAATTCCGTGCCGGCGGTGCATACCGCGACATCATTGATGGCTGCCAGATCGCCGGCGAAGTAACGCGTTAACGTCTCGGTCAGGCCCCCGGGGTTACTTTTTTCCTGCAGTTGGAAGGGGGCCGAGCGGTAATGTGTGTGCATCAGTGCCATCAGCCGTGCTTCATGGTCACCCCAGTCCAGGCCTCGCAGTTGGCCCTGCGCATCGGCAATCAGTAGCAACTCGCCCAGCGGGCTCGCCATTCGATCAATATAGAAGTTTTGCATCCTGGTCACTCCGTTATGTTGATGAACAGATTATCACACGCATTGGCATCCGGTGGTGGCGGCTTCCGGACATGGATTTTTACGGTGCGGCGAAGCTCGTACGTGCGCACTCTCTGGTGCCGCCACTGTCACAAAATCATAGTCATGGCGAAATTTTGTAATATTTTGCTATACCTGAATGGAGGGATTTCATTTTTCTGTCATTAATATGACATGTTAAGGTCATGGCGCTAGCCTAAGTTTGCAAGCGACTAGGCCAGGAGATAACACCGATGTTTAACTTGGATACCTTGCTGCATGATGCCTTTCCAGACCGCAAGACTCCCCCTTGGCAGCGCCGCCTGCTAAAAGCGCTCCTCTTCGAAAAAGAATTCAAACAATTTGCTGCGGACTACCCGTATTTGCGCGGGTTGGATCTGATCGAGCAGGTGATGGACCATTTTAATATTCGTTGCGAGCTGGCCGAAGGTGACCTGGAGAATATCCCCGCCGAGGGACCAGTGGTGTTGGTGGCGAATCATCCCATCGGTTCACTTGACGGACTGGCGCTGCTGCGCGCGGTGGCGGCCGTACGGCCGGATGTCAAGGTGGTGGCCAACCAGATGCTGAATCATATCGAGCCCCTACGCAGCCTGTTCGTGCCGGTGGACAATATCGGCTACAAGACCAATCGCCAGCAGATCGAAGCGATGCAAGCGCAGTTGAATGCCCAGGGCGCGCTGATCCTGTTCCCCGCCGGGGAGGTTTCACGCATGAGCATGAAGGGCATCCGCGATGGGCATTGGCACACCGGTTTTTTGCGGCTGGCGGCCAAAGCCCGCGCGCCGGTCGTGCCGGTGCATATCGGGGCGCGCAACAGTGGCCTGTTCTATTGCGTTTCCATGCTCTACCGTCCGCTTTCCACTCTGCTGTTGGTGCGGGAAATGTTTCAGCAACAAGGGGGGCACATCAAGATCCGTATCGGCGGGCGCATTGCCTTTACCAACTGGTATGACGGCCATACCAGCGCCAAGGCGCTGGCCGAACGGTTCCGCCGCCATGTGTACCGCCTGGGGCAAGGCAAACCCGGGCTGTTCGTGAGCGAAGCGCCCATCGCCTTGCAGGAAGACCGCATCGAATTGAAAAAAGCGCTGGCCGCGTGTGAGCTATTGGGCACCACGCCGGACGGCAAAATCATTTATCTGTATCGCCGCCGCGACGAAGCGCGCACGCCGATTCTGCGTGAGCTTGGCCGCCTGCGTGAAATCGCCTTCCGCGCCGTGGGGGAAGGTTCAGGCCGCCGGCGCGATCTGGACAATTTTGACGACGACTATTACCACCTGGTGCTGTGGGATGAAGACGAACTGGAGATCGTCGGCGCCTACCGCTTTATCCCCACGGCCGAGCAACTCAGGCTAAAAGGTCTGGCGGGTATTTACAGCAATAGCCTGTTCCATTACGGGGAAGATATGAATCCGATTCTGGAACAGGGGATTGAGCTTGGCCGCAGTTTTATTCAACCGGCCTATTGGGGCAAACGGGGGCTGGACTATCTGTGGCTGGGGATCGGCGCTTATCTGGCGAAGTACCCCCAATACCGCTATCTCTTTGGGCCGGTGTCGATGTCCGGCACCATGCCGGTGGCGGCGCGCGATCTGCTGATCGCGTTTTACCGGCTCTATTTTGCGCCGGATCATTCACTGGCGCAGTCCCGCCAGCCTTATCCTGCCTCGTTGCCGCAGGTGTTGGCGCAGTTTGCCGGCGATAACTATCAGGAAGATCTGGTGCGGCTGAAAAGCCTGCTGAACAATATCGGCTGTTCGATCCCGACGCTGTATAAACAGTATACCGAGCTGTGCGAGCCGGGCGGGGTGCAGTTTATCGATTTCGGTACCGATCCGGCGTTTAATAACTGCATTGACGGGTTGGTTCTGGTGGATGTCTCGCGCCTGAAACCGGGGCGTTATCAGCGTTATATTGCGGTGCATCAGCAATAGGCGCATTGCTGCGCCACGGTGTGGATGGGCACAAGCTATGCCGCTTTGATCTAAACAAGGGCGTAGGCCCGGCGCGGGGGAAACGTTAAGATAACGTTTTTCTGCTGGAGTTATGATATGTCCACACCGTTCGTCCCGCCGCTGCTGTCGCCGGCGGATCTTGCCCCTGCCGTCATTGAAACGCCGCAGGGCGCGTCACCCTTTCTTTTGTTGTGCGATCACGCCGGGCAGGCCATTCCCGCTTGCCTGGGCGATCTTGGCCTGCCGCCGGGCGAAATTGACCGGCATATCGGCTGGGATATCGGGGCGTTGGCTGTTTCACGCCGCCTCAGCCAGGAGCTGGATGCCACCCTGATCCATCAGCACTATTCCCGCCTGGTGATTGATTGCAACCGCACTCCCGGTATTGCCAGCTCAATTCCCACGCTTTCTGAACTGACGCCGATCCCCGGCAACGTTGACATCGGTGCTGCCCAGGCGTTGGCGCGTGAGCAAGAGATCTTCCAGCCGTATCACCGCATGATCGACGAGGTGTTAACCACCCGGCAACTGCGGCAACGGCCAACGGTGATCATTGCCATGCATAGTTTTACGCCGGTGTTTAAGGGGGTATCGCGCCCATGGCAGGTGGGGCTGCTGTTCAACCGCCAGCCTGAATTCGCGTTATTACTGGCCGAGTTGTTGCGTGAGGAAGGGGACCTGCAGGTTGGGCTTAATGAGCCTTATGCGATGACGGACGCCACGGATTATACGCTGCCGGTGCATGCCAGCGGCCGTCAGTTGCCGTATGTGGGGGTTGAGATCCGCCAGGATCTGCTGGCCAATAGCGCCGGCCAGCAGGCCTGGGCGGCACGTTTTGTGCGTTTGTTAACCCAAGCGTGGCAACGCTGGCAAAATTGATTTCCAAATTATTCCCAGTGATTATACTGTCAAGATATTGTAAGTCTGATAATGGATTCTCTGGGAGAAATGAATGGAGCATATCGATAACGGATTGTTTATCAAGGAAGATCGTTTTGAAGTGCTCGCAATTTTACGTGAAATCCATAAACAACGCATATCAATGCGTATAACAAACGAGCAACGAAGATTTCACGCCAGGCTCCTAAGCGTCGGGGCCGATAATATCGTATTTTGTTGTGATCAGGATCAGATGAACCGCCCCCCGGGGGAGCCGTTGAAATTCGAGATCGAAAGCCACGATGCCAAGATCGAATTTTCCGTCCAACAGGTGGAGCCGGTTCAGTTCTCGCAGCAATCTGCTTATATGGCTCAATTGCCGAAAGCACTGTTTTACATTCAACGCCGGCGCCAGTTCCGTATCATCACCCCGTCCTGGCGCGGTTTTTTATGCCATGCCGAGCATGGCGGCCGGCGCTACGTGTTCCCCATCCATAATCTGTCCGCCGGCGGCGTTGGCTTGCGTATTGATGGTGTGCTCCCCGCCTGTATCGCTAGCGGGCTGCAGTTAAAAAAAGCGAAGCTGGATCTGGAAGAGTACGGCAGTTTTACCGTCAACATGGAATTGGTCGGAGTCAGTGAAGATTGCGAACTTGACGACGACAGCCGTGAGCATTGTTTCTGGCGTTTGTCCTGGCGTTTCGTTAATCAAAGCCTGGCGATGGAGCGCAAACTGCAAAGCGCGGTGTTTGCGCTGGAACTGGATTTTAATAAAAGGAAACGGCGCTGAACTGCGCCTCAGCCGAGGGCGCGCAGGCTGCCGATCTCTTCCCAGCCGTAACGTTCGGCTTCAGTTAAAACCTCGCAAACTTCACTGCTGGCCGCCAATATGGCTTCCCGCAGGCTGTTACCGTTCAGGAGATAGCTAATCAGCAACGCGGTGAACAGATCGCCGGTGCCTTTGACCGCCGATTGGCGTTTAGGATGGCAGAAACTTTGCACATCGTTATGGCTGACAAGCAGCAGGCCCACTTCATCAGCGCTTTTCGCGATGCCCGGCGCGCTGGTCACCAGCACCCATTCCGTTTTGCCGCTCAGCAATTCCTGCGCGGCCTGCAGGGTTTGTTCCTGGCTGTTTAGCTTGCGGCCGCACAGTTGCTCAAGTTCAAAACCGTTCGGCGTCAGGCCGTTGGCGAGCTGCAGAAAAGGGGAGCGGTAGCAGTTTACGATACGTTCATCCACGTAGATCCCTTCACCGTAATCGCCCATTACCGGATCGATATAGATCTGAATCGCCGGGTTAACGCTGCGAACGCGCGGTAGCCAATTGGCCAGAATATGGCACTGCGAAACGTTCCCCAGATAACCGATAACGATGGCGCGCGCCCGTTGGACGACCCCACGTGTAAGTAAATCTTCCAGAAAACCGCTGAACCAATCGTCGGGGATCACACCGCCGCTGGGGGCGCCATAGTAAGGTGGGCAACCGAACAACACGCTGGGCACCTGCAAGGCTTCCAGGCCTTTTTTGAGCAGGGCGCGATAGGCAATACCGTTACCAACGCTGCCATAAACCACCTGCGATTGGATGGTGATAACGTCAATCAGCGGCGGGCGCAGCGTGGGGTTCTGTTGCATGGTGTTTCCTCAGTTATGGCGGTCAGCCCCAGCAGCCTGGGCGGAAAACATGATAAATGTTAGGCCGATCATCTTTTTATCTCGCCAGCTTTATTTGGGCGGCGAGAGGCTGCTATGCTTATTTGAACTAGTACAAAAATGGATATGTATGAATTCATTTTATGCAAAAGGCGGCAGCGCTGTCCAGATAGCCGAGCATATCAGCGCACAGATTAAAGCCGGTGAATTGAAGCCGGGCGAGGTGTTGGATCCGGTGCGGAAAATGGCGCAGACGCTGGGCGTTAACCCCAATACGGTGGCCAGCGCGTACGGCAAGCTGCGTGATGCCGGGCTGGTGGCTACCCGCGGCCGCGCCGGGACGGTGGTGTTACAACCGTTGGCGCCGGTAGCACGCAGCCCTTTGCCGGTTCCACCGGGCATGCGGGATCTCGCTAGTGGCAAGCTGGATGCGGCGCTGCTGCCGCGCCTGGCGTTCACCGCCGCGGATATTTTCCCACAGCATAGCGGTTATGACGTTAGCGAAGATTTGCCGGCGCTGTGTACGCTGGGGAGTGAATGGCTGGCTGGGCAGGGCGTGGCGGCCGATGGCCTGGCGGTGTTTTCCGGCGCGCTGGACGCCATTGAAAAGGCGTTACGCTGCCATGCGGTGCCCGGTTCCGCCATCTGGGTGGAAGATCCCTGCTGGCCACCGCTGCTCACCCTGCTGCGCCATCTGCGCCTGAAGGCGTTGCCGCTGCCGCTCGACGAACAGGGATGTTGCCTGCCGGAGAGCCATACCGAGCGGGGCTGCGCGGTGATCCTTACCCCACGCGCGCAAAACCCGACCGGGTTGGCATTGAGCGCCGAACGGGCGCAGCGCTGGCGTGTGTTCTTGCGCCAAAATCCGGATTGCCTGGCGATCGCCGACGATTTCTGGGGCCCACTGTCCGGCCAGCCGCTGCACCTGCCGTTTGACGGTACACACGGCCTGTATGTGCTGTCGGTCAGTAAATTCCTGGGGCCGGATTTGCGCATTGCGCTGGCCTGCGGCAAGCCCGCAGTGTTGCAGGCGATGCGCGCCGATCAATCTATCCGCGAGCGCTGGGTCAGCCATATTTTGCAGCAGGCGACGGCAACCCTCTGGGCCGGAGCGGGCGAGGTGCTGGCGCAGGCGCGACAAGTCTATCGCCAGCGGCGGCAGTTACTGGTAGAAAAACTGCAGCAGTTGGCCGGCATCCCTTTGCCGCCGGGGGAAGGGCTGTATCTTTGGCTGCCGGTGCGCTCGGAAACGGCCGCCTGCCAACTGATGGCGCAGCGTGGCTGGCTGGTGCAAAGCGGCGAACCGTTCCGGCTGAAAAGCGGCCCGGCGCTGCGCATTAGCCTGGCGAATGTGGCCGAGGAACAGTTAACCACGCTGGCGCAGGATCTTTGCGCCGCCATGCAGGCCAATGTGCAGGTGAATTAAAGCCGTGGCGCGCGCAGGATATATCCGCAAATACTAGCTTACAGTCGTGTTAAATTCAGTGCGCTATAGCTAGATATAGCTAAATAGCGCCACGCGCTTTTGTGCGCTACTGCCTGATACGTGGCAATAGACGATGACAAACTCCAGAAGGGGAACGCCATGCCAGAAACGAAAACCCTTGGCACAGAACAACTCAGTGCGCCGCCTACCGCAACCCAGCTGTTTACCGGCTTTCTGATGCTGGGGTTGATCGGTTTTGGCGGTGTGTTGCCGTTGGCGCGTAATATGTTGGTGGAAGAACGCCGTTGGTTGAGTGGCGAGCAATTCACCGAGCTGCTGGGCTTGTGCCAGTTTTTGCCCGGCGGCAATATCATCAACCTTTCCGTTGCCGTAGGGATGGAGTTTCGTGGGCTACGCGGGGCGCTGTGTGCTCTGCTGGGGTTGATCTGCGCGCCGACCGCCATCGTGATCGGGCTGGGGGTGGTGTACGCCCGCTATCAGAATGATCCTCATGTGCAGCACGTGTTTGCCGGCCTGGCTGCCGCCGCCGCAGGGTTACTGTTGTCTACCGCCTTAAAAATGCTGCTGCCGCTGCGCGGTAAATGGTTGTCGTTAACCCTTGTTGCCACATGCTTGATCGCTATCGCCTGGCTGCGTTTGCCCTTGTTGCCAACCATGTTGGTGTTGGCGCCGCTCAGTATTTTGCTGACATGGAAGATCCGCCAATGACGGGGGTATTGATCTCGCTGGCGCTGATCTTCACCGAGCTTTCGCTGATGGCCTTTGGCGGCGGTGTGTCGATCCTGCCGGAAATGCAGCGCCAGGTGGTCGAGGTGCATCACTGGATGAGCGCCCAGGAATTTAGCGCGCTGTTTGCCATGGCGCAGGCGGCACCGGGCCCGAATATGATGGTGGTGCCGTTGATCGGTTGGCATGTCGCCGGCTGGGCGGGGCTGTTGGTGTCATCCGTGGCCAAGTTCGGCCCTTCGTCGGTGGTGACGCTGCTGGTGATGAACGCCTGGAAGCGTTTCAAAGATAAACCGTGGCGGCGCATTGTGCAGACTGGGCTGGTGCCGGTGACCGTCGGCCTGGTGGCGGCCAGCGGGCTTCTGATTGCTGAAGCCTCGGCCACCAATTGGCGGTTGGCGGTGTTGATCCTGTTCGCCACGGGGTTCGGCATGAGCAAACGCATTCACCCGCTGTGGGTGCTGGCTGGGGGCGCGCTGCTCGGTTTGTTGACGGCATGAAAACAGGGCCCGCGCGGGCCCCGGTGCGTTATACCCAGCCTTTACCGCGGAATTGGTGCATGGTTTTCGCCACGAACGCCATCTCTTCCGGGGTGCCGAGCGAGACGCGGCACCAGTTATCGGCCGGCGGAAACGCTCTGCCAACCAGGATACCGGCGCTTTTCATCTGCTGCTGGTAATCTTTCAGCGGCACGTTGAGCTGATGAAAAACAAAGTTTCCCTCTGAAGGCAGGTAAGGGATCGCCAACTGATCCAGTGCTTGCAGCAGGATTTGCCGCGCGGTGTCGTTGCTCTTTTTGCTGTAAGCGATAAAAGCGTGATCGTCCAGTGACGCCAGCGCCGCATCCACCCCGCAGAAGTTGATTTTCTCACCGGCGACATGGTTGCCGAGCCGCGCGATGAGCGCCGGTTGGGCAACCGCATAGCCAACCCGCATCCCCGCCATGGCAAAGATTTTCGAAAATGTTTTCAACAGAATGACATTATCGGCGCCGTTATGGATTAACGGGCCGACGGAGCGGAAGCGGCGATCGTTAACAAATTCGGCGTAGGCTTCGTCGACGATAAACAGTGTGTTGGCCGGTTTGCTGGCGATCCACGGCTCAATCAGATCCGCCGGCGTAATGGTTGACGTGGGGTTGTTAGGGTTCACCAAATACACCAGCGACGGGCCGGCGTAGCTTGCCACGGCATTTTTCAGGCCTTCGATATTGAACTGCCAACCGTCGAGCATCGGCACCTTGGTAATTTTCATGCCGGCGATTTTGGCGAAGTGTTCACCATCGCCATAGGTCAGTTCGGGGATCACCAACTGGGTATCCAGCGTGGCATAGGCCTCCACCGCAGCGCGAATACCTTCGGAAGAGCCGGCGGTGAGCAGAATAGCGGTTTCCGGCACCTGATACTGGCTGGCCAACTTGCTGCGCAGGGCAATAATCTCCTCTTTAGCATAACGGTTGGCTTTACTCACCGCCTCTCGCGCGGCGGCCTGCGCCTTGGGCGACATACCCAACGGGTTCTCATTGAAGTTTATGCGGATTGGGTGCTCTGCCGTCGGAGGTTGGAAATTGCTGACACCGCTGGGGGCGGCGGCCAGCGCGTTGCGCTGCAATCCCGCCAGTGCGACACCGCCCATCAGTGCGCCTGAAAGTTTTAATAGTTGTCTGCGTTTGGCGTTTAATACGTTGTTTTCTGACATATCTACTTTCTCCTTGTAAAGATTCAAACTTCACTCAAGACAAAGCAGGATGCATGCCAATAGTTAATTTGCTGATTTATATGATTAATTAAATAAAGGTGCATTATAGTGCATCATGATGATGCATTATAATGCACCTTATGATAGCCCGCTCTTTATAGCGTGATACAGCGTACCTCCAAATCGTTATTGAGAATGAGAATTGATTTCAATAATATCTGCGCTCCTTGTTATTTCTCTTTGTATCATTTTATGAAAATCAATCCTGTTATTTTGTCATCGACATTATTTTTCCCTTTGGCTTACGCATACGCAGAAAATAAATCCACGGTTAGTGAGGATACCGTTGTTGTTTCAGCCGCACGCGATGATGAACATATCATCACGGCGCAAGACATGGATAAATACAGAGGCAGTTCTAATTCGAATATTTTTTCATCAATGACGTCCGTGCAGGCAAATAATATGCGCAATGAGGCGGGCGCTATTGATATTGGCATCCGGGGCCTGCAGGGTGAAGGGCGAGTTCCGGTATTTATTGATGGCAGCCTGCAATCTACGCATACTTCACGTGGTTATCAGGGGACCAGTGACAGAACCTATATCGACGCTGATTTGATCAGCCGCGTGGCGGTGCAAAAAGGGGCGGCGGTTAACGCTTCGCCATTTGCATCCGGCGCGATTGGTGGGGTGGTTAATATCAAAACCCTTACGGTGGATGATATTGTTAACCCCGGCGAACAAAGCGGTTTTTTGATCAAACTGCGCAGTTACAACAATAATCGCAAGCCCGATATTCCCGATGACTACGAACAACAAAATTATTATCAACTGACGCAAAAGCCGAAGTCTCGCCAGTTCAACAATGGCTCGGCGACGGCGGCTTTTGGTTTTCGTGATGATTTTTTCGATACGGTAATCGCTTACAGCGAACGGGCTACGGGGAATTACTATGCCGGGAAGCACGGTTTTTCCCGCTATCATGAACCGGTGGTTACGCCGAATCATGAGGTGGTCAACACCAGTTTCCAGAGCCAGTCTTTTCTGGCGAAAATGGGGCTGCATACCAATAATGGCCAGGATTTCGAATTCGCCTACCGTAACCATCGGCAACAAGCAGGTGAGGTTTTAGCGGCCTATTGGTACCAAAATAACAATGATATTGATTTCAACCCACTGCCGGATGGCGTTGAATCCATGCCGCAATGGGCGTTGGGCAGCGCTATCGTCAACAGCTACAGCGCCAGCTATGCCTATAAACCCTACGACAATGATTTAGTCAATTTGAACATTGGCCTATGGTTAACCGATGCCAATTTGCGGCAATACAACGGGTTGTGGGGCATCGGCGTCAATGCGCAACAGTATTTGCACGCCTACAGCAACGATCGAAAAGGGGTGAGCGTTTATAATGAAAGCGCTTTGCAACGGCTGCCGTTGGTTTTGCGCTATGGGGTGGCCTTGCAGGATGAACGGCTTAAACCCGAACAAGATGGCATCATTCGGTTTAGCGATATCGCGGTAACTTCGCGTAACGGTAAAAGAAGCGAGAAAAGTGCGTTTATTAACGGTGAGCTTGATCTCTCCCCCGTGACAGTGAATATCGGTTTTAACCTGCACGGTGCGAAAATAACCGATTTCCAGAGTAATGAATCGCTAAACTACCGCCCAAAACTGGATATGCTGTCTGAGCTGAATTATCACCTGACGCCAGCAACGGCACTGTTTTTTAAAGCGTCAAGAACCTATCGTATGCCCAGCCTTTATGAAACCACGGTGTCAAATGAGGTGTTCAGTTACAACCCGTATAACCGGCTATCGCCAGAGATTTCATTGCAGCGGGAAATTGGGCTGAAAACCAGGCAGCAAGATCTTTTGTTGCCAGAGGACAAACTGGATCTTTCCCTGTCCTATTTCCGCAACAAGGTTAATGGCTTTATTTCCGGCGGCGTGTTGGATAAAACGCCAGGCATGTCTGAATGGCGGGATAATTATACCTTCATTAACTACGACAAGCTGGATCTTTCCGGATTTGAGTTATTGGCCAATTATGATGCAGCGCTGTTTTATACCCATGTTTCCGCGACACTGTATACCGATACCCAGGTTTGCTCCCATTATCAGGCGCAGCGGGCCAACACCGATAACTGTAATAGCCTGGGATTTGCCTGGGGATTAACCCCCAGCCGCATTCCGGCCAAAAAGAATCTGGTGGTCAACGTGGGGAAAAAATTCATGGCGGGGGATCTGGATGCCGGGGTGCGTTATAAATATCACTCTGCCAAAACAAACCCGTCGGATTGGCTGATCGGCACCGGGGCGTCGCCCATTATTGATATCCCCTCGGGTTATCAACTTGATTTATACGGTCAATACCGGGTTAATAAAAATGCGACGCTGTTCGCCGCGGTGAATAATCTCACTAACCGCTATGATATTCAGCCGGGATCGGTGATCAGCATGCCTGAACCGGGGCGCACCGTCACTCTGGGGATTGATGTCCGCTTTTAAGCTCGCTGTTGCGTGCAATATGTGTTCGGCGGTGCATTTAGCGCCGCCGTTTTCTTTTGGTGCCGCCGGTTCAGGCCAACTTGCGCCGCCACAGCCGGGTGAAATGCTCGGGTTTACTGAACATCACCAGATTGCCCAACAGGATCAGGCACAGACCGATCACGGCATTCAGGTGCCATTGATAGCCTTCATACAGGGTGGATATAGTCAGTGCCACCAGCGGGAACAGCAGGGTGCTGTAGGCGGCGGCTCCGGCGCCAATACGGCCCAACAGGATAAAATAGGCGGCGAAGGCGATCACCGAGCCAAAGATGGCCAGATACAGCAGCGATCCGATATAGCGTGTACTGAAGGCGATCTGGAACGAAGCGCCTTGCGCCAGCGCGATGAGCGCCATCAGGATTGCGCCATAGCTCATGGCATAGGCATTGGTTGTTAACACGTCCAGCCCGTGGCGTTGGTGGCGGGCGCTGATCATGTTGCCCAGCGAGAATCCATAAGTCCCCAGCATACTTAGGCCAATGCCCTTCAACAGCTCCGGCGCCAACTGCGTGGCGCGCAGATCCTGCCAGAACAGGGCAACAATCCCGGTCAGCCCCAGGATCACCGCCGGCATTAGATTAGGCGTTGGGCGTTGGCGGAAGAAGATCATGCCGTTCAGCGCGTTGAACAGCACCGCCATGGAAAAGATTACCGATTCTAAGCCGCTGCTGATATAGGCCGCGGCGTGATAGAAGCAGTAAAAGTTGAAGCCAAACACACAGCAGCCCTGGATCACACAAAACAGATGGTCACGCGGGCCGATCCGCCGCAGGCGGCGCAGCAGCAGCAACACCGCCAGCAGGGTGATTGCCGAGATCAGAAAGCGGTAGCTGATCGAAACCGGGATCGCCACCGTTCCCTGTTGTTGTAGTGTTATCGCAATCCAGGTGGTGCCCCAAATCAGCACCACGGCAAGGTACAACAGCGCGTTCATTATTGACTCCGCAAACGAAAGAAACAGAGCGCCAGTATCAACGCCTTGCCCGCGTGCCGCTTGCAGTTGGCTGCGTACAGTTGCATATTCTTGCGCTTTTTTTATCGCGGTGAACCGCAACGGCTGGTATCCGGGCGGGCGGCTCTTTACACTGAAGCGGTAGGGCAAGAAAAGGGGGAGCTATGTCCAGCTATCAAGCATTCGAAACACTGAGTGAACACCGGGCCACGTTGCACAACAATGTGTTGCTGGCTTCCGGCGTGGAGCTGGCCGCCTGGTCCAATAGCCATGACCGCATTACGCAGGAAAGCGCCGATCACCACACCCTGAGCCTGTACATTGCCGACGGCTACGAGTGCTATCAAAAAACCGCCAACGGCTGGAAAAACGGCGGTGGGCCGGATCGCTTCTGTATTATGCCGCGCCAGTATGAGTCCACCTGGGACGTGCGCAGCGATCTTTCTTTTGTCCACCTGTACTGCACCGATCGCCACCTGCGCCAGTTGGTGGAGCAAACCTGGGATCGTAGTCCGGCCGCCATTCAGTTGGAACCGCGCTCGTTTGCCGAAGATCAGCAAATTACCTTGCTCTATCGCCAGTTCCTGCTCAACGTCGATTGGCAGGACAGTGCCAACCAGTTGGCGCTCAGTAGCGCATCGTCGATGCTGATGTCGCACCTGATACAGCATTATACCCATCTGCAATGGCGCCTGCCGTCGGTGCGCGGCGGGCTGGCGCCGGTGGTATTAAAACGGGTGTGCGATTATATCGCCGGCCATTTGGACCAGCCGTTGCTGCTGGCAGAGCTGGCCGCACAGGCCGGGCTGAGCGAATTTCATTTCGCCCGGATGTTCAAACACAATACCGGGCTGGCGCCGCACCAGTATGTGATGCGCGCACGGTTGCAGCAGGCCAAACATCTGCTGTGCCATAGCCCGCTGCCGTTGACGGAAATCGCGCTGGCCTGCGGGTTCAGTTCGGCCAGCCACTTCAGCAACCGTTTTAAAGCCGCGTATGGCCTGGCGCCGCTGCGTATGCGCCAGGCGCAGTAATCATCCGCATAAATAGCAGGGGCCGTTGTAAACGGCCCCTGGCGCAAGATGTTTATGGCTCTATATGTCTGGCTACTTGTTATCCTGCTCTACCGCATCGTACAACTGCTCCAGAATATCCGGGAATGCCGACTGCACACGGTTCCAACTGGGGACAAAGGGTTTATCCCCTGGGCTTTCGCTGAAGGCTTGCCCGGCATGAGAAATCACGTTGGAAAACAGCTCAACCGCGGATTCTTCACTGTGGCGATCAAACTTCAGGCCGTTCATTTTGGCATCGTGTTCAAACGCATCAATCATATCCAGCGCCGTGCGGTAATAGGTGGCACGCAGCACGCGGAATGAATCACTGGTGATATTTACCCCCAGAATAGCCAGCTTGCGGTATAGCGCCTTGGTGATATCGACGGCCATGCGTTGCAGCCCGGCCTGAGGATCGTTTTCCGACATCGGCTGGTGTTTATGATCGTAGTTATCGGCTATATCCACCTGGCAGATGCGGCTGGTTGCGGTATTGCGGTGGATTTCCGACAGCACGCCAATTTCAAGCCCCCAGTCACTGGGGATGCGCAGGTTATTGAGGATGTGGGTGCGCATGGCAAACTCACCGGAAAGCGGGTAGCGATAGCTGCGCAGGTAATCAAGAAAATCGGAATTACCGTACACTTTTTGCAGTGACTTCAGCAGCGGGAACACCAGCAGGCGGCCCACGCGGCCATTCAGTTTGCCATCCGCCACGCGAGCATAATAGCCTTTACAGAAGTCATAGTGGAAGTTGGGGTTCGCCACCGGGTACAGCAGGCGCGCCAACATGCGGCGATCGTAAGTGACAATGTCACAATCGTGCAGCGCCACGCAGCTGCTGCGGTGCGATGCCAGCGTATAGCCCACGCAGAACCACACGTTGCGGCCTTTACCGGGTTCATCCGGCGCCAGCTTTTCCGCCTGTAGCCGATCGGCGATCGCTTTCAGGCGCGGGCCGTCGTTCCACAGAATGCGGTGGCGTTGCGGCAGGCGCGAGAAAAATTCTTTGGCGTGCTCAAACTGCTGCTGGTCGGCGCGATCCAACCCGATGATGATCTCTTCCAGATAGGGCACCTGCGCCAGAATTTCCACGATGCGATCCAGTGCCGGGCCTTCTAGCTCGGAATACAACGAAGGCAGTATCAGCCCCATGGTATTGCGGCCGGAAAAGACCTGCAGTTCATACTCCAGCTCGGCCAAATCACGGTTGGCCAGGTTATGGAAATTGGTGATGATGCCGTCTTGGTAAAACTCGCTCATGGCTGCTTCTCCAGAAAATGGTCTAATCCTTCGCTCCAGCCCTGTGGCCCCGCTTGGTGCGTGCGGTACAGTTGGCCGGCAAAGTCGCTCGGAAAATCAATTTCAGTATCTTGCTGCCCCCGGATCGCGACGGCATAGTCAGCGGTGCTTAGCAGGGGGATATCGTTCGGGCCGTCACCCAGGCAAAGCGTAGTGACCGGCTGTTGCCGCCGGCGCTGGTAGTATTCGGTTAGCCAGCGGGCGGCATGGCCCTTGCTGACGTTTTCCCCCATGACGTGATAAAAACGGCCGCCCTGGGTCAAGGTTAGCCGGTGCTGCGCCAGTTGGCTGCGAAATACGCTTAACTGTTCATCATTTCCCAGCCAGCGGATCGGCTCTGAGCCGGCGCGTCGGCGCGCGCGTTGGGCGTCCGCCAGCGGCAGGCCGGTCCAGGCGGCCACCGTGGCATCATCCACATCAGCGAAGCCTTGAAATGAGAATTGCCGGCTGGCACGCAGTTCGGCCAGGGTGGCGCGCAGGGTGGCGTAATCGGCGCCGAACACTTTATCGGCTTCCTGCCAATCGGTGGGGAATACAATTTGTGCGCCGTTCTCTGCAATAAATGGCAAATGCGTCAGATTAAGCTGCTGTTGCAGCAGGCTGACTTCCGCCGCCGTTTTACTGGTCGCGATAACCAAGGGGACCTGATGCCGAGCCAGGCGATCCAGCCACGGTTGCGCCGCATCCCAGCGATAGCTGTGATGATCCAGTAGCGAACCGTCAAGATCGCTAAACAGCAACAGATTGGGACTCAATTTCAGCATTTCCTCTCCATTCTCTCGTGAGTCATTCGCCGGTAAACAAAGGGGATGTCTCGATTGTGCGCGGGCCAGGAAGCCGTGTGACGAGCAGTGCGGTAAGGTGGGCGATTAGCGGTGGATAGGGCCTCCTGTAGCCAAAAAAGCGTGATTTAACTCACACTTAACCCTAGCGATAAATTGTTGATTGTGCAAGTTTGCGCCGATTGCCGAAAACGCAGGCCGCGGCGCTGGGTTTAAAATAAGGGGGAAACAGACAGGGGAAGCGGGCAGGCCAGGCAGGCAAAGGGGCGTTGCCTGCCGAAGGTATTTTACGGCGTCGGCCACTGGGTAGGGGTTTGGCTCATGACATCGATAAACGCATCTTTCACCACAGACCAGAAATACGTCATGCCTTCCTGGCTGTATTCCACACCCATCAGCCCCATCACGAACCAAATGCTGGTGAAGATTCCCAGGCTGCTGAACATGAATGCCATGCCGTGGCGGCTGGTTTTACGGCAAAGCACGTTTAACTGGCTGGCGAAAAACATCATCACTGCGCTCAGCAATTCCCAGCGCATCATGATAAAACCGGTAGCTATGGCACTCATCGAACCTTGGATCCTATGTTGCTTGCAGCGCGCACCCGCCCAGCGTGCAGCGCTGAAGGAAACGGTGTGCATTGCGATAAAATAAAAAGGGTAGTAGGCATCAAAATGTGATGCAGGTCACATTATAGCATTGGGATGATGGCGTGCTCAATACATGAGCACCTGCGGCCGGCAAGATATTTACCGTTAAATCGCCTAACCGTTTGTCGCAGCCGGCAACACCAATCGCGTTTACTTTTACTTTTTTACAAACTGCAATCTTATAACCAAACCCGGCGGGGTAGACTGGCATTCTGAGATAAACCGAATAAAAACGTAGGGTTAAACGTGTTGCCGCCATCCCGCAAAAAGGTCAGTAATTATTCTTCCGCTCGCTTTGCCTGGCTTTGCGCCGGCATCCTGGTGTGCTTTTTCCTGCTGATGTTTCGGGTTGGCTATCTGCAACTGTTGGAAAACCAGCAGTTGGCCAGCCAGGCAGACCAGCGCTCGGTGCGTACCCAGGTGGTGCCCACCAACCGCGGCATGATTACCGATCGCAATAATGAAGCGCTGGCGGTCAGCGTCTCGTCCAAAGACATCGTGCTCGATCCCAAGCACATCCTGGATAGCGGTGTGGATTTGAACAATGAGCGTTGGCAAAGCCTGGCCAACGTGCTGAAGCTGCCGCTGCCGGTGATTCAGCAACTGATCCACAATAATGCGCGCAAGCGTTTCGTCTATCTGGCGCGCAAGGTGGAGGACGATAACGCCAACTACATCAACAAACTGCACCTGGTCGGGGTGAGCAGTGAACAGGATTTCAGCCGCTTTTACCCTATGGGGCAAGACGCCGCCGGGCTTATCGGCATCGTCGGGCAGGATAACCAGGGGCTGGAGGGGATTGAGCTGGGCTTTAATCACCTGTTGCAGGGCAAGAACGGCCTGCGGGTGTACCAAAAAGACGGCAACGGCGCGATCATCAACGTGCTGAAAAATGTGGATCCGGTGCCGCCGCCTAACGTGACGCTGAGCATTGATAAATTTATCCAGTATGTGTTGTTTGCCCAAATCCGCGACGGCGTGATCGCCAACCAAGCGGATTCCGGCTGTGCGGTGTTGGTTAAGGTCAGCACCGGCGAAATTCTGGGCATGGCTAGCTACCCGTCCTTCAACCCCAACAACTATGCCAATACGCCGGCAAAGGATATCCGCAACGTTTGCAGCAGCGACAGTTTCGAACCCGGTTCAACGGTGAAGCCAGTGGTGGTGATGGTTGGGCTGGATCGTAATCTGATCAGGCCCGACACGGTGCTGGATACCACGCCATATCGGGTTAACGGCCATCTGATCAAAGACGTGGGGCACTGGACCAAGCTGACGGTGACCGGCGTGCTGCAAAAATCCAGTGATATTGCGGTATCTCATATTGCCCTGGCGATGCCGGCAACGGTGCTGCCGGATGTCTACCAGCGTTTTGGCCTGGGCCGCCCGACCGAGCTTGGCATTGGCAACGAGAGCAGCGGCTACCTGCCGTCGCACCGCAGCCGCTGGGCGGATATTGAACGCGCGACGTTTTCCTTCGGCTATGGTTTGCGCGTCACGCCGCTGCAAATGGTGCGCGAATATGCGGCCATTGGCGCGTTTGGCGTCTATCGTCCACTGTCGATCACCAAGGTCACGCCGCCGGTGATGGGGCAACGCATCATGTCGGAAAGCGTGGTCAGATCGGTGGTGCATATGATGGAAAGCGACGCCTTGCCGGGCGGGAGTGGGGTGAGCGCCGCGGTGCCTGGCTACCGGCTGGCGATCAAGACCGGTACCGCCGAAAAAATGGGCGCCAACGGTAAATACGACGGCGGCTATATCAACTATACCGCCGGCGTGGCTCCCGCCAGCGATCCACAGGTTGCATTGGTGGTGATGGTCAACAACCCGAAAGCGGGCAAGCACTTTGGGGGTTCGGTTGCCGGGCCGGTATTTGGCAAAATCATGGGGCAGGTGCTGGAGCACATGAACGTGTTGCCGGATGCGCAACCGTTGAATGTGATCAATACCGCCAGCCGTTATGCCGGCGGCACGGCAACGCAGCAGTAAAGACAAAACAGGGCGTAACGCGAATATCAGCCGGTTACCCTCCGGCGGCGGAAGCCGCCTGGATGGCAAATTGCCCGCCGGCTCACACTTTACATCTGGCAATCCATGTTAGCTTGAATGCGGTGTTTTTTTACGCATTATCGGATTGTTATCGCTGGCTATCCCGCCAGTGAGCAAAACCTGAGTGGCTCATCTGCTATTGCAGCATGAGGCGCTCAGGTTTTTTTGTTTTTATTCCGCAAAACGTCAAACCAGGAAGGTGCAGAATGATGAAGAAAACCAGGCTTATCGCGAATGCTATTACGCTGTCGCTCTTTTCCCCGCTCGCAGCGCATGCGCTGGATCAACCGGTGTTAGGCGAACGGGGCGTGGCGGTTATTCAGCAAGACGGGCTCGCTTTCAAAGATTTGAATAAAGACGGCATGCTCACCCCTTACGAAGACTGGCGTTTATCGCCTCACCAACGGGCCAGGGATCTGGTGGCTCGGATGAGCCTGGAAGAGAAAGCCGGGGTGATGATGCACGGCTCGGCCCCGGCGCCCGGCAGCAGCATTGGCCGCGGTGAGGTATACGACATTGCCGCCGCCGCCACGATGATCGTCGATGAAAAGGTGAATACGTTTATTACGCGCCTGACTACCACACCTGCAGCAATGGCGAAGCAAAACAACCGCCTGCAGGCCATCGCCGAATCCACCCATTTAGGTATTCCCATCACGCTGAGCGCCGATCCACGCAATGTCTATCAGTATTCAGCGCAGGTGCCAGCGAATGTCGATGGCTTTTCAAAATGGCCAGAAACGTTGGGTATCGCCGCGATTGGCGATGAAAATATTGCACAGCGCTATGCGGATATCACGCGTCAGGAATACCGGGTATTGGGGATAACGCAGGCGCTCTCGCCAATGGCGGATATCGCTTCGGAGCCGCGCTGGTCACGAATTGCAGGGACCTTCGGCGACGATCCGCAACTGACCAAGCGCATGGTACGTGGGTATATCAAGGGGATGCAGCACGGTGGCGAGGGGCTGAATTCCGCCAGCGTCAGTGCGGTGGTCAAACACTGGGTGGGCTATGGCGCGTCTGAGCAGGGCTATGACAGCCATAACAGTTACGGAAAATACGCCGACTTCTCCGGCCGCAAACTTGATGCGCATATTCTGCCGTTTACCGGTGCCTTCGAGGCCCACGTTGCCGGAGTGATGCCGACCTACTCGGTGTTGAAAAACCTGCAGCATCAGGGGCGGAAGGTTGAACCGGTGGCGGCGGGCTTTAACCGTTATTTATTGCAGGATCTGTTGCGGCAGAAATACCATTTCAAGGGCGTGATTATCAGCGACTGGCTGATTACCGATGACTGTAAAGAAAAGTGTATTCATGGGCACCCTGAGGGCGAAACGCCCGATCCGAGCAGTTTAGGGATGCCGTGGGGTGTGGAGACGCTTAGCAAAGTCGAACGTTTTGCGAAGGCCGTTAATGCCGGCATCGATCAGTTCGGCGGCGTTACGGACAGTGCGTTGTTGGTGCAGGCGGTTAAAGAAAAGCGTATCAGCCAGAGCCGCCTCGATCAGTCGGTCACTCGTATCCTGGAGCAGAAATTTGCCCTCGGTCTGTTTGAAAACCCCTATGTCGATCCCGTTACCGCCGGGAAAACCCTGCCGAATCGCGCCTGGCAGGCAGAAGCGGATAATGCACAGCGCGCTTCGCTGGTGTTGCTGGAGAACAAAACCAAGCTGCTGCCATTGCAAAAAGGGCAAAAAGTCTGGCTCTACGGCATTGATCCCGCGGTAGCGAAACAGGCCGGGCTGACGGTGGTGGATAAACCCGAAAACGCCGACCTTGCGCTGGTGCGGGCCAGCGCGCCTTACGAACAACCGCATAAAAACTATTTTTTTGGGGCGCAGTACCATGAAGGTTCGCTGGCGTTCGCCGCCGACAACCCGGACTGGCTGGCGATTCAGGCGGCAAGCCAGGTGCCGACGATTGTCACGGTCTACCTGGACCGGCCGGCGATCTTAACCCCGGTGCAAGAAAAGGCGTCGGTGCTGATCGGTAACTTTGGCGTTAGCGACAGGGTGCTGTTGCGCGCGCTGACGGATGGCCACCCCTTCAGCGGTAAGCTGCCTTTTGAACTGCCATCGTCGATGGAGAGCGTGCGCAAGCAGCATTCCGCTGCACCGCACGACAGTGATAAACCGCTTTACCCGACCGGGTTTGGGCTGCTTTAAGCCTGGGTTGGTGATTGTCCGGTGGCGCAGTGCGCCACCGGGATATGGCAGAAGGGGGGATGAACAATATATAGCGGGCCACGGCGGGAAATAACGATTGTGGCCGCTGCCATTCTCCGGTGCTTAACGGCTGGTCTGGTGGCCGATAATGCCGCCCAACGCCGCGCCGCCCAACGTACCCAGCGCGCTGCCGTGGGTCAGAACGGCGCCGCCGACGGCACCCACCCCGGCACCAATCGCCGTATTACGATCGCGGTTAGACATACTTCCACACGCAGTCACAGAAAGCGTTGCCAAAATCAAAACGGTTACGCCAGCAGCACGTTTAATGTTCATAGGTATTCCTTGGTAACAACTCTTGTTAATAAAAAACCAAAGGTAACAATTTAAAGCATCGTTAAATGTTGGGATGAATGTATTCCGTCGCAGAGAGATAAAACAGGGAAATATTCTTAATTTAATGGCTTAGAGCCTATCCCAGTAGGCGTTATTGTCGCAGCCAGTTTGGACACGGACAGCGCGCAGACAACATGCCGCGCATGTTGAACGGACTTTAGTCCGGCCCGTAGGCGAGCGTAGCGAGTAAACCGGAGCGTACACGGAGTACGTGAGGATTTCGAGCACTGCCCAGGGCCAAAATGACAAGTAAAATAGCCCTAATGGGATAGGCTCTTAGAGTACGAATGATAAAACGAGGTGTTGGCTATCGGCATTTATGGCGTTATCTGAAGATAAATAAAAACATGTGGCGTGGCTATTGCCCATAACCTGGCAATAGCCACGTGTTTTAATAGCTTTCGCCAAAGCCGAAAGAGCCGTCCTGCAGGCAAATCTCTGCCGCGAACTGTGCGCCTTTTTGCAAACTTGCCGCAATGGCATTGCTCTGGCAGAAGGCCAACAGGAAGGCGGTAATGAAGGCGTCGCCGGCGCCCAGCGTATCACGCGGCACCACTTGCAAGGCCGGTTGCTCAAACAACTTGGCGCCGTCAAACAGCCATGCGCCCTGTGCGCCGCGGGTGGCGATCGCATAGCGGCAGCCTGCACCGACCGCGGCTTCCAGCAATTGCCGGCATGCTGCCGGCTCAAGATCGGCGCAGGAAAAGAAGGCGAAATCGAGCCACTGGCACAGCGGCAGCGCCGTCTCTGGGTTAAAGTCGTCCGAAAAATCATAGGACAACAGGCCCGGCAGGGCGTGCAGCGCGGGCAATAGCGGGTCAATATAGCTGTAGCAACTGGTGTGGATCAGGGAAAAACCGCGCAGATAGTCCGTATCGTCAAGCACGAAATCCATCGGGGTGGTTTTCCGGATACCGCCCTGGTTGGAGCCGGTGAAAATACGTTCCCCTTGTTCAACCGTCAGGCTTGCGCAGCCGTTTGGCCCGGTCACCTGGCGGCAACGCGAGATGTCCACATGATGTGCCGCCAACGCCCGTTGCACCTGTTGGCCCGCGGCGTCGTCGCCGAACACGCCCAGATAAGCCGCCTGCGCCTGCAGCAGCTTCGCGTAGACGCTGAAGTTAAGCGCATTGCCCCCGGGGTAGCGGATGCGCAGATGGGCGTATTGATCGACGACGTTATCGCCTATTCCTATCACTTTCATTACATAATCTCACGGGGTTATGCCGCCGTGCAGGCACGGCGGCAAGGCAGGTCAGTAAGGGACTTTGCCCATATAGCGGCGCGTTTCCAGCGGGTGCTGCCGAATCGCGGCCAACGCGGCGCGGTATTCGCAGATAACGCGGTAAAACAGCACTGGGTTAAAGAACTCCCGCACGCTGGCAGGCAGTGCGTCCAGCCCCAGTTCCTGAGCATCAATGATCTCAACCTTTTCGGCATACTGCCCCAGAAAATCGCTAACCCGCTGATCCAACGCCCGGGTGCGGCCGGTGTTCATCAACAGGATATGCGGCGTTTGCACATCGGTCACTTCAAACGGGCCGTGGAAAAATTCACCGCTGTGAATGGCGGCGGCATGCAGGCGCTGCATTTCCATCAGCGAACAGATCGCCGCGCCATACGCCATGCCGAATGAGGCGCCGCTGGAGAGAATGTAAAACAACGATTCACGTTGGTAACGCTCGGCAAAGGCCGCACAGCGCGGCTGCACCTGGCGGCAGGCAGCGGCAATCACCGGCTCCAACTGCGCAAGCGCCTGCCGGAAGTCTGCATAATGCGCATAGCCTTCCGTTTGCTGCAACAGCTCGACGCACAGCCCCAGCATCAGCGTCGCCGGGTTTTCCTGGGCGTCTGCGTGATCGCCCCACGTGTAGAGCATATTGTGATCGGCATGTTCGGCAAGCTGCGAATGCGGGTTATGCGTCAGCGTGACGGTTTGCGCCCCGCGTTGCTGCGCCAGCGCGGCGGCGGCCACCGATTCCGGCGTATTGCCGCCGTGTGAACACACGATCACTAGCGAGTGGGCGCCCAGCGCTTTGGGTGGCACCTGCACGAATTCATTTGCCGTCATGATGCCGCTGTACAGCGTGGCCGATTCACTGTCCAGGAAGTATTTGGCCGGGTACATGTCAACCAGCGAACCGCCGCAGGCAATCAGGTAAACGTGCTGTATTTTGCCCTGGCGTGCCTGTACCACGGATTCAATGATTTTTCTGGTGTTCATAACTTACCTTTGATTGTTCACAATAAAAAATGGCGGTATCAGTTGCCGTAAATATCAAAATTGAAATAGCGCTTGGCGATCTGGTCATAGGTGCCGTCGCTGTGCAGCTTGGCGATCGCCTGGTTAAGGGCCGCCAGTAATTCCGGGTTGTCTTTGCGCAGGCCAATGCCGGTGCCGGGGCCAAAGATGTCCGGATCGTTCACGCGCTGTTTCACCTGGATAAAGTCTTGGCCTTCGGGTTTGTCCAGCAATGAAAGCGCCTGCACCGTGGCGTCATCCAGTACGGCATCATTACGGCCGACGATCAGATCGGCATAGGCGGCGCTGGCGTCCGGGTAGGGAACAATATTCACCCCATGCGCCTGCCAATATTTTTTCGCGTAGGTTTCAAACACTGAACCGCTTTGCACGCCGACGGTTTTACCGCGCAGGGCGTTAACATCCGGGGTCAGCCCGCTGTTTTTCTTCACGACGATATAAGCCGGCGTGTTGAACAGCTTGTCACTGAAAGCGATCGATTTTTTCCGCTCATCGGTAATCGACATCGAAGAAAGAATGGCGTCAAACTTGCGCGCCTGCAGCGCGGGAATGAGCCCGTCAAAGCTGCTTTCCACCCAAACGCACTTCACCTTAAGCTCGGCGCAGATGGCGTTGCCAAGATCGATATCAAAACCCGCCAGCTTGCCCTGCGGGGTTTTATATTCGAAAGGTGGGTAGGTTGCGTCGGTGCCGAAACGGATCTGCTGCAACGGCGGCGCGGCGAACGCGGTGTGGCTGGCGGCAAGCGCCAGTACCAGCGCCGCGGGTGACAGAAACCTCATCTTGCCCATACTTCCCCCTGGTGATGTTAAAAATACCAAAAAATAGACCACAAAATAAATCTAGCCTGATATTTAAACTTTTGGCAATGATTTTTGCGGATAATTAGACCAAAATGATGATATAAGGATTGCGCGTTTTCTTGTGGTCTGGTATTTGCAGTGCTTATGCTCACCGGAGAAGACAACGAAGAGTAGATAAAAAGCCATGTTATGGTTTATTTTTGACAATATCACGATGGGTATTAATGGGTGAAATTAGACCATGAATGAATTAACCGGCACGTCACGCCGCCCGCGCAAATCCTACCTGGCGGCGAAAGAAGCCTTAAAGGGGATGCTACACTCGGCGGAATACAGCGCCGGCGATCAAATTCCGCCGGAGCGCGAGCTGGTGCAATTGTTGGGCGTCAGCCGTATGACGCTGCGGAAAATGATTGCCGAATTTGTTCAGGACGGTGTGTTGGAAAGGCGCGGTAACCAGGGCACTTACCTGGCGCACAGCGCGATCGAACGGCCGTTGACTCAGCCGATACAGCAGGGGATCAGCAAAATCGTCGAGCTGAATGCCGCCACGCCCAGCAGCCGGCTGATCCTGTTCCATGAGGCCAATGCCAGCCAGCGCATCGCCCAGCGCCTGCAGATCGTAGAGGGTGAACCGATCGTGATGATTAAGCGTTTGCGCCTGGCGGATGGCAAGCCGTTCTGCCTGGAAACCAGCTTTTTGCCGCGCAGCAAAGTGCCCACGTTGCAGGCCGGCGATCTTCAGCAGGGAGAATCGCTGTATCAGCTACTGCGTGAGCGCTATCAGCTCCACGGCGAGGCGGACGAAGGGCTGATCAGCGTGGCGGCGATGACGGAAGATGAGCAGCAACTGCTGGAAGCGCCGGCCGGTAGCGCTGCGCTGGTTTACCGCGGCGTGATTTTCGACGCAGGCCAGCAGCCGCTGGAATACCTGGTTTCAGTTAACCACCCGGATCGCGTTTCTTTCAAAATCGGCTATTCGATCAACCACGGTATGCGTTAGGCCGGCGGATGAAAACTCCTGTCGGTAGGTGGCAAAATGCCCTAAGATAATTGTGGATTGGGGCATTCCTCTGATAACAGATAAAAAGAGAGCCTAGCATTATGGAAATCAAGGACTACTACGCCATTCTGGGCGTTAAACCCGCGGATGACATCAAGGCGATCAAAACCGCTTACCGCAGGCTGGCAAGGAAATACCATCCCGATGTCAGCACCGAGCCCGATGCCGAGGCCCGGTTCAAGGAAATCGCTGAAGCCTATGAAGTGCTGAAAGACAGCGAACGCCGTGCCGAATACGACGAAATCCTCAAACACCGCAACGATCCCAACTTTGGCCGCGCCGCCAACCATCAGCAGCAGGAACATGCCTACAGTGGCAACGCCGAAGACTTTTCCGACTTTTTCTCCTCCATGTTCGGCGGCCACGCCCGCAGTCAGCAGCACCGCCAGGCGCACGCGGTGCGTGGCCAAGATGTGGAGATGCCGGTGGCGATGTTCCTGGAAGAGACGCTCAGCGAACAGCAGCGCACCATTCGCTATCAACTGCCGGTATATAACGCCTTTGGCCTGGTCGAGCAGGAAACCACCAAAACCCTGAACGTGAAAATCCCGGACGGCGTGGGCGACGGCGAACGTATCCGCCTTAAAGGGCAAGGTTCGCCCGGCATCGGCGGCGGGGCGAACGGCGATCTTTATCTGGTTATCCAAATCGCGCCGCACCCGTTGTTCGACGTGGTTGGGCATAATCTGGAAATCGTACTGCCGCTGGCGCCGTGGGAAGCGGCGCTGGGGAGCAAAGTCTCGGTGCCGACTCTGAAAGACAATATCCTGCTGACCATTCCTGCCGGTAGCCAGGCCGGGCAGCGCCTGCGGGTGAAAGGCAAAGGGTTGGTCGGGAAAAAAACCACCGGCGATTTGTTTGCGGTAATCAAAATTGTTATGCCGCCGAAGCCAGACGAAAAAAGCGCGGCGCTGTGGAAACAGCTGGCCGAAGAGCAGCAAGGCTTTGATCCGCGTAAAGAATGGAGTAAAGCATAATGACAACGCTACAAGTCACCTTTACCGTAAGTGAGTTTTGCCTGCATACCGGCGTGACGGAAGACGAACTGACCGAAGTGGTCGGCCTGGGCGTAATTGAGCCCTGCAATAACGAAGCGGATACGTGGTTGTTTGATGAACAGGCGCTGTTCTATTTCAACCGCGCCCGTCGCCTGCACCGGGAGCTGGCGATCGACTGGCCCGGCATTGCGGTTACGCTGGGGTTGTTGGACGATATTGCGCAGCTACGCAAAGAGAATGAACAGCTGCGCCGCCAGTTGGAAAGGTTCACCGGCGGTTTTTAAGCACCTTGTTCAGCATGTTGCCCTTGGCCCCATCAGGGCCAAGGTGGCAAACCTCATGCACGGCCTTGTGCACGGTTCAAGGGCGGCGCGGCCGTTTTTGGCGTGATTTTGCAATGGTAGTCGCAGTATTGCAGCAGCGTGTGCTGGTGGCTGATCACAATCACGATCGCCTCCGGTAAAGCACGTTTTATCATCTGCAACAGTTCTCCTGCACTTTCTTCGTCCAGGTTGCTGGTGGCTTCATCCAGGCACAATAGCGCTGGTTGGTTCAGCAGTGCGCGGGCCAGCGACAGCCGCTGTTGTTCGCCGCCGGACAAAATATCCCCCCAGTTCTTTTTCTCCGCCAGCGCCGGGATCAAATAGGGCAACCCCACATCTTGCAGCGCCTGCTTAAGCTGCGCCTGGCTGAATGCGGCCACGCGCGGATAGCTTAGCACCAATGCCAGGGTGTCTTCCGGCAGGTAGGCCTTCTGCGGAATAAATAGCTGCCTGCCGCGTGGGAGTTGCCATGTGCCGGTGATCTCCTTTTGCAGGCCGGCCAACCCCCGCTGCATTGACGATTTGCCAATGCCGCTGGCGCCGCTGATCATCAGCCAGTCGCCAGGGGAAAGGCATTGATTCACCGGGTTGAACAGTGGGGCGCCGGTCTGGTTACAAGGGGAAAAGTGTTGGAAAAAAAACAGGCTGCCGTCGCGTGCATAGTTCACCGCTGTCGGCAGATTGCGCATACTCTGCTGGAAGCGCCAAAGACGATCCACGGTGGCGGACCAGGCGGCAAGCTGGCGGTAAGAATCGATAAACCAGCCAAACGCATCGAGCACATAGCTAAATGCGCCGCGCACCTGCATGATGGTCCCCAGCGTAATCTGCCGGCTGATATACAACGGCAGCACGGCGAACAGCGGTAGCATCAGGCTCAGGCGAAAGTAGCTGGTGATGAAGCTTTCCAGTTTGAATTCGCGCAGCATCAGGCTCCGCCAGTTGCTGACGATCCCAGAGAAAAAACCATGCGCGCGCCGCAATTCGGCGCGTTCGCCGTGATAAATCGCCACTTGTTCTGAATGTTCGCGAATGCGCAACAGGCTGGCGCGGTAGTCCGCTTCGGCCCGTTGTTTTTCACCGTTGAGATCGTGCAGCGGCCGGCCAATTCGGTGCGCCAGAAAACTGCTGATAAAGGCGTAAATCAGCGCGATCCACACCAGGTAGCCGTGAAGGACGATATCCATGCCCATGAAGGTAAAGCGCTGTTCACCGGAGAGCTGCCACAGAATGAAGATAAAGGAAAATAGCCCGGTGACGTTTTTCAACAGTGAGAGGAACAGCTCCAGGCTTTGTTCGATCAGCAGACGAATATCTTCGGCAATACGTTGATCCGGGTTATCCGGCCCATTGGCGCGCCCAAGATGGTAGTGAGTATGCCGCCGCAGCCACTCGGTCTCATAGCGCAGCGTCATTTTTTGGCGCCAGTGGATAATCAACGCCTTGCGGCACCAGTTGCTGCTGACCACCAGTAAAACAAACAGCAGCGTATAGCCGGCGTATTGATAGCCTAACTGCCAGGGGGAGGCATGTTGGAAATACTCCGCCAGCGCATCGTAAAACGCACGGCTCCAGTTAGTGTACTGAACGCTGACCCAGACAATCCCCAGCGTGGCGCTGACGGTGCCGGCCAGCAGTAGCCAGGAGTACCATTCGCGCGGGTGGTTCCAATAGGGCTTAATCAGAAGAAAAAAACGTTTGAGAATTAACATAATAAGTAGCCGCACCCACAGGGTGCGGCTTGAGTTCCTTTGCGCCCGATCAGTACGTCCACTTCACGTTGAATACCACATTGCGTGGCTCGCCGTAGAAGTTGTAGCCATTGATGCTGCGGTTGTTCAACGTGAGGTAATAGGTCTTATCGGTCAGGTTATTGCCCGTCAGGCTCAAACTGAGGTTTTTACTGTAGTGATACGTCACGTTGGCGTTGTACAACGTGTAGCCGCCCTGATGAATGTTATACACGGTGTCGGTATCGGTCTGCGCCGTCATCCCGGCGCCGATGGTCCACTGGTTCAGTTGGCCCGGCAGGGTATAGCTACTGTACAGCTTGAACATATGCTGCGGCGTGTAGGGGCTGTATTTTTCCCCCTTCGAACCGTTAGTATCGTCTTCCAGCCGTTTGGTATTGGTCAGCGTATAACCGGCGTAAAGTTGCCAGCCATCAGTCAGTTTGCCCGACATTTCCACTTCCACACCCTGGCTTTGTACTTTCCCTTGCGCACTGTAACAGTCATCGCTGGTCGGGCAGTCGGTGTCTGCAACCGGGCGGTTGGCCTGGATAATGCGGTACAGCGCCACCGAGGCATTCAGGTCGCCATCAAAAAAGGCGCCTTTGATCCCGGTTTCATAATTTTTCCCGGTAATCGCCGGCAATAAGGCGTTGTTGCGATCGAGGTAGTCCTGCGGTTTGTAGATATCGCTGTAGCTGAAATACCAGGTGTAATTATCGGCAAAGTCCCACAGCAGGCCGGCGTAAGGGATCAACTTATCGCGCACTTTATAGCTGCTGGAATGGTTGGTGACGCCCGTAGCGCGATTGGTAGTGTACATGTCGTAGCTGTAGGCGCTATAGCGGCTGCCGAGGATCAGCTTCCAGTTATCGGCCAGCTCAAAACGGGTGGTGGCGAACAGCGCACGCTGATAGACACGGTACTGATAGCGGCTGGTGTAATCCGGCCAGTCAGGTTCGGCCAGCGCATTGGGCTGCCAGCCATAGATATCCACCGCGTCGCGGTTAGCCACGGTGCCAAACAGATTATCGAAGTTCTCTTTTTGGTAATCCCCGCCGAACACCAGCTCATGGCTGCGCCCCAGCCAGTCAAACGGGCCGCTCAAGGTCAGGTTATAGCCCCATTGGTCGGATTGGTTATCACGCTGGATAGCGTTGTTAAGCTTCGGCGTAGCGCTGCCATAAATCCCAATCGCCTTGCTAACCGCCGTGCCGCGCGTATAGTTCAACGCGCTTTTCAACGCCCAATCGTTGTCGAAGTTGTGTTCGAACTCAATGAAGGGATTAATTTTTTCAAACGTGATGCGGTTCCAACTGGCGCCCAGGAAGGTGGAGCGCGGCAGTTTGAGATCGCTATAGTCGCTGGCCATCGGCACGCCGTAGAGATTGGGCACGGTGTGGGTTTTTTGCCAGTTAACGCCGGTGGTAACGGTGGTATCCGGCGTGATATCCCAGGCCAGCGTGCCGTACAGTACCTGGCGATCGCTGTCGACGTAGTCGACAAAACTCTGTTTATCCTGATAAACGCCAACGAAACGGCCGCGCAGCGTGGCATCGTCGTTCAATGGGCCGGAGACATCCACCGTGCTGCGATAGTTGTCCCAGCGGCCGGCGCTGACGTCGGCGGTGGCGCGGAAATCGTAGGTGGGCTTTTTGCGCACCAGGTTCACGGTGCCGCCGGGTTCGCCATTGCCCTGCGTCAGGCCAGAGGCGCCGCGCAGCACTTCCAGGTGATCGTAAATCGCCAGATCGGGCGATTCGCTGGAAGCTTCAGAGAAGCCCATATCGGAGACGCTGTTTTGGAACGATGAGTTGACGCCGTCTTCCTTGACGTTATCCATGCTGAACCCACGCGATTGGAACTTCACCTGATACGAGCTTTGGTTGACGACATTGATCCCGGTGGTTTGGCTCATGGCATCATCAAGCGAAGTCATATTCTGATCGTTCATGCGTTGGCGGCTTACCACGCTGACCGATTGCGGCGTTTCACGCGGCGACAACGCCAGGCCCGTCGCCGTAGACATCTGTTTAGTGGTGTAAGAGGCGGTGTCTTCGGTGGTGGCGCCGTAATCCGCTGCGGCCGTTACCAGCAGATTCTCTTCGCCGCCGGTGCGGGCCAAGAGATAACTGCCATCGGGCTGGCGCAGGGCAGTGAGCCCTTTCCCGGCCAGCAGGGCCTGCAGGCCGGCGTCAACGCTGTATTGCCCTTCAAGCGCGGAACCATTAACGCCCTGGGCCTGGTTTGCGTCAGTCAGGCGGATGCCGGCCTGGCGGGCAAACTGCGCAAGCTGCACGGAAAGCGGCCCAGCCGGGATCTGATACTGTTTGGCCTGCGCCGTTTCGGCTGCATAAACAGGCTGGATCCCAGATGTGACGGTGCCGGTCAGCAGCAGTAAATGGATGGCGGTTGCCAGAGGCAGGCGGCGTAATGGGTGAGCATGCGGCGTTGTCGATTGTACTGACATAATTTTCCTGAGAACGAAGTATTGAAATCGCGTTGTTATTCACGCCTTACGCCGCACAACAGAGCACCGTCCGCGTGCAGTTACGGCAAAACCGGCCTTGGCGCCATCCCGGCGATCCAATATTGCGTGGGCATTCAGCAGGTGGCGGGCGAGGGCGACGTCATGGGTCAAATTCGCTGCATCAGACACGTAGCTGAACCGTTATAGCTAAATCGTTAGCTTCAGCCGTATCGCTGATCTAAAACGATATTCATATGCTTTTTAGCACTAAAAAATAATGGAGTTATGCCGCGCAAGCCTTTTTGGCGTGAGGTTTATCACAAAAAACTGTATGGAAGTGTATATTTACATGAGAATGGTTTTCATCTCAAACGAAATATTGTAGCGATATCCGCTGATGCGTTCGTTTATGTCGAATGATTGGCCAATATTGCTGCGGTTAGGATGGAAAACTGTGTATTGTAACCCAATGATTAATATAATATTTATTATTATTCCGTTTTGACTAAAAAGCTAAACCGTTACAGCTTTGGGCGTAACGCAAATTTTTTACCAAAAAGTGCCAGAAGCAGAATTGAGAAGAAAAATGGTAGTGCAGCACGGACGCGATCAACAACGTCTTTACCGCCACGAAAATGCCCGTGATAACGCGGTGATAAACCACAGAAATCATGCGGGCTGAATCCTTTCAGTAAAACGATTCAAAAAATCGCGCAAAGTTACCGAAAACCGTGTAAAACTTGATGCAGATCATGATTCAATCGCGTGGGTTTTGCTTTGATAAACCTTGTTCGTTATGTGAGCAGAATCACATAAGGCGCTATCCAGTTTGAGTCTGGGAATATCAATGTCGCGGTGCTGTTCGGCTACATCCTGTTGGGGGCGAGTTATGTCTATAGTGCGTACATGTTTAAGTCTTTTTGGCGGCGATACGGTGATCGTGCGCTGTTCTGATAGTTTCCGTATCTCGATGATTAATGAACCGCAAAACGACGGCATTAATAAACAGGCAAACTCCGCGAACGTTATTAGCACCCGGGCGGACGGTGAGGTATATCTTAGCGTGCCGTACACCGGCGTATGGAATTTTGTGATCGACGCAGAAAGCAGCGCGCCGGAACACTCCATCCGTTACCTACCGGCCTAGGCCCTGTTTGCCGGCTTCCTACGAAGCCGGTTGCGCGGCGCCGCTTGCCATGCCCCTTGCATGGATCACTCCTCGCCTCAGGCGGTGCCGGCACAATCCCCGTTTTCCCCACGCGCTGTTAAATCAAATTGTACCGTTTGTCATGCACCAGTTTCTCTGGCAGCGGGAAATCATCGTTCATCTCTTTCATATTGCGTTCAATGGTGTTGCAAATGGCATTGAGCGGCAAATCATTCGGCGCCGTGCCGAACGGATCTTCCAGCTCTTCGGCCAGCGCTTCCAGCGAAAGAAAGGTATAAGAGATAAATACCGAAACCAGCGGCGTCATGTAGTGTAAATCCTCGACCAGCGCAAAGGGCAGCAGGGTGCAAAACAGGTATACCGTGCGGTGCAAGATCAGGCTATAGGCAAACGGGATCGGCGTATTTGAGATGCGTTCACAGCCGCCCAACACCTTAGAAAGCGCGTTCAGATTGTGATCGATACCCGTGTACAGCATATCGGAGATGTTGCCCTGTTGGCGCTGCTCACCCAGCCAGACGCCCATGCACAGCAGCAGACGGTTGGCGGGGAAAGGGCTGCGCAGCACCTCATCGGCAAAACGTGCGGGCACCAGCCGGACTAAATCTGCCCGATCATCGGTATGGCGCAACTGATGGTTCAGGCTCCAACTGAATGCCGTCAGCAAAGCAGCGAAGGTTTCGGCCTCTTGCGGTTTGTGCAACAGCACGCTTTTGATCTGCCGCAACAGTGAACGTTGGGTGATCAGCAATCCTCCCCATAACTGGCGCGCTTCGATAAAGCGGGCGTAGCTGGCGCTATTACGGAACCCCAGGAAGATTGCGATGGCCACCCCAAGCAGGCTGAATGGAGCTGTGGTCAGGCGGATGCCCAGTGTTTCATACCACTGGTAGCCGATAACGGCGAATACCGACATCAGCAGGTTGAGGCTAAGGCGAAAAAGGATTTTGGACAGCACTGAACCATACCAGTCGAACAAACGTAGGAACCAGTGCTGTGGGGGGCGAACAATCATGATGACCTGTACAAGCGATATGTTAAGAGAAGGTGTTTTTCAGGCCTGAGGTAGTGGGAATGTGTTGCCACGGGGTTACGTCTCGGTTGTTTTTATTATTGCAGGCGGCACAAGTATAACCCTAATGGCGCCGCGCGCAAGCCGTTGCACGGGGCATGCGGCAAGCCGCGAATGCCCCGTGGGTTGCCAGCGGCCGTTTAGCGCAGGGCCATACAGGCGCGGGTGATGCGCTCGCACGCTTCCTGCAGGCGCGCGTCATCAATGGCGTAAGCGATACGCAGGTAGGGGGCGGCGCCAAACGCTGAGCCTTGTAACAGCGCCACATGCCCGGCGTGTAGCAAATAGTTGGCCACGTCCACATCATTTTCCAGGACGGCGCCTTCCGGTGTGCGCTTGCCGAGCAAACCGGCGCAGTTGGCGAACAGATAAAATGCCCCGGGCGGCGGTGCCACGTTCAGGCCGGGAATGGCGTTAATGCAGGCCATGATTTTACTGCGGCGATCGGCCAGGATTTGCAGCCAGCCGGCGATGAACCCGCGTTCCTGGCGCAAGGCGGCCACGGCTGCCGCCTGTGAAACCGAACTGGGATTGGAGGTGCTTTGTGATTGCAGCACCTGCATCGCTGAAATCAACCAGGCCGGGCCGCCGGCAAAGCCCAGCCGCCAGCCGGTCATCGAATAGCCTTTCGACATGCCGTTCACCGTCAGAATGCGTTCGCGCAGGCGCGGTTCAACCTGCGCCAGGGTGGCAAACGCCGCCGGCGCGTGGCAGATATGCTCATAAATATCGTCGGCGATGATCAGCACCTGTGGCGCATCAAGCAACACCGCCGCCAACGCCTTCAGCTCTTGTGCACTGTACACCGCGCCGGTGGGGTTGTTGGGCGAATTCAAAATCAGCCAGCGGGTTTGCGGGGTTATGGCCGCCGCCAGTGCGGCGGGTTGCAGCTTCCAACCGCTTTCTTCGCTGCAGGGGATGATATCGCTTTCGCCTTCCGCCAGCGCCACCATATCCGGGTAGGAAACCCAATACGGGGCGGGGATCATCACCCGATCGCCGGCGGCCACCGTCGCCAACAGCGCATTATAGATAAGCTGTTTCGCACCGCTGCCGGCGATCACTTCCTGCGGTTGATAGCTAAGCTGGTTATCGCGTTTAAACTTATCGATGATCGCCTGCTTAAGCGCGGCCGTGCCGGAAACAGCGGTATATTTTGTTTCACCCTGTACGATAGCGGCGATGCCGGCCTGTTTGATATGCGCGGGCGTGTCAAAATCCAGCTCGCCTTCGCCCAGGTTGATCACATCGACACCGGCGGCGCAGAGCTCGCGCACTTTGTCGGATATCGCGCCGGTTGGTGAAGGGCGTACGCGCCGTAGCCGTGGCGCAAGAAATTCAGCAGACATCTTTTCCCCTTTCTGATGCTTAATCTGTATTGTATTATATGATACATATAAACCAATTTTAAATTATCATAGCGATAATGCTTTTGCTCATGGTTTCTGCCATTGATGACGGCATCACTGTCTGTCTACGCCGGCTATCGGTTGTTCTCATCCCCACGGGAGCGTTCCATGTCGTTGATTTTTGTTGCACATAACACGCCGGTGCCGGCGTTATACGGCGCCATGGCGGCGATCTTGTCCAACGCGCTGCGGTTACCGATGGCGCACCTGCCGGTAGCATGGAACCTGGCCCACTACGCGGACGCCTGCCAACATGTCACCGCCGGGGGCACGTTGGTCACCAGCGGGTTGGTGTGGTACGAACGCCTGACCGGGCAAACGCTGGCGGCGCCCATCATGCCCGCAACGTTGCTCGGCCAGCGGCAGGACGGGGTGGTGCCGCTCGGGCCCAGCCAGCTGGCGCATTTTCCTGCGTTGGCACAGCGGTTGCAGCGCGGCGGCGTGGATTATGAGCTGGTGCATATTGAGCAACAAAATGGCCGCTTTGGTTTTAGCCGCCTGCTTGCGGGCCACTGGCGGCAAGACCGGTTCGGCCGTTGGCGGCAGGGCGACGATACCGGCGTGCCGGAGGTGGCGCTGCGGATCGCCCTGATCGGCCGCCGGCAGGATCAGCAGGATGCCTACCCGGCCACATTGGCTGCTTTGGGGGATGCGGCCGATGCCCTGGGGTTGGCGCTGGAGGTGGTTTGCCTCGCACCGCAGGAGATTGCCGATCAGGCCGGCGCGCAAGCGCGTTTGGCCGGGTTCAGCGGCGTGTTGTTGCCGGGCGGCTCCGCCATGGCCAACGTGCCGGGGCAAATCCAGGCGGTACACTATACGCTGGCGCATGCCATCCCCACGCTGGGGCTGTGTCTGGGCATGCAAACCATGGCGACTGCGGTGGCGCAACAGATGTTGGGCAGCACCCAGGCCAATCTGGCGGAGGCCGATCCGGCGGCGGCCATCAAAACCTTCACGCCGCTGCATGACGCTGCCGGGCTACCGTTGCACCGCCTGGGCGCCCAACCCCTGTACTGCCGGCCCGGCAGCCTGATGCATGGGGTATTGGGCGAGCGTTACAGCGTGCGTTACAACCACCGTTATCAGTTGAACCCGCTCTTAAAGGCGGACCTGGAACAACAGGGCCTGTGCATCAGCGCCACCGATGCCAGCGGCGCCGTGGCCGATGGCATTGAGTTTACCCGCCATCCGTTTTTCCTTGGCGTGCAGGGGCACCCGGAATTGTCGTCTCGCGTGGGGCAAGCACACCCACTGCTGATGGCGTTTTTACGGGCTGCCGCCCGCCAGCATTAAGCCGCTTGGGTGCGCCGGATTAGCCACCGGCGCAAGAGGTTATCGTGACAATGTCACGCCACTGCGTTGATCCGCCGCCAAACGTTGCAGTTCGGCCGCGGCTTGTTCAATCACCTCCGGCCCCAGATCCAGCAGTGGGGCACGCACGTGGTGGCCGTCGAAGCCGCGCAGATTCATCACCGCCTTCACCCACTGCGGCTGGCCGTGGCGGCGCGCCAACGCGCGGTACGGGTACCACAGCGCATGCAGTTCACGGGCGGTGTTGGCATCGCCTTGTTCCAGCGCGCGGTAGCTGGCCAGAATCAACTCCGGTAGCGCACAGCTGTTGGTGGTGCTGATACCGTCAAAATTGCACATCATTGGCCCAAGGAAGGCCAGATCCGAAGCGCAGAACAGGCGCAGGCGCCCGGCCAGCCGGTTGGCGATTTGGTCGATGGCGGTAGGGTTCAAATCACCCTGTTTGATGCCCACCACGCCGCCGATATCCGCGAGCTGTTCCAGCACCACCGGCGGCAGCGTAATGCCGATGCCCGGCGCGTTATAGACCAGAATGCCGGTGCGGGACAGCGGCGCCATTTGTTTGAAAAAACTGACGATCTGCGCATCGGTCACTTCCGAGACGAACGGCGGCGTCACCATCGGCAGGCCGCCCAGTTCGCCGGCCAACTGCGTGAGATCGCGCACGGTACGCGCGTCGGAACCGGCGCTGCACAACATCACCGGCACCCGATCGCCGACCACATCCATCACCTTGCGGAACAGCACGGCGCGTTCATCGGCGGTCATCGCCGGGAACTCACCGTAGGTGCCGCCAATCAGAATACCGTCATAGCCCAATCCGATAACGCGTTCGATGTTGCGCGCCAGCCCGTCAAAATCAAACTCGCCGCTGGCGGTGAACGGCGTCACGGTGATGTTGAAAATACCGCGCAGGCGCGCTTTGCTTTCACTGATGTCTTTCATACAGCCATTTTCCTTAAAGAAAGATAAAAAGGGCGCGGGGGAACCGGGCATACGCCTGGCTTACCCTGCTGCCGGGTTAACGCAGGTAAAGCGGGCGATCTACCGTCCCCAGAATGCGGTAGCCAGTTTCCGTTACCACAACGCTCTCGCTGACGCCCACGGTGAATTCGCCATAGATCCGCAGCGCCGGCGGAATATGGAACGTCATCCCTGGCTGCAGCTCGGTGGTGATGCCGCTGTAGAGGCTAAGGATCGCGCCTTCGCCCCAGTCGGGCGCGAAGGACACACCAATCGAGTAGCCAGTGCGCTTCTTGAAGTTATCGGTATAGCCGGCGCGGTCGATCACGCGTTGGCAGGCAAGATGCGGATCTTCACAGGTGGCGCCGGGGCGAATGGCGTCAAGCGCTGCCTGCAGGGCTTCCTGGCAGACTTTTTCCATTTCCAGCGCGATGGCCGGCGGTTTGCCCAGCCAGGCGGAGCGCATCATTGCGGCGTGGTAGCGATCGTGAGCGGCGGCCATTTCCAGGAAAATCGGGTCGCCATCGAGCATTTTGCGGCGGCGCCAGGTGCCGTGTGGGACGCCGGTGCGCGGGCCGGTGGAAACTAACGGCTCCATGCCCATGTATTCCGAACCGGCGGCGATCGCCGCACCCATCATGGCAGCCACCAGATCGTTTTCCGTGGCGCCGGCCCTGATGGCCTCACGCCCGGCCAGCATGCCTGCATCGACATAGCGCGCGGCATAGGCCAATTTTTCCAGCTCGGCGGGGGATTTTACCGCCCGCAGTTGCTCAACCACCCCGGCGCCATCGTGCAGCGTGCCCAGTTCAGCCTGCAAGGTTTCATAGACCGCAATCGGCAAGAACCAGCCGCGCTTGTCGATGCCGATGCGGCGATCGGCCCAGCCGCGCGCGTTGAGCACGTTGAGCAGAAAGCCCACCGGATTATCGCCATCGGTATAAATCGCCGCGTCGCGAATAAAGGTGTTGGCGCTGAAGTTAAAGTATTCCAACTGGCGGATCACAAACACCGGATCGCCCTCGACCGGCAGCACCAGCGCCTGGAAGGTGTAATAGCCCGGCGTTTGCTGGCCGGTCAGGTAAAAAATGTTTTCCGGCCCGGTAATGATCATCACGTCCAGCTCGGCCTGGGTCAGCAACTGGCGCGCTTTCTGGACACGCGTTTGGTATTCGCCGGCGCTGAACGCAGATTCCGCCCCGCGGATGATGCGGCCTAAATCCGGTAGCGCGCTGTCTGGTACATCGTTGTGTGGGTTCATGAATTAAACTCCTGAATGAATTGTGCCTGAGCCGGGTCAAAGGCGATCCCCAGCCCGGCGCCGTTTGGGCTGCTGACCAGCCCCTGGGAATAGCGCAGGCCGCTGGCCGGATCGTCAGCGGCGCCGTCGGCGCCATACAGTTCTGCGTAGGCGGGCCGGCAGGCATGCGCCACGTGCAACGCGGCCGCCGTGGCGGCGCCGCCCTCATTCATCTGGCCGATCATGAAAGGGATATTGGCCGCCTGCAGCCGCTGGGCAGCGCGCAGCACCGGCGCGATGCCGCCCATTTTGACCAGTTTGAGATGCGCCCAAACCTGCCCGCGCAGCGCGATAATCCGTTCCAGATCGTTTTCGTTGCTCATGCTTTCGTCGAGCATCAGCGGTATCGGGCTGGCGGCGGCCAGCGCGGCGTAGTGGTGCGCATCCTTGTCCGCCAGCGGTTGCTCCAGATAGCTAAGTGAAAAGGGCGCCAGCGCCTGCAGCTTTGCCAGCGCTTCATCCGGGCGCCATTGGCCATTGGCGTCTGCCGACAGGCTGATGCCGTCGCCAAAGCGATCGCGCAGCGCGGCAATGCGTTTGAGATCGTGCGTGAAGCTGCCGACGGCGATACGCAGTTTCAACTGGGTAAAGCCGCGTTCCACATAGGCGCTGGCCTGCTGCAACATCTGTTCATCCGGCGCCCAGAACAGCGTCTGATTGGTGCTATAGCTGACGGGCAGCGGGTGCTGCGCGCCAATCAACTGCGCTACGCTCAGGCCCTGTTGGCGGGCGAACAGATCGTGCAGGGCGATATCAATCAGCATGCGCGTGGGCGCCAGACAGCCGGCCAACTGGGTTTCCAGCGTCAGCAGCAGGGTGCTGGCGCTTTGGCTGAGATCGAGCCGCCGCAGGGCGCGCATCACATCGTTCAGCACCTGCTCCGGGCTATAGCCATTGAGGTAGGCGATATTGACGCGCACTTCACCCAGGCCGCAGGCACCATCCGCCTCCAGCAGCAGGTAAAGTTCTTCGAGCGCCGTCACGCTGCCGGAGGCGGCGGTATATAGCTGCAGCGCCTGATAATGCACATTGGCGCGGTACAGAGTGGCTTTCACCGGCAACTCCTTAAGGGTTTAACATCGCCAGGGCGACATCGCGATAGATTTTACTGGCGGCGATAAACTCGCTGACCGGAACGAATTCGTCCGGCTTATGGGCAACCGCCAGCGCGCCGGGGCCGATCACCACGCCCTTGGTTCCCAGGCTGCGGAAATGAACTAAATCGCAGCCGCCCTGGAAGCCGAATGGGCCGGGATCCGGCTGGCCGTGCTTGCGGCAGGCGGCCAGGCCAGCCTGCACGATAGCCTCGTCTGCCGGGGTTTCCGTGGCGCCACCGGTGGTGGGTTTAAACGTGACTATGTCACTTTTAACGCCGAACTTTTCTTCAGCCAGCGCCAGCAGATCGCGCAGTTCCTGTTCCACCTGCTGTTGGTCTTCCCCCGGCACCAGACGGCGATCGAGCAGCAGATCGCAGCTGTCCGGCAGCACGTTGTCGGCATGGCCGCCGGCAATGCGGGTAACGGTCAGGCTGGCGGCGCCCACCAGCGGGTGGCAGCGGCAGCGCACCTGTTGGTTATGCGCCTGTTCGACCAGCCCCAGCAGTTGCGCAGCGCGAAAAATGGCGTTTTCCCCCAGTTCCGGCGTGCCGGAGTGGGCGGTAACGCCGTGCACCCGCACCAGTGGGCGCAGGCTGCCTTTGTGCGCGGAGTAGGTGCTGTTCGAGGTGGGCTCGCCAATCACCGCGTAATCGATTTTCGCCGGCGCTTCGCGCACGTAGAACTTGGCGCCTTCGCTGGCGACTTCTTCATCGGCAACAAAAATGCCCATCAGCGTGCCGCGCCAGCTTTCCCGATTGGCAGCCAGCATCCGCATCGCTTCCAGCATGGCCACCAGCGGCCCTTTGGCGTCACAGGCGCCACGGCCATACAGCTTGCCGTCGCGTTCGGTGAGGGTGAACGGATCCTGGCTCCAGCCGTTGCCGGCGGGCACCACGTCGATATGGGTGTTAAAGGCAAAGCACGGCCCGGCGCCGTTTTCCAACCGGGCGATCACATTGGTGCGGCCTGGCGCATATTCGCTGAGCGTCAAATCAAACCCGGCGGCTACCAGCCAGTTGTGAATACATTCTGCGGCTTCACGTTCGCGGCCGGGTGGGTTTTCGGTGTTGATCGCCACCAGGCTGGCGAGATCGCGTTTCATTCGGTCAATATCGGGCGATGGAAGACTCATCGTTAACTCCTGATTCCCTTGGTGTGGCTAAAAAAGATCAATGTAAAATCTGGCTGAGAAAGCGCTGCGCCCGCGGGCTGACATCGCCGCCAAAGAACCTATCGCTCGGCGCGTTTTCTATAATTTCGCCGTTTTCCATGAACACGATTTGGTTGGCCGCGCGCTTAGCGAAGCCCATCTCGTGGGTGACGACGATGCTGGTCATCCCTTCGGCGCTCAGATCGGCCATCACATCGAGCACTTCGCGGATCATTTCCGGATCCAGCGCCGAAGTGGGTTCGTCAAACAGCATCAGCTTGGGTTTCATCGCCAGCGCTCGGGCGATAGCCACCCGCTGCTGCTGGCCGCCGGAAAGCTCGTCCGGAAAGGCGTCGAACTTGTCGGGGATGCGCACCTTGCCCAACAGTTCCTGGGCCTGGGCGCGGGCCTGTTCGCGGCTGACGCCCAGCACGGTCATCGGCGCCAGCATGATGTTTTCGCCGGCGGTCAGGTGTGAGAACAGTTCGTAGTTCTGGAACACCATGCCGATCTCCTGGCGCAAGCGGTGCGGTGAAACACCGGAACGCACGATGTCCTGTTCGCGAAAGAAAATGCTGCCGCCTTCAAAGGGTTCCAGCAGGTTGACGCAACGCAACAGCGTGGATTTGCCGGAGCCGGAAGGGCCGATCAGCACCACGGTTTCCCCCTGGGTAATGTCGAGCGAACAGTTCTTTAAGACGTGCTGGGCGCCAAAGTGCTTTTCGATGCCAATGATTTCGAGTAACGGTTTTTTGCGGGCCATGGGCATCTCCTCAATGTTGTGTGCTGCTGCGCAGCAGACGGTCGGTAAAAGACAGCCGTGTTTTTTTGCGTTTTTTAGGATCCAACGCGCGCTCCAGCCAGGCCTGGCCCAGCATGAACAGCGAAGTCAGCGCCAGATAATAAATCCCGGCTGAACACAGGGCTTCGAAGTAACGGAAGTTGGCGCTGGCGGTCTGGTTGGCGATCAGCAGCAGTTCCTGCACCGCGATCACCGAGACCAGGGCGCTGGATTTCAGCATGCTGATCATCTGGTTGCCCATCGGCGGCAGTACAATGCGCGCCGCCTGCGGCAACACGATCTTGCGCATGATTTGCCCCTGGGTCATGCCCAGCGCCATACCCGCGGTGCGTTGGCCGCTGCGCACCGCCTGCAGGCCGGAGCGCAGGATTTCCGCCATATAGGCGCCTTCATTAAGCGACAGCGCCAACACCGCGCAGGTGAATGCCGAAAAACGCAGGCCGAAGGTGGGCAGAACGTTGTAAACGAAAATGATCTGGAACAGCACCGGCGTGCCGCGGAACACCCACAGGTAGAAAAAGGCCAGCAGCGGGCCCGCACGGAAGCGGGCTTCCTGCAACAGGGCCAGGATCAGCCCCATGATGATGCCGAAAAACAGTGAGCACACCGTGATCAACAAGGTCATTAATGCGCCCTGAAAGAACGCAGGCGAAATCAGGTATTGCCAAACAAGATCCAGAGACATGAGTTTTCCTCTCTTTTCAGGGCCGAGCGTTTAAACGGTGGGTCAGAAAATGGCGACAGAATCCGGGAACTGCCATTTCTCAATCAGCGTTTTGTAAGTGCCGTCGGTAACCAACGCCTGCAGGCCGTTTTCCAGCAAGGCTTTCATTTCGCCGTCGCCCTTGCGAATTGCAAAACCAATGTGGGTGCCGGCTTCAAACTCTTCGCCGACGGCTTCGAAGGTGTCGCCTTTCTCGTTGAGCAGGGCTACCGCGCCGGGGGTGGACAGGTATTCCGCATCGGCCCGTTTTTGCGCCACCGCCACGGCGGAATCGGTGGCGGCCGGGAAGGTCATCACGTTGATCGCCGGCTTGCTGGCGGCCAGGCAGTTCTGGTTGTCTGCGCGCGCCTGGCTCTCTTCGATCCCGCCGAGGGTGACGGCGATGTTCTTACCGCACAGCGATAAATCGCGGCCGGTGATTTTTTCCGGGTTGCCTTTCACCACCACCACGCGGCTGCCGATTTTCAAGTAGGGAACAAAATCCACCTGTTCCGCGCGGGTGGGGTTGATGTACATCGCCGAGTTGATGATATCCATGCGTTTGCCTTGCAGCGCTGGGATCAGGCCTTTGAACTCCATGGACAGCGGGGCCGGGGTGAGCGCCACTTTGGCCGCCAGGGCATTGATCAAATCAATATCAAACCCGGTCAGCTTGCCGTCTTTCATGTACTCAAACGGCATGAACGTGGCCGCCGTGCCGTAGGTCAGTTTGCCTTTGCTGACCAACTGTGGTTCCGCCGCCTGTGCGTGGCCCAGGGCAAAGGCATTCAGGCAGAGCGCCGCCAACGAAGCGGTGGCATAACGGCGCAAAAACGCTTTCTTGGACATGTGGGGTTCCTCATTCCGGTTATCAAAATTGCTCTTTATGCATCATTAAATACAATTAATGGCGTGCGTCAAGGCTCTTCTTTGGTGCATTAAATGCACGATAGTGGGGCTTTCTCTGGATTGTATTCACCCTGAAAATCACCTGTGCTATTGTACAATAATCACAATAAATACTTTTTCAGGCGCATTCTTCCATGACCCAGACAGCAACAGCCAGCGGACGGCGACTGGCGAACCAAATCCTTGACGTAATACGTGATGCAAAGTTTGAGCCAGGTCATCACCTAAGGGAGCAACAGCTTGCCGATTTGCTCGGCGTTTCACGCACGCCGGTGCGCTCGGCGCTGAAATTGCTGAGCGAGCTGGGCATTATCGAAGCCCGGCGCAATCAGGGATTCTTCTTGGTTAAATCCTTTAATGAACTGCACCAGATCAATATTGATATTCCGGTCAGCAGCGATCAGGATTTATATGAACAACTGGTGCGCGATCGGATTGCCGGCAAGCTGCCGGATTCACTCACCCAGATTGAGATCGCCCAGCGCTATGATGTGGATCGCAGCGTAATGGCGCGCACGCTGCTGCGCCTGTCGGAAGATGGGCTGATCGCCCGTAACAAAGGGCAGGGTTGGTCATTTTTGCCGACGCTCAATACCGATGTGGCGCTGAGCAACGGCTACGGCTTTCGCTTGATGATTGAGCCGGCCGCGTTGCTTTCGCCGGCGTTTCGGGCGGAACGCAGTGCGCTCAAGCGCCTGCGTTTACAGCATATCTATTTGATTTCCCACCCGGACATTTTGGCCGTCGACGGCCGGCAGATCTTCGACACCGATGCCAGCTTCCATGAGATGCTGGCCGAGTTCAGCGGCAATATCTTTGTGTTGCAGGCGATCCAACAACAAAACCGCCTGCGGCGGTTGCTGGAGTTTGGCAGCTACACCAACAAGCAGCGGGTGCGCGAATGGTGCGAGGAGCATGTGGCCATCATCGACGCCGTGCTGGATAAACGCATGGACGCGGCGGCGGAAATGATGCGCAGCCATTTACAGTCTGCTTACCAGATGGTGTTGAATAAGGTGGGCAAGGCCAGTCAGTAAACGGCCCCGCCCAAATGCCGATCATTTGTCCGCCTGTTGCAGCGATTCTATCACCGCGCTGACTTTCTGAATCGCCAGCTGCGCGGCGCGCGATAGCTGCCGGCGCGGGGCGACGCACAGCGCCAGCGTTAACGGGCGAACCGGCGGCCCCTGTAGAGGGACAAACGCCAGAGCGCCGGTTTCCACTTCGGTGAAGACGTCCAGCACGCTGAGCACCGCAATCCCCGCGCCGGCGCGGATCAGGGATTTCATCATGCGGATATCATTGCAGGTCATGCTGGCTGCCGGCGTCATATTGTGGCGTTTATACAGCAGCGCGGTGCGATCGTGCACGATCAGCGGCGCGGCCGGCATCAGGTGGCGGTATTCGCCCAGTTGGCCGATGGAAAGCCGGGGCTGATCGGCCAACGGGTGCGCCGGCGGCATCACTACGCCGATCGGCATTTCAGAAAACGCACGCACTTCCAGGCCGGTGCTTTCAATCGGATCGAGCAAAATACCGAAGTCAACGTCGGCATTGGCCACCTGCTCGCCGATCACCTGGCTGTCGTGGATGCCGATATCGAAGGTAAACCACGGGTATTCCCGGGCGATGGCCGCCAGGGCGTCAACCACCGGCCCCTCGTTCAGCGCGGCAATCAGCCCAATGCTGACGTGGCCGCGCTTCAACCCTTGCAGTTCGTCAAAGCGTTCCCGGGTGCGGCGGTACTCTTTGTTCCAGCGCAAAATATCATCGTAAAGCAGTTCGCCCGCGGTGGTCAGGCGCAGGCCGGAGGGCAGGCGTTCGAACAGCAGGGTTTCCATCATCTCTTCAGCCAGCAGGATCTGGCGGTTAATTGCCGAGGCGGAAACGTGCAGCACTTCCGCCGCTTTGCGCAAACTGCCGGTGCGAGCGACGGCCAAAAAATAGTGTGAAAAACGTGAAAATGGATCCATAGGTTAATGCCCTGTACTAATTTTTGCAGATGATAAGTAAAAAAACTGTTATGGACTGCAACACCTTCGATTATCCACAATGTAAGCACTGATAACAACAGCGCCGGGCATCGCCCAGGCCTGGATATGAAGACAGGTGAATGCAATGACGAAAATTACCCCTCCGCCGCAATGCAGCTTTGAACCCGATGACTGGCTGCGCCTGGCGCAGTATTGGCACCCGATCGCCATTTCCTCTGAAGTGACCAACGCACCGCAAAAGGTGACGCTGCTGGATGAACAACTGGTGATCTACCGTGTGAAAGACAATGTGGTGGTCGCACGGGATATCTGCCCGCACCGGGGCGTGCCGCTTAGCCTATCAACGCACGATAGCGAAGGGATTATCTGCCCGTATCACGGCCTGCGCTTTGGTGAGAACGGCCGTTGCAACCGTGTGCCTTCCAGCCCGGATCAGGCGATCCCTGCCAAACTGCACTTGCTGACCTTCCCGGTGGCCGAGCGCTATGGGCTGGTGTGGACCTGCCTGGCGCCAGCGGAAGATGAAATGCCGGCGCTGCCGACCATGCCGCATTGGGAAGATGAAGGTTTTCAACAGATCGTATGCCCGGCGTTTGATGTTGCCGGCTTTGCCGGGCGCCAGGTAGAAGGCTTCCTCGACGTGGCGCACTTTGCCTGGATCCACACCGAAACCTTTGCCGATCCGGAAAACCAGGTGGTGCCGGCTTATAACCCGGTGGAAACGCCATACGGTTTCAGCGTCGACTACTGGAGCACGGTGGGTAACTACCCGGCCAGCTCGGATTACCGCGCGCCTGAAGATTTTAAATGGCTACGGCATTTTGAAATGCACCTGCCGTTTACCGCCACGCTGACCATTCACTTCCCGGGCGATGCCCGGCTGGTGATCATGAACGCCGCTTGCCCGGTCTCCGCCAGAAAAACCCGGCTGTTTGCGCCGATCGCACGTAATTTTGACCAGCATATTCCGGTGGAAGATGTGCATGCTTTCAACCTGAAGGTGTTTGAAGAAGATCGGTTGATGGTGGAAACCCAGCGCCCGGAACGTTTGCCGTTGGATCTGACGCTGGAGGCCCACATCCCGGCGGACCGCAGTTCGATCGCTTATCGCCGCGGTTTGAAGAAACGGGGCTTTGGCGAGTTTTTCTTGGCATAGGAGGAAGGGGCAATGGATACGCTGAACGTGATTGTCGACGCTTTATCACGGCAAGGCCGCGGCAACATGGCGCTGCGGCTGGTGGCGGAAAACGGCGAACCGTTGCCCGCCTGGCAGGCTGGGGCGCACATTGATGTGCACTTGCCGCAAGGGATCGTCCGCCAGTACTCGCTGGCAGGCAACCCGGCACGCCGCGATCATTACCTGCTGTGCGTTAAAAAAGAGGCTGCTTCGCGCGGGGGCTCGCGCTACCTGCATGAAACGCTACGGCTGGGGCAGCGGTTGACCATCTCGGCGCCGCGCAATGTGTTCCCGCTGGCGCCGGCCGCCCACTATCTGCTGCTGGCCGCCGGCATCGGCATCACGCCGCTGTTGGCGATGGCGGAAGCGCTGGATGCCGCCGGCACCCCGTTTGAGCTGCACTATTATGTGAAACAGCGCGGCGACGTGGCGTTCGCTGAACGGCTGGCGCAGGGGTTCCGGCATGGCCGCTGCACGGTATGGTCAGGCTGCGCCGGCCATAGCCCGCGCAAGGAACTGCCGCCAGGCTTGTATGCCCAGCCTGATGACGCGCGGCTCTATCTGTGCGGGCCGGCCGATTTTATGGCGCACGTCGCCCGGCAGGCGAGTGATCACGGCTGGCAGCCCAAGCAGATCCACACCGAGGCATTCTGTGCGCCGCAGCCGGTAGCACCGTTGGAGGATGAAGGGTTCAGCGTAACCTTGCGGTCAACCGGCGAAAGTTATCGCGTTCCCGCCGAGAAAAGCATTGCCTGTGTGCTGGTTGAGAATAACGTGGATGTGCCGCTTTCTTGTGAGATGGGGCTGTGCGGCGCCTGCCTGACGCCGGTGGTTGAAGGCGAAGTGGATCACCGCGATACGGTGCAATCCGACGAGGAAAAAACGGCGGTGCAGCAGCAAATTGCGCTGTGCTGTTCACGCAGCCGCAGCGCGCGGCTGGTGATCGATCTGTAATCAGGCCAGGTATTGCATGCCCGGCAGATTAACGGCCGGTACCTGGCTGTGTAAAAAGTGATACAGCCGGTCAATATTGCCCTTTTTCAGCGTATTTACCGGCCACACCAGGTAGTAACCGTCGCCCGTGCCGGCCGCTTGCGCCAGGGGCGCAACCAATTGGCCTTGCTCCAGCGCCTGCGCGCACAAAACCAGATCACCAATGGAGACGCCGTGGCCGCAAATAGCGGCCACGATGCCTTGCTCTAGGCTATCGAAAACTTTGCCCTTATGTATCTCCACCGCCATTTCCCCACCGGCTTTCTGCAACCAACGGCGCCAGTCACGGCGATCCGGCGAAGGATGGATCAGCTCGCAGAAGGGCAGATCCGCTAGCTTTTTCAGCGGGAAAGCGGGCGCGCACACCGGGATCAGCCATTCGTCAAACAGCGGCGCGCAGGTGGTGCCGGCACCGAAATCCCCACGCCCGAGTAGGATCGCGCAATCGTACGGCTCGCTGAGAAAATCAACCTGATCCACATCCATCCACACGCTGGCGATTTGCACGTTCATCGTTGAGTTAATCTCATTCATCGCCCGCATGCAGTCCAATAGCCAGCGCATAGTTAGCGTCGAAGGCGCTTTGAGGCGCAAATCGTGATTGTTGCTGCGGAAAGCCTCACAGGCGGTTTCCAGGGTGTGAAAGCCGGCGCGCAATTGCCCGGCCAGCAGTTTGCCGGCCGGGGTGGCCGCCACGTTTGGCCCACGGCGAATAAACAACCGGCAGCCGAAATACTCTTCCAGCGTTTTAACGTGGCGGCTAACGGCACTGGGCGTGATGGCCAGCGCTTCCGCCGCCAGCGAAAAAGAAGCGTGCCTGGCGGCGCTTTCAAACGCTCGCAGGGCATAAAGGGGAGGAAGTTTTGCCGGCATGTTGGCACCTATTGTGAGTTTTAATCACAGTAGAGCGCAATTTTTTCCGTTTTTCAATCTGCGCGCGCCCACCGATAATCCACTTCGCCGGCAGGCTAATGGCCGCCATTCCGTAAATATCACCGACCAGGAAACGTCATGAACGCCCCATTGTTACTGCTTTATATCGCCTCGATTTTTATGCTGATTATTACCCCCGGCCCAGTGGTGGCGGTGGTGGTGGAAACCGCCGCCCGCCATGGGCGCAAACAGGCGATTTATACCAGCCTGGGTTCGAATATGGCGTCGTTGTGCCTGATTGCCGTAGCGGCGCTGGCTATCGCCGGCACGCTGACCATTAACGCCACGCTGTTTACGCTCATCAGCCTGGCAGGTTGCCTCTATCTGGCCGCCATCGCCTTGCATGCGCTGTGGGATGGCCGGCGGACGATGTTGGTTGAGGCACCCGCCGCACGCCGCACGGACAGGGGCTTTATGCGCGGTTTTATGGTGGGGATCGCCAACCCGAAAGACATTATTTTCTTCATGGCGTTTTTCCCGCAGTTTATCAACGTTACCCATGCATTCGGCAGCAGTATGGCCGTGCTGTCTGCGGTGTGGGTGACGATGGATTTGCTGATATTAACCGCCTATGTGCTTCTGGTGCGCGGGGCGTTTATGCGCCGCTACCGGCCGGTTATCGGCGTGGTGTCGTCAGCATTTTTACTTATTATCGCGGCGGCGGGGTTTGCCTATACGCTGTTTGCGTGGGTAAGTCTGTAGGGTGGATGTGTTCAGCCTGCATAAACGGCCGGGTTGCCGCCGTTTATGCAGGGCTGGGTGCAGGGCTAACGGCGCCCGCGCAGGTTAGTGTTGGACGACCAGACGTAAGTGGCGGTGGCATCTGGCTTGAACTTATTCTTTTTCTTTTCCGCCCGGGCTTTTTTGGCCAGGGCTTCACGTTCACTCATTAACTTATCAATGTAATCGTCTTTGATACGGTTGTTCTCAGCGTTGGTCAGCGGGCGGCCGTGTTTTTTCCTTTCCTGATCGAGCAGTGTTTTAAGCTGACGCTGTTCGCTTTCCGTCATGTCTTTCTGTGTCAATCTGGGCATAGTTTTGGCCTGTTCGCGGAGTTGAGGCTCTTATTATAGAGGAAACGCTTGGTTTTGTTTCCTGCGACTTCGCTTAACCGTCAACTTTCGCCAGCATCACCGCCACCTGATGGGGGTTGCCATCATCCACGAGCCGGAATGCCAGCCCCGGTTGCGGCACGCCGTCCACGCTGATTTGGCCTTTGCCGCTGCCTTGCACCAACGTGATGTGGTATTCACTGCCGCCTTCGCGGTAGCTGACGGTGACCTGCGGCCAATGCGCCGGCAGCCGGGTTTCAATCGCCAGCATATCACCCTGGCGTTTCAGCCCCAGCAGCGATTCCAGGATCAGACGGTACAGCCAGCCGGCGGAGCCGGTGTACCAGCTCCAGCCGCCGCGCCCGGTATGCGGCGGTTCGGAATAGACATCGGCGCTGATGACATACGGCTCCACTTTGTAACGTGCAACCGCGCCCTTATCCTGGCTGTGCACGATCGGGTTAATCAGATCCAGCAGTTCCCAGGCCCGTTCGACGTTGCCCATTTCCGCAAAGGCCATTACGGCCCAGATAGCGCCGTGGGTATACTGGCCGCCGTTTTCACGCACGCCGGGCAAATAGCCGCGAATGTAGCCGGGATCTGGGCCTTCGCCGTTGAACGGTGGGGTCAACAGCTTGATCAGCCCTGTGTGGTCATCCACCAGATGTTCGTCCAGCGCCTGCATGGCTACGGCATTGCGCGCTGTGTCGCCGGCGCCGGACAGCACCGCCCAACTTTGCGCGATCGCATCAATCCGGCACTCGGCCGAATGCTGTGAGCCCAGCGCCGTTCCGTCGTCAAAATAACCGCGCCGGTACCAGGCACCATCCCAGGCATGGTCAGCAAGGTGTTGCTGCAGTTGATCGGCCTGCTGCCGGCACAGGGCGGCCAAATCGCCGTCGTTGCGCCGCGCGGCCAGAGCGCCGAAGCGTTGCAGAATGTGAAACAGGAAGAAGCCCAGCCACACGCTTTCCCCGCGCCCTTCAAGGCCAACCCGGTTCATGCCGTCATTCCAATCGCCCGATCCCATCAGCGGCAGGCCGTGCTCACCGAAGCGCAACCCGTGTTTCAGCGCTCTGGCGGCATGTTGATACAGGGTTTCTTTCACCGCGCTTTGCTGCGGCTGTTCGTAGGTAGATTCCTCACCCGGCGGCACTTGCCGGGCCTCCAGGTAAGGGATGGACTCGGCGAGGATCCCGTCGTCGCCCGTGGCGTCCAGGTAGTGGCAAACCGCCAGCGGCAGCCAGAGGTAATCATCGGAACAGCGGGTGCGCACGCCGTTGCCCTGCGGCGGGTGCCACCAGTGCAGGACATCGCCCTCAATGAACTGGTGTGAAGCACACAGCACAATCTGTTCGCGCATTCGCTGTGGCAGCACATGGCTTAGCGCCAAAATGTCCTGCAACTGATCGCGGAAGCCAAACGCGCCGCCGGACTGATAATAGCCGCTGCGCGCATAAATTCGGCAGGAGAGCGTTTGATACAGCAACCAGCCGTTGGCCAGCAGATCCACCTGCGGCTGCGGGGTATGAATTTGAACCTTGCCGAGGATATCGCGCCAGGAGGTCTTCACCTGATCAAGCGCACTCAGCAGCACATCTTCTTGCAGGTATTGCCGCAGTAACGCCTCTGCCTGCTCGGCGTTAGCGCCGATCCCCAGGGCAAACACCACGCTGCGTTGGTCGCCGTCGATAAGCGCCATGGCGGATTGCGCAGCACCGCAAGGATCCAGGCCGGCGCCGGTATTGCCGGAAAGGCGCCGCCGCGTGAGGGCCTCGGGCTTTGCCAGCGTGCCGTTGCGGCCGATAAACTCACGCCGATCGCCGGTAATGGAACAATGGGCGCCGCTGACGCCGAAAAACGCGGTGCGTTCGTTGCCATTGCCACCGTAATGGTTTGTGGCCAGGATCCCGCAGCCGTTCTGCGCGTCGGCACCCCGTGTCGCGATGTGCATAGCTGAATTTTGCCGCAGATCGCTGAGGATGAACTCCATATAGCCCGTCGCGGAAAGCTTACGCGTGCGCCCCGACAGGTTGGTCAGAGTCAGCAAAAACAATTTCACCGGCGCCGCTTTGGCGACAAACACCGTGAGCTGCGAATCAATGCCGTTTTCCCGGTGCTCGAATACGCTGTAGCCAAAGCCGTGGCGGGTGAGATAGCCGCCGTTTCCCCGTGCCGGCAGCGCGGTGGGCGACCAGATATGCCCGTTTTCTTCATCGCGCAGATAGAAGGCTTCGCCGCTGCTGTCGCTGACCGGATCGTTGTTCCACGGGGTTAAACGGTATTCGTGCGCGTTTTCAAACCAGGTGTAGCTTTGGCCGCTTTCCGATACCACGCTGCCGAAACCTGGGTTGGCGATCACATTGGCCCACGGCATTGGGGTGGCGGTGTTGGCGCCCAGCGTGATGATGTATTCGCGCCCGTCCGGCGAAAACCCGCCGGTGCCGTTATAAAACTGCAGGTTGCCCACTGCCGGCAGCGGCGGGCGGGGCAATTCTTGCGGCAAAGGAGCCACGGTCGGTAACCGGGTCGAGGCAGAGATCAGCGCCAGCGAGCGCTGCTGCGCGGGCGAAACCTGCAGGCGCTGCTGGAGCTGCGCCGCCAGTGCCCCCTGGCGGTCGTCCAGGTAGATGCGCGCAACGCTCAGCAGCAGCGTGCGATCTTCCGCCGCCAAATGCTCGCTGGAGCGTACAAAGATACCGCCGGCGCGCTGCGTATGCGCGCTGGCGACGCCCGCCGAAATCAGCGCCATGATGTCATTTTGCAAATCCTGCCGGTAACCGCCCGCGGTCTCGTTGACGATCACCAGATCCACCTGCAGGCCCTTCATCTGCCAATAGCTATGCGCCTGTATAAGCTGCTGAACCAGCGCAATGTTTTCGCTGTCGGTCACCGTTAATAACACGATCGGCAGATCGCCCGAGATCGCATGCCCCCACAGGCCGGACTGCCCACGGCGGTTACGGCTGATCTCGCCCTGCGCCGCGCGCATTTCCGGGCCAGGGAAAATGACCGCGCCGGCAAGGCGGTTGTACAGATTGGCCTCTTCCTCATTGATGTTCAATTGGCGCAGCACTACCTGGCTGTGTGACCAGGCCAGCTCAAAGACGCGATCGGCCAAGTGGCGATCGCGGTATTTCTCCAGCATGCCGAGGCTGCCGGCGCGGCTTTCGCTGACGCCATAGAAAATATCCAGCGTAACCGGGATATTCGGCTCAAGCAGCACACGCTGGCGAATGGCGATGACGGGATCGAGCACTGCGCCGGCACTGTTGGACAGCGGCCCGTTTTGCTGCAGGGCCTGCGGATTGGCGGCGGTGCGCCCGCGGCCGATAAATTTGGCGCGATCGGTTTCGAACGAAACGCTGCCGCGCGGTTGTTGCACCGTCATCATGTGCAACAACCACGGGGATTGCTCATGGGGTTCGCGTGGGCGGCGGTGGCACAAAATCGCATCCTGTTCAGCCAATAACTCGGTTTGCACAAACAGATTGCTGAATGCCGGGTGGGCCAGATCGTTGTTAGCCGGCGCCAGCACCACTTCGGCATAGCTGGTCACTTCGATCAACCGGGGCTGTTTGCCGTGATTGACCAGCGTTACGCGGCGCAGCTCAATATCGTCTTCCGGCGATACCACCACCTGCGTTTTCACCGCCAGGGTGCCCAGCGTGCGCTGGAATTTGGCGCCGGCATCGTTAAACACGGCGTAATCGTTTTGCGCCGCGCCGCCGAGCGGCTGCCAGGTGTTGCTCCAGGTTTCGCCGGTTTGCGGATCCTTGAGGTAGCAAAATGCGCCCCAGTTATCGCAGGTGGCATCTTCCCGCCAACGCGTCAGCGCCAGGTTCTGCCAATAGCGGTAGCTGCCGCCGGTTTGGGTCAACATCAAGCGATAATTGGCGTTGGCCAGCAGTTGCACTTCGGGGATTAGCGAATCCAGATGGGTGAATTCACGCGCTGACACGCTTGCCGGTTCCCGTAGCCCGTCGTTCGCCTCGAATTGGCGGCGGTTGCCGTACAGCTCTATCGCATCCGGCACGCGTTCTTGCAGCAACAGGCGCGCCGACTGGAATACCGGCGAGCTGGCGAAACGGTCCACCATCGGGGCGTTCAGCAACAGATGCGAGAACGCAAGCAGGCTCATGCCCTGGTGGTGGGCCATATAGGAACGCACCACCACAAAGGATTGGCCATGGCTGAGGCGGGAAGGGGTGTAGTCCAGCGCCTCGTAAAAACCGTAGCGCCCGCGGGCGCCATGGCTCTCCAGCGTAACCAGGTTGCGGTATGCGCGCCTGGCATCCACCATCAGCGCCATCACGGTGGCATAGGGCGCCACTACCATATCGTCGCTCAGCCCACGCCTTAACCCCAGGCCCGGTACGCCAAAAGCGTGGTACTGGTAATTTTGCTGTGCGTCGAAGCCAAAGTAGCCAGATTCAGAAACGCCCCAGGGCACCCGGTATTTTTTGCCCCAGTCGATTTGCCATTGCACGGCGGTGCGGCACATTTGCGCCAGCAGCGAGCCGGGATACGCCGGCATCACCAGTTGCGGCATCAGGTATTCAAACATTGAACCGCTCCACGACATCAGCGCGGGCTGGCGATCGAGCACGGTGAACAACCGCCCGAGCGCATACCAGCTGCGCTGCGGGATCTGGTTGGTGGCAATGGCGACGTAGTTGGTTAAGCGGACTTCAGAAGCCAACAAATCGTATTTGCCGCTGTCCGGCCGGTTTTGCTCGCAGTTAAAACCGATGGTCAGCAGGTGGGTGGCTTGGTTATAGAGAAAGCCGAAATCCATTTGCGCCATCTGCGCCAGCTTTTGCTCCAGCGCCGCCAGGCATTGCAGGCAGTCTTTGGCCAGCATGCCGGCCTGTATCAGATACGCCTGCCGCTCGACGGAAAGCTTCAGCCCTGGCGGAGGGGCGGCTAACCAGGCCAGAGTGGGCAACGGTTCCTGGTGTGTCTCTTCGCCGTCGAGCCAGCTATACCATTGTGGCCATGCCTGGCAAAGCGCCTGCAATTCGTTAGCTAACGCATTGGCCCAGTGGTGGATGGCGGCAGGTTGTTCCTGGGCTGCCTTTTTGAGCTCTGCGCCGTCATGGCGCATGGCTTCCAGCAACGCCATCAGCGAGCCGGCTGGCGTTTGCAGGGCCACGGCCAAACGCTGGCGCAGCGCCGGCAAGGCCTTGGGCGCGCTGCTGCCCCAGTGTTGCTCCAGCAGGCCCAGCGTGTCTGACAGGCCGTTGAGCATCCGCTGCGGATCGATGGCTGGCTGCTCGCGCAACGCTGGCAAGCCGGCGCGCAGCGTCAGCAGGTGGCCCGCCAGGTTACCGCTGTCGACGCTGGAAATGTAACGCGGCGACAGCGGTTCTAAGGTGCGGGTGTCATACCAGTTGTAAAGATGGCCGCGATAGTGCTCCAGCCTGCTGACGGTGGCCAACGTACGTTCAATACGCTGGATCGCCGCCGCCAGGGTGAGATAGCCGAAATCGTAGGCGGTCAGATCCGCTAATAGCGCCAGGCCGATATTGGTTGGCGAGGTTCGGTGGGCGATTTTGGTCGCCGGCATTTCCTGCACGTTATCCGGCGGTAGCCAATTCTCTCCTGCGGTGACAAAGGTGGCGAAAAAGTCCCAGGTTTCACGGCTAAGTTGGCGCAGGACAGTGCGCTGCGCCAGGCTCAGCGGGATAGCAGGACGCAGCGGCGGCCGGCTGAGAAGGCAAAACAGCAGGGGCGCCAACGCCCATAGCAGCGCCAGCGGCAAGAGCAGCGCCAGCAATGGCCCGTGATACAGAACGCCGGCCAGCAGGAGCAGGGCCGCTGCCAGCGGGTTAGCCCACATGACGCGGTAGAAATTGGCGGCGGTGATGCGGTTAAGGTTGATGCTGTGCGCATAGCTGGCCCACTCTTGCAGGTTGTGTTTACTCACCCCCATTCGCCACAGGGTAATGGCAATGGCCCGCAGGCTATACCAGGCCTGATGGGGCAACACGGCCAGCGTTAACCCCAACTGGCGCAGATTGCTCCCGATACTCTTGACGGTCAGCCACATGTGGCGGGCCAACGGGCGATAAGATGGTTTTCGCAGGCCATCCTGCAGCAAGCTGAGTAGCGCCGGCAGTAGCGGTGGGAGCAAGAATGCCATGAGCCAATAACCGTTGATCGGCAGCCAGACGGCGCTGAAAAACAGTAGCGTCATCAGGCTGGGCGCCACCAGGCTGCGGCGCAGATTATCGAACAGCTTCCAGCGCGACAGCATGCTCAGCCGGTTTTTCACGTACACGCCGCTTGCCGTTTTTATCGATGGGCGCAGCCAGTGCAGCAGTTGCCAGTCCCCGCGGATCCAGCGGGTGCGGCGCACCACATCCACTAAATAACTGCTGGGATATTGCTCATACAGCAACACGTCGCTGATTAACCCCGCGCGGGCATAGCAGCCCTCGAGCAGATCGTGGCTCAGAATGACATTGTCCGGGCACACATCGCGCAGCGCCCGCGCGTAAACGTCAACGTCATAGATGCCTTTGCCGATGAACGATCCTTCGCCAAACAGATCTTGATAAATATCGGAAGACGCCAGCGTATAAGGATCGTTACCCGGCGTGGCGCTGCTCAGGGCGGCATAGCGGCTCTGGCCATAGCGCGGGATTTCCTCCGCCATGCGTGGCTGGAGGATGGCATAGCCATCAACCACTCGCTGGCTGGCTTCGTCATAGCGCGGCTGATTGAGTGGGTGCGCCATGGCGGCGATCAGTTGGTGGGCCGTATCGCGCGGCAACACGGTATCGCTGTCTAACGTAATGACATATTTGACGTTTTTCAGCACTTCCAGCCCAAAGCCGATCTGGGTTGAAAAGGCATTGCCGCGGTTGCGCAGCCAGTCGTTAAGCGCATTCAACTTGCCGCGCTTGCGTTCATACCCCATCCAAACCTGCTGCATGTCATTCCATTGGCGCGAGCGGTTGAATAAAAAGAAGTGGCTGGCGGCCTGGCCGGGATAACGGGCGTTAAGCGTTTCAATATGATGAACCGCATAATTGAGCAATGCATCGTCGTCGGCACGCTGTTGCTGCGGCGCATCGGTAAAATCGGTCAACAGCGCAAAGTGCAGGTGGGCCATGTCATTGCCCAGATAGCACACTTCCAGGGTATTAATCAGTTGGTCGATGGCGCTTTTACTGCTAAGCAGCGTTGGCACAGCGATCAGCGTACGGCATTCGGCAGGGATGCCGGCAGAAAAGTCCAGCCGCGGCAGCGACTGCGGCGCACGGCTATGCCCGGTGATATTGCCAAGCGCGTTGAGAAACAGCTGGCTGAATACGATAACCAACGGCACGGCCAGCAGCAGTAGCCACAGATAACTGATGCCGGCGGCATGGCCCTGACTCAGCAGTTCGGCGCAGCTGGCGGTGGTGAGCAGGCTGAGACTGCCCAACCAGGCCAGCAGCGGCATTTGGCTAAAGGCGTGGCGGACGCGGGTGACAACGCCAAGCGTCACCCCCAGCCGTTGTTCCAGCGCTTTGCGGCCTTGGGCGATCAGGTAGTAGCCAACGTGTTCGCTGCGTTGCGGGGCATCAGGCGTTTGCGCCGCCTGTTGCGCCATATCCAACGTTTGCTTGGCTATTTCTATTTCGCTATAGGGGCAGTGGCGTGCCAGCATCTCGATTACATGGCGGTAGCGATCCCGGGTATTAAAGTGCATCCGGCCATAAATCCCGGTGGGATCTTTTTGCAGGATGCGTTCCACCTGGCTTAGCGTTTCCACGAACTCCGGCCAATCCATCTCGCTCAGTTGGCGCAGCCCGGTGATGCTGTTGCTCACCGACAGTTGATTGGCCGCCAACTGCTGATTAAAACGGTGCACCAGCTCGCTGGAGGTCATTTTCACTTCGGTGAGCCGTTGCTCAACCCAGGTGAGCGGCAGCGCCAACATGGTGCCGTGCCCTTGCAGGCGGCGCACCAGTTCGGCAACGAAGGCGCTGGTGCGCGGCGGGTTGGAACGGGCCATATCGGCGATCACCACGATCAGGTTGGCGGGATCGTTGGCGGCGGCTTCCTGCATTTTGGTCACCCAGCTATCCGCCAGGTTACGCTCCTGCTGTATCTGCGCCACTTCCACTGCCACCCGGCGGAGATTTTCCAGCAGCGCCAACCGCAGCATGCCGGGGAGCGCCCACAGTTCGCCCAGCTTCAGGCTGGTTTCTTTCTGGTATGCGGCGATATAGCGCGCCAGATTCTCGGCGTCCCAACGGCCATCGCCGTGCGCTATCGCTTCGGTGGCGATATCGTAGATCCGCGGGCAACCATGCGGTGGCGCGAGCTGTGGCAATCCGCGGCCGAAGTTTTTCGGCAAATGCTGCCTGACCGCCCTGATCTGTTCTTCGATAATGTAAAAATTATCCAGCTGCCAGTTGCCGGCCGGCGTCATATTGGCTTTGTTGCACTGGCTGAGGGTTTGGCAACTGTCAACCAGCACCCGTTCGTTATCATTCAGGCGCTGGAGCAGATAGTAAGGGGTTTTATGCGTGGTCAGCTTATGCGAACGGGCCAACCGCTGGCCGTGGCGCTCCATTTGGTCGACGGAAAATAGCTCGGCCTGAATGGTATCGGCGCTGGTTTCCCGCGTGGCTTGATGGGCTTTTGCCAGCGCTTTTTTCTGGCGAAATATGTTCAGCCAGTTGATGCGTTTTTCTTTCACGAATTAATACCTGTATCTGACCCAAAGGACAGCCGGTTATCACCATTGGGAGATCGTGAACATCTTGATATCACAGCCAATTCATTTTGGCGGGAGAGGGCCGTCGGATACGTGGTTTTTTATATTTTTATTTTTAGGTTGAACGCAATAATTTGCGGCTCAACCATCATGCTGCTTTTAAAGACCGGCGGCTCATTATGGCAATTTGGCATATTCTTCCGCCAGGGCGTCGTAAATAGGGCGAAAGCGTTTTTGAATCAGCAACGCTTGCCCTTCACGCGCGGCCATTACGCCGGAAAGCAAGATACATGTCTGTTTGAAAAGGAAAATTTTAAATTCTTCGTCCGTCATTGCCGGCTTTGTGGACAGCGTGGGTTCTTTTGATAAGGCTTTTAACGGCGCGAATAGCTTATGAATAGTGTCTTTATTCTTCACCTGGCAGGAAAAAATGACCGCATTTCGGGCAAATCAGCGTGATATTTTTACGCATTTTGCGGCTGCTTTGCTCGGTAATAAAAGCGCAATGCGGGCAGGTGACTTTAACTGATGTGTCACTAAACATCTTAAGGGCATCAAAGATAGACATATCTTGTACCTGATAGATGTGTGGGCAATTAGTATACACCTAAGGCGGCGCTAAAACCGATTTATCTTCCTCTGTTGGAAGGACAGGATAGGGGCACGGCATGATTGCCGTGCTACTTTTCGGGCTGCGCAAATAGGGCGGTAAATAATTGGCGGTACAGCCGTTGCAGTTCAGCGCCGCTGTCGCCGCGCGCCTGGCGAATCCGGCGGCGCAGCAGGGTGCCGTCGCACAACACCGCCATCAGCTCCCCGCGCGCGGCGATCTGCTCGTCCGGCAGCCAGGGATAGTGGGTCTTCATCAGCGTGCAGCCTTCCTGCATCATGCGTTCATCGGCGCGCAGCAGTATCCCGGCGATGCGTGGGTTGCGGACCGCTTCAGCGCTGATTTCCAACAGTAAGGCTTCGTCATCTTCCAGCAGTTGCGAATCTTCCTGCGGGGCGGAGAACATCGAACCGGCGGCGGACAGCGCTTGCGCCATGCGCTCCAGATCGTGGTTGATGTCCAGCATCAGGTTAACGCGCCGAAACACGATGCGTTGGACGATCTCCTCGACAATCTCTTCCTTGTTATGAAAGCAGCGGTAGATCTGGCCGGCGCCTAACTTCGAAAGGCGCGCAATATCGGCAATGGAGGCGCCGCGCAGCCCCTGGCGCTGAAAGCAGAGACGCGCTGATTCGATGATCAGGCTGCGGCGTGCTTCTAGGCGGGATTCTCGGGTGTTTTTATCGCTCATGAGGGAAAATGCCAGTGATGATGAAAAAAGCGTCAATGGCGCCAGCGGGTTGCCGGCGCCATTGACCGATGTATTGCGCTACGGCTTCCAGCCGCCGCCCAATACTTTATACAGCGTGATCTTCTGGGTCAATGAACTCAACTGAGTGGCGATCTCGGTCTGCTGCGCCTGATACAGCGAACGCTGAGCCACCAACAAGTTCAGGTAGTTGTCCACGCCCTGGCGGTAACGCAACTGCGCAATGTCATAATAGCGCTGGTTGGCCGCGGTATCTTGTTCACGCGCATTCAGCTCATCCTGATAGGTGGCCTGGCCCGCCAACGCATCCGAGACTTCCCTGAACGCCTGCTGAATCGCCTTCTCATAGTTGGCGATCTCGATGCGTTTGGACACTTCGGCCACCTCCAGGTTGGCGCGGTTTTTACCGCCGTCGAAAATGGGCACGCTGATGCTGGGAACGAACGACCAGGCGGCGGTGCCCCCTTCAAGCAGATGGCCCAGGCTATCGGAGGCGGAACCGCCCGACGCCGTCAGGCTGATGCTGGGGAAGAAGGCGGCGCGTGCCGCGCCGATATTGGCATTGGCCGCTTTGAGCGTATGCTCGGCCGCCACGATGTCTGGCCGCCGGGCCAGCAGATCGGAAGGCAGGCCGGCCGGCAGCGCCGGCAAATGCCAGTCTCGGTTCAGGCCGGCGTTGTTCACCAGCGCATTGGGCACCTCGGCGCCCAACAACAGGCGTAGCGCGTTGATATCCTGGCGCACCTGACGGCTGTATTTGGCCACATCGGCTACTGCGCTTTTCAGTGCGGTTTCCGCCTGCGCCAGATCCTGTTCGGTGCTGGCGCCGTGATCGTAACTCAGTTTGGTCAGGTTATAGGAATTTTGCTGACTTTCGGCGGTCTGGCGCGCCAGGCGGAGCAGATCGCTATCGGCGCAAAGCGTCAGGTAGCTGGTGGCGACGTCCGCCACCAGGCTGATCTGCGTGGCGCGCGAAGTTGCTTCGGTAGCAAGGTAGGTTTCCAGCGCCTGATCGCGCAGGCTCCTTACCCGGCCAAAGAAGTCCAACTCCCAGGATGTTACCCCCAGATTGGCCTCGTATTGCTGATAGGTGACAGGGCCGGTGGACTTGGTGGAGTACAGGTTGCCCGGCAGATGCGCGGACGTGAGGTTGGCGCCGGCATCTACCGTCGGCAGCAGCGCGGCCCGCTGGATGCCGTATTGGGCGCGGGCGCTCTCAACGTTAAGCGCGGCGACCTTCAGATCGCGGTTGTTGGCTAACGCGAGCTGAATCAGCTGGTGGAGCGCCGGATCGGCAAAGAACTGTTGCCAACCGATAGCATCCGCCGTGGCGGCCGCGCCGCCGGCTTCTTGCCACTGGTTAGGCACCGGCATCGCCGGCCGGTCGTAGTGGGGCTGCAGGTTGCAGCCCGCCAGCGCCAGAACCAGCAGCGCCGGCGCTAATCTGTGCAGTTTATGATTCATCATGCAGGTGGGTTTATTTGTCTTCATGCTGCTTTCCGTTATCGGGTGCTGCGAGGTTTTTCGCCTGGCGACGGCTGAACAACCGAACCACCACCACGTAAAACATCGGGACGAAAAAGATTGCCAGGAAGGTGGCGGTCAACATACCGCCGACCACGGCGGTGCCGATCGAGTGCTGGCTGCCGGCGCCGGCGCCGCTGGCAATCGCCAACGGCAGCACGCCCAGAACGAACGCCATCGACGTCATGATGATCGGGCGAATACGCAGCCGCGCCGCCTCAATCGCGGCCTGCACGATATCTTTGCCTTCCCGCTCATGCAGCTCTTTGGCGAACTCAACGATCAGAATGGCGTTCTTGGCCGCCAGCCCCACGGTGGTCAGCAGCCCCACCTGGAAGAAGACATCGTTGGAAAGCCCGCGCATCAATACGGCGGCGATGGTGCCCAATACCCCCAGAGGGACGACCAAAAGCACTGAGAACGGAATCGACCAGCTTTCATACAGTGCGGCCAGGCACAGGAACACCACCAGGATCGACAGCGTATAGAGCGCCACGGTTTGCGAACCGGCGGTTTGTTCTTCATAAGACAGGCCGTGCCATTGGATCTGGAAGCCGTCGGGCAGCTTGGCGGCGATCTCGTTAATCGCTTTTACCGCATCGCCAGAACTGTAACCCGCCGCCGGCGCCCCCATAATATTTACCGATTCCACACCGTTGAAACGTTCATAGCGTGGGGAGCCGTAGGTCCATTCGCCGCTGCCGAAGGAGGCGAATGGCACCATCTGGCCGCTGCTGTTGCGGAAATACCACTGGTTTAAATCTTCCGGCGTAACCCGCGAGGCAGCCCGGCCTTGCAGATAGACTTTTTTAACGCGGTCCTGATAGATGAACTGGTTGACGTAGCTGGAGCCCCAGGCGGTAGACAGGGTGTCATTGATGTCTTCCAGGCTTAGCCCCAACGCGCGGGCGCGTTCATCGTCGATGTTCAATTTATACTGCGGTTCATCGCTCATCCCGTTGTGGCGCACCATGCTCAGACGAGGATCCTGATTTGCCAGTGACAGGAACTGGTTCATCGCCGCCACCAGGGCGGTATGACCTTTCGCTGAGGTGTCCTGCAGATAGAAATCGAAACCGGTGGCGTTGCCCAGTTCCATCACCGCCGGCGGCACCAGGGCAAACGCGACGCCGTCTTTCAGCGTGGCGAACCGCTGCATGGCGCGCCCGGCCAGGGCCTGCACGCTCTGTTGCGCACTGCTGCGCTCACTCCAGTCTTTCAGGCGCACGAAGGCCATTGCGCTGTTTTGCCCACGGCCAGAGAAGCTGAAACCATTGGCGGCGAATACCGAACTGACGGTATCTTTTTCTTCGGTCAGCAGGTAGTGGGTCATTTCGCTCAATACCTGCTGGGTGCGCGCCGCTGAGGCATTTGCTGGCAAGGTGACCTGCATCATCATCGTGCCCTGATCCTCATCAGGCAGGAAGGTGGTCGGCACGCGGGTAAACAGGTAGCCGGTTGCCGCGACGATAAGCACATAGATCAACAGAAACAGCCGGCGTTTGCTGATCACTGAATTTACGCCGCGCGTGTAGTGCAGCGTGCCATTGTCGAACTTGCGGTTAAACCAGCCGGCGAAACCGGTGGTGGCATGTTCGCCCGCGCTGGGCTTGAGCAGGGTGGCGCACAGCGCCGGGGTGAAGATCAACGCCATCAGCACCGAAAGCACCATCGCCGAGACAATGGTGATGGAGAACTGCCGGTAGATGATCCCGGTCGAGCCGCCGAAGAACGCCATTGGCACCAATACTGCCGATAGCACCATGGCGATACCGAACAGCGCGCCTTGAATTTGCTCCATCGACTTGATGGTGGCTTCTTTCGGCGGCAGCTTCTCCTCGTGCATCACACGCTCAACGTTTTCCACCACGACGATGGCGTCATCCACCAACAGGCCGATCGCCAGCACCATACCGAACATAGTTAAGGTGTTGATCGAATAGCCAAAGGCATACAGCAGGCCAAAGGTGCCGAGCAGCACGACGGGCACCACCAGGGTGGTCACCAGCGTGGCGCGCAGGTTCTGCAGGAACAGCAGCATGACGCAGAATACCAGCACAATGGCTTCAAACAGGGTTTTGACTACTTCGTGGATAGACGCGCTGACCACCGGTGAAGTGTCGTAGGGGAATTCTACGCTCACGCCGGCAGGCAGCGACGACTTCAGGTTGTCGACGGTAGCACGCACGGCATTAACGGTATCCAGCACGTTGGCGCCGCTGGCCAGGCGCAAAGCCATACCGGAAGACGGCTTGCCGTTAAAGGTGGAAGAGATGCTGTAATCTTCCGGCCCCAGATCAATATTGGCCACGTCTTTGAGCCGCACTTGCGAACCATCGCTATTGACCTTCAGCAGAATGTTTTGGAACTGTTCGGCGCTTTCCAGGCGGGTTTTGCCGATGATGGTGGCGCTGAGTTTGGCGCCTTCAACCGTTGGCAGGCCGCCCAGCTTACCGGAGGATATCTGCACGTTCTGTTGCGAAATGGCCGTGCTGACATCGCTTGGGATCAGTGAATATTTATACAGTTTGGCCGGGTCCAGCCAAATGCGCATCGCATATTCCGAGCCCATCACCATAAAATCGCCAACCCCTTTGGTACGGGCGATGGGATCTTCCAGGCGAGAAACCAGCAGGTTGCTGAGATCGGAATCACTGAGTTTGCCGTCTTCGGAAATCAGGCTGACGACCAGCATAAAGTTGGCCTGATACTTCGCCACCCGGATACCCTGTTGGGTAACTTCCGAAGGCAACTGCGATTCCGCCAGCGAGACTTTATTCTGCACCTGTACCTGGGCGATATCCGGATCGGTGCCTTGCTCGAAGGTGGCAATAATGGTGGCGCTGCCGTCGCTGTTGCTCTGCGACTCGATGTAACGCAGGTTATCGATACCGTTCAACTGCTGTTCAATCACCTGCACCACGGTTTTTTGCGTGGTTTCGGCGCTGGCGCCGGGGTAGGTCACCGAAACCGAAATGGCTGGTGGCGCGATATTGGGGTATTGGTTGATTGACAGGTTAACAATAGACAACCCGCCGGCCAACATGATCACCAGCGCGATGACCCAGGCGAAAATGGGGCGCTCGATAAAAAACTTCGACATGACAGGCTCCCTATTGTGCCGATGGATCGGTCATGGACAGTGACACTGTCGGTGCGGCTGCCGTATTCGCGCTGCGCTCGTTCGGCGTGACTTTTACGCCGGCGCGCACTTTAAGCAGCCCGGAAACCGCCACTTTTTCCCCAGCGTTTAGGCCGCTGATAATTTGCCATTGGCCATCGTGCATTTCGCCGGTGGTGACGCTGCGTTGCTCGATGGTGTTATCGGCTTTGACGACGTACACGTAAGGATGGCCTTTGGTGTCGTGGCTGACGGCCTCCTGCGGCACCAGGAGGCCTTGGTTCTGCACCCCTTGTTTTAGCAGCGCATGGACGAACATCCCCGGCAACAGCTCACGATCCGGGTTAGGGAAGGTTGCGCGCATGGTGACCGAGCCTGTGCCCTGATCGACCGTTACTTCAGCGAATTCCAGCCGGCCTTCATGTGGATAGCTGCTGCCGTCTTCCAACGTGAGCTGCACGGCGGCTTCATGATTGTTAAGCGCGCTCAACTGGCCTTGCGCCAGTGCTCTGCGCAGACGCAGCATGTTTTGCGAGGATTCGGTGATATCCACATAAATGGGATCCAGTTGAGAAATACTGGTGAGATTGCTGGTCTGGCCGCTGGTAACCAGTGCCCCTTCGGTAAACTGCGAACGGCCAATGCGCCCGCTTATCGGTGCGCGCACCTTGGTGTATTCCAGATTGATGCGTGCCGATTCCACATCCGCCTTGGCCTGCGCGGCGGTTGATACGGCATCGTCGTAGGTTTGTTCACTCACCGCATGGGCAGCGGCCAGCGGTTTGTAGCGCTTAACCACCGCTTGGGCGTTGGTCAGGGTCGCCAGGGCTTTATTGTAGGCGGCCTGATAGGTGGCAGGATCGATCTGGTAAAGCTGTTGGCCTTCTTTAACTTCTGACCCTTCCGTGAACAGCCGCTTTTGGATCACACCGTTGACCTGTGGCCGAACTTCCGCGCTACGTACGGCCACGGTGCGGCCGGGCAGTTGGCTGGTGATGGTGATGGGTTGGGCATGTAATGTGACGACATCAATCTGTGGCACAGAAGCATTCTGGCTGGCGCTCGTTGCCGAGCGATCGCAGGCGGTGAGCATGAGACTGATACAAATTACCGATAAAGTGTGGCGCATAGCATTAATTTTTCCCGATACAATTAATGAGAATTGGTATTCTCAAAAATTATGCGGGAACGGGAATTTCTTTGTTATAAGAAGGGCGTAAGTAATGCGTTGGCTAATGTTACATATCTTTTCAAAGGAAGTGTGACGGAGTTAACTTGCTTGGCAGGGCGATGATACGCGATAGCGGGTTACTCACAGTACCCGCCATAATCGTGCGGTTTTTCAGTAGCCCCGTGTGGGGCAGTTTGGGTATCACATGCAGGCAGCAGATTATCTGAGGATGAAATACCAAAGTGACAGGCAGATAAAACCGTTCGGCTGAATGGCGCGCAAGCTCACCTGCAAAATCCCTGTTCCATTGAGCGTCAGCACCTAATCCCGGTGAGCGCATGGCGCGCCCACCGGGGTGGCTATTAGTTAAGGTCGAAACGGTCCAGATCCATGACTTTGCTCCAGGCTGCAACGAAGTCATTGATAAACTTCTGCTTGCCGTCGTCACTGGCGTAAACTTCCGCCAGGGCGCGCAATACGGCGTTGGAGCCAAAGACCAGGTCTGCCCGGGTAGCAGTGTATTTTATCTCGCCGCTTTTACGATCGCGCCCTTCGAACAGTTCCGCAGTGCTATCTACAGGCTTCCATTCGGTGCGCATGTCCAGCAGATGGCTAAAGAAATCATTGCTGAGCACGCCCACGCGGTCGGTAAATACGCCATGTTGGCTGCCATCGAAGTTGGTACCGAGCACACGCAGGCCACCGATCAGAGCGGTCAGTTCCGGTGCGGTCAGCGTCAGCTGCTGCGCCTTATCAATCAGCAGCGTTTCAGTTGACGATCCGTCCTGAACGCGCCGGTAGTTACGGAAACCATCGGCGAGCGGTTCCAGCAGCGCGAACGATTCAACATCGGTCTGATCCTGGCGTGCATCGACCCGGCCAGGGGAGAAGGGCACATGCACCTGAACGCCGGCCGCTGCGGCCGCCTGCTCAATACCCACCACGCCAGCCAGCACGATAACGTCGGCCAGCGACGCTTTGCCGGATGCCTGCTGGATTGCTTGCAGCTTCGGCAATGCACTGGTGGCGATAGCGTTGACTTCCCATTGTTTCTGCGGCGCCAGCGCCAAACGCGCGCCATTCGCTCCGCCGCGCTTGTCGCCGCCGCGGAAGGTCGAAGCCGAAGCCCAGGCGACGGAAACCAGTTCGCTGACGGACAGCCCCGATTCGGCGATGGACGTTTTCAGGCCGGCGATATCGGCTGGCGTTGGGTTGTGCACCGGCGTTGGCAGCGGATCCTGCCACAGCAGATCTTCTTTCGGCACTTCCGGGCCCAGGTAGCGTGCTTTCGGCCCCATATCGCGGTGGGTCAACTTGAACCAGGCGCGGGCAAAGGCTTCATTGAACGACTGAGGGTCGTTGAGGAAGCGGCGTGAAATCCGTTCGAATTCAGGATCAAAACGCAGCGTCAGATCGGTAACCAGCATCGTCGGTTTGCGCTTTTTCCCCGGGTTGAACGGATCGGGGATGATTTCCGGCGCATCGGCAGCCTCGTACTGGATTGCACCGGCCGGGCTGCGCGTTTGCACCCACTGATATTTGAACAGGTTTTCGAAGAAATAGTTGCTCCACTGGGTGGGCGTTTGTGACCAGACCACTTCCAGGCCAGACGTGATCGCATCGGCGCCGGCGCCGCTGCCGTAGCTGTTAGCCCAACCCAGGCCTTGCGCTTCCAGCGGTGCCGCTTCCGGTTCAGGACCAACGTGCTCGTCGGTGGCCGCGCCGTGGGTTTTCCCCAGCGTGTGGCCGCCGGCGATCAGCGCGACGATTTCTTCATCGTTCATGCCCATGTTGCCGAAGGTCGCGCGAATCGCCGGTGCGGCCGAGGCCGGATCGCCACTGGCGTTAGGGCCTTCCGGGTTAACATAGATCAGCCCCATTTCGGTGGCGCCCATCGGGCGGTTGGCCAGGCTTTCTGGGTGGCGGTGCGCCAGCCAGGTTTTTTCGCCGCCCCAGTCGACGTCCAGATCGGGTTCCCATACGTCTTCCCGCCCGGCGGCAAAGCCGAAAGTGCGGAAACCGGAGTTTTCCAGCGCAACGTTGCCGGCCAGAATGAACAGATCCGCCCAGGATATTTTCTGGCCGTATTTCTGTTTGATTGGCCACAGCAGGCGGCGGGCTTTATCCAGGCTGACGTTATCTGGCCATGAGTTGAGCGGGGCGAAGCGTTGCTGGCCACGGCCAGAACCACCGCGGCCATCGACAGTGCGGTAGGTGCCGGCGCTGTGCCAGGCCATACGGATAAACAGGCCGATATAGCTGCCCCAGTCGGCCGGCCACCAGTCTTGTGAATCGGTCAGCAGGGTTTTGATATCGCCTTTCAGTGCGAAGTAATCGAGCTTGCTAAATTCTTCACGATAATTGAAATTTTCGCCTAAAGGATTGGAACGGTTGGAGTGTTGGTTAAGCAGGTCTACGCGTAACTGGTTCGGCCACCAGTCGCGGTTGGTGGTGCCGCTGCCAGCGCTCTGTTGAGAGGCGCTTTGGTGGAAGGGGCATTTTGCAACAGATGCGTCTGTTTGCGTTTCGGTTGGATTGCTCATTGCGGGCTCCGTGTGCTTCCTATGAATGCCACTACAGTATCTGTTGTTTATGATAAGAGAAACTTGAATCAACCTACGGATTCGATAGTTGTTACCTTTTTAATTGGCGGGAAGTTCAGGGACGGTATTGCAGGAATGCACCGCTGCGAATTCAGCATGCATTCCCGTTGTAGGATAACGATTTACGGTTAGCTGCCCCAGCGGCTTCTAAGGTAGCTGACGGCTTCCTGGGTCTGCGGCTGGTTAAGATAATTTTCTCTGAATAAAATCGTGCCTTTAATTTGTGGCATGGATTCGTTCAGATCGAGCTGTTTTTTCAGCTCCGGCACACCGCCATTGATTGCCCAGTCCGGCTCATTCTTTGAAGGCTCACCCACTTTGTACAGGGCGATACCAATATAAAGGCTAGTATTGGTGGTTTTCACCACATCCGCCCACCAGTTTGCCAGCACATCATAACGCGCCGCGCTGCGTGAGAACGGCCAATACAGCTGCGGAGCAACGTAATCCAACAGCCCCTGTTGCACCCAGCGCCGGGTATCGGCATAAGATTCATCATAGGCGGCTGCGCCGCGCGTATCGGAGCCTGCCGGATCGTGCGAACGGTTGCGCCATACGCCAGCAGGGCTGACGCCGAATTCCACGTTGGGCTTCAACTGCTTGATGGTATGCGAAACCTGTTCAATCAGCTGTTGTGTGTTGTGCCGCCGCCAGTCGGCTTTTGAGCTGAAGCCTTGGCCATATTTCTTGAAGGTTTGGCTATCATTGAGGGCAGAACCCGGTGATTCGGCATAGAAATAGTCATCAAACTGCACGCCATCAATGGGATAATGGGCAACCACCTCGGCCACGATACTGGTGATCCAATCGCGCACCTCTGGAATGCCGGGATCAAGCACAAAGCGTTCACCCGCCGTGCGCACCCAGTCGCGATGCAGAACAAATACGCTGGCCGGATTTTGTGCCAAAGTACGGTTCAGTTCGGCAACGGTTTTCGGTTTGGTATTGACCGATACGCGATAGGGATTAAACCAGGCATGAACTTTCATGCCACGTTTGTGTGCTTCATCCAGCATAAACTGCAGCGGATCGTAACCTGGATCCTGGCCGATATTGCCGGTTAGCATATCTGACCACGGCAAAATTTTAGAGGGCCAGAGCGCGGTGGCATCGGGTTTGACCTGGAAGAACACGGTATTGATGCCGACGCTTTTCAGTTTATCCAGCTTGTTGATCAGCGCTTGCTGCTGCTGGCTGATGCGAACGGCGCTGCTGCTGGCGTTAACGGATGCCACCGGCGGCCAGTCGAGGCGGGAAACGGTGGTCAGCCAGATACCGCGCACTGGCTGTTGGCTTTGCGGCTGCTGTGGCTGCGACGGCTTGGCCGGCGGCGGCGGGGTGACAAGGGATGCTGGCGGTTTGGAGGAACACCCCGCAAGCAAAAGTAGCGCCGTGGCGACCAGTGCGCCTGGCGTGATAACGGCCGTTAAACGGGAAAAACGGGGGGAACGGGCGATGATAAACTCCGATGCTTTCTGCTAGTCATTCGCGAAAAAACATTCTCTTATTATCTGGGATAAAGTCAATAAGTTACCGCATGTGGGGTTGGGGAAGGGAAGCTGCATTGAATGAAAAACTAAATCAGATTAGCGATCTAATTTGTTAGTATGCTTTGATAAAGTCATGAAAGAAAACCCAAGGAAGAGTATTCATATGCACCTTTTTCGTCTGTCCTTTATTCCTTTACTCGTTACATTTTGCCTACCCGCTTTTGCACACCAGGCGACACTCGATAAAGTAAAAGAAGCTGAAGGCCTGCTTAATGCGCGAGTGGGCTATGCGGAACTGGATCTTGCCAGCGGTAAGCTGCTGGAAAGCTATCGCCCGCAAGAACATTTTCCAATGATGAGTACATTTAAAGTGCTGCTATGCGGCGCGGTATTATCACGCGTTGACTCCGGGCATGAGCAACTCGATCGTCGCATACGGTACCATCAACGTGATCTGGTCGAGTATTCACCCGTAGCTGAACAACATCTTTCCAGCGGTATGACCGTGGCCGAATTATGCCGTGCCGCCATAACTATGAGCGATAACACTGCGGCCAATTTACTGCTCTCTACGATTGGCGGGCCGCAGGAGTTAACCGCGTTTTTGCGCAAAACGGGCGACCAGGTTACGCGTCTTGATCGCCGGGAACCGGAATTGAACGAAGCCTTGCCGGGCGATGAACGCGATACGACAACCCCTGAAAATATGGCGCAGACGCTGCGCCAGCTGTTAACCGGCAAGACTCTGACAGCAACCTCACAAAAGCAATTAATGGACTGGATGGCGGCGGATAAAGTCGCCGGTCCACTTTTGCGCTCGGTACTTCCGGCTGGCTGGTTTATTGCCGATAAAACGGGTGCAGGTGAGCGTGGTTCGCGCGGTATCGTCGCGGCACTGGGGCCTGATGGCAAACCTTCGCGTATCGTAGTGATCTACTTAACAGGGACGCAGGCAACTATGGATGAGAGAAATAAGCAGATCGCAGAGATAGGGGAATTGCTGATTAAACATTGGTGAATTTGAACGGTTGAATTGCAAGGAGAGTAATATTATGTCTACGTATAAAGTAATCGATAGAGAAAACTGGAGCCGAAGTAAACACCATGAATTTTATAGCAAATTTTCAAATCCTTGTTTCAACCTCTGCGTCCAGGTCGAAGCTCAACGGTTGTATGAGTGCGCAAAAGATAAGAATGAATCGTTTTTCCAGCTTTCTCTTTATGGCATTCTTCGTGCTGCTAATTTAACTCCACAACTAAAGCAACGAACCCTTGGCGATGATATTATTGAGTATTCGGAAATCAATGTTATGACACCAATAATGACTGTTCATGAAAGTTTTCGTCAAATTTGGTGTGAAAACACTTCAACTTTTTCGGGCTTTACGGCGGACGTCACGCGGAAAATCGAAATGGTAAAAACTACAAAACCAAGCCCGATGATAGTTCAGGAAGAGAATTTTTTCTGTGCAAGTTGTCTTCCTTGGCTACATTTTAGCTCGATCACTCACGCTGAATTTCATCTTGGTGCTGCAGTACCAACTCTGACATGGGGCAAACTGAAAAGCGGTATGATTCCAGTAGCATGCAAGTTTAATCATGCTTTCGTCGATGGTCTTCATGCCAGTCGTTTTTTTGCACATATCGAAGAAATATTTACGAACCCAGACTCACTGTGGTGTCCATCGACTCTGTGAGGTTCTTATGTTGATAGTCGCCGGTAGATGAAGAAGGGTAGGATCAATGCTCAAAACTAGAAGCACGCGGCACGCGTAACATGATGATGGTTGTCAGATGCATCATTTAACATAATATACATTATGCGCACCATGATGAGGATAGGCGAAATCCGGCATTTGGTAGTCATATTGTGGCTTTGGTAAATCTGCACCTGATAGCCGTGAATCAAACACCATTTCTTCAGTACTATGCCCCAAACCCGTTTATTAGAACGGGATAACAAAAACGGCAAAAGCTTTATTTTTGCGTCAGCTCTTCCAGTCGTCGCAGGCATTTTAACAGTTCACCGGATTCAACAAATTTTTTCAGGCTGCCTTCGCAAAACCTGTCGGCACGAATGGCGGAAGTAATATAGGCAAGCAGCCATTGCTCGCTTTTCCCTGCCAGCTCACTATTACCAGGCGACTGGGTGCGCAGCGTGTCGTTATAGCCGTAATCTATAAATGGAGTCATGGCGTGAATAAACGCATAAATAAGCGGTTCATAGCTAACATGCGGCATGTGCTGAACGCCCGGGTTATCCGGCCGCGATGTCACCCATTCTCCAGCGCTTTCTAGCTTTTCCAGTTCGGGGATGAATTTGGTTATCTCTGCATAGGTGGATTTCATGGCATTCGGTCATTTCCGCTTTCAGCATAAGGCATAATAATAACGCGACGCCGACGACGGGGATATGCCAATCACCCCGTCACAGTTCACACCTGGGCAAAAACCAGCGTGACGCTCAATTGTAGAAGTACCGGGCAAAAAACCCCGAAAACAGAGCCAGGTGCTGCCCTTTATTCCGATCGCGCTACGCGAAATCTGTAAAAAGCGACCAGCTAAGTCCCTGCAGATTTCTTCAAAACGCACCGATGGAATCGCCGAAAAGCAGGCGGCAAAATCGAACGCATACCACTACGGTTACCAAAATAGGGAATTTCAATAAGACTGAGGTTGTATTTAACATAATAAAGTCATTGTCACTCATGATGGGTGCAATTACACCCCTTTCCAGGCTTAACCAGCAACAACCTCGCTGTTGCTGGCCGTGTGTGTAACGCGTTAGTTCAGCGTATATTGCAGCGTGATTTCCGCTTTGAGTAGTTGCGATACCGGGCAGCCGGCTTTGGCTTTGTTGATGATTTTATCGAAGGTGGATTCATCAATCCCCGGCAGTTTCACCGTGCTGGTAAGCTCAATTTTGGTGATGGCAAAACCGCCGTCGACTTTATCCAGAGAGACATTGGCCGTGGTATCAATCGATTCGGGCGTGTAACCTTCTTCGCCAAGCATCAGCGATAACGCCATGGAAAAGCAGCCTGCGTGCGCAGCGCCGATCAGTTCCTCCGGGTTGGTGCCCGGTTTGCCCTCGAAGCGGGTGTTAAAACCGTACGGCTGCTGTTTCAGCGCGCCGCTTTCAGTCGAAATAGTGCCTTTCCCACGCTTAATATCGCCTTCCCAATGTGCCTGGCCTTTCTTGTGAATCGTCATGCCGTCTCCTTTATCCGTTCAGATTGGCGCCTGGCAGGCACCACCATCGTGACATTCAACATTGTCACCTCACCTTAAACCCTAGTTCACATCCGACAAAAAAGCCAAGTAGGTATAGTTAACTAATTGATTTTTATCAATTCATATATTGAGGGGAATGTTGAGATGATAATCGGCCCCAACGCTATGCCGGGGCTGATGAAAGGCCGCATTGGGCCAGTTAGGCGCGAGCTGCCTGCTGCGGCACTAATGCAATATGGGATAAACGGAACGTCATTCCCGCGGCAATCAGCGTGATAATGCTGCAAACCAACAGGCCGGCATCAATGGCGTTGATCAAGGTATGGCGCGCCAGGATCACGTCTGCGGTGATCGGGTTGTTGCCCAGGCTAAGCAGCTTGCCGGGATCGGCCCAATGCTGCCAGGCTTCTTTTAACTCGTTACGTTGTAACAACCAATGATACAGCGTCATCAACAACAGGCTGGTTGCCGCGGTGCCGAGCAGCCCGCCCACCAGGCGGAAAGATTGTAGTAATGCCGTGGCAATGCCCAAATGTTCGCGTGGTGCCAGCGTTTGGGTGAAAATGGTCAGATTTAGCAAAATAAAGCCCAGCCCTACGCCGGCCATCAGCATCAGCAGCAACAACTGGTGAAAACTGCCCTGCGCCCCGCTTAGCGCCAGCCCCAGGCAGGCAACGCCAAGCAACAGGAAACCGGATACCGGCAGCAACGCTGGGTTGCGCAGCCGGGTGACGATCCGCCCGTTGATGATTGCGCCAACGGTAATGCTCACGCCCATCGGGGTTAACAGCAACGCGGCCTGTTGTGCCGAGTAGCCATAGCCGGCCTGGAACAACAAAGGCGCGAAATACAGCAGAATAAACATCACCGCGCCCGCCAGCGTGGAGAGAATGAACAGTTGCCGCAGCGTGCCGGCAACGAACAAAGATGGCGGTAACAGAGGGGATACGGCGCGTTTTTGCTGGCCAAGCAGCGCCAAAAGCGAAGCCAGCGCGGCCAGCATCAGCGCGATAACGCCAACGACATTCATCTGTGAAGATAATCCCGTCACCCCTAACTGCAGACAGCCAAGCAGCGTAATCACCAGCAGCCCACCCAGCCAGTCCAGATGAATATCGTGCTGTTGCACCGGCTTAAAATAGGGCAAATAACGCCAGGCGATGACTAACGCCACCACGCCACACGGCACGTTCAGGTAGAACACGGCGCGCCAGCCGTAATGTTCAGTCAGGATCCCGCCGACCGTCGGCCCCAACGCGTTGACGATGCTAAAGGCGGTGCTAAGCAGGATTTGCCAGCGTAGCCGGCGGCGCATATCGGGGAACAGTTCGGGAATGCAGGCAAAAGCGGTGCCGATCAACATCCCACCGCCAATGCCCTGCAGCGCCCGCCAAATCACCAGCATCAACATGCTGCTAGCCTGGGCGCACAGCAGCGAGGCCAGCGTAAACACCAACGTTGCCGCAATCACAAAATATTTGCGCCCAAAATAGTCGCCCAGGCGGCCAAAGATCGGCACGGTGACGATGGATGTCAGCAGGTAGCCGGTAGCCAGCCAGGCATAGAGATCAAAACCACCGAGATCGGCCACAATGTAAGGCATGGTATTGCCGATCACGGTCTGATCAAGCGCCGAGAGCATCAGTGTCAGTGAAAGCCCCAGCATAGCCAGCAAAGCGCGCCGGAAACCTAACGGCGCTGGCGTTTCTATTTTGGGCATGGTCGTTCCCCGTATTTAGCGCAGCTGTGCCACGGCGCGCGCCATACGGTTGGCACCTTCAAGCAAGGTATCGATATCTGTGGCGATCGATAAACGGAAGAACGGTGAAATGCCATAGGCGGCGCCAGGCACCACGGCCACCCCTTCGCTTTCCAGCAGATACAGCACCACATCATTGTCATTCTGCAGCGTGTTGCCCTGCGGCGTCTGGCGCCCAAGGATGCCGGCGCAGTTCACATACAGGTAAAACGCCCCGTCTGGCTTTTTGCACGCCAGGCCAGGAATGTTGTTGATGGCTTCCACCATCCGATCACGCCGCAACCGGTAGGTTTCGCGGCTGCGATCGATAAAATCGGTGCCGCTGCCCAGCGCTGCCAACGCCGCCGCCTGGCTTACCGAACAAGCATTACTGGTTGACTGTGATTGCAGCGTGCCCATGGCGGTGATTAACCCTGCGGGGCCGGCGGCATAGCCAATGCGCCAGCCGGTCATGGCATAGGTTTTGGATACGCCGTTCACCACCAGGGTGCGGTCTGCCAGCGCAGGCTCAACCGCCAGAAGATGGCAAGGTTGGCTATCATCAAAACGAATGTGCTCGTAAATATCATCCGTCATGATCGCCAGCCCCGGATGCTCCAACAGTACATCGGCCAGTGCGCGCAGTTCGCTCTCGGTATAGCTTGCGCCGCTGGGGTTGCTGGGCGAATTGAGTAACAGCCAACGGCACTCTGGCGTGATGGCCGCCTGTAACTGTTCTGCGGTCAGTTTAAAGCCGCTCTCTTCCTGGCAGGCCAGGATCACCGGCTCCCCTTCACAGGCCAGTACCATATCCGGGTAAGAAACCCAGTACGGCGCCGGGATCAACACTTTGTCGCCCGGCTCCAGCGTGGCGGTCAGCGCGTTGAAAATCGCGCTTTTGGCCCCGCAGGTGACGATAATGTTGTCGGGTGAGAAACTCAGCCGGTTTTCCCGTTGGAATTTGTCGGCAATCGCCTGGCGCAGCGCCGGTGTACCGTTATTCTGCGTGTAGCGTGTTTCACCCCGCTCAATCGCCGCGCAGGCGGCCTGGCGAATAACCTCTGGCGTATCAAAGTCCGGCTCGCCGGTCACCAGATTAACGATCGATTTGCCGGCGCGGCGCAGCGCGTTGGCACGATCGGCCGCCGTGCTGCTGGGCGAGGTCTTAATGCGGGTGATGCGTGAAGCGATGCGAATTGCACTCATGACAAACTCCTGATGCCTTTGTGGATTGAAAATACGGTAATAGAGAGCCCGCACCGGCGCTAAGAGGAGTTCGTTCTGGTTCAATCGCGTTGGCTTATGGATAAGCACCAGCAATAGCATAAATGCATTGCTACTGTGCAGCACGGAAGCCTGCACCCTTGCCAGTTTTGCGGCCACATTTAAAATAACTTTTAAATTACATTAGGTTATACTGGTTTTGGCGCTAAATGAAAAAGCTGGCTTAAGAATTGCTTAACCCTTCATGATATCTTTTGTTATGAGGGTAAAGACCATGAATCTCAGGCGATTAAAGTACTTTGTGAAAATTGTCGATATCGGCAGTTTGACTCAGGCTGCTGATATTCTGCATATTGCCCAACCTGCGTTAAGCCAGCAATTGGCGACGCTTGAGAGCGAAGTGAAACAGCAGCTGCTGATCCGCACCAAGCGCGGCGTAACGCCCACCGATGCCGGCAAAATTCTTTATACCCATGCCCAGGCCATTCTGCGCCAGTGCGAACAGGCGCAAAGCGCCATCGACGGTTCCGCCCAGTTGCTCTCCGGCACCGTCTCCGTCGGGCTGGCGCCCGGCACCGCCGCCAGCCAATTGGCACTGCCGCTGTTCAAGGCCGTTAAGCAACAACACCCTGGCATTCTGTTGTATTACAACGAAAACTTCGGCATTACGCTCAGCGAGCTGATCATGAGCGGGCGGATGGATATGGCGGTGTTGTACGGCAACCGCCAGATCCACGGGTTATCGTTTGTTCCACTGATGAAAGAAGACCTTTACCTGGTCAGCAGCAGCGCCAAAAAACCGCAAGGCAACACGGTTGATCTTGAACAGGTGGCGGCAAAAGATCTGTTCCTGCCGCAGTCTTATAACTTTATGCGCAAGATGGTGGATGATGCCTTTGCCGCACGCGGGCTCACCGGGCGCGTGGTGTGCGAGATCGAATCGGCCACCACGCTGACGGCGGCCGTGGCCAGCGGTTATGGCGCCACGATTCTGCCGGAGTCAGCCGCGCGCACCCTGCTCGCACCCGCCGGCGCGTGGATGGCGAAGATCGTTAACCCAGGGATCCAGGCCCCATTATCATTCTGTTCGTCCGACCATCTGCCACTTTCCCAGCCTGCACAGGCGGTGAAAAAAATCCTGCTGGCGTTGATGGCCGAACGTGCGCCGGATAATCGGCCCCTTGCGTTGGCCTAACGTGCGGTGTGATAAGTCTCGCTTATTACCACAAAACGAAACCCTCTTAGTGGCTGGGATAAACGGCACGCTACAGTGCCAATACCACTCACAAGAAGCCCCTTTCGCCGTTTAAGGGGCCATAAGAGGTAATGATGGATCTTGCGCAACAGTGGGTTAACCCGCAATTGAGTTTATTAGGTACGCGGACAATGTTATTTGAAGCGCCTGGCTCGCTGTGCCTGGAAAACCAGCAACGTATCTGGGCGCTGGCCAAATTTGCCGAGGAACTGCCGGAGATCGCTGAAACGGTGCCGGGCATGAACAATTTGATGCTGGTGCTGCGCCGGGCGCCGGAAGCCCCTGAAGAGATGTTCAGCAAACTGCTTAAGCAGTGGCAACGCGATGAACGTATGCAACTGCAGGGAAAAACCATCGAACTGCCGGTAGTATACGGCGGCGAGTATGGCCCACATTTGCACGATGTCGCCGAACACAGCGGCCTGAGCGTGCATGAGGTCGTCGCGCGCCACTGCGCCCCGCTCTATCCGGTATATGCCCTCGGCAGCCATCCAGGCTATTGCTATCTTGGCAACATGGATCCCAGCATTGCCACCCCACGCCGCCAAACGCCGCTGATGAGCATCCCCGGCGGCGCCGTTTCAATCGGCGGGCTGCAAACCGGGGTATCCGCTTCGGCTGGCCCCAGCGGCTGGAATACCATCGGCCATACCGATTTCGTTTTTTTTGATGCCTACGCCTGCCCACCAGTCACCCTGCAACCGGGCGACAATATCGCCTTCAAAGCCGTGGGGGTGCAGGCATGATTGTTATTGACAAAACCACTCCGCTCAGCAGCGTGCAGGATCTTGGACGCACAGGTTGCCTGCACTACGGTGTTGGCACCGCAGGCGCTATGGATCCACTGGCGCTGCAATTGGGCAATGCCTTGCTGGGCAATGATCTCAACGCCGCCGCGATAGAAATCCCGTTGTTCCCATTCCAGGTGCGCTTCCTCGCCGATTGCCGGTTTGCCGTGACCGGCCACGACGGCAAGGTGATGCTGGACGATGAGCCATTGCCTTTCTGGTGGTGCGCCCAGGCGCGTAAAGGCCAGCGTTTAACCTTGTCGGCATCGAATAAAACCACCCGCGCGTATCTGCATTTGCCCGGCGGCATTGATGTGCCGCAGGTGCTGGGTTCACGCAGTACCCAACTGCGCGGCGAGTTCGGCGGTTACCAGGGGCGTGGCCTGCAAAACGGCGATCGGCTGAGCGCCGCCGCCCCACGCCAGGATGGCCCGGTAGATTTCGGCATTGTTCCCCCGTTGTTGGCGTTTGGCCTGAATGATGCGCCCGAACGGGTGATTCGCGTGCTGCCGGCGGCGGAAAACAACGCTTTTACCGAAGCCTCGCGCCAGGCTTTTTGGCGCCAGGCCTGGCAAATCACGCCGCAAAGCAACCGTTATGGTTACCGCCTGGCGGGGGAACGCCTGGTGGCCAACGCGCCGATGGAGATGCGCTCGCACGGCATTATCCCCGGCGTTATTCAGGTGCCGCACAACGGGCAGCCGATTATTCAGATGCGCGACGCGCAGCCGAGCGGCGGTTACCCCAAGTTCGGCACGGTGATTGATGCCGACATGTGGCTGCTGGGGCAAATTCCGGTCGGTAGCAAAGTGCGTTTTGCCGAGGTGACCTATCAGCAGGCGCGGGAAGCCGAGTGCCAACAGCAGGCTTATCTGCACAAGGTGATTGAGCAAATCGCCTGTTACCGGCGCTATGAGGATTAACCCCCAATTTTGGAGATGAAGTGATGTTGGCGATTGCTGAACTGCGCCAGATTGCGCACAAAATAAGCCAGTCTGGGGTGCAAGACATTGAAATTGCGGGCAGCCACTACCGGGTGCGCATGCGCTGTGCGCCCCGCCGCCCCCAACCGCAGCCACAGGCGGAACTCCAGCCGGTGGCGCAAGCCGAGCCTGAAAACAAAATTATCACGGCGCAACGGCCGGGCATTATTTGGTTTACCCATCCGCTGAACGGCAAAGCGATATCCACACCGGGCGAAACCGTCAAACCCGGCGCGTTGCTGGCGCTGCTCAGCATTGGCCACCTGATGCTGCCGGTGCGCAGCCCGGTTGGCGGCACGTTGCTGGAACACTGTGCCGCCAACGGCAGCGTGGTGGAATACGGCAGCGAACTGGTTGCCCTGGCCGAGAACGATTAAGGAGAACACGATGAACGTCATTGATCTGAACGCCGATCTTGGCGAAGGCTTCGGCGATTACACCATCGCCGACGATACTGCGCTGATGGGATTAATCTCTTCCGCCAACGTGGCCTGCGGTTTCCATGCCGGTGATGCCACCATCATGGCCAACAGCGTGCGGATGGCCAAAGAACGACAGGTCGATTTGGGCGCACACGTCGGCTTCCCTGATCTGCTGGGTTTTGGCCGCCGCCGCATGCAAATCGATGTTCCCACGCTGGCGAACTACGTGACCTATCAGTTAGGCGCCCTGGCGGGCTTTGCGCAGGCCGCCGATTACCCGATGACCCACATGAGTTTCCACGGTGCGTTGGGCAACATGGCCGCGGAAGATCCCGCGCTCGCCCTGCCATTGTTGAAAGCGGTCAAGGCGTTTGACGCCAATTTAATCATTAGCACCACCGCCGGCAATGCGGTTGAACATGGCGCACGCGAGCTGGGCTTTAAAGTCGCCACCACCTTCCTGGCCGATCGCGCTTACGATCGCCACGGCATGCTGGTGCGGCGCGGCCTGCCCGGCGCGGTGATCCACGATGCGCAGCACATCAGCCGGCGGGTCACCCGCCTGTTGACCGATGGCACGGTGGAAAGCATCGAGGGCGAAACGCTGGCGATGCCGGTCACGTCCATCCTGTTGCATGGCGACACGCCGGGCGCGCTGACACTGGCGCAGCAAATACGCCATGATATCGAAGCGATGGGCGTGAAGATCGTCCCTATTTCACGGCATTCGCGATGATGTACGGGGAACCATAAGGCAGCCTTATTGCCACACAGGCTTTCTGTCTTATCTCACCCACAGATTACTGGTTACAGTCCATTTATAGCTTTTTTCCCGTTTGCCTTACGCGCAAATGGCCGATCATTCAGGGGAGTTACTATGCCATTTTCAGATTATAAAACCGCGTTGGTCACCGGCGCTTCCGCCGGCCTGGGTGAAGCCATTGTCGAACGTCTATGTAAGGAAGGGATCACCGTGCACGCCGTGGCCCGGCGCCAGGAACAGCTGGCGGCCCTGGCAGAACGCACGGGTTGCATCCCGCACGCCGTGGATATCTCCGATACCCAGGCCGTAGCCCAGCTGTGCGAAGGGTTGGAAATCGATATTCTGGTTAACAACGCCGGGGTTTCACGTTCCGGCTCGCTGCTTGATTCCGACGAAGAGGGCATCGACAGCCAGGTTGACGTCAACCTGCGCGCGGTGCTGCATTTAACCCGCCTGTTGGTGCCTGGCATGGTCAAACGTGACCGCGGCCATGTGATCAACATCTCTTCCATTGCCGGCGTGTACAACTTCAACGGCAATACCATTTACCACGCCACCAAAGCCGCGGTGCACATGCTTTCGCGCCAGTTGCGCATCGACGTTTACGGCAAGCGTGTACGCGTTACCGAGATCTGCCCTGGCCGCGTCGCAACCGATATTTTCGGCAACGTTTGGGGCGACGCGGAAGAAGCGCGCAAGCGGTTTATTGATGGTTTTGAGCTGCCGCAGGCTTCCGACGTGGCCGATGCGGTGGCGTTCAGCATCGCCGCCCCTATCGCCGTTAATATCGGCCATATTGAACTGACGCCGACTCTGCAGGTGCCTGGCGGGCTTTCGACCATGCGCCCTGATGATGCAACCCTATGATAACAGGGCATTGGCACCGTTAATGGAGAGGGAATGGTGATGAAAAACACGTTTGATTTTAACGCCATCTTGCAAGGGCAGTACGGTGAGATGCTGTTGTCCGGCATCAAGCTGACGCTGGAGCTGGCACTGGGCTCCTGGCTGCTGGCGATGGCGTTGGCCATGCTGTTGGTGGTGCTGCGCCTGGCGAATAAACGGCTGGCGACGGCCTTTGTGGCGGTTTACGTGTCTTATCACCGCAATGTGCCGACGCTGGTCCAACTGATGATGTGGTATTTCGCCATTCCCACCCTGCTGCCGGAGTCTTTGCAGATGTGGTTGAGCGATTACAACACCGAGTTTGTCTTTTCGCTGATTGCTCTGGGGCTTTGCCAGGCGGCTTACTTCTCTGAAGATATCCGCAGCGGGCTGCGCGCCATTCCCGATGGCCAGACTGAAGCGGCGCGGGCGCTGGGCATGGGCCACATCCGCGCCATGCAACTGGTGATCCTGCCGCAAGGCATTCGCAACGCGCTGCCAGCGCTGATCAACCACACCGTGCTGCTGTTTAAAAACACCAGCCTGGCGATGGTGATTGGCGTGGCGGAGCTGACCTATGCAACGCGAGAGGTTGAAAACTACACGTTCCGCACGTTTGAAGTTTACCTGCTCTCTTCGCTCGCCTATCTGGCGTGTTCCCTGCTGCTGATGGGCATCGGCGCGGTTATGGCTCAGCGTTATCAACGCGCTCTGGAGAGGTAACTATCATGCTGGATTTCTTCTCGATTATTCATCAAAACTGGATGCTGTTTCTGATCGGCCAGTACCCGAACGGCCCAATGGGCGGCATTGTCTGCACCTTGCTGCTGTCGCTGCTCGCGATGCTATTTTCCTTTCCGATCGGTGTGTTGCTGGGCATGGCGCGCATTTCCCCTTTCCGCTGGTTGCGCTACCCGGCCACCGCCTGGGTGTATGTGCTGCGCGGCATCCCGCTGATGATGGTGGTGTTCTGGACTTATTTCTGCGTGCCGCTGCTGCTGGGCCACAACATTGATGGTTTCGCCACCATGCTGTGCACCCTGGTGGTTTATGAAAGTGCCTATATCGCTGAAATTGTCCGCGCCGGCATCCAGGCGCTGCCTTCCGGCCAGTATGAAGCGGCGCGTGCCATGGGCATGAGCTATCTCAAGGCTTTTCGCCTGATCCTGTTGCCGCAGGCGCTGTATAACATGCTGCCCAGCCTGATCAGCCAGCTGGTTTCCATCATCAAGGACAGTACCCTGGGCTACGTCATCAACGTGCAGGAACTGACGTTCGCCGCCAACCAGGTCAACAACCAGCTGCTGACCAAGCCCTTCGAGGTATTTGCCATCGTGGCGCTCAGCTACTACATCATTTGTTTTAGCCTGACCTGGCTGGCGAACCGCCTGGAGCAGCGTATTGCCCGTAAACGCCTGAATTCGGCGCCTGCTGGCGCGGCCAAAGCCGCCCTGTTGTCCTCAACGTCTTAATATAAAAGGAATATCTTTATGATTCCGATGATTATGTTTAACCAGGTCAATAAATGGTACGGCGATTACCAGGCGCTCACCGATCTCAGTGCGGAAATCAAAAGCGGTGAAGTGGTGGTGGTTTGCGGGCCTTCCGGCTCCGGTAAATCCACGCTGATCCGCACCGTTAATCGCCTAGAGCCGATCGAGAAAGGCCAGATCCTGTTTGACGGCCACGATATTCACGGTTCCAGTACCCGCCTGAACCAGTTGCGCACCCGCATCGGGTTTGTGTTCCAAAGCTTCAACCTGTTTCCGCACATCACGGTGCTGGAAAATATCATGCTGTCGCCGGTAAAAGTGCTGGGGCTGCGCCGTGCGGAGGCACGCAAACAGGCGATGGCGCTGTTGGAGCGCGTCGGCCTGGAGCACAAGGCCGATGCCTACCCCGCCCAGCTCTCCGGCGGCCAACAGCAACGCGTCGCCATTGCGCGGGCGCTGGCGATGAAACCGCCGGTGATGTTGTTTGATGAGCCCACCAGCGCGCTGGATCCGGAAATGGTGGGCGAAGTGCTGAACGTCATGCGCGATCTGGCGCAGGAAGGCATGACCATGATGTGCGTTACCCACGAAATGAATTTTGCCCGTGAAGTGGCCGATACCATTTGGTTCATGGACGCCGGCAAGATCCTGGAACAGGCGCCGCCGGAGCAATTCTTCACCCGGCCGCAACACCCCCGGGCACAGCGTTTTCTGGCCGATCTGCGCCAGCACTGATGATTTAGCCACTGGAGCTACTGACGATGAAAAAACTGAATAAATTGAGTTTAGCCGTGCTGACCGGCTCGTTACTGCTGGGCGCGCTCCCATCCTGGGCGGATATGTTGGCGGACATTCAAGGCCGTGGGGTGCTCAACTGCGGAGTTTACTCCGACGTACCGCCCTTTTCGTCACCCGATCCTAAAACCCGCCAATTGGCCGGCATGGACGTGGATCTGTGCAATGCTCTGGCAAAGCAGATGGGCCTGAAGCTTAACCTGATGCCGGTTTCCGTTGAAGCGCGCATTGCCGTGCTTACCACCGGCCGGGTAGACGTGCTGATCGCTAACCTGGCGTATACCAAAACCCGCGCGGCGCAAATTCAGTTCAGCGATCCGTACTACGTTGCGAAGGAAGTCCTGGTGGTGAAAAGCGCCAACGCCGACAAAACCCGCGCAGATTTCAAAGGCAAACGCATCAGCTCCACCAAAGGCTCCACCTCGGAACAGTCCATCCGCCTGGCCGATGCCAAGCCGGTGACGTTCCAGGACACCGCATCTGCCTATCTGGCGTTGCAGCAGAACAAATCGGTGGGGTTCGTTACCAACAATATGACCGCCGCCAAACTGGTGATGCAGGCGCAAAAAGACGGCGTCAATCTGGCGATCATCAAAGAACCGATGGCGCTGGAGCCCATTGCCATTGGGCTGAAACAAGGGGAGCCGGCGCTACTGGCGAAGGTAAATAGCAGCCTGAAGGCCATGGATGACGCAGGCGAGATCGACCAGATCTGGAACCACTGGATCGGCCCGAACACCGATTACAAAATGGTGCGCGAAGAGAAGGTCCAGCCGCTCAGCAGCCTGAAGTTTGTGCCGTTGGAATAACAACGATCATGGGTGGCGTTACGAATTAACATGCTCTCTGCAGTAGCGGCGTTTCCAGACTGCGGGCGTCAGCCCGGTATGTTTACGGAAGATCTGCCGAAAGTAGCTGATGTCGTTGAATCCACACTGGAGACTCACTTCAGTCAAAGACAGCGAATTGTTGATCAGCAGCTTCTCTGCCGCCAGTACGCGCTGGCGGTGGAGGGCTTCCGTCAGTGTGAGGCGAAAGGTTCGGCGATAGACACGCCCGAGATAATCCGCATTGCAATGCAGCTCTTTTGCCAGCGACGAAGTGGATAGAGGGAGATGGAATTGCGTGCGAATGATCTTATGTGCTCTCCACGCCAGCGCCAGTCCGGGGTTTGCGTTGGTGCTTTCCAGTGGGCCAGGGGCGACAATCTGCTGTAGGATCAGCAACAAAATGCACTCCAGTGCTATGCTGCGGTGAATATTTTCCTGCTCGCTGAGAAACTGGCGAAACAGTGAAATAACGTATTGTGGATCACTCACTTGCTTGTACTGGGGAATACTCAACTGCGCCCGATGTAACCCCGTTTCTGCCAGGCCTTGCAACCAGTCAAAGTGCAGCCAATAAAATTTGAGATCGGCAGGAAATGCCCATTCCCCCACATGGCGATGACCGGGCCTCAGTAGCAAACTCTCTCCCGCCTGTACCCTGAACAGACGTTCGTCTTCGCGGATTTGCAGTTGTCCACGCTCAACAAAAATGATTTCCCACGAGGTCAGCGTGCGCGCGGGATGGCTCCCTACCCCGCGTGAAATGAACAACCCACCATTTTGTACCTGGATCGGAAATGCTATGGATAATTCGAGCATAAATATTCAATTTCCCGCTTTATTAGCAATCATAAAACCCGCCTTGTGATTGATTATTAAATATAAATTCTTTTATCGCTCGATCCAGTTCACATTTTACGAACAAGGTCGGAATTACCCTCTTTTTATACTTTTCTCTTCCCTTGTTGGGCGAAGTATTCCGGGCAGAATAAATCAGTACCTACAAATAAGCCCACACTGATGCGGGCAATAGACTCTGACCCTGATGAGGAGTTTGCGATGACTTCTACCTCTATAACCCAAACCGGGCTGGCGCAGCAGGAAGCGAGTGATGTACTCCCTCTGCGTGAGAAAATCGGTTACGGGCTGGGTGACGCCGGTGGCACGGTGATCACCTGCCTGATCATGAATTTCCTGACATTTTTCTATACCGATGTTTTTGGTCTGACACCCGCGCTGGTCGGGACACTGTTTATGGCGTTGCGTGTATTTGATGCGATATCCGACCCGATTATGGGAATCATTGCCGACCGTACTCAAAGCCGTTGGGGACGTTTTCGTCCGTGGCAGTTGTGGATTGCGGTGCCGATTAGCATTATCGGCGTGCTGACCTTTACTGTTCCTGACGTCAGTATGAACATGAAGATTGTCTGGGCGTTTGGCACCTATCTATTACTTTCTGTCAGCTATACCGCGATTAACGTGCCTTACTGCGCGCTGATCAACACTATGACCAGCCACCATAGTGAAGTGATTTCCTGCCAGTCATGGCGTTTTGTCTTGTGTGGTGTGGCGGGCTTTCTGGTGTCAGTTGGTCTGCCGTGGCTGGTATCGGCCCTGGGTAAGGGTAATGCAGCCCAAGGCTATCAATGGGGCGTGGGGATCCTCTGTACTTTGGCGATGGTGATGTTTCTGTGTTGCTTTTTCTGGGTGCGGGAGCGTGTATCACTCGACATCATGGGGAGATTTACCCTGCGCGAACACCTGGCAGGATTACGTAAAAATGACCAGTTGCTGCTGATGTTGCTGATGTCGTTCCTGCTGATCAATGTCTTCAATATCCGGGGTGGAGGCTACATGTACTTCATCACCTACGTACTAGATGGCAGTACCTCTTACACCTCGCTATTTTTTACGATGGTGACTTTTGCCTCGATTCTTGGCTCAGTGAGTGTCAGCCCGTTGTCAAAACGCGTGGATACCGTCAGGTTGTACTACTGGACCAATATCGTGCTGGCTGCGCTGGCAGTATTAATGTGGTTCCTGCCCACCGGGCCGGCGTGGCAAACCCTCTGGCTGGCGGTGATCCTTGGCAACGGTATTATCCTTGGCTTCAACTTGCCGCTGCATTTTGCGCTGATGGCCTTTGCCGATGATTACGGTGAGTGGAAAACCGGGGTGCGCTCCTCGGGCATGAACTTCGCTTTCAACCTGTTCTGCATCAAACTCGCTTGGGCTTCCAGTGCCGGAATTATCAGCCTGATATTTATCGTCGTTGCTTATAAGCCCGGTGCGGGCAACCAGACGGCGGCGTCACTGTATGGCATCACCAGCATGGAAACCCTGCTGCCTGCCCTGTTTCACTTGCTGTTGGCGTTCACCATACTCGCCTGCAAACTCAATAATCCACTGATGGCGCGGATTGCCAGCGATCTGCGTGTTCGTCATGTTCAGTCTTAAGGGGAACATTATGTCTGTGATGGAAGTCGATCTGCACAAGCTCAAAATTAATGATCCGTTTCTCGGGCAGTATCAGCAACTGGTACGTGATGTGGTGATCCCCTATCAGTGGGATGCACTGAACGATCGTATCGCGGAAGCCGATCCCAGCCATGCAATTGAAAATTTCCGTATCGCTGCCGGATTACAGCTCGGGGAATTTTACGGCATGGTGTTTCAGGACAGTGACGTGGCGAAGTGGCTGGAGGCGGTTGCCTGGTCGCTGTGCCAGCAGCCAGACGCGGAGTTGGAGAAAACCGCCGATGAGGTGATTGAACTGATAGCGGCTGCCCAGTGTGACGACGGGTATCTCAACACCTATTTCACCGTCAAAGCACCGCAGGATCGCTGGACCAATCTCGCGGAATGTCACGAGCTGTATTGTGCCGGACATATGATCGAGGCCGGTGTCGCTTTCTTTCAGGCCACCGGCAAGCGCCGTCTGCTGGAGGTGGTAGGTAAACTCGCCGACCATATCGACAGCGTGTTTGGGCCAGGCGACACGCAGTTGCATGGTTATCCGGGGCATCCGGAAATTGAGCTGGCGCTGATGCGCCTGTATGAAGTGACCCAGGAACCGCGTTATATGGCGCTGGTGAACTACTTTGTTGAACAGCGAGGAACGCAGCCGCATTTCTACGATATCGAGTATGAAAAACGTGGCAAAACTGCTTACTGGAACACTTATGGCCCGGCATGGATGGTGAATGACAAAGCCTACAGCCAGGCGCATAAACCGATTACCGAACAACAAACCGCCATCGGCCATGCGGTGCGTTTTGTCTATCTGATGGCCGGTGTAGCGCACCTGGCAAGACTTAGCCAGGATGAAGCGAAGCGTCAGGACTGCCTGCGCCTGTGGCATAATATGGCCCAGCGTCAGTTGTATATCACGGGCGGCATCGGTTCGCAAAGCAGAGGCGAAGCCTTCAGCAGTGATTACGATTTGCCGAACGATAGCGTCTATGCCGAAAGCTGTGCTTCTATTGGCCTGATGATGTTTGCCCGGCGCATGCTGCAAATGGAAGCCGACAGTCAGTATGCCGATGTAATGGAACGCGCCTTGTATAACACCGTGCTGGGCGGAATGGCGCTGGATGGCAAACACTTCTTCTACGTTAATCCGCTGGAGATACACCCTAAAACCCTCAGGTTTAACCATCTCTATGACCACGTAAAACCGGTGCGTCAACGCTGGTTCGGATGTGCCTGTTGCCCGCCCAATATTGCCCGCGTGCTGATGTCACTCGGCCACTACATCTACACGCCGCGCGAAGATGCGCTCTATATCAATCTTTATGTGGGTAACAGCGTTGAGGTGCCGGTAGGTAAAGAGATGCTGCGGCTACGTATCAGCGGCAATTTCCCCTGGCAGGAGAAGGTGACTGTCGCCATTGATTCGGCGCTGCCGGTTCAGCATACCCTTGCTTTACGCATGCCGGACTGGTGTGATGCTCCGAAGTTAATGCTCAATGGTGTTGAGGTTGCCCAGGATGTGCGCAAAGGTTATCTGCATATTAACCGCCTCTGGCAGGAAGGCGATACGCTAACCCTGTTCCTGCCCATGCCAGTGCGGCGCGTTTACGGTAATCCGCTGGTGCGCCATGTTGCCGGAAAAGTGGCCATTCAGCGGGGGCCACTTATCTATTGTCTTGAGCAGGCAGATAACGGTGAGGAACTGCACAACCTGTGGTTGCCACAAACCGCGACCTTCAAAACTATTGAAGGCAAAGGGATATTCGCGCACAAAATACTGATTCAGGCCGAGGGAAATAAGCGTACCTCCAGTGCACCAGGAAAACAGTTGCTTTGGCACTATGACCGTTCACCGTCAACCCAGCAGCCACAGACGTTAATCTTTATACCCTGGTTTAGCTGGGCCAACCGAGGAGAAGGTGAGATGAGGATTTGGGTAAATGAAGAATAGAGATTTCTTTTATCGCCAGATTAAGCGGCAACGGGCTTAGCCATTCACATAGACTTTTTATGTCTTTCCATGAGCTGACAAGCTAAATAAGCCCCTGCTGCCTTCCGGCTTATGTTGCCGCGCCGGAGGGGTAAAAGCCTTGTGCGAAGGCGGCTTTCAAATAGCGGCTGAACTCCGCCACCGCCCGTGATACCTGCGGTGTGTAAGGCCGCATCACGTACAGGCTCTCGGCAAAGATCCCGACCGGTTGCCAATCCGGCAGCAGTTCCACGAGCCGCCCGTCGGCAAGCGCTTGCTGGGCCGTAAAGTCCGGCAGCAAGGCGATGCCTAAACCGCTGGCGGCGGCATCGCGGATCGCTTCACTGTTGTTGGTGATAAACACCCCGTTAACCGCCACATTCAGACGCGGGCTTTCTGCCGCCAGGCGGCGGACAAATGCCCACATCGGCTGTTCACCACCGCGTGGGTAGCACAAACACTGGTGTTGTTTCAGCTCAACGGGCGTTTGCGGCACGCCATACTGGCGAACATACGCTGGGGCGGCGACCATCACCGTGCGGGTGGCGCACAGCCGCCAGGCTACGTGGGTTTCCGGCAGTACGTCGCTGTGGCGAATAGCCATATCAAACCCTTCGGTGGCCAGCGAAGCCAAATGGTTTGAAGCATCAAGCTGAATGCGTACTTCCGGGTTGGCATGCAAAAACGCGGTAATATGCGGCACCAGGTGTTGGCACGCAAAGGCGACCGGTGCGGTGATCCGCACCACGCCTCGCAGCGGCCCGCTAGAATCGCACAGGCCGACAAAACTTTGTTTGATCTGCGCAAAAGGCTCGCGCAGCGCACCCACCAGATTTATCCCGGCCTCGGTCAGCCGCACGCTGCGGGTGGTCCGCTGCACCAGCGGAACCCCGGCCTGGGTTTCCAGTTCCTTGATTTTTTGGCTGACCGCCGCTTTGCTCACCTTCAGCCGCTGTGCCGCGCGGGTATAACTGCCCTGCTCGGCCAGCACCGTCAACCAGTGCAGGTGTGTCCAGAGCGATTCGGCTTTTTCATTCATGTTGATTGTTCAGATTTGTAAACAATGAATTCAAATGATAGCGCTTTTTCTGCGCTGACTGCCAACGTAATATGGCCGGGAATTTGCCACTAAAAAGGAAATGAACATGCCATTGCTGATCTTTGAGGTGATTGAGGGCCGTAGTGAACAACAGTTGAAAACGTTGCTGGACGCCGCTCACCGTGCCGTGCTGAGTGCGTTCGAGGTGCCTGAACGCGATCGCTATCAGATTGTTCACGAAAATAAAGCTCACCACATGGTGATTGAAGATACCGGATTGCCGCTGCAGCGCACGCGCGATCTGGTGGTGGTCAGGGTGTTTACCAGCCCACGCAGTGAAGTGCAGAAACAGGCGTTCTACGCTGAGCTGGCCCGAGAACTGCATGACAGCTGTGGCATCAAAGGCGACGATCTGATGGTGTCGATTGTCACCAACGCCAAGGGCGACTGGAGTTTTGGCAACGGCGTTGCCCAATATATAACAGGTGAACTGTGACCCCGTGGCGGTGCTTTGGCACCGCCGCCGGGCAATAACCGGTTATGACTCCGGCTCTTCTTCGTCGTCCGCCAGTTTCTTCGCCTGCTGTTTCATAAACACCACTTCCTGCGGGCTGGACAGACTCACCTGCTGTTCACGCAGCAGCTTCAGGATGTTGAATAACAGTTCGCTCTTGCTGGCGCCCACCATACGCGGGCTGGCGACGTAGCCGGTAACGCTCAGGATGATGCCGTCCGGCCCCAGTTGGCTAAAGCGCACATACGGCGATGGGCTATCCTGAATCGCGTCATAGTCGCGGTAGGCGCTGAGCAGAAGATTGCGCACCTGCTCCGGATCGATATCCGTTGGGAAGGTCAAGGCGATGGTCACCACCCCCTGCGCATTGCCCATCGTCGCGTTGCGCACGTTCTGCGAAATCAACTGCGAATTGGGCACGATCATGGTTGAACGGTCGCTAAGCTGGATTTCGGTGGCGCGCACGTTAATGCGCCGTACGTCGCCTTCAACCCCGGCAATGCTGATCATATCGCCCACTTTCACTGGCCGCTCGGTGAGGAGGATCATGCCAGAGATAAAGTTCTTCACGATTTCCTGCAGGCCGAAACCAATCCCCACCGACAGCGCGCTGACGATCCAGGCCAGATTGTTCCACTGAATGCCCAGCGCCGCCAGCGTCACCAGAATCAACAGCACATAGCCCACGTTGCTGAACAGCGTTACCAGCGATGCGCGGATACCGATATCCATAATGGTCTTTGGCAACAGCTCGTTGCTCAGCCAGCGCTGGGTGATGCGCAAAATATAGATACCGATCGCCAGGCAGATCACCGCGTTAATCAGGTTGCCTGGCACGATATTCAGCTTTTTCAGCCCTTCCCCCGTGAGGATGGCGGCAATTTTTTCCAGCAACGCATTTGGCGTGGTGGTGCCAAACGAACCGTTCACCAGCGAGACAATCATCAGCAGCAGCAAGGAACATTTGGCGATGGCGGTAGTGATAATCGCCATCTGCTCCAGGTGCCGATCGCTAAAGTTAAATGAGCGCTTCAGTGCTTTACCGCTGGCGGTCTGGTTGGAGAACAACGCCGCGCACAAATCGGTGATGCACAGCACCAGGAAGTAGAACGACATCAGAACCAGCGATATCCAGATAATCTGGTAGATCAGGAAGCGGGCAAAGGCGATATAGCCAATCAGCAATGCCGCCAGCACCACCAGTGAAGATGTCAGCACGATAATGTGCACCAAGCCGCCGAGGGTGGAACGTTTGTCCTGGCTATCCCCGCGCAGTTCAATGCGGCGGCGCAGACGGCGCGCACGCAACGGCATTGCCAGCAGCACCAGCGCCATCAGCGTCGCCACCAGCCCATTGCCGAAAATCGTGGTGTTCAAACTGGCGCCGACCACGTTATTCGTCAATTCCACCGTGCCGAACAACAGCGCCAGAACCGATAGCAGCGGCGAGAAGAATCGCATGCCGGCGGCCATTTCATCGTCCAGCGGCGCCAAACGCCAGGACGGGCGGTTGATCGATAAAAATGCCCGCCCCAGCCCGGCGACCAGCGCGCAGAAAATCGCCAGCCGGGTAAAGCTGTCGGTAAAGTCTTGCACCAGCGGTGGGAACGGCGCGGCGCGTGACATCGCCTGATACACCAGATCCAGCGCGATGGTGGTGCCAAACAGGGTAACGAGGACGGTTGCCAGCGCCATAAAGCTGCGGCGCAGGCGGCCGTCAGGCAGGTAGCGGATGCTGAACCAGGCTAAATAACGCTCGGAGAAATAGCGCCCTAACGACCACACCACCACCGCCGCCAGCAACAGCAGGAACGTTCCTGTCCGCCACGTCTCCTGCCAACTGGTCGTCCAGATTTGTATCAACGCCTGGTTGATTTGTTCAAGGCGCCGCAGATCGTCGGCCAGTGGATTGCTGATCGGTTGCCAGAACTGTGCGCCGAGGATGCTGCCGGAGTTGAGCGCCAGTTGGCTTTTAAACGCCACGCGGCGCAGATCGCTGATTTGCTGGCCAAGCGACAGCGCGCTGGTGCGGATGGCCTGCGCACGTTGCACCGCATCATCCAACTGCTTTTTATTGTTGTTAAGCGCATTGCGTTGCTGGAACACCACACGGTTTTCCGCCAGCGCCCCCGGCGCCGGCGTTGGGCCCAGCACGTCCAACTGCGCCTGCAGCTTCTCTTGCAGCGGTTGCAGATCCGTTTCCAGTTGTTCCAGATCCGCCGCCAGCGTCTGCGTGCTTTCAAACAGTTTACTGAGTTGATTATCCGTGGTGGCGTTGGATACCTGCTGTTTGATGCTATCAAGCTCCTTTTGGAAGCTTTTCAACGCAGTGGCGGTATCCGCCAGGCTTTGCTCCGTGGTATCAGCCTGCGCCGCCGATGCGGTTTGGGGGCTGAGCGGCAGCCCAAACAGCAACAAAAGGAGGAACAGGATCTGCAGCGGTCTTCTCATAGGTTTCGGGGCTCAACGGGCAGTTAGCAGGCAAATGAAACAGGCGGGCCGTTGGCATGGCCCGCCTGATTGACAATACTCGCTGATTATAATCTGCGGCGAAGTTAAGGCAATATATCCTGAACGATCGCGGAAATTAACCGACGGCGGGGGTTGAACTTTAGGAACAATCCGGCACGTACGCAGGTTCCACGTCGATAATTTTTAGCTGGCGGCCAGGGCGTGTGCGTGCGGCCACCCAATGGCACCTTGCAGCAGGCGCGTAAGTAAAAACGACAACAATGCGATGGCTGGTAAAATTTTGCGTTGGCCGTACCGACGGCGCGAGAGCGGCTTAGTTCTTTATTCTTTTGCCGGTCGTGAAACGCCAAACAAACAGCACCAATAGCGTGCCGACGGCAAAGGTTAGCGTCAGGCTGGTTAGAAATGCGGTGTTACCCGTGGAGTATTGATAGATTTCATTAACACCGACAGCAATCATGAATAGTGCATATAAAAAGCCGAAAATAAGCATCGTTATTATCCCCTGGTTCAGGTACGGTGAGGAACTTATTGCCACCTCCCTACCGTTAATTGCCTGGCGACAGGGAGGTGGCGTTGGGGTGGACCGTTATCGTTCATTAATCATCCCATTTCGTGCTCATGTAGGCGGCCAACAGGCCCAGTGAGCTGATGAATCCCAAAAATCCAATAAAGAAAGTCATGTTTTCCATTTCTACATCCTCAAAATTAGCTGTTATCGATAAGTACCTCGTGAGTTCATTGTGTGTTTATCCCTCCCTTCTTTGCTGTTAACAACACCCTGGCCTCTGCCGGGGCTTGGAATATGGGGTAGCTGGCTTTGCGGTGATAACCAGGCCGCTCGTTCTGAATTATAAAATAATCCGGATTTATATTTGCCAGCGAGCCCGTAGGTATTTTTCGCGGCCAGTATAAAATAATAAAAAAACGGCTGCCGGATAATCAGGCAGCCGTTTATGAAATATTTAGAAAAGAATAACGATCAGCGGCAGGTTTTATCATGCCGTGGTTTTTTCGGCGCCAGCAGGTAGTCAACCACCGTATCATCCACACAGTGGTCAATGCCATGCAGTGCCAGCGTATGGCCGTCGCGCTCCTGGGTCACCAACGGACTTTTGAACCAACTGGCCATCATGCGCGCGCTGCGATATGGCGTGGCGGCGTCGTAGCGGCGCGCAACGAACAGCAGCGGCGGCAGCGCCGGGGACAGGCGCGGCACATGCGGGCTGTCTTTGCCGCGGTATGGCCACAGATCGCACATTTCCAGCGGGTATTCATGCAGCGGTAAGTAGTGGGTGAAGGTGGCGGTGGTGTTGATCGCCTGGCGTTTGCGGCGCAGCATCTGCTCATCGGCCTCCGGCGTGGCGCTGTCTGCACAGGTAATCACGTTGCGCGCATCTTCCGCATCCGGCGCATAACTTTCATCGATCAGGGTGCTGGCCTGTTCACCGGCCTGGCCGCTGGCGATTTGTTCCAGCACTTGCGCCAGATCCGGCCAACGTTGAGGCCACAGTAATAAGGCGCGGGTCACGGCAATCACATCGTCGGGGTAAATTTCATAGCCCGCTTGGGTGACGAACGGCGCCGCATGCAGTTTGCTTAACAGCGCATGGAATGCCTGAATGGCGAGATTGGGGTCGCTCGGCAACGGGCAACGGGTGGTCTTGGCGCAAAAGGCGGCAAAGCGCAGGAAGCTTTGCTGGTAGGCACGCTCCTGGCTTATCCGCCGGGTGAACTCATCCTCTGAAATATCCACCACGCCATCCAGCACCAGCGCGCGGGTTCTTTTGGGGAAGCGTTCGGCATACAGCGCCGCCACTTTGGTGCCGTAGGCATAGGCAACGGCGTTAAGCGCCGGTTCGCCCAGTGCGTAGCGTATCGCGTTCAGATCGCTGACCGCTTCTTCCGTGCCGACATGTTGCACTACCTGCGCGCCGGTTTGTTTGATGCAGGCGCTGATCATCGCCCTCACCTGCTTTTCTGCACCGGCGATATCGTTATCATCCAGCGCCGGCGTTTCATCGTCGTCCGCCATCTGACATGAGATCTTTGGCGCTGACTGGCCAACGCCGCGCGGATCATAACCAATCACATCGTAAGATTTACGCAGCTTTGCGATCGCCGGCTCGGCAGGCAGATAGGGGTTAATGCCGGATAACCCCGGCCCGCCGGGGATCATCACCACGCTGCCCTTCTTCTCACCGGTGGCTGGCAGCCGGGTCAACGCCAGGCGCACAACCTCCCCCTTGGCCGGCAGTTGGTTGCTGGCGGTGCCATAGATTAACGGCACGTCCAGATAGCCACACTGCAAGCCAGGCTGCGGCGGCGTATCCTGGAACCAACGCTGAAACATGGCGTTGTGGCACGGTTGCCAGCGGATGCTTCCACCATCGTGAGCCGGCGCCGGTTTGGCATAGGCGGGCAAGCCGGCGGCAACGAAAATAAACAGTAAAACACGCACTACTGACATGACGAATCCTTTCAACGAGAACAACGATCTGAAAAAAGGCCCTGTAATCAGCCTGCCAATAGAACACAAAAAGTCCTTGGGTTGAAGACCATGGCCCCCGGCCGGTCGAAAAATCGTCAACCGCTACGCGCCGAATAACATGCCTTTTTCACGCAAAGCCGCATGGCAGCGCCCGTTCAGCCCGGGTAGATTGCCCCAAATATGATGGCCAAAACTAAGATTATTCTTATTCACACAATGTGTATTGACGAATATGAGAAAATTCTCATTTAATACAGCTTCAACTTGCTAGCTCTGGGTGAACGCTATGGAATACCTGTCACTAGTAATCCTCGTTGTACTGATAGCAGTTGTCATCGTTTCATTTTCCATGTACTGGAAACAAAAAAGAGCTCGGACGCTTTCCACCCTAAAGAAAAGACGATAGCAGTCTGGGTGCGCATGCGAATGCGCCCAAACTGCTATCTCCTCGCCCTTTCACGCCATGCCACCCGTACCCTCTCTGTGAGAGGGTACGAACGGCTTCTGCACCGCTGGTAATAACCCTTGAGTATTATCCTGCTTATTGTTCGACTTTATTCGTATTGGCGATGGCAGCGATAGCTGCATAGAATCGAGGTTATCGGCTAAGCTCATTCGGACAACTGCTAACCGAGTTTACCGGACAGGCAATGCGATTACTTCGATAAGACTGGCCGGGTATCGCCCACCGCCTGTTGGGAAAGAACCTGCGCCGCCCCACGCCAAATGGCTAAGTAAGGTTGATTATGGCACGTACTACCCCCATTGAACGCTACCGCAATATCGGCATCTCGGCGCATATTGATGCCGGCAAAACCACGACGACCGAGCGGATTCTGTTTTACACCGGGGTCAGTCACAAGCTGGGCGAAGTGCACGACGGCGCCGCCACCATGGACTGGATGGCGCAGGAGCAAGAGCGCGGTATTACCATCACCTCAGCCGCCACCACCTGTTTCTGGAACGGGATGGAACACAGTTACCCACAGCACCGGATCAATATCATTGATACTCCGGGGCACGTCGATTTCACCATTGAAGTTGAGCGCTCGATGCGCGTGCTGGACGGCGCGGTGATGGTGTATGACTCGGTGGGCGGCGTGCAGCCGCAGTCGGAAACCGTCTGGCGCCAGGCCAATAAATACCGGGTGCCACGCCTGGCGTTCGTCAACAAAATGGACCGCATGGGCGCCGATTTCTTCCGCGTGCGGCAAATGATGATCGATCGTCTGAAAGCCAACCCGGTGCCGATTGTCATTCCGATCGGCGCCGAAGAGCACTTTGCGGGCGTGGTGGATCTGGTGCGCATGCAGGCCATTTTCTGGGACGATGAAACCCAGGGCATGCGGTTCAGCTTTGAGCCGATCCCACCGGAACTGGTGGGATCCGCCAATGCATGGCGGGAAAAGATGGTCGAAGCGGCGGCCGAAGGCTCGGAAGCGCTGATGGAAAAATACCTTGGCGGCGAAGCGTTGAGCGAGGAGGATATCGTCGCCGGCCTGCGCGCCCGCACCATCGCCGGTGAAATCCAGCCGATGCTATGCGGTTCGGCCTTCCGCAATAAAGGCGTGCAGCGTATGTTGGATGCGGTGATCGAGCTGATGCCTTCACCGCTGGATGTGCCGCCAATGGAAGGCCACGATGAGCGCGACAACATCGTGATGCGCCGCGCCGACGACAACGAAAAATTCTCCGCGCTGGCCTTCAAACTGATGACCGACCCGTTCGTCGGCCAGTTGACCTTTGTGCGCGTCTATTCCGGCGTGCTCGCCAAAGGCAGCAGCGTTTACAACCCGGTGAAAGGCAAGAAAGAGCGCATTGGGCGTATTGTGCAAATGCATGCCAACGACCGTAAAGACGTGGATGAGCTGCACGCCGGCGATATCGCTGCCTGTGTGGGCCTGAAGGATGTCACCACCGGCGACACGCTGTGCGATCCGAACGCCATCATCACGCTTGAGCGGATGGTCTTCCCAGAGCCGGTGATCGCCCAGGCGATCGAGCCCAAGACCAAAGCCGATCAGGAAAAAATGGGCATCGCCCTGCAGCGCCTAATGTCTGAAGATCCGTCGTTCCAGGTGCGCACCGATGAAGAATCCGGCCAGACGCTGATTTACGGCATGGGCGAACTGCACCTGGAGATCATCGTCGATCGCCTGCGGCGTGAATTTGGCGTGGAAACCAATACCGGCAGGCCGCAGGTTTCCTACCGTGAAACCATTCGCCGTAAAGTGGTTGATGTAGAAGGCAAATTTGTTCGCCAATCCGGCGGTAAGGGCCAGTATGGCCACGTGGTGCTGACCGTTGAGCCGAATGAACCCGGCAAGGGCTTCGAGTTTTTCGATGAAATCAAAGGCGGCGTGATCCCGGGCGAATATATCCCGGCGGTGAAAAAAGGCGTTCAGGAAGCTATGAACAACGGCATTTTGGCTGGTTACCCGGTGGTGGATGTCAAGGTGCACCTGACCTTCGGTTCTTACCATGACGTCGACTCCTCCGAGCAGGCCTTCCGTATGGCGGCCATCTTCGGTTTCAAAGAAGCTTGCCGCCAGGCCGAGCCGGTGATCCTGGAGCCGATCATGAAGGTTGAAGTGGAAACGCCGGAGGATTATGCCGGCGGCGTGATGGGCGATTTGTCGTCACGGCGCGGGCAACTGCAAGGGATGGAAGACATTCCCGGCGGCGGCGGCAAAGCCATCCACGCCACGGTTCCGCTGTCGGAGATGTTTGGTTATTCCACCACCCTGCGTTCGATGACCCAGGGCCGTGCCACCTTCACCATGGAGTTTGGCCATTACGCCGAAGCACCACGCAACGTGGCGGAAGAGATCATCAACCACCGAAAACGCTAACCTCCCCCACGCCTGCCGCCTTGTGCGGCAGGCGCTATTTCTCTACGCTCACCTGCACCACCACCGGCTTCGGGCGGATCCGCATGGCGGCAATCACGCCCAATATCAGGCAAGCAATCCCGGCCACGGTCAGCACTGGCGGCCAGGCCTGGCGCAGCATGAAGGTATACGCCAGCCCGGCAAGCGTTTCAAACACGATAAGCGGCCCCACCAACACCGTTGGCAGGCGTTGGCTCGCTTCATTCCAGCATAACGCCCCCACCCATGAACACAGAATGCCGATTGCCAGCATCAGCGTGATAAACACCGCCGGCCGGGGGCCAAACGGCACGGCAAATGCCGGTTGGTTGATGGCCAACTGCCCACAAACCGCCAGGTAGCCAACCAGCGCCAGCGGCAACGTCACCACCCCTTGCGCGGTGGCCCAGGTGGATGGGCGCTGTGTCGGGTTCTGCCGCAGCCAGCGGGCGTTGCGCAGCGGGTACCAGGTCCAGCAGATCACCGCCGTGATGGCCAGCAGCAGGCCGCTGCCATAGCGCCAAGCATCGACCGGCGCGGCATTGGCCCGCAGTTCGGCAATGTTGACCAGCACCAACCCGATGACGATCAGCGCCAGCGCCGGCGCAAGCCGGTGCCACGGCAGTTGGCCGTCGTGCCGGCCATAAAACAGGTTGGCGCTGATCGCGATCACCACCGGCAGCGTGCCGATGATCATGGTGGAGACCGGCGCGCCGGTGCGTTGAATCGCGCTGGCGAGAAAAAAGTAATACAGCAGATTGCCGATTAACGTCAGCTTCAGCGCCTCCACCCAGTCTTGCCGTTGCAGCCGCAGCAAACGGCGGCGATCCCACCATGCCAGCGGCAGTGACAGCAGGCCAAAGGCCAGATAGCGGCCGGTGGACTGCAACGCCGCTGGGTAGTCGGGCACCATTTCCGGCCCAACGAAAATCAGCCCCCACATCAACCCGGCGGCCAGCGCAAACAACACCCCTGCAAACATAAAGACTCCATCAACCACGCACAGCCGCGTAGGCATACACTTCGGGTATATTCGTGTGCCAGCTTACGGTTTTTTCAGGCGTTTGTCTTATTACGCATCGCGCGGCGCCATGCATTACCTTAACCGGCTGCCGTTGAAGCCGCAGCCTCGCGTTTCAACCACTGCTGCAACTCTTGCCCTTCCTGGGAAAGCTCCGTGTCTTGGCGCACGCACAGGTAGTAATCACGGCCATCGTCAATCGGCAAATCGAACAGCTTCACCAGTTCGCCGCGCTGAAGATAGGTTTCGATCAGCGGCTCGCGCATCAGTGCACACCCCAGCCCCGCCTGAACGGCGGCCAGCGTCAACAGGCCATCTTCAAACATCGGGCCGGTGCTGCGTAGCGGGCGCTTCACCTCGGCCAGTTGGAACCACTGCATCCAGGTATTGCGCTCCTCATCGTGCAGTAGCGGCAGCGGCGCCAACTGATCCGGCGTATCCAGCACGCCGTGCAGTTGCATAAAGCCGCGGCTGCAAACCGGGATCATCTTGCCGGACATCAGTTTTTCACTGTGATAGCCGGGCCACTGGCCCATGCCGAAGCGGATCGAGATATCCGCCGCATCGCTGAAATAATTGCGATGGTTGGCATAGACCACGTTAATCTCGATATCCGGGTTTTCCCGCAGAAAGCCGCGTAGCCGCGGGATAAACCAGCCCATGCCGAACAGGGGGATCAGGCTGATGGTCACCTGGCGCGATGCGGACTGCTCACGCACGTGCTCGGTCGCCTGGCGCAACACGTTAAATGCAGAGCGGATAGAACGGTAATATTCGCGCCCTTCGTTACGCAGGATCAGGCGCCGCCCCTGGCGCTCGGTCAACGGCATTTGCAGAAACGCCTCCAGCGTTTTCAACTGGTGGCTGACCGCCGAGGGCGAGATCGCCAGTTCGCGCGCGGCGGCGCTGATGCTGCCCAGGCGAGCAATGGCCTCGAACGCACGCACCGCGCGCAGCGGTGGATCGTTGGGCATGGTCGGCAACGGATGTTCGTACTGTTCTGTTTTTTTCATATATTGACTATTTTTCAGTAGGCGCAGTGAGCGGGTAAAATTAATGTAGATTAAAATCAATAAATTAAAAACACACAATTTTTGTATAAGAAATTATTTTTCCGTATTTCACAAAAAATTTTAATTCTCTACTGTGAACGGTAAATCACGCCTTTAGAGAATTTGCCCTATGGATACGTTGATACAGCAGACCATCAACGGGGTACTGCTTGGCAGCATTTATGCCTTAATCGCCCTGGGTTACACCATGGTGTACGGCATTTTGCGCATTATCAATTTCGCCCATGGCGACGTGCTGATGGTCGGCGCATTGAGCGCCCTATCCACCATTACCCTGCTACAACAGCATTTTCCCGATATTTCTCCTTACCTGGTGCTAGGGATTGCGGCCGCCATCGCCGCGGCGGCCTGTGCGTTGGTTTCGATGGGCATTGAACGCCTGGCCTACCGCCGCCTGCGCAATGCGCCGCGCCTGGCGCCGCTCATCAGCGGCATTGGGGTATCGCTGTTGCTGCAGACGCTGGCGATGCTGATTTGGTCACGCAACCCGCTGATGTTCCCGCAGCTACTGCCGATGGAGCCTATCGCGTTAACCCCCGGCAGCGCCGGCCATCCGCCGGCGGTGATCACCGGCACCGGCATCGCCACGGTAACCGCGGCCCTGTTGGTCATGGGCGGCTTATTGCTGTTGGTTGAGCATTCACGCCTGGGGCGGGCAATGCGCGCCACGGCGGAAAGCAGCCAGGTCGCCAGCCTTATGGGCGTTAACCCTAACCGCATCATCACCGTCACGTTTGCCCTGGGCGGCGCGCTGGCGGCGTTGGCCGGCATCATGATGGCCAGCAACTATGGCAGCGCCAGTTTCTCGATGGGCTTCCTGCCCGGTATTAAAGCCTTCACGGCGGCCGTGCTGGGCGGCATTGGCAATCTGCGCGGCGCCATGCTCGGTGGCCTGCTGCTGGGGTTGATCGAATCGCTCGGCACCGGTTACCTCGGCACGCTGACCGGCGGTGCATTTGGCAGTAATTATCAGGATGTGTTCGCCTTCCTGGTGCTGATCGCCGTGCTGATTTTTCGCCCGTCCGGCCTGCTGGGCGAACGCGTTGCCACCCGATCCTAAATGGAGCGCCAAAAATGATGACACTGACTTCTCCTGCCCAGGCCTCAGCGGCACGGCGCCCCTGGTTCGGCACCACGCTGTTCATCGCCGGGCTGCTGTTGGCGCCGTGGCTGGTGGGGGCCGCCGGCGGCAATTACTGGGTGCGGGTAATGGATTTTGCCCTGCTGTACCTGATGCTGGCGCTGGGGTTGAACATCGTGGTGGGCTTCGCCGGCCTGCTGGATATGGGCTTTATCGCCTTTTACGCCGTGGGCGCCTATCTGGCGGCGCTATTGTCATCGCCGCATCTGGTTACCCAGTTCCCGATGCTGCTGCAATGGTTTCCCGGCGGCCTGCATATGCCGATCCTGTTGTTGATCCCGCTGGCCGCTGCGCTGGCTGCGGTGTGCGGCATCCTGCTGGGCGCGCCGACCTTGCGCCTGCGGGGGGATTACCTGGCCATCGTTACTCTCGGCTTCGGTGAAATTATCCGTATCCTTATGCGCAATCTGGATCGGCCGATCAATATCACCAACGGCCCCAAAGGCATTTCGGGGATTGAGCCGGTCAGCCTGTTCGGGGTGAAATTTACCGGCATGCACGAGCTGTTCGGCATCCGCTTTTCATCGTTATATCTCTACTATTATCTGTTCGCCGCGCTGTTGGTGGCGATCCTGTTCGTCTGCATTCGGCTACAGCATTCACGCATCGGCCGCGCCTGGGGCGCCATTCGTGAAGATGAAGACGCCGCCCGCGCTATGGGTATCAATACCCGCAACTTCAAACTGCTGGCATTTGCCATTGGCGCGACCTTCGGCGGCATAGCCGGCGCCTTGTTCGCCGCATTTCAGGGCTTTGTCTCGCCGGAATCCTTCACCTTGCAAGAATCGATTGCCGTGCTGGCGATGGTGGTGCTTGGCGGTATGGGGCATATTCCCGGCGTGATCCTGGGCGCCCTGCTGCTGGCGGCGCTGCCGGAATTTCTGCGCAGCAGCATGGGGCCGTTGCAACAAACGCTGTTCGGCCAGGTGCTGATCGATCCCGAGATTATTCGCCAACTGTTTTACGGGCTGGCGCTGATTCTGGTGATGCTCTATCGCCCTGCCGGCCTGTGGCCCGCGCGCCACCAACAAGGAGGCGCCTCATGATCCCGTTGCTTCAACTGGCAGATGTCAACAAACGCTTTGGCGGACTGGTCGCGGTCAACAACGTCAGTATGGCGGTCCGGCAAGGTGAAATTTACGGCCTGATCGGCCCCAACGGCGCGGGCAAAACCACCTGTTTCAACTTGATCACCGGGCTGTATCGCGCCGACAGCGGCGACTTTAGCCTGCAGGGGCAGCGGTATAAACCGCAGGCGATCGACAAAGTGACGCAGGCCGGCATTGCCCGCACCTTTCAAAATCTCCGGCTATTCAATGAGATGAGCGTTCTGGAAAACGTCATGGTGGGTTGCCATGCCCGCACCCGCAATGGTCTGTGGGCCGCGATCGCCCGCCACCGGCGCGCCAGGGAGGAAGAAAACCATACGCTGGCGAAATCGCATGCGCTGCTGGACTACGTCGGCATCGGCCAATTCGCCCATTATCGCGCCGGGGATTTGTCCTACGGGCACCAGCGCCGCCTGGAAATCGCCCGCGCGCTGGCAACCGAGCCCAAACTGTTGGCGCTGGATGAACCCGCCGCCGGGATGAACGCCGGCGAAAAGGTCGCGCTGCGCGAACTGCTGCTGCGCATCCGTGACAGCGGTAAAACCCTGTTGCTGATTGAACATGACGTCAAGCTGGTGATGGGGCTGTGCGATCGCCTCACCGTGCTGGACTACGGCCGGGTGATTGCCGAAGGCCGGCCTGAACAGGTGCGCCGCGATCCGGCAGTCATACAGGCCTATCTGGGAGGATCCGCTCATGTCTGAACCTTTGCTGGCGGTTAAACAGCTGGCCGTCTCCTACGGCGGTATCCACGCGGTGAAAGGCATTGATTTTCACGTTAACCAGGGTGAACAGGTCACGCTGATTGGTGCTAACGGCGCGGGAAAAACCTCCAGCCTGCGTGCGCTGACCGGGCTGCAACCTTTTGGCGGCGAGGTGTACTTCAACGGTCAGTCTATCCGCGGCGTTCCCCCGCATCGTTTATTGCAACAGGGGCTGGTGATGGTGCCGGAGGGGCGCGGCATTTTTGCCCGCATGACGGTGCTGGAGAATTTGCAGATTGGCGCCTACGCACGCCGCGACAAAGCGGCGATTCGGCAGGATATGGCACGCGTCAATGAAATATTCCCGCGGCTGCGCGAACGGTTGCAGCAACAGGCGGGGCTGCTTTCCGGGGGCGAACAGCAAATGCTGGCCATTGGCCGCGCTCTGCTAAGCCGCCCACGGTTACTGGTGCTGGATGAGCCTTCAATGGGGCTGGCGCCAATCATGGTAGAAGCGATTTTTGAGGTGATCAAAACGCTGGCAAAAAGCGGCGTAACGCTGCTGCTGGTCGAACAAAACGCGCGCCTGGCGCTTGAGGCTACCGATCGGGCCTATGTGCTCGACAGCGGCAACCTCAGCCATAGCGGCCCTTCGGCCGGCATGCTGGACGACGAAAAAATCAAACAGGCCTATTTAGGCGAATAATCATTGGCTCACTACACCGGGAAACAACATCATGAAAAATAAAACGTTGCACACTCTCACACTGGCGGCTGCGGTTATGGCCGCGCTCGGCAATAGCCCGCAGGCATCTGCCGCCGATACGGTGCTGATCGGCCTGGCCGGGCCGCTGACGGGGCCGTCGGCCAGGATTGGTAAAGATCTGGAGAACGGCGCACAGTTGGCAATCCGCGACGCCAACAGCCAGAACCCAACTCTGGGCGGCAAACCGGTGACGTTTAAGCTGGTGTCGGAAGACGATCAGTCCGATCCGCGCACCGCGGTTGCAGTCGCGCAGCGCCTGGTGGACCAGGGCGTGGCGGGCGTGGTTGGCCACTGGAACACCGGCACCAGTATTCCGGCCGCCCGTATTTATCATGACGCGGGCATCACCCAGGTGGCGCCGGTTGCCACCGGCCACGCCTATACTCAACAAGGCTTTGATACCAGCTTCCGCGTGATGGGCCACGACGATGACGGCGGCAACTACGCCGGGCAGTATGCGGTCAATGTGTTGAAAGCCAAACGCGTAGCGGTCATTGACGATCGCACCGCTTTCGGCCAGGGGCTGGCGGATGAGTTTATAAAATCGTTGGCGGCGCAAGGAGTGCAGGTTGTCGCCCGTGAGTATGTCGATGACAAAACGGTGGATTTCAGCGCCGTGCTGACATCCATCCGCAGCAAAAACGCCGACCTGATCTTCTTCGGCGGTGTGGACTCGCAGGCCGCGCCGTTAGCGCGCCGTATCAAACAACTTGGCATCAATGCCACGCTGATGGGCGCCGGCGGGTTTGTCAGCCAAACCTTCCTGACTTTGGCGCAGAAAGAAGGCGAAGGCGTGGTGGCGCTGGAGCCCGGCCTGCCGGTGGAACAAATGCCGGGCGGCAAGGCGTTTGAGCAGGCCTACCGCGATCGCTACAAAACCCATATCGAACTGCATGCGCCCTTCGCCTATGACGCCACCCGGGTGCTGATCGCGGCGATTGAACAGGCGGACTCCGCCGATCCGGCTAAATACCTGCCGAAACTGCGTGCGATTCAGTACCAGGGCGTGACCGGTACCCTCGCCTTCGATGCGCAAGGCAATCTGCTGCAGCCAAGTTTCACCGTTTACAAGGTGGTGGCGGGCAAATGGCAGCCGCAAACGGTGCTGGGCGGCACGAAAAAGTAATCAACACAAAGAGGAACAAGGTAATGAGCTGTGCAAACGACCAATTAGGCATTCTGGCCCGGCGGCGGATCGAAGCGGAGATTATCAAACCGATTTATCAGATCCTGGTGCGTGAGATAGGCAAAGCGCGCGCGCAGGCAGTGATTGGCGAAGCCATCGAAAACGCCGCCGTGGCGGCTGGCCGGGAATTCGCGGCTCAGGAGCCCAATGGCGCTGATTTGCAAAGTTTCGTCGCCTTGCAATACCTGTGGGAAAAAGACGACGCGCTGCAGGTGAAGGTGATCCATCAGGATGAACAGCACTTTGACTATGATGTGACCCGCTGCCGCTATGCCGAGATGTATCACGAAATGGGTCTGGGCGAGATAGGCCACCTGCTTTCCTGCGCGCGCGACAGTCAGTTTATCGTCGGTTACGCGCCGGAGGTGGCCTTGCAGCGCAAGCAAACCATCATGGGCGGTGCGCCCTGCTGCGATTTCCGCTATGCGGTTAAAACGCCCAAGGAGGAAAAATGACGGTACGGGTGAATGGTGAACGCCTGTGGCAAAGCCTGCGGGATATGGCGCAGTTCGGCGCTATTCCTAAAGACGGCGTCACACGCCTGGCGCTCAGTGAGGAAGACCGGTTGGCACGTAACCAACTGCGGATATGGGCGCAACAGGCCGGCTGTAGCGTGCGGATCGACCAAATGGGCAACATGTTTTTGCGCCGCGAAGGCACCCGCCCCGATCTGCCGCCGGTGGTGACCGGCTCGCATGTGGACTCGCAGCCCAACGGCGGCCGTTTCGACGGCGTTTACGGCGTGCTGGCCGGCCTGGAGGCGCTTCGTACCTTGAATGACCGGCAGATCACCACCGAACGCGCCATTGAAGTGATCAACTGGACTAATGAAGAAGGCGCGCGCTTTGCGCCGGCGATGATCGCCTCCGGCGTTTTCGCCGGCGTGTTCGATCTGCCCTATGGGCTTTCTCGCGCCGATGCTCAGGGCGTCACGATCGGCCAGGCGCTGCAACAGATTGGCTATGCCGGCGAGCATCCGGTCGGCGGCACGCCGATCCACGCCGCCTTTGAATTGCACATCGAACAAGGCCCGGTGCTGGAAGCCGAACAGGTGCAGATTGGTGTGGTTACCCATGCGCAGGGCCAACGTTGGTATGAACTGACCATCGTCGGCTTCAGCGCCCATGCCGGTACGACGCCGATGGACCGCCGCCGCGATGCCCTGCTCGGCTTTGCCCGCACCGTGGAGGCGGTTAACCGCATCGGCCTTGATTTTATGCCGGATGCGCGCGCCACGGTGGGAATGACGCAGATTACGCCGAACTCCAGGAACGTGGTGCCGGGCAAGGTATTCTTCAGCGTGGAGTTTCGCCACCCGCAGGAAGCGGTGCTGGAACAGATGGAACGGCAACTGTTCGCTACGGTAGCCACCGTTAACGGCAACGGGCTGGCCGCTTCTGCCGAACGCATATTCCAGTATCCACCGGTCAGCTTTAACGCCGGTTGCATTGCCAGCGTGCGCCAGGCGGCGCAGCGGTTGGGCTATTCACATCGCGATATGGTGTCCGGCGCCGGCCATGATGCCTGCTACCTTAGCCGGGTTGCTCCCACGGCGATGATCTTCATCCCCTGCGTTGACGGCATCAGCCATAACGAGCTGGAAAACATCACGCCGGCCTGGTCTACCGCCGGCGCCAATGTGTTGCTTCATGCGCTGCTCGATCAGGCCGGCGTACCTGCAACCTGATCTTGGAGCACTATTCGTCGCGGCGTTTTAACGCCAGATAGCCGGTAACCAGCGTGAAAGCGCCGACCAGCAGCACCAATAGGATGAACCCGTGGTGGTTGCCCGCCAGCGGAATGCCGCCCACGTTCATGCCGAAAAAGCCGGCGACGATGTTGATTGGCAACGCCAGCACCGTGATCACCGTCAGGGTATACAGCGTGCGGTTATTTTGCTCCATGCGCTTGGCGCCGATCTCTTCTTGCAGCAGGCGAATTCGCTCGGTCAACGCCACCAGATCGTTCAGCACCACGGTGAACTCTTCGGCGAACTGGCGCAAATCCTGCAGTCCTTCGCGGCTCAGCCAGGCCGGCGGGCGGTTCAGCAAGCGGAATAGCGATGCCGGCTCGGGGGCCAGCAGACGTTGAAAACGCAACAGTAGCCGGCGCATCTGCCCCAGTTCGGTGCGGTTTTGTTGCACGTGGTGGCTAAGCAGCCGGTCTTCGATCGCGTCGACGTTTTGGTTGGTCTGGCGCACTATTTGCTCCAGCACGTCCTCTTGTTCTTCCAACAGTTGCGCCAGAAGTTCGGTGGTGGAGGCCACCGATAACGCATCAAGCCGCCGCAGCACCTGTTCGATGAGCCGCAGCGGCTTGTGCCGCACTGTCACAATCAGTTGGCTGCAGCAATACAGCCACAGCGTTGACACTTCCGGGTTGGTTTCTTTCGGGTGGAAATTGACATCGTTGAGCACCGCAAACAGATCTTCGCCCTGCCGCTCAATGCGCGTGGTGTATGAGCCCTGGCGGATTTCCTCAAAGAAAAATTCCGGGATGGCGAAATGATTTTTCAGCCACTTTTCCGCCGCCGCGTGGTTAAGGTTCAGGTGCAGCCAGACAAAACCGCCCCCAGGCGGTAACGCGTGATAAGCCTGGCAAATGGTTGACGAAGACATTTTCTGCGGCGCTTCGCCAGGGCGAAACACGTGGCCGCAAATTAGGCCGGTCACCTCATCATCAAAATCCAGCCTGTGTATTCTTTCAGCAACCGTCTGAACCATATATCAAATTTCCCATTATGCCTTAGAGCCAGCTCTTTACCCTTCATACTTCAAGTTGCAGGTGTGTTGGCTTTCCTCGCTCACCCCAGTCACTTACTGGAGTAAGCTCCTGGGGATTCACTGCGTTGCCGCCTTCCTGCAACTCGAATTATTTTGGGTATAGTATTTTGCGCTGGGCGCCATGCGTTAAACTTATTTTAATTGCCGGATCAATTCAATCCTAAAGCGACTACATCTTGGCCGAGGCTTAATTTTTGCGTCATAAAAAAGTCATAATTATTGCGAATAATTAAAATGCCCGCGACCAAGGTAATAGCGGGAATCTTTCGTAATTTTGAAAAATGAAGGTAATTTATGAGCGATAACAGTGCTATAGAGTCAAGTGCGCAACCCGCGCCAGGCCGACCGCAAATATACAAACAGAACAGCCGCATGACTGTTCTTTTTTTGTGTTTTTATTAGTCATTGGGATCGCGTTTGCAGGGGTTAATTTATTTAATGATGTCACTGATGCTGGCGGAGTATACACCAGTTACGTTCCCTTTTTGTTATTAGGGATGGCCTTGTTGATTGCGCTGGGCTTCGAATTCGTCAATGGCTTTAACGATACCGCCAACGCGGTGGCAACGGTTATTTATACCCACTCATTATCACCGACGGTCGCCGTGGTTTGGTCCGGCTTTTTTAATTTTCGGGGCGTATTGCTCTCCAGCGGCGTCGTGGCGTTTGGGATAATATCCCTGTTGCCGGTGGAGTTGATTTTGCAGGCGGGCACCGGCAGCGGATTTGCCATGGTGTATGCCCTGCTGTTTTCCGCCATTATCTGGAACCTGAGCACCTGGTGGCTTGGCCTGCCGGCATCGTCCTCACATACGCTGATTGGCTCGGTCATCGGCGTTGGCATCGCCAATGCCTTGATTCACGGGCGCACCGGCACCAGCGGCGTTGACTGGGATCAGGCGCTGAAAGTCGGCTACTCGTTGCTGCTGTCGCCGGTGATTGGCTTTGTTTTTGCTGCGCTGTTGCTGATAGTGCTGAAAGCGTTCGTTAAAAATCGCCAGTTGTATACCGCGCCCAAAGGCAATACCCCGCCGCCGCTGTGGATCCGCGGCCTGTTGATCCTGACCTGCACCGGCGTCTCTTTTGCTCACGGCTCCAATGACGGCCAAAAAGGCATGGGGCTTATTATGTTGATCCTGGTTGGCACCATGCCGATCGCCTATGCCCTGAACCGGGCGCTGCCGCCGGATCAAATTCCACGAGTTGCCGCACTGGCAACGGTAACCAAACACGAGTTGCTGCGCCAATTCCCACCGGTTGGCCAGGCCCCGGCGCGTGAGGTGCTGACCAACTATGTGCGCACCGGTGAACTGCTGCCTGACGTGCTGCCCGCGTTGGCGCAACTGACGGGCATTATCGGTGATGGTATCCGCCAATACGGTTCGGTCGATAAGATCCCGGCGCAGGTGGTTTCCAACACCCGTAATGATATGTACCTGGCTTCAGAGACCATTAAACACCTGAAAAGCGAGAAGCAACTGACGCTGCCGGCCAACACCGTGCGTAATCTGGACGCACTGAAGACCGAGCTGGATCACTCCACCCGCTTTATCCCCTTTTGGGTGAAAGTGGTGGTCGCCATTGCCCTTGGCCTGGGTACCATGGTGGGTTGGCGGCGCATTGTGGTCACCGTAGGCGAGAAAATTGGCAAAACCCACCTGACCTATGCCCAGGGCGCCAGCGCCGAGTTGGTCACCATGACCACCATCGGCGCCGCGGACGCTTTCGGCCTGCCGGTTTCCACTACCCACGTGCTGTCATCCGGCGTTGCCGGCACCATGGCGGCCAACAAATCCGGTCTGCAGATGGCCACGTTGCGTAACCTGCTGATGGCCTGGGTGCTGACGCTACCCACGTCAATCCTGCTCGCCGCCAGCTTGTACTGGTTCTTCAACCATTTCTAACCGTCTCGTTGCGCCAACGTGGCACAGACAGCGTTACCGTTGCTGGCCGTTGGCGCAACGTTTCACCCCGATGCGCTAAAACAGCGCATATCCTGCCCCACAATGAATCAATGATCTGAAATCTGCCCGCATCACTGCGGCCACCGGCGATGTAAAACACTGGTATGAAAATTGCTTTCCTTAGGTAGCAAAAAGGAGAAAAACATGAAAGCAATTGTTATTGGCGGTGGTATCGGCGGGCTATGCGCGGCTATCGCATTACGGCGCTTCGGCATCGAAACCGAGGTCTATGAAGCGGTAAAAGAAATTAAGCCGGTCGGCGCAGCCATTTCGATCTGGCCGAACGGCGTGAAGTGCCTCAACTATCTGGGGATGAAAGAGCAGGTGCGCCAACTGGGCGGGCCAATGCACTATATGGCCTATAACGAGTGCCTGAAAGGCCAAACCCTGACCCGTTTTAGCCTGGATCCTCTGGTGGAAAGCGTGGGTGAGCGCCCTTACCCGGTCGCGCGCGCCGAACTGCAGGATATGCTGCTGGAGACTTACGGCCGCGATAAGGTGCAGTTCGGTAAACGCGTGAGCGGCGTTGAAGAAACCGCCGCCGGCGTCACCGCCTGGTTTGAAGACGGCAGCCAGGCGCACGGCGATTTTCTGGTGGCGGCGGACGGCACCCACTCGGTGATCCGCCCTTACGTGCTAGGCCAGCAGGTTGAGCGCCGCTATGCGGGGTACGTTAACTGGAACGGGCTGGTCACCATTGATGAAAGCATCGCCCCGGCCAACCAGTGGACCACTTTTGTCGGCGAAGGCAAACGCGTTTCGCTGATGCCGGTTTGCGGCAACCGTTTTTACTTTTTCTTCGATGTGCCGTTGGAAAAAGGTTTGCCGGAAGATCGCAGCACGGTGCGCAACGATCTGCAACGCTACTTTGCCGGTTGGGCCGCTCCGGTGCAAAAACTGATCGCCGCAATTGATCCGGCCACCACTAACCGTATCGAGATCCACGATATTGAACCGTTCGAGCAGTTGGTGCGCGGGCGCGTAGCGTTGCTGGGCGATGCCGGGCATAGCACCACGCCGGATATCGGGCAGGGCGGCTGCGCAGCGATGGAAGACGCCGTGGTGTTGGCCATTGCCTTGCAAACCAACTCGTTGGGCATAGCCGATGCCCTGCAGCGCTATCAGGAAAAACGCAGCTACCGGGTAAAAGATCTGGTGTTAAAAGCGCGCAAGCGCTGTGATGTGACCCACGGCAAAGAGATGGCCGTGACTCACGACTGGTATGAAGAGCTGAAAAGCGAAACCGGCGAGCGCATCCTTACCGGCATGCGGGAAACCATTCTGGGCGGGCCGCTGGCCTAAGGTTTGCCGCTGCTTGCGAGTAAGTACAGGGCGCCGGCGGCGCCCTATTTTTTTACCCTTATTGGGCTTCCAACCCGCGGTTAATCAGCATCGGCGTGATGCTTGGCGCCTGGCCGCGCCAGTTTTCATACATTTTTTCCAGATCTTCACTATTGCCGCGCGACAGGATTTTATCGCGCAGACGTTGCCCATTTTCCGCCGTCAGGCCGCCCTGCGCCTGAATACCCTGGAACGCATCATCCGCCAGCATTTGTGTCCACAGATAGGCATAATACCCCGCGGCATAGCCGTTGCCCCAGATATGCTGAAAGTAGCTAGAGCGGTAGCGCGGCGGAACATAATCAAGATCGATATTTTCCTGCTGCAACGCCTGCGCCTCCAGCTTATCGACATCCTGCAGCGGCTGATCCGCCCCCAGCATGTGCCAGTGCATATCCAACAAGGCCGCGGCCAACAGTTCCGTCATGTCATAGCCTTGGTTGAAGGCGTTGGCTTTGTTGATTTTATCGACCAATGCCTGCGGCATGGCCACGCCGGTTTGATAGTGCCGCGCATAGTGGGCGAAGACCTGCGGATCACGCGCCCAGTGTTCGTTAAGCTGGGATGGAAATTCGACGAAATCACGCGGCGTGTTGGTGCCAGACAGGCTGGCATATTGCTGGTTGGCGAACATACCGTGCAGGGTATGGCCAAACTCATGGAACAGGGTTATCACATCGTCGAATGACAGCAGCGCCGGCTGGCCCGGTGCGGGTTTGCTGAAGTTGGCGACGTTGTAGATCACCGGTTTGCTGCCGTTGAGCACCGACTGTTCGACGAAGTTGCCCATCCAGGCGCCGCCGCCCTTGTTATCGCGCTTAAAATAATCGGTGTAAAACAGCGCCAGCGGCGCACCGTTTTTGTCGATCACTTCATAGACCCGCACGTCCGGGTGATACACCGGGATATCATGGCGCTGTTTGAAGCTGATGCCATACAGGCGGTTAGCCGCATAAAACACGCCGTTATTGAGCACGGAATCCAGTTCGAAATAGGGTTTGATTTGGCTTTCATCCAAATCGTAACGCGCTTTACGCACCTGTTCTGCGTAAAACGGCCAGTCCCAGGCAGCCAGTGTGAAACCGCCACGCTGCCGATCGATCGCCGCCTGAATATCGTTGGCCTCGCCTTTGGCGCGCGCCGTCGCCGCCGGCACTATTGCGCGCATAAAACTCAGGGCGGCATCCGGGGTTTTCGCCATCTGGTTTTGTAACTTCCAGGCGGCATAGTTAGGGTAGCCCAGCAGCTTGGCCTGTTCGGCTCGCACTTTCGCCAGGCGGGCGATAGTCTGGCGGGTATCGTCGCCGTTGCCCTTCTCTGCCCGGGTGGTGGAGGCGACGAACAGCGCCTTGCGCGTATCGCGATCCTGTAGGCTTTGCAAAGCCGGTTGCTGGGTGGTGTTTTGCAACGTCAGCAGCCACTGATTACTCAATTTGCGCTCACTGGCTGCCTGTGCGGCCGCGGCCAGTTCCCCTTCGGAAAGGCCGCTCAACCGGGTTTTATCGGCGATTGTCAACGCACCGTTTTTTGTGGCCGCCAGCAATTTGTTGGTGAACTGGCTGCTTAACGTGGCCGCTTCCTGATTCAGCGCCTTGAGTTTGGCTTTGTCGGCGTCGGGCAAATTGGCGCCCGCCAGCTCAAAGTTTTGATAGGTAATCTCGAGCAAGCGTTGCGATTCCGCATCCAACCCCAACTGCTCGCGTTGCTGATACAGCGTTTTTATTCGTGTGAAAAGCCGCTCGTTAAGCTTGATGGCATCATCAAGTGCGGCCAGTTTAGGGGCCGTGTCCTCATCCAGTTGCTGCAGAGCATCGCTGGTGTTGGCCGCGGTCATGGCGCTAAAGACGTTGAGCACCCGGTTCAGCATGGCGCCCGCCTGCTCCAATGCCACTACGGTGTTGGCAAAGGTCGGCGCCGCCGGGTTATTGGCGATCTTTTCTGCTTCGGCCAACTTCTGTTGGATGCCCGCCGCAATCGCCGGCGCGTAGTCCTTCTCTTCGATCAGATCAAACTGCGGCGCCTGGAACGGCAAGCGGCTTTGAGTAAAGAATGGGTTTTCATGTTTGCTGTTGTGTTGCAGCGCTGTGCTGGTCACGTCTGCCTCCGTGGTCTGCCCGCCTGGCGGTGCCTGATGTACCGCCTGCGATTCATGGTTTATGGCCTGTGCCTGCGATGCCAGCGCCGAGCCGATTGCCAGCACTAAAATAGATAATCGCTTCAAAGCTAAGCTCCTTTTAGTAGAGGAAACGATCCTCCTTAACCTTCCCTAGCTTAGCCCAGCCGGCGGCTATGGCAAAAACAGATTGCAGGCTTATGCGGCCACTTTACTCTCCCCGGCCTGATAGACCACCTTGCCGTCGACATAGGTGCGGTAAATATTGCGATCGTCCCCTAACGTCATCAATATAAACAGCTGTTCGGCCAGCTTGCGGCTGTTTTCATGGCGCAGCTTTTGCAACGGAGAAACCGCCGGATCGAGCACCACAAAGTCGGCCTCTTTGCCCACGTTGAAGTTGCCGATGTGCGCATCCAGCCCGAGCGCCCGCGCGCCGCCGAGCGTCGCATGATAGAACGCCTCACAGGCAGAAAGCTTATAACGCTGCAATTGCCCCACCTTATATGCCTCGCCCAGCGTTTGCAGCATATTGAAGGTGGTGCCGGCGCCAACATCGGTACCCACCCCCACCTTCACCCGTTTGTGCCAGGCCTTTTGCATATCGAACAGGCCACTACCGAGAAACAGATTGGAGGTTGGGCAGAAGGCGATTGAGGAATGGGTGTCGCACAGGCAATCCCACTCGGCCTCTTCCAGATGCAGACAATGGGCAAACACGCTTTTATCGCCGGTTAAGCCATATTGGTGGTACACGTCCAGGTAACCGCTGTGTTCCGGGAACAGATCTTTCACCCACGCCACTTCATCCGGGTTTTCGCTTAAATGGGTGTGCAGGTAAACATCCGGGAACTCTTCGCGCAGGCGCTGCACCTGGGCCAGCAGTTCCGGGGTACTGGTCGGCGCGAAACGCGGGGTAATGGCGTAACCCAGCCGCTGTTTACCGTGCCAGCGTAGAATTAATTCCCGGGTTTGCTGATAGCTTTGCGCCGGGGTTTCCAACAACGCCTCCGGTGCGTGACGATCCATCATCACCTTGCCGGCGATCAGGCGCATATTCAAACCTGCCGCCTGTTCAAACAGCGCGTTCACCGACTGCGGATGCACGGTGCCGAATACCAACGCGGTGGTCGTGCCGTTGTTCAACAACTGTTGCAGGAAAAACGCCGACATGCGCGCCGCGTGTTGCTCACAGCCGTACTGGCTCTCCGTTGGGAAGGTATATTGCTGCAGCCAGGACAACAGTTGCTCGCCGTAAGCGCCGATCATCTCGGTCTGGGGATAATGAATGTGGGTGTCGACAAAGCCCGGCACGATCAGCTTGCCGCGGTAATCCACCACCTCAAACCCTGCAGGCAGCAACGCTTCACCCTGCTGCCAACTGCCGTGCCAGACGATAGTGCCGCCATTGAGCAGCAGCAGCCCGTCGGGAATATGCCGTAGCGCGTGTTCCAGCTGTTGCGGCTGATCCACACAGGCCGCCATATCGAAAAAATTGCCACGAATCGCCGTGGTAAAGTGCATGCTCATCTGTTGTTCCTTGCTATGGCTAACCGGTTGTTATTCTCTCTCTGTACTGGCGGTCGATGGCCCGCTGCAGATTGTTAATAGAAGGTTAGCAATCAATATGCCAGGATATAAATTACGAATTTTTATCTTTTAAAAACAATGATATAAAAACGGTAAAACGGTAATTAAAAAACCGAAAAATAAGCAAACGGTTGCATTTTTCAGGCAACCGTTTGCTTATTTACGCCGATGAACAGCATGCACCAACACCGGGCATCAGCCCGCTCGCCAAAGAATCAAACATGAGAAACGGCCCATCCCTACGCCTGCTAATAATCGCACCCGGCGTGCTTTTTATGCCGGCATCATTGCGCTATGCTCATCATTCCGCATTAGTTTTGGCTTTGGGATAGCCCTTAAGCCCGCCGTAATCTGATGGATATTATTCACGCATGAGCGTATTCACCCGCCTTAACGCCCTGCCACTGCTGGTTGCCGGTGCGATGTTTATGGAAAACCTTGACGGCACGGTAATCGTGACCGCTCTGCCGCAAATGGCGGCGTCTTTTGGCGTGCAGGCCGTTGATATGAACATCGGCGTTTCCGCCTATTTGCTGGCGCTGACGGTATTTATCCCCGCCAGCGGTTGGATCGCCAACCGTTTCGGCGCACGCAATGTGTTTGCCGCTGCGGTAGTGGCATTTACCCTGGCCTCGGTGCTGTGCGCGCTCAGCATCAGTCTGCCCACCTTCACGGCCGCACGCATTTTGCAGGGGATTGCCGGCGCGCTGATGGTGCCGGTCGGCCGCCTGGTGGTGCTACGCAATACCGCCAAGACGGACCTGATCAAAGCGATTGCCACCATCACCTGGCCGGGACTGGTGGCACCAGTTCTGGGGCCGCCGGTGGGCGGTTTCATTACCACCTATGCTTCCTGGCATTGGATTTTTATTCTCAATGTGCCGCTTGGGCTGATCGCACTGTTTTTCACCTGGCGCCTGATCCCGCATGAAGATACGCGCAGCCAGGTTCCGTTTGATATGCTGGGCTTTGTGCTCACCGGCGTTGCCTGCTTCGGCCTGATGTTCGGCCTGGATATGATAAGTCACCCGCAGTTGCCGTGGCTGGTACCGGCGGCGTGCGTCTGTGCCAGCATAGCGCTCGGCGTGGTAGCGGTGTTCCATGCCAAACGCAGCGCTGCCCCGCTGATCGAACTGTGGGCCATGCGGCTAAAAAGTTACGCCGTCACTATTTGGGGCGGTACATTATTTCGCATCGCCATCGGCGCAGTGCCCTTTCTGCTGCCGCTGATGTTCCAGCTGGCGTTTGGGCTAAGCGCTTTTACCGCCGGGTTACTGGTGCTGACGGTGTTTGCCGGCAACCTGGCGATGAAACCCTTTACCACCGCCATTTTGTATCGCTTCCCGTTTCGCACCACGCTGGTGGTCAACGGCATGTTGAACGCGGCGGCCATTTTCGCCTGTGCGTTACTCACGCCGCACACGCCGTTCTGGCTGATCGTCATTCTGCTGTTTATTAGCGGCCTGACGCGCTCCATGCAGTTTACCGCGATGAACACGCTGGCGTTTTCTGAAGTGCCGCAGGCAAAGATGAGCGGTGCAAATACCCTGTTCAACATGACCCAGCAGCTCGGCGGCGGCCTGAGCATCGCCATCGGCGCGCTGGCCCTGCGGCTGGCGGAAATGCTTTTGCCCGGCGACGGCAACGCGGTACCGTTAGGCGCATTTCAGCTGGCTTTTGTGGCGATCGGCATCATTGCGCTACTGGCGGTGGCCAATGGGCTGACGTTGACCCGCGACGCCGGCGATGTCATCCGCCAACGGAAACTGGCGCCGGCCAAGGAGAGCGCGGCGGGCAAGCAGCAACGCGAATAATCACGCCACAAGAAAAATCATTCTCATTGGCGATTAATCAACGTAGTATTGATGATCCGCTCCGTTTTTAACCGGCGCGGATTTTTTGCCTTTATTGGCCTGAAAAGCGAGGTAATAATAATGATATACAGTGACCTTTCTCAGTGCCGCCTGAATACCGACCGGTTGTTAATTGCCCCTTTTACCGCAGCAGACGCCGAAGAGGTTTATCAGGCGATCACCCCTACCCTGACCCGCTATATGAACTTTGAACCGTCGCCTTCGCCTGAAGAGTTCGCCAACGTCTGGCAAGGTTGGCTGCCGTTGATCCGCGAAGGTGAAGAAGCGATCTTCATCGCCCGGCTATGTGGCAGTAAACAGTTTGTTGGTATGGTCGGCGCGCACAACCTGCAGAGCCAAACGCCGGAGCTGGGGGTTTGGGTGGCAGAAAGCCTGCACAACCAGGGCTATGGGCGCGAAATGGTGCGCGCCGTTGCCGCCTGGGCCAGCGAGCGCTATCACCCCAAGCACTTTGTTTATCCGGTCGCGGAGCAAAATACCGCCAGCCGGCACATTGCGGAAGCGCTGGGCGGCGTAATCAACGGCCGGCGTGACAACATCAAATACGACTGTGTTGTCTATCACCTGCCGCCGCAGCATTGATCCAGCTCAGGGCCGCACGTCTGGCCCTGCATTAGTATTCACTTTGATTTATTATTCGCGTATTCATCATTATGCAGAACAAGGGATTACCTGTGCAAAAAGACGCAATGCAAGAAATGCTGATTCTGGTCAACAAGGATGACAAACCGATCGGCGCTGATACCAAGCTGCGGGTTCACCAACTCGGCATGTTACACCGGGCGTTCTCACTGTTCATTTTTGATGAACAAGGCCGCTTTATGCTGCAACAACGTGCGGCGTGCAAGTACCACTCCGCCGGGCTGTGGAGCAATACCTGTTGCGGCCATCCGCGCCAGGGGGAAACGCTGGGATCCGCAGCGCACCGCCGCCTGCAGGAAGAAATGGGCTTTGATTGCCCGCTGCAGGAAGTTGCGACGCTGACTTACCGCTCACCGTTGTCCAACGATCTGATCGAACACGAATACGATCATATTCTGGTTGGCCATTATAACCGGGCCCCCACGCCCAACCCATCTGAAGCCGCCGCTTGGCAATGGCTGGAAGAAACAACGATCGCTGCGCAGTTGCGCAGCCAACCGCAGCGCTACACCATTTGGTTCCAGACCATCTTTCAGCAAACGCCGAGCGCTGAGTTTAAACGCTGGCAGGCTGTAGCCAGCGCTGCTGCCCAATCTTAATGCCTTAAATCAGTGAGTTAACAGCACAGAACCCCGTTTTTTTGTCTTACCGGCCATTCTTTCTGCCACTTGGTATAGGATTATGCTAATGGTAGTAAACGGTAAAACAGCAGAGGAACAGGATAATGATCATTTTTGTCACCGGCGCCACCTCCGGTTTTGGTGAAGCAATTGCCCGCAAGTTTATACGTGAAGGCCACCAGGTTATTGGCGCAGGCCGCCGCATCGAACGCCTGCAAACGTTGAAAAACGAATTAGGCGATGCGCTGCATATCCTCCGCCTTGACGTGCGTAACCGCGCCGCCATCCAGGAAGCCATCGCCAACCTGCCGGCGGAACTGCAAAATGTCGACGTACTGGTCAACAACGCCGGGCTGGCGTTGGGGCTGGAGCCCGCCTATAAGGCCAGTGCGGACGACTGGGAAACCATGATTGATACCAATGCCAAAGGGCTGGTGAACATGACCCGCGCACTGCTGCCCGAAATGGTGGAGCGCAATGTCGGCCATGTGATCAACATCGGCTCAACCGCAGCCAACTGGCCTTATGCCGGCGGCAATGTGTATGGCGCCACCAAAGCCTTCGTCCGCCAGTTCAGCCTGGGGCTGCGGGCGGATCTGCATGGCACCCAGATTCGGGTTACCGACATCGAGCCAGGGCTGGTCGGCGGCACGGAGTTCTCCAACGTGCGCTTTAAAGGGGATGACGGCAAAGTCAGCAAAACCTATGAAGGCAGCAATGCGTTGACGGCGGAAGATGTGGCGGAAGCCGTGTTCTGGGTGGCTACCCTGCCGGCGCATGTGAATATCAATACGCTGGAAATGATGCCTGTCAGCCAGTCATTCGCCGGGCTGAACGTTTACCGCGGCGCCTGATGCCTTGCCGGCGGCGCCATAGCCGCCGGCCTCAATACGGTTCTCCTTTCCCCTGTGCCATGATCTCCCTCTCTAAAAAGTAAACGAATGCGGCAGGTAACTGGCATCGTCCAAGATCGTAATGGTATAGTGCGCCTACGCCCAGTTGGCGAGATTATATGGCGTTGTTATCACCGCGCAACGCGAAATCATAAGGATGAATCGATGAAGAAAATGTCTACTCCGTGGTTGCTGCGTGGAATGCTGCCAGCCGCAATGTTGGTGTTTATTGGTGCGTGGCAGGGGCCGGCCGTTGCCGCCACCTGCACACAGGGCAGTACCTGCGTCACCGTCGATGGCAGCGGTAATAGCGCATTGAACAACGAGGCGGCCCGCCAAAGCAAAGAGCAGTGGAACGAGACGCGTACGCTGCGCAACAAGGTTAACACTCGGACAGAGAAAGAGTTCGACAAGTTCGATAAGGCGATTGATGATGAAGATCGCTGTAACGATAGCACCAACGTCAACGCTTATTGGGAACCCAATACCCGTAAATGCCTGGATCGCCAGACTGGCCGTCGGATTAATCCTTAATCGGCAGGCGAAGGCGCGCGTTGGTTAAACTCTGTGATAACAACTGTTATCCTCAGAAACGGAGTTCATCGCAAATAAGGACGGTAGGATGAAAAAAGCGCTTATAGCAAGTGTACTTGTGCTGGCTGCCGCACCGCTGGCCGCTTTTGCGTCATGCGAAAGCGTAAAGGCAGACATCGCCCAGAAGATCATCAATAACGGTGTGCCCGAATCGGGTTTCAAGCTGGATATTGTGGCTAACGATCAGGCCGACCAGGCCGGCGGCCAGGTGGTTGGGCACTGCGAAAACGACACGCAGAAAATTGTCTATACCCGCTTATCAGGCGATGGCGAAGGCAGTGACGCCGGCCAGGATAGCGGCGCGCCGCAGTAATCCGCACTTCCCCAGGGGCCGTAGCAACGGCCCCTCTCTTTTGGGATAATCCCACCTATTGTTCCCTGCGCAACAATTCTCTGGTTTTCACCTGCACAGACACGCACAATGTACGCATCGCCTTCCCTTTTTCGCTTGCTTTGAAAGACATATGAAACCTTGGGCCCACCTGTACCAATATCGCGCCCTGCTGCGGCGGCTATTTATCGCCATTTTTATTGGCCTGGCCGCCGCACTGGCCGTCTGGGGATTCCATAGCGCCATGCTGCTGCTTGAATGGTTGTTGTTGGATCACAACAGCGGCAGCCTGGTTGCCGCGGCGGCGGCGCTGCCGGGCTGGCGACGGGTACTGACCCCGGCTGTGGGCGGGTTGGCTGCAGGGCTGCTGCTCTGGCTCTATCAACGCTACCGGCACCAACGCCCGGCGGCGCCAACCGACTACATGGAAGCGATCGAAACCGGCGACGGGCGGCTTGGCATTAGCGCCAGCCTGGTAAAATGTCTGGCTTCGCTGTTAGTGGTCTCCAGCGGCAGCGCCATCGGCCGTGAAGGGGCGATGATTCTGTTGGCGGCATTGGTGGCATCGGTGTTTGCCCAGCGCTTTACCCACGCGCGGGAATGGAAGCTGTGGGTTGCCTGTGGCGCCGCCGCCGGTATGGCCAGCGCCTATCATGCGCCGCTGGCCGGCAGCCTGTTTATCGCCGAAATCCTCTTCGGTACGCTGATGCTGGCCTCTCTGGGGCCGGTTGTGATCTCGGCCGTCAGCGCCCTGCTGCTTACCAACCTGCTCAATGGCGGCCAGGCGCCACTGTATGCCGTCGAAAACCTTCCGGCGCCCTGGCCGTTGCAATATCTGCTGATGGCTCTGCTGGGCGTCGTGGCCGGGATTGGCGGCCCGTTGTTCCTGTGGGCGCTGGCGGCCAGCGGGCGTGGTTTCCGCGCGCTACGCCTGAAGCCGCCGTTTCAGTTGGCGCTCGGCGGGTTGATTGTCGGTTTGCTTTCACTGGTGTTTCCCCAGGCCTGGGGCAATGGTTATAGCGTGGTGCAGGCGCTGCTTTCTGCGCCGCCGGGCGCGTTGCTGGTCAGTGCGATCCTGCTATGTAAACTGCTGGCGGTGCTGGCCAGCAGCGGCTCCGGCGCCCCGGGCGGCGTTTTCACCCCCACGCTGTTTGTTGGTGCGGCTTTGGGGTCGGTCATTGGGCAACTGTGCGCCATGTGGCCGGCGCTGGGCGCCACCACGCCATTGCTAATGGCACTGACCGGGATGGCAACCGTTCTGGCCGCCACGACTCACGCGCCGGTCATGGCCGCGCTGATGGTGTTTGAAATGACGGGGGAATACGCATTGTTGCCGGGATTTTTGCTTTCCTGCGTGATAGCCACCACGGTTTCCCGCGGACTACGCCAGGTTTCGGTGTATCACAATGCTTAGGCGTTCACGCCCGCGCCAAGGCGACGGGCGTGAACAAACAGCACGTTATGCCTCGCGATCGAGCAATGGGGAAATATCCAGGTAGTGCGCCAGCTCGCGCTGCTCGGCACGCGGGAGATACGGGATCTCGCCCAGCAACGGCGCAGGAATACGCAGCTGTAGCGCATCGATGGTTTCAGCATAGTGTGCCAAGCCTGGGTTGATACGGTTGGCTACCCAGCCCAACAGCGGCAGGCCATCGTTAATGATCGATTGCGCGGTCAGCAGGGCGTGGCTAACGCAGCCTAATTTAATCCCGACCACCAGGATCACCGGCAGTTGCTCCTGCACTACCCATTCTGCATATGGGCGTAAATCATTCATCAGCACCCGCCAGCCGCCGCTGCCTTCAACCACCACGGTATCAGCCTTGGCGGAAAGCTGCTGCAGGCCACGGCTCATGACATTGTATTCAATATCCTGCGTTGCGTGGGCGTGGAAAACCTCATCCATACAGGTGATAGGATTAACTTCTTCATAAGACAACGGCATGGTTGACGATGCCTGTAAAACCAGAGCGTCTTTATTGCGCACGCCTTCATCAGTTTCCAGGTAGTGCGCCGCAATCGGCTTATACCCTGCCACAGAACGGCCTTGCGCCGCAAAAGCCTGCAACAACGCGCGAGAAACCACAGTTTTACCGACGTCGGTATCCGTACCTGTCACAAATAAACGCTTTAACATGAATGCCCCGGAATACTCCGTTAATAAAAATGATGCTGAATACGCAGACTGAAACCCAGAGATAAAACCCAGCGCCACCACCGTTCACATTGACGGCAAATTTTAGCGTGGCGCAGTGGCCAAAAGAGATACAGCCTATGACAGGCAAAAGTCTATGGGATGGCGATCCGAAGCGGATTGAGGTAGCTCAATATTTGTTGTTAAAACAGAAAATGTTATTACGCCTGTTTATTAACCCTGCAACAGTTTCACCAGCAACGAGCCGTTGTATAACGCTTCTTTTACTAGCGCCGCGCCGGGCATCGTGCCCTGATTGAAAAACTGCGTCGAGATCACTTTGATCTGTTCGCTGTAGGCGGGCAACGACTGCTGACGGATGCAGGAAAGAATGGCCGGGAAAAGAATATCGGCAGCGCGGTTTAACGGCGAACCCACCAGGATTTTTTCCGGATTGAACAGATTAACCATGATCGCCAAAATGCGCCCCACGCTGTGGCCGACGCCAAGAATAACGTCCTTCGCCAGTTGATCGCCTGCCAGCGCTGCATCACACAGTGATTCAACGCTCAGCGGCACGCCCTGCAGCATCGAATCTATTGCACCGTTCAGGCGCTGCTGGGTGAGTTCCAGAATGCTTTCAATGCTGGCGACGGTTTCCAGACAGCCGTGATTGCCGCAGTAACAACGTTTTCCATAGGGATCGACCTGGGTATGGCCAATTTCCACCACGCTGTGGCTGCCGGCATGCAGCACCCTGCCGCCGGAAATAACCCCGGCACCGACGTTATGGTCGATCACAACCTGAATCACGTTCTGGTTGCCGCGGGAAGCGCCGTACAGCGCTTCAGCCATGGTCCAGGCACTGATATCATGCTGTATGAACACCGGCAGCCCGGTGCGCTCTTCCAGCACCGGGCCGAGCGGCATTTCGCGCACGTCGTAAAACGGCATGCTGTGCACGATGCCGTTGGCGACGTCAATGATGCCCGGTAAAGTGATGGCAATCGCGGTGAGGCGTTCGAGTTTCTGTTGATGGCGGATAAAAAACTGGTCGATTTCAGTGACGATCCGCTGCAATAGCGCCTCTGGGTGATCCGCCGCAAGCGCCAGCAGATCTTCAACCACCAAACGGCTGCTGAGATCCCGCAGCGCCAGTGTAATACTGCCCCGGCTGATGCGTACTGAAAGGTAATGCCAGGCTTCGGTATCCAGCACCAACCCCACCGCCGGCCGGCCGCGGCTGCCTATTTCCTGGTATTCGGTTTCTTTCACCAAGTGGGCTTCAAGTAACTCACGCACAATTTTGGTAATGCTGGCTGGCGCGAGCTGCGCGCGTTTTGACAACTCAATGCGCGAAACAGGCCCCCACAGATCAATCAGCCGATATACCGCACCGGCATTGGTCTGCTTAATCTGGTCAATATGCCCAGGCTTCCCGTCCGCGATCACACGCTGCTCCTACTATTTTCGCGCTTCTAAATAAAGATTAGTGGCTATGGTGGAGCTTTTATCAGAAGGCGTCAACTGTTTGATTATTTATGTGATTTGCAGCACAAATTCGCCATTTTTCGCTGCAGCTAACACCAATTTGTGCCACTCAAAGTTTGGCCGTTAACGCCGTAGCATTAGCGCCTGCAGCGTCTTGGCCGCTGCGGTTAGTGGCCGTTGCCGATGGAATACCAGCCACACTTCGGTCAAGGCTTCCGGTTCCGCCAACGGCAGGTAACGAACGCCATCAATTTTAACCCGGGCAAAAGAGGCCGGCAGAATGGAAATACCCAGCCCGGAGGAGACCAGGCCGATGATGGTCATCGCTTCCCCCACTTCTTGGGTAATGAACGGGGTGACACCCGCGCGGCCGAGCATCGAGAGCGTTTCATCGTATAACGCCGTGCCGACTTCACGCGCGAAAAACACGAACGGCTCCTGCGCCAGGTGGTGAAAACGCAGCCCGCCGGGCGCAATCTGGTTAAGCGAGTGCCCCGCCGGCACCACTGCCACAAGCGGCTCATGCAACAACACCTCATGGCAAAGCGCGTCCGGCAGGCGGGTATTGCGCATAACGCCCAGATCCAGTTCGCCGTTCAGCAATGGGTTCAACTGCTGCCGGGAGTTGATTTCCTGCATTTTGATGTGCACTTCCGGGTGCTGATGGCGAAATGCTCGCAGGCTACGGGCCACGGCGGTAATGAACGGCGCAGAAGAGGTAAAGCCGATGGTCAACTCCCCTATTTCGCCACGCTCAAGGCGCGCGGCCTTTTCTGCCGCCCGGTTTACCTGGTCGATAACCTGATAGGCTTCCTTGAGGAACATTTCCCCTGCCTGCGTGAGCGTCACGTTGCGGCTGTTACGGGACAACAGCCTGGCGCCGACCATTTCTTCCAGCGCCTGAATTTGTTGGCTCAGCGGCGGCTGGGAAATACGCAGCCGCTCTGCGGCGCGGCCAAAGTGCAACTCTTCAGCCACGGTAATGAAATACCGGAGGTGTCTTAGCTCAATATTCATATTTAATACGTATCAATTTTAATTATTAATATATTAGACAAAATAGTACGGGCTACCTATCATTTTCCACACCAACGTAGCACCTATTTAACTCACCCGAAGTTCGGTAAGGAAACACTGTGACAACCCCTCAGCGTTCAGCGGCCACCATGCCGTCGACGCCGGCCGCCAATGATGACACGGCCCCAGCACCAAAAACCAAACGCGCTTCCCTAAACAGCCTCCCTTATATTGAACGTGGCACGCCGCAATTTATGCGCGTGACGCTGGCGCTATTTTCTGCCGGGTTAGCGACCTTTGCCTTGCTCTACTGCGTGCAACCCATATTGCCGGTGTTATCGCAGGATTTTGGCATCTCGCCGGCGGAAAGTAGCCTGTCGCTGTCGCTTTCCACCGCGTTATTGGCCATTGGGCTGATGTTCACCGGGCCGCTTTCCGACGCCATCGGCCGCAAGTCGGTGATGGTCGTCGCCCTGCTGCTGGCCGCCGTTTGCACGCTAATCTGCGCGTTTATGAGCAGTTGGCAAGGCATCTTGCTGATGCGCGCCCTGATTGGCCTTTCGCTCAGCGGTGTGGCTGCGGTTGGCATGACCTACCTGAGTGAAGAAATCCATCCCAGCTTTGTCGCCTTTTCCATGGGGCTTTATATCAGCGGTAACTCTATCGGCGGCATGAGCGGGCGCCTGATAACCGGTGTGCTGACGGATTTCTTCAGTTGGCGTATTGCCCTAGCGTTCATTGGGCTGTTGGCGTTGGCCGCCGCCTGCATGTTCTGGCGCATTTTGCCCGCTTCACGGCACTTCAGGGCCAGTTCGTTACGCCCGCGCACCCTGCTCATCAATTTTAAACTGCACTGGCACGACAAAGGGCTGCCATTGTTGTTTGCCGAAGGCTTCCTGTTGATGGGCAGCTTTGTCACGCTGTTTAACTACATTGGCTATCGCCTGCTGGAAAACCCCTATCACTTAAGCCAGGCCGTTGTGGGGTTGCTGTCGGTGGTGTACCTCACTGGTTCATACAGTTCGCCGAAGGCCGGCGCGCTGACCGCCCGCTTCGGGCGTGGGCCGGTGTTGCGTGCGTCTATCCTGATCATGCTGGCTGGCGTGGTGATCACCGCTCTGGCGCCGATTGCCGTGGTGTTTATCGGCATGATGCTGTTTTCCGCGGGTTTTTTCGCTTCCCACTCGGTGGCCAGCAGTTGGATTGGCCGCCGCGCCCGCCGGGCAAAAGGCCAGGCTTCCTCGCTGTACCTGTTCTGTTACTACGCCGGTTCCAGCATCGCCGGGACATTAGGCGGCGTATTTTGGCACAGCTTTGGCTGGATCGGCGTGGTTGCCTTTATCAGTATTATGCTGCTGCTGGCGCTGCTGGTTGTGCATTACCTGAAAAAGCTGCCGGAAGCCGCACGCATCTAATCGCCCTATCTTATGCCGGGGGCCAGCAGGCCCTTGGCATGACAATTTCTTGCTGTATGACGTGGTTTTCGCTTTATTTCCTGTGTTCACCTTTGTTGATGTTGCCCCCCTTGGTTGATGCCTTATAATGTATGTTGTAACTAAAATGGGGTGACATAATGAGCAAATACGATGTTATAGGCCGCATGAATACCTGCTTCAACACCCTGGAGCAGGAACTGGCGACGTTGCAACAGCAAATCCTGCCGCTGCGCCTACTGGCCGCGCGGGTGTTCACCCTGCCGGAAATTGAAAAAGGCAAAGAACACCAGGAAATTACCCAGATCCCGGTTGAACAACACCTTGGGCAACAGGCGCGCGATTTAGCGCTGGCGCATTATCAGCGGCTGTTCCTCCACCACAATAAGCAGCATATCAGCAGCAAGGCCGCGGTACGTTTGCCTGGCGTGGTGTGCCTGGCGGTGGAACACCCCGACTACCAGGCGTTAACCCAGCGCATCGCCACCATTAATCGATTAAAGAACGCGCTGGAGCACATTATCACCGTGGAATCCGGCCTGGCACCGGAACAGCGCTTTGACTTTGTGCATACCCACCTGCATGGGCTGCTCACCCTCAGCGCCTACCGGACGATCACCCTGCTCACTAACCCGGACTCGGTGCGTTTTGGCTGGGCCAACAAGCACATCATCAAAAATGTACGCCGGGACGATATTCTGCGGCAGTTGGAAAAAAGCCAAAAGGCCGGGCGCACCGTGCCGCCCTATAACCGCGAGCAGTGGGCTGAAATGGTAGGCCGCGAGATAGCGGATATCGCTCGCCTGCCGCAGCAGGCGGTGCTGAAAATCAAACGGCCGGTCAAGGTACAGCCGATCGCCCGCGTGTGGTATCAGCAGGAGCAAAAACAGGTGCAACACCCCTGCCCGCTACCGCTGCTGGCGCTGTGCCAGATAGAAAGCGGGCCGCAGATACCGCGCATTGGCGAACTGCTCAATTACGATGCCAATGCGGTAACACACAAATACAAACCTGAAGCCCGCCCGCTGCGGCTATTGATTAAGCGGCTGCATTTATACACCAACGCCTAGGCCGCATTACGATGCGTTATTTAACGTATAAACGCGCAGGCGGTGGCGATCGGGATCGATCGCCACAAAGGTATAGCCAAACTCCATTTCTATCGGCGGCTGAATGATTGGCGCATTTTTCCCGCACCACTGTTGGTAGAGCGCATCCACCTGTTGCGCGGACGCACACAAAAAACAGAACTCTGCCCCGCCACCACCGGTTTCAGCCGGCGGCACTACCTTATCGCGCTGCCATAAGCCCAGTTTGCTGCCGTTATCAAACACAAATAACGCAAAGGTCGGTGAAAGCTCGACCGGCTCCAACGCCAACAGTTGGCGGTAGAAAGCGGCGCTTTTTTCGGGATTGTCGACGTACAACAGGGTAAGGCCTGGGGTATTCATGATGTTCTCCTGATGGATAAAGGCCGGCTGGCCCGATACCCATAGGCTAAACAATCACGCTGTCAGTTTTTGGCAGTAGCGATCCCTTCCTGTTGCCGCCAGTCTTTCAACAGTGCGCGGCGGCGGCGCGGATAGCGCTGTTCCAACACGGTAATTTGCCCAATGCGGTCCAGGCGAAAATGGCGAAATGTCTGGCGGAGTTCGCACCAGGCAACCAGCAGTTGCACCTGTTCAAAATAACCGATAGCAAACGGCCACAGCACCCGCTCGCTGGCGCGTCCTTCGGCATCCACATACTGGATAACGCACTTGCGTTCCTGGCGGATCAAGGCGCGAACCAATACCATCACGTCATCCGCCACCGGCGTGGCATCCACCGGTCCGATAAACAGCGTGCTACTGTCCAAATCATCGCGCAATGCGGCGGGCAACACGGCCGCGATCTTGGCTTGCGCATGGTTTGCCGCATCGGCCAATTGGCTGTCGCCACGCCGGCTCACCCAACGCATCCCCAGCACCAAAGCCTCAATTTCCTGCGGTGAAAACATCAGCGGCGGCAGCATGAACCCCGGCTTCAACAGATAGCCAACGCCGGCTTCGCCGCAAATGTCGGCCCCCTGCTGCTGCAGCGTCGCAATATCGCGGTACAGGGTGCGCATGCTGATCCCCAGTTCCAGAGCCAAGGTATAGCCGGCGATCGGGTAACGATGTTGCCTGAGCATTTGCATCAACGTTAAAAGGCGCTGGGTACGTGACACCGCACTTTCTCCATAAAAAAAGCCTATGCAGGCGATAATACCTGCCAGCTCAACCACCCCCGCGGTTTAAACGGGCGTTGACGGCTGGCGGGCATTATCGCCCCATAGGCCTGCACAACAACGGTTTATTTCTTCAGGCTGCCGACCATATCTTCCGGCCGCACCCATTCATCAAACAGCGCTTCCGTCAGGTAACCAAGCTGCAGAGCCGAGGCTTTCAGCGTCAGCCCTTCTTTGTGCGCCTTCTTGGCAATCTGCGCCGCCTTATCATAACCGATATGCGTATTCAGCGCGGTCACCAACATCAACGACTCATTCAGCAACTGGCTGATGCGCTCGCGGTTCGGCTGGATCCCCACGGCACAGTGCTCATTGAAGCCGCTGATACCGTCGGCCAGCAGGCGAACAGACTGCAGGAAGTTATGGATCACCAGCGGGCGGAACACGTTCAGCTCAAAGTTGCCGGATGCGCCGCCAATGTTCACCGCCACGTCATTGCCCAATACCTGAGCGCACAGCATCGTCATGGCTTCGCACTGGGTCGGGTTGACTTTGCCCGGCATGATCGAACTGCCCGGCTCATTTTCAGGAATGGCGATCTCGCCAATGCCGCAGCGCGGGCCGGAAGCCAGCCAGCGCACGTCGTTGGCGATTTTCATCAGCGAAGCCGCCAACCCTTTCAGCGCACCGTGGCCATGCACCAGCGCATCGCAGGTGGCCAGCGATTCAAACTTGTTAGGCGCCGTGATGAACGGCTGCCCGGTAAGCTCCGCCAGCGCCTTGGCCACCCGCACCGCGTATTCCGGGTGGGTATTAAGCCCGGTGCCGACCGCCGTCCCACCGAGCGCCAGTTCGCAAATATGCGGGATGCTGGCCTCGATATGGCGAAGATTGTGCTCAAGCATGGCGGCCCAGCCGGAAATTTCCTGCCCCAGCGTTAACGGGGTGGCGTCTTGCAGGTGGGTACGGCCAATCTTGACGATATCGCTGAACGCCGCGGCTTTCTCGCTCAACGTGCTATGCAGCACCTTAAGCTGCGGAATCAACCGTTCGCGCAGAGCGATCACCGCCGCCACGTGCATCGCAGTCGGGAATACGTCATTTGAGCTTTGGCTCTTGTTGACGTCATCGTTCGGGTGCACCCGCCGCCCTTCGCCGCGTTCCCCGCCCAACAGCTCGCTGGCGCGGTTAGCCAGCACTTCGTTCATGTTCATGTTGGTCTGGGTACCCGAGCCGGTTTGCCAAATCGACAACGGAAACTCGCTTGGGTGCTTGCCCGCCAGCACTTCGTCGGCGGCATCGATAATGGCGTGGCCACGCTCCCCCGGCAGCAGGCCAAGATCCATATTCACACTGGCGGCGGCACGTTTGGTTAGCGCCAGCGCATGAATCAGTTCGGGCGGCATTTTCTCCGAGGAAATACGAAAATGCTCCAGCGAGCGTTGTGTCTGCGCGCCCCATAGTTGAGCGGCGGGCACTTCGATCGGGCCCATAGTGTCTTTTTCGATACGAACGGCTGCCATTATTGTCTCCTTAGCAGTAGCTAAACTTGCAAGGGCCGGCGACGCGCCTACCCCGTGACAAACATGCCCAGCATAGTGACATAATAATCATTCGCATTAATAGAGGCGCCTCACAGCATTTTGAGACATCTTCCACTTGCATGCCAGTCACGCACATTGTTTACTTAGCAACAATTTCCTTATTTAGCAGGCAGTAATCATGCAAAAAATGATTAATACGGTACAAAACTACGCATGGGGCTCCCGCGATGCGCTGACCAACCTGTATGGCATCGCCAATCCGGACGGGAAGCCGATGGCGGAACTGTGGATGGGCGCCCACCCGAAAAGCAGCTCGCGCGTCGCTGCCGCCGGTGATTCACGTTCGCTACGGGATATTATAGATGCAGACCAGCCACGGCTGTTGGGCACGGAAGTCGCCAAACGCTTTGGCGAACTGCCCTTCCTGTTCAAAGTGCTGTGCGCCGATCAACCGTTATCGATTCAGGTGCACCCGAGCAAGTCCGCCGCGGAAGTGGGCTTCGCTAAAGAAAACGCCGCCGGTATTCCGCTGGATGCGGCGGAGCGCAACTATAAAGACCCGAACCACAAACCGGAGCTGGTTTTTGCCCTGACGCCGTTCCTGGCCATCAATGGCTTTCGCGAACTGGATGATATTAAGGCCCTGTTGCAGCCACTCGCCGGCGCTCACCATGATATCGCCGCTTTCCTGAACCAACCGGACACCGCCCGCCTCGCCACCCTGTTTGCCAGCCTGCTCAGCATGACCGGTGAGCAAAAAACGCGCGCACTGGGCGTGCTAAAGGCGGCGCTCAACAGCCAGCAGGGCGAACCCTGGGATACCATTCGCTTTATTGCCGGCTTCTACCCGGAAGACAGCGGCCTGTTCTCACCGCTGTTGCTCAATGTAATCAAGCTGGCGCCAGGCGAAGCGATGTTCCTGTACGCAGAAACCCCGCACGCGTACTTGAAAGGCGTGGCGCTGGAAGTGATGGCCAATTCCGATAACGTGCTGCGCGCCGGCCTGACGCCAAAGTTCATCGATATCCCTGAATTGCTGGCTAACCTGCAGTTCCGCCCGCAACCGGCCAGCGGGTTGCTCACCCAGCCGGAGCAGCGCGGCAATGAGCTGTTATTCCCGATCCCGGTGGACGACTTTGCCTTTTCACTGCATGAGCTGACTACGGCACCGCAGCCATTAGCGCAAAACAGCGCCGCCATCGTATTTTGCGTTACGGGTGAAGCCGTGCTGGAAAAACAGGGTGAGACAGTGCGCCTGCAGCCCGGTGAGTCTTGCTTTATCGGCGCCGACGAGTCACCCATCACCGTCAGCGGCCAAGGCCGTATTGCGCGCGTGTATAATTTACTGGCGTAATCATCAAGTAAATTTTGCAAACCAGTTGCTATACCACATGCATTACCTTCACAATTAAACGCCTGCGGGCGTTTTTTTGTTGGCCCATTTAGCCCACATGCCCCGCTCTGGGGCTCGAAAAAGGATGAACAGAACTATGAAAAAATCGTTAGTCGCTGTCAGCGTCATTGTAATTCTTGGCGCAGCATGGACTGGAGCGGCCTGGTACACCGGCAAACTTATCGAACAACGCATGGGCGAAATGGTGGATAACGCCAACAACCAGCTAAAGAAGGATATGCCGCAATTCGGCATGACGTTGAGCTTCGACAATTACCAGCGTGGGCTGTTCAGTAGCCAGGTGCGCTTTGTGCTGCGCACCGATAACGCCATCGGCTACGGACTACTCAAACCGGGCGACGAAGTGGTATTGCAAGATACCATCGATCACGGCCCATTCCCGCTGGCGCAGTTGAAAAAGTTCAACCTGATGCCCAGCATGGCCTCGCTGCATACCCGCCTGGAGAACACCCCGGCGCTGAAAACGCTGTTTGACATCACCAAAGGCCAACCGCTGTTCAGCGCCGATTCGCGCATTTCCTACAGCGGCACAATCTCTACCGTTGCCGAGGTGATCCCGGTGGATTACCAAAAAGACGCGACGTCAGTCAAATTTAGCGGTGCCACCATCAATTCCGAGATCTCGCGGGATATGAAGGGCATGTCGATGAGCCTCCAGAACGCCAGTACGGTGCTCAGCGGGCCTAACCAGTTTGGCCAGGTCGAGCAAATCACGCTGCAGGATGTAAAATATACTGGCAACAGCCGCCTGAGCTCCGTTGAGCTGGCCCTGGGCGATCAATCGGCAACCATCAAACAAATGAACGTGGCCATTGACGGTAAAGATACCGTACAGTTGGACGGTTTCAGCTTAGTGAGCAAGTTTGGCGAACAGGAGAGCAACATCAACGGCCAGCTTGACTACACCCTGGATGCGATGAAAGTGCTGGGCAACGATTTTGGCTCCAGCAAGCTTACGATCAAAATCGACCGGCTGGACAGCCAATCAGTAAAAGCCTTCGCTGAGAACTACAACAAACAGGCGTTGGCCCTGGTGCAGAAGATCAACGAACTGGATAAAACCGAGTACCAACGGCAGGCAACGGATACCCTGCTGCAAAACCTGCCGCTGTTGCTGAAAGGCAACCCGTCAGTCAGCATCGCCCCGCTGAGCTGGAAAAACAGCAAGGGCGAAAGCAATTTCACCCTGAAGCTGGATCTGGCCGATCCAACCCAGGCAGGCGGCACCACGGCGGCGCAGAATCAGCCGTTGGCGAACGCGGTGAAAACCTTGGACGCTAAGCTGAGCATTCCTGTCGCCATGGCCACGGAAACCACTGCGCAAGCCGCGCGCTTACAAGGCTACAACGCCGAAGAAGCCCAAAAGTTGGCGCAGCAGCAGGTACAAGGGCTGGCGGCTATGGGGCAAATGTTCAAACTGACCACGTTGAAGGACGACGTGATCGGCAGTAGCTTCCACTATGCCGATAATCAGGTGGATCTGAACGGCAATAAAATGACGCTGCAGGAATTCATTGGCCTGTTCGGCCTGATGTCCGGCCCGGCGCAGCAGTAACCTTCCCCACCCCGGCGTTTAGCCGGGGTTTACCCCATACACGGCATCACGAATCTGCAGCGTATATTGGCCGTTCATCCCCTCATAAGCCGTGTTGGTTAACGCCACCACGCTCAACTGTGCAACCGGATCGATAAACCAACTGCTGCCATACACTCCGCCCCATTGCAGGGTACCGTTATGCTGTGGCGTTGCCGCCAGTTGCGCATCCGCCAACAGCGCGCCGCCAAAACCGAACCCCCAGCCAGGCCCCATCACTTCGGCCTCTGGCCCTACGTGCGGTTGGCGCATCAGTTCGGCGGTCTCTGGCCGGAGCACGTTACCACCGGTGCGCATCGCTTCCAACAGCGCCAGTACATCCTGTGCACAGCCTACCATGCCACCGCCACCGGAGGGATAAGCGGCGGCATCCAGCGCACGCGAAGGCGCAAACTCCACGATACAGTCGAAATCAGGCGGAATGGGCAGCTTAATCCCGTCATACATCATCTGCGGGCCGGTTGCGCTGTTATAGTAGGCCGTTGCCAGATTCGCCGCGTTCTCCGTGCTAAAGCCGGTGTTATGCAGGCCAAGCGGCTGCGCCACCCATTGTTCAAACACCTGGGGCAATGGCAAACCCGTCACCCGTTCCAGCACAGCCCCTAGCACGTCGATCGCCAGCGAATAATTGAACATCTGGCCCGGCTCTGCCAGCAAAGGCGCGCTGCTCAGACGGCGCAGGTTTTGCTCCAGGCTGAGCGACGATGGCCCCAGGCCATCCTCTACCCCCAGCGCGTGGTAAGGCCCGTCAGGCGGCTGATGGAAGCGGTAATCCAGCCCGGCGGTGTGGGTTAGCAATTGGCGTATGGTTATCGCCGGGCGCCGCCCATCCGGCAGCGCCGGGGTAAACCAGGGCAACCACTGGCTGACCGTATCGCTCAGCGCCAGTTTTTGTTGCTCGATCATCCGCATGGCCGCCAGCGTGGTAAACGGCTTGGAAACGGAAGCCAGCCGGAATTGCGTCGTAAGTTGCATCGCCTGCTGCCGCTCACGATCGGCATCACCGCAGGCCTCGGCGCAAACTAATGCCCCCTCGCGCGCCACCAGCACCACGCTGCCGACCAGGCGCCCTTCCGCCAGCGCTTGCTGGTTGGCGTGCCGTACGCGCGCGGTTAAACGCTCATCTTCATTGTGCATCTGCTACTCCATCAATCAGTTATCGCCTCATTTTACAAAGCACATCAGAAAGTTAAAGGCATTAAAAATCAGACTGCGGATTTAATCCGCAGAGCCGATAACCCGCTGCCCCAGTGCAGCTAAATTAGCAACCTGGCGTTGGTTTTTTGTAAATTAAATGCGTTCTTTATGTTGATAACGGCGTTCATCGGCAGACTTTAAGCTGAGAGCGCAAGCCCCGCGGATGGAGACATAAAAATATCACCGCTGTCGCCATTAACAGCCCATAGAAAGAAGTGTCACCGTTTCTCGCTGGAAAGATCACCGTATACCACCTGCCCACGGAAACCACGCCGCACCTGCTGGAACAACGCGCGGAATGCCGGATAGTCCTGCGGCTGACAAAGCGCATCCTTGCCACGGATGGCATTTATCTGTAGCCGGTGGTTGACGATCACCCGCTGCCCGTCACGCCGCCATTCGACCTGATATTCGCCCGCTGCATTGCGAAATTGTTGATTCGCCGGTATGACGATAATCGGCACCTTGGCCGGTAATTGCAGGCGATAGGTTTCATTATATTGTTTCGCATGGCAATAGAACGGCGTCTCGTTGGTGGATGCCACAGTGGTCGTGTACTGATTGCGGAAAGAGCGATCGCCGGGAGGGTTAGGCAAGGTCATTCCGCCAACGACGTTAAAATCAACGTAATCGTCGGCCCGGAAACGATAGCCGTAACTGAAGGGTTTTTTGAGATCCAGAGGATTATCGTTCATAACAATCTCTCCGTGGCCATCAATACCGGAAGTCGCCATGATCGACTCTTCGACTCGCGCCCGGTTCTGCGGGTTGACTTGGGAAAAATAGCGCCGCATGACGATCTCGTCTACGTCCCCCAGCTTGCGCTCGGTTTTTCCCCGTAAATTGCCTGAGTCATCAAAAGTAAGATCAACGATAAGGGAGGAGCTATTGCGTTGCTCGTCATTATCCGGGGTACGCGCCAGCTTTGCTTCACGTGTAAGCAGGACCGGTGCACCCAAATCAGCTTCTGGCAGTTGGCCAAAACGCGCCCAGGCACTGGTTGAGTCCAGATACAGATCGAACTCCGGCACGTAAGTGATGGCATGATTAAAACGTCCCAGCACCGGCACGGCAGGCAGTAACGGGCCTTTATTCGCACCGATAAGCACCGGCGTGCTGTCGATGCCTTTGGCCGCCAACAGAGTCTCCAGCAAGACGACATGATCTTTACAGTCGCCATAATGGTTATCCAGCACGCTTTGCGCCGAATTCGGTTCCAGCCCGCCATTACCCAGATACACCGCAACATAACGGATATTCTGTGCTACCCAGCGATAAAGGGCCGCGGTCTGTTCACGGCGATCATCAATACCGGCGGTGATGTTTTCCGCCAGTGCCCTGATCGCCGGGGTAACCTGCGCGGCTTCTCCCGCCTTCAACTGATAGGCGTTGGCCATCTGTGACCACTCGCGGTAAGTACCGGCCATGATGACCGGACTAAACGTCCATTTTTCTGCCGTCCAGTTTGGCGCCTTCAACGGTGTGCTACGCTGATAATGCCAGCGCCAGTGTGCCTGCCCGTAACGAAGCTGCGGCTTGTCACTGCCGTCCACATCCCGGGTATAAATCTGCATCGGCAGGCTGGCCGGTGCCTGTAAAGTAACTTCGGCATCGTCAAATTGATCGAAGGCACTGAACGTTTCCCACAGGCTAAAATAGCCGGGGAAATACGGCGTATTTTGCGTGCGGCGCAGTTGATACACCACCCGGGAGCCCGGCGCCAGATTGGAAAACACGATCACCCGCACCTTGCGATCGGCATAAATCGGTGACAGGGCGCTGGAATAACCATCCTGGGTATAAATGCGCTCAGGCGCGACATCATAGCGCTGGCCGTCAGCCGTCAGCGTATAAGCCGACAGAACTTCCAGCGTTTCCATTTTTTCACTGTAACTATGGCGGATCTGACTGAACTTTTCGACCGCGACCTTGGTCTTGAGCAAAATCTCATAGCTTTCGGTAGTCACGCTGCTGGCGTCAGCATGAACCTGATAGTCCGCATGATAACGCACGAAACTGAAATGATTGCCAACTGCCGCGGCTTGCTTCGCTGGCACGGGAGGCTCTGCGGCCAGTATTGGCGCGGGTTGTATCGCCAAACCGGCAAGCAATACTAGTGAGGAGATAGTGATTTTCATCTTCATTCCCTTACGAACATGAAAGAATAGTGATAAAGCAGCAAATTTACCCATGGAAATGTACGGTGACACACCAATATTACAGAGTAATGCTTTCACCACGTAGGCAGGTCAGACATGGTCCCTCATGAATTAACTGTTTATAAAACCAGTATATTATACAGGGATCATGACGGTTATGCGCAGTGAATACCCGTCACTAAAAAAGAACAGGCTTAACGTAGATACGGTTGCGATTTTCAAACGCCGTTACGCCGCCATTGGCGCCTGATGCTGGCATTGTGCGCAATTAACGTGATAAACATCACTTTTTTATGCAACATGATGGATATTTTCATCCATTTGTTTTTATACTGCTCTGCACTTTACCCATACCAAAACGACGAGTGCACATCATGATTGATTCCCGCCTACCGCTTACCGATATCCACCGCCATCTTGACGGCAACATCCGTGCGCACACTATTCTCGAACTTGGTCGCCAGTTTGCTATGGATCTGCCGGCCGAAGATTTGGAGACGCTGCGCCCGCATGTGCAAGTGACCCATACCGAGCCGGATCTGGTGAGCTTCCTGCAAAAGCTGGATTGGGGCGTGGCGGTGCTGGGCGATTTGGATGCCTGCCGCCGCGTGGCCTACGAAAACGTTGAGGATGCGGTAAACGCCGGGCTGCATTATGCGGAACTGCGCTTTTCGCCCTACTACATGGCGATGAAGCACCAGTTGCCGGTAGCCGGCGTGGTTGAAGCGGTGATCGATGGCATCCGTTCCGGCTGCCGCGATCATGATATTGATGTGCGCCTGATCGGCATCCTGAGCCGGACCTTCGGTGAACAGGCCTGCCTGCAAGAGCTGGAAGGCTTACTGGCGCACCGCGACAGCATTACCGCGCTGGATCTGGCCGGCGATGAGCTGGGTTTCCCCGGCACGCTGTTCCTAAGCCACTTCAAGCGCGCCCGCGACGCCGGGCTGCGGATCACCGTACACGCAGGCGAAGCCGCCGGCCCGGAAAGCATCTGGCAAGCGATTCGCGAACTGGGCGCCGAGCGCATCGGCCACGGTGTAAAAGCGATCCAGGATCCGGCGTTGATGGATTACCTGGCGGCACAGGGCATCGGCATTGAATCCTGCCTGACGTCCAATATCCAAACCAGCACCGTACCTTCCCTTGCGCAGCACCCGCTGGCTCAATTCCTGCGCCATGGGGTAACCGCATCAATTAACACCGACGATCCCGCGGTTCAGGGCATTGAGATTGAACACGAATACCGTGTCGCCGCGCCGCAAGCCGGCTTAACACAGCAAGAAATCCGCACCGCACAGGAAAACGGCCTAAAAATGGCGTTTCTGAGCGAACAAGAAAAGCAGGCGCTGCGCGCCAAAGTACAAGGCTGATTTGATTGCGCATCAGGGGCATTCGCCCCTGATGGTTATTCCGCGGTTAACGGCGGCAGCGTCCCCTGCTCAAGCCAACACTGTTCCAGATAAGCCACCAGCGCCATCACCCGCGCATTGCCACGGCGATCGGCCTGATAGACCACGTGCAACGGCATAATCGGCAAATGGTACGCCGGCAAAACCGGCCGCACGCTGCCCGCCTCAAGTTCTTCACGAAACAGCCAGGGTTGCGCAAAACAGATCCCCATATCGGCCAACACGGCGGCGCGCAGCCCTTCTGAACTGTTGCAGCTCAACTGCCCATTGACCAAAAAGCTAGAAACCTGATCCTGCCGTTGCAGCGTCCAGAAGCGCTGCCGCCCGCTGGCGTTCTGGTAGGTAATGCAGGCATGTTCGGCCAACTCACCGGGCGACTGGGGGCAGCCGCGGGCCGCCAAATACGATGCGCTGGCAAATAATCTGCTGGGTAGCCGCGCCAACGGGCGGGCTATCGCCCCTTCCGGCAACAGTTGGCCGAAGCGGAAGGCAACGTCAATACCGGATTGCAGCAGATCGACAATATCGTCGCTGAGCTGTACTTCAACGTTCAGCGCCGGGTGCCGATCAAGAAAGCCTGCCAGATATGGCAGAATTTCCAGCCGGCCAAACGCCGCCGGTGCCGCAACGCGCAGCACTCCGGATAAACGTTCCGCGCCGGCATTGAGCTGATTTTCTGCCTCATCCAATGCCGCTATCGCTTTCCGGCATGCCTGATAATAGCTTAGCCCTTCCTGCGTTGGCACCACGTGGCGCGTGCTGCGGGTTAGCAACGCTGTGCCCAGACTTTGCTCCAGCTTGCGAATTTGCTTGCTGATCGTCGGCTGTGACAACCCCATTTCGCGCGCCACGGCGGAAAAACTGCCGCGCTCGATAACCCGGATGAATATCCGCAGCGCTAATAATCCCTCCATATCCCCCCATTTATGCCAATAGAGAATGAATCATATACCCTGGCGCTAACTTATCATGCCGCATAAAACCAGAGAAACTGCATTTCCATCACAAAGTACCCATGTTATTTAATGAGGAATCAGCATGAATCTGTTCTCTGGAAAGGTGGCGGCGATTACCGGCGGAAACAACGGCATCGGCCTGGCCGCGGCGAAATTATTGCGCCAACAGGGCGCCAACGTTGCTATCTGCGGACAAAATAAGGCCAGACTGGCACAGGCGGAAAGTGAATTGGGCGTTATGGCCTGCCAAACCGATGTTAGCGATACGCAACAATTAGCCGCCTTTTATGCCGCAACCGCTGAACGTTTCGGCGCTATCGATGTGTTGTTGGTTAACGCTGGGGTATTTGAAAGCCGGCCGTTGGCCGAGGTGGACGAAGCGTTTTTCGATTGGCAATTTCGCGTTAATACCAAGGGCGCCTATTTTTCCGTGCAACAGGCCCTGCCTTACCTGCGCGATGGCAGCGCGATTGTGCTGACCAGTTCAATGGTGCATTCTGCGGGTTGGCCCGGGTGCAGCGTCTATGCCGCCAGTAAAGCCGCCGTGCGCTCACTGGCGCGCAGCTTCGCCGCCGAACTGGCCGTGCGAAATATCCGGGTGAACTCGCTGTCGCCCGGCGTCACACAAACAGCCATGCTGGAATGGCCGGCCATGACGCCGGAACAACGCAGCGCCGGCCACGAGGCGCTGCGCGCGCGCATCCCGCTTGGGCGTTTTGCCGCCCCGGAGCAAATAGCGCAAGCGATGTTGTACCTGGCCAGCCCCGACGGCTATATGACCGGCGGCGATTTATTGGTGGACGGTGGCATCACCACGCTGTAATTCCCACAGGTTGCGATGGATACCGCAGCCTGACTGGCATCAGGCCGTTTTTGCCTCTTCAGCCGCCGCCTGCGCGGCGGTTTTGCGCGCATAGCGCTGCGCCAGCACCGCACAGACCATCAACTGCACCTGGTGGAAAATCATCAGCGGCAGCACCATGGCGCCAACGGCGGCCACCGGGAACAGCACGTTGGCCATCGGCACCCCGTTCGCCAGGCTCTTTTTCGAACCGCAGAAAACGATGGTGATCTCATCGGCGGTATTAAAGCCCAACCAGCGTGCGGCATAGGTGTTCACCACCAGCACAAACGCCAGCAGCACCAGCGACATCACCAAAATCACCAACAGTGACCAGCCGTCAATCTGGTGCCAAATGCCTTCTACCACTGCGGCGCTGAAAGCGGTATACACCACCAGAAGAATTGATGACCGGTCAGTGATATTGATCATCTTGCGATGGCGATCAACCCATTTGCCGATCAGCGGCCGCGCCAGGTGGCCAACGACAAACGGCACCATCAGTTGCAAAATAATCGCGCCAATCGCATGCCACACATCAATGTTGCCGTCCTGGGTGTGCATCAGCGCACCGACCAGCAGCGGTGACAGAAAAACCCCCAGAATGCTGGATGCCGACGCGCTGCAAACTGCTGCCGCCACGTTACCGCCGGCCGCAGAGGTAAAGGCAATCGCCGATTGCACGGTCGCCGGCAAGGCGCACAGATACAGGAAGCCAAGGTAAACCGTGGGCGACATCACCCCCGGCACCAGCAGGTTCATCGCCAGCCCCAGCAACGGGAACAGCGCGAAGGTACTGAGGAATACCACCAGATGCAGTTTCCAGTGCCCCATGCCGGCCATAATCGCCTGGCGCGATAGCTTGGCGCCGTGCATAAAGAACAACAGCGCGATCGCCACCGTGGTCAGGCGATCGAAAAAGACTTTCCAGACCCCTTCACAGGGAAAAATGGAGGCGATGATCACCACCATGACCATCACCAATAAAAATTTATCAATGCGCAAGCGCTGCAGCCAGGACATGTATCGTTTTTCCTCAACGTTGAACAAAAAAATAACGGGTTGGGATGCACCAACCCGCATTGGTTATGATGATTACTCCGGCGGGCAAACTGCGCCCGCCGCCACTAAATCACAGTGCTTCACGGTTTTCGATACGATGGCCGTGAATGCCGGGAAGCAACTTCAAGCTACCGGCAGGGTTTTCCCCTGGCTGGCGGAAGCGATGCCCAGTTCAATCAGCGCCATGACGTCAATCGCCTGGCTGGCCGGCACGGGGTTTTCCCCGATGCCATTAATCGCATCGCGAATAGCAGCATAGTAGGCCGGGTAATTACCTGGAATGGTCAACAGCGGCTTTTCCGCCAGCAGCTCATCTTGTGACAACGTCACCACGCCGTCACGCATATCATACCCCCAGTCGGCCTGTGGCGGCCGCTCGCCGGCTTTCAGCCGAGCTTCCTGCGGATCTTCACCGTATTTGACGTAGCTGCCCTGGGTGCCGTGTACAATAAAACGCGCACTGGCAGAGGCCGCCACCAGCGTGCCATGCAGCACAACGCGGCGTTGGCCATAATTTAACACGGCATGAAAATAGTCCACCGCCTGCGCGCCCGGGCGCAGTTCGCCCAGATCGACATACAGGGTTTGCGGTTTGCCAAACAGCTGCAGCACCTGATCGAGCAAATGCGGGCCTAAGTCGTACCAGATGCCGCTGCCGGCACCGCCCTGTTCGCGCCAACGCTGGCGCACCTGCGGCCGGAAGCGATCAAAATGCGACTCAAGGTAAACCACCTCGCCCAACGTGCCATCTTCCAGCAGCGCTTTGACGGTGAGAAAGTCGCTGTCCCAGCGGCGGTTATGAAACACCGAGAGCAGTTTGCCCGCCTGCGCGGCCTGCTGTTCCAGCGATTGAGCTTGTGACAACGTCACGGTAAACGGTTTATCCACCACCACATGTTTGCCGGCGGCCAGCGCCTGCTGCGCTAATGGGAAGTGGGTATCGTTCGGCGTAGGAATAACGATTAAATCCAGCGACGGATCGGCAAACAGCGCCTGCGGGTTATCGGCCACGGCCATCGCTGGCCAGTCCGCCTGCACTTTCTCGGCGCTGCTGCTGGATATCACAGCCAGCTCCAGGCCCGGCGTGCCGGCAATCAGCGGCGCATGAAATGTTTTGCTGGCAAAACCATAACCCACCAGCCCGACACGAATTTTTTCACTCATGGTGTTTCCTCAAAAGGGCACTTCATCCTCTCTGATTTGACACTATGATGCCGGCGGGAACAAGCGGTAATTCAAGCCACGCGGCCCCAATCCCTTTCACCGGCGATCTTGGCGTTACCGCCGGCTATGCCAGTTAAGAGTGACGAACGCCTTTTTAGCCGTTAAGCTATGCGGCTAATCGCATTGGCACCTTTCTGGAGCGTTATGTCTCAAGCTGAATACACTCGCATCGGCGGCTGGCTACTGGCCCCAATGGCCTATCTGATCGTCACGTTGTTGAGCGCCAGCCTGATGTTGGCCCTGTATACCATGGCTTTCATTACGCCGGAATCGCGTGAATATCTGTTGACCAATGCCCAGGCGTTTACGCTTCAGTGGTATATTTCGCTGGCCACGACGCTGCTGATGTGGTGTTACACGCTGTGGTTGCTGTGGCTGTTCTGCCACCGCTCGCGCCGCTTCCCCAAGCTGTTTATGCTATGGTTACTGCTGACCGTACTGCTGGCGGTTAAAGCCTTTGCCTTCTCGCCGGTGCCGGATGAGGTGGCGGTGCGCGGCCTGTTCTGGCCATTGCTGATGGCCGCGTTGTTGGTGCCGTATATGAAGCGTTCCGTGCGAGTGAAAGGCACCTTTACCGAGCTGTGACGCAGCGAGTGCGCCAAATGCGCTAATGCAGCGTAAAATGTGCGCATCCGGCGCCAAAGCGTGAATATCCCTGCAATTCATATGTTGTCGTTAGGCCGCTGATTCCCGATAATAGGCGGCTTTTATTTTTTTAGGCGTTGCAATGACCGAATACCTGCTGCTGTTTGTTGGCACCGTACTGGTGAATAACTTTGTTCTGGTGAAGTTTCTTGGCCTGTGCCCCTTCATGGGGGTGTCCAAGAAGCTTGAGAGCGCCATTGGTATGGGTATGGCCACCACCTTCGTCATCACGTTGGCTTCAATCTGCGCCTGGATCATCGATCACGCTATCCTGCTGCCGTTGGATCTGGTGTATCTGCGCACCCTGGCGTTTATTTTGGTTATCGCCGTGGTGGTGCAATTCACCGAAATGGTGGTGCGCAAAACCAGCCCGGCGCTGTATCGCCTGCTGGGGATTTTCCTGCCGCTGATCACCACTAACTGTGCGGTGCTGGGCGTGCCGTTGCTGAACATCAACCTTGGCCACAACTTCCTGCAATCCGCCGTATACGGCTTTAGCGCCTCGCTGGGCTTTTCCCTGGTGATGGTGCTGTTTGCCGCCATCCGTGAGCGCCTGGTGGTTGCCGATGTGCCGGCGCCGTTTCGCGGTTCATCCATCGCGCTGATTACCGCCGGGCTGATGTCTCTGGCCTTTATGGGCTTTAGCGGGCTGGTGAAATTCTAATGAGCGCTTTATGGATTGCGATTGCCGCGCTCAGCGCGCTTGGGTTGCTGTTTGGCATGCTGCTCGGCTTTGCCGCGCGCCGCTTCGCCGTGGAAGAAGATCCGGTCGCCGAACAGATCGATGATGTGTTGCCGCAAAGCCAGTGCGGCCAGTGTGGCTACCCCGGCTGCCGCCCGTATGCCGAGGCAGTGGCCAACGGCGAGAAAATCAACAAATGCGCGCCCGGCGGCGAAGGCGTCATGCTGAAGCTGGCCGAACTGCTCAACGTTGAGCCACAGCCGCTGGATGGCGGCGAAGAAGCAAGTAAACCGGTGCGCAAGGTCGCCTATATCGACGAGGCCAGTTGCATCGGCTGCACCAAGTGTATTCAGGCCTGCCCCGTGGATGCCATTGTCGGCGCAACCCGCGCCATGCATACGGTAATTAGCGATCTCTGCACCGGCTGTGATTTGTGCGTTGCGCCCTGCCCGACAGACTGTATTGAAATGCGGCCGGTTGCCACCACTACCGCCAACTGGAAATGGGATATGAAAACAATTCCTGTGCATGTGATTCAGGTGGAGCAACATGTTTAATCTGTTTGCCGCGTTAAAGAAAGACCGCATCTGGGATTTTGACGGTGGGATCCACCCGCCGGAAATGAAAACGCAATCCAGCCGCACGCCGTTGCGCACCGCACCCTTGCCCGAAACTTTCGTGATCCCGTTGCAGCAGCATCTGGGGCCGGAAGGCGAACTGTGCGTTCAGGCCGGCGATCGGGTATTGAAAGGCCAGCCGTTGACCGTGGGCCGAGGCCGCACATTGCCGGTACACGCTCCTACCTCAGGCACCATCAGCGCGATTGCGCCGCATATCACCGCCCACCCCTCCGGGCTGGAGGAGTTGTGCGTGATCATCCAGGCCGACGGTGAAGACCGCTGGTGCCCGTTAGACCCCATCGCTGACTATCGCCAGCACGATGCGGCCGATCTGATCCACCGTATTCACCAGGCCGGGATTGCCGGCCTGGGCGGCGCCGGGTTCCCGACCGCCAGCAAACTGCAAGGCGGGCTGAAAGGCGTCGAGACACTGATCCTTAACGCCGCCGAGTGCGAACCTTATATCACCGCTGACGATCGTCTGATGCAAGAGCACGCGGACCAGATCATCGAAGGCACCGAGATCCTGCGCTACCTGCTGCAGCCGACGACAACGCTAATCGGCATTGAAGACAATAAGCCGGAAGCGATTGCCGCGCTGAAACAGGCGTTACGCGGCAATAAGGCTATCCAGTTGCGGGTGATCCCGACCAAGTACCCCTCCGGCGGTGCCAAACAGCTCACCAAAATTTTAACCGGCAAGGAAGTGCCACAGGGTAAACACTCCTCGGCTATCGGCGTGCTGATGCAAAACGTCGGTACCGCGTTCGCCATCAAGCGGGCGATTATTGACGGCGAGCCGCTGATTGAGCGTGTGGTCACCCTGACCGGCGAGGCTATCCAGCAGCCGGGCAACCTGTGGGCGCGCATTGGCACCCCCGTGCAGCATTTGCTGGCGTTCACCGGCTTCCAGCCGCAAGACCAACAGATGGTGGTGATGGGTGGGCCGCTGATGGGCTTTACCCTGCCGGCCCTCAACGTGCCGATCGTTAAAATCAGCAACTGTATCCTGGCGCCGACCCATAATGAGATCGCAGCGGAAGAGCCTGAACAGTCCTGTATCCGCTGTGGCCTGTGCGTTGACGCCTGCCCGGCCGGCCTGCTTCCGCAACAGCTTTACTGGTTTAGCCGCGGCGAAGAGCATGAAAAAGCCCGCAACCACAACCTGTTCGACTGCATTGAATGCGGCGCCTGTGCCTACGTCTGCCCCAGCAATATTCCCCTGGTGCAGTACTACCGCCAGGAGAAAGCCGAAATAAAAGCGATCGATCAGGAAGCCGCCCGCAACGCAGAAGCCAAAGCACGTTTTGAAGCCAAGCAAGCGCGGCTGGCGCGTGAAAAACTGGCGCGTGAAGAACGCCACCGTAAAGCGGCAGTGAAACTGACCGAGGCCGATCAGGATGTGGTGCAGGCCGCCCTGGCGCGCGTGCGCACCCAGGCGGCACCGGCTAACACGCCCGCCGGCGAGATGGACCAGAGTGCGATGATCGCCGCCCGCGAAGCGCGCAAGGCTCAAGCCCGAGAGCGCCGTGCGCAGCAAGCCTCGCAACCCGCGCCGACTTCCAGCACCGCGGCCGCTGAAGACGATCCACGCAAAGCCGCAGTAGCTGCCGCCATCGCTCGCGTGAAGGCGAAAAAGGCCGCACAGCAGACGGAAGGCACCACAACCGCAGACGTTGCCCAGCCCGCACAAGAAGAGGATCCACGTAAAGCCGCGGTGGCCGCCGCGATTGCCCGTGTGAAGGCCAAAAAGGCTGCTCAGCAGGCGGACAGCGCCGCAACCGCAGACGCTGCCCTGCCCGCACAAGAAGAGGATCCACGCAAAGCCGCGGTGGCCGCCGCGATTGCCCGCGTGAAGGCGAAAAAAGCCGCACAGCAGACGGAAGGCACCAAAACCGCAGACGTTGCCCAGCCCGCACAAGAAGAGGATCCACGTAAAGCCGCGGTGGCCGCCGCGATTGCCCGCGTGAAGGCAAAAAAAGCCGCGCAACAGGCGGAACGCTCTGCGGCGGCCGAGGAAGAGTGACAGGCGCCGTGCCCTGGCGACAGCGAGGCACGGCCGCCGTTAGTCAATTGAAATCAGGTAGGTATAGCTCACATCAATTTCGCGTAGTTTTAAATCCAAATCCCAGGCTTTGATTTCAATGATCTCCATTTCCATACTGCCTTTCACTTCATCACGCAGCCCTGGCATCACGTTGGAGATCAGGTAGGAAAAAAACTCTAAACACTCTTTGGCCGTGCCCTGATGAGAAATCGCCATGTATTCACGTTCTGGCACATGAATAGTTTCAATCTGGTGACCAGAGACAATATCTTGCCGATGTTGCGGATCGACCGCCATCACCAGGTTTGACGAGCATTCACCGGCCGCACTGGGGTTAGGCGTGCGCAAGCTGTAAACCTTGCGGCAATCCACGCTGAGCCCTTTGAAAAAATCATTGAAAATTTCGTCTTTCATCGCCAGGCAGGACGAATGTTCGATCGCCTGTTGCGTATCAAAATCCAAGCGCCGGCTAAACCCCACCAGTTGTAACGCCGGCATTATCTGCCGCCTGATCTCCGGGTAGTAGCCGTTGCCGTATTCCGCGTCAAAGCGAAAACGCGGCATCAGTTTACTGACGTCCCAATGTTCCATCGAACGGTAACGGTTGGGCGTGGTGCCAAAACGCTGTTTGAACATGCGGGTAAAGGTTTGTTGCGAATCAAAGCCCAGCTCATCAGAGATATCAATAATGGAACGGCGCGTGATGCGCAACGCGACGGCGGCGCGCGTCAGGATCCGCAGACGGATGTAGGTCGCAAGCTGCACACCGGTGGTGCGTTTAAACTTCCGCTGCAAATGCCATTTCGAATAGCCAGAGATACGAGCCACCTCATCAAGACTTGGGCGCTGCTCCAGGTGCAGCTCTACCCACTCAATGAGTTCTTCAATAAAAAAAACGGCTTCTTTCGTCATTAGAATTCATTCACTACTGAGTAAGGAATAGGATAATAATCCGTAAGGATCAGGTGAAAGTTGTTATTTTGTGCGACCATGTTTAAAAATAATATTATATTCATTAAGTTACAACACTAATCGTAACTCATTGAGCCTAAAGGGCTGCGTTAGCACTTTCTGGCGAACCGTTACGGTGCTCCGTGGCGCGGCAGAAGAACACCGCGGCGAAAAGCGCCACATCGGGCCGGCCACGGCGAAAAACCCCTATATCCCTATGATTAAGACGTATTACCCACGCGATGATTGCGGTAGAATGCGGCGCTAGAATTTTTCCGGCGCCCCGCTTGGCGCATGAACATGCCGTGAGTATGGCAAAGATAGGTGCAGTGACTGTATGAAGTTCAGGCCAGTACAACAGACAGCCGCCAAAGGCTTACACATCGCCAGTTCCCCTTTCACCCACAACCAGCAAAGCACCAGCCACATTATGTTGTGGGTCATGCTGGCCTGTATTCCGGGGATGGTGGCACAGTTGTGGTTCTTTGGCTATGGCACCCTGGTGCAGACCGCGTTGGCGATGGCCGTGGCGCTGTTGGCCGAAGGCGCCATTCTGGCGCTGCGCAAGCAGCCGGTGCGCGTACGGCTGGCGGATAACTCCGCACTGCTGACCGCATTGCTGCTCGGCGTCAGCCTGCCCCCGCTGGCGCCGTGGTGGATGATCGTTATCGGCACCGTGTTTGCCATCGTCATCGCCAAGCAGCTGTACGGCGGCCTGGGGCAGAACCCCTTCAACCCGGCGATGGTGGGCTATGTGGTGTTATTGATTGCTTTCCCGGTGCAGATGACCAGTTGGCTGCCGCCGGAAGCGCTGCGCGCCAGCGCACTGCCGTTCCAGGATGTCATCATGACCATTTTCAGCGGCCATACGCTGCAGGGCGCCACCATGCACGAACTGCAGATGGGGGTTGATGGCATAAGCCAGGCCACGCCGCTCGACGGCTTTAAAACCGGCCTGCGCAGCGGCCACTCGGTCGAACAGCTCCTGCAACAGCCGATGTTTGGCGGCCTGTTGGCCGGTATCGGCTGGCAGTGGGTAAATATCGGCTTCCTGGCAGGCGGATTGTTTATGCTCGGCCGGCGGTTGATCCACTGGCAAATCCCCGGCAGTATGCTGCTTACGATCGCCGTCTGCGCTACGCTGGCCTGGTGGATTAACCCCGCACACCAGGCGCCGCCGCTGGTTCACCTGTTTTCTGGCGCCACCATGATCGGCGCGTTCTTTATCGCCACCGATCCGGTCAGCGCCTCGACCACGCCGCGCGGCCGTCTGATTTATGGTGCGCTGATTGGCCTGCTGGTGTGGCTTATCCGCGTCTATGGCGGTTACCCTGACGGGGTGGCGTTCGCCGTGCTGTTGGCCAACATCACCGTGCCGCTCATCGACCACTACACGCGCCCACGCGTGTATGGCCAACGCTAAGGAGCCATGATCATGATGTTGAGTTCAATGAGAAAACATGGCACCCGCTTGGCGATATTTGCCGCGGTCACCACCGGGCTAACGGCAGTGGTTAATGCGCTAACGCAGAAAACCATTGCCCATCAATCGGCGCTGCAGCAGCAGGCGCTGCTCGATCAGGTCGTGCCGCCGGAACACTACGATAACCACATGCAGGCCGACTGTTTTCTGGTCAGCGATCCTGCCCTCGGCAATGCCGCGCCGCACCGCCTGTACCTGGCGCGTAAACATGGCCAACCGGTGGCGGCGGCTATCGAAACCACCGCGCCGGACGGTTATTCCGGTGCGATCCAACTGTTGGTGGGGGCGGATTTCAGCGGCACCGTGTTGGGCACCCGCGTCGTGGAGCACCACGAGACCCCGGGCCTGGGGGATAAAATCGAGCTGCGCATCAGCGATTGGATCACCTTTTTCAGCGGCCAGAAAATCACCGGCCCGGATGACGCTCGCTGGGCAGTGAAAAAAGACGGCGGGATGTTCGATCAGTTCACCGGTGCGACCATCACGCCGCGCGCGGTGGTTAACGCCGTGCGCCGCACAGCATTGTACCTGGAAACGCTACCGCCTAAACTTGATACCTTACCTTCCTGTGGAGCCAGCGAATGAGTGAAGCCAAAGAGTTAATCGTTCAGGGGTTATGGAAGAACAACTCCGCGCTGGTTCAGTTGTTGGGCCTGTGCCCGCTGCTGGCGGTCACCTCAACTGCCACCAACGCGCTGGGGCTGGGGCTGGCGACCACGCTGGTGCTGACGCTGACCAACGCCTCCATTTCTGCCGTGCGCCGTTGGGTGCCGAATGAAGTGCGTATTCCGATTTACGTGATGATTATTGCCGCGGTGGTGAGTATCGTTCAGATGCTGATCAATGCCTACGCCTTCGGTTTGTATCAATCGCTGGGGATTTTTATCCCGCTGATCGTCACCAACTGTATCGTGGTGGGCCGTGCCGAAGCGATCGCCTCGCGCAAGCCTGTCGGCCTGTCGGCACTCGATGGCTGCGCCACCGGCCTGGGGGCGACCTGCGCGATGTTCGTGCTGGGTTCGCTACGTGAGCTGCTGGGCAACGGCACGCTGTTTGACGGCGCCGATATGCTGCTGGGCAGTTGGGCCAAAGTGTTGCGGATTGAAGTGGTGCACTTCGACAGCCCGTTCCTGCTGGCGATGCTGCCGCCCGGCGCATTTATCGGCCTGGGCATGATGCTGGCGGCCAAATACCTGATTGATGAAAAAATGAAAGCGCGCAAAGCCAAAGCGGCGCTGGCTGAAACCAACCTGGCGCATGGGCAGGCAGAGAAAGCGTAATGAATAAAGAAAAACGCCGGGAAATTCTCACCCGTTTACGTGATAACAACCCACACCCGACCACCGAACTGGTGTACACCACCCCGTTCGAGCTGCTGATCGCCGTGCTGCTTTCGGCGCAGGCAACTGATGTCAGCGTCAACAAAGCCACGGCCAGGCTGTATCCGGTGGCCAATACCCCCGCCGCCATACTGGCGCTGGGGGTTGATGGGGTAAAGGAATACATCAAAACCATCGGCCTGTTTAACAGCAAGGCGGAAAACGTCATCAAAACCTGCCGTATTCTGCTGGAACAACACGGCGGCGAAGTGCCGGAAGACCGCGCCGCGCTGGAGGCTCTGCCTGGCGTGGGGCGCAAAACCGCCAACGTGGTGTTGAACACCGCCTTTGGCTGGCCAACCATTGCCGTCGATACGCATATCTTCCGCGTTTGCAACCGGACGCGTTTTGCGCCGGGGAAAAACGTCGAGCAGGTGGAAGAAAAGCTGCTGAAGGTGGTGCCGGCGGAATTCAAGGTTGATTGCCACCATTGGTTTATTCTGCACGGCCGCTATACCTGTATCGCCCGCAAACCGCGCTGCGGCTCCTGCATTATTGAAGATCTGTGCGAATTTCCGGAAAAGATCTACCCCGAAGCCTAACCCCACCCGGGCGCGCCGGCGCCCATCGTTCCCCTGCATTCATCTGAACTGCGGCGCGCACTTACCGCCCACGGCCGCCATCGATCCGAGAAACTCTTCTCGTTTAATTAATTCTCGACAAGAATTATGGCAAAAAAATAGCCGATCGGCACATACCACACAGCCTAAATGCCAGACAAACACACGCTATAAAAAATCAGACGATAAAACGCCAAAAAAGCAAAATTACCAGAATAACAATCCGACAATTAATAATTAAACGGAATTAAATAAATGTAAAATTTAAAAACACAGGGTAATGCGCTAACAAAAACAAAGCAGGCTCTCAGCTAATATAAAAACCTACAGATCAAGGAAATACCCTATTTTATACGATATATTTTTTCAATTTGTTCACATAAAACCATAAAACTGATATGTAACCAGATATAAAAAAGTGATTGCCCCGTTGACAAAGATCGTGAACATTACGCGGCTATGTTGTGCGAAACCCTACGGAAGAAGTACCGCCCTCACCGTATTCGCCGTGATTTTCACTACTTTATACGCTTAATAAAAAAAGAGGCATTCGTGTCGACAGCAAACAACTCACAACCTGAAAACGTTAGCCTTAACGCGTTCAAACAACCACGGGCGTTTTACCTGATATTCTCCATCGAACTGTGGGAACGCTTCGGCTATTACGGCCTGCAAGGCATCATGGCCGTTTATCTGGTCAATATGCTCGGCCTGAGCGAAGCCGAGTCAATTACCCTGTTCTCCTCGTTCAGCGCGCTGGTGTACGGTTTTGTCGCCATCGGCGGCTGGCTGGGAGATAAAGTGCTGGGAACGAAACGTGTCATTGTGCTTGGCGCGCTGGTGCTGGCCGTGGGCTATGCGATGGTGGCGTATTCCGGCCACGACATCTTCTGGGTCTACCTGGGCCTGGCAACCATCGCGGTAGGTAACGGCCTGTTCAAGGCGAACCCGTCTTCGTTGCTTGCCACCTGCTACGCCAAAGATGATCCTCGTCTTGATGGCGCCTTTACCATGTACTACATGTCGGTCAATGTGGGCTCGTTTTTCTCAATGCTGGCAACCCCTTGGCTGGCCGCGCATTACGGCTGGAACGTGGCGTTTTCGCTGAGCGTGCTCGGCATGCTGTTAACCCTGATTAACTTTATGTTCTGCAGAAAATGGGTCCGGGCACATGGCTCAACACCGGACTTCGCCCCGCTGCAGGTAAAAAAGCTGCTGCTGGTTTTGGCCGGTGTGGTTGCTCTGGTTGCGGTCTCCAGTTGGTTGCTGCATAACCAAAGCGTGGCGCGCTGGGCGCTGGCGGTGATTTCGCTGGGCATTGTGATCATTTTTGCCAAAGAAACCTTTGCGCTGCGCGGGGCGGCCCGGCGCAAAATGATCGTCGCATTCCTGCTGATGCTGGAAGCGGTGGTATTTTTTGTGCTGTACAGCCAAATGCCGACGTCGTTGAACTTCTTTGCCATCCATAACGTGGAACACGCTATCTTTGGTATCCGCTTTGAGCCGGAGCAATACCAGGCCTTGAACCCGTTTTGGATCATGGTGGCCAGCCCTATTCTGGCCACCCTGTACAATAAAATGGGCGATCGCCTGCCGATGCCGCACAAGTTCGCTTTCGGCATGGTGCTGTGCTCCTGTGCGTTCCTGGTGCTGCCGTTGGGCGCCAGCTTCGCCAACCAACAAGGCATTGTTTCGGTCAACTGGCTGATTCTAAGCTATGCGTTGCAAAGCGTTGGCGAGCTGATGATCTCCGGCCTGGGCTTGGCGATGGTGGCGCAGTTGGTGCCGCAGCGCCTGATGGGCTTTATCATGGGCTCGTGGTTCCTGACTACTGCCGCAGCGGCCATTATCGCCGGTAAAGTGGCCGGCATGACTGCAGTGCCGAACGATATCACCGATTCCAATGCTTCACTGGCCGTTTATAGCCATGTGTTTATGCAAATCGGTGTGGTTACCGCCGTCATCGCACTTTTGATGCTGCTGACGGCGCCAACACTGCACCGCATGACGCGCGATACGGCGCAAGACAACGATACCGGCACGCAGCCTGCGCTCGCCAATTAAGCCGGTAGCAAGCAGCAAAAAAGCGGGGTAACCCGCTTTTTTATTAAAATTCCACCGGATCCGCTACATCACAATACCGGCAGCATAAGCTATTGTGACATTGTCACCTAAAATCGATAGCCAGCGTTATCGTTAATGCTCATTTGCTATCCGCGCCCAGGTGTGCCCACAGAAATTCGCTGACCAGCGCAGTGTGAAAAGCGGCCTGTTTTTTATCCGCAGCGGCGCTGTGCCCGCCTTCGGTATTTTCATAGAAATAGGCCTGCGAATACCCTAACTGCTGCATGTGCGCCGCCATTTTGCGCGCATGTGCCGGGTTGACGCGATCGTCACTGGTGGCGGTATAAAACAGCACCGGAGGATAGGCCTTATTCGGCTGCACGTTATGGTATGGCGAGAAGGTGCTGATATATGCCCACTCCTGCGGCTTTTCCGGATCGCCGTATTCCGCAATCCAGGACGCGCCGGCAGAAAGTTGTGTGTAACGCCGCATATCCAGCAACGGCACTTCACACACGATGCAGCCGAACAGTGCGGGATACAGCGTCAGCATATTGCCCACCAACAACCCACCATTACTGCCGCCGCGCGCGCCCAGTTTTTGTGACGACGTCACTTTTCGCGCAATAAGATCCTCGGCAACGGCGGCAAAATCCTCATAGGCGCGGTGGCGTTTATCCTTTAGCGCCGCCTGGTGCCACAGCGGGCCAAACTCGCCGCCGCCGCGGATATTAGCGATCGCGTAAACCCCGCCGCGCGCCAGCCATGCCGGCCCCTGGTTAGCCAAATAGCTTGGCTGCAGCGCAACTTCAAAACCGCCGTAGCCATAGAGCAAGGTCGGGTTGTTACCATCCAACACCATGTCCTTCGAGGCAATCTGGAAATACGGAATTGCCGTGCCGTCCTTCGACACTGCGAAATGCTGGCTCACCTGGTAACCCGCCGCGTCGAAATCGTGCGGCGCCTGCTTGAGCAACTGCGGCTCATCGACGCTGTCAAGGTCGCCCAAATACAGCGAGGTAGGCTGCAGGAAGCCGCTGGTCGTCAGAAAATAGGCATTGCTTTCATCATCCACCCCACCTGCCGAGATGCTGCTAAGCTCTCCCGGACGGCCCAATGGCTTACGCTGCCATGCGCCCTGCTGCGGCGTCAGCACCTCCAGCCTGTTGACCACGTTTTCCATAATGCTGAGGATAAGATGGTCACGGGTGCTGCTGTAACCGCTTAACGCCGCGCGCGCCGTCGGGGTAAACAACACCGTCAGTTCGCGTTTGCCCGCCAGATAGTCGGCAAAGTTCACCGCCAGCAGCGAACCGGAAGGATAACTGGCCGCGCCAACCTGCCACTGGCTGGCCGGTTTAATCAACAACCATTCACGGTGGCTGCCGGTTTCAGCATCGAGCGGCACATCCAGTTTGATTTTGTGGTCTTGCTCATCCAGCACGAAGACTTCACGCTGATAGAAATCCACAATGCGTATCACATAGTCGCGTTCGAAGCCCGGCGTGTGATCGTGATAAGCATAAGCCCGCATATCCGTCATTTGCCCTTCATACAGGGTTTCGGCGGCTTCCAGCGGCGTGCCCCGCCGCCAGCGTTTGGCAATCCGCGGGTAGCCGGAATGCGTCAACGATCCCGGCCCAACGTCGGTAGCGACGAAAAGCCGATCGCGATCGATCCACGACACCACGCTTTTGGCCACCGGCAGCGAAAATCCCCCCTCAACGAAGCGTTTCTCCACCAGATCGAACTCGCGCATGGCCGAAGCGTCCCCGCCGTCCGGCGACAGAAACACCAGGCAATAGCGGTATTCCGGCGCAAGAGGCTGCGAGCCGTGGAAGACCCAATCCACGCCTTCCGCTTTGCCTAATGCGTCGATATCCAGCACGGTTTCCCACTGCGGTTTGTCTTTACGGTATTCATCAAGCGTGATGCGCCGCCACAGCCCGCGCGGATTATGCTCATCCTGCCAAAAGTTGTAATAGGCATCGCCATATTTGGCTACCCACGGGATCTGGGTCTCTTTGTTCAGGTTATCCAATACCTGTTTTTCAAGGCGCGGGAAGTTGTCCCCCTGGGCGAACTGCGCCAGCGTGTGCTGGTTCTGTTGCGCAACCCACGCCAGTGCGGATTCCCCCTGCAGGGCTTCCAGCCACAGGAAGGGATCGTCTGAAGATACAGGGTGGGCCTGCGCCAGATCCTGGCGTGGTGAGTTTGGTAATGAAGGCATAGTGAATATCGCTCCTGCTGTTTTCCACGGGATTATCAGGGCCAACGCGGCGCCAATACGCCTGATGGGAGAGGTAGAGTCCGTCGCTTACAAGGTAGCATTCGGCGATGTGAAGTCAAAGCCTGTGCGGGTGCAACGCGTTACGTTAACGCGGCCAAAGTTGCTGCAGGATAAAACCAGACTCACCGGCCGGCACCGGCAGGCCCAATGCCCTTGCCGCCAGCTCCGCTACGCGAAAATCGATATCCGCCAGTTGGCCATCTTCCAGAAACCAGGCGGCGGAAAGCCCGGCCCAGGCCAGGATCCATTGCAGCAGGCGCTGCCGATCAATCTGCGCTATGTGGCACACCTGCTCAACGCGCCGCGCGAAGATGGCCGGATCGGTGGCGACACCATAGTTGGGGTTACAAAAGAGATTGGCATAGTCGAAGCAGCGTTCGCCATACAGGCGCTTGGGATCGATCGCCAGCCAGCCGCGCGTGCCGAAATCCAGCACGTTATCGTGATGGATATCCCCGTGCAATACGCTTTGCTGCCGCGGGCTGGCCAGCAGCTCCGCCGCGGAGGTGGCGCACAGGCGCAGCATGCCTTCGTGGGCCTGCGCCGCGGGCCACAGAGCGGCAAACCAGTGATGCAATGGGATCAACGCCGGCAAGGGCTGTGGGCGCGGCGCATGCAAGCGGGCAATCACGCGGCATAAAATCTCCGTCGCTTGGGTATCGTGCCCTTCACGTACCATCTGCGCCAGCGATAACGCGCCCTGCGCCCGTTCCAGCAACAGACCGTCGTGGTGCCATGCCAGCACCTGCGCCGCCCCCTGGCCCTGCCACCAGCACATCAGCAAGCCGCCGAACTTTTCTTCCTGCTCATGCGCGACTTTCAGCATTGCCGCTTTTCCCTGGTAGCGCACCGGCAACAACAGGCTACTGTGGGTGGCAAACGGCTGCCCATCCGTCTGCAGTTGCCAACGCTGTAGATAGGGAAGAAACGCTGGGTTCATGGCCGGATCAATCGTTGACGAACGCCCCCCCGATTACAGCGTGGTGACTTCATCAACCCAGTGGTGGAATACGTAAGGATCGGATATCAGGCCAAAGGCCTCATCCTCCGGGTAAGTCACGGCGACCTGGTACTGTTTGCCGGCGAAATTTTTAATGGCCGGTAGCGAAGCCCAATAGGTCGCCAGGAAAAAATGGGCATACTCCCCCTGCACCTCTTCCCGGACAAATGCGCCACAGTTACCGGCGGTTGCTTTAGCATGCTGCACACCGGTGGCGTTCAGGTGTGCGGCGAATCCCTTGCGATGCTGTAATGGCACGCAGCCGTGCCAGGTCCGGACGATCATACCCACCCCGCATTGAATAAAAACCCACAATAGATGAATAAATAACTTATCATTCTCGCGAATGAATTCAATACGCAGCCACAGGTAAATTTCTGCGCACCACAATAAAAATAGCGCGCCGGACAGCAGAGTGCTCTGCCGCCGGCGTGAAGATTCTGGTAATTTATAATGAGCTGTAGTTTTACGATGGTTACCTATGCAAAAAAAGCCCGTTCTGGATGAAGCCCGGCAGTTGAAACGCCTTAATGCCGCCACGCGCAGGCAATCCCACCTCTATAAGTGGATTTGCTTTATCGCGGCGCTGGATGCGTTGCTGATCGTTTGTTACGACCAAGATGTGCGCAACATTACCTTTTCGTCAATTGTCGCGCTGGTCTGCGGCTATTTGTGGATCCGCGATCGCAACAAAGCGCGGGCCTATCGGCGGGAGTACGACAGAAAATTTGGCAAAAACAGTGGCAATACGCCCCCCTAAAAGGATTATGCGATGCATTTACCGCCTGAGGAATGGCTGGCCCCTTTCGCCCCCTACCAATCATTAGCACGGCGGCTCTTGCCAGAAGCCTTCAGCGCTGTAGACGGCGCCCATGACGTGGCGCACCTGCAGCGCGTGTGGAAAAACGCCAGCCGCATCCAGCAACAAGAAGGCGGCGACCGGCGCATTTTGTGCGCCGCGGTCCTACTGCATGACTGCGTCACGGTTGAAAAAAACTCCCCCCAGCGGCCGCTGGCCTCACGCCTGGCGGCGCAAAAAGCCAGCAGGCTATTGGCGCAACTGGGCTGGCCGAACGCAGATATCCATGCCGTTGCCCATGCGATCGAGGCCCACAGCTTTTCTGCGGCCATCGCGCCAGAAACGCTGGAAGCCAGGATCGTGCAAGACGCCGACAGGCTAGATGCGATCGGTGCGATTGGCATTGCGCGCTGCTTTTATATCGCCGGGCGCTTGGGCAGATCACTGTACGACGCCGCCGATCCGCTGGCACAGCACCGGCAATACGATGACAGCCGTTTCACTCTCGACCATTTTCACACCAAGCTCTTCAAACTGCAGACCGGGCTCCAGACCGCAGCCGGCCGCCAAATGGCCGCATCACGCACTGAACGTATGCGGCAGTTTCTGGATAATGTGTTGGATGAGATCTGAGCCGGTGCGGAGCTTATCGCCCCGCCGGTCGGTTTAGAAGTTTTGCGCTAGCGAGGCCATATCAATCACAAAGCGGTATTTAACGTCGCTTTTCAGCATCCGGTCATAGGCCTGGTTAATGTTCTGTATATCAATCACCTCTACGTCGCTGGCGATACCGTGTTCAGCGCAGAAATCCAGCATTTCCTGGGTTTCTGCAATCCCGCCGATCAGCGAGCCGCTGATTGATTTGCGCCCCATGACCAGACCACCCCCGCTAACGCCCGGTTCCAGCGGCTGCATCTGCCCGACCAGAATCAAATTTCCGTCACGCGCCAACGCCCCCACATAAGGGTTAATATCATGCGGGTTGGGTATGGTATCGAGAATAATATCGAAATAATCGCTGACCGCCGCCATTTGCGCGGCGTCGGTGGAAATGATCACGTTGTCGGCCCCCAAGCGTTTGGCCTCTTGTTCCTTGCCCGGCGTTCGGGTAAACAGCGTCACTTCCGCCCCCAGCGCTTTGGCAAACTTCAGCCCCATATGCCCAAGCCCGCCCAGCCCGGCGACGGCCACCTTCATACCGGGGCCAACCTGCCAGTGCCGCAGCGGCGACCAGGTGGTGATGCCGGCGCACAACAGCGGCGCCGCCGCTTTCATATCCAGCTTTTCCGACAGTTTCAGCACAAATTTGTCGGATACCACAATCTTCTCGGAATAGCCGCCGAAGGTCGGCAGGCTGTCGTGGCGATCCACCCCGTTATAGGTCGGCGTGAACCCCTCCTCGCAATACTGCTCCAGATCCTCTTCACAGGCCGCACAGTGTTGACAGGAATCGACCATACAGCCCACGCCGACCCAATCCCCCACCTGAAACTGGCTGACCGCGCCGCCGACCTGGGCCACTTTGCCGATAATTTCATGGCCCGGCACCATCGGGTAAACGCTGTGCCCCCATTCGTTACGCGCCTGATGCAGATCTGAATGGCAAACGCCGCAATAAAGAATATCAATCACCACATCATTATCGCGCGGATCGCGGCGGATAAAATGATGAGGGGCTAACGCACTGGTTGCCGACTCGGCGGCAAATCCACGGATATTTAACGGCATCACTTTTCTCCTGAGACTTAATACAAGGCACCCGGCCCGCCTGGCTACGCCTGGCCTGGCCAAGCGGCGTTACTGTTCATGGCGCAAGCTGATGCCTGCCCGCATGAAGCACGCTTATCAGTATGGCCAACCTGAAGCATTGTGCATTGCATAATCCTCGCCGATGCTTGCCTAAAGCTGGTTTTTTAATCCGGCATCGCCGCGCGCGCATTAGCAATACTCATTACCTGCGGATAATCATTAATAACAAAACGATCAAGGCGTTATAAATTGACAGCGAGATGAAGAATATTCATCATCGGATCTCATTCCTCTTTTGCGAGATCGCCATGGCCCAGGTTTCCTCCTATAACCGCCCGCCGCTGCCAGCGCTGTTGGTCGGTGGCCCATTGGCGCTCAAGCAGAAGAAACAGACGCTCGTTTGACCGGGGCGTGCTGTCCGGTCAGATGAACTGACAGGACGGCGCAGGTTTGCCCCGCTTGTTTCCTCATCTGACTTCATCTGGCGGTCACACACAGAAGGAGTTTTTCATGGCCTTATTTTCCGGCATCTGGGTTGCAATGGTGACCCCATTCGATAACAACGCGGTCGATCTACCGGCGGTAAAACGCCTGGCAAAACATTTGATTGCCAGCGGCGTTTCCGGGCTGGCGGTGTGCGGCACTACCGGCGAAGCCGCAGCCTTAAGCAAAGAAGAACAGCTGGCGGTGTTGGATGCGGTGTTATCAGTGGTGCCGGGCCATCAGGTAGTGATGGGGCTGGCAGGCAATAACCTGGCCGGATCGCTGCAGATGCTGCAAGCGATCCAGCAGCGCGATGTCGCCGGCGTGTTGGTTCCGGCCCCTTACTATATTCGCCCATGCCAGCAAGGGCTGGTCGATTACTTTACCACGCTGGCGGATGCGGCCCGTGTGCCGGTGATCCTGTATAACGTGCCTTACCGCACCGGCGTCGCCATGGAGTTGGAAACCCTCCGCCAGATCGCCCGCCACCCGCAGGTGAAGGCGATTAAAGACTGCGGCGGCAACCCGAACGCCACCATGGCGCTGATTGACGACGGCGAAATCGATGTGCTGACCGGTGAGGACAACCTGATCCTCTCCACGCTCTGCCTGGGCGGCAGCGGCGCCATCTCCGCCGCAGCGCACCTGTATCCCGAACGTTTCGTGCAGTTGGTGCAACAGGTGGCCGATGGCGATCTGGCGGCGGCACGGGCTAATTTTTATGCCCTGCTGCCGATGATCCAACAGATGTTCAGCTTCCCCAACCCGGCGCCGGTCAAGGCCGCGCTGGCGCTGCAGGGATTGATTCACAATGAGCTGCGCTCCCCCATGCAACCGGCGCCACCGGCTTTACGCCAGCAGATTGCCGCCCAATTGGCGCTGCTGCCGGTTGCAGCAGCTATGACAGTGTAACGCGGCGGGCGACCTGATTCCGCGCCAAGGCATGCCACTGCTGCGCGCGATGGCCGGAAAGCGCCTAAGCTACAAAGAATCGGTTCGCCTTTCGCCATCAGTAACAAGGAGCTTGCGATGAAACTGTTTTGCACGCCGGGTACCTGTTCGCTGTCACCGCACATTATCCTGCGGGAAGCAGGGCTGGACTTTACGCTGGAGAATGTCGATCTGGCGCAGGAAAAAACTGAAAGCGGCGCTGATTACCGGGCGATCGCGCCGAAGGGGCAAGTACCGGCGCTGCTGCTGGATAATGGCGCCCTGCTGACGGAAGGCGTGGTGATTGTGCAGTACCTGGCGGACCAGGTGCCAAGCCGCAAACTGATCCCCCCGGCCGGCAGCCTGTCGCGCTACCACGCCATAGAATGGTTGAACTTTATCGCCACGGAACTGCACCAGCAGTTCGCCCCGCTATTTTCCGCGGCAACCCCGGCGGCCTATCAGACCATCTGCCGGCAAAAGCTGGCAAAACAGTTCCACTATCTGGCGGCCGAATTAAAGCAACAACCGTTTTTACTGGGTAACCGCTTTAGCGTTGCCGATGCTTATCTGTTCACCGTGCTGGGATGGGCTAAACATGTGCAGCTCGATCTGGCGGACTATCCGCCGCTGGCCGCCTATTACCAACGCATCGCCGCCCGCCCGGCGGTCGACGCCGCGCTGCAGGCGGAAGGCCTGCTGTAACCACGCCAGCCCTGGGTTCAGGTAAAAATAAAGGGGCCATACGGGCCCCTTTATTTGTCATCGCGCGGTGATTACTGCCATTCGACCAGGCAGTAGTGTTTCTTGCCGCGGCGCAACAGAGTGTAACGCCCAAACAGCCGATCGCTGTCGCTGAAGGTGTACTCAGCGTTGGCCTGTTTCTCGCCGTTGACGGTAACCGCGTTGGAGCCGATCAGGGTGCGCGCCTGGCCGCGGGATGGCGCCAACTCGGCATTCACCAGCGCCTGTTGCAGATCGGCTTCGGTACCCAGCTTGATGCTCGGCATACCGTCTTGCGCCAGTTGAGCGAAGTCGGCTTCGGTCAGCTCGTGCAGTGCGCCAGAGAACAGGCTTTGGGTAATACGCTTGGCCGCGGCCAGCCCTTCCGCACCGTGCACCATGCCGGTCACTTCTTCGGCCAGCACGTACTGGGCGCGTGGCGCTTTGCCGCTGTTCGCATCTTCGGCCTGCAACGCGTCGATCTCTTCCAGGCTCAGGAAGGTGAAGAACTTCAGGAAGCGGTAAACATCGGCGTCCGCAGTGTTGATCCAGAACTGGTAGAATTTGTACGGGCTGGTTTTTTCCGGAGCCAACCACACGGCGCCGCCTTCGGTTTTACCGAATTTGGTGCCATCGGCTTTGGTGATTAACGGCACGGTCAGGCCGAACACCTGTTTTTGGTGCAGACGACGGGTCAGGTCGATGCCGGAGGTGATGTTGCCCCATTGGTCTGAGCCCCCGATTTGCAGCTCAACCTGATGGCGGCCGTGCAGCTCGGCGAAATCGTAGCCCTGCAGCAGGTTGTAGGAGAATTCGGTGAAGGAGATCCCCACATCGTCGCGGTTCAGGCGCTGCTTGACCGCTTCTTTGTTGATCATCTGATTCACGGAGAAGTGTTTGCCGATATCGCGCAGGAAGGTCAGCACGTTCATGCCGCCAAACCAATCGTAGTTATTCGCCGCCACCGCGCTGTTGGCGCCACAATCGAAATCAAGGAACGGGGAAACCTGCTTGCGGATTTTCTCTACCCATTCGTTGACGGTTTCGTTGGTGTTCAGCTTGCGTTCCGTCGCTTTAAAGCTCGGATCGCCAATCAAACCGGTCGCCCCGCCCACCAGCGCCACCGGCTTGTGGCCGGCCAGTTGGAAACGCTTCAGGCACAGCAGCGGAACCAGATGGCCCAAGTGCAAGCTGTCAGCGGTCGGATCGAAACCGCAATACAGTGCAATTGGCCCCTGCGCCAGTCGCTCTGCTAACGCTTCCTCATCCGTAACCTGGGCAACGAGGCCCCGCTCTTGCAGTTGTTTAATCAAGTTACTGCTCGCCATCAATGTCTCCATGTATCAACAAAAGTGCCGTTATTGGCGCACGGTTTTCGCCCGGTGGCGAAATCAAAAATTTGGGTAGCGCATAGGATAAAGCGCCAGCGGCAACAGTGCCAGCGCTTAAAGGGATATTTCCATACCTACGGCGCCAAGCGGTCGATTTTCCACTCATTGCCTTCGCGTTGGTACAGAAAACGGTCGTGCAGACGGTGTTCGCCCCCTTGCCAGAACTCGACGGAATCGAAACTGACGCGGTAGCCGCCCCAGAAACTGGGCAGCGGCACTTCGCCCTGTTGGAACTTTTGCTTTATTTCGAGGAATTTGCTTTCCAGCACGCCGCGGGCGGAAATACGCGATGACTGGCGGGAAACCCAGGCGCCGATCTGGCTGTCCTTCGGCCGGCTGTGGAAGTATTTCATCACTTCCAACGGCGACAGGCGCTGCGCCGTGCCCAAGAAGCTCACCTGGCGCTCCAGCATATGCCAGGGAAAATGCAGGCTGATTTTCGGATTGTGGGCCAACTGCTGCGCTTTGCGGCTACCCAGGTTGGTATAGAACACCAGCCCGTTGTCATCAAAATGTTTGAGCAACACGATACGCTGGTAAGGCTGGCCAGTTTCATCAACCGTGGCCACGCACATGGCGGTGGGATCGGCCAACCGCGCTTCGCAAGCCTGTTTCAGCCAGCGCTCGAACAGATCCAACGGGTTTGTGGTCAAATCGCCGCGGCGCAGGCCGCCGCGGGTGTATTCGCGGCGGAGATCCGCGATATCAAAATCTGTATTTTCAGTCATTTGGTGTATCAACCAACCAGAGAATTCGTGGCCCCATTCTGCGCCCACCGCCACGGAATCTCAATAACGCGGGCGGGGTTGCCGCTTAGTTGACCAGCACGCAGTCGCTGATGATAACGTTGTCGTTACGCGCCACCTGCGCATGTTGGACCTTGGACCAGAAGGTATATTTGCCGTCGCTGTACCTGGCGCCGGATGCCGCCAGCACCTGTTTCAGGTGCAGTTGTTCACCGTCCAGCAGGAAGTTGGCGGTTCTGTCCTTGGCTGCCAGGGTGACCGTCAACGGTGTCGTGCCGCACTGGTAATGCAAAACCTGCCCTTTTTGCGGTAAAAAGTAGCTGCAACCCGCCAACGCTAGGGTGCCGGCGGTTATCATGATTTTTTTCATCGCTCGCTCCTGCCGGGCATACCACGCTATGCGCCGGCCTGATAGTGGGGGAATCGCTTTTATCCTAACACCGCGGGTTACCGCCCGAAGGGAAAACCGGATAAATCCCACCCAGTAAGGTTTCGCGGCTGGCGCCGGTGACCGACGGCAGATTGCCGGGCTGGCCGGAAAGCGTGCGGAACGCCAACCAGGCGAAGGCCAGCGCTTCCATATCGTCGCCGCTAACGCCAAACCTGTCGGTCGGGCTGACTTCCGTTCCCGGCAACAGCGCAGACAGCCGCGCCATCAACAGCGGATTACGCGCCCCGCCGCCGCAAACCAGCAGCCGATCGCAGCCGCCGGCCAACAACACCTGCTCACAGATCGTCACCACCGTCAGTTCAACCAGTGTGGCCATCACATCCACGGGGGCGATGGCCGGCATCGTGGACATCTGCTGTTCCAGCCAGCCGATATTGAAATGTTCACGCCCGGTGCTTTTCGGCGCCGGCAGCGCGAAATAAGGATCGCCGCACATTTGTTGCAGCAGAGGCAGGCTGACGCGCCCTTGCAGAGCCCAGGCGGCGTCTTTATCGTACGGTTTGGCGCGGTGGCGCCAAACCCAGGCATCCAACAGCATATTGCCCGGCCCGGTATCGAAACCACGCACCGGCAGGCCCGGCAACAACAGAGAAAGGTTAGCGATGCCGCCAATATTCAGCACCATGCGCCGCTCATCCGGGTGCGCCAGCAGCGCCTGGTGAAACGCCGGCACCAGCGGCGCGCCCTGCCCGCCGTAAGCCATGTCGCGGCGGCGGAAATCCCCCACGGTGGTAATGTTGGTCAGCGCCGCCACCCGGTTATTGTCCCCAAGCTGCATGGAAAAGCGCATGTCGCCTTCCGGCTCATGCCACACGGTCTGCCCATGACAGCCGATAGCGGTCACCTCATGCGCCGGCACGCCGGTTTGCCGCAGCAGCCCCAGCACCGCCTCGCCAAACAGGTTGCCCAGCTGAGCATCCAGATGCCCCACCGCCGACAGCGTTGTTGGTTGCCCCTGGCACATGCCGAGAATAGCCTTCTTTAACGCTATCGGTATCGGGTGGCTGTAGCTGGCTTGCTGCGCCACCATTCGCCCGTCTATCGCGGCCAGTACGACATCAATGCCGTCCAGGCTGGTGCCAGACATAACCCCTATATAGCGGCCTGACTTCATAACCACATCCTTTAACCCATCACGGGGAAAATACGTTGCCATCCCGCTCACTAAACCAGAATTTTTTAATTAACGCTATGAATTATTATGATTTTCCTAATTCCGTGCATTGACTTCCCCCCCTTGCCGGGCAGTCTTAACGGTACTAACTCGTTGCTCTGCAATAGCCGATAATCTTATGATAAACATAAACAGCCGTTTATTATTGGTTGAATCGCGCAGCGTTAAGCTGCAAAGCAGAATGGCAGGGTGAGCCGCGTAGCTTTAGGCCATACTTTGACCTATTATGTTCTCTGAATCTGGCCTGGATGGTCTGGTCAGGTTACGGACTATTAAACTCAGGAGTTTTATATGATCAAACGTCTTATCGTGGTTGCCATCGCTGCAGTTACGCTGGCGGGTTGTGCCAATGAATCCATGTCAGGCGATGTCTATTCTTCCTCCCAGGCAAAACAGATTCAGACCGTAACTTACGGTACGCTGGTATCCGTTCGTCCGGTGAAAATCCAGGGCGATGAAAGCTCCAACACCATCGGTGCCGTGGGCGGTGCCGTTCTGGGCGGCCTGCTGGGCAACACGATAGGCGGTGGCACCGGGCGGACGTTGGCAACCGCAGCGGGCGCAGTCGCCGGCGGCGTGGCAGGTAACAGCGTTGGTGAACTTGCGGGCCGGACATCCGGTTATGAATTGGAGATCAAAACCGACAACAAAGAAAACATTGTTGTGGTTCAGAAGGCCGGTAATACCAAATTTAGCCCTGGCCAGCGCGTACGTATGGCACGCAGCGGCAATACGCTGACGGTATCCCCGCTGTAAGCGTGGCGATGCGCGGCTAAAAAAACTAAACGATACCAGCCAGTGAACTCTGGCTGGTTTTTTTTGCGCTGGCCCAAGCGGCGCGACATGAAGGCAAGCAGGCCTTCGCCTGCCGGGCGGCAAGCCGGGGTATGCACGATCGCAGCCGTATTTACCACTTATTATCACCGCTTTATGCGATGCGTTATATACATTGCTATAAGACGCTATCGGTCAATAAGATAAAACGGAGGCTAAAAGCCTCCGTTTCGGTATCTGGTGCTGTAAATTATTCTCATTCAATCACATCACTATATTATTGTTTGTCCTGGAGTTCCGTGATGTTTCTTTCCAGTTGTCCAATCAGTTTTATTAGCAGTTGTACTTCTTCGTCAGAGATTCCATTCAAGATTTTACGCCGTGTAGACGTGATAACATTGTCCAGTTCCCGAATTATGGGTTCTGCGGTCTCTGTCAACTTGATGCGTTTGGCACGCCGATCGTTCGCGCAGGTGTGGCGGGTAATCAGCCCTTTCTCTTCCAACTGATCCAATGTCCGCACCAGAGAAGGTTGCTCAATACCAATTGCCTTTGCCAACTGAATTTGCGACTGCTCCGGCGGCAACCGATTGATATTATGCAGCGTAATCCAGTGTGTTTGTGTCAGTTCCAACGGTTTAAGCCGATGGTCAATCAATGCACGCCAAACACGAACCAAGCGCGCCAAGTCCGAACCTAATGTTGACTCCACTTTTCCTCCTTTATAAAAAGTATATTCACATCCTGCTCCCAGAGTGCAGCCTATGATTAGCAACGAATATTAATTTACATAATATAGCCACTTATTTAGTCAGCTTATACCATTCTACATATAAATAATTGCTCTGTCCGCTTAACGCACCGCTATGGCGAATAAATTCTCCCCATCGCACCCGTCATTTTACTTAATCCAGCCACATACCGGTGGTTTCCAGCCCTGCTTACGGCATTATTACCGTGCCCAAATAACATTTTGATATTATTAGGCCGCAAGCTTTTAGTCGGCGGTGCAATTAATTCTCGTTATTTTTAGCGTACCGCTACCCCACTACGGCACATCATAGCCCAGGGCCGCTTTGCGAATGCGGAACCACTGCTGGCGGTTCATCACCAGATCCTGTGCCAGCAGCGCTGAACGCACACGTTCTATCTTGCCGGAGCCGATGATCGGTAATGGCGCGCAAGGCAGGCGCATCACCCAACAATAGACCACTTGTTCCAGCGTTTGCGCGCCGATTTCTTCAGCAACCAAGCGTAATTCTTTACGCAGGTGGTGATATTCCGGCGCGCTAAGCAGGCGCCCGCCGCCCAGGCAAGACCACGCCATCGGCCGGATACGCAACTGCTGGCACTGATCCAGCACACCATCCTGAATGTTGGCCTGATGGATCGGTGAGATCTCTACCTGGTTGGTCACCAGCGAGAACGGCAGCCGGGATTGCAACAGAGTAAACTGCGCCGGAGTAAAATTAGAGACGCCAAAATAGCGCACCTTGCCGCTTTGATGCAGCGCGACAAAGGCCTCGGCCAGTTCATCGGCATCCATCAACGGATCCGGGCGGTGGATCAATAAAACATCAAGGTAATCGGTATGCAGGTTAACCAAGGATTGCTCGGCGCTGCGCACAATATGCTGCCGGCTGGTATCGTAGTGGCCAATGGGGTTGCCTGGCCTGGCGGTTGTCACAATACCACACTTGGTCACCAGCTCCATGGCCTGGCGCAGCGCCGGTTTGAGACGAATGGCTTCGCCAAAGGCCTTTTCGCAGCCGTAATCGCCATAAATGTCGGCATGATCGACGGTGGTGATGCCCAATTCAAGATGCTGCTCAATAAAAGCCAGCCGTTGTTGCGGCGACATCCCCCACGCCAGCAACCGCCAGTATCCGCAGATCATCCGTGATAATTGAGGCCCCTGCGGCGCGAGTTGGATACGGTTCAGCATCTGCACACTCCATGACAACGTTTTGCACAGCATACACAAGCCGGCTCGCGTAGGGAAAGCAAAACACAGCGCTGCAAGCAGCATGCCAACAGGCTGAAAGTTAAAATAAAGAGGGTTGTTCTGGCTGCGGTTCATCCGGCTGTTTCGCGGCGCGCTGCTGGCGCAGGAAGCGTTGGCGGCACAGACGCAGCACGTCGCGCTTTTGCGCATCGTTCATTTGCAGCCAGCCAAAGCGTTCTTCACGGCTGCGCATGCAGCCACGGCAAAAGCCACGCTCGTCGGTTTGACAAATACCGCGGCATGGGCTGGGGATATCGAAAAACTCAAGTTGCTGCGCCACACATCCTCCTGTTTGCCAGGCGCTGGCCCGGTGAGGTACATACCTCATGTTAATTGAAGACGTATTCGGCAACGCTGGCAAGTGGCTTTACCGCCGGCTGAAAAAATAATGCAAAGCGGAAATACCAGGCAAGAGAGAGGAAAGCGCGCCGGGGAACGTTGCCCCCGGCGCAGGGGAATCAACCAAGCACTTTTTTCACACAGGCTTTAAATACCTGCACGCCGGTTTCCAGCGCGGACAGTTCAAATTTCATCTCCGGATGATGCAACCCCGGCGTCAGATTAACGCCCAGGCCCCAAAACCCGGCCTTCACATTGGCAATCCGCAGCGGATAATGGAAGAAATCTTCACTGCCCGGCGTGGTTTTTTCCGCCACCAGCCCCTGTGGCCCCAGCACGTCAGTGATTGATTCGGCGATCAATGCCGTCATTTCACTACTGATTTCGGCGGCTGGCATCTCTTTAAGGATTTGGATCGCAACCGTTGCGCCAAACGCGGCGGCGCTGTGGTTGATCGCCCGCTGCACTTTGGTTTTCAACGTTTCCATCGGTTCATTGAACTGGGAGCGCAAATCCCAGCAGACGCGTGCTTCACCGGGAATGGCATTGGTAACGCCGGCGTCGCTGATAAAGCGCGTCGCCTTGGCGCTATAGGTCAGATTCGGCGCCAAATGAATGGCATTGACCGCCTGCACCGCCGCCGCCGCGGCATCCAGGGCGTTCACCCCCAGGTGCGGACGCGCCGCGTGCGCCGGCACCCCGGTGAATACCGCTTCCACCGTTGCCGAAGCGGAATAATACATGGCCGCAACCGCCTGCCCCATCGGGCACTCTTCCAACGGGCGCAGGTGGAAGCCCAGGATCATTTCCACATCGTCGAGTGCGCCATTTTCTGTCATCGCCAGTGCGCCGGCGCCCACCTCTTCGGCCGGCTGGAAGATGATCTTCAGCTTGCCGCGTTTCACTGTGTCCTCGGCGATAATTTCCTGTGCGGCCGCCAACATCACCGATGAATGGCCGTCATGGCCGCAGGTATGGCGCGCACAAGGTTGGCCGTCAATAATGTGCCCCAGAGCATCCATATCCGCCCGCAGCGCCAATACCGGCCCCGGCAGACCGCTGTCCAACTCGGCGATAATGCCGGTGGTGCCATTCACATTTCGCGTCAGGGTAAAACCGGCCTCTTCCAGCTTTTGTGCGATATAAGCCGAGGTTTTGAATTCTTCAAAAGCCAACTCGGGGATCTGGTGCAGATGGCGGTAGTGCTCTACTGTTTTGGACACGCGTTAACTCTCCTACTTGCTGGTAAACAGGAACCGTGATCCTGCGGCGCCCAACCCATGCGAGCGCCGCAGGCGGCGATGCTAGTGTGCCTTACGGCGCTAACTAGGCAAAAATCCGCATAATAATCATTGCTATCACTGAATTTAAGATGCTGGTCAGCATCAACAGCGGCCAATATTTCTTCGGCACGTCGGCCACCCCGAGTAACCGCCCCATATACTGCAACTGCGAGCCCATCAGGAAAATCGCCGGCGCCAGGATGGTAATGTGCATGACATCCAGCGTGCCTTTTGTTAGCAAGCTCACCGCCACCCCGGTGCCTGCCGATGACGAAAGCCAGGCCGTCAGCAGCACGGTAACCGCCTCGCCGGGCAACCCCAGCAGCCCCATCAACGGCGCAAAGAGTTTGCCGATGATGCCCATTACGCCGAGCAGATTCAGCATTTCCGAAATAACATAGGCCATCAGAACGTTGGGCAATAAGTTATTGATGGCGATATTGAAGCCTTTGCGCGCACCAATCACGAAAATATCAAACGGGTTATTAGTGACCTTTGTTGCATTACTCATTGTCGAAGTCCTTTTTATACACCGTATTTAAAATAACCCGTACAAATGCCGCGCCGACGAATTTCAATACAAACATCACCACCAGCGGAAGAATCACCGGCAACGTTAAAGAGGCAAACAATGCAGAGCCAATGGCGAAATAGTTATTGATCAAGCCTGCGCCCGAATATTGCCAGGCGCCCATGATCACCACATCTTTTTTAGTGACCTGCTTATTGTCATACAGCTCTTTGCTTAACGCCGCACCGGCATCGGTACTTTGCAAATCGGTAATTAACGCCAGCCCGGTATAGCCGGGGATGCCAAGTATCGGTTTCAGCAGCGGGGTGAGCAAGCGGTGCGCTGCGCGGATCGCCCCATAGTGGGTAAAAATCTCCAGCAATCCCAACGCCAGCATCACCGTCGGCGTTAACGACAACGCGAACAGAAAGCCCGCTTTGGCACTGACGCCGCCGGCGCCGAGGAAGGTATTGGTAGTGGGATCCTTCATGGTGCCGAATGCGCCGCCGAGCGTGGTGAAGTCAAACGCGCCCAGCCACTTCATGCCATCGACTTTAAAAAACAAGCCGGAAAATAATAAAACGACCAGAATCAGCGCCAGATAGGCCCCTTTTCCCACACGCCACTCATCGTTTGCAGAAGTTACCTTCTCTTCTGCCGAATTTATATCTGCCATACTTACCCTATCTCCTGATGTAAAATTAAAAAGGCCGAATGCCGATTTAACAAAAAATCATCACCTGTACTTTATAAATAATGCGGCAGGTTATTCCATAATAAGCCGTGCGTTGCTCATGCTATCCCAAAAAAATAGAAAGAAGAAAACATGCAACGTCGTTTATTAGCGGTTACGCCATCCCCTATATTTATTATAATTAAGGGTGGCAGGCACGATAACCGCACCATAATAACGCGCATCGTCCCACAATGAAGCACCATCCTGGTGCAATATGACCTTATACTGCAGGTTGTTGGTCATTTGTGCGTTTTTTTGATTATGTCCATATGCGTAGGTAATATAAATGTGGTTTTAAACACTTTATTGTTGCCCTGAAAGCAACGGTTACGCGGAGGCTGAAGCCCGTTGTTCCACGAAAAGCAGATAAGCTATCTTTACGAAGTCGGCATCCAGGGCGGGATCCGCCGGGCGGCCGACATTCTGGGCGTCAACCCTTCGGTGATCAGCCGGCAAATCGCTATCCTTGAGCGTTCGCTACAGTTGCCGCTGCTGGAGCGGCGGGGGCGCAACGTAGTCTTGACGGAAGCGGGCAAGCTGCTGGCGGAAGATTTCTATCAGACCCGCCTGCGGCGTGAAAAGCTGGAGCGCCACCTGAAAGATCTGCGTTACATGCAAGGCGGTTCGGTCATTCTCCACGTGGGCCCTGGTCTGATCGAAGACTTCGTGCATCATGTGTTAACCGTATTCTCCGCCGCCTACCCCGATGTGTTTGTCGATATTTTGTCCGGCAGCATGCAGGCCATGATGACCGAAATCATCCGCGGCGAGGCCGATATGGCGCTGGCGTTCGGGCCGATCGGCAATCCGGAGCTGAAACGGCACAGTTTCCCGTGGGGGCCGATTTGCGCCATCGTCAACCCGGAACATGTCATCGCACAACACCGTAGCGTGACTATTGAAACATTGATGGAGCACCGGCTGATTGCCCTCAGCGACGTGTTCGGTCTGCAACGGCATATGAACGCCATGTTCCAAAGCAAAGGGATGCTGTTCACCCCCGCTTACCGCTGCAACCTGTTTTCCACCGCGCTGACCCTGAGCGCATCCGGGCTGGGCGTTTCCTTTATGACGGCGCGGGCGGCTGGCATTCATTTGAAAGACCATTCGCTGGTTGCGGTGCCGATCGATCATCCCATTGCGCGCGAATCGCAATGCCACCTGCTGCGCAATTCGGATCGTCGTTTTACACCGGCGGCGCAACATCTGTGGCAACTGCTGCTGCGCTTTTTGCAAAACGAGGTGTAACTGATGCTTGATTTCACAACGGCGGTTATCCGCAGGGCGGCCTGCATTGAATTCCCTTCTGGCGCAAGGCTATACTAGGCTGTGTCCCGCAATAGTGCGCGAATGCCGCTGGCGGTCATTGGGCTGCGCGTCAAGGCGCAAGCCGTGTGGTTTGGCGGGCCCAAATAAACGGCGAGCAACGCAGGAGCGCGGCCCAATGGCACCAGCCCGGAGGGTCGTGCCCCCAAAGCCCGTCCTCTGCGTTATCGGGCTTGAACATAGGCCCACTATGCCCTGCGCCCGAAGCCTTGATGACGGGCTTTGGTCGCAACGACGGCATCACGACCTATTGCGGGACACAGCCTAAGTCTTTCCAAGCCGCTCGCGGTTAAGCTCGGCGGCCTAATTAGCCATCATCAGAGGATATTATGCGCTTACTCCATACCATGATCCGCGTCGGGGACCTGCAACGCGCCATCGACTTTTACACCAAGGTATTAGGGATGCGCTTGCTGCGTACCAGCGAAAATCCGGAATACAAATATTCGCTGGCGTTTGTAGGCTATACCGATGAAAGTGAAGGTGCTGTCATTGAACTGACTTACAACTGGGGCGTTGACAGCTATGAGATGGGCAGCGCGTTCGGGCATCTGGCGCTGGGCGTCGATGACGTGGCAGCAACCTGCAACAGCATCCGCGCTGCCGGCGGCAAGGTCACACGAGAAGCTGGCCCCGTCAAAGGCGGCACCACGGTGATTGCCTTTGTTGAAGATCCGGACGGCTATAAAATCGAGTTGATCGAAAACAAACATGCAGGCCATGGCCTCGGCAACTGATTAATTCCTCCAGGGCGCGCTCAGCGCCCTTCTTTTTATCCCCTGCATCACGGCGCAAAATTTGCAATAATGCGCGCTGTATTCGATGAAGATAAGAAACTAATGGCAGAAAAAAGTGATCTTAACGCCCTGAGTGGCCGTTTTCGGGGTTTTTACCCCGTAGTGATTGACGTTGAAACCGCAGGCTTCAACGCCAAAACCGATGCATTGCTGGAAATCGCCGCCGTCACGCTGAAAATGGATGAAAACGGCTGGCTACAGCAGGATGAAACCCTACACTTCCACGTTGAACCGTTCGAAGGCGCCAACCTGCAGCCCGAAGCGCTGGCGTTTAACGGGATCGATCCACACAATCCGCTGCGTGGCGCGGTGAGTGAATACGATGCGCTGCATGCTATTTTTAAAGCCGTGCGTAAAGGCATCAAAGATCAGGGCTGCAACAGGGCGATCATCGTGGCGCATAATGCGACCTTTGATCACAGCTTCCTGATGGCGGCGGCTGAACGCGCCGGGCTTAAGCGCAACCCGTTCCACCCGTTTGCGACCTTCGATACGGCGGCGCTCAGCGGTTTGGTGCTGGGGCAAACCGTGCTGGCCAAGGCTTGTATTGCCGCAGGCATGCCGTTTGACAGCAGCCAGGCCCACTCTGCCTTGTACGACACAGAGCAAACCGCCCTGCTGTTTTGCGAATTGGTTAACCGCTGGAAGCGCCTTGGCGGTTGGCCAATGGCCGTCGCCGAGGATTGCTAACGCGTTAAAACACACAGGGCGGCCAATTGGCCGCCCTGTTTTTTACTGCCAACGCCATTAAGGCTGCTGGTTTTCCTGTTCTTTGTACTTCTCTGCGGTTTCTTTGATCAGTTGCTGCAACTCGCCGCGCTGGTACATTTCGATGATGATGTCACAGCCGCCAACCAATTCGCCGTCAACCCAGAGCTGGGGAAAAGTCGGCCAGTTGGCATATTTCGGCAATTCAGCGCGGATATCCGGGTTTTGCAGGATATCAACATAGGCGAAACGTTCGCCACAGGCAGACAGCGCCTGGACGGCCTGCGCGGAAAAACCGCAGCTTGGCAGTTTCGGCGAGCCTTTCATGTACAACAGAATCGGATTGCCGGCAATCTGCTGTTGAATTTTTTCAATCGTCGTCATTTATTGCTTCCTCAAGCCACGTAATGGCTACAACTTACATCACATTCACTATTGTAGCGGCTGGAACCGGGGCAAGAAAACACCATCTTTAACAAGGGTATTATCCAGGCGCCGCTCGTGCTGCACGGGCCGCGCCATTCCGGTAGAAATATGCGCGCAGAATAACATTTTTAATCAGCCCGTTTCACTACTATATTTTTACTGCAGCCTGCCGTTGTTTTTTTATACATGCTAATGACACATTTTAGCCTTACCTTAGCAAATAATTTGCATTGCCGGAAAAAGCGCCAACTGCGCGCAGCCGCATAGGGGGGCGGCCTAACGTACAAAATCAACGCACCTGCAGCGCGAAGTATGAAGGGTATTAAAGGCTATTAACTTTTTCTCACAATATGCATTATTATTTTTAGGTTCTGCTCTGTTTTATATGACGATTATCGGGAATACTGTAATCCTTTTGTGGCAAGCTTCGGGACCAAGGTTGGTAATATCAAAATGCGTTCACTGTTTACGCTCTTTGTGATGCTCTTTACTATGCTCTTCTTCAACCTGGCGCATGCTGCGCCGCAGGCTCGCGTTTCTGCCGAGCAGCGAAAAAGCCACGTTAATGATGCCCGAGCTGACGATCGCAAGAAAAAGAAGCAGGACAAAGCCGGTAAAAAAGCCAAAGTGGCCGCCCCGCAAAAAACAGTAAAGCATGAATTAACCCAGCACAGCGAAAAAAAGACCGCCCGCCTGCGTAAAAGCGTTAGCAAAACGCAACGCGTAACAAAAATAAAAGTCACGCCGCCGAAAAAGGGCTATAAAAAAGGCTACGGCCGGCACCGTGAAGCCGGCATCGCCACCGCCAAACTGCTTGGCGCTGAAAAACCGCTCAAACTTAGCCCCGCCCACAAAAAACGTTATCAGCATGCCAAACAAACCGCGATGGCAAAACTGTTGGATCAAATGGGGAAACCCTACCGCTGGGGGGGCGCATCGCCAATGACCGGCTTTGACTGCAGCGGCCTAATTTATTACGCCTATAAAGACGTGGTGAAGATAAAAATGCCGCGTACCGCCAATGAAATGTATCACCTACGCGATGCCGCGCCGATCAGTCGCAGCGAGCTGGAACGCGGCGATTTAGTGTTCTTCCGCATCAATAACCGCGGCGCAGCCGATCACGTTGGTGTTTATTTGGGCAATGGCAAATTTATTCAGTCGCCACGTACCGGCGAAGAGATCCGCATCAGCCAGTTGGATAACGACTACTGGCAAAACCATTATATCGGCGCACGCCGCGTCGTTACGCCAAGCACCATCCGCTAATCCCCTCCTACGGCCGGCGGCTTCAGCCTGCCGTATTGTTATCCCGATCCTGCCGATGCTTTAATCAATCAGACAGTTAGCACACTTTAAACCTTTTTTTCACCGGCAAAGTTGTTAAGATTAATATCCACACAAAAAATATAACAACTCTCTTTTACGGCGGCGGCACCCAGTACTACGGCCGCCGCCGAAGCAGTCGTTGTAAATAAAAAGGAGAAAGCAATGTCGTTTGAATTACCTGCATTACCGTATGCAAAGAACGCCCTCGAGCCGCACATTTCCGCCGAAACGCTGGAATACCACTATGGCAAGCACCATAACACCTACGTGGTTAATCTGAACAATTTGGTGAAAGGCAGCGAGTTTGAAGGGAAATCCCTGGTTGATATCATCAAAACCGCCAGCGGCGGCGTGTTCAACAACGCCGCACAGGTATGGAACCACACCTTCTATTGGCACTGCCTGTCGCCACAAGGCGGCGGTGAACCTAGCGGCGCGGTAGCGGATGCCATCAACCAATCCTTCGGCTCTTTCGCCCAGTTCAAAGAGGCGTTCACCAAATCTGCCATCGGCAACTTCGGCTCCGGCTGGACCTGGCTGGTGAAAAAAGCAGATGGTAGCCTGGCTATCGTCAACACCTCCAACGCAGCGACCCCGCTGACTGGTGATGACAAACCGCTGCTGACTGTGGATGTGTGGGAACACGCCTACTATATCGATTATCGCAATGCTCGCCCCAACTACCTGGAAAACTTCTGGGCGTTGGTCAACTGGGCATTTGTGGCAGAAAACCTGGCGTAAGATGGCAGGAAAGCAAAAGGCGCAGCCAGGCTGCGCCTTTTTTTATGTCAGGGGATCAGTGCATCACAGCGGTAAAGCTAAAGATAATAATCATCGCCAGCGCACACACCGTCGTAAACAGCGATAACTTCAGATCGGTATCCATCAACAAACTCCTTATCAGATTGGCTGGTTCGAGCATAAAAGCCATTATATACCCAAAATAATTCGAGTTGCAGGCAGGCGGCAACGCAGCGAGTCCCCAGGAGCTTACTGGAGTAAGTGACTGGGGTGAGCGAGGAAAGCCAACGCACCTGCGGCTCGAAGTATGAAGGGTATATTAATACGTCAATGATTCTCCCACAGTTTGCCGATAAAATCTTGTGCAATGACAACGCCGCGACGCAGCGAGCGCCATCCGCGGCACGCGCCGTTATTGCCGGGCCGGCAAAAACCTGCCCGGCCTGGCGGCGGAACATGATTAATGTTGATTAGCCCTTTCACTTTTTCTCAAGATAGGCCAAAATTCGCAGTTCACTGCTGTGCACCGGCAAAAGAGCCCTCACTCACCAAGCGCTGACGACTTCCACATTAAAAACTCAGTTTTCGCTTTTTTGAGGAGAGTTATATGCACGCAAACGATTAACAATGCGCTTACATGCTGTAACATGCGAATCCAGGAGTCATTCTTTACATGGCAACGATAAAAGATGTGGCCAAACGCGCGGGCGTTTCCACCACCACCGTTTCCCACGTCATCAATAAAACCCGTTTCGTCGCCGAAGAAACCAAAGCGGCCGTATGGGCAGCCATCAAGGAACTGCATTATTCCCCAAGCGCCGTGGCCCGTAGCCTGAAGGTCAACCACACCAAGTCCATCGGCCTGCTGGCGACCTCCAGCGAAGCTCCCTACTTTGCCGAAGTGATCGAAGCCGTCGAAAACAGCTGTTACAGCAAAGGCTACACGCTGATTTTGTGCAACTCCCATAATAACCTGGACAAACAGCGCGCTTACCTGGCGATGCTGGCGCAAAAGCGCGTCGATGGCCTGTTGGTGATGTGTTCAGAATACCCGGAGCAGCTGCTGGGCATGCTGGAAGACTACCGTAATATTCCCATGGTGGTGATGGACTGGGGCTCGGCGCGTGGCGACTTCACCGACACCATTCTGGACAACGCCTTTGAAGGCGGCTATCTGGCCGGCCGTTACCTGATCGAGCGTGGGCACCGCGACATTGGCATTATCCCCGGCCAGCTGTCGCGCAACACCGGCGGCGGCCGCCACCAGGGCTTCCTGAAAGCGCTGCAGGAAGCCAATATCGCGGTGCGTGAAGAGTGGATTGTGCAAGGGGATTTCGAGCCGGAATCCGGCTACCAGGCCATGCACCAGATACTGTCGCAGAAACACCGCCCGACCGCTGTGTTTTGCGGGGGCGACATTATGGCGATGGGGGCGATCTGCGCCGCGGACGAACTTGGCCTGCGGGTGCCGCAAGACATTTCCGTCATTGGCTATGACAACGTGCGCAATGCGCGCTACTTTAGCCCGGCGTTGACGACCATTCACCAGCCAAAAGAGCGCCTGGGCGAGATGGCGTTCGCCATGTTGCTTGACCGCATTATCAGCAAGCGTGAAACATCGCAAGTGATTGAAGTGCACCCTAAGCTGGTTGAGCGCCGCTCCGTGGCCGACGGCCCGTTTATCGACTACCGCCGTTAAGCATACGCGCCGGGGCATGCATCCCCCGGCGTATGCTCGCTAAGCCACTCCTGATTCAGCGTTTCGCTATCGCCAAGATACTCTAATAGCCAGGCCATCGCCGGCGCCAATGCCTGCTGCTGCCAGGTCAGGCAGCAAGCACTGGGCGGATAGGCCTCTTCCAGTTGCAGTTCATGCAGTTCGCCGCGGGCGATCAAAGGCCGCCCGCGGTGGGCAGGCACCATGCCCATGCATAATCCACTGCGCAGGCAGTCGATCGCCGATACCCAATCCGGCACAACCAGCCGCCGCTGATTATTCAGCGCCCAGGTCACGCGTTTGGGCAGGTTGCGCGAGGTATCCTCCAGCATCAGCGCCGGGAACTGGCGCAGTTGATCATCCTGCAGCGGCCCGACGTATTGCGCCAATGGGTGATCGGGGCTGACCACGCACAGCCAGTTCATAAACCCCATATCGCGGAAACTAAAACCACCGCCCACCGGCACGGCACGGGTGGCGCCAATCGCCATATCCACCCGCCCGTCGGCCAGTGCGTCCCACACGCCGTTGAACACCTCGGGATACAGCATCAGCTCCACATCCGGAAAGTGACGATAAAAATCCAGGATCAATTGGCGGCTGCGCTGGGGTTTAACGATGATATCCAGCGCGATTTTCAACTGCCCGCGCCAGCCGTTTGCCACCTGTTGGCAACGGCGGCGCGTATCGAGCATATTTTTTATAACCACGCGCGCTTCCTGCACAAACAGCGCACCAGCCGGGGTCAATTCAACATCGCGATGGCGCCGTTCAAACAGTGGCACCGCCAGCCATTGTTCCAGTTGGCGCACCGTATAGCTGACCGCAGAAGGCACCCGGTGCAGTTCCTGCGCCGCAGCGCTAAAGCTGCCGGTACGCGCAACGGCATCCACCACCTCAAGTGAGTATTCAGACCACATATTTTGCCTTCAAATTTTTTCATAGCACCTTGCAAATATTAGCGTTTCACAAGCGAAGATCCAGCCGGTTAGACTGACGCCGCTGCAAAACCTCTAGCATAAAGAACCAACGAGAGCATTAAATGCGTAATTTTGGACTACTTTTTTACCTTTCCGGCCTAAGTATGCTGGGCTACCTGGCGACGGATATGTATCTGCCGGCCTTTGGCGTCATGCAACAAGAGCTGCAAATTTCCGCTGGTGCGATCAGCGCCAGCCTGAGTATTTTTTTAGCCGGCTTTGCCTTTGCTCAACTGCTGTGGGGGCCGCTGTCCGACAAACTGGGGCGCAAACCGGTGTTGTTAATCGGCCTGACGCTATTTGGCCTGGGTTGCCTGGGCATGCTGTGGGTACAAACGGCGCTGCAACTGTGGTGCCTGCGCTTCATTCAGGCTATCGGCGTGTGTGCAGCCGCGGTGAGTTGGCAGGCGCTGGTGGTGGATCGCTACCGGGGCAGCCAGGCCAACCAGATTTTCGCCACCATTATGCCGCTGGTAGCATTATCGCCGGCCCTGGCGCCGTTGCTGGGCGCCTGGCTGCTAAGCCACATCGGCTGGCGGGCGATCTTCGCCGTTTTACTGGCCGTCACCGTCGTGTTGCTGGCACCGACCCTGGCGCTGAAGGATAAACGCCGCTTACCGCAAGCCTGCGGCGATAACGCGGCGCCAGTCAGCTTTCTGCAACTGCTGCGCTCGCCCATTTTCAGCGGCAATGTGATGGTGTTTGCCGCCTGCTCCGCCGGCTTCTTTGCCTGGTTGACCGGTTCGCCGTTTATTCTCAGCGCTATGGGCTACACGCCAAGCGACATTGGCTTAAGCTATATACCCCAGACTCTGGCTTTCTTACTGGGGGGATATGGTTGCCGCAGCGCGCTCAAACGCGTGAACGGCAATGCGCTGTTACCATGGCTGCTGATAGCCTATGGCGTGAGTATGATCGCGTTGTATCTGGTGGCAACCCTCACGCAGCCTACGTTGACCAGCCTGCTGGTACCCTTCTGCCTGATGGCACTGGTGAACGGAGCCACTTACCCGATCGTGGTTGCCAACGCGCTGATGCCTTTCCCAACCGGCACCGGTAAAGCAGCTGCGTTGCAAAACACACTGCAGTTGGGGCTGTGCTTCATTGCCAGCATGCTGGTCTCGGCCTTTATTGCAAACCCACTGATTGCCACCGTGACGGTGATGGCTTCAACCGTGTTGCTGGCGATGCTCGGTTATTTTATCCAGCGCGATAAGCCGCAGCCAGGCGAGCGTGCCACGGGCGCTAGCGCCGACTCTTTTTCATAATTAACATTATTAATAATCACTATTAATAATCACTCGATAATACTTTTGCCAGGTGCGATTTACAGTTGAGTAACCGCCCTGGCGCGCCTATACTTTATTGCGAATAAGTTCGCTATCCCCTAAATAATTCAAGTTGTAGGATAAAAGCGCCAACGCGCTCTTAAACAGCGCGGGTGCCGAAGGGGTGAGTCACGTTGTTTTGCGGTGAAAAATTCGCCGGGACGCATCGCCCGCCAGCGGCTGGCCGGCGGTGAGAGGTTGCCTCTCTCGCATTCATCTCCCGGCGTTTAAAAGCCAACACCTCCCGCCAACCTGAAGTATGAAGGGCATAACGCTATTGCATAACTTTTATTATTAGCAGTTACTGCGCTCGCGTATTGCGTCACAGTTTTTTAAGATGAGTGTCCCCTGCGCCCACTTGCGCCGGGCGTCTCCTTAAAGTTTTCCTCTGCTCATGTCGGATATCAGACGCCGCGGTTTTTTCCGTAGGTTTACGTATGTGCCCGCAAAATTGGCTAAGCTATTTCAAGCGGGCCATAAGTCAGAAGAAAGGTAATGGAGAAGCTATGAGTTCATCGTGTATAGAAGATCTGAGCATCCAGGATAACCAATGGTATCGTATCGCCCATGAAATGCTCAGCATGGCCGGTATTGCAATAAATGGCTCACGACCTTTCGATATCAAGGTTAAAAACCCTGATTTTTTTAAACGTGTCCTCCAGGAAGGTTCCCTCGGCCTGGGGGAAAGCTACATGGACGGCTGGTGGGAGTGCGAACGGTTGGATGTCTTTTTCCAGCGCGTTATCAATGCCGGTTTGGAAAGGAAACTCCCCCACCACCTGAAAGACACGCTGCGTATCGCCACTGCGCGCCTGGTTAACCTGCAATCGAAAAAGCGCGCCTGGATCGTCGGGAAAGAACATTACGATCTGGGTAACGATCTGTTCACCCTGATGCTCGATCCCTACATGCAGTATTCCTGCGCGTACTGGAAAGACGCCAAAACCCTCGAACAGGCGCAGGAAGCCAAACTGCAGTTGATCTGTGAAAAGCTGCAACTTCAGCCCGGTATGCGCCTGCTGGATATTGGCTGCGGCTGGGGCGGGCTTTCCGCCTATGCCGCCAAAAACTTTGGCGTTTCCGTGGTCGGCGTGACCATCTCCGCCGAACAACAGAAATTGGCGCAGGCACGCTGTGCCGGGCTAGACGTGAAAATTCTGCTGCAGGACTACCGCGATCTGCAGCAACAGTTTGATCGTATCGTTTCCGTCGGCATGTTCGAACACGTTGGCCCGAAAAACTACCGTACCTATTTCAACGTGGTTGAGCGCAACTTAAAGCCCGATGGTTTATTCCTGCTGCACACCATTGGCTCAAACCGCACCGATATGAATGTCGATCCCTGGATCAACAAATATATTTTCCCGAACGGCTGCCTTCCTTCGGTTACGCAAATCGCGCATGCCAGCGAAGGGCATTTTGTGATGGAAGATTGGCATAATATTGGCGCGGATTACGACCGCACGCTCATGGCCTGGTACGAACGCTTCCAACAGGCATGGCCGCAATTAGCCGCACGTTATTCCGAGCGTTTCGAACGGATGTTCAGTTATTATTTGAACGCCTGTGCCGGTGCGTTCCGCGCGCGCGATATTCAGCTGTGGCAGGTGGTGTTCAGCCCGAAAGGCGTTGCTGGCGGCATTCGCGTTGCCCGCTAACCCAGGCGCCTGCGCATAACCCTTGCTCCCTTCCGCCCCCGGACAGGGAGCGGGTTAGCGAATACGCCAGCATGAGCACCTCCATTGCTGGCGATAATCACCATTACAGCTTGGCAACCACCTCTTCCACGGCCGCCGCCGCATTTCGGCTGGCGAGCACCCGCTCAACGGTATCCACCACCGCCTGCGTTTGCGGATCAATTTCAATATTCACCCGATCGCCCAGACGTTTTTTACCCAGGGTGGTGCGCTCAAGGGTTTCAGGAATCAAGTGCACGCAAAAACGGTTATTAATCACTTCGCCAATCGTCAGGCTAATACCGTCAATGCCGATAAAACCTTTGTGTAATACATATTTCATCAGCGCAGCGTCAGGGATCTGGAACCAAATCTGGCGGTTATTTTCCGAAGTATGGATTTTAGCGATTTCCGCCGTGCAGATAATATGGCCGGACATCAAATGGCCGCCAATCTCATCGCTGAATTTGGCCGCTCGCTCGACATTCACTTGCTCACCGAGCGCCAACGCCCCAAGGTTGGTCAGGCGCAGCGTTTCTTTGATCAAGTCAAAGCTAACGCGGCTGCCCTCTATCGCGGTCACCGTCAGGCAGCAACCGTTGTGCGCCACCGAAGCGCCCAGCTCCAGCCCAGGCAGCAAGTCTGCCGGCATATCAATCACATGGGTACGGAAGTTGGGTTTTTCATCAATAGCAACCAACGGAGCAGTGCCTTGTACTATGCCGGTAAACATGTTTGCCTCTTTATTCAGTCAATGTGTGCAACAACGCTGGAGCAAGTTTGCCCCACTTGGCAAAAAAAACCAAATCCGCGGCGGTAAAAATCGTTAAGGCATTGGCCCGTGGTAATGACAATGATTGATTCATAACGCCGAGCAGGTACAATATTTGTGAAAATGTTTCACAACTTTCATTGTTCGCCTTCACGGCGCCCTCTGCCTCTATTATAAATAACCCCAAAGGTGTATGCGTGCAGAAATACCTCAAGGAAGCGCGTAGTTTATTAGCCCTCGCCATTCCCGTCATTATTGCGCAAGTTTCACAAACCGCCATGGGCGTAGTGGATACCATCATGGCTGGTTCCTACAGCGCCACCGACATGGCCGCGGTTGCGGTAGGCACCTCTATCTGGCTGCCGGCCATTCTCTTCGGCCATGGCCTGGTGCTGGCCTTAACGCCGGTTATCGCTCAACTCAACGGTGCCGGGCGGCGTGAACGGATTGCGCACCAGGTCAATCAGGGGTTTTGGTTGGCTTCTGCGGTTTCCGTGCTGATTATCGCCGTGCTGTACAACAGCAAATTCGTCATCGATATGATGCATAACATCGATCCGGAACTGGAAAGAAAAGCCGTTGGCTACCTGCATACCATTATGTGGGGCGCGCCGGGCTTTCTGTTCTTCCAGGTGCTGCGTAATCAGTGTGAGGGGCTGTCAAAAACCAAACCGGGGATGATCATTGGCTTTATCGGCCTGCTGATAAACATCCCAATTAACTACGTGCTGATTTTCGGCAAATTCGGCTTCCCGGAATTGGGCGGGATCGGCTGCGGCGTCGCGACCGGCAGCGTCTACTGGCTGATGTTCCTGATGATGCGCTGGTATGTCAAACGCGCGCCGTCACAACGCGACATCAAACTGTTGCCGACCCAACACCGGGGGCCAGACTGGGCGACGATAAAACGCCTGATTGGCATTGGCACGCCGGTGGCGTTGGCGATTTTCTTCGAAGTCACGCTGTTTGCCGTTGTGGCGCTGTTGGTTTCGCCGTTGGGCATTGTCGCCGTGGCGGGCCACCAGATTGCGCTCAACTTCAGCGCCTTGATGTTCGTACTGCCGTTGTCGTTGGGCGTGGCGGCGACCATCCGCGTGGGCCATAGCCTGGGGGAAGGCTCCGTCGAGGGCGCGCGCATTGCCGCCAATGCGTCCATCGGCGTGGGTATCGCTATGGCTACCGCCACCGCGCTGTTTACCGCCATTCTGCGCGAACCCATTGCCTTACTGTATAACGACAACCCCGCCGTGGTTATGATGGCCTCGCATTTGATGCTGCTGGCGGCGCTTTACCAGATTTCCGACTCGATCCAGGTGATTGGCAGCGGTATCCTGCGCGGTTACAAAGACACCCGCTCGATTTTCTTTATTACCTTTACCGCCTATTGGTTGCTGGGCCTGCCGAGCGGTTATTTACTGGCGTTAACCGATATTCTGGTGCCGGCGATGGGGCCGAGCGGTTTTTGGATTGGCTTTATCATCGGCCTGACCTTTGCGGCTATCCTGATGGCGTTGCGCATGCGCTGGCTGCAAAAACAGTCCGCCAGCTTGATTCTGCACCGCTCTGCACGTTAATGGTTTCTCCCGGTGGGCAGCACTGCGCTGCCCGCCGTTAATTTCAGCGCCAAATGCAGAAAAAAACGGCATGCTGCACACTCGTGCAGCAATCGGATGAATAAGCGGATAAAATTGCATTTTTCCCCTTGCCAGCGTGCGGGTAGCTCGTTAATATTCGTCCCCGCTGTCAGCCATGACAGGCAGAAAAAAGATGCGTCCGTAGCTCAGTTGGTTAGAGCACCACCTTGACATGGTGGGGGTCGGTGGTTCGAGTCCACTCGGACGCACCAACGTTCTGTTCACCACGGTGACGAAAATTTGCTTACAGTGCGTCCGTAGCTCAGTTGGTTAGAGCACCACCTTGACATGGTGGGGGTCGGTGGTTCGAGTCCACTCGGACGCACCATTTCTCTTCTGTCGTTCTCTCCTCTATCCTCGATTATCAGAATAATAAAACGCGCCCTGGCCTTCGCCATGCAGTTTGGCTAATTCCCCCTATTCAACCGATTTAATTCCACAACGACTTCAGCAATACTCTGCAAAATTAACCACGGGACTTTCACCACATAAATTGCACAGCATTTTATGTTCATGCTCAAGACGAGAGAAAAAAGACGACGCTAACGCCCCGCCCCCCAATATATTGCCTTCCCGCGCCGTATAATCAGTGACAGCCAGGCCGCCTGCCGCACCACCGTTTATCCTGCCGATAAGTACAATCTCAATTGTAATTAGGAATCACTCTCATTATAGTTATGTTTTTCATTATCACGATTAACAGGCAGGTAATTAATACCATCATGAAAATTGCGTATAAATATTCGCTGCTGGCTTCGTTCATTGCTTGCAGTCTTGGGATCGCGCAGGCACTGGCAGACGAAACAAATACCGGACCAGCGCAGAAACAAGGCCCGGGCAGCAACACCAATCAAAAGAAAAACGCCGTTAATGCCGATGAAAAAAGCAGCAGCGAAAATACCATGGTGGTCACCGCCAGAGAGCAAACGCTACAGGCGCCGGGGGTGTCGATCATTGATAGCGAAGCGATCAAAAAACACCCTATCCAGCGTGATGTTGCTGAAATTATCCGTACCATGCCCGGCGTAAACCTTACCGGTAATTCCAACAGCGGCCAGCGCGGTAATAACCGCCAAATCGATATTCGCGGCATGGGGCCGGAAAACACCCTTATTCTGGTTGACGGTATGCCGGTTAGCAGCCGTAACTCAGTGCGCTATGGCTGGAGCGACGAACGCGATACCCGTGGCGATACCAACTGGGTGCCGCCTGAAATGATAGACCGTATCGAAGTTATCCGCGGCCCGGCCGCTGCGCTATACGGTAATGGCGCCATGGGCGGCGTGGTCAATATCATTACCAAACCGGCAACCAAAGAATGGCACGGCAGTTTCAATAGCTATTACAACGTGCCGGAACACAAATCTGAAGGAGCTACCCGGCGCTTTAACGCCAGTTTAAACGGCGCCCTGACGGATAATCTCACCCTGCGCCTCTACGGTAACTGGAATAAAACCCAGGCGGATGCGCAGGACATCAACGAAAGCCACACGACGCCACGCACAGGCACTTACGCGGGCACCTATCCGTCGGGACGGGAAGGTTTCATTAATAAAGATATCCATTCCGCCCTACGCTGGGAATTTATGCCGCAGCAGGCACTCGAACTTGATATGGGCTATAGCCGCCAGGGCAACCTGTATGCCGGCGACACACAAAACACCAATACCAATACATTGGTGAAGGAATACTACGGTAAAGAAACCAATATCATCTATCGCCAAACGCTCAGCCTGAAATATACCGGCGCCTGGGACAACGGCGTGACCACGAATAACTACGTTCAGTTTGAAAAAACACGCAATACCCGGCTCAATGAAGGCCTGTCCGGGGGGATCGCGGGCATATTCAGCCCCTCTAATGAAGGCTTTTCCACCATTACGCTGTATGACACCAACCTCCATTCGGAGATCAATATTCCGCTTGATCTGTGGGTCAGCCAGACCGTGACCTTCGGCGCGGAAATGAATCATCAGGCCATGAAAGATCCGGCTTCAAATACCGAAACCACCACGGCTGGCGGTAGCGTTACCGGCATTTCCAGCTCCGGACGTGATAAATACAGTTCAGCCGATATTTACGGCGTTTACATGGAAGACAATATTGATCTGACGGATTCAACCCGTCTGACGCCCGGGTTACGTTTCAACTATCAGGATATTACCGGCAGCAACTTCAGCCCGGCGTTGAATCTCTCGCAGGAGTTGGGCAACGATTTTACGCTGAAACTCGGTATCGCCCGGGCCTGGAAAGCCCCGAACCTGTACCAGACCAACCCCAACTATCTTCTGTACAGCAGCGGGCAGGGTTGCTATGCCAGCGCCGGCAGTTGCTACCTGCAGGGGAACAGCGACTTAAAAGCCGAAACCAGCGTCAATAAAGAGATCGGTATCGAATATCATCATGATGACATTCAGGCCGGCCTGACCTGGTATCGCAACGACTACCACGATAAAGTCGAAGCAGGCTACGCGGCGGAATACGCCAACGGCACATCGGATATTTACAAGTGGGAAAACGTGCCTAAAGCGGTGGTTCAGGGGCTGGAAGGTACCTTAAACTTCCCGATCGCTGAATCAGTGACGATGAAAAACAACTTCACGTACAACATCGAAAACAAAAACAAAACCACCGGCGATTACCTGTCGATTATTCCCAAATTTACCATTAACTCTATCGTTGACTGGCAGGCTACCAACGACCTGTCAGTTCAGGGAACCATGACATGGTATGGCCGTCAGAAACCGAAGAAACTGAATTATAAGGGCGAAGCTACATCAGGTAGCGAAACCCGCCAAGTGTCGCCTTACGCCCTGTTCGGCATGAGTGCGACCTATAACGTGAATAAATACATGGATGTCACCGCCGGTATCGATAATCTGTTCGATAAACGCCACTTCCGCGAGGGCAACGCACAGAGTACCGGAAACGCCACGACGGGTGCGTACTTGTGGGGCGCAGGCGCTAATACTTACAACGAATCAGGCCGGACTTACTATATGCAGGTGGGCATGCATTTCTGATAAAACGCTTTTCAGGCTGCGATGATCCTTTCCGCAGCCTGAAATCGTTTTTATCAGCGGGCAGATGAAGAGAATACCCATGAATCACCGATTATCTTGCAGCAAAAACAGGCATAGCGCGCTATGCCTGGCCGCGTTATTCACCTGCCTGTACGCAGGAAAAAGTTATTCCAGGCCGGATATGTCCCCTTTGGGGCCCAATATCGCGGATAAAGGCTCTTCTTTTTATCATTTCTCTGTCAGCAGGTTCGATTCCGCCGACGGCAAACGGCATTACAACGTGTGGACGGGAGTACCCAATAGCCCGCCGCCGGCCGCCGGATTTCCCGTTCTTTATATGCTGGACGGCAACGCCGTCATGGACAGGTTATCGGATGCATTGCTGAAGCAGTTGGCGGCACAAAGCCCCCCTGTTCTGGTCGTCATCGGCTACCAGACGGCGCTGCCGTTCGATTTGCACGCCAGAGCGTATGACTACACGCCGCCGCTTAAAGACAATAACGCGGGCGATCGGCAAAATGTGCGCGGCAGAATGGCCGGCGGCGGCCTAATCTTTCGCCATCTGCTGGAAACGACCCTGGCTCCGCAGGCAGAAAAAGGGCTGAATATCGACCGGCGTAAACGCGGTATCTGGGGGCATTCTTTGGGCGGTGTTTTTGTGCTGGAGGCGTATTTATCCTCTGCGTTTTTTAACCGCTACTACGCCGCCAGCCCGTCGCTGAACCGTGATTATGTCGGGTTACTGCAACAGTTGGCAGCGATAGATAAGCGAAAATTCTGTGATAAGCCGCTGTATTTAAGCGAAGGAAACGGCGCTCCCGGTAAAAACCCAGAGGCCCCGCCTCCGGATGTGCTCAATAAAGTGCGCGCCACGGCGTCATCCCTTCAGCAGGCAGGGCTGCCCGTGACATACAGGCCGTATCCCGAATTATCACATGGCCAGATGTTTAACGTTGGTTTTGAGCAGGCGTTGCTGGATATGGCAAAAAATGCCGCAGGCAACGCGCCGGCGCAGTGCCCGTAAGCATCAGCCCGGCCTGCTGGTCTTCTCCTCTGAATAACGCTGACGGCGAGGGGGCGTTGCCACCGCAAAACCCCCGCGCCGGTTTCATTCGCCATCGTCAGGACAATAGCTCCTCTGCCCCCTCATCAAAGATCTGTTCCACCCGGGGTTCCGTAGCGGCGCCGGCGCTATCACGCCACAGCCGCGCATAGAGGCCATCCGCCGCCAGCAGCGCCGCATGCGTGCCGTATTCAGCGATGCGGCCCCCTTCCAGCACTGCGATCAGATCGCATCGGCAGGCGGTGGTGAGCCGATGAGCAACCACCAGTGCCGTTTGCCCATGGTTACGGGCGCCTGCGGCCAAAGACGTCATCAGCGCCTCCTCGGCCGAACGGTCCAGACGCGCCGTGGCTTCGTCAAGCAGCAGGACATGGGCATTGGCAAGCTGCGCTCGCGCCAACCCGATGAGCTGGCGCTGCCCTGCCGATAAGCCCGCCCCGCCGTTATTCACCGGGGTGCGGAACCCTTGCGGTAGCGCGCGCACCGTTGCCAACAGCCCGGCCCGGCACGCCGCGTCTTCCACCGCCTCATTGCTGCTCTCTGGGCGCGCATAGCGAATATTGCCGGCGATATCGCCACTGAACAATGCCACATCCTGCTCAACCAGCCCCACCCGGGAGCGATAGTCGGCAAGCAACATCTCGTCAACCGCACATTCGCCAATGCGGATCTTACCGCTAGTTGGGGAATAAAGGCCCGCCAGCAGTTTCACCAGGGTCGACTTGCCGGCACCGCTTGGCCCAACCACGGCCACCACCGAACCTTGCGGTATCGACAGGCTTAACGTATCCAGGGCCAGCTCACGGCTACCGGGATAGCGGAAGGTAACATTTTCCAGCGCCAGTTCACCCTTCAGCGGCGCGTGCGACGGCGGATCCGCAGGCTGCACGTCCTCCGCGCCCTCGGTGGCCAACAGTTCATCAATATGCTTGGTGCTGGCAGTCGCTTGCTGATAGGCATCGACAATGCCGGACAATTGCTGCACCGGCCCATAGAACTGCCCCAGCAACAGGAAGAATGCCGCCAGCACGCCGGCGGTCATCTCACCTTCGGCAACGCGGGATGCGCCCACCAGCAGGACGACAGCGTAAGAAGCCTCGGTACAAAACGTCAGGAAGGGAAAATAAACGGCAAGGTATTTTTGCGCACGCACGCGGGTAGCGCGGAAGCGATCCGACAGCGTCCGCAGTTTGGCGGCCTCCACGTCCTGCTGCCCATGCGATTGCACCACCCGCAGCCCAGACACTTTCTCTTGCAAGGTGCTATTTACCTTGCCGATCTCAATCCGCGCCTTGGCATAGGCGGGTGAACTCAAACGGCGGTAAATCAGCGTCGCCGCGGCGATCACCGGCACCGCGCCTAACGCCGCCAGAGCCAGCACCGGATCGAGCCAGAACATCGTGACCGCAATAGCGAGCATGGTGACCAGGCTGGTCGCCGCGCCGGCAAGGCCGTTTTGCAGAAAACGCGCCAGCGCGTCGACATCAACGGTCATGCGGGTGAGCCGCATATCGGCGTGCTGCTCATGGTAAGGCAGGCCCAGCCGCAACAGATGGCCAAAGCTGCGTAACCGCACGGTGTGCTGCACGGTTTCTGCCGCACGCGCCGAAACCACGGTCTGCAATGAGTAGCAGCACCAACTGACGATCACCAACAACAGGGCAAAAGCGGCACAAACCGCGATGGCGGTCAGATGGCCCATGGCGACGCCGCTATCGATACCGCGCTGCAGCAGCACCAGCACCCCGACGCTCGCGGCTGAATCCACGGCGATCAGTATCGCGGCGGCCACAAACAGCCATGCGACAGGGGCCAACAGCGATACCACCCGCCGCCCTTTGCCGGCCTGCGCCAACCGCACCGCCTTTTCGGGCACGCGGCACATGCGCTCGCGGAACCCCAGGCCGGCCCCGGCCGCGCGCGGTTCATCGCGCTCAGTGCCCACCGGCGAGGCGCTCGGCTCAGGCCAGAGCACGTTGGCCGAATCCGCCGGTTGTTCCAGAAAATCCCCCGTGCCGGACATCAGCGCACGGAATGCCGGGCAACGTTGCTCAAGCTCCGCCTGTGTGCCGATATCCGCAACGCGCCCCGCCTCCAGCACCACAATCTTATCGGCCAGTTGCAACGTCGAACGGCGCCGTGCGATCACCAGCAGCATGTGCTCGTCATCGGCATAGCGTGCCAGCGCGGTATTGATTTCCGCTTCCGTACCGGCATCCACCGCCGAAGTGGTATCGTCCAGGATCAACAACTCCGGCGCGGTGAGCAACGCGCGGGCAAGCGCCAGGCGCTGGCGTTGCCCTCCGGAGAGGTTTGCCGCACGCTCGGCCAGCGGCGTGTTGAACCCCTTTGGCAGCGCTGAAATAAAGCCCGTGGCGCCGGCCGCATCGGCAGCGCGACGGATGTCATCTTCGCTGGCCTGCGGATGGCCATAGGCAATATTTTCGGCAACGGTGCCGGCAAACAAAAAGGTGTCTTCAAACACCACGCCGACCTGCCGGCGCAGCGCGGCCAGCTTGAGATCGGCAATGCTCTGCCTGCCCTGCGCCGTGTTGAGCCACAGCCGCCCGGCGGTGGCATCGTAGAAGCGCGCAAGCAGCATCAACAGGGTTGATTTACCCGAACCGGAAGCGCCGACGATCGCGACGGTTTCTCCCGCACGCATGGAAAACGACACGTCATGCAATACGTCCACGCCGTTGCCGTAGTGGAACCCAACACCGTCCAGTTCCAGGCCGACAACCTTGCCGGCGACGGCCTGATCGCCGTCCTGCATTTGCGGTCGGGTATCAATGAGAGAGAAAACGCGCTCTACCGAAGCCTGGGTTCGTTGAGCAATGACCAGAAACGAGGCAAATACCCGGGTCGGGCCAGTCAACATGGCGAGGAAGCTGGCAAAGGCCACGAACGTCCCCAGATCGATCCGGCCCGCCATGACCGACCACCCGCCGAACCCTAGCAGCACGATTTGGCCGAGCACCGGAAGCGCCAGCATGGTGGCGCCCGGCATCGCCTGGGAAATTGCCGCGCCAATGCGCACGCGGACTATCTGCCGCGACTGGCGATCCAGCCATTGCATCTCGCGCAGCTCTGCCACACAGGATTTAACGATGGAGATCTGTGTCAGCACCTCACGCATGTGTTCTGTCAGGTTGGCAAGCCGATCCGAGGCCTGGCCGGTCTGGGCAAAAACACGACGACGCGCACGCAGCGCCGTAATAGCAAGGCCGGCCAGCACCACCACCACGATGAGCGTCATCGCCGGCGACATCCACAGCATGACCGCCAGGCCGGCGATATAATAAGTGAGGACGGCCAATGGCACCGGGCACATCTGCAACAGAATGTGCATCTGCTGCAAATCGCTATTGGTGCGCGAAATGACCTGCCCGGTCCGCAAGGCGTCTTGCCCCGCGCCATCAAGGTTCTGAATACTGTCGAAGGCTCTTCCGCGCAGCGTGTGCTGAACCCACAGCGAAAGTTCGCCCGCATATCCGCGCCGCACATAGTTACCGATGAAATCAAACAGCGCAATCACCAGCAAGCCACCGGCGAGCCACGGCAAGCGTGCCGGGTTGCCGGCCAGCGCATCGTTAACCGCCTGACGAGTGAGTAAAGGCGCCAACGCGGCGAGGACAATCGTCGATACCGAAGCCAGTATCACAATGATGCTTAACGTCTTTCGTTCCCAGCACACGCTGGCAAGACGGACAATCCAGGAATCAGTGGCCTTTGAAGAATGAGCAGTGGGCATCAAGCCTCCTTTATCTGCCAGAGCATAAATCCGATTAAAACTGCGCCAGCGCAGGCCGCCTCCGGGTTCTTTTCCGCGTGAAGACAGAGCCATCACTGACGCAATGCAATAGCGTCACAGGCTGGCGCTAATCAGCCGTACCTCAGTTTGGCGACAAGTTGTTCAGCGACCTGCGCCGGGCTGGCCTGCGCCGCCATTTCGGCCGCCACCTGTGCTGATGCGGTACGCAGTGAGGCATTACTCAGGAATGTATTGATCAGATCGCTCGATAAGCCGTTTTTGCCGGGGATGATGCCGCAGCCGCGATCCACCACAGCCCGGGCGTTGACCGGCCGATCGGCGCCCTCACCGAACACGATTTGCGGAATGCCGGCATGCAGCGCCGTGAGGGTGTTGCCCGCCCCGCCGTGATGAATAAACCCATCGGCGCCATTGAGAAACAGGCCCATCGGTATCCAGTCGACCAGCCGAACATTGGGCGGTAGCCGGCGCAAATCAGAACGCGCATTGGCTGAAAGCTGCAGGATAATCTCCGCATCCACCTCATCGGCCGAATCCATAACCCACGAGATCAGATCCAGCCCGTCAACCATCGGCTTGACGGTACCCAGGCTGACCAACAAACGCTTACGGCCGGGCGACCTGACCCACCAGTCTTGCCAGACGGCGCCGCCGTTATAGGGGACATATCGCATTGAAATGACGGGCTCGCCGTCATTTTCCAGTATGCTCATGCTCGGCGGTGTGACATCGATCCAGGCGAGATCGCGCGGCGGCGCCGTGATGCCGTGGCGGTTATAGGCATCGGCCAACGAGCGCGTCACCCCTTTGATATGCCAGGGCGTATGGGCGAACCCGACGGATTGCATGACAACCGGGATATGATACTTGGCCGCAATGAGCGGGCCGACCACGCCAAGCGGTGGATAGATGATAAGATCGGGCTGCCATGCCCCAGCCTGTTCAACCAGGCGATCGGCCATCTCTTCACTGAAGAACGAGAAGTTACCCATTTTGGTGCCGGCATGGTTTTTTTTACGCAGATCTTCCCGCCGCCGATAGTCGGCCTCCGAATCAAAGCCGGGCGCGGCATCGAACGCGACCAGGCCGGCCTCCGCCGCCTTTTGCGCAAATTTGCCTGCGCTCGCGATCAACACTTCATGCCCATGAACACGAAAAGCCTGGGCAAGAGAGAACACGGGATACAACAAACCGTATAAAGGTGGGCCAACAAAGAGAATACGCATGAGAAAATCCATCTCCGGCCTGACACAGTGAAATCCTGAAAGTCGCGCAGGCCCCCGACTGCTAAGGCGCCTATGGATTTCCAGTCAAGCGAATATTCAGCCAACCGGCGCTGAGTCCCCGTTGAAATGTCATGGGGGTGAATTATCGACGACCCAGCAACCGTAACCACGCAAACTATTACTTACCCAGCGAACTACGCCCCTACCGAATAATGTTTTTCATTTCCCGGCGAACAATAGTGGTTAATTTATCCCGCCTTCTAAAATAGTGACACAAAATACATTGTCATTATATTCAGAAATTACCCCAAACATTGCGGGTAAAAGAAAACGTCGAAACTCATACAGAATTTCACATAAAAACAATAGAGTACACAGAATCGCATCAGGTTATGGAAAAGAAACCCGCGATAGGCATAGCTGCGTTCCAAAATAACCACGCATTAATGAATGTTTTGCGAGATTACTTACCCAGAGCCCGTCTTCGCCTACATTGGCGAGCTCTGTTCATTACGTTAGCATATAATTATACGGCGAGTTGAAATTAAATCGATAATAGGAATTTTACCATACCCTAATTAACCATTTAATTTCCCCGGCTTATTAATAATAAAACAAGCAGCGATGTTTTATCGTGACACGCGTTCTTACACACTTTAATATAACGTTGAAATTATTTTATTGGCCAAATTAATAAACCCGGTATATTTCATGGAATGCCAAGAATGAAGAATGTCACCGCTTTCCCCCCCCTTAAGCTCAGTGCAACAGAACGCTTACTGGCACAGCTGGCGAACCCGACGTCGCTGGATGTGACTCAGTTCTGGCATGATGTGGAAGCCGTCGATGTTCCTCTGGTGACTACGGCCGCCGGTAATCACGACGAGCGTGACGTCACCTTTCTCTGGCGCTCGGAAAAAGCCTTACAGGGGGTTTATCTCTGCCTGAACCGTGTGACGGATAAAAGCCACGTCGCCAGGGGGATGATGACCCATATCCCCGCCAGCGACATCTGGGCGCTGCAACTGCGCTTGCCGGCCAGCTACCGCGGTTCATACAGCATTACGGAGATTCCGCAGGAAACCTCACCCGAGCTGATTTCACAACTTGGCGGGCGCTTCACGCCGCTTATCGGGCAAGCCGATCCTTTCTGTAAAACGGCCAGCATCAACGTGCGTGGGGAGACGTGGGTCTCTGTTCTGGCCCTCGATCAGGCCCCCGAGCAGCGCGAGTGGGCGGCCGCACCCGCCCCCCACCGCGGCACACTCACCGCGTCTTATCCCGTGGTTGCCGGGCAACAGCGCCGTGTGCGCCTCTATATCCCCGACGTAGCCAGCTCGACGCCTTTAGGTTTGCTGGTATTGCCCGATGCCGAAACATGGTTTGATCACGTCGGTGCCCTGGGCGCTCTCGACGCCGCCATCGCCAGCGGCCGTATCCGCCCCCTGGCGGTGCTGGGCATTGACAACAATGATGAGCGGGATCGCGCAGCCATCCTGGGCGGCGATAACCAACTGGTGATCGACATTGCCGAGCATCTGATACCGCAGGTACGCACCGCACACCCAGACAGAGTCTGGGCCGGCCGTTCTCAGACCGTGCTGTGCGGGCAGAGCCTGGGCGGCGTAACCGCTCTGATGGCCGCCGTGCATGCGCCTGACGTTTTCGGCGCCATAATCAGCACCTCCCCCTCCATGTGGTGGATGCCGGACAACAGCCGGCGCCCGATCATGTTTAAAGAAAGCGATACCTCGTGGGTGAGCGAACGGGTATTGTCCAGCCCGCCGCAGACGGTGCGGATCAGACTGTGCGTGGGGGCACTGGAAGGGGCGATGGTTCCGCATGTCGAGCAATTGCACCAACGGCTATGCGCCGCTGGCGTTGAGAGCCAGCTTGCGATCTATACCGGCGGCCACGACTATGCCTGGTGGCGCGGCGCCCTTATCGACGGGTTGGCCACAATGCTCTAATCATATCGAAGAAATTTTCATGCACCGGTGCGATATGCTTTTTCTGTCTTAAGATATGTTTTTTAGTTTTTTCCCATCATACGCCCGGCGCCGTAGTATGGCCTCATTAGCTAGAGTGACGATGGGGTGGGAAATGCAAAAAGTTAACCGTTTTCTTGAATTGCTGACCGGTTTTTTGATGGAAAAAGAAGACAGCGATACCGCCATCAGCAAAACCACCGGTGCGGAAGATCTGGAAAATCATGTGATGCACTCGTTGCAACCGCGTGTTGCGCGTTCGGTCCCCCTGGCCGATCGCTTTATGTTTATGTAATCCCCCTCACCTACGGGTGGCCAGCGGCGTTGTTGCCCTGCCGCCCGCAGTGCTTTCGTATAACTTCCGTGCAAACGGCCCGCCACGGCTTGCCATGCCCATAGCGTTAGTCCATAATCCTTCCTCTGTTGTTGGCGGGCAAATAAAGCCTTAGCAATCAGCGGGTCACAATATCAGCATTGTTTCAGTCGCGTGCGTCCGTAGCTCAGTTGGTTAGAGCACCACCTTGACATGGTGGGGGTCGGTGGTTCGAGCCCACTCGGACGCACCAAGTCTATGCCTATCTTCCCGCACAGCGCCAATACGCCACAGCTTTACCGCCATGTTTCGGCATCGCGGGCCGCATTCCCGCAGATACCCTGCTACCAGGAACATTGCATGCTGACATTTACTGCAAAAACGCCGCTCGACGATCTGGGCAACGGCCTGAAACAATGTACCGGCATACTCAGCGATGGCTCCGCGGCAAAACAGCTGGATTACACGGCGGGCGCGTTTGGCCAACTGCTCAAGCGTCCCCATCCGGTGCAGACCAGGGTGGTCGCCGGTGAGTTTGAGTTTACGGTAGGTAATGACGTTTTTATCGTGATTGCCGGCGAATCGGTCACTATTCCGGCCAATACGCCCAGCGGCTGTTTTTGCCTGGTTAGCGGCAGGCTATGGGAAATTTCCGCCTGATTGACGTGCCGGGTAATAGCGGCCAGGTGAACAGGATGTAAACGCTGCGCAAACAGCCTGCACATAGTGCGTTTCTTTGCGCAACAACGTAAGTTGTTCCGGTGCGTTTTTCCTGGCGCTTTGGCTAAAGCTACGCCACTCATCGGTTTTTTATTTTGTTTCACGCGGCGATAGCTTTATAATGCCAGCGTCTTTTAGTTGAATGGTTTCAGCCCTTGATTCGCGAAAATACAAAAACAACATGCGCTGATTACGTCACTTTTTGCGGTGTCCTGTCTCCCATACGCGGACCAAAATTTTCCATCCGGTTGCTATCGCTGTCACCTATCCTTAACTATACCCTTCATACTTCAAGTTGCAGGTGTGTTGGCTTTCCTCGCTCACCCCAGTCACTTACTGGAGTAAGCTCCTGGGGATTCGCTGCGTTGCCGCCTTCCTGCAACTCGAATTATTTTGGGTATATATTTTGCAACGTCAGGCACAATTCTTATTCCATCCCGGTGGCTTACCCATCGGTTTACTGTTTCTCTAATCCATCACAACTTGTAGAAAACATCGTCATGAAAAAGACCAAAATTGTTTGTACAATCGGCCCAAAAACCGAATCAGAAGAAATGCTGACCAACCTGCTGAACGCAGGTATGAACGTAATGCGCCTGAACTTCTCCCACGGCGATTACGAAGAACACGGTAACCGTATCAAAAACATGCGCGCCGTAATGGCCAAAACCGGTAAAAACGCCGGCATCCTGCTGGATACCAAAGGCCCTGAAATCCGCACCATGAAGCTCGAAGGCGGTACCGACGCGTCACTGGTTGCCGGCCAGACCTTCACCTTCACCACCGATCAGAGCGTTATCGGCAACAACGAACGCGTTGCCGTTACCTACCAGGGCTTCGCTGCCGATCTGCGTATCGGTAACACCGTGCTGGTTGATGATGGCCTGATCGGCATGGAAGTGCTGAACGTGACCGAAAACGAAGTAGTTTGTAAAGTGCTGAACAACGGCGATCTTGGCGAAAACAAAGGCGTTAACCTGCCGGGCGTTTCCATCCAACTGCCGGCGCTGGCGGAAAAAGACAAACGCGATTTGATCTTCGGCTGCGAACAAGGCGTAGACTTCGTTGCTGCGTCTTTCATCCGTAAACGTTCCGACGTACTGGAAATCCGTGAGCACCTGAAAGCGCACGGCGGCGAACACATTCAGATCATCTCCAAAATCGAAAACCAGGAAGGCCTGAACAACTTCGACGAAATCCTCGAAGCTTCTGACGGCATCATGGTAGCGCGTGGCGACCTGGGCGTTGAAATCCCGGTTGAAGAAGTGATCTTCGCACAGAAGATGATGATCGAGAAATGCAACCACGCACGCAAAGTGGTGATCACCGCTACCCAAATGCTCGATTCCATGATCAAAAACCCGCGCCCTACCCGTGCGGAAGCCGGCGACGTTGCCAACGCCATCCTCGATGGCACCGACGCAGTAATGCTGTCTGGCGAGTCTGCAAAAGGTAAATACCCGCTGGAAGCAGTGACCATTATGGCCACCATCTGCGAACGCACCGACCGCGTGATGCAAAGCCGCATCGACGCCCTGAACGACAGCCGCAAACTGCGCATCACCGAAGCCGTTTGCCGCGGCGCGGTTGAAACGGCGGAAAAACTGGAAGCACCGTTGATCGTTGTTGCCACCAGCGGCGGCAAATCAGCCAAATCCGTGCGTAAATACTTCCCGGGCGCGATGATCCTGGCATTGACCACCAACGAAGTGACTGCCCGCCAGCTGATCCTGAGCAAAGGCGTTATCCCTCAGGTAGTGAAAGAAATCGCTTCCACCGACGACTTCTACCGTATCGGTAAAGAAGCGGCTGTGGCCAGCGGCTTGGCACAAAAAGGCGACGTTGTAGTGATGGTTTCTGGCGCGCTGGTACCAAGCGGCACCACCAATACTGCCTCTGTACACGTGCTTTAATCGAAAAGTGACAAAAACACGTTACGTTAAACGCCGCATTGCGGCGTTTTTTTTAACTACTGTAAACTATCCTGCCTAAAAAACCGCTGCAGATGCTTATTATTTAGCAAACAACAAATCGGAGCTGTCTGATAGAATCCGGCTGTTTTAGCTCGCTTTTTTAACTATTTTGTAAAACAAGATGCAAGTTTGAGCGAACGATCAAAATAAAGGGCCTCAACACAAAAAAATTATTCTCTTTCGAAAAAAGTTTGTGTAATACTTGTAACGCTACATGGAGATTAACTCAATCTAGAGGGTGTTATAATGAATCGTACTAAACTGGTACTGGGCGCTGTAATCCTGGGTTCCACTCTGCTGGCAGGCTGCTCTAGCAATGCTAAAATCGATCAGCTGTCTTCTGACGTTCAGACTCTGAACGCTAAAGTTGACCAACTGAGCAACGACGTGAACGCAATCCGTTCTGACGTTCAAGCAGCTAAAGACGACGCAGCACGTGCTAACCAGCGTCTGGACAACCAGGCTCACGCTTACAAAAAGTAAGATAGCTTTGGTAATTGAAAACGGTGCACATTGTGCACCGTTTTTTTTTGCCTGCCGTTGGTGAAACGGGCCAGACCGGCAACGCGCCGGAACCGGCCCAAAACCGCCTTAAAAGCCGCTAAACGGCGTTGCAGCACTGCCGCTGCTCACCAGCACCGGCATCCCCGAACGGCGCGTCATGGCGCTGTCAAACTCGGTTTTATCGGTCTGCGGATCGTTCACAAACGCCTGCTTGCTGCTTGAGAGCGCAATTGGCATGGTTTGCGGATCGTCTTTTTCGCTCCTCGACAGCGGTTGATGCACTTCAACGTAACGTTTGCCGTCGGGTTCCACCGCCACTTTCACCGGTTCGTTAATGATTTGCACCCGGGTGCCCTGCGGAACACGGTTGAATAGCGCTTCGATATCCTCCGGGCGCAGGCGAATGCAGCCCGAGCTGACGCGCATGCCAATGCCAAAGTTAGCGTTGGTGCCGTGGATCAGATACTGGCCCTTGCCCATCGCCAGGCGCATGGCGAACAGCCCCATCGGGTTCTCCGGCCCTGCCGGCACCACCGCCGGCAATATTTCCCCCTGCGCGGCATAGCGCTTGCGGATATTGGCGGTCGGCGTCCAGGTTGGGTTCGGGATCTTCTGGCTGATATGCGTCACTTGCAGCGGCGTATGCATCCCAACCTGACCAATGCCGATCGGGTAGACAATCACCTTGTCCTCACCCTTGGGATAATAATACAGCCGCAGTTCCGCCAGATTGACCACGATACCTTCGCGTGGGGTGTCCGGCAGCAGCATCTGAGTCGGGATCGTCAGCACGGAGCCGGTTTTCGGCAGATAAGGATCGGTGCCTGGGTTGGCTTCCAGCATCCCCAGCAGGCCAATTTTATAATCGGCGGCAATCATTTCCAGCGAACGGCCATCGTTCGGCACCACGTAAGTCGTATTCTCCCCAATCAGGCGGCTGTTTGCCGGTGGCAACGGATATTCGGTCGCTTTGGCGGCGGAAACGCCGGCCAGCGCGGTGGCGAATAACAGGCTCATTAAAGTCAACGCACGTTTCATGCTTTTCCCTATATAGTGACGGTTCGGCTTCGAGGCTACTCTGGCGCCCGGTGACAGGTAAATCAGACAACGCCCTGATTAAACGCCGTACGTTGAACGTTCAGCGCGCATCATGAGGCATGCACTAATAGTAGCAACCTGGCTTCCAAAGGCAATAAGTCCCCTAGAAATCAAGGTGTTATAACATGCATAAAGCGCAAGCCGGCCAGCCGATAGCGGTGGTAAGTGACTGAAACAGAAGTGATTTAGCAGAATGGTCTTGGCATAGAGAAGGCAGGTGCGCACCGGCGTTGCCACCAATGCGCACGGGCAATCAGGCGAGCAACGCCGCCTTGGCGCGAATAGCGCGAATCATCGCTTCCAGCCCCTGGGAGCGGGAAGGCGTTAGGTGCTGGCTCAACGCCAGTTGGCTGAAGAACGGGCGAACGTCAAACTCAACGATGGCACTCGGCCCCATACCATGATAAAGGCTGAACACCACGGCCAGCAGCCCCTTAACGATGGCGGCGTCGCTATCGCCCTTGAACGCCACATTCCCCTGCTCGTCCAGTTGCATGACGATCCACACCTGGCTTTGGCAGCCTGAAATCAGGTTTTGCGGCTGGCGATCGACCTCATCAAGCGCCGGCAGCTTAGCGCCCAACTCAATCACATACAGGTACTTTTCTTCCCAGTTCAGGCAACGGGAAAAATTGCGCACCAGCTTTTCTTTGTCCGGCAAAGTAGCCATGGAACTCCTTCTCGTAATATCTGGCCAGCCACGGCGTAATGTTTACGCCGATCCTTGAGAGAAAAAAGGAAACTGGCTGGCTTTTGCTGGGGCTTACCCCAGCAAAGTATGGATACGCTGCAGACCGGCAACCAACCGATCCACATCTTCACGCGTATTATACAGCGCCAGCGAAGCGCGGCACATGCTCGCGACGTGATAAAAATCCATCAGCGGCATGGCGCAGTGGTGGCCGGTACGAATAGCAATGCCATAGCGATCGAGGAAACTGCCGACGTCATAGGCGTGGTGTTTCCCCAGGTTGAAAGCAATCACCCCAGCGCGATCCGCCGGGCCATAGACCGTCAACTGCGGCACCTGCTGCAGTGCCTCATGGGCGTAATGCATCAGCGCCTGCTCGTAGCGCTGGATAGCCTCCAGGCCCAGTTCGCTGACATAGGCGATTGCCGCTCCCAGCCCCATGATGCCGGCGGTATTAGGCGAACCGGCCTCAAAGCGCCACGGCGGCTCGGCATAGGTGGTGCCGTTGGTCAGGCTGACCTGCTGGATCATCGCCCCGCCGCCTTCCCACGGCGGCATTTGCTGCAGCAGTTGCTGCTTGCCGTACAACACGCCGATGCCGGAAGGCCCATACAGCTTATGGCCGGAGAATACATAGAAATCGCAATCCAGCGCTTGCACGTCGACAGCCTGATGCATAACCGCCTGCGCACCGTCTACCAGCACTTTCAGCCCGGCCGCTTTGGCCTGCGGAATAATTTGCTGCAGCGGGTTAACGGTGCCCAACACGTTGGACACCTGCGTGATGGCCAACAGTTTGGTGGTATCGTCGATCAACGCCGGCAATTGCGCAACGTCCAGCGTACCGTCCTGTTGCAACGGCCAAACGCGCAGCTTGACGCCCCGCGCCTGGGCCAGCATCTGCCACGGCACAATGTTGGCATGGTGTTCCATCTCGGTGATGATGATACTGTCGCCCGGCTGGAGCAGATGGCCGCCAAAGCTGTTGGCCACCAGGTTGATGCCCTCGGTGGTGCCGCGCACGAAGACAATCTCTTCCGCCGAGGCGGCATTGATAAAGCGTGCCACCTGCTCGCGCACCGCCTCCATCTCGCTCGTGGCCTCGGCGCTCATGGTATGAATACCACGGTGCACGGCGGCATAGCCATGGCGATAAAAATCCAGCTCGCGATCGATCACCGCCTGCGGCTTTTGCGCGCTGGCGGCGCTGTCAAGGTAGACCAATGGCTGATCGTTCACCTGGCGCGTCAGAATGGGAAAATCACTGCGAACGCGTTCGATCGGATAACTCATTTTGCCTCCCCTGGCAGGCGTGGGGCGATTTGCGCCAACACCCGCTCACGGATTGCTTCGTTTTCGATGCCTTCGGTCAGTTCAGCGGCGAAGGCAAAGATAATCATCTGCTGCGCCGCGTGCTCGCTGATGCCGCGCGAGCGCAAATAGAACAGTTGTTCGGCGTCGATACGGCCAACGGTGGCGCCATGGCTGCACTTAACGTCATCGGCATAGATTTCCAACTGGGGTTTGGTGTCGACCTCGGCCGTTTTCCCCAACAGCAGATTATGGTTGGTCATCTGTCCATCGGTCTTCAGCGCATGCTGAGCCACTTTGATCATGCCGTTAAACACCGCACGTGCGCGATCGCTGACCACGGTCTTGTGCAACTGGCGGCTTTCACAATAGCCCTTATTATGTTCCAGGTAGGTACGGGTATCGCACACTTCCTGGCCAACCGGCAGCACCAGGCTGTTAATGGCAAGCGTCGCCCCTTCGCCGTTAAGCTGGGCGCTGGTGTTGTGGCGCGTCAGGCCGGCACCGAGCAGGAAGCTATCGCTTTTCACCCGCGCGTCGCGGCCCAGCACCAGATCGTTATGGGCAAAGTGGTAACTGGGTTGGCTTTCAAACGCCAGCTTGATGTGGCGCAGCCCAGCGTTATCGGCCACGTTGGCCGTCAGGCGCGCCCCGGTAAAGTGCGCCGCACCGTCCAGGCTAACGTAGTGCTCAATGACTTCGGCCTCGGCACCGCAGCCCACGTCCAGGTGATGGCGGTGATGCACGGTGTTCACCTCGCCTTCCGCCGCGCGCCCGCTGCTGATGTGCAGCAGGTATAACGGCCGCGCCGGGGCTTTGCCGGCCGGCAGACGGATCATGCCGGTCTGCTGCGCCAGGCTTTCCGTCAGGTGCAGAAAGATCTCGGGTTGGATCGGCTCCGGCAAGGCGCGCAGCGTGCCGTAGTCGGCCAGCTCAAACTGATAGCCGCCCAGATCGCTGTCGCTCAACGCCGGGCTAAAACGCCCATCGACGAACACCAGGCGGTAGGCGTCAATCGCCAGCGCCAGCGCGTCGCGCACGGCAGGGCTAACCTGCTGCGGCTGCGGCTCCAGGAACTGCTGTTCAAGCAGCCCCTCCAGCGGGGTGTATTTCCAGTTTTCCTGTTTACGCGTCGGCCAGCCCAGACGCAGCGCCTGCTGCCAGTGGGCCAGCGCATGGGCGGAATGTTCGCCGCCACGGGCTTCGAACAGGCTGTAAAGCTGGCGCAGCGCCTGTGAATTATTGTTGGTCGGTAAGCCAGCCATAGCCCTGCTCCTCCAACTGTTTCACCAGCGAGAAGTCGCCGGATTTGACGATACGCCCCTGCGACAACACGTGAACGTAGTCGGGCTTGATGTAATCCAGAATACGCTGGTAGTGGGTAACAATGATAAACGCGCGCTTGCCGTCGCGCAGCGAGTTAACGCCGTTAGAGACGATTTTCAACGCGTCGATATCCAGGCCGGAGTCGGTTTCATCCAGAATGCACAAATCTGGTTCCAGCGCCGCCATTTGCAGGATGTCGTTGCGCTTTTTCTCCCCGCCGGAAAAGCCGACGTTGACCGAGCGGGTCAGCAGATCGGCCGGCATGTTCAGCAGCTTGATTTTGTCTTCAATAAAGTCGGCGAAATCGAAGCGATCCAGCGGTTCTTGCTCGCGGTATTTACGCACCGCATTGACCGAGGTCTGCAGGAAGAAATGGTTGCTGACGCCGGGGATCTCCACCGGGTACTGAAACGCCAGGAACACCCCTTCACCCGCGCGATCTTCCGGATCCAGTTCCAGCAGCGGTTTGCCTTTAAATGTCACCTCGCCGTCAACCACTTCGTATTCTTCACGCCCGGCAAGCGTCGCCGAGAGCGTACTTTTCCCTGAGCCGTTGGGGCCCATAATGGCGTGCACTTCTCCTGGTTTCACCTCCAGGTTCACCCCTTTGAGGATTTCATTGCCTTCCACGCTGACTTTTAAATTTTTGATGCTTAACATTCTGTGTCCTTAAAGACGCGCCATGGTGCTGACTCCCGTTTGCCCTGCCGATATGGCGAAGCAACACGGGGTGGGTATGCTGCATATGAGCCGTGAAGCTCTGGCACGTGCAACTCAAATAAACGCGCGATGCTGGGTTAACCCACGCTGTGTTCCAGACTGATCGCCAGTAATTTCTGCGCCTCGACGGCAAATTCCAACGGCAGCTCGGAGAAAACATCTTTACAGAAGCCGTTGACGATCATTGAGATCGCATCGTCTTCGCTGATGCCGCGCTGCAGGCAGTAAAACAGCTGATCGTCGCCGATTTTCGAGGTGGTGGCCTCGTGCTCCAGTTGTGCGCTGTTGTTGCGCACCTCCACATACGGGAAGGTGTGCGCACCGCTGTCCGGCCCGATCAGCATCGAGTCGCACTGGGTGAAATTGCGCGCGTTTTCCGCGCCCGGCAGGATTTTCACCAGCCCACGATAAGTATTTTCGCTGTGCCCGGCGGAAATCCCCTTCGCAATGATGGTGGACTTGGTGTTTTTGCCGATGTGGATCATCTTGGTGCCGGTATCCGCCTGCTGATGGCCGCTGGTCAGGGCCACAGAGAAGAACTCGCCGATCGAGTTATCCCCCTGCAGGATCACGCTTGGGTACTTCCAGGTGATGGCCGAACCGGTTTCCGACTGGGTCCAGGACATCTTCGAGTTCGCCCCTTCGCACAGCGCGCGTTTGGTCACGAAGTTGAGGATCCCGCCTTTGCTTTCGCCGCCGGAGAACCAGTTTTGCACGGTGGAGTATTTCACTTCGGCATCTTTATGCAGAATGACTTCAACCACCGCCGCGTGCAGTTGGTAGCTGTCGCGTACCGGCGCAGAACAGCCTTCAATGTAGCTGACGTAGCTGCCTTCATCGGCGATCAGGATGGTGCGTTCGAACTGGCCGGTCTTCGCCGCGTTGATGCGGAAATAGGTGGACAGCTCCATCGGACAGCGCACCCCTTTCGGCACGTAGACGAAAGTGCCGTCCGAGGCCACCGCCGCGTTGAGCGCGGCAAAAAAGTTATCGTTGTGCGGCACCACGCGGCCCAGGTATTTGCGCACCAGATCCGGGTGCTCCTGGATCGCTTCGCCGAACGAGCAGAAGATCACCCCGCTTTCGGCCAGTTTTTCGCGGTAGGTGGTGGCAACGGAAACCGAGTCGAAAATCGCATCCACCGCCACTTCGCTGCCTTCGCGTACCGGCACGCCCAGTTGGTTGAACGCGTTTTCCACTTCCTGCGTCAGATAGCTTTTTTCCGCCATCGCTGCGCCGGTTTGCTGTTCGGCGCCTGGTTGCGAACCGCAGGCATCGTCACAATTGCCGCATGACGGCGCCGAAAAATAGCTGTAATCCTGGTAATCAAGCTTATCGTAGTGCGCCTTGAGCCAGTGCGGTTCTTCCATTTGCAACCATGCACGGTACGCCTCCAGGCGGAATTCCAGCATCCACTCCGGTTCATTACGTTTGGCCGAAATCGCCCGCACCACATCTTCGTTGATGCCATTGGCCAGTTCATCGGTTGCCAATTGGGTGAAGAACCCTTCTTTGTAACGCCCGTCACCGACCCAAGCCTGTACATCGTTAGGAAGGTCTACATTGCTTCGTGTCATGTTAGTTACATCGCTTAAACGCCAAAGCTTTCGCCACACCCGCAGGAATGTTGCGCTTTGGGATTATTAAATTTGAATATCTGATTCAGCCCTTCACGGACAAAATCCACCGTGGTGCCATCGATAAACGGCATTGCTTTCAGCGGCACGTAGAGTTTCGCGCCGTCACGTTCAAACAAGAGGTCGTCTTCCGCCGGAGCTTGGGTCAAATCCAGCACGTAGCCGAATCCGGCGCAGCCAGATTGTTTCACGCTCAGTTGCAGCCCTTTCACCTGCGGATCCTGCTGCATGAGTTTGCTGATTTGCTTTGCCGCGCTGTCGCTTAGTGCAATGCCCTGCCAGACATTTTCATCCAGCGAAAACGTGCCAACACTTTCCGTTTGCATATGGCCTACCTCTTACCTTGTTTTTTTATCATGCCAATCTGGCTTACTTACTATGTTAGTGATAACAATAATCACTTCAACCGTTTGTTTTACAGGGGTATGCGACAAAAAATGCGTTTTTTGACGCTGGCCGGCATTAAAACGGCCCGGCAACCGCGTGGCCCACGGCATAACCATCACCCGCGCGCGTTTTCATCCCCATGACTTTCCAGCACTATTCTCTATTTATGCCGCGTCATCCGCCAGGCTATAAACCCGATATCCCCTCGCGGGCAGATAATACTGAACATTCATAGAAAATACCTATTTCTGTGTTCGGGCGCGATAATATCCTTATTTATCTTGTGGTAATAACGCGCCTCATCTCTATTAAGTTTAGTCGTTAGCCAATAAATTGGGTCGCTGATACAAAAATACACCCCTATTTGCGGAAAATATTATTGCCAGGGAATTGATCGTTATCGCATCAACAAATATGATAATGATTATCATTTAACTGCATTAAGCGTGGGGCCAATGACTCTTTCAATAAATGCGTGGCTGCTGAACAAGATTGATCAATACAAATTCAGCGTGCGTGACGCCACGATCGATTTCTACATGGCGGAAGCCGCACTGAAACGGCCGGGATGCGATATCGAACACCTCAAGCGCTACAATAGCGTCAGCCTGAACATGGCCAATCTGTGCCAGGAAAACGGCGATGACGAAAGCTATCTGCACGCGCTGAGCAAATTGCATAACCGGTTGATTATAGAGATCAATAACCCGGATCGCTGCCAGTTGTTCCGCGTACAGAGCTACCACTTTGCCCGCCATACCCTGCAGTTGATTTGCCATCAGTACGCCATTGAAGGCACCTGGGACAAAGCCAACGCCTTTCAAAAGGATTTCGTTAAACGGGTGCCGTTCCAGCTGTAGCACCCGTTGCGCGGCACACTGGCGCGCGGGCCTGGTGCTAGCCCAGCACCGCTGTCGTCAGGCGGGAGGTGCAACACAGACGGTCGCGCTTGTCGAAGATCTCGATTTGCCAAACCTGGTGGCGGCGGCCAACGTGCAGCGCGCGGCACACGCCACGTACCTGCCCGTCAAACACGGCGCGAATATGGTTGGCGTTGATTTCCAACCCTACCACCTGTTGATCCCCTTCGGTGCACAGATAGCCAGCGATGGAGCCCATCGATTCGGCCAGCACCACGGAAGCCCCGCCGTGCAGCAGGCCAAAGGGCTGAGTGGTTCGGCTGTCGACCGGCATGGTGGCCTCCAGCGTATCCGGCCCCAGCTTGGTAAACTCAATGCCCACGTGGGCGACCATGCAACCTTCGCTGGTTTTGTTCAATTGCTCCAGCGTTGTCTGACGTTTCCATAGCATTACGCGATCATCTCCAACAGTGCCTGTAATGGGTGGCGCACGCCGTTTCCTTCAATGCGTTTTACCTGGCTGCGACAAGAGTAGCCGGTAGCCAGACAGCGCTGGCGTGGCAAACGCTGCATCGCCTGATGCCAGGATAGCTCATAGATACCGAGTGAATTCTGCAAATTTTTGCTTTCGTGCCCGTAGGTGCCGGCCATGCCGCAGCAGCCTACGTTGATGTTCTCCAGGCGGGCGCCAAAGCGGGCGAAAATCGCGATCCACTGCTGGGTGCTGGTTGGCAGCGCGGTGCTTTCCGTGCAGTGGCCGAACAGATACCACGACTCACCGCCAAGCGGCTGTTCGGCACGCTCGGCCAACACAGGCTGCAGCCATTCGTGCACCAACTGCACCTTGAAATCTCCACGCGCGTCGCCAAGAATTTCCCGGTACTCATCGCGGTAGCACAGCACCAGCGCCGGATCGACCCCGACCATCGGCACGCCCAGCTTCGCCACACGGTTGAGGAAATCGGCCGTTTTGCGCGCGGTTTTGGCAAAACGCACCAGGAAGCCTTTAATATGCTGCGCCTTACCGTTCGGCGAAAACGGCAACAATACCGGTCGGTAGCCCAGTTTTTCCACCAGCCGAACAAAGTCGGCGACCACGTTGGCATCGTAATAGCTGGTAAACGGATCCTGCACCACCAGCACGTAATCCTGGCGCTGGCGTTCATCCAGCGCTTCAAGCTGCTCCAGCGTGACCGCCGTGGCGCTGTGGCCGGAAAGCTGCTGGCGCAGCGTGGGGCTTGAGAGCATCGGCAGGTCAACCATCCCCAGCGTGTTGCGGCTCAGTTCCCGCACCCACGGCTGCCGGAACATAAAGTTGAACGCCTTCGGCGCCCTGGCCATCAGCGGCGTGTAGCTTTCCACCCCGGCGACCATGTAGTCGCGCAGCGGCCGCAGGTAACGGGTATGGTACAACTGCAGAAAACGCGAACGGAAACCCGGCACGTCAATTTTGATCGGGCACTGGGTGGAGCAGGCTTTACAGGCCAGGCAACCGGACATCGCCTCTTTCACCTCATGAGAGAAGTCATACTCCCCTTTGTTGGCATACCAGGTGTTGCGCGTTTTCTCGATAAGCGCCCGGAAACTCAAACGCTGCTGTGGCAACTGTTTCTCCAGCGCCACCGGATCGGTGCCCTGCTCGCTGAGCAGCCGCAGCCATTCACGCACCAGCGCCGCACGCCCTTTAGGCGAATGAATACGGCTGCCGGTGATTTTCATTGAGGGGCACATTGGGCTGCGCACGTCGAAATTAAAGCACAAACCGTTGCCGTTGCACTCCATCGCACCACGGAACGAGGTGCGTACCGCAAGCGGAATGCGGCGATCGAGCGTGCCGCGCTTTTCCGCGTCCACCTTCATCATCGGTGCCTCTACCCCGAAAGGCGGGCAGATTTTCCCTGGGTTGAGGCGGTTGTGCGGATCGAACGCCGCTTTGATGCGCCGCAGTTCTTCATACAGCGTTTCGCCGAAAAAGGCCGGGCTGTATTCGGCGCGGAACCCCTTGCCGTGTTCGCCCCACAGCAGGCCGCCGTATTTGGCCGTCAGCGCCACCACCTGATCGGAGATTTGCTTCATCAACATCTCTTGCTGCGGATCGCACATGTCCAGCGCCGGGCGCACGTGCAGCACACCGGCGTCAACGTGGCCGAACATCCCGTAGCTCAGGTGATGGTCGTCCAACAGTTGGCGGAACTCGGCGATGTAGTCGGCCAAATGCTGCGGCGGCACGCAGGTATCTTCGGCAAACGGGATCGGCTTCGCCTGCCCCTTGGCGTTACCCAGCAGCCCGACCGACTTTTTGCGCATGTTATAAATACGCTCGATGCCGGCCAGATCGCCACAAATCTGGTAGCCAATCACACCGCCCTGTTGCGCCGCCATCAGATCATCCAGGCGCTGGCACAGCCCTTCTAACTGTTGCTCAATCAGCGCGTTGTCGTCGCCGGCAAACTCGACGATGTTCAAACCGAGCATGTCTTTGTTCGGCACGTCGGTAATCAATTCTTTTACCGAATGCCAGACAATATCTTCCCGCGCCAGATTCAGCACCTTGGAATCGATGGTCTCCACCGACAGCGCCTTGGCTTCCACCATGAACGGCGCGTTGCGCAATGCGGAATCGAAAGAGTCGTATTTCACGTTCACCAGCCGGCGCACCTTGGGTAGCCGGGTGATGTTAAGTTTTGCTTCGGTGATAAACGCCAGCGTGCCTTCGGCGCCGGTCAGGATGCGCGTCAGATCGAAGGTTTGCAGATCGTCGCTAAACACATGGCGCAAGTCATAACCGGTCAGAAAGCGGTTAAGTTTCGGGAATTTTTCCAGGATCAATGCCCGCTGATCGCGGCAGCGGTTTAGCACCGTATGGTAAATGCGCCCTTCGGTGGTTTCTTCAGCCGCCAACGCTTCCGCCAGGCGGGTGGGCATTGGGCGCGTATCAAGCATCTCACCGCCCAGCAGCACCGCGCGCAGCCCCAGCACATGGTCTGAAGTTTTGCCATACACCAGCGAACCCTGGCCAGACGCATCGGTATTGATCATGCCGCCCAGCGTTGCCCGGTTGCTGGTCGAAAGTTCCGGTGCGAAAAAGTAGCCCAGCGGCTTCAGGTATTGATTAAGTTGATCTTTGATCACCCCCGCCTCAACCCGCACCCACCCCTGTTCGATATTGATATCCAGGATGCGGTTCATGTAGCGCGACATATCAACGATGATGCCGCTGTTCAGCGCCTGCCCGTTAGTGCCGGTACCACCGCCGCGCGGGCTGAAGATCAAACTGCTGAAGCGCTCATCTGCAGCCAGGCGGGCAATCAACACCACGTCGGCGGTAGAGCGCGGGAAGATCACTGCGTCGGGCAACAGCTGATAGATGCTGTTGTCCGTCGCCATCGTCAAGCGGTCTGCATAACTGGTGGCGGTATCGCCGCTAAAGCCGTTTTGTTCCAGTGCATCCAAAAAATCGAGCACCCGTTGAACAATGCCGGGTGCCTGAGAAATCTGTGGGATCATTCGCTTTTTATACTCTGTCTGTCTTTAATGCGTGATGTACGCTAACCCAGGCCCGTTGCCAAGCCTACCCTGCTTTTAGTTATCGTTAAAAGCCGCACATTGGAATGGAAGACGTTAGTGTTTTTTTTATTTCCATTTCAATATGTTGATACCTCTCCGTTTTACCACAAGTTGATCCGTTCTGCCATTTCCGGCCCCGAAGCCCCCTTGCAGCCTTCTTATTAAAACAAAATCAATGTGTTAACAAGGAATGATGTGGTGTGGACTGCACACTCCGCCGCATTAATTTACTCCTGCCGGGCGCCACTGTCGCGGCCATTTACTGCCAACGGGCCGCCGTGGCCGGCAGATCGCTATGCATGGCGGCCGCTAATTAATTATCGTGCGCAATACTGTGAAATCCGTGAAAAATGCATCATGATTAATCGGCTGAAGGAACTAACGTAAATAGGATGAGAACGCTTTCATGACACTCCCGCGAGACCGGTACGATTTGGCCACCATCATTTTCGGCGTGTTGTTTATCGCCATTTTGATCCTGGCTTGTTTTTGGGTGATCCAACCCTTTATCCTGGGTTTTGCCTGGGCCGGCATGGTGGTTATCGCAACCTGGCCGTTACTGATTAAACTGCAAAGGTTGTTCTGGGGCCGGCGCTCGCTGGCCGTCGCCGCGATGACGCTGCTGCTGATCCTGCTGTTTGTGCTGCCCATCTCTTTGCTGGTTAGCAGCATTGTGGACAATAGCGCTCCCATCGTTGCCTGGGCCAGCAAGCCAGGGCAATTCCATATTCCCGATCTGGCCTGGCTGCAGGATATCCCGATGATCGGCAACAAGGTTTACAACAGCTATCATACCCTGGTGAACACCGGCGGTACGGCGTTGCTGGCCAAGGTTCAACCCTATTTCGGCCAGACCGCCACCTGGTTCGTCGCGCAGGCGGCACACATCGGCCGCTTCCTGCTGCACTGCGGCCTGATGTTGTTGTTCAGTGTGCTGCTGTATGCCCGTGGGGAACAAGTAGGCGCTGGCATCCGCCGCTTTGCCATACGCCTGGCGGCAGACCGTGGCGATGCCTCCGTGGTGCTGGCCGGCCAGGCAATCCGCGCCGTTGCGCTGGGCGTGGTGGTCACGGCACTGGTGCAGTCGGTATTAGGCGGCATTGGCCTGGCGGTTACCGGAATTCCGGCGGCCACCCTGCTCACTGTGCTGATGTTTATCTGCTGCGTGGCGCAGTTGGGGCCATTGCTGGTGCTGATTCCAGCCATCATCTGGCTGTACTGGAGCGGCGATACCACCTGGGGAACGGTGCTGCTGGTCTGGGCATGCGTGGTGGGCACGCTGGATAACTTCCTGCGGCCGGTGCTGATCCGCATGGGCGCCAATCTGCCGATGCTGTTGATCCTCTCCGGCGTCATCGGCGGCCTGTTGGCCTTCGGCATGATCGGGCTGTTTATCGGGCCGGTGGTGCTGGCGGTCTCTTTCCGCCTGCTTAGCGCCTGGATCGATGAAGCGCCGAAACCCACTAATGCGCTGGAAGATGTGGCCAAGGACATGGAGAAAGAATAACGGCTGTATTCCGCGCCGCGATTGCCAAAATTGCCCGGTTAGCCGGGCAATTTATTAATCAGCCCGCGCTCCCGCTGGCCTAGGCTAATAAATTAAAACAATATCGAAAACAACACGCATCCCCACTTAATCACGCTGTGAAATTAAAAAAACCGCCCATTACGCCAATAAACTCTCCGCCAGATAACCTGTAATAGCGCTCAATCTATTAGGAGGATTCTTAATGACGAAGCGCGCATAACTGCCTAATATTACTGGCATATGCTTAGCACAAATTCACTGTGTAATGCCATACATGTAAATTGCTGTGTGTAGTCTTTGCCCGTCGCCTACGATGGGCTTTTTTTTTATTTTTTGCGCGTCAATTTACGTTTTGTCATATTTAACGCGTGGCTTAAAAAAAAGCCGCAATATTACTTACGGCTTTTTATCAGTTAACTCAATTATGCCTGGCTATCATTTCTTATTTGCCAAATTCAGCCAGGTTTGTACTACCGTATCCGGATTCAGCGAAAGGCTATCAATGCCTTGCTCCATCAACCATTCGGCAAAATCTTCATGGTCGGATGGCCCCTGGCCGCAGATGCCGACATATTTTCCCTGGCGTTTGGCGGCCTGGATAGCCATAGACAACAGCGCTTTCACCGCGTCGTTGCGTTCGTCAAACAGCTCGGACACCACGCCGGAATCACGATCCAGCCCCAGCGCCAACTGGGTCATGTCGTTGGAGCCGATCGAGAAGCCGTCAAAGTGCTCCAGGAACTGGTCCGCCAGCAGCGCATTGGAGGGGATTTCACACATCATGATCACTTTCAAACCGTCCTCGCCGCGTTTCAGGCCCTGGCGCGCCAGCTCCTCAACTACCGCTTGCGCCTGTGCCACGGTACGCACAAAAGGCACCATGATTTCGACGTTGGTCAGCCCCATCTCATTACGCACCCGCTTCACCGCCTCGCATTCCAGCGCGAAACACGCGCGGAAGCTGTCGGCAACATAACGGCCGGCGCCGCGGAAGCCCAGCATCGGGTTCTCTTCGTGCGGTTCGTACTTATCACCGCCAACCAGGTTGGCGTACTCATTCGATTTAAAGTCTGACAGGCGCACGATAACGCGTTTCGGCCAGAAGGCGGCACCCAGCGTAGAGATCCCTTCCGTCAGGCGGCCAACGTAAAACTCGACCGGATCGTCATAGCCGTGCATCAACGCTTTGATTTCATTTTGCAATGCCGGCGTTTGCTGATCGAACTCCAGCAGCGCTTTCGGGTGGACGCCAATCATGCGGTTGATGATAAACTCCAGCCGCGCAAGGCCCACGCCATCGTTCGGCAAGCGCGCGAAATCGAAAGCCCGGTCCGGGTTGCCGACGTTCATCATGATCTTCAAAGGCAGCGCAGGCAGTTCGTTAATCTCGGCGCTTTGCACGTCGAAATCCAGCAGATCGCTGTAGACATAGCCGGTATCGCCTTCGGCGCAGGAAACGGTGACTTTCTGGCCGTCCTTCAGCACGTCCGTCGCCGAGCCGCAACCCACCACCGCCGGAATGCCCAGCTCACGCGCAATGATCGCCGCGTGGCAGGTCCGGCCACCGCGGTTGGTCACGATCGCCGAGGCTTTCTTCATGATCGGCTCCCAATCCGGGTCGGTCATGTCGGTGACCAACACATCGCCCGGCAGAATACGATCCATTTCATTGATATTGTGGATCACTTTCACCGGCCCGGCGCCGATGCGGTGGCCGATGGCGCGCCCTTCGACCAGCACATTGCCGCTGCCGTTCAATTGGTAACGCTCCATGACCTGCTCATTGGAGCGCACCGTCTCTGGGCGCGCCTGCACAATCAGCAGTTTGCCGGTATGGCCGTCTTTGGCCCACTCGATGTCCATCGGGCGGCCGTAGTGTTTTTCAATCAGCAGCGCCTGGTGCGCCAACGCCTGCACTTCATCATCCGTCAATGAGAACTGGTTGCGCTGCGCTTCCTCGACATCCTCAATGCGCACCTGCTTACCATGCTCCTGCGAAGGCGCATACACCATGCGGATTTTCTTGGAACCCATATTGCGGCGCACAATGGCCGGCTTGCCGTTCAGCAGCGTGGGCTTGTGCACATAGAATTCGTCCGGGTTCACCGCGCCCTGCACCACCATTTCGCCCAGGCCGTATGCCGAGGTGATAAACACCACCTGATCGAAACCTGATTCGGTATCAATGGTAAACATTACGCCGGACGAAGCCAGATCGGAACGCACCATGCGCTGCACGCCGGCGGACAGCGCCACGCCACGGTGGTCATAGCCCTGATGCACCCGGTATGAAATCGCGCGATCGTTAAACAATGAAGCAAACACATGCTTGATCGCCACCATCACGGCATCGATGCCCTGAACGTTGAGGAAGGTTTCCTGCTGGCCGGCAAAAGACGCGTCCGGCATGTCTTCCGCAGTGGCGGAAGAGCGCACGGCAAACGAGGCTTCCGCCTGGCCGTCGGCCAGTTGCTGATAGGCCTGGGTGATTTCACGCTCAAATTCAGGATGGAAAGGCGTATCAATTATCCACTGACGGATTTTTGCACCGGCAGCGGCCAATTGATTTACATCATCAACGTTGGTTTGATCCAGCAGTTGGTAAATGCGCTGGTTAACGCCGCTTTGTTCCAAAAAATCATTGAATGCCTGTGCGGTGGTGGCAAAACCATTTGGCACGGCGACACCCAAATCGGAAAGGTTGGTGATCATTTCACCGAGCGAGGCGTTTTTACCGCCGACGCGGTTAACGTCATTCATACCTAGCTGGTTGTACCAAAGCACATTACGCAAATCAGAGCCATTGTTGGACATCGAGACAATCCTTATTGCTATCAGTAGGGTATTAGCGTTCTTGCTCTCAACAACAGAGTAAATTCAGCCTAGCACATTAATCCCTAACAAATGGAAAGGTGAATCGATCAATCAGATGAAAAAAAACACTTTTAGGAGAATGACCTAATACGCCAGACGGCTGAAATAAGGGATAACTAAATAATAAAATTTTATTTTTTCAAGCAATTAAATTAAAGAAATCGCCGATACCGCAAAGACCTTTAAATCATGAAGGTTAATCCATAGGGTACGGGTGAAACGCTGTCAATTCGTTTTATCGTCATTGGCTCGTTAGCGGGCGAATCGGTATAATCGCAAACTTCGCGCTGCCCTCTTTACCCAGGTCAAGCCAAAGCCCATTATGCATTACGGCGTGCAGCCCAGCGCGGCCATAAGGTTAACGTTATTAGCTAAGGAGCCACTGGTGGAAAGAAGCGTTTTTTATATTTCGGACGGCACGGCGATCACCGCAGAAGTGCTGGGCCATGCGGTCCTTTCGCAATTCCCGGTCAAAGCCTCGCCCTTTACGCTGCCGTTTGTCGAAACGGAGGCTCGCGCCCGCGCCGTTTGCCAGCAAATCAATGACATTTACTACCAGACCCAGGTGCGCCCATTGGTGTTTTACTCCATCATTTCACCCGCCGTGCGCAATGTGATTACCCAAAGCGAAGGCTTTTGCCAGGATATCGTTCAGGCGCTGGTCGCGCCGCTGCAGAGCGAACTGGGGGTGGAGCCAACGCCGGTGCCTAACCGCACCCACGGGCTGACCGAGAGCAACCTCGGCAAGTACGACGCGCGTATCGCCGCCATCGACTATACGCTGGCGCACGATGACGGCATCTCATTACGCAACCTGGATCAGGCCCAGGTGATCCTACTGGGGGTTTCACGCTGCGGTAAAACGCCCACCAGCCTCTATCTGGCGATGCAGTTCGGCATTCGCGCAGCCAACTACCCGTTCATCGCCGACGATATGGACAATCTGCAATTGCCGGCGGCACTAAAACCGTTTCAGCATAAGCTCTTCGGCCTGACCATCAACCCGGAAAGGCTGGCGGCCATCCGCGAAGAACGGCGGGAAAATAGCCGCTACGCGTCGCTGCGCCAATGCCGGATGGAAATCGCCGAAGTGGAGGCGCTGTTTCGCAAGAACCAGATCAATTACCTCAACACCACCAACTATTCTGTGGAAGAGATCTCCACCCGTATCCTGGATATTCTGGGGATGAGCCGCCGCATGTACTAAACCGTGCCCCGCGCCGCCGCGCCCTGTGCGGCGGCGCACCAACATACATCCCAGCGTTAACTTCTGCCATTTTCTCCTTATCCAGCGTATTTTATTGCATTAGCCGCCTATCACTTAAAATAACACTGTTTACACGGTTGAATTCAGCCACTATTGCGCTATCGTGAGCGTCATGACTTCCGGCATTCCCTGCCGTTGAAGAGCCACTTTTAGAGCCGAAAATCATGCATAACACAGATCAACCGCGCAGGACGCGTATCGGTAGCCTGGTTACCCCGCAAACCTTGGCCAATAGGCTGCCTGCAACTAAAAACCTTATTGATAACGTGACAACGTCACGAAATCGTATTGCAAAAATCCTGTCAGGCGAGGATAAACGCCTGTTGGTGATCATCGGCCCCTGTTCCATCCACGATGTTGAAGCCGCCACCGACTACGCGGCGCGCTTGAGCGCACTGCGCACACGCTATCAGGATCGGCTGGAAATTGTGATGCGCGTCTATTTTGAGAAACCGCGCACCGTGGTGGGATGGAAAGGACTGATAGCCGATCCCGATCTGGACGGCAGCTATCAGGTAAACCGCGGCGTCGAAACCGCCCGCCGGCTGCTGCTGGCGGTTAATCAGCTCGGCTTACCCGCCGCGACCGAGTTCCTTGATAGCGTCACCGGCAACTACATCGCCGATCTGATCAGTTGGGCGGCGATTGGCGCACGCACCACCGAAAGCCAGACCCACCGGGAAATGGCGTCGGCGTTGCCCTGCCCGGTGGGTTTCAAAAACGGCACCGACGGCAATACGCGCATCGCCATAGACGCCATCCGCGCCGCGCGCGCCGGCCATATGCAACTGGCGCAGGACGAACACGGGCAGGTAGCCATCTACCAAACCCACGGTAACCCGCACGGCCATATCATTTTGCGCGGCGGCCAATCCCCCAATTACCACCCGCATGATATCGCCGCCGCCTGCCAGGCGCTGGGCGACGTTGGCCTGCCGGAACGCGTGGTAGTCGATTTCAGCCACGGCAACAGCCAGAAACAGCACCAGCGGCAACTGGAGGTGGCGCAAAGCATCTGCGGGCAAATCCGCAACGGCGGCGATAGCATCGCCGGCATTATGGCGGAAAGTTTCCTGCAGGAAGGCGCACAGCACGTCGATGCTGACCAACCGTTAACCTATGGCCAGTCGATTACCGATCCCTGCCTCGGCTGGGCGGATAGTGAGCGGCTGTTGGCGATGCTGGCGGATGCCGTAGACAGCCGCTTTTAATCGGCAAATCAAGCAAATGGAGGGTTAACTTTGTTATAATGACGTGCATTGCCCAGCGACAGCGGGCAATGCGGTCTTTGTTTTATCATGGCATTCCCCGCACGGGAACGCCCATGCGGCAGGCTACGGAGCCCCTATGAATCAATCGCTGTTATCCATTCCCTGCAATACGTTGCAAGGCAAGACCACCACGCTGGCGGACTTCCCGGCCAACGCCTATCTCATCGTAAACACCGCCAGCAAATGCGGCTTTACCCCGCAATACCAAGGGCTGGAAAACCTGTGGCAGTATTATCGTTCACGCGGCCTGGTGGTGATGGGGTTCCCGTGCAACCAGTTTGGCGCCCAGGAACCGGGCGATCCGCTGGAAATCGCCAATTTTTGCACGCTCAACTATGGGGTTACTTTTCCGCTGTTCAGCAAGATCAACGTCAACGGCCCGGCGGCCCATCCGTTGTTTAGCGAACTTAAACGCCGTGCGCCCGGGCTGCTCGGCAGCCAGCGGATAAAATGGAATTTCACCAAGTTCCTGCTTAGCGCCGACGGCCAGCGGGTTAAACGTTTCGCACCGGTCACCAAACCCGAACGGCTGTTCGATCATATAGAAACCCTGCTGGCATCCTCCCGCTCGCTGTGAGCGGATTATTTTCCCCGCAACGCTCGCCACACAACGGCTAACGGCCCGTTCACCGGCGCAAATTTCCCTTGCTGTCGCCCTTTGTTCACATGATAATAATTATCAGTTTGATATTAATTACCATTTTGCCAGCGTCACATTATCACCGGTAAAATCGCGGTGTCTGGCGCTGGCTTGCTGCTGGCCAACCAGAACAATAGCGTGGCGCGAACCGTTCGCCATATTTGCAACCCAAGGAAATTGCCACATGAAATCTTCACTGACACGCCGCCTGGCGCTTTGCATCGCACTGGCATTACCGCTCACCGCCGCCGCCGCTGAGCGCATTGTTTCAATCGGGGGCGACGTCACAGAAATCGCCTTCGCATTAGGCGCAGGCGATGAAGTTGTGGCCCGCGACAGCACCAGCCTGCACCCTACCGCCGTCACGCAGTTACCAGACGTGGGCTACATGCGCCAGTTGAATGCGGAAGGTATTCTTGCCCTCAAGCCAACGCTGGTGCTAGCTAGCGAGTTGGCAGAGCCGGCGTTAGCGCTGCAACAGGTGGAACAAAGCGGCGTTAAAGTGGTGCGCGTGCCCGGTGACAGCACGCTGGATGCCGTGCCGCAAAAAATCAGTGTGATCGCCGCTGCGGTCAACCGTGCGGCTCAAGGCCAACAGCTTACCGAGCGCTATCGTCAGCAGTTGGCCGCCGTCGCCAAGACGCCATTACCCGTCAAAGTATTGTTCGTGATGAGCCACGGCGGCATTTCGCCAATGGCCGCCGGCCAGCACACGGCCGCAGATGCCGTTATTAACGCCGCTGGCCTGAAAAACGCTATGCAGGGCTTTACCCGCTATCGCCCGCTGTCACAGGAAGGCGTGATCGCCAGCCAGCCGGACCTGTTATTGATCACCACCGACGGCGTGAGTTCCATCGGTGGTATGGAAAAACTGTGGCAACTGCCGGGCCTGGCGCTCACCCCGGCGGGGAAAAACCACCGGGTTTTGGTTATTGATGATATGGCCTTGTTGGGCTTTGGTCTGGAAACGCCGGCCGCATTGCAAAAACTGCGTAATGCGGCGGAGCAAAAATAATGCGTTACCGTGTAACTCCGCGCGTAGCCATCAGCAGTCTGCTGCTGTTGCTCAGCGTTTTGGTGCTGGGGGCGGCGAATATGGGAGCACTGTCGCTCTCTTTTCGCACCCTGTGGCAAATGCCGTTTAGCGACACCGTTTGGCAAATCTGGCTGAACATCCGCCTGCCGCGCGTGTTGTTAGCAGTGGTGATCGGCTGCGCACTGGCCGTCGCCGGCACGGTGATGCAGGGCTTGTTTCGTAATCCGCTGGCCGATCCCACCCTGCTGGGCATCAGCAGCGGCGGCGCTTTAATGGTGGCGATGGTCATCGTGATGCCGCTCGCCTTGCCGCCAGTCATCGCTCTCTATAGCCATATGGCGGCGGCATTCTTCGGCTGCCTGATGGTGTCGGTTGTCATCTTCGGCATCAGCCGCAGCGGCCACGGCAACTTGTCCCGTCTGTTGCTGGCCGGTATCGCCATCAATGCCCTGTGCATGGCGGCCGTCGGCGTGTTGTCTTATATCAGCAGCGATCAGCAATTGCGTCAGTTCTCACTGTGGATGATGGGCAGCCTGAACCAATCACAGTGGCCGACATTAACCGTTGCGGCATCGCTTATCTTGCCGGCCTCACTGCTGACGCTGCAACAGGCCAGAAAACTCAACCTGCTGCAGTTGGGCGATGAAGAAGCCCACTATCTTGGCGTTGATGTGCAGCGCACCAAGCTGCATCTGCTGCTGCTCAGCGCCCTGCTGACCGGCGCCGCCGTGGCAATGAGCGGCGTGATCGGCTTTATCGGCCTGGTGGTGCCGCACCTGATCCGGATGCATCTGGGCGGCGATCATCGCTGGCTGCTGCCGGCTTCTGCGTTGGGCGGCGCCTGCCTGCTATTGGTGGGCGATACGCTGGCACGCACCCTGGTCGCCCCAGCGGAAATGCCGGTTGGGTTGGTGACCAGTTTGCTCGGCGGCCCTTACTTTTTATGGCTGGTGATGCGCCAGCGGGAGCGTACCGGTGGCTGAAAGCACAACGCTGCTGGCAGCACGCCAGCTCTGTTACAACCTGGGCGGTCGGCGGCTGATTGATGACGTGTCGTTGACGATCGCCAGCGGTGAAATAGTGGCCATCATTGGCCCGAATGGCGCCGGCAAATCAACCCTGCTGCGCCTGCTGACCGGCTACCTGAGGCCCAGCGGTGGGGAATGTCGCCTGCTTGGCCAGCCGTTGGCGCAGTGGCAGCCACAGCAACTGGCCAAAGTGCGAGCGGTTATGCGCCAGCACAGCAGTTTGGCGTTTCAGTTCAGCGTGGAAGAAGTGGTGGCGATGGGGCGTGCGCCCTACGGCCAGCGCAACATGCAACAGGCGGTGCAACAAGCGTTGCGGCACACCGACTGCCTCAGCCTGGCGCAGCGTGACTATCGCCAGCTTTCCGGCGGGGAGCAACAGCGGGTGCAGTTGGCGCGGGTGCTGGCGCAGCTCTGGCAGCCGGAGCCGACGCCGGCCTGGCTGTTCCTGGATGAGCCCACCTCGGCGTTGGATCTGTATCACCAGCAGCATAGTCTGCGCCTGTTGCGCGGCTTGACGCGCAGCCAGCCGATGGCGGTATGCTGCGTGCTGCACGATCTGAACCTGGCCGCACTGTATGCCGACCGCATTTTGTTGTTGCACCAGGGCCGCCTGGTTGCCGCCGGCACCCCGGCACAGGTGTTGCAGGCCGACGTTCTCACTCGCTGGTATCAGGCGGATCTTGGCGTTGGCGCCCACCCGGAAATGTGCCTGCCGCAGGTCTACCTGCGCCAGTGACACGCGCGGTGCCTCACGGCGGCGGCATTCAGCCCCGCCATGAGGCCGTTCATCAGCTTGAACAGGACACTTCCAGGCGTTTTCCCCATTCCGGCGGCAAGGCGGCAAGATCGTCATACTGCGGATCGTCGGCGAATGGCGCCAGCAGTGCCTGATGTAGCCGGGCCAGCGCGCCAGCATCATCCTGCTCCGCCGCCTCAATCGCCTGCTGTGCCAGGTAGTTGCGCAAGATCAGCCTCGGATTGGCCGCCTTCATCGCCCGCCGGCGTTCAGCATCGCTGACGCCTTCCTGCTGCAACCGCTGGCGATAGCGTTGATACCAACCGTCAAACGCCGCACGGTCGATAAACTCATCGCGCAACGGTGATTGCGCCTGCCCTTGCTGCACCTCACTCAGTAAAGAGAAGGTGCGGGTATAGTCGCGCCCTTCCTGCGCCATCAGGCCCAGCAGCCCGGTCAGCAGATCGTTATCCTGTTTGGCTTCGGTAAAGAAGCCCAGTTTGGCGCGCATCTGCGTGCCGTATGCCCGCATCAGCGCAGGCTCATAGGCCGCCAGCGCGGTTTGCAGTTGCTCGGTGCTCATCAAGCCGGACAGCGCCTGCGCCAGGCGGTGCAGGTTCCACAACGCCACCGCCGGCTGGTTGTCAAATGCATAGCGCCCTTGATGATCGGAATGGTTGCAGATGTAATCCGGCCGGTAATCATCCAGAAACCCATAAGGGCCGAAGTCGATGGTAATGCCGAGAATCGACATGTTGTCCGTGTTCATCACGCCGTGCGCAAAGCCAATGCACTGCCAGTGCGCGATCAGGCGCGCGGTGCGCTCCACCACATCAGTAAACCACACCGGGTAAGGGTTCGCCGTGCCGGCCAACTGCGGCCAGTGGTGCGCTATCACATAGTCCGCCAACTGTTTTACCTGCTGCGGCTGTTTGCGGTAGTAAAAATGCTCAAAATGCCCGAAGCGCACATGGCTTTCCGCCATCCGCATTAGCATGGCGCCCCGCTCCGGCCGTTCGCGAAACACCGGCTGTTCGCTGGTGACCACCGTCAGTGCGCGGGTGGTCGGGATCCCCAAATGGTGCAGCGCTTCCGAAGCCAGAAACTCACGGATCACCGAGCGCAGCACGGCCCGCCCATCCCCCATGCGCGAATACGGGGTTAAGCCGGCCCCCTTCAGGTGCCAGTCCATGCGGCGCCCATCGGGCAAGATTTGTTCGCCGAGCAAAATCCCCCGGCCGTCGCCCAACTGGCCGGCCCATACGCCAAACTGGTGGCCGCTGTAGACCTGCGCCAGCGGTTGCATTCCCGGCAACAGAGTTTCACCGGCCCATTGAGGGCTTTTCTCTGCGCTAAACTCGCTTTCAGCCAGCCCCAGTTCACGCGCCAGAGGTTGGCTATGATACAGCAGGCGCGCATTTTTCAACGGAGTCGGTGCTAATGCCGTATAGAAACCGGGCAACTGGGTGTAATAACTGTTATCAAACTGCGGCATAGGCCCCCCGTTCAGCTATTTATCGCCCGCCGTGAAGCGCCAGGCACCCACGCAGGGCGATATAAAATCAACGTAATAGCCATAAGTGTATACACAAAATCATGCAAGATGCATCGAGGCGGCAAGTGAGAAAATCCCCGGCAGCATAGATAACTTTGTGACCGGGGTTTCTGAACGCAGCCAACAAAGAGGCAGCTTGAAACATGACGTGTATAACACCTGGAAGAAAGGATTAACACAGAGTAACTGCAAGGAGAATGGCGGCATTACGCGTTATGCTGCCGTGAAGGGATCAACGAATTGGCGATATCATGCTGCGTATAGCAGTGCCATAAATAGCCTTGCATTAAATACTCCCCGCTTTGCTGCGCCTGCGCTAAATACTGCGTTGACTCAACGCCTTCAATAATCACTTTGTTACCGGCATATTTTTTTATTTTGGCAAGCGCAAGCGGGAATATTGGCCGATTGTGATATTTCCAGAAGAAGTCTTTATCCACCTTCACAAACTCATAAACCCGATGGCGTATGGCTTGAATACCGGCAGCGCCTTTACCAAAATCATCCAGCCAGAGCGTGAAGTGCTTGTACAACTGTGCGATTAGCCTGTTGCCCACCCCTTCGTTAATGCCCGGGAAAAACTCATTGATTTCCAACCTAACGAAGGGCATCTTTTTGATCAGCTTGAAAATTCGGCGCGAACCCAGTATCAATGTTGCGCAGTCAGCATCAACGTTGACGGAAATCAGCACGCCTTTGGCAACAAAAAGATCTGCATGCTGGCTTATGTATTGAATCTGTTTGATAAATATCTGCCGGCGGGTGTCTGTATCCAAATCGTAATACGTCAAGGAGCTCCCCAGGGGGCCATTGTCGCATCTTGTTAATACTTCAAAGGCAAAAAAGTCTCCTGAAGGGAAGACAATAGGCTCAAAAACGAACCTAACCTCTTCAACGGAAAGAATTTTCAATTTTCCCACCCCGTCACGACACATTATCAGCAATCATTATATATGATCGTCTTTAATGATCAATTAATATAATTCAATAGATATTAACTATTAAGTGTGTCAGATATTACCCTATAAGGTTGCTCAAACCCAATGAATTAGTTAATGATTTTTTATTTTTTAAGAATTCCCGTATAAAAGTGACATAAAATCGCTGTCACTGCTACGCGATAATTCAATGAAAAATCATTGGGATGATAATAATCACACAGTGGAAAACTTCCGGTTAAGGTGCATAGGATGATAAAAACAGGGGGAATAAAGACGTTGCGAGCCGGGCAAACGCCCGGCTAAATGCGGCGGGCCTGCCAGTACACTTTTCGCCAGTAAACATTATCCAGCGAAGAGCGGATCACGCCGCGGCTGGTGGAGGCATGAATAAACTGATCGTTGGTATCATAAATACCTACGTGCAGACCGTTTTCACCGGAGCCGGTTTTGAAAAACACCAGATCGCCCGGCATCAATTCATCGCGCGAAATGCGCGTGCCTAGCGCGGTTTGTTCTTCTGTCGAACGCGGCAGTTGCATGTCGAAGCGATCGCGGAACGTGCGGTAAACGAAACCAGAGCAATCCACACCGGCATGATCCAGCCCACCGTAGCGATAGGGTGTGCCATACCATTGGCGTAACTGTTCATTCAACTGGGCGACCACCACGATCGAGTCGGCCAGTTTGCCACTGGGCGGTGGCGCATGGCTGCTGCAACCGGCAAGAATCAGGCAGGCGAATAAAAACCAAACACGCATCCGTTAATATCCTTACAGTGAATACGTTGCGCCAGCGCCGGCTAATGGGATAACGATCGCCGCCCGGCCGCTGCCCGCAAGGGAAAGCGCTATTTGGCGTTAATTTATCCCCTGCCATAAGAAAAAGGCAAGCATTGTGAAAGAGATAATCGAACCGGGTCAGATTTTCACCGGCTTTTGGCGGCGCTATTGCCACGGTGGCTGCTAATTAACCCAACGCCGAGCAGAATAAACAGCATGCCCAGCGTCTTGAGCAGCGTCGCGGATTCGTGAAACCAGGGCAGCAACACGGCGCAGACATAAACCAGCGCATAGCTCAGGCTCAGCAGCGGATAGGCCCGGTTCAGCGGCAAATAGCGCAAGGTAAAGAACCAGCATACCATCGACAGCGCATAGCCCAACACCCCACCGGCCACCGCCAGCAACTGCCATTGATAAAGCCAGATGGTGAGTACGCTGATATCCGCATAGCCCAGCAGCGGGATCTGCCCCATTCCCCATTTCATCAGCAATTGCGCCGCCGTCACCAGCAGCACGCTGGCGATGCCCCACAGATACCCTTTGCCTTTCATGCGCCCACGCTCATCAACATGATCCCCAGCATAATCGCCGCCACGCCACACCAGTGGCGCAACGAAGCCACCTCGCCGAACAGCCAACGCGCGGCCAGCGTCACCAACACAAAATTGAAGCTAAGGATGGGGTATGCCAGGCTAAGGGGCAGCCGTTGCAGCACGTTCAGCCATAGCGCCATACCGGCGGCCAGCAACGCCAGCGCTAGCAACAGCCAGCGCAGCGTGGCGCCGTTGCGCTGCGCCGGCGGCAGTTGCCAGCTTTGCGCCGCCCGTTTCTGGCACAGTTGCCCAGCGCAGGTCAGCAGGCTAACCATAATTATCAGCATATAGCCCATCATGGCCGTTGCGCATACCATAACAGCACCAAACGGTTCATCACCACCTGCTGCTCCGGCTTCGGCAGCCCTTCCGGCACTGAGTCACCGCGCGGCAGATGCAGCACCAGCGCCACATTCCCCTGGCTACGCGCCTGGGCCAGCCAGCGAGGGAAATCCGCTTCGCTGATGAAACGGTCTGCGGCATCCGGATACGCCAGGCCGTACTCCACTTCCCCTTTTTCGCGATACAGGGTGATATCACTGCGCTTAAGCTCCCACGCCAACCCGGCGGCGATGCCGACGCTATTGGTCAACACATAGCGGCTATTGCCAAGCGCCGGCCGATTGGCGGCGATGAAGTTCTGCGGCTGTTTCGAGTCAATCACCTGCTGCGGGATAGCGCTGCCGACCAGCAGGCACAACAGCAGCGGGCAACCGGCGGCCAAAGGCCAGCGCCGGCCATGATCCCCCAATGAAAGCAGCGCAAACAGCAACCAGCCGCCAAAGGCAATCATCCCGATAATCACTTTCGGCCATTCATCGGGGGAAAATAACCGCACCTCCGGCAGCACCCCCAGGGCGATGGCCACCAGCGCCAGCGCCCCGAGCAGGCCAAAAAGGCCATTCAACACGGCATTGGCTTTAAACACCCGGTAACGCAAGGCGCTGGCGCAGTCTTCGGCATAAGCGGCGATCAACAGCGCCAGCGGCGCCATGCACGGCAGGATGTAGGTCGGCAGCTTCCCCTTGGCAATGCTGAAAAATAGCAGCGGCATGATGCTCCAGCTCAACAGGAAAAACCGTTGCGGATGCTGAACGCGTTCACGCCAGCCCGCGGCCAACGCGCCCGGCAACAGCGCAAGCCACGGCAACACGCCAGCCAGTAAGATCGGGATGTAATACCAGAACGGCGCTTTATGCTGGGCGTTGTCTTCAGCAAAACGTTGAATGTGCTCAACCCAGAAGAAATAGTGCCAATAATCCGGCTCGCGCAGGGCCACCGCCCACGCCCACGGCAGGCTAATCAGCACGGCGGCACAGACCGCGATCGGGCCGTAGCACAGCAGTTGCTTAAACCGCCGCTGCTGGATGGCGATCGGCAATGCAGCGATCACCGGCACGGCCAGCGCCAGGAACCCTTTGGTCATAAACCCCATACCGCAGGCCAGGCCCAGTAAAACGTAAGCCCCCAGCCGGGCCTTACGCGACGTCGCCTGCAGCGCCAGGTAATAACAGACCATCGCGGCCGTCAGCCAGAGCGTAATCATCGGATCCAGCACGCTGTAGGAGCCAATGCTGAAAACCAGGGTCATAGAAAGGAAAATCAGTGCGGCAAGGCTAGCCCGGCGCGCGTTGCGCCACATCAGCCACGCCAGCGTGAAAACCAAGCAGGCCGTTATGCCGGTGCTGAACGCCGCGCCAAAGCGCACGGCAAAGAGCGTGTCGCCAAACAGCCATTGGCTGACATTGTTGAACCAGTAGCCCGCCACCGGTTTTTCAAAATAGCGCAGGCCGAGCAAATGCGGCACCAGCCAATCCCCGCGCTGCAACATCTCGCGGCTGATTTCGGCATAGCGGGTTTCATCCGGCTGCCAGAGCAAACGCCCGTTGAGCGGGATCAGGTAAACCAGGGTAAAAAAAACGGCCAGTATCGCGGCCCACGCGCCCTTGATCGCCTTCATGGAGTACCCTTCACTTCGGTTTGACAGCCCAACCAGCCCTCTCGGCCGGGGAACGGCGCCCGCACGATCTGCCCTAACGGCAGCGCCGTGGTATCAACAGGCAACAGCGCGCCCAGCGGGCAAAATTGGATAGCCAGGCGTTCCGCCTGTTGCAATAATCGTTCGAACATCGCGCTCTGCGACATACCTTCCACCTCCGTGTGAATGGTGTATACCGGCACAGCGCTGCTGTGCAACATACGCTGCAAAATGTAGTCGTTGTAATCCGCCAGGCTGACCTCATGGCCAATCACCTCATCGAACGTCGGCAACGTCACCGGGATCTGCACCGTGCCAATGCGCCCATCCGCCAACAGTGGCCGGAACGGGTGCGTGCCGCGGCAATCACTGTTGTAATGGAAGCCAAAGCGCTGCTTCACCGACAACACGCGTTGATCCGCACGCCAGCCGGCCACCGCAGAGCACTTTACCGGCTGCTCAATGCAGGCGCGCAAAGTTCCGACGCCCAACTGAATCTGGCGCGCCAGTTCGGCCTCGGACCAGCGCGCCACCTTGGCCTGCCAGCCCTGGTGATCCCAGGCATGCAGCCCCACTTCATGCCCGGCGCGCGCCGTTTGCTTCATCAGTGGGCCAAAGGCGCGGGCGATGTTGCGCCCCGGCCATGCGGTGCCGGCCAGCAGGATATCCCAGCCATACAGCGAAGCGGCCTGTGAACGCAGCATTTTGCGCAGGAACGCCGGCCGCAGCAGGCGCCACAAGTGGCGCCCCATGTTGTCTGGCCCAACGCTGAAAAAAAAGCTGGCCGTGACCCCGTACTGTTCGAACAACTCCAACAGGCGCGGCACACCGTCACGGGTGCCGCTATATGTGTCGACATCTACCCGCAGGCCGACTTTTATCATTGGCTAACGCCCTTTTCCTGAACGTTGGTTTGCAGAAAGTAATCCAGCGTTTCGGCTACCGTCTGGCGCATTTTGATGGTCGGCTGCCAATCCAGCAGGCGTTGCGCGTTCCTGATGCTCGGCGTGCGGTGCTCAACGTCCTGATAGCCTTTGCCATAGTAGCTGCTGCTTTCCACCGCGTTAAAACCGGCGAACGGCGGGAAGCGATCGCGCAGCGGGTGCTGGTTGAAGCATTCCAGCAGCATTTCCGCCAGTTCGCGGATGCTGGCTTCGTTGGTCGGGTTGCCGATATTGATAATCTGGCCGTCACACTGGCCGTCGCGGTTTTCGATAATGCGGAACAGCGCTTCGATGCCGTCGTTAATGTCGGTAAAGCAGCGTTTCTGCTCCCCGCCATCCACCAGCTTGATCGGCGAGCCTTCCACCAGGTTGAGGATCAACTGGGTAATCGCGCGGGAAGAGCCGATGCGGGCGGCATCCAGGCTATCGAGCCGCGGCCCCATCCAGTTGAACGGACGGAACAGGGTAAATTTCAGCCCCTGTTGCACGCCGTAAGCCCAGATCACCCGGTCCAGCAGCTGTTTGGAGACCGAGTAGATCCAGCGTTGCTTGCTGATCGGCCCGACGATTAAGCGCGAACAGTCTTCGTCAAACTGCTGATCGTCGCACATGCCGTAAACTTCGGAGGTGGAGGGGAAAATAATGCGCTTGTGGTACTTCACGCAGTCGCGCACGATTTTCAGGTTCTCTTCGAAATCCAGTTCGAACACGCGCAGCGGGTTGCGGGTGTATTCGATTGGCGTTGCGATGGCCACCAGCGGCAGCACCACGTCGCATTTTTTAATGTGATATTCAATCCACTCGGAGTGGATGCTGATGTCCCCTTCAACAAAGTGGAAGTGCGGATCGTCAAGGAAGCGACAAATGGCGTCGGAGCTGATATCCAGCCCATAGATATCGTAGTTGCCGTCGCGCAACAGGCGTTCGGTCAGGTGGTTGCCGATAAAGCCGTTCACCCCCAGAATCAACACCCGGGTCCGGCGTTTAACCGCGCTGGTCGGCTTAGCGCCCAGGCGCACATCGGTGACGATGCCCATTTCCTCTGCCAGGCGAGCGCCGTGCACATACAGCCCCGCCTCGCTCTGGCCGGCGACGATTTCCAGCGCGCCTTCGCCACAGGCGATGGTCAGCGGTGCGGTGGCCAGCACGGTGCCCGGCTGTTTGTCATGCGGCGTATTCAGCGCGCGCCCCTGCCAGACAACCACTTTCTGCTGGCCCAGGTAACTGAACGCGCCCGGGTAAGGATCGGTTACCGCGCGCACCAGGTTGTTGATTTCCCGCGCAGATTTATGCCACGGGATCTCGCCGTCGGCGGCGGTGCGGCGGCCGTAATAGCTGGCTTCGGCCTCGTTTTGCGGGGTGAAGGTTACGCTGCCGCTTTTCAGCTGCGGCAAGGTGTCGTTCAGTAGGCTTTGCGCGGCTTCCCGCAGTTTGCCGTGCAGGGTTAACGCCGTGTCATCCTCGCTAATCGTGACCTTATGCTGGGCAACGATGTCGCCGGCATCCGGGCGCTTAACCATTTTATGCAGCGTTACCCCGGTTTCGGTTTCGCCGTTCACCAGCACCCAGTTGACCGGCGCCCGCCCACGGTAGCGCGGCAACAGCGATCCATGCAGGTTGAAGCCCCCCTGCGGCGCCAGCGCTAGGATCTCTTCGCTGAGCATGTTGCGGTAGTAGAACGAGAAGATCACATCCGGCTGCAGCTCGCGAATACGCTCAACCCACAAAGGGTGATTGACATCCTCCGGCGCATAAACCGGCAGATTCAGTTCTGCGCCCAACCGCGCCACGGAAGAAAAGAAATGGTTTTCACCCGGCGCATCGGTATGGGTGAACACGGCCTGCACGTCATAGCCGGCCTCCGTCAGCGCTTTCAAACCGGCGCAGCCGATATCATGGTAAGCAAATACGATAGTTTTCATTACTCTTCTTCCTGAATGTGGTGGTTTGGCTTGGCGCCAACCACTTTCTGAACAAAATAACGTGGGCGGGCGCGCACATCGTTGTAGATACGCCCGATGTACTCACCGAGTAGCCCCATACCGACAAACTGGGCGCCGACGAAGGTAAACAGCACGGCAAACAGCATGAATACCCCTTCGGCCCCCCACTGGGTGCCCAAGATCAGTCGCATGGCGATCAGCACGATCGCCAGCGTGAAACCGGACAGCGCGATGACGCTGCCCACTACGCTGAGCAGGCGCAGCGGCGTGGTCGTCAGGCAGGTGATCAGGTCATACATCAGGTTAATCAGCTTCATCAGGCTGTATTTCGAATCGCCGAATTCACGCTCTGCGTGCTCGACGTCGATTTCCGTCGTGCGGCGGGCGAAGGTATTGGCCAGGATCGGGATAAAAGTGCTGCGCTCATGGCAATGCAGCATTGCCTCGACGATGTGGCGGCGGTAAGCACGCAGCATGCAGCCGTAATCGCCCATCGATTTGCCGGTGGCGCGCTGGATCATCATATTGATGACGCGCGACGCGCTCTTGCGGAACCAGGAATCCTGTCGGTTGGCGCGCACCGTGCCGACCACGTCATAGCCTTCTTCGGCCACGCTCACCAGCCGCGGGATCTCTTCCGGCGGGTTTTGCAGATCGGCATCCAGGGTGATGACCAGATCGCCGTGCGCCTGATTAAACCCCGCCATGATCGCCGAGTGCTGGCCGTAGTTGCGGTTCAACAGCACGGCGACGATATGGCTGCCCGGGCGCTCGGCGGCTTCGGTTAATATCTCGGCGGAGTCATCGCTGCTGCCGTCATCCACCAAAATGATTTCATAGGCCTGGCGCAACTGCTGACAGGCGGCGGTGATACGTTCAATCAACGCCGGCAGGCTTTGCTGTTCGTTGTAGACCGGGATCACCACCGATACGTTATTAATAGGTTCAACCCGCGGCACGTTCTGACTCCACAATTGAAAACAAGGCGTTAACGACGCGATCGACATCTTCATCGCGCATATCCGGAAATAGCGGTAAAGAGCACAGCCGCGCCGAGTTCCATTCGGTATGCGGCAATGAAAGCTGCGGATAGCGTTCGCGATAGAATTTCTGCGTGTGCGCCGCGCGGAAATGCAGGCCAGTGCCAATGCCCTGCTCTTGCAGGCGCTGCATCAGCCGATCGCGATCCAGCCCGCAACGTTCGGGATCGACGCGCACGATAAACAGATGCCAGGCATGGTCGTGCGGATAATCCGGCAGGCCGAGCGGTTGAAAGGGGGAATCCTGCAGCATCGCCAGGTAACGCGCCGCCAGTGATTTGCGGCGGGCGTTAATCTGCGGCAAACGCTGTAGTTGCACCACGGCGATGGCCGCATGCACGTCGGAAAGATTGTATTTATAACCCGGCTCGATCACTTCCGCCTGGGGTTTACGCCCTAGCTGTTGGCGATCGAACGCATCGACACCCAGGCCGTGGAATTTCAGGCTGCGCAGGCGCGCCGCCAGTGCCTCATCATCGGTGGCGATCAGGCCGCCTTCGGCACAGGTCATGTTTTTTATCGCATGGAAAGAGAAAATCACCGTGCCGCGCGCGCCCACCCACTCACCGCGATAGCGGGCACCAGCCGCATGGGCCGCATCTTCAATCAGCGGAATATTGTGCCGCTGCGCCACGTCGCGCAGCGCGGCGATATCCAGCGGCGCGCCGGCATAATGCACCGGCACAATCGCCTTGGTTTTCGGCGTGATGGCGGCTTCAACCGTTGCTGCGCTGACCATCAGCGTATCGCGATCCACATCAACCATCACGGGCGTGGCGCCGAGCAGCTCGATCATATTCGGCGTAGAAACCCAGGTCATTGAAGGCGTGATGACTTCATCACCCGGCCCGATGCCCAACGCCATCAGCGTGACATGCATGCCCGCCGTGGCTGAGTTAATGGCAATCGCGTATTTACAGCCAAAGGCGGCACAAAAATCCGTTTCCAAACGCTGGTTTTGCGGGCCGGTGGTGATCCAGCCGGAGCGTAATACCTTTTCAACCGCCGTTATTTCTTCTTCACCCATGGATGGACGAGAGAATGGCAAAAATTGTTCCTGAGCCATAGTTAACCCTAAGCATATCGAGTTTGCGATAGGGCAATTATAGGTCGCTATTATTTAATGAAGATTAAACGATAAAGGAACAAGCCAATAATATTTTATGAAAGGTGAATTTCTGTAAGCATAGTTAACCACCGTGATTAGAACTGTAACGATGTTAATCTATGTATATGATTAGATTAAAAACAAAAAATATAAATACAATATTAACTTATTTTCTCATCTTAATGTATTCTTAATAAAAGTCACTTTAAGCACCAGTGCTTTGCCCTTTTTGGGTGTAAAAACCAGAAAGTCTTGAAGAAAAATTCATATTCTACAAATTCGATTTCATTTATATTCGTTTTGTTTAACTTCTATTTATATTGCAAATCATAGGCAACTTAAGTTTTAAGCATCGCGCGTCATCAGCCAACGCTGCTCGCCAACCATTTGTAAATGAAAACCAATTTCATACACTGGCGATAATAACGCCGGCACCATCACGTCATGGCTTGGCCCTTGCGCCACCACCCGCCCGGCACGCAACAACCACACCTGGTCGGCCTGCTGTAATGTCTGGTTCAGATCGTGCGCACAGACCAGCACGCTGCGCCCCTGTTGGCACAGCTCGCGCAATAACCGATCCAATGCGGCTTTCTGCGCCACATCCAGGCTATTGCCCGGCTCATCCAGCAACAACAGCCGGCTTAATGGGTTGACCGCCGGCCAAACCTGCAACAATGCGGCAACCAGGCGCACCCGTTGCCACTCGCCGCCGGAAAGCTGGGCGAGCATTCGCGGCAACTTATCCGCCAGCTTTAACTGCCGGCACAGATACCCCAGAGTATCTTCCACAACGGCGGCGGCACACCCCGGCGGCTGATGCAGCGCCAGATATTGAAAAACCGGCATGAATGCCGCCGGCGGCTGTTGCTGGCCCAAATAAGCGCGCCGACGCGCCAGTTGCTCAGCCGAATAGTGGCTGAGCGGCTGCCCATCCAGCAGCACCTGGCCGCCACCGGGCAACAACCCCGCCACCCGCGCCAACAGAGTGCTTTTACCGGCGCCATTGGGGCCAATCAGGTGTATTTGCCTGCCTGGCGCCACCCGGGCAGACAACGGGAATAGGCGTTGATCAACGCTGACCTGATTAAGCGCCAACATCGTGAATTACTGCGCCAGCGCCTGTTCGATGGCGGTGACAATGGCGGGATCTTGCGGCTTCATATCCGGGGCGAAACGCGCCAGCACACTGCCGTCGCGCCCAATCAGGAATTTCTCAAAATTCCACAGAATATCGCCAGGCTGCTTTGGCCCCTGCCCCTTGCTGATCCGGCGCGCCTTGAACTCGCTGCCCGCTGGCGCAACGGCTTCCTGTTTGGCGGCAATCAACGCCTGATACAACGGATGGCGATTTGCGCCGTTGACTTCAATCTTGCTGAACATGGGGAACTGCACGCCAAACGTGCCGCGGCAAAACGCCAGAATCTCTTCGTTGCTGCCGGGCTCCTGCCCGAGAAATTCATTGGACGGAAAGCCCAGCACCGCAAAACCGCGATCGCGATAGCTTTCATACAGTGCTTCCAGGCCTTCATACTGGTCGGTCAGGCCGCATTGTGAGGCCACATTGACCACCAGTAAAACGTCGCCTTGATACTCCGCCAGCGTGGTTGCACGGTTATCAATCGTTTGCAGTGGTATCGCGTTTATTGACTGACTCATCGGAACCCATCCTTTCTGTTATTTGCAGGTGAAGATACGCGGCGCACGGCGCAGCGGCCAATGCGTACCGCATCGATGCCATTACCTTACGCTTTTTACCCGCAGCAGTAACCAGATAAAAAGCGGCGCGCCCAGGGTAGCGGTGACCACGCCGATCGGCAATTCGGCCGCAGCCAGAGTAACCCGCGCGGTCACGTCTGCCGCCAGCAAAACGCCGGCGCCGGCCAGGGCGCAACCGGGCAAAAGGTAGCGCTGATCGGTCAGCCCAATCAGGCGCAATATGTGCGGGATCACCAGGCCAACAAAGCCTATCACACCAGCCAACGCCACGCTGATGCCAACCAGCCAGCCGACCGCCAACACCAACAGATTGCGCCACAGGTATAACGACAACCCGAGTTGCCGCGCCTGCACCTCGCCCAGCGCCATCACATTAAGCACGTTGCCCTGCCAGCAGAGCCACAGCAGCACGGGCAAGAGCGCCAAAATCAGCCATTTTTGCCGCCAGTCCACGCCGCCAAAGCTGCCCATCATCCAGTACATCAGTTGACGCAGATCCAGACTGGTGCTGATGTAAACCGCCCAGGTCATGATCGCGGAACACACGATGCCGAGCGCCACCCCCACCAGCAGCAAACGTGCGTTGGTCACGCGGCGGCGGGCAAACGCCAACAGCAGGAAGGTTATCAGCAGCGCCCCGATAATCGCATTCAGGCTCATCAGCGCAACCGGCAACAGCCCATGCCCCAACAACACGGTGAGCACCAGCGCCACCCCGGCCCCGTTGGCGACACCAAGCAGCCCCGGCTCCGCCAGCGGGTTTTCGAACAGCGCCTGCATCACCGCGCCGCTCACCGCCAGGCTGGCCCCCACGGCCAACACCCCCAGCGCACGCGGCATGCGCAGTTGCCAAACAAATAATTGCGCCGAATCACTCAGCCACTGCGACGGCCAGATCCAACTATCGCCGGCGCACAGGCTGACAACGAAAATAACCAGGGTGCCGAACGCCAGCAGAGACAGATGATTTTGATCGCGGGAACGTTGCTGTTGCAGAAGATCGATGAAGGTGGGCTTGGTTGGCATAAACAAACAGGTTCCCGGCGGCGATAAAACAGTGCAAGAGTGAATGACCGATGCCAAATAGTAGGATGTTCGCCTGCAACACGCAATGCCAACCCCATGAGCGCTGCGGGCCGGCGGAAACGGCACACTGCGGTTCCCGCCGAATCGCTAGCGATTAAAGGCGAACGCCCTTCATACAGCGCAGGGCCGCCGCAACGTTGCGCGCCGTTTTTGTCACATTATCCGATGCATTTAGCATCGCTTGTTCAAGCGAACAAATTTCATAAATCACACTGAATACCGCATCAATACCCTGTTGATAGACCACATCAACATCGCAAGACAGGCTCCCCGCAATGCCGATAACCGGTTTCCGGTGTTTTTTCGCGATAGCGGCCACCCCGATCGGCACCTTGCCGTTAATGCTTTGCCCATCAATCCGCCCTTCCCCAGTCACGACCAGATCACAGTCTTTGATATGGCGTTCCAGCTCCAGGGCTTCGGTGACGATTTCAATGCCTTTCCTGAGACTGGCCCCGCAAAATGCCAACAGGGCGGCACCCATCCCCCCCGCAGCACCCGCGCCGGCAATGCCGTCGACCTCGATGTTGAGTTGATGCTTAATGACCCCGGCATAATGCCGGAGATTGTTATCAAGCAGTTCGACCACCGCGGGTGTTGCACCTTTCTGGGGGCCGAACACCCAGGAGGCGCCATTAGGGCCGGTTAATGGGTTGGTAACATCACAAGCGACGTCGATACGGCACTGTTTCACCCTTGGCTCAAACCGCCGCATATCGATGGCGGCGATCTCGCTAAGGCTGCCACCGCCCCAGCCAATGTCGTTACCAGCCCGATCGAGCAGCCTGCCGCCCAACGCCTGAATCATACCGGCACCGCCGTCATTCGTCGCGCTGCCGCCAATACCGATGATGATATGATTAACCCCGGATGCTAAAGCCGCACGGATTAACTGCCCAGTACCAAATGATGTCGTTCTAAGTGGATCTCTTAGCGCGGGCGGTATCTGCTCAAGGCCGCTAGCGGCCGCCATCTCAATAAACGCGGTCTTGCCATCGCCGGAAAGCCCCCAAAATGCCGCAACGTCCGTACCCAACGGGCCTTTCACGTTTTCTTTCACCTTCGTACCACCGGTGGCGCTAATCATCGCTTCCACGGTGCCTTCGCCGCCATCGGCAAGCGGGATACTGACATAGGTCGCTAAAGGAAATATCGCGCGGAAACCGCGCTCGATAGCGTGGGCAACGCCCAGCGCACTCAGGCTTTCTTTATAGGAATCGGGTGCAATGACTATTTTCATCCATCACTCCACAGGCGCTGTTTCACAGGTTGAAATTGGGTGCTGAAAACTCAGCCCCCATGACGAAACATTAATCGCAAATCGCACGGCAGAAGGATCGGGCGTTCAGACAAGGCAGCACCGCTTACCTTCCCCGTTCGCCCCGTGGATCACTAAGCCTGCCAATAGCGCGATTAATCAAACGGTTTCACGTCAACCTTCGCCAGTTTCTCGTAATAGCAGGCCAGCGCCGCGTGATCCGCCGTTCCCAACCCATCCACCCGCAGCGCCTGCATCATTTCCATCACGGCCGACGTTAACGGCAATTGGGCACCTACGCTATGGGAGGTATCCAGGGCGTTAGCCAGATCTTTAATGTGCAGATCGATACGAAACCCTGGCTTGAAGTTGCGGTTTAACACCATTGGCGCTTTGGCCTCCAGTACCGTGCTGCCCGCCAGGCCGCCGCAGATAGCCTGAAACACCAGTTCGGGATCGACGCCGGCTTTCGTTGCCAGCACCAGCGCCTCAGCCATCGCGGCGATATTTAATGCCACAATCACCTGGTTGGCCAGTTTTGTGACATTGCCGGCCCCAATATCGCCGGTATGTACCACCGAACCGGCCATCGCGCTCAGCAAGCCGTGGCATTGGTCAAACAACGCTTTGTCTCCCCCCACCATCACCGACAGCGTGCCGTCTATGGCTTTGGGTTCGCCGCCGCTGACCGGCGCATCCAGCATCAGGATACCTTTCGCATGCAGTGCGGCGGCGATTTCACGGCTGGCCAACGGGGCAATCGAACTCATATCGATAAAGATCGCGCCTGCCCTGGCGCCATCAATCACGCCGTTCTCGCCAAGAGCGATCTCTTTCACCTGCGGCGAGTTAGGCAGCATGGTGATAATCACGTCGCACTGCGCCGCCACCGCTTTCGGGGTTGCCGCGCTGGCGGCGCCCAGCGCCGTCAGCTCATCGATGGATGCCGCGTTTTTGTCGGCAACCACCAGTGAATAACCGGCTTTAATCAAGTTTTTACTCATGGGTTTACCCATGATGCCCAAGCCAATAAATCCTATTTTCATCATCGATTCCTCATCTATCGATTAGTGGTCCATACCGGCAGCAAGCGAACGCAGGTTTACGGTTTAAACGTATCGCTCAGTTTCTGCGTGGCATTTCTAAATAACCCGAGATCGCTCCCAACCGCGACGAAAGTGGCGCCCCACAACAAATAGCGGCGGGCATCGGCTTCAACCGGGGCCAGGATGCCGGCAGGTTTGCCCTGCGCTTTTGCTCTGGCGAAAATGTGCTGAATGACCTGCTGAACCTCGGGATGCGCCGGATCCCCCAGGTGCCCGAGTGCGGCAGAAAGATCGCCCGGCCCAACGAAAATGCCGTCGACGCCCTCAACGCCGGCGATAGCATCAATGTTGTCTACCCCACGCTGGCTCTCAATCTGCACCAGCACGCTAATGTTGCTATCGATCTGCGTGAAATAATCGGGAACCGTGCCGTAGTGGTTACAACGGTGGGATACCGAAACACCGCGGATGCCGTGAGGCGGGTAGCGCGTTGCAGCCACGGCCTGTTCCGCTTCGGCCTGGGTTTCTACAAACGGGATCAGAAAGTTGTAGAAACCAATATCCAGCAGGCGTTTGATGATCACCGGCTCATTGGTCGGTGCCCTGACCACCGGCGCACTGGCGCTGCCTTTCAGCGCCATCAATTGGGGAATGAAGGTGCCGATATCATTTGGCGCGTGCTCACCATCCAGCAGTAACCAGTCAAAACCGGCCAACCCCAGCACTTCTGTGGTAATCGGATTCGCGAGCGCGCACCAACAGCCATATAAACGCTCGCCGTTTTGCAGTTGTTGTTTAAATTTATTTGGGAATATCACATTAGCCATTTTAACCTCGACAATGAATAAACTACGCAGAGTGATGCAATTCCCCGCACCGATGAATGCTTAACCAATCTCTTCTGGAGCCTACTTCTCTATATCAACCATGAGAGATAAAGTTGATAACGATAAACACACCGTATATTCATGGGGAATATAAAAATATTATCCAAAAGCAATACGCGGCACGGCACAACAGGCTTTGAAAGATCACAATAAGCCACAGTGAATTTTTAATTAACGGCCAACAGGCAACAGCGAAAATAATGAATACTATATTTCCAAACGCGCCAACCGCCCCACCACAAACAAATAGGAGCAGAGCCCGACCAACCCCATTGAGCCAACATAAAGAATCGCGAAGTCAAAAGAGTGCGTCCACGACAAAATAAAACCGATGGCCAGCGGCGTTACAATACTCGCCAGGTTACCGCACATATTAAATACGCCACCGGCAACGCCAAGCACCTCTTTAGGTGAAGTATCACTCAAAACGCACCAACCAAGATTACCAAACCCTTTGGCAAAAAACGCCAGGCTCATTGCCGCTATTACGATAACTTCTGAGTCGGTATAGTTAGCCGTAATAATGGTACATGACAACAACATACCGCATATAATGGGAAGTTTTCTGGCGACGGTCAGGCTGTATCCTTTTTTGAGCAAGAAATCGGAGAAGACCCCACCGCTGATCCCGCCAATAAAACCCGCGATGGCTGGAACCGATGCGATCATACCCACCTTCAGGATTGACATTCCCTTGTCCTGATAGAGATAGGTCGGGAACCAGGTCAGGAAGAACCAGGTGATAGAGGTCAGGCAGAATTGGCCGATATAGACACCGATCATCATTCTGTTGATACACACTTTTTTTATTTGCGCAAAGCTGACTTTTTCTTTTTTAGCTTCAGCCCCCAGCTCCGGCATACCGCCGCCCGCTTTGATATAGGCAATCTCGGCCTGATTGACCTTTTTATGCCGCAGCGGATCCCTGATATACACCAGCCATAATACGCCGAGAACGACACCAATCATGCCGATATAATAAAAGACATAATGCCAGCTCCAGGTGTGCAATATGATGGTCATCAACGGCGTGATCAGTGCCAGAGAGATATATTGCGCCGCCTGGTAAACCGAGGTGACAAATCCGCGTTCACTGTTAGGAAACCATTGTACGCTGAGCCGGCTGTTGGCTGGAAACGCCGGTGCCTCAATAGCGCCCATCAGCAACCGGAGTATAATTAGCACCATTAACGGTGAAGCGTATAAATAGATCGTCCCTTGCAGCATCGTGACCATCGACCAGCCAATCAGCGCACCACCATAGACGATTCTGGAGCCATATTTATCCAACAGCCAGCCGCCCGGTATTTGCATAATCACATATGAAATACCAAATGCGGAGAAAGCAACGCCCATCATTTCAGGGTCAAAGTTCAGCTCCTTACTCATAAACGGTGCGACAACGGAGAGCGTTGCCCTATCGGCATAATTAAAAACGGTCGCTGCAAATAAGAAAAATAATATAATAGATCTTACATTTGTTCTTTTTTCCGGTTTTTCGTTCATTGACAACTCCTAAAATCATGTAGGGTTTTAAAATATGATTTTTTCATTTAGAAGATGTGAGATGACCGACGCATTAAAAAATCGCGCATCAGTCATCGAAAATAGCGAATCAGGGGCGTTTGCCAAACTCACATTGCGCAACGGTCCACGCGTTAGCCTGTTCACTCAGCGTAAAGCCAAGTCCGTAACGATCGGATACCAGCATGCGGCCATCGCGTAATTCGAGCTGTTCATTAAATAATGGATTAAGCCATTCGAAATGTTCCAGCCACGGCTCAATAGGATAAGCGGCGGCGAGATGTAAATGAATTTCCATGGCAAAATGCGGTGCTAATTTACGCCCGTTTTTGGCGGCTAAATCCATAATTTTAAGGAAAGGTGAAATACCACCGACCCGCGGCGCATCGGGTTGCACAAAATCACTGGCATTACCCAGAATCAATTGTTCATGCTCACGGAAGCTGGTCAGCATTTCACCCGTGGCGATCGGGGTATCCAGCGCGGTGGCTAATGCAGCATGGCCTTCCACATCGTAAGCATCCAGCGGTTCTTCAATCCAGATTAAATTGAACGCCTCCATTTTACGCCCAATGCGCATAGCGGTTTCCCGATCCCACTGCTGATTCGCATCAACCATTAACGGAAAATCATCGCCCAGCTCTTTGCGCACCGCGGTTAAACGCTTCAGATCTTCTGCGGTGTCAGGCTGGCCGACTTTAATTTTGATGCCGCCGATACCACTTGCGCGTGAGATAGCCACATTTTTTATCACCTGATCCAGCGGCGTATGCAGGAACCCGCCGGAGGTGTTATAGCACTGCACCGAATCGCGATGTGCGCCCAATAATTTTGCCAGCGGCAACTGCGCGCGTTTCGCTTTCATATCCCACAGGGCAATGTCAAAAGGCGAAATGGCCTGCACCGCCATACCGCTGCGGCCAACGGAAGCGCCGGCCCACAGCAATTTGGTATAGATCTTATCGATATCATTAGGATCTTCATTCAGCAGGTTATCGGCGATCTCTTTGGCATGCGCATAAATCCCCTGGCCACCGGCACGTTTGGAGTAGCTAAAGCCAATACCTTCAAACCCATCGCGGGTACGAATTTCGGCAAAAATAATCGCCACTTCCGTCAGTGGCTTTTGTCGACCGGTCAGGACTTTTGCATCGCTGACCGGCGTCGCCAGCGGTAAAAGCGCCAACGAAACCTTGACCCATTCGATGCGGTCCCCCGTCTCTGCAGCAGTTCGTACATTGGAAACCCGGGCATAGGAAACAGCATCTGAGTTCGCACTGGTTGTCATCTTCATTTCTCCTGATTGGCGTATCTGGAATTTCACTCCAGCAATAATGATTGCGCTAACATTTCTACTCCGAACAAATTTTGTGCGCCATGATCAGATCGCACTTGTGCGCCACCGATCACAAAAAACTTATAAAATAACAAGTTAAAATGATGTTAAATAAAAACAAGTTACCGATAAACAACGATTTATTTTTAAAATGATAGCGCAATCATTTAATCAAAAAATAAAGATAGGCCTTCGCACGCCGATCAATGTGCAGAAATAACGTGGTCGGTTGGGATACGGCTAAACAGCGCCTGGCGCCAGGCATCGCTCTGCGACTCGGGGTGGACGGGATCAAAACGGCGACAAACGCCACCCCCCCCCTGGGCTGAGCGTACCGCCATGGTTGTTGGGTAAGCCCGCCTTTTTACTATAATATATTGCTCTGTAACCTATTTTGTCGTTGTTCAAGGACTGGTATGAAGGCGAAGAATGCTCCGCAAAAGTACGGTAAAACCAAATCCCCAACGCTGGAGGATGTCGCCCGGGAAGCCGGTCTATCCCCCATGACGGTCAGCAGAGCGCTCAATAATCCTCATCTGGTTCGTGCGACAACCGTTGAAAAAGTAAAAAAAGCCATTGCCGTAACGGGTTATATTCCTAACTTATTGGCCGGAGGGCTGGCATCAAGGCGCAGTAAACTGGTTGCCGTGGTGGTTCCGCAGATCAATAACAACATGTTTGTCGATACCGTTCAGGCCGTCAGCGACCAGTTGGCAAAACGCGGATATCACATGTTATTGTGCGTCGGCGGGTATACCGAAGCACAGGAAACCGAGATCGTTTCCGCCATTTTGTCCCGCCGCCCGGATGGGATCGTGTTAACGGGCATCCAGCACTCGCAGCAAATGAAGCGCATTATCTTATCTTCCGAGATCCCGGTGGTTGAAATATGGGATCTCACCCCAACGCCATTAGACATGCTGGTAGGGTTTTCTCATGAAAAAATTGGTAATCAGATAGCCAGCTACCTGTATGAAAAGGGATACCGGAAATTTGGTCTGATATGGACTGAAGATCAGCGTGCGCTTATCCGCCAAAAGGGCATTACCGATATATTAGCGAAGAAGCAAGTCAACCCGGTTGCGGCGGTAACGGTTCCGCTGCCGGCGACCTTGTCTTTGGGCCGCGAAGGGTTTTGTCATCTGTTTGATGCTGAAAATAGCTTTGATGCCATGATTTGTAGTTCCGATACCCTGGCGCAGGGCGCCATCATCGAAGCGAATAGCCGGGGGCTACGCGTTCCGCAGGATATCGCCATTATGGGTTTCGGCGATCTGGACTTTGCCCGCCACAATATTCCGTCAATTTCCACCGTGAGAATAGATCGATGGCGCATAGGGATTGATGCCGCCAATATGTTGACAGACAAGATAGAAGGAAAAGAAACGAATGAAGTGGTGACTGATATTGGTTTTGAATTGATAGAACGCGAGTCAACCTAAACGCCCCGCTTCCCATTGAGCAAGCCTGCTGGCCTTGCCTGCCACGCGAGGGTGACGGCAAAACCAGCAGCGCTTGGTTTTTAGTTATGTGGGCCGTTGTTTTTCTGCGGGTACTGTTGCTGCCCATTATCGTGGCCGCGATCGTTGCCATGGCCTCTATCATTGCCATTGCCGTGGTTATCACGACGATCGCCACCGTTGTCATGCCCGCGCTCGCCGCGGAACGGGTTGCCGCCTTGCGGGCCGTTATTTTGGCGGTGCGGCGGCTGAGCCTGCCAGCGGCCGCCATCCCAGTACATGCCGTGCCCGTTGCGCTCGCCGATACCGTGGCCCTGATGCGCATGCCACCACTGTGGGGGACGCCAATCATAACCGTCCCAGTAATAGCCGCGGTTATCCTGATCCCCCAGATGCAAGGATACCCCCGGCACATTAATGTCGATAGAGACATCAGCGCTGGCTGCCAGCGGCAGCATCAGCGGTAAACACACCAGTAATAGGATCTTTTTCATATTTAACTCTCACGTTATTTGACGCTGAAGAGGTTATATCAAGGCAATTATTTATCGACTATCTCATTTGTGCTCATTTTCAGTTTGCTTTCACATAACTTACAAAATACTTACAATCAATTCTTTATTATTTAATTAATATAGCTGCTAACAACGATTAACGATTCACTGATGTACTGTGATTATTTAATCTATTTATAATCAGTTCATCCCCACAACCCAGAGATAATATTATGTTGAAACGTATTGGATTGTTCCTGACCGTGACAGTGCTGGCAACAGCGCTGAGTGGCTGTATCTTCCCACCGTGGGGCGGGCCTGGCGGCGGCCATGGCGGCGGCGGCGGCGGCCACGGTCACCATTTTGATCGCTAAGTTATTATAAGGGGCTACGGCCCCTTTTTTATTTATAGGAAATAATAAACATATATAAGAATAATCCGCAAAAAAGCTCACCAATTTTAATTAACCACTTTATGCTAAAGCCCGCTGCTAATTTATATCTGTTTTTTTAGGAATAAACTGAAATATATATTAGAAAAGAAAAAAGGCCGCAAAAGCGACCTTTTTGGTTTTATAGCAATTAGCCTTTTGGATTGGCGTTCTCCACACGGCTTTTCAACTTTTGCCCTGGACGGAAAGTAACCACACGGCGCGCCGTAATCGGAATGTCCTCGCCAGTTTTCGGGTTACGCCCCGGACGTTGGTTCTTGTCCCGTAAATCAAAGTTACCAAAACCTGACAGTTTTACCTGTTCTCCGTTCTCAAGGGCCCGACGGACCTCTTCAAAGAACAGTTCCACCAAGTCTTTGGCGTCCCGTTTGCTAAGCCCAAGCTTCTCAAACAGGTGTTCTGACATTTCAGCTTTAGTAAGCGCCATAGGTTCAATCCCTCAAGGATGCTTGGAATCGCTGTTTTAAAGCCTCTACACATTTTGCAACGGTAGCGGCTATCTCCTCTTCTTCCAGTGTACGAGCGGTATCCTGCAATATCAGACTGATAGCCAGGCTCTTATAACCCTCTGCCACGCCCTTACCACGGTACACATCAAACAAGTTTACGCCAACTATATGATTTACGCCAACTTTCTTACACTCTGCCAAAATATCTTCTGCGGGCACGTTTTCAGCGACCACAACGGCGATATCACGGCGGTTTGCCGGGAAGCGAGAAACCTCCCTCGCCTGAGGCACCACGCGGGTTGAAACCTTGTTCCACTCCAGCTCAAACACCACGGTGCGGCCATTAAGTTCCAGTTTACGCTCAAGTTCCGGATGCACAACACCAATGAAACCGACACGCTCACCGTGCAAATAAATCGCGGCGCTTTGCCCCGGGTGCAGGGCAGGATTCGCTTCTGCTCTGAACTGAATTTCGGATAATTTACCCGTTAATTCAAGCACAGATTCCAGATCCCCTTTCAAATCATAGAAGTCTACCGCTCTGCGCGCCAGATCCCAATGTTCTTCGTGGGTGGAACCGGCGATCACGCCAGCCAGCATGACATCCTGACGGATACCCAGATCTGCCGAAGTATCAGGCACAAAGCGCAGGCCGCTTTCAAACAGGCGCACACGGCCCTGCTGGCGGTTCTGGTTGTATACCACGGCAGACAGCAGGCCGCTCAACAGCGACAAACGCATCGCCGACATATCAACCGAGATGGGGCTTGGCAGAATCAGCGCTTCTTCAGCCGGGTGCAACAATGCCTGCACTTTCGGATCGACAAAGCTGTAGGTAATCGCTTCCTGGAAGCCGCGATCCACCAGCAGCGTTTTGACGCGTTTCAGCGCCAGATCCGCTTCACGATGGTGGGTCATCACCAGATCGGCACGTACCGGCACGTTTGGAATGTTGTCATAGCCGTAAACGCGCGCAACTTCTTCCACCAAATCTTCTTCGATTTCCATATCGAAGCGCCAGCTTGGCGCAACCGCCAGCCAGTCATTCCCCTGCTCTGTCACCTGGCAGCCCAGACGGCGCAGAATATCGCTCACCTGCTCGCTCGGCACCACATGGCCAATCAGGCGATCTAACTTCTCGCGGCGCAGGGTGATAGTGGCGCGTTTTGGCAGTTCGCTCTCGGCGGTGACGTCAATCACCGGCCCCGGCTGGCCGCCGCAGATGTCGATCAGCAGGCGCGTGGCGCGTTCCATGGCCTGGTGCTGCAACGCCGGATCCACCCCGCGTTCATAACGGTGGGAGGCATCGGTATGCAGCCCGTGGCGGCGAGCGCGGCCGGTAATGGCCAACGGATTGAAGAAAGCGCACTCCAGCAGCACGTCTTGCGTTTCAGCGTTCACACCGGAGTGTTCGCCGCCGAAAATGCCGGCCATGGCCAGCGCTTTTTGCCGATCGGCGATCACCAGGGTATCGGCATTCAATTTGGCTTCGTTGCCGTCCAGCAAGGTTAGCGCTTCGCCTTCCTGCGCCATACGCACCACGATCCCGCCGTCAATACGGTTCAAATCAAAGGCGTGCATCGGCTGGCCCAATTCCAGCAACACGTAGTTGGTGACATCCACCACCGCGTCAATAGAGCGAATACCGCAACGGCGCAGTTTCTCGCGCATCCACAGCGGCGTTGGCGCATTAACGTTGATGCCTTTCACCACACGGCCCAGGTAACGCGGGCACGCCTGCGGCGCTTCAACCTGAATAGGCAGCGTGTCGTTGATGGTGGCGGCCACCGGGCTCATGTCCGGCGCGGTCAGCGCAACCTGATTCAATACGCCAACGTCACGTGCGACGCCGATAATGCCCAGGCAGTCGGCGCGGTTTGGCGTGACGCTGATATCAATGGCCACATCGTCAAGCTTGAGGTATTCACGGACATCGCTACCGACCGGCGCGTCTGCCGGCAGTTCGATGATACCGTCATGATCGTCGGAAATGCCCAGCTCCGAGAACGAGCACAGCATCCCTTCAGACGGTTCGCCGCGCAGCTTGGCGGGTTTGATTTTGAAATCGCCCGGCAGTAGCGCGCCAACGGTAGCCACCGCCACCTTCAGGCCCTGGCGGCAATTCGGCGCGCCGCAGACGATGTCCAGCAGGCGATCGCCGCCGACGTTGACTTTCGTCACCCGCAGCTTATCGGCGTTCGGGTGCTGCGCGCACTCCATCACCTGGCCAACGACAACGCCGTTGAATGCGCCGGCAACCGGCTCTACGTCGTCCACTTCCAGGCCGGCCATGGTAATTTGTTCTGCTAATGCTTCGCTGCTGATGGCCGGGTTTACCCACTCGCGCAACCAAAGTTCACTGAATTTCATGTGATATTCCCGCCTTACTTAAACTGTTTGAGGAAACGCAAATCGTTTTCGAAGAATGCGCGCAAATCGGTTACGCCGTAGCGCAGCATGGTCAGACGCTCCATCCCCATGCCGAAGGCAAAGCCGGAGTACACTTCTGGATCGATACCGACATTACGCAGTACGTTCGGGTGCACCATGCCGCAACCCAGCACTTCCAGCCACTTACCGTTCTTGCCCATGACGTCCACTTCGGCGGAAGGCTCGGTAAACGGGAAATAGGAAGGGCGGAAACGGATCTGCAGATCTTCCTCAAAGAAGTTCTTCAGGAAATCATGCAACGTGCCTTTCAGGTTAGTGAAACTGATGTTCTTATCCACGATCAGCCCTTCCATCTGGTGGAACATTGGCGTGTGGGTTTGATCGTAGTCGTTGCGGTAAACGCGGCCCGGCGCGATGATGCGGATCGGCGGCTGCTGATCTTTCATGGTACGGATCTGCACGCCGGAGGTTTGTGTACGCAGCAGGCGCTTGGCGTCAAACCAGAAGGTATCGTGATCGGCGCGCGCCGGGTGGTGGCCTGGAATGTTCAGCGCGTCAAAGTTATGGTAGTCATCTTCAATTTCCGGGCCGGTCGCCACGGAAAAGCCCAACTCGCCAAAGAAGGTTTCAATACGATCGATAGTACGGGTCACCGGGTGCAGGCCGCCGTTTTCCAGGCGGCGCCCCGGCAAGGAGACGTCAATGGTCTCTTCTGCCAGGCGGGCATTCAGTGCGGCGGATTCCAGCGCGCTTTTACGTGCATTGAGCGCTTCTTGCACCTGTTGTTTGGCCTGGTTGATCACGGCCCCTGCGGCCGGGCGTTCTTCCGCCTGCAGATCGCGCAGCGACTGCATCTGCAAGGTGAAATGACCTTTTTTGCCTAAATATTCGACGCGCACCAAATCCAACGCGGCTACATCCTGGGCATCTTCTACGGCTGCCTTGGCATTGGCAACCAGCTCTGCGAGATGTGGCATTGTGTTCCTCTTCTTGGGCCGCTATGGCCGCTAAGTAGTGATTGAGTAATTTATTTGATAGCCAGAAACAAAAAAGCCTCCGCTTAGGGAGGCTTAGGCGCTACTTTCCGTTTCTTTTCTTACGCGCAAGCCCCCTGGATTCAGGCGCTAAAGTAAAAAAAGAAGCGGAAAATGGCAGCGTTCATGCTTGCATTACCTTTCTGGTTTACGTGGCGTGATGTGATAAAGCGCCAGGAAACAGAAGTTTATAAGTTAAAAATACAGGATAAAAGAGGGAGCAAGCTCCCTCTTCCACTGACTTACGCCAGAGCTGCTTTCGCTTTTTCAACCAGCGCGCCGAAGGCCACTTTGTCGAATACCGCGATGTCAGCCAGGATCTTACGGTCAATTTCAATAGAGGCTTTTTTCAGGCCGTTAATGAATTTGCTGTAAGACAAGCCGTTCTGACGAGCAGCTGCGTTAATACGTGCAATCCACAGCTGACGGAACTGACGCTTACGTTGACGACGGTCACGGTAAGCATACTGACCTGCTTTGATTACTGCCTGGAAGGCAACACGATATACGCGCGAACGGGCACCGTAGTAGCCTTTCGCCTGCTTCATAATTTTCTTGTGACGTGCGCGTGCAATTACACCACGTTTTACGCGAGCCATATGCTCTCTCCTAAAGTCTTATTCTTGATTCAAAAAAAGGGCTTATGCGTACGGCAAGCACGCAACAACCAGTACCAGATCGCTATGCGCTACCATGCCTTTCGGACGCAGGTGACGTTTACGCTTGGTTGCTTTTTTGGTCAGAATATGACGCAGGTTAGCATGTTTACGCTTAAAACCACCGCTGCCGGTTTTTTTGAAGCGCTTGGCTGCACCACGTACAGTTTTAATCTTTGGCATTTTAATTAAATCCACTTCGCATTGTTAAACAACGAATCAGTGAGGCGAATAAAGCCCACACAGCGCAAGCGTTGCGCGGGCCTGATTACTTGGAAGCCTTACTGTTTCTTCTTGGGTGCGAGCACCATGATCATCTGGCGGCCTTCGATCTTCGTAGGGAAGGATTCGACCACTGCCAGATCGATATCTTCACACAGATCTTTACGGACGCGGTTAAGCACTTCCATGCCGATCTGCTGGTGCGCCATTTCACGCCCACGGAAACGCAGGGTGATTTTGGCTTTATCGCCATCTTCCAGAAAGCGAATCAGGTTGCGTAGTTTGACCTGATAGTCGCCATCATCGGTACCAGGACGGAATTTGATTTCCTTGACCTGAATAACTTTTTGCTTCTTCTTCTGTTCTTTCGTCGACTTGCTCTTCTCGTAGAGGAATTTGCCGTAATCCATAATTCGGCAAACTGGCGGTTCGGCATTTGGGCTGATTTCGACTAAATCAACGCCCGCTTCCTCAGCTTTTTCAAGAGCTTCATTCAGACTGACAATACCAATCTGCTCGCCATCGACGCCGGTTAGGCGAACTTCTTGCGCGCGAATTTCTCTGTTAATGCGATTAGGACGCGCCGTTTGAACTCGTTTTCCGCCTTTAATACTTTATTCCTCCAGTTGATGAAGACTACGGCTGCGGATTTCTGTTAGCAGCTTGTCTACAAATGCGTTTACGTCTTGGCTACCCAAGTCTTTCCCACGGCGAGTACGAACGGCAACTTTGCCTGCTTCGACTTCTTTATCACCGCAGACCAACATATATGGCACCCGACGTAAAGTATGTTCGCGAATTTTAAAGCCAATCTTCTCATTTCTCAAGTCTGCTTTGACCCGAATGCCTGCATCTTGCAGTTTTTTGGTCAATAGCTCGACGTATTCTGATTGGCTGTCGGTGATATTCATCACCACCACCTGTACCGGGGCAATCCAGGTTGGGTAGAACCCGGCGTATTCTTCGGTAAGGATACCGATGAAACGCTCCATGGAGCCTAAAATAGCACGGTGAATCATTACCGGCACCACGCGATCGTTGTTTTCGCCAACGTACGACGCGCCTAAACGGCCCGGTAAGAAGAAATCGAGCTGCACGGTACCACATTGCCAGGCGCGATCCAAACAATCATGCAGAGTAAATTCAATTTTTGGCCCATAAAAGGCACCCTCACCCGGCTGATATTCAAACGGAATGCCGTTTTCGGTCAGCGCTGCGGCCAGATCGTCTTCCGCGCGGGTCCACATTTCGTCAGTACCGATGCGCTTCTCCGGACGGGTGGACAACTTCACCGCAATCTTTTCAAAGCCAAAGACGCTGTACATGTCATAGACCATCTTGATGCAATCGTTGACTTCAGCGCGCACCTGGTCTTCAGTACAGAAAATATGTGCATCATCCTGGGTAAAACCGCGTACACGCATCAGCCCATGCAGGGAACCCGAAGGTTCGTTGCGGTGGCAGCTGCCGAACTCGCCCATGCGCAGCGGCAGATCGCGGTAGGACTTCAGGCCCTGGTTGAAGATCTGTACGTGGCCCGGGCAGTTCATCGGTTTGATGCAGTACTCGCGGTTTTCCGACGAGGTGGTGAACATGGCGTCTTTATAGTTGTCCCAGTGGCCGGTTTTTTCCCACAGCACACGGTCCATCATAAATGGCCCTTTTACTTCCTGATATTGGTATTCCTTGAGCTTCATGCGCACAAAGGCTTCCAGCTCGCGGAAAATCGTCCAGCCGTCGTTGTGCCAGAACACCATGCCCGGCGCTTCTTCCTGCATGTGGTACAGGTCAAGCTGCTTGCCGATTTTGCGGTGATCGCGTTTGGCAGCCTCTTCCAGGCGCTGCAGGTAAGCATTAAGCTGCTTTTTATCTGCCCAGGCCGTGCCATAAATACGCTGCAGCATTTTGTTTTTGCTGTCGCCACGCCAGTAGGCGCCGGAGGTTTTCTGCAGTTTGAAATGGTGGCAGAAACGCATGTTCGGCACGTGCGGCCCACGGCACATATCAATGTATTCTTCGTGGTGATACAGGCCCGGGTGGTCGTCATGGCTGATATTTTCATCCAGGATCGCCACTTTGTAGCTTTCGCCGCGCGCCACAAAGGCGTCACGCGCTTCTTGCCAAGTGACCTTTTTCTTGATGACGTCGTAGTCTTTATTGGCCAACTCATGCATCCGCTTTTCCAGCAGATCCAGGTCTTCCTGCGTCAGGGTATGGTCGATATCAACGTCATAGTAAAAACCGTTGTCGATTACCGGGCCAATGGCCATTTTGGTATCCGGCCACAGTTGTTTGATGGCGTGGCCCAACAGGTGCGCACAGGAGTGGCGCAGAATTTCCAGGCCTTCAGGATCTTTGGCGGTGATGATCGCCAGTTGCGCATCGGATTCAATCAGATCGCCGGCGTCAACCAGCTCACCGTTCACCCGCCCGGCAATACAGGCTTTCGCCAGGCCGGGGCCGATATCAAGGGCAACATCCAGAGGGGAAACGGCATGATCGTAGTGACGTTGACTTCCATCAGGAAGGGTAATAACAGGCATTAAAAATTCCTTATCTACAGTGGTGACCCACACGACAGATCACATGCAGTACGAAAATTGGGTTTGGATTTAGTCAGTTAGAGTGCAGATCTCGCCCACAATTGCCAGATTGGTTTCTAACTTGGTACACAGCGTGGCAAGCATACCTTCACAGCCGCATTTGGCTAAGTGGATAGTATCACTAAATTTCTTCTGGATAAATAAACGGCCTCACCGCTGCCGAGCGAAACAAGAAAAACCCCGGCATCGCTGCCGGGGCTGGCCAGTCTTTCCTGGCTGCCACTTCACCTTGTGAAGAACCGGCCTCTTATCCCTTCATCGAGACGCGCAAACGGGCCAGTCTATGTGGTTATCTTACCACTACGCGGCGGGCGTTAGTCTTAACCCCCCACAGCCCTGCCAGCGCACTGATTACTGCACCAATCAACAGGGCAAAGAACGACCACAGTGCAGCATGGGCCAACGCATCAGCAGCAATGGCCGCCTGTTCACGCGCCTTTTGTTTCAGCTCGGTGTATTCCTGTTTGGCCTGGTTGATTTTCGCATCGGCGTCGTTTAAACGCTGATTGACTATCTGCGCCGTTTTGTTTTTCGCTTCAATCAGGTTTTTAACCGTCTGTTCCACCTGCTGCGGAGTCATATCGGTATTCTCCACCAGCGCTTTTTTCACCGCGTCTTCATCCACATCCTGTGAAATCGCGGTACCGTGCATTTTCAGCTTGGCCAGCAAATCCTGAATAATCGCGTCACTGTTGTCCGGCTGAAGCGCCAGCGCCTTCACCGCATCGGCCACATCGTTTTTAGCCGCATTCAGTTGCTGCTGCATGAATTCCGGCTGCAGCGAAGGGATACCGCTTTTTTTCAGCGCGGCCACCACATCGCCCTGCACCTGCTGCGGCTGCAGCGTGGTGTCGATGCCCAACTGATCAAAGGCTTTGCCGCCGGCATCCGCCAGCCCGGCAGCCCCTTTGCCGATGGCCGAGCCGGCGCCGGAAAGCAGACTGCCGGAGGTGGATGCAATCGCACCGAGCGCATTGCCGGTTGCCTTCACGGCAGACCCCACCAGCAACCCGCCCAATACGGCGGCCACAATCAGCGCCGTCGCCCACACCAGGAAACCGTGGATCAGGCCGTCATTCGCCGCCAAACGGCCAGCGATAAAAGCACCGGCCGCCAGGCTGATGATAATTGAAACCGCAGACCATACCGCCACCGCGGTGCCTGCACCGTTAACCGGATCGTCAGATGTTGGCTCAACCATAGAAAAACCCAGGCTGGTGCCCAACGTTGACAGCAACAGCGACACCGCCAGTACGGTGATCACGCCGCCAATCACGCTCCCCCATGAGATTTTTTTTACCGTTGCAAATTCATTTGCCACTTCCATAGTAAAACTCCTTTTAAGTTTTCGATTATGCAGAACCGCCATAATTCTTTATTAGTATAGGATTGGTTGAAAAAACCAGGAGGGAAATAGCAAAAATAAATAAGAAAATTTAATTACATGCTCATTGCTAATATATTTTTACCGCCCGCTACCTCGCCCTCAGCCAGCGCCGGTAGCGGCAAAAACAACGCAGGCGGCAAATAGTATTTTGCCTGCCGTTTAACAACGGCTAACCTGCATTCTTTAAGTATTGTGCGATTTAGCATGAGGGAGCTGTTTTGATGTCGAGCATTTTACAATTGTTCCAGGCCGTCAGCCTTGGCCTGGTGTTGTTGTTGCCCTTGGCCAACCCACTGACTACGGTGGCGCTGCTGCTGGGGTTATCCGGCAATATGACCCGTGAAGAACGCCAGCAGCAATCGCGCATGGCGTCAATCTATGTCTTTTTCATCATGATGGTGGCGTTTTATGCCGGGCAATTCGTGATGAAAACCTTTGGCATTTCCATCCCCGGCCTGCGCATCGCCGGCGGGCTTATCGTGGCGTTTATCGGTTTCCGCATGCTATTCCCACAGCAAAAAGCCGATGAAACGCCGGAAGTGGAAAGCAAAAATACCGAACTGCGTAAAAAAACCTCGGCCAATATCGCCTTTGTGCCGCTGGCAATGCCGAGCACGGCCGGGCCGGGGACCATCGCGATGATCATCAGCACGGCTTCCAGCATCAAAGAAAACACCCTGGGGTTTGCGCATTGGGTGCTGATGGTCGCGCCGGTGGTCACATTCCTGTCGGTATCGTTGATTCTGTGGGCATGCCTGAGCAGCTCCGGCGCCATCATGAAGCTGGTCGGCCAAAGCGGTATTGAGGCGATTTCACGCCTGATGGGCTTCTTGCTGGTGTGTATGGGGGTGCAGTTTGTTATCAACGGCATTTTGGAGATTATTGCCACCTATCCCCAATAGCCTGGCGGAACCAAGCGGGCCACTTGCGTCAGCCAGCGGTGTACACGGCGAAATCAATAAACGGCGCGCGGTGGCCCGCACGCCGCCGGGATCAGATCAAACCATAAATCAGCGCGGACAGCGCAATAACGCCCATCACCAACACGAAGATATTGCTCAACGCCCGGTAACGGTGCATGGCAGGCACTGCGCGCACGGCATACATCGGCAAAATAAATAAAATTACCGCAATCAACGGGCCGCTGATGGTTTCAATAATATGCAGCGCGCTGGGGTTCCATACGGTCGCCCCCCAGGTCAGCAAGAACAGCAGCACGCCGGAAAGCCGATGAGTGACGCGCGAACTCAAGGGCTTGCCCAGCGCACGCGTCAGGCCGTCAATCAGGCTGGTGGCCCCTTCCGTGACCCCCAGCGAAGTGCCGAGATACGATTTCGCCATTGCCAGCATCGCCATCAACGGCGCCAGATAGGCAATCAGCGGGTTGGAGAACTTGTTCGCCAGGGTGGTCAGCACCGTGATGTTCTGTTCTTTCGCCTGCGCCATTTCCTGGTGGGATAAACTGAGCACGCAGCTAAAAACGAAAAACAACACGGTAACGCAGATCAACACGTAGCTGTAGCGCATGATGCGGGCGCAGCGGCGTTCGGCACGTTCGCCGTACAGGCTTTTTTGCGTTGACGCAAACGAAGAGATGATCGGCGCATGGCTAAATGAAAACACCATCACCGGCACCGCCAGCCACAGAGAGTGCCACAGGTCAGGGCTATCAAAACGGGTGTTCACCAGGCCATCAACGAAATTCGCCGTCTGCCAGGTCGGCACCAGGTACAAGGCCAGGCCCATCAGGAATATCAACAGCGGGAATACCAGCATACCCATCGCAGCAACAATGGTATCTTTGCCCCGCAGCAACACCAGGTTCAGCACGATAATCACCGCCAAGCTCAGCCAGACGCGCGGCAACGGCGTGATATGAAACTGGTGAATCAAGAAGTTATCCAGCGCGTTGGTGATCGAAATGCTGTAAACCAAAACGATCGGGAAAAAGGCCAGAAAATACAGCACCATGATCAGTTTGCCGGCCAGCACGCCGAAATGCTCGACCACCACATCATGGATATTGCCGTCGCGGCTGGAGCCGGAAAGCACAAAGCGGCACAGCGCGCGGTGTGGCAGATACGTCAACGGGAACGCGAACAGCGCCATTAGCACCAACACCAGCGGGCCATTTAACCCGGCATTGACCGGCAGAAACAGCGTGCCCGCCCCCACTGCCGTGGCATACAGGCCGAACATCCATACGGTGTCGGTTTTATTCCACTTGCCGGGCTTGGACGCCGCCAGCGTGTCGGAATCGGAGGAAATTGTACTCATTAGGACAGCTTACCTTAATCTATAGCGACAACGATTGCGCTCAATGGAATATCCTTATCCGTAAAATTTATTGAAAACAGTGCGTTAGAGAATTAATTGATTCTTGCGCATGATGAAAGGACGGCAAAGCATAAATAAAAATGGTTGCGGGGTCTATGTTCCGGCGGTTAACCGGGCACTTAATAATCAAAAAAACAGATAGGAATACCCGGCCGGAAACGGCGATAACGCGGGGTGGGAAGGCAAACACAAAGAAAAACCAGGCGACGGGGCGTCACCAGGCTGGCGGGCCTGAACAGGCCGCCGGGTGCGGAAAAACGGCTATTTAAACAACGCCATCAGCCAGAAGAAAAACAGCGTCAGCACGATGATAACAACGGTTTGCACCGTTTTTCTCAGCAACCGATCCGTGCCGATGCGGGTCAGCGTCAGTTGCGAATCCAGCAAGGAAAGCACCGGCACGATCAGCATAATATAAGCCAGGATAATCAGCGATGTTACTGCGGGGTTATTCATGATGCCCCTCCATTACGGGTTACCGGGTTGGCGAAACCAATGATATGCACCAATACACGCGCACTTCCGGCGCTGAAAGTCGCGTATTCAACGCTGCCCTGCTGATGCGGCTCGTTCTGCACAAGCGGGTTTAGCGATAGGTTGCCAAGCGCCTTCAGCAATTTTTTTCTGTGCCTTTTCGAGTGATCGACCATCCTACCTCCAGCAATACGGCAACGTGCTCAACGCCATTGCGGCGGGCCAGCAGACATACCCGCGCAACCAATAAGATTATTATATTGTAAACGATAATCATTATCAATTATGGTTGAGTAAAAAATTGCAAATTCCACGTAAGACGAAGGACTGGCTCGCCTTTGCCCGGCTGGCGCTATGGCAGCGACAAAAAAATGCCAGTCAGGATGAACTGACTGGCATCATACTGGCGGCTGGATGAGACGTTTATCCAGAGATAAGCGCCGTTACCTGGCCGCCTCGGGATGGTCCTGCACCTGGGCGCTGCCCATGGCTTTGGCGTCAGCGATCATGGAACGATCGTTACGCACTTTGGCAACCTCTGAAGCGGTAATCGGTTTGGCCTTGTTGCCCCAACTGCTGCGGATAAAGTTCACCACATCTGCTACCTGATTATCGTTCAAACGCCAGCCAAACGGCGGCATGGTGATATTGGAGACGGCGCCCTGCACCGCCGGCGTGGTGTTGCCGGTCAGCACAATATGAATCAACGACGTCGCATCGTCCGTCTGCACCACCGCATTCCCTTTCAGCGCCGGGAAGGCGCGCGAGTACCCCATGCCATCGGTACGGTGGCAGGCGGCGCAGTTATCCACGTACACCGCGGCGCCCGGCTTGCTGTCATTGCCGCGCCACAGTTCCCTGGCCGCGCTATCCTCAACCGGCACAGTCTGTGACTCTCCGCCCTTCGGCGCCAGCGTTTTCAGATAACGGGCGATGGCGGTGATGTCGTCATCGCTCAAGTATTGCAGGCTGTGCTCAACCACATCGCTCATGCCGCCAAACACGATCGACTTATCGTTGCGCCCGGTTTTCAGGAACTCGCGCAGTTCGTCTTCACTCCAACTGCCGAGGCCATCACGCTGCTCGCCACGCAGACTGGAAGCCACCCAACCGTCGATAGGCGCATTGCTGCCGGCAAGGTACTCATCCCCGTCTTGATTGCTCAGCGCCTTCTCTTGCATGGTGATGCTGCGCGGCGTATGGCAGGCGCCACAGTGCCCCAGCCCTTCCACCAGGTAACGGCCGCGTTCGATCACCGGATCGACATTGGCATCAGCAACAAAATCCGCCGGCGCAGGCGCAAAAATACCGCGCCAGATACTCAACGGCCAGCGCATAGACAGCGGCCATGGAATATCGGATCCCCGGTTCGCCTGTTCCACCGGCGCCACGCCATGCATGAAATAGGCATACATCGCGCGCATATCGTCTTCTTTCACCAGGGCAAAAGATGGATAAGGCATCGCCGGGTATAGCGTGCTGCCATTTTTGGCAACGCCTTTACGCACCGCGTTGTCAAAATCTTCAAAGCTGTAATCGCCGATACCGGTTTTTTTATCCGGCGTGATGTTGGTGGAATAGATCGTGCCGATCGGGGTCGCCATCGCCAGGCCGCCGGCAAACGTCTTACCGCTGCTGCCATTGGTATGGCAGGCCACGCAGTCGCCGGCGCGCGCCAGATATTCGCCGCGCTGGATCAGTTCACTGCTGACCGTGGCGTCTTGCGCCCAGACTGAAAAACTTAACGCACTGGCCAGCAGTGCGGGTGCAAAAACTTTCATCATCAGCCGTCCTTATGCCTGAACCAGTGGGCCTGGGTTCTTCAGATACTGTTCGCGGATCGCACGCGCAGACCAATATGCCAGTGCCGCTACGGTGCCGGTTGGGTTATAGCCCAGTCCCTGCGGGAATGCGGATGCGCCGATGGAGAAAACGTTGTGCACATCCCAACTTTGCAGATAACGGTTCACCGCACTGGTCTTCGGATCTTCCCCCATAACCGCCCCGCCGTTCATGTGGGTGGTCTGGTAGCTGGTGGTATCGAAATGGCTGTTGGCGTTCTTCGGGCTGCCGGTGATCAGTTTCGGCTTCATCGCTTTGGCGATCGGCGCCATTTTTTCATACATGAACTGAGCCATGCGGATGTCGTTCTCTTGCCAGTCGAACGTCATGCGCAGCAGCGGTTGGCCGTAGATGTTTTTATAGTTGGGATCCAGATCCAGGTAGTTCTGGCGATAGGACTGGTGCGCGCCGTGCGCATCCATCGACAGGTGATGGGTATAGGCATCCGCCACCGCCGCTTTCCATTTGCTGCCCCACGCTGGGGTACCCGGTGGGGTCGGCAAGCCGGAAATCGGTTTGGTGCCCGCCTGGTTGACCCACATCGGCGAGCCGCCCACAAAACCGGCCTGCGCGTGATCGAAGTTATCCGCGTTGAAATCGTCCACCCCGACGCCGTTACCGCCGGCGCCGATGAATGGGTTAGTGAAGGTGTCTTTATCAAAGAACGCTTTGATGGTGGTCATGTTCTGGTAGGCGAAATTGCGCCCGACCACACCTTCGCCCGTCAACGGATCGTACGGTTTGCCGATGCCAGACAGCAGCATCAGGTGCACGTTGTGGAACTGGAATGCGCCCAGGATCACCAAATCCGCCGGTTGTTCAACCTCACGCCCCTGGGCATCAATGTAGTTAACGCCGGTGGCGCGGGTTTTATCGTCGGTCAGGTTGACCTTCAGAACATAGGAATTGGGGCGCAGTTCGAAACGTTTTTCCCTGCGCAACGCCGGCAGGATATTGACGTTCGGCGAAGCCTTGGAATACATGTAACAGGCGTAGCCGCTGCAATAGCCGCAGAAGTTGCACGGCCCCATCTGCGCGCCGTAGGGGTTGGTATAGGAATCAGACGTGTTCGCCGAAGGCAGGTTATACGGGTGGTAGCCCACTTCCAGCGCCGCTTTTTCAAACAGTTGCGCCGAGAAGGTGTTTTTTTGCGCCGGCAGCGGGAAGTCGTCAGAGCGATCCGGCGCAAACGCGTTGCCGCCCTTGCCTTGGCCAACCAGTTTGCCCTTCACCGTCCACGCGGTGCCGGAGGTACCGAACACCTTTTCCGCCTTGTCGTAAAACGGCTCCAGTTCGTCGTAGCTGACGCCGAAGTCCTGAATGGTCATGTCCGGCGGGATAAACTGCTTGCCGTAACGTTCTTCATAGTGGCTGCGCATCCGCAGCTCAATCGGATCAACGCGAAAATGCACGCCGGACCAGTGCAAACCCGCGCCGCCCACGCCGGTGCCCGGCAAAAAGGCCGCCAGTTGGCGATACGGCATGGCGGTTTGGCTAGTGTTGTGGCGAATGGTCACCGTGCTCTTCGACAGATCCTGGAACAGTTTGCGGCGAATGTTATAGGTTAACTCGTCGATCACCTGCGGGTAGGAGCCGTCCGGGTAGGTATCGCGCATTGGGCCGCGCTCCAGCGCCACCACGTTCAGGCCGGCTTCGGTCAGTTCTTTCGCCATGATGGCGCCAACCCAGCCGAAGCCAACGATCACCACGTCCTTTTTCTTCATTAAATTGGCCATCGTTACCCCCTCTCCCCACGAATGGATACCGGTGGGAAAGGATAACGTTCCCCTCGCTCAACCCAGTCCATAAAGTCGGCGCGCGCACCCGGAAAATTAATCAGCGTCCAACCCACCATGCCTTTATTGCCGCCATGGATAGGATCGCTGAAGAAGCCTTCACGGGTGTTTTGCAGCAGGTAAGAGAAAAACAGCGCGGACGGCACTTGCTCAAACTGCGCCGTGCCGGATTCGAATTGGCTTAGCAGCGCATCCTGCTGTGCGCCGTCCAGTTCATTAAAGGCTTTGCCGGCGGTTTTTTTGCTATAGGTTTGCGCATCGGCGATGCCCAGATTGTAGATTTGGCGCGGCACCAGCGGCAGTTGATAGCCCAGCTCTTTCGGCGCCTCCGGATGAAACGGGCCTTGCATATACCAGATAGCACCGGTGGCATAGGGGGTATTCATCTGACGATCGATAAACTCCGGCACGCCGGCTTCCAACGCGCCGGCGCCGCGATCGTCTGCCGGGATCAGGCGGGCCACGGCGGCCTGAATAAAGGCCCATTCTTCCGGGGTAAAGAACGTAGGCTGATAGTCATTCCTGGTTGGCGTGGCGTTGGCTGCTTGCGCTGGCACAGGGGCCACCAGCGCCCCTACGCTGCCACTGCCGATCACTGCTGCGGGGATTAAGGTCATCGATTTTAATAAAAAATCGCGCCGTGAATTATGAGTTATATTGTCCGACATATCACATTCCATCCAAAGATAATCACAACTATTTAACCTCAACCTTGTTTCTTATGCGGCTTTTAAACACACTTTGTAACTTTTTTATCTATTTATTGGATGCAGGGATGTGAACGTTAACAATAAAGTTACCGGTAACTTATTGAATGAACGTAAAGTTTTCTCTATTAAGGTAAATTTAGCTTTTAGTGCGATTTTTTCACTAATGGTGTGGGATTAGCCCGGCTTTTGAACAGCGCCCGCTCGGGGGGCGAAAAAACAAAACCGGCCTGAATGGCCGGTTTTAGCATGGCAGGTTTGGCGTTTTACTGCTGCATCGCCATTGCCTGGTAAGCGGTGTTCACTTTCCATAAATAGCGTGGCGCCTGCGGCGCGGGATGGTTGCGCTGAATATGCTGATAAAACGCTTCCGGGCTCATCTGGTTGATGCGGTTCACCGCCACCCGCTTATCCTGGGCAAAGGTACGCAGCATCGCGCCGGTGCCGTTGACATAGGAAACGATGGTGGCGTAGCGCAGCGTCTGCGGGTTGTTGATGCCGGCAAGCTGTTGGTTTTGAATAATATTGATATAGGCGGTTCCCAGATCAATATTAACCGCGGGATCTTTCAGTTCACGCGAGCTTGGCTGGCCGTTTTTACCTTTCATACGGTAAGCATCACGGCCGGCGGTTGATGCCTTCAACTGCATCAGCCCCACCGCATTGGATGTGCTGACCACGTTCGGGTTAAACCCGGATTCAACCTGAATAATCGCCTTAATTAAGGTTTCATCAACGCCATAGCTGTTTGCCGCCTGGCGGATGTAATCATTATAAGCAACGGGCGTGCCGGTATGGTTATTTGCCCCGCTCTGTGGTGGCTGTAGCCAGCCGTTACGCGGCTTGCCGCTGCCTGAATTATTATCCGCCGTTCGCGGGCCTTGCGCACACCCCGCTAATACCATGATCGCCACCAGGCAGCCTATTTTTAAATTCACAGAATTCGTCACCCCTTTCAATAAGTTGCGCAGCATATCCGGCTAATAAGAATGCCAGTATTAATTTATTAGACTAATCTCACGCTATTCATATACCAAGGGAGGATTTACGAGTCAATCAGCAGGCGCCTGTTTTGCGGCGGCATTGCATTATTCGCCGGCGATACCCAGCCCGCTGAAGACTTAAATAGTTACACCCTGATACATAACATGGTATAAATTCGCCGATGAGTGCTTGTTATTAACCCAAAAGCAACATTCAAACAGGCTCTTGACTTCAGCTCAATTGATATTGATAATCATTTTCATTTGAGACGAAAGGAGTCATCATGTTTTTGAAATCCCCATCCCTCTTGCGCCCTCTGGTGCTGCTTTCCCTGCTGTGTAGTGCCCTTTTCGCCAGCCACGGCGCGTTCGCCGAAAAGAAGCTGCGTGTCGTCACCACGTTCACCATCATTCAGGATATTGCGCAAAACGTGGCGGGTGATGCCGCGATCGTGGAATCCATCACCAAGCCAGGGGCGGAGATCCACGATTATCAGCCCACCCCGCGTGATATCGTTAAAGCGCAGCATGCCGATCTGATCCTATGGAACGGCATGAATCTGGAACGTTGGTTCCAGCGCTTCTTTGATAACATCAAACAGGTACCGGCCGTTGTGGTGACCGATGGCATCACCCCGCTGCCAATCCGCGAAGGGCCGTATAACGGCAACCCCAATCCACACGCCTGGATGTCGCCGAGCAATGCCCAGATTTATATCGAAAACATCCGCAAAGCGTTAGTGCAATATGATCCTGCCAACGCGGAAACCTACAATCGCAATGCCAAGACCTACGCCGCCAAAATCGCCGCCCTGGACGCCCCATTGCGTGAGCGCCTGGCGCGCATCCCTGCCGGCCAACGCTGGTTGGTGACCAGTGAAGGCGCATTTAGCTACCTGGCGAAAGACTACCAGTTGCAAGAAGTTTATCTGTGGCCGATCAACGCCGATGAACAGGGTTCGCCGCAGCAGGTGCGCCGGGTGATTGATGCCGTGCGCGCCAATAATATCCCTGTGGTATTCAGCGAAAGCACCATTTCCGACAAGCCCGCCCGGCAGGTGGCAAAAGAGACCGGTGCCAACTATGGCGGCGTGCTGTATGTCGATTCACTGTCCGCTGCCGACGGCCCAGTGCCGACGTACATAGATCTGCTGAACGTGACCGTGCAAACCATTGCCAAAGGATTCAACCAATGAAGACAGAGGGGGCCTTCATTCGGCCGGAACTGCACGTTGATAACGTTACCGTCACCTATAACAATGGCCACACCGCGATTTTTGATGCCAGCTTTACGCTGGCCGGCGGCACCATCTGCGCCCTGGTGGGGGTAAACGGCAGCGGTAAATCCACGCTGTTCAAAAGCATCATGGGGCTGGTGCACCCCACCCGCGGCAGTGTGCGGCTCAATAATCGCCCGGTGGCGCAGGCGTTGAAGAAAAACACCATCGCCTATGTGCCGCAAACCGAAGACGTTGACTGGAACTTCCCGGTGTTGGTGGAAGACGTGGTGATGATGGGCCGCTACGGCAAAATGAATTTTCTGCGTATCGCCGCCAGGGAAGATCGGCTGCGCGTTGATAACGCGTTGGCGCGCGTGGGTTTAAGCGAACTGCGCCAACGCCAGATCGGTGAGCTTTCAGGCGGCCAAAAGAAACGCGTATTCCTGGCGCGCGCCATGGCCCAGCAAGGTTCGGTGCTGTTATTGGACGAGCCGTTCACCGGCGTGGATGTCAAAACCGAAAATGCCATCATTGATCTGCTGCGCGCGCTGCGGGATGAAGGCCACCTGATTCTGGTATCCACCCATAACCTGGGCAGCGTGCCGGAGTTTTGCGATCGGGTGATCCTGATCAACCGCACCGTGCTGGCCGCCGGCCCAACGGAAACCACCTTCACCCAAAGCAATCTCGAGCAGGCGTTTGGCGGCGTTTTACGCCACATCAACCTCTCCGGCGCCGAGCTGCATGACGATAACGATGCGCGCAGCGTCACGGTGCTGACCGATGATGAACGCCCGGCGGTATTTTATGGCCACACCAAGAGCGATCCGCCAACCCAGCGCCAATCAACGGAGAAACAGCCCTGATGATGGAACTGCTGCTACAACCCTTTCATTATAACTACATGATGAAGGCCATCTGGGTCAGTGCAATAGTCGGCGCAGCCTGCGCCTTTCTTTCCGCCTACCTGATGCTGAAAGGCTGGTCGCTGATGGGCGATGCCTTGTCCCACTCGGTGGTGCCTGGCGTGGCGGGTGCTTATGCCCTTGGGCTGCCCTATGCCGCCGGCGCGTTTTTTACCGGCATGCTGGCCGCGCTGGCGATGACGCTGGTGCGCCATGTCACCCGTTTACGGGAAGATGCGATCATCGGCTTTATTTTTTCCACCTTCTTCGCCGTGGGGCTGTTGATCATCTCCCTTAACCCCACCTCGGTAAATGTGCAGTCAATCATCTTTGGTAATATTCTCGGCATTGCCGATGAAGATGTGCTGCAGGTCGAGATCATCATCGGGGTTTCCCTGGTGATCCTGTGCCTGCTGTGGAAAGATCTGCTGGCCGTGTTCTTTGATGAAAATCATGCCGTCTCGATCGGTCTTTCTCCGCTGCGCCTGAAAATTCTGTTTTTCACCCTGCTCAGCGCCTGCACCGTCGCCGCCTTGCAAACCGTCGGGGCGATACTGGTGATCGCCATGGTGATCACGCCGGGAGCCACCGCCTATCTGCTGACCGATCGCTTCAGCCGCTTGGTCGCCATCGCGATTCTGATTGGCACGCTCACCAGCGGCATTGGCGCCTATATCAGCTTCTTCCTGGATGGCGCCACCGGCGGCGTGATTGTGATGCTGCAAACGCTGGTGTTCCTGCTGGCGTTCGTGCTGGCGCCCAAGCATGGCCTGCTGGCCAACCGGCGCCGCGTGGCGCGCGCTGAACATGCGGAGGACAACTGATGGAGACGCTCTATCAACTGCTCAGCGAGCCTTTCGCCTATCCCTTTATGCTGCGGGCGATCGTTGCCGCCATTGTCACCGGCGTGGTGTGCGCCGTGTTGTCTTGCTATCTGGTGCTGAAAGGCTGGTCGCTGATGGGCGATGCCATTTCGCATGCGGTGTTGCCCGGTATCGTGTTGGCGTTTGTGCTGGGTATTCCGCTGGCGATCGGCGCCTTTCTTTCCGGCATTTTCTGCGCGGTGGCCACCGGCTACCTGAAGGAAAACAGCCGGGTGAAAGAAGACACGGTGATGGGCATTGTGTTTTCCGGCATGTTCGCGCTGGGCCTGGTGCTATTTGCCCGTATCGATACCGATCAGCATCTGGCGCATATCCTGTTTGGCAACATGCTGGGCATTACCGACGGTGAGTTGCAGCAGACGCTACTGATCGCCGGAATTACGCTGGCGGTGGTGCTGTTGAAGCGCAAGGACTTCATGCTGTATTGCTTCGATCCCAACCATGCACGCGTTATCGGGCTGCCAGTGAAGCTGCTGCACTATGGCCTGCTTTGCCTGCTGGCGCTGACCATTGTCGCCTCGCTGCAGGCAGTGGGGGTTATTTTGGTGATTGCTATGCTGATTGCACCCGGCATTATCGCCTTCCTGCTCTGCCGCAGCTTTGATCGCATGCTGATCGTCGCCACGGTGGTTTCCGTCTTCTCCTGTGTGCTTGGCACGTTAATCAGCTTCCATATCGATGGCGCGACCGGCCCGTGCATTGTTATCGTGCAGGCGGTGCTGTTTGTCATTACCCTACTCTACGATCGCTTAAGTAGGTTACAACGTCACCCAGCCAGTTAACGCTTCCGCGTTCCGGTGGCCCCGCGCCGCCGGTTTTCACGCCCCCACGATTAACGGGCAATATTGCGAGCCAGGACTGTACTTAATTTAACCAATCACGTATATATTCAGTGCTAATACGGCGTGGGGCCAAATAAGACTACCGATGATCTCAGTCTGTGCGCCGCTTCGTATTCTCACCGCAGTTAAAGACGTTAAGCTAATGAAACAGCAGGCAACACGGAGGGGAAGACCATGTGGCAAGCTATTAGCCGTCTGTTAGGCGAACACCTTGGCAGTGCAGAGATCCGTGAACGAACCGAACTCCCCGGTGGGGAAATTCACCCGGCGTGGCGCGTCGGCTATGGTGAACATGAGGTGTTTGTGAAGTGCGACACCCGTGAGCTGTTGCCGGTTTTCACCGCCGAGGCCGATCAGCTCGCCCTGCTGGCGCGCAGCAATACCGTGAATGTGCCGCAGGTCTATGGCGTGGGCAGTGGGCGCGACTACAGTTTTCTTCTGCTGGAATACCATGCGCTAAAACCGCTGAATGCCCACGGCGCCTACTGCCTGGGCCAGCAGTTGGCCCACCTGCATCAGTGGAGCGAGCAGCCGCAGTTCGGCCTGGATTTCGATAACGATCTTTCCACCACACCGCAGCCCAACGCCTGGCAGCGCCGCTGGGCGCAGTTCTATGCGGAACAACGGATCGGTTGGCAGTTACAGCTCGCTGCGGAAAAGGGCATGACCTTCGGCGATATCGACCAGATTGTCGACATCATCTACCAGCGCCTGCAAAACCATCAGCCCCAGCCCTCGCTGCTGCATGGCGATCTTTGGCCTGCCAACTGCGCCCTGGCGGCGCAAGGCCCGTTGCTGTTTGATCCTGCTTGCTACTGGGGCGATCGCGAATGCGATCTGGCGATGCTGCCGTTATACCCGGATCTGCCCGCTCAGATTTATGACGGTTATCAGAGCGTATGGCCGCTGCCGGCGGCGTTTATTGAACGCCAGCCCCTGTACCAGCTGTATTATCAGCTCAACCGCAGCAACCTGTTTGGCGGCCAACACCTGGTGGCGGCACAACGGGCGGTGGAAGCCTTGCTGCACAACGGCGCATAACGTACCGACGCGCCCAGTGCTTACCCGGCGGCCAGTTGGCCCAGCAGTTTCAGCACAAAATAAGCCACCAGCGCCACCACCACCGGCAGGATATACAGCGGGAAGTATTGCAGGAAAATGGTGTGGTGCGGCAGCGTAATACGCGCTTCAAGTTGTTCACGCGTATGCCCTTCGCTGCCCTTCGCCTGCTCCAGGATCATTTGGTCTTCCAGCCCCTCACGGATAAACTTCACCTGGCGCGACATGCGCGCGCCGGAAGCCTGCAAGGCCAACCCGACGAAGATCAAAAAGTAGATGATAAAAAACATCAGGTTGGCACCGCTGAATACGCTTTTATCAACGTCCGGCACCGGCGAGTTGTACCAGAAAATATTCAGAAACGGCGTATTAAAGCGCACCATATCCACCATGACGTGAACAAAATCCAGCATAACCGCATTGATGCCCTTGGTTTTTTCGCTGTGCTGATAAACAAAGCTCAGCAGTGAAATCAGCGTTGAGAGCAGTGCCGGGATAAAAACCACCCACCCCAAAATGCGTTTCACAATGGCGATACGCCCTGCCTGTTGATACGTCATTCCTTCCCCTTGTTAGCGACGCAGTCGAGAGGCTAAGTTTACCCGCAGTTGGCAAACCGCGCCCACCGTTTTCTTGATTTATAGCAGGATCATGGCGCGGAAGCGGGCAAAAAGTTTAGTCTGGCGGGCCGTGGTGGTAGAGTAGCAGCCCCACCACCAAGCCCACAGGAGTTGACCTTTAATGGCTTATTCGCACCGTATTGATACCGCTATTTTCGACATGGACGGTCTATTGATTGATTCTGAACCGCTGTGGTTGCAGGCTGAACTGGATACCTTCTCCGCTCTGGGGCTGGATCTGTCCGAGCGCCACAAACTGCCAGATACCCTGGGTTTACGTATCGATCTGGTGGTAAAACTGTGGTACCAGGCGATGCCATGGCAAGGGGCGTCACAAGAAGAAGTGACCAAACGGATCATCGAGCGCGTGATTGAGCTGGTTAACGAAAAGCGCCCGTTGTTGCCCGGCGTGCGCCAGGCATTGGCGCTGTGCCGCAGCCTGGATCTGAATATCGGGCTGGCTTCCGCATCCCCGCTGCATATGCAGCAGCAGGTGCTGAAAATGTTCGATTTGGAAAACTACTTCGATCAGCTGGTTTCTGCCGAATACCTGCCGTACAGCAAGCCGCATCCACAGGTCTACCTGCTGGCCGCAGAGCGCCTGGGCACCGATCCCCTGCGCTGCGTGACGCTGGAGGACTCCTTCAACGGCATGATTGCCACTAAGGCGGCGCGTATGCGCTCCATCGTGGTTCCCGCAGAGGAAAACCGCCATGATGCCCGCTGGGCGTTGGCCGACAGCAAACTGAACGCCCTCACCGAACTCACCGCTGAGCACCTGTCTTAACCTCATCCCCCGTGCAAGCACCATACGGCCAATGCGCCAACGTGGTGCTGCCCGCCATGCATCGCTCATTCGCTAGGCTATTTCAGCCAAAAAAACACCAAGCCGTTATAAAATCAGCTAAAAATACACGATTAGTTACAGCGTCACGGGTTTTACTGCCGGTGAATATACATTATACTGGATAAATTACCAGCTCAACATCCGGAATAACCATTGCATGACCGCGGAAGGGCACCTTATTTTCTCTGTCGCTTGCGCGATCCTGGCGAAGAAGGCAGAGGTGACGCCTGATATCGCCAGCGGCGACTGGTGGCACATCATTCCTGGCGCCTTGCTGACGTCGCTGCTGCCGGATATCGATCACCCCAACTCGGTGCTGGGGCAGCGGTTGCGCTGGGTTTCGGCGCCGATTGCCCGCGCCTTCGGCCACCGCGGTTTTACCCACAGCCTGTTGGCTATCCTCGGCGGCATCGCGCTTTTCCACATGAATATCCCCCGCGGTTGGTTTATCCCAGCCGACGCCCTGCATGCCATGATTATCGGCTATTTCAGCCACCTGCTGGCCGATATGCTCACGCCCGCAGGCGTGCCATTGCTGTGGCCCTGCCGCTGGCGTTTTTGCCTGCCGCTGTTGAATTCGCAAAAAGGGAATCAACTGGAGCGTGCGCTGTGCCTGTGCCTGGTGGCTTTTGCGCTTTATTGGCAGGGCGGCTATACCTTCCCGGTTCAATCGTATGTCGAACAGATAAAAAACTTCAGGTTTTAACGCTGCACGCGCCCCCGCCCTGGAAATAGCAAAATATTATATTTAATTCCATTCCAGTATAAGCTGCGCCAACACCTAACTGTTAGGATACGCGGCTTGCTACAGTTTGGTGCGTAGCTATATTGAAATAAGTAAATATTATGGAGAATCGGGATGAATCTACCACTCGTTGTCAACGTACTGGTTTTTGTCGCCCTGCTGCTGCTGTTGGCGCAAACCCGCCATAAGCAATGGAGCCTGGCGAAAAAGGTCTTGGTGGGTCTGGTTATCGGCGTACTGTTTGGCCTGGGCCTGCAATGGGTATACGGTGCGGGCAGTCCGGTACTGAAGGCCTCTATCAGTTGGTTTAACATTGTCGGTAACGGCTATGTACAACTGCTGCAGATGATTGTCATGCCGCTGGTATTCGCCTCGATTCTGAGCGCGGTCGCCAAGCTGCATAATGCCTCTTCGCTTGGGAAAATCAGCGTGCTAACCATTGGCACCCTGCTATTTACTACGCTGATTGCCGCGCTGGTCGGCGTGCTGGTCACCAATCTGTTCGGCCTGACCGCTGAAGGGCTGGTGCAAGGAGCACAGGAAAGCGCTCGCCTGTCGGCGATTGAAACCAATTATGTGGGCAAAGTGGCCGATCTGAGCGTGCCGCAGTTGGTGTTGTCGTTCGTACCGAAAAACCCGTTTGCCGATCTGACCGGCGCCAACCCAACCTCCATCATCAGCGTAGTCATCTTCGCCGCGTTTCTGGGCGTGGCGGCGTTGCAACTGTTGAAAGATGACGCGGCCAAAGGCCAGCGCGTGCTGACCGCTATCGACACCCTGCAATCCTGGGTGATGAAGCTGGTACGCATGGTGATGAAACTCACCCCCTACGGCGTGCTGGCGTTGATGACCAAAGTGGTGGCCGGTTCTAACATTCAGGACATCATCAAGCTCGGCAGCTTTGTGGTCGCTTCCTATCTGGGCCTTGCCATTATGTTCGCCGTGCACGCCCTGCTGCTGTCACTCACCGGCGTGAACCCGGCCAGGTTCTTCCGCAAAGTGTGGCCGGTACTGACCTTTGCCTTCACCAGCCGTTCCAGCGCCGCCAGCATCCCGCTGAATGTGGAAGCCCAAACCCGCCGCCTGGGCGTGCCTGAATCCATCGCCAGCTTCTCGGCCTCCTTTGGCGCCACCATCGGCCAAAATGGCTGTGCAGGCCTGTACCCGGCCATGCTGGCGGTGATGGTCGCGCCGACCGTCGGCATCAACCCGCTGGATCCGATTTGGATCGCCACGCTGGTAGGGATTGTAACCATCAGTTCCGCCGGCGTTGCCGGTGTGGGCGGCGGCGCAACCTTCGCCGCGCTCATCGTCCTGCCGGCGCTCGGCCTGCCGGTCACCCTGGTCGCCCTGCTGATTTCCGTGGAACCGCTGATCGATATGGGCCGCACCGCGCTGAATGTCAGCGGCTCGATGACGGCGGGCACCGTGACCAGCCAGTTGATGAAGCAAACGGACAAAACCGTGATGAACAGCGAAGACGACGTCGAGCTGGCCCATCGCTAAACCTGCCGCTTAATCGCCTCTCCCGATGGGGAGAGGCGAGATTCCGCGTTCACTGGCGCCATGCCTAAAACGGATAATCCCCGTAGCCCATTTGTTCAGAAATTTTCCGCCCTGCCGCCTGCAACCGCGCAATGTAATCCGCTTTAACCTGTTCTGAAAACCGAATGGTCGGGAATGAAATGCTCAGGCCGGCAATCACCACGCCGAAGCGATCAAAAATCGGCACCGCAATACAGCGCAGGCCGATTTCCTGCTCTTCGTTATCTTCGGCAAACCCCTGTTGCCGCACCTGTTCCAGCGCCGGCAGCAGCTCGGCAACGCTGCCCAGGGTGTTTGGCGTGCTACGCGTAAAGACCACGTCAGCAAGGATGGCGCTCGCCTCCTCCCGGCTGCGCCAGGCCAAAAGCACCTTGCCTATCGCCGTGCTGTATAGCGGGTTACGGCGGCCAATGCGCGAATACATTTGCAGGTTATACAGCGCGTCAATTTTATGGATATACACGATGCTGTCGTCATCCAATGCCCCGACGTGAATAGTTTCGCGGGTATGTTTTGACAGGTCACGCATCTGAACATCCGCAATGCGGATCAAATCAACGTTCTGCAGCGATAAGGCCCCCAACTCGAACAGTTTGAGCGTCAGCGAGTACTTTTCTGTGTCTTCTTCCTGCGCCACATAACCCAGCCCCTTCATGGTTTGCAAAAAACGGTAGACCGTGCTCTTGGACATCATCACCCGTTGGGCAAGCTCGGTAATACCGAGTTCGCGTGCGTCGCCGAGCGCCTGCAGGATACCGAACACTTTCAGCACCGATGACACCGCGTCGGGTTGTTTGTCTGGCTGTGCATTGGCCATCGTTTTTCCTTACGAACGTTCTGTTTTATCAAGTTAAACCAGGGTGCAGTATAGGGGCATCGCCCGCCGCCAGCAATCAGGCTGCCGGCAACCATCACCTATGCGGCCAATATAACGGCGCTCATCATTGCTATTTACAATTAGCGCGTTATAGAAGAGTGATTTCATCGGCGATTATGATTAGCATGTTAACTTTCCCCCCGGATTAACCACCTCAGGACTGATATGGGTTCTTGTACCGATGGACTTCCCCTTCCCCAGCGCTATGGCGCGATCCTGTGCATCGCACTCGGCATTACCGTTTCCGTATTGGACGGCGCCATCGCCAACGTTGCATTGCCGACGATCGCCCGCGATCTTAACGCCAGCCCAGCGGCCTCGATTTGGGTGGTGAATGCCTATCAATTGGCAATCGTCATCTCACTGCTTTCGCTGGCCTCTCTGGGCGATATGATTGGCTACCGCCGCGTTTATCAAACCGGGCTGTTGGTCTTTAGCATCACCTCGCTGTTTTGCGCTCTGGCGGACTCATTGCTCACTCTGACCATCGCCCGCGTGCTGCAGGGGTTTGGCGCCGCCGCCATCATGAGCGTCAACACCGCGCTGATCCGTATCATCTACCCGCAAAAGATCCTGGGGCGCGGTATCGCCATCAACTCGCTGATTGTCGCGTTCTCCTCCGCGGCAGGCCCGACGATCGCCTCGGCGATCCTCTCGGTGGCCAGTTGGCAGTGGCTGTTCGCCGTTAACCTGCCCATCGGTATCCTGGCGCTGCTGCTGGGCCTGCGATTCCTGCCGGCCAACAGCCAGAAGAGCAACAATAAACGTTTTGACCTGATCAGCGCCCTGATGAATGCATTAACCTTCGGGCTGCTGATCAGCGCCATCAGCGGCTATGCCCAGGGCATGAGCCTGCGGCTGATCGCCGGTGAATTGGCACTGCTGCTGGTTATCGGCTATTTCTTCGTGCGCCGCCAGCTCAGCCAGGCGTATCCATTGCTGCCGGTGGATCTGCTGCGCATCCCGATTTTCTCGCTGTCGATGGGCACCTCCATCTGTTCGTTTGCCGCCCAGATGCTGGCGATGGTTTCGCTGCCCTTCTTCATGCAAATCGCTCTGGGGCGCACCGAGGTTGAAACCGGCCTGCTGCTGACGCCATGGCCACTGGCGATTATCGTGGTCGCGCCCATTGCCGGGCGCCTGATAGAGCATATTCATGCGGGGTTGTTAGGCGGCATTGGCCTTTGTGTCTTTGCCCTCGGGCTATTCTTGCTGGCGCTGCTGCCAGCGCAACCGACCAACGTCGATATCATTTGGCGTATGGTACTGTGCGGCGCGGGCTTTGGCCTGTTTCAGTCGCCAAATAACCACACGATCATTTCCTCCGCACCGCCTAACCGCAGCGGCGGCGCCAGCGGCATGCTCGGCACCGCGCGTTTGCTGGGGCAGACCTCCGGCGCCGCGCTGGTGGCGCTGATGTTCAATCTGTTCCCCCATTCAGGCACCCACGCATCGCTGGTGCTGGCCGGTATCTTTGCCGCCGTGGCCGCCGTGGTCAGTAGCCTGCGGATCACCCAGCCGCGCGCCGCACAGGCGGGCACCCAGGGTGATCATCGCTGACGCGGCGTGCGCCGGCCAAAAAAAACCGCTCGCCTGAGCGAGCGGTTTTTCTGCAAGCCAAACCGACTGACGTTACTTCAGATATTGGCCGGAGCGCAGCGCTTCAATACGTTTATCCAGCGGCGGGTGCGACATGAACAGTTCGCTGAACGACTTGGATTTACCGTTGATGCAAAATGCCATCATGCTGCCCGCTTCCTGCGGTTCATAGCTGGTTTTCAGGCGTTGCAGCGCGGCGATCATTTTCTCGCGGCCCACCAGTTTGGCAGAGCCGGCGTCGGCATGGAATTCGCGGTAGCGCGAGAACCACATGGTAATGATGCTCGCCAGAATACCGAACACCAGTTCAAGCACCATCGATACGCCGAAATAAATCATCGGGTTGCCGTTGCCTTCCCCCTCGCCGTCACGGTTGCCCAGGAAGCCGGCGGCCACCTGCGCAATCAGGCGCGAAATAAAGATCACGAAGGTGTTCACCACACCCTGGATTAGCGTCATGGTCACCATGTCGCCATTGGCAATGTGGCTGATTTCATGCGCAATCACCGCCTCGGCCTCATCGCGGCTCATGTTTTGCAGCAGCCCAGAGCTAACGGCAACCAGCGATGCGTCACGGCGTGCGCCGGTGGCAAAGGCGTTGATATCCGGTGCGTGATAGATAGCGACCTGCGGCATGGCGATACCCGCCTGCTGCGCCTGGCGGCCGACCACGTCAACCAGCCAACGTTCCGTTTCATTACGCGGCTGTTCAATCACTTCTCCGCCCACGGAGCGCAGCGCCATCCATTTGGACATCAGCAGTGAAACAAACGCACCGCCAAAGCCAAACAGGCCGGCCATGATCATCAGGCCCTGAACGCTACTGGATTGGATTCCTGTCAGACTGAGCACCAGTCCGAAAACCAACATCACCGCCAGGTTGGTGAGCAGGAACAGAGCTATACGCATCATAAAATGTTTGCTTCCTCGTAAATGTTAACAAATGCTGCCAAAGATACCCTTGATCGTATGGGCATCTGTCACAATTTCAAGAGCCACCTGCGATTAACCTACTAAAAATACGAAACTTTACAAAATTTGCGTTTTCGTTGGAGATTGCTAATTGTAAACGGTTGTTGCATTAAGACGTAAGATTTAGCGAATTAGATCGCACTAAACCATTATTGGAAGGAATGATGGCGGCAAGGTAACACGCTACGTGGCTAAAATGGCCGTGCATAACAGCCTAAATAGAAAGAAAAACGCCCCCGAAGGAGCGTTATATTTTAGGTTATTTCGCCGGCTGTGGTTGCGGCTGTTTTTCCAGTTGCCACAGATCAAGCGCGATATGCACGGTTTCATCCAGGTAAGGATCGGGCTCCTGGTAATCCTTCGGCAGATCCTCAAGCGACTTCAACGGTTTCTTGCCGGCGCGCGCCAGGCGATCGTTAATCCGTTGCAGCCGGGTTGCGTCGTCATCGTGGTTCTCTTTTTCACGCTGCGCATAGTTCAGAGAAACGATGTTGCGTTTGTCTTTCAACGCTTTGTAACGCGCAATATCCTGGGCAATGTACTGGAACTCCGGATCCTTAGCGATACGCTGCTCATGGTCTTTCAGCAGTTCCGGCTCAAACGGCTTCAAATCACCAAAGCGGGTGTAGCTTGCCGCATTGATGCTATCCCACGGCATGGCGTTATCTTCAAAGCTTTCGCCCGTTTCAGCCGGATCGATACCCGTCGGCATCAGGATATCCGGCGTCACCCCTTTGCGCTGGGTGCTGCCGCCGTTAATGCGATAAAACTTCTGGATGGTGTACTGCACCGAACCCAACGCCGGCCATTCCGGGCGCAGCATCTGATCGTAGATGCGATTGAGCGAACGGTACTGCTGCACGGTGCCTTTACCGAAGGTCGGCTCGCCAACGATCAACGCGCGGCCGTAGTCCTGCATGGCGGCGGCGAAAATTTCGGAAGCCGAAGCGCTGAAGCGATCGACCAGCACCACCAGCGGGCCTTTATAGTAGATGACATCATCGGTATCAGCGTCTTCACGGATTTTGCCGTTGTTGTCACGCACCTGCACCACCGGGCCGCTTGGGATAAACAGGCCGGAAAGCGAAACCGCTTCTGTCAACGCCCCCCCGCCGTTGGAACGCAGATCGATCACCAGGCTTTTCACGTTTTGCTTAGCCATCTTCTGCAGTTGTACTTTCACATCGTCGGTCAGGCCAACGTAGAAGCCCGGGATATCCATCACCGCAACTTTGTCTTTGCCCACGGTTTTGATGGTCATTTTCACCGCGCGATCTTCCAGGCGGATACGCTCACGGGTCAAGGTTACCACGCGCGTTTTAGTACCCTTACCGGCCGGCAGGATCTCCAGGCGCACCTTGCTGCCCTTCGGCCCTTTGATCAGGGAAACCACGTCGTCCAGCCGCCAGCCAATCACATCCACAATCGGCTTGCCGGTCTGGCCAACGCCGACAATGCGATCGCCCACGGTGATTGCCTTGCTCTTGGCCGCCGGGCCGCCCGGCACCATGGAGTTGATCAGGGTGTAGTCGTCATCCATCTGCAGCACCGCGCCGATGCCTTCCAACGACAGGCTCATCTCGGTATTGAACTGCTCGGTGTTGCGCGGCGACAGATAGTTGGTATGCGGATCGATTTCATGCGCGAACGCATTCATGATCAATTGGAAAACGTCTTCGCTGTTGCTCTGCGTCAGGCGCTTGATGGCTGCCTGATAGCGTTTGGTCAGCGTTTCGCGAATTTCTTTATCGTTTTTGCCCGCCAGCTTCAGGTTGAGGCGGTCGTACTTGACCTTCGCATCCCACAGGCGATCCAGCTCGGCTTTGTCTTTTGGCCACGGGGCTTTACTGCGATCGATATCGATCGTGTCGTTGCCGGTGAATGCCACCGGTTTATCCAGCAGCGTTAACGCATAGCTGTAGCGCTCGAAACGGCGTTTCTGCGCCAGATTGTACAGCGCGTAGGCAGTGTCCAGCTTGCCGCTTTTCAGCTCTTCACCGATCTGGCTGCGCTTATCAGCGAACTGCGCCACGTCGGATGCCAGCAGCACGTTGTGGTTGTAATCCAGCATATTCAGGTAGCGATCGAAGATCTTGCCTGAAAACTCTGCATCAAGGGAAAATTGGCGGTAATGAGAGCGGGTGAAGCGCGAAGTCACGCGCTCACTCACTGTCGCATGCTGGGGTTCCTGGTGAAGCTGCGGCAGTTGATCAATGCGGATGTTGGCGGTATCCGCACCAAAACTGACGCCAGCCCACAGCAGGCCAGCCACTGCGGTCAATCTGACAAATTTGTTCATGCCTTAGTTGGCCTCCGTATCAGAACTGCAAGTGTTCTGCGCGCACAATCATCGCCAGACCGGAAGATAGCTGCACACGTACGCCGTCTTTAGCGACTTCAAGCACGGTGGCATCCATAGCGTTCTTGCCAGCTCTGACTTTGATTTCCTGACCAATTTGCAGTTTCGATATATCCGTAACTGGCACTGGGCGAGGCTGACGTTCCTCTTTTGCCGCACGAGGTTGGCGTGTTTGTTGCGGGCGGGCTTGTGGGCGCGGCGGCTTGCGGCCTTCCGGCGCAGCACCGGCTTCACGGCGTGCAACCGGTGGTTTGCCGGCAGCGCGTGGGCGGCGTGGCGCATCAGTAGCAGCGACGCCAGCGGCCTCACGCTTCTTGGCATTTTGCTCGGCACGCTGTGCCTGAACACGCGCTTTAGCTTCTTCAAGCTGTTGGCGGGCATGATCGACGTGCTGCTGTTCCAGCTCACCACAAGGGTTACCGTCAAGATCAACGCGCTGAGCGCCTACTTTGACACCGTACAGGTAGCGCCAGCTTGAGGTATACAGGCGCAAAGCAGAGCGCAATTGTGTCTTGCTCAGATTTTCTTCGCCCTGCACACGCTCTACCAGATCCTGAAAAATACCGATTTTCAGCGGACGAGCTTCGCCTTCGGCACTAAAGCAGAGCGGAAAACGCTCGGCAAGAAAAGCAATGACTTCTTTACTAGAGTTCAACTTAGGTTGATTTTCCATGAAATTTCCTGATTACAACGGGTTTGCCAACCAGCGCAGGCATGAACAGGCGTCATTATAATGACGCCATCGGTAATTGCCACGTTAACTGTCGATCAACTTACCGTTGTAGTGACATATTTCTCACTATCACACTGCTCCAATTGCGCGCAAAGCCCCGCCACCACTGCCTTCAGCCCTAACTCATCCTGTTCGTCGAAGCGTTGATAAACTGTGCTATCGATGTCCAGAACGCCGATAATTTGCCCGCCAACCACCAGCGGCAGGACAATTTCTGCGTTGCTGGCCGCGTCGCAGGCGATATGCCCGGGGAAAGCATGCACATCATCAACGCGCTGCACCCGGTTTTCCGCCACGGCCGTTCCACACACACCTTTACCCACGGGAATACGCACACAGGCGATCTTGCCCTGAAATGGCCCCAGCACCAGTTGAGCGCCATCCATCAGATAAAAACCCACCCAGTTGACGTCATCCAGGCGTTCATTAATCAACGCGCTGGCGTTCGCCAGGGCGGCAATAAAATTGCGTTCTCCATCCAGCAACGCCGCCAAATCGCGCGCTAATTCTGCATAGCTTTGTTCTTTGTTCATTTATTAACCATAACACTCTGTAGATAACCGAAGCATAACCCGTATAAATAAGCATTAAATGCGTATCGTCACAAGGCCAATCATCCGTTGCTTCACAAAACCCTCTGCTTCAGGGTATGTTTGGCTGCGGCAGAGGTGACACTTTTTTACCATTAATCGCGGCAGGCGGCGTAACTTCCGGCTACGCTGAACAAGCAATGCCAGGCCCGCGCCGTAATCAATATGCACCGTTATCGGCGGTTTATCATCACCAACCCGTAGAGCCATTTTCCATGATGGAAATACACGCAATCACCAGCCAGCCGCTTAAGCCGCGCTATCAACGCTGTAGCGAATGCGATCTGCTGTTCTGCGTACCACGGCTGGCGGCGAACCAGGCGGCATTTTGCCCGCGCTGTAACGCCAAAACCCTGCGTGGCCGCGACTGGTCGATGAAGCGCCTGACCGCCATCGCGGTGGCGATGCTGCTGCTGATGCCGTTCGCCTTTACCGAACCGCTGATCAACATTCACCTGCTCGGCACCAGTATCAACGCCAGCCTGCTGCAAGGCATCTGGCAGATGAGCAGCCAGGGCAACCCGCTCACCGCCAGCATGGTGGCTTTTTGTACCCTCGGCGCCCCGCTAACGCTGGTGCTTTCCCTGCTCTACCTGCGCATTGGCCATACCTTTGGCATGAACCTACGCCCGGTGCTGCTGATGCTGGCCCGGCTGAAAGAATGGATCATGCTGGATGTCTACCTGATAGGTATGGCCGTCGCCGCTATCAAGGTGAAGGAATATGCCGATATTCAGTTCGGCAATGGATTGGTGGCCTACCTGTCGCTCACGCTGCTTAGCATTCTGACGCTGATCCACATGAACCTGGAGCAGCTTTGGGCGCGTTACTATCCGCAAAAGAAACGCCGGGAAGGCTCACCGGAAACCCTGCAGGTTTGCCTGGCATGCCATTTTACCGGCACCGCCGATGCGCAGGGGCGCTGCCCGCGTTGCCATACCCCACTGTGCCGGCGCCAACCCTATAGCCTGCAGAAAACTTGGGCGGCGCTGATCGCGGCCATGATCCTGCTGCTGCCGGCCAACCTGTTGCCCATTTCGGTGATTTATGCCAATGGCGAGCGCCTTGAGGACACGATTTTTTCGGGCGTGGTGTCGCTGGCGACCTCCGGCAACGTGCCTATTGCCGGGATTGTCTTTATCGCCAGCATACTGGTACCGTTCACCAAAGTGATCGTGCTGATTACCCTGCTGCTCAGCATCCACCTTAAAGCCGCGCACAACCTGAAAACCCGGATCCGCTTGCTGCGCCTGGTGACCTGGATTGGGCGTTGGTCCATGCTCGATTTATTCGTCATCGCGTTGATGATGTCGCTGGTTAACCGCGACCAGCTATTGTCTTTTACTATGGGGCCTGCAGCCTTTTACTTCGGTTCTGCAGTTATCTTAACCCTCCTTGCCGTTAAATGGCTGGATAGCCGACTGATTTGGGATGCGCATGCCACAGGAAATGCCGAATACACCGATTGAAGCACGGGTCACCAAGAAACACCGCATCTCGCCATTCTGGCTACTGCCGTTTATTGCTTTATTGATCGCAGGCTGGCTGCTTTACAGCAACTACCTGGAGCGCGGCACCACCGTCACCATTGAATTCCAGTCGGCGGCGGGCATCGTTGCCGGCCGCACGCCGGTGCGCTATCAAGGGGTGGACGTCGGCACCGTGCAATCCATCAGCCTGAGCAAAGATCTGCGCACCATTTTGGTTGAAGCCAGCGTTAAAAACGAACTGGCGGACTCGCTGCGTGAAGGCACGCAGTTCTGGCTGGTCACGCCGAAAGCGTCGTTGGCCGGGGTTTCCGGCCTGGATGCCCTGGTGGGCGGTAACTATATCGGCATGCTGCCCGGCAGCGGCAAACCGCAAGACCACTTCAGCGCGCTTGATACCCAGCCCAAATACCGCCCGAATACCGGCGAGTTAATGATCCACCTGCATGCCGACGATCTTGGCTCTCTCACCTCCGGCTCGCTGGTCTATTACCGCAAGCTCCCGGTCGGCAGCGTTTACGACTACACCGTCGCCGAAGGCAATAAAGGCGTGACGATCGACGTACTGATTGACCGCCGCTTTACCCACCTGGTGAAATCCGAAAGCCGTTTCTGGAACGTCTCCGGCTTTAAGGGCGATGTCAGCCTCGCGGGGGCGTCGGTGCAAATGGAAAGCCTGGCGGCCTTGATTAATGGCGCGGTGGCTTTCGATTCGCCGGCACCGGGCACCCCAGCCAAGGCCGATCAAAACTTCACGCTGTACCCGGATCTGGCCCACAGCCAGCGCGGGGTGAGCATCACGCTCGATCTGCCGAGCGGCAACGGGTTGAATGAAAACCATACGCCGCTGATGTACCAAGGCCTGCAGGTGGGTACGCTGACCAAACTGACGCTGCAACAGGACAACAAGGTCAGCGGTGAACTGACGGTCGATCCTTCTGTGGTCGATCTGATGCGTAGCGGTACTCGTATTGTGATGCACAGCCCGAAAATCAGCCTCAACGATGCCCGGCTAAGCCAACTACTGACCGGTAATACGCTGGAGCTGATCCCCGGTGAAGGTGAGCCACAGCAGCATTTCAACGTACTGGATAACAATGAAACGCTGTTGCAGCAACCGGGTGTGCTCACCGTTACGCTGTCTGCGCCGCAAAGCTACGGTATCGACGCCGGCCAGCCACTGCTGATCCATGGTATCAAAGTGGGCCAGATCGTCGGCCGCACCCTGACAGGCAGCGGCGTGGTCTTCCAGGCGGCGATCGACGCCCAATATCGCGATCTGCTGCATAAAGACAGCAAGTTTGTCGTCAACAGCCGTGTTGATATTAAACTCGGCCTGGACGGGGTGAACGTGCAAGGCGCCAGCGCCCAGGAGTGGCTTGACGGCGGAGTGCTCATCATTCCCGGCGGCAAAGGCGAACCCGCCCGCCAGTACCCGCTGTATGCCAATGCCGATAAGGCCGCAGCCGGCATCACCGGCGATGCGCCGCTGCCTACCCTGACGCTGACGGCGACCAGCCTGCCGGACGTACAGGCCGGTTCGATCGTGCTGTACCGCAAGTTTCAGGTTGGCGAGATCGTCAATGTGCGCCCCAAGGCCAATGAGTTCGAGGTGGATGTCTACATTAGCCCGGAATACCGCAAGCTGCTTACCGAGCAAAGCATTTTCTGGGCCGAAGGCGGCGCCAGGGTGCAGTTGAACGGCAGCGGCCTGACGGTGCAGGCTTCGCCACTGAACCGGGCGCTCAAGGGCGCCATCAGCTTCGATAACCTGCAAGGGGTAACGCTGGACAAAGGCGCCAAACGCGTGCTGTACGGCAATGAAACCGCGGCACGCGCCGTCGGCAGCCAAATCACGCTGAAGACCTACAATGCCAGCAAGCTGTCTTCGGGAATGCCGATCCGCTATCTCGGCATTGATATCGGCCAGGTGGAATCATTGCAGCTCTCGCCACAGCGGAGCGAAGTGTTGGCCAAGGCGGTGCTGTATCCGGAATACGTCGCTACCTTTGCCCGCGCCGGCACCCGTTTCTCGGTCGTCTCCCCCGAAATTTCCGCGGCCGGGGTCAATAACCTGGATACGTTGTTGCAGCCCTATATCAATATTGAGCCAGGCCAGGGCGGCACGCGGCGTGAGTTTGAGCTGCAAGAAGCCAGCATCACCGATTCACGTTACCTGGACGGCCTGAACGTGGTGCTGGATGCCAGCGACACCGGCTCGCTGCAAATCGGCACGCCGGTGCTTTTCCGCGGGATTGAGGTGGGGACGGTTACCGGATTCTATCTGGGGGCGATGTCGGATCGCGTGCATGTGGCGCTGCGGATCAGTAAGAAATATCAGAACCTGGTGCGCAACAACAGCGTGTTCTGGCAGGCTTCCGGTTACAACCTGCAGTTTGGCCTTACCGGTGGGATTATAAAAAGCGGTACCTTCCAGCAGTTTATCCGCGGCGGGATTGCTTTTGCCACACCGCCAAGCATTCCACTGGCGCCTAAGGCTGGGCCGGGGAAACATTTCCTGCTCAATGCCGAAGAGCCGAAGGATTGGCGTTCCTGGGGCACGGCGATCCCACAGAATTAACCTCACGGCCCCCTCACCCTAGCCCTCTCCCATAGGGAGAGGGAACCGGCCAGTGTTCGCTTTAACTCCTGTACTCTCACCCTGCCCCTCTCCCACAGGGAGAGGGAACCGGCCGGTGTTCGCTTTAATTCCTGTACCCTCACCCTAGCCCTCTCCCACAGAGAGAGGGAACCGACAGGTGTTCGCTTTAACTCCTGTACCCTCACCCTGGCCTTCTCCCACAGGGAGGGGGGATCGTCTGGTGCTCGCTTCACCCCCAGCGCTTGCTGAATATAGCCACACGTTTCACAGCGCGCGCGATCGGCTCCCTCTCCCGCTGGGAGAGGGTTGGGGTGAGGGCAATCCCCCGCCCGGCATTTTCATGCTAAAATCCCGCCTTTCATTTTTACAGCCCAGAGAGTTTCCCGTGGCCAAACCCGCCTCCGTATTGCTACCGCCCGAATTTCTTGCATCAACACGCGCCATTATGCCGGCCGAACTGTCGATGGAGGCGTTCATCGCCGCCTGCCAACGCCCGCTGCGCCGCAGCCTGCGGGTGAATACGCTTAAAATCAGCGTGGCGGACTTCCTGGCGCTGGTGCAGGGCTACGGCTGGCAACTGGAGCCGATCCCATGGTGCGCCGAAGGGTTTTGGATCAGCCGCGCCGATGAAGAGCTGCGGCTGGGCAACGCGGCCGAGCACCTGAGCGGCCTGTTCTATATCCAGGAAGCCAGCTCCATGCTGCCGCCCAGCGCGCTGTTCGCCACAGAAACGGCACCGGGCCGAGTGCTAGACATGGCTGCCGCGCCCGGCTCAAAAACCACGCAAATCGCCGCGCTGATGCACAATGCCGGCGGCGTCGTCGCCAACGAATACTCCGCCAGCCGGGTGAAAGTGCTGCACGCCAATATCAGCCGCTGCGGGGTGAAAAACGTCGCCTTGACCCATTTCGACGGGCGAGTGTTCGGCGCCGCCTTGCCGGAAAGCTTCGATGCCATCCTGCTGGATGCCCCGTGCTCCGGTGAAGGCGTGGTGCGCAAAGATCCGGTCGCCATGAGCAACTGGTCGCCGGAAAGCGTGGCCAGCATCGCCGCCACCCAGCGCGAGCTGATCGATAGCGCATTTCACGCATTGAAGCCCGGCGGCGTGCTGATTTACTCCACCTGCACCTTGAACGAACAGGAAAACCAGCAGGTGGTGAACGGCCTGCTGACCGCCTACCCCGAAGCGGTAAGCGTCGAACCGCTGGGAGATCTGTTCCCCGGCGCTGAAAAAGCGCTGACGGCGGAAGGGTTCCTGCACGTCTTCCCGCAGATTTACGACAGCGAAGGCTTCTTCGTTGCGCGCCTGCGCAAAAACGGCTCCGCCCCGGCGCTGCCTAAACCCAGCTACAAGGTCGGCAAATTCCCCTTCACCCCCCTCGCGGCCAAGGCAGCCGCCCAGTTGTGCCAGAGCGCCGCTGCGGCCGGGCTGGCATGGGATGAAAATAGCCGCCTGTGGGAACGGGATAAGGAAATTTGGCTGTTCCCCGCCGAGCTGGAGCCGCTTTTCGGCCAGGTACGTTTTTCCCGCATTGGCCTAAAGCTGGCCGAACGCTTCCCGAAAGGTTACCGCTGGCAGCACGAAGCCGTGATTGCGCTGGGCGATGGCCGTGGCCGGCAGGCCTTTGAGCTGAACGCGGAGCTGGCACAGGAGTGGTATCACGGGCGCGATCTGTATCCCACCGACTTACCGGCAACCGATGAGTGCATCGTCACTTATCAGCATCAGCCGCTAGGAATCGCTAAACGCATCGGTAGCCGCATCAAAAACAATCTGCCGCGTGAACTGGTGCGCGACGGCGCGCTGGATTTTCACCCATAGCGCGGACTTCGGCGCCCACGGTGGCATTTTTTGCTCTGTTGACTATGCTCATAAAGGACTGGTCGTACCTCCCTCCCCACAGAGTAAGGAGTTCCTATGGGCAAAACCGTAGTAAAAATCGGCACCTTCGAGATTGACGATGCGCATCTTTCCCCCGCCAATGGGCAGGCGGAGGGAGACAGCACGTTGAGCATTCCCTGTAAATCAGATCCTGATTTATGCATGCAGTTGGATGGCTGGGATGAGCACACCAGTATCCCTGCCGTGCTCAATGGGAAACAATCTTTGCTGTATAAGCACCACTACGATAGCCAGGCCGATGCCTGGGTGATGAAACTGAAATAATGGCTGGAAAGACAAGGAGCGCGCTGTGATCCGCAACGGCACTGCGCGTTTTTTTATTGCCCCGGCACAGCCAGCGATCAGAACCGCTCCACCACGTTGAAGTGCATCAGGATCAGCGACATGTCCGGTGAAAACATCTCGTACTCTTCGAAGAAGCGTTTATGCTCCCGGCGCCAGTGCGCCAGCGAACGGTCGCCTTCGCCTTCCGCGTAGGCATGGGCTTCGTCCACCTGATCGTAGGTTTTCAGATCGACCGCGGTCAGTTCCACCGCACACACCGGCTCCCCCTTGCCGTCGACAACGACGAAAGCGTCGCCCACCACCGGGATACCGTCTTCATCCAGTGCTGAACAGGTGGCCGTTTTCTGCCCATTGAGCACCAGCGCGACTAACTCATCCGCCAGTTGCTCGGTATCGCCAAAAGCCCAACGCTCGGCATTTTCATACTTCTTCGGTACCGCTGTTGACATCATTTACCCTGCGTGATTGCATTAGAGAGGCAACAGAATAATACGCCCTCTCAACGTGAGGAAGCAGAATTGGCAATCCCTCCCACCGCCAATACGGATTTACCCTATTTTACCCGTCGGCTATTGCCCGGGAGTATTACGCAGGCATACTGGTTGGCTACACACGTAAGCCGCAGCGCCGCACCAGGTGGAAATATGAAGAATTCCGATAAAGATCCCGATGATACCTTCAGTGATTTATTAAAAGTGATCGCGGTGGCGGTTATCATCATTATCATTGCATGTATCTGGTATATTAGCGCCTAAGCGAATAAGGAGGTTCAGGTGGTCACCAAACGTATGCGGCTAAAACACTGGAAAATGTTTATCATTCTGGTGTTGATTTGCCTGGGGTTGTTGCTGTTGCGCTGGGCGGCAATCGCTTTCGGCTAAGGTTGCGTGCGAGCTGCGGCTCAAGCAGCTCGCGCAGGTAGGCAATACGCGCTTCCCCCTGCGGCAGCCACCAGCGGCACAACCCATTCTGTACTTCAGCGTGTTGGCTCAGGCGGTAATATTCAGCCAGTTGGTCCACCAGGTTCATTGCGCTTCCCTCCCTTGATTATTCGGTACCTTCATTATCAGGTGAATAACCAGAAGAAATACTGACGAATTAATTTTTATACTTCCTGTTTTCGGCCCGATTAGCCACCTGGAGTAGCGACATGGGTGTACAATTGCTACATTGAGCAAAAATCACCCAACCGAGGTAACCCATGAATTTCTCGGAGCAGGAGATCAAACCCGTATGGGATGAAGTCGCCCGCTTGATTGGTGAAAGCGTGATGGAACTGCGCCATCGGGGTGAAGTTTTATCGGTAGAAACCTTGGCAAAACACCTGGAGCAACAGCGGGACAACAACCGGGATATTGAATCGCGCATTTTGATCGGTGCGGCAATTAATATGCTGAAGGATAAAAAATGAATCGCCAACCCGAAGGCTGGCGATCCGTTAGAAACCCGAGGTATGCAAGCCCGGCTTTCTGTGCACATTATCGCACTCGCAGGCCGCGCCGTTAATAAGAATCGTCGGATTTTTGCATAATTAACAGCATTTTTCTCTCATCACTTGCCGTTTAATTTGGTCACGACAGATATCGTGCCTATTCCTGCGCCCTCTACCGCCGCCACGCCCCAGCGAAGGTTCAAAAAATCCCGGGTGATGAACCCTGAGCGTTGTGTATAAAAGACAGCCAGAGAAGAGGATGGTTGGGGTTGCGAAACCACTTATTCCGCGCCCAGTTCCAGCTTCACGATATTGATCCAATACCCGATGCCGAGCGGCAGGATCTCATCATTGAAATCAAACAGCGGCGTATGCACATGATGATAGCTGCCGTCGGGCTTAACGCCGTTGCCAATCAGCATAAACGCGCCCGGCCGGGCCTTCAGCATATAGGCGAAGTCCTCGCCGGCGGTAATCGGCGGATAAGCCGCATCGACGCCCTTCTCACCCACCGTGCATACGGCGGCGGCAGCGGCGAGTTCCGTTTGCGGCGCGGCGTTGACCAGTGCGGGATATCCCCGTTCATAGCAGACCTCCGCCGTACATTGGTGCGCGGCCGCCAGGTTTAGCGCCAGTTCGGTCAGCCGCTGTTCCAGCGTATCCCTGACCGACGCCTCATAGGAGCGGGCGGTTCCGCGTACGACGATCTCGCTGGGAATGACATTCGCGGAACGCTCATGCCCCGCCGAAATATAACCGGCGCTAAGAACCGCTGTCTCACGGGCTGGCACGTTACGGCCAATAATGGTTTGCAGCCCCAGCAGGAAATGCGCCAGCGGCATGCTGGGATCGGTGGCACGATGAGGAACCGCGCCGTGCCCGCCAGTGCCCTTGAATTTGACGGTCCAGGTATCCACGCTGGCCAGCATCGGGCCGGGCCGGATGCCGAACCGGCCGACCGGCAATCCCGGCTCGTTGTGCAATCCGTAGACGGCATCGCAGGGAAAGCGCTCAAACAGCCCTTCTTCGATCATCACACGCCCGCCGCCGCCTTCCTCTTCCGCCGGTTGAAAGATAAGATGAACCCTCCCGGCGAAGTCGGGATGTTCGGCAAGATAGCGCGCCGCGCCCAGCAACATCGCCGTGTGGCCGTCATGACCGCAGGCGTGCATTTTCCCTTCGTATGCAGAGGAATACGGTAAGCCGGTCGTTTCCTGCAGGTTAAGCGCATCCATATCCGCCCGGAGCCCGATACGGCGTTTCCCCGGCCGGTTGCCGACGATGGTGCCGACCAGTCCGGTGCCGGCAAGCCCGCGTGTCACCTCGATGCCCCAGCTTTCAAGCTTTCTGGCGATAATCCCGGATGTTCTTTCCTCTTCGAACGCCGCCTCGGGATGCTGGTGAATATCCTGCCGCAGGGCGATTAATTCAGGCAGGTATTCGCTGATTTCATCAAATATCGTGTTCTTCATTATTTCCATTCCCCTACTCGATTTAATCATTAAGCCGGACATGCCGCGTCTCACGCATCATCAGCATGGCAACGACGGCGACCGCATTGGCGATGACCAGATACCAGGCCGGCGTCATCGGATTACCCGTAATGCCAATCAGCCAGGTGACCACAAACTGCGCCGTTCCGCCGAAAATGGTGACGGCCACGGCGTAGGAAAACGAGAGGCCAAGGCTGCGCACATGGCTTGGGAAAGACTCGGGGATCATGCCCAGCATTACGCCGGCATTGATTGAATGCAGCGTCACCAGCAGCGCGACCATCAGCAACAGCATGGTTCCCGTCTGATGATGCGTGATCAGCAGGAAGGCGGGATACGCCGTCAGCACCAGCAGCGCGCGCGGAATAATCATCACCACCTTGCGGCCGAAGCGGTCGGAGAGCCAGCCGCCGACCAGACTCATTACCGCCATGGTGGCACCGGTGACGAAGGTCGCCAGCATGGCAACGCCCATCGGCAGCTTGAGGGTCGTCAGCGCGTAGGTGGTCATATAGCTCGAAATATACATGGTGACGGCGCCGCCGGCGATAGCGAGACCGGCAAGCACCACGGTACGGCCATGACCAGCGAACAAATCGGCGAGCACGGCTTTTGTCGAGCGGTGCGCCTGCCCGCTATTGAGCGTCTCGGGCAGCCGATTACGGATATAGATGCCGACTGGGGCAATCAGAACGCCCAACAGGAAGGGCACGCGCCACCCCCATGACTCCAGACTCTCTTGCGGTAAAATCTGCGTCATAAGAAAACCCATCAGCCCGGCGAACAGGAAAGCCAATCCCTGACTGGCAGACTGCCAACTGGTATACAGGCCGCGTTTGTTGGCGGGCGCGCGCTCCAGCAGGTAGGTGGTGGCCGGCCCCATTTCGCCGCCGGCGGAAAATCCCTGAATAAGACGCGCCAGCACCACCAGACAAGGCGCCGCGATGCCAATCGACGCATAAGGCGGAATAACGGCGAGCAAAGCCGAACTCAAAGCCATCAGGGAGATGGTCAGGGTCATTGCCGCTTTCCGTCCTTTTCGATCGGCATAGGCGCCGATCAGGATCCCCCCCAGCGGGCGCGTCAGAAATCCGACGCCGAACACCGCCACCGAAAGCAGCAGGCTGCCCAACGGCGTTTCCGCCGGAAAAAACTGTCTGGCAATAACGGCGGCAAAAATGCTGTAAATGGTAAAGTCATAAAACTCAAGCGCGTTTCCAAGTGTGACCGCCCCAATACTCGCCGTCCTCCCCGGCGCGTTAGCCTCTGTTTCATGCTGCTCGCGGGCGGAAACCGCCGCCGTCGTTCTTTCCATACCTGTCCCCCGGATTACATGTGATTTTTGTCTTCCAGGTCAGACTAGCGAAAATAGTTAATTTGAAAAAATGCATTAATATTGAACAATACGTACATAAAATGTATGTTTTAACCAAACTGTCATCATAAATATTCAGGTGAAAACGTGTCCTATTCGATCAAACACCTGCATTATGTTGTCGCGGTAAAACAGACCGGTTCGCTCGCTAAAGCTTCCGAAAGCATGTCGGTTTCCGTGTCCTCGATCCGTGAAGCCATTCGCCTTATCGAAGCCAAGCTGCATATCAGCCTGTTCCGCAGCGAACCGGCCAAGGGAATGAAACTGACCCGCGACGGGGAACGATTCGCCGCGCTCGCCGAAGAGTTTCTCAGCGCCTATCGGGGGTTTGAACAGGCGGCGGCGCATATCCCCCTGGATTGGGAGCGCGATATTTCTCTGGGGGTGCTTGCCAGCGCGGGGCCACTTATCATGCCGGCGCTGCTCGCTCAGTTCTCCCGTTCTGTTTTGAACGGACATATCCAGCTCGTTGAGCACGGTTCGAAAGCACTTTCAGAAGCGGTTCGTTCCGACAAACTCGCGGCGGCTTTTACCTTCAATGACGATCTCCACCCCTCGCTGGCGTTCGTCGAGTTGTTCAAACCTCCCCTTCACGTCGGCCTGCACCCGGCCCATCCGCTCGCCGGGAAAAACACAATCCATTTATCAGAGTTGGAAGAAGAGCCATACATTCTGCTCGATTTCGACGGTGCCCGGCGCTATTACGCGGGACTTTTCGATCATCATGGGATCAAACCTCAGGTCGCCTATACGGTGAGTTCGCGCGAGATGGCATACAATATGGTGGCCGCCGGCCTCGGTTATTCGGTGTTCAACCTTTGTCCGCTGCCGCCCCAAAATCGACCGTTGTCTGAAGCGATCGTGCGTATTCCGCTGGAGTCGGACTACTGGAGTCCGGCCTTCGGCATGATCCATCTGCGCAGCCGCAATGGCGGCCTGATTGACGGTCTTTATCAGACCTGCCGTTCCATTGCCGGCAGATCCGGGAATGGCCGCTATCAGACGCATTGATCTTCACGCCTTCACCGGGATGACCCTGCGCCGCAATGGTCATCTGCGTTCACTCAACCAACGCTAAACATTCGGGTGCCCACACGGCGCCCCATCATTGCCCACCCGCGCCAAAGTTGGGCTCAGTGGTGGTGCAAGCGCCGCTAAGCCAAGGCAAAACCGCCGTTCGCGCAACCCATAACTAAATCAAAGTTTTTATAAATCAGCTAGCTGATAAATATCCTCGCCGATCCGCCGCGATTGGCCTTTAACTTGCTTTGGCTTGTATATACATGGACGGACATTACCGATGAGGACATCAACTCACCAGTGCGAAAGATGAGGGTTCTAATGAAGCAACCAATAACAACGTTGAAAAAAATGCTCGCCGCCGCCTGCTGTATCGGGATGCTGTCGGCCCAGGCACTCGCCGCCGACGCCCCGCTGCCCAAACCGGAGCCCGGTACCTTTAAAATGGGCATTGAGCCCTGGCTGGGCTATGGCCAATGGCACGTAGCCAACCAACTGGATTTATTTAAACAGCAAGGGCTGGAAAAGGTTGAGATCATCAACTTTGCCGAAGACAAAGACATTAACGCCGCGCTGGCCAGCGGCCAAATCGATGCGGCCAATATCGCCACGCATACCGCGATGGGGATGGTTTCCGCCGGTTTGCCGGTGAAAATCGTGCTGCTGCTCGACCAGAGCCAAACCGCCGATGCGCTGATTGTCGGCGCGGGCATCAACGCCCTGACCGATCTGAAGGGCAAACAGGTTGCCTATGAAGAGGGCACCACCAGCGACATTCTGCTGCATAGCGCCCTCGCCTCGGCCAACATGCAGTGGAGTGATATCGTGCCGGTGCCTATGCCGGCCGATTCCGCCGGCAGCGCCTTGATCGCCAAGCGCGTGACCGCCGCCGTCACCTACGAGCCCTACCTGAGCATGGCGAAAAAACAGGATCCCAACGTAAAACTGCTCTACAGCGGTGAATCCGATCCGGGCCTGATCAGCGACGTCCTGGTGGTGCGTGATGACGCCATCAAAAACAAACCGGGCCAGGTAGCCGCGATGATAAAAAGCTGGGATGCCGCCCTGCAGCGCTATCAGCAAAACACCGCCGAAGGCCGGGCAATCATCGCCAAACAGGTGGGCGCCAGCCCGGCAGACCTGGAAACCGCCTTCGACGGCGTGAAGTACTACACGCTGGCGGAAAATAAACAGGTATTGAGCGAACATTTCGCCAAAGTGACCTTTGCCCACGTGCTGAAAGCGGCCACGGAAGCCAAACTGGTAAGCAAGCCGGTCACGCCAGAACAAATTATCGAACCGAAGTTTGTTAACGGCCTGTAAGGCCGTTTTGCCCCTCGTTTCTGGCGAGGGGTTTTCGCGTGCCCGTGCAACACCCACCCTGCCGGCAGCATACCGGGCCGACAGGGTGCGAGATAACACCAGAGGAAACACCGATGAGTTCAGTGAAATTGGATGCGCCGGAGACGCGCGCCCAAACGCGCCCACCCCATCAACCCAATCATAAAAAACGCCGCTCAGCCGGCCTGTTTGTGATCGGCAAAACGCCCTCGCGCAAACTGTTCGTCAGCATTGCGGTGGCGGTATTCGCCCTGCTGCTGCTCAGTTGGTGGCTGGCAACCCGCAGCGGCGCGGTGCCGGCAATCTTTATGCCGACGCTGGGCAACGTTTGGCAGCGCATGATCAGCCTGGCGCAGGACGGCACGCTGTGGAGCGATATCCGCAGCAGCCTGTATCGTATTTCCATCGCCTTTCTGATCTCATCAGTGATGTCGATCGTGATCGGCGTACTGGCCGGCTGCTACGGTTTTTTCAAGGCGATCACCGAGCCGCTGGTGGACTTCATCCGCTACATGCCGGTCGTCGCCTTTGTGCCGTTGACCATCCTGTGGACCGGCACCGATGACTTCCAGAAATTCCTGATTATCTGGATCGGCACCTTCTTCCAACAGGTGTTGATGGTGATCGATGCGGTAAAACGCGTTCCGGGTGATTTTGTCGGCCTGGGGCGCACGCTCGGCATGCCGGATCGCAACATTCTGTTCAAAATCGTGCTGCCCGGCGCACTGCCGGAAATCTGGGACGCACTGCGCATTAGCCTGGGCTGGGCATGGACCTGGCTGGTGCTGGCCGAACTGGTTGCCTCCACCTCCGGGTTGGGTTATCGCATCGTGGTGTCGCAGCGTTTCTTCCAGACCGACACCATCATCGGCTACATCCTGTTGCTCGGCCTGCTTGGCCTGGTTACCGATCAGGCGATGCGCGCCGCCGAGCGCGTTCTGTTCCGTTACAACGCGAGGCGCAAATAATGGCTACCTTAACCATCAGCGGCCTGAACAAAAGCTTCCGGGTCGGCAAGGGCACGCGCCAGGTATTGCATAACATCGATCTGACGCTGGGCAACAACGAGTTCGTTTCCGTGGTCGGCAGCTCTGGCTGCGGCAAAAGCACCCTGCTTTCCATCGCCGCCGGGCTGGAGGATTTTGACGACGGCAGCGTGCGCGTCGACGGCGAGGATATCCGCGGGCCGGGCATCGATCGCGGCGTGGTGTTCCAGTCCTACACGTTACTGCCGTGGCTGACGGCGCGGCAAAACATCGAATTCGCGCTCAAGGCGGCCGGCTATGCCCGGGCAGAATGCCGGGAGATCGCCGATAACCATCTGGCGCTGGTGAACCTGACGCCGTTTGCCGACGCCTACCCCAACGAGCTTTCCGGCGGGATGAAACAGCGGGTGGCGATCGCCCGGGCGCTGTCATACCGGCCGAAAATCCTGCTGATGGATGAGCCTTTCGGCGCGCTGGATGCCATGACGCGCCACCAGATGCAGCTGTTGCTGACGCGCATCTGGGAGACCCACCGCCTGACGGTGATGTTCGTCACCCACGATATTGAAGAGGCCGTGTACCTGTCGGATCGCATCGTGGTGATGGGGCCCGGCAACATCAACACCACCTTCCAGGTTGACCTGCCGCGCCCACGCAGTGAAGAGATCAGCGCCGACATGCGCTACATCGAGCTGCAACGCCAGGTTCTGAAATCCATCAGGGAACAGGCTTCCCAACACGAATTTGCCCAGGAGTAAACGCATGACACAGACAGTGACCTTTCACGATCTTAGCGATTGCCAACAGTTGCCGGAGGCGTTGTTTAAACGCACCGAGGCGGATCTGTCGTTCTTCATCGAACGGGTTCAACCGATTATCGCCGCCGTGCGCAGCGAAGGCGATGCGGCGCTGCGGCGCTTTGCCCGCGAATTCGACGGCGTGCAGGTTGAACAAATGGCGATCCGCGCCGAAGAGAGCGAATTTGAAGCCGCGTTTGCCCGGCTGGATCCCAAAGTGATCGAATCCATTTCCTTTGCGGCGGAAAATATCCGCGCCTTCCACCAGGCGCAAAAGCCCGAAGAAATGTGGTTGAAGGAGATGCAGCCCGGCGCCTTTGCCGGCGACCGGATGGTGCCGATCGACTCCGTAGCCTGCTATGTGCCGCGCGGTAAAGGTTCTTTCCCCAGCGTGCTGCTGATGACCACCATTCCTGCGGTGGTGGCCGGCGTGCCGCGCCCGGTGGTGATCACCCCACCCGGCCCGGACGGCAAGGTGGACGACGCCACGCTGGTGGCGGCCCGCCTGGTCGGCATCAAGGATATTTATAAGTGCGGCGGCGCCCAGGGCGTGGCAGCCGTGGCCTACGGTACGGAAACGGTGCCCAAGTGCCTGAAAATCGTCGGCCCCGGCAGCCCGTGGCTGGTTGCTGCCAAACGCCTGTTGGCGCAACATATCGATCCCGGCGTGCCCGCCGGCCCGAGCGAGAGCATTATCCTGGCGGATGAAACCGCCAACGGCGCCCTGGCCGCGTTGGATCTGATCATCGAATCGGAACACGGCCCGGACTCCTCCGCCTGGCTAGTCACCTCCAGCCGCCAGGTAGCGGAACAGGCCATCACCGCCCTGCCCGGCTACTGGGCGCAATTGGATGAAAAACGCGCCGGCTTTTCCCAGGCGGTGCTGTGCGGCGAACACGGCGGCGTGGTGTTAACCCGCGACTTCGCCACCGCCGTGGAGTTCGTCAACCAGTATGCGCCGGAGCACCTGGAAATTCTGGCGGAAGAACCGCTGGCGGTGATGGCGACAATCCGTAACGCCGGCGAGATTTTGCTCGGCAACTATACGCCGGTAACCCTGGGCAACTTTGTGCTAGGGCCGAACGCGGTGCTGCCCACCAACGCCGCGGCCAAAGTGGCCGGGCCGCTTTCGGTGTTCGACTATATGAAACGCATTTCCGTCGGTTACGTTACCCGCAGCGGTTATGATTCCCTGGCGGATAAGGCGCACGATTTTGCCGTGTACGAAGGTTTTACCGGCCATGCGCTGGCGGTATCTCCGTTACGCAAAACCCTGCTCGGCCGTTAACCCCAAACCCCGGGAGGTTGTGATGACCGATAGTCCCATTCCCCAGCGTGAACCGCTGGCGGCCCAGGCGCGCGCCCTGACGCACGCCGGTGAATGGCAGCAGGCCGCCGCCAAACTGCGCCAGTTGGTCGGGGAGATTACCGGCGCGACGGTAACCCAGTTGGCCATCAACCGCGATCAGTACAGCCTGAACTCGCTAAACGGCACGCTGACGCTGGCCGACGGGCGCGGGCTGTTCTTCAAGTATCACCATGAGGAAGGCGAAGATCACACCATCGAGGAGTATTACAACGCCGAGTTGCTGCGCGACAGCGGCTTTCGCGTCGACGTGCCGCTGTACGCCTGCGGTGAACCGGGGCGGCAGATCCTGCTGTACCGCCTGCGCCACGATCGGCGCCTGGCGGACGTTTGCCGCGAGATCGAACTGCATCAACGCTGGGACGCCGCCGCGCCGGTGATTGCCGCCCAGCAACGCGCCGATCGGGAAATCCTGGCGCTGACCCTGCCGACGCTGCAGGCCGGCGAGCCTGGCGCAGTAGCACGGGAGCCGATCCACCAGTTGTTCCACCACCGGCTGGTCAGCCCTGGTGCCGCGCCCGGCTTCGGTGGCCGGGCGGCGCAGTTCTATGTCGGCCAAACATTCACGTTGGCGCAGCTCACGCTGCCGTGGGCGCAGTTGAAAAACCTGCGCTGGCAGATAAACGGCATACTTTACCCGCATACGCTGGGGGAATTGCTGTTGCAGGCCGGCGAGCTGCTGGCACCGGCAAGGCTGGCGCAGCACGGCGTCGTCACCGCCCACGGCGACGCGCACAACGCCAACGTGTGGTATGAAACCGAACACCCGGAGCCGCAACTGGTGAGTTTCGATCCCGCCTTCGCCGGGCGCCATATCCCGGCGCTGCTGGCGGAGATCAAGGCCACGTTTCACAACATCTTCGCCCATCCGTTCTGGCTGTATGAACCCCAGCGCTGTGATGAGCGTTACCAAATCAACGTGCAGTTGCAAGGCGACCGCCTGCTGGTGGAACACAACTGGCAGTTGACGCCGCTGCGCGCGCCCTTCCTGCAAAGCAAAGGTGAAGGCTACTGGCGGCCATTATTGGCCGAGCTCAACGCCCGCGGTTGGCTGCCGGCCAACTGGCAACGGCTGATGCGGCTGGCGCTGTTCTGCTGCCCAACGCTGGTGTTGGATCTGCGCGCCGGCGGCGGCGGCGGCGGCGGCGGCGGCCACAATGCCACCAGCTCGGCGCTGGGGTTCGCCATCGCCGTGATGCTGGGCAGCGAACCGCTGGCCGGGGAGGATATCGCCAGCCGCTGGTTCAAACTTATCGATCCGGCGAACGGCGGTGAAGCATGAAAGCCGCCCGTTTTTATGGCATTGGCGATCTGCGCATCGAACAGATCCCCCCGCCCGCCGCCCCACCCGCCGACGGGGTGTGCCTGCGGGTGCTGGCGGCCGGCATTTGCGGCTCCGATCTGCACAACTTCCGCACCGGCCAGTGGATCGCCCAACTGCCGGTAACGCCGGGGCATGAGTTTTGTGGTGAAGTGCTGGCGATCGGCAGCGCGGTGCGCGGGCTGGCGGTGGGCGATCGCGTGGTGGCGGATTCCCGCGCCTGCTGCGGCGTTTGCCCCGCTTGCCAGGCCGGGCGCAGCAACCTGTGCCCGCGGCTCGGCTTCGTCGGCGAAGTGTGTGACGGCGGCTTTGCCGAACTGGCCCTGTTGCCGGCATCCAGCTTGCTGAAGGTGCCGGCAACGCTGCCGGCGCCGATCGCTGCCCTCTGCGAACCGCTGGGGGTCGCATTGCGGGTGGTAAACCAACTTAACCCACCGCCCGGCGCGCCGGTATGGGTCGCCGGCGGCGGCACCATCGGCGGGCTGGTCGCGCTGCTGCTGCACCATCTGCGCGCCTGCCCGCTGTTATTGGCCGAGCGCAACCCGCAACGCCTGGCGTTGCTGCAGCGCGTTCTGCCGCTGCAAGCGCTGGAATTAGGGCGCCCGCTGCCGCAGGCCGTTGCTTTTGCCGTGGAAGCCACCGGCTCAGCCGGCGTACTCAATCAGTTGATTGAACATATCGCCCCCGCCGGGCGCATCGCCATGGTCGGCCTGTTCCACGGTCAGGCGCCGATTGACGCCAACCGCTTGGTAGAACGTGAACTCACGTTGGTGGGATGCAGCGTATTTGCCGACGAGCAGCAACAGGCGATCGCGCTGCTGCCGCAGCTTGCCGATAAACTGGCGCAGTGGCTGTCGCCACCGATCGCCCTCGACGCGCTGCCGCAGGCTTATCAAGCGTTGCTGGCCGGCGATGCCGCCGCGTTGAAAACCATCGTGGTGCCTTAAGGAGAAACTATGCAAAACGCAACTTTACCGCCTGGGCTGGCGCCGTTTTCACTGCAGGGCAAACGGGCGCTGGTAACCGGGGCGACGCGCGGCATCGGCCAGGCGCTGGCCATCGGGCTCGCCCAGGCCGGCGCGCAGGTGATCGTCGCCGGCCGCCAGCGTGCCGCACTGCAAGCGGTGGCGCAACAGTTGAACAATTGGGGCGAACACCCGCAGATGGTGCAACTGGACGTGCAGGATCCGGCGTCGATCCGCGCGGCGTTCGCCAGCCTGGCCGACAAACCGTTGGATATTTTGATCAACAACGCCGGTATTGAACAGGTACGCCCGTCGCTGGAGGTTGACGAAGCGCTGTGGGACAACATCCTCAATACCAATCTAAAGGGGGCGTTTTTCTGTGCGCAGGCCGCCGCACGCTTAATGATGGCGCAGGGCAGCGGCAGCATCATCAACCTGTGTTCGCTGACCACCGCCGTTGGCGTGCCGGGCGCCACCGCTTATGGCGCATCGAAATCCGGGCTGGCGGGCATGACACGCGCGCTGGCCAGCGAATGGGCGCCCCACGGCATCCGGGTGAACGGCATCGGCCCCGGCTATTTCCAAACCGCCATGACCGAAGTGTTTTACCAGGACAGCGACTGGTGCAGCGCCATGCAAAGCAAGATCCCGATTGGGCGCTTTGGCGAACTGCAGGATCTCACCGGCGCCGCTATCTTCCTCGCCAGCCCGGCAGCCGCCTATATTACCGGGCAGATCCTTTACGTTGACGGCGGCTACCTGGCCAGCATCTAAACCCCACCCCTGCGCTTATCTCTCGCCACGAGGGATAAGCGATGCCCATGATCAACACGTGATTTCGATCACATCGCAAAAATGTTAACGTTAACTTTTGTGATTAACATCGCAATCAGCCGCGATGGTATCTTTATCTCGTTAAAAGTTAACGTTAACAATAGAGCCAATCTCACTCATCAGGGCAACATCACCATGAACCGCGAAACCAAAAAGTACTATGTGCTCCTGAGCGGCCTGCTGTTTTTTTTCTTTTTTACCTGGTCGTCCAGTTTTTCACTGATTTCCATCTGGCTTAACCAAAAAATCGGGCTGAAAGGCGCCGAAACCGGTTTGATTTTCTCGGCCATTTCGCTGGTTGCCCTTTGTGCCCAGCCGCTGTACGGCTTTATTCAAGACAAGCTTGGCCTACGCAAACATCTGCTGCAGTACCTGGGCGTGATGCTGCTGCTCACCGGGCCATTTTTTATTTACGTTTACGCGCCGCTGCTGGCCATGAACCTGCTGCTGGGCGCGCTGATCGGCGGGCTGTTTATCGGCGCCACCTTTTTTGCCGGCATCGGCGCGCTGGAATCCTATACCGAACGCGTCAGCCGTATCGTCGGCTTTGAATTTGGCCGCGCCCGCATGTGGGGCTCGCTCGGCTGGGCCTGCGCCACCTTCTTCGCCGGATTCATTTTCAACATTAACCCCAACATCAACTTTTGGCTGGCTTCAGCTTCGGCAGTCGCGTTTCTGCTGCTGCTCAGCCAGGTGCGTGAGCTAAAACCCAATGCCATGGCCGGGTTGGAATACGGCAAGCCGGAAAATCTGCAGCTCAACGACGCGCTGGCGCTGCTGCGCCTGCCGGGATTTTGGGCGTTGGTGGTGTTTGTGCTCGGCATCAGCGTGTACAACGTGTTCGATCAGCAGTTCTCGGTCTATTTCGCCTCACAGTTCCCAACCCACCAACAGGGCAACGAAATGTACGGCTTCCTCAATTCGCTGCAGGTGTTCCTGGAAGCCGGCGGGATGTTTCTGGCGCCGTTCCTGGTGAACCGCATCGGCGCTAAACAGGGCCTGCTGCTGGCTGGCGCCGTCATGGCGCTGCGGATGTTCGGTTCGGGGCTGGCCAGCGGCGCACTGATGATTTCCGCCATGAAGCTGTTACACGCCGTTGAATTGCCGATCCTGCTGATCGCGCTGTTCAAATACATCGCCACCCGCTTCGATAGCCGGTTGTCTTCCACGTTGTATCTGGTGGGCTTCCAGTTCATCACCCAGGTGATGGCCAGCTTCCTGTCGCCGCTGGCCGGCCACGGCTATGACCATATCGGCTTTGCCGCCACCTATCTGCTGATGGGCTGTATGGTCGCCTTTACCACCCTGCTTTCCTGTTTCCTGCTGCGCGGCGAAAACGCCGGGAAGGATGCACACTTTCAACCCACGATAAAATCAAGCGAGTCGATGCAATGAAAAATGCCTTACTGTCCGCCGATCATGCCGTTGAAGCCCTGCATGCTCAACGCCAGGATGATTATTATCCACGTTTTCACCTGGCGGCGCAGGCCGGCTGGATTAACGATCCCAACGGCCTGATCTGCATCAACGGCGTGTACCACGCGTTTTATCAGCACCACCCTTTTGATGCGAACTGGGGGCCGATGCACTGGGGCCATGCCACCAGCCACGATTTGGTGCACTGGCAACATCAACCGATCGCACTGGCGCCGGGCGATGAGTTCGATAAAGACGGCTGTTTCTCCGGCTGCGCGGTGGACGATCGCGGCGTGCTGACGCTGATCTACACCGGCCACGTCTGGCTGGGCAAAGCGGGCGATGACGACCAGGTGCGCGAAGTTCAGTGCCTGGCCACCAGCAGCGACGGCGTGCACTTCGTCAAACATGGCCCGGTGCTGTTGCCGCCAGAGGGTATCCAGCACTTTCGCGATCCGAAAGTCTGGCAACAGGACGGCCAATGGTGGATGGTGGTCGGCGCCAAGGAAAACCAACTGGGCCAGGTTCGCCTTTACCGCTCGCACGATCTGCGTGCCTGGACATTCGAGCGCGTGCTGGCGCGCGCGCAAACCACCGCTGAAGGATATATGTGGGAATGCCCCGACTTCCTCGCGCTGGGCGAACGCCACCTGCTGATGTTTTCGCCGCAGGGGCTGGCCCCGCAGGGCTACCATAACCGTAACCGTTTCCAGAGCGGCTACCTGCTGGGCGATTGGCAACCGGGGCAGGCATTCACCCCCAACCAGCCGTTCCGCGAGCTGGACGCCGGGCACGATTTCTATGCGCCGCAGTCTTTCACCGCGGCCGATGGGCGCCGCATGCTGTTCGGCTGGATGGATATGTGGGAATCGCCGATGCCGAGCAAAGCCCACGGCTGGGCCGGCGCGCTTACCCTGCCGCGCGAACTTTCGCTGGATACGGATGGCAACGTGTTAATGAACCCAGCGCGGGAATTGCGTGCGCTGCGCGGCGAAACTCAGTCATTCGGCGCTGCGCAGTTGCGTAACCAGCGCCTGGTGCTGGGCGCCGCGCTTCAGGAGCTGGCGCTGACGGTGGACACCGCGGCGAGCGACGCGGAACGTTACGGTGTCACCATTGGCAACGCCGCCCGGTTGTATATCGATAACCAGGCGCAGCGGCTGGTTCTGGAACGGTTTAGCGATGATCCGGGGCTGTGCGGCTGCCGCAGCGTACCGCTGCCACCGGCGGGAAACATGCAGCTGCAGGTGTTTATCGATCGCTCTTCCGTCGAGGTGTTCGTCAATCAGGGCCGCGCCTGCCTGACCAGCCGCATTTACCCGGCCGACGGTGAGCGCACCATCAGTATGTTTGCCGAAAGCGGCGCGGCGGCCTTCGGCGAACTGCACGCCTGGGCGCTCGGCAGCATCTGGGAATAATCCCTTTCCCGCCCTCATGGGCGGGAACCCCATCACAGCGACGCCCGCAATAACAGCGGGCAAGCCACCTTCACGGTTTGCCGGTGCTCAAGCTGATTGATCAGATGCAAAGCCGCCTGGCGGCCCAACTCATAATGCGGCAACTGCACCGTAGTCAGCGGCGGTTGGAACAGCTCGCCAATGCCGACCATATTGTCATAGCCCAACACCCCAACCTGCTGCGGGATCTGCCAGCCTTGCGCCAACAGCGTCTGGTAGACCAAAAACGCCACCCGATCGTTGCCGCACACCACCACGTCGCAATCACGCTTGCCCGGCGAAAAATGGCGCGCCAACAGCGCCAGGCTGTCGAGATAGTGCCCATCGCCTTCGCTAAGATCCAAATGGTATTGCTTAAGCTGGGCAACGTCACCGCCGGCCTCGCGCCAGGCACGCTCCAGCCCGCGGCGGCGTAGCCCGGCGGCCGGGATGCCTTCCGGCAGATGGATGCACAACGGCGCGCGATAGCCTTTGGCGATCAGCGCTTTCATCGCGTCATACTGGCCTTGTTCATCATCGGGAATGTAGCTGGCGATAGCGTTGCCAGGGCTGGTACAGTTGGCCAGCACCAGGCGTTTATCCAGCAGTTTCGGCGGCACCGTCACCTGCCGCAGCCCCATGGTGGTAAAGATCACCCCATCCGGCCGGTGCGCCAGTAGCAAATCAATGGTTTTTTCTGCGCTGTCGTCGGCAAACAGGTTGACGACAAAGCTGTTCCAACCGTGTTCGCGCGCGGTTTTTTCAATCGACAGGATGATTTCAACGGAAAACGGCGTGGTGGCGGTATCCAATGCCAGCACGCCGATAGTTTGCACCCGGCTGCGATCGCCGCGGATGCGCCGGGCGGAGAGATCCGGCACATACTCGAGCCGATCGATGGCCTGCTTCACACGTTGATAGGTTTCGGGGCGCAGCTTATCGGGTTCGTTGATCGCACGAGAAACCGTCATCAACGACACACCAGCCAGTTTTGCAACGTCTTTCAGCGAGGCCATTCACCCTTCTCCAAGTGGGATACACGCGCGCTATGGCGCGTTACCGGCCTGCTGACGATCAACTACATCGCCGCCTGCCGGCAACACGCATTATTTCGCGTATCAAGGGCGAAATAATCCCACAAATCGGCCCGCAGCTCTAGCTGGGTAAAGCGCTAACGCTACAGCCGCTGCGCCAGCGCGTGCACCCGCTGGATGGCCTGGGCCACCTGTACCGACGTGACCGGCTGCGGCATATTGGCCATATCCGGCGCATCCACCGCCGCAGCCACAATGGCGTCGATCTCGTCTGCGGTCAGATCGTCGGCGATCTGCGCCATGTGCAGCGGGATATTACAGGCTTGCGCCAGTTTCAGCGCCTCCAGCAACTCTTCGTCGCTGCGTTGTTCGATCGCCAGCAGGCACAGGTTGCCGTACCCCACCAACAGGCCGTGGCCGAAATCGCGGGTTTTGTCACAGACGGTGAAACCTTCAAACAGCGCGTGCGCCGCGGCGGCATGGGCACCGCTGCCCATCAGCGATGTCAACCCGGCAAACAGGAAGATGGCGTCCAGCACCTGTTCCAGCTCCGGCGTGGTTTCCCCGCGCTCCGCCGCCTGGCTAGCCGCGGCGCCGTAGGTTTCAATCAATTGGTAGCAGATACGGCTATTGGCCTGCGCCGCCAGCGCCATCCCGCCCACTGCGCCGTTACGGCTGATAGCGCGGTATTCATACCATTTGGCCAGAGTATCCCCCAGCCCGGCCGCCAGCCAGCGCGTCGGCGCCTGGGCCAGCAGTTGGCTGTCGATCACCACCGCCACCGGCGAATTCGCCAGGTGCAGCATGTCGCGGAAATGCCCGTCGGGGTAATAGCGCACGGTCAGCGGCGTTACCGCCGCACAGGTGGCGGCAATGGTGGGAACGGTAATCACTGGCAAGGCGCAAAGATTACCGACCGCTTTGCCGGTGTCCTGTGCTTTACCGCCGCCGGCGATAATCAGCACCTGTGCTTTTTCAGCCCGGGCCTGCGCCGCCAGGCGGTTAATGTTTTGCTCAGTGCACTCGCCGCCGAAATGTTCGCTGGCCACCAACTCCACCGCCGCGGCCCGCAGGCAATTACCGATGGTCGCCTCCGTCACCGCCAGCGCCCGTTCGCCGCCAATCAGCATGGCGCGCGAACCGTAATCCGCGCACAGTGTTCCAATCTCTTCCAACGCCCCGGCGCCGCGCACGATGCGCGCCGGAAAAGCGATTTGTGTTACAGACATGCGACTTCCCTCCAGCCAACCTGTGGCCGCAAGCCAATAGGGCTTGCGTGCTGCACGCGGCGCCGGCCTGGCGGCGCCCACGCGCGAACGATAATCATACTGTACCTTCCCGCCTCGGCGATCGCCGCATGCGCGACGCCCACCGGCACCACCAGCCTATCACAACCGGCCGGCCATGCTGCGTTAACCTTACGCCATTTTGATCTGGCGCTAGACGGCGGCCAGCACCTGCGCCAGCGCCGCCAGAAAGCGCCGGTTATCTTCCGCGCTGCCGATCGAGACACGCAGGAACTGCTGATAACCGGGCTCACGCCAGGGTTTGACGATAATGCCGTGCGCCAGCAGCGCTTCTGCGATTTCCGTGCTGGGATGGCCGCAGTCAAAAAACAGGAAGTTGGCGTATGAGGGCGCCACTTTCAGCCCCATGTCGCGCAGTTTGGCCGCCATGGCGCTGCGCGCGGTGCTGACCCAGGCCACGCTGTAGGCCACATGATCGCGATCGCGCAGTGCCGCCAACGCCGCGCTTTGCGCCGAACGGTTGATATTAAACGGCGTGCGCACCCGGTCCAGCAACCCGATCAGCTCGGCATCGCAGGCCATGCCGTAGCCCACGCGCAACCCCGCCAGCCCATAGGCCTTCGAGCAGGTGCGCAGTACGATCCACGGCCGGGGCTGCTGCGGCAACAGTGACAGGCTGTCCGGGTAGTCCGCCTCGTGTGCGCAGTACTCATAATAGGCTTCGTCGATCACCAACAGGCAGTCCTGCGGCACCGCGTCAATCAGTTGCAGGAACGCGTCGCGCCCCAGCATGCAGCCCACCGGGTTCGACGGGTTGCTGAACACCACCATTTTGGCCGGTTGCTGCAGCGCCTGGCGCCAGGCGGCCAGATCGAACTCCAACGCCCCACTGACCGGCACCATAGTGACTTCAGCGCCCATCATGCGCGGGTATATCTCATGCAGGCCGAATGACGGCAGCAGCGTCACCACCCGATCGCCCGGATTGATAAAGGCTAGGCACAGCATCTCGAGGATGTTTTCCGAACCGTTGCCCACCACGATCTGCGCAGACGGCACGCCGGTTTGCCCGGCGATTTCCGCCCGCAGCGCCAGGCTGTTGGGATCCGGATACACCCCGCTGTCGCGGCTCGACACGTGTAACGCCAGTTGCACCTGGGGGCTGGCGCCGAGCGGGTTTTCATTGCTCGCCAAGCGCGCGACATCAGTGACACCGTAACGTTCACGCACGGCGTCGCTGGAAAGCCCGGCGTTATAAACGCCGAGCGCGCTGGCCTGCTGGCGGGCCAGGCGGCGCACCGCCTGCGCCGTGGCTGAAAGCGTCTCCATTCTCACCTCACAGGTTAAGCAGCGGCAAATTCAGCTGATGTTGTTCGGCACAGGCAACGGCGCTGTCGTAACCGGCGTCCGCATGGCGCATGACGCCGGTGGCCGGATCGTTCCACAACACGCGGGCCAAGCGTTTATCCGCGTCTTCGCTGCCGTCGCAGACAATCACCATCCCGGCATGCTGGGAGAAGCCCATGCCGACGCCGCCGCCGTGATGCAGGCTGACCCAGGTTGCCCCGCCCGCGGTGCTCAACAAGGCATTGAGCAACGGCCAGTCAGACACCGCATCGGAACCGTCGCGCATCGCTTCGGTTTCACGATTGGGGGATGCCACCGAGCCACAGTCCAGGTGATCGCGGCCGATGACGATCGGCGCTTTCAGCTCGCCCGTGCGTACCATTTCGTTGAAGGCCAGCCCCGCCAGATGGCGTTCGCCCAGCCCCAGCCAGCAGATACGTGAAGGCAGCCCCTGGAAGGCAATACGCTGCCGGGCCATATCCAGCCAGTTATGCAGGTGAACGTTATCCGGAAACAATTCTTTCAGCTTGGCGTCGGTTTTGTAGATATCCTCGGGATCGCCAGACAGCGCCACCCAGCGGAACGGGCCTTTCCCTTCGCAGAACAGCGGGCGAATATAGGCCGGCACAAATCCAGGGAAATCAAACGCGTTGCTCACCCCTTCCTCCAATGCGACCTGGCGAATATTGTTGCCGTAGTCCACGGTCGGTACGCCCATCTCATGGAACGCCAGCATCGCCTTAACGTGCACCGCCATCGACTGGCGCGCCGCACTCACCACGCTTTGCGGATCGCTGTTGCGGGCCGCTTGCCAGCGCTCGACGCTCCAGCCGGCCGGCAGATAGCCATTGAGCGGATCGTGGGCGGAGGTTTGATCGGTCACGATGTGCGGGCGCAGGCCGCCGTTGGCCGCGCGCTGCGCCAGCAGCGGCAGAATTTCCGCCGCATTGCCCAGCAGCCCCACCGAAATGGCTTCGCCCTTGGCGCAGGCCTGTTCAATCAGCGCCAGCGCTTCGTCCAGATCGTCGCATTTATGATCGAGGTAACGGGTACGCAGACGGAAATCGATACGTGATTCCTGGCACTCGATCGCCAGCACGCTGGCGCCGGCCAGCACCCCAGCCAGTGGCTGCGCGCCGCCCATGCCGCCCAAACCGGCGGTCAGGATCCACTTGCCGCGCAGATCGCCGCCGTAATGCTGGCGCCCCGCTTCGGCAAAGGTTTCGTAGGTGCCCTGCACGATGCCCTGCGCGCCGATATAGATCCAGGAGCCGGCGGTCATCTGGCCATACATCATCAGCCCGGCCTTATCCAGCTCATGAAAATGCGCCCAGTTGGCCCAGTGCGGCACCAGGTTGGAGTTGGCGATCAGCACGCGCGGCGCATCGCTGTGGGTTTTGAACACGCCGACCGGCTTGCCGGATTGCACCAGCAGCGTTTCGTCCGGGTTAAGCGCCCGTAGGCTGGCCAGGATCGCTTCAAAGCACGGCCAGTTGCGCGCTGCTTTACCGATGCCGCCGTACACCACCAAATCCTGCGGGCGCTCGGCGACGTCGGGATCCAGGTTGTTCTGGATCATGCGGTAGGCGGCTTCGATCAGCCAGTTTTTGCAATGCAGTTCGGTGCCCTGCGGCGCACGCACTTCCCGTGCCACGGCATTTTTGATCGTATCGTTCATGGTAAATCCTTAACGAGTGAGTCAATGACTTCACCGCCAGCGCCTGGCCGGCGGTACAAGAAAATTACAGCGCGCCGTAGCTTGGCAGAATCGCGCTGACGGCCTGCGGCCACTGCCCGGCGGTAGCCCAATGGCGCATAGCTTCCACGTCCGGCGCCATCAGGCGATCCTGTTCGAGGAAAGGCACCTGCTCGCGGATCGCCGCCAGTTGCTGTTCCAGCAACGCGGAGCTGCGTAATGGCCGGTGGAAATCGATCCCCTGCGCGGCGGCCATCGCTTCAACGCCCACCACCACGGCGGTGTTGAAGCACATATCCCCCAAGCGACGGGCGGCATAGGTCGCCATAGAGACGTGGTCTTCCTGGTTGGCGGAAGTCGGCAGGCTGTCGACGCTGCCCGGGTGCGCCAACGATTTGTTCTCGGAGGCCAACGCCGCGGCGGTGACCTGTGCAATCATAAAGCCGGAGTTGATGCCGCCTTCCTTCACCAGGAACGGCGGCAGGCCGGACAGCCCGGTATCCAGCAGCAGCGCCAGCCGGCGCTCGGAAATGGCGCCGATTTCCGCCACCGCCAGCGCGATAATGTCGGCGGCGAACGCCACCGGTTCGGCGTGGAAGTTACCGCCGGAGATCACATCGCCGTTATCGGTGAACACCAGCGGGTTGTCCGAAGCGGCGTTCGCCTCAATGCGCAGCACCCGGGCCGCGTGCAGCAGATTGTCCAGGCACGCCCCCATCACCTGCGGCACACAGCGGATGGAGTACGGATCCTGCACCCGGCCGCAATCCGCGTGCGAACATACGATGCTGCTGTCGGCCAGCAATGCGCTGACCGCCTGCGCCACGGCAATCTGCCCGGCCTGGCCGCGCGCCTGATGAATACGCGGATCAAACGGTTTAACCGAACCTTTGATCGCTTCCAGCGACAGTGCGCCAGCCACCAGCCCGGCGGCGAACACCTGTTCAGCTTCGAACAGCCCGCGCAGCGCCAACGAGGTGGACACCTGGGTGCCGTTGAGCAGCGCCAGCCCCTCTTTCGGCCCCAGCTCAAACGGTTCCAGCCCGACCCTGGCAAGCCCTTCGACGGCGCTGCAACGCTGGCCGTCAACGGTCACTTCCCCCACGCCGATCAGCATCTGCGCCAGGTGGGCCAGCGGCGCCAAATCTCCCGAGGCGCCCACCGAGCCTTTTTCCGGGATGCACGGCATCACGCCGGCGTTGAACAGTGCCAGCAGCGCATCAATAACGGCGATGCGAATGCCGGAGTGGCCGCGTGCCAGGCTGATGATCTTGGTCGCCATGATCAGGCGCGCCACGTTGTCCGGCAGCATGTTGCCCACGCCAACGCTGTGCGAAAGCACCAGGTTGCGCTGCAGTTCTGATAACCGCTGCGCCGGGATGCGCGTTTGCGCCAGCTTGCCAAAGCCGGTGTTAATGCCGTACACCACTTTGCCCTGCTCGAGGATCTGCGTTACCGCCTGCGCCGCCAGCTCGACTGCGCCGCGGGCGCTTTCCGCCAATGCCAGTTTGACGCCGCCGCGATAGATGGCGCGCAACGTATCCAGCTCAACCTGCCCTGGGTGTAGTTCAACCACGCTTACTTCTTGTTTGGTTGGCAACATAGTCTATTCCTGTATATACAAGTACACGTAAAAACTATCCCGACGAATCGGGCTTGTTGATGCGGCTGGCGGCGCCTGCGTGCGCGTTAACGCACTGCCGGGCGCCACCCCGTTGGCCTGTTGGGCCTTAATGCATGCTTTGCAGCGTTTCGCTGCGGATCTCTTCCGTGACCCGCGCCTTGATGGCCATAAACGCCGGCGACGTTTTCAGGGTGTAATCACGCGGGTGTGGGAAGTTGACCGGCACTTCGGTTTTGATCCGCCCCGGCCGCGCGCTGAAGATAGCCACCTTGTTAGCCATGAAGATCGCTTCGTCGATATCATGGGTGACGAACAGCACTGTCTTGCGGGACGCTTCCCAAATATTGAGCAACAGTTCCTGCATCATCACCCGCGTCTGGTTGTCCAGCGCGCCGAACGGCTCGTCCATTAACAGAATTTTCGGATCGTTGGCCAGCGCGCGGGCGATTGCCGTGCGCTGCTGCATGCCGCCGGACAGTTGGCGCGGATAGTGGTGCTCAAAACCGCGCAGCCCGACTTTGTTGATGAAGTAGTCGCTGCGTTCTTTCTGCTGGGCCAGGCCCACACCGCGCTCCTGCAGGCCAAAGCGGATGTTCTGCTCCACGGTCAGCCAGGGGAACAGCGTATAGCTTTGGAACACCATGCCGCGATCGGCGCCCGGCCCTTCGACCAACTGGCCGTCCAGCCACACTTCGCCCTGGGTTGGGCTGTCCAGCCCGGCGATGATGCGCAGCAAAGTGGATTTGCCGCAGCCAGAGGGGCCAAGAATGGTGATGAAGTCATTCTCCTGCACCTGGTAATTAATCGGCAGCAGCGCCTGGGTCTGCTCGCCGTGCGGGCCGGCGAAGATGCGCGATACGTTCCTGACATTGAGTTTACTGTTCATCGCAGTGAGCTCCAGACAAACAGGCGCTGGTTAGCCGCCTTGAATAACAGATCGGACAGCAAGCCAATACAGCCGATGACGATAATGCCGAAGATAATCTGCCCGGTATTTAGCAACGCCTGGCTGTCGACAATCATATGGCCGATACCGCTGGAAGAGCCGATAAGCTCGGCCACAATAACGTAGGTCCAGGCCCAGCCCAGCACCAGGCGCAACAGTTCGGCAATCTCCGGCGCGGCGCCGGGGATCAGCACCCGGCGCACCACGCTGCGGTTAGACGCGCCCAGCGTATAGGCGGCTTCGACCAGATCGCGGCGGGCGGAACCCACCACCACGGCCACCATCAGCACAATCTGGAAAAACGAGCCGATGAAAATCACCAGGATTTTCTGCATTTCGCCGATGCCGGCCCACAGGATCAGCAGTGGGATAAACGCCGAAGCCGGCAGATAGCGGCAAAACGAGACGAACGGCTCCAGAAAGGCTTCGATCAGCTTGTACGATCCCATCAGGATGCCCAGCGGCACGGCGATCACCGCCGCCAGCAGGAAACCGCTCAGCACGCGGAACACCGTCATGCCGATATCCAGCGAAAAGTTATATTCGGTGAACAGCAGGATGCCTTCGTGCACCATGGTGAGCGGATCGGCCAGGAAGGTGGGCGACACCACGCCGGCGAAGGTCGTCAGCCCCCATACCGCAACGAACAGTACGAAGAACGCCAGGCCAAGAAACCAGCGCAACCGCGTCGCGACGGGCCGCAGCGGCACCATCATCGGGTTATGCCAGTGCGGTTTGGCCGGCGGCAGTGCCTGTGGTTCACGTTCTACGGCCTGCTGGCTGACGGTTGAATTCATATCAGTCTTCCCCATAATCATTGCACGTAGCTGGCGTCATACAGCGTGTTGATATCCGGCACCTTGCGGATCACCCGCATTTCCAACAGCAGCGCCGCCGCTTCTTTACTGAAATCAGCCAGCTCGCCGGCAAAGAACTTGCGGTTCTGTTCGCGATCCTGCCAACGCAGATAGCTGGCGGATTCGGCGAACTGTTTGCCGCTCGATTTCACCGCGGCGCCCATGATTTCATACGATTTATCCGGCTCGGCCTTGATCATATCCAGCGCGTCGAAGTAGCTTTTGACGATCGCTTTCGCCGCCTGCGGGTTCTTTTTCAGGAAGTCCGGCGTACAACCGAGGGTATCCATCACCATCGGGTAATCCAGCGTGGTGACCAGGATCTTGCCCTGCGCCGGGTTCTGGCGCACCGTCGACAGGTACGGTTCATAGGTCATCGCCGCGTCGTTCTGCCCGGCGTTGAACGCCTGGGCCGCCGCCTGCGGCGACAACGTGGCCAGCTTGACGTCTTTGAGCGTCATGTTGTTTTTATCCAGGATCCAGGCCAGCGCAAAGTAAGACGAGGTGCCCGGGGCATCCACACCGATAGTTTTGCCTTTCAGCTCCGCCACGCTGTTGATGCCATTACGTACCGCCAGGCCATCGGCGCCATAGGATTTATCCAACTGCACGATTTGGGTCAGCGGCACGCCGTTGGCGTTCCAGGCGACATAGGTTTCCACCGTGGTCGCCGCACACTGCACGGCGCCGGATGCAATCGCCAGGTGGCGATCTTTTTGCGGGATCATTTTCAGATCCACATCCACGCCGTTTTTCTTGAAGATCCCGGCCTTATCCGCCAACGTCAACGGGGCAAACCCAGTCCAGCCGGAGATGCCGATGGCCACTGGCGTATTGGCAGCCTGCGCCGCAGTCACCAACAACCCGGAAAACCCGATAGCCGCTCCCAGCGCTGAAAATTTCCTGATTGCCGTTCTTACGGAAAAAGTCTTGCTCATACTGCGCTCCTGTTGTGCTGTGCCGATAAACCCACCCGGACGGGCGGGAAAATACATCTGTATATTCTTGTCTATACAAGTGCGTTTATACAGCAAGCAAGATGCGCGCCAAAAACGCAAACGGCCTCACATACTGGTGTTACTGGCCGGCCATGGCTCATCGGCGGCCGGAACGGATCGCGATGGTGCAAAGTGCGCACCACGATGAAGCACGCCGGCCGGAATACGGGAAAACAGCCTGTCACCGGCGCGGGCCAGGGAGGCAAATACCTTCAGCACGGGTAAATATCGGCCCACAGGGCGAGCGCCGGTTCGTTCCCCTGCGGTACAAACCGGGCCGGCGCCGCTACCTGCCGCCACCAGCCGCCTTCACCGGCGGCCAGTACCGCCGTTTGCTGCTGCGCCCACTGCCAGCGGCCGCAGAGCACGTACAGCACCCCGTCATGGCCGGCCGGAAGTTGAACCGGCCCGGCCAGGCGTTGGACGTTAGCCGCCCAGCGGCCGCGCCGCACCATGATATTGAAATCCTGGCTGGCGCCGCCAAGCAAGGTGGCATGCAGCGCGACGTCGCCGGGGAAGGCAAACGGCTCGCCGACATGGGCCAATGGGTGATCGATCAGCCCTTCGCTGAACAGGCGCACGCCATCGCCTGCCAGCAGCGTAATTGAGCGATCAATACCGGGGAACAGCGAAAAGGGACCGCTTTGCGCGATCGTGGCGATGCTGGCGCGCCAGTTGAAATCCGCCCCCGCCGGTTGGCTGACGATCTCGCGGGTTTCACCGCCGCCGTTGCGCCAGCGGCTGACCGGCAGCGTGGCAAAGGAAAAACGGTGCAGGCTCATCACACCTCCTGACGCAGCGTTTTCAGCACCTGCTGCAAGGCCGCGGCGCTTTGTTGTTCCAACGCATGACGCCCCTGGCTAATCACTTGCTTGCCCGCGACAAATACGTCGCGGATCTGCTCGCGGCCGCCGGCAAACAGCCAACGGTTAAGGATTGCCTCATCCGCGGCGGCGGCCAGGTAAGGATCATTGCCGTCGAGCACCAGCCAGTCGGCCCGGTAGCCGACCGCCAACTGACCGATCGCCACGCCGCAGGCCTGCGCGCCCCCTTGCAGCGCCTGCTGATAAAGTAGGTTGCCCACCACCGGCTGCCGGGCGGTGACCAGGCGGTTGCGGCGCTGATCGCGCAACCGCTGGCCGTATTCAAACCAGCGCAGTTCCTCAACCACGTTAAGTGAGACGTGGCTGTCGGAACCGATGCCCCAGTGGCCGCCGTGGTGCAAATAGCTATCGCCGGGAAAAATGCCATCCCCCAGGTTGGCTTCAGTGGTGGGGCACAGCCCGGCGACGGCCCGGCTTTGCGCCAGGCGCACCAGTTCATCGCGATCGAGATGCGTGGCATGCACCAGGCACCAGCGTTCATCCACCGGCAGATGGTCATACAGCCAGGCCACCGGGCGCTGGCCGCACCAGGCCAGGCAGTCATTCACCTCTTTTTGCTGTTCGGCAACGTGGATATGCACCGGCAAGGCGCTATCGCACGCGGCCAGCACCTGTTGCATTTGCTGCAGCGTCACCGCGCGCAGCGAATGGAAACACAGCCCCTGATTCTGCAGAGGTTGCCCGGCCAATTGGCGGGCGATGGTGCGTTGCTGGGCCAGGTAGCTGTCGGTATCCTGAATAAACCGCAGTTGCCCTGGCTGGGCCGGCTGGGCGCCGAAACCGGCGTAGCTGTATAATACCGGCAACATCGTCAGGCCAATCCCCGCCTGGGCCGCCGCCTGGCTTAGTTGGCCGGTCATTTCCCCGGCATCGGCGTAAGGCTTGCCCCCCGGGCTATGGTGCAGGTAATGGAACTCAGCCACCTGGGTATAGCCGCCCTTTAGCATTTCGATATACAGTTGGCCGGCGATGGCCGCTATTTGCTCCGGTTCCAGGCGCTGCACCAGGCGGTACATCAAATCACGCCAGGTCCAGAAGCTGTCCTGCGGGTTACCCGCCACTTCCGCCAACCCGGCCATCGCACGCTGGAACGCGTGGGAGTGCAGATTGGCCATTCCCGGCACCACATCGCCCGCCAGGCGGGTGCAACCATCTGGAGCGGCGCCCACTTCCACGTGGCTTAGGTAGCCGACATTGTCGACGTTCAAGCGGACATCATGCGCCCAGCCATCGGCAAGCAAAGCGCGCGAAGCAAAATATGCAGGCATAGCGGTTCCCCAACGTTAAAAAGTGGCGGCCGGCCCAAAATAAGTGCTGACAAAACCGCCCTTGGTTGTATATACATATACATACACCAGCATCAACAGTAAACTGGTGTTATGCTTTTTTTATTTGATGAGGTTAACGCCCGTGGTGGATCAACAAACCCTGCTACAACTGGCTGCTGCAATGAGCGATACCCCTGCCCCGATTTATCAACGGGTGAAGCAGGCCATCGTGAACCAAATTCGTTCGGGCCATTGGCAACCGCATCAACGCGTTCCCTCGGAAAGCGAACTGGTGGCGGAGCTTGGCGTTAGCCGCATGACCATCAACCGGGCGCTGCGGGAACTGACCAGCGAAGGGTTCCTGATCCGTATGCAGGGCGTTGGCACTTTCGTCGCCGAAGCCAAGGCGCACACGGCGCTGCTGGAAGTGCATAACATTGCCGACGAAATCGCCGCCCGTGGTCACCGCCACCGCAGCCACATCGTCGAATTTATCGCCCGCCCCGCCAGTGAAGAAGAAGCCGCGGCGCTGGATATTCAGCCTGGGCAACAGGTGTTTTATTCCCAGATTGTGCATTACGAAAACGACATGCCGGTGCAGGTTGAAAACCGCTGCGTCAACCCGCTGGCCGCGCCGGATTACATGATCCAGGATTTTGACCGCGTTACCCCCTATACCTATCTGATGCAGGCTGCGCCGCTCACCGCCGGCGAGCATATCGTCGAAGCCGTGGTGCCCACCCGGCATGAGCGCGAACTGCTGCAGTTGGCGGAGCATGAGCCTTGCCTGCTGATCCACCGCCGCACCTGGTCGGGGAAAACGGTGGTCACATCGGCCAGGCTGCTGTACCCAGGCAGCCGTTACCAGCTGTTCGGCCGTTTCACCAACGAACGGTAATCCTTTCGGGGGTGAACGTTCACCCCCGGCTCCCCTACCCTGGTTATTGCATAAATTTCACGCGTTATGGTTGCCGCCTTGCCGGCAATGCGCTAGCTTGTGTTTAATTGTATATACAACAATATGGGAGTAGGAAAGCACATGACCGCTGAGACTCACTGCGACAGCCTGTGGTACGGGGCGGATATTGTTACCCTGCGCGATGGCCGTTATCACACCATCAAAAATGGCGCAATAGCGGTGCGCGGCGGGAAGATCGTCTGGCTGGGGGAGCATGCGGCATTGCCGGCGTTCACGGCGGATAATACGGTGGCCTTCAACGGCGGCATCATTACGCCAGGCTTTATTGACTGCCATACCCATCTGGTGTTTGGCGGTAACCGTAGCAGCGAGTATGAGCAACGGCTCAACGGCGTGAGCTATGCCGAGATTGCCGCACAGGGCGGCGGCATTGCCGCCACGGTGCATGCCACCCGCGCCACGAGCGAAGAGACGCTGCTGGAACAGGCGCTGTTTCGTCTGCGGCCATTACTGGCGGAAGGCGTTACCTGCGTGGAGATTAAGTCCGGCTATGGCCTGACGCCGGAGAGCGAGCTGAAAATGCTGCGCGTGGCGCGCAAACTGGGCGAACGCCTGCCGGTCGACGTCAAAACCACCTGCCTGGCCGCACACGCCCTACCGCCGGAATATGCCGGCCGGCCCGACGATTATATCAGCCTGGTCTGCAACACCATTATCCCACAGGCGGCCGAAGCCGGCCTGGCCGACGCCGTGGATGCTTTCTGTGAACATTTGGCGTTTTCCCCGGCGCAGGTGGAAGCCGTCTTTGCCGCCGCCGAGCGGGCCGGGCTGCCGGTAAAACTGCACGCCGAACAGCTTTCATCGCTCGGCGGCAGCGCGCTGGCCGCCAAACACCATGCGCTTTCCGCCGATCACTTGGAATACGCCACGGCCCAGGACGCCGCCGCCATGGCCGCGGCCGGTACCGTGGCCGTGCTGCTGCCGGGCGCCTATTACCTGCTGCGTGAAACGCAGCGCCCGCCGGTCGAACTGTTCCGCCAGCACGGGGTGACGATGGCGATCGCCAGCGACGCCAACCCCGGCACTTCGCCAGCGTTGTCGCTGCGCCTGATGATCAACATGGCCTGCACGCTGTTCCACCTGACGCCGGAAGAGGCGCTGGCGGGGGTTACGCTGCACGCGGCCAAAGCGTTGGGGCTACAGCAAAGCCACGGTTCGCTGGAAACCGGCAAGGTGGCGGATTTTATTCATTGGCCGTTATCAACGCCGGCTGAACTGGCCTATTGGCTGGGCGGGCAACTGCCTTGTACGGTGATTTTCCGAGGAGAAGTACGCAATGAGCATCCATGATCCTTTTGATTTCCAGGCCGGTAGCCTGCCGTTGCTGATCAGCATACCGCACGCCGGCACCCGGCTCACCCCGGCGGTAGACGCCGGCTTGAGCGATGACGCCCGCCTGCTGCCAGATACCGACTGGCATATTCCACGGCTGTATGATTTTGCCGCCGCCATGGGCGCCAGCATCCTGGTTGGCAACTATTCACGCTTTGTTATCGATCTCAACCGCCCCGCCGACGACAAACCGCTCTACACCACCGCCACCACCGGCCTGTATCCCGACGTGCTGTTCGATGGGCGGCCAAGCTTCGCCGCCGGGCAAGCGCCGTCGGCGGAAGAACGCGCTGGCTACCTGCAACACATCTGGCGGCCCTACCACCAGCAGCTACAGGATGAGCTGGCACGGTTGAAGGCTAAACACGGCTATGCGCTGCTTTTTGACGCGCATTCAATCGCCTCCGTCATTCCCCGCCTGTTTGACGGCACGTTGCCGGATCTCAACCTGGGCACCAACAGCGGCGCGAGCTGTGCCGGCACGCTGAGCGATCGCCTGCTGGCCTGCTGCCAGCAGCAACAGCAATACACCCATGTGCTGAACGGGCGTTTTAAAGGCGGCTACATTACCCGCGCCTATGGCCAACCGGCCGAAAATCAGCATGCCGTGCAGTTGGAACTGGCGCAGGTGAACTATATGCACGAACAGCCTCCCTTCGCCTATGACGCGCCGCGCGCCGCGCAGTTGCAAGGCCTGCTCAAGCCGTTGATTGAAACCTTACTGGCCTGGGGTGAACAGCAGTACCGCTAAACTACCGCCAGGCGCGGCCCAGGGATGGGCCAAATAACCAGCCCCCCTGCAACATAGGGAGTATTTACAGAAAAGTTCCATGGCACCGGATAATGGCAGCGTATTATACGCAGCGTGGTAACAAGGCCAAAGCAACGAGCGCAAAGCATTAACAATATTTACAGCCTGCCAAAGTAAATACCCGGAAGGGGAATTTAAATTCAGATATTTCTTGCAGTGAAAAAGCCAATCCAGTACTTTTGGCACCGGTAACTAAAAAGAGTTACCCCGTTTTTTTCGCATCTCAAACTTATCTTTCTTATCATCCAAGATAATATTTCTGTGAGTTCCCGCCGCTGTCGGCGGGATATTTTTTCGTATCCGTCACCTGGCCTCTGCCGTCTCCGCCACGTGCTCCAATGCCGCGTGCTCAGACGCAGGCTCGCCACTCGGCGTTAAACAAACCGTCGCACTTATATTTTAACGCTCTGGAAAACGCTGTAGTTTATTTACCCAAGCCGTTTCTAACCTGGTGCATCTAATAATAGAGTGCCGATTTGTCAAGCATATCCAAATACCTCACAGAATAACCTGCCGTTAATATAAACAATATATCAACAAAGAGTGGGAAATACGGGAAACGATTAATGAAATAGTGGATGATACCCGCCGTTGCAGATACCACGACTCTACGGTAATAGCGTTATGAAAAATATGATTTATAAATCAGTAATAGTGACGGTTATGATCTTTTTAACGGGCTGTGCCCCGCTTCACCACCACGGCGGCCATGCTCCCAACCGGTTCGACCACGGGCATAGCCACCCGGCGCCACACCACGGCCATCACCGCTAAGCACGCAGCCCCGTGGCACCATAACGGCAATGCCCCTTTATCCAGCCGAATAAAGGGGCATTTTTTACCGTTTCAGCTTGGCTGACGCGTTAGAAGTTGTAGCCCGCCACCAGGTAGTAACCCCAGCCGGTGGATTTGATCGGGCTTTGTTGCAAACCGATATCCGCCCCATCCTGCCACTGGCCGCCGTGATGGAAGTAACGCGCCACCACGGAATAATGCCAATGCGCATAGTTCAACGACAGAATATGGCTGGAGGCGATAGAATCGTTGGTGCGAACCTGTTTGCCGGTGCCGTCCACCCAGTTGCTGTCCTTACCCAGATCGGAACCAAAATCGAAGTTGGTAAAGCCGATGTAGCTCAGGTTGCCGCCCCACAGTTCGGTAATCGGCACAAAGTATTTTACTTTGACGCGGTAACCGTCCCAGCTGTTTTCATTGGCCGCGCCGTAGTTTTGCCATTGATATTTGGCATACACGTTCAGTGACAGGCTCATCGGCAGGCCGGTATCGATATCGGTGCCCAACCCCATATACCACGTGCTCTGGCGGGAAGCCTTATTACGCCCCATATCGTAGATATAGTTGTTAGCGATGTACCATTCTTTGAACGGCCCGAAGCTGAGATCGGCACCGGTCAGTTTATCAATGGAAAAGCGCGGTTCGATTTCCATGAACATCGGTGAGCCTTTATCCCAGATACCCCGATCCGGCGTGTTGCCAACGCCGAAGAACTTCGGCACGTCGACATAGCCGTAAAAATCCAGCCATTCATGTTTGGCAAACGCTTCGTATTCCAGGTAAACGTCATTGTTCAACTGCGGCCCGAAGCGGGTATGGTAGCTCCCCACGACGTTGACACTCTGGTGCCACCAATCCGAAACATATTCACTGTCTTTGCTATCAGCCATTGATGATGCGCTGTACGACGACGCGAGCAGTACACCTGCTGCGAGAGCTATTTTTTTCATTTTATTACCACATGCTTAAAGGGCTATTATCTGCCCGTTAGAAAGATGACAAACCTACCAACGACACCCGGTATCGCGTTCGGCTAACGATGCCACCGAATCACGCGCGCATTATAAGAACCACAAAGTGCAACAGTCTGTGATCCAGTTACGCATTCCGCGAATAGGTAATCGATTGCCTTCACATTTGTCAATTTTTGTTTCATGAAAAATCATATTTCTTGTGATTTTAGTCATGATAAGAATTTTTAAAGCAAGATATATGCCATATTTACTGGCAACTTGGGGTTATTGACCTGCTGGCGGTAGGGATAAAAAAAACCGCAGTTGCCGGCCGGCAGTGCGGTTTTGGTGTGAGCAGGCACCTGGCTGAACTAAAGAAACCAACGCCGGGTTAACCCATCAGCATTGCTGATGAGCTAGCGGTAATCTAGCAGCGGCGATAGTCTGGCATAAAAGCTAACGCGCGCCTGGCAACGCTTTGGCGATGTTCTCTTTACGGAACACCACCTCTTCGCCCGGGTTAATTTCCCATGCTTTCAATGGGATATCCAGCCGGGGCGCCGCAGCGATGACCGAGCCATGAAATACATTGCCTTCACGGAATAAGATACTGACGTCAAGCTGGTATTCGTGCCGCAAATTCGCCGTCGTCAGGCGAACAGTGTCGCCACGGCCATAAGACTGTGCGTCACTGCTGGGCTGTAGAGTAAATTGAATATCGTCTCTCATGAGCAACATCTCCATGTATAATGGCTACTTACAGCTTAGCGGGAAATCGCCCCTGGTGCTCAATTTAGTTACCTGCGAGTCGCCCACCAGCACACCAACGAGCCTAAGGTTACCATCGCCACCCCCTGCCAGAAATTGATGCTGAGCACAGTGCTGAGCACGATGGCAGCAAGCACCGACGAAAGCACCGGGGTAAAATAAGAGGCGGCCGCCAGCAACGCCATATTGCCGCGCAGGATCCCTACGTTCCAGGCGGCATAACCCGCCCCCATCGCCCCCCCCACGCACAGCAGCGCCGCCGTGACGGCGGGGGAAAATTGCATGCCGGTTTCGTTGCTGAAGGCATATTTCACCCACAGCGACGCCGCCGTCAGCAACATAAACAGCACCACGCCATTATGACCCTGGGCGCTTTTCCGGGTGACGTTGCAATAGGCGGCCCAAAGCAGCGCGCCGCTGAACACCAGGCCGTAGCTGAGCGGGTTGCTGCGCACGTTGTGCAGCAACTGCGCCAACGACCCTGCGTTCCCGCCGTTCATGATCCAGCCAATGCCCGCCAGCGACAGCAGCATGCCCGGGATCACCCACCAGGTGGCGCGTTGCCCATTAAACACAATCGCCATCAGCACAGTGAAGCAAGGCCACAGGTAGTTGATCATACCCAGTTCTATTGCCTGAGTGCGGCTGTTGGCATAGCCAAGCGCCAACGACAGGCAGATTTCATAAGCCACGAACAGCACGCTGCCCGCTATCAGATACACCCTGGGGAATTGGCGCAGTTTGGGCCAGCCCATCACCGCCAATAAAAACAGCGTACTGACGCTGTAGATCATCGCCGCGCCGCCGATCGGCCCCAGACCTTCACTGACGAGGCGGATCAGGCCGGTGATGCTGCTCCATAGCACAATGGCCAACAGGCCCAGCAACGTGGCTTTATGCCGGGCCAAAAAAGAAAACATGTTCAGGCCTTCCAATCGATTATTTTTATCCGTTTTTTCACTTTACGGTGCGGCACGAGAAAAGAAAAGGCACGGCGCTGATGGCTGCACCGAGAGACGCGGTAGGCTGCGGGGGCATCGTTGCAGCAAACAGGGATCATGAGGTGTCTACGGTTAGCCGGCAGCAGGTATAAAAAAGGGCACAGCGAACTGTGCCCTATTGGCGTAACGCCATGCGTTACGCAGGCAATGATGCATTGCCTTCCACTACAGTGTTAAACGATTTTTGGCTGGCCGTCAGAGGCGGTTGCCCCGCCATCGACCGGCACGTTGGCGCCGTTGATAAAGCTGGCGTCATCGCTGGCCAGGAATGCCATGACCGCGGCGATTTCTTCGGGTTCTGCCGCACGGCCCAACGGGATACGTTCGTTGAATTTGTCGCGGATCTCCTGCGGCCAGCCATTGGTCATGTTGGTTTTCACCAGGCTTGGGCACACAGAGTTCACACGCACGCCGTCTGCGCCGTGATCCAGCGCCATGGCGCGGGTCAGGTTAACCACTGCGCCTTTCGCTGCACAGTAATAGGCTGCGCCCCAGTCACCGCCCAGGCCGGAAACCGATGCAGTATTCACGATACTGCCTTTGGTTTTCAGCAGGTGCGGCAGCGCGAATTTGGAACAGAAGACCACGCCGTCGATATCCACACCGGCAATGCGGCGCCAATCGGCAACGCTGGTTTCCAGCACGCTACCGGCAACGTGAACACCGGCATTGTTCAGCAACACGTCAATACGGCCGAGTTTCTCTGCAACGTCATTCATCATTTTTTCAACGGCCGCAGGATCGGAAACATCAACGTGTACCGCATGCGCTTTGCCCTTTGGCAGCGATGCCGCAACGGCATCGACGGCGTCTTTTGCCCAGTCGGCCAGTACGACAATAGCGCCTTCAGCGGAGAAACGGCGAGCTGCCGCTTCCCCCATGCCGTTACCCGCACCGGTAATCACGACGACTTTATTATCAAAACGCATAGAACCTCCTCATGAATATAAATATTGCTTAATAATTCGTACAAATACAAAACTAGAACGAGGATAGCCCGCAGGGGTAGAGACGACCAGTCAAAACGTGCGAAATTTGATACTAATTCGGTATTTATGCTTATTAAGTAATCAACATTAGCAACCAAATGCTGTTTATTTACACAAACGGCCGATCTTGTTCGATTTTATTTATCATAGAAACCGCGTAGGCAAAGCATTAAGAATTATTGGATGATGGTGCGTTGTGGAATAGCTTTCTCACGCCGTGTGCAGCGCAATAACTGATTGTTATTCTCATGGTTATCGTCATCAATACACAATTTATGTGCTAACTCCCCCACGTTTTCATGATAAAAATTAAGTTTTATTGATGTATAGCAAACTATTGGACCCCGTTTGCGGGTATAAATTAATTAGATTCACTTATATTTTCCCTGGTGTTGGCCGAATTGGCAACCCGCCGTATCACAACAGATCGGCGGGATTTTTTTCTGCTTTTGGCGACTTTATTACCACACGAACCTATCCACTGGTTGTTCCCTACCTATTTGCAGAGTGAAATCGTGTAGCGCCGTTGCCTATGCCCATTTTCGCTGGCTTACCACTTTTAACGTAACAGCTGTAAATTAACTTATTAGTTAATATTGTTAAGTATTTTTTTCGGGGAATTATATAAGAAACCAGGTATATGGTTGCGCCCCATTCCCCCGCGCCAGGTTAATACACCCGCGCACGCGGCAGATCGGCCAGCCTTGTTGTGTAAGCCGGCGAGAGCAGTTCACGCTTCATCGCCCACACCTGCTGCGCCCCCTGCCCGGCAAACCACACCTTCGCCCCGCCTGACTGATTGATCTGATCCAACACGCTCATCAGCGGCCCACTGTTAGGCCGCGGCGGGTATTCATCGAACAATCCCAACTGGGCCACGCCCTGGCTGAAAAAGTCTTGCAGTATCACCCCGCATTTTTGGTAACGATGCCCTGGCTGCCAGATCTTATCCAGGCAGCGCATAGCCGCGGTGATAATGTCGCGGGTATCCTGCGAGGGGGTATGGAGCGGTATGCTGGCCGCATTGCCGTAATAGGCGCGATGATTCGCAAAGGGGCTGGTTTTGATCCATGCGCTCACATGACGGCAATACTGGTGTTCCGCCCGCAATTTTTCCGCCGCCCGGCTGGCATGCAGGCAGATGGCCTGGTGCATATGCTCATACAGCGTTATCGGATCGCCAAAGCTACGGCTACAGACGATCTGCTGCTTGGTCGGCGCAAACTCTTCCAGTGCCAGGCACGGCTGGCCACGCAGTTCACGCACCGTGCGCTCAAGCACCACGCTGAAATGCTTGCGGATCATCGCTGTACTGGCATCGGCCAATTGCAGCGCTGTTTCAATCCCCATGACGCTGAGTTTTTTCGCCAACCGCCGGCCGATGCCCCACACTTCCGCCGCCGGCACTATCGCCATTAACCTCCGTTGCCGCGCCGGGTTAGAGAGATCGACCACGCCATTGGTCTTCTGCCACCGCTTGGCGGCAAAGTTAGCCAGCTTGGCCAGCGTTTTGGTTTGCGCTATCCCGACACCGATCGTTAACCCGGTTTCTTTTTTCACCCGGCTTCTGACCTGGTGCCCAAACGTTGCCAGATCGGTACAGTTGCGCACGCCGGTCAGATCGAGAAAGCTTTCATCAATGCTGTAGATTTCGATGTGCGGCGCCATCTCTTCCAGGATGGCCATAACGCGCGTAGACATATCCGCATAGAGCTCATAATTGCTGCTGAATGCGATACCGCCAGCGCGTTCAAAGCGTTGCTTAATCTGGAAATAAGGCACCGCCATTTTTACGCCGCAGGCTTTGGCCTCTGCACTTCTGGCGACAACGCAACCATCGTTATTCGACAGCACAACTACCGGCCGGCCACGCAAATCGGGGCGCCACAGCATTTCACAGCTCGCATAGAAATTGCTCACATCAGCCAATGCGTACATTTACTTGAGCCTGGTGATAACAGAGACAACAACGCCGAATATCTCAACCTCGTCATGGCCTTCCCGCAGGGCTATCGGTTGGTATTTGGGGTTCATCGGCTCCAACTGGCGGCGAGGGTGCAGGCACAGCCGTTTTACGGTGAACTCCCCGGCAACACTCGCGATCACGATATCGCCGTGCCCCGCGCTGATGCTGCGATCGACCACCAGCATGGAGCCTTCGGTGATGCCCGCTTCGAGCATCGAATCCCCTGTGGCGTACAAAAAGTAGGTCGCGTTGGGGTGGCTGATGCAGTACTCGTTCAGATCTATCCGTGCGCCGACATAATCCGCCGCCGGGCTGGGGAAGCCTGCCGGCACTTTGTCAGAGAACAACGGAAGTTCGAGTTTGCCGGGGTTTGCCGTTGGGTAAAATAATCTCACATGCTCACCTTTACTGTTTTTTTATACAGTATAAAGGGAAATTTTTAGCAATGGGAGAGGCCGCTATGCCAAAGCACGCTAGCCTACTGATCGGTAAAGAAAGTTAGTGTGAAGTGACGGGCTAAAAACAGCGCCAGGCGCTTGCCGCACGGCCTTCCTGCACAGGAATCGGTCGTGCCGCAGCCTTAATCAAACTTTTACCGGGCGTTTTATGGTTAACTACCCTGACGTGAAACTACCGAAATAGGTTACAGATAATGGACGATAAAAAACCGCAAGACACCAAGATCAATGAAGGCTTTGCCAAGGTTCACAATGCCGGTGAGCTCGTCAGCGAAGAGGAAATCGCGCATTTGGCGGAAAAGGCCAAAGAAGAGGCAAAGGCCAATATGGAAAAGCACGAAGCCAAAAAATCACAGAAAAAGTAGCAGCACGCCGGCCCCAGAAACGCGAAACCCCGGCGGTGGCCGGGGCGCCAGGGCTATTCGCACAGGGGCATACTCATATGCGCCCTGCGGCCGTATTTGGTCCGCCATCGAGGTCTCGAACCCCGGCTCTTACTTCCTGTCACGAAGCAATGCTCTTGCCACGTTGAGCTAATGGCGGATAGAGCGATCATATCGGCCAGAGCCTCATCGTTCAACCCGATTAAACACGTGGGTTCCGCCCCGCCCTTGGTTGAACCGGTTCATAACGCTTGGGGATGTACGCTCACGCCAGCGGCAATCGCACATTGATGCGCGCAGAAGATAGCCCATAGGAAATTGGCGGTTAAATAAATACGTCATTTAAGATAAATAAAAATATCACGCGACTATCAGCACGGGGAAATATATACCAAACACGCCGGAGTAATATTTTAAACAAGCCAGCAAGCGGGGATAAAGCGAAGAAACATGACGCAGTGATTTTGCCGTTGCAGCGATGACTTTGGTTCCGGGCAAAGGGCGCTTTAGGCGGGTAGCCAAACGATGCGACTCCGTTGCAGCCCCCCAGGGTGAAGCCCTGGAAGGACTATAACGGGTTTTTAAGATAGACGTCCAAAATCCAGAGCACCACTAAAATGCCGATGAAAAGCGGGTTGTTCATATGCCCCCCCTTAACGTTCATACTCATGAAACACAGCTTCCAAAGCAGATTGTCAGATGCACGCTAAGCGCCACAAGAATGTTTAATACAACCAGAAACAGGGTAGTCTCCGCATTGGAAATGCGTAACATTCTACCCTTTCCTGATCGCTCTTCAAGCACATTTGCAAACGGCGCAAGCTCATGACCAGGCACCGTTTCCAGACCGTTCAGCTTCTTTGTTACCGCAGGCCGGGGCACAATGGCACCGCGGCTCTCCTGCGCCTTATGCCCTAGGATGCGGCCATGATGATAACGCTCGGATAAAAACGATTTCACAAGAGTTGATCAGGCTGAGAAATATGCGTTTCGCATTCGATAAAAATCTAAACCTCATGAAAAACCCAAAGCCGAAGAGCCAATGAACACCAATAAAACATTTAAAAATCAGATAAGAAAAATTAACACTTGCTTAATAAAGCAGGACAAGGATATGATGCGTCATCGGTTTGGAACACAGACCTTATGAAAGCAGTTTTAGTAAAGCAGTTCTCAGTTCAAGAGTTTATCCATAGATGCCCTTCTTCATGAGCCTTCTCCTAAGTGCCCAATAAGTAATTATCTGAATACAGGCCATGTTTGCCACCTTAAGTGGCTAAAAATTAAAGGAAGTATCTATGTCTAATAAAATGACTGGTTTAGTAAAATGGTTTGACGCTGGTAAAGGTTTTGGTTTTATTTCGCCAGAAGATGGCAGTAAAGATGTATTCGTACATTTTTCAGCTATCCAAAGTAATGACTTCAAAACTCTGGATGAAGGGCAAAAAGTGGAATTCTCTATCGAGAATGGTGCAAAAGGCCCTTCTGCCGGCAATGTCTGTGCGATTTAATGCCAGATAATTCGCAAAGGCTTACAATAGCGATGACGGCAATAGCCTGAGCAGTTAAGCCATAGTGATAAAAACCCGCTGCTGCGGGTTTTTTTATATGTAAAAAATAGCAAAAGCCAACATAACTGCAACTTGAATGATTTTGTGTATAGATACACAAGACCAAAGAAAACCATCAGTACCGGTAAAATGCCCCAGGGCAACCCATGTTTATCTCTTCGCCTTTGTTTTAGCCAGATACCTATAATTTAATGATTTTTTTATACTCATAAATCTCATATTTTTTGAACTCTAACCTGTTACGTTCCTCAGCAGAGCCCACTGCATCATCCTCACCGTTTTTAGCTAACGAGCCGGCTAATGCCCAACCAGACAGATACGAATAGGAATTACGCCCAAATAAAGACTCTAGGGCGTCATGCCTGTTCGTAAAGATCTATAATCTCATACTGCCCACTCATCACGGGTTTACAGAGAATTTTATAGCCGTCGCTGTCAAAACCAGGCGCAGCGACCATTAACGCCGGTGCATCGCCCAGATCGTCTACGGCACCGAGCCAGAGCCAATGGTGAATAATGTGGTACTGCACCCTATCCGGCCCCTGCTCACGCAAAGCGATCGGGCCCTGCCACGGCCAACACACCACGCGGCTTTCCTCAAGCGCAGCAAGCAGCCGCTGGCGATGCGCGGCCAGGCTCTCCTTGCCACAGCAGGCGCCGGCGCAGCGCTTCAACGCAGAGCGAAAACAGGGGCGCCCCCGGCTCAACGGCTCAAGCCCCAATAGCCCATAACAGAGTTGATGCCGATCGGCGATGGATTGTAGCGCCTGCAGCGCCGCACGCCGGTTAGCAAAAAGCCCGAACAACCCCGTTTTACGGGCGAAATCCACCTCTTTGGCATACACCACTTCAGGCTTATCGGCATTAAGCTGCAAAGCACAAAGCTGTTTGTTGCGGCGCAGGCGCTTATTAAACAGCGGCTGCTGCTTTTTGATCATCTGCGCCTCCAACAGCAAGGCGCCGATTTCACCGGCGGTTCTGACGAAGGTGATCCGCCGTGCCTGGCGCAGCATCGCGGCTTCATCCGGGGCGCGCAAATGTGAAAGCACCCGGCTACGGATATTCACGCTTTTACCAATATAGAGCGGCATGGTTTCACTCTCGCCGTGGAACAGATAAACCCCTGGCAACGAGGGCAAACCCGCCAACCATTGGCGCAGATGCTCTGGATATTGATAAATTGCCGCAGCTTCAAATGCCAACCGAGGCGCGCTTTGATATCTGGCCAATGATTTCTCCTGCACTGGTTTTTCATACAGTATAGCGCCATTAAATAACGTTTTACATGGCGACAGGCAAAACCATGGCCCGCTGACCAATTCAGCGCCGCCAACGAGATAAGGCTGCGCGTGCAATTGCCGCACCGATGTCCGCGCTTGCGGTAATGCCCTGCACAAAAGGCCGGTCATGCATCAGGTATGGCAATGCGCCAAAAGCAATACGCCCGCGCGCGATATCCGGCGATAGCAAGGTGTAATCGTCGCCGACGGCGGGAATATCCTCGCCCGACGCCATCAGTTGCCGCCTTAACCCCGGAAACGGCAATTCGTTGGTTTTGAGCGGCCGCTGGCCACGGGCATCAATGAATAAATCAAAGAGATGTTCTGCGCCATCAACGCGGATCAGTGTGTTTTTGTCCCGCACCTCCTGTTGATAATCATACCCAAGCTCCAGCAGGCCAATCACTCCGGCTGCGCGCAGCGCCAACAGCCGGCGTATAGATTCCGGCGGGATTGCCGCATAGTTATCAATGAAAACCTTGGCCAGCCCGGCCGTGAAGCGTTGGTGATCCTGTTCCCCAAGGTGCGGCACGATGGCCTGCACGGCTTCATGCAGCCGCAGGATCGCATAACGCCAGGGCACGGTGCGCTTCCCGCGCTTGTTGCGCTCAACTTCGGCCAGGTTGTATTCAGCCCAGCGAAACGGATCATAGCGTGCGCGATCGCTGAAATAAGCATCGGCGAAGCTGTCAGCATCCAGCGCCGCGAGCGAGACCCGCTCACTCCATGCGGGATCGGCAAACTGGACCTCTTCAACCATGAGCATAAACACGCGATCCAACAGCCCCTCTGGCCCGGCAGCGATTTCTTGTTTAATCGCCTGCTCGGTTGCTATGTGCAGAGGCTGATAAGGTATCGGGCAGTAAAAATCGGCTTCCGGCAGTATCCCCGAGCGTGACATCAGCGTGATGCTCAACGCCTGGCTTTCCGGGGCAAGATCGAAACACAGTTTGCCCTCGACGTCGTCAACAAACTGCCCATGCTGCGCCACCACGGCCATGGCCGCATCAATCGCACTGAGCGATGTTCCCATGATGCCAATGCGGCAGGCGGGAATCGCCGTTTCCACCAGCCCGGACCAGGGGCTGGGAAAATAGCTGCGCGTCGAGGCTTCCTTTTCAGGCCAAACATGCCCGGTGGCAATCACCACCAGATCAAAAAAATTGGCGACAGGCGCGCCGCCAGCGCACAGCTTCACACCTGCGGGCAAGGCTTCAATATCCGTCACTTTGCACGACTCATGTAATGTGACCGCAAAACCGCGCGCCGATGCCTGCTTCAGCAGTATCTGGAATTGATCTCTGAAATATTGCCCAAGCAAAATCCGCGGCAAAAACTGGCGCTGATGCAGGCTTGATTTATCAACGCCGAAACGCGCCAGTTGTTTTTCGTCTTGCAGGCGCAGCCATGCCAGATAGCTGGCGGTGATCGGCGGGATCTCGATACTGGCGATATTCGCCAGCATCAGCCGGCTATTATCCTCATCGCTATAAGGCATCCCCACGCCCGCCTGCTCTGCCTGCTCGAAGAGGGTTATCGCCAGGGGCATTTCGCTTTTTAAGAGCGAAAAGAACGTATAAATCCCAGTTGGGCCAGTCCCCACAATCGCAATGCGTTTCATAGCGCGCTCCAGTTATTTTTGGCATCCATTAATCAGGGTGTATGGCCCTCACGCCCAGCTCCATAAAGGGTAGCTTTCTCCCCCTTAAAAAGTAAGTTAACATGCGCTGCGGTAAGCACCTGGGATTCTTGCCGTTAGCGTGGCGTTAACGGATACCCTGGCCGGATTGGTACGGAGCAGGCTGCTCTGTATTTTTTGCTTAATGGTCACATCGCTGCTATCTGTTTGCGGACTGGAGCCGCCCTAACCATGCAGTTTTTAAAACGTTTCAACCGCGCTAAAAACACCATTTTGCGCCGTCTTAAACTGCACACGCTCAACACCTGGCTTAATATCACGTACCGCCCACCCCGCTGGGAACCCGATAAGGTTAAACGGGTTCTGCTGCTGCGCGTGGACGATAAAATCGGCGATATGGTGGTCACCACCGGTACGGCGAAACAACTGGCCGACAACGGCTATCACGTCTCGGTGCTGACAGGCAATGTCTGCAAATCTATGCTGGCATTCTGTGATGCGGTTCAGCAAACGTATCTATACGAAAAGCGGATGTCATTGCGTTCATTGCGGGCGCAATATTTTGACGTTGTGATCGATTTCGATGACGTTGTGGACTACGAACGGCTACGCCTGCTATTTCTGCTTGCGCCGCGCCATGTCATTGGCTTTAACAAGCCAAATTCGACGATTTATTCCCCGAAGTTAAACTGGCGCAATAGCGAGCAACATATTACAGAACGGCACCGGCAAGTGTTGGCGTTATTCAATTTGCCGCCTGCGCCCTTCCACTATCATTTGGGGCGTGATCCTGCAGCGGCGGCCCTTGTCGCGGCATTAACGCTGCCGGCGGATCGCCGGCTTATCGCCATCAATCCGTTCACCGGCGCAGAAGACAAAGACTTTTCCCGCGAACAGGTGCAATGCCTGATCGCGCATATACGCCAACACCATCAGGAATACCGCATCCTTTTAATTGGGCATAGCGACAAACTGCAATCCTTGCAAATTCCCACAGCGGAATATCTGGCTAACAGTACCATTAATACCGCCATCGAGATCGTGCGGAACGCCGATCTGGTGATAAGCCCCGACACGTCGATTGTGCATATCGCATGTGCTTTTAATACGCCACTGCTGGCGGTTTACAATACCCGCAGCCTGAAAGACAGCGGATTAGTCGGCTATAAAATATGGGCGCCAAATTATTCGCACGCCACACAAATTGTTACCGCGTGCCCGGCGATTCGCGATCTGCCTGTAACCACGCTGATACAAGCGCTGGATGAAAAACTCACCCAATTAGCGCATTAACGCCGCCGGCATTAACAGCATATGGGTTAATTCCGGCATGGTTTAACTGCCATTGATATTACAAGGTGTACAGTGCTTGCAGATAACGAGATCCAATTATCTGCCATTCCATTGATGCCCTACCCGGTTTTCCCGCTGTGCTCTGCCCAGCGGGATTTTTTATGGCCAACAGCACATGATAACGCCCCACCTGACAGCAACGGCGCCACACCATCAATCATTTTGATGAGCCGTGGGACTTTACGAAATCCGTGATAGCGCTCACCACGCCTGGCGCCAGAGGCAGATCGGCCATAGTATAAGTCGCCAGATTAACGGCTTTGTCATCCGTCGTGACCGGTTTAAAAATGTGATTCGTGTCGGGCAGCATGGCCAGCGTTGCCTGGGGAAAAACCTGCCTAAGTAGTTCAGCCGTGGCGGGCACCTGAATATCGCGCTCCCCTTGCAGAATCAAAACCGGCTTATCGACCTTGCCAGCCAGCTTAATGGGGTTCAATGAAAAAGCACTGATTAGGAACCCCTGCACGGCGGGCTTAAAAAGCGGCATAAGCAATGGCGGTATATTCTGGGCATCGACACGATGGCCAGCCGAAAGCTGGTTGATCACGTTTACAGCCGTATCCATCAACGGCGCATTATGAGGGTTGGACCGTAGCTGTGCGGCCAAAACCTCACCCAATGGCCGGGCCGGCGTGGCAAGGAGCACAAGCCCACAAATATTTTTTATTTTTCCGACAGCAACCAGCGCCACCAGCCCCCCTTCACTGTGCCCCAACAGCCAAATGCAGGATGCGCCAGTTTGTGCCATGGAAACATTCACCCACGCGCTGATATCGTCAACATAATCATTGACGGTTACCGCGTTGGCATCTGGCACGGCGGCCTGGCTGCCGAACATACCGCGCTTATCGATTCGGATAGTGGCAACACCTTGCGCTGCCAACCCTTCCGCCAACAATTTATAGGTTGCTGCTCGAATGCCCAGTGGGCTATTGCCATCACGATCGGTAGGCCCAGAACCCGGGATGATCAGGATAACCGGCGCCCCCTTTTCTGCCGGCAGAACAGCCGTTCCCCGCAGGGCACCCAAAGGACCTGGCGCCGCCATTTCATAGCTTGAATGTAGTTGATGAGTGGCGACTGGAGCATCAGAAAACATGAAATCCACCTTAGTCTACGAACCGTTATATTCCCTGCCGCTCTCGTCAAACAGGCAACTATCACTATCGATCTGTTAACCATAGAAGCCAATGAAAGCAGCGCAATTATTAAATACCGCGAATGTTACGATCATTGATGTGCCATAAAAAAGTTAACGTGCATAAAACAAAACAAGGAGGCAGGTAAATAAAATGGTGGCGGCAAACAAAAACCCCGCCTGTTGGCGGGGCGAATCATAGGTTTAATGTGAGCAAGGTTTAGTCTTTAGGCTGCAAAAGAAAGCGATAAATCAGCCCACCGACAACGCCCCCAACCAGCGGCACCAGCCAGAATACCCAGAGTTGCTGTAAGGCCCATGTTCCCTGATAAACCGCCACGGCGGTGCTTCGGGCTGGGTTTACCGATGTGTTAGTGACCGGAATGCTAATCAAGTGAATAAGGGTCAGCGCCAGACCAATGGCAATGGGCGCGAACCCCGCCGGAGCGCGTTTGTCTGTCGCACCATGGATCACGATCAGGAAAAATGCCGTCAGAACCAGCTCGATGATAACGGCAGACTGCAGTGAGTATCCACCGGGAGAGTGCTCGCCAAAGCCATTTGATGCAAAACCACTGGCCGTTACATCAAAGCCAGATTTACCGCTGGCAATCAGATACAGAACGCCACCGGCAGCAATACCACCAATCACCTGCGCAATGATGTAGGGTATAACATCCTTGAAAGATATCCGCCCACCGGCCCATAACCCCAGAGTCACTGCCGGGTTGAAATGGCCGCCAGAGATATGCCCCACGGCAAATGCCATTGTCAGAACTGTCAGACCAAACGCAAGCGCAACCCCCGCAAACCCAATCCCCAGTTGTGGGAAGGCTGCGGCTAACACCGCGCTCCCACAACCACCAAACACCAGCCAGAAAGTGCCGAAGAATTCAGCAGCGGTTTTTCTAAACATTTCATACTTCCTTCTGTTCGTTAACGATTAACGGCGCTCATATATCGCGAGCTTATGATAACCAACGAAACCATGAATGAAACTAATTTTATGTATTTATAACAACAAGAAAGACACTATTTTTGTATGGATATAATAACGTTGCGCAGTAAATTCAGATAAGAGCGAGCAGGTATTATCAGATTGGAAACCCGGGGCAACGCCCAACACGCGACAGATGCCAAAAGAGCCACGCGTTAGCGCCGGCACATAAAATTCAGGGTTGAAATCATTTATGATAATGATTATCATTTTCACAGATTGGCATCTGACCAGCCTGACCCAGTATTCAGCGCGTTACTGCCCCATTGTTTATCGCCGATTTCGGGCAACAAACTCATTTTCCCTTTAGGGACCATAGACAACATGCGTAAACAAATTATACGATACGTTGCCAGATACACCCTGCTCTACAGCGAGAGGCGGCCAGCATTGCCATGGGATTCAATTCGCGATATCTTAATTCAGGCACAATGCGGCATTATCGAAAATAATCTGTTCCTTAAAGGCTGGAAAATTACCCTTTACCATCATAGAGATTCCGCCTATCCCTATTTCATCGCCAGGCATAAATACCGGGGAAGCCTTAGGATAGATTATATTGACTATCAACAAGAGCTTGCGCTTATAAAATGAAGACGTTTGTCTATTAGGCGGGTTTTTATCTTTTGAAATCAGCAAAAAGTACCGAATACGATTCCTTGATAGTTAAGGGAAAGTTAATTAATCAAAAGTTATAAAACTTCGGTGCCTGACTTACCTTGTCAACGCTTTAATGTTGATCCCGCTGACGGTTAGAATGCTAATAGATTCTGCCGGAGCCGGCTGCTGGTTGTACGATTAGAGCTTCTAATATCAAGGCACTAATAGCCCTGGACACACCTGTACTATAAGCGTATGGCTATCTACGACGCTCCTGATTTTCGTAAATGTGATGTAAGATGGAAATATTAATATTTGTAGTTCTTTATTATCATTTTCTATCTGATACCAGCAAACTCTATCGATGAATTTTTGACAAATCATGTGCTAACGCATAGTGATAGTAAAAAGGAATGAACAAGTTCGATTTTGTTATCCTTATGATCAAGCCTACGGCCTGTGCTATAGATTTTCTGCTGTTCTTAATGGTTATACAAAAATAAAATCATAGCCAGTAAAATAATAAATCGTATGGCCTCTCACCACTGCAATCAGCCCCAGAAAAATTTCAGCTAACAAACTAAAACTATCGCAAAATTCCCGGATCGTTCCAGGTAGCCTCAAGATACGAATGTTAGAAATTCCGTCAATATCTGCCTAGCCTCCGGCCTGGCACCGTAACAGATCGCTGCCGCCTGGCCAATACGACAGACTTTATGATCAGCGCTGGCATCAGGACAAACTGCCTGAATGGCGCTCAGCATCCCTATGGCATCACGAAAAAATCTGTCGCCGCACGAAAAGTGCTGGGATCGCGTTCCAGAATAGCCCACCGACATTCCACGGGATCCGCAGTCAATCAGGACGACTGTATGAAAAGGAGGAAGGAAAGGAGTTTGCACGGAAAGTATGGGGGCATAAATCAGAGAAGATGACTGGCAAGTATCTCGATACGTGGGAAAAAGAGTACGTGATACTGTAAAAGACCAAATATCAAAATTCGAGTTAATTCCAAAAAAACAATTAAAATCAAAAAATAAAAAAAGAGCGAATACGATTCCTTTAATCGAAAGTGAAATAAAAAACCATTACATATCAATACAATAACACATTTCCAGCCTAAAAAACAACCTCAAATACCTTCGTCAACCACCTTTTACATTCAAATAGTTACTAAAAATCTCGGTTCGATTCGGGAATAATTCGAACGAACAATGCCAAACCACAGACATACTGGTCAAATCTGAAAGGTGCTCCGGTGTCATAATGTTCCATGCAGCATACGATTTTGATTTGTCCTTGATTTAGCACCCACCTTATTTGCGTCTACGTTCACATTAAATGTGAGTGTAAATCACCCTACTCTTTTTTGTATCACCCTCCACACAACAAATGATAATGGTTATCATTTGACACTTCTTCCATTCTCGAACATAGTACTGTTCATGCATACAGTTTGTGTGTGTTTTCACCGGCTTTTGTCATACCTCGATACGTAGCCTGCTTTTTTGTTTGTCAGCAGCCCGTGAGGTGCCAAATGCCTTTTAACCGTTAAAAAGGAAGTTAAAAAGAGGGAATTATCATGGCTGAAGAAAAGAAAAATGCGCAGGTGACTAACGGCGTTAATGAGGATATTACCGAGCTGAAATCGCTGTCTACGCTGCGCAAACGTGTGATCAGTGATGCTGAGGTGGTGTCCAAATCGGCAAACGGTTTCCGCCTGGCCTATGGCAATACCGGCATAATATTGCGTAATGACGGCAAGGACTTTTATGCCCTGACCACGGCTAGCGGGCAGGCGCAGGATGGGCAGTGGAATACGCTGCGGCCGCTGTCTTTTAATCTTTCAACCGGTAGGGTTTCCCTGCGCAACGGCGTTGACATTTCCGGTGGCGCGTTGGTGTCGCATAACGCGGGCATTTCAGCCAAGACCACCGGCCCGGCCATCCTTATCAATGGGCAAACGTATAATGCACCAACGATAACCACCAGTTTCACCGGCGGCAATGTGACTACCTCGATGAGAATGGGCGCGCGGGTTGTCACGGGCAAGGAAGATTATGGATTGCTCTCTTATCAGGATCGTCAAGGGAACCAGAACGAACTTCAGGTCAGACCCAACGCCGAGCTTTCTGTGGGGCAATTGACCAAACGCAATCCCGAGGGGTGGATTACTGCAGCGGGTAACCGCAGCGTAGATAACAATACGGGCAGGAAAACTAATGGCCTATGGATTCAGGCCCGGGCGGATATGTCTGCAGACTTTTACCATTATGAACGTGTCGGCCTGCACCATTTTCTGGGATTGCATGTCGCTAATGGTGGCGCGCAGGGCTGGTATGAATTCCGTAATGACGGTCATGCCTACACCAACGGGAGTTGGCATAGCAGCTCAGATGCGCGGATGAAAACCGACGTCGAGAAGATTGCCGGCGCACTGGATAAGCTGGAAAAAATCAGCGGCTATACCTACCTCAAACAGGGGGTTCCGGAAGCCGGGGTCATTGCCCAGGAAATCGAGGCCGTACTGCCTCAGTTGGTCACGCAGACCGAACTGACACTCAATGACGGCAGCGTGCTTCCGGACGCACGAAGTATCAATATCAACGGCGTGGTCGCCCTGCTGGTTGAAGCCCTCAAAGAAGAGTGCTCATTGCGAAAGGCTGAGCGTAAAGCCCGTCTTGAAATGGAAACACGGCTGGCATCTCTGGAACATGTTATTTCAGTGTTAAAAAAATCGTGAGCGGTATTCCGTGGAGCTTTCAGCGAACGTAATACCGTATTCGGGAATGCAGGTTATATTTTCCCAGCCTGTCATTGACTCTGTCAGATTGTCAGTACAATGGATTTTCTATGAGTGATATTAACTACAATGAGAACGACTACAATAACGGGGTGCCGCCCGAACCCGGCGTCGTCTGGTACGAGGACCACTGGGCCTGGCCAACGCGCGGATATGATATTCCGCCAGGCCCCGGCGACAGTGAGCCGGGAATAGTGGTGACCCCCCAGAAGAAGCAGGATACCTGGCCGAAAAGACCCAATGTGAAAGAGTGGTATGTCCCCGGCGAAAAGCCCTTTGACCCCATAACCGGCAACGGCTGGATACCCGAAGTGGATGGCTACAATGAGGCGCTGCCGGCAGGCGTTCCGGCGGTGGTGCAGAACGCCGTTAATCAGGTGAAGTCCACCCCCCTGAAGGGCGGCATGTCCGCCTGTGATATCTGGCGGCTGACGCCGGCTCCAGACTATCCGGGTCCTAACAACGCTTACGACCCTGCGTTTATCTGGTTCCCCGCACAGGCACTGACGGACAGCAACCTGTCTGCGATGGCAACAGCGCCGGAGAATGTGCCGGTGCATACCCGCATTCTGGACGATGTTCATGACGGGACGCAGTTCATTTCCGCCGTATCCGCAGGTCCGACGGCGTATGACCTGCCGGTGGTGAAAGCCACGGTACGCGGGGCGTATTACACCATCGGGCGTCTGCCCGGGGCTATGGGCTCCTACACGTTTGAGTTTTCCGCAAAAGCCCCCCGTAAGGACTCCCGTTTTGTCAGAAACGTGGCGCAGACCGGCGGTGAGGTACGTGAGGCGGGGTTCACTATGGGGGCCAATACCAGCGACTGTATCGTCTGGTTCCCGGAAGGCAGCGGCGAGGAGCCACTGTATTTTTCCATGACCATGAATATGCCGGCGGGGCCGCTGCTGCGGCGTCAGGAGGCGGAAAACCGGGCCAGAGGGGAAGCGGATGCGGCCAGGGCAGAAGAAGCTCGCAGAGCCGAAGAAGCTCGCAAGGCTGAAGAGGCTCGCAGAGCAGAGGAAGCACGCAGAGCCGAAGAAACACGTAAAGCCGAAGACGCCCGTAAGGCGCTGTTTGCAAAAGTGGGTATCCAGGAGACGCCGGTTTACACGCCGGAAATGGTGAAAGCGGCAAACACGGCGCTGTCCGCGGAAGGCTCAATAGCGCTGAACCGCGCCCCGGGGATGATTCAGCTGTCCGCGGCGGGCGTGGGGACGCTTCCTTTCAACAGCAGTCTGGCGGGATGGGAGGCCGGTGCGCTCTGGCGTGGCGTCATCGAGCTTGCCAATATAGGCAAATCTCTTTCCGGATGGGCTATAGTTGCTACGGTTCTGCGGGCTGCACTTGATATCCCGAAGGCCGGTGAAGGCAGCGATAAGGTTCCCGGGCGCAACATTGACATGCTTGCCGCTCAGGCCAGCCTGTATACAGCCATGAAGACGGAGATTAAACCGGGGATGAAGACCGTGGACCTGCCGGTGCGGGGGTACATTTCCACGGAAAGCGACGGCCAGCAGTCGGTTAACCTGGTGAAGACGGGCACGGGCGGGATCTCCCCCACGGTACCGGTGCTGAGTGCCGTGCGTGACAAGGCGACCGGACTTGATAAAATCACGGTACCGGCGGTGGCGGGTGCGCCATCGCGGACCATACTGGTGAATCCGGTGCCAGTCGGACCTGCGGCACCATCGCATACCGGCAACAGTTCCCCGGTGCCGGTGACGCCGGTGCATACCGGGACGGAGGTTAAGCAGGCTGACAGCATTGTCACCACCACCCTGCCGGTGGCGGATATTCCTGCGTTGCAGGATTTTATCTACTGGCAGCCGGATGCGACCGGTACGGGCGTTGAGCCGATTTACGTTATGCTGAGTGACCCGTTGGATTCGGGAAAATTCACGCGCAGACAACTCCAGAAGAAGTATAAACATGCCATAGATTTTGGTATCAGTGACACAAAGATAAATAGTGAAACGTTAACCAAGTTCCGGGATGCAATTGAAGCTCATCTATCTGATAAAAATACAAAAGAAAAAGGCACGTATATAAGAGAAAAAGAATCTAAAGTATATTTTAACGCAGAAACAAATAATGCTGTAGTAATAAAGAAAGATGGTTCTTTCGCAACAGGAATGAAGTTAAAACCTGGAACACCTCAGTATAGAAATTACATAGAGAAAGGAGTTTTACTATGAGTATCAAATTAATTGATATTGCAAAAGACCTCTTGAAATCAAAAATATCAGCTGATGAATACGAGTCCCAGTATCTTAATCTTTGGAGAGAGGAGCGTGATGATGGCACATTGAGTAAAGATAGCGAAACTATTGGACTCTGTGCAGCGGAACTTTTTAGCTTGGCAGATTGTTATACTTCTTATCCAGACAGAGATGAAAGTGACTTGGATGCTGATGACCTTGTCAAAGAAGTCAAATCTACTCTTGAAAAATACCATCTTCTCTAATCTTTTGAACTAAAGCATAAATCAGTAGAGAGCCAACCTTTCGGGGTTGGCTATTTTAAGTAAGCAAGGCTGATTCTGTCTTCTCCCCCCCTCGCCTTTGACGAGGGGGATCCGGTAAAGCTTCCACTATCATCCAGAGTACGGTAGCCGCTCCGGATTCCTGTCCCGAGTAGCCGCTGATAAAGTGATTGGGCAGGAAAAACGTTAAGCACTGGCCGGTTTATCCGGCCATTGACTCGTATTTTCCCAACCGCACCTTCAGCGATTCAATTTCATCCATCAGCGCTAAAATTGCCTCATGGTGCAAGGCGGCCGTTGCTCCCACTGTGTCTATCGCCAGCACATTATCGATAACCTCTCCGTCTCTCATGGTCAGCGATGTCCCTGACTCAAACACCGCCGACGGCAAGATCTTTTGTATCTCCTGGGCGATAAAACCCTGCTGCTTAACCCCTGTATCCCGACGCGTCCACGTATACCCCCTCACCTGACGCATTCTTTCAAGCGGCTCTGAAAGCGGCCTAATGTCCTCTTTAATTCTTCGGTCTGACGCATTCGCCCAACTGCCATTGACCGCATACGCCTTGCCAGACGACCTGAACCGCCAGGATACCGCATGGGAGAACCTTCGCGGAATACCTCAACCAGACGCTGGATAAACTCCTCCGGCGTCGGCTCTAAGCCGATCTGGCCCTCAACACCGTAATCGCGTAGCCCGAAATACGGGGGGTTCGTTACACAGGTGTGGAATGCCTTTTCAGGCATTTGCCGCATGAGATCTACGCAGTCACCGACATAGCAGCGGAAGAATTTATCCCAGGACATAATCAGCGGCGTCCCATGCGGCGCCCAGGCACATGCGGGCGCTCCGGTTTGCTCTTCACCCGCTTTAGCGGTTTTGCGTACGTCTTTGCGATTACAAGGCTGCTGGCGATCGTTGCATTCGGACGAGAAAGGTAATGATCGGCGCCGCGGCCGGCAGCCGAGCGCGCCACATCCTCAGAAAATCCGTCACGCACCAGTTGATCGCGGATCTGCGCTTCAATTTGTTCTCTTGAAAAATTAGCCATTGGTTTATGCTCCGGTTATTACATACTGCCGCTGAACATCGCCGCGGCGCTGGCCATTACGGCAGCCCAGCGGTCCGGCGGTGCCAGCCTTACTAGCGATTCGATACCCTCGCGGATTTCTTTCTCCAACTCGCGCAGTGGCGCGCCCAGTAACGCCGCCTGTTTGGCGTCCGCGCATTCTTTGATGGCATCGGCCACCAGCTCAAACCTGGTTTTTCCCTGCTTTAGCCCGTGTTTTCTGGTGATCTCGATCGGCATCACGTCGGCGATCACCGGCGTCAACTGCAGGACATAGCCTGCGTATTTCTCCGTACGGTTCGGGTTGTCCAGCCAACGAAATATGTTCTGCCGGTTGTTGCGTTCGATATCGCCCAGTTGAAGGCCTTTCCCACCGCGCCGGAACCATTCATCGGTGATCAACTTCGCGATGGTTTCCTGCGCCCGGCCAGGCAGCGTGCTCTGCCATTCTTCGACCGCCATGCGAACAGCATCAGGCTTTACGGACCCACGTAGGCGCGATGAAGATTGATTTCCTGAACTCAGCCGCTGGCCACCCGCCCTGATAACATCCTGAAAGGTTAATGACATGGTTAGTCCTCCTGATTTTTAAGCTCAGGCTCTGGAGGGAAAAGGCTGTCCAATGTGCAATCACAGCCCAAGCGATTCATTGTTTCAACAATGAGGCGGCACTCGTCCAAGCTTGGGGAGCGTAGGCCGATCTCATAGTTGGAAAGGCGTGAGCGTTTCCAACCGATCTCGCTAGCAAGCAAAGACTGGGATATCCGCGAGCGCTTAGGCGGCATGGTGCTGTCAAAAATCACGACTCGACACGTCGCCGAGCTCCTAGAGTTCTGGATCGCCCAGGACAAAAAAACAATGGCCGCCACCATGCGATCGGTACTTTCCGATATATTCCGCGAAGCAATCGTTGAAAGTCATATCGAAACAATCCCATAACGCCCACGCGCGCCGCAAAAGTCGTGGTGAAGCGCGAACGGCTGGAATTGGCGCGATACGAGCCTATTCGTGGTGCAGCAGCCCCTATGCCGCCTTGGTTCGGCTTGGCGATGGATCTGGCCTTGGTTTCTGGCCAGCGTCGCGAAGATCTGACACAGATGCGTTTCAGTCATGTCGTAGACGGCAGATTGCTTGTCGAGCAAGGTAAAACTGGCGCCATGATTTCCCTCCCCCTCGATCTGGAGCTGAAAATCGTAGGCCTCCGCCTCGGGACTGTGATCGAACGCTGCAGGTTGGCCAGCACAACAGACTTTATGATCAGCGCCGGCATCCGCAAAAACAGCCCTGATGGCTCACTGCACCCTGATGGACTAACGAAAAAATTTGTTGCGGCGCGGAAGGTTTCAGGCTTGTCGTTCGAGGAAAATCCGCCGACATTTCACGAGATCCGAAGTTTGGCCGGCCGGCTGTATGAGAAGGAGAGAGGAAGGGATTTTGCGCAGAAACTGCTGGGGCATACATCAGAAATGATGACGTTGAAATATCTCAATACGAGGGGGAAAGAGTACGTAATGCTGTAAAAGACCGAATATCAAAATTCGAGTAAATTTCGAGTAAATTCGAGTTTCACGAAAACAAATCAGCAAAATCAACAACTTAAAAAAAGACCGAATACGATTCCTATATTCGGTCTAGGGAAATGGCTCTTGGGAGAGAGCCGTGCGCTAAAAGTTGGCATTTAATGCAGGGCTTATTCAGCCATGCACTTTAAGCGTAGCCCAAGCCGCTATTTTTGCCAGCGTGGCGCACGGTGCGTGATAGTTTACCGTAGAAATCAAACACCTGATTTTCACCGGCAACAGCGGCTCCCAGCCATAACCCTTTCTTTCTGAAAAAAATCAGTGGGCGCACAGCTGCTGCGCACGCTCACGGAACGGTTCTGTGCTCATCTTGTGGCCAGGGTTGTTCGCATCATCGAGCAGGATCACATCCAGCGGCTGGGCACGTTGCTGCCCTGCTTTTACCTGAGCCTGGGCAATATCATTTAGCGGATATTGCATCAGCGTGCTGTTGTTCAGCACAAACAGTGCGCCATCTTTCCGGCACTGCAGCGTCACCTCTTCCCGAGTAAATGCCCACTGTTTGCCGTATTCCAGCTTAGTCACATTGACTAGCCCACCGGCCGCCAACGCGGCGTTGGTCGCTGCCAGCAACGCGAAACCGAGTAATGCTCGTTTCATTTTATGACCCTAATTTGATTTACTATTTCGTTGATTTTCCCGTAATCCACGGTAGCGGGCAAGGCGTAATGTCACCGCGGTGAATAGGTGGCAAACACACTGACCAGCATCAGCGCCACAGCCCCTAATGCCACTTCCGCCCAGCAACCCCATACCAACCCACGCAACGCTAGCGCGGGGTCGCGCTTCATTAACGGCACCAGGGCATAGCGGTTGCCTGCGGCAATCGCAACCATCACCGCCACGGCTGCGGCCTTAAATAGCAGCAGGCGCTGGTAGGTTGAATCCGGGTTCAGCGGCCAATGGCCGGTGATCAACAGCCCGTTGACGATACCGGTGAGGATAACCAACGCCACGGCCAAATGGCCCCAGCGGGAAAAACGGATCAACACATGGATAGCGTCATAACGCCAAAGCGGCTGATGCAGATAGCGCAGGCACAACAGCAGCGGCAGCAAACAGCCGAACCAGTAGCCCGCTGCCAACAGGTGCAGCGCATGGTTAATACGGTGTGCTGCACCCAGCACGCCATCATGCATCACCGCATGGCCGATAAATGCCAGGCTCACCAGCAGCAAAACGGCAAGCAACGCACCGATCTGCGCGCCGCGAACAGGCGGCAACAACAACGCCAAGAGGGATAACGCCGCCAGCCCCAGGTGCCAGCACCAAACCTTGCCGAAAGAGGTCGAGAGCACTGCCAGCCAAACGCTCGGTTGCCAAACATCCATCCAGCCGTCGCCCATCAGGCCCTCCTGGATAGCCAACATACAGGCGGCGGAAAGCGCTCCAGCCCAGACAGAAGCCACCAGCAACGGGCGCACATCAGGGGTAAGCCGTTGCGAAAAGCGCTGCGGCGCTAATATGGCGGTGAATATACTGGCGCCAAACATCAGCATCACCGCCGCAAAGTGCACAAAGCGACACAGTACGAACAGAGCCGCCAAACCCATCGGTTATTTTACAGTAAAGCTGTATTGGCCTTTGGTCTTATGGCCATCAACCGAGACAACGTGCCAGGAAACGTGGTACTTGCCGGCGGTGAGCTGCTCATCAATCGGCACGCTCACCTGGGTTTTACTCTCACCCAGTTTCAATTTGCCGGTTTTTACCGCGGCATTATCGGCGCGGGTGATGTTAATGCCGCTGAAGTTGGGCTCAATCCCTTCAGAAAACTGCAGTTCCAGCTCGCCTGGCGCTGCGCTGACAGTGGCATCGGCAGCCGGAGTCGCAGCGTTAAGATGCGCATGCGCCAATACCTGCTGGGAAAATAAGCCGGCGAGTAAAACAACCAGCGCGGGAAACAAACGAGAAGATGAACGGAGTTTAGCGATCACAATGGTGTTATCCCTTTAATCAAATGAAGGCAACAAGGGGTAAAGCCGGATGGCAGAACGAAGGCCTTAACCCACCGCAATAATTGCGCCACGAGTAAAGGAAGGTGTTGACGGGTTCACTAAGTTGACCAATACCATCCCTGTAGCGTATCGGGCCAAATCATAACGGTGATAATGGGGCGAGTCGAGCACATCACTGGCATCTGCGCCGCAGACCGCATTTCTCGCTGCATCACCACAATAAAATCAGGGGAATAACCCTATCCCCTTAAACATTGCAAGAGGCAGGAAGTGCGCCGCTCAACGCGCACCAACAAAAAACGCACCCCGAATGGGGTGCGTTTCAACAGAAGGCTGTGCTGCCCATACTTCAGGCGATCACACTTGGCCGTTGCTGCTCGCGCCAGCCGCACCCATCTGTTTGAGATCCTTGTCAACGAAGAACAGCGCTTTACCGCTGGTGCCCACCAGCGCCAGTTTATCCAGCACGGATTTGAACAGTTTTTCTTCTTCATGCTGCTCGGCAACGTACCATTGCAGGAAGTTGAAGGTGGAATAATCATGGGTGGTCATTGCAACATGCGCCAGCTCGTTGATCTGGCGGGTAATCAGCTGTTCATGCTCATAGGTTTGCTTGAATACGTCTTCCAGTGAAGCAAACTCAACCGGCGGCGCGGCAATGCTACCCAACAACGGCAGAGCCCCGGTATCGCTCAGGTAATCGAACAGGCGCTGCATATGCTGCATTTCTTCCTGAGAATGGGTTTTCAGAAATGCGGCTGCCCCTTCAAACCCTTTGTCGCTGCACCAGGCGCTCATCTGCAGGTACAGATTGGCTGAATAGAACTCCAGATTGAGTTGCTCATTCAGTTTTTTTACCATTTCTTGCGTTAACATAATTATTCCTATTTTAATTTTCGGCAGGCAGAAAACTTAATTTCGGCACATTATGCACTGTAAAAAACAAAATAAAAACACCTTATTCACAAGGTTAATCATTAAAAATAAAATCAAAACAATTCAATGAGATAAAAATAAATTACCGCCACAAATTAACGCTTATAATAATTATTATCACTTATTTAAAAAACAAGATAATAATGATTCCCATTTCAATAAATAAACAAATTTCATTGCCTGTTTTGGTATGGGCGGCAATTTACAGCGCTATACCCTTCATACGTCGAGCCGCAGGTGCAGGCATTCGAAACAGCTATTGCGCGATAACGTGGTACTTGCCAAGCGGATTCGGCTGGATTACCTTTCAGCGCTGATGGTGGCATTAGCGGTAAGGAGAACAGAATGGGTTACAACCTGGCGGAACTGTCTAAAGAAGAAATGGACAAGGTCAACGTTGATTTAGCGGCTTCCGGTGTGGCGTTCAAAGAACGCTATAACATGCCGGTGATCCCGGAAATGGTTGAGCGGGAACAGCCCGAATACCTGCGGGATTACTTTCGTGAGCGCGTGGCCCACTACCGGGCGCAATCGCACAAATTCTCACAGTTGCCCTACGAGCCGAAAACAAAATAATCCGAGCCTGCCCACCAAGGCAGGCTATGGCGGCGTGCTACTTGCCGGCAAAACGATCGGTCGCCAACATCAGTTGGTGCAGAATCCCGGGCTCATCAAAGGAGTGCCCGGCCCCTTCCACGATTTTTAGCTCTGCTTCAGGCCAGGCCTGCGCCAGATCCCAGGCGTTTTGTAACTGGCAAGCCATATCATAGCGGCCATGGATGATCACCGCCGGGATATGGCGAATGCGGGGAACGTTGCGCAGCAGTTGATCGTCCGTTTCCAGAAATCCCAGATGGGTAAAGTAGTGGTTCTCAATGCGCGCAAACGCCAGCGCAAAATCGTCCTCGCTGAACGAATCAGACTCGGCGCTTGGCAACAGCGTCACCGTCTCCCCTTCCCATACGCTCCACAGTTTTGCCGCTTCCAACTGCACCTGCAGATCTGGCGAGGTCAGCCGCTGCCGGTAAGCGGCAATCACGTCTTTGCGCTCGTCGTCAGACAGGATCGAAAGCACGCGCGCCCATTTGTCCGGAAAGAAACGCGAAGCACCATCCTGGTAATACCAGCTCAATTCCTGCTTGCGCAGTGTAAAGATGCCGCGCAACACCATTTCACTCACGCGCTGCGGATGGGTTTGCGCATAGGCCAGCGCCAGCGTAGAGCCCCAGGAGCCACCAAAAACCAGCCACTGTTCAACGCCCGCCATCTCACGCAAGCGTTCAATGTCGGCCACCAGGTGCCAGGTGGTGTTATTCTCCAGGCTGGCGTGCGGCCGGGAACGCCCACAACCACGCTGATCGAACAGCAGAACCTTGTAACGTTCGGGGTCAAACAACTGGCGGTGACGCGGGGAAATACCACCGCCCGGCCCGCCGTGGATAAATACCGCCGGCTTGCCGTTGGGGTTACCACTCAGTTCCCAGTAAATGCGATGACCATCCCCGGTATCAAGCCAACCGCTGTCGTACGCGGCTAACGGTGGATACAAACCTCTTAATTGTTCCATGGCGCTTCCATCTCTGTGTGGCTCATGCCTTCATCAAAGCCCATGCAACAGAGCAGGTCAATGACAAAACAGGGAAATCTGCATATCTGCCGGCCGGTTAGCGTCTGTTTGCTTAAAATGAGCGCAATGGTTGTCGTTCACCTTGCCGTGAAATGGCCCACCGGGCGTTTATTGCGCCAACCCGCGCTTTTGCCATAACGCCAAAAAAATTATCGGGTTTAACAGTGCATTGGGGGTTTTTGATCATTCCTGCTTGCATCCGGCCTCTTTTAGGGGGTTAATAGATAAGCAATCTACCCACCATAGGTAATAGAGAGGCCAAAATGAGTAAGGGAATGGATAGCAAGAAAAATGCGAAGAAAAAGCCGTTGAAGACCCAGGCAGAAAAACGCGCGGAAAAGCGTGCGAAGAAAGCACATCCTGCCGGTGAATGATTAAGTAAACGTTCTTCTATTCGTAGTTAAGCCCGCCTCGGCGGGTTTTTTGTTGCCTGAAATCCCCTGTGGCTAACGCCGATCATCGTCGCCGCTGCCGATGTAACGCGCGCCGGACAATTGGCCGGGCATTGGCATGGGTATGCCCAGCTGTTAAGCTCGCCTTTCGGATACCCTGGAGTACATATGGCGTTACGCGTAATAGATACCGAAACCTGCGGGCTAAGCGGGGGCATTGTGGAAGTAGCGTCTGTCGATATCGTCGATGGGCAATTGACCAACCCCATGAGCGATCTGGTTAGCCCAGACCGGCCAATCAGCATTGACGCGATGGCAATCCACCACATTACCGAACAGATGGTGGCCGGCAAACCGCGCATTGCGGTAGCCATTGGCCGCTATCAGGGCAGTGAGTACTATGTGGCGCACAACGCCGCCTTCGATCGCGGCGTGCTGCCGGAAATGAACGGCCAGTGGATCTGCACCATGAAGCTGGCCAGGAATCTATACCCGGACATCAAATACGGTAACCAATATCTGCGCTACGCACTGAATCTGGATGTGCAACTGCCGCAAGACACCACGCTCTACCCGCACCGCGCCCTGTATGATTGCTACGTGACCGCTGCGCTGCTGCAGCGCATTATGCAAGATTCCGGCTGGTCGCCGGCGCAGATGGCGCAGATAACCGCCCAGCCTACCTTGCTGAAAAAATTCAAATTCGGCAAATACCGTGGGCAGGATATTGAGCGCGTCGCGCAAGAGGATCCGCGGTATCTGCGCTGGATGCTGAAATCGATTAGCGATCTCAGCCCAGACATGCAATACACCCTGAAATACTACCTGATTGGGTAACAGCGGCGGCAGTATCCACACCGCCGCCCCATCACCTCCGGCCTGGCGCTGATGCGCCCTATTCCGCCAGCGCCAGGATAAACGCATATTCCAGCGCAATATCCTCATACGCTTTAAAGCGCCCCGACTTGCCGCCGTGCCCGGCATCCATATCGGTGTATAGCAGCAATTGATGATCGTCCGTTTTCAGCTCGCGCAGCTTCGCCACCCACTTTGCCGGCTCCCAATATTGCACCTGCGAATCATGCAGACCGGTGGTCACCAGCAGGTGCGGATACGCCTGGGCCTGCACCTGATCGTACGGGCTATATTGTTTGATGTAGTCGTAATAGGTTTTATCTTGCGGGTTGCCCCACTCATCATACTCCCCGGTGGTGAGCGGAATGCTCTCATCCAGCATGGTGGTTACCACATCAACAAACGGCACCTGCGCCACCACACCGTGGAACAGCTGCGGCGCCTGGTTAATCACGGCGCCCATCAGCAAGCCGCCGGCGCTGCCGCCCATGGCGAATACGCGCCGGGTGTCACCGTATCCCTGCGCCACCAGCGCCTCGGTTACGTCGATAAAGTCGTTGAAGGTGTTCATCTTGTTGAACAGCTTGCCGTCTTCGTACCACTGCTGGCCCAGCTCACCGCCGCCACGAATATGCGCCAGGGCAAACACAAACCCGCGATCCAGCAAGCTCAGGCGGCTGGCGCTAAATGCCGGATCCATACTGCTGCCGTAAGAGCCGTAGCCATAAACCAATAACGGGTTGGTCTGTTTGGCAAAAAGATCGGCTCGGTAAACCAGGGAAACCGGCACCTCAACGCCATCGCGCGCCTTCACCCACACCCGCTCGCTGCGGTAGTTTTCCGGCGTGAAGTTGTTCACCTGCTGCTGTTTGAGCAAGCGGCGTTCGCCGCTATCCATATTCAGCTCATACAGGGTCGTCGGCGTGGTCATGGAGGAATAACCATAGCGCAGCAGCGCCGTTTCAGGCTCCGGGTTATAGGCCAGCCACGTCACATAGGTGGGATCGTCAAAGGCAATGCGCTTTTCTTCCCCGCTTTGCCAGTGGATCTGGCGCAACTGCGTCAACCCGGCCTGGCGCTCTTCCACCACCAGCCAATCACGGAACAGGTTGAAGCCCTCCAGCATCACCTCGCTGCGCGGGGCGATCAGCGTTTGCCACTGGGCCTCATCCGCCTGCTCACTCTGGTACAGGCCAAAATTCTTACCGTCCTTGTTTGAGCGGATGTAGAAGCGCCCACGGTAGTGATCCAGCGCGTATTCGTGATCTTTGCGGCGCGGCAGGAACATTCGCGGTGCGCTGTTGGCATCATCGGCATCCAGCAGCAGAATTTCCGAGGTGGTGGTGCTGCTAAGGTGGATCAGAATAAACCGTTCGGAGGTGGTTTTTTCCAGGCTAACGTAGAAGGTATCGTCGGTTTCTTCATACACCAGTTGATCCTGACTAGGATCGGTGCCCACGACGTGGCGATAAACCTGATAAGGCAGCAGCGTCGTCGCATGTTTACGCACGTAATAGATCGTCGTGGAATCATTCGCCCATTCGCTGCTGCCGGAGGTGTTTTCCAGCACCTCGTCCGCCCACGAAGCATCACTCAGGTTCTTGAAGCGGATGGCATACTGGCGGCGCGAAAGGAAATCTTCCGCCACCGCCAGGGTGCGGTTGTCCGGGCTGATATCCAGGCCGCCCAGCGTGTAGAACTCATGCCCTTCGGCCCGCTGGTTGCCGTCAATCAGGGTATCCCACTGCCCGCTTTCCGCCTCCGCCGCTGGCTGGCGCACGTACAGCGCATATTCATTGCCTGGCTCGTAGCGCGTCTGGTAACGGTAACCGCGCTTTACATAGGGAACGGAATGCTCCTGCTGCGGAATACGCGCCACCATTTCGCCATACAGCGTTTCCCGCAGCGCCTGCTGCGGCTGCAAAACGCCTTCGGTAAACGCATTTTCCGCCCGCAGATACTCCAACACCTGCGGGTCCGCGCGGTCATCATCGCGTAGCCAATAGTAATCGTCTATGCGAGTATCGCCGTGGGTGGTGATGGGATAAGGGCGCTTCTCTGCCTTCGGGGGTGTCATCATTACGTCATCGTCCGCTTACAAATATTACAGTAAGGGTGACACGACTCTCACTGCTTTAACAAGCGGCGCGCCTAGGTCAATTCACGCTTTTTTTCATTAACGTCGTTTTCTATCCCCTGTTTCACATCCACCGGGATCTTCAGCGCCTGCGCCAGGGCATCCAAGTAGCCGCGCTCCATAAAGTGATCGACGTCAATCACCATGCAGCTCAGGTAGTAAACCTCCAGCGCTTCGTCCTCATTTTTTATGCTTTGGGCGATCAGCTCCGGGTTTAGCGGTTGTTCAATCGCTTCTTGCACCCAGGCCTGCGCCTGCTCGCCCACCTGCAGTTGCTCCAGGCTGTGATCGATAGCGCGCTTTTCATCGGCATCAATATGGCCGTCGCTCTTGGCGGCAAACACCAGCGCCTGCACCAGCCGTTTGGCACGTGCATCAACGGGGGTGCTTTGTAGCCCGAACTGCGGCTCCCCCTGGTGTTCTTCTTTCACGCGCTGCTTATATTTATTCCACAATACCGCGCCCACCGCCGCGCTGCCGCCGATGATCAGGGCATTTTTACCGAATTTCCCCACCAGTTTGCGTGATGACTTGTTTGCCAACAGCACCCCGACCAAGCCGCCCAACGCTGTCGGCGCCAGCAGTTTGCCAATGCCTTCAGAGCCAGCCTTTTGCCCCAGCAGGGATTGAATTTGCTGCATCCAGTTATTTTTCATCTTTTGCCTCTTGGGTGGGAACGTCACGCGGCAGGCACGCCCATAGGCAGCCGGCAGCTAAACCACCAGATTAGGGGATAGAATGTCAATTAACGTATGGAAGATGAAAACTTGTGTGGGGGTATGCCGGCCTGCCGGCAGCAGGCCGGAAGATGCACGCGTTATTGCGGTTCACTGTAGCGGATGTCGCCGGTTTGGCAATCCAGCGTAACCTGGTAAGTTTTGTCCAGCTTGGTGCCACGCACAGTCAACGGCACCTGCCAAACATCGCCTTTCCCGGTGATGGCGTCCTGGCTCACCCAGGCGACCGGCGTAGCCGTGCCCAGCAGGCGTTTATCACTTTCCCACCGCGTGATGCGGTTTTGCAAGAAATCGCGTTTCACCTGGGCGCCGGCATCGGCGGCCTTTAAACCGACGCATTGCCCGATCTTGGCCGTGCGCTGTTCCTGTTCTTGCGCCTGCGCCGTGGCAACCACACCCACCATGGCAAGCAGTGCCGCAGCCAACCCTAACCCTGTTTTATTCATATGCCCTCCGGTTACCCTTAACGCTATCCGGGGGCACAGGTTTGGCATAGGATCAACGTTTGATAAAGGCAATGACAAACAGTTCATCCACTCCCGGATAGATCTCCTTGATAACCTGCTTCAGCGTATTGAGCGGCATGTTCTCCTGTTCGGCGTGCTGCACGGAGAGCGCTTCCAGGCGCACCGGCGTAACGGACAGCACTTCTATCAGGCAGAAAAACACACCGTCCTCATAGCGGCTGACACGCAAAACCTCACCGGGTTGAAAGTGGGATTCACTGGCGTCCCGAATGGTGATCGTCTTGCGGTCGGCCAGAATATCCGCTTCAAAACGGCCGAAGAAGGTTATTTCACGCATCATTCTAGACCCTTTTTTATTACATTACCGCAACATTAATAACTACGCCGCCTGTTTTTCCGCCGCAGCATTAGCCTGCGGCGTTTCAGCCGCTTTTACCGCCGTGGCCTTACCGGTTTTTTTAGCTGCGGCCTGTGCCGGCGCGCCGCGCAGAATTTGTGCCATCGCCTCTTTGCGCTCTGCCAGGAAGAAGCTCAGCGCCTCGCGCTGCTCGTCATCCAGCGCCACCGGCGCCTGTTGCAACAGCTCACCGAGGTTATCGGCCAGATCCAGCATTTTGTCGTAGGCATCCGCCTCTTTCTTGCTTGCGAAAGTCATCTTTTCTTCACCCTTCCTGACCACCACATATTTAACTTCAACTGCCATATGCGTACTCCCCGATAATTATACTGTATTTATATACAGTATAATTAAGGTCAGGTCAGGATACAAGCGGCTACCGATGGCACAGGTTATTTTAGCAACCGGACCTTGCAGCTTTTGCCTTTGATTTTCCCCTGTTTAAGCTGCTGCACCGCGCGGCGGGCGCTGTCCTGGCGAATAGCCACATAGGCGTGCACCGGGAACATATCAATTTTGCCGACGTCGGCGGCGGTCAGCCCCGCTTCGCCGGTGAGGGCGCCCAGAATATCCCCCGGGCGGATTTTTGCCTTGCGCCCGCCGTCAATACACAGCGTCACCATTTCCGCTTCCAACGGGGTTTCCGGCGCGCCGTGCAGTTCAGCCGCCGGCGCCCAATCCAGGGTTATCTGCAGGTAATCTTCCAGGGCATGCGCCCGCGGCATTTCCTGCGGCGTACACAGGGTGATCGCTGCCCCACTCATGCCGGCGCGGCCGGTGCGGCCGACACGATGCACGTGCACCTGCGGATCGAATGCCAGCTCGTAGTTCACCACCAGCTCCAGCTCTTTGATATCCAGCCCGCGAGCCGCGACGTCAGTCGCCACCAATACGCGGCAGCTGCGGTTGGCAAAACGCACCAGCACCTGATCGCGATCGCGCTGTTCCAGATCGCCATGCAGCGCCAACGCGCTGATACCGTGGGCTTCCAGCGCTTCGAACACGCTTTGGCAATCGCGTTTGGTATTGCAGAACACCACGCAGGAAGAAGGCTGATAATGGCGGATGGCGGCAACCAATAGCGCCGGGCGCTGTTCGCGGCGGATTTCATAAAAACGTTGCTCAATGGCCGGGGCTTGCTGCGCGTTCTCTACCTCAACCACCAACGGGTTGCGCTGCACGCGCGCGCTGATTTGCTCAATCTCCGCCGGATAGGTGGCTGAAAACAGCAGCGTCTGGCGTTGCGCGGGGGTATAGCCGATCACATCATCGATGGCTTCGCTAAAGCCCATATCCAGCATCCGATCGGCTTCATCCAGTACCAACAGCTTCAGCGCATCCAACAGCAGCGTTTTCTTGCGCAGATGCTCCTGCACCCGCCCCGGCGTGCCAACCACGATATGCGGCGCATGCACCAACGAATCCAACTGCGGCCCCATCGGTTGACCACCGCACAGCGTTAGAATTTTTACGTTCTGGGTGAAACGCGCCAGGCGGCGCAGCTCCTTGCTGACCTGATCGGCCAGCTCACGCGTTGGGCACAAGACCAGCGCCTGGGTCGCCACCTGGGCAACGTTAATGCCATCCAACAACCCGATGCCAAACGCCGCCGTTTTTCCGCTGCCGGTTTGCGCTTTGGCACGGACATCCTGCCCTTGCAAAATGGCAGGCAGCGCGGCGGCCTGCACCGGGGTCATGGCGGAATACCCCAGTTCAGCAAGGTTGGCCAGCTGTGCGGCCGGCAATGGCAGGGAAGAAAAGGAAACAGTGCTCACGGCGATAACTCTTTATGCAGATGAAAAGGCGGCGCAACACGGTGGCGGGCGCCGATATGGGGCAGATAATAGCAGAGATGGCGGGTGATTCCGGATTTCACCCGTAAAAAAACCCGCCTGAGCGGGTTTTTTAGCAGCGGCGCGTTGCTTAGATAGCAACAACGTTGGCTGCAGCCGGGCCACGTGGGCTGTCTTGGATGGTGAATTCAACCTGCTGACCTTCCGCCAGAGTTTTGAAACCATCGCTAACGATAGCGGAAAAATGAACGAAAACATCCTTGGAACCATCGGCTGGAGTGATAAAGCCGAAGCCTTTGCTTTCGTTGAACCATTTTACGTGACCAGTGATCTTAGTCATTTGACTTTCCTTTACTTGATAAACCTGCCTTAATGGCACTAACAGCGTGAAACCCCTGAATCAGCGGGGCTTCTTTCGCCGCTGATTATTAACGCATAATCATCCTGACAGGGCAAATTTTTTCGTTTGTCATGAAAACAGCGGCTTAACCCAGCAGACACGGGTTCGGTTGCTGCCAGCGCAATCGTTTTCGTATATACTGCGCGCTTGTTTTCAGACCGTTTAATTTTCAAATCAGGTACGAAGCTATGCTAACTCTTGGAACCGCCCTGTGTCCTTCCGCTACCCGCGTCATGCTGCTTGGCGCCGGCGAACTGGGCAAAGAAGTCGCCATTGAATGCCAGCGTCTGGGGCTGGAAGTGATTGCCGTCGATCGCTATGCCAATGCGCCCGCCATGCACGTGGCGCATCGCAGCCACGTGATTAATATGCTTGATGGCGCCGCGTTAAAAGCGCTGATCGAACAGGAACGCCCAGATTATATCGTGCCGGAAATTGAAGCCATTGCCACCAGCACGCTGGTTGAACTGGAACAACAGGGCCAGCGCGTGGTGCCGTGTGCGGAAGCCACGCGCCTGACCATGAACCGTGAAGGGATTCGCCGGCTGGCTGCGGAAACCCTCGGCCTGCCCACCTCAAGTTACCGTTTCGCCGATAGCGAAGAAGCCTTCCGGCAGCGGGTCTGCGAGATCGGCTACCCGTGCATTATCAAACCGGTCATGAGCTCTTCCGGCAAGGGCCAGAGCCTGATCCGTGACGAATCGCAACTGACGGCCGCCTGGAACTACGCTCAGCAAGGCGGGCGCGCCGGCGGTGGCCGGGTGATTATCGAAGGGCTGGTAAAATTCGATTTCGAGATTACGTTGTTGACCGTCAGCGCCATCGACGGTATTCACTTCTGTGCGCCGATCGGCCACCGCCAGGAAGACGGCGATTACCGTGAATCCTGGCAGCCACAGCAGATGTCCGCACTGGCCCTGAGCCGCGCGCAGGAGATCGCGGCAAACGTGGTTAAGGCGCTGGGGGGCTTTGGCCTGTTCGGCGTAGAGCTGTTTGTCTGCGGCGACGAAGTGATCTTCAGCGAAGTTTCACCACGCCCGCACGACACCGGCATGGTCACGCTGATTTCCCAGGATCTGTCCGAGTTCGCACTGCACGTGCGGGCGTTTTTAGGCTTGCCGATTAGCGCCATTCGCCAGTTCGGCCCTTCAGCTTCCGCAGTCATCCTGCCGGAGCTGACCAGCAGCGATCTGCGCTTTAGCGGCCTGGAACAGGCCCTGACCGGCTTTAATCAAATCCGCCTGTTTGGCAAACCGGAGATCGGCGGCAAACGCCGGCTCGGCGTTGCGCTGGCAACCGCAGAAGATACGGAACAGGCGGTGGCATTAGCGAAACAAGCCGCCGCGGCGGTGGCGGTCCAGGGCTAACACCCGTGCTAAAGCCATGCGCTGCGTGGCTTTAGCCCTACTCTATCTATTACAGGCTACGCGGCTTAATAGGCGCTTTCGGGATCGTCATTCTCGTCGTCCTCTTCGTCTGAGGATTCTGCGTTTTCTGCGTTCATCTCGTCTTCATCATCAAACATCACCGCCACACGGCCGCCCTGATGATGTTCTCTGATCTCCTGTGCAACGCGCGCAATGGCTTCGCCACTGCTCATGCCCTCTTGCATCAACTGGTGGATACGTTCCGCTGCTTCCTGTTGTTCCTGATGAGTCAGAGCCGGCATACCCGATATCATACGTTTCTCCCCGCTAAAGTGGAGGGTGAGTATACGCCCTAAGCCCGAGAACCCCAATGCCTGTTATTACCATCAGCCCGGCGGCGGCAATACATGCACGGGCCGGGCGAGTGTGGCAAAATGGCGCACACGATGTCTTAGCCCCGTTAGCCAGGTTTAGTTGACCCAATGAGTGGAAACACCCCGAGCCTTAAATCACTGCCTTATACCCCTGAAGCCCTGTTGGACATCTTTGCGCCGCTGGCGCAGCGGCCCTGGGCCATGCTGCTGCATTCGGGCTTTGCCGAACATGCCCATAGCCGTTTTGACATTCTGGTCGCCGAACCGCGCATCACTCTGGTCACGCGCGGCGAAACCACCACGATCCAGCAGGGCGAACAGCAGCAACTTTCGGCAGCGGATCCCTTCACCCTGCTGCACGAACAGTTGGCCGGGCTCAATTTGCACCCGCAGCCCGATAACAGCCTGCCGTTTCAAGGTGGCGCGCTAGGGCTGTTTGGCTATGATCTCGGGCGCCGGGTGGAAACTCTGCCGCAGTTGGCGCAGGCGGATCTGGCGTTGCCGGATATGGCAGTGGGCATTTATGACTGGGCGCTGGTTGCCGATCATCAGCAGAAAACGCTGGTGCTGCTGAGCTACGGGGACGTCGAACAACGCTGGCAATGGCTACAGCAACAGCGGGCGCAGCCACAGCCGCCGTTCGCTCTCACCAGCCCCTGGCGCGCCAACATGTCGCGGACACAGTATGGCGCCAGGTTCCGCCGCGTGCAGGAATACCTGCGCAGCGGCGACTGCTACCAAATTAATTTGGCGCAGCGTTTCACTGCCAACTACTGTGGCAATGAGTGGCAGGCATTCCGCCAACTCAATGCGCGTAACCGCGCGCCATTTTCCGCCTTTCTGCGTTTGCCGCACAATGCGGTCTTGAGCGTGTCGCCGGAGCGCTTTCTGTGGCTGGAAAACCAGCGCATTCAGACCCGCCCCATCAAAGGCACGCTACCGCGGCTGGACGATGCCGCGGAGGATGCGCGCCAGGCCCAACGCCTGGCAAACGCCGAGAAGGATCGGGCCGAGAACCTGATGATTGTCGATCTGCTGCGCAACGATATTGGCCGCGTCGCCCAACCCGGCAGCGTGCGCGTGCCGGAGCTGTTCGTGGTGGAGCCGTTCCCGGCCGTCCATCACCTGGTTAGCACCATCACCGCTATTTTGCCGGCCGATACGCCGCCGACGGCACTGCTGCGGGCCTGTTTCCCTGGCGGCTCGATTACCGGCGCGCCGAAGGTGCGCGCGATGGAAATTATCGAAGAGTTGGAGCCACAGCGGCGCAATGCGTATTGCGGCAGTATCGGCTATATCAGCGCCTGCGGCACCATGGACACCAGCATCACTATCCGTACACTGATCGCTGAAAATGGCCGTATTCACTGCTCTGCCGGCGGCGGCATTGTCGCCGACAGCCAGGAGCAGGCCGAATATCAGGAAACCCTGGATAAAGTCGGCCGTATTTTATCGCAACTGGGGGAGTTTACCGTTTCGTGAGTCAGCCCTGTTATCCAGCCGAATTGGTTGAGTTTATCCGCCGTTTCCAACTGCAGTTGCCGCAGGCCAGGCCCCTATCCCGCCACTCGCGCCCGGCGGCGGTGTTGATCCCGATTATCTGCCGCCCGGAGCCGACCTTGCTGCTCACCCGCCGCGCCGATATCTTGCGCCACCATGCTGGCCAGGTGGCCTTCCCCGGCGGCAAGAGCGATACAACGGACGGTTCCGCCATCGCCACCGCGCTGCGCGAGGCGCAGGAAGAGGTCGCGATTCCCCCGCAGGCCGTCACAGTGCTTGGCCAGATGGCGCCATTCGACAGCACCAGCGGCTACCGGGTTACCCCGGTGGTTGGGCTGGTGCCGCCGGATATCCACTTTCATGCCAACATAGGGGAAGTCGCCGAACTGTTTGAAATCCCGCTGCAGGAGGCGCTGACGTTAACGCGCTATTATCCGCTGGATATCAAGCGCGGCGACCGCCGGCAGCGGGTTTATCTTTCCTGGTATCAACGCCAGTTTATTTGGGGATTAACCGCCGCGATCATCCGCCGGCTGGCGCAACAGGTTAGCCGCTAGCGCCTGGCCGTGGGCGGTTTCATCACCGCGCACCGCGTGGCGATGCACCTTTCCCCAGGAAAGCGATCGCCATCACTTTTTTGCGCTCACTTTCCACTACCTTTCCCGCTTGATTCATTCTAAAATGCCGCAAAACAACTACTTTACATAAATAAATTTCGCTCAAAAAACATATAGCAGAACAAAGCACTAGAAAGAAGTTCATAGAATAAACAAAAAAAGATAATGCGAGCCGACACAATCGGGCGATAAAAAATGAGGCAAAGCAACCCCATAAACCTCTTTCATCGCAGATGACGTTAGCTTATCTGGCAATACCAAGGATTATTTTATTTCATGCGAAAAAAGCAACACAAGCCGTATGGCCCTTATAGAATGTCGGAAATCCCTGTCGCCGATTTAACCCGCCAGCCCCTGGCAACATGCCGTTTGAAGGAGTTCCCGCGTGATTAGCGTTTTCGACATGTTCAAAATCGGTATTGGGCCATCCAGCTCCCATACCGTGGGGCCAATGAAAGCCGGCAAACAGTTCGCCGACGATCTGGTTAATCGCGGCCTGATGCCCACCGTCACACGTATCGCGGTGGATGTTTACGGTTCTCTGTCGTTAACCGGCAAAGGCCACCATACCGACATCGCCATTATTCTCGGCCTGGCGGGCAACCAGCCCGATACGGTGGATATCGATCATATCGCGGGCTTTATCAGCGATGTCGAACAGCGCCAGCGCCTGATGCTGGCCAATGGCCGGCATGAAGTGGATTTTCCGCGTGATAGTGGGATGGTGTTCCGCAGCGACAACCTGCCGCTGCATGAAAACGGCATGCAAATCCATGCCTTCGCTGGGGAACAGCGGGTTTACAGCAAAACCTATTATTCGATCGGCGGTGGTTTTATCGTCGATGAAGAGCACTTCGGCAAAACCGCGCTCAGCAAAGTATCCGTTCCCTACCCGTTCCATTCGGCGCGCGAAATGCTGGAGCACTGCCGCCAAACCGGCCTGTCGCTGTCCGGCATGGTGATGAAAAACGAGCTTTCGCTGCGTAACCGGCAAGAGATTGAAACCTACTTCGACAACATCTGGCAGACCATGCGCGCCTGTATCGACCGCGGCCTGAACACCGAGGGCGTGCTGCCGGGGCCGCTGCGCGTGCCACGCCGGGCCTCGGCGCTGCGCAGGATGCTGGTTTCTTCCGACAAACACTCCAGCGATCCAATGAACGTGATCGACTGGATTAATATGTTCGCGTTGGCGGTAAACGAAGAAAACGCCGCCGGCGGGCGCGTCGTGACCGCGCCGACCAACGGCGCCTGCGGCATTGTGCCTGCGGTTCTGGCCTATTTCGACCATTTCATCGCACCGGTCAGCACGGACATCTATATCCGTTATTTTATGGCCGCCGGGGCAATTGGCGTGCTGTATAAAATGAACGCCTCGATCTCTGGGGCAGAAGTCGGTTGCCAGGGCGAAGTGGGCGTGGCCTGTTCGATGGCGGCGACCGGGCTGGCCGAACTGCTGGGCGGCAGCCCGGAGCAGGTCTGCGTGGCGGCAGAGATCGGCATGGAACACAATTTGGGCCTGACCTGCGATCCGGTCGCCGGCCAGGTTCAGGTGCCCTGCATTGAGCGCAACGCCATCGCCGCCGTGAAGGCAATCAATGCCGCCCGTATGGCGATGCGGCGCACCAGCGAACCACGCGTATCACTGGATAAAGTTATCGAAACCATGTACGAAACCGGGAAAGACATGAATGCCAAATATCGTGAAACCTCACGCGGCGGTTTGGCGATAAAAGTGCAGTGCGACTGATCCCCTCTTTTGTTCCCCGCAGGCTCTGTGGGGTTCCCTCTGCCAATTTCAAGACATTCGCGCCGATACGTGACATAGTCACTGGCGCTTTTTATTTTCCCCTGCTCACCCGTTTTACCCTTTGCGCGCTGTAACTGCGGCAAGAGTGAAATTAATTTGTTGAGTTATCATCAATTTTGCATCGCAACAGGCTAGAATTGAGAAATATTCCGTGGGCATTTTGCCTGACCGTAGTCTCAGGCTGATTGGCGAACAAGGATTTACCGGATGTTAATGTCCCAGCTCTCCGTGACAAAATACCGCTACTATCGCTGGCTGCTGGCCAGTTTTGTTGGGGTCGTTGTTCTGCTGGTTTCTTTGTATAGCCGCTTTTATCAGGAAGTTAAGGATATCGAGCAAAGCCAGCAGGTGCTGGCTGGGCGAATTGTCACAAAACTCAATCAGGTGCTGATGCCCGCACACCAGCAAGCGCTGCGTTCAATGCCGCTGCTCAATGAAAGCTGCGAAAACGTTATTCCCACCCTGCGCTATCGTACGGTGCAAAATGCCGGGGTGCGCGCCATGCTGCTGGTTAAAAATGATAATGTTTATTGCTCCAGCATCTTTGGCGTGCGCCAATATCCGTTTAACAGCAATTTGCCCGGCATGGCCAACAATGAAACCAAACTGGCGTTGCGCTCATCAATGACGGTATCCAAAGGCACCCCCATTTTACAGATGTGGCTGCCGGATCCGGCCGATCGCTCGCGCGGCGTGCTGCAGGTCTTCAGTATCGAACTGCTGGCCAGCTTCCTGTTGGAGCCACAGGAGCCCTACGCCCGCCGCGTAGAGCTTAACGTTGCCAACTTTAGCCTGGGTTACAATCAACGGGAACTGATGCGCCGGGAAAACCAGCCCGATGATTTGCGCTATACCGCCAGCTCCAGCGAATACCCGTTTTCAATCACCGTCTTTGGCCCCAGCGCCGAAATTCTGGCGCTGGAAAAACTGCCGCACCAGATCCCGTTGGCCTTGCTGATCAGCCTGCTGGCGGCTTATGTGGCCTATTTAATCAGCGCCAACCGCATGAGCCTGTCTTACTATATTAGCCATGCGATCACCCACCGCAAGTTTCTTGTGTATTGCCAGCCAATCATTGATGGGGAAACCGGGCGCTGCATGGGGGTGGAAATACTGCTGCGGTTGCAAAACAAACGCCAGGGCTGGGTTTCGCCTGATGTTTTCATTCCGCTGGCGGAACAGCACGGGTTGATTATCCCGCTGACGCGCTACCTGTTAAGCACCGTGGTAGAAAACCTGGCCCTGTTCCCACCGCGGCCTTCGTTCTACATCAGTATCAACGTGGCTGCTGAACACTTCAACGCCGACTACCTGCTTAAGGATATCAACCGGCTTTGGCAACCGGCGCAACCGATGCCTTCGCTGGTATTGGAATTGACCGAGCGCACCGAACTGGCGGCCGATCACTATGAGCAAATCAAGGCATTGAAGGAAATGGGGATCATGCTGGCGATTGATGATTTCGGCACCGGACACAGTTCGCTAAGCTATCTGAAGAAGCTCAACCCCGATATTCTGAAAATCGATCGCAGCTTTACCGCCGCGATCGGTACCGATGCCATTAACGCTACCGTGACGGATACCATCATCACGCTGGCTAACGCCCTTAAAATCAGGCTGGTCGCCGAAGGCGTCGAAACCGAGGAACAGTTGGAGCATCTGCGCACACGCGGGGTTAATGCGTTGCAAGGCTTCTATTTTGCCAAACCGATGCCGATTAACGAATTTCCGCTATGGCTGCAACACTATGAAGAACACTTGCGTTCGCAGGATATGCGGGCTGACTGGCTGAGCGCCGCCGCACCGCAGGATACCCCGCTCGGCACGCCTGATGGCCGTTAGTGCAAATAACAAGGCCTGGCACCGGGCCAGGCCTTGTACACAACGACAGGCGGCTACCTGAAACAGCCAACCCGTTACTCTTCTTCTGGCTCCGGCGAGGGGATTTTGCTGATGTGCACCAGCTCAATGCGGTAATCGGTACCCACACGGATCTCAAAGCGCAGCTGGTTCAACTCAATCACTTCACCCACCGCCGGCATTTGGCCGCAGTAGGACAACAAGAACCCCGCCAGCGAGGCATAATCCGCCGTTGGGCTGACCAGATCGCCGCAATCCAGCACCTGCTCCAGCGAATGCAGGTCCGCACCGCCTTTCACCAGCCAACCGTCGCCATCGGCCACAATCTCCGGGGTTTCGTCTTCGTCTGGGAATTCACCGGCAATGGCTTCCAACACGTCCAGCGGCGTCACCAGCCCCTGCACAACGCCGAATTCGTTGCTGACCACCAGCAGGCTGCCCTTGGCCCGGCGCAGCACGCCCAGCAGCTTGAGCACATCCATCGAATCCGGCACCACGATCGGCGGCGTATGCGCAGCAAATTCGGCAATATCACCGCCCTGTTCCAGCACCACCAGCAAATCCTTGGCGCGCACCACGCCGATGATCTCATCCAGTTCATCGCGGCACACCGGGAACAGACTGTGCGGCGTATCTAGTAACTGAGCCCGCACGTCGTCCGGCGAACGATCGCAGTCCACCCAGGAAATTTCGCTACGCGGCGTCATCACGCTACGCAACGAGCGGGAAGCCAACGTCAACACACCGCTGATCATGTAACGCTCTTCTTCGGCAAAGGCCTCTTCCACCGGCAGTGGCGTATCTTCCACCTCCTGCTGCTGGGCGCGCCGTTGCCCCATCAGGCGCATAATGGCTTCCGCCGTGCGTTCGCGCATCGGGCGGCGCGCCTGGTGTTTGATGAAGTTACGGCGGGCAATCTGGTTAAACAGCTCGATAAGGATCGAGAAACCGATCGCGGCGTACAAATAGCCTTTCGGAATGTGCAAGCCAAAACCTTCGGCAATCAGGCTCAAGCCGATCATTAGCAGGAAGCTCAGGCACAGCACCACAATGGTCGGGTGAGCGTTAACGAAGTTAGTCAGCGATTTCGATGCCAACAGCATCACCGCCATTGCAATCACTACCGCCGCCATCATCACCGGCAGATCGTTGACCATCCCCACAGCGGTAATCACCGCATCGAGCGAGAAGACCGCATCAAGGATCACGATCTGCACCACCACCGCCCAGAACTTGGCATAACCGCGGTTGCTGCCATCCTGATGGGCTTGCCCTTCCAAGCGTTCGTGCAACTCCATGGTGGCCTTGAACAGCAGAAACACACCGCCAAACAGCAGAATCAGATCGCGGCCGGAGAAACTAAAGCTCGCCACGCTAAACAGCGGCGTCGTTAACGTCACCATCCACGACACCACGGACAGCAAACCAAGGCGCATCAACAGCGCTAAAGACAGACCGATAATGCGCGCTTTATCCCGCTGCTTTGGCGGCAGTTTGTCGGCCAGAATGGCAATAAACACCAGGTTGTCGATACCCAGAACAATTTCCAGGACGACGAGCGTCAATAAACCTGCCCAAATTGAGGGGTCCATTAAAAATTCCATATCAGACTCCGGAAAAAGACAGAATAGCCAAGCCGTGCTGATGCATGGCGGCGCCAGTGGTGGATACGGTACGGGATGAAAATGAGATTACCGGTGAATAGCCGAGCGGCCGTGACGTGGATTTTACGCCAGCAGGTGGCGGGTAGAACCTTGGAAAACAGTAACTTCGGTGACAGTCCATAGGGTGGGCTGATGCCCTTCACTCCTGAGTGATGAAAGAAGAAATTACTTTATCAGGAAATTTTGGGCAGGCAAGCGGGATTTTTATCCCGGCCCGTTTTCCCAAGCCGGCACTTGTCGATTAATTCTGCAAATGTATCACTTCAATCAAACCGTGCGCTCAATAGCAGAGCGCCGTCACAAAATTTATTTTTTCACTTACTAAAATAATTACCAGTGTCCTACCACAGCCGGCGCAGGTTTTTGAAACTGCGATAATAAGTGTTAAGGGCGCTTTTTTATATTTCTACCATAATGTATCTGAACTGAGGAATCGCTGCCAGGAAGGCGGCAAGACGCACAATCCGTGCCTGAAGTTTAATGAGGAGGTAGCGAGTGGCAATAGCTATTATCATCGGCACTCACGGGACAGCGGCGGAACAATTGCTGAAAACAGCGGAAATGCTACTAGGCGAGCAGGATAACGTCGCCTTTATCGATTTCGTTCCCGGAGAAAACGCCGAAACCCTGATAGAAAAATATACTAGTAAACTCAGTGAGTTGGATACCAGCGGCGGTGTCCTTTTCCTGGTTGACACATGGGGAGGCAGTCCATTCAATGCGGCCAGCCGCATTGCCGTAGATAAAGAGCACTATGAAGTTGTCACCGGGGTTAATATTCCCATGCTGGTGGAAACGTTTATGGCGCGCGACGACAACCCAAGCTTTGACGAGCTGGTTGCCCTGGCGCTGGAAACCGGGCGTGAAGGCGTTAAAGCGCTGAAAAAACCTGCCGATGAGCCGGCCAAACCCGCGGCGCAACCCAAGCCGCAGGCCGCTGCACCACAGGCGCCGCTTGGCCCGAATGACCATATGAAAATCGGTCTGGCGCGTATCGATGACCGCTTGATCCATGGCCAGGTTGCCACCCGCTGGACCAAAGAAACCAACGTCAGCCGCATTATCGTGATCAGTGATGAAGTGGCAGCCGACCATGTGCGTAAAACGTTGCTCACCCAGGTTGCCCCTCCCGGCGTAACCGCTCACGTGGTGGACGTGGCAAAAATGATCCGCGTCTGGAATAACCCTAAATATGCCGGCGATCGCGTCATGCTGCTGTTCACTAACCCGACCGACGTTTGCCGGGTGGTTGACGCCGGCGTGGCGATTAAGTCGGTCAATATCGGGGGCATGGCATTCCGCCAGGGGAAAACTCAGGTAAATAATGCCGTTTCAGTCGATGAAAAAGATATTGAGGCGTTCAAGAAATTAAACGATCTCGGTATTGAATTAGAAGTGAGAAAAGTATCAAGCGATAACCAACTGAAAATGATGGATCTGATTAATAAACTCAATTAATAGCATCTGCCAGTAATTATTTTACTCAGAGCGATTTGGTCATAGGAGAAGTACAATGGAGATTACCACTCTTCAGATTGTGCTGGTATTTATCGTTGCATGTATTGCCGGTATGGGGTCCATTCTGGACGAATTCCAGTTCCACCGCCCATTGGTGGCCTGTACCCTGATCGGCATCATCCTCGGTGATATGAAAACCGGCATCATCATCGGCGGTACGTTGGAAATGATTGCCCTCGGTTGGATGAATATCGGCGCGGCAGTCGCACCGGATGCCGCTCTGGCATCCATCATATCCACCATTCTGGTTATCGCCGGCGGCCAAAGCGTAGGGGCCGGTATCGCACTGGCTATCCCGCTGGCGGCGGCAGGCCAGGTACTTACCATCATCGTGCGTACCATCACCGTTGCCTTCCAGCATGCCGCAGACAGCGCGGCCGAACGGGGCAGCCTGCGCGCCATCAGTTGGCTGCACGTCTCTGCCCTGATGCTGCAGGCGATGCGTATCGCCATCCCGGCGGTCATCGTTGCCGTTTCTGTCGGCACCGAAGGCGTCCACACGCTGCTTAACTCCATCCCGGAAGTGGTCACCACCGGCCTGAACATCGCAGGCGGCATGATCGTTGTCGTCGGTTACGCCATGGTCATTAACATGATGCGCGCCGGCTACCTGATGCCGTTCTTCTACGCGGGTTTCGTTACCGCCGCGTTCACCAACTTCAACCTGGTTGCATTGGGCGTCATCGGCGTAGTGATGGCCATTTTGTATATCCAGCTCAGCCCGAAATACAACAAAGCACAGGTTGTTCAGGGCGGTGCCGCACAGCCCAACGATCTTGATAACGAACTGGACTAGGAATAGGTGAGAGACATGGTTGATACAACTGCAACGCAAAAGAAACTCACGCCGGCCGATATTCGCGGCGTAGTACTCCGCTCCAACCTGTTCCAGGGTTCGTGGAACTTTGAACGCATGCAGGCGCTGGGGTTCTGTTTCTCCATGGTGCCGGCCATTCGCCGCCTGTACCCGGAGAACAACGACGATCGCAAGCAGGCGATTAAACGCCACCTGGAGTTCTTCAACACCCACCCTTACGTGGCGGCGCCAGTACTGGGCGTCACGCTGGCGATGGAAGAACAACGGGCCAACGGCGCGCCGATTGACGATGCCGCTATCAACGGTATCAAAGTGGGCCTGATGGGCCCGTTGGCCGGGGTTGGCGACCCTATCTTCTGGGGCACCATGCGCCCGGTATTCGCGGCTCTCGGCGCCGGCATCGCCATGACCGGCAGCCTGCTCGGGCCGGTGCTGTTCTTCGTGCTGTTCAACGTGGTGCGCCTGATGGTGCGTTATTACGGTGTGGCCTATGGCTACCGTAAAGGCGCGGATATCGTCAATGATATGGGCGGCGGCTTCCTGCAGAAACTGACGGAAGGGGCGTCGATCCTCGGCCTGTTTGTGATGGGGGCGCTGGTCAACAAGTGGACGCACGTTAACGTGCCGCTGGTGGTTTCGAGTATTACCGATCAGACCGGTAAAACCACGGTGACCACGGTGCAAACCATCCTTGACCAGTTGATGCCGGGTTTGATTCCGCTGCTGCTGACCTTTGGCTGTATGTGGCTGCTGCGCAGAAAGGTCAACGCACTGTGGATCATTCTGGGCTTCTTTGTCATCGGTATTCTGGGTTATTGGATTGGCCTGCTGGGCCTGTAATCGTTAGCCGCCGGGGGCATGCCCCCGGCCTATTATTTTGATGGGGATGGGATGTCGTTAACCGATGCCGCAATGGTTGTTTTTATCGCATTGATGCTGCTGTACGCGCTGTATGATGAGTTCGGTATGGAACGGATAAAGGGGCAAACGCTGCTGAAAGTGCCGCTGAAACGCAGTAACCGTATCGATTGCCTGATCTTTGTCGGCCTGCTCGCCATTTTGGTTTACCGCAATATCACCAATCAGGGTTCGCCATTAACCACGTGGTTATTAATTTCATTAGCGCTGATTAGCGTCTACATTTTCTATATTCGCTGGCCGAAATTGTTGTTTAAACCCCAAGGTTTTTTCTATGCTAATGCCTTTATTGAATATCCACGTATTAAGGCGATGAATTTATCTGAAGACGGTATCCTGGCCATTGATTTAGAGCAGCGGCGTTTATTAATTCAGGTAACGAAATTAGATGACCTTGAAAAAATCTATCATTTTTTCCTTGAAAATCAAAAAATAAAAATATAAAAACCACAATAACAATCACTATACTGCGGCAGTACCCTGTGTAATTAATCAGCAACACTGTCGCTTCTTCCCTTTATTTTTTGTGTAATAATTACCCTTATTTTTCGAATGACTTGGCGTTAATGAAAATAAGTCTCAATTACACAAAATGCCGCGTATAATTAAGGGTTGTCTCAAACAAAAATAATGTGATAAGGTTGCGCCCGTCATTGGGGAGTAGCCGGTTTCTGGGTTGTATCAGCCAGAAACGCCCGTATCAACATACTCGTTTTGTTGTTAAAACGTGGTGCGGGTAGCCAGGAAAGGTTGGCGAGACCATAGGCACGTGACTCCGTCGTATGGTTGGGGGTGGGTTACGTGTATATGGAGGCTCCCGGCCGAGGTTATTTCAAATGAATCTATCCGCAACGCTTATTCTTGCTTTTGGCATGTCCATGGATGCTTTCGCTGCATCAATTGGCAAAGGCGCCACACTGCATAAACCCCGTTTCCGTGAAGCACTCCGTACCGGCCTTATCTTTGGCATCATCGAAGCCATTACCCCGCTGATTGGCTGGGGCATTGGTCTGTATGCCAGCCGCTATATTATGGAATGGGATCACTGGGTGGCGTTTAGCCTGCTGTTCATTCTGGGCGTGCGTATGATCGTTGAAGGCATGCGCCACCGCGCCGAGGAAGAACCACAAGTGCGCCGCCACGGCTTTTGGGTATTGGTAGCGACAGCCATCGCCACCAGCCTGGATGCGATGGCGATCGGCGTCGGCCTGGCCTTCCTGCAGGTTAATATCGTGCACACCGCGATGGCCATCGGTTGCGCCACCATGATCATGGCGACGCTGGGCATGATGATTGGCCGCTTTATCGGCCCGCTGTTTGGCAAACGGGCGGAAGTCATTGGCGGCGTCGTATTGATTGGCATCGGCGTGAATATTTTGCTGGAGCACCTGGGTTATCTTTCCTGACAGCGCATCCCAGCAACCCCGGGTGCCAACCGCAGGCCTCTGGCTATTCCCCCTCTCCCTTAAGAAACGCCTATCCCTGCCGCCGGTGCAACCTGATCGTAAAATCCGTCTCACAATCAAATACCGCACGGCTCACCAGGCTTTGCCGAACCTCCGGCGAGGCGCGCCAGGCAAACGGCGTCATCTGTAATAAATTTGCCGCCTGTTCGCCCGGCAAAGCCATCGCGTAACTCAGCTGTTCACTGCTTTCACAGGTAAAACCAGGCAGTTGCTCATCAACCTCGGCATGAAGTTGGGTTTGCTGGTAAACCTGTTCTTTAAGCTGGTAAAGATGGCGCGGACCGGGCGATACCGTCACCACCACCCCGCCGGGTTTTACCACCCGCGCCAGTTCCTCGGCTTTACAAGGGGCGTAAATGCGTAGTACCGCATCCAGAGAGGCTTGCGCAAATGGCAAACGGTGGCTGGATGCCACACAGAACGCAACGGCAGGATAACGTTTCGCAGCATAGCGGATAGCCACTTTAGCCACATCCAGCCCGTAAGTGCTAAACGCCCGCCGCTGTGCGAGCCGTGCAGCCACCTCCGCCGTGTAATACCCTTCACCGCAGCCAATATCCAACAGAACGCTTGCGCTGCTGCTCAACGCATCATCCAACAGTTCAGCCACCCGTTGCTGCAGCGGGCGGTAGAATCCCGCATCGAGAAAGGCCCGGCGCGCCTGCATCATTTCCGCACTGTCGCCCGGCTGTTTCGAGCGCTTATGCTGCACCGGCATCAGGTTGACATAACCTTCTTTCGCACAGTCAAACTGATGGTTGCTCTCGCAACGCCACTGGCGGGCGGCAAAACGGAGCGGTTGATGACACAAAGGGCACTGATAAGACATGATGACGAAGATTCCAGAAAGAGAGGTGCATTAGGCAAAGCCCCAGGCATTCCAGCCGGAGCGTGCCTAGTCTAAAGAAGGCGTAATGACGTTGCAAGGCGACATCCCGTTTCATCCCGCCACGCAGGGCAACAACGGCGCTACGGCCTCTTGCTGCGTACGGCCTAATTCCGCTGGTCAACGCCGAACAAAGCTGATTACACTGGGGGCTGGTTCCCTGACGCAGGCAAGAATGTTTTATGGCTGATTACTCTGCGCTGCTTGGCGCAATCCCCACCATTGAGCACGGTTTTGGCAACAAGGGCGCCCTGCTCCCCGAACATTTGGCACGCTACCAACACACTATGCCAGAAAAGAAACAGGTGCACGGAACACGCATTGTTGACGTTACCGCGCCGCACCAGGCCTGCGGCGAAGCCGATGGTTTTTACACCACGCAGCCGGGCATCCTGCTCAACGTGCTCACGGCCGATTGCCTGCCGGTGTTGTTCAGCCGCCGTGACGGCACGGCGATTGGCGCCGTGCACGCTGGCTGGCGCGGGCTGTTGAACGGCATCCTGGAATGCATGGCCGCACACATTAATCGCGCAGACAGCACGGCCAACTGGGTGGCGACTATCGGCCCGGCAGCCGGCGCCTGCTGCTATCAGGTTGATGAAGCGCTGGTGGAGCAGTTCCAACAGACGCTGCCGTTGCCCGCGCCGCTTATCAGCCCACGCTACCGGCACCTGGATTTGGCGGCGATCGCCGCCAGAAAATTACAAGATCTGGGCTTTGCCGGCGTCGATCAGGCTGGCAGTTGCACTATCTGCACCCTGAATCAGGATCCGGCATTGCCGTACCGTTTCAAATACACCAGCTTTCGCCGCAACAGCCACCGCCGGGCGGCAGATCCCCACCATCCGGGGATTAAGGGCCGTAATCAATATGCCGGTATTATCATGCATCAAGGGAAATAAACAGGCTAAAAACCGGTGGTTTATCACAACGAAAAAGCCCGCACATGGCGGGCTTTTTATACAGCTGACGCTGATTAGATAGCAGTTACGTTAACTGCAGATGGACCTTTCTGGCCATCCTGGATTTCGAACTCAACGTTCTGGCCTTCAGCCAGGGTCTTGAAGCCGTTACCCTGGATTGCAGAGAAGTGTACGAACACATCTTTGCTGCCGTCAGCCGGGGTGATGAAACCGAAACCTTTAGACTCGTTGAACCACTTAACTTGACCTTTGATCTTTGCCATCTTGAGTATTTCCTTTGGATTGTTTAAACCGCCCGTAGGCGTTACATAGACAAACTAGAGTCGTTACTGCTTGAGGCACTAAGATAAGGATCGGCAGAGAAGCGGTATTCAACGCTAACGTCTTTACTCAGAACTTCTTTACTGAAAATGCCACACATATACAGAACTGTACCTCGTTTTACCCAATTGCGTTATCACATACTCTGTATGCGATGGCAAGCCATTTTTAATCGCCGATCGACACGTCGCACATATTTGAAACGGTCAGTCGCAACAATAGCTTAAACAGATTAAAAGATGTTGAAGCTTTATCTGTTTTCTGCTTGGCATGGGTATGCCGCCACACTCCGCACCCCGTCTGCATTTTAACAAAATGGTCAAATTCAGCGGGCTGAACGCACCCGGCTGCGCACTGCTTAAAACGTTAAAAATTTTGAATCTATATGAAATCTAATATTCCATATAACAATTTTAATAAATGTGAGCCGCATCAGCTTACTGCGCCACGCGCCGGGTGGCCTGATAACAGCACGGCAGCGCAGGCGCACAGGCCAAAACGTTAGCGGCGATAGCCCACCGCGCCCCGTCGCCACCGCTGCATAGCTATGCAGCCACGCGGCTTGGCGCCCAGGCACCTCATGGCCGCTAACGGCAGCCAACGATATCTATCCGCTCGCCGATTTTCAATGGTTGAAAACCATGCGGCGTAATGCCCGCGGCGCTCAGCGCCTGGTGCAGTTGCTGCGGAGGTTCATCCAGCGACTCATCGGCCAGTTCGAACACCCCCCAGTGAATAGGGAACGCCCGCGGCGCATTCAGTTGCTGGTACAACTGGACGGACTGCTGCGGATCCATATGCTGCGTTTGCATGAACCAACGCGGCGCATAGGCGCCGATCGGCAACGCCGCCAGATCAAACGGCCCCAGGCGCGCGCCGATCTCCGCCAACCGGTCGGAATAACCGCTGTCGCCAGAGAAATAAAAGCGCAACGCCGGGTGGTGGATAACCCACCCGCACCACAAAGAACGGTTGCGATCCCACAGGGTGCGCATGCTCCAATGGCGTGCGGGCACCGCGTGCACGGTCAGATCGCCCAATGCCAGGCTGTCCCACCAATCCAATTCTTCAACACGCTGAAAACGATAACGCCGAAACCAGCGCTTCAGCCCCAACGGCACCACGCAGGTGGCCTGCGGGAAACGCCGGGCCAGTTGGCGGATGGTGCGCCGATCCAAATGATCATAATGGTTATGGGAGATCAGCAGGACATCCACGGCGGGCAAGTCTCGCACCGCCAGCGGCGATGGCGTTTTGCGTTTCGGGCCATAAAAACTGAGCGGCGAGGCGCGCTGCGACAGCACGGGGTCAATCAGCACATAACGCCCGCCCAAGCGCATCAATACCGAAGCATGGCCCAGCCACCATACGCTATCGTTACTGCCCTGCAGATTGGCCTGCTGCCACCAGCGTTGAGTAAACTGCTGGTACCCCATTTGCGGCGGCTTGGGCAAGCCAAGCTTTTTGCGCTCGGCCCGCCAGCGCTGTAAATCGCCCTCCTGGCGCTGGGTGGGTTCCAGGTTGCGAAACCCTTGCGGCGTATGATGCGCCTTGCTGGCATTGTAATAACGGTTAGTGATCTTCATCGGCGCTCTCCGGTAACCCACAGCCATTTTCATCCAAAGGATAAGATAATTATCACAAAATGGGGCAAACTCTCTATCGCCACTGACCTTTCGCACTATGTTGTTGTCACAGTTGTGGTCATGCAATAAGGGCCGCCAGAGCCCGTTAAGCATTTCTTAAGAACGTTATGTTTTACTTGTTTCGGTCATTCAATGAAGGGGAAATTATGGGCCGTTCTACAACACGCAAATTATCTGCCCGCAAGGGCGGCATCCGCAGCAAACTGCTGGCCCAGGTTCAATACGGCAAAATGTATTTGGCCATGAAACTGCGGCGGGCGCGTATCCCTGCGCCGTTGGTGGCGCTGTTTGGCGCGATGCTAAGCATTCTGATCCTGGGGCTGCTGATAGCCAGCGTTGTCGCGATTGATATTATGACAACCCTGTTCCTGCTGTGCCGCAAACTCTTGGGCCGCAGCCACAAGGCTGGAGCCTTAATGCCACGCGGATAAAACGCCAGAGGCGCCCAAGGGCGCCTCATTGTTATTGCCGCAGGCGGCGTTTATTTCACCGCGGCCGCTTTACCACGGCGCGTCAGCAAGAACCCGACCCACAACAGCAGGATCCACACCGGGATCAACAGCACCGAAATCCTGATCCCTTCGCTGTAATACATAATCACCAGAATCAGGCCAAGGAACGCCAGGCACAGATAATTGCCAAACGGGTACCACAGCGCCTTAAAGCTTGGGATCACGCCCTGCCGGTTTTTCGCCGCACGGAATTTCATGTGCGCCAGGCAAATCATCACCCAGTTAATCACCAGCGTGGAAACCACCAGCGCCATCAGCAGCTCAAACGCCTTGCCAGGCATCACGTAGTTGATTAACACGCCGATGGAGGTCACCAACGCCGACAGCGCAATCGACAACACCGGCACACCGCGTTTGTTCACCCGGGTCAGCGCCTGCGGTGCGTTGCCCTGCTTAGCCAGGCCAAACAGCATGCGGCTATTGCAGTATACGCCGCTGTTATACACCGATAACGCCGCGGTGAGCACCACCACATTAAGGGCCGTCGCCACCAGGTTGCTGTTGAGCGCATGGAAGATCAACACGAACGGGCTGCCGCCATCCGCAACGTTACTCCACGGATACAGCGACAACAGAACCACCAGCGAACCAATGTAGAAAATCAAGATACGATAAACCACCTGGTTGGTGGCCTTGGGGATACTGGTACGCGGTTCTGCCGCTTCTGCCGCGGTGATGCCCACCATTTCCAGCCCGCCGAACGAAAACATAATCACCGCCATCGCCATGATAAGCCCAGAAATACCGTGCGGCATAAAGCCCCCCTGCTGCCACAGGTTGCGCACGCTGGCTTCCGGCCCGCCGCTGCCGCTGGCCAGCAGATAAGCGCCAAAGCCAATCATCCCGACGATCGCCGCCACCTTGATAATGGCAAACCAGAACTCGGTTTCACCGTACATCCGTACATTCACCAAATTAATCAGGTTGATCAGCACAAAGAACAGCGCCGCCGAAGCCCAGGTGGGGATCTCCGGCCACCAATACTGAACATAAATGCCGACAGCGGTCAGTTCCGCCATGCCGACCAGAATAAACATCGCCCAGTAATTCCAGCCGGAAAGAAAACCGGCGAAGTCGCCCCAGTATTTATAGGCAAAATGGCTAAACGAACCGGCGACCGGCTCTTCCACCACCATTTCGCCCAGTTGCCGCATGATCAAAAAGGCAATAAAGCCCCCTATCGCATACCCCAACAGTACCGATGGCCCCGCCATTTTGATGGTTTGCGCGATGCCGAGAAATAGCCCGGTGCCAATCGCTCCGCCAAGCGCAATAAGTTGTATATGTCTGTTTTTTAAACCGCGTTTTAGCACGGTATCCTGAACCTGGCCGCCCATTTTATCCTCATATGACTGAACATCCCGCGTAGTTAACGCAGAATATCGCGCGTTAGCACGTGTGAATGCGGGCGGTTTTTTAACATTTAACCCCGGAGGTAGCAAGGAGTAGCGCCCCCTGGCAGGCAAAAGGGGCGGTTTTCGGCAGAAATGAGCGCGGAAATGGGGGATGTTATCCGTTATGCGGCGTTAGCATTCAACGCCTTCGGCCTGGCGGCTTAGCAGGAAGCAAATCATCGCGGCCCGCAATGGGCTATTGCTGTCTGCCTGCCATTCGCCCTGTTGGGTAGCGATGCGTGCCAGCCAGCGATCGGGCTTGCCCTGGCTGTCGGCGTTCAGACTAATTTTGTTGGCGCAGATAATCGGCCAGGCGTCAGAGGGGTTCTTACAGTAGTCTTTACCTTTAATACCGCCGTAGGGGTACCATTTGTCCGGGTTTTCCCCGGTGAGCAACGCAATGCTGCGGTTAACCTCAGCGTCGCTTTCTTCATGCCATTTAATCATCGGCTTAATCCATCCTGTAGTAGTTTGGACTACCTTACGACGCCGATACGACAGATTTATGACAGCCGCCGTGGGGCCACGGCGGCATACAGGTAAAACACATAGCGATCAGCGCTCGGGCACAAAACCGCTAAAATCCAACCCGGGGGCGGCCTCGTCCGTCGAGGCGGTTTCTTCCCCCGGCGCATCCTGCACCAAGCGTTTCAGCAAGGCCGTTTGTTGGCGCTGCTGTTCCGCAATTTCCTGCAGCAGACGTATCTGCTCATTTGCCCGCACGCTGGCACGGTTGACCAGGAACCACAGCCATAGCCCCAGGGCCACCGCCAGAATGCCCACCGCTAACGAAACCAGGCCCGCCGGGCCAACACCTAAATCGAACATGGACTACCCTTTCAACGGCAAAAAAAAGACAGCACACATCTTAGCATTCCCCAGGGGATACCAACATCATCTGCAAAGAGAGCATAGTGCCGAACCGTCACCAGGGAATAAAACGGGTAATGGAGCAAATACCGAGCGCAAAGCTCCCATCTTCATCACAGTAGCTATCCAGCGCAAGCAGATAAAAGAACAGGCATGCTGCAAGGATGGCAATTATCATGAGGATTTTTTTCCGCAACAAAATTAGCAGCCTCATTGTTAACGTGTTAATAGGTTCTTAATGCTAACACACCCAACCTAAACAAACTTTAACGATACGTTAAATCCTATCTTTCAGACTGTTACTGTTGCCTGGCGCGGGCAGCCGTGGCTAGATCGTGCCTGCAATCGACAATAAGGAGCGAACGTGAAGAAATTACTGAAGTTGTGCGTACTGTTGGCACTGCTCTATGGGGCATTGTTGTTCTCCGGCTACGGCGTGCTCATCGGCAGCCAAAAAAACGTCGCGGGCCTGGGCCTGCAGTGCAAATATCTCAGCGCCCGTAACGTGGTGACGGCCCAATATCTCAACGGCGAGAATGGTGTGATCGGCACCCCATCCTGCCCGATGCTGAAAAAAATTGAGACAGTGGTGGACTGATCACACCACGGCTTATCTGGCGGCGTGAGTTACAGTGTCACGAGCGTTCGAATTTCATTTCAATCAGCGCGATGGCCTTTTCAACCGCCCGCCGGGTAACCGGATCCGCCCCCGCCGGGTTGGATGAGAAATCAACGCTTTTCAGTTGATTGGCCATTTTATCCCGGACTTCCGTCGGCGCAATCACATCGATCACATCCAGTATCTGTTTAATAACCAGTTGGCAGGCGACCAGATCGGACACCAATTCCTGATCGTTGCTCAAAATCGTAGACATAATAATCTTCCTTCTTATTCAGCGGCGGCACAGAATAACATGCACCGCGTGATTTTACCGCCGCCTGGCCGCGCAAGCCCTGATTTTTCAGCATAAATACGCCGTCAGCGCCGGGAAAAACTGCCGGACTGGCCTATACTTTACCTATCCATTGCGATATCGCATGCCACATTGATGCATAAAGAGGGAGTTTTTTATGGCAAACCACAATATCAAATCCTGGGCTAGCGTGCGGGAAACCTCCGTTGAAATCGCCGAAGCGATTTTCGAAGCCGCTGGCGATGACGAAGTATTAGCGCAGAAAATTTGGGAAGAAGGCAGCGACGAAGTGTTGGCGAAGGCATTTGCCAAAACCGACGCCAACCAGCTTTATTGGGGCGATGAAACCGTCGAACGCAAAAACGTGTAACGCACAGAAAACGAAAGCCCGGGCCATCGCCCAGGCTTTAAAGGAACGTCAGCCCACACAGGGGCATATCAATCGGCCAAAAATCACTGTTTTTCACCTCCCACACCTTCCGCATTATTTGCCATTATCGTAGGGGCAGCCATAAAAGCAGCAACGCCCACAATCACAACCAAAGTAATAATCACTGTCATTAACATGCGATCACCCCATCAACGCTACGTTGTTACGGCTAGCTTTTGTCTTGGCTGTTATCACTGCGGCCTGAACCACTTGAGGCGGTAGCGGGCAAATTCAGAGTACCCCTTTTTACATTAGCCTGACAACAGGTTCTCTACGCATGGCCGCGGACGCGCTCCCCCCAATGCCGGGGTGGCCCGCTGGATTTGTCTGAATTAAACGGCGCGCGGCGGCCGGTTTTTTTGTCCCCTGCCGCAAGTTGTGTATACTTCACGATCATGTAGATCTCACACAGACGCGCTGATGATTCAAGAACACCACCTCTCATTGGTCTGCGCCCTCAGCAAATGGGTTGAAACCCACCTGGGGCGAGTCATTCACCTGGAAGAACTGGCTGCGTATTCCGGTTACTCACTGTGGCACATGCAAAAACTGTTCAAGGAAGCCACCGGGATATCGCTGGGCAAATATATCCGTGAGCGCCGTTTAGCCGGAGCGGTGTATCAATTGCGCAGCAGTGATGCCTCTATCTTCGACATTGCCATGGACTTTGGTTTTGGCTCGCAGTCGCACTTTACCTATATGTTCAGGAAGCGTTTCAACATCACGCCTTATGATTTCCGCCAGGATCTCAGTGTAGATCTGCATATCGACCCGCCGTTGCATATTATCCATCAGAAAACCGCGTGAGTGCACCTAGCCCAGGCCACTACGCGCAGCCCTCGCCCCAACCCGTGATAACTCGTTAAAATAAAAGAAAATAAATCGAACAAAGGCATTCTATGCATTATGGAATGACGGGTATTGACGATCGCTAACGGCGGATGGGAAATCCAAAAGAAGGGATAAAATACACATTAATTGCGCCAGGCCACAGAATATGGGCCCAGCGCCAAATAAATTATTTTAAACAACCGGCTTAGTTTAGCGCCACCACCAATAAAGTAGCGATAGAAACCCAAAACGCTGCCGTTACAATAACGACATGGGACAATCTTGCACGGTAGAGTATTTGGCTCATAACAACCTCACAGGCATCAACTAACAGTGTTGGTAATTCAGTTCATGAGAAGTATCTTAATTGCCTATTGGCGTTAATTACTTGCTGGAGATCACTATTTAACCGCACCCGCCTAACGGGATTAAAAATATGGATGTTAGATCACACTTATCCAGTATAACGCCGGCAGCATGAGTACAAATATCCTGCATCACATCACCGAAACCGGGTTACCCGCCCGCTGGCAGGCCCGTTCTGACGGGGAAGGTGCAGCAATGCGCCGGAATGGCAGCCCGCAGCCCCCACCCCGCCATTGGTATCCCTTACTTTATTGCTTTTTATTTGCGCGAAAATCGCCACGCTATTTAACCATCCGATTGCACCAATAAGGAGCAAATAGGCGAATGCGCAGTGAAATGTATATTTGCCGCTGCGCTTAGCCGAGCGACAGCGCATATTTTAGCCAAACACTAAGTCGCCTTAAGGTAGCAATTTTGCACATCAACGCCTTCATGCGCGGCATGGGTATCTGAAAAATAAGTGATGCCGAACAGTATCGATACCACGAGCAGTACAGCAACCAGTAGCCCAATGATAGCGAGCAGTTTCGTTTCGTCGTGGAGATTGTGCTCCATGTTTTCTCCTGTGTGCATGACGTTATGTCAACCACAACGTGACTATGAGCGCCAAAATGATCAGCGAGCAGGATGCCATTGCCAGTACGGTGATGGCAAACGGAACATCCCCCAGCGCGTCACGGTCATCGGTTTCTTTTAGGGTATTGCGGGTTTTTTTCACGCAGTTTGTCTTAATTCATCACGCCAACGGCGTGTGTGTCGCAGGAGTATATCGCATCTGTCATCAAGCGAATAAAAAAAACCGGTCTATGACCGGTTGGTAACGTTATGCGGGCAGAGCTTACTGCGGGATACGCAAAACCTGGCCTGGATAGATCTTGTCCGGGTGGGTTAACATTGGTTTGTTGGCTTCGAAAATTTTATTGTACTGATTCGCGTTGCCATAAACCGCTTTGGCGATGGCGCTCAAGGTATCGCCCTTTTTCACCGTGTAAAATTGGCTTTCAGCCGCGCCCTGCGCCACCGCAACATGGTCTTCAACACCGCTGATGCCAGCCACATTGCCGACGGCTACCAGGATCTTCTCTTTCAACTCCTGGCTAATGCCTTCGCCCGTCACCACCGCTTTACCATCGACAACCTTAACATCAACTTTATCGGTATCCGGCAGCCCACTCTTGTCCAGATGCTCTTTCAGCTTGGCGCTTTGATCGGCGGCATTACCGGTAACGGTGTCCCAAAGTTTTTCGCCAGCTTCTTTGACGAAATTAAACAGTCCCATATTCACTCCTGTTGATGGTTGTGTTGTTACCTCTATTTAAGACAGGTTAAGCTTAGCAGCACACGTGATTTTTTCAATTAGCCCCGCGCGATTAAGCAGTTAGCGTATTTTTCACCTATACTCAATGCGTCGCCCCCTGGCCAGATTCGTTACGGCTTCTTCAGGAAACCGACAAATCCTGGCGGCATTTGGCTGTGTCAGTAAGGAAGGAAAGCGATGTATGCATTAGTGATGTTTGTATGCTATCTGGATGGCGGCTGTGCCGACATTGTGGTTGACGTACTGCGCGATGAGCGCCAATGCCTGTTCGCAATGAAAGAACAGAACCTGCGCCATGCGGGGTGTTACCCGGTTGAAGACTGGATTGACGGCTTCTGGCTGCCCGCGCACGAATACGCGCCTTTCTAACCCCCACCGACGATGCCTCTTGAGCCCTATCGCCCGCCAATTCAACAAAAATACAGGGCCGCGCAACATGCGTAGCCCCGTCGTGATTAGCAGGTCCGTTTAGACACCGGCGCTTTAGAAGCGGTAGGTCAGGCTGACAGCCAGCACATCATCGCTGTTAAGATTCAGTGGGTTGTTATCGCTCAGACGGTTGATTTTATAATCAACATAGGTGTACATGTTTTTGTTGAAGTAATACGTTGCGCCGATTTCAACGTATTTCACCAGATCGGCATCGCCGATGCCCTCAATGTCCTTACCCTTCGACTGTACGTATGCCAGAGACGGGCGCAGGCCATTTTCGAACTGGTACTGGGCAACAATTTCAATATCCTGGGCCTTGTTGGCAAAGCCGGTGGTGCCGCGAACGTTGATTGGCGTCAGGTTGCGGGTTTCCGCATACATCGCCGCCAGATAGAGTTGGTTAGCGTCGTATTTGATGGCGGTTGACCATGCCGTGGCGCTATCGCCCTGCCCATAGGCCAGTGTTTTTTGCGCGCTGGTGCGGTTGGCCGCCGAATAGGCCGCAACCACGCCGATACCGGTGCCGCCAATGTCCTGATAGTTTGCAGACAAGCCATAGCCATCACCGTTCTGGCGATTCACCGGGCGGCTGGTTGCGTCGTTCTTGCCCTGGTATTGCAACGCAACGTTCAGGCCATCAACCAAACCGAAGAAATCGCGGTTACGGTAGGTCGCCAGGCCGTTAGAACGCCCGGTCATAAAGTTGTCGGTATTGCTCAGTGAGTCACCGCCAAATTCTGGCAGCATATCGGTATAGGCGGCGGCGTCATAGACCACGCCATAGTTACGGCCGTAGTCAAAGGAGCCGTAATCGCCGAACTTCAGGCCGGCAAAACCCAGGCGGGTTTTGGTGCCGGTAGTGCCTTCAGATTCTGCATGGTTGGCGGCAACATGATATTCCCACTGCCCGTAGCCAGTCAGTTGGTCGGTGATCTGGGTTTCACCTTTAAAACCCAGGCGCACGTAACTGGTGTCGCCATCGCTGCTGCTGTTATCGGTGAAGGTGTGTTTGGCATTGACCCGGCCATACAGATCGAGCTTGTTGCCATCTTTATTATAAATTTCTGTTGCGTGCGCAAAAGACGTGAGGCTACCTAGCACCGCTAAGGCTAATATACTGCGTTTCATCATTATTCATTCCTAGATTTTGAATTAATACCCAAACGTCATGCCCAACTTATATTGTTGAGCTATGATCTTGTAGTTTTTATAGGGCCCTGAACATAGAGCTCTGTGACATTATCATTATGTTTCCAAAGTTAAAATAAAAAAATTCCGCCGGTAGCATACGCAACCTGTTGGCGCCGTATCACAAAACCAGAAAAATAAAATTTAAGATGTTGATTATTAATGAAATAATAAATGATTACTTCATGATTACGCGATAGATTATGCAGCAAAAACGCATTGCGTTTGGTTGTTTTTCATTCAGGATTAAGGGCTTGAAAGTATAAATTATAGTGATGGCGCTATCCGTTTTACCTATAACTGATCGTAATATATCCAAACGGCAAAGCGGAAAATACCGGTCAGCGTTAATCGAATATTTAATTTAAACAGGCACGTCGGGCGGTATGATATTACCGATTTATGAAACAGAGAAGGATATATTTTAGGCGGTTATTATCGGTTAAATGAAACAGGAATCGCACCGGCGGCCAGACATAAAATGGCAGATGCGATCCCTAATAGCACAAAGGCCTATTCACAGACTCAGAACAGCGTACTGCGCGCAACCTCGGTTAACACCAACCCGGCACGCAACCCCAGCGCCACATTCGGGTTGGGGAACAGGATCCACGCCTTGGCATGTTGCACCCGATATGCCTCTTGGGGCTGTTCGCACACCAGCATCCCCTCGGGCAACTCGGTAAAATTGGCGGTGTCATCGCTCAAATACAGACGAAACGCTGCGCTGCGTTTAATCAGCGATGTCTCAACACGGAACACCCGTATCGGCGCCCCCTGCCGGGCTGGCAGCGGCTCGCCGCTGGTCACCGCCTGCAGCACGCGTTCAATAGCGGCAAACTGCTGCAGATCGTTTTGCCCAAACGGGCGCGCCTTGCCCAACTCCAGCGTGCAACTGGCTGCCCCGGCATGCTCGCAGGTAAAGTGGCTGAAGGTTCCCCCCGGCTCACTGTGCAGCACCAGACCATCCAACGCCGCCGCGTCCAGCGCCGCCAGCAGCGTATGGCTGTATGGCCCTGGCTGGAAAGGCAAAATGCCAAAACGTGGCAATCGTGAATCCCGGATCGCGGTGTGCAAATCATAGTGAAAACGCTCAGCGCTTTCGCCGGCGAAAAAGGCCGCAATCGCCTGTTCCAACAGTTGCACCCGCGCCGTTTCGCCGCTGGCGGGGAACGCCTCGGCGCGCCCGCCAAACATCCGGTTCATATCGTTGTGCAGATAACGCTTGCCGGCGCGCATCGCTGCGGGGTTGCCAAGCATAATCAGCATCTTCGCCGCCAGCGGCCGGCGCCCGGCCAGCAGCGTGTTGACCAGGTTGTTCAACAGCTCAATGGGCGCGGTTTCATTGCCGTGAATGCCTGCCGACAAGACCACTGCCTGGCGGTAGCCGTGCAGCGGGCAAAGCTCCAGTATCCCTTCCCCCAACCAGCGCCACCGCAGGTTTTGGTTCTGCCCTTGTGGCTGGGCGGGGGTTTCGCCCGCCAGCGTCAGGGCTAATAAATCCAGCATATGCACACCTTTGTTTAACGTTGGAATGCGTAAATCGCCCCCAGCCCCAGGATCGCCGTCAGCGCATCCAGCGCTTCCCGCCCTTCCCGCAACAGCTGCGGATCGGCCAGGTCCTGCTGGCTTAGGCGATCGCGATAATAGCGATCCACCCAGGCGTTCAGGGCGGCAAAAAGCCGGTCGTTCATCAGCACGCCGGGGTTCACCGCCTGCAGTTCCTGCTCCGTTAAGGCAACGCGTAACCGCAGGCAGGCCGGGCCGCCGCCGTTGCGCATGCTCTCGCGCAAATCAAACACGTTAATCTCGTCAATCGGCCCACCCGATGCGACCATTTCATTCAAATAGCCCCACACGCCGCTGTGCTGGCGTGCTTCTTCCGGCACCACAATCAGCATGCGGCCGTTCGGCTTGGTCAGGATCTGGCTGTTGAACAGGTAGGTCGCCACCGCATCCGCCACCGAAACCCGCTCGGTGGGGACTTCAATCGCCACCAGTTCCTGTTCCAGCGTCGCCATTTTGCGCCGCACTTCATCCAGCGCCTGCGCCGGGTGCAAAAAGGCCTGCTGATGATGAAACAGCACCTGCTGGTTACTGACGGCGATAACGTCATTATGGAACACCCCCTGATCGATCACGCTGGGGTTTTGCTGGATAAACACCGTATGGCGCTCATCCAACTGGTGCAAGCGGCTGATGGCCTCGCTGGCTTCCCGGCTCTGGCGCGCGGGATAACGCACCGGCGCCACTTCCCCGCCGAACTCCTGGCGCCCATAGACGAACACCTGCACGCTTCGCTGGCCATAGTCGCCGCCCAGGCGGTTATGGTTGGCCGCGCCTTCATCGCCAAACAGCGCCACCTGCGGCAAAGCGGCATGGTGCGCAAAATGCTGTTCGTCGCGAAAAATCGCTTGCAGCACCGCCGAGGTGGTTTCCGCCTCGATCGCCCGGTGGAATTTATTGTTCAGGTTGGCTACGGTGAAATGCACCCGGCCATCCGCACTGTCTGCGGAAGGCGAAACCGTCGCCGCGTTAGCCGTCCACATCGGCGAGGCAGAGCTTAATGCGGATAACAGCCGTGGCGCTGTGCGCATCGCCTGTGCCAGAACGGCTTCGTCGGAACCGGCAAACCCCAGTTGGCGCAGCGTCGGAATATGCGGCCGTTCCTGCGGCGGCAACACCGCTTGCCGGAACCCCAGATCCGCCAACGCTTTCATTTTCAGCAGCCCTTGTTTCGCCGCCAGTTTCGGGTTGGACAGGCTGTTTTGGTGCTGCACAGAGGCTTCATTGCCATATGACAACCCGGCGTAATGGTGCGTCAGGCCCACCAGCCCATCAAAATTGACTTCATATCCCGGCATTTTATTCTCCTGCGGCGCCGGCAACCGAGGCTGCCGGCCGCCGACTTATTTGATGGCTTTCGGGCGGGGAACCCCCGGCCCGGTGCAAACAATACAGTGGCGTCTCAATCGAACGACACGCCGGGCAGTAAACTGGCCGGCAACGCCAGGCTCTCGCTTTCCAGCGAAGCCATCGGCCAGGCGCAATAATCCGCCGCGTAATAAGCACTGGGGCGATGGTTGCCGGAGGCGCCCACGCCGCCGAACGGCGCGGCGCTGGAGGCCCCGGTCAACGGTTTGTTCCAGTTGACAATGCCGGCGCGCGCTTCAATCAGCAAGCGCTCAAACAATGCCCGCTCCGGCGACACCAACCCGACCGACAGGCCATAGCGCGTGTGGTTGGCAATCTGTAGCGCCTGATCAAAATCGTCGTAACGGATAAGGGTGGTCAACGGCCCGAAATACTCTTCGTCCGGCAGTTCCTGCACCCCGGTCACATCAATGATGCCGGCGCTAAGAAGCGAGCTGTTGTCGGCCAATTGCCGCATCGCCAACAGCGCGTTACCGCCCAATGCCAACAGGCGCTGCTGCGCCGCCAACAGATGTTCAGCCGCCGACAGCGAGATGACGCCGCCCATAAACGGCTGGGGTTCGTCATCCCAGCGGCCAATACGCAGCCCCGCCGCCACCTGCACCAGGCGTGCAATGAAAGCATCCCCCTGTGCGCCACGCTTAACCAGAATGCGTCGGGCGCAGGTGCAGCGTTGGCCAGCGGAAATAAACGCCGACTGGATCGCCAGGTTCACCGCGGCATCCAGATCCAGCGCCTGATCGACGATCAGCGCGTTGTTGCCGCCCATTTCCAGCGCCAGGATCTTCTCCGGTTGCCCGGCCAACTGGCGATGCAGGTGATAACCGGTGCCCGCGCTGCCGGTGAATAACAGGCCGTCGATGTCCGGGCTGGCGGCCAGCGCCTCGCCGGTTGCTCGCCCGCCCTGTACCAGATTAATCACCCCATCCGGCAGGCCGGCCTGTTGCCACAGTTTGAGCGTTTCCTCTGCGGTGTGCGGTGTTAACTCACTGGGCTTAAACACCACGATATTCCCGGCCAGCAGCGCCGGGACAATATGCCCGTTCGGCAAATGGCCCGGGAAATTGTACGGCCCGAACACCGCCATTACGCCATGCGGGCGATGGCGCAACACCGCCGCACCGTCCGGCATTGCCGTATGGCTCTCACCGGTGCGGGCCTGGTAAGCCCGCAGGGAAATGCCGACTTTACCGACCATCGCCTGAACTTCGGTCAGCGTTTCCCAGCGTGGCTTGCCGGTTTCGCGGCTAATCACTTCCGCCAACGCGGATTTATGCTGTTCCAACAGTTCGGCAAAGCGTTTTACCCGCTGCTCACGCTGCTCAAAAGGCGTGCGCGCCCAGGCGGGAAATGCGCGGCGGGCCGCAGCGCACGCCGCGGCGACGTCATCCGCATCCGCAGCGTTGGCCTGCCACAACCGTTGGCCGCTGACGGGATCATGTTTAGCAAATGCAGCGGCGTGGCCTGGCAGCCAGGCGCCATTAATTAACAACCCAGGGTGTGACATTACGCTTTCTCCTGTGGAATAAGGGGGAGCACCCGCACTGGCTCACCAGGCTCGATGCTGAGCATTGCCGCGGTATCCGTGCCGATCAACAGCCGATCGCCATCCCGATCGGCCCGCACCAACAGGGCGCGATAATCCTGATAGCGATCGTTGCTCACCAGATAAACCGGCGCATCGGGGCGTGCCGGCTCGGCGGCTATCGCGGTTTCCAGCCGTTGGCTGTCTTTCACCGCGCGGATCTCGTCAATCTCGGCTTCGAGCGTCGGCCCGCCGTCGAAAATATCCACATAGCCCTGATAGCGCAGCCCTTCCGCCTCCAGTAAACGGCGGGCCGGCGCCGTATGCGGGTGCACCTGCCCCACCGCTTTTTGCGCGTCCTCGGCCAGGAAATCCAGATACAGTGGGTGCTTTGGCATCAGTTCGGCGATAAACGCTTTTTGTCCGGTGCCGCTTAGGTAGTCGGCCTGGGCGAATTCAATCGAGAAGAAATGGCGGCCCATGCTTTCCCAAAACGGCGAACGGCCGCTTTCATCAGAAAAGCCGCGCATCTCGGCGATCACTTTCTGTGAAAAACTCTCGCGAAAGGCGGCCATAAACATAAAGCGTACCTTGGAAAGCAGCTTGCCGTTACTGCCGTGGCGATAGTCTGGATCGAGAAACAGCGTGCACAACTCCGAATGGCCGGTATGGTCGTTGCTCAAAAACAGCGTCGGCACCGATTTATAGACCCCTAATTGCTTTGAGGCATGCACCTGGGTACCCACCCGGAAGCTGTACCAGGGTTCGGTCAGCCCCACCGCCACCTCAAGGGCGCTAATCCCCACCACCCGCTGACATTCGGTATCTTCCAGCACGAACAGGTAGCACTGCTCCGCGCGGGGAAGCTCGCCTTGCCAGGTTTGAAGCGCCCGTTCGATGCGCGCCGACAGCGTTTCTTCATCTTGCGGCAAGGAAGTCAGGCCTACGCCACCTTTGCCGGCGAGCGCCAGCAAATCGGTTAAATCCCGGCGCGCGACTGGGCGAATAATCATCATAATGCGACCCTCAACTTGCATGCGGCCGCCCGGCTGGGCACGGCCGCGCTTTCATCAACAAAGGCGTGCCACGGCACGGGCAAAACGCGCTAAACCTTCAACCACATCCTGCTGCGGAATAATCAGCGAAGGGGTAAAACGCACCACATTCGGGCCGGCTATCAGCGCAATCACCCCTTCTTCATTAGCCAGCCTGGTGAGCTGTTTCGCCTTGCCCGCAAACGCCGGGGCCAGTTCGCAACCAATCAGCAGCCCTTTACCGCGGATCTCGGCAAAAATGCCATATTGTTGATTAATGGCATTCAGCCCGGTGGTGAACCATTCATGGCGTTGTTTTACGCCGCCCAACACCTGTGGGGTATTGATGATGGAAAATACCGTGCCCGCCACCGCCGTTGCCAGCGGGTTGCCGCCGTAGGTGGTGCCGTGGCTGCCCACGCCAAAGGTGGGCGCCAGTTTGTTGGTGGTCAGCATCGCGCCAATCGGGAAGCCGGCGCCGAGCGCTTTGGCAGTTGTCAGCACATCCGGCACCACGCCGTAATGCATATAGGCATACAAATCGCCGGTGCGGCCGACGCCCGTTTGCACTTCATCAAAAATCAACAGTGCGCCATGGCGATCGCACAGCTCGCGCAGGCCCTGCAGGAAGGCCGGATCTGCCGGCAGCACGCCGCCCTCGCCCTGGATCGGCTCGACGATCACCGCGCAGGTCTGATCGCCGATCGTTTCGGCCGCCGCCGCCAGATCGTTAAACGGCGCGTGAGTGATGCCGCCGGGCAGCGGCGCGAAGTCCTGCGAATATTTAGGCTGCCCGCCGACAGAAACGGTAAACAGCGTGCGGCCATGAAATGCATTGTTAAAAGCGACGATTTGGTTTTTCGCCGCGTTGCCCTGTTCCAGTGCATACTTGCGCGCCAGCTTCAACGCGGCTTCGTTGGCTTCCGCACCGGAGTTGCAAAAAAAGACTTTGTCGGCGAACGTGGCGTCGATCAGTTTTTTTGCCAGGCGCAGCACCGGCTCATTGGTGTAGCCATTGCCCAAATGCCAGAGTTTCCCCGCCTGTTCGGCCAATGCCGCCGTGACGGCCGGGTGAGCATGCCCCAGCGCATTGACCGCAATACCGCCGGCAAAATCAATGTAGGATTTGCCCTGCTGATCCCAAAGTTGCGATCCTTCCCCACGTACCAGGATAAAATCGGCAGGCGCATAAACCGGCACCATCCAGTCGTCAAAAGACTGGCGGGTAACTGCAATTGGCTGTTCCATTCGTGACCTCACATCTTAGAAATACTGAATTTGATCGTACGCGCCGGCGCTATAGCGGATATTGTGCGATAAAACAAAAATATCCCGTAGCAGGCTCCCTTTCACCGTGGCGATAATTCGCCTCATCGCCGGAAATTGCGTACAAAATCATCATAAAAAAACGCGATATCGCCCTATATTTCACTAAAAACCGGCGCTAAAGCGGATAAATATCAAGGTGTGCATAACAACACTTATTAATTGATAAAGAGTGTAGAGCAGCTATCGTGCCAGAATGGCAAAAAGCGCCAACTTCGTAATTTTTCCCTTTAAAACAACAAGTTATAATGCATAATTATGCATTTTTTATGCATTCATACTGAATAATCGGGAAAATAAGGCGGAAAATCATCATTGACCAAAAAAAACTATTCAGTCAGAAAAAAACGTATTTTTTCGTGGTTGCAGTGCAGAAAAGAATTTCTCAACGCTATTCAACAACGGCGCAGCAAACCATTTTGGTGCAACAGCGCACCAAAACGGAGCAAAGGAGCTACACTATTCAGAGGCAATACGGGAAACACGGCAGAAAGGCAGGCCATCGGCCCCGCCAGACGACGGGGCCGATGATTTAGCGGCGGTTACGCACCAATTGATAGCGGCGGGTGAGGTACTCTACCGGCGCACTCCAGATATGCACCAGGCGGCAGAAAGGGAACAGGATGAACAGCGTCATCCCCAGCACCATGTGGATCTTGAAAACCAGCGCCACGCCGTCCAGATGCTGCGCCGCCCCGGCATGGAAGGTCACCACCGCCTGGGCCCAGGCGACCAACTTCAGCATCTCGCTGCCGTCCATGTGCTGGGCTGAAAACGGAATAGTCAACAGGCCAAGCGCCACCTGCACCACCAGCAACGTTAGAATCAGGATATCGCCCACGCTGCTGGTAGCCCGCACGCGCGGATTGGTCAGCCGGCGTTTCAGCAGCATCACGCCGCCAATCAGCATCATCACCCCACAGGCGCCGCCGCCGATCATCGCCAGCTTTTGCTTCACGGCAATCGGCAAGAAGGCTTCATACATCCAGTGCGGCGTCAGCATGCCGAAAAAGTGCCCGGTAAAGATACCGATGATGCCGATATGGAACAGATTGGAAGCCAGCCGCATCCCTTTCTTGTCCAGCATCTGGCTGGAGCCGGCGCGCCAGCTGTACTGGCCGTAGTCATAGCGCAGCCAACTGCCGATCAGGAACACCGCCCCCGCCAGATACGGGTAAATATCGAAGAAGAAAAGATTTAAAAATTGCATGTCAGCCCCCTTTTCTACCCGGCATGGCCTGCGCCACGTCCAGATACTGTGGCGCCACCGCGTGCGCATGGCGGCGTTGATGCGCCGCCTGCTGGGCAGATGCGCACCCTTGCTCCCCAAGGAACTTGACCTGTTCCTCTTCCCACACCGCGTCCAGCGCCTGCGGCGTATCGTCGCGAGCTTCAGCGGCCACTTTTTGCTGCAACGCGGCGGCCTGTATGCCGCTGCCGGACAGCGCCAGCAGGGCATCGAACAGCACGCTGTATGCGCTCTGGCGGCTGTTAAGCCGCTCACCCAGCAGTGCCAGAATAGGCGCCACGTCCTGTAGCCCGCCGCGCGCCTGCGCCAGGCTGCCGCTGGCCAGATATTCCAGGTACATCGGTAAAAAGTCCGGCAGTTCACGGCTGTTGATTTCCAACCCGGCCCGCCGATACTGGGCCATCAGATCGACCATCGCCTGGCCGCGATCGCGGGATTCCCCGTGCACATGTTCAAACAGCAGCAGCGAGGTGGCGCGCCCACGATCGAACAGTTCGCAGTATTCCGCCTGCACGTCCAATAGCGGGCGGGCGCAAAAGCGCTGGATAAAACCCTTCAGTTGCGTGCGGTGGTGTGGCGCCAGTTCATCAGCGCTTTCCAGTGCGGCGATCAACGCCGACTGGTGCGCGAACAGCGCCGGATCCGGATAATCCAACAGGCGTGCTATCACGCGCAGGGCCATCATGATACGTCCTCCCGGCGCGGCGTTTTCGCCGTCACGTCAATAGCATCAATGCGGCGGCTGTTAAACAGGTTGAATTTACTGTCGCTGCCGTGGCAACCATCGCCAAAGCTAAAACCGCAGCCTTTGCTTTCCGGGAAGGCCTCGCGCGCCAGCTCGCGGTGGCTGGAAGGGATCACGAAACGGTCTTCATAGTTGGCGATCGCCAGGTAGCGGTACATTTCCTGCGCCTGGGCTTCGGTTAGCCCCACCTGCTCCAGCGCACGGGTGTCCACCTGCCCGTCAACGCTCTCGGCACGTTTGTAATGACGCATCGCCAGCATGCGTTTCAATGCCAACAACACCGGCTCTGGGTCGCCTGCGGTAAGCAGGTTGGCCAGGTACTGCACCGGAATGCGCAGGCTTTCGACATCCGGCAATACCCCGCTGTGCGCCAGCGCGCCGGCATCCGCAGCGGACTGGATCGGCGACAGCGGCGGCACATACCACACCATCGGCAGGGTGCGGTATTCCGGGTGCAGCGGCAACGCCAGCTTCCAGTCCACCGCCATTTTGTACACCGGCGACTGTTGCGCCGCGTCGATCACCCCTTGCGGCACCCCATCTTGCAGCGCCTGGGCGATGATCGCCGGATCGTTGGGATCCAAAAAGATATCCAGTTGGCTGCGGTACAGATCCTGCGCGTTTTCCGCCAGCGCGGCCTGCTCGATGCGATCGGCGTCGTACAACAGCACGCCCAGATAGCGGATGCGCCCCACGCAGGTTTCCGAACATACCGTCGGCTGGCCGGATTCAATACGCGGGTAACAGAAGATGCACTTCTCGGATTTGCCGCTTTTCCAGTTGAAATAGATTTTTTTGTAGGGGCAACCGGTCAGGCACATACGCCAGCCACGGCATTTATCCTGATCGATCAGCACAATGCCGTCTTCACCGCGTTTATAAATGGCGCCGCTGGGGCAGGTCGCCACGCACGCCGGGTTAAGGCAGTGCTCACACAGGCGCGGCAGATACAGCATGAAGGTGTTTTCGAACTGGCCGTACATCGCCTTTTGCATGCTATCGAAGTTTTTATCTTTGGCGCGCTTTTCAAACTCGCCGCCGAGGATCTCCTCCCAGTTCGGCCCATTTTCGATCTTGTTCATCCGCTTGCCGGTGATCAGCGAACGCGGGCGGGCGATTGGCTGGTGTTTGCCCTGCGGCGCCGCCTGCAGATTTTGGTAATCGTAATCGAACGGCTCATAGTAATCGTCCAACGCCGGCACGTCCGGGTTGGCGAAAATCTTGGACAGCAGGCTGACGCGGTTGCCCATGCGCGGCTCCAGCTTACCGTTGATTTTACGGATCCAGCCGCCCTTCCACTTTTCCTGATCTTCCCAGGCCTGCGGGTAGCCGACGCCGGGCTTGCTTTCCACGTTGTTGAACCAGGCGTATTCCATCCCTTCACGGCTGGTCCAGACGTTCTTGCAGGTGACCGAGCAGGTATGGCAGCCAATGCATTTATCCAGGTTCAGCACCATGCCAACTTGAGAACGAATTTTCATTTGGCTTTCTCCTGTTGGCTGCCCTGCACGCTGTCGTTGCCCTCGCCGTCCAGCCAGTCAATACGGTTCATCTTGCGCACTACTACAAACTCATCCCGGTTGGAACCTACGGTGCCGTAGTAGTTAAAGCCATAGGCCAGTTGGGCGTAGCCGCCGATCATATGAGTCGGTTTCGGGCTGATGCGGGTAACGGAGTTGTGGATCCCCCCGCGCTGGCTGGTGATTTCCGAGCCGGGGATATTCATGATGCGCTCTTGCGCGTGGTACATCATGGTCATCCCTGAAGGGATACGCTGGCTGACGACCGCGCGCGCCGTCAGTGCACCGTTGGCGTTAAAGGCTTCGATCCAATCATTGTCGACAATGCCCAGGGATTTGGCGTCGTCTTCACTTAGCCAAATAATCGGCCCGCCGCGCGCCAGGGTTAGCATCAGCAAGTTATCGCTATAGGTGGAGTGGATCCCCCATTTCTGGTGCGGCGTCAGGAAGTTGAGCGCTTTTTCCGGGTTGCCGTTAGGCTTTTGGTTTAGCAACGGCTGTGCGGCCCGGGTGTCGATCGGCGGGCGATAAGCCAACAGGCTCTCCCCGAACGCCCGCATCCACTCATGGTCTTGATAAAGCTGCTGACGACCGCTTAGAGTGCGCCAGGGGATCAGCTCATGCACGTTGGTATAGCAGGCATTGTACGAAACGTGTTCATCTTCCAGGCCGGACCAGGTGGGGCTGGAGATAATCTTGCGCGGCTGGGCCTGAATATCGCGGAAGCGGATTTTCTCGTCTTCCTTGTTGAGCGCCAGGTGGGTGTGATCGCGCCCGGTCAGGTTGCTGAGCGCCTGCCAGGCCTTCACTGCCACCTGGCCGTTGGTTTCCGGCGCCAGTGACAGGATCACTTCTGCCGCGTCTATGGCGCTTTCTATCTTCGGCCGGCCGGCCGCCGGGCCGCTGGTTTTCACATAGTTGAGTTTTTTCAGAAAGTCGACTTCCTGCTGGGTGTTCCAGCCGATGCCCTTGCCGCCGTTGCCCAGTTTATCCAGCAGCGGCCCCAGCGCAGTGAAGCGTTCATAGGTCGCCGGGTAGTCACGCTCCACCAGCATGATGTGTGGTGCGGTTTGGCCTGGGATCAGATCGCATTCGCCCCGCTTCCAATCCTGCACGCCGAACGGCTGCGCCATTTCTGCGGCGGAATCATGCTGGATCGGCAGCGTCACCACATCGGTTTCCTGCCCCAGATGGCCAACGCACACTTCAGAGAACTTGCTGGCGATGCCTTTATAAATTTCCCAGTCGCTCTTGGATTCCCAGGCAGGATCCACCGCCGCAGACAACGGGTGGATAAACGGATGCATGTCCGAGGTGTTCATGTCGTCTTTTTCGTACCAGGTGGCGGTCGGCAAGACGATATCCGAATACAGACAGGTGCTGGACATGCGGAAATCCAACGTGACCACCAGATCCAGCTTGCCTTCACCGCCCTGATCCTGCCACTCCACTTCCTGCGGTTTGACGCCGCCCTGCTGCCCCAGATCTTTGCCCTGGATACCGTGTTCGGTGCCCAACAGGTATTTGAGCATGTATTCATGCCCCTTGCCGGATGATCCCAACAGGTTGGAACGCCAAACGAACAGGTTACGCGGGAAATTCTGCGGATTATCCGGCTGTTCGGCGGCGAAACGCAGTGTGCCTTGCTTCAGGCTGGCAACCGTGTAATCCACCGGCGTTTGGCCGGCCACTGCGGCCTGGGCGGCAATACGTAGCGGATTGGTGCCCAACTGCGGCGCGGAAGGCAGCCAGCCCATGCGTTCGGCGCGCACGTTGAGATCGATCAGGCTGCAGTTGAAACGGCTTTTGTCCGCCAGCGGCGACAGCAGTTCCTGCGGGCCGACGGTTTCATAGCGCCATTGGCTGGAATGGTTATAGAAAAATGAAGTGCTGTTCATATGGCGCGGCGGGCGCTGCCAATCCAGCCCGAACGCCAGCGGCAGCCAACCGGTTTGCGGGCGCAGCTTCTCCTGGCCGACGTAATGCGCCCAACCGCCGCCGCTTTGCCCCACGCAACCGCAGAAGATCAGCATATTGATCAACCCACGGTAGGTCATATCCATGTGGTACCAGTGGTTGATGCCGGCGCCGACGATAATCATCGAGCGGCCATGGGTTTTCTCGGCGTTTTCGGCAAATTCGCGCGCGATACGGGTGATATTGTGGCGTGATACGCCGGTGATTTGCTCTGCCCAGGCCGGCGTATAGGCCTTCACCTGGTCATAATCGGTGGCGCAGTTGGCATCGTTCAGGCCGCGATCCAGGCCATAGTTGGCCAGGGTGAGATCGTAAACGCTGGCGACCCGAGCCTCACTGCCGTCCGCCAACCGCAGGCGTTTTATCGGCAGTTTGTGCAGCAGGATCTCATCAAGCGCCACGCTGTTGAAATGTTCGCTTTGCGCGCCGCCAAAGTAGGGGAAACCGACGTCGACAACCTCATCGTGCGCGCCGAGCAGGCTAAGCTGCAGCACTATCTCACGCTGCTGCCCGCCTTCGCGCTGTTCCAGGTTCCACTTGCCCTTTTCGCCCCAGCGAAAGCCGATCGCCCCTTGCGGCGCGACCAGCTCACCGCTCAGGCTGTCGATAGCGACGGTTTTCCATTGCGGGTTATTTTCCTGCCCCAGGGCGGCCACCAGATCGCTGGCGCGCAGCATGCGGCCGGCGGCGTAGTAACCGCCCTCGCGCGCTTCCAGCAAAACCAACATCGGCATGTCGGTGTAGCGGCGCACATAATCGCGGAAATAGCCCACTTCGCGATCCAGGTGGAACTCCCGCAGCATCACGTGGCCCATCGCTAATGCCATTGCGCTGTCGGTGCCCTGCTTCGGGCTAAGCCACTGATCGCACAACTTGGCGATTTCTGCATAATCCGGCGTGACGGCCACGGTCTTGGTGCCTTTGTAGCGCACTTCGGTGAAGAAGTGCGCGTCGGGGGTGCGCGTCTGCGGCACGTTAGATCCCCAGGCGATGATATACGAGGAATTGTACCAGTCTGCCGATTCGGGCACGTCGGTCTGCTCGCCCCAGGTCATGGGCGAAGCCGGCGGCAAATCGCAATACCAATCGTAGAAACTCAGGCAAACGCCGCCAATCAGCGACAGATAACGTGCACCGGCAGCATAAGAAACCATCGACATCGCCGGGATGGGTGAAAAACCGATAATGCGATCCGGGCCATAGGTTTTGGCGGTATAAACGTTGGCGGCGGCGATCAGCTCATTCGCTTCCTGCCAGTTGGCGCGCACAAAGCCACCGCGGCCGCGCGCACTTTTATAACTGGCGGCCTTTTGCGGATCGCTGACGATGGAAGCCCATGCGTCAACCGGATCGCTGTGTCGGGCTTTGGCTTCGCGCCACAGTGCAACCAGGCGTTTGCGCATCAGCGGATATTTCAGGCGGTTGGCGCTGTAAAGATACCAGGAGTAGCTGGCGCCGCGCGGGCAGCCGCGCGGTTCATGATTCGGCAAATCGGGGCGGGTACGGGGGTAATCGGTCTGTTGGGTTTCCCAGGTCACCAGGCCGTTTTTGACATAGATTTTCCAACTGCATGAACCGGTACAGTTTACGCCGTGGGTAGAACGCACCACTTTGTCGTGCTGCCAGCGGCTGCGGTAACCGTCTTCCCAGTCGCGGTTGGCGTTCAGCGTCTGGCCGTGCTCACCAGAGAACGGCTCGGCCAGTTGTTTAAAATAGCGAAACCGGTCTAAAAATTTGCTCATCCGGGCTTCTCCTGACTGCTTTTATCGTTATTGGTTTACCCAATGAATTTCAACGAAGCATGAAAGACACGGGTATAGACATTGCTCGATCTGGCACCCAGCCTAATGACGGGCTGGCGCAGGCCAGTTGATTGCGATCAAGAGAAGCTGACGCGTTAAGCGATGAAACTGGCGCAAATACCACCAAAGAATAATCTGGTGGTATTTATTTAATTTATTGATAGTGAAGAAATAATTATTAATTATCGGCAAGAGGAACTGCGGGGAACACGGCATGGGATATTTAGGGGTAGCGTGCGGGGATATCCCCGCGCGCATCATTCAAAGGTTGCGGTTAAGATAAAATTTATTGTTTACGTAATTTTTCTCTACGTTCAGTTGAAAAGTGCCATCAACCCGTTCAAAGGCATTATGGGGATTATCGATAACACAGCCCTGGAACTGTTTCACTTGATTAGCCACCGCGCCGCCGATATAGGTGTTGGTGGTTGGCAATACGCCACTGTACTCGCTGTTATGGGAAAAGCGACACTGCAAATAAGATACGGGCACGGCGCAAACTGCACCATTCCGGCCTACGGTGGGCGAGATAACCTGTGAATGACGTACTGTCACATCGCTGCTGGTGACATCTTGTTGGGGCTCCTCAAACCAGTCGGCCACAGCCAACGTGCCTGGCAGCACACAGCGATCGTAGATAATGGTGGTATCGTAAGGGGTTCGATGGCACACCGTGAGAAAATGCGTATCCGAGAGATGGAATATCTGCTTGGTTCGCGCCTGGCCAAACTTCCAACTGGCCAGCCAGGCAGCGTTGCCATCGGTGGCCGAACTGCCATAGCGGTAATAGCTTTCGGCTACCACCTTGCTCACCTCAACCCTAATGGGCTGGCCACCACGGGTTATCGTGGCCATCTGTTGCGCGCCCAACAGGCTGTAATCCGCGCTTTGTACAATAGGCCGCAGCACGACCGGGACGTTGCAGCGAACATAAATATTGCGCAGCGAGATACAGCGCGGCAACTGCTTACTGGCAAGAAAGGCCGGCGTTTTGCCCCCATCACCTCCCACATCATAATCAACCAGCGCCACGATAAAATTCGCCGATTGCGGCGGACGTTGCGCATCAATGAATATCCCATCCACCTCAATATCCGGATCGCTGGCCAGCATGCCCAGTGTGTGTTTCACACGGGCACAATTAATCAGTTTGTATTCCGTGGCCAACGAGGATATTTGCACCGTCAAATTGCGGATCAGGATACGGCCATCAAAGCTGGAACCATAATCAGGCCGGATCTCGATCGACGCTCGGTAACCCGCCTCATGCAGAACGTGGGTACAATCGAGTAGATGGAATTCTCCCCAGCCACTGATATGCGCATGATGCAGCCAGCGTACCTGTTGCGCAGTAAAATCCGCGATCGCCGCATGGCCGCCAAAAGAATAATAGCAACCGCCGCGCAGGAGTGTGCCGCGTGAATAATTGCCATCGATACCGCCCACGCCGGATTGTTGTAGCGAGCCGTTAACCTGGAGGTTGGCATGGCGCTCAATCAACATGAAATAGTTCAGATAATAGGTATCTTTTTCAAGACGCTGCAGATTGATTTGGTTATTGACGATAGTATTGGCGCATTGCTCAATCAGCAACGCCGTATAAATTTGCCCTAACGCCAACAATCCGCCCATCTCCAGGGTAACGTTGCAGCGGCGCACACTAATCAGAGCCTTGAATTGGGCACCATAGGTGTTAAAACTCGGCGCTCTGAAGGTCAAGCGATGCAGGAAAGCTTTATAGCGCAGTTGGAAATCCTTCGCCTGCGCGAACCCCATATAAATCGGCCAGTTAAGGCGGCCATCAGCATCAATGATATTCGTTTCACACTTGGCGATAGCCTGTTGCGTTGCCAATCCATTGGCATCATTACGGTAAACGTAAGTATCCGAGCTGTCGAATTGCAAATAACCTTTCAACCCAAGGGCACCGCCCGCCAGTGTCTGGCCCCCTTTGACCAGCGCGCTTTGTGTAACGTTGACCGCGACAAAATCCTGTGGAAAAGAAAAAATTACTTTACTGGCATTATAAATTTCCCCAGCAGGCAACCCTTCATGCGTTTGGCAATGGATCGTCGCCAGGCTCATATCGACATTGGTCTCCACCGGGATACCGTCCTTCGTCGCATCCAGGTGGTATACCCCGCAGGCGATAACCGCCTTGCTGTTGGCATTGGCAAAGTTGAACATGTTGATAAATGCCTGGGTATCGTTGCCGCCGTTGCCCGCCCCATACATTTCCGGCGTAACAACGTCTGTTTCGCTCATGGTCTGCTCCTTATCGTTTTAAGCACCGTCCATTTCATGGCCAATCCACTCACCGCTTTCGCGATTGATGTGGTTTAAGTAACGTTCATACTGCTCTTCGCAATAAAACACATTCAACAACGGCGTGTTGTACAGGGACTCCCACATCTGCCCAAGCAATATCGGCCGCCGCGGCACATAGATGTTCTCAATCAGGTTATAACCGGTTGCCATCAACATCAGGAAAAGGAAAAAGTAATTGAAGCGGCCGCGAATAAACGAAGCTGGGTAGGAAATATAATAAAAAAGCAAAAAAATCGATGCGGCACTGGCGTAACGACTGGCCGCCTGAAGTGAACTGGAAGAGAGGAAGATAAACACCACCAACCACGCGGCATAATTTCTAATATCGCCAGGTTGGTTACGCATAGGGTAAGCCAAAAGATATATGCCAAGAAATAACGCCGGAAATAAGACAATCAGGAAGTTAATCATCCCATTCGCATTGCCACTGGTAAGATATTCACTGGCATACAACCCCGAAGTGTATACGCTGGAATAGCTATCAATACCGGAGATAGTAATATGCGACAGGATAAATGGCAGCGCATATTTGGCGTTCAAGAACGCCAACGCGCTAAAAACCACCGTGAGTAAGCGGTTCAGTAAAAAGAACCGGCTGCAGAGGAACACGCCGAGTAACAGCATGCTGGAAAAGTGCGTCAACATGGCGAATAGCAGGAGAAATACGGCCAGATGAAGGTGCTTCCGTTCACAAAGCATGACCATGGCAAGGGTCATAATCGCGATGGAAAAGCCAAATCGCAGCCCCATGGCAATGATAAAGGGGTTGATCAAGAACAGCACCGCCAGGTGCAACAACACAAACTGGCGCGGCGAAAAAACCTTTCCGCTAGCCAGCGACACCATGTTCAGTGCGTTCAGGTAAGCATACACCCCCAGTGCGGCATACAGTGCCGGGATAATATAAAATGGCACGCCGAGGGTTTTAAAAAGATAAATATTGGCATGCAAAATCAAATCCACTTTACCCAGCATAATGTCGCTCAAATGGGTGGCGGAATTGATCGATTCATAAACAGAATAATGACGATAAAGATCGGACAACGGTGGTATTTTAAGGAAAAGGAAGAAATAGCAAACCGCAATAATGAAATAGGCCGATGAATTCCGATTGCCTGAACGTAACGTGGCAATGCTGTGTAATAAAGCCAATAGCGGCATGATCAGCAACAATACGCTGCCAATCACTGCCGAGCGTTCAACACGCATAAATATCCTCTAAATTAATCTTCTCTATCAGCTTGATGGCGCGGCGGCCATCAAGACAAAGAAACCGAATTTACCCTGGTACGGCGGCACCGAACGATGGGGACACCGTCAGAAAGGCTGGCCTTTGAAAAAGGCGTTGCGGAGAATATTTTTGACATAAACCCCAGCCGCAGAACCGCTGTTGATGTAAATAATCCCCTTCATCCCATGCAATATGCCGCTAATACGGCTGTGGTTATCGGTCAGAATGCGCGAACGGATACAGGTATGGCGCAACTGCATGATCTTGCGCGCCTGTGGCGAAATCATTGGCATCAGGCGGCGTTCAAAGCACATCTTGTGCTGGTAACCGACAATGCCTTTCGCGCTATAGGTAATACGTTCGCCGTCGTGATCGTTATGTACCGCCAGCCGCTCGTGCAATATCCCAATGTGCGCGCCGGCCGCCAATAAGCGATACAGAAAGATGTGGTCCTGATAGCGTGGGGTATTAAAAAAACCGCGCACCCGGATTGCCGTCTCTCTACGCAACATAATCATCGGGGTATAAGCGACGCCGGCCAACATAAAGTCCTGCAGCCCCTGGCAGCGCGCCCGGTAGTAATGTTCCGCACTGATCTGCCCGTCTTTAAGAATATCCATATCGCACAGGCTGACGTCATAACCGCCCGTCTGCATAAAGGCCAACTGGCGGGCAATTTTCTGCGGATGATAGTAATCGTCATCATCCAGGAAGGTAACGTACTCCCCCGTCGCACGCAGAATACCGCTATTGCGCGCGCGTGAACCGCCGCCGTTGCGGCGGCGTGGATAATAGATTATTTTCCCCTGCCCGATATAAGGCGCCAGGCGCTGGCGCGTGGCCTTACGCTGGGGCTCACTCGGCGAATTATCATCCACCACAATCACTTCCACCTGCGCATGGGTTTGTGCCAGGACGCTATCAATGGCGCGGATCAGTAATTCACTGCGGCCATAGGTGGGTATAATCACACTAACTTTGGTGCTCATCATTTTTCATCCGCAATAATCATTTTGTTCATGCCCTCCCCAGCCCTGTTCGCTGCCGCTTATCCGCCACGGTTATATAAGCGGGCCAACAGGTAATAGGCTAACGGGCTACGATAGAACAACCGGTTTTTCCGGCTCAGCAACCGCTGTTCTTCCGCACGTAGACGCGCATATTGGCGCCTTAATAACGCCGTTTCGCGCAGTGCGGCAGGCAAACCGCAAAAATCCAACCCAACCAGCAGGCGGGCTTTCAGCGTGGTAACAAACAGGATGGAATACAGATGATTGCCAGGCGCTTTACGCCGGCCAATATTTGCCTGGCCCAGCGCATAGTCCAGATCGTCCAAATCACGCCGTTTCGGCGCGCGGGTAATGCCCGCAGGATTTACGCGATACCCCACCAAAGGCGTACTGCAAGTGACGATGCTGCGCGCCTTCAGGTAGAGTTGCGGTATCAATTGAATATCTTCGAAGTTTCGCCCGGCAGGGAAAAGCGCGCCGTCAAACAACGCCGCACGATAAATACGCGCCCAGGCGTACCACATGCTGCGATTGAAGCTCTCCTGCAACAACGCCTGGCGCCCAGCGCTGTCCGGCGGTTTCACATCACCAGGCACGATGTGCATGATGTTTCCCGCGCTCGCGTCTCCAGCGGTGGAAAATCGCCTGGCGTTGAACGCCACAATTTCCGCCTGCGGGTTTTCCGCCAGTAACTGCCCAAGCGTAGTGAAATAATCCGGCAGCAGCAGATCGTCCGAATCAAGGAAACCAATGTAGCGCCCGGTCGCGTGGGCAATCCCGGTATTCCGTGCCGCACTCAACCCCTGATTGGTTTGGCGCAGCATGGCGACCTGCCCCTGCCCCTGCGGATAACGCGCCAGAACCCGTTTGGCGATCGCCATCGAATCATCGGGGCTGCCGTCATCAACGATAATCACCTCCGCCCAGGCCGGCAATGAGGCGAGCACCGAGTGAAGGCAGGCTTCAATATAATCCGCGACCTTATAAACGGGGATGATGAGGCTAAGAGTCATCGTGTTCACTGGCGATCCTTTTCCGTCGTTTGACGTTGTACCCACAGCGCCATACTGCCCATCGCCGGCAACGCTAACTCTGCGCCTTGTGGTTCCTGCCATTGCCAACCGGCCGGCAGCGCAAAATGCACGGACATCGGCCGGTAATAGGGATTAACCACCAGCACCAGCCCACGGCCACCGTCGATAAACAGCCGGGCCGGAATGGCCGTGTTATTGCCATGCAGCATCCGGCTTTCGCCCGAGAGCAAGTAAGGGGTAAAACTGACGATCTCCTGTGCAACCTTGGCCACGCCCTGCCAAATGCCGTCAAACTCTTGCTGCCGGAACGTTCCCCGGTTGCGCTTGTAAAACAGATCGGTATAGGAATAAAAAAGTATCCCTTTCGCGCCGCCAATCAGCCCCAGCCAGGCTTGGTTCCGCATCTCGGCTTCACTGGGTTGGTGCGGTTTTCGCCCGGGGCTATACGCCGCATGATCCATGATTTGGGTGACAATCCACGCCCCCTTGGCCTGCCGGGCCGCCATTTTGGTCAGGCGTGCATACAGCAACGTACGGGTGAGATCGTTATCTTTCCCGACCGGATAAGGATCGCTGGCCAACACATCCGAACTGTTGAAATAGCTGTCCAACGCCCCGGCCCGGTCCACGACCTGAAACGTCAAATGATCGGGATCGCGCTGTTTGATCTGCAGATGCTTTGCTTCAATCTGCGGCACATATTCCAGCCCCAATTCATCGTTGATATACCAGGCCAGCAGATTAGGCTGGTGTTTGAGTTTCTCTACATACGCGGCGGTCAGGGCCGGATAACTCAGGTGGGTTTCCGGCGCGAACTGCGTGCCGGTATAAAAGTCCTTCACGGAATAAATGACCTGTAAATCATGTTGCTGCGCCTTGCGGAAATAGCCGCCGGGATCCTTGCTCACACCGTAGTCATAATCCAGCAGCGTGTTAAAACCCGCCGCACGAATGCGTGCCAGATGCTCATCGGTCGCCATGCCGGCATACATGTAGATCCCAAGCGGGAAAAAACGCTTACCGTCTTTTAGGGTATATCCCTGTGCATCCAATGCGACTTTTGGCGGCCGGCTGCTGATACTGATCGGCATAGCGCTGGAGCGGCTAAGCTGCGAGTCTTGCGCGGTCACCCGCTGTTGCAACCGATATTCACCGGCCGAAAGCGTTGCCGGCAGCGCAAACAGCACCGGCTGTTCTCCTTCTATATGGTAATGCCGGCGATCACGTTTAACCGCCTCACCGCGGCTATCCAGCAATGTGCTATCCACCTGTACCGGTTGTTTGTCCGGCATGAAAACGGTACTCAGTGCCACCTCGTCGTCTGCCCGCACCTGGTAAAGCACCGGCGCGGTGGGTTGCAGGCAGGCATAGACATCATCAAACTCTGCGCGCCCCGTGGTGCCCCGGCGAAAGTAGACGCCGAGCGTCACTTCCGCCGCCCGTGCCGGCACCAAAAAACGGCCCGCGACAGGCTGCCAATCACCGGTGCCGACCATGCCCTGCGGATGGCTTCCTGCCAGATAGCGCCCATCCGCATCGTAACTTTCGACGAAAATACCCGCCCCCCGATCGTCGGCGTCCCCCTGTAAATCTGCACCCTTCACCCAAACGCCAAAATCAAGCGCCTGCCCGGGCTTAACGCGCAATTGTTGGGTCATCGTGTAGTAACGTTCAGGATCGCTATTCTGATAGCGCAGGCTGGCCTGCCCAGTGCGGCCGCCGGTGATAATTTCGCCGGCCGATAGCACCCAACCTTGCTCCCCTAGCTCAAACCCACCGTTTTCGATCAGGTTATCCGCACAGCCGGCCGCGCACGCCTGTCCTGCCAGCCACACGCCGGCCGACAGACAAGCGCCTGATAATATTGAATACGTCATTGCCTTTTCATCGCCGCGTTGTACAAATAGGAACAAAACAGATAGCAGGATTTTTGGTAGGAGAAGCCTAAATGGCGGCGGTAAATTTGCCATTGCCAGTCCGCCGCTTTGATTTTGTTGCCAGACAGCGACTGGGCGGAAAGGCGGTAAAACGCTAATGGTTCAGGTACGCAATAGGCAAGGCGATTGCGGGCCTTTTCCATCACGGACAGCCACATCACATAATCTTCATGCCCCACCTTGCGCTGGAATACCTTGCCGGTGCGATGCCGGTTATAGATCCCGGTCAGGTTGCCGATCCAATTGCTTTTCAACATATCGCGATAGGCGATGATCTCCTGGCCGCCGCGGTAGTGCTTAATTTGCTGCGGATCCTGTTCAAAAGTGTAGTAATGCGAACACACGACATCGTAACGGCCGGTCTGCAAAATACCGACCTGGCGTGCCAGCTTATTCTTGTGCCAGATATCGTCGCTATCGCAAAAGGCGATATAGCCGCCGCGCGCCGCCTCAATCGCGATATTCCGCGTTTCGGCGACGCCTTGATTAGTATCGTTGCGAATATAAGTCAGCCGATCGTGAATAAACGGTTTGATCACTTCCGCGGTATTGTCGGTGGAGGCATCATCGATCACATACAAATGGTAATCCTGGTAGGTCTGCGCCAATACGCTCAGGATCGACTGTTTGATAAAGCTGGCCGCATTGTATGCCGGCATGATAATTGACACGCTTTCCATATTAACCTCACGCAATTAACTGCTGCCATTGGGGATAAATACGTTCGGGGATAAACCGCTCGGCTTTTTCCAGCGAACGTTGGGAAAAGCGGTGCCGTAGAGCGGCATCCGCCATCAACGCCAAAATGTGTTGGCCAAAGGCCTGAACATCGCCGTCCGCAATTAAATAACCGTTACTGCCGTGGTCGATCAGCTCGGCCGGCCCGGTCTGACAGTCAAAAGCGATCAGCGGCAAACCAAAACTCATCGCTTCAATCAGCACCATCGGCAAGCCTTCATAACGGGAGGTCATCAGTAGCATGGCGGCCTGGCGATAATGGCTGGCAATATCGGCCGTTGCCGGCAACAGTTTGATCTGCTGCGCCAAACCCAATGTGTTGATTTGCTGTTGCAGCGCCAGACGTTCCGGCCCGTCGCCAACGATATGCAACTGCCAGCCCTGAGCCCGCGGTACAATGCTCTCCCAGGCAGAGATCAGGCGATCAAATCCCTTTTGCCGGCATAAGCGCCCTACCGCCAACGCAATGGGCTGGCGCAGCGCCGGTGAGGCGGATTGAATGGGAAACGGAGAAACGTTTTCAATCACCAGGCATTTCTGTTCGGGCACCCAGCGGCGGATGTTGAGCAAATCCTTTTGTGTCAGTAACACGGTGCGATCGCTGAGGCGATAGATAAATATCTTGAGCCATTTCATCAACCATGGGTATTGATAGAAGCTGACGTGCTCACTGAGCAACAGGCGGCTTTGCGGGCATAGCAAGCGCAGATAAGGCGCCATAATGACCGAAAGTTTGCCCATCGAAACGGTAATAATGGCGTGGTATCGGCCATGGCGCAGCAAGCGGGCCAGCCGCCACGGCCACCACAACGCCCGATCGTTAAGCAGCCGCAGGTTAACCTGGCGGTCAAGCGGATAAAACGCGCCATCGCCGCAAATTGATAGCAGATCGACCTGATAACCCGGCAGCGCGGCCAGCGCATTGGCTAAACCGCTGGCGACACGCTCGGTTCCCCCTTTGCCGGCCATATTTTCAATCACAATCGCGACTTTCCGATATTGCATGTTTTCTCCATACCCCTTCGTCAACGATTCCTGTCATGCACCGGGCTTCAGCGATATTGCGTGTAAAGCACGGGCATAAAGAAATCGCTACTGTTATTCACCGTTAATAGACATTGCCGTTTTCTTTTTAATAAAACGGCAAGAGGCAATGCTATAGACGCAATCAATTATTAATAGCACGCAGATATGATTTTTATTTACACCCAGCGGGTGAAGCTGGCCAAAAAAATATCATCACCTCAGATGAGGTTGCGGAATTATTTCAGGCGAACCATATTGTTAAATTGCGTATTAATAACGTGATGGTTGTATAGCGTAGATGAGGCTATTCAAAAAAATAGCTCCCCCATTCTTTCTCAACGGTTGCCGGCAGCAGTTTTTGTAACCCAGCGCCCGGTGTAAAAGTCAGTTCACCAAAATAAACCCGCTCTTCCACCTGGTAAAAATCAACCCTGACATACGAAAACTGCTCAGCGACCCGGCGCGTCAACGCCAGCATCAGCCGCAGTTGGCTCGGTTTTGCCATCGGAACATCGCTGTTTGGCACCCCCATGCGGATTTCCGTGCGGTTCCAATCCTGATCAAAAAAATCACGCCGGTGATCGATAAAGCGCTGATAATCAATCTGAATAAAAAAGCGGATTTCCCCATCACGGTTAAAACAGTGGATCTTGATATCGTTCGGCGTCTTCCCCTTTTCCAGCAGCATTTTCTCTACCAAAATGCGCGGTGGAATATCTTTATAATGCCGTTCCCGATAAACCTGGTAAAAATTCTGCCGCATCCAGCCTTCTGTGAGCGCGCGCAATTCATTAAAGCTGGTTTGGGCTTTGTCAAACACCAGCTGATTATAACCACTGCCGTGATTAGCCTTGATAACAAAAGCGTTGGGTAAACGCCGGTACATCTCTTCGGTTAATGTTTCTCCCTGCGCATACAGTTCTATCAGGTACTCTTCCCCCCACAGTTTTGCAATATAATCCCTCACCTGATATTTATCCGAAAGCTGGGTATAGATGCTGCGGGGGTACACCTTTCTGCGCATCAACTTTTCACTGTAGTATTTCGGTTTTGATAAATGCGGTATTTTGTGAAAGAACATGGCATATTTTAACTGATGATATATCGCATCGGGCATGCATTTATAAAAACCATGTACTAGGCTACTTAACATAAATCTCTCTAACCCTCCCTATTAACTGGGGCAAACAACGATAGCAAGTTATCTGCAACCTGGTTATTTGTCCTCGCCTGAAAAAACCATTAAATACAAAAAATGAAACAAACTCGGTTATCAACGTTGAAATGGCCGCGCCATGAATGCCGTAGCGCGGGATCAATACAATATTCATCACCACATTGACCAACGCGGCCAGCGGCATTTTTATCGCAATGAATCGGTAACCGCCGAATAGCACGATCGCCTGGTAAGAAACGGTACCCATGACGGAAAACAATGAGGTTACCGAACACAGTGCCAGAATCGTCGCGGTTTCCCGGAAATTCTCGCCGAACAGTAACACCACCAGTTGCGTGGGAAACAACGAGAGCAGCAAGATCACCGGCGCGGATAACAGCAACACCACCAAATACAGCAGGCGGATGCGATCTTCTTTTAACTGCTGGGTGCGCGCGCCGGCCACGCTTGGCAACATGGAGGTGATGAGCGCCATGGGGACAAACACCCATCCCTGGCTGAGCGTAATCGCCGCACTGTATAAACCAACGCTATGTTCCCCCAGGTAGTTGCCAAGCATGATCTGATCAATACGTGTATAAATGACGATCGACAAACCGGAGACGGCTAACGGCAGCCCAACCTTCAACAGATAGCGCCCGTAGCCACGCTGATGGCGTTTAGCGATAGGCCGCAATGGCAGCCTTGAGCGGTGAAACAACACGCTGCGTACCAGATAAGGCAACAGGCTGCTAAGCACGTACGGAACGGCAAACCATACCAGCGGCAGTTCCAGGTTAACCAACACCAGGCGCATGATGATCGACAGCAGCAGCGCCACATTGTTAATCATGGTGTTTAACTTGGATTTCAGCAGTGCGTCGTAATAAATCTTGTACACGTCCTGCACGGAAAAATACGCGCTGACCAACATCAAGGCCATCATGATCTGGCTGGTGCGATCCTGCGTCAGCAGCGCCCAGGCCATCAAGGGAACGGCAATCACGGCGAATAATTGGCGGCGAATACGCATTGAAGCCAGCATCAGCCGGATACCGCTATGCACGCGTTTCGCCACCCGGTTGAACAGCACCGTATCTGCGCCCAACTGCACCAGCGGTACGCCGATTGCGATCACCGACAGCAAATAGCTAATCAGCCCATATTGAGCCGGCCCAAGATAACGCGCGACGTAGACCGAAACAAAAATGCCCGAAAGGCTCAGCGAGATCCGTTCCAACATCAGCCACAGAGAGTTCATCAGCACCGTTTTCATGCCGTTATTTAGCCTCTTGCTGGTAGCTTGGATAGGCGAAGGTATAGTATCCCGCATCGTTATTGGCGCTTCTTTTGAGCACGCCGTTGAGGATCACGCCTTTGACCGCCACGCCATTTTGCTCAAAACGGCGCAGGCTAATTTCAACTTGCTTGACGGTATCGACTTCAAAACGCACCACCATCAACGCGGTGCCGGCATGCCGGCCGACGATCGCCGCATCGGTGACGGCCAATATCGGCGGGGTATCAATCACCACCAGATCATAATGCTGTTCCGCCCAGTGCAAGAAATCGGCAAAGCGCCGGTGCATCAGCAACTCCGACGGATTAGGCGGCACCTGACCACGGGAAACAAAATCCAGCTGTTCAACATCCGTCCGCTTGACCACCTGCTCGGTCGTCACCTGGCCGGCCAACATATCGGAAAGCCCCGGCTGAGCATGGCGGCCCATCCAACGGTGCAGAAAACCCTTGCGCATATCGGCGTCGATCAGCAGCACCCGTTGCCCGGCCTGGGCCAACACCACCGCCAGGTTGGTGCTGGTAAAGCTTTTACCGCTGACCGGGCTGGCGCCTGACACCAACAGAATATTATTTTTGGCTTCCAGCATGGCAAAATGCAGGCTGGTACGCAGGCTGCGAATCGCCTCCACCGACAAATCACCCGGCTCCTCCAACGCCAGGATCGGCAACTGGGTGCCGCTGCTTCTGGCCAACAGTTGCTGTTGGCTGCGGTTGCGTTTTTGCTGCCACGGCGAGAGCGGTACCGTGGCATAGACGTTGATCCCGCGCTTTTCCAACGCATCGGTATTACTGATACCGCGATGAAATGCCGCACGCAGCAAAACCACCGATGACGACAATACCCCACCGATCAACAGTGCAAAGATCACTATCAGCATTTTTTGCGGCTTCACTGGCCGCATCGCGGTTTCCGCCTCGTCGATGATACGAACGTTCCCTACCGTTCCCGCCTTGCTGATGCTCAGTTCCTGCTGCTTGTTCATCAGTTGCACGTAAATCTGTTGATCCACCTGCACGTCGCGGGTCAGGCGCAAAATTTCCTGCTGGGTTTTTGGCAACGCCTGTACCTGTTTGCCCAGCCGCGCTTTTTCCGCCTCCAGCGTGGCACGCTTTTCCAACAGCGCGCGATATGCCGGGTGCGCACGGGTATACAGCTTGGAAATCTCTGATTCTTTGAACGTCAGTTCATTTAACTGGGCTTCCAGTTGCACCAACGTATCCAATACCGATTTGGCTTCCAGCGACAAATCGACGGAATCATTCTGCTGGCGAAAAAGATTCAGTTGGTTTTCCGCCCCATTGAGGGAAGCCTGGGTTCGCGGCAACTGTTCCCGCAGGAAGGCAAGCATGCGCTGTGCCTCTTCGGTTTTGCGGTCTACATTCTGCTGTAGATAATTTTCTGTAATGCTTTTGAGGACATCCTCTGCATGCTGTGGGTTTTCTTCCGTCAGGCTAAACGTCATGATGCCGCTTTCCTTACCGGCCGATGCGACATCCAGCGCATTGCGCAAATCATCAACGGCCGCCTGGCGCGGCACTTTTACTACGGTAAAGGTGCTGCCGACCGGCGCCTCCAGCGCCGTCACCGCCAGGCGCCAACCACCCTGGTTCAAGACCTGCCCAACGGCGCCGGCCAGAATGGGCTTATCGGCATAGCTCAACACCACATGCTGCGGATCCTGCACGGTGAGGGTGAGTCTTTCCCCCTGCATGCCGGCCGGTACGGTCATCTCGCTGATCTGCACTTCCGGCGGCGTTTCGCCACGCAACCGGGCGAGCCCCTTACCGAACAACGGGAAATAATCAGGCTGCACACGCACCGTCAAATCCAGATCGTCGACGGTTTTACCAATGACATAGCGTGATTTGGCCAACGAAACTTCATCTTGCGTGGCAGGGTTCTGGCCCAGCGTATTTTCCAACGTTTCGCGTAGCAATGACTCGCCTGATAGCTGCTTTTCCACCTGCACCAACGCGCTGGCCTGGTAAACCGGTGTGGCCAGCAGCGCGTAGGCCACCCCCAGAACGCCGGCGATCCCCGTGATCAGCGTGATGCGCCAGCGGTTGTCCCACAGGGGGCCGATCAGCCGTTCCCAATCCAGTCTTTCATCCTGCTCGGCCATCACAATGGGCAGTGCGCTGTTATTCATGTTCAATAGTCCTTGCTTTGACGTTGTGGTTTACCAATTGCGGATCCGCAACGTGGCTTCGCTGAGATCGTTAAAACCGGAGATAGTTGGCGTCAGTTGGGCAATCAGGCGATTCCAGCGCGCTACCGGCGCCGCCGTGACGTACACCACATCAAAAGGTTGCAGTTGGAATTCGGTGCCCATCGCCAGCGCCGTGGCGTCGGAAAGGTCAAACTGATAGAGCGCGGCCAACGGCCCGGCGTTGCCGCCGCCGGTTGGGCGGATCACAAACACGCCGGTAGCGTCGGCAACCGTCTGGCTGATGCCTTCGGCGTTGCCCAACGCTTCGGTCAGCGTCATACCACTGCGATCCATTTTCAGCGTGCTTTGTTTGCCCACCTCGCCCATGACGAACACTTTCAGTTCGTCATTGCGCGGCACGTAAAGAATGTCGCCGGGCGCTAGCAGATGGTTCTGGCTGGTATCGCCGCGCTGCATCAGCGCCTGCAGCGAGATGCGTTGTTCCTGGCCGTCGTGGGTCAGCACCACATTGCGCCAATCGGCGTTTTGCGTCAGGCCGCCCGCGGCGTTGATGGCGTCCAGCACCGTCAGCGGTACGTTAGTGATCGGCTGCTGGCCCGAGGTCTGCACCTCGCCGGTGACATAAGCTTTTTGCGAACGGAAAGCGGCAATGCTGACATCCACCTGCGGGCTTTCCACATAGGCCGCCAGGCGCTGGGCGATCAGACTGCGCACGTCGGTCACCGTTTTGCCCACCACCGGCACGCGGCCAATATAGGGATAGAAGATGGTACCGTCGGCATGCACCCAGTTACCGGTGTCGCTGGCGCTGCGGTACTGGCCGGCCGGCGTGGTCAATTCAGGATGATCCCAGACGGTGACGTTTAGCACATCGCCAATACCGATACGGTACTGGTAACGCTGCAAACGTTGATCCAACTGCGGATTGGGCCGAGCCACCGGCTCTACGCGGCGCATTTTCTCCAGTAGCATCGGCGTCATACGGTAAACCTGCACCCGCTTGTCCAGATCAAAATCATCATCTTGTTGCGCTACGCGGGCTTTGCCCTGGGTGGGTAAATGCGAGCCGGGAACAACGGTACAGCCGGAAAGTAGCGCACCGGATAACATCAGCGGCAAAAAATGAGGCAAATGAAGATTCATGAAAATACCGTGAAATAGCAGGCCGTGCGGCCTGCGTAGAGGTTAACGATCGGCAGAGCGCCGTTCGGGAAAAACCGTGGCCGCGCGCGGCTCACGCAGCAGGGAAAAATAACCGATGAAACAGAGCATGAAGGCCAGCAGCATAAGATCTTCAGGCAACAGCAACACTTCACTGCAAATGCCCACGCAGGCCAGCGTGATGGAGAGCATGCAGCTCATGCCCAACGCCTGGCGGGCGTTAAGGCCATGGCGCATCAAAATATGGTGGATGTGATCGCGCCCGGCTTTGAACGGGCTTTGATGGCGCATTAAGCGCCGCACCATCACCGTCACCATGTCCATCAGTGGGATGGCAATCAGCCACAGTGCGGTGACCGGCCGCATTACCGCCTGCTCGCCCTGGGTCGCCACAATCAACAGCCACAGCACGGTGAAACCGATCACCATGCTGCCGGTGTCCCCCATAAACACCTTGTTCTGCTGGCCAAAGATTCCCAGGTTGAACAACAGGAATGCCGCCAGTGCCACCATCAGCCCCAGGCACCACAGCGCCAGGTTCATCTGCCCGCTAATAGCAAACAGCAGCGCCAGCGCGGTAAAGGTGACGCAGGAGAGTACGCCGAGCTGGCCGTCGATACCGTCAACCATATTGTAGGCATTGATGGCGCCCCATACCGCCAGCGGCGTCAACAGCAGGGTCAGGCCGCCCAGTTGCAGCTCGGTATTACCCAGCAGGTAGCCGAACGATTCCAACTGCATATCGGCTTCCAATATCATCACCAGCGCAATCCCGCCTTGCGCAAACACACGCGGCGCGACGGGTAAATCGAAACGGTCATCCAGCGCGCCCATCAGCGCCAGCACGGTGACACACAGCAGATAGACCGTCCCTTGCGGCATCCAGAAGGGTTGCCAGAGCAGCATCAATAAAATCGCCAGGTAAAGTACAATACCGCCCACCAATGGAATGTGCCCCTGGTGACGCTTCCTATCGCTTGGTTTATCCACCAACCCAATAGCAAACGCCACCTGGCGGGCAAACACCAACAGCAACAGCACCACAATAAATAGCCCGCTCAGTTGATATAACATTGTTCCTCCGCTCATTAATTGAGCTCGCCTTTATCTCCGTCATGCTTCCTTCACGTTATATGGCCGTGAAGCGGAAAACCCTGCCAGTCATTCAGGCACGCTACCGCCCTTGGGTTACAGCTCCCAATGCGCTATCAATAAAAAAAGAACGGCGAACCCCAGGAAAAAAATCAGCATGATTTGATCCTGCACAAACACATTTATTAATCGGGTAGCGGAAACTCCCTCCGCTAGCCCGGAATAAAACTAATTGTTAAAAAATTCGTGCTTAATTGTTTTTTCGATCGCCGAACCAAGATGAACCGGCGCGACAAAATCGCTGTCAACATTGGTCTTAAATTGCGTTCTGGCACAAAATTTTTGTACACGAACACGGCTGATAGGAAATTTACGGCGACTTATTTTACTCAATATATCGAGCACGGAGGCGCCGCAAAGGCCAACGAAATAAGGAATACGAATCGTTTTATTACTTTTCCCTAAGGCAGACGAAATAACATCAACCAGTTGATTCATGGTGAAGTCTGGTTTATCGACATAGTTACTAACCAAATAACCCGATGGATGATCAAGGGCATATTCCAACCGGGCGGCAATATTTTCCACATAGGCCATGGATTTCATATTATTGCCGCTGCCTACCATAACAAAACGGCCACTGGCGATTTGCCGGAACAGGTTATAGACGTTGCCACGGTTGTCCTCACCAAACACCACGGTAGGCCGAATGATCGTGAGTTGATTTCCCCCCGCCGATTTGCGCCAGTCGTCATACGCATGTTCAGCTTCCAGCTTGGATTTGCCGTAGTGATTGAATGGCTCAAAACGCCCTTCTTCCCCGGTTTCCCGCTGAACAAAACCATAAACCGCGACGGAAGACGTGAAGATAATCTGCCGGATATTCAGCCGGGATGCCGCCAGGCAAACATTGCGTGCCCCTTCCACGTTTACCTGGTAATACAACGCTATCGGTTCAACATTGTCTTTATGTTCGGCCGCGAGATTAATAATGGCGTCGCACCCCTGAAGCGGCTCAATCAGCGTTTCAGTCTGGGTAACATCTCCATATTGATAAAGTTCGGGAAAACGCTCGCTCTTTCGTTTATCGATGATGATCAATTGCAGATCGGTACGTTTGCTTAGCCGCTTTACCAATCGAGTACCAATAAAACCGGCCCCCCCAATAATAGCCACTTTGCTCTTATGCATAATTTGTCACTCAGCCAGGTTCCTATATTTATTTCCCGCCACACAATGAGGCAGAACGCTAAATATTCTTGGTGCTACCAGACTGGACAAACTACCCTAGCCTTTCAAATAACAAATGGTGAAATAACATCTACCAAATTTATAAAATCCACACCTGTCGTGAAATATTATCTATTATTAAACTTCAATGTCATAAAGCGATGGGTATTGTTTTGTTTTATAAGGAAGAATAAGGCCAAACCAGTGATTGCCAATCCCACTTGAACTGTCAAGGGTGGAAAAATGTTTTGGCTCTCCCGGCTTGGAGTCCACACATTCGAGCGTGGCCTGCTCCCGATTCTGGCTCTGATACAAACAAAGTAAAGTTTGAGTTCCGTGATTAAGAGGATCGTTGAACGTCACCGTCAATACTAAACGCATATTATTCTGAATATCATTGGCAATTGTCGGGCGCATTTGATTGCCCAACACATAGGAAAAGTGCGAAATGACCAACAGTGAAACTAACGCCGTCAGGTATTTCATTACCCGCCCGGCGGGCACATGCGGCAAACGTGGGGTAATATGGGCTTTATCACGGTTCTCAGGCGGCTGGTCGTCCTCTTCCGGTGCAAGGGCAGGCTGGGTTGCCAAATCGCCGTCAGGGGTGGGAACGGCCGGTACATCACTCTCTGCCAGCTCGGCCACCACCTTTTCTGGCCGCTGCTCCCCGGCGTCTTGCGGTTCCTCGTCCGGCACGGCTAGCGTAGCCTCGCTGGAATACTCTTCTTCACCGGAGCTGAAGTGGAATATGTTCTGGTTTTCCACCTTGTAGCCCAAGCGGGGAATGGTGCGAATCAAGGTGTGCCTAGTGTCGCCAATTTTTTGGCGGATAGATTTAATTGTTTGATTTATAGTCGAATCTGAGCAATATGTCCCTTTCCATATACTTTCCACAATTTCCGAACGCGTCACCAGTTCAGGCGATCTGGCAACAAGCAGTGAAAGTATCTGATACTCTTTCCAGCGTAGACGGAACGTCTTCCCATCAGGCATCAGTACATCGAGGTTCCTAATCTTTATTCTCTTATCAAGATTCACTTTTAATTTCCTTAGTATGCCTATGGTGCACACTTTTATAGAAACATGAAAAAATGTTCGAGAAATTAAATGTAAACTCAACAGGCGTATTCAAACACTATGTATTTTTATAAAAATTGCCGATTTCATTTTTTACAGACATTGTGTCTCTATCAGATATTGGCTATTTGAACTACTTATTTTCCCTGTTGGCAACATTGCATTTCCTTGCCCTAGCTGACGGTGTCATCATCACAATAATTTGATTTTTATAAAAAAAGAAAACTCCTTACGTCATGTTAACCTTGTGAAATTGTAAAATTTCATACCAATACTGGACAATAACTCGGCTTTACCGTTAATCCAACAGCGAGATAGCCTACAAAAAGACAGAAAAAACAGAATGAGAGTTATCTGATTTGAGCATTTTTAAAGAAAAACGGGGCATATTTTGTTCGTGAGGGTCAGGCTCACGAAAAAATGCAGATGTGAGAGCATCGATTTATTTTCTTACTTTGCCATGTCATCAAACTGAAATTAATACTGATTGCTGACGATGGCGCAGCGGTTAATGAGGCTGCGAAGTAATAAAAATAAAATCGGCGCTAAGATAATAATTTTATAAAAGTAGATGCTGGCAGAACGCAAGCATGAGAATTTTACTGATTAACAGCGATATTGACGTAAAACAGAACCTGGCGAATGAAAAAAGATAAATTCTCCCCTGCCTGGGTAAAATTCGGCAGGGGAAGAAAAATCAACCGCGTTTTTTGCGGCCATAAACCGCCCAGGTGATCGCCACACACAGCAGATAGAAAATCACGAAGATTTTCATCGCGCCTTCCGGCGAACCAGTCAACGCCAGCGAGGTGCCAAACGCCTTGGGAATAAAGAACCCGCCGATGGCGCCAATCGCTGAAATAAACCCCAGTGCGGCGGCGGAATCGGTCACTGCTTCACGCTGTGCCTGTTCGTCGCTTTTGCCATTGGCCTTTGCACGTTCAAGGGTGATTTTGCGAAAAACGACCGCAATCATCTGGAAGGTCGAGCCACTGCCCAGGCCAGCGGTTAAAAACAACAGCATAAATACCGCATAAAACGCCATAAACGCCCCTGCCTGCCCTGCGCCAGGCAGAGTGAGGAACAACACCCCGGCAAAGACCGCCATCAACACAAAGTTAATCAGCGTCACCCGCACCCCGCCGAAACGATCGGAGAGCGCACCACCGACCGGCCGCGCCAGCGCCCCCAGGAAAGGGCCAAAGAAGGCATAGTGCAGGATCACCACGTCCGGGAACTGGGTTTTCGATAACATGGCGAAACCGGCGGAAAAGCCGATAAACGAACCGAAGGTCGCCAGGTACAACAGGCTCAGCACCCAGAGATGGCCACGTTTAAGCACCGGTAGCTGTTGGCGAATCGAGGCTTTCGACGCTGCCAAATCGTTCATGCCGAACCAGGCGGCTACGGTAGCCAACAGCAGGAAAGGCACCCAGATCCAGGAGGCGTTCTCCAACCATAGCGAACTGCCGTCGGGCTGCAATTGGCCATCGCCGCCAACAAAGCCGAACACCCCGAAGGAAACCACCAGTGGTGCGATAAGCTGCATTACGCTTACCCCCAGGTTGCCTAAACCGCCGTTCAGCCCCAGGGCCCCGCCCTGCCGGGATTTGGGGAAAAAGAAGCTGATATTGGCCATGCTGGAAGCAAAGTTAGCGCCGCCGAAGCCACACAGCAGCGAAATCAGCACGAAGACATTAAACGGCGTGGACGGATCCTGAACGGCCAGGCCGAGCCAGATGCAGGGAACCAACAGCAAGCAGGTGCTGATGGCGGTCCAGCGCCGGCCGCCGAACAGCGGGATCATCAATGCGTAGGGCACCCGCAGAATAGCCCCGGAAACGGAAGGCAGCGCTGCCAGCATAAACAGCTGATCGGTGGTAAACGCAAAGCCCACTTTGTTCAGGTTAACCGCTACCGCACTAAACAGCATCCAAACGCAGAAAGACAACAGCAGGCAGGGGATGGAAATCCATAGGTTACGCTGAGCGATGCGGCGCCCCTGCTGTTGCCAGAATATGGCGTTTTCAGGTTGCCAATCCTGGATAACCGCGCCCGTTTTCTTCAATGATGGCGTTGAGATTTGCGACATAAAGACCTCAGAAAGGCTGTGAGAATGCCACCCACCCTATTGATCCGCACCCGCCCCAAAGTTGACGTAAATCAAGGGGATGATGGGTTGTTTCGCGGGCAAAAACATCACTCGATCCTAAATAAGTAGTTAGCCTGACCGGGTAAAAATACAGAAAATCAATCTGCTAGTTAAAAACCCTGCATACTGAATGGCGATCACCCACCCAGGTGGAAATTAATAGGTACTTCGTTTGGAGTATATGGTTATGCCGGGGGATAATGAAAAATAGTGCAGAATTGTTACCTGGCGGCAAGCCGTTTGCCCAGAGGCCGCCACGTTTTTAACGGGGATCCACAACGCATGAAACGCCTGCTGGTTTCGCTTTCCATTGTGCATCAGGTTTCACTGTTGATGCTACTGCTCAGCCTGCTGGGCATCGGCGGAATGGGGATTTCCGCCTGGATGTCGCAAAGCATTCAGGGGAATGCCCATGCGATCAACAAAGCCGGCTCGCTGCGGATGCAAAGCTATCGTCTGTTGGCGCAGGTGCCGTTGGATGCGGACAGCGAACGGCTGATACTGCAAATGGCGCAGGATGAAAACAGCCTGGCGCTACAAAGCGCGGTCAAGCAGGAGGGGTTAACAAGCCAGTTCGACGCACTGCGCGAGTACGGGCAACAAACGCTGCTGCCGCACTTGCGCCAGGCGCAGCGCCCCGCCGACGCCAGCACGCAGGTGGCGCATTTTGTCAGCCTGCTGGATAAGCTGGTATCCAGTATCGATCGCCAGACCGAACGGCAGTTAGGGTTGGTGACGCTGGTGCAGGCGGGCTTTATCGCCCTCACCCTGCTGCTGTTGCTGGCGACCATTGGCTACCTGCGCCAGCGCCTGTTGCACCCCTGGCGGCAACTGCTCACCATGGCGCAGGCCGTCGGCCAAGGCAATTTCAGCGGCCGTTTTACCCCGCCCAGCCGCCGCCATGATGAAATGGCTTCGCTTGGCTACGCACTCAATAGCATGTCTGACGAACTGTCGGCCATGTATGGCCGGCTGGAACAGCGGGTGGCGGAAAAAACCGCCGATCTGCAGCAAAAAAACCAGGTGTTGGCGTTTCTGTATCAGGCCAGCCGCCAGTTGCACGCCAATCAACCGCTAAGCGCCCGCCTACCGCCGGTGATTGATCAACTGCAGGCTCTCACCCCTTTGCAGGCGATCCAGGTGCGCCTGTATGAAAACAACGGCGCGGCGCAGTTTAGCCCGCAAAGCGCCGCGGCGGAGTACGCCTCACGCCCCACGGGCAACACCGCCGTGCCTGGCGATGAAACCACCCTAAGCTGGAGCCTGCACGATAAACTCGGCAGTTACGGGCTGATCGTCGCGCAGCACGATCGCCATCAGCCGCTGAACGACGAGCAGCGGCGGCTGATTGATTTGCTGGCGGAACAGTTGACCAGCGTGCTGGCGATTGAACGCCAGGTGGATCACCGGCAACAGCTGATGCTGATGGAGGAGCGCGCTGCCATCGCACGCGAGCTGCACGATTCTATCGCCCAATCGCTCTCGTGCCTCAAGATGCAGGTCAGTTGCCTGCAAATGCAGGGCGAAACCCTGGTACCGGCGGCGCAGGATCTGGTGCGGCAAATGCGTGAAGAGTTGAATACCGCCTACCGCCAGTTACGCGAGCTGCTTACCACCTTCCGCCTGCAACTCACCGAGCCAGGCCTGTTGGCCGCGCTGCAGGCCACCGTGCAGGAGTTCAACCCGCGCCTGGGGTTGGAAATCACGTTCGATTACCAACTCAAGCCGCGCATGGTGCCGCCATATCAGGCAATACACCTGTTGCAAATCGCCCGTGAAGCGCTGAGCAATATTTATAAACACGCGCAGGCAAGCCAGGTGCAGATCCGCGTCAGCAGCCGGCACGGGGAAGTCACCCTCAGCGTCTGCGATAACGGCCGCGGCTTGCCGCAACAGCGCGAACGGCCAAGCCACTATGGCCTGATGATCATGCACGATCGCGCCAAAAGCCTGCACGGCCGTTGCGAAATTCTTCCCCGCCACGGCGGCGGTACCGAAGTCCGGGTGACGTTCCGCCCAGACACAGCCTGAACACAGGAGACACCATGACCAACGAAGAAGCCGCTACTCTGTTACTGATTGACGATCACCCGATGCTGCGTAACGGCGTGAAGCAGCTCATCAGCATGGATGCACGCCTGCGCGTCGTGGCCGAAGCCAGCAATGGCGAACAGGGCGTCACGCTGGCTGAAGAGCTGGATCCAGATTTAATCCTGCTTGATCTGAACATGCCGGGTATTAACGGGCTGGAAACGCTGGATCGGTTGCGCACCATCGCTCTGTCTGGGCGGATTGTGGTCTTCAGCGTATCCAACAACGAAGACGATGTGGTCAGCGCCCTCAAGCACGGGGCCGACGGCTACCTGCTGAAGGATATGGAGCCGGAAGACCTGCTCAAGGCCCTGCATCAGGCGGCGGCCGGGCAGATGGTGTTAAGCGAAGCGCTCACGCCGATCCTGGCCGCCAGCCTGCGCGAACAGCGCCCGAACGGTGAGCGCGATATTCAGCAACTTACGCCGCGCGAACGCGATATTCTCAAACTGATTGCCCAGGGGCTGCCGAATAAAATGATCGCCCGTAAGCTGACGATCACCGAAAGCACCGTCAAAGTTCACGTCAAACACCTGTTGAAGAAGATGAAGCTGAAATCACGCGTTGAAGCTGCCGTCTGGGCCCTGCAGAGCAAAAACAGCTAAGCTGGCCTAACTGCTCGCCGGAAGGGTGGGCACCGGTTCCTCGCCGCTGGATAACGAAAGCGGCGCGGTGACCTGCAGGGTAATCCAGTTGGAAGTCACGCGCTGCTGTTTGTCATCTTCCAGCGTCACCGACAGCCGGTAGCGGTTCTCCGCCCCCTCGGAGGTATCCCATTTAGGCATAATTACGCTCCAGCCGTGCGGATCGTTGTTGTTTTGCGGCGGGGTAAGGCTCAACATCTGGGTATCGCCTTGCCAACTGACGCGGGCGATGGGGTTTTTGCTTTTAATCTCCAACACCAGCGGCAGCGTTTCCCCTTCCCGCAGGCTCCACGGCGGCGTGGCCAGGAACACCTGCAGCGTTTTACGCTGCTGGAACGCCAACACCGGGTCATTATTGCGCTCAATACTGTCATAACGCCCGCCGCGCAGCGATTTAGCATCAGCGACGTACTGTGACTGGAGCTGTTTTTCCAACGGCACGCCAAGGCGATAGTTGAGCGACAGCTCCAGCGAATCCTGAGTTTCACCCCCCTCGCCCAACTGGTGGTTGGCTTTTACCGTCACCAAAGGCACCGGGGTATAGTTAAGGCTGAACTTAACGGCGCGCGGATCGCTATACCGATTGCCGCTGCCGAACAGATCGATATTATCGCCAAGGTATTGTTCATAGCGGAACGATGCGCCAATCTGACGGTAAAACGGCAGGTAGCCCTGCGTGGTCATATCGTAGCCGCGTGCCGGGCGGCTGAGTAGCGCAGCCCCGCTGGTCTGTGGTTTGAAGGAAGAAAGCGGGTAATAATAATTCGCCGAAAACCGCAGATAGTCACCCCAGGCTTCGGCCCCCAGGCTGCCGCGGTTACGCTGATAGGTAATATCGCGATCCAGCACAGTGTTGTAGCCCAGCATCCAGTCACCCGACATCCAGCGCTGACCAAGCGCCAGGTTGGCCAACGAACTGTCCGTTTTTTGCCAAAAGCCCAGTTGGCTGTAGGTTAACAGGTTACCGTTTTCATGCAGAGGGCTGAACAATTGGCCGCGGCTGCCGGCAAAGCCACCGTCGTCCGCCATCATCAACGACAGGCTGGTAGTACCCAGCGGGGAAAGAAAATCCCGTGCCTGCTGCTGCAGTACCGTAGAGGCTTTGCCCAGCATATAGTTGGCGGCGTTAGTGCGCGCCTGTTGCCCCGAAGACTGGTTCATGCTGCTTTCACCCAGGCTTTTGGCAACCTCAGCCCAGTTTTTCTCTCGCTCACTCTCGGTGTTGCTCACGGCGCCACTGCCGAGATCGGGCAACGCTTGCGCGTCGAACGCCAGGGCCGGCGACTGAAAAAAGCCCGACAACAGCCCCCCCGCCAGCCATACCCAGCGCAGAGGAGACACACACCGTTGCTTTCGTACTGTAATATACAACACTTGAATAACTGCCATTACACCTTCGCCACACCGTCTTCCCAACGGCAAGGCACTCGCATTCTTTACTGCAGCCGCTCCTGACAACAGACAACTAAACTTTGGCAACTATAGCACATCGTTGTTTTCAACTTCATTGCACACGGCGCATTGCCAGCCCCGGCAATAACGAATAGCCTATGCCGGTCTTTTTCACGTCTGGCGCCGCCCACAATCGCGCCGCTCATAAGTTAAATGCAATTAAAACAATTAGATAAATATTTTAACCATTAAAAAATGACACTGTCACGTTTATTAAACCCTACATGCAGGAGCCGCTAGTGGTAAAACAGCAACGTAAAGAACGGTTTATTGGCCTGGAATGGCTGCGTTTTCTTTTGGGCTGCTACGTGATGATTTATCACACGCTGCACCAATATCCACAGATCAGGAAAGTGCCCTTTTTAGCTGAGCTGACCAGCATGGGCTTTTTTGCCACCAGCACCTTTTTTGTGCTGTCGGGCTTTCTGCTGACGCACGTCTATTGCAACGGCAACCAGATGCGTGAGCCGGCCAAAACCTTCTGGGCCAAGCGTTTTTTCAACCTGTACCCGATTCATATCATTGCGTTGCTCTCCTCCATGCTGGTGGTCACCCTGATGCAATGGTGGGATATCCCGCCGGAAGGCCCGACGGCCAGCCTGCGCTTTGTGGTGTACGACACCAATGAAGACGTCAGCCCGGAAATCCTGCGCCATTACATGACCGATCCCCAGCTCACGTTCAACATCGTGCTGCAACTGCTGATGCTACAGGCCTGGAACCCCTACTTTCTCACCTTCAACGCCCCGTTGTGGTCGCTTTCCACCCTGTTTTTCTTTTATCTGTTTTTCCCACAGTGCGCGCCGCGTTTGCTGGCGGCGCGCCGAAAAGTGTTGTGGTTCTTCCTGCTGTGGGGGCTTTACCTGCTGCCGCCGGTTTGGGCCGTTTGGCACCATCAATACGGTATGCCCTATACCGGCCTGCTGCAGCGCGGCCCGTTGCTGCGCCTGCCCGAGTTCCTGGCCGGCATCGTCTGTTATGGTATTTTCCGCCAGCGCCGGATGAAAGAGCAGCGCCACGGCGTGGGCTGGCGCTGGGGCAGTATTCTGTTCATCCTGGCCTGCTTTTTTACCGCGACCGCGCTGTTTACCCACGGCGCCAGGCACTGGTATTTCCTGCTGCATAACGGCCTGCTGCTGCCGGCCCAGTGTGCGTTGGTCTACCTGAGCGCCCTGGCGCGCGCGCCGGGCAACCGCTGGGTGCAGCACTGGTCGCCGCGGTTGGGCGCCGCCTCGCTGACCATCTTTGCCCTGCACGTGCCGCTTTTTAACCTGTACCGCACGCTAGAGCAGTTCCTGCGGGGCGATCCACTCGGCTGCTTCAACAGTTGGCAGAGTTGCATCGCCGCCGCCGGCGAAGTGGCGCTGTCGATCCCCGGTTATCTGCTTTACGTGGTGCTCACCATCCTGCTGTGCCTGTTGTTCCAGGAGCGCATCGTCGTGCCGGTGCGCAACACTTTGGCACGGCGCTTTCTCAAGCCCGCCTAGCCGCCACTCGCCGGGTGGGTTTTATTTACCTGAAATTCCCCCGGCGCGCATTTCACTTTTTGCCAAAAAGTTTAATTCTTCAACCGGTTGCGCATATTTTACATCTGCACACCAGCCTGTTGCAGGCAGCCTGGAATACACCAGGCAGCCTTTGCAACGCAGGGTGAAATACGCTTAGCGGGGGCGAATTTTGCCGATATATTGAGCGCCTGTTTCACTTATTCAGAGGGGCACACCGGATGTTCATGAACCAGCCCCCCGTTCAGGGGGCCTCGCTGGCGGCTGCCGGCACGTTGCTATCCACTTTCATCGGCTGGCTGAAAATCCATACCTGGCCGTTTTTCACCCGCACCGGCCAGGCACTGATGCGCTGGGCCGCGTTATCAACGCTCACGCCATCGCGCAGGCGGAAGCGCTGCTTATACAGCGGTGAAATCACCACCGGCTCGCCGGCCACATCGCCCGTCAGGCCGCGTGCCAAGACGTTCGCCTGGCTGCCCGGCTCGTGGTTGGCGACGGCGAAAACGCCAAAGGCCGGCAGATGGAACAAGGCGATCTGCTGCCCCGCCACGCGGGCGGCGATGCCTGCCTGTTCCGGGATGGCCGCCAGTGCGCACACTTCCTCCCACCGGCCTTCCCGCGCATCGCGTTGCTGCACCGTAATCACCTGCCCACGCTCCTCCACCGTTGCCGGCCGGCGTTGGCCGCGTTCCGGCTGCCAGGCCACCGCTTCGTCCGGCTTTTCGCTGTTGACGAAAGGACGGAACAGTTTCAGCCGCTGCGGATCCGCCAGGGTGGTTTGCCATTCGCATTGGTAACTGTCGACCACAGCCTGCATTTCGTTTTCCAGTTCCGCGCCAATCCCCAGGCTATCTTCAAGCACCACCTGGCGCAGGTAATCCAGCCCGCCCTCCAGATTGTCCATCCAGACGCTGGTGCGCTGTAAACGATCGGCGGTGCGGATGTAAAACATCAGGAAGCGATCGATGGTTTTGATCAGCGTGGCGGTATCCAGATCGCTGGCGAACAGGTCGGCATGGCGGGGTTTCATCCCGCCGTTGCCGCACAGATACAGGTTCCAGCCCTTGTCGGTGGCGATAACCCCCACATCTTTGCTCTGCGCCTCTGCGCATTCGCGGGTACAACCGGAAACCGCCATTTTAATCTTATGCGGTGAGCGCAGCCCCTTGTAACGGTGCTCCAGTTCAATCGCCAACGTGGTGGAATCCTGCACGCCATAGCGGCACCAGCTTGCGCCAACGCACGATTTCACCGTGCGCAGCGACTTGCCATAAGCGTGGCCGGTTTCAAAACCGGCGTCGATCAACGCTTGCCAGATTTCCGGCAGTTGCTCCAGCCGGGCGCCGAACATATCCACCCGCTGGCCGCCGGTGATTTTGGTATACAGCTGATAGCGCTGGGCTACCTGGCCAATGGCGATCAGGCCTTGCGGGGTAATTTCGCCGCCCGGCACGCGCGGCACGACCGAATACGTGCCATCTTTTTGAATGTTGGCGAAAAAGCGATCGTTAGTATCCTGCAAAGGCAAATGCTGCGGCTTGAGCAGATATTCGTTCCAGCACGAAGCCAGGATCGATCCCACCAGCGGCTTGCACACTTCGCAGCCGTGGCCTGTGCCGTGCGTGGCCAGCAATTGATCGAAAGTGCGGAAGCCGCCGATACGCACCAGGTGATACAGTTCCTGGCGCGAGTAGGCGAAATGTTCGCAAATGTCTTTTTTTACCGTCACGCCACGCTGCACCAGTTCATGTTCCAGAACCTGTTTCACCAGCGCCACGCAGCCGCCGCAGCCGGTGCCCGCGCGGGTGCAGGCTTTTACCGCAGCCAGATCGCCGCAGCCTTGTTCCACCGCGTGGCAAATATCGCCTTTGCTGACATTGTGGCAAGAGCAAATCTGCGCCGTGCTGGGCAGTGCGGAGACGCCCAACACTTTAGGCGCCGCGCCGCTGCCGGCGGGCAGAATCAGGCTTTCCGGCGCGGCCGGCAGCGGGATGCCGTTGAGCAACATCTGCAACAGGGTATTGTATTCGCTGCTGTCGCCCACCAGTACCGCCCCCAGCAACTGTTTGCCGTCGGCGCTGACCACCATTTTTTTATAAACCCCGGCCGGCTCGTCGACCCAACGGTAGCTCTGGCTGCCCAGGGTGCGCCCGTGGGCATCGCCAATGGAAGCCACATCAACGCCCAGCAGCTTCAGTTTGGTACTCATATCCGCGCCGCGAAAGGCGTTTTCCCGCCCGGCCAGGGTATCCGCCAGTGCACGCGCCATTTGGTAACCCGGCGCCACCAGGCCGAAAATCTGCCCGTTCCACAGTGCGCATTCACCAATGGCGAAAATCGATTCATCGCTGGTGCGGCACTGGTCATCAATCACAATGCCGCCACGCGGCCCTACCGCTAACTGTGCGGCGCGCGCCAGTTGATCGCGCGGCCGGATACCGGCGGAAAACAGCACCAAATCGGTTTCCAGCCGCTCGCCATCGGCAAAATTCATACAGTGACGGTGTAACATACCCGCTTCTATCGCTTTGGTTTTCTTGCCGGTATGCACGCTAACGCCCAGCGCTTCGATCTTTTGCCGCAGCACCGCTGCGCCGCCTTCGTCCAGTTGCACCCCCATCAGGCGCGGGGCGAACTCCACCACGTGGGTTTTCAGGCCCAGTTGCTTGAGCGCATTGGCGGCTTCCAGGCCGAGCAACCCGCCGCCGACCACCACGCCGACGCTGCCCTGTTGTGCACTTGCGGTAATTGCCGCCAAGTCGTCCAGCGTGCGGTAGGCCAGGCAATCCGGCCGATCGTTGCCGGGAATCGGCGGCACAAAGGGATAAGAGCCGGTTGCCAGCACCAACAGCTCGTAGGGGGTTTCGGCCCCCTGCGCATCGGTGATGCATTTGCGCTGGCGATCGATCGCACAAACCTGTTGCCCCAGCCGCAGCTCAATACCGGTGCGTTCAAAAAAGCCCTCTTCGACCATCGAGAGCGAGGCCGCACTGCGGCCAGAGAAAAACTCTGACAGATGCACGCGATCGTAAGCGGCGGCCGTTTCTTCACCAAAGACCACAATGTGATAATGCTGGTGCAACTCACGCGCCACCAACTGCTCCAGAAAGTGGTGCCCCACCATGCCGTGGCCAGCGACCACCAAAACGGGCTTATGCATATCCGATATCCTCTTGCTCACCGCCATACTGCGGTCAATCATGTTTGCCATGCTGGCGCCTTCCGCCTTCGCGTTACCCAGGATGAAGGCAGGCGGCCTATGCCGCTTTGGCATGTTTTTCATACAGGAACTTCAGCACCTGCTGGCGGCACTGGTGATAGGCCGGATCGTCCGCCAACGCCACGCGCAAACGCGGGCGCGGCAGCAGCACCGGCAGGATTTCCCCCACGGTGGCCGCCGGGCCGTTGGTCATCATCAGCACCCGATCGGAAAGCAGCACCGCTTCATCGACATCGTGGGTAATCAGCACGATGGTAGTGTTCAGCCGCTGTTGGATTTCCATCACCGCATCCTGCAAATGGGCGCGGGTCAGCGCATCCAGCGCACCGAACGGTTCATCCATCAGCAGCACCTTCGGTTTCATCGCCAGCGCGCGTGCAATCCCCACGCGCTGCTTCATGCCGCCGGAAATCTCATGCGGCCGCTTATCGAGCGCATGGCTCATATCCACCAGTTCAAGGTTGTGTTCGATCCACTCGCGCATCTCCACCTTGCTCATCTGGCCGCGAAACACCTGGCGCACCGCCAGCGCCACGTTCTCAAAGGTGGTCAGCCAGGGCAGCAACGAATGGTTCTGGAACACCACGCCGCGCTCCGGGCCCGGCCCGGTGATCTGCTGGTTATCGCACAGCAATACGCCCTCGCTGGGCAGCGCCAGCCCGGCGATCAGGTTCAACAGCGTGGATTTTCCGCAGCCGGAGTGGCCGATCAGACTGACGGTCTCCCCCGCCTGAATATCAAAGCTCACATTTTGCAGGGCGATGAACTCCCCCTGCGGGGTATCGAACCGCTGGCTAACGTTCTGCACCTGGATAATCGGTTTCATGGCATGCCCCTCATTTCACTTGATAACTAAAACGTTTTGCCAGCAGCATCAGCCCCTGCTCCAGCACCAGCCCAACCACGCCAATCACCACAATGGCGATGATGATGTTTTCAACGTTAAGGTTGTTCCACTCGTTCCAAATCCAAAAACCGATGCCAACGCCGCCGGTCAGCATTTCCGCTGCCACGATCACCAGCCAGGCAATGCCGATAGACAGGCGCACACCGGTCAACACATAGGGCAGCACCGCCGGAAACAGGATTTTGCGCATCACCGTCCATTCGGAAAGCTTCAGCACCCGCGCCACGTTGAGGTAGTCTTGCGGAATGCGCGTCACGCCCTCCGCGGTGTTCAGGATCATCGGCCAGATAGAGCAGATAAAAATGGTCCAGGTGGAAGCCGGTTCGGCACGCTGGAACAGCAGCAGCCCGATAGGCAGCCAGGCCAGCGGGCTAACCGGGCGCAGCAGCGAGATAATCGGGTTGAGCATGTGCGCCAGGAACGCAAAACGCCCCAACAGGAAGCCGGCCGGCACCCCCACCAGCGCAGCCAGGCCAAAGCCGATGGCGACACGCTGCAACGACGCCAACACGTTCCAGCCGATGCCCTGATCGTTCGGGCCGGCGGAGTAGAACGGATCGGCAAACAGCGTTAACGCGGCCTGCCAGGTTGACAGCGGCGTGGGGAACCCGTTGCTGTTTTGCGCGGCGATTTGCCACACCACCACCACCAACGCCAGCCCCAGCACGGCCGGCACCAGGCGCCTGAAGGCCTGCTCCAGTTTGCCGACGCGCCGCCGGGTCGCCACCAATGTGGGCGGCGCGGGCGGCTGCGGCGGCACAGGCGCCAACGATGCGGCCTCTTTCAGCGGCACGATTTCCGCACTGGCGGGCGCATCGGCATCAATACGTTCTGCAAGATTTTTCATGGCTGGCCTCTTAACGTTTCAGGGCAAAACTGTCGGCGTATTGCGCCGGGTTACTGCCATCCCAGCGTTTGCCGTCGATCAGGGTACTGGCGCGCATTTCGCTGCCGGGCAGCGGGATGCCGCCCACGGCGGTGGCGGCCTGTTTGTAGACATCAATGCGGTTCACCTGCTGCGCCAGCGCCAGGTAGTCTGGCTGGGCATTGAGCAGTCCCCAGCGTTTGTGCTGGGTCAGGAACCACATGCCGTCCGAGAGGTACGGGAAATTCACTTCGCCGTCATGGTAGAAGCGCATTGCATGCGCATCCTGCCAGGTCTTGCCTAATCCGTTGTCGTATTGCCCCAGCATGCGCCCGGTGATGGTTTCCGGTTTGGTATTAACGTAAGCGCGGCCGGCGATGATCTGGGCGGTTTCCTGGCGATTGGCATCCGAGCCGTCAATCCAGCGGGAAGCTTCCAGGATGGCGGCGGTCAGCGCACGCGCGCTGTTCGGGTTGGTTTTTACCCAGTTGGCGGTGGTACCTAAGACCTTTTCCGGGTGATCCGGCCAGATCTCCTGCGAAGTTGCGGCGGTAAAGCCGATGCCGTCGGTAATCGCGCGTTGGTTCCAGGGCTCCCCGACGCAGCAGCCGACCATATTGCCGATCTTCATGTTCATCACCATCTGCGGCGGCGGCACCACCACATTGCGAATATCGTCGAACGGGTGAATGCCCGCGTTCGCCAGCCAGTAATAGAGCCACATGGCATGGGTGCCGGTGGGGAAGGTTTGGGCAAAGGTGTAGGTGCCCTTGGCGCTGGCATCGATGTGTTTTTTCAACGCGGCGGCATCAGTGACGCCGGCCTGTTTCAGTTGGTTGGAAAGCGTGATGGCCTGGCCATTGTTGTTCAGCGTCATCAGCACCGCCATATCATGCTGCGGCCCGGCGGCGCCCGCCTGCAGGCCGTAGATCATGCCATACAGTGCATGAGCGGCATCCAGCTCGCCGGAAAGCAGCTTATCCCGCACCGCGGCCCAACTGGCCTCTTTACTGGGGATGATGGTGATGCCGTACTTCTCATCAAACTTCTTCACTGCCGCCATCACCACCGAGGCGCAGTCGGTCAACGGGATAAAGCCGACGCGCAGCGTTTTCTTCTCTGGCGCATCCGATCCTGCCGCCCAGGCGGCATTCATCAGGCCGGGCAACATCATGCTGCCGCCCAGCGCAGCGCTGCCAAGCAGGAAACGGCGGCGCGACAGCGCTTTCCCATGGTATTTAGTGTGCGTCATCAGCAAATCCTTCAACGGGCGATAAAAACAAAAAAAGGCGTCCAATCAACACACTCCACCGTCGGGGTGAGCGTGCTGAAAGGACGCCTTTATCCAAAATTGTTTACTGCCGGACCGCCATTGGCCCGTTAGCCCTGAGATCAATGCAGCTTGTGTGCCAATTTGCTAACCCATGGATTTCTCACGTATCACGGTATGCCGCCCGGCGCTGCCGCTGCCTTTTTTGCACAACCGAGAGGCATTACCTGCACTTACTATGTGCATATACCCAGTAATGAGTAGTGCTATTTCTCCGGCAAAATATCGGCCACTGCCAGCATCGCCTGGGCAATGTCGATCAGCCGTTTATTTTGGTTCATCGCCATTTTACGCAGCAGTTTGTAGGCATCTTCTTCAGACAGGCCGCGGTGCTGGATCAGCAGCCCTTTGGCGCGCTCAATCTCCCGCCTTTCGCGTAGCGACGCCCGCACCGCCGTCAGTTCCTCCGAGAGCACCTGCAAGCGCTGCGACTGCTGCTGAATCAGCTCCATCATCGACCGCCCCAGCCGCGGGCTGATACCATCGCTGGTCAGCGTTTCCCCTTCCCCCCGCGGATCGGCCACAAATACCGCATAGCTTTCCGCCAGCGCCTGCGGCGCATAGATTTCATTCGCCAACGCCTCATTGGCCGCCGCCAGGCTGGCGCGGCAGCTGGCCATCAACGCATCTTCCAGCCGATCTTCGACCTGCTTCATGCCATCAATGCGCGCTGTGGTAATGTCAAACCAGCGCAGGCTGATATCCTTGCCACCGCTGAACTGCTTTTGCGTGCAAGCCACACGGCGCAGGCGCTCGAATTCGCCATCCTGCTGCTGCAGCATCTTCTGCCAGACGCCCAGCGAGCCGGCGTCGGCAAATTCGCTGAAAGTCTGGAAGCAGCGCTCCTGCCCTTCAATAAGCAGCAACAGTTGGCGCTGGTCATCATCGCTGAAGTGTTGCGCGGCAAACCCGGCCGAGCCGATGGCACGTTCCTGCCCCGCCAACTCCTTGCCCTGCATAAAACTGAACATGGCGATCAACTGGCGCGCCATGCCCGGTTCAGCACAGGCGTCGGCGGCTTCGAACACCAGCGCCAACAGGCTGCGGATAATCTCGTTGAAGGTGTTCATCGTTTCCGGGTGGTTAACCTGCAGGTTCTGAACCCGCTGGCGCAGCATCGGCAACAGCGTCAGGTTGTGCAGCGCCCAGGCGATGCGGCTGAACAGGCGGCTGGCGCCGGCCAACGGGGCAGCCGACGCATCCAGGCGCGCCAACTGGCGCTGGACCACTAACTCCGCCTGCTGCACCTGTTGCATTCTGCCGGCCAGTTGCTCGCCGTACAGCGCACCGCGCGAACACAGATAAACATTGATGGTGCCGCGTTCACGCTGCAACACGTGGATCAGTTGGCTCACGCCGCCAACCAGTTTCCCCATCTGCAACAGCTGTTGCAGCACGGTAATTTCACAACGCTTAGACGCCAGCAGAAAATCACTGGCGCTGGGTGGGAAAGCAGGGTTACGGCTCATCAGGCGATTTCCATTGCGTCAAATAGCCTGATTACTGCAAGAACTGTGCCGCCGGCAAAGGAGCGGCGGGCCACGGGATGATGCGGGCGCGCTGAACGCCCCCGGGAAAGAAACGCTCAGTTGACGCTTTCGCGCACCAGCCGCCCCTGCGCCATCGTCACCGCGCGATCGCACATATGGTCGATCACATCCGCATCGTGGCTGACCAACACCATGGTCAGGTCGCCCGCCTGCTTCAAATCGTTAAGCAGATTGAGGATCTCAGCCTGCACCGACATATCCAGCGCAGAGGTTGGCTCATCCAGCAACAACAGTTTGGGCTTGAGCAACAGGGCGCGCACGATAGCCACCCGCTGGCGCTGGCCGCCGGAAAGCTGGTGCGGGTAACGCGCCATCAAGCGCGGATCAAGCCCCACGCGCCGGAACCCCTCGGCGATCTGTTGTTCGATATTCGCCTCCCGCAGTAATTTTAGCGGCTCCGCCAATGTGCGCAGCAGCGTATGCTTGGGGTGCAGCGAAGCGTAAGGATCCTGGAACACCATCTGCACCTCGCGCCGCAGCGGGCCGGTAAACGCCTGGCCCGGCCTCAGATCATGCCCCAGCAGTTGGAAGCGCCCCTGCCAGTTGCCGTTCAGCCCGGCCAGCACCCACAACAGCGATGATTTGCCGCAGCCGGAAGGCCCCACCAGGCCGAAGCACTCCCCCTGTTCCACTTTTAGGCTAACGCCATGCACCACGGTGCGTAGTTCATCGCCCTGGCGATGGCTCACGCTCAGGTTTTCCAGTGCAATCACGCTCATTTCAACGCCTCCAGCAGTGAGCGATCCAACACCGGCAGCCGCTGACCGTGTGTGGCCCGGCTTGGCCGGCAGGACCACAGCGTGCGGGTATAAGGGTGCGTGGCGTGCGCCAGTTGATTTGCCGGCAGTTGATCCAGAATGTCGCCTTTGTACATCACCAACACCCGTTCGCAGTATTGCGCCACCTGTTGCAGATCGTGGCTGATCAGGATCAGCCCCATGTTGCGCTGTTCCACCAGCTTTTCTATCAGTTGCAGCACCTGTTCGCGCATTTGGTGATCCAGCGCGGAGGTCGGCTCATCCGCAATCAACAGCTGCGGATCGTTAATCAACGCGATCGCCAGCATCACCCGTTGCCCCATGCCGCCGGATAGCTGATGCGGGTAGCGCTGGCTCAGGCCGCGTGGATCCGGCAACCCGACCGCCGCCAGCATATCCAGCACCTTTTCGCGGCGCGCGGCGCGCCCCAGCCGGCTGTGTAAACGCAGCGGCTCTTCCACCTGCCAGCCAATCGGCCGCGCCGGGTTCAATGCGTATTTCGGATCCTGCAGCACCATCGCCACCTGCTGGCCGCGCAGCCGGTTCCACTGGCGCTCGCCGAGCCTGATGAGATCGTTGCCGGCCAACGCCAGCCGCTGCGCCTGCAGCGACAACGACGGCGGCAACAGCCCCATCAGCGCGCGCGCCGTCAGCGACTTGCCGGAACCGGATTCCCCCACCAGCGCCAGGCGCTCCTGGCCCATGCTGAACGAAATCCCCTTCACCAGTTCAACCGGTTGGGCAGCGCGCAGCCGCACCGAAAGGCGCTCAACGGCCAATAATGTGTTATCAGTTTCAGTTTGCATGGCGTGGATCCATTTTGTCACGCAGGCCGTCGCCCAGCAGGTTAAACGCCAGGCTGGCGAACAGTATTGCGCCGCCGGGGGCGGCAGCCACCCACCATTGGTCAAAAATCACTTTGCTGCCTTCCGCCACCATTGAACCCCACTCGGCGGTAGGCGGTTGCACGCCCATGCCAAGAAAGCCCAACCCGGCGGCGGAAAGAATGATGCCCCCCAGGCTCAGTGCCGCGCGCACCACGGCGCTGGGCAAACAGAGCGGCAGAATATGCCCGGCCATCAGCCGCAGGCCGTTGATCCCCTGCATGCGCGCCGCCGCCAGATAGTCGCTGCGGCGCAGCGCCAGCGTTTCCGCCCGCGCCTGGCGCGCAAAGGAAGGCCAACTGGTCAGCGCCAGCGCCAGGGCGCCGTTCATCAGGCCCGGCCCCAGCACGGCGACGAACGCCAGCGCGATCACCAAACTCGGCAGCGACAGGAAAATATCGGTAATACGCATCAGCACGCGCTCGACCCAACCGCCGAGATAACCGGCGCAAATTCCCACCACCAGCCCGATAGGGATCGTCAGCAGCAGAATCAGCGCCACCAGAATCAGCGTGGGCCGCGCGCCGTAGATCACGCGCGAGAGCAAATCACGGCCAAAACCATCGGTGCCCAGCCAGTGCTGCGCCGAGGGCGCCAGCAGGCGCAGCTCAATGTGTTGAATGTTCGGATCGAACGGTGCCAGCCAGGGCGCCAACAGCGCCGTCAGCAGCAAAACAGCTACCAGCGCGCCGCCCACCGCCAGCGTAGTGATGCGCCGACGCGCGAAGGCGCCCGGCGCGGGTTCGTTCTGCGGTTCATGTTCAGATAAATATTGGCTCATCGGGTTCTGGGATCCACGGCATAGGTTAAAGCATCCGCCAGCGCGTTCAACAACACGAAACAGGTGCCGATCAACAACGTTGCCCCAAGAATCGCCGGCGTATCGGCGGCGAACAGCGCATTGGTCAAATAGCGCCCCACGCCCGGCCAGGCGAACACGGTTTCGGTCAGCACCGCACCTTCCAGCAGGCTGGCATAAGACAGCGTGAGTACCGTGATCAGCGTACCGAGCACGTTGGGGAATACGTGGCGCAGCAGGATCCGCACCCGGCCGGCTCCTTTGGCGCGCGCCAGCGTAACGTACTCCTTGTTGCACTCTTCCAGCATCGCGGCGCGCAGCAGCCGGGTAATGCCGGCCATCGACAGCAACGCCAGCGCCACCACCGGCAGCCACAGGTGCATCAGCGCGTTGTAAAAAATCTCGCGATCGCCGGAAAGCCAGGCATCAATCAGGATAAACCCCGTACGCGATTCCATGGTGTAAAGGTAGATATCGTCCAACCGTCCCGGCCCCGCCGACCAGTGCAGCGTGGCGTAGAACAGCAGCATGCCAAGCAGGCTAAGCCAGAAAATCGGCACCGAATAGCCCAGCAGCGAAACCAGGCGGGCGGCGTTGTCCAGCAAACTCCCCGGTTTGTACACCGCCAGCAGCGCCAGCGTGATGCCGCACAGCGCCCCCAAGATGATGGCGCAGGTGGCCAACTCCACCGTCGCCGGGAAAGTGCGCAACAAATCGCTCAGCACCGGCTGGCCAGTGGTGCGCGAAATGCCCATGTCGCCGTGCGCCAAATGCACCAGGTAGCGCCAGAACTGCACCGGTAGCGGTTGATCCAGCCCCAGATCGTGGCGCACCTGCGCATAGGTGGCTTCACTGGCGTGATCGCCGGCGATCTGCAACGCCGGATCGATCGGCGCCAGGTGCGAAAGCATAAAGGTGAACAGCAACAGGCCCAGCAGCGTCAACACCAGGGAAGCCGCGCCCCCCAGCAGCCGCTGCGCCCAGCGCCAGCGTTGCCGGGCGCGGGCGGTCAAACCCAGCGCCATTATTTGCTGACCTGGCTGTAGAACACCATGTCAGGATTAATGCCCTGCACATAGCCTTTCAGGTTATCGCGCACGGCAATCAGGCTGCGCGCCTGCAGGCCAATCACAAACGGGGAGCTCTGCTGTACCGATTTTTGCAGCGCCTGATAATCCGCCGTGCGTTTGGCGCTGTCGCTTTCCGCAATCGCCGCCAGCGTTAGCTTATTAAGCTCTGGGATCTGCCAGTTCGCGCGCCAGGCCAGGGTCTTGCTGCCATCTTCCGGGTTATAGGCAAAGGCGGCGGCATTGGTATTCGGATCAAAGTAATCCGGGCCCCACGAGGTCAGAGTGGCTTCATATTGATGCGATCTGACCCTGGTCGATACCTGCGAACTGATGCCGGGCACCAGTTCCACCTTCACGCCGGCCTGCGCGAAGCTGGCCTGCAGCGCCTGGGCGATATCCAGGTACGGCGGCTGGTTGGTCACATCCAGCCGGAAGCTGACGTTGTTCAAACCGGCCGTTGCCAGGATCTGTTTGGCTTTTTGCGGGTTATAACTGTAGGGCTGGTTCGTCAGCGCGCCCGGGTAGCCATTGGGCAGGAATGCCTGGTGGCTCTGGAACTGGCCTTTTAACAGATCGTTGGCGATGCCGTTATAGTCAAACAGCCAGCGCGCCGCTTCCCAAAACGCCGGGTTGCCCAACGCCGGCGAAGCCTTGGCATTGAACTGCAGGAAATACAGCGAAGCGTATGGAATCGCCAGCGGCTTAACGCCCGGCTTGTTGGCCAGCGCCGCCATCTGATCGGCGCCCAGGTTGCGCGCCATATCGGCATCCCCCTGCTCCAGCAACAGGCGGCGCGCCGCCGGATCCGGCACGTTTTTGATCAGCACGGTTTTCAGCTTGGGCGCGCCTTCCGGTGAGCTGGGGTTGGCCGCCAGCACCACCACTTCATGTGGCACATAGTTCTGGATTTTATACGGGCCGCTACCGGCAGAATGGGCGCTCAGCCATTGATTGCCCAGATCGCTCCCTTTCTGGTGCGCCAACGCCTCTTTGGCGTCGACGATGGAAGACACCGGCGCCGACAGCAGGCTTAGCACAAACAGCGGGCTAACGTTCGCGGTCCAGCTCACTTTCACCGTGTGATCGTCGACTTTGGCGATCAGGCCATCGATATTCTGCGCATTCCAGCCCAGTTGGGTGAGGATGAACGCAGGCTCCAGGTTGAGTTTCACCACCCGCGAGAGTGAGAAAATCACGTCTTCCGGGCGCAGCGGGTTGCCGCTGGCGAAGGTGGCGCCTGGGCGCAGGGTAAAGGTCAGGCTGCGGTTGTCACTGCCCGTTTGCCAGTGGCTGGCCAGCGTGGGCTTGAGGTCGACCGGGTTATGCGGATCCGACTGCACCAGGCGCTGATACAGATTATTGATGGCCTGGATGGTGGTCAGTTCAGAACCCTGCGCCGGATCAAAGCTGATGGCGTCATCAATCGACTGCGCCACCACCAGCGCATTGGTCGGCGTTGCCGCCTGTAGCGAAAAACTGGATGCGATTGCCAAAAACACCAGGGATGGGATAAAGACTTTCATTAAAAACGCTCCAACCAAATGGAATATATTATAATTTCGCGAGTCTAGGCGAGCACTATAGGTAGGCGAAAGTCTATTAACAACTAAATATATTCCCAGAAAGAATATGAAAATGATTTTGATTATATTCTGGATCATTTATGGCGAAAAAGCCGCCAAAGCGTGGTATTTCCGGGCTGTATAGCCCGGAAATACCACCGCCAAGGGGGTTAGATTTGGTAGTCGATCGCCGACTCAATCGAAGAGGAAAAGACCTGCTCCTTGATCTCGGTGAGCGTCAGGGTCGGGTTGCACAGCTGGATAAAACGCCAGGCAAAGTTACGCTGTAACTGGCCGCGTTTTACCCCGAGCCAGACGGTGTTCGGCTCAAACAGGTGCTCCGCATTGATGCAGACCAGCCCGGTATCGCGCTCTTTTTCATACGACATGTCCGCCAGCACGCCCACGCCCAGCCCCAGCTCCACATAGGTTTTAATCACATCAGAATCCTGCGCGCTGAGCGCAATGTCCGGCGTCAGGCCCGCCGCCTTAAATGCGGCGTCCAGGCGAGAACGGCCGGTGATGCCCTGGCGGTAGGTGATCAGCGGCAGCGTGCTGAGCATTTCCAGCGTCACCTGCGGCTGTCTGGTCAGTTCATGTCCTTCCGGCACCAGAATGGCATGGTGCCAGCGATAGTAAGGGAACGCAGCCAGCGCCTCGGCATTCATTAACCGCTCGCTGGCGATGCCGATGTCGGCTTCCCCGGCGGCCAGCATAGAAACGATCTCTTCCGGGCTGCCCTGGTTTAACACCACGCGCACGCGCGGGTACAGCGCGCGGAATTCCTTAATCACTCCCGGCAGGCTGTAGCGCGCCTGGGTGTGGGTAGTGGCGATATGCAGTTGGCCGCCGTCCTCGCTGCTGAATACGTTAGCCAGGCGGCGGATGTTATTGGCGTCGTTGAGGATACGCTCCGCCACCACCAGTAACTCTTTCCCCGGCTCGGTCATGCCTAATAACCGTTTGCCGCGCCGGATAAATATTTCAATACCCAGTTCTTCTTCCAGTTCGCGAATATGGCGGCTAACGCCAGATTGCGAAGTAAATAAGGTATTGGCCACTTCCGTCAGGTTGTAGTTGCAGCGTGCCGACTCGCGGATGATTTTTAATTGTTGAAAGTTCATACTCCCCCCTTGCCTTACAAAACCGTTAGCAATATTGATACGTAGTCCTTACCGTGCTAACAAATAAGAAATACTATTTACTTATGCTTTTTTATGCTAAGTGGGGGTTTACCGCGCGCTGCCTAAATACACGCCGCACAGAAAAGAATGAATCGTGTTAAGAATTAACAGGATAAATAACATCAAGGAAAGGAGGGATAAAAATACGCTCGCCTGAAAAGTTATTATTTATAGGGAACGGATATAACCAGCCGTTGGCTTACTGGGGAGCAACGCGCCCCCAGCGCCGTTTACGCCGTTGCCTCGCCGCCTAACTGCCCAGCGGTATTGTCCTGCAGCCACTGGCGAACATAGTTAACCAGTTCGCCGATGCAATCGTCCTTCATCCCCTGGTTTTTCAATTCGTTTTCCAGCGCAAAAAGGTATTGCGCATTGGTGCCGAGCGGGCCGCTGGCGCGCGCGATCAGCGGGGCGATGACCTGGTGGCGCACATCTTCTTCAAACAATGGGTGCTGCGGGTTCATCACAAAAACCAACGCGGTTACCACCTGCCCGTCTTCCAGCGACAAGTCGCACCAGGTGGGCAGGTAACAGCCGGTGAGCATTTCGCGCTTCCACAGCAGTTCCAGCTCTTCGCGCAGCGTAGTTTCCGGCAGACGGAACGCCAGGCCGGTGGTGCAGCCCCCTTCCTTAAGCGCCAGCATACGACCCGGCCGGTGCAACGTGCCACGCCCGGCCGTCAGCCGCAAACAGAAAGCACGGTGCCAACCTTGCAGGGTGGCGCGCCGCACCTCTTCGGCTTCAAACAAGGGGTTCCACATCAGCGAGCCATAGCCAAAGATCCAGACCGGGCTGTTATCAGGACGACGCGACAATGTACAATCCAACGAGGCCAAACGCTGTTCTGTTGTCAGCAACAGCGCGTCATCAATGGTACCGAACGCCGTTTTACAATCCGCTTTTTTCAGAAAATCTCGCGTTAACACCTGTTTACCACCTCCTGAGAAACCGGTTTGCCCCATTTCTCCTAAACACCCTGCATACTTCACGTTGCCCATGTGTTGGGCCAGCGTCAGCACGATTCAAAACGCGTTATCCTGCGGCTTGAATTTGCAGGGTATACAACTCAAATCATTAACCCTTCGATAATTTGGCGCGCGTATATTTATTTATATAGCGGCACCACAATGTAAATGACATTATTCTTTTCCGGCGTGGCGATCAAGTATCCCGGAAGGTTTCGCTTAAAAAAGCAGGAACCCAATGATAATAAGATTATTCCGCACCGCATTCGGGCTCTATCCTCACTTTTTATGCCAGCGATCATCACTCCCTTTGCGATAAACCTGTTTTACCGCCGCCCAGGCAACCTTATGCGCCGTGGTTTCACGCGAATCATCACCGCGCCGGTCTTCTGCATCTTTATACTCATCCCAGGCGCTGTTAAACGCTTCTTTATAGATTTCTTGTGCGTGTTCAGGCAAAACGTTTTTTACATTTTCCGGCAATGCGCTTTTATTTTTATACGGCATGATGTTCCCCCTTTTCTCGACATCTTCTGATTCTAGATGCCACATTGCTCGCCCTCAAATTGCAAATAATTCTCATTGTTAATAACGGTGATAAAAATGATTACCTCTCACGCTGCGCCGCCTCTCGTGGATTGAAGTAAAAGCCATTCACAATATCACACCGCTGCCAGCGGCATGATCAAAGTGCAACTGTAATCAGCGGTATGTGATTCCTTACTGGCGAGAGGGGTTAAATAAAGAGAATTATCATCAAAAACGGCGCCAAATCGGGGACTATATCGATAGTTGACCGGCCGATACGGCGTTAGCCAGCCAGCTAATTATCGCTATGAGTCACTTTTTTATGCCATTGATGTTGGAAAAGTGTTTATGTTCGTAAAAGTAAGTAAATAAAACCGCATTAGTTGCGTTTTTTTTGTTAACCTAGTCACATAAAGCAAGTGATTGCTTTTTCAAGTTAAAACAACATCACATCTTTAACCCGGCACGGCACACAGGGTGTATCCTATTATCAATCACTTTCTGAACGCGCAGAGCCGCCTGTTAACCGGCATTCTGCGATGACGGAGCCACGCGGTTTGAGAAGGAGAAGCACAACAATGCAGTCACAACACGATACCGAGCGCTCAAAATCCCGCCACAGCGAAATTTCACTGATATTCCCGGTTGTGGCGCTGGCGGTTCTGAGCATTTGGGGCACTACCGCTAATATGCCATTGATTGTCGGCATCAATGTTCTTGCCCTGATCGGTATTCTCAGCAGCGCCTTCAGCGTGGTTCGCCATGCCGACGTGCTCGCCCATCGCCTGGGCGAACCCTATGGTTCACTGATTCTCAGCCTATCCGTAGTCATTCTGGAAGTCAGCCTGATTTCCGCTCTAATGGCCACCGGCGACGCCGCGCCGGCGCTGATGCGCGATACGCTCTACTCCATCATTATGATCGTGACCGGCGGCCTGGTGGGCTTTGCCCTGCTGCTGGGCGGGCGCAAGTTCGCCACCCAGCACGTTAACCTGAGCGGCATCAAACAGTACCTGATGGCCATCTTCCCACTGGCGGTGATCGTGCTGGTGCTGCCAAGCGCCCTGCCCGGCGGCAATTTCAACACGGCCCAGGCGCTGTTGGTGGCGGCAATTTCCGCTGCCATGTACGGCGTGTTTTTAATCATTCAAACCAAAACGCACCAAAGCCTGTTCGTTTATGAACATGAAGACGACGATGGCGATCCGCACCACGGCAAGCCTTCGTCCCACAGCAACGCCTGGCACGCCGCGTGGCTGGTTGTGCACCTGGTTGCGGTTATCGCGGTAACCAAGTTCAACGCCGGCCCTCTGGAAGGGCTGCTGACCAAATTGAATGCGCCGGCGCAGTTCACCGGTTTCCTGGTGGCATTGCTGATCCTGTCGCCTGAAGGCCTTGGCGCATTGCGCGCCGTGCTGAACAACCAGGTGCAACGCGCCATGAACCTGTTCTTCGGCTCGGTGCTGGCCACCATCTCACTGACCGTACCGGCGGTGACCATCATCGCCACGCTGACCGGCCAGACGCTGATTTTCGGCATGCAGGCGCCGCACATGGTGGTGATGCTGGCCGTGCTGATGCTGTGCCACATTTCATTCTCCACCGGCCGCACCAACGTGCTGAACGGCACCGCGCACCTGGCGCTGTTTGCCGCCTATATGATGACGATTTTCGCCTGATCGAAAGCGCCCTGGGGCCAATACATGCCAGCCGGTTCATTGCCGGCTGGCATTTTTTTATACCCTTCATACTTCAAGTTGCAGGTGTGTTGGCTTTCCTCGCTCACCCCAGTCACTTACTCCAGTAAGCTCCTGGGGATTCGCTACGTTGCCGCCTTCCTGCAACTCGAATTATTTTGGGTATATGCCTGAATAACGGCCAGGAAAAAGGCCGCCGCGGCGGCCTTGGTTCGACAGGAAAAGCAGTGAGGGTTAGCTGTAGGCATGGAGCGTGCGCTGGCACAGGGCGGAGCGCACACAGTCTTGTTTTTCAAAGCGGATAATACCGACCATCTCGTCTTCTTCGAAGCGTTCAAGCGCATCGCTAAGGCCGGATTTTACCCCGCGCGGCAGGTCGCACTGGGTGATATCCCCGTTGACGATCACCGTCACGTTCTCACCCAGACGGGTCAGGAACATTTTCATCTGGCTGGCGGTTACGTTCTGGGCTTCATCCAGGATCACCACCGCATTTTCAAACGTGCGGCCGCGCATATAAGCAAACGGCGCGATCTCCACCTTGCCGATTTCCGGGCGCAGGCAGTATTGCATAAAAGACGATCCTAAGCGGCGCAGCAAAATATCGTACACCGGGCGGAAATAAGGGGCGAATTTCTCAGAAATATCCCCGGGCAAAAAGCCGAGATCTTCATCCGCCTGCAGAACCGGACGGGTAACAATTATCCGATCCACCTCTTTATGTATAAGGGCTTCAGCCGCTTTGGCGGCGCTGATGAAGGTTTTGCCGCAGCCGGCTTCACCGGTGGCAAATATCAACTGCTTATTTTCTATGGCTAATAAGTAATGACCTTGAGCTTCGGTTCTCGCCTCAATAGGGGAAGTATCGCGCTTATCCCGCGCCATGCCGATAGACTCGACGCCCCCCATTTGTACCAGCGAAGTGACGCTTTCTTCTTCGAGCTGGCGATGACTACGAGCGTCACGACGAATGACGCGTTTCGCTTCACGACGTGCTTTGATCACTGCTTTCTGTCTTCCCATAGTGGCACCTTACAGTTTGGTTCACCTACCGCAACGGCATTGCCGTGCGATCATGTTTACAAGCAGACTGTCGCCTCCTTCACAACCAATATAAGCCAACGGAAATGGTGAATACGCGGCAATTAGGTTGTGCCGTGGTTCACCGGACATGGGTATATAAAGATGGGTGTTATAAGCTGAATGACGATGCGCGAAAAGCTGAGAGCTGGCGGAAAAAAGAGAGTCGGGGATAAGCCCCGTGTTACAACAGGAAATCGGGAAAGGTATATCGTTTTTTCTTGCCAGCCCAAACATGGACTTTACCATTAGCGATCCCCGCAGTGATATTTTCAGCTCCAGGCTGCGCACCGTGTGAAAACTACCGCCAGATGATTACAGTATAATGACAATTCAAACCTGTGCGTTATCGAAAAGTAAAAAAAATTAATTGCCACAGTTTTCAACCAACGCAAAATCACTATATCACGCCGTTCAGCTTACGCCACAAAAACTTTACTCGCCTTATAAAACAATCCATTGCGATTAAAATCAGCAGATGACATTTCCGTTTCCTGATTAAAAAAAGCGCAACCCAAAAAAACGGCCGCCGTGCATCTCAAACGGCAATCGCCGGTGACCGTACATTTTTCATCCAAGCCGATAATGAAAAAGGCGGGAAAGCTCCCGCCCTGAAACTTGTTTGCCGCTACCGCCGGTTTGCATCAGGCAAACCGGCGATGCGTTTATTTACTGTCCGGCAATGCATAGGCGATAACATAATCACCACGCTGCGGCGATTGGCGCGCGCCGCCTGCGCTGATAATAATGTATTGCTTGCCATTTTTCGGAGAGACATAGGTCATTGGCCCAGACTGGCTGCCGACCGGCAGGCGTTCTTTCCAGATTTCTTTACCGCTTGCGGTATCAAATGCACGCAGATAGAAATCCTGGGTACCGGCGAAGAACAGCAAACCGGCCTGGGTAGAAAGGCTGGCGCCCAGCGTCGGCATACCGACTTCCATCGGCATACGCATCTTGATGCCCAGCGGCCCGGTATCCTGCACCGTACCGACCGGAACCTGCCACACCAGTTTGCCGGATTTCAAATCAACCGCAGACATGGTGCCAAACGGCGGTTTCTGGCAAGGAATGCCGAGCGGCGACAGGAAGCGCTCGCGCACCGCGCCATAGGGCGTGCCGTCCATCGGTACCAGGCCCATTTCAATGCCGCTGGCGCCGGTCGGCACTTTGTTGCGCGGCACCATATAGTTGGCCAGCCCCAGGCGCATGTCGTTGACAAACATAATCGCGTTGTTCGGATCCACCGAAACGCTGCCCCAGTTCATCCCGCCAAGAGAGCCTGGATACTGCAACGCGCGATCCAGCCCTGGCGGCGTATAAACCCCCTGGTGACGCATGCCTTTAAACTCGATGCGGCACAGCAGTTGATCGAGCGGCGTGGCCCCCCACATGTCGGATTCCGTCAGCGTTTCATTGCCGATGTTCGGCATACCCACGGAATAAGGTTGGGTTTTCGCATAGCGTTCGCCGGGGACGTTACCCTGCGGCACTTCGCGGTCTTCAACCTTGGCCACTGGCTGGCCGGTTTCCCGGTTCAGCATGAAAATCATGCCCTGCTTGCTGGTTTGCACCAGTACCGGCGTTACGCCACCGTTACCGTCGGGCAGATCGTAAAGCAGCGGCTGCGACGGCAGGTCAAAGTCCCACAGATCGTGGTGCGTGGTCTGGTAATGCCAACGCACCTGGCCGGTTGCCGCATCCACCGCCACCACGGAAGAGTTGTATTTATCATCCAGCGCGGTACGTTCGCCGCCAAAGAAGTCCGGCGTGGCGTTGCCGGTTGGCAGGTAAATCAGGTTCAGCTTGGCATCATACGCCATGGCAGACCAAACGTTCGGTGTGCCGCGAGTATAAGTTTGCCCTTCCGGCGGCAAGCGCGTGATGGCCGGGTTACCCGGATCCCAGGCCCAAGCCAGTTCACCGGTATGCACGTCGTAGGCGCGCACTACGCCCGGGGGTTCGCCCGTGGAGTAGTTATCCGCCACGCGCCCGCCGACCACCACCACATTGCCGGCAACCAGCGGCGTTGAGGTCTGCTGGTAATAACCCGGTTTCACTTCGCCCATACCGACTTTCAGATCGACAATGCCATTGGCGCCGAAATCTGCGCAAGGCTGGCCGTTATCGGCATTGATCGCAATCAGACGAGCATCGGTAGTCGGCAGGAACAGGCGGCGCGGGCAAACGGCGGCGGCATTATTCGCCACCGCATCGCTTTGGCTTGGCGCCGGGTGTTCGGCATCCGCGAAATATCCCAGGCCGCGGCAACGCTGCCAGTTCGGCGCCTGGGCTTTCGGATCGTACACCCACTGCTGTTTGCCGGTATCGGCCTCCAGCGACAACACTTTGCCGTAAGCGGTGCACACATACAGCGCGTTGCCGATTTGCAGCGGCGTGTTTTGATCTTCCGCGCCCGAGCCGTTGCTCTGCGGAATATCGCCGGTGTGGGCAACCCAGGCAACCTTCAACTGGTTAATGTTGGTCTTGTTGATTTGGTCCAGCGCCGCAAAACGGTCGCCGTGGGTGGTGTTGCCCCAGTGCTCCCAGTTTTTCTGCTCGCTACCCGGCGCAACCGGCTTCACCGGCACGTCTTCGGTGGCGGCCACAATCGGCGCCGGCACAAAGGTATAGCCAAAACCGGCCACCAGCGCGATCGCCAGCAGCGCCGCCAACACGTAGCTCGGTGCGCCGCGCCCGGTGCCGCCTACCTGTTTCTTCAGCCACGGATAAGCCAGCGCCACCAAAAACGCCAGCACACCGAACATGAACAACCGCGAGAACAGCGGCCAGAAGGTCAGGCCCACATCCCATAGCGCCCAGGCGATGGTCAATACAAAGGCCAGCGCATACAGCCAGGCGCCGGCCGGTTTACGTTTGATGATAAGCACCGCGGCGATCAGCATCGCCAGCCCCATCACCAGAAAATACAGACTGCCGCCCAGCGTCACCAGGTAACCCCCGCCGATCGCCAGCGTCAGGCCGATAACCCCCATCAGGCCGCCCAGCAGCCAGATGAGGTATATCCCTATACTTCGTTTTCCACTTGAATTTGCCATATTTGCTCTCCCACCCACAGGTGGCGACGCCATTGTGGGTGCAATAGTTTTAATCCTATCCGCCATACTTCAAGTGGCAGCCGCGTTGCTTTTGCCCCTCGAATGACTTTGGATATCTATCTACAGTTGCCATAGGTTATTCAATTTCATTTCACCGCTGCTACGGCGTTGGTTTTGTATGCCACATTTATAATTCCCTTTATTCAAAAGAATAGGCAACGCTCATACCGCCGCCCCAATTTCTGCCCGGCGCCGGTTCGAAATAGCGCCCATTGCTTTCATTTACAATCACAGAACCGACATATTGCCGATCAAATACGTTGTCCACCCGGCCAAAGACGGTAAACAGCCAGTTGCCCATCGGATAGCGATAACCGGTATTCAGCGCCACGGTGGTATAAGACGGTGCCTGTGCCGTATTTTCGTCGTTGGCCTGGATATTGCTCATATAGCGGACCTCGGCGCCGGCGAACCAACCAGCCGGCGGTGACCAGGCCAGGGAAGCATAGCCCATATTGCGTGCGATCCCCGGCATCCGGTAGCCGCGCAGCACACTGCTGTCGGCGCTGCATTCGCTGTCGCCACAGACGTTGTCGCGGTAGCGGGCGTCCAGCAACGTCCAGGCCAACTGCAGGTGCCAGTCATAGGCGAACTGCTGATCCAGCGCCAGCTCAAGGCCACGCCGCCGCGTCTGGCCGGCGTTCTTATAGCTGCTGCGGCCGTTGCTGCTTTCATCCACCACGATTTCATTTTTGGTGTTGGTCTGGAACATCGCAGCGGTGAGCAGGCCATTGCCGATGCGCGTTTTGCTGCCCAGTTCCACTGTTTCGCTGGTTGACGGCTTCAGATCGAAATTCAGCCCGGACAGCCCGCCGGAACGGTAAGAAAGCTCGTTGATGGTCGCCGTTTCAAAACCACGCCCGGCGGACACATACATATTCCACCCCGGCGTGACGGCATAGTTGAGCGAGGCGGCCGGCAACCAGCGGTGATAGCGCGCGCTGCCGCTGTCATCGCCATTGCTGCCGGTGACATAAAAATCATTGGAATCGAAATTGACGGTGCTAAAGCGCACGCCGGCATCCAGCGTCAAGCGTGGCGTTAACTGCCAGGAGGTCTGCAGATAAGGATCCAGGCTCCACATCAGATTGCGCTCGTTGCGGCGCAAATCGCCCAGGGTACCTAACTCCGTCACGCCATTGTTTACGGTAAAGTTTTCATAGCCCTTGCGGCGTTCCGTCATGGTTTCATAATCCAACCCGCCGGTCAGGGTGACGGGCACCGCGCCCAATTCGCCACGGTGCGTCCAGCGGGTATCAATCCCCTGATAACGGCGGGTGAGATCGATCACCCCGCCCGGGTGCTGATCGCTGCTTTGCTGCACCGAAGCCGGGATCGCCTGATATTGCGTGGTTTCGCGTATCCCAGCGTACATCATCACGCTCAGATCGTCATTGGCGCTCATTTGGCGTTCATAATGCAGCCCTGCCTGGGTTTGCTTGGTGCTCTTGCGCGAATTGTACTGATCGGCCCGCGGCGCCTGGCGTGGGTTAGCGCGCCATTCGGCTTCGGTCAGGCCGCCGGGATCGTTGGCGTTGATATCCACGCTGTTGAACAACAACGTCAGGGTGCTGACGTCATCAATCCGCACCCCCAGCTTGGCATTGCCCAGGTTCTTTTGCGCGCCGCTGTGATCGCGGTAGCCCTGGGTGGTAAAGCGCGTCGCGGAGACGGCGTAGTTCACATCGCCGGCGTGGGTGCCATCGCCGGTGGCGCCGGTCGCTTTAAGCCCATAACGCCAGGTGCCGTCGCTGCCGAAATACATCCCGGATTCAATGCGCGGCGGCTGCTGGCCCGTTTCGGTGACCACGTTCACCATCCCGCCAGAGGCATTACCGTACAGCGCCGAAAACGGCCCGCGCAGCACTTCCACCCGTTCGGCCGAGTTTAAATCGATATTCGACGTTTGCCCCTGCCCATCCGGCATGGTGGCCGGGATGCCATCGACATAGATTCGCACGCCGCGCACGCCGTACATCGAACGGGCGCCGAAGCCACGCACGGAAAGTTGCAAATCTTGCGCATAGTTTTGGCGGTTCTGGATCTGCACGCCAGGCACGCTGCCCAGGCTTTCAGAGAGGTTAATCTGCGGTTTCGCATTGCGCAGCTGTTCGCCGTTGACCACGCCGACCGCGGCCGGCGTCGACAGTTCAGAAAGGCCTTCACGCTTTGCCGACACCACCATCGCCGATGTGTCATCACTGTCCTGTGCAAAACAGACGGAAGCGGGCAGCAATACAGGAATAAGAACGGCAGAAAACGCCGCCGTCTTTTTATGGGAGATATTTTTCATGAGGAAGGTGCCGTTAATGAACCCAGGTAAAATGAACCATTTGGAACACGAGTGGCGACATGTTAATACTTATAACATCCCATTGAAAAGAGTTAGCAACAATTTAAAACGTCAGCAACAAATCCCTCTGGGAAATTATTTATACAAATTAACGTATGTGCAGTATCAGCCCCGCACGAAACGCCTAACAGCCATAACAGTCGCCATAATTAACAACAGGTTAAAACCAATCCTCTTTTTAACCTTACCGTTTATTATCAGCACCCGGAATGGATAAATCCAGTAAGTTAGCCAGGCAATGCTGTCTGCCTGGCACCAATCCTTTACACGCCACGGTAATTCCCCCCTTAAGGGAGGAATTGAAATACCGTTATACCGTTTTAAACTCTGCTTCAGCTTTGGCGAACCGTTCGGCCATCGCCGCAGAAGGCGCACGGCCCAGCAGGCTGACTGCCACGATGGCAATACAGCCAAACAGGAAGCCAGGAATAATTTCATACAGATCCAGCCAGCCGTACTGTTTCCAGACCAACACCGTGATAGCGCCCACCAGCATCCCTGCCAGCGCTCCGTTGCGGGTCATGCGCGGCCACAGCACCGAAATCAACACCACCGGCCCAAAGGCGGCGCCAAAACCGGCCCAGGCGTAGCTCACCAACCCCAGTACACGGTTTTCCGGATTGGCGGCCAACGCGATCGCAACCAGCGCCACCAACAACACCATCACACGGCCAACCCACACCAGCTCGCGTTGGCTGGCCTTTTTGCGCAGGAAGGCTTTGTACAAATCTTCCGTAATGGCGCTGGAACAGACCAGCAGTTGGCAACTCAGGGTGCTCATGACCGCCGCCAGAATCGCCGACAGCAACACACCGGCCACCCACGGGTTGAACAGCAGCATCGCCAGCTCGATAAACACCTGCTCGCCGTTTTGCGTTACATTGCCGGCCTGGTGCGGGTTATTCGAGAAGTAAGCGATACCGAAGAAGCCGACGGCGATGGCACCCACCAGGCACAGGATCATCCACACCATGCTGATACGGCGGGCGCTGCGGATCGTGTGGTGGGAGTCTGCCGCCATAAAGCGCGCCAGGATATGCGGCTGGCCGAAGTAACCCAGCCCCCAGCCCAGCAGCGAAGCGATCGCCACCACGTTCAGCCCTTTCAACATATCCGTGTTGGCCGGGTTCTTGGCCTCAATCACCAGCATTGAACTGTCGATCCCGCCGACAGCAAAGATCACCATCAGCGGCGTCAGAATTAAGGCGAAAATCATCAGGCTGGCCTGCACGGTGTCGGTCCAGCTCACCGCCAGGAAACCGCCCACGAAGGTATAGACGATGGTGGCGGCCGCGCCGGCCCACAGCGCCGTGGTGTAACTCATGCCAAAGGTACTTTCGAACAGCCGGGCGCCGGCTACCACGCCGGAGGCACAGTAAATGGTAAAAAAGACCAGAATGACAATGGCGGAAATCACCCGCAGCAGCTTGCTGTTGTCCTCAAAGCGGCTGGTGAAATAATCCGGCAGCGTCAGCGCATTGTTGTTGGCCTCGGTATGCACCCGCAGCCTGCCCGCCACCAGCTTCCAGTTCAGATAGGCGCCAATGATCAGGCCGATGGCGATCCAGCTTTCGGAAATGCCGCTTAGGAAAATGGCGCCCGGCAGGCCCATCAGCAGCCAACCGCTCATATCCGACGCCCCGGCGGAAAGCGCGGTCACCACGCTACCCAGGCTGCGCCCACCTAAAATATAATCATCGAAGTTATTGGTCGCCCGGTAGGCAAAGAAGCCGATCAGCACCATCCCAAAGATATACACCAGGAAGGTCACCAGCATTGGTGTGCTCATTGTCATTTAATTCTCCAATTTCATTATTATTTGATCGCGATGTTTTTCACTGCACGCGCCGGAACGAGGCGAAATTAAAAAACGGGCAGCGGCAGCGCGGGGGTCCTCCCCTCACGCCGGTTATCCTAGATGACACCGTTGCGAACCAACAAGAAATTTAACCCGGGGGTTACACAAAGTTTACCCCGCGTCACATTCCTCTGGCGAAGGTTGCACCCGACAATCAACCTTAAATCAACTTAAACAAGCGATAATTCACGCTATAAAGCGATGATGGCAGGGGATCAAACACCCCTTCCCCGAGTTAACAATTTAAAATACCTCAAACTCTGAAAAACGCATCGTTTTAACAGGGTTGCACAAAGTTGCAACATGCCCGATATTATCCCCATCCGACAGACACACAACCTATCCCGCCGGCCGATAACAGCAGGCACATGGGCTCCCTGGAGCCCCTGCCGGAAGCGGGTAACCACAAATACAGGAGTTGGCGAGGTATGGGTACAACCACCATGGGCGTGAAACTTGATGAAGCCACACGCGAACGGATCAAGAGCGCGGCGCAACGTATCGATCGCACGCCACACTGGTTAATCAAACAGGCCATTTTTAACTACCTGGAACGCCTGGAAAGCGGGGCCGAGCTCCCTGAGCTGCCGGTATCCGCCAACAGTGCTCCGCAGCAAGCGGACGATATTATGCAGCAAGAAGCGGAAGAGTCACATCCGCCTTTTTTGGAATTCGCCGAACAGATTTTGCAGCAATCGGTCACCCGTGCGGCCATTACCGCCGCCTATCGCCGCCCGGAAACAGAAACGGTGGCCATGCTGCTTGAACAGGCGCGTTTGCCGGCCGAGCAGGCCGAAGCGACCCACCGCCTGGCCTACCGTATCGCAGAGAAGTTACGCAACCAGAAAAACGCCAATGGGCGCGCGGGTATGGTGCAGGGGCTGCTGCAAGAGTTTTCCCTTTCATCGCAGGAAGGGGTGGCGCTTATGTGCCTGGCGGAAGCGCTGCTGCGCATCCCCGATAAGCCGACGCGTGATGCGTTGATCCGCGACAAAATCAGCACCGGCAACTGGCACTCCCACCTGGGCCACAGCCCTTCCCTGTTTGTCAATGCCGCCACCTGGGGCCTGCTGTTCACCGGCAAGCTGGTTGCCACCCATAACGAGGCCAACCTTTCCCGCTCGCTGAACCGCATCATCAGCAAAAGCGGCGAGCCGTTGATCCGCAAAGGGGTGGATATGGCGATGCGCCTGATGGGCGAACAGTTCGTCACCGGGGAAACCATCGCCGAAGCGCTGGCCAACGCCCGCCGGCTGGAAGACAAAGGCTTCCGCTATTCCTACGATATGCTGGGGGAAGCGGCGCTGACCGAAGCCGACGCGCAGGCGTACCTGGTTTCTTACCAACAGGCGATCAATGCCATCGGCAAAGCCTCTAACGGCCGTGGTATTTATGAAGGGCCGGGGATCTCGATCAAGCTTTCTGCCCTGCATCCGCGCTATAGCCGCGCACAGTATGAGCGCGTGATGGAAGAACTCTATCCACGCCTGCTGGCGCTCACCCTAATGGCGCGCCAGTATGATATCGGCATTAACATTGATGCCGAAGAGGCCGATCGCCTGGAGCTCTCGCTCGATCTGCTGGAAAAACTCTGCTTTGAGCCACAGCTGGCCGGCTGGAACGGCATCGGCTTTGTTATTCAGGCCTACCAGAAGCGCTGCCCGTTGGTGATTGATGCATTGATCGATATGGCCAGTCGCAGCCGCCGGCGCCTGATGATCCGCCTGGTCAAGGGCGCCTACTGGGATAGCGAAATCAAGCGTGCCCAGATTGACGGTCTGGAAGGCTACCCGGTGTATACCCGCAAGGTGTATACCGACGTTTCCTACCTGGCCTGCGCGCGCAAACTGCTGGCGGTGCCAAACCTGATCTACCCGCAGTTTGCCACCCATAACGCCCATACCCTCAGCGCCATCTACCATCTGGCCGGCAATAACTACTACCCGGGCCAGTATGAGTTCCAGTGCCTGCACGGCATGGGCGAACCGCTGTACGAACAGGTGGTGGGCAAAGTGGCCGACGGCAAGCTCAACCGGCCGTGCCGCATTTATGCGCCCGTCGGTACCCACGAAACCCTGCTGGCCTATCTGGTGCGCCGCCTGTTGGAAAACGGCGCCAATACGTCGTTCGTTAACCGCATCGCCGACAGCAGCCTGCCGCTTGATGAACTGGTGGCCGATCCGGTGCAGGCGGTTGAAGCGCTGGCGGCCAGCGAAGGCCAGATTGGCCTGCCGCACCCGAAAATCCCCTTGCCACGCGCGCTGTATGGCAAACAACGCATCAATTCCAGCGGGCTGGATTTATCGAATGAACACCGGCTGGCATCGCTTTCCAGCGCCCTGCTCACCAGCGCTACCCAACCCTGGCACGCGGCCCCCATCATTAATGCAGCGTTAGATCACGGCGTTGAGCAACCGGTGGTTAACCCGGCGGAGCCTGGCGATATCGTCGGCTATGTGCGTGAGGCCAGCCGTGAGGAAGTCAACCGTGCGCTGGATGCCGCCAACGCCGCCGGCCCGATCTGGTTTGCCACACCGCCGGACGAGCGCGCCGCCGTGCTGGAACGTGCGGCTGAACTGATGGAAGCACAGTTGCAACGCCTGCTAGGCATCCTGGTGCGGGAAGCGGGCAAAACCTTTGCCAATGCGATTGCCGAGGTACGCGAGGCCGTCGACTTCCTGCGTTACTACGCCGCCCAGGTGCGCCATGATTTTGCCAATGACAGTCATCGCCCATTGGGGCCGGTGGTCTGCATCAGCCCGTGGAATTTCCCGCTGGCAATTTTCACCGGCCAGGTGGCCGCGGCATTGGCGGCGGGCAACAGCGTGCTGGCTAAACCGGCGGAACAAACGCCGCTGGTGGCCGCACAGGCCGTGGCGATCCTGCTGGCCGCCGGTATTCCGCCGGGCGTCTTGCAACTGTTGCCCGGCCAGGGCGACAGCGTGGGCGCTGCGCTGGTTAGCGATCCGCGCACCCGCGGCGTAATGTTCACCGGTTCCACTGAAGTGGCCGGTATTCTGCAACGCAGCATCGCCGCCAACCTGGATCCACAGGGCCGGCCAACGCCGCTGATTGCTGAAACCGGTGGCCTGAATGCGATGATCGTCGACTCCTCGGCGCTTACCGAACAGGTGGTGACGGATGTCGTCGCTTCCGCCTTTGACAGCGCCGGCCAGCGCTGTTCAGCGCTGCGGGTGCTGTGCATCCAGGAAGACGTCGCGGAGCACACCCTGAAAATGCTGCGCGGCGCCATGGCCGAGTGCCGCATGGGCAACCCGGAGCGCTTATCAACCGATATCGGCCCGGTGATCGACACCGAAGCCAAGGCCAACATCGAAAACCATATCCAGGCCATGCGTGCCAAAGGGCGCAGCGTATACCAGGCGGCGCGCGGCAATGCGCAGGAGGAAAGCGAATGGGCACGCGGTACCTTTGTGAAGCCGACGCTGATTGAATTGGAAAGCTTCAGCGAATTGCAAAAAGAGATCTTCGGCCCGGTGCTGCACGTGGTGCGCTTCCAGCGCGAAAACCTGGCCACGCTGCTCGAGGAGATCAATGCGGCGGGCTATGGCCTGACGCTGGGTATCCATACCCGCATTGATGAAACCATCGCCCGCGTCACCGAACGCGCCAAGGTCGGCAATCAGTACGTGAACCGCAATATGGTCGGCGCCGTGGTCGGCGTGCAACCCTTTGGCGGCGAAGGGCTATCCGGCACCGGGCCAAAAGCTGGCGGGCCGCTGTACCTGTACCGCCTGTTGGCCAACCGCCCGGACGACGCCGTGCTGCGCACCCTGAATCGCCAGGATGTGGATCAGCCGGTGACAACCCCGGCGCAGGCCCCATGGCTGGCGGCGCACCAGGCGTTGGTTCAGTGGGCCAAAGCCGCGAAGTTAGCCACGCTGGTTCCCCTGGCGCAGCGTTACGCCGAGTTGAGCCAAAGCGGCAGCGTGCGCCCGCTGCCCGGCCCTACCGGTGAACGCAACACCTATACTCTGCAGCCGCGTGAACGCGTGCTGTGCCTGGCGGATGAAGAAGGCGATGCCCTGGCCCAGTTGGCCGCCGTGCTGGCCGCTGGCAACCGTGCGCTGTGGCCGGAAGCTGAACTGCAACGCACGCTATACCGCCGCCTGCCGGCCGAGGTGCAAGCGCGTATTGATTTCAGCAAGGAATGGCAAAGCGATGAACAGTGGGCGTTTGATGCCGTCATCCACCATGGGGATGCCGATCAGCTCCGCACTTTGTGCGAGCAGATCGCCGAACGCCGCGGCGCTATCGTTACCGTGCAGGGATTCGCCCGCGGCGAAACCAACATCCAGTTGGAACGGCTGTGGCTCGAACGTTCGCTCAGCGTCAACACCGCCGCCGCCGGCGGCAATGCCAGCCTGATGACCATCGGCTAACCCCAACAACCAATCCCCTCTCCCCCTGGGAGAGGGTTAGGGTGAGGGCCATCTCAAACTCACACTCTCGCACCAACCAGTTCCCTCTCTCCCCGGGAGAGGGTTAGGGTGAGGGCTATCCCAAACTCACACTCTCGCACCAACCAGTTCCCTCTCCCCCTGGGAGAGGGTTAGGGTGAGGGCCATCTCAAGCTCACACTCTCGCACCAAACAGTCCCCTCTCCCCCCGGGAGAGGGTTAGGGTGAGGGCTATCCCAAACTCACACTCTCGCACCAAACAGTTCCCTCTCCCCCCGGGAGAGGGCCAGGGTGAGGGCTATCCCAAACTCACACTCTCGCACCAAACAGTTCCCTCTCCCCCTGGGAGAGGGCCAGGGTGAGGGCCATCTCAAGCTCACACTCTCGCACCAAACAGTCCCCTCTCCCCCCGGGAGAGGGTTAGGGTGAGGGCCGCTCAACGATTCAGAAACTTATCAAGAAACTGCCGTGTCCGCGGGTGCTGTGGGTGACTAAACAGCTCCTTGGCCGGCCCCTGCTCCACAATCTGCCCCTGATCCATAAAAATCGCGCGATCGGCAACGTCGCGGGCAAAGCTCATTTCATGAGTCACGATCGCCATGGTGCGTTTCTCCTGCGCCAACGCACGGATAGTGCTCAGCACTTCCCCCACCAGCTCCGGATCGAGCGCCGAGGTCGGCTCATCAAACAAGATCGCTTCCGGCTGCATCGCCAACGCACGGGCGATCGCCACCCGTTGCTGCTGCCCGCCGGAAAGGCGTTTCGGGTAGGCGTGCTCTTTGCCGCTCAGTCCCACCTTGGCCAACAGGACCCGCGCGCGTTGCTCGGCGCTGGCTTTGGCTTCGCCTTTCACGATCACCGGCCCTTCGATAATATTTTCCAATACCGTGCGGTGCGGGAACAAATTGAAGTTCTGGAACACAAACCCCACTTCCTGGCGCAGCGCGCGCACCTGCGCCTTTTGCCGGCTAAGCGGCCTGGCGCTGTCAATACTGATATCGCCCACCGTGATGATGCCGGCATCCGGCACCTCCAACAGGTTGATGCAACGCAGCAGCGTGGTTTTGCCCGAGCCGCTGGGGCCGATAATCGCCACCACTTCGCCCGCGTTAATCGCCAGATCGATACCATGCAGCACCGGCTGGCCATTAAAGTGCTTAACCAGTTTCTTAACCTCAATGGCGCTCATCGTTACGCGTTCTCCTGGCGGTTAACCTGCGCTTCCAGACGGTTTTGCAGGGCGGAAAGCAGCGTCGCCATCACCCAATAAATCAGTGAGGCGGCCAGATACATCGTAAACACCTCCAGCGTGCGCGACGTGATCAACTGCGCCTGACGGAACAGCTCCGGCACCTGAATGGTCGCCGCCAGCGACGTGTCCTTCACCAGGCCGATAAAGCTGTTGCCAAGCGGCGGTAATGCCGTACGCGCTGCCTGCGGCAGGATCACCCGCCGCAAGGTCTGCCAGCCACTCATGCCGATGCTGGCGGCGGCTTCCCACTGCCCTTTATCAATAGAGGATATCGCCGCGCGCAGGGTTTCCGAGGTATAGGCCGCAGTATTCAGCGACAGCCCAATCAGCGCCGCCGGGAAAGGATCCAGTTCGATCCCGAACTGTGGCAGGCCATAGTAGATCATGAACAGTTGGGCGATCAGCGGCGTACCACGGAATAAGGAGACATAAAACCGCGCCAGCCAGGCCAACGGCCAAAAACGCGAAAGACGCATCAGCGCCAGCAGAAAGCCGAGCGCCAGGCCTAATGCCATGCCCCCCAGGCTAAGCTGGAGGGTCAGCAGCGCCCCTTTCAATAAAAATGGCGCTGAATCCAGCGCCAGTTGGATACTCTCGTGCATTATTGCGTTACGTCCGCGCCAAACCATTTCTCGGAGATTTTCGCCAGGCTGCCATCGGCCCGCATCGCGGCAATCGCCTGATTAATGGCATTCAACAGATCCGGGTTGTTTTTGCGCACCGCCACGCCCGCTTCCTGGCGTGAAAATGCCGGGCCGGCAACCGCCAGCGTATCGCCGGTTTTCTTCACCAGATCCAGCGCCGCCAGGCGGTCAACCAAAATGGCGTCGATGCGGCCCACGCGCAGATCCTGATATTTGGTAGGATCATCATCATAGGTGCGCACATCCACGCCCTGCACGTTTTCACGCAGCCACTGTTCGTAGTTGGTGCCCAGGCCCACGCCCACCTTTTTGCCTTTCAGATCGTCCGGCTTGGCGATCTCGCCCGCATTGCCCTTTTTCACCAGAGCCTGAATACCGGAAACGGTATACGGGGTGGAGAAATCGTATTTCTTTTTGCGCTCATCAGAGATCGTCACCTGGTTTATCACCACGTCAATGCGTTTGGATTCCAGCGAGGCCAACATGCCGTCCCACTTGGTGGGGGTCAGCTTGGCTTTAACCCCCAGATGCTGGGCTAACGCATCGGCAAAGTCCACTTCGAAGCCGGTGAGCTTGCCATCTTCGCCCTGAAAGCTGAACGGCGGGTAAGTGCCCTCCAGGCCGACAATCAGCGTGCCGCGTTGTTTAACTTTGTCGAGTAAATTCTCTGCGGCATGGGTTTTCAGCGGCAGGCCGGCGACCAGAGCCACCGCCATCACCCCCATCAGCAGTTGACGACGAACATTTGAAAAGACCATAAATACCCCGTATGCAGTTTTTTTGATTTGCGATCGGTAGATTACCCACATTGCCGCGTGCTTGATGGAATATAAACTCATAAATGCGCGGCTAAATGGAATATATCCAAGGTAATGGTTAGCAAGAAAAAACGCCCCGCCAACCTGAAGTATAACGGGGATAGCCGCTATACCGCGGGATGATAGGCAAACAGGGCCGGCGCCCCACCGGTATGCACGAACAGAATCGGACCATCATCGCGAAAGCGTTGCTGGGCGATGCCGTCAATTAACCCGGCCATCGCTTTGCCGGTATAAACCGGATCCAGCAAGACGCCCTCCAGTTGGGCTAGCATACGCACCGCCGCCATCCCTTCTTCATTGGGCATACCGTATTGCGGCGCGAAATAATCGTCCCAGAGGGTAATGGGGGCTAAGGCGTCGCTCGCCAGCGAGCAGGCCAGCGCTTTCTGCAATTGCTCAACCTTCGGCAACTGATCGATCACCTTGCGGGAAACGGTCACCCCGACCAACTCCGTGTCGGGCAATAGCTGTTGCAGACCAACGGCCAGCCCGGCATGGGTGCCGGCACTGCCGGAAGCCACCACGACGGCGGCAAACTGCACATCCCGCGCCTGCTCGGCGATTTCCAGCGCGCACTGCACGTAGCCCAGCGCCCCCAGCGCATTTGAGCCCCCCACCGGCACAATATAGGGGCGGAAGCCTTGCGCTTCCAGGCGCGTGCCCAGATCGGCCAGTTGCGCCTGCGGATCATGCAGCGCATCGCACATCACGACTTCGGTATTGAACAGCTCCAGTAACAGCCGGTTGCCGTTAGTGAGGTAATTTTCCGCCGTGGTATCAATCGGGTTTTCCAGCAGCGCAACGCAGTGCAGGCCGAGCCTGGCGGCCACGGCCGCGGTTTGGCGCACGTGGTTGGATTGAATGGCGCCGGCGGTAACCAAGGTATCGGCCCCTTGCCTCAATGCGTCAGCGGCAAGATACTCCAGCTTTCTCAACTTGTTGCCACCCATGGCGATGGGCGTGACGTCGTCACGTTTGATGTAAATTTCACGGCCAAGATAGTCAGAAAGGCGAGGCAGTTTTTCGAGCGGCGTCACGGAGCCAACAAGATCCAGGCGCGGAAACTGCGCCAGTTGCTGTTGCAGATTCACAACTTCCCCCTGGGTTAAGGCATCAAGATCGAAAGGCTATATTTAGCAGATGTAGGCTCAATAATCACTGTTTATTCCAGGCGGCGCGGGCCATTTATATGCCCATGCTCGGCATCACGCTATGAGTATGAAGCGCAGCTGCGCCGGCACAAAACGCGCTAACCGCCAGCGGTAGTGCAATTCGCGGCGTGCGCCGCAGACCCACCTTTCACATATTGCAACAATTACAATGCATTGCCGTCAGACAATAACCTTTTAAGCCATGACGCAATTCGTTATTTTACCAGGGGCAGAATATTGCCGATAATGTTTTTGCGGATTATCATTTAACAGAGCCGTGATGTTCACTGGGCTATTTTGCCCAATTACGTTTATACCCGTCATACTTCTAGCTTCAACTGTGTTGGCTGTGTTTTATGCAGTTCATCCCAGCGCCTGGCCTTTAAGGGGCCAGCGCAAACACCGTTGGCTTTTTTGCCCGGCAAGGCGAATTATTTCGGGTATTTTTATTCGTCGTATTTTTTAAATATCTACCCTATCGTGCGTCTGTCGCCCGGCCAGGTGCTGTGAGCAACGGATGTTTTCCATACGGTGACTACTAACAGGTTTTATTACGACCATGACAAGTACCTTAGATTACCTGATGACCTTCCGTAAATGCTCCAACCTGGACAGCCTGGAAAAGGTCTATGACAAGTTGAACTATTCTATTGATAACGATGGGGAAATGAGCAACATGTACCGCGCAGCCGATCATCGGCGCGCCGAGCTGGTGGCCGGGAAACTGTTCGATTTAGGGAAAGTGCCTAAAACGCTGTGGGCGCAGGTGCTTTAATTCTTTTATCACCACGTCTTTATACTCAGATACGCCAGGTTGCCTGTGTTACAGGGCCCCGCCTGGGCCATTGGCGGGCTAATTCTTTCCTGGCGAGCTTTCCTGCGTTTGCCGATTTATGCGCTTGATAAAAAGCCCAGGCTTTAGCATTGGCGAAAACGGCAACGTTTTTAGCCCGAACTCGCATTATTTATTAAACGGCGTTTTCTGTTTAATACCGAAGATTATGGATACGTGCAATTCCATTGCGTGTGGTTTTCATTATGTTCTTATCAAAATAGCCATCATCAGATAACCCCGGCCGCACTGCGGCTCCCCTCTCATTAATCATGCTATTTTGTGCGCAAATCCAGTACGGCCAAACCTCCACCTGTTCGCACAACCAGTAACGCACGGCGTTAAGCCAAGCCTACCCGGCGGCGCCCGTTTTTGCCGCTCATTTTTTGATACAAATAATTCTTCAGGCAGTAAAAAAACTGGCTGCATCGCCAGGCAGCCTGCACCCCGCCGCAAAATCATAAAAAATTTTTAGCTATGAAAAAAATCATTAGGCGGATTCGCCAACCTTCAATTGTTTATTTTTTACCCAAAACACTGTTTGATTACCCACCATTGGCGATGAGAATCATCCGATTTTATATTTATCGTTTGAATATATTAACACTTACTTACCTTTCACTCTGGTATGTGTAAAGGATCACCAATCACTTATTTCAAGTTGAAAAATAGCATTCATTTAAGCAACTTACCTTTCTTTACATAGTCGACAAAATTGGTATTACCAATTTACCATTTATTTTTGTGATTTTTGCGAGAGCATCTATTTATATGTTTTATCTACAAAAAATAGAATGCTATTGTCAAAAAACAGAGTTACGCGTTGATCTGTTTGCCTATTTTGCAAATGCAGAGGGCTGGAGTAGACTTTTGCCAACCTTACAGCGTGTAAGTTTTGTTAAAGAAAACGTAAGGCCACTTCTCATTCTGTGACATGAACGCCCTCGGGATCGTGCGTAAATCTCGTGCGGTAGCCATGCCCAAGCCGGAAAACACTACGACTTAACTAATGATTAAATCAGCGCGTACAGCAATAAAACTGCACGATATAAACAGGGACAGGTAAACCGGCATCACACGCAACCATCTCTGGAAGTAATGATTCATTGTTAAGTTATTCACGCATATTCAGGCCGTGCGTCCGTTGCAGCGTTAGCCCTGCAACCTGCGCCCCGCGCCTTTTAATGGCCACTGGTCATTTTTATCTGTAGTGACAGGAATGATATCCAAACCGAAAACGGGATTGTTTTTGAGCAAAGCGCCACTCTGGCTTGCAGATATCTACAGGAATCCTTATTCGAATGAAAATCAATAAGACACAGCACATCAGCTTATGCACCCGCCTTTTCCGCTGGCCGGTGCCCCCACACATGGGCTCGCCCCTGTTGGCCACGGCCGGCAAGGGGGTAACGTTACGCCCACACAATTTGTCGGCGCGGCAAGTGATTGCCGCCCTCGCCCCACGCATTCGGCGCAAACGCACTGGCGGACCTACGCCCGGTGTTCTATTCCCCCAGCTAGCGCTCTTGCCGCCCCTGTCTCTCTTTATGCCTTCAACACAGAAACGTGTCTGGAACCCCACGGCTGCCGTGGGCGATCGCCACACGTCGCTCGCCCGCGCACCATGCCAAAAACCTTGCGCTACCGCCGGTGCCGCCGGCCCCTGAATGCCCTTCCCCAACGGAGTGGGAATATCACAACAATGGCTTCAGCCGAAAACAAAAGATAAAAGAGGATATTGTGAAAACACGGATTACGATGACACTGTTTGTCTCTTTACTGCTCGCCGGATGCTCATCATCACCGCCGCCATCCCCACCGGTGGTGATTAACAACGACGCACTGGTCACCAGCGAGGTTAATGGCGTAACACTGCGACACCGCGCCGCCGTCAGCGCACCGACGCAGTTCAAACCCATCAACGAACCCTACCGCAGCCTGTATCCCGCCAGCGTAATGAGCCAGCCGGATTACCACGGTGAACCTATCAGCCAGCTTGGCGGCGCGGCACCGTTTTTTGTGCTGGGTGAAGCGCAAAACCACTGGCTGGCAATAGCCAATGCTCGCGGCGGTGAACTGCAAGGCTATGTGCAAAGCAACGCCGGCGTGCCGGAAAAGCAATACAAGGCGACGCTGCGTAAAGACTTGCCGCGCCGCGCCCCTAGCCGCAAGCCAGACTGCGTGAAAATCGGCGGCGACAGCCAGGCGTGTAAAGACGCCGCTTCCGCCACCTGGATCATGCAGTAATTCTCTTCCGAGGGTGCGAGAACATCATGAATAAATCCCGTATCGCCGCTGGGTGTTGGGGCCTGTTTCTGCTGCTGGGCGCGCTGGCATTGAGCGGCTGCATGTCTTCCGCCAAGAGCGTGCCCGCCCGCTATAGTCTGGTGTTCGATGCCGATCGTCTGGTGAATACCGGCGCGGACCATCGCCCCGCGCCGGTTAAGGTGCGCGTTCTGTTGCTGCGCTCCGACGCAGAGTTTATGGATGCCGATTTCTTCAGCCTGCAGAGCAATGCCAAAGGCGTTCTTGGCAACAGCCTGCTTGATAGCGACCAGTTCTTCCTTTCGCCTGGCCAGGTGGGCAAAACCCTTAACGGCCAGGGCACGCTGGAAACCCGCTACATCGGTATCATCGCCGAATACCAGAATCTGGATGGCAAAGCCTGGCGCCTTTCACTGCCGCTGCCGGAGCCAACGCAAACCAATTTCTATAAATTTTGGCAATTTTCGCCGGACAAACTGGAAGCGCACATCATTGCCGGCAACAACGGCCTGCGCAGCGTCAATGACGGAGAATGACAATCCGCCGTTGCCAACATAGACAAGAATAATCAGGTGTGATGATGAAAGATGCTCATAAAGTTGTCTGGACCGAGGGAATGTTCTTGCGCCCTCACCATTTCCAGCAGGCGGAAAACTATCTTGAAGGCTACACGCGCAACTGGGGACAAGCGTTGCATGGCTGCTTCTGGGGTTTCCTGACCCTGGAATTCGACACCGCCCTGCTGCGGCAGGGAAAAATCGCACTGAGCGAAGCCAGCGGCATCATGCCGGACGGCACTCCATTCCACTTGCGCGGCGCACAACAGGCGCCGGCTCCGCTGGCCATTGCCGATACGCAAACCGGCGAGAATATCGTGCTGGCGCTGCCCACCTACCGCGCCGGCCGCGAAGATGTGGTCTTCCAGGAATCCACGGATGCCCTGGCGCGCTACCTGGCCTATGAAACTGAAGTGGACGATCTGAACGCGGTGTCGGTCGGCAGCGCGGCGCTGCAGTTCGGCCGCCTGCGGCTGCGGCTGATGCCGGAAAGCGAGCTTAACGCAGAATGGACCGCGCTGGCGGTGGCGCGGGTGCTGGAAAAACGCGCGGACAACAGTTTGCGCCTTGAGCCGGCCCAGATCCCGCCGATGCTCAACTGCCAGGCCCACCCGCTGCTGAAAAGTTTCATCAGCGATTTGCAGGGCCTGCTGCAACAGCGCAGCCAGCAGATGAGCCAGCGCCTGGTGCAACCGGGGCGCGGTGGCAGTTCCGAAATTCTGGACTTTATGCTGCTGCAATTGATTAACCGCTATTTGGGCCAGGTTAGCCATGCCAGCCACCTTGACCATCTGCACCCGGAACGGCTGTTTGCCGAATGGTTGCAGTTCGCCACCGAGCTGGCCAGCTTCTCGGCGCAGCGCACCCCGGACGCGCGGCTACCGGTCTATGACCATGACAACCTGGCGTTGTGCTTCGGCAAGCTGATGCTGCTGCTGCGCCAGGGGCTGTCGGTGGTGCTGGAAGATAACGCGATTCAACTGACGCTGGTCGAGCGTTCTCACGGGCTGAACATCGCCACGGTGCATGATGCCAACATGACACGCGACTTTGGTTTCGTGTTGGCGGTGCGCGCAGACGTTGCGCCAGAAATGCTGCTGACCCACTTCCCTGCGCAGATGAAAATCGCCCCGGTCACCCGCATCCGCGATCTGGTTCAGCTCCAGTTGCCGGGCATCGGCCTGCGCACCATGCCTTCTGCGCCGCGGCAAATCCCGTATCACGCGGGGTATACCTACTTCGAACTGGAAAAAAACGGCGATCTGTGGAAACAGATGGAAAAATCCAGCGCGTTTGCCCTGCACCTTTCCGGTGATTTTCCCGGGCTGGACATGGCGTTCTGGGCAATTCGCAGCCATACGGACCGGTAATCTATGACTCAGGAAAACAGCCAGGGCAATTCGTTAAGCAACCCGCTGGTGGCGGCGGCCAATCCGCTGCTGAATGCCATTTCGCAGATTCGCCAGTCGGCTACCCATGCCAACCCGGCGCAACTGCGCCAGCAGCTTATCGACGAAGTTCGTGGGTTTGAGATCCGTTGCCAACGCGCCACTCTGCCGTATGAGGTGATCATCGGCGCCCGTTATTGCCTGTGCACCGCACTGGACGAGGCCGCCGCGCTCACGCCCTGGGGCAGCAACAGCGTGTGGTCCGGCAATGGCCTGCTGGTGACGTTCCACAACGAAACCTGGGGCGGCGAAAAATTCTTCCAACTGTTGGCCAAACTTTCGCAAACCCCACGTGAACATATTCAACTGCTGGAACTGATCAACTTCTGCCTGCTGCTCGGTTTTGAAGGGCGCTATCGGGTGATTGAAAACGGGCGTTCACAGTTGGAAACCATGAAGCAGCGGTTGCTGCAACTGATTCGCTCGGTGCGCGGCGGCTACGCCCCGCCGCTGTCGCCCAACGTGTACGATCGCCCGGTGCAACAAAAACGCTGGCGCCCGCTGGTGCCGCTGTGGGCCTGTGCTGCATTAACCGGCTTTGTGGCTTCGCTGCTGTTCATCATCCTTAACTGGCGGCTGGGGGATGCCACCAGCCCGGTGTTGGCGTCCATTTATCAGACCAACCTGCCGCAGGTGAGCATCGCCAACCCGGCCCCGGCCGCACCGCCGGTGCTGAGCCTGAAGAGTTTCCTGAGCAAAGAGATCGCCGAAGGGCTGGTGGTGGTGCGCGATGAGGCCCAGCAAAGCGTGGTGATCCTCAAAGGCGACGGCCTGTTTGATTCCGGCGCCACCACGGTGCGCCCGGCGTATTTGCCGGTGCTTGATCGCATTGCCAAGGCGATGAACGGCGTCAGCGGCCGCATCCTGGTGACCGGCTACAGCGACAATGTGCCGATCCGCAGCGCACGCTTCGCCTCTAACTGGGAACTTTCCCTGGCGCGTGCCGAAGCCGTCAGCGCCCAGTTGCAAAAACACATCGATGACCCGCAGCGGGTGAAGGCGGAAGGCCGGGGCGAAAGCAACCCCGTGGCGCCGAATGATAGCAAAGAACACCGTGCGAAAAATCGCCGGGTTGAAATTACGCTGTTGGTTGCGCCGGGGAACACCCGGGCGCAGCTCAATGGATTGCAGCAAGGAAACGGAAAATAATGCTGAACACGTTATTTGCCATTATCACCAGCCGCCTGCTCTGGGGGTTCGCCGGCATCACCGCCTTGTCGTTCATCATCTGGACGATTGGCCCGCTGGTGGCGGTTGGCGACTACCGGCCGTTTGAGCCGGAACTGAACCGCATTATCACCATTGCCGCGATCGCCGTGATCTGGGTGCTGTGCCGCATTTTGCCGCGCCTGTACAGCGCCTGGCTCAACAAGAAAATGTTGAACAACCTGAACAAGGTGGAAGAAAGCCAGGAGAAACCGGCCACAGGTAAAGCTCAACCGGATCAGGCGCTGGCGCAGCGTTTTGACGAAGCCACCCAGTTGCTCAAACAGGCCCGTTTCGCCCCCGGCCAGGGTGGCAAACCGCATTGGGCGGCGCGTTTTAGCCGCCAGTATCTTTACCAACTGCCTTGGTATGTGATTATCGGCGCGCCTGGCGCCGGCAAGACCACCGCGCTGGCCAACTCCGGGTTGCATTTTCCGCTGGCTGAACGCTTCGGCAAAACGGCGCTGCGCGGCATTGGCGGCACCCGCAACTGCGACTGGTGGTTCACTAACGAAGCGGTCATGCTGGACACCGCCGGCCGTTACACCACCCAGGAAAGCCAGAGTGAAAGCGACGCCGATGAATGGCAAAGCTTTGTCGGCCTGCTCAAGAAATACCGTGCACGCCAGCCGATCAACGGCGTGATCGTCACCGTCAGCGCCGCCGATCTGTTGGGTGAAAGCGCGGAAACCCGCACAGCACAGGCCGTGGCCTTACGTAAACGGCTGGTGGAATTGCACAACCAGTTGGGCATCCACTTCCCGGTGTATGTCATGGTCACCAAAACCGACCTGTTGAACGGCTTTATGGCCTATTTCAACAGCTTCGACAAAGCCCAACGCGACCAGATTTGGGGCATGACCTTCCCTTATGCGCAAACGCGCCAGGCGGATTTCAATCTGAACCGCGCCTTTGAGCAACACTATGCGCTGCTGCAACAACGCCTGGACGCCGGCTTGCCTGACACGCTGCTGATGGAAAATGATGCGCGTCAGCGTGCCGAAAGCTATCTGTTCCCGCAAGAATTTGCGGCGCTGCAGCCACTGCTGGCCCAGTATCTGGACACGGTGTTCAGCACCTCAAACTTTGAAACCCGCTTTACCCCGCGCGGGATCTACTTTACCAGCGGGACGCAGGAAGGCCTGCCGTTCGACCGGGTAATGGGCGAGCTGAACCGCTATCTGCAACTGCCCACCGCGGCCGCCGGCAACAGCGCGCAGCCGGCCTGGAATGCCGTCAGCCATGAAGCACCGATCCCCGCGCCGAAAGGCCAAAGCTTTTTCCTCAAAGAGATGTTGGAAAACGTCATCTTCCTGGAGGCCGGGCTGGCCGGCAGCAACCGCTGGTGGGTATACCGCAATCGGCTGCTGCACTGGGCGGGCTATATCGCATTAGGGCTGGTGCTGCTGGTGCTGGGCGTGCTTTGGTTCACCAGCTACGGCAACAACAAAGCGTACCTGGCCGAGGTGGGTGCCAAAGTGCCAGCGGTGGAACGCCAGGGCCAGGGGCTGACGCAGTTGGGCGCCAGCGATATGTTTGCCCTATTGCCGTTCCTCAACAGCGTATTGCATCTGCCGGAAAGCCAGAACTTCTCGCTGCAGGATCCACCGTTGACCTACCGTATGGGTCTGTACCGCGGCGATCAGATCAGCGCCGCCAGCAACGCGCTCTATCAGAAAACCTTGCAGGAATTGCTGTTGCCGCAGGTAGCGCAGCAAATTGCCGCCACGCTGCGTAACGATAGCCATAGCGATGCCGACTTCAGCTATGAAGCGCTGAAAGCCTATCAGATGCTCTACCTGCCCAAGCAATACGACGGCCAATTTCTGCGCGCCTGGGTGATGCTCAACCTTCAGCGCACCCTGCCCCAGGGCAGCACGCAGAAGCAGTTGCAGCAGCTTGAATGGCACCTGAGCCAATTGCTGGACAACCAAATCCAGTCATCGCCTTATGCCAAAGATGAAGCGCTGATCGCGCAGGCGCAGGCGGCGATTAACCGCGCACCGCTGTCGCAACGGGTATACGGCCGGCTCAAGCGCCTGCTGCTGAAGCAGACCGAGATCAAACCGGTCAGCGTAGTGGATCTGGCCGGGCCGCAGGCCGAACTGGCGTTCAGCCGCAAGAGCGGCCAACCGCTGACCGACGGCGTGCCGGGGCTGTTTACCCCACAGGGGTACTGGAAGGCTTTCGACAGCAATATCGACCAGGTTACCGATACCCTGCGCCAGGAAGACGTGTGGGTGCTCAACACCCAAACGCCGGAGCAGAAAAGCGCCGATCTGACCAAAACCGTGCGCCAGCTCTACATGCAGGACTTTACCAACAGCTGGGACGCATTATTGGAAGATTTGCAGTTAGCTAACATCAGCAGCCTGGAGCAACGCATCAGCAGCGCGCGCCTGCTTTCCGGCACCCCTTCCCCACTGCGCAACCTGCTGGTCAACATCGCCAAAAACGTGACGCTGCGCGATGAAAGCAGCAATAACGCCGCGCAAGCCACTGCCAAAGCGGGCCAGCAGTTAAACCAGAACGCCAACCACACGTTGGAAACGCTGTTTTCCAACCGCCCGGCCAACGCCGACGGTGATGTTTCCGCCCAGCCGGAACAGGTGGTGATGGCCCACTTTGCCCCACTGCTGGCATTGGCACAGGGCCAGGGCGATAGCAGCAAGGCGATCCCATTTGACAGCGTGCTCAAGCAGGTGGACGAACTCTACAGCTACCTGACCGCGGTACAGGGCGCCGCCAACAGCGGTATGTCCGCGCCGCCGGGGGATGTGATCCCGCGGCTGCAGGCGGAATCCGGCCGCTTGCCGGTGCCGTTCAAGCAAATGCTGTTGCAGTTGGCGATCGGCGCCAGCAGCGACACCCAGCGCAAAGAAATGGAAAACGTTAAAAAGCGCATCAGCTTTGAAGTGGGCAGCTTTTGCCAGCAGGCCATTGCCGGCCGTTACCCGCTCACCGCCCGGGCGCGGCAAGAAGTCACACCCGACGATCTGGCGCGCATGTTCGCGCCCAATAGCGGGCTGATGGACAGCTTCTTCCGGGAAAACCTGCAGGGCAAAGTGGATACCACCCGTGCCAACTGGCGCTTTACCCCAGGCGTGGACGGCAAAACCCTGCCGGGCGGCGAAGGTATTTTACGCTCATTCCAGCAGGCGCAGCGCATCCGCGATGCGTTCTTCGCCAACGGCACCGCCACGCCGTCGTTCCGTGTGACGGTGCGCCCGGTGCGCATGGATAACGATATTCTCAATATGACGCTGGACGTTGACGGGCAACTGTTCAAATACAGCCACGGCCCGCAGGTGCCATTAGTGGTGAGTTGGCCGGGAACCAACAACACCAACCAGGTGCACCTGCAGTTGGCGCTGGCGAACGGCACCAGCGCCAGCCTGGTGACCAGTGGCCCGTGGGCGCTGAACCGCATGGTGGATATGGCCCAGCTTTCTGCCGGCGCTGGCGGCTTAAGCCGGCAGGCGGCGTTTAACCTTGATGGCCACCATGTCACGCTGGAGTTTACCGCCAACAGCATTCGTAATCCGTTCCAACTGCCGGCATTTTCTTGCCCTTAGGCAGTGTCCCAGAAAGGACCTGATGATGAGTAACGAACATCCCCTGAGCGCGCATATCGGCTGGTACGGCAAAATCCCGGCCGCCGGCGATTTTTTACAGCGCCGCCTGCCCGATGCGGTGATCAACCACTGGGCGCACTGGTTTCATAACGGCCTGGCAAACCTGCAGCGCAGCCTGCCGGATAGCGCCAACCAGGTATTCAGCAGCGCCCCGGTATGGAATTTCGCCGTCCCGGCAACGCTGGGCGTCCCCTATGTGCAACTGGGCTGCCTGCTGCCGGCGCGTGACCGCGTTGGCCGCCATTATCCGATCTGCGCGCTGCGCCTGTTCACCCCGGAACAGTGGCGTAATCCGCAGTTGAACCACGCGGCGCAGTGGTACCAGCAACTGGGCTATACCTTGCTCAACGGCGTGCGCAACGGCTACTCCGCGGAACAGATTGATCGGGCGCTGCTGGCGATCCCGGCATTGCCGGCCCCGCCGCCGGAAAGCGAATCCGATATTCTGGCGATCATCGGCGATCCTTCACCGGAGAGGCCGAGGTTGGGCTGGCAACAGGCCGCCGATTGTTTTGACCCTGCGCAGTACACCAGCTTCTGGTGGACCAACCAAGCGGACGGCCACCCGCTTTATACCCACGTGCACAGCGGTAACCTGACGGTGCAACTGTTTGCGCTCCTGTTTGAACTCAACGGCTGGGCGCGCGCCGGCCGTCGCGGGCAATACCCGCAAATGTTTGATTAACTGCAGCTTAATTAAGAGACACCTTATGGCTATCGATACCCTGCTGGCACCGGTTGAAACAGACAACCCCTGTGGCGACAACCTGGAATATGACGCTGATTTTCTGGCGATGGAGCAGGCTTCGGCGGGCAAGGCCGAACAGCAGTTCGGTAGCACCATCATCCCGGCCGAAGCGCCGGACTGGATGCTGGTTGAACGGCTGGCCACCGGCCTGTTGGCGCGAACCAAAGATCTGCGCGTGATGCTGTACCTGACCCGCGCCTGGGCGCAGTTGCGCGGCCTGCAAGGCTATGCCGACGGCCTGACATTGATTCATCAGGCGCTGGAACGCTATTGGGACAGCCTGCTGCCGCTGTTGGAATTCGACGGCGAAGCCGACCCGTTGTTTCGCATTAACGTGCTGGCCGACTTAAGCGATAAAGCCGCGCTGGCCAGCTGTGTGCGCCATGCCCCTTTGCTGAAAAGCGCCGCCGGTGAGATTTCACTGCGCGATGCCTGCGCGCTGCTTGATGGCAGCAAACAGGAGTGCCCCGGCTTCCCCGGCGGCCGGGCGCGCCTGCAGGATGAGCTGGCGCAGGCGGATCAACCCGCCGGGCAGGTGGTGCACACCATCGCCCAACGCCTTGGCGCCATCCGCGAAGTGGTTACGCGCCATCTGGGCGAAAGCGCGCTGCCGGAAATGGACAGCCTGCTGCGCATGTTTAGCCTGGTTGCCCAATCTTGCCAGGCCCCTGCCGCGCCGCAGGCCGAACAGGAAACGCCGCCGGCCGCCACGGCCAGCGAAGCACAGTCCGCCGCGCCGGCCACCGCAGTGTTCAACTGGCGCAGTGCGCAGATCCAGTCACGGGATGATGCCCTGCTGATGCTGGACAAGGTGAAAAACTACTTCAGCCTGCATGAACCCAGCCACCCGGCGCCGTTGATGATCAACCGGGTACAGCGGCTGATTGCCATGGACTTTATGCAAATTGTCCGCGATCTGGCCCCGGACGGCCTGAACCAACTGGAGACCATTCTTGGTCGCCCCGATAATGAGGAGAACCGTTGACCAGCCAAAACAAGCGTTCTTCCCAACCCACGATATCCCCCAATTTGAACCGCACCATCCACGGATGGAAGGTTCCTAATCATCATTAGATGGAGTAACTCATGGCAAACGCAAAATCCCGCAGCGGGCAGAAGTTCATTGCCCGCAACCGTGCACCGCGCGTGCAGATTGAATACGATGTGGAAATCTACGGTGCCGAGCGCAAGATCCAACTGCCGTTCGTCATGGGCGTGATGGCAGACCTGGTGGGCAAGCCGGTTGAAGCGCTGCCAAGCGTTGACGAGCGCAAATTCCTGGATATCGACGTCGACAACTTCGATGAGCGCATGAAATCCCTCAAGCCACGCGTTGCCTATCAGGTGGACAATACGCTGACCGGCGAAGGCAAGCTGAATATCGATCTGACCTTTGAAAGCATGGAAGATTTCTCCCCTGCCGCCATTGCGCGCAAGGTCGATTCGCTCAACGGCCTGCTGGAAGCCCGTACCCAGCTTTCCAACCTGCTTTCCTACATGGATGGCAAAAACGGCGCCGAAGAGCTGATTTCCCAGATCCTGCAGAACCCGGAACTGCTGAAATCCCTGACCAACGCCGCTAAGCCGGCGGCCACCGACAACAACGAGCATGAGGAATAATCGATGAGCAACTCTCCTCAGCAGCAGCAACCCCTGCAAAGCGGCGAAACCTTCTCCAGCGACGAGTTCAGCGCGCTGCTCAATAAAGAGTTTCGCCCCAAGACCGACCAGGCCAAAGAGGCGGTGGAAAACGCGGTGAAAACCCTGGCGCAACAGGCGCTGGAAAACACCGTGACCGTATCTTCCGATGCTTACCGCACCATTCAGGCGTTGATCGCCGAGATCGACGAAAAGCTGTCGCAGCAGATTAACGGCATCATCCATCATGAAGAGTTCCAGAAGCTGGAAAGCGCTTGGCGCGGGCTGCACTATCTGGTCAGCAATACCGAAACCGACGAAATGCTGAAAATCCGCTTTATGAGCCTGTCCAAACAGGAACTGGGGCGCACGCTGAAACGCTATAAAGGCGTGGGCTGGGATCAAAGCCCGATTTTCAAAAAAGTTTACGAACAGGAATACGGCCAGTTCGGCGGCGAACCGTTTGGCTGCCTGATGGGCGATTACTATTTCGACCACAGCCCGCAGGACGTGGAGCTGTTAGGCGAGATGGCGAAGATCGGTGCAGCTTCGCACTGCCCGTTTATCGCCGGTACCGCGCCGAGCGTGATGCAGATGGAATCCTGGCAGGAGCTTTCCAACCCGCGCGATCTGACCAAAATCTTCCAGAACACCGAATACGCCGCCTGGCGCAGCCTGCGCGAATCGGAAGATGCGCGCTATCTGGGCCTGGTGATGCCGCGCTTTTTGGCGCGCCTGCCGTACGGCGTGCGCACCAATCCGGTGGATGAGTTCGATTTTGAAGAAGATACCGCCGGCGCCACCCACAGCAACTACACCTGGAGCAACGCAGCCTACGCCATGGCGGCCAACATCAACCGCTCGTTCAAAGACTTTGGCTGGTGCACCGCCATCCGTGGGGTGGAATCCGGCGGCGCGGTTGAAAACCTGCCGTGCCATACCTTCCCGAGCGATGACGGCGGCGTGGATATGAAGTGCCCGACCGAAATCGCCATCAGCGACCGCCGCGAGGCCGAGCTGGCGAAAAACGGTTTCATGCCGTTGGTGCACCGCAAAAACTCTGACTTTGCCGCCTTCATCGGCGCCCAATCGCTGCAGAAACCGGCCGAATACTACGATGCCGACGCCACCGCCAATGCCCAATTGGCTGCGCGCCTGCCCTACCTGTTCGCCTGCTGCCGTTTTGCCCACTACCTTAAGTGCATCGTGCGCGACAAAATCGGCTCGTTCCGTGAGCGCGACGATATGGAACGTTGGCTGAACGACTGGATCATGAACTATGTGGATGGCGATCCGGCCAACTCTTCACAAGAAACCAAATCCCGCAAACCGCTGGCCGCAGCCGAAGTGCAGGTGGAAGAAATTGAAGATTCGCCAGGTTACTACAGCGCCAAATTCTTCCTGCGCCCGCACTATCAGTTGGAAGGTTTGACCGTTTCACTGCGGCTGGTTTCCAAACTGCCGTCGTTGAAGGCAAAAGAGGCTTAACAGCGACCACGCCTTGCCATAACATCACCCGATAATATCCATATGAAAAATATTATCGGGTGATACATTAATAAAATATAGATTGAATAACGATGGATTCACCAAAACAGATAGCTGATGGTATGTTGAAAATTTTTCAACACCGTAGAAAAGGCAATACGGAAATTTTCTTTCATAGTGCTGCAAAAGGCTTTATGGATATTCCGGAAGATTTGTGGTCCTTGACCAAAGACTTTTTCGACACTGACAACCGGTGGAGAAATCAAACTGACAAAATTCGCTTGATGAATTTGATAAAAAAAGGCGTGACATCCGAGGATGTTCGCCGCTTGATGAATATAGTCATTCGGAAATATTTATCTGGGCTAAACGAAGAACAGTCTAAAAAAATGCTTATTAAAATAGCAGGTGGTCAGATCGGTTCTCTGGCGTTTAAAGCTATTTTCGTAAATGAGTTAATTTCACTGTTCGCCACAAGGATTATCCCGAAGTTCTTGGTTTCCGCAGGAATTACTGGTATTTTAAGTATTGGCGCATCAGTTTCCCGTTCTATTTATGCCTCTTATGAACTCAAGGACATCAACCAGAGTGTTTATAATGAGCTACGAGCGGCTGGCGATTTAGATCTGTTGTATTTTCTATTAGAAGAGTATATAAATCCATATCTCCAGGCCATTAAATACCAAGGGATAGATAATGCCATAGATCAGCAAATATTTGACAACCTGTTGGCGGGAGTCGACCGTGCCCGGTAAAATCATCAAATATGTCATTGCGTATATATTAATGTTTTTTGCTTTTACACTATTTTTTTCATGTATGGGTTATTATATATTCATCTTCAATTGGCATACTGAAGTGGTTAATATAGTGATGAACGCGATTGGTGTAGTTATTGCTTTTGTCGCGTCCATAGCTATTTACGCCATTGCGGAAAAAATAAAATCAACCGCGTGATTTTTTATACACCTTATATAGCAGCCAGATAATAGCGAAAATCAGAATAAAGAAGACAATCTTGCCAAAGATGAAACCCGATGATTGCCATGTCGCAGGGCCATAATTTGCAATATTAAGAAATGAAGTAATAATATCAAAAATAGAATAAACACCTATTATTGATAAGAAAAAAATAATTATTAATAAAAGATACTTCAATAGCATTTTATGGTTCCTTATTAGATCACATTTTTTTATCTTAGTGTATGAGTAATCCAGAGTCCAGATTTTTATGTAGTACTTAACTGCTAGCATTTATACCACAGCCAGGAACCGGATAAATTACCCCGCGAAGTTTCACTAAACAACACTAATCACGCCTCGAATCAGGCCAATGCGGGCTAATTTTATTTCTGATCGTCTGCTTAACGCAGAGATTAAGAAAACGGAAAAGATTTCCCATCTATTCCGTTAAAGAGGCAGAGGCAAAATATGGACTGTTTTATTCAGCCCCATGCTTTCCTGTTTGCCATCATAGACGCTTTTTCGAAAGCAATAATTGTCACTAACGAAGAGTAAATATTATGGCTATTGATATGTTCCTGAAGATCGACAGCGTGACCGGTGAATCGAAAGATTCCAATCACACTGGCTGGACCGACATTACTTCTTTCTCCTGGGGCGCATCCCAACCGGGCAACATGAGCGTTGGCGGCGGCGGCGGTGCCGGTAAAGTCAATTTTAACGATCTGCATATCAATGCACTGATCGACAAATCCACTACCGCAATCCTGAAACACTGCTCAAGCGGTAAACACCTGACCAAAGTTGAAGTGTCTATCTGTAAAGCAGGCGGCCAGCAGGTGGAATACGCTCGCATCACGTTGGAAGACGTGCTGGTAACCTCCGTACAGTTCACCGGTGCGGATAACGGCGACACCGTTGGCGTTACCTATGCCTTCCAGGCTGCGAAAGTGAAACAGCAATACTGGGAACAAACCTCTTCAGGCGGCAAAGGTGCAGAAAGCAGCACCGGTTGGAACATCAAAGAAAACCGCGAAGCCTGATTGCGTGCCCCCCGGTTACGGCCGGGGGATGCCAATGGCCGCTATGGTTCACTGCTAACAGAGTTAGGTAACCGCCGATACCGTTCGGTTCATTTTGATTTAAATGGAATTTATTGGGCGTGATAAGCGATGAGTTTACATATACTGAAAATAGCCAGCTTTTATCTCCCCGCTATCTTTTTATCGCATGCTGTATCCGCCAATACACAAAATCACATTATGGGTACCTGGCAGGTCGTAGAAGCCTCAATCAATACAGAAAGCCAACGTACGTTAAATTATCAATACAATGACGATCGCCTGGTTGGACGTGAAATGACCATTACTCCAACGTCGATCGCGGCCAATTTTCCGGGAGGCATTCATTGTCAGGTTACGGAATTCAACAACGAATCCATGACGTTAGATGCTTGGATAACTAAAACTGAAGGTACGGCAGACAGTGCAAGTGCTCAAAGTTACCATCTGAAGTCTCCCGGCAACGAAGAGGTAACGGTGTTCACAACGCACTGCAGCACAGGTAATTTTTCCGGGGGTGATACCGTTGGCAATGCGTTAATCGCACTTTCGCAGCAAAGAATGCGGTTGAATTGGAGTGACGGCATCATCTTAACGTTATTCCCCGTGAAGGCTAATACCGCTGTTGCTTCTTTTCCCTGTGCCAAAGCCAGCAGTGTGACTGAAAAAACGATTTGCGGCGATCGTGAACTGGCATCTTATGATGTTAGCGTAAATCGTTCTTTTAACTTTTACCGTCAACACGCCGCTGAAGTGGCGAATAACGATTTACAGCAACAGATTACCCAAGGGCAAAAGCGTTGGTTACTGGTCCGCAATTCATGCGGCAAAGATAAAACCTGCCTGAAAGCCACGATGCAAAACCGCCTTGAGACGCTGGCTCATAGTCTGGATAACCAATAAATAAAATAACCACGCGATGAATCAAGGTAAGTAAATTAATTAAATTTCCGACTATCTGCGCATGCAGAGATGAAGAAAGCAGAACAGCGTTTCGGCCTGTTCCGCGGTAAAGCAGAGGTAAAATAGGGAATGTTTTATCCCCAAGCTTTTCTGTTTGCCATCATAAACGCTTTTTCTAAAGCAATAAATTATCACTAACGAAGAGTAAATATTATGGCTATTGATATGTTCCTGAAAGTCGACGGTGTGACCGGTGAATCGAAAGATTCCAACCACACTGGCTGGACCGACATTACTTCTTTCTCCTGGGGCGCATCCCAACCGGGCAACATGAGCGTTGGCGGCGGCGGCGGTGCTGGTAAAGTCAATTTTAACGATCTGCACGTCAATGCACTGATTGATAAATCCACTACCGCAATTCTGAAACACAACGCCAGCGGCAAACACCTAACTAAAGTTGAGCTTTCCATCTGCAAAGCCGGCGGTCAACAGGTTGAATATGCCCGCATCACGCTGGAAGACGTGCTGGTGACCACCGTACAGTTCACCGGTGCAGATAACGGCGACACCGTGGGCGTCACCTATGCCTTCCAGGCCTCAAAAGTGAAACAGCAATACTGGGAGCAAACCTCTTCAGGCGGCAAAGGTGCGGAAAGCAGCACCGGTTGGAACATCAAAGAAAACCGCGAAGCTTAATTTTTCTAACGAAGCCCCTGAACATGGGGCTTTTTATGAAAAAGCACTGAGGTTGTCATAATGCTATTGCAAAACCTTTAAATGAAAATCATATACTTTGTTTTTATTTTAGCCGCCATATCAACACCCACGCTGGCTAACGCTATGAGTTCTGGAACTTTATCCCAAGAAACTCTATACAAAAACTGGCTAGTTAGTCGTTGCCTGGGTAAAGCAACTGATTCAGAGAACACTCGCCAAGATGCCTTCCGTTCGGCAAGTGCTTATCTTGAATTAAGCAAACTGCCTATGGATGCGTTTGACCGAGGTGAAGAATTAATCAACCAATACCTGAAGAAAAATACGCAAGGTTCTGTTAAAGGGAGCTACCACACTATGGAATGCCTTTCACTTTTACAGTCTACAGAAGCAACCGGTATTTTTGATGAATATTCAAAGATATAATGATAAATACATAGATTAATTCATCACAAGAATGAAAACGTTAACCGCTCCCCGGCAAATAGCGTACCAGAAAGAAGGTGAACAAGTGTATCGAAAAAAAGATAAGCAGCGATGGGTAATAGAATAAATATCTCAATATAGAATATGAACATAACCGGCCTATAAAACAATGGTCTATCAATAGGGAAGCCCCATGTTCTGGAAATCGCTTTTGACATCAGCATTCCTATTTTTCTCTGCATCTGTTTTAGCGCAGCAAACCTTTGAACACGGTGTACTCCAGGCCTATTGGTTGCCCATGTGGAACGATAATGGCACGCAAAATACACCGCGATTGAAGTATCGTTATTTTGTATTGAATCATAACAACGATGCTGAAAAAGTTATCAATATTGATATCAGCAATGACAAACGTTTTCTTTTGCACGCCAAAGATTTTTTCCGTGATGTACCGAAAAACTTTACCGATTTTCGTGAAGGTCACCTGGAACAGGCGGGGAGCCTGACAGTCGAGAAATTAACACTGGCCAAAGAATGCGAACATTATTATAGCGCCGCTAAGCTTATTAAATTCAATTCTGTAAATCAGCCTCTATATGATATTGATAAAATTGAAAAGAGTGCAGGTTGTGAAGCATATCCATACATAATAACTTACGCCATTAAACCTGATATTAAAAATATATACTTCAGACAATCGCCAAGTGTTACAGCTAAAATCACATCCCCTATTCCTGATGGCGTACCCTTGGTAAAAATGAGAACCATCAATAAAAACTGGATACAGGCTGCTGTCTATGATGAGAGCAAAGCTGGGCTAATCGGAACGCCTGAAGGCTACATTGAATTAAAAAACCTTCAGCCGATAAATTAGTGTTATTAACGGGACACAACGAAGCTTTACCGTGTAAACCGTTCAACAAGCATTCAAGTGAACCCCCAAAATGCCTAATTTCATAAAATATATTCGTTACTGGATTGCGTCAGGCTGTTTAATCGCAGCCGCTGGTTACGCGGCAGAAAGCCATTCGCTTTATCGTGCAGATGATTACTTAAAAAATTACGCGCTTAGTGTCTGTATAGCTAAAGGCTATAATGCTGCCGAAGTAAAAAATGATGCCGCAGCTGCCGCTCGCGGGTACAACGAATTTGGTGGTTATTCTTTGGCAGCCCATACCGCCGTAAGAAAACTGGCGGACGACTATCTGGCTCGCCACTATGATAGTCAGTCAGGTGAACCCATGACGCTGGCCAAATGTATTGATCTCTACCACAGCAAGGAACTTGATAGTTTGCTCAAGCAATATCGAGATAAAAAGGGTAGTTAAGCAATATATATTTTCTCTAAGCTAAAATAGCCACTCTAAAAAACATCTTTAATCATCGTCGAAAAGGAAGGAAAATGAAGCGAATGCGATTTTTTTTAACAGTGACGGCCAGCACAATATTTCTAACATCATTTCTTGTTTCAGCAAATCCAGATTCGAGCCAACTGCTTATTCGCGATCAAAAATCATTATGGCCAGAAAACGTCAACCTGACTGGTGATAAATTTCTGCAAGCATGGACATCAAAATCAAACGAGCAAGAACGGCTCAAGGCTGATATGTACCTTCTGGGAGTATTAGACGCCACGGAAGGGAAAAGCTGGTGTAATTATCAGACATTAAAAACGATAACGTTACAAGAGATTATCTATAGCTATTTCAAGAAACTACCTCAAGTACGTTTAGATGAAAGAGCGGCCAGCTTAATTGAAGAAGCTTTGACACAAAACCATTCATGTAAAAATGGGGTTAAACAATGAAACCGTTATTTTCTCAGCTGAAAGAAAATCATTATTCATCTAATCGTCTGAGCCCAGACTTTGTATCAAGTGAAACTGTTTACTCAGAGATAGGTTATGATTACCACGAAGTTATTCGTAATAACCCGGCTTTTGAAAATACCTGCGCAATACGTATGAGCCTGGCCTTATTAAAATGCAATGTCGCATTTAGTGGTCGTTTCCTCATCAAGGCTGGTGCGTTAAAAGGGAAGAAAATAGAACCAGGTGCCAAACTCTTGGCCGATCAGCTCTACACACCTAATGTGTTTGGTAAAGCTGAAATTTTTACCGATTTACGTCAGGCAGGTTCAGCACTAAGAAATAGAAAAGGCATCATATTTTTCCACCAAATTGTAGGTTATGGTGGTGGACATATGGATTTGCTTGAGCCGCAGGGTGATAACCTTGCCTGCCACTCGGCATGCTTTGTTAATTGCAAAGAGATGTGGTTTTGGGAATTTAATTAATCATTTTAGTTATACCCAATTGCAACCAGCCGGCTAATTTTATAACGAATACGTCAGAACCCCATAAGCAATTACTCATCCACAATAAGAAAACTAAACAGAACGCAGCCTTACCTCTTTATCTTGCCCGCGCGATGGGCGAACAAAACAGTTTGCATCACACCTAATCAGCAGGAATGTCTTATGCGATTTACCATTGTACAAAATAAAAATGGCCATACACCGCCGCAAAGCAGCTGCGATTTTTTGCCGCCGGGCGGTACCATTGGCCGCAGCGTCGATAACAACCTGGTGCTGCCGGATGATGAACGCGCTATTTCACGCCTGCAGGCCATTGTGCACATTTCTGCTGACGGGGAATGCCGCATCACCAACCGCGGCAACGTGACCCGTGTGGTGCTAAACGATATTCCGCTGGAGCGCGGCCGCCAGGTGGAACTGCAAAACGGCGATGTGCTTGGTATCGATGATTACCGCATTCAGGTGAGCGCGCCGCACCAGCAGGCCGCGCCGGTGCAACAGCAACGGGCGGTTGACGATACTCCGCCGCCCGTTGCCGCAGCCGCCACGCCGGTGCCAAATGAAATCTGGGATAGCCTGGTGGAAGAGTTCACCCCGGCGGCGGCGCAGCCTGAACCGGTGCCGCAGGCGCCTTTGCGTAATGATAACCCCCTGCTGGCGCAGCCTCGCCCAGAACTGAACCCAGCGGATCCGTTGGCACAACTGGCCGGCGATGTTGACCTGCACCATTTGCAGCATAAGCAGACCGATCCCAACGATCTGTTTAACGGCAATACCCCTTTTGAGCGGGAGAATATCCTCAACGACACCACGCCAAGCACACTGTTGGCGGGAAAAAGCCCGGCAAGCGTGCCGCTGCAACCCGCCCCCGGCGCGGTGAAAAAAACGCCGCAACAAGAGCTGGATCCGCTGGCGCTGTTTGGCGGCGGCTCATCTTCATCCCCTGCGGCGCCGGAAACGTTAACGACGGACGATCCGCTCGGCCTGTTGATGGGCGGTGCGGCACCGCTGGCCCAAGCCGATGTGCCGCCGGCTCGCCCGCAGCCACAACCCCAGCCACAGCCGGAACCCGCCCCGGCGCCAAAACCGCAGCCACCCACGCCGCCAGCGGCTGAGGCCGCACCGGTTGCGCCTGAGCCCACCCCAACGCCGGCACCGGTGCCGCAACAGCCGCGCCCGCGCCCAGGCAACCGCCTGGGGATCGATCCGGTCGCCTACCAGGCGCCGCAGCCGCAACCCGCCGGCGCTCACCCCGGCGATGCGCTGCACGGCCCAATGCTTGAAGCCCTGCTGCAAGGCATCGGCCTGAACGATTTGCAGCCACAGCCACAGATTGATGAACAACAGATGCAGTTGGTAGGCCGGCTGCTGAGCTTGTTCTCCCAGGGCACGGTGGCGCTGCTCTCTTCACGCTCCATTCTCAAGCGCGGCGTGAAGGCGGAAATGACCATGATCCTGGACGAGGCCAACAACCCGTTCAAACTGTTGCCTTCCGGCAAAACCGTGCTGATGCAGATGTTCGGCAGCCGGATGCCGGGCTTTATGCCGCCAGAGCAGGCCGTGCGCGATGCGTTGATCGATCTGCAGGCGCACCAACTGGGGATGATCGCCGGCATCCGCGCCATCATCGCGGCTATGCTGCAATCCTTTAACCCGGAGCGGCTGGAGGAAGAGGCGCGCAAAGAAGGCGCCGCACCGCGCCTGTCGCTGCCTTCCAACCGCAAGGCGGCGCTGTGGGATTACTTCGTTAAAAACTACCAGCAAACCGCCGGCGAAATCGAAGACGACTTCCACACCCTGTTTGGCGAAGCCTTCCTGCACGCCTACGACGTTGAAGTGAATCAGTACAAAGACTCACAGACCAAACCGGATGCGCAATGAAGATCACTTTAGCCTCTACCACTAACCAGGGCAGCCGCGCCACCAATCAGGACCAGACCGGCGAAGTGCTGGGCGAACGTTCCGCCTGTTTTGTGGTGTGCGACGGTATCGCCGGTTTTCCCGGCGGTGACGTGGCCGCCAGGCTGGCACGCGATACCATCCTGCACAATTTCGACGGCGAAAAACACCTGAACGCGCAAAGCATTCGCGCGCACATTGCCCGCGCCAACGCGGTTATCCACCAGCAGCAGCGCCAGGTGGCCGAACATAGCAAGATGGGCACCACGCTGGTGAGCCTGTTTATCGATCGTGACTATCAACTGGCCTACTGGGCGCACGCCGGCGACAGCCGCCTGTACCTGTTTCGGCGCGGTTACCTGCATACCGTAACCACCGATCACAGCCTGGTGCAACAGATGCAGGATGCGGGCTATCAAACCAACGGCATCAACAGCAACCTGCTGTACTTCGCCCTCGGGCTGAGTGAAAAACGCGATGCCACCTACAGCGATGTGCTGCAGTTGGAGGATGGCGACGTCTTCCTGCTGTGCACCGACGGCTTTTGGCACAACTTTACCCCGGCCGAGCTGGAACAGTCGCTGCATATGGTCAACTCCCCCAGCGAGTGGCTGGCCCTGATGCAGCAGGCATGGAAGCAAAATAATAACAGCGATAACTACAGCGCTATCGCCGTATGGATTGGTTCACCGCAGGAAACCACGCTGCTGCACTCGTTGGCGGACGCCGAGCGTTTCCTTCCCCGCGACTGAGCCGTTATGACACAGCCAAGGTTAACTATGAAATATTGGATGCCAGGTGCCATCGCCCTGCTGGCGATGCCCGCCGTACATGCGGCAAATTACCGGCTGGTGTACTCCCCCAGCCAAAAGCTCGACGTGTTCATCGACGACGTAAAAAACAATAAACCGGAAAGCTGGTGCGCCAAGAGCATCCCGTTGCGCATCGTCTCCGGCCAAAGCAAAGATGCCGCCGTATTGGACGATTTTCTGCCGCGCGTCGGCAACCTGCTGGAAAAACAGTGCCCCAGCGTTACGCAGTTGCCGTGGCAGCTTACGGATAAAAACGGGAAGACGCTGGCCGAAGGCAACGCGGCAAAAAATCAACGTTGGAAGCCGCTGCTCAAACAGCCGCCGGCAACGCCACCGGCCCAGCCCAGCGCGCCGCCCGCCGTTGCCGTCACCTCACCGCTGGCGGATGCCGAGCCGGTGCAAACGTTCGATTTGCCCCAGGGGTGCCGCTTCCGCACCTACTGGAGCAGCGCCGGCAACGGCAGCGCGCTGTTTATTCCCGGCGGCGACAACCTGCGTTGCGCCGATGGCTGGCTGAACGGCAGCAGCACCGTCTTGCTGCAACAAAGCAAGCAGGCGCAACCGGTGGCCGTGACCTTCCTGCAGGGCTACCCGCTGATCAACCTGAACCTGAATCAACAAAACCTGCGCGTGGTGAGCGCCAACCGCCAGCGCCTGGTGCTCGGCGGCACAGCGGCCGGCAGTTACCTGCTGCTGCCGTTTGATGCGCAGCGCCATGCCTGGGCCTATGGCGGCACCATTATCGTTGAGCTACCGCGCCTGGAGGCCGCCGACGCGGCCAAGGTTAAACAGCGCATCGGCCGCGCGCACGAAGCCTGGCAGCCGCTGCTGGCCGGCCAGCCGCAGCCGACGTTTAAGCTGGTGGAAAGCCTGGCCGCGGATCGTGAAGATCCGGCCAGCGGCAGCTACCAAACCGTAACCGCCAACGCCCATTGATGACGAGGAACTCACCGTGAACTCATTAACCAAACTCTTAGCCGGGGGCTCCGTCAGTGCGGCCATTACCACCGTGGAAGACGCGATCCGCCAACGCCCGGCGGATGCCGATCTGCGCGCCGCTTTGGCGCAACTGCTGTGCCTGAGCGCCAACTGGCCGCGTGCCAAAGCGCAGCTGAAATCCTGGCTGGCGCTCAAACCGATCGCACAACCCACCACCCTGCTGCTGACACAGGCCGTAGACGCGGAACTGCAGCGCCAGGCGGTATTTGCCGGTGAAGCGGCGCCGGCGCTGCTGCACTCGGGCGAAGCCTGGCTCTCTTCACTGGTGGAAGCCCTGCGCCACGATGCGCACGGCGATGCCGGCACAGCCCAGGCATTGCGCGATGAAGCGCTGGCCGCCGCACCGGCCAGCGCCGGGGAGCTTACGGTAGCGGAAGGCGACGCACCGCACAGCGTGCCCTTCGACTGGCTGATGGACGGCGACGGTCGCCTGGGCCCGGTGTGCGAGCTGGCGCTGAACGGTGTGTACTACTGGCTGCCGTTCTCCGCCATCGCTGAAATCCAGTTCCAGGCGCCGCAAAGCGTTATCGATCTGGTCTGGAGCCATGCACTGGTGCGCCTGAACGACGGGCGTGAACAGGTATGCCAACTGCCGGCGCGCTATCCGCTGCCGGAAAACCCCAGCGATGCCCTGCTGCTCGGCAAACTGACCGAATGGCAGCCACTGGGCGACGGCCCGCATTACGCCGGGCTGGGGCAAAAATCCTGGCTGAGCGCCGAGCGTGAATTCCCGCTGCACACCCTGCGCCAACTGCGCTTCGAACAAGGTGCCTGAAAATGACCGGCAAACGCCCAACGGCAATGCTTAGCGGCAGCGATCTTCAGCGCCAGGGCTACCGTTTTCGCGACAACAGCGAACAGCTCACTTCGCGCGACAAAATGCAGCCGGTGCTGCTCGATCTGCTTACCGACGACGAGCCGCAGAAAAAACAGGAAGCGCAGGTGCGCAACCTGGTGTCGCACAGCGAACTGCGCCGCCGGGTGCTGCGCGATCTGCAGTGGCTGTTCAACTGCGTCAACCACGAATCGGGCGCCGATCTGGCGGACTATCCCCATGTGCGCCGCTCCACCCTCAACTATGGCATCGCCTCGTTGGCGGGCAAGCGTATGTCGGACATTGAATGGCTGGATATTCAGCGGGCGCTGACCGAAGCCATCCTCAACTTTGAGCCGCGCATCCTGCCCGATGGGCTACAGGTGCGCTGTATCTCCGATACCGGCTCGCTGGAACTGCATAACGTACTGTCAATCGAGATTAAGGGGCGCCTGTGGTGCATCCCCTACCCGCTGGAGTTTTTGTTCCGCACCGATGTGGATCTGGAAAACGGCCATTTCGATCTGAAAGACATAGGATAAGGCGATGGACAGTAAGCTTTTAGAGTATTACAACCGCGAGCTGGCATACCTGCGTGAAATGGGCGCCGAATTCGCCGAGCAATACCCGAAGGTCGCCGGCCGGCTTGGTATGCGCGGCATCGACGTGGCCGATCCTTACATTGAGCGCCTGATGGAAGGCTTTGCCTTCCTCACCTCGCGCGTGCAGTTGAAAATGGATGCGGAGTTTCCGCGTTTTTCGCAGCGCCTGCTGGAGATCATCTACCCCAACTACCTGGCGCCCACGCCGTCAATGGCGATCGCCGAACTGACGCCGGACAGCAGCAAAGGGGATATCAGCGGCGGCTTCCGCGTACCGCGCGGCACCATGATGGATAGCCAAACGTTGAAAAAGACCGGCATCACCTGCAGCTACACCACCGCGCACGACGTGACGCTGCAACCGGTGCGCATCAAGCAGGTTGAGCTGGGCGGCATTCCGGCGGATATTCCGCTGGCCGCCCTCGGGTTGCAAAACCGCGGCAGCGTCAGCGCCCTGCGCATTCGCATGGAATGCTTTGAATCGGTGACGCTGAAAAACCTCAACCTCGATCAACTGATGTTTTATCTTGCCGGCCCCGATCTGCAGGCGCAGCAACTGCTGGAGCTGGTGATGCAGCATAGCGTCGGCCTGCTGTGCCAAACGGTTGAAGCCACACCACAGCGCTGCGTGCTGGCCGACGATGCCCTGCGCCAGGAAGGTTTCGAGCCCGATCAGGCGCTGTTGCCGAACGATCTGCGCAACTTTGAAGGCTACCGCCTGCTGCAGGAATACTTCGCCTTCCCGGCGCGCTTCCAGTTCGTCAGCGTCAGCGGCCTGCGCCCGCTGCTGCAGAATGCACGCGCGAGCCAAAAAACGCTGCGCCAGTTCGATATCATCGTGTTGTTGGATAAACAAGATCTGGCGCTGGAGCGCGTGATCGACGCCAGCCATCTGGCGCTGCACTGCACGCCGGTGATCAACCTGTTCCCGAAGGTGGCCGAGCGCATCACGCTGAATGAAAACCACCATGAATATCACCTGGTGGTGGATAACATTCGCCCGCTGGATTACGAAGTGTTCTCCGTGCAACGCCTGGGCAGCAGCGCCAGTGAAAAGCGCTACGAGCAGGAATTCCGCCCGTTTTACAGCACCCTGAGCGAAGACGACGGTAACTATGGCGCCTATTTTTCACTGCGCCGCGAACAGCGTTCGCTGTCGGAACATGCCCGCCGTTACGGCACCCGCACCGGCTACATCGGCTCCGAGGTGTTTGTCTCGCTGGTGGACGAACGCCAGTCGCCGTGGCACAGCGATCTGAAATACCTCACCGCCGACGTGCTGTGCACCAGCCGCGACTTGCCATTGATGCTGCTGCAGGATCAGGGCAACTTTGTGATGCCGGATTCCATTCCCATCAAGCAGGTCACGCTGAAAAAAGGCCCGACCCCGCCGCGGCTTGCGCTGGCCGACGGCATGATAGCCTGGCGGCTGATCAGCCAACTGCAGCTTAACTACCTAAGCCTGATGGATGGCGATCCACAACAGGGCGCGGCCAGCCTGCGCCAACTGCTGGGGCTGTATGGCAACCTGAGCGAACCGGCGATCGCCAAGCAGATCCAGGGCGTGCGCCACTGCCAATTGCGCCCGGTGTATCGCCGGGTGCCGGAACCCGGCCCGATCGTCTTCGCCCGCGGCATTGCTATCGATCTTACGGTGGATGAGCGGGCCTTTTCCGGCAACAGCCCCTATCTGCTGGGCAGCGTGTTGGAGCGCCTGTTTTCCCGCCTGGTGGCAATCAACACCTTTACAGAAATGACGCTGTCCAGCCAGCAGCGCGGTGAAATCGCCCACTGGCAGGCGCGGGTGGGCAAAAGGACGCTGATATGAGCGAACGCGCACCCGAAGCGGTCACCGCGCCACAGCAAACCAGCGCGCCGAAAATTCACGCGTTGCAGCGCCTGCCGGGCGATTTCTGGCCGCGCCTGATGGCCGCGCCCTACCGCTACGATCTGTTCCAACTGCTGCGGCGCATCGACGCCCAGGGCGGCCAGCCTTACCTGCTGGGGCGGGCGCCGCAGCCGCGTTATGAAATGCTGCGCATCGGCCAGGAGCCTTCACTGTCGTTCGCACCGTCGACGCTGGCCAACGTTAGCCCGCGCCCCGGCAGCGATCTGCACGACGTGGCGATTTACAGCTTCGGCCTGTTCGGCCCCAACGGGCCACTGCCGCTGCATCTGACGGAATACGTGCGCGAGCGGGTGTATCACCATCAGGATCATACGCTGATGGCGTTCGCCAACCTGTTCCATCACCGGCTGGCCCTGCTGTTTTATCGCGCCTGGGCCGACGCCCAACCGACGGTATCGCTGGATCGCCCGGACAACCGCCGCTTTGATAACTACCTGGCGAGCCTGATCGGTAACGGCCAACCAGCGCAGCGCGACCGCGACAGCCTCAGCGGCCACGCCAAGCATTACGTGGCCGGGCACCTGATCCGCCATAGCCGCGATGCGGAAGGGCTAAGCAAAATACTGCGCCACTACTTCAAGGTGCCGGTCAATATTGTTGAGAACGTGCCGCACTGGCTGCCCGTGGACAAACGAGAACAGGCGCGCCTGCAGGCCGGGCGCGGTGTGCCGCGGCTGGGCGAATCGGCCTTTCTCGGCATCGCGGTGCGCGATATGCAGCACAAGTTCCGGATCGAACTGGGGCCGATGCCGCAGCAGGATTATGAACGCTTTCTGCCCGGCGCTTCGCAGTGCCAACAGTTGCGCGACTGGGTGCGCCAGTATCTGGGCATCGAGTTTGTCTGGGACGTGCGGCTGATCCTGGCCAAAGACGCCTTCACCGGCACCCAACTGGGCGGCCGCCAGCGTCTGGGCCTGAGCAGTTGGCTTGCCGCGCCGGGCTATCACCGGGATGCCGATGACTTGATTTTTAGCCCTGAGCCGCTGGAAAAGCAGGCCGTATACCCGTAGTCACCCCTTTTTATTATCCGGCCGGCGGCGCACAGCGCCGGCCCTGTATGCCCTGAGGAAAACCATGTCTGAAATCAGCCGTTCGGTATTATTTGGCAAACTGGATAGCCTGTTATTTACCTCGCTGGAAAGCGCCACGGCGTTTTGCAAACTGCGCGGCAACCCCTACGTTGAAGTGGCGCACTGGCTGCACCAGCTGATGCAAGCGCCGGAGGGCGATCTGCAACAGGTTATTCGCCATTTCGGCCTGGACGAGGCACGGCTTGCCAACGACATCGTCGCGGCGCTGGATCGCCTGCCGCGCGGCGCCAGCGCCATTTCCGATCTGGCCGAACACATTGACAGCGCCGTTGAACGCGCCTGGGTTTACGGCTCGCTGAAGTTTGGCGCCAACAACATCCGCGGCGGCCACCTGCTGCTCGGGATGCTGAAAACCTATAGCCTGCGCCACCTGTTGAAAGGCATCTCGGCGCAGTTCGATCGCATCAACGCCGATCTGCTGGTGGAACAGTTCGCCACGGTAACCGCCCACTCGAGCGAAAATGCCCAGGCACAGGCGACGGCCAATGCCACTGGCGAAACACCTGCCACCGCTGGCGGTAACCTGCTGGCGCAATATGCCCAGGATCTAACGGCGCGGGCGCGCAATGGCGAAATCGATCCAATCGCCGGCCGTGACGAAGAAATCCGCCAAATTATCGATATCCTGATGCGCCGCCGGCAAAACAACCCGCTGCTGACCGGTGAAGCCGGCGTCGGCAAAACCGCCGTGGTGGAAGGGCTGGCGCTGCGCATCGTTGCCGGCGACGTACCGCCGCAACTGCGCGACGTGCAACTTTACCTGCTGGACATCGGTATGCTGCAGGCTGGCGCCGGCATGAAGGGTGAGTTTGAAAAACGCCTGCAAACAGTGATTGATGAAGTGCAGTCCAGCCCAACGCCAATCATCCTGTTTATTGATGAGATCCACACGCTGATCGGCGCCGGCGGCGCGCAGGGCACCGGCGACGCCGCCAACCTGCTGAAACCGGCGCTGGCGCGTGGCCAGTTACGCACCATCGGCGCCACCACCTGGGCGGAATACAAAAAGTACATTGAGAAAGACCCGGCTCTGACCCGCCGTTTCCAGGTCGTTCAGGTGCAGGAACCGGATGAAGGCAAAGCGCTGCTGATGCTGCGCAGCACCGTAAGCCCGTTGGAACAGCACCACCGCGTTCTGCTGCTGGATGAAGCCGTCGAGGCGGCGGTGCGTCTTTCCCACCGCTACATTCCGGCGCGCCAACTGCCGGATAAAGCCGTCGCCCTGCTGGACACCGCCTGCGCGCGCGTGGCCGTTAGCCAGCACGCCGAACCGGCGCAGGTGGAAGACTGCCGCCAGCGTATCAATGCGCTGGATATCGAGCTGGCGATTGCCCACCGCGAAGCCAAAGTCGGCATTGGCGATCCGCAACGCCCCGCGGCTATCGAAGCACAGCTAACCACGCTGCGGGAAGAACTGGCGCAGTTGAACGCGCGCTGGCAACAGGAATTGGCGCTGATTCAGCAGATCATCGATCTGCGCGCCCAATTGCACCGCCAACAAGAACAGGACGCGCCGCAAGCCGATGCCGATGCGCTGCGTGCCCAACTGGCCGAACTGCAGCCGCAACTGCAGGCGTTGCAGGGCGAAACGCCGCTGATCTTCGCCGCCGTTGATGCCAACATCGTGGCCGCAGTGGTCTCTGACTGGACCGGTATCCCGCTGGGCCGCATGGTAAAAAATGAAATCGACGCCGTGTTGAACCTGGCCGATACCCTCAACCAACGGGTGATCGGCCAGCGCCACGCGCTGGATCTGATTGCCCGCCGCGTGCGCACTTCCCGCGCCCGCCTGGACGATCCGAACAAACCGGTGGGGGTGTTCCTGCTGGCCGGCCCTTCCGGCGTGGGGAAAACCGAAACCGCCTTGACGCTGGCGGAAACCCTGTACGGCGGGGAACAGAACGTCATCACCATTAACATGAGCGAATTCCAGGAAGCACACACCGTCTCCACGTTGAAAGGGGCGCCTCCCGGCTATGTCGGCTACGGCGAAGGCGGCGTGCTGACCGAAGCGGTGCGCCGGCGCCCTTACAGCGTGGTGCTGCTGGATGAAATTGAAAAAGCGCACCCGGACGTGCACGAGATCTTTTTCCAGGTGTTCGACAAGGGCTGGATGGAGGACGGCGAAGGCCGGCACATCGATTTCCGCAACACCATTATTATTCTGACCTCCAACGTCGGCAGCGATCTGATCGCCGGCCTGTGCAGCGATCCCGACCTGCAGCCAGACCCCGAAGCGTTGAGCGGTGCCCTGCGCCAACCGCTGCTTTCGGTGTTCCCGGCCGCCCTGCTGGGCCGCCTGCTGGTGGTGCCTTACTATCCGCTGAACGACGATACGCTCGGCAACATCGTGCGCCTGCAGCTTGGCCGCATCCAGCGGCGGCTGGCGGAAAACCACGATATCGCCACCACCTTTGACGACGCAGTAGTGCAACAAATCGTCAGCCGCTGCACTGAGGTGGAATCCGGCGGGCGCATGATCGACGCCATCCTGACCAACACCCTGTTGCCGCAAATCAGCCATACCCTGTTGGCCGCCAGCGCCAACGACCAACGGTACCGCACGCTGCACATTACTATGCAAGGCAATGAATTCGCTTATCAATTTCAGGCGTAATGCCGGGGCCGCTACGGCGGCGGCGCTTATTTACAGAGAGTAAATCATCATGTCGGAAACCGGGATAAAAAAACCGAACTCAAACAGCCTGCCGATTGGCCATCGCTTCAACGAGTTTGAGATTAAGGAAGTGATTGGCGAAGGCGGTTTTGGCATCGTGTACCGCGCTTACGATCACCAGTTGGAGCGTGCCATTGCCATCAAGGAATACATGCCGACGCAGTTGGCGATGCGCAACGACGATCTGACGCTAAGCCTGCGCGGCGAGCGGTTCAGCAAAACCTTCCAGGCCGGGCTTAACAGCTTTATACAAGAAGCGCGCCTGCTGGCGCGTTTCTCACACCCCGGCCTGCTGCATGTGCTGCGCTTTTGGGAAGAGAACGGCACCGCGTATATGGGCACCCAGTTTTACAGCGGCACCACGCTGAAAAACCTGAAGGCGCAGCACCCGGAGAAAATCGACGAAGCGTGGATCCGCCGGCTGCTGCCGCCGCTGTTCAGCGCCATCAACACCATCCATCAGGAAGGCTATCTGCACCGCGACATCTCGCTGGATAATATTCAGATCCAGGAAAACCAGTTGCCGGTGCTGCTGGATTTTGGCTCCGCGCGCAAAGAGATCGGCAACCTGTCCGATTCCACGGAGATCATGCTGAAACCGGGCTTTGCGCCGATTGAGCAATACAGTGAAGACAGCGACGGCGAACAAGGGCCTTGGACCGATATCTATGCCCTGGGCGCCGTGCTGCATACGCTGATTGCCGGCGATCCGCCGCCGGTGAGCGTGGTGCGCAGCATTGAAGACAACTACCAGCCGCTGCTGGAACGCCGCCCGGCCGGCTATTCGGCGGAGCTGCTGCGTGTGGTTGACCACGCGCTGGCGCTGAAGCCGGAAGACCGCCCGCAGACCATCGATGAGATGGCCGAACTGCTGAACCTGCCGGTGGCCGATGAAGCCGACATCGTCAGCGCCCCTTCCACCACGCCGGAACCCGCGCCGGCAGCAGCCAAACCCGCCGCCAGCGCCCCGGCCGCCGTTGCCGAGACGGCAAACAGCACTTCGCGCGCCCGCCCAATGATCTATGGCGCAGGCGTGGCCGCCGTGGTGGTGATTGGCGCGCTGGCCTGGTTTATGCACGGCGCCGGCACCGAGAACAACGCCGCCGACACGGTGAAACAGGACGTACAGCCTTCAGCGGTGGAAAAAACCCAGGAGCCGATGCAACACGCGCCGCAGCAAACCGCGGCCAATAATGCCCCGGCCCAGCAAGCCGAGCCAGCGCCGGCGCCGGTCGTCGCCGCACCGGTGGCGCTGGTGTATTTCCGGCTACAGCCCGGTGAGAACGTCAGCCTGAACGGCAAGCCCCAGCAGGTGCAGGCCGGCAGCAACGGCTTTGCCAGCCTGAACCTGGCGCCGGGCAAATATCAGGTCGAGATCCGCCACGATCGCAACCTGCGCCGCCAACAGATCACGATTGAGAATGCCGGCACCTGGTTGATTAATCCGGCCACCGCAGGCTAACGCGTTATCGGCAGCCGCCAACGCTGCCCTATTCCCTACGAATAAGTTCGGCGCGCCTTAGCGCGCCCCGTTACAGAGGATGTCCGCATGCTGGACCGTATTACCGCCTATACCCCGCTAGGCACCGGGCAACTGCTGTTCCATTCCCTGGACGGCACCGAAGCCCTTTCCGAGCCTTTTGATTTCAACGTGGCCCTGTTGAGCACCAACCCGCGCCTGGATCGCAAGGCCCTGCTCGGCCAGCCGCTGACCCTGGTTATCCCTACCCAGGGCTTTCTCGCCGAGCCGCGCTTCCTTAACGGCAAAATCACCGCCGTCGCCGTTTCCAGCGAAGAGATCGGCGGCACACGCTATGCGGTCTATACCCTGCGCGTGCAGCCCGATCTGTGGCCGATGACCCAGGATCGCAACTTCCGCATCTTCCAGCAGCAGACCGTGCCGCAGATCGTCAAAACCCTGCTCGCCGAATACAACGTCCAGGTGGAAGACCAGCTCACCAGCAGCTACCGCCAGTGGGAATACTGCGTGCAGTACAGCGAAAGCTCCTTCAACTTCATCAGCCGCCTGATGGAGCTGGAGGGCATTTATTACTACTTCAAGCACCAGCAGAATCAGCACACGCTGGTGCTGGCCGATGCGCCGCAGATCCACACACCCTACCCCGGCTATGAAACCATTCCCTATCACCTGACGCCATCCGGCGGCATCACCAATGAGCAGGGCATCAGCCAGTGGACCCTGGCCGACCAGGTGACGCCGGGCATCTACAGCCTGGACGATTACGATTTCCGCAAGCCCAACGCCTGGCTGCTGCAGGCGCGCCAGAACCCGGTTTCGCCACAGCCGGGGCAAATCGACGTGTATGACTGGCCGGGCCGCTACACCGAACACCAGCAGGGCGAATTCTACGCCCGAGTGCGCCAGGAAGCCTGGCAGGCCGGGCACCACCAGACCGGCGGCACCGCCACCGCGCTCGGTATCGCCCCCGGCTACACCTTTACGCTCAACAACGCCCCCTATGCCGACGATAACCGCGCTTACCTGACGGTGCGCGCCCGCTACCGCCTGCAGGAAAACCGCTACGCCAGCGGCGACAACCAGGCCAGCGAGCATCGTATCGACTTCACGGTGATCCCGTCCGATATTCCGTGGCGCCCGGCGCAGCAGGCGCATTGGCCGAAAACCCACGGCCCGCAGACCGCACGGGTGGTCGGCCCGACCGGCGAATCCATCTGGACCGACAAATACGGCCGCGTGAAGGTCAAGTTCCACTGGGATCGCTTTGGGCCGGCGGACGACGGCAGCTCCTGCTGGGTGCGTGTTTCCAGCGCCTGGGCCGGCCAGGGCTTCGGCGGCGTGCAGATCCCGCGGGTGAACGACGAAGTGGTGGTGGATTTCATCAACGGCGATCCGGACCGCCCGATCATCATCGGCCGGGTCTACAACGACGCCAACATGCCGCCGTGGGCACTACCGGCCGCAGCCACGCAAATGGGCTTTATGAGCCGCTCCAAAGACGGCTCGCCGGACAACGCCAACGCCCTGCGCTTTGAAGACAAAGCCGGCGAAGAGCAGGTGTGGCTGCACGCCGAACGCAATATGGATATCAATGTCGAGAACGATGAAAACCACACCATTGATAAAAACCATACGCATCTGGTGGGCGGTAATGAACTGCAACGCGTCGTGCTCAACCAGGCCATCGGTATCAAAGGCGATGCTTCATCACTCACCGGTAAAACACGTTCAGATAACGTGGTAGATACCTTCACCCTCGGTTCCGGCGAGACCCTCCGCCTGGAGTGCGGTGAAAGCGTGATCGAGCTGAAAGCCAATGGTCAGATCAGCCTCACCGGCACCAGTTTTAATATCACCGTGAAAGAAGGCGGCGAGATCAACACCGGCGGCAAATTGCAACTGAACCAACCCAACGGAGCTGCCCGTGCCAAAGCCCCCGGTCCCGAGCACAAAAAAGCCATTCAGGCCGCAGTGGATCAACTGTTCCCCAAATCATGATTATGTGGGCGTAGCCCCGCGCCAGCTAACAGAGAAGACTTATGAATTATCTTTTCCAGGAAGGCCATTTCACCCTGCCCGCCGGCCCTTGGCAGGATTGCACCGTCAATATCCTGAAAAACCCGCACACCGGCGCTTCATTGGTGATCACCCGTGCGCCGCTGCCCGAAGGCAGCACGCTGGAAGGTGAATTTGAAAAACAGTGGGCCGCCCTGTTGCCGCAGATAAGCGACTTAGAGCAGTCGCCGCGCCAGCGCATCAGCGCCGGGCCGGATGGCGCTATCCAGGCCATCGAAGTTACCAGCCGTTTTTTCCGCGCCGGCTACCACCACCATCAACACCAGTTAGCGGCCCAGACGAACGACAGCCAGACACTGATTATTTTTACCTATTCGTCAATGAACCCTTTCACGCCCGAGGACGATAACCGCTGGCGACAGGTTAAAGCCTCCCTGACATTATCTGGACAGGATGACTGATAATCATGAGTGAACTCTGGGCAGCAAGAAAAGACGATGAGTTGATCCACTCCAGTGCTCTCGCGGATATCGCCAGTGCCGTAGCGGAAGTGGCGGTCTATTCCCTGGCCACCATGGCCGTGAGTGCAGCGGCAGCCGCTGCGGCCCCGGCACTGGCGGGCGTGGCCGTGCTGGGTGCCGTTGCCGCTGGCGCCTCAACCTGCCTTGGCGCTGGCCTTATCGTAGGTTTTGCCGCCAACGTTTCGGGTATTGGTGATGATATCAGCCATGGCTGCGACGCCGTGGCAAACTCCCTGTTCCCGCCTTCGGTCAGCGGCGTGATCCTGACCGGTTCCAACAACGTGTTGACCAATGGCAAACCGGCAGCCCGCGCGGCCGGGCGCCTGCTGACAGCGGAAGAAATTAACGCGCTGCCGGCACCGCAACCGCCGCAAAGCTTTTGGGATTACGGCGCTGAACTGCTGGCAGCAGGCGGCAATCTTATTTCCCAACTGTGGCAGCCCACGGTGGCCAGCCCCAGCCAGCCGAGCCAGCCGCTGGAAGAAGACAAAATCAGCTGTGACAAACACAGCGGCCCGCAATACCTGGCGGAAGGCTCCGGCAAAGTATTTATCAACGGTCAACCGGCCGTGCGTAGCAAAGACCGCTCCACCTGCGAGGCCACCGTATCCACTAACGTCTCCAAAAATGTCTTGATCGGCGGTGAAACGGCCACCGTACGCGAAATAAAAAGCGGCAAACTTCCTGGGATTGGCCTGACCATGACGCTGCTGCCGCTGCTCCTCGGGCGGCCGAGCAAAGTGCTGGCCAATCTCCCCTGCATGATCGGCGGCGGCCTGGCCGCTGCCGGCGTCAATGCATTGGGGGAAGCAATCCATGCGGCATTCAACCCCGTCCATGCCGCTACCGGCGCCAAGGTTTTACATGGCGAGGAAGATCTGGATTTGCTGTTACCGGCACGTTTCCCGTTTGCCTGGCAACGTTACTACAACAGCCGCAACCGCTACGCTGGCCTGTTCGGCCACGGTTGGCGCACCGCCTTCGAGGTTTGGGTTGATCTGGCGGATGATGGCAATGGCGGCACTGAATGCTGCCTGCATGATGAAACCGGCCGTGAACTACGTTTCCCGCTACCGGCCATTAATGAGCCGAGCTTTAGCGCAGGCGAAGGATTGATTTTTCGCCGCGGCGAAGAAGGCCAACTGATTATTGCTGATACCGACGGCAGCGTATGGCGGCTGTTCATCCCATTGCCGCAGGAGCCCCGCCGTTTGCGCCTGGTTTCGCTCAGCGATGAATATGACAACGCCCTGCTGCTTGGCTATGACGCAGCGCAACGCCTAAGCACCATTACAGACGACACCGGTGCATTGGAACTCCAACTGGCCTACGAGGATACGCGTTACCCCGATCGTGTTACCGCACTGCGCCATGCTGGCAACGATCGGGTGCGCTACCGCTATAACACCGCCGGTGATTTGCACCAGGTTATTGACGCCAGCAACATCGCCACACGTGAATTCCACTATAACGATGCCCACCTGTTAACCAGCCATCAACAGGCCGGCGGCCCGCGCTTCGAATACCGCTGGGCCATGTTCGACGACTGGCGGGTGGTTGAACACCGTAGTGAAAGCGGCAGCAGTTGCACCATTGATTACGATTTGGCAGCCGGTTTAACGACGGTAACAGAATTTGATGGCCTGCAACATCAGCACCGCTGGAACGCCCAACAGTTGGTGACGGAATATACCGATGAACGCGATGAAGTGTGGCACTACCAATGGAACGATGATGCCCTGCTGGTTGCCACGCGCGATCCCCTCGGCCACGGCTGGCAATTCCGCTATGACGATGCCGGTAATCTGGTGGAAGAAGAAGATGCGCTGGGCCATATCCGCCTGACCACCTGGCTGCCACAGCGTGCGCTGCCCGTCAGCATCAAGGAAGCCAACGGCGCCACCCATCATTTTTACTATGATGAACGCCATGCACTGATTGCCGAGGTGGATGCGCTTGGCCATAGCCAACGTTATCTGCGTGATAATTATGGCCAGGTGGTGCAATCGGTTGATGCCAACGGCGGCGTCAGCCACTTTGACTATGATGCACACGGCCAGTTAATTCACGCCCGCGACTGTTCTGGCAAACAGACGGTTTACCACTACAATGCCGAGGGCTGGCTGACGGAAGTGACCGATGCCGAGGGCGAAAGCACCCGCTATAGCTACGACGCCGCCGGGCGGCTAACGCAGTTGCAACGCGCCGAGGGCTGGCAGGAAACGCTGGCCTGGAACCCACAGGGCCAACTGGCGCACTATCAGGGCGCTGACGGCCGCCTGACGCACTACCGTTATGACAACGCAGGCCGCCTGCTGGCCACGCGAAACCCGCTGGATGGCGAAGTGGTGCGCCGCTACGATCCGCGCGGCCGCCTGATTGCATTACGCAATGAAAACGACGAAAGCTATGCCTTCCGCTGGGGCGCCTGCAACCTGCTGCTGGAAGAGACCGGGCTGGACGGCGTTAGCACGCGTTACCGCCATGACGAATGCCGCCGGGTCATTGAACGTGCTTTTGCCGCCAATACGCCCGACACGTTTTCACACTTATTCAGCCACAATGCCGCCGGGCAACTGACCGCCAGGCAGACGCCAGACGGAGAAACCCGCTACCGTTACAACGCCGTCGGCCAACTGCTGCAGGCGGCCTTCTACCGGGGCGATGTCTGGCAAGGCTACGCGCAGGAAGCAGAAAGCGACGTCCGCTTCCAGTATGATCTGTTGGGCCGCGTGGTTAATGAACAAGGCATTAACGGCGCACTGGCCTATTCTTACGATGCGCTCGGCAACCGGACGCAGATCGTCCTGCCTGATGGCCGTGCGCTACGCGCACTTTATTACGGCAGTGGTCATTTGCTGCAACTGGCGCTGGATAATGTCACGATCAGCGAGTTTGAGCGCGATAATCTGCACCGTGAGCTAAGCCGCACTCAGGGCCGCCTGACCAGCCGGGTGCATTATGATCGGCTGGGCCGCAAGGATCGCCGGGAGATCCACAGCACTGACCGGCCGCGCCCGGCGCCGGCCAGCAGCTCACGCCAATGGGCCTATGACTACCAAAACAACCTGACGCGCGAGGAACACAACGCCAACCCGTTTGCCTATCGCCACTATCACTACGATGCCGCCGGGCGGCTGTTGGCACAGGAAGGTTCCCTGCCGGATACGGAGCATTACCGTTACGATCCTGCGGCCAACCTGCTGGACGAGGGGCAATTTCGCCAGCGGCACAACCGGGTAACGCACTATAAAGGCATCGATTACCGCTACGATACCTTCGGCCGTACGGTCGAGAAGCATAAAGATCGCTATCGCTGGCACTATCGCTATGACGCCGAACACCGTCTGACCGAAGTGATACGCCACAGCACGCACTACAATGAGCCGGTGCAGCACGTGCAGTTCCGTTACGATCCCCTCGGGCGCCGCACCCATAAACAGGTGTGGCTGCAAAGCCGGGATCTGCGCCAGCCCACCGGGCAACGGCAAACCACCACCTTCCTGTGGGAAGGCTTCCGGTTGCTGCAGGAAACCCGTGATGGCACCCCACTCACCTATGTGTATGCCGATCAGGGCAGCTATGAGCCGCTGGCGCGTATTGACGGCATAACGCCGGCACAGGTGTTTTATTTCCATAATGCGCCCAACGGCGAACCGGAAAGCCTGACGGACAGCGAAGGCACCGTACGCTGGCAAGGCCACAGCAGCGCCTGGGGCAAGTTAAGCTATGGGGAAAACCAGCAGACGTTGGATTATTCCCAAAACCTGCGTCTGCAGGGCCAATATCTGGATCGCGAAACCGGATTGCACTACAATTTGTTCCGTTACTACGATCCGGATATCGGCAGGTTTACCCAGCATGACCCGATAGGGCTGGCGGGTGGGATAAACTTGTATGCCTATGTCACAAACCCTCTCACATATATTGATCCACTTGGGTTGGCATCCTGTCGTCTAAATAACATGGGGAAAACCCCAGGTAAAAATAGTAAGACTGGCAGAGAAGTTATTGAGCGAATGCGTAGTGAAGGTCGTATTCGTGGTACAGGTGATAGGATGCAGTTTAAGAGCTCAACAGATAGTCGATGGTATAATGTTAAAGATGCCGACATGGCTCACTTAACAGATGCTGTTAAATATTGGAATCAGAAAGGTGGTTATTATGGACAGAAATCTAAAGAAGTTAGAGCCTTTATGCGAGATTCCAAGAATTATGAATTAGAATATTATGGTCATAACCGTTCTCAAGGCGCGAGGTTACCTGACAGATATAAAGATCCAGGTGATTTTATTGGACCAGAAGAAAGATCGCAGTACTTTCCATGATTAAGGGTGGTGTGTAATGAAAGAGCTTGCTGAAGAAAATAAAAAATTAGAAGAGATAATAGTTTCTACTGTAGAGAAAGGCAATGAACTTCATGATGGTAAATCTTATGAAGAGGCTTTAGATGAATATAACAAGGCTTGGGGATTGCTTCCTGAATCTAAGCTAGAGTGGGAAATTGCCGGTTGGATTGCAGCATGTATATATAGTGCTTATTTTGATATGGCAGCTTTCCAAGAGGCTAAAAAATGGGCGGAAGTCGCATTGCAAACGCGAGGATCAGATATAGATACTGCTCCGTTGATCGATCTTGGAATGGTCTGTTATGAGTTAGAACAATATGATGAATCATATAAATACTTTGACGACGCCTATAGTTATGGCAAAGCTCGTGCATTTAAAGAAAGACCGAAAAAGTATCTTGATTTTTACTTAGCTAAGAAAAAAGAGATGAAGTAAAAATAAATGGCCGGAATGGATATCTTTGAATCTTCCCGGCCATTCTTTATATTCTGTTACGCCAATATATTTTCTTGCGGAATCTGAAGCACTACCTTGCCAGGCATCACGCTGATCGCTAGCGGTTCCCCGAGCAGGCCGAACTATGACAACCAGTCTCCTGCCAGATATACAGTTATCGCGTACCCTGTCCACGCCGATATGGGGATACTACTATGCTTCAATCAGTCTATATTTTCATTACCAATTGATTTAAAATAATTTTGTGCAGATAAAAACTATCACTGAAGGGCGGTAGCGTATGAACTACGATGCAAAATCCTTGACCCATTACAACCCAAATGGGTAGTACGACCCAGAGGTAGGCCGGTTTACGCAACAAGACCCGATAGGGTTTGCGGGTGGGATAAATCTTTATCAGTATGCGCCGAATGCGTTGGGGTGGATCGATCCGCTGGGGTTGACTCCTTGATCTAATCGTAGAGATATAATTACCAGTCGCTGGACAGGCCGTTTGACGGGAAAATTCCCGCCTTTTTGCTGCTACCGAGGCGCAAACCTCGCCTCAGGCAGTGCCTACTCATAGCATCATTTCGAAAACCTTAGAAGATTTTTGATAGCAACGGCACCTTGAATAGGTAAGAGACATCATAATGAATATAAAAAATAAAATAGAAAAAATCAGCCCATCTCTCAATGAATTTATTTTAAAAACACCAAATAAAAACAAAAAGACGACAATCATATTACTTGAATCTCTAACCAGATTAGCATACAGCCTGTATGTTTTAAAAAAAATTCATTAACCGATGAATTATTAGATATATTGACAGAAGTTCCCTTTAACAATGACTTTGATTCCTGGACTTGGATAGAATACGCGCTATCCCTAAAATCAAAGATGGCCAGAGAAAAAGAAATGGCGGGGGGATTAACCTGAACCAGTATACGCCGAACAGTTTATATTGATGGTGTGTTAATGTAAGTTAAAGGCTCCTTATAACAGGATATGGTTTATATGCGAATTAACATATCTAAAATTCATGAGTTCTTCAAACTGGAAGTTAAAAATCCAGGTGATTCGTCTAAAAAAATAAAAATAATTAAGAATTTTTTCTCAGGAGAACATATCCCAGAAGAATATGTTTATTTTATATCTCAAGTTTCAGAAGCTGAAATTTTAGTACAAAGCAAGTCATATATTAGAATATGGGGCGCTGAAGGATGTATTGAGATGAATGAATCTTACCATATTCAAAAATATATTCCTGATGCAATAGCTATAGGTGATGATGAAGGGGGGCAGGTAATATTTTATGCAACAGGGGGTAATGGTTATGGTCTATATAAAGTAGGATTCGGGAATCTTGATATTGAGGATGCTACTTTCATCTCTAATAGTCTTTATGATTTACTAATGAAAGGCAATGGTGCTGATAATTTAATTTCATAGATGACTTGCATTAGATATTTATCAACTCATATCATTTAGTACGGCCTGACACTGATATGTTTTTGTTAGTATGTCTGGTTATGCTCGACCAGAGTCCACACCATACACGCTATCTAGTTGGAGGTTATTTTGTTAGATTTGCATACAGATGTTTCCTCTTTAAAAATTTTTATTCATGAGAATTACCCATACGTAATACCTGATGGCTATCATCAGGCTTTTCAGGAAGAATGTGGTCTGCACCTGGATTATAATCGGTGGCTTAGCGATCCATCCGATTTACCAGACTGGCTACATTCCGTCGGGCCACAGCTGAGTGAAGAAAAATTACTGGACAGAGCGAAAGGCTCTCTTGTTGGCCTTGCGGCTGGTGATGCAGTTGGCACCACGCTTGAGTTTTTACCTCGCGACCAAAAATACGTCAATGATATGATTGGCGGTGGTCCATTCCAACTTAAAGCGGGAGAATGGACAGATGATACGTCTATGGCGCTTTGCCTGGCCGAAACTTACGTACACTGCCATGATCTAAACGTGACCGATTTTAGAAATCGTTTAGTGAACTGGTATCACTATGGTACAAACAGTTCGAATGGCATTTGTTTTGATATCGGCAATGCAACTCGTCACGCGCTGGAGGCTTACCTGCAATATGGGAATGAGTGGTTCGGAAATAATGATGCGCACACGGCTGGAAACGCGGCAATAATACGTCTGGCTCCTGCCGCTATTTTTCATCGTCATTCTTTACTACATACCCTGGCACAATCTGAATTACAAGGTAAGGCCACTCATGGAGCGATAGAGTCTATGGACTGCTGCCGTCTGCTGGGAATGATACTGCATCATTTACTTAATGGCGCTAACAAATCTGAGGCCCTGGCAACAAAAACTTGCCCTTTGAATGCCAGAACAGCGCTAATTAATGCGGGAATTTACAAAAATAAAACCCGGGAACATATTCGCTCTAGCGGATATGTGATTGACACGCTTGAAGCAGCGTTGTGGGCTGTTTGGAATACATCTAATTTTCATGATGCTATTTTATTGGCTGCAAATCTGGCTGACGATGCCGATAGCGTCGCAGCGACGGCTGGACAAATTGCAGGGGCTCTGTATGGATACTCTGGGATCCCGCAAGTATGGCGGGATAAACTGGTTGAGGAAGAACGTATTTCTGTTTTAGCTGAACAACTATGGGGTCATTCTGATCCATCTAAAAGATAACATTAATGCAGGAGTTTGCTTGTAACATCAAAAATTGTCGCCCAATAACATGATTTCCTCAGTCAAACGAAAGGAATCAGTTCATATGTAAAAATCCAAATAAAAACCTTAGAAAAATAAATTGCCAAATCAATATTAGCCATGTACTCAGAACTTATCTTACCGGCTTTGAAGTAAGTCGGCGGCGCGTTCATCGAACACTTCCCGGTTTAATCCTTCCAGACTGTGCCACAACTCCCGCAGATCCTGCACGGTGATGACGATGCAACCCAGCATCTTGGGCCATAAGAAGCGGGAGTCGACACAGGTCTACACGCGGACGTCATCGGGCACTCACAAAAAGTGCATGGAAAAACGCCTCCGACTAAGCGTAAAGCGAAGAAGAGGAAAAAACAGGGAAAGTAGCATAAAATGACAACACGAATGACACCACGGGAGGCAGCGATGAGCACTATTCACTTCAGAATCGATGAGGAAATCAAACGATTGGCGATGCGGGCCGCCGAGCGTCATCAGGTCACGCTGACGGAGTTGATGCGTCAGCGGGCGGAAGAGCTGGCCGAAGAAGAGCGGCAGCATCAGCGTAATCTCGGTGATGAATGGCTTGAGGCACAAGTACGGGAAGCGTTCTCTCGTTATGATGCGGGAGAAAGTGAGTTCATCAGCAATGAGGATGCCAGTCAGCGGATGAATGAACTGAAAGCGCGGGCGGCGCGAGGTGAGTTGTGACAGTCAGCGGGCGTTGGGAAAAACGAGCGCTGGCAGACCGTGAAGGTATCTATCGTTACCTGTATAAAGAAGCCGGACTGGATGTAGCGAATGGGGCGGATGACAAGTTCGAGTCGGCGGTTTTGCTGCTGGAAGCCACGCCGGAAGCGGGGATCGATATAGGCAAGTCAGGGGAAAGAAGAAAACTGGTGCTGACAAAGTTCCCGTTCATCATTATCTATGCGCTGAAACGAAAGATAAACGAAGTGCATATCTTGCGGATATTACATACCTCGCGCAAGGTGTCGACGAAATATCAGACGCAACAAAAAAGTTAGCTCTCTCTTTTAAAACAACACCCCAACCCAAAGCCGGCCTCCCTGCCCCGCTTCGCTAGCCCAATGCCCTCTCTCATCCCCTACTCGCCAATTGTTTGCGCACCACTTTGCCGGAAAAGGTGCGCGGCAACGCAACCACAAAATAGATATGCCGGGGCAGTGCGTGCCGGCCGCAGCTGGCCACGATCCGTTGCCGCACGCGCTGTTTCAACTGACGCATATCACGGCCCGCATCAAACGACGTCACCAGATACAGGCTCACCATTTGCCCCAGCAGGCGATGGGCGATGCCAACCGCCGCCGCTTCCGAGACGCCGTCGATCGCCAACACCGCACGCTCAACCTCAACGGTCGATAGCCGCTTACCACCAACATTGATCACATCATCCATTCTACCCAACACGGTGATCGCCCCCTGCGCATTGCGCACTGCACGATCGTGAGTGGAATACAGCCATCGCCCCTGCTCTCGCCGCCAGTAGCGTTGATCATGTTCAACGTCGTCCTGCCACAGCGTGCTCATGCCGCCAGGCCCCAGCGTATCGCGGATCACCAATGTGCCGGGCACGCCGTCGGCACAGGGTTCGCCAGTGACATCGTCCAGCACCTCAACGTCACGCGGCGATACCGGGCGCAGTTGGCCGCCTGCTCCGGTCAGGATCGGCCAGCCGGTTTCCGTTTGCCAATAGTGATCTTCCACCTTGATGCCGGTGACGGCGGCCACCCACTGCCGCGTAGGCTCATCCAACGGTTCGCCGGCAAGATAGATTGCACGCAGGCTGCGCAGATCGGCGCGGGGCGCTCCCTGTTGCCGGGCCATACGCATCGCGCCGGGTACCGTCAGCATCCGGGTGATCCCCAACTGTTCCACCCATTGCCACCAGCGGGCGCCAGGCTTATTCAGCGCACTGGCTTCCACCATCACGGTGGTCAGGCCCGCCAACAGCGGTGCATACACGCCGTAACTGTGCCCGGTCACCCAGCCCACGTCAGCACTGGTGAAAAAGATCTCGTCCTCGCCCAATTGAAAGATGTTGCGTATCGATGCCAACAGCGCCACCGCATAGCCACCGGTGTCGCGCACCACGCCTTTGGGCTCCCCGGTGGTGCCCGAGGTATACAGCAGATGCGAGGGCGCGTCCGCCGGCAGCCAACAACACGGCACGGTACGGCCTAGCGCACGCTGGCGCTGCTGCTGAAAATGAGCGGAGCCCACGTCAATCAACGGGCAGCGATAGCCGCTGCTGCACAACGCCTGCGTCAGGTGTGCGGCGCAGGGTTGTTCGCGCTGCCCGGCGTAAGTAATGATGGCTTTCGGCTGGCTGGCCCGGATACGCTGGGCTAACGGTTCATGAGTTAGCCCGGAATAAACCACCACATGCACCGCGCCCAGGCGGCAGCAGGCCAACATCGCGATCGCCGCCTGCGGGATCATCGGCAGGCAAATCAACACCCGGTCCCCTTTTCCCACCCCTTGCTGGCGCAGCATCCACGCCATGGCCTGCACTTCCTGGTGCAGTTCGCGGTAGCTCAGCGCCGTGATCTGCCCGGCATAATCGCAGTGCAAAATCGCCGTTTTGTCGCCGCGTGCCGCCAGGTGGCGATCCAGCGCATTGTGGCAGAGATTGGTGGTGCCGCCCACAAACCAGCGGCTGCGCGGGCCGTGGCCCTGATAGGCCGCCACCTGTTGGTAAGGGGTGTGCCAGTCAAGCGCCTCGGCCTGCTGGCGCCAATAGGCCTCGCGGAAACGATGCCGATCCGGTGTTTCAACGCAGCGCATAATCATTCGCCACCGCCTGCGGGTTACCCGCCGTTGCACCGCCGCTGCGTTCGGCAATGTGCCCGGCCAGGTGTTGCGCATCTTCCCCCACGCCTTCAAAACGCCCGGAGCCCCAGGTCCATAGCCACGGCAACCCCAGGAAATAGAGCCCTGGCACCACCGAGCGCCCGCGCTGATGCAGTGGGTAGCCCCGTTCATCAAATGCCGGCAGGTCGATCCAACTGAAATCAGTGGTGAACCCCACCGCCCAAATGATGCTGGTAATGTTGGCCTGTTGCAGATCAATCTCCGTCGGCGGGTTTTCCGGCTGCCAAAGCGGTTGATAGCGCGGCTCGCTCGGCGCATCGATCCCCTGCGCGCCAATCCATTCGTCGATGCTGTCTTTGATTTTTTGCGACGTGGCGTCAGCGCCGTCCAGGTTTTTCGCCAGATCGTCGGCGGTGATCAGTTTGCCGTCGCGCAAATCGAGCAGCCGCCCATAGAGCTGCATTCCCTGCAAGGCAAAGGCGCGCAGATCGATATCGCGCCCGCCGTCGCGGCCGGTGACGTAGTGGTTGGTTTTGCGCCGGGCGTCCTCGCCCAACGGATGATCGTCAACGGTGAGTTTGTAGTGCCCCATATCCTCCAGCCAGGCCACCACATCCCGCCCGCGGTAAAAGCGCGATACCCGCGGCGCGCTGCCGACGCACAGGTGCACCTTGCGCCCGCTCAGGTGTAGATCCTCGGCAATCTGCGCGCCAGATTGCGCAGAACCGACCACCAGCACCTCACCGGCCGGCAGTTGCTCCGCCGATTTATAATTGGCCGAATGCACCTGCACAATGCCCGCCGGCAGGCGCGCGGCGATCGCCGGGAAGCGTGGCCGGTGGTAATTGCCCACCGCGATCACCACCTGGCCGGCATAATAGTTGCCGGCGCTGGTGTGCAGCAGGTAGCCATCGCTATGCTGGCTAACGCGCATAACGCTAATGCCTTCACGCAACGGGGCATTAAAACTGTCGGCATAACGCTGGACGTAATCAATAATCTGATCTTTCACCATAAAGCCGTCTGGATCGTCGCCGTCGTACGGGAAGCCCGGCAGCTTGCACTGCCAGTTCGGCGTCACCAGGCAAAAGTTATCCCAGCGCTGTTCGCGCCAGGCCCACGCCAACTGGTGTCGTTCCAAAATAACGTGATCGATATGGCGCTGCGTCAGGCAATAGCTCATGGCCAGCCCGGCCTGGCCGCCCCCCACAATAACGACTGGAAATTGATTGCGTTGCATGCTGTTCCCCACCTGATTCATTGCCCGATCACCGTAATTTTCTCAACCACTACCGGATCGGTAGCGGCGAACTGTTGTGCCTTCTGCCCAATGGCGCGGGACTGATCCATCGCGCTGGAGCAGGCATAGCCGAATTTGGCGGCAACGCGTGCACTGGCCTCATCCAGCGCGGTTTGTGCGGCGTGCACAAACGCCTCCACCGTATAGGTGTGGTTAACGATCAAATGTTTTTCGATGGCGGTAGACGGCGAATAACAGTTCTCTTTGCTGCCGTCCGGCCAACACACGACAAAATTCATTGCAGGCATAGTCACCTCCTGAAGTTATCGGCCCATGCCGGTTAACGGCTGGGTATGCAAATCCCAAAAACAGCCACGCTCGCCGTTATGCGCAACGGTGAGGCACAGCGAATCATCAAAGGTTCCAATCGCTGCCGCAGTAATCCCGGCCTGGGTGAAACGGGCGATAACTGCTTCCGCCTGCTGCGCTTCGGTGGCCAACAGGTAGCCAAAGCTGGGGAAAGCGCACAGCCACTCTTGCCAGCCGCACGCTGCAGGTTTGGGCACCGCGGCCAGATCCACCGTTGCGCCCACCTGCGCGCTTTCCATCATCATCACCAGCGTGCCCAGCAGACCGGCCTGGCTGATATCTTTGGCGCCGATCACCCGCTGTTCCTCCGCCAGGGCTGGCAACAGCGCCAGCGCCCGGCGCAGTGCCGCCGGCTCAGCAGCGGTGGCGGCATCCCAGTTCAACCCCGGCGGGTGCCAGCGCCCCGCCAGATTGATGGCGGCGATCAGCGTTAGCCCGGGCGTGACCGCAAAGCTGCTCAACACCCGCCGGGCATGTCCCAGCACCGCCACCGCCAACTGCGCCTGGTTGCTGCGCAGGTTGGTGTGCCCGCCGACAATCGGCACCTGAAACGCCCGCGATGCCGCCGCCATGCCCTGCAAAATCTGTTCGGCCTTGTCGTCCTGCCTGCTCCATAGTGCATTGACCACCGCCTGCGGCCGCCCGCCCATGGCGGCGATATCGCTCAGGTTCACCATCACGCCGCACCAGCCGGCGAACCAAGGATCCAACTCCACAAAGCCATTGATAAAGCCTTCCATTGCCAGCAGGCTGAAGCCGTCTGCGGTGGGCAACACCGCGCAATCGTCGCCGTTCGGGTGGCCGGCCAGCGGCCAGGCTTGTTGCAACGCGGCGGCCACCCGTTGGATATCGCTTTTGTGTGCAATGCCGCTGTGCTGGCGCACTGCCGTAAGCAGTTCCGGCAATTCCATCAGGCGACCCTCATCATCAGCGGCGCCAGCTCCGCCGGCACTCGCGGCAGGCGAGCGTTAAGCACCATGCCGCTAAGCGGATCGTGGCAGGGAGGGTAATGGGCCAGATCGGCCTGCATAAAGGCATGCGGCAGGCCGCGCAAGATCACTGTATCCAGCGTGTGCCAGTGCATGCGCCGGAACAGCGGCTCGTTCTGTTGCTGAACATGCGCATAGAATTCCCGGCAGCCGAGCGCGTGGGCGCTGCTGACCGCCAGGCGGATTAGCATCGGCCCGAGTTGGCCCTGGCGGCGAAAGCGGCCGTCGACTGCCAGCCGCGAACCGAACCACACGCCCGGCTGCGGCTGGTGAATGCGCACCGTGCCCACCACTTCTTCATGCCAACCGGCAAGGGTGCCCAGCGCCACCAGCAGGTGGGCCTGTTCGTCGATGTCATCCAGATCGTGCTGTTCAAACAGCCCCTGTTCCTGGCAAAACACCCGTTGGCGCAAGGCGTAGGCCTGCCGGCGTTCCCACGGCAGGGTGACCCATTTGATGGTGTATTCGGAATAATCGGGCATTTTGCGCCTCCTCAGGCGACCGCCTGTTCAAAACTGGACAGGGATGAACAGGCGCCGCAGCGGCCGCACCCCGCCTTGATATCGCTTGAACGCAGTTGCCCTTCACGCAGCATGCGCCCCAGCGGTTCGAGGATTGACGCCATGAACGCGGTGCTGGGCGCCGGGTGGTGTTCCAGCGGCGTGCCGCTGATCGGCACAAACGGCACCACGAACGGGTAAACGCCCAACGCAATCAGCCGTTCCGAAATCGCCAGAATGGCTTCAGGCGTGTCGCCCATGCCGGCCAGAATATAGGTGCTGACCTGCCCGCGGCCAAAAACGGCTACCGCTTGCTCGAAGGCCACCATATATTGTTCGATGGTCACCTGGGCCTTGCCGGGCATAATGCGCGCGCGCACTTCCGGCGTTACCGCTTCCAGGTGCATGCCGAGCGCGTCGATCCCCGCTTCTTTCATGCGGGTGAACCACACCGGGTCGCCCGGGGGTTCGCATTGCCCCTGCAACGGCAAATCCACCGCGGCTTTGATCGCCTGCGCGCTTTCCACCAGCAAGCGGGCGCCGCGATCGCTGCCTGAAGGCGTGCCGGTGGTCATCACCATGTGCTTCACGCCGTCCAGCTCAACCGCCGCTTTGGCCACCTCGGCCAACTGCTGCGGGGTTTTGTGGGCGATAGTGCTTCCGGCCGCTAATGATTGGCCGATGGCGCAAAACTGGCAGGCTTTGCGCCGGTTTTCATAACGGATACAGGTTTGCAGCACCGTGGTGGCCAGCACATCGGTGCCGTGCAGCGTGGCGATGTGCGAGTACGGGATGCCGTCTGCGGTTTGCAAATCATAGAACCGCGGCTTATGGGCAAAGGTGATGTCCCGCACCGGGATCTGGTTTTTCAATAACGTGGTTTTGCCCTGTTCGGCATGCTTCACCTGCCATGCCGAATGGCGCGCGGTTTGGGTGTAGATCGGCACCATTACCGTTACGCCGTCGATAGTGACCGCCTGATGATCCGAAGGGCCGGCGCCGCCGTGGCGGCTCACATGCTGTTCCGACGGGTTCACCACATTCACGCCCTGCGTCAGCAGTTCAGTAATCAGTTGTTGTCTGGACAGGCTCGGCGTCGTCATCATTTTCTCCTTCACGGGCGGATTCGTTGTAGCTGGGCACCACATAGCGCGCCGGGCGGTCGTCAAGCCGCAGGCTCAATAACTCCGGCCGAGCGTAATGCCCCACCGAATCCATCATGCGTTTACGTTTGGTGATCAGGCGCATATCCAGATCGGCGATCAGGATCCCTTCCCCCTCCGTCAGCGGCGGCACAACGTGGCGCCCTTCCGGCGAGATAATGGCGGTGTTGCAACCGCCGCGCAGCCCTTTCTGCAACGCCGGATCGGGCGTCAGCTCTTCAATCTGGGCGTCCGTCAGCCAGCCGGTGGCGTTAATCACAAAGCAGCCGGATTCCAGCGCGTGGTGGCGAATAGTCACATCCATCTGTTCCGCAAAGATCGGCCCGACCAGCGAGCCGGGGAACTGGCTGCAATGGATCTCTTCGTGCTGGGTCATCAGGCTGTAGCGCGCCAGCGGGTTGTAATGCTCCCAGCAGGCCAGCGCGCCGACGCGCCCAACGGCGGTATCGACGACTTTCAGCCCGGCGCCGTCGCCCTGCCCCCAGATCATGCGTTCATGGTAGGTCGGGGTGATTTTGCGCCGTTTGAGCACCAGTTTGCCGCTGGCATCGAAAACCAACTGGGTGTTATACAACGTGCCGCCATCGCGCTCATTAACGCCCAGCACCACGACGATCTCTCGCAGCCGCGCCCGCTCACCCACCGCCTGGGTAATCGGCCCGGGCACCTGGACCGCCTCATCGTAAAGCCGCAGGTGGGCCGCGCCGGCGGTCATCGCCGGGGTGATAAAAGAGAAATAGGGGTAATAAGGGACGAAAGTCTCCGGGAAGACCACGATTTCCGCCCCCTGCGCCGCTGCCTGATCGATGGCGTCCAGAACCCGGGCCAGCGTTTTGCTGGCCGCGTGGAGATCTGGCGCGATCTGAACCGCAGCCGCACGTACCGTACGTGACTGAGCCATCTCGCGCCTCCGCTTACATGGTCCAGGTGTCGATGATCAGCGCATTGTCACGCGTATGTAGCAGCTTGAGATCCAGCACATCCAGCGGGTTGATAGGCCGGATGCCTTCAATCAGCGAAGGTTCGCCATGGCCGTACAGCGCCTGCAGCGCAAAGCGGCAGGCATAGACCTTGCCCCCTTCCGCCATAAACTTGGTCAGTTGATTGTTGTAGTTCTGGTGGCCGGGAAACGCCTCGGCGCCCAGCGTAGGGAAACCACGCTGTACCCCCAGCGTGACCCCCGGGCCGTAAAGCAGGATCGAGGTTTCAAAGCCTTTGCGCAGCAGGCGGGTGGCCTGCAGCATATTGACGAAGCCGATCGAGCCTTCAAACGCCACGGTGTGGAACGTCACCAGGGCTTTTTGGCCCGGCTCCGCCTTCACGTCTTCAAAAACTTTTTCTTCATAGTCGACCAGGAAATCACCGGTTTTATGGGCAGGTAAGGTTACTTTTGGCATGGTGTGCTCCGCATTGTCTCAGTTATAGGTGAGAAGCCAGTGGCTCCCCATTACGATGCATTTCGCCAATGGTGCGATAACGCGACGTAATCACTGGAGCAAGGGGCGTGCCAGCACAAAAATCACCGATGCAATCATTAGCGAATCATCGGCGCAATATCCCGGTAAAAAAATTTACTTTTACCGTTTTGTATTCACAAGAAATACACAATCGATCACTTAGCACTCCATGTACGCACTTATTTGATGCTTAAATGCACTATTAATGCGCACAATAAAAATCAATATCCAATCATTAATGCAATCAATACAACAATGATTGCATAACGGGTGTTTTTCACACTACAGTGTCAGCGTTCCCGTTAACCCTGCCGCGGGCGGCGGCGTCAAAAAGGGCTGTAAAATCATGATCGACCCTATTTATGAGCGCTGGGCGGCCTATCTTCGCCAGCAAACCCAGCGGCCGGCATACCTGCTGATTGCCGATTTGATCGCCGACGGGGTGAAAAGCGGCGAATTCCAGGCGCGCGATCGCCTGCCGCCGCTGCGCGATTTAGCGGTGGCGCTGGCGTTGAACTACACCACGGTAACGCGTGGCTACGCCGAAGCCAGAAAGCGCGGCCTGATTGATTCGCGCCCCGGCATGGGCAGCTTTATCCGCGGCAAGGTCCCGGCGATTCCGCTAAGCAGCGGCAGCAGTTACGATATGACCATGAACTCGCCAATTGAGCCTGAAGCGCCGGATGTGGCCGACGCGATTCGCCAGGGCGCGCTGAATCTGTTCGCACACCAGGATGTGTATAGCCTGCTGCGCTATCAGGATTTCGGCGGAACGGTGAATGACAAAGAGGCGGCGATGATCTGGCTGGGCAAGCGCCTGCCGCAGTTGGATGCCGACGAGGTGTTAGTGTGCCCCGGCATTCACAGCGTGCTGGTAGGGCTGGCGACGCTGCTGGGCCGCAAAGGCGGCACGATCTGCGTAGGCAGCCTGATTTACCCGGGGCTGAAGGCAATCGCCAGCCAGTTGAATATCCCGCTGCACGCGCTGGAGTGCGACGGCGATGGCCCGCTGCCGCGCGCATTCGAGAACCAATGCCAGTTGGGCAACGTCAGCGCGCTGTATCTGAACCCCACCATCCACAACCCCACCACGCTGACGGTGCCGCTGCGCCGTCGTGAGTCGCTGGCGGATATCGCGCTGCGCTACAGCGTACCGATCATTGAAGACGATGCCTACGCCGCGCTGCCCGAACACCACGTCACCCCGTTTGCCGAACTGGTGCCGGAGCTGACCTGGTATATCACCGGGCTGTCGAAATGCTTCGGCGCCGGGCTGCGCATTGCCTACGTGAAAGGGCCGGGCAAACGCTCTACCCAGTTGCTGGCCGGCGCCCTGCGGGCGTTAACCGTGATGTCCAGCCCGGTCACCAATGCGCTGGCCAGCCAATGGATTGGCGATGGCACTGCCGATAAAGTGCTGGCGGCGATTCGCCAGGAAGCGGCGATCCGCCAGAAACTGGCCGCCAAATACCTGCATAAGTTCCACTATCAGGCGGATCCTCATGGCTTCCACCTGTGGCTGCATCTGCCCAAACAGTTGCACTGGAACCCGTCCGACGTGGCGATCCGGCTGCGGGAGCACCGCGTGAGCGCGGTTTCCAGCGCGGCGTTCTGCACCGACAACAATCCGCCGGCCGCGCTGCGGCTGTGCCTGGGCGGCGCCTACAGCCGCCAGCTATGCGAAGACAACCTGGCGACGGTGGCCGATCTGATGGAATACCCGGAGCACTTTACCAGCGGCGCGCTGTAGGCACGGGCGTTTAGCCGCCCTCATGCTTGATCCACACGGCCTGCCACGGCCGCAGCACCAGGGTGCCGTCGAACGCCGTCAAGGTGATCAGCTCAATGCCCGGCAGCGGCAGTTGCAGCCGCTGCGCATGGCTGCTGATGTTCACCACGCAGCTAATGCGCTCGCCGCTGCGTGCGTCGGAGCGTTCAATGCCGAACAGCGCATCGCCCAGCTTTAACACCCGCTGCGTGGCCTGCGGTGAAAACGCCGGCTGCGTGCGGCGGCAATAAATCAAGTGGCGCAGGCGGTGGAAAACCTCGGCGCGCAGGGTGCCCGGCGTTAACAAGGCGCTTTCCAACGGTTTCAGCGCCAGCTTTTCGCGGTTGATGCGGCGGTTGATACCGGAGCGTTCCACGCCGGCCAGATCGTTTTCGCTGCCCAACAAGCTGTGATAGTACAAGGCGGGTACGCCACGAAAGGCCAACAGTATCGACTGGGCGGCCAGAAACTTATCCGCCTTGGTGGCGATATCATCATCCGGATCGGTGATCGCATCCAGATAGTTGATGTTCAGCTCATACGGCGATTTGCTGCCATCGGCATTGCTGCGCCAGGAGATACGCCCTTTGCGGCGCTCCACTTCGGTGACCAGGAACGCCCGTTCGGTGTCGTCCAGCAGGTTTTCCGTCGGCCGCAGGCCTATGCCGTCGTGGCTGGCCAGGAAGTTAAAGAAGGTGGTGTTGGGTGGGTGAACTTCTGAACTCAGTTGTGTAGCCCAGGCGTTCAGCCAGCGCGAATCCTGGCGCAAAAACGCGTGCAGCGTCAACGGCGGCAGCGGGAACTGATACACCATATGCGCTTCATCGCCGTTGCCGAAATAGCGGATATTTTCATTGTGCGGAACGTTGGTTTCGGTGATCAGGCGGCAGCCGGTATTGGCGCGATCGAGGATCAAGCGCCACAGTTTGATAATCTGGTGCACTTCCGGCAGGTGGATGCAGGGCGTGCCCGCCGCCTTCCAGATAAACCCGATGGCATCAAGGCGGATCGAGCGCCCGCCGGTGGTGGCATATTGCAGCAGCACATCGATGCTTTCCAGCAGCACCGCCGGCTCACGGAAGTTAATGTCGATTTGGTCTTCGCTGAAGGTGGTCCAGACATACACGCGCTGCTGGTCCGCTTTTACATAGGGCGTGAGCAGCGGCAAGGCGCGCGGGCGCATCACATAATGGTAATCGGCCTGCGGATCGGCTTCGATAAAGTAGTTTTGGTACTTTTCCTCGCCTTTCAGGTAGCCCTGGAACCACACGCTGGCGCTGGAAACATGGTTTATCACGCAGTCGAACATCAGATCAAAATGTTGGTTCAACGCCCGGATATCCGACCAATCGCCCAGTTCCGGGTTAATGCGCCGGTAATCGACCACGCTGAAACCATCGTCGGATGTCCACGGAAACATCGGCAGCAAGTGAATATCGCTAACCAACCCCTGCAACCAGCGATCGGCAAACTGTTTCAACACCGTCAGCGGTTTTTGCTCCTCCTGGTGCAGGCTGTCGCCGTAGGCGATTAAATAAACTGTTTTTTCGTCAATCGGTTGCGCCAATTGCCCGGCGGTGCGCTGCCACTTTTCCAGCAGCCCCCGAATTCCCTCGATTAACCGCGCATGCTGCTCGGCAGGATACAGCTTGTTTAACGCCTGCTGGAGTTGCTGGACAAAATCTGGGCTCATCACTTACCACCTTTGGGTTGGCCGTCACTTTTTGTACCCTTCCCTTTATAAACGTTCGGCGCTGTGATGCAAATTCGGTGCGTTTATTTTCCGCGGATGAAAAACAGCATGTTGCAACGCCTTCCCCCTGGCGAATCTTCACTTTTTCCACGAGATTATCGTTACCATGCCGCTCTGCCCAGCGGATTGGTTAAGGTATATACTCTCCTGAAACCCCCGCTCGTCAGTCACTTAAGTTTAAACAGGACAGGACAAAATGAACGTATCTTTGAACCGTTGGCTAGACAAACCCGATCTGGGAAAATTGCTGCTGCGCGTATCGTTCGGCGCCATGATGCTGTTTCACGGCGTGCATAAACTGTTATACGGCATCAATAGTATTATCGGCATGGTGGTGCACCATGGTATGCCGTCGTTTGTGGCTTATGGCGTTTTTGTGGGGGAAATCATCGTTCCTCTGATGTTTATTTTCGGCATCCTGGTGCGGCCCGCCGCCTTGATTTTCTGCGCAACCATGCTGTTCGCCTGGTTAATCACTCAGCCCGGCATTATTTTCACGCTCACCAAGGTTGGCGGCTGGGGGCTTGAGGAAATCGCAGTTTATTTCTTTGCCGGCCTGGCGATCGCGCTGCTGGGGTGCGGGCGGTATAGCATCATGAAAAACCCGAACTGGCGGTAGCCGCCCGCGGCAGGTGAGCGGCGGCTTCGCCATAACGGCACCGCCGCAGCCTGTTGTGCTTAAGGGATAACCTTGCGTGCGCGGAACTCCTCGAACAAGCGTATAAACATTTCGGTGCTGTCTACCACATCATGGAAACCGGCCTGGCGTATTTTGGTGGTGCTGGCGATCACATCCCAATCACAGCGGAAAATAAAATCGCCGAATTCCCAGGCGGCAAGCTGCTCGTAAGGCACCGGCAGCAGGTTGTGCTTTTCCACCAGCGCCTGCCAAAGCGGCCCTTTGTCAGCCATATACTCCGCCAGCGGCAGCGTTAACGGCTCTGCCAGCGGCATATCAAACCAGCGTGCCACGGCTTCCCACAGTTGATACCAGCGGAAAATATCGCCATTGGTCAGATTATAGGCCTGCCCCCCGGCGGCTGCGGTGGCCGCCCATACCGAACCATGCGCAAGATGCGTGGCGTCTGTCACCTGCGCCAGCTTGCCGTAACAGGTGGCGGTGCCGGGGAAACGCAGTGGTAGCCCCAACGCCTTACTGATGGTGGCATAGACTGCGATCTCCATCGCCAAATTCATCGGATTGCCGAGGGCAAAACCACAGACCACATCGGGCCGCAATACCACCGCGTCCCAGCTTCGGCCCGCCGCATAGCCATACAACCAGTCTTCCATCGCGTAGTAAAAATTCGGCGGCATATGCCGCGGATCATCTTCCTTCGCCGGGGTTTTAAACGCCCCCAAATGTGCGCCATAGTATTTGCCGCCTTCGTACAGCACCACCCGCTGCAACGACGGGGAAAATTCAGCCACCGTTTCCACCAGGTTTTGCAACATCCCCAGGTTGGCGTCAATCAGCGCCTGCGGCGTAGCGTGCGCCTGATAGGCGGCATGGAAGATATGAGTGACGCCAGTCAGTTGCGAAAGCCCGGCGCGGGTGGCAGCGGCATCGAGCAGATCGACGGCGATATAGTTGCCTGGCGTACCCGCAGGCGGGGTACGGCGCGACAGGCCAAACACCTGCCAGTCATCCTGCGTGGCGAGGTATTCGACCAAATTACGGCCAATAACGCCCAGCGCGCCCGCTACCACGGCTATTTTCTTTTCGCTCATGGGTCATCTCCAATCAGACGATATCGTCAATCACACCGCCATCCACCCGCAGCGCAGCGCCCGAGGTCGCCGAAGCCTGGCGTGAGCAGACATAGACCACCATATTGGCCACCTCTTCCACCGAAGCCGCACGCTGAATAACCGAGCTGGGCCGGTTGGCCATCACGAATTCACGCGCCAGCGTCTCAAGCGATTTGCCGGTGCGCGCCACCTCTTCCGCCATCATTTCGGCAAAACCATCGGAAATGGTCGGCCCCGGCAAAACGCTATTGACCGTTACCCCGCTGCCCGCCACACGCTTGGCCAACCCGCGCGATAACGCCAACTGCGCGGTTTTGGTCACGCCATAATGGACCATATCGGCCGGGATGTTGCACGCCGATTCGGATGAAATGAACACCACCCGGCCCCAGCCTTTATTGACCATCGCCGGCAGTAACGCCCGCGCCAGCCGCACGCCGGACATCACGTTGGTTTGCCAATAGCGCTCCCAGGTAGCGTCATCGGTAGCAAAAAAGTCCTGCGGGCCGTAGATCCCCGCGTTATTGACCAGAATATCCACGCTGGGCAAAGCGGCTATCAGTTGGTCTGCGCCGGCGCCAGTGCTTAGATCGGCCGCGATGCCGCTAACCTGCGCCTGCGGATACAAGGCGAGCAGTTTGTCTTTCGCTTTGGCAATGCTGCCGGCGCTGCGGCCATTGAGTAACACACTGGCGCCGGATTCGGCCAGGCCCTGGGCAATCGCCAGCCCAATGCCCGCGGTAGAAGCGGTGATCAATGCAGTTTTGCCGGAGAGATCGATTTTCATATGTGGTACTCCATCAGTGAGTCATCACGCGGCACTACTGCACCGCGTTAGCGTAGGCGAAAACCGGTGGGAAGCGTACGGCGGCGGTTTAGGCAATAGCGCCGCCGCCGTCCACCAGCACCGTCGAACCGGTGGCATAAGGCGTCGTCGCCAGGAACAACACCGCGTTGGCGATATCCTCCGGCTGCCCCATCACGCGCGCCGGCAGCGTGGCGGCCGCCTTGTCGTACATCGCCTGGCGCGCCTGCGCGTCCATTCCGTCCCACAGCGGCGTGGCGATCATGCCGGGCGAAACCGTATTCACACGCACTTTTTGCGGCGCCAGCTCCAGCGCCAGGCCGCGGCCCAGCGATTCCAGCGCCGCATTGATGGCACCTTGCAGTACCCAATTGCCCGGGCGCACGCTCAAAAAGCCGGAGATAAAGGTCAACGTCCCTCTTTCATTGATGTTGGCGGCGCGAGCAACGTGATAGGCCCCCCAGAATTTGCTGTCCATCGCCGCTTTGGCGTCGGCCAGCGGCAATTGGCGAACCGGCCCGCCCGGCGTTTGGGCGGCGCTCACCACCACGTGATCGAAACGCCCGGCCTGGGCAAAAAAGGCTTCCACCGCAGCATTATCCGTGGTGTCGAGCACCGCGGTTTGCACCCCATGGCCGATAGCTTCGGCCGCAGCTTTCAGTTTAGCCTGATTACGAGAGGCGATAGTGACGGCGGCGCCTTGCGCGGCAAACGCCTTGGCAATGGCCTGCCCCAGGCCGGAACTGCCGCCAACGACCAAAACTTGTTGCCTGGTAAGACTGGTATGCATGATCTTTCCCTCTTAAAAAAGGATGAAAAATCATTCTTGCTGATGTGTTATACGATTAAAATGGAAAATATCAGGAATAACTGTTTCCATTATGTTGAGAATACGCTGCGATGAACCTGATTGATGATCTGCCCGGCCTGATCGTATTTGAACGCACCGCGTCTTTGGGCAGCTTTACCGCCGCCGCCCATGAGCTTGGCGTATCGCTGTCGGTGGTCAGTAAGCGGCTGGCCAATTTTGAGCAACGGTTAGGCGTGCATTTGCTGAACAGAAGCACACGCCGGCTATCGCTCACCGACGAAGGGCGGCAGCTGTTAACCCACGCAGTGCGGATCATTGCCGAGTTAAAGCTGGCCCAAGAAACGCTGCGCCGCCAAAGCGAGGACGTCTCCGGGGTGCTAAAAATCACCGCGCCCAATGGCTTTGGCCGGCGGCGACTGGTGCCCTTGCTGGCAAGCTTCCGTGCGTTACATCCCCAATTGCAAATTCAACTGCAGCTCAGCGATAACGTGCTGGATTTGATATCAAACGGCTTCGATCTGGCGCTGCGCTATGGCGAGCTGCCGGATTCCAGCCTGATCGCGCGTACCTTGGCCCCCAATCGGCGCGTGTTGTGCGCTTCGCCGGCCTATTTGCGGCGCTACGGCCAGCCACGCAGCCTGGCGGATCTGCCCAACCATGACTGCATACATATCGGTGCCGCTGCGCTAGCCGAATGGCGCTTCGATGATGAGCAAGCCGTGCGCTTCACCGCCCGCACAGTGTGCAACGACGGCGAAGCGGCCCATGCCATGGCGCTGGCGGGCATGGGCATTGTGCTGAAGTCGTTTCTGGATGTGGCGGACGATCTGGCCGATGGCGCACTCATCCAGGTGCTGCCACAGCACGCGGAATCCGCTGCCCCGCTCAACGCGGTTTACCCACGCGGGCACCAGGTGACGCCAAGGCTGCGCGCCTTTATTGATTACATCGCCGGGCAGTTGGCGAGTGAAAACCGCCGACAACGGCCTGATTATGCAAGATAAAACGGATACGTGAAGGCAAAGCGATAATGGGGTGGCATAGCTGAACGCTTGCATAAGTGACAGGATCACCGGCATGCTGCCAGGCCCCAACGGGGCCTGGCAAAGCCTCACTCGGCCAACATGCCCTGGTGCTCAATAAAAGCAATGATGTTCTCCAACCCTTCGCCTTTCTTCAGGTTAGCGAAGGTCCAGGGTTTGCCGGCGCGCATCCGCTCGGTGTCACTTTCCATCACCGCCAGCGAAGCGCCGACGTATGGCGCCAGATCGATTTTATTAATCACCAGGAAATCGGAACGGGTAATGCCCGGCCCGCCTTTGCGGGGAATTTTTTCACCTTCGGCCACGTCAATCACATAGATGGTGAGATCGGCCAGCTCCGGGCTGAAGGTGGCGCTAAGGTTATCGCCGCCGCTTTCAACAAAGATAATGTCGAGATTGCCGAATTTCCGGCTGAGCTCTTCCACCGCAGCCAGGTTCATCGAGGCATCTTCGCGGATCGCCGTATGCGGGCAACCGCCGGTTTCCACGCCGATAATGCGCTCCGGTTCCAGCGCACCGGCTTCGGTCAGGATACGTTGGTCTTCCTTGGTATAAATATCATTGGTGACCACCGCCAACTGATAGCGTTCGCGCATCGCTTTGCACAGCACTTCCAACAGCGCCGTTTTGCCCGAACCGACCGGGCCGCCCACGCCAATACGCAGCGGTTGTTTGTAGTTCTGCATGACTGCTCCTAAGAACGAAATAATCGGGTATGTTGGTTTTCATGGCGCGAAGAGGCGATGGCGACCAGCGGCAGGCTGCCGCCCAGTTCGTCATCGCTCAGGGCCAGCGCCAGCGGCAACTGCTGCGCCAGTACTTCGCTCAGATCCGCCAGCAATGATTGCGCCGCCTGCTGCCCGAAAGGCACCAGCTTCACGCCCGCCATCACCGCACTTTCCAGCGCGCTGTAGCCCAAAGACAGCAGCAAAGCATCGGCGGGGATTTGCCAGCAATAACCGGCCCATGCCAGCCCGCCGCTTTGGCTCAGGCCAAGCGCGCCCTGCCAGGCCGGCGGCGGCGACAGTTGCAGCCCCGCCAGCACGCGTGCCATCGCCGCGCCGCGCTGCCGCTCTTCGGTACGCAGCTCCGCCGTTTCGCGGCAGGCCAATAAAAAGCGCGACCAGTCAGCGAAGCGCTCAGCATCCTGCGCGGCGCAGGCGTTATACAGCCGCAGCAACAGCGGCAAATCCTGGCGGATCAACACTTGTTCGATCTGCAACTGTTGCCACTGGCGAAACTGCGCCGCGCTGGTGACCCATTCGGCCTCCACCGCCCACTCCAGCCCCTGCGAATAGGTAAATCCGCCGACCGGCAGCGAGGCACTGCTCAATTGCAGCAGGCGCAGCTGTTGCAGCGGCGTTATCATCCGGCCAGCACCACCGCGGCGGCGGCCAGCCAGCCGCTGCCGGCGATTTTACGCAGCGCAGGATGGCGGCGCAGTTGCACACCGGCCGCATAACCGGCCAGCAACAGGGCACTGCTGGTGGCCATAAAGCCGGCGGTAAACAGCCAGAAACCGTCGGCGGCGCCTTCGGCACCGTGCGCCCAACCATGCGCCAGCGCCAATACCGGCATCAGCCAGGCGCCACGCCCGGTGAAGGCGGCAAAAATCATCGCCCCCGCCGCCAGCACGGAAAGCGCAATCAGCATTTCCATCCCGCTGAACGCCCCCAGCGCGCGGCCCGCCAGCGCACCCACCAGCATCGCCGCCAGCGTGGCGAAGATAAAGCTGCGCGGGCGTTGCCCCAGTGCCGCAATAATGCCTGCGCCGGTCAGCATCAGCAGGTGATCCAACCCCGTCAGCGGGTGCAATAACCCGGCGCTCAGGCTTTCCGGCCCGTGGCCGGGGTGCGCCAGCGCAGGCCCGGCAACCAACAGCAATAAAAACGGCAAACCATATTTCATCTTCTTTCTCCGCGATCAGTGGTGGTGATGGTGGTGGTGCGAGTGGGAATGGGCGTGCGAACCGGTTTCATACGCACCGGGCACCGGCTCAAAGGGCGCCTGCTCGCTGTTGACGATAAGCCCCAGGCCGATCAGCATGTCGTCCAGCACGTGATCGTGCAAATAAGCGACGCGCCCGGCTTCAATTTGCAACGGCACATGGCGGTTCCCCAGGTGATAACAGGCGATCGCCAGTTTGAGCGGATCGCCGCAGCGCGCGACGGAAACCGTTTCCGGCGCGGCTTCAATCCGCACCACGTGCTCGCCGCTGTCGTCACAAAGAATGTCGCCGCCGCGCAGCATCGAGCCGCGTTCAAGCTGCAACCCGGCCTCGCGGCCGTCGTCCAGGGTGATGCGCGCCCGGCTTTTCAACCGGGTATCGAAATCAAGCCTGGCGGTGGCGTTAACGTTGGCACCGGCCGCCAGCTTGCGGGTAAGAAAAAGCATTGTTCCTCCTTAAAACAAAAAATAACGCTGCGCCATCGGTAATTCGCTTAATGGTTCACAGGCCAGCAGTTGGCCGTCGGCCCGCACTTCATAGGTTTGCGCGTCAACCTGAATATCGGGGGTGAGATCGTTATGCACCATGTCGGATTTCCGCACCCCGCGGCAGTTCTTCGCCTCGCCTATCAGGCTTTTCAGGCCCAGTTGGCCGGGCAGCTCATTGCGCAGCGCGCGGGTTGGCAAAAAGGTCATGCGGGTGGCATGGCGCGCATCGCCCAGCGTGCCGAACATCGGCCGATAGTGCACCGGCTGTGGCGTGGGGATCGAGGCATTGATATCGCCCATCGGCGCATAGGCAATCATCCCGCCCTTGACGATCAGCGCCGGTTTCACGCCAAAGAAGGCCGGGCTCCACAACACCAGATCCGCCAGTTTGCCCGGCTCAATCGAGCCGACTTCATGCGCGATGCCGTGGGTAATCGCCGGGTTGATGGTGTATTTGGCGATGTAGCGCTTAACGCGGAAATTGTCTTTCTCTTCGCTGTCGCCGGGCAGCGGCCCGCGCTGCAGCTTCATTTTGTGCGCCACTTGCCAGGTGCGCATGATCACTTCGCCAACGCGCCCCATCGCCTGGGAATCCGACGAGGTCATGGAAAACGCCCCGATGTCATGCAGAATATCCTCGGCGGCGATGGTTTCCCGCCGGATACGCGACTCGGCAAACGCGATATCTTCGGCAATGCCGGCATCCAGGTGGTGGCACACCATCAGCATATCGAGGTGCTCATCAACGGTGTTGACCGTGTAAGGCAGCGTCGGGTTGGTGGAGGATGGCAGAATGTTGGCGAAGGCGCAGGCGCGGATGATATCCGGCGCATGGCCGCCGCCGGCCCCTTCGGTATGGAAGGTGTGAATCGCGCGGTCGCCTATCGCCTTGAGCGTATCCTCAACAAAGCCCGCTTCATTGAGGGTATCGGTGTGGATCGCCACCTGCACGTCTTCTTCTTCCGCCACCTGCAGGCAGCTGTCGATGGCCGCCGGGGTTGACCCCCAGTCTTCATGCAGCTTCAGGCCGATCACGCCCGCGTCGATCTGTTCACGCAGCGCTTCGTGGCTGGAGGTGTTGCCTTTACCGAGCAGGCCGACGTTCACCGGCAGAGTGTCGGCCGCCTGCAGCATGCGGGTAATATTCCAGCGCCCCGGCGTGCAGGTGGTGGCATTGGTGCCGGTCGCCGGGCCGGTGCCGCCGCCGATCATGGTCGTTACGCCGGAGGTGATTGCCTCAACCGCCTGCTGCGGGCAGATGAAGTGGATATGGGCATCAATGCCGCCCGCGGTGACGATTTTACCTTCCGCCGCGATGATCTCAGTGCCAGCGCCAATCGGCACCGTGACGCCGGGCTGAATGTCGGGATTGCCGGCTTTGCCGATCAGCGCGATGCGGCCGTTCTTGATGCCGATGTCGGCTTTGACGATGCCCCAGTGATCGACAATCAGCGCGTTGGTCAGCACCACGTCCATCGATTCGGTGTCCGACATTTGCCCCTGGCCCATGCCGTCGCGGATCACTTTGCCGCCGCCGAATTTCACTTCTTCCCCGTAAACGGTGTAATCCTGCTCAACTTCTATCCACAGCGCCGTGTCGGCCAGCCGCACGCGATCGCCGGTGGTCGGCCCAAACATTTCCGCATAGGCCTGGCGGGAAATTTTGCTCATGAATCCAACTCCCCCTGAATATCGCCACGAAAGCCGCGAATAATGCGCTGGCCCACGACCGGGATCAGCGCCACTTCGCGCGCCTGACCGGGTTCGAAACGCACGGCGGTGCCGGCCGCAATATCCAGCCGATAGCCACGCGTTTTTGCACGGTCAAACACCAATGCCGGGTTCACTTCGTAAAAATGGTAGTGCGAGCCCACCTGGATCGGCCGGTCGCCGTGGTTTTCAACCGTCACCCATATCGCGCTACGGCCGGCGTTGAGTTCAATCTCGCCGGCGGCCACCCTGATTTCACCTGGGATCATGCTGTTCTCCTCAGATAATCGGATCGTGGACGGTCACCAGTTTGGTGCCGTCCGGGAATGTCGCTTCAACCTGCACGTCACTTATCATCTCCGGCACGCCTTCCATAACCTGCTCGCGGGCCAGCACGTGGCGCCCTTCTTCCATCAGCTCTGCCACCGTTTTGCCGTCGCGCGCACCTTCCATGATCGCGGCGCTAATCAGCGCCACCGCCTCCGGGTAGTTCAGCTTCAGCCCGCGCGCCAGCCGGCGCTCCGCCACCAGCGCGGCGGTAAACAGCAGCAGTTTGTCTTTCTCTCGGGGTGTCAGCTCCATACTCTTTCCTTTTCAGGTTGACCATATTCGGGGGTTAACGGCGCCCAGCCCAATCACCTGCGGGCGGGCAAGGCGCCATAGTTGGTGCAGATCCGCTTCCAGCGACAGATTGCTGTGATCCAGCAGGCGGATAACCATTAATTTATCCAGCAGCGTGGCGCCGGCCGGATGTTGCCGCTGTGCCAGGTGTGCGCGCACTTCATCCAGCAGGGCTTCGCCGGCGGGATAAAGCAGCATCGTGCTGTGGAAGGGGTAACCGGCCAAGGTGGCCAGGCCGCCACTGACGCGCAGCGTTTCGTTCAGCAACGGCTCGCCGCCGCACCACACCTGTAGCTTGCTCACGGCATTGCCGCAATCATAGCGCTCTTTCATTACCGGGCGGCCGAAGCAGAAGGTTTCCCAGGCAATCAGCCGGGAATCGGCGGCCAGATGAAATTCACTGCGGATACGCGCTTCGGTGCCGGGAAAGAAGATATTGCCTGGCGGCAGCCACTCTACGGCACAACCGGATTGCAGCGTAACACATTGATTAATTGCGGCGATAGCGCCATTGCTGCGATAAATTTTCGCCGCGCCCGGCATGGTGATCAGGGCGCCCGCCTGCTCTTCCAGTTGGACGTCGATCGCCAGTTGGTCGCCCCCCACCACCCCGCCCGGCGGGTGCAATAGGTAAAGGTGGCTGGAGTGGCCTTCGGGGTAAAATGGCCGCTGCACCCGCAGCGGGCCGAAGTGGCGTTGATGCGTTAACACGGTCTTGCCGGCTTTTTGGGCAAGCCGCAGCGCCAGCTGCGCCTGCCAGCCGGCTTCGGTGGTTTCAGTTTGTCGTTGCGCATCGCGCTTCACAATGGAATATCCCTTTTATCAGCATCAGGCAGGGTAACTGGCCCATTGGCGGGCCGCACCCCCGCCACGCGCTGATTTTCATCAGGCCAGAAACTGCCGCAGTTCGGCAGTGCGTGGCGCGGTAAACAATTCAGCAGGGGCGCCGATTTCATGAACCCGCCCCTGGTGCATAAACACCACGCGATCGCTCACCCTGCGCGCAAAATTCATCTCGTGGGTTACCATAATAATGGTCATGCCATCTTTTGCCAGTGATTCAATTACCTGCAGCACTTCCCCCACCAGTTCAGGATCAAGCGCCGAGGTGATTTCATCACATAACAGGATTTCCGGGTTCATGGCCAGCGAGCGGGCGATGGCCACGCGCTGCTGTTGCCCCCCAGAAAGCTGATCCGGCCACTGTTCGAATTTATCGGCAAGCCCCACACGCTCTAGCAAACGCCGTGCCACTCTTTCCGCTTCAGCCGGTTGCTGTTTTTTCACCAGCCTCGGCGCCAGCATGACGTTACGCCCAACGGTCAAATGCGGAAACAGATTAAAGCTTTGGAAAATCATGCCGACGTTTTGCCGCAGCTCGCGCAAAGCCGCCGCATCATGATGCAACACCGGCTGGCCGTCGATCTTCAACGACCCCTGTTCGAAGGTTTCCAGGCCATTGATGCAGCGCAGCAGCGTGCTCTTTCCCGAGCCGCTTTTGCCGATGATGCAAACCACTTCCTGGCGTTTAATTTGCAGATCGATCCCTTTCAACACTGGGTTTTCACCGAAACGTTTGTGCAGGCCGTTGATATCAACCAGGGCAAAATCCGTCATTTAGCTGTCCTCCGCGAAAGACTGTGTTCCAGACGTCTGCTCCACAGCGATAACGGGAAGCAGAGGAAAAAATAGAATAAAGCCACGCTGCCGTAGACCAAAAACGGCGAAAACGTGACGTTGGTGATGATCTGGCCCGAGCGCGTCAACTCAACAAAGCCAATCACCGAAGCCAGTGCCGTAGATTTCACCGCCTGCACCATAAAGCCCACGGTGGGCGCAACGGCGATTCTCAGCGCCTGCGGCAAAATGATGTGGCGCAGTTGTTCCATAAACGTGAGCGCCAGGCTGGTGCCGGCTTCCCACTGCTGGCGCGGGATCGAACGCACCGCGCCATACCAGATCTCGGTTAAATACGCGCTGGCGTAAACGGTCAGGCACAGGCTGGCGGCCATCAACGGCGAGGTTTCCACGCCGAATAGCGCCAGACCGAAGTAGCAAATAAACAGCTGCATCAGCAGCGGAATGCCCTGAAACAGCTGAATATAGATCCGCACCGCGCGCACGGCGCCGGGCAGCGCCGACAGGCGCAGAATCAACAGCGCCCCGCCCAACGCCCCGCCGCCGGCGAAGGCGATCAGCGACAGGCCCACCGTCCAGCGCAACGCCAGTAATAAGTTGCGATAGATATCCCAGGTCGTGAATTCACTCACCGGCCTCTCCTCTGATTAACGGCCAAAGATAAAACGCGGCCCAATCCAGTTCAGGATGCGGCGCACCAGCAGCGCCAGCAGCAGATAGATCGCTGCGGCGATGATGTACGCCTCGAAGTTGTGAAAGCTGCGGCTGGCAATCAGATTGGCGGCATACGAAAGCTCCTCGGTAGAGATCTGGCTGCATACCGCCGAGCCGAGCATAATGATCACCACTTGGCTACCGATCGCCCCCCACACGCGCCCCAGCGCCGGCGGCAGCACCACGCGGGTGAAAATTTGCCAGCGGTTCAGCGCCAGGCTTTGTGCCGCTTCGATTTGGCTGTGCGGGGTGCTTTGGATCCCGGCCCGCACGATTTCACTGGCATAGGCCGCCAGGTTGAGGATCAGCGAGAGCACGCTGGCGCTCAACGCGGAAAGCTGAATGCCGGCCGCCGGCAGGCCAAAGAAGATAAAGAACAGCTGAATGATATAGGGGGTGTTGCGCACCAGCTCGACGTAGCAGCCCACCGGCCAGCGCAACCAGGCTGGGCCGTTGGCGTGCGCCCAGCCGCAGGCAATCCCCAGTAAAAGGCCAAATAACGTCGCCAGGAGCGTCATCAACAGCGTGATACCGGCGCCGCCAAGCAGCGACGGCCACTCCGACAACACGCTAATAAAATCGAATTGCGTCATGTTCCCGTCTCCTGAAATAACAACAGTTGCGACACAGCCAGCCGGTCGATTTGCCACAGCTGGTTCAACAGATGGTATGCCGGCGCGGCGCCCAACACCGGTTCGCTGCACTGGAGAAATTTGGTGCCAAGCTCATCATCGCTAAGCGGCACGCTGGCCGCCCCGCGCGCCTTGGCCACAAAGTGGCTGCGGCTTGAACCATCGCGCAGGCAAAGCGTCACCTCTGCGCCCTCCGGCGCATCACGCATCAGATCCGCCTGCTGCCAGCGAGCGCTGGAGTGGTAGCGGACCTTCTGCATCAGCAGGCGTAACCGTTCATCCTGCAGGTGTGCGTCGTTCAGATGGCGAAGCAGCACATCCCCGGTCAACAGCGTTTGCGCCAGGGCGAACGGCAGGCTGAACTGTGCCTGCTGCGCATTCAGCGGCAGATCGTAAACCAGGTTGGCGCGGACGATTTCCGGCACATCGCAAACCACACTGTCTATCTGCGCCAGGTTGCACGGCTGTTGCTGCAGCAAAAACAGCAACGCGTCCACCGCCGCATGGGAGGAAAGGCACAGCGGTATGCGCTTGATATCCACCCCTGGTTCGCGCAGGCACCAGTGACGACTATCCGCCCGTAGCCACTCCGCCACCCAGTGCCCCTGATTGCATAACGCAGCGAAGCCAGCCGCATGTTCCAGCGCATTCAACGGCCCGGTAACACCGGCCTGCGCCATTAGCGCCGCCATCACGCCGCGCTGGGCCGCATAGCCGGCGGTTAAGGGCTTGCTGTCCGTGCCGAACACCGCTTTCATTCCCGCAGCGGAAACCAACGCGATGCCCAACGCATGGGCGCACTGCGTGCTATCCAGCGCCAACAGCGTGGCCGCAGCCGCGCAGGCGCCCACGCCGCCCAACATGCCCGTGGTCCACCAGCCGCGCTGGTAGAGCACGTTTTCCAGCGCCATGCCAAGCCGATACTGGCATTCGCTGCCCAGGGCAATGGCAGTCAGCAGCGCATCGCCCCTGGCCCCTTTGGCATCCGCCAGCGCCAACGCAGCCGGGACAATCACCGCCGAACCATGCACAAAACCGGCGTAGCAGTTATCATCAAAATCCAGCGCATGTGCGGCCACGCCGTTCACCAACGCCGCCGTGGCGGGCGCGGCGTGCAACCCGGTGCCGATCAGCCGCGAAGGCCCCTGTTCACCGGCCGCAACCCGGCGGACTTTGCCCGCGACCGGGCGCTGTGCCCCGGCCAGCATGACGCCCAGCGTATCGACCAGGCAGCGGCGTGCCGTGTGCCGAATATCCGCCGGCAGCACGCGGGCGCGGTGCCCGGTCAACCATTCGGCCAGTGCGGCCAAAGCCGGAACCTGATTCATAAGTACGTTACTCCTGCGCCGGCCCTGTTATTCCGGCAACTCGCCCGCAGGCGCGCCCAGCCATTTCTGCGAGATGCGATCCAGCGAGCCGTCCTGCTTCGCCTGGCGAATAATCTCGTTCACTTTCGCCACCAGATCAGGTTGCCCTTTCGGCATGCCGATGTAGCACGGCGAATTCGACAAGATCACCTTCAGCGCAATATCCAGTTTCGGATTCCGCGCCTGGAGAGTGGCGGCAACGGTGGTGCCAATGGCGGCCATCTGCGTTTGCCCGGAGGTGAACGCAGCGATGGTGCTGTTGTTGTCCTCAAAGCGCCGGATAATGGCTTTCGGCGCCAGTTGAGTCAGCTCGTCGTCCTGCATGGAGCCCCGGGTCACCGAGACGGTTTTGCCCGCCAGCTCTTCCGGCGTGGAAGCCTTCAACGCCTTTGGGCCAAAGACCGCATCAAAAAATGGCGCGTAGGCAATGCTGTAATCAATCACTTTGGCGCGCTCTTCGGTTTTGCCCAGTGATGAAATCGTCATATCGGCTTTACCGGTTTGCAGATAAGGAACGCGGTTTGGCCCGGTAACCGGAATTAACTGCACCTTTACGCCCAGTTGTTTACCGATCAAATGCGCCACATCGATATCCAGCCCCTGCGGCGACATATCCGGTGAAATAAACCCGTATGGCGCGTAGTCTTGCGGCACCGCAATACGCACCAGGTTTCGGCTTTTAATATTTTCCAGCACGGTTGCCGCTGAAACGGAAACGCTGGCGAGAGAAACAAGGCAACAGAGTGCCGCAGACAAAAGGCGATTCTTTGTCATAATATAACTCCGCAATTAATAATCACTTCATGGATGGATATCCTTGCAAGATATCCAGGATCACTTCTCTTTCTTAAAATAGCCGGCTCTTACCGCCATCCCGATTAAATTCACAAAGAAACGGCAGGCGGTAATCGCGGTAATTTTATTTACATCTTTTTTCGGCGTAATTTCCACGATATCCATTCCGACAACGCGCCCTTTTTTCACCAAACCGTGAATGAGTTTGCGCATTTCACCATAGGTAACGCCATCTAACGCCGGGCCATTAACCGCCGGCATAATGGTGGGATCAATCCCGTCGGCGTCGCAGGTAATATAATAATTGCCGCCATCCGGAATACGCGCCAGCACGGCTTCTATACCTTCATCATGCAATTGATGCGCCGGGATCAAATGGGCGCCATAAGCCAGTGCGGCATCCACTTCTTCCTGGCGGGCGGAACCATTGGCACGCAGACCAATTTGGAAAATCTCGTGAACGTGCGCCATTTCCGATGCGCGGCGGATCGGGCTGGAGTAACCATCAGGAACGCCGTTAACCTCATCACGCCAGTCAAGATGGGAGTCAATGTGTATCAGCGTGATCGGCCCCACGCTGTCCAGCGCGCGCAGTACCGGGATCGGGATGCCGTGATCGCCGCCGATAATCAGCGGCATGCCGCCCAGCGCGAGGATTTTACGCACCACCGCCTCGGTGGCTGCATAGTGCTGGCCAAGCGCGCGCGCATCGCCGGCGATATCCCCGCAGTCCACCATGCGGATCGGCTGGTTATCGGTCATAGAGCCGCCGATGTCGAAATCGTAACGCTCGAAGCTGCGCAGCGCACGGTCCGTCGCCTGGCGCACCGCCGTTGGCCCATTGGTTTGATCGTTGGTGACTTCATCAATGGAATATGGCGAGCCATAAGGAACCCCCAAGACCGCGATATCCACATAGTCGAGCGTATTTAAATCGGTGACGACTTCGGAATACAGCAGGCTTTTGTGGCCATGTTTAGGGGCAGTCGTTAATTCTGGTTTATATGCAGTCATTTCTTTGCCTTTAACGTCAGTGGGAAATTATTTATAACCAAAACAATTCGAGTTGCAGGGAAAACGCAAACGCGTGATTGAACCGCGCTAACGCTCTCCTTTAGAACCAGTTAAAACCTAAAAATCGAGAATGTATCAGGTGGTTTTTAACCACTCGCCCAAAGCCCATATTTTCTCCTCGGTATTTTTTACTTTGGAGCGAACATCGCCTTTGGTATTAGCGGCCAGTAGTGCAATTAATATTTCCGTTGCCAGCAGCGCCGGCGTCAGCGTGTCAAAAAAGGAATTCGTTTTCTTTTTTACCACGATGGCTTCATTGGAAATTCTCGCCACCGGTGAGCCGGCATTATCGGTGATGGCGACAATTTTCATTTTCTGCTGATGCATATAGCGCGTCAGGGTGATGGTTTTACGGGCATAAGGAGAAATACTGGTGACGAACAACACATCTTTACTGTTCAGTTCGCGCATCAGCGCCATAATTCCGCTTTCACCGGAGCCATCAATCAAATGCACCTCTGGGTGAAAGTAGCTCGCCACATGGGAAAAGTGGTGTGCAATCGGGTAAGACGAACGCAGCGCCAGGCAATATATACGCCGGGCCTGCGCCAGCAGTTTCCCCGCGCGCACGATGGTATCCATCTGGTGCGCGCTGCACAGCGTCTGGATATGCGCCACGGTGGTATCCGCCAGATCGGCCGCCAGCGAGTGGTCCCCCACCTGCTGTTTCATCGCCACCAGCCCCGCCATACGCGATTCATAAGCGTTGCCCTGGCCGCGGATCGCCGAAATGAAGATCGAACGCAATTCATCAAACCCGCTGAAATCGAGATGCTTGGCGAAACGGGTCATGGTGGAGGCCGGCAGGCCAGCCATCAGCGCCAGCTCACGCATCGACATCACCGCAACCTCATGCGGGTGTTCCAGCACAAATGCCGCCGCCTGCTGCTCGCGCCGGGGCAGCACATCAAAACGGTCTTTTATCAGTTGATTCAGATCTTGCTGGTTCATGGCGGTTCCCCCTTAGCACATGAAGGACTTTGCAACAGGTGGGCCAGCTTTTTATGCCGATGATTCAGTTGAAACACTTCCGGCCACGCTGCCCGCAACCTGGAAGCATTGAGTATTGAAAAGGGGGAACTCTGTTTGATTGGTTTGATTCAAAATTCAGATAAAAAAATTATTTTGAACCAAAAACCACAAAATAAAAATGGTTACCCGCATTGCACTATGAGCGGGCCGTTGCCTTATGCTGGTGCGTAATTTGAACCAAAATGAGCCGCTGGCGGCAGCCTGGGAGCATAGTCATGCACCGCCGACAGGGGAGGTAACGACAGCATGTATCATGCCATCGTCAACAAACGGAGAATGCCGCACGCCGGGCGCAGCAAAAGAACACCAGACGCCGGCGCCCCTCGCGGGAAGCCTGGCCCGGGGCGTACTACACCAGCGCCAGGGCGCGTTTTTCCTGGCCGCGGCTGGTGATAATGGATAACAGAATGTCTTTTACCACCAGCGCAGGCGCAGACAGCGTTTGCTGGCTGGAGACGCACAGCGACAGCGGCACCGTCAGCATCGGCGCGCTGATACGCGCCATCCAGGCTTTGGCCGGGCCCAACATGGCGCGCGCTGCGGATTCTGGCAGGATGGTGGCCCCTAAACCGCCGGCGATAGCCGCACTGAGCGTGGCCGGAGATTCGATTTCGCCCACCACGTTGGCCACCAGCTTGCGCTGCGCCATCGCTTCATCCACCTGATTGCGCACCGCATCCCCTTCCCGCGGCAAAAACAGGTTCAGGCGCGCCACGTCGGCAAGGTCAATGCTGTTGCCGGGGCTGGGCACCGTGCGGGTCGCCACCAGATACAGTTCTTCTTTAACCAGCGTAATGGCATTCAGGCCGGACGGCATTTTGGCCCCGTACATCAGCGCCATATCCAACGTTTGATTGTCAATCTGGCTGCTTAGCACCGCGCCGATATTTTCATTCAGGCTAAGCAGGATACCGGGGTGCTGGTCGCGAACCGCCTGCAGCAGCGGCAATGCCAACTGCGCGGCCGCCCCGCCCGGCGTCAGCCCCACCGATACCGGCCCGCTCATCGCCTGCCCGGCGCAGCTCACTGCGCTTTGCGCCTGTTCGCACTGGCGCAGAATGCCCTGAGCATGTGCATAAAGGATATTACCCGCCTCCGTCGGCATCACGCCGCGCTTGGTACGGATCAGCAGTTGTTGTTTCAGTTCGCCTTCTAACGTCGCCAGTTGCTGGCTGAGCGCCGGCTGGGCAATATGCAATACCTCTGCCGCCTGCGTCAGGCTGCCAATGTCGACGATTTTCACAAAATATTTAAGACGTCTGAAATTCATACTGCCCCCATCTTGCCGGTTTACCTTCGGATAGAGAATAAACAGCAAAATTCAGGCCAGATCCCAACCGCCAGGCAAGGCAGTGCTTAACCGTTTGTAAAACAACAAGAAAAGACACATCCACAACCCCAGCTGCACGTGGTAATTTGCGCAAAACCGCCCCACCCGCACCATAAGCATGCAACAAAGCACCTTAAGGGGAGCGCGTTGAACCAGGCAATAACAGCCACAAAAGCAGCAAGTTGGCTAATCTTATAGCAAACGATACGGCAAGCGGATTTCACACTTTACAAGCCCGGCACACGCCGCTAATATGCGCCCCGTTCACACGATTCCTCTGTAGTTCAGTCGGTAGAACGGCGGACTGTTAATCCGTATGTCACTGGTTCGAGTCCAGTCAGGGGAGCCATTTCTTGTTCTGTGGATGTCTACTGATATTCCTAGGTCATTGAAATCAGGATAAAAACCTTCTTTTACGTTCTACAGCCTTCCAGTGAAATCTGCCTAACTCCGTTACTTTTAAGTCCATGCTAAAGTCCATCGGGAAGCGGGTAGGTTTAGAGCCGCATTGTTGCTGTTAGTCTTAGCGGCTGGAAATCAGAATCCAGCACTGGCCGCCACGCCTATGGCGCTTTCCGATAACGCCGTCCGTCCCGCATCTGGCAAGCCCCTCTATAATCAATCAACGATTGTCGCACTTGTTGGCTTTATGGCAATTAGTCAGATGCTTTGGAACGGCTGTTACTTTCAGGCCATGTGGCGAGCGCTTGTTCAGCAACGGCCTCTAGTACTGCGCGGCTGTAACCAGCCTTGGCCTGAACAGCCATCCCGTTGAGCACAATATAGAGACAAAGCGTTTATGTCTTTCATCTATCCTGAAAATGCGAACAACGGCTCCCGGTTTCACATACCACGTCAGCGACCCAATCGCGTTGGAACATCTCATGGGGGAAGCTAGCGGGCAGTTCTGGTTCGGGGCCGTACCCAGGAGAAATGCTGCGGCTTGATGAACCGGTCAATGCATTCCGGCGCAGTCGGTGCCATACCTCTAAATAGCTTCGCCCGGATCCTGAAGTGAGCAGAAGAGAGATATAAGCAGATAATGACGACTCAACCTAACCGGCTACCCGCCGCAGCACAGACAAACCCACTGTCCGTAGCCACGACGTTATTGCTCGCCTTTGCCTGTGGCGCCACAACGGCGAATGTCTATTACGCACAATCAATTGTGGGGCCGATTGCTGCGGGCCTGCAACTGCCGGCGGGCCTTGCCGGCCTGATTGTCACCACGACCCAGGTCGGTTATGGCATAGGCCTGTTCTTTCTGGTCTGCGTTGCCGATCTGGTGGAAAACCGCAAGCTCGTTTTGATCGCCGCGGCCGGCACCATACTTAGCCTGATCGGCGTGGCTTGCAGCACCAGCGCTCCGGCCCTCCTCATCACATCTTTGGCACTTGGTATCTGCACCGTAGGCAGCCAAATCCTGGTTCCACTTGCCGTGCAACTGTCGCCAGAAGCGCAGCGCGGCCGGGTCATCGGCAACATCATGTTCGGTTTGGTAGCGGGCATTATGTTGTCCCGGCCATTAGCCAGTTTTCTCACGGCCTATTGGGGCTGGCGATCGGTTTTTATCTTCTCGGCCGTGGTGATGTTCTGCACGTTATTACTGTTGGCGAGATCCTTGCCAGAATGGCGGCCACGGCCCAGCCGAGGCTATGCGGCAACGCTGCGATCCATGCTATGCCTGCTGGCAACCTCGCGTCCTTTACAGCGCCGCGCAGCTTACCAGGGGACCATGTTCGCGGTGTTCAACATGTTCTGGACCGCCGGGCCGCTGATGCTGCATGTCCGCTTTGATATGGGCCAGGTGGGCATTTCCGCTTTTGCACTGGCGGGGGCCGCGGGCGCGCTTTCGGCGCCCCTGGCCGGCAAGATAGCCGATCGTGGCGGCTCAAGATTAGGCACCGCTCTGGCTTTACTGTGCGCTGCCCTCGCCATGCTCATTAGTGAATGGGGAGAAGCCGTCGGCTCGTTGCTGATTCTGGTTGCTGCGGCGATTATTCTCGATGCCGCTACCCAAGCGAACCAGGTGTTCGGGTTGCGAACCATTCAGAGCCTGGATGCCGAAGCACGCGGTCGACTGAACGCAGCATACATGACGGTTATATTTCTTTGCGGCGCTATGGGTTCAGCTTTGGGGTCGATGACCTATTATTACGGCGGTTGGCTGATGACATCCCTGACAGGCGCCGCTTTGGTGTTGTTCATTCTGGGCATATTCACAACCGAAGTGCGCGCGCCACGCAAGCCGTAGACGCGTTCATTGCGGCCATGACTAACTAAATGTGCTGATGAGGCACCATTGGGATAGGCGCCGCCCACCAAATGGTGGGCATTGCAGAGAATGGCCTGTGTAAAAATTCAGTTTGGAATGTATTACCCGCTAAGCTTTCCCCCGTAATCGTTGCCCCATAAAACTTTGTGTATGGCATATCCCACTCGCCGGGCACTGCCACGACGAGTCAGAGTATTCATTTATGACATTGCTACATAATTAGCGATCAAGGACGCTAAATACAGATTTGAACTCATCGGCACGGCCGAACAGGTCTGGAGCAATCAATACCAGACTGCCGTGACAAAGTGGTATTTTTTAAAATAAAGCCATTTGTTATATAGATAATTAACTCAATTCCTGACGCAATGCAATTCTTCCTAAATTCTGCAATAAAGGGGCGTTTTCACAAGCAATATAAAAACAAGTCGAGCTATCATTATTTACGTGTTTGTGTTTTGACCAAACTGGAATATATATAGCATCCCCAATTTTCCAGTCAACTCTCTGATCCTCAATTATAGAATATCCATGACCAGAAACGATATAAATAATTGTTTCATAATTATGACGATGCAGCCTGGTTTCCTGGCTTGGTTCAAGCTCACCGATTGTCATACTAATTGTATGAGATGGTAAGTCAACGACATGCACTAAATGACGTCTATTCTTAGAAAATACATCATCATATTTAACTGATTTCATTACAGAAGCATGGAGAAGTTTTCTAGGTATTAGCGGTGTCAACATCTCCGGAACCTCAACGAAATGCTTTGAATTAAATCGCTGATGTAACGCGCTTTCATCTGCGTTTTCAATGCCATTCTCTACATTTTCGGTGAAGTTATTGAGGATCCCGGTAAACATATTCAACCTATGATTAATCATTGTTTTACCAATCAAAATTGCTTCATCTCGACATTCAGGACTCTCCAGCGTTAATCGTTCCAAAATCTGGACCATTGTAATAGCGTGGTTTTCGTCTTCTTCAATATGAAGAGGAAAGAATATTATTTCCTCTTCTGAAAAATTGAAATATTTCAGCGCCTCATATACTGGCTTATAAATAATGGGAACTATCGCTTCAGCGCCAAGACACATAGCTGCTAGCCCATTTATGAGATTATCTGATTTACAGTAAATAAACATACTATCAATAAGCTGCTGCGTTTCGTCAAAGGGACTATGCAGATCAGGCTTAATTTCAGCAGCCCTTAGTACCTTTTGAAATAATTCTGAATGTGTAGGTAATCCTGGCTTATCAATCCCCATTTCCTCAAGAAGATTTTCCATGAGATTGTGTACATCATTGATGTTATTAAATTGATAAATAAGAGAGCATAAATAACGTGTAAAATTTCGAGAGTAAAAGTGTTGTTGGACCAGAAATGATTTAAGGAGTTGAAGACTTGGTTTATCTGATCGAAAATTTTTCATCAACGGATGTTCCGCAAGTCGTACCAAATCGCTAGGATTTATCCAATCTTGCCAGATCGAATCTATTTCAGCGTACTTATTTGCAATCACCATATTCACACTCCTTCTTTAGCAGATGTATATCTAATCGCTCTTAACACAGGATTGACTTAACGAATTGGCAAAGACAAAAAATATAAAGCTTAATAATATCACAAAACCACTAGCCAGATAGATTATATCTATACTCAACGTATGATCTATAAACCAACCACTAACAATTGTGGCAATGGGTATCGCTAAATACGATATAAGTCGGGTTACAGAAACAACTCTTCCCAAAATAAATGTCTCCGTGATTTTTTGCCTATAGGTAAAAAAAGTAACTACGATAATTGATTGAACGAAAGAGGAAAAAGCCCAAACGATCGCCACCATTAACGCATTACTAGTTAACAAAAGAAGAAAACTAAACAAAGCTGTAAATAGTGTACAATACGATATTATTTTAATATCGGATACTTTACCGATAATTGGTACCGCGACTTTGGCACCAACTATTGCGCCTATACCTATTATGAGATAATAAGGTGCTATTTGCTCGTCGGTCAGGTGATAAAATGAGCCAAAAATCCACATTAAATTTGGAAGAACCAAACGAATACCAAAATTAACGGCAAAGAATAAAATAGCTATGTTCCGCAATTCTTTTTTATCCAAAACGTACAGTACGCCTTCTTTCAATGAACAAAAAATACGATTAAAATTAAAACGCGCTTCAGCATGAGAGCGAACATAAGGTATAAAACTAAACGTTGCAAATGAAATAAAATAACAAACAAAAACTACCAGTGAGACAACTTTTTTATCAAAGCCAATCAAAACAAATCCGAGAAATGCAGGAGCTATAATACTAACCAAACTATCAATAACTCCAATGTTAGAATTAACTACTTTTATCCTTTCTTGGCTGAAAACATCGGGGATGATCGTCTGAAAAATAGGATGATGTATAGCAGCAAAGCAAGAAATAACAAACCCGAGAAAAATTATTATGGCAATATTTCCTTGCGTAAAAGGTATTAGATAGATGATGAGACCCACTAAAGCACAGCAGGCCTCCCCAAACATAATAATCCTTTTACGATTAAATAAATCACCAAATGCTCCAGCAAAAGGAGTTACTAATATGTAAGGAACAATGTTTACAGCATATGATACTGTCACCAAAAAGGCAGAGTGACTCAGGTCTAAAATTACCAACGGTATAAGAAACCCTGCTAACCAAAAACCTAAAGATGTATTCAGATATGAAAATGTTAATTTATTAAACATATATCCTCTACGAGTTCTTTAAATTCCCACAGCAAGAGCAATTATCATTGCGTTGCCATTTTTCCGTTGTCTCTATAGACAAATCATCGAAACAAAATGACTTCAGCCTGTTAGTCAAAGTAGGAGGTTGTAGACCTGTAATCATCTTGATTGCCTCACAAAGCATGACCCCAGTAGTTACCGAAACCAATGCGGACATGGCTGGAGCGGGAGCTTGATAGTCAATGTTTTCATTATAGTCTTCTGCAACAATATATGCCTGAAGCTCATCCGCAGGAAGCGAGCTTCGCCAGCACTCGGTACAACCACTTTCACCAGGAATTACGGAATAAAATACGGCTCGCCGCGTATCTAAACCACCATTGATAAAAGGTATACCTAAATCACAACAAGCCTGGTTCAACCATTTAACCATGTAATTCCTTGGCTTGTCGGCTACACAAATCACCAGATCTCGGTCAGATATTATATCTGTTATATCTTTCGCTGAAGAGATACGCAAATCGATAGCATTAACATTCATTGTTGGACTGAACTCTAAAATTCTTTTCTTGGCTGTTATTACTTTTTTGAAACCGACATCTTCTTCTTTATATAATATCTGCCGATTTAAATTAGATAGTTCAATTTTATCAAAATCAACTATAACTAAATCCTTAATACCTACGGCTGCCAACTCAAAGAGTATATGGCTCCCTAGCCCGCCACAACCAAGCAGGCAAACCTTTGATAACGCAAGTTTCTGTTGGACTTTATATTTATTCTCGCCATATGAAATTAGTGTATTGAAAAACTCAAAATTTCTTGACCACCGATTAGAATCATATTCATCAAGAATATCTCTGGTGGTAAATTGAGTCTCTATTAAATTCAACTCCCTTAAGGTAACCAAATATTCATCAATGTCACTTTCATCTATATCATCATATTTATTCACAAACTGCTTCTTAATTTCACTTTCAGTCTTGTAGTCATTAAGAAGTGTTAAAAATGAATAAATTCGTCCATTATTGTCTTCAAAACTAATCAACTCAGAATTAAACCTAACCGTTGTGTTTTTATTAAATGGTTTATAAACCAGCACAGTGGTTTTCAGTTTTAATTTTTCCATAACGGACATCCTAAGAGAGTTGTTAGGGGAAGGAGGCCGATAACACCTCCTTCCGTTACAGCTTTTAGCCTACGGAGGCCAGAGCAGCATTGCTCGCTTTCATTTTGGTAAATTTCATTTTGAATCTCCAAAATACTATGTTTATTAATAAGTAATGCTTTACTTACGAGTCATTACGAGTTTTTTTACTACACGCAAACAACTTACGGAGATTAACCAACCGCAGCGAGAGTTGCGTTACTTGCTTTTGCTTTGGAAAATTTCATGATATTAACCTCTTGATTAATTGAGATTAGATACTGCTTGCTATTTCGCCGGCACAAGTAGGTTTACTAGGTAAAGAAAACGTTGTCACTAGGTTATAGTTAAGGAGATTATGAACTATGCATGAAGAACCTGATTTAAATCAATTATCTATAGCCATTGGAAATCCAAATCGAGCCTGTATGTTAGCGTTGCTTATGGAAGGCCGAGCACTCACAGCAAAAGAGTTAGCTTACGGAAGCGGCATTGAGCCAGGAGCTGCTACTGGGCATCTACACCAGTTAGTCGAAGCAGGATTGATCAACTATGTATGCCAAGGGCGTTTCAAGTATTTCCAGCTAGCTACGCCAGAGGTCGCAATGCTGGTTGAAACTATGATGACATTGGCCCCACACAAAAAAGTAAAACGAAAATTACCCGCTAAAGAACTTTGTGATGCTCGTTACTGCTACGATCACCTTGCAGGAAAATTAGGCACTCAAATTTATAAGATGCTAATTGAAAAGAACTTCCTGGAAACTGACCATCGAAATCTACGTTTAACACAACAAGGTAGGGAGTGCTTTGAAAATATTGGTATTGATATAGCCTCTATTGAACAAAGCCACCGTAAAAGAGCTTATCAATGTCTTGATTGGAGTGAACGAACCTTCCATATCGGAGGTGCTTTAGGGAATACTCTGGCCTGTTTTTTTACTGAAAACAGATGGATATCTCGACGTAAAAATTCGCGAGTGGTAGATGTCACAGAAAAAGGAAAAGATCTATTTGAAAAACATTTTTCATTTAAATTTTAATAGTATACGGGAGTGAATATCATTGAGCACAATAGCGCTGAAAAACTCAGCGCGGTTGTGCCCACTGAGCAATGAATGTTCCTCACCCCGCAATCCCTGTTACCTGTATCAGCAGGCAAACCGTCCCTCCCAGAGCCAACCAGGGGCCAAAAGCCAGTGATTGAGCTACGAAGTGCCTCGTTATGCCGCGCTGTATCAACGTCGCCAACACCCCCCCGCCCGCGGCGATCAGCAGCAGATGCGGCAACGCTTGCCAGCCTAGCCACGCACCCAGCGCAGCCAGCAGTTTCAGGTCGCCGTAGCCCAGGCCATCCACACCGCGCAGCAGCTTAAAGCCCCACCGCAAGCACCAGAGAAGCAGGTAGCCCACCATTGCGCCGGCCACCGCCTGCGCTAAAGGAACAAAGGTATCACACAAGTTGAAGCCAAGCCCCAGCCACAACAGCGGTAACGTGAGCACATCCGGCAGCAGCCACGTGCGGGCATCAATCGTCGCCAGCGCCAGCAGCCACGGCAGCAACAGTAATGTACCGGCCAGTTGCCACCCCACCGGTATCAGCCAACCGGCCAATAAAAACAGCAGCATGCTGGCCAGTTCAACCAGCGGATAACGCCAGGGGATGCACCATCCGCAGCAACGAGCGCGGCTGCGCAACAACAACCAACTGAGCAGTGGAATATTATCTTTAGCTGCAATCAGCTGCCGGCATCCGGGACAGGAGGAAGGCGGCAGCAATAAATCGTAGCGCGGTGCCGCTTCATCCAGAGGGAGACCCAGTTGCCGCCGCGCTTCATCATGCCAACGGCGCTCCAGCATCTGTGGCAACCGGTAAATAACCACATTGAGGAGACTCCCCGTAATGAGCCCCATCAACGCTAGCCATATCCGCCAGCCCGCGGGATAGGCCTCAGTCAACGCCGTTAACCGATCCACATCATGTTCCTCTAAAAATCTGGGTAGCCATCCTTGCACAATCGCACAACGCGGACAATTTCATGCCGCCAGTGCTGCATAACACCTCGCAATTTTGCTTAAAAGGCAAGCATTAACCATCCTGCGAAACGGTACTGACTTTAAGGTGCCAGCGCCTTGTTGAGCTGACGGTTGCCGTTGTTCACCCTTAAAAAGTGAGCTAACGGGGTATCTGTTAGCAAAGCGGGAGAGCTGGCGGTAGAACGTGCTATGGCGCGGCACCGCCAGGCTATTATGGGCGGGTGGTTTTTCTCATCCGCGCCGGCGATACGGGAAGGTTGTTGGAAGACGACGTTTAACGCGATACGAACATTGGCACTCATCCCGGCCTAAGTGCGCGGCGTTACGCTTAAGCGGGCTTTTTGCTTTTCATATATCGGCAGTTTCTGCCATTAATTCCGTCATCAGGCTCACAAACACCTCGCCCGGCTGGGACATGACGCTGCGCCCATCGGTGATCGCCACGACTGATATCGGCAATGCGGGGCGGAACGCTCGCACCGCCAGCCCGGCGGTGTCGTTCCCCTGTAGAGAGAAACGGTCAACGATAGTGACACTGCTGTTCCCGTGCCTGACCAGATTAATCGCCATGCTGTAACGGTTGGTTTCTACCGCCGCCACCTGGCGCTGGCGGAACGCCGGCACCTCTTCGGCAATCATGGCGACCAGCCGCGCGTCGGTGGTGATAAAAACCAGTTCGCGCGGCGAGATATCCTGCCAACACACCTCGGCCTGCTGCGCCAGCGGATGCTGCTCGGGCAGCACGCACACCATTTCACCCCGGCTGACGGCCAGCCGGTTATCCTCCGGCTCGTGGCCGGGCTTGACCATAAAACCGAGATCGTAACGCCCGCCTTCCACCGCCGCCTCAATTTCATTATTCAGGCACATGTCCGCCACCACGCCATAATCCGGAAAGGCCTGGCGAAAGCGCGCCACCGCCCGCGGCAACATATTTAGCGCCAGCGCAGGCGTGGCGCAGACCCGCAACTGCCCGACGCGGTACTGGCGAAGGTGCTCAACGAAGCGCTCGAAACGCAGCCGGTCCTGATGCACGCGCAGCGCTTCTTTATACAGTTCCCTGGCTTCGGCGGTCGGCTGCATTTTACCCTTATAGCGCTCAAACAGGCTGAACCCCATCTGTTGCTCGATAAGCGCCAGGCTTTTGCTCACCGAAGGCTGGGACATGGCTAACTGCGCCGCCGCCGCTGTCACTGAACCGAGCTGAACGATACTGATAAAGACGTCGAGTTGCTTGGGGGTCATTGCCATTTTCCAGATAACGATATGATGATTATGCATTTAAAATGCATGCACCCAGGGTTATAGAATCTATAATTATATTCACTCAGGGGTATAAAATGAAATTTTTCACTGCACGCTTAATGTCGGCATTGTTGCTGATACCGGGGATGTTCTTCACTCAGCTTCCGGCGCAGGCCGAGGAGAATATCAATACGATCCTGCCAGACCATATCATCCGCGTCGGTGCGGTCAACGCGCCGCCGTGGTACCAGAAAGATCTGCTGACCAACCAGTGGACCGGGCTGGTACCCGATGTCGTGCAGGCGATATTTAAAAATACCGATATTAAAATTGAATACGTCGATACCCAGTGGGGCACCGCCGTGGCAGGCTTGCAGTCCAACCGTTTCGATATTTTAGGTGGCTTTAATAACACGCCGGAAAGAGCCAAAGCCGTCGACTTTACCCGCCCGATGGGCTCTCACCAGATGGGCGTACTGACGCTGGAAAAAGACACCAAGAAATATCAAACCTGGGCAACCATCAATAATCCACAGACCCGGCTTGCCGCGATTGACGGTTCGGCGGCGGTAACGCTGCTGCAACCGCAGTTGGATAAAGCGCAGTGGATTATCGTTCCCGATAGCGACAACATGCAATTGCAAATGGAGAGCGGCCGCGCCGACGCCATCGTCACCAATGATATACAGATGGCGCAGTATATTCAGAAGCGTCATCAGGGCACGATGATTATCCCGCAGCCGGTCAAAGAGCAGGCCACCAATATGGGCCTGCGTAAAGATCGCCCGCAGTTACAGGCGTGGCTGGATGGTCGGCTTGAACAGTTGGATAAAGACGGCACGCTGAAAACTATCTGGCATCAATACACTCACCCGGCGAAATAACCCTGATGAGCCAACCGTCTTCATTACCGCTGCTGAAAATTGCCGCGCTCAGCAAATCGTTCTCGGGGAATAGAATCATTGATGACGTCTCCTTCGAGGTTCGCCCCTCGGAGGTGATTGGCATCATTGGCCGCAGCGGCGCGGGGAAATCCACCCTGCTGCGCTGCCTGAACATGCTGGAGATCCCAGACAGCGGGCATATCTGGCTGGGCGAGGAAGAGATCGGGTTTTACGGCGCGCAGAGAAAACCGGTGAAACGGCGCACACTGGCACGCCAACGCGCATCGATGGCGATGGTGTTCCAGCACTTTAATCTGTGGCCGCACCGCGGCGTGCTGCAAAACATTATTGAAGGGCCAATACAGGTGCTCGGTATGTCGCGTAAAGCCGCTACGGAGAAAGCGATGGCGCTGCTCACGCGTATGGGGTTGGCGGAAAAAGCCGGCGACTTTCCGGTGCAACTTTCCGGTGGTCAGCAGCAGCGGGTATCTATCGCTCGCGCCCTGGCGATGGAGCCGCGGGTGATCCTGTTCGACGAACCCACCTCAGCGCTCGATCCGGAGTCCGTCGGCGAGGTGCTGGCGGTGATCTCCGAACTGGCGGCCAGCGGCACCACCATGATGGTCGTCACCCATGAAATGCGCTTTGCCCTGCAGGTCTGTAGCCGGCTGCTGTTGATGGAGAACGGCAGGCTGGTGGAAGAAGCGACCCCGCAGGAAATCTGGTCACGGCCGCACCATGCCTCTATTCGTCACTTTATGGCGCTGTCCGGCGTGACGGCGGAGGAGCTGCGCTAATGTCATATCATTGGGATTTCTCAATACTGTGGCAATATCACGCCGTTCTGCTGGCAGGGATATTCACCACTTTTAAAATCGTTTTGGCCTCGGTCACGTTAAGTATTCTTGGCGGCGCCCTGCTTGCGCCGTTACGTGGCGCATCCAGAGCGGCGATCCGCTTGCCCACCCAGGGGCTGATTGAGATTGTGCGCTCAATCCCGCCGCTGGTGCTAATCGTCTGGGCTTACTACTGCCTGCCGATTCTGTTCGGCCTGACCCTCTCCTCGTATCTGACCTGCGTACTGGCCATCTCGTTATATGGCAGCGTGTTTTTCGCCGAAATATTTCGCGCTGGCCTGCAATCGGTCGATCATGGTCTGGTTGAGGCCGGCCTGTCGGTGGGGATGTCGCCGCTGAAAGTGTTGGTTCGGATTACCGGGCCGGTGGCCTTTTTGCGGATCTTACCGGCGTTTGTAAGCCAGTGCGTGATGTCGATAAAGAACTCGGTACTGGCGAGCTATATCGCGACGGGCGAGATCCTCTATCAAGGGCAACGGCTGAGCACCGCCACCTTCCGCCCACTGGAAACGCTGACCTTTGTGGCGCTGTTTTTCGTCGCCACCATTCTTCCGCTGTCACTGCTGGCAAGCTATGCCGAGCGCAGGATCCGCACCCGGTACTTCAAACGTTGAATAACCATGAATATCACCGCGACACGCCAGTTGGTAAATTTTGCCTGCTCTTTATCTGCGCCAACTATTCCGGCCGCCATCCGCCGCAAGGTTCGGCTGCATTTGCTGGATGCCCTCGCCTGCGGTTGGGCCGCCAGCCGCCACCGCGTCAGCGAACCGGTTATCCGCGCCACCCGGCTGTTCGGCGGAAACGGTAACTGCACCGTCTTCGGCGAGCCCGGTTTCAGCCCGCTGGCAGCCGCTTTCGCCAACGCCGCGGTGATAAACGGCCTGGACCACGATGACGGCGTGGAGATCGACGGCAAAGGGCTCGGCCACCCCGGCGCCACCCTTATCGCCGCGGCGCTGGTCGCCCTTGATCTTAGCCCGCGGCCGGTAACGCATGACGCGCTGATCACCGCCCTGACGGCCGGCTTCGAGGTGAATAATCGGCTAATCCACGCCATCCAACCCTCGGCAGAACGTTTCAGCCAGGTATACGGCGTGGCGCAGCATCAGACGATCGGCGCGGCGCTGGTGGCCGGGCTGCTGCTGGGCCTGCCCCCGGCGCAGTTGAATCAGGCCATTGGGCTGGCCGCCGTGCTGACGCCGCTGCCCAGCCTGCATCAGTACAACTGGCAACAGCGGCCGCTGATGGCACTTAAAGATGCCGTGGCACCGGCGGCGCAGGCAGCGGTGCAGGCGGTGATCATGGTGCAACAGGGCCTAAGTGGCAGCCTTGACGCGCTCGACGGCGATCAGGGCTTTTGGCGAATGATCGGTTCCGACCGTTTCGCACCGGAAATGCTGACCGATAATCTCGGCAGCCACTGGTACGCCGGTTACGGCAGCTTTAAGCGCTATCCCGCCTGCCGCTGGCTGGCCTGCGCGCTGGAATGCATGGAGTGCATTATGCAGCAGACCGGCTGGCAGGCAGCGGATATCCGCGCCATTGAGGTGCAGACCTTCCCGCGGCTGGTCGAGGATATGATGGACTACCGCCCCCGCACGGCCACTGACGCGCAGTTCAGCCTGCCCTGGACGATGGCGGCGGTCGCCGGCGGCCTGCAGCCCGGCGCCGACTGGTATACGGAGCACAGCATGCAAAATGCGGCATTGCAGGCACTGGCGGATAAGGTGACAGCCGTTATCACCCCTGAATTTACACAGCGAATGAATGGTCCGGCACGCCAGCCCGGCGCGCGCGTGGTGGTGACGCATCGCCACGGCGAAAGCGCCGTGCAAGAGCGCAACAAGCCGCTGGGCAGCGCCGAACGCCCGATGAGCAAGGCAGAGATGATGGCCAAGGCGCGGCATAATTTAGCCGGGGATAAGCTGCAGGTTGAACAACTGATTGCCCGAGTGATGCAGGAAAACGGCGCCGTGTCGTACTGTTCGGCTGCGGAGCTGACCGGCTTTTCGCCCGCGCCTTAAGCAAACTTAACTAAGAGCCTATCCCAGTAGGCGTTATTGTCGCAGCCAGTTTGGACACGGACAGCGCGCAGACAACATGCCGCGCATGTTGAACGGACTTTAGTCCGGCCCGTAGGGCGAGCGGAGCGAGTAAAACGGAGCGTACACGGAGTACGTGAGGATTTCGAGCACTGCCCAGGTTCAAAATGGCAAGTAAAATAGCCCTAATGGGATAGGCTCTAACTTCCTATTGGTGTTTTAGCTCGTACCCATCTACCGGCCTTGTGCTGCCACGGATCACCAACATACCGGGTAAAACCTGCTGAATAGCAGATGCTTCAACATCCTTCAACTGTGAGGAAATGATGGCAACGGTAGCGGAAACCATCTCACTGATTGGCTGGACATAGGTCGTCAAGTTATACATGGGCCAACCTGCCATTGCTATGTCATCAAAACCGACGACAGAAATATCTTCTCCCGCAATCATACCCAGTTCACCCACGGCGACGTTAAGCGCGCCGATAGCCATAATGTCATTGGCACAGAAGAGTGCATCGGGCCGCCGTCCCCCCGCCAGCAAACTACGGGTGGCAGCCATCGCACCTTCAATGGTATACAGCCCGACGGCACGTTGCGGCGGTTCAAAACCCCGCAGGAGCAGGCGCTGTGTAAAACCCTCTTCACGATCACGGCTGGTCGATGAGCTCTCCCGCCCCGCCATAAAGGCAATATGGCGGTGGCCACCGGCAATAAGAAAATCCGCGATGGCGGCGGCGGCAGGACGGTTGTCACTGGTCACGCTGGAAACCGTTTCACTGTCATTCTTACGGTTCAGCAGCAACACGGGTAGGCCATTATGCTGGCATTCTTCAGCAAAATGAGACGACAGACTGGTGGAAACCAGGATCAATGCCTCAACACGGTGCCGTAAGACGTCTTCCAAAATAGGATCGGTATCATCGTCGTTATACATGGAGAAGAGCAGGACACGGTATCCCAACTGATTTAATTCGAGAGATAGCCGATCTAACAGGTTTGCATAGAATGGGTTTGCTAACCCAGGCACCACCACACCAATAAGGTTGGAACGCCGCGTAATCAATGAGCGGGCAACAAAGCTAGGGCGATAACCCAAGGCCATAGCCGCCTCCCTGACTTTTTCACGCATAACCGGCGAGATTTTCCCCCCTTCAGTAAAAGCGCGTGATACGGCGGATTGTGATACCCCCGCGAGTTTAGCCACATCATAACTGGTGACCGGGCGGCGCGTACGTCCTGTCATCAGACCCTCCTCCCAATAATTATCCTGCCCACATTATGGTGGATCTCAGTCTCAATGCATAATTTTTGCGATCTGCGTTGCATTCGAATGCAGCACTTCTTTACGCTCACTAAAATTCAACACTAAGATACACGTGCATTCGAATTCACAAACAATTAATTAACATCTATGGAGTGGTTCATCATGGCAAAATGGCTTAAAAAAGGTGCTGAAGCAGAGGCAATCAAAAATGCCGATCGCAAAGTACGCGACACGGTTGAACAGATTCTGGCTGACATTGAAGAACGAGGCGATGCGGCGATTCGTGAGTTTTCCATTCGCTATGATAAGCTGGATCGGGAAGATTATCGTTTAACAGAGGCGGAAATTCAGGCGTGTTACGCGCAGTTGTCAGAGCGCGATATCGCCGATATTGCTTTTGCACAAGAGCAAGTTCGCAATTTTGCCCAACACCAGCGTAACAGCCTGGTCGATATTGAGGTTGAAACCCTACCCGGCGTTATCCTCGGTCATAAGAATATCCCTGTTAATGCCGCCGGCTGCTATGTTCCTGGCGGAAAATACCCTCTGCTGGCCTCTGCGCATATGTCCGTGATCACAGCTAAAGTCGCGGGCGTCCCACGGATTGTCACTTGCGCTCCCCCGTTCAACGGAAAACCCGCCCCGGCGATTGTAGTGGCCCAGCACATGGCCGGCGCCGATGAGATCTATTGCCTCGGCGGCATTCAGGCCGTTGGCGCGATGGCCATCGGCACCAAGTCTATTGCGCCGGTAGATATGTTGGTCGGCCCGGGAAACGCGTTTGTTGCCGAAGCCAAACGTCAACTATTTGGCCGTGTGGGTATCGACCTGTTTGCTGGCCCGACAGAAACTCTGGTGATTGCCGATGACAGCGTTGACGGCGAGATCTGCGCGACAGATCTGTTAGGGCAGGCAGAGCATGGCCCGGATTCGCCAGCCATTCTACTGACAACATCAGAAAAATTGGCAAAAGAGACATTGGCGGAAATTGAACGTCTGTTAAACATATTGCCGACGGCGCAAATTGCCCGCCAATCCTGGGAAAAACTTGGTGAAATTATCGTTGCGGATAGCGATGAAGAGATGCTGGACATCGCGGATAAACTGGCCTTTGAGCATGTCCAAGTGATGACGAAACAACCTGACTGGTTCCTTGCCAACCTCCGCAACTTTGGTGCCTTGTTTCTGGGCCCGCGCACAAATGTCGCTTACGGCGATAAAGTGATCGGCACCAACCACACATTGCCAACCAAAAAAGCGGCCCGTTATACCGGCGGGTTGTGGGTGGGTAAATTCCTAAAAACCTGTTCTTACCAGAGAGTACTCACCGATGAGGCTTCTGCTTTAGTGGGTGAATATTGTTCACGCCTTTGCGCACTGGAAGGCTTTGCCGGCCACGGCGAGCAAGCAAACATTCGCGTACGCCGTTATGGCCACAAAGACGTACCGTATGCCGGGATCGCCGAATAATATCGCGCCAGCAACGACCCAAACACATGTAAAAAACAGCCGCCCAAGATGGTGCAGAGCGTTAAAACACTCTGCGCTGTCTCTCTTTCTACCATGGAGACTCTATGGACGTCTTTATTGCATTACTGGCATTGGTGATGTTGATGCTGGTCGCCTATCGGGGATATAGCGTAATTTTATTTGCCCCTGTGGCTGCGCTGGGTGCAGTGTTGTTGACCCATCCCTCCGCCGTAGCGCCCATGTTCACCGATGTCTTTATGGAAAAGTTCGTTGGCTTCGTCAAACTCTATTTCCCGGTCTTTTTGCTGGGGGCCGTTTTTGGCAAATTGATCGAACTTTCCGGCTTCTCGCGCGCAATAGTGAGCGCCATTACACGGCTATTAGGAAAAAACCAGGCAATGACAGTGATTATCCTGGTCTGTGGTTTGTTGACTTATGGCGGCGTCTCGCTGTTTGTCGTCGTGTTTGCCGTTTATCCATTCGCTGCCGAAATGTTCCGGCAGGGGAATATCCCCAAGCGTTTGATGCCGGCTACCATTGCGCTGGGTGCATTTACATTTACGATGGATGCCCTTCCCGGTTCGCCCCAAATTCAAAACATCATTCCCACCACATTTTACGGAACTACCTCGTGGGCCGCGCCTTGGCTGGGCATCCTGGGCTCTCTTTTTGTCGTCGGCGGCGGCTTATTGTATCTGGATCTTGCGCGACGGCGAGCACAGCGCTCTGGCGAAGGATATGGCACCACATTGCGCAATGAGCCCGCAACACCGGAGGATATACCTCTTATTCATCCGATGATCGCCCTGTTGCCGCTGGTTGTGGTCGGCGTGATGAATCTGATATTCACCCATGCACTCCCTCATTGGTACGGCGCCACCTATGAAATAGCCTTACCGGGCTTAAAAAGCCCTATCCAGAGCGACGTCACTAAAATGGTCGCCATCTGGGCCGTACTGGCGGCGCTGTTGTGCGGTATTTTCACGATCTTTATTTTCGCCTGGCGCACCGTAGCTAATAAGCTGGCGGAAGGCAGTAAAGCCGCCGTAAGCGGTGCGATGCTTGCCGCATTGAATACAGCTTCAGAGTATGGTTTTGGCGGTGTTATCTCCGCGCTTCCCGGCTTTGTTGCAGTAGCCGAAGCGTTAAAAGCAATACCTAATCCGTTGCTTAACCAGGCGATTACCATCAACCTGCTTTCCGGCATCACCGGTTCGTCATCAGGCGGTATGAGTATCGCACTGGCTGCGATGTCAGATCAGTTTGTTGCTGCCGCCCATGCCGCACATATCCCTCTGGAAGTTATGCACCGGGTTGCCTCTATGGCAGCTGGCGGTATGGATACCTTGCCCCATAATGGCGCCATCATTACATTGCTGGCGGTCACTGGGCTAACGCACAGAGAAGCATATAAACCTATCTTCGGTATCACCATTTTCAAGGTCATGGCCGCCTTCTTTATCATTGGAGTCTATTACCTGACCGGGCTGGTTTAGCTGCTATAACCATCTATCAGTGCTCTTTACCAGTATTGGTAAAAAATTCCGTCCTAAACGCAATAGCGCTCGTACATGAGCGCTATTGCATGCCTACCAACCTCGGCGGCATTCCCGGCAAGCTTTGACCAATCAGCCATAAATTCACCTATTCTTGACGTTGTGGTAACCATATAAAAAATAGGCAATGACACAATTTTAGATAGCGCAACCCTTCTAGTTCGAGCTGCCTCCCCCATTTAGATTTTTGCAAATGTGGGCAACAAAAATCGGGTTATCAGGTAATTGATTTTACGGCAGAAGATGCGCAAGGGCGGGCAATCTATCACACCAACGTGATGATGAGCGTCGGCATTCGTTACGCCGTGGTCTGCCTGGAGGCGATTGTAGAAGCCACGGCGCGTGACCAACTGCTCAAGAGCCTGAACGCCAGCGGCAAAACCGTCATCGCGATAACGATGGCCCAGATGCACGCGTTTTGCGGCAACGTCCTTGAGCTATGCAGCCACGATGGGCACCCCGTCATCGCCATGTCAGAGCAGGCCTGGCGTGCGTTCACACCCGCACAACAGAAGATGCTAAGCGCTTACGCACGCATTGTGCAGGCACCGATTACGGTGATCGAACAGCACGGCGGCGGCGGCGCTCGCTGTATGCTGGCCGAGATTTTCGCGCCCAAAGTTACCGGCTGACTGCTGCAACCCGCTAATTATCGAGGATTTCACGGCGTGAACACCCTGCTTCCGATGGAAACCGTTACGCCGTAACGCCGCTTCGTCCAACAGCGATTTATCGGTTTTTCCACCCTATCCAGCCGCTAAGCAGCAGAAAAACCAAAGCCATTAGCAGCGCCGTCGCGATCAGATAGCGCTCGCCGTACAGCTGTGATACCAGCGGCACCAGCATCGCGCTCAAGCCATAGCCGAGCGTATGGCTGGTCGCAATAAACCCGGCCCCTTTGCCCGTGGACAGGCGCGCATCCAGCAGCAGTTGATAACACGGCGTAGCCATCGCCGCGCCGAATGAAACCACCGCGATGCCGCCATACATCCAGCCCAGATCCGCTGGCAACATCATGCCCAATCCGGCGACCATCAACAGCGCCGCCACCCCGAGCAGCGTAACGGCACGGAAGTGCTGCGGGCGCACCACCAGAAACTGTGCCAGCAACGTGCTTGCCGCCGCCAGACTCAGTAACAGCGCCACATGGTGGCTGATCTGGGCAGCTTCGCCGGCGAACAGCCGCAGGTGTGGCGCCAGCCCAAGCTGCATCAGGCTGATGGCCGTCGCCAACAGCAACGCCAGCAGCAGATACGGCAGCATGGTGCGCTGTAGCCGGGAGGACTGATGCGCGGCCGGAAGTAATGGGGGATCCTGGGGCTGGCGAACAACCAACAGCAGCGCCAACAAAGGCGCCGCGGCCATGAGCCACAGCGGCGCCTGCGGATGCAGGCTCAATGCCATGGCGGCCAGCGGGGGCCCCACCAGGCGCCCACAGCTTAGCCCCGAACTGATGGTCGCCAGTGCTGCCATGCGATTGGCTATCCCCGCCCGTTGCATGGCCCACGTCTGCGCCGCCGGCACCATGCCGGACACCGTCAGACCGTACAATGCACGGGAAGCAACCAGCCCCACCAGCCCCCAGAAAGCGCTGATGCCGCCGGTTGCCATCGCGCCCACCATCAGCGCCATCAGTGCAAAACTGGCCAGATAACCGCCGAGCGCTGCCAGCACCACCAGCTTGCAGCCGCGAATTTCCGTCTGTTTCCCCCACCACGGCGATGCGGGTAAAAACAGCATGGAGCCAAACATCAGCAGCCCCGCCCAAACCGAAAGCGACAGGCCGGTCATCGCCACCAACTGCGGCAATACCACCAGTAAACCATTTTGCCCAATGCCCAGCAGCCCAGCACACAACGCCAACGGCCAGTTGGCTTTTGGCGGGGTTTCATGCGTCAACGTATCAGGAGATGAATGCATATATTTCGTTAAGATAACACCAACAAATGTAATGATAACGTAAGCTTAATGAAAGTAAATATTACAAAAATAGTTGCCAATGTAAACAATTCCATTACCATAATGATAACCATTATCAATGTTTGGATGGAATTTCCCTTATGTTTTCTCTGCCACAAGCCATTGATACCGACGTTGCGGCCCAGTGTTTTTTAAACGCACTGCTGCGCGAAACCCAAGACTGGCAGCACCTCTCGCATAATGAGCCAGACCAACCTGCGCAAATTCATATTCCCCTTTCGTCCACCCAGGCCATCCGCATTGCCGTTCGCTATTTCTCGCCAACGCAGCATCATCAGTACCATTTTCCGGCGCGGCTACTCAGCGCGGATGATAGCCACGGCGAACCTATTGATTTTACGCGGTTGGTATCGCTGATCCTCGCCAGGCCCGACGTCAAAAGAGCCTTGCCGGACGACACAATTGCCCGGTTCCAGTCGCGGGTGCTGCAAAGCCACGCACACACCTGGCAAGCCATTAACCAACGCCACCGCTGGGCAACGCTGCGCAACACGCCGCTGACGTTTGCCGAAGCAGAACAGGCGTTGCTGGTTGGCCATGCATTCCATCCGGCGCCAAAATCACACGAACCCTTTAACGAAACTGAAGCAAAGCGCTATCTGCCAGATTTTTGCTCCCGTTTCCCGCTACGCTGGTTCGCGGTAGACAGCGCCTTCGTGGCTGGCGAAAGCCTCTTGATGCCGCTGCGCGCCCGTCTGCTGCGTTTTGCCGCACAAAGCGCGCCGCAACTGCTCGGCCATTTCACTGACGCCCGCTGGCTGATCCCCATGCACCCCTGGCAGGCAGACCATCTCTTGGCGCAAAACGGTTGCCGGACGCTGTTGAACAACGGCTCACTGCAGGATTTAGGCGAAGCCGGCGCGCATTGGTTGCCCACCAGTTCTTCGCGTTCGCTCTACAACGAGAGCAACAGCGACATGATTAAATTTTCGCTGAGCGTGCGGCTGACCAACTCAGTGCGCACGCTGTCGGTCAAAGAAGTGAAACGAGGGGTTCGACTGGCCCGGCTGGCGCAGACCCCGCGCTGGCAACAGTTACAGGCCCGCTACCCTACCATGCGTGTGATGCAGGAAGACGGTTGGATCGGCCTGCGCGATGCCGACGGCCAGATCCAGGAAGAGAGCCTGATGGCGCTGCGTGAGAACCTGTTATTCCCCCTGCCGGAAACACAAACCAATGTGCTGGTCAGCCTGACCCAGGCCGCGCCGGATGGCGGCGACAGCCTGTTGGCGGCCTGCGTGCGCCGGCTCGGCCAGCGCCTCAATCTGCCGCTGGCCCAGGCCGCCGCCTGCTGGCTGGCGGCCTACTGCGATCGCATCCTCCTGCCGCTATTCAGTGCGGAAGCCGATTACGGCTTGGTGTTGCTGGCCCACCAGCAAAACATTCTGGTGGAAATGCAGCAAGACCTTCCCGTTGGCCTGCTCTACCGCGACTGCCAGGGCAGCGGTTTTACCGCCGGCGCGGAGCAATGGCTGGCCGAAATCGGTGAGCCAGAGGCGGAAAACCGCTTCAGCGAAGAGCAACTGCTGCGCTACTTTCCCTATTACCTGCTGGTGAACTCCACCCTGGCCGTGACGGCGGCGCTCGGCGCGGCTGGGTTCGACAGCGAAGAGAAACTGATAGCCCAGGTACGTGAAGCGCTGGCTACGCTGCGTAGCCAAACACAACAAACGCGCTGCCTGGATTACGTGCTCAACAGCCCGCACTGGAATTGCAAAGGCAACTTCTTCTGCTATCTGCACGATCACAACGAAAACACCATCGCGGATCCGGCGGTGATCTACTTCGATTTCAGCAACCCGTTTTACAAGGAGAAAGCGTGATGCCACACGCGAGTATTGTTCATGACGGTTACGGTTTCCGCTGCACGCGAATCGACGCCGCACTCCCCCTGGCGCTGGGGCTGGACGCCAGCGCCATACTCCAGCGCCTGTCGCCGCTGCCCGAGCGCTGGCTGGTCGACGCTTTGGATCAGCTTTTTGTCGCCGCGCCGCAGCTTGCCGGCATTACTCTCCCCTGGGCCGACTGGCATGATGAGCCACAGGCCCAGCAGCTGTTTAACCTTGTGCAAAGCGACTATCTGGCACGGCAGGCCTTTTGGCAGTTGCCGCTCTGGCTGCGCGGCGAACGCCTGCCCGCCAGCGGTCAGATGCAGTATGACGAAACGCGCCGGCTGTATTTCCCGCAGCGCCCGCCCCGCCCGCAGGGGGAAGTTTATCGCCGCTACGATCCGCAGGTTAAGCGCACCCTCAGCTTCCGCCTGGCGGATATTACCCAGGACGCGCAGCGGTTTACGCGTTGGATGAATACACCGCGCGTAAACGCGTTCTGGGAAATGGCCGCGCCGCAGGCGGAACAGGAAAAATACCTGCATCGCCAGTTGGATAGCGCCTATTGCTACCCGCTTATCGGCAGCTTTGACGATGAGCCCTTTGGCTATTTCGAGATCTACTGGGCGGCGGAAGATCGGATTGGCCGCCACTATCGCTGGCAACCATTTGATCGCGGCCTGCATATGCTGGTGGGCGAAGAACAGTGGCGCGGCGCACCCTATATCCGCAGTTGGCTACGTGGGTTAAGCCACTATCTATGGCTTGATGAACCGCAGACCGCACGCATTGTGGCCGAACCGCGGTTTGACAACCAACGTCTGTTCCGCCATTTGCCGGTCGCCGGTTATGAAACGGTGAAAGAGTTCGACTTCCCGCACAAACGTTCGCGCCTGGTGATGTGCCAGCGCCACCACTTCTTCAGCGAGGTGGGGCTGTGATGCTGGAATCGTGGCAGCAAGTCAACCGTGAGATGGTGGCGAAGATCCTCGCAGAGCTGGAATATGAACGCGCGCTGCACGCGCATGAAATCGCTCCGGGCCAATGGTCCATTCCTCTGGGCGATGAAACCTGGCGGTTCCATGCCAAGCGTGGCATCTGGGGGTGGCTGCATATTGCCCCGCACAGCTTACGCCCCCTGAGCGGCGCCCCCATCGAAGCCGAAAGCGCGCTGCGTCAGTTGGCCGCGGTGCTGAACATGAGCGATGCCCAAACCGCCGAGCATCTGGAGGATCTCTACGCAACGCTGCGTGGCGATTTACAACTGCTGGAGGCGCGAAAGTCATTAAATGCCGATGCGCTGATCGGGCTGGATGCCGATCGGTTGCAGTGCCTGCTTAGCGGCCACCCGAAGTTTATCTTTAATAAAGGCCGCCGCGGCTGGGGGCTGGATGCGTTACGGCAATATGCCCCGGAATACTGCGGCCGTTTTCGCCTGCAGTGGGTAGCGGTGCGCCGCGATCTGATGGTATGGCGCAGTGAGGAAGGCTGCGAGCTGGATACACTGCTGGCAAGCGCCATGAACGGCGCCGAACGCACGCGTTTCAACCAACGTTGGCAGGCGCTGGGCCTCGACGACGGTTGGCTGCCGGTGCCGCTGCACCCCTGGCAGTGGCAGCAGAAAATCGCCATCCATTTCCTGCCCCAACTGGCGCGCGGTGAGATGGTGGAACTCGGTGAATTCGGCGATGACTACCTGGCGCAGCAGTCGCTACGCACCCTGACGAACGCCAGCCGCCGCACGCATTTTGACATCAAGCTGCCGCTGACGATTTACAACACCTCCTGCTATCGCGGCATCCCCGGCAAGTATATTGCCGCCGGCCCGCTGGCCTCACCCTGGCTACAGCAGCAGTTTGCCCAGGATCGTACGCTCAGCGCGCTGGGCGCGCAGATCCTCGGCGAGCCGGCGGCGGGCTATCTGGCGCACGCCGGTTACGCCGCGTTGCCGAAAGCCCCCTACCGTTATCAGGAGATGTTCGGCGTCATCTGGCGCGAAAATCCCTGCCGCTATCTGCAGGCGGGTGAACAGGCCGTGCTGATGGCCGCGCTGATGGAAACAGACCCTGCAGGGCGCCCGCTGATTGATGCCTGGATTACGCAATCCGGGCTGAGCGCCGAAGCCTGGCTGACGAAGATGTTCGAGGCGGTCGTGCTCCCCTTCTATCACCTGATGTGCCGCTATGGCGTAGCGCTGATTGCCCATGGGCAGAACGTCACGCTGGTGATGAAGGACCACATCCCGCAACGTATTTTGCTGAAGGATTTCCAGGGCGATATGCGCCTGGTGGATCAGGACTTCCCCGAGGCCGCCTCATTACCGCAGCAGGTCAAGCAGGTTACCGCACGCCTGAGCGCCGACTACCTGATACACGATCTGCAAACCGGCCATTTTGTTACCGTGCTGCGCTTTATCTCGCGCCTGACGGAACAGTGTGGCGTCAGCGAACCCCGTTTCTATCAGCTGCTGGCGGCCGTTTTACGCCGCTATATGGCCCGCCACCCGCAACTGGCGGAACGTTTCGCCCTGTTTGATTTGTTTAAGCCGCAGATCATTCGCGTGGTGCTTAACCCGGTGAAACTCACTTTCTCCGAACACGACGGTGGCAGCCGCATGCTACCGAATTACTTAACCGATCTTGATAACCCGCTCTATCTGGTCACCAAGGAGTCCGCACAATGAAAACCCATGATTTCATCGGCATTGGTCTTGGCCCGTTTAACCTCAGCGTCGCGGCGCTCGCCGAGGGGCTTGACGGATTCAGTTCGCTGTTCCTTGAAAGCAAACCGCACTTCTCCTGGCACCCAGGCATGATGTTACCGGAGTGCCACATGCAGACCTGTTTTCTCAAAGATCTGGTCAGCGCCGTGGAACCCACAAACCGCCACAGCTTCATCAACTATCTGGTGCAACGGAAAAAATTCTACCGCTTCCTGACCACCGAACAGCGCACCGTAACGCGCGAAGAGTTCGCCGATTACCTGTGCTGGGCGGCGGAGCGCCTGGGCAACATCGCCTTTAGCCAACGGGTGCAACAGGTCAGTTTTGACGATCGGGCCGGGCTATTTGACGTCGTTACCCAACGCGGCCACTACCGGGCGCGCCACGTTTGCCTGGGCATTGGTAAACAAATCAATCTGCCCGATTGCGTGAACGAGCAAAGCGACCGCTGCTTCCACGCCAGCGAGATGATGCAGCGCTCGCCGGCGCTGGCCGGTAAGCAGGTGACTATCGTGGGCGGTGGCCAGAGCGGCGCGGATCTATTTTTAAACATTTTCCGCGGCACATGGGGGCAACCTGCAGCGCTGAATTGGGTATCGCGCCGCAACAACTACAATGCGCTGGATGAAGCCGCGTTCGCCAACGAATACTTTACGCCGGAATATCTGGAGAGCTTCGCAACGCTTGATGAGAAAGCCCGCCACCGCATGCTGGCCGAACAGAAAATGACCTCCGATGGGATCACCGCGGAATCCCTGCTCGCCATTTATCGCGCTATGTACCACCGCTTTGAGGTGCTGCGCGAAAGGCCCTGGGCGCGCTTGATGCCATCACGCTCCGTCACTTGCGTCACGCCGGAAGGCGACAACCTGAACCTGGCGATACAGCATCACCTGGACCACGGCGAAGAGCAGTTGAAAACCGACGTGGTCATTTTTGCCACCGGATACCGTGCGGCGGCCCCCGCGTTCCTCCAGCCGCTGGCGCACCGCCTGCAGTTGAACAGCGAAGACGAGTTTCAGATAAACACCGACTTTACCCTCAACTGGGGTGGCCCGCGGGGGAACCACCTGTTTGCCGTCAATGCCGGTATGCATAGCCTCGGCATTGCGGAACCTCAGCTGAGCCTCATGGCCTGGCGATCTGCTCGCATTCTCAACCGCGCGCACCCAGAAGAACCGTTTGAGCTAACCACCACGCCTGGCGTTATCCATTGGCGCAGTAAATCAAGCCCGACGGCCGGCCAGGCCTTTCAACCCTTAGTAAAAACGACTGAGTACTGACACACCATCGGAGCACCACAATAATGAAACATCAATATCGCTGGGTTTTAAATCCGTGCCTACTCGCCATACTCTCATCCCCCGCCTGGGCGGAAGATCCTGAACAAGAGCAGATGGTTGTCTCTGCCAGCCGTGCCAACCGAAGCGTCGCGGAAATGGCGCAAACCACCTGGGTGATTGAACAGGCTGAAATTGAACAGCAGGTTCAGGGCGGCAAAGAGTTAAAAGAGGTGCTGGCACAGCTCATACCAGGCATGGATGTCAGTAGCCAGGGGCGCACCAACTACGGCATGAATATGCGCGGGCGTTCGATGATGGTGATGGTCGACGGGGTGCGCCTTAACTCATCGCGCAGCGACAGCCGCCAGTTAGACGCGATCGATCCCTTCAACATTGCGCATATCGAAGTTATCTCTGGCGCAACGTCACTGTATGGCGGCGGCAGTACCGGCGGCCTGATTAACATTGTCACCAAAAAGGGCCAGGCCGGGACGCAGGTAGAATTCCAGACCGGCGCCAAAAGCGGCTTCAACAGCCATAACGACCATGATGAGAATATCGCCGCGGCGGTGAGCGGCGGCGATGACAAAGCCTCTGGCCGGCTTGCGCTCTCCTACCAGCGCTACGGCGGCTGGTATGACGGCAAAGGCAACGAGGTAATCATCGATAATACCCAGACGGGCCTGCAGTACTCTGACCGCCTTGATTTGATGGGCACGGGCACCATCAACATCGACGAACATCAGCAGCTACAGCTGACGGCGCAGTACTATAAAAGCGAATCGGACGGTAAACATGGCCTGTTCCTTGGGGAGAACTTCTCTGCCGTGACCGGCGATGGCAATGCGTATAACGCCGGCAACCTGAATTCCGACCGTATTCCCGGCACCGAGCGCCACCTGATTAACCTACAGTACGCCAACAGCGATTTCTTCGGCCAGGATTTGGTGGCGCAGATTTATTACCGTGACGAAAGCCTGACCTTCTATCCGTTCCCGACGCTGGGTGGCGGCGTGGTGACCAGCATTGGCGCATCACAGCAAAAAACCGATTTCTACGGCGGCAAACTGACCCTTAACAGCAAACCCCTGGACGATCTGACGCTGACCTGGGGCCTGGACGCCGACCACGAAACCTTTAACGCCAACCAGCAGTTCTTTGACCTGAATACGGCGGCGCAGAGCGGCGGCATGACGCTGGACAACGCCTATAACGTTGGGCGCTATCCCGGCTACAGCATCACTAACCTTGCCCCCTTCCTGCAAGCCAGCTACGACATTAATGCCATTACCCTAAGCGGCGGCGTGCGCTATCAGTACACCGAAAACAAAGTGGATGACTTTGTCGGTTACGCTCAACAGCAGGCCATTGCCACCGGGCGAGCGCAATCTGCCGATGCGGTGCCGGGAGGCAAAACCGACTATAACAATGTCTTGTTCAACGCCGGCATTCTGGGGCGCCTGACCGAACGCCAGCAGGTGTGGTTCAACTTCTCACAGGGCTTTGAGATCCCGGATTTAGCCAAATACTACGGCTCCGGGACGTATCAACTGGTGGATGGGCACTATCGCCTGACAAACAGCGTTAATGTCAACGACTCTAAGCTGGATGGCATCAAGGTCAACGCGTTTGAGCTGGGCTGGCGCTTCACCGGTGACAACCTGCGCACCCAGGCGGCGGCTTACTACTCGCTGTCTGACAAAACCATCAATATCAATAAAACCGATATGACCATCAATCTTGAAGACGACAAGCGTCGTATCTATGGGTTGGAAGGCCAGGTGGATTACTTCTTCACCGATAGCGAATGGAGCACCGGGGCGAACTTTAACGTCATCAAATCCGAAACCCGCGTAGACGGAAAGTGGCAGAAGTTGACCGTCGACAGCGCCAGCCCGTCGAAGGTCAGCGCATGGGTGAACTGGGCTCCTGGCGACTGGGGTCTGCGCGTGCAGAGCACCCAAACCTTTGACGTTTCAGATAGCGACGGCAAGAAAATTGACGGCTACAACACCGTAGACTTTCTCGGCAGCTATAACCTGCCGGTGGGCAAACTTAGCTTCAGCATAGAAAACCTGCTGGACAAAGATTACACCACGGTTTGGGGCCAGCGTGCGCCGGGGCTTTACAGCCCGACCTACGGCGCATCGGAGCTTTATAGCTATAAAGGCCGCGGCCGCACCTTTGGGCTGAACTACTCGGTGTTGTTCTAACAGCCGGCGCCGCGCTTGCTGCCCGATGCCAGCGGCGCTCATGCATTCTTGCGGGGCGCCGCCTGGCTTTGTCGGTTCATTCCTCAATGGCAGAGAGGCTCATTGCCGCCTCTGCCATCAGCCATTGCTTGAAGCGTGCGCACTTGTCATCCTGCTCCAGCGGCCGAGGCGACAGCAACCAATAGCTGGAGCCATCGCGCGTGAAGCCGTATGGCGCATGCAACTGTGCGCTCTCCAGCTCATCCTGCACCATCAGGAAAGACACCATCGCCATTCCCAATCCGGCAACCGCCGCCTGAACGCACAGGTAAAAGTGTTCATAATCAACCCGGATGCTCCCTTTGGTGGACACGCCCGCCAGCCGCTGCCAGGCCGACCATGCCTCCGGGCGCGTCCCGGCGTGCAGCAGGCGCACACCGTCCAGTTGCGCCTGGCGGCCTGGGTTTTCCCGGCTCACCGGCCCCATCCATTCATCGCAGATTTTCGCGGCGTGAACCCCCTGCTCCCAACGGAAATCGTCACGCCGTAACGCCAGATCGACCCCGGCCCGGGCGAAATCGATCGGCCCGCCGGCGGCGACCAAATGCAGATTGATGTCGGGGTTTGCCTGGTGAAACGCAGGCAAACGAGGAATCAACCACTTCATGGCGATGGTCGGTTCGCAAGACAGCACCAGCACCTGTTCGCGCGCCGACTGCTGCAAACGGTACACAGCGCCTTCAAGCTGTTCGAACACCGCGAGGGTGGTGGCATGCAGCGAGCGCCCGGCGGCATTAAGGAAGATTGCCCGGTTTCGCCGTTCGAACAGCTCAACACCCAGCGCCTCCTCCAGCAGCCGCACCTGCCGGCTGACGGCGCCGTGCGTCACATGAAGTTGCTCGGCCGCCTTCACGAAGCTGCCGGTTTGCGCTGCCGCTTCGAAAAAGCGGAATGAAGCCAGAGAGGGAAGTTTCATATACTCGATGAAATCTGACAGATTTCCCTCAAGATAAATCGCTTTTTCCACCAGCACAAGCACTCAATAATGGCGCCCTACGGCACAAACGATCTGTGCAAAATCATCGTCAAAACAACGTCTGAACGGAGCTAAAAACCATGAATGAACTGATTGCGGTAGCCACCATTACTATTTTGGCGGTTATCAGTCCCGGCCCCGATTTCGCGATGGTCAGCCGCAACAGCTATGCCTTCGGTTCGCGCGCCGGCTTAATTTCGGCATTCGGCATTGCCTGCGGCGTACAGGTTCATGTGATGTATACGGTGCTGGGCATTGCCGTGATTATCGTCAATTCTCCCCTGCTGTTTCTGGCGATGAAAGTGCTTGGCGCTTCTTATCTGATCTACCTCGGGTACAAATCCCTGAGCAACAGAACGGTGCTGAAGCTGGAAGACGCGTCCGGGGCTGCGCCGTCATCATGGGCGGCCTTTCGCATGGGGTTCCTCACCAATGCGCTCAACCCGAAGACAATGCTATTCGTCGTTGCCACCTATACGCAGGTGGTTCGCACCGGAAGCACGCTAAGCCACAACGTTGCCTACGGCCTGTTCATGTCGGCTTCACACTGGATCTGGTTTAGCATCGTCGCACTCTTCTTCGCCGCCCCCACGATGCGCCGGCGCCTGCTGAATCATCAGCTCACCGTCGACAAGATCATCGGGGTTGCCCTGCTGCTGCTCGGCGTGTCACTGGTGTTTACCAACGTCAGCGTTTAAAAAAAGAAAAACTCAAGTTGCGTTGGCCCCAAGGGGAAAACCTGGGAGCGGACTAACCGTTAAATTTAGCCAACGCATCTGAAGCTTCAGGTATGAAAGTCTATGAGTCCACCCAGAAAATAAGCTGGCTTAATAATGAGGTCAGATCCGTTTTATTATTCGTACCAGTTTTATCTAATATTATTTTTATACGCTGCCGGGCATGTTCATAGCTAATACCGGCCGCCGCTGCGGATTCGATCAAGCTAAACCCTTTGGCTAACAGATAGCAAAGTTTTGCTTCAGTATCCGTTAGTTTGTAAAGATTTTTTAACAGGGTGGTATCCAACGCGCCTCTGCGCAAGCTGGCATCCGTTATAGAAATTAAAATTAATGCGGGGGTGTATATCAGAGGTTTGCCAAGATCGCGATTAACACGGGTAAATTTTATGATGAAGTTTTTAAAACCACTTCGTACCCCAAACGTCTGATGATGCCCTAGCGGCGTGGCATTTAGCCTTTTCACTTTCTCAAGAAAAAGCTTATTTAGTTCATTATTTATAAAGCTAAGCACGCCCTGACGATACCGAACCAACGTCCCTTCTGCGACAAGCATTTCAGCACGTGGATTCATCTCATAAAGCTTCATTCTTTCATCTACGACGAGGGCCGCTCCCGCAGAAGACAAGGAGATCGCCACTTCCGCCATTACACGCTGCCGTATATTGTTAACACGCTTCTCCTCGGCGAGCAGCCTTAACAGCGGCATCTTAATGGCGGAAAACAGGTGGGGAAAATATAAATCCAGCCTTCTGCTGGACTTTAGTGAGTAATTGAAACATAGGAAAAAATTATCATGTGGCCCCATATCGATTTTCATACCGGACCAGGCTATGCGCTTTCCCAATCTGGAATGATAATCGCAGTAGTATTCGGTATTTTTAAAGGTATCAGCCGGCATTTGCCTCTCAGAAACAAAGATAGATCCACTGGGCAAAGCGGCAATAACCGGAGCCCACGGATTAATGCCGATATAATAGCGTCTATAGCTATCTGCAATGACGTCATCAACACCACACCAGCTCAGCGTCAGCGCTTTACTGGCAAAGGGATCATGGTGAACGGAATGCAATGAAGTACCGGGGATGATTTCCGTGATCTTCTTTAACACCCCGTCCCAGGTAATTTCTCCCCACGAGGCACTTTCCAATACATAGGCTATTTCCAGTGCATCACTGTCTACAGATTCTTTTCTCACTTAAAAATCCTCATATAGTCAGATAGATACCTCCATCCATGCTTGGCTATAAGGTTTTTTAATTTTCCATAAATTAGAAATCATCTCTAAAGTTAACATAAGAACAATCTTAAAACCAATTAAATTAAGCAACGAGAAATTAGGAGCGCAGCCAGCCCATAGAGAATAAGCCTAAATAATTCGGGTTGCATGATAAAATATTGGATTTTTTAATAAAATAATTGCGCTGGCCTTACGAGAACGAGTTTTATGGGCAGATCAAATCGTTGAACTCAGCCAACACATATTTATTTCAGCAATGCCATAGCTATTAATCCAACCAACACATCAGTTGACTTAATAATGCAGTCAGTTCCGTTTTATTTTTTGTACAGGTTTTCTCTAAGATTATTTTTATACGTTGACGGGCATGCTCATAACTAATACCCGCCATCTCAGCTGACTCCATTAAACTTAATCCTTTGGCTAGAAGATGGCAAAGTTTTGCCTCAGTATCAGTAACTTTGTAAACACTCTTTAATAGTTTTATATCCAGTTCTCCTCTACGCAGGCTGGCATCTGTTATTGAGATGAAAATTAATGCTGGTGTGTATATCAAAGGTTTACCCAGATCTCGACTGACCCGGGTGAACTTTATAATAAATTTTTTAAAACCACTCCGTACCCCAACCACCTGTTGTGAGCCAAGCGGAGTAGCATTAAGAACTTTAACTTTCTCAACAAAAATATTATTCAATTCGTTATTTATGAAACTAATCACCCCCTGACGATACCTAACCAAACTCCCTTCAGAAATAAGCATTTCAGCGCGAAGATTCATCTCAAAAAGCTTCATTTTTTCATCTACAACCAGTGATGCGTCCGTTGAAGATAAGGATATTGCCGTCTCTGCCGTTACACGTTGCCGTATATTGTTGACACGCATCTCCTCACCAACGACCCTCAACAGCGGCATCTTAATAGCGGAAAGCAATTGGGAACAATATAAATCCAACTTTCTACTTATATTTAACGGGTAATGTAGACAGAAGAAAAAGTTCTCATGTGTCCCAATGTCTATTCTTATTCCGGACCAGGCGACCCGTTGCCCCAACCGGGAAAGATGATCGTTGTAATATTCGGTATTTTTTAATGTACTGGCCGGCATTTCTCTCTCAGAAACGAATATAGTTCCGCTGGGTAGCGCGGAAAAAACCGGCGCCCAGGGATCTATGCCGATATAGTAATTCTTATAGTTATCCGCAATAGCATCATCAATACCATGCCAGTCAAGTGTTAGCGCTTTACTGGCAAATGGATCATGATGTGCTGAATGCAATGAAGTACCAGGAATAATTTCTGCTATCCGTTTTAAAACAGTATCCCAGGTGATTTCTCCCCATGCAGCACTTTCTAATATGTAGGCTATTTCAGCCACATCATTATCTAAAGACTTTTTTTTCACTTAAAGTTACCCATGAAGTCCGTAAGGTTCAATACGAAAAAGAACAGGCTTGTTATTCTTGCTCATGAGATTTCTTCAAAACCTCCCAATTGGGAGGTTTCGACACGGATGCTTACATGCAGAATTGCCACCAACACAGTGGTTACATACTGGTTACAAGTAGCGGCAACGCATTGGCCTGGTAGTGCCGGAAGCATGCACAAACGACAAAACCCAAACGATGCGCAAATGCGTCTTTTATCTTGCGTTGTGCAGCTTGTAGAAATTTGTTAATTCCATGTTCCGGCACACGAATAACGCCAGCAAAATGAAATGAACAAAAGCGTCAACGCCAATATCAGCACGCAAACACGCGCTAAAAACGCACGTGGCCCTGGCGGCATTGATTTAATCGGGTAAGAAGTATTCGGCGATAGGGAATGGGAAGTCAGAAAATACGGTGCGGAGAAACGGCGGATCTGGCGGTGGATAGCAAGCATCATGAAGATGTCTGCGCCAACCGGTCACTGAGCAATGTCATTGATTTGCGGGTGATATAACAACACCTGATAAAAATTTCGCAGGTTCTTAATGTGATCCGTTGCTGTCGTGGCAGCGCTTACAAAAAGAAGTCACGCTGAGGAATAAATATGGAAATGGCAGGTTACCCTTTTAATCATTATTTTTTTGACTTGGGCATAAAATACTTACATGAGTTAGTTAAACTACGGCAAGATGGCGTCCTTTACTGGGACTTTTCTCGTAAGAATTTTAAGTCATTTTTACCAAAAATCATTTTGTTATATGTTTCATCTGGAAAAAAAATCACGCTTTTTTGCGATGATCATACACTTCCCGTTGCCTTATATCTTCGTGGGAAATCAAAAAATATCTTCATCGTGAGAATAAAGGCCGGAGAGGACGTATTACTGAATGACTTGCGGTCAGTAGCTAAAGGTGAACAACCTCTTATTCCTGAAGAAACCCAAAAGAACCGCCTGACATGGAAAGAATACCATCTATTAGATGAGATCTTACGTGGTAAAAAAATCATTTCAATCTCGAAAGAGAACATTGAATCACACAAGACAACCTATTCACGTGTTCAGAGTATTACTAAGAAGATGAAAGTAAGAAAAATTGCAATGCTGATTATGAGTTAATCAGTCTGCAAGAACGTAGGAGATCCTCCTAAAAACCAATGAAGTGCTGCAGTAAAAATTATCATCGGTCATCACATAAAAAGGAAGTTTCAATGAAAAAACTTGTTTTAGCTACACTCATCACCTCGTCATTCATTAGCGTTTCTGCCTTAGCCGACGTTACGGCGTCCGCTACGGCAAGCTGGGATGCGAGCGCAACCAAAGATACGACCAGTGCACTGGTCGTTACCCCACTAAAATCACTGACGTTTGAGTACGCAGAAGGCATCCAGGGTTTTAACACCCAGGACGGCGCGTTTGATATCACCATTCAGGGGCAGTCCGGCGCAACCGATTTTACCCTGACCTCGCAGATTGTCAGCAATACCCTGACGCGCAGCGCCGACGCGTCCACCTTGGACGTCGGCGTCGCCTGGAACGGTACCGCATTGTCCAACAGCAGCGTAACAACGCTGATCGATACGGCTAACAACGTGTCTTCCGGTCTGGATGCGCTGGCAGTAAGTTCGGCCTATGCCGGCAGCGATCGCACCAGTACCCAGGGCGCCTTCACTTTCTCCATTGATTCCGCCACTTCTGACGGTTCAACAGCCGCTGCCTTTGCCGATCTGGCAGACGGTTACTGGAGCGGCGATGTAAAAGTTCAGTTTACCGCTAACTGGACGATTTAATCGTTCCTGACGCATAACGGCTGAACCGGCACGTTGTTAATATTGCGCAAGATTAAAGGAGGGGTATCCCCTCCTTTAATGAGGTTTTTATGAATAAAGTTTTTACTCTTTCCTGGTCTGTTTTAGCTCTGCTGCCTTTTATGGCGCAGGCTGTCAATGTGGGTGAGGTAACATCCATGATGGCGCCTGACGAATTCAGCCTGTCAAAAGAAATTACCAACACGACAGATTCCGCACGCTTTGTCAGCGTCACAGTTTACCGCCTATCGTCCCCAATGGCCGAAGGCGTGATTATTCCGATGGAAAGCAAATCGGAACTCTTATCAACGCCTTCAAGTCTCATTCTGCCAGGCAATGCCAAAGATAACTTCCGTTTTTTCTATAAAGGCCCTAGTGACAACAAAGAGCGTTATTACCGGCTTTCATGGACAGACGAACCTATTACAGAGTCAGGTTATACGCAGAAAAGCAAACAGGGCCAGGCCACCACGTCTGCCGTTATCAATACCATATTAGTCGTAGGGCCGCGTAAAGAAAACTTCGATTTCAAACGTGATGGCGACACGATATATAACAGCGGCAATGCAGCATTCCGTGTCATCTCATTCGGAACCTGTAAAGACAAAAAAATGGACCAGGGCAAAGGGTGCCGTGAACGATATTACATCATGCCTGGCAAGAGCGTTAGGATAAAATATACCGATATTACAAACAATAAAACACGCATAGGTATTTGGCACGGCAAGACTTATATAAATGTAAAATAAAAGAGCGGAATATGGATAAATGGACTGGTTGCATAAAAGCGGCGGGGGTGAGTATTTTCTTTATTTCTTGCTCGTCGTCCGGAGCAGAAAAGCAAACATCGGTCAAGCTAGGCGAGTATCTCATCCCTGGCGTATTTGCCAATGCGCTGAATCAGGGCATGAGGGTGCCCGTGTTTATTAAATATAGCGGTGATGCACAAAATAATAAAAGCCAACAAAAGATCGCTGATGCCGCACTCGCCATTGACGAAAACGGTTTTCTTATCCGTGAAGTGACGCTGGCGGATCTGCCGAACAACACCGAATTATCCCCTGCGACAAAAGCGATAATCATCGGACTAAAGGATAAGCATTTCACCGGCGGAACCACGTTACGCCTCGGTGATGACGCAACCCTCAGTCTGGATATCAAGTCATTTTATCTGGAGTTGACCGTTAACCAACAGGCGCTGGCCGCATCGATTATCCCGCGCAGCAATTTGCTCGGCGAATCGACGTCAACCAATCTCTCCTCCGTGCTGAATTATACAGTCGGCAGCTATTACAACAAATATTCGAACCGCAATAACGGCAGCAGTTTTATCACGCTGGATAACACCACCTCACTGCGCGAGAACCACTTCAATCTGAACGGTTCCCTTTACGGATTGGGGACAGGCGACACCAGCAGCAACCTTTATCGCGCCATGTACGAGCGTGACTATGAGGGGCGCAGACTGGCACTGGGCATGGTAGACACCTGGAATTTACAGTCCATCGCCAGCATGAGCGCGCTGAATTCCAGCAGGATCTATGGGATAAGCTACGGCAATAAAAGCAGTACGCAGATCGAAGACAATACGCTGTCATTAACACCGATTACCGTATTTTTGCCGAGCGCCGGCGAAGTGCACATCTATCGTGAAGGCCGTTTGCTCAGCATCCAGAATTTCGCCATGGGCAACTATGAAATCGATACCACCCGGCTGCCCTTCGGCGTCTACAACGTGGACGTACAGGTGGTGGTCAACGGCCAACAGGTTAGCAGCCGTACCTCCCAGATCAACAAAACCTTCTCCAGAAAAAGCAGCCTGACCGGGGAAGTCGCGTGGCAAACCTTTAGCGGCATGTTGCAATACAATCGTATGGACTATCGCCGCGAGACCGAGAGGAGCCTAGGGAAGAAAGAGACCTGGCTTGCCGGCGGCGCCGCGGCGATAACGCTGCCTTACCTGTCGGGCATATCGCTAAAATCCACGCTCTACGGTTTCGATCATACCGGAGTTAACGAAAATGAAGTTAACGTTTCGTTCAATGACACGTTCAGCTTCAACCAACAGATGATGGCCGCGACGGACTCCTCCTGGAAAAGCATCAGTACGCTTAACCTGAGCATACCCGGCGGCTATGGTTCCTTGTGGGGTTCGCGCGAATTGAGCCATATCGGTAATAGACTACCGATTGAAAAAGGTGATTTTTACTCCGCCGGCGCCACCTTGAACCTGAGAAAGCTGACGCCGTATCTGGGCAGCCTGTCCCTCAGCAAAACCGTTAATAATTATACCGGCAACCAATATACCAACGTCGACTACAGCCAGACACTGTACAACACCCGCTACGCCACCATCAGTCTGCGCACCGGCATACAGCGTTATTACTACAACAATAGCAATGACGACGGCCTGCAAGATAAATACGTCAACATTGAGTTCTCCATGCCGCTGGCAACCTGGCTCAGCGCGGGGGTTTCAAGTGAAAATGGCAATATGCTGGCCAATACCAGTATCCGAAAACGCTTTGACAACAGTGTGATTACCAACGCCGGCGCGTCATTATCCAAACGGATCAAAGGTGGCGACGACAATAGCTATACCGCAGACCAATATTCATTGAATGGCTTTGCCTCTTACGATACCAAATATAATGCTGGCACGGTGGCGATGACGCATACCTCGGAAAATAACACCAACCTGAGCCTCAGTTCGCAAGGGTCGGTGGCGTGGTCTGGCCGCGACCTGGCGCTTAGCAAAGACAGCCAGCGCGCAGGCGTGCTGGTCAATACCGACTTCGCAGAAAAAGGCACGGTTGCGGCGCAGGTTAACGGGCGCACCTATGCCCTGTCCGGTAAATCCAATTTTATCGCCCTCCCCCCTTACGCAAAATATACCGTTGAATTAATGAACGATAAAAACTCCGAGGACAGCGTGGATATCGTCAGCGGCCGCAAAAACAGCGTCGTGCTTTATCCCGGCAACGTCAGCGTGGTTAACCCGGAAATAAAACAACTGGTGACCGTATTTGGCCGCATTCGCCACTCAGATGGCCAATTGGCGGTGAATACCGATATTCATAACCATATCGGTAAAACGCAAACCGATGAAAAAGGCGAATTTGCCATGGACGTAGATAAAAAATTCCCATTCATCACCCTGCTGGAAAGGAATGGCAGCGTTTGTGAAGCCGAACTCAATTTGCAGGGGGCAAGAGGCGCCGTATGGCTCGGTGATATTCATTGCGTCAGCCAAAATCAGACTGCGCAGCAGGAAGAAAAGGAGAGGCAATATGTTTATTAAACTACGCCAGACGCTGTTTTTATTGTGCAGCCTGGCGCACGGCGCAGGGGCGTTGGCCGCCACGGCCTACAACAGCGGCTCCGGGAGCAATACTTACCTGTTTATCGAGAATAACATCGATAATGAATATGTGGTGACGCCGGGCGCCCTCGATCCACGTTTTTCCGGCGCTAACGTCTGGACCAAATATTCAACCAACCAGACCAGCCTGGGTTATATGGGCTATGTCGGCTGGGCATCCGCCAATACCTATTATGATATGTGGATTGATAATTCCCCTATCACGGAACCATTTCAGGGCATACGCTGCATGTCGTCAGGCACTACCTGCCCTTCCGTTGGTTATATTGCCGGCGCAGCCACCGACGCCAACGGCTTTTACCACGCGCTGGCCGGCAGCAGCGTTTATAATGGCAGCTACGGCTTCGCCTCGTTTTCAGCCGCGGCGTATCAATATTTCAGAGAAAAATCCGTGGGATCCAGCGACAGCTTTACCCTGAACTGGTGTTTTACCTCAACCAATTATGACTATGCTGCCGGCACCCGATGTAAAGATCTGACCAGCAATGCGACATGGTACTACTACACCCTCACGGCCACCAAAGTCGGCCATTTAACGCTTAACAGCACCGGCGCGATGTCTGAACTTTGGGTAGCCAGTGACGGTACTCCCAGCGTGAATAGCGGCAGCGACATGTGCAGCATCGCGACCGTTAGCGGCACGTCCGGCGTCATTTGCAAAATGGTATCTTACTCTTTGCAACAAACCCAACAGGTCACCACCGCATTATATTTCAGAATGGTGCTGGATACCGCCGCACTCGGCTTTACGCCGGCGGCCAACACAGTTAGATTCAGCGGTGACGGTTCCACCTGGTACAACTACAGTGCCAACACGACCTATAGCAACGTATTTACCACCGCGGGCAACTATGTCTATGTCTTCCTCTCTAATACCTTCTTTAGCAATATTCTTAACAACGGCGTGACCATTTCTAACAATAATTCGCTGTTTACCTTCTATTTTACTAACGCGCTGACGCCGGAATCCGGCTATTACCAGTTCACAGCCTCCAATTCGCTCAACGTGACGCCGAAAGAATACGGCATTAGCATTGTTGCCACGGATGGCTCGGCCAACCCAAGCGCATCGGGAACCATCGGTAGCACATCGCCGATAGAATTTGACTATAAGGTCACCACGTCCGCATCCCGGCAGGCGGACGCCATTACCGCACAGGTAACGGGCAACAGCACTACCATCAATGACACGCCCTACTGTTTATTTACTTCGGCGGACGGCACATTAAACGTGCCGATTCCAGCCTATTTGTCTTATGTTTCGGCGGCAGGCGCGACGATAGAAAGCCGCAATAGCTGCAGTGAAGCGGCTATCGACATCACCAACGCTAACTGGACGCAAACGGCCTGGAATGCGGCGCTTGACGACGGCTACTACTTCACCACCACGCTAAAACTATTATTCCCAATGAATGATACGCGCTCGCTGTACACGGTAAGCGGGGATGACTGGGCCGGCACGGTCAGCGCCAGCGGCGAAGTGAATGTCACCGCAACCTGGGTCGGTGTTGATCCGTAAACCGCCAGGCCAGGGGCTCCGGCATGCCGGAGCCCGATGACGTATTCAACCGTATGATTGAGAGCACGCCGTGACCAAACACATGATTCTGGCCCTCCTTTGGCTGTTTTCAGCCAGCGTGAAAGCTGTTTATTTTGACTCTATTATTTATGAGATGCCGGCGGACAGAGATTTCATCGCCAAACAGCTTTTTAATGACACGCAAAAGAATAATATCTACACCATTTCCGCCTACCGGATAGATCGCCCGGGCGTCGGCGGCGAACACCGTTTGCCGATGGAAAATGGTGAACTGCTCTATGCGCCGCTGAAATTCTCCGTCGCCGCCAATGGCAAAGAGTACTTCAAAATATTTTACCGTGGCCCCCGCGACGATAAAGAGCGCTATTACCGCATAACCTTCACGGAATCGCCGCTGACGTTATTCCCGTTGAAACCGGCTGACCGCAAGACCTATATCTTCCCTGTTGTCGCCATGAATACCATTTTAGTGGTGCGGCCCAGAACATTGCATTTTTCCTACCGGCTGGATGAGCTGAATGGGACGTTACAAAACAACGGCAATACGTTCTTTCGCGTGATAATTCAAAAAGGTTGCAATGGCGATGATGAAAGCTCCACACAGTTCTATATGCTGCCCGGCGAAACTTATAAAAATAAAAGTCTCAGCGCCAAAAATAAGAAATATTTAGTGGCAATGGAAAGATACATCAAGCTGGGGAAAAGCTGTTTCAGTCATCCCCCGCAATAAAATCCCCCCCCACCGCACCGGTGCAGCGTCACTGCATTTTCCGGGTACCGGGTTACCCCAGCACGACAGCATACCGCTGAAAGCTGGTATGTTCGGCATCTCCGCAGTTAGCTGTAAGGGGTTAAGCCGCGTTTATGCCGCCGTTCAGGGCGACAAAAGCCCCCGCGCACATCATAAACCACCGTTTCGTCATAGGCCCGGAGCCCCGCTATGGGTGCGGGCCCCGATAAGATAATTGTGATTCAGGTCTAAAATCATTCATTCCATTCTTGTATGGTAGTATTTAACCTCCTATCTTTAGGTCATCAATTAAGATCACGGACGTATTCACATCACACATATTAATCCATGCTGGCCATGGATTAATGTCGTAATTCCATCATGGATGAATCGCTTTTATTTAAATAGCCTGTCTCTTCAAATTCAGGTGTATGGCACACTCACCTTTTATGTATTAAGTGAGTTTTTTATTTCCTGTTTCGTTATCCACAGGATAAAGCATTATCATATTTTACCTTACGTAACGAGGTGTTAAGAAATGGGCAGCGAAGAAACGCCATTGACTAATCATGAAAAAAACACACATGATTACCTGTCCCCCGCAAGCACATCCAAACGGCCCGCCGAAAAACGCCGTTTTATCCCTAAAGCGCACCCATTATCCTGGTGGATGTTGGTAATAACGACATTCGCTATTTTAATGAACTCAATTGACAGGATTATTTTACCCACGCTGCTACCTGCCATTATGAAAGACTTTAATCTGACGGAAATACAAGTAGGCTGGCTTAACTCATTAAGTTTTTTCGGCACATTAAGCGGCGCAGTGATTTTCGGCATATTTTCTGATGTTATCGGCACAGGCTATAAACGATGCTATAGCTGGACCGCAGCGGTGTTAGTTGAAGTGATATCGGGGGTCGCCACCGCGTTTTGCAAAACCCTGGGTGCGTTTCAGGCATTGCGCGTGACCATGGGAATGGGAACCGGCGGCTCCGAACCTATCAACGTGGCCATGCTGGGGGAATGGTGGCAAAAAGAAAATCGCGGCTTCGCCATCGGCGTGCATCATACCGGCTTCCCGTTAGGGCAGTTTATCGGCCCGGTGTTGATTGCCGGCATCCTGGCATTCGGCACCTGGCGCCAGGCGTTTCTGTTTATTCCGCTGATCGGCCTCTCCATCGTTGTGCTGCAGTTTTTCATTTGCACCAAGAAAAACCACCAACGCGTAATGACATGGATTGAAGAAAACAACCTCACCGTGCCGGTAGAACCGGTAGACGAGGGGGCCAAACGGGACAGTTTTAGCACCACGTTGGGCAAATCCTTATCATGCCTGAAAAACCGCAACTGCCTGTTGGCGATACTGCTGATCTTCGGCTTCACCTGGGCGGAAATGGGTATTGCGAACTTCCTGACGCTGCAATTAACCCGTGATGTGGGGCTGCCTCTCGGAACCGCGGCCATTATTTCCGGCGCCTCCGGCATCACTGGTTGGATTGGCCAAATCCTCTGGGGCGGCTATTCCGACGTCAAAGGCCGCAAGCGCTCGCTCGGCGTGATCATTTTCGGGTGGATGATCGCCACCGCATTGTGTACGTATATCCATTCCGCCGCTTTTGGCTGGGCCATCTTGATTTTCTGGGGGCTATTCAGAAATTCCCCCTATCCGGTCGCCTATGCGCTGTTGATTGATTCAGCGCCGAAAGCAGCGGCATCCAGTATGGGGTTAATGATTGGCCTGGCTGTCGGCATCGCCGGTATCCTGGTGGCGCCAATCACCGGGTGGATTATCCATGATTATGGTTTTAATGTGCATTACATGATTATTGTCGGTGTTCTGGCGCTGTCTTGCCTGCCGCTTTATTTCATTAAAGAAACCATTGAACATAAGGGTATTTAAAATGAATATTGAGCTGCTTAACGCATTACGCCACGGTGAACTGATAGAATTAAACCATAGCTATGAAGCGGCAATGCCCGTATGGCCGACGCATCCGAAATTTTTGCTGGCTGATTCGGAAACCTATGCCGCCGGGGACGGTAATTATAATAATTTGCTGCAAATGGGCGATCACTGCGGTACCCATGTGGATTCCCCATCGCATTTTATTCCAACGGGTAAAACCATCGAACAGATTAATGTCAGGTCGTTAATTGGCCGGGGCGTAAAAATAGACGTTTCGGATTATCCCGACGATAGCGAAATTACCGTCGCCATGATCCAAGCGTGGGAAAAAAGCAATGGTGATATCCAAGCCGATGATATTGTTTTGTTCCGTACCGGCCACGATAAAAAATGGCGGCTGCGGCCGGATCATAAACCTTTCTTATCCGGTTGGTCGGGCTTATCTGCGGCTGGCGCAGAATACCTTTTGGCGAAAGGCGTGAACGTCATTGGTTCCGATGCCATGTCGCTCGATGCCTGGTCGAACTCCAGCTACCCTGCGCATCAGATTATTTTGGGTTCAGGCAAATTGATCATGGAAAACCTGGCCAATTTGGATAGCGTCCCCGAAACCTTCATTTTTATCGCGCTGCCGTTAAGAATCAAAGGGGGTTCAGCCTCCCCGGTAAGGGCGATCGCATTGGTATAAGGCTATCCAGACATACGCCACTTGTACGCTGGCTAGCCATTCTGGTGTTTCCCCTTACCCGGCCAAACGCCGGTAAAGCACGCAGGCCGTGATATTGCCGGGCCGTCAATCAAATGCCGCAGTCAGATCCCCTGCCTGCGGCGAAGTCCCAGCTTTTTCCGGGCACCGCGTCCATCAGTTGTTGCGTATAGAGATGCTGTGGTGATGCCAGCACTTCGGCTGCCGCCCCATACTCGATCACCTCACCATACCGCATCACCAGCACGTCATCGCACAACTGCGCCGCCACCCGAAGATCATGGGTGATAAATAAAATGGCGACGCCCAGCCGCTGCTGAATATCATTAAGCAGTTGCAGCACTTGTGCCTGTACCGAGACGTCGAGTGCCGACACGGCTTCATCGGCGACGATCACATCAGGCTCCATCGCCAGCGCCCGAGCAATAGCGATACGCTGCCGTTGCCCGCCGGAAAACTGGTGCGGATAACGGTCAATGGCGTCGGCCGGCAGCCCAACCAACTCCAGCAATCTTTGCCCTTTCGCCCAGGCCTGGGCAAAGGAGGCGCCGTGGTTCATCGGGCCTTCCACTAAACTTTTGCCAATGCTGATGCGCGGATTGAGGGAACGGTTCGGATCCTGGAAGATCATCTGGATACGTTTGCGGTGCGGTTTAAGCCCGGCGGGCGACAGTTCGGAGATATCATTGCCGGTAATACGTATCGCGCCCTCGTCAGGCGTCAGCAGACGCATCACACAACGCGCCATCGTCGATTTACCAGAACCGCTTTCGCCGACAATCCCCAGCGTGCGGCCACGTTTAAGGCTGAAGGTCACATCATGCAACGCACGGGTGCCCTTGCGCCGCTTGCCGAACCAGCACAGCGCGCCGCCTTTAGGCGGATAAATTTTCCCCAGTTCAACAACATCAAGCACCACCTGCGCGCTGATCGCCGGGCGCACCGGTCTTGGCGCCAGGCTCGGCACCGCTGCCAACAGGGCTTTGGTATAGTCCTCGCGCGGCTGCGACAGCACTTGCCGCAAGGCGCCGGCTTCAACGATATTGCCCTTGCGCATCACGCAGACGCGGTCGGCGATGTCCACCACCACGCCCATGTCATGGGTGATAAATAACACCGCGGTACCGTGTTTTTGCTGGAGTTCGCGGATCAGTTTGAGGATTTGCTGCTGGGTGGTGACATCAAGCGCGGTCGTCGGTTCATCCGCGATCAGCAGCCGGGGTTCGAGCACCAACGCCATGGCGATCATAATGCGCTGCCGCTGGCCGCCGCTAAGCTGGTGCGGATAGGCGTCATAAACACGGGCGATATCCGGCAAATGCACCTGCGCGAGGGCGTCCAGCACACGCGCATGACGCTGCGCTGCGCCGAGATCGGTGTGCGTTTGCAGCACTTCATCTATCTGGCGCCCCACGGTCAGCACCGGATTAAGCGCGGTCATCGGCTCCTGGAAAATCATCGCCATATGGCTGCCGCGCAGCGCCTTCAGCCGCCCATTGGTGACCTGCAGCACGTCTTCGCCATCCAGCAGAATGCGCCCGCCAACCACCCCGAGCGCGCCTTTCGGCAGCAGGCCAAGCGTCGCCAGCGAGGTGACCGATTTGCCCGAACCGCTTTCACCGACCAGGCAAAGTGTTTCCCCGGCGCGGATACTAAAGGAGATGTCCTGCAAAATCGGCACGCCTTGCGCGGTGTTCACCGACAGGCGCTCGACATGCAGGATAACGTCATGCTGTTCACTCATGCTCTCCCCCTTTTATTCAGCCGCGGATCAAGCGCATCGCTCACCCTATCCCCCAACAGGTTAATCGACAAAATACACAATGAGAGAACCAGCCCCGGCCACAGCACCAGCGAAGGCTTAAGCTGGAAGTAGACGCGGCCTTCGGAAATAATATTGCCCCAGGTCGGGATTTCGGTGCCAATCCCCGCGCCAAGGAACGACAGAATCGCTTCCGTCAGGATCGCAGAGGCGCAGATATAGGTACTTTGCACAATCAATGGCGCCAGCGTGTTGGGCATCAGATGCCGCGTAAGCACCTTGAAGGTCGACGTCCCGCTGAGTATCGCGGCTTCGACATAGGGCTCTTCACGCGCCGACAGTACCCGCGAGCGCACCAGGCGAACAACCTGGGGGATTTCCGGGATCATGATCGCCACCATCACCGTCCAGATACCGGCGCTGCTCAACGAGACGATGGCAATGGCCAACAGGATGCCCGGTATCGCCATCAGGCCATCCATCACCCGCATCAACACGGCGTCCACGCCGCGAAAATAGCCCGCCAGCAGCCCCAACGGCAGGCCTATCAGCACACTCATGGCCGTAACGCCCAGCCCGACAATCAATGAGATACGCGCACCGTAAACAATGCGCGAAAACAGATCGCGCCCATAGGCGTCGGTGCCCAGCCAAAACGCCTCGCCGGGTGGCCGGAGGCGAAACGCCGGCGCCAGCGCCTGCGGATCGTGATTGGCGATCCAGGGCGCAAATATCGCCATCCCGACGATCAGCGCCAGGATCACCAGCGCAATGGCCGGCATCAGCGGTATACGCGGCAGTTTTATCAGCCGGCAGCGGGGTGCCGGCAAGATCGCTGAAACAGGTTTGCTCATGCCATGCCCCCCCTAATAACGAATACGCGGATCGCTCAGCGCGTACGACAGATCGATCAGCAAATTGATGATGACATAGACGCCGCTGGTCAGCAGGATCATGCCCTGGATCACCGGGTAGTCGCGCGCCAGCACCGCATCAACGATCAGCCGCCCCAGCCCCGGAATATTAAATACGCTTTCGGTCACCACCACGCCGGAGATCATCAGCGCAAAACCGGTACCGATCACCGTCAGAATCGGAATCATCGAATTACGCAGCGCATGGCGGAACAGCACATGGATTTCCGGCAACCCTTTGGCGCGGGCGGTACGAATGTAATCTTCCCCCAACACCTCCAGCACGCTGGCACGGGTCATGCGCGCCACCAGCGCGATATAGACCGAAGACAGCGTCAATGCCGGCAAGATAATGCGTTGCGTGAACGGCCAGGCCCCCTGGGAGATGCTGCGAAATCCTTGTACCGGCAACCATTTCAGTTCGATGGCAAACAGCGTGCTCAACAGATAACCAATCACAAACACCGGTATCGAGAATCCCAGCACAGAGGAAGACATCACCAGATTGTCGATCCAGGTACCGTGCTTCCACGCCGCCAGTACCCCCAGCGGCACCGAAATCAGGATGGTGAAAGTAATCGCGACCAGCGCCAGGCTCAGCGTCGGCTCCAGACGCTGACCAATCATGGTGATAACCGGCGTCTGGGCCATCAGGGAAGTGCCGAAATCGCCCTGCAACAGTTGCGCGATCCAGACAAAAAACTGTTGATACAACGGCTGGTTCAATCCCAGACTTTCACGAATCGCGGCCAGTTGCTGCGCAGTCGCCATATCACCGGCAATAATCGCCGCCGGATCGCCCGGCGACAGCCGCAGCAACAGGAAGACAAACAGCGCCACCACCAGCATCACCGGAATGGCCGCCAGCACGCGGCGAATAAAGTAACCAACCACAGGAACCTCCGAAAGGTGTATTTGCCCGGTAACTAGTCGCTTTTCTCAACGTTCCAGAACACTGTGGACGGGCCGGTCATCAAATGGCTGATATGGCTGCTCCACGCGGCCACATCATAGAACTGGCCCAGCGGAATGTAGCTGACCTGCGCCATCGCGCGCTTTTGGATCTCGACGGCGATATCTTTTTGCCTGGCCGGATCGGTCGCGGTCGCAAAATCGATCTTAAGCTGATTCATCTGCGGATCGGTCGGCCAGCCAAACCACGCCCCCTGGCGCCCGCCGCCATCGAGCATCGGATTGACCACCGGGTTCCAGATCGTTTCAGCATTCCAGTAGGTGAAAAACAGGTTCCAACCGCCCTGTGACGGTGGGTTCGGGTTGGCGCGCCGCGACACCAGGGTCTGCCAGTCCATCGGCTGCAAATCAACCTTGAAACCGGCCTTGCGCAGCGCCTGCGCCGCCACCACCGGTTGCGACGCCTGGCTCGGCACATCGGTCGGCTGCATGATCACCACCGGCGTGCCGTCGTAACCGGCCTTCTTCAGCAGCGCCTTCGCCGCTTCAACATCGCCGCCGTTCAGCAGCGTTTCACCGCCAGCCTGGCTTTCCAGCGCGGTGCCGCAGCCGAATACCGATGCGCACAGCTTGAAGTACTGCGGGTTGCCGACCAATGCGTCGAGCACATCCTTCTGGTTCATCGCCAACAAGGCGGCGCGGCGGATATCCGGATTATTAAACGGCGGGTAGAGAAAATTCATCCGGCCGCCGGTCATCGCGCCCAGCTTGCTCAAGGTGCCGGACTTAAGGTTCGGATCGGCCTGCACCATCGGCAAAAGATCGATGGGCAACTGTTCGATAAAGTCGATATCGCCGGAAGATAATGCGTTAATTGCCGTCATCCGGTCCGGCATGTTGATCCACTCAACACGATCAACCTTCACCACTTTGCCGCCCGCAGTGCCGCTGGCCGGCTCTTTGCGCGGCACGTATTGCTGGAATTTTTCATAAACCACGCGATTGCCGGGATCGAATTCACCGGCGACAAACTTGAACGGACCGGAGCCGGTGTAGTCGGTGATCATTTTGCCATCGGGGGTATTCGCGACGCGTTCCGGCATCATAAACGCCGCCACCGACGAAGGCTTCGCCAGCAGTTGCAGCACGTAACCGAACGGTTTCGCCAGCTTCAGCGTGATGGTTTTGTCGTCGGTGGCGGTAATGCTGTCGGTGTACTTCATCATCAACTGACCGCCGACATCGTAGCGCGCCCAGCGTTTGAGGGAGGCGACGCAATCGGTGGCGGTCACCGGTTTGCCGTCGTGCCATAGCAGCCCGTCACGCAAGGTGAAGGTGTAGGTCAGGCCATCCGGCGAAAGGGTCCAGTCCGCCATTTGCGGCCTCGGCTCCAGCTTCTCGTCCATGCCAATCAGGGTGTCGTAAATCATGTAGCCGTGGTTACGGGTGATTTGCGCCGTGGTGGCGATCGGATCCAGCACGCGCAATGAAGATGACATCACCGCATGCAAGGTTTTCTCCGCCGCCATCGCGGATGGGGCGATGAAAGCGGTGCTCACGCCGAGAGACAACAGACAGGCGATCAAACAACGGGACGGATATAGTTTCACGTTAACACTCCAGTAAATAGCAACCCCGGCTGTTGGGCGTTGCGGTGTGTGCAATGTAATGTGACAACGCTGGGCGCCAGAAACCGCGGCCTGCCGCCGTCAGCTGGTTAGCGCCAACGCACGATCGATATAAAGCTGGCGTAAACGCCGGGTTACTGGGCCAGGCTTACCGTCGCCGACAGGCTGGCCGTCGATACTCACCACCGGGTAGACAAACGAGGTGGAGGAAGTAATAAAGGCTTCTGCGGCGCCTTTTGCTTCATCCACCGTGTAGGCTCGCGTTTCAAGACGCAAACCCTGTTGATTAAGCAGCGCAATCAGGGCGCCCCGGGTGATGCCGGGCAGCAGAACATGCGACAGTTCACGTGTGATCACTGCGCCATCACGGCTGACAATAAACGCATTGTTGGAGGTGCCTTCGGTGATCAAACCGTCTTTCACCAACCAGGCATCATCAGCGCCGCGTTGCCTGGCCTGCTCTTTCGCCAGGCAGGCGTACAGCAGCTGCGTTGTTTTAATGTCGCAACGCCCCCAGCGTAAGTCCGGCAGGCTGATAATGTTCATGCCCTGCTCGGCCAGCGGGCTGGCGAGGATATTTTTGGCCTGGGTGTAGAGCACCAGCGTCGGCGGCGTGCCGGCCGGCGGAAAAGCAAAGTTGCGGTCTTCAACGCCGCGGCTCACCTGCAGGTAGATCAGCCCCTCCTGCAGTTGGTTACGGGCGATCAACGCCTGATGGATAGCCAATAACGCATCGTTATCCAACGTCAACGTCAGCGCCATGTCATCCAGCGAGCGCCGCAGGCGGGCCAGGTGCAACTCAATATCCAGCAGCTTGCCTTGCAGTACGGCGGTGACCTCATAAATGGCATCGGCAAAGGTGAAACCACGGTCAAAAACCGAAATCTTCGCTTCGTTTTCAGCAATGAATTCACCGTTCAGGTATAAGGTACGCATAACGCGATATCTCCGGGTTACGGGCGTTCAACGCCGGTCTGGCGGGTGATAATGCCGTAGTGTTCAATGCGCCGGTGGCGGGCAAAGTCGAAGATGGTGCTTTTGCCAAACTGGCACAGATCCATATCGCAACGATGGGTAATCAGCTCATCGCCCTGCCCATTCGCTCTGGCCACAACAAACCCGTTGGGATCGACAATCACGCTGCCCCCCATTAGCGGAAAACCATCCTCTACGCCGGCCTTCGCAACCCCAACCACCCAGGTGGCATTCTGGTAAGCGCCGGCCTGCATGCAGAGCTCGGAATGGAACAGCCGTTGCGTTTCGCCTTCGCCGCGTTGCAATGAATTGACCGAAGGGGTGTTGTAGCCCAGCGTGATCAACTCCACCCCCTGCAAACCCATGACCCGATAGGTTTCTGGCCAGCGGCGGTCGTTACAGATGCACATACCCATCACCGCCCCCAGGTTTTCCCAGGTTGGGAAACCAATATCACCCGGTTCGAAATAGCGCTTTTCCAAATGCTGAAAATCACGATGGGGATCGAACTCGACATGCCCCGGCAGGTGCACCTTGCGGTATTTGCCGACGATATTGCCCTGGCGATCGGTAACGATTGAAGTGTTGTAATGGTGACCATCGGGGGTCAGCTCGGCGTAACCAAAGGTGATGGCGATGCCGTGCTCACGGGAAAAATCAAATAATGGCCGCGTGACGTCATTCGGCATTTCGCGCTCAAACCAACCGTCGACTTCACGCTGATCCTCCATATACCAGCGAGGAAAAAACGTCGTCAGGGCCAGCTCAGGGAACACCACCAGCTCGCACCCTTGCCGCCGCGCCTGTTCCAGCAACGCCAGCATCCGCTGGACCACACTCTCTCTCGAGTCGCTTTTCTGGATCGCGCCCAACTGAGCACCGCCAATTACGATTTCGCGCATGCACGCTTCCTCCACAAGGCCGACCCGGTGTCGGCAACCCTTTTGCATTGCATAGGGCCATTGTGGGAAGTTCAGCGCCGCATGTCGTATACCAATATGTCGCGCTGGCTTAACATGAAGTTAATCCATGTTGAACAGGTTAAAACCGCTCTCGGCCAACACGCTGCGCAGATGCTCGACAAACACCTGCGCAAATTGCGCCAGCGGTTCATTGCGCCGGTGCACCAGGCTGATGGTCAGGCGCTCTTCATTAAGTATCGGCAGGACCGCCATACGCTCGGCACCCGATGCCCGGAAGGAGATCTCATCAACCACCGAAAAACCGGTGCCGTTTTTCACCAGCGCACAGGCGTGGTGCGGGGAATCGACATCGATGCTCGCCCGGTAAGGCAAGCCCACCCGTTCGAAAACCTGTTTCATAAAGTGGTGGAACGGGGTATCGGCGGAATAACCGATAAACGGCATCTCCGCCAGCGCGGCAGGCAATTCGTCGGCCGGGACTTGCGTAATCGGATGGCCTGCCGGGCACACCACCCTCACCCGGATATAGCTCAGCGGAACGACGCGCAAATTGGGGTGATCAATCGGGAACAGCGAAATGCCGAGATCTGCCTGCTGCTCAAGCAACCGCTCGCGCAACAGCATATGCCGCAGGCACTCCAGGCTGACGAGGATCTCGTCATTGCACTGCCGGAAAGCACCGATGGCGTCCGGCACCAATTGATGCCCCAGACTGGGGCTACTGGCGATGCGCAGCACGCCGTGGCGCTGCTGCACCAGATTGTGCAGCGTGGTATTGACCCGCTGGATATCGCGATACACCGACTCAACGTCATTAAACAGGCAGCGCGCCTCCGGCGAAGGATATAGCCGCCCCTTAACCCGCTCGAACAACTGGAAGCCAATACGCGCCTCGGTGTGGGACAGCATGCGGCTGACCGCAGGCTGCGATACATACAGAAGTTGCGCGGCGCCGTTGATCGAACCGGTGATCATGACCGCGCGAAATACCTCAATCTGACGCAGATTAAGCAACTGCATTCGATTTCACCTCCCAGGAATGAACGGCGGGCGCACCACCAGATACGCTTAACACCAGGTTATAGGGTGTTAGCAATTAGTATGCCAGGGGGGATAACACAGAGAAAATTGCGCTGACAGCGGCGAGAGGCTCCGGTAATAATAGCGTTCGCCAGTGTTTTATCGGAGCCTGTTACTGTGAGCGTGTCGCAAACCATTCTGCCCGTCTTTCTGCTGATCATTCTGGGATATATTCTTGCTCGCCGCGGGGCGCTGGATACCCATGCCAACCAAGCGTTGGCTGGCCTGGCCTTTAAGCTGTTTATGCCGATGGTTCTGTTCACCGGGATGGTTAACGCGCCGCTGCATGACGGCCTGGACACCAGGATCCTGGCGGCCTACTTTGTGCCCGCGCTGTTTATTTTCGCCGTGGTCAATCTGTTCACCCATCGCAGCCTGGGCCACCCGACCCCGTTCGGCCTGACAGCCTCTTTTTCCAACAATGCCCTGATCGGCCTGGCAATGGTGGCCGGGCTGTATGGCAACGCCGGGCTGGTGTTGCTGTTTACCGTACTGGCCGTCCACAGCCTGCTGCTGTTCAGCTTTCAAAGCCTGTATAGCTGCCTTGCCGGCAGCGAGCCCTTTAAACCCGCGGTACTGATCGCCAGCCTCGCCAACCCGATGATCGTCGGGCTGCTGTTGGGGACGGTGGTTAATTTGTCCGGCCTGGTGTTGCCGGGTTGGAGTATGAAACTGGCGACCTGGCTGGCGCAGGCGGCGTTGCCCTGCGCGCTGATCGTCCTCGGCGCCAATCTCTCCGGCTATCGGCTGCGCCCCAACGCCTATGTGGTCGGCATCACCGCCGCCAAGCTGGCCGCTATGCCGCTGCTGGTCCTGCTGGTATGTATGCTGCTGGGCATTAGCGGCCTGCCGCGCGGGGTATTGGTGCTGATGGCCGCCAACCCCTCCGGCGTCAACGTGCTGGGGTTCTCGCGATCGCAGCAAGACAGCCAGATAACCAGTTCGGCCATTTGCCTGACGACGCTACTGTCGATGGCGACGCTGCCGCTATGGATGTGGATCAACACCCTGCTATGACCCGCCGCGATGCTGAATCAAACCCGAGCGCGAATGCAGCAATGCATAGCGTTCGCTATTGGCGCGCGCCGGAATGGGCGTTATATATTCTTCGCGCCAGGCTTTTGGTGATAAGCCAAAGCGCAATTTATACAGCTTGCTTAATACGCTGGGGTTACTGAAACCGCACTGATAAGCAATTGTCTCAATGCGTTCTTCAGCGCTGTTTTCCAGTTTGTACCTAACCGCATTCAGGCGCACCTCGTGCAGCAGTTTCATTACCGACGTATGTTGTTCAAGACAAGCCCTGTCCAGGCTGGAACGTGAGCAATGTAACGCCTGTGCGATAATATCCGGCGTTAAATCCATACGCGCGTAATGCTGCTCAATATAACTCTGCGCGGCAATATAAATAAAAGCCTTGGTCTTATCCGTATAATTTCCACGTTGCTTGCCAATATCCGCCAGCATTAATATTGCCATACTGTGCAGCCCATCCAGAATGCTGGCAATGGCCTTTGTCGCCAGGCGTGCCGCATGTGCGTCCAGCAACAACATTTGGGAGCGAATAAATGGCGCCAAAGGGTGCGCATCAAGCGGCAATATCAGATCGTCAATGCCACCGCCAAACGCCGCGCGCGCTTTCGCATACGGCAAAATAAGGTAAAGTTGCTTAACGTTATTGCTATCGTAAATAATCGGCTTGCATCTTTCGTATAGCGCCAAAGCCAGCGAACCAGCGCCAATATCTTTATTTTCTGTTACTTTTTCCCCCGTTAACCTCACGCTGCCCTGCAATAATAATGAAATAAACAAGCTGCCGGCGTAGGCCTGATGCGGATCAAACCGGCTGTGGTTCACAGAACCCAATGCGGAACAGAAATCCCCATGAACGCCCGAAATGCTATGGTGCCAGGCGATGATAGCGTCCGGCCGCTGGTTGTTCACAACATCAATCCCATAGGGCTTGAGATTGCCAGTCAGGATCTCAAACCGCTGTTCCGGTGCGATGCCCTGCGCATCGACCGTCTGCAGTTGGTACAGCCGGCCAGAGCGCGGCAAAAACCGTTTGTTATTAGGCTTAATAAAAGGTTGGCTCATAATATCTCTTTACGGATACGTTCTGATAAAAGACCAAGGCCGCAGCCAAAGTAAGAAATTTACACAAAAGCTCTGCGGGGAAAAGAGGGAAATGAGAATTTTCTTATTCTGACGATGACAGACAAGCAATGAGGCCAGCAGACATTTTTCCGGCCATTCGTTGTGCTTACTATTGATGGGCCGAGTAATGGTGCAGGCTGCGCCGAAAAGAGGAAAATATGCCCACCGACCTATTAACATATTATAAACATTCGTTACCATAGCACGATAGGCTAAAACCAAGTAGTCATAGAACATTAAAAATAACCTGGCTTTAGGAGCAGAGGATTTTAGGCATTTTATAGCCAACAGATTTTACATTTCAGGTGTATTGGTTTTATTAATCGGCCCATCTTTGGGCCGCGCCGCTGCATTGCCGCGTGATTCGGCCATACGGCCTCCCCCTACGAGGCCAGCGCTAACGCTGTCCAAAAATGCAAACGCGTTTTTTAGCAGCGGTTCGAATTACTTTGGGTTTATTTTATTTAAAAAACACATACCAATATTATAGGTAATAATATGTTCATGATGACAATCGCAATTCTTCTGTTAGCTATTTCTATATGCAGTTTTTATTCTCACATCCAAATACGAAAAAGCATGTCATTAATAAACCCGAGAAGAAAAAAAAGAAGATCTCGCTATTCAATACATTTCGGCCGGCATAATAAAGGTGATAAAGCGATTATTCCGGCCGCTACAACACGGGCTTTTCCTGTTCCGCCACTGCCCGCGACCGGTACGCTATTTACTTCACCGGCGTAAATTCCTTGTCGATCAACTGACTAACATCCACGTGGTTCGGCAAAATCTTTAACTGATAAAACAGATCGGCCACCGGTTGCAGCACATTAATGTCCTGCTGATTAACGCTGTGCGCGCCCTTTGACGTGCGATCCGCAATATGCCGGGCGGTTTCCAGCGGCAAACGCGTCAGTTGGGCGTAAACCTTGGCATATTCCGCCGGATGGTCGATCGCCCACTGCCGCGCCCTGGCAACGCGCTCGGCAAAGTCTTTGATGGCCGCCCGCTTGTCTGGATCGGCCAACGAGCGCGTAGTGGCGGTCAAAAAACCGAGCGACGGGGTTAACCCCTGGCCATCGCGCAGCAGGCGCGCACCGCTTTGCTCCGCAACGCCCAAATAGGGATCAAAAACCGCCCAGGCCGCCACTTTGCCGGTACTGAATGCCGCGCTGGCATCGGTAGGCATCACGAACTGAATCTGCACATCTTCCCGCTGCAACCCGGCTTCCTGCAACGCCGCGTACAGCAAGTTTTGCGAGATGCTGCCACGCGCCGAGGAAACCACCACCGTTTGCCCTTTCAACTGCTGAACGCTGTGCAACGGTGAATCCTTCGGCACAATAATCCCGTTAGACTGGCCATAGCCGACGTTGGTCTGAATCAGCTTAAAATCCACTCCGCCCGCCGCCGCCATCAATACCGGCAAATCCCCGGCATAGGAGGTATCCACGGCGTCTGCGCGCTGCGCTTCAAACAACGGCGCCGCCCCCTGGAAATTGGCCCATTGGTACTGATAAGGCGCGTCTTTCATCACGCCCGCGGCCTCAACCAAACTGCGTAATCCGCGTGCCTGATCCCCCAGCACCAGTTTAGCGTCGCCGATCGCCCCCTGCGCCAGCGATGCCGTCAATAACGTGGCGCTCAGCCCCACGGCCCTAAGTAAAACAGAAAACGGCGCCATACTTTTCCTCTTTGCCGGTGATGATTATGCGTATCGTCTGGTGATTCAGAGCACTGTAAAGCCATGGGTTGCATCACGCGCCAGCTGTTCCACCAGCCCGAACTCCCAGTCCAGATAGGCTTGCATCGCTTCACGCGGATTATCCGTGCCTTCGTACGGGCGGCGATAACGGTCGATGCGCGGCGCGGCCAACTGCCCTTCGCCCTTTGCCAACGGCCGGTTTTCGGCGATCCACGCCAGAGTGCCGCCGGCAAGCAATTGCACCGGCTTGCCGGTCAGCGTGGCCACTTCCGGCACGGCATAGCGCGCCAGCAGGCTGCTACCGCAGGTCAGAACATAGCGTTTGGCCGGCGGCAGGTTTTCCAACGCCAACGGCAGCTGCGAACGGATAACCCAATGCGCACCGGGAATATGGCGCGCAACGTAATTGGCGCTGGTGGTGAAATCCAGCAGCACCGTGCCTTCCTGCTCTAATAATGCGGCCAACTGCGCCGGGGTGATTTCATCCGCCGGCGGCGGCGGCGGTAGCTGTGCCGCCGGATCGCCCGGCTCGGTAAAGTCAGCGGCGGTCAGCCCGCCCACTACCGCCGCCTCCCAGCCCATCTGCGCCAGCCAGGAGGCGCTCATGTTGGCGCGCACGCCGTCATCATCCACCAGTGCCACGCGGGCGCCGCGCACGCTGGCATAGTGATCCGTTTCCTGCACCAGTTGCCCGCCGGGCGCGTTGTAACTGCCCGGCAGATGCCCGGCGCGATACTCCTCGGGGCTGCGCACATCGAACAGATAGGTGGTGCGCACCGCATCCTGCCGCCACAGCCCAAGCGTCTCGCGGTCAATGCGCCGCACACCGGCCGCATCCGCCACCCGCTGCGCCTGTTGCTGCGCCTGCGCCAGATTCTCCGCGCCGTCCGGGTAGCGGCGCTGCTGCTGGCTTTCCAACGCAAACCCCGCCAGCCCCCAGCCGATCGTACCGTTGCGCAGCGCCGCCACCGGGTTGCTGATGCCGGCGTTGATTAACGACTGGGTACCGATAATGCTGCGCGTGCGCCCGGCGCAGTTAACAATCACCTGCGTATTGGGATCCGGCGCCAGCGCCTTGATCCGCAGCACCAGCTCCGCCCCCGGCACGCTGGTGCTGGTGGGGATACTCATGGTTTGGTATTCATCAAAACGGCGCGCATCGACGATCACCACATCGGCATGCTGATCGATCAGGGCCTTAACCTGCTGCGCAGTCAGCGATGGCGTGTGCCTGCGGCTTTCCACCAGTTCGCCAAAGGCTTTGCTTGGCGTATTCACGTCCTGGAAAAGCTCGCCGCCACCGGCTTGCCAGCCCGCCAGGCCGCCGGCCAGCAGGGCAACATCACCATAGCCGAACTGCTGTAGCCGCTTTGCCGCCTGTTCGGCCCGTCCGTCGCCGTTGTCATAGACGGTAATCGGGGTGCTGCGGCGCGGAATACGCCGGTAGGCTTCCAGCTCCAACTTGCTTAGCGGGATATTCACGGCAAACAGCGGGTGGCTTTCAGCAAATTCGGCTTCTTCACGCACATCGATCAGCGCCAACTCCTGGCGGGCCAATAACGCGGCGCGCAGGGTGGAAAAATCACGGTAAATAAAGGCAGGCATACTTACACTTCCTTAGAAAGGTCCCAGATATTAGGCAGTTGAGTGTTGGAGTAACCGGAGATAAAGGGCTTCACCGCGCCACTTTCACCATACACCGCACGCTTAACGGCGCCGATATTGCCGCCATACACATGAATGCTGATCGAAACGCGATCGTTAAACGCATTGCTGACCTGGTGAATATCGCCGTCCTGTTCGGACAGTTTCGCCACCTGCCCGGCGGTTAACCGCTCGGCGCCGCCTTCGGGCTGGGGCACGCCCTGGCCGTCGAGCACATAACGCTGGTTGATTTCAGCGCCGCGTAGCATGCCAATCAGCCCCCACACACGGTGATCATGGATCGGCGTGACCTGCCCCGGCCCCCAAACGAAGCTGACGATGGAAAAGCGCTGGGCGGAATCAACGTGCAGCAGGTACTGCTGATAATGTTTAGGGTGTGGGCGGGCGTACTCTTCGGCCAGCCAGTCATCCTGTTTGACCAGTTCGGCCAGCAACTGCGCCGCCTGTTCCAGCCGCGCCGCATCGCCCAGCGGCTGTTGATGCAGTTGGGCCAATTGTTCAATGAACCCGCGTAAACGGTCTAAGCGTAATGGCGTTGTCATAGGGCTTTCCTGTCTGAAGCAGTGCCTATCACGCTAACAAAGAACTTTTTATTATTTAAATGCATTTTTGTAATAAACTAAAATGCAAAATACACATAAAGAGAGTTTCCATGCGTACAGACGACATTGACGCACTGCTGGCGGTGGTGCAATTCGCTTCGCTTAACCAGGCCGCGGAATACCTTGGCATCAGCCAATCCGCCATGACCCGCCGTCTGCAAAGCTTTGAACAAAGCCTGGGCGCCACGCTGCTGGATCGCCAAACCAAACCGCTTAAACTGACGGCCATCGGCCACCGCGTCTATGAACAGTGCCTGACGATCAAACGCGAAACCAAGCGGCTGGAAAGCCTGCTTAATCAGGATGCGGAACCGAGCGGCCCGCTGCGCTTGGGCATCCCGCAAAGCCTAAGTGAAATCGCCTTGCGGCCGGCGCTGGTGGCGCTGGGCGAACATTACCCGCAGTTGCGCCCGCAGGTGGTCTGCGGCTGGGGCGGGCAGTTGATCAAACGCCTGGAAAACGTTGAGCTGGACAGCCTGCTCGCCATGGGGCCAGCGCAACAAAGCTTCGATGACAGCCTGGTGGCAAAGGCGCTGTGCCCGCTGGAAGTGGTGGTGATCGCCGGCAAAAGCCTAAACCTCAACGTCGCCCGTCTCAGCGGCTGCGCCCACTACGGCTGGGTATTGAACCCCGACGGCTGCGGCCTGCGCGCCGGCTTAAACCGCGACCTACAGGCGCAGGGGCTGGGGTTGAAAATCAACGTGGAAACCGCCGGCGCCCAGTTGCAAATCAGCCTAGTGGCCCAGGGGCTGGGGCTTGGGCTGGTGCCCAGGGCCGCGTTAACCCACAGCCCGCACCGGGACGATATCGCCATTGTTGAGCTGGCCGATTTTCAGCCGAAGGTGCAACTATGGCAGGTCAGCAGCCTGGGGCTGGGCAACCTGCAACGCCCCACCACCTTTTTTGCCGAGAGGATCGTGCAAGAACTGCGTAGTTAATTCGATGAAAAACAATCAATTATTATCATAATTAACTTTATGCATATTAATATATGATAAAAATGCATTTAAATCATTAGAACATCGCGTATAGGGTATAAAAACCACGCTGCTTATCGCCCAACATTTGGCCGGCAGCCAAACCCTATCACGCGTCCTGGCAAGGAGTTCTAATGAGCGTCCAATTTTTAGGCATGATCGGCCACCGTCTGTCTTCGGAAATCATCCCCCCGGCAGGCCCGATATTTGACCGCGACTACATTGTGCGCTTTGCGCAAACCCACGAGGCCGCCGGTTTTGACCGGCTACTGGTCGGCCATTGGTCCGATCAACCCGACAGCTTTCTGGTCACGGCGTTGGCCGGGCTTTCTACCCAGAAAATCAATTTCTTACTGGCGCACCGGCCGGGCTTCGTCGCGCCGACCCTGGCGGCGCGCAAATTCGCCACCCTGGAGCACCTGCTGAGCGGCCGCCTGGCGGTGCATATCATTAGCGGCGGCAACGACGCAGAGCAACGCCGCGACGGCGACTACCTCGATCACGATCAGCGCTATGCCCGCACCGACGCGTTTTTAGATATTGTGCGCCAGGTCTGGACCGAGGAACGGCCGTTCGATGCCCATAACGATTTCTATCAGGTCGAACAGGCCTTTTCGGCGATAAAACCGCTGCAAAAACCCCATATCCCGATCTTTTTCGGCGGCTCATCAGACGCGGCGATCGCCGTGGCCGGCAAGCACGCCGACGTGTTTGCCCTGTGGGGCGAATCGCTGGCGCAAACCCAGGAAACCATCCAGCGCGTGCGGGCTGAAGCGGCCAAACACCAACGTCAAATCGACTTCAGCGTGTCATTCCGGCCGATTATCGCCGCCACCGAAGCGCAGGCCTGGGAAAAGGCTAAAGAGATCCTGCATGTCGCCACCGAACATGCCGAAAAAACCGGCGTGGGCTATAAGAACAAACCCAACAGCGTGGGCGCTCAACGTCTGCTGAAAACCGTGGCGCAGGGCGAAGTGGTGGATAAACGCCTGTGGACCGGTATCGCCAGGCTGTTCGGCGGCGGGCACAACTCCACTGCGCTGGTGGGCACCCCGGAGCAAGTGGCCGACGCCCTGCTCGATTACTACGATCTGGGGGTGCGCAACTTCCTGATCCGCGGTTTCGATCCGCTCAACGACGCCCAGGAATACGGCAAAGAACTGCTGCCGATCGCCCGTGCCAAAATCGCCCAGCGCGCCGCCAGGCAAAGCGCCTGAAGGCCAACGGAAGAGGCACCCCACATGAGCTCTGTCTGGTCTACCCGCCCACTGGCGCACCAACGGCACATTCAGCCGCCGCTGGCGCAGATCACCGCGCAACTGGCGCAACAGGCCGCGGCGCTGGATCGCAGCGGCGAATTCCCACACGCCAATCTGGCCTGGCTACAGGCGCATGGCCTGTTGGGGCTGGCCTGCGGGCAGCGTTACGGCGGCGCCGAAGCCAGCCTTGCCACCCTGCAGCAGGTTATCAGCGCCATCGCACAGGGCGAACCGTCCACGGCGCTGATCGTTTGCATGCAGTACCTGCACCACCTGCGCCTGGCCGCCAATCCCGACTGGCCGGAGGCGCTGCGCTGCGCCATCAGCCAAAGCGCGGTGCAGCACGGGGCGTTGATCAACAGCCTGCGGGTGGAGCCAGAGTTAGGTTCCCCGGCGCGCGGCGGCCTGCCCCACACCGTGGCGGCGCGTACGCCGGCAGGCTGGCTGCTCAACGGCCACAAGCTCTATACCACCGGGATTGAGGGCCTAAGCTGGCTGGCGATCTGGGCACGCAGCGATGACGCCAACCCGCAGGTGGGCACCTGGCTGGTGCCGCGCAATAGCCCGGGCATCACCATTAAATACAGTTGGGATCACCTGGGGATGCGCGCCACCGGCAGCCACGAGGTGATACTGCACAACGTGGCGGTGCCGTTGAGCCATGTGGTGGGGACTTACCCGGCCGATCGACCGCCGGCGCCGGATACGGCGCAGATCCAGGCCGCCGCCAATGCCCACACCGCCCTGCTGCCGGCCATCTATGACGGCATTGCGCAGGCGGCGCGCCGCTGGCTGATCGCCTGGCTGCAACAACGCGTGCCGGCCAGCCTGGGCGCGCCGTTAGCCAGCCTGCCGCGCGTGCAGGAAAACATCGGGCAAATCGATGGCCTGCTGCTGGTGAACCAAAGCCTGCTGCGCCAGGCGGCGGCGCAGGCATTCACCACCGAACAGGCCAACCTGGCGAAAGTCACCATCACCGAAAACGCGGTAAATGCGGTGGAAAAAGCGCTGGCGCTGACCGGCAACCATGGCCTGACGCGCCACAACCCATTGGAACGCCACTACCGCAACGTACTGTGCGGCCGGGTGCATACCCCGCAAAACGACAGCGCGTGGATTAACGCCGGCAAAGCGGCATTAGGCAGCGGCACACCCGCATCAACCGCCCGCTGACGCAGAGCACGGGCTTTGGCAACACCGCTTTAGACCAAAGGAAATGATGAACATGTTGCGTATTAAACAGACTCTGGGTGCTTTACTGCTTATTGGCCTGGCTGGCCAGGCGCTGGCCGCCGACGCGCGTATTACCTTGCATATCGCCGACCAAAAAGGCGGTATGCGTTCACAAATGGAAGCGGCCAACGAACTCACTAACCTGCCTTACGATATCAAATGGGCCGAGTTCCCCGCCGCCGCCCCACTTGCCGAAGCACTGAACGCCGGCGCGGTCGACGTCGGCATTATCGGCGATGCGCCGTTACTGTTTGCCCTTGCGCAGGGGGCGCCGGTTAAAGCGGTCGCGGTGGATAAAAGTAATCCGGCGGGCACCGCAGTACTGGTGGGCGAGAACTCGCCGCTGAAAAGCGGCCAAGATCTGAAAGGCAAGCGCATCGCCACCGGCAAAGGTTCGATCGGCCACTTCGTGGCGCTGAAGGCGCTGCAACAGGCCGGCCTGTCCGCCGCCGACGTGCAGTGGGTCTTTTTAGGGCCAGTGGACGCCAAAGTGGCGCTACTTAGCGGCTCGGTCGACGCCTGGGCCACCTGGGAGCCTTACACCACTCAACTGGTTAAAACCGGGCAAGGGCATGTACTGGTCAGCGGCACCGGCCTGCTGCCGGGGAATACCTTCCTGGCGGCCACCGATGCCACGCTCAGCGATAGCGCCAAACGCCAGGCGCTGCAGGATTATCTCAACCGCCTGGCAAAGGCGGAGCGCTGGGCCTATGCCAATCTCGACAGCTACGGCAAAACGCTGGGGCAAATCATTAAGTTCCCACCCGATATCGCACGCGAGCAGTTCGCCAGCCGCCAACTGCGCTGGCAACAGATTGACGATCAAACCGTGCGCCAACAGCAGGCCACCGCCGATTTTTATCAGGCTAACGGGCTGATCCGGCAACCGCTTGACGTTACCCACACCTTTGATAACGGCTTTAGCGTACCGCCGCTGGCGCAAACACAACAGGAAGGTCAGCCATGAAACACATTGCCCAGTATTCACGCCGCAGATTCCTCAGCCTGGGCGGCAGCCTGCTGGCGGCACCGGTGTTAGCCGGCATCTCGCCGAAGCTGTTCGCCCATGATATGGCGGCCATGCATCAGGAAGACGGCAACGCGCTGCGCCTGCCGGCTCCTTACAAGTTGAAGCTCGCCATCAATCAGAGCGCGGTGTGTATTGCCCCCGTTACGGTGGCGGAGCAGCAGCACTTCTTCAGCAAATACAATTTGGACGTTGAGTTCGTCAACTTCGGCAACTCGACCGATCTGCTGCTGGAAGCGATCGCCACCGGCAAGGCCGATGCGGGCATCGGTATGGCCCTGCGCTGGCTGAAAGCGCTGGAACAGGGTTTTGACGTGAAGCTCACCGCCGGCACCCACGGCGGCTGCCTGAATTTGCTGACCGCCAAAAACGCCCCTTTTACCAGCCTGGAAAAGCTAAAAGGGCAAACTATCGGCGTGACCGACATGGCCGGCCCCGACAAGAATTTTTTTGCCATCCTGCTCAAACGCCACGGCGTGGACCCGATCGCCGATGTGCAATGGAAGGTCTATCCCGCCGATTTATTGAGCGTGGCGCTGGATAAACAGGAAATTGCCGCCATCAGCGGCAGCGAACCGTTCAGCTACCGCTTATTGGACACCGGCAAATACCAACTGCTGGCCAGCAATATGACCGGCGAGTACGCCAACCTCAGCTGCTGCGTGGTCGGCGTCAGCGGCTCGCTGGCCCGCGAACACAAAGCCGCGGCGGCGGCGTTGACCCAGGCGCTGCTGGATGCCCACAGCTACGCGGCGGAGCACCCGGAAAGCGTTGCCGATGCCTTTATGGCCCACGCGCTGAACACCAACGTCAAGGAAGTGGCCGGCATTCTGCACGGCCAGGCGCACGGCCACCACGCGGTGGGCGAAGCCTTCGTTAAAGAGCTGACGCAGTACGTCAGCGATTTGCAGTTGGTCCAGGTGATTAAGCCCAGTACCGACGCCCACCAATTTGCGGAGAGCATCTATGCCAACGTATTTGCTTGATCGAACCGTGAAACGCGAAAAAATCGCCGGCCAGCGGATCTGGCTCACCGGCCTGCTGGCGGCGGCGGCCTGGCTGGCCGCCGGGCTTATCACCACCTACTGGCCCAACGTCAACCGCCAATGGCCATACAGCCAGGCGTGGGCCGGGCTGCAACTGGCGCTGGGCGTGGCGCTGTTGGCGCTGGCGCTCAGCTACCGGCAGTGGCAAGGCCGTGGGCAACGCCTGCAGCGCGCCGGGCAATGGCTGATCGCCCTGCCGCTGTTTTTCAGCCTGTGGGAACTGCTCACGGTGAAAACCGGCGCGCTGCCGCTGCCGTTCTTCGCCCCGCCGCAGGCGCTGATTGAGGTGTACCTCACCGACTGGCCGCGTCTGCTAAACAGCCTGTACCACTCGTTATCGTTATTGCTGCTGGGGGTGGTGATCGGCACCCTGGTCGGCTTTATCAGCGGCGTGTCGATCGGCTGGTCGCAGCGAATCGGCTATTGGGTGCATCCGATACTGCGCATTCTGGGGCCAGTGCCTTCAACCGCGTTACTGCCGCTGTGCCTGTTTATCTTCCCCAGCAGCTTCGGCGCCAGCGTGTTTCTGATCGCCCTGGCGACCTGGTTTCCGGTTACCGTCCTCACCTGGTCGGGCGTCGCTAACATCGACAAAGCCTATTACGACGTGGCGCGCACTCTGGGCGCCAGCCAGCGCTTTTTGATTTTCCACGTGGCAATCCCCGCCGCCCTGCCGAACGTCTTCGTCGGTTTGTTTATGGGGCTGGGCGCCTCTTTCTCGGTGCTGATCGTGGCGGAGATGGTCGGGGTGAAGGCCGGCATCGGCTTTTATTTGCAGTGGGCGCAGGGCTGGGCCGCCTACCCAAATATGTATGCGGCGCTGATTGTGATGGCCTTTTTGTGCTCGGGGCTGATCAGCCTGCTGTTTTTCGTGCGCGATCGCCTGCTCAGTTGGCAAAAAGGAGTGATGAAATGGTAGCCCAAGCCGCCCAGGCGCGGATAAACGCCACGGGCACAGCGATAGACGTGCAGAACGTCAGCCACAGCTTCACCCTGGGGAAACGGGAAATCGCCGTGCTGGACAACATCAGCCTAAGCATTGCCGCCGGCGAAAGCGTCGCGCTGCTGGGTCCTTCCGGCTGCGGCAAGTCCACCCTGCTGCGCCTGCTGGCCGGGCTGGAGCCGCTACAAACCGGCCACCTGCTGGCCGACGGCCAGCCGCTCGGCGCCCCCAGCCCCGAACGCATTCTGGTTTTCCAGGATCCCACGCTTTACCCGTGGCGGACGGTGCGGCAGAACGTGCTGCTCGGGCCGCAGGCGCAGGGGCTGAATGGCCAGGAGCAAAAGGCCGACGGATTGATCAGCCGTATTGGCCTGAACGAGTTCGCCAACGCCTACCCCAAACAGCTTTCCGGCGGGATGGCCCAACGCGCCGCGCTGGCACGCGCCCTGCTCAACGAGCCGCGCCTGCTGTTGCTGGATGAGCCTTTGGGCAAACTGGACTCGTTGACCCGCATCAGTATGCAGCGCGAATTGATTAACCTCTGGCAGAGCCAGGGCTATACCAGCCTGCTGGTGACGCATGACGTCGAAGAGGCATTGCTGCTGTGCGATCGGGTGATCGTGCTTTCGCCGCGCCCGAGCCGGATTTTGGCGCAGTTTGCGGTGCCGCTGGCCTATCCGCGCCACCGGGGCGATCCGCTGCTGATTCAGCGCCGGCAGGACATATTGAAAATACTGGGCCAAGAGATCGATTGGTAATCGAGCGCCAGTCGCGGCCAACACTTATCAAACCACCGTTAACGGGAGTTGTTATGTCTTTGGTGTCTATCCCTACCGCCAATACCGGCGAGGTAAAAAACGGCGTCAGCCAGGAAGAGTGGCAGGTGCGCGTTAAGCTGGCCGCCGCCTATCAGTTAGCGGCCCTGTATCACTGGACCGATCATATTTATACCCATTTCTCGGTGCGCGTGCCGGGCGCGGAAGAGCACTTCCTGATTAACGCCTACGGCCTGTTGTTCAGTGAAATCACCGCCTCCAACCTGGTGAAAATCGATTTGGACGGCAATATCATTGCCGATCCCACCGGGCTGGGCATTAACCAGGCCGGCTTTGTGATCCACAGTGCCATACACCGCGCCCGGCCCGATCTGAAAGCCGTGCTGCACACCCACACCAAAGACGGCGCAGCGGTATCGGCGCAAAAAGACGGGCTGTTGCCGCTGTCGCAGCATGCGCTGGCTTATTATTCACGGATTACCTATCACGAATACGAAGGCGTCGCGCTCGATCTGGATGAGCAGGACCGGTTGGTTAACGATCTGGGCCACAGCAACGTGATGATTTTGCGCAACCACGGTTTGCTGGCCGGCGGCGTGAGCATTGAGCACGCGTTCCGAGAGCTGCACGGTTTGGAGCGCGCCTGCAACATTCAGGTGGCGGCGCTCGCCGGTGGGCGGGACAATTTGCACTACGCGCCGCCGGCCGCGATCGAAAAGGTCAAGGCACAGTCGGCGCGTTTTCGCAGCGGCACGGATGAGATCACGCAAAAACACTGGGCGGCGGCCATCCGTCAGTTGGAGGCCAGTGGGTTAGCCAGTTATCACCAATAACGGTACTGTGATGCGAAATGCCGCGGCCAAGAAGCACGCAGAATGTTGATAAAACCACCCTTTGCCACCATCGGTGTAAAGGGAATTGCCTTAATCGTGCTGCGTTTCTTTGCGGCAATCGCGCACGGCAATTGTCAGGGCCGAAGGCCCCTGGCAACGGCGCCTTGCTCGGCAGGCCAAGATGCGCGCTAAACGTCAACACCCCAATCTATCGCCACCGGGCAACCTAACCACCGGTTTTGACATGGGCTAATTTATCAATTTCAAAGACGATTCATGTGGTGAGTGGAGCACGGGTGTGGAAGCCATTGAAGGCGCCGAACGGCGGAACGTAGCATAGGCGAAACCGCCAGGACGGCGGTTTCAGGCGAGACAGGCAGGGACGCCTGTCGTAGCCGGCCGTTGATGCGCAGTGACACAGTGAGGGCAGCCGCGCAGCGGCCGCCTGATATGGCGCAGGCGCGGGGTCGTTAGGGGCCGCGCCCACGGCCCCTAACTCGGGCGCGAGCTACGGTGCGACAAAAAACGACCGAGTTATAGCGACCGAAACCCTCTCGGTCAGGGCAAAGAACATTGCCAAAACAGTACTCTGCCGCCACCAGCGTAAAGGGAATTGCCTTAATCATACTGTGTTTCTTTGCGGCAATCGTACACGGCAATTGTCAGGGCCGAAGGCCCGGCCCCGACACCCCGGCCTGCGCTTAACATGGCCTGCCCGCTACGCGGGTACCCTCGCCGCGTCCCCGTCGCCGGACGGGTCGGCTACGACAAACATCCCTGTTTGTCTCGCCTCAATCGACCGTCCGTGGCCGATTGCCCCTGGCAACGGTGCCTTGCTCGGCAGCCCAAGATGCGCGCTAAACGTCCCCCCCAATCTATCGCCACCGGGCAACCTAACCACCAATTTTGACATGGGCTAATTTATTCAATTTCAAAGACGATTTATGTGGTGAGTGGAGCACGGGTGTGAAAGCCATTGAAGGCGCCGAACGGCGGAACGTAGCATAGGCGAAACCGCCAGGACGGCGGTTTCAGGCGAGACAGGCAGGGACGCCTGTCGTAGCCGGCCGTTGATGCGCAGTGACACAGTGAGGGCAGCCGCGCAGCGGCCGCCTGATATGGCGCAGGCGCGGGGTCGTTAGGGGCCGCGCCATCGGCCCCTTACTCGGGCGCGGGCTGCGGTGCGACAAAAAACGACCGAGTTATAGCGACCGAAACCCTCTCGGTCAGGGCAAAGAACGTTGCCGAAACAATACTCTGCCGCCACCAGCGTAAAGGGAATTGTCTCAATCCCCCCAAGCCTTCTCCCCCGTCACCCAAATTATTTTAGGTATAGCTAAAAGGAATATAAAAAAGTTATCTATTATTTTTTTATTGGTGGAAAGCCCGCTAGTCTGGGCGCTAACTCCCACACTTGTGCATAACATCCGATGATGAATATCGATCTACGCCAACTGCGCCACTTTATCGCCCTGATTGAACATCGCAACTTCACCGCCGCCGCGCAGGCGATGCAGATCTCACAGTCGGCCTTCAGCCGCAGCATTCAGGCACTGGAGCAGAACGTGGGCGCCCGGCTGATCGACCGCCATAACGATCTGGAACCCACCCGTAAAGGCCTGGTGGTGCTGGAGCACGCCCGGCGCTTAACCCACCAGAGCCAAGATCTGCTCAACGACATCGCCGCCTTCAGTGAAAAAGAGGCCGGCGAAGTGCAATTTGGCTGCGGCCCGGCGCCCGCCGCATGGCTGATGCCCCAGGTGATCGGCGCTTTTTCGCGCCACTCGCCGAAGATCCGCCTGGTGTTCCGGGTGGACAACTGGCAGGCGTTGGGCAAGGGGCTGTTGGCGGAAAAATTTGATTTTATCGTCGCCGATACCCGCAACTTTGAGTTTGATGCCCGCTATACGGTGCAGCCGCTCACCCGCCACCGCTGGGGGTTTTGCTGCCGGCAGCAGCACCCGCTGGCGGCCTTTGACGAAATCACCGTCGAACAGCTGTTCAGCTACCCGCTGGCCGCCACCATCCGCCCGCCGAACCTGCACCGGGCGCTGGTGCAGCTGAGCGGCCGCCAGGACATCCGCACCAGCATCGAGTGCGAAAATGGCTACAGCCTGCTGGACGTGATCCGCCACTCGGATGCCATCGGCACCACCAACCATTTCAAAACTCCGGCGCGGCACGGCCTGCACATGCTGAAAATCGCCGGGCTGGATGACAACACCGATGAGTTCTATACCCATTACGGCATCATCTCCCTGGCGGGCGCCCGGCTCCCCTGGCTGACGCAAACGCTGATGGCGACCTTCGTGCAGGTCGATAAAGATCTGCACGGCAACCCGGCCGCGGCTACAACGGCATGATGGCGAAATCCGTAATCACCTGGCGCGACCACACGGTGCGGAAGCCGAAATAACCCGCGGCGGGCGGTGCGGCATAACGCGCCTGGAAATAGGGTTCGCCATCCACCAGAAAACGGGTGCCGCCGCTGCCCACCTCGATCACAATCTCATATTGCCGGTTGGGCTGCAGCAGGTGTTGGGCGTCGGTAAACTCACCGAGCAATTGGCGCTGCCCGCGGCCGTTGTAGTAGCGAAAGCGGGTGGTGCTGTTCCAGTTGCCGCCCATCCCCACATAGTAAAGATCAAGATCGTCGTATTCATTCAACACGCCGCTGCGGGTGAACAGATTAGGGTTTGCCGGGTCGCGCGCCGCCCAAAACTGGTTCAGATCGGAAAGCCGATCGTAGGGCCGCCCGGCCAACTGCACTTCACGCACAAAACGAATGCGGTAGGCGCCGGAAAGGGGGTGATCCAGCCACACGGTCAGGCCGGCGGCGCTCTCCAACGTCAGTTGGCCCGGTTCGGCCTGCACCAACGTTCGCTGCGGATCCTCCTGCTCCACCCGCCAATGCCAGGGCATCGCCGCCGGCGCGGGCGCCCAACGCAAAAGGTATTGGTGTTCAGCCTTGGGTGATGAAGAAGGGCAACAGTCAATCTCCTGTGGCTCGCCCGGATCCGGCTGCTGCACAGCGGTGTTTAATTCCGTCATGTTTTTTTCCTGTTATAAGCCTGTCGGCGCGGATGTGTTAGTGGGAAGGCACCGGGGCATCCAACAGCGCCAGCAGCGCCAATGCCGTTAGCCCCCACTGCGCCACCGCATTGGTGGCAAGATTAGTGTCGCCGGTGCTGCCCGAGCGTTTGTCGATGGAGGAGTCAATCCCGGCCTCTTGCAACGGCGCCAGCACCGCCGGCGGGCGGATCAGTCGGGTGGTGGTGTTAGGTTGCACAATCCCCCCTTCCCCGCTGAAAAACTCCCGCCAGGCGCGCGCCGCCAACGTTTTATCCTGTTGATGCCAGGCGGCAAAGGCGGTCAGGCGAGCGTGGCCCTGCACCAGGTTGAGCTTTTTCACCGGCTTGCCGACGAACGCGCTCAGCGCCGGCAGATCGTTATATAACCGGCAATAATCCATCCAGGCGTGCGTAAAGCCCTCGTCCGGCAGCAGTTGTAGCAGCTCGCTGCAAATTTCCGCCAGGCCAAACACCGCGCTCAGGTGGGAAATAAACAGCTGTTCCGGCCCAGCGGGGGCGAATACGCCGGTATCAGGATCCATCTCTGCCAGGCCGGTAAAGAAGCTGTGCGGTTGGGCGGCGATCGAACGCATACTTTTCAGCAAGCGTTCACGCATCTGTGGATCACCATGCCGCTCCCAGGCCGTCAGCCAGGCGGCGGCCATCGCACTCCAGTCAGTGCCGAAATAGAGGCTAATGCGCTTAGGATCGTCCGGCGTCTGTTGGCCGATCTTTCGCCCCGGCATCACGTCGCGCAGGGTGCGCACCCCTTCGATTTGTTCATCCATCAGTTCGCCGATGCGCTCATCGGCGGTGAGGTAGTACAGGAAGCGGCGGTTCGCCACGGTGGAAATGCGCAGCTGTTTGGCACTGTCGCCCCAGTGGCGGACGTTGTGCCGGGAGCCAAGCGGTTTGAAACGCCCCAGGTGATAAACGTCCACCTCGCCGGTGTGGCGCGTCATCGCCTCCGCCATGCGGAAGGCCTCCGGGCGGCCGCTGTGCAGGAAGTAGTACCATAGCCACAGATCGGTACTCAGCTCGGAGTTATCCCAGGCGTAGCCCCCGACGTCATAACGCCAGACGTGACGATCGCTGTCGTAGGTATGCATAACATCGCCAAAATCCCAGAAGCCATACCATTTGCGCTGCTCTACTTCCTGGCGGTAAAAATCGAAATACCACGCCAACTGCGCGGCGAGATCCTGATGGCGCGGGCTCACGGCGCTGGCCGGCGCCCACACCGGGCCAAACACCCGTGCACGCCAGAGGTCTTCGGCGTTCGCCACCAGCAGCGGCGGCTGCTGGATACGCCGGGCGATATCCACGAAAGCGGCGTTATCCGGCGTTGACGGCAGCACGTCGATAAACAGCTCGCTGGTGCGCGCCACCCCGTGCGGCGTATCAAAGCCGGGTTCGTAATCTTCATAGGTGATATCCAGCGCTTCCCGCTGGGCTTTAAAGGTTGTCAGCCCCATTTCACCGTGCCAGGCGCGCATATCCATCGGTTCCGCCCACGGCGACCACAGCCAGAGCGTGACCGTCGCCTGTTGCTGATGCGCCCCGGCGATTTCCAGGCAAGCCGGGTAGCTTTGCCAAAAGTTGCGGATGCCGAAAGCCACCCCGCCCTGCGGTGAACCAAGATAGCCCACGCCGGCGGCCCGGCTACCGGTAGCTGACAGCAGCCAGCCCAGCCCCGCCTCCGTGCGCTTGTGGATCTGGTAGCCGTCGGGGTGGTGTTGCGTTAGCCGGTAACTGCCAAACGCCGGGATGTAGCCAAGGCCGGCCGCTACCTGGGGCGCAAAGTCCGCCAGCGGCGGCGTGGCCTTGCCGCTTAGCTGCGCCTGCGTAACCTGGGCGCCAGGATCGCGCCGCAACCCGGTCAGGCCGCGCACCGCTTCGGCGAAAACGCCCCCCTCGTTAGAGGCGAAGCGCACATGGCGATCGTGCAGTTCGCCCTGCAACGGCACATCAAAGGCCAGCCCAATGCCCTTCACGGATTGCTGCGGCCGATCGTTATCGTAGATCAGCGTATGCACTACCCGGAAAGAGGATGAACCGGCATAGCAATACAGGCGCACGATAAAGGGGACCCGGCTATTTTCATCCTGCTGATGGCTGCCGCGAAGAGTGATGACCGCCCGCTGCGGCCCGTTCTGTTCCAGGGTGACGGATCCCGCCTGCCCCTGAAACGCCGCCACGCTGTGCGTGCCTTCCGCCTCATCGCCGGACTGGATACGCAGCACCAGCCGCCCGCGGGTGAGCGCCAGGCGATCGTTTTGCCACACCTCGTCAATCAGGTACCGCCCGCTGCGGGAGACGCTAAAGCGCATCTGCCCGGTATCGACCAGCCAGCCTTGTTCGGTTGCCGTCGCCAGGTTCCGCTGCGGCGCGGCCTCGGCGGCGGTGGGGAGCAGAGTGAGTGCCCCGGCGCGCGGCGTGGCGGCGCCCAGCGCATGGCCGGACCATTTCACCGAACCATCCGGCCACCAGGCCAGCGGCCAGCTCTGCAACGGGTATGCCTGCTGCCCGTCCTGCAGTAAAAAGCCGCTTCCCGCCGGCACCGCCCCTTGCGGCCAGGGGGCGCCCCAGGTGACGCCGCTCAGCGCCCGTGGCGGCTGCCCCTCCAGCCAACGTAACTGCACCGCGTGGGGCGTTGCCGCCGCCCCGGCATGGCTGGGCGCCGCCGCAGTAGCCGATTTCCACAGCGGCAGCGCCAGGGTCAGCAAGGTGCTGTCGCGCAAAAAGTGCCGCCGAGAGTAAGGAAGATTGCGCATTACACTATCCTTTAAAGTCATAGCCTACCGTCAGGCCAACCATGCGCGGATCGCCCAGCGAACCATAGGCCGAGCCGTAATCCCCGGATTTCATGACGCGGTAGTAGGTTTTATCCAACGCGTTTTTCATCCACAGCGAGACATGCCAGCCGTGATCGCCCTGCTTGCCGCTCAGGCCGGTCGCCAGGTTCAGCACGCCATAGGCGGGAATGCGGGTGTAGGCCGAGTTGTCCACGGTGCCGTACGCCCAACTGCGCCACGACCACTGGCCGGAAACGAACGCCTGCAGATTATTAAAGGTGTTCCATTCATAACGGATACGGGCGTTGTAGCTCAGGCGCGGCGAGTTGAACACCCGCTGGCCGGTCAGATCGCAGGTGGCCGGGGCGCCGGCCTGCAGCGAGATTTCCGCCGGGCATTTGGCGTTGGTGAAGTTCAGGTACGAGGCATCCAGCAGGGTGCCGTTAAGGCTCAGGCTCAACCCTTCAACCGGGTAGACCGAGAGCTGCGATTCGATACCGCGCGAGCGGAACTTCCCGGCGTTGATCAGGTAGCTGCTGAGCGTTTCTTCGTCATAGGCGGTCGTCTGGAAATCACGCACTTCGCTCCAGAACAACGCCGTATTCCATTCCAGCTTGCGCTGGAACCAGTGGGTTTTCACCCCCAGCTCAACCGCCCGCGTTTTTTCCGGCTCGATGTATAACGAGCCCAGGCCCGCCTTGGCCGCCGCGCCGGAAGAGATATTCAGCCCGCCGGCTTTTTCGGCATAGGCCACGGTGAGGTAAGGCGTAACGTTCGGCGTGGCGTACCAGTTGGCGCTGATGGTCGCCGCCGGCAGGTGGTTGGTTTGCGCCAGATCGCCGGAGTCAAAATCGTTTTTATTGATGCGCTTAAAGGAGCCGGTCTTTTTCTCATAGGTTTGGCGCACGCCGGTGACCAGATCCAGGCTGTCACCCAGGTGCCAGGTGCCGTTGGCATAGACCGAGAACGCCTTGTCGTTCAGCTCGCCAAAGCGCTGGACGAATTTCCCGGTGTTGCTGGTGTTGCCGTACCAGCTCGTCACCTGGCTGCCGCCGTCGTAATAATCGTGCGCGAAAGTGTCCATATTTTCGCCCCAATAATCAGCGCCCAGAGTGTAATCCACCAGGCCGCCTTTCGGCGAGTCAACCCAGAAACGCTGTTCCCAGATGCGATCGCGCACGTCGGCGCCGCTGTTGGCATACAGCGGGATATTTAACGCATCGGCGGTTTGCGGCAGGAAACGGAAATAACGCCAGGATGACAGCGAATGCAGCGCAAAGCCGTTCTCCAGCTTCACATTGGCCTCCAGTGCCGCGCCGCCCTGGGTGACGCGGTTTTTCGATTCGTCGTCCAGCGCCACTTTCCGCCCTTCCACCACCTTCACGCCCAGCGCCTGCGCCCGGGTTAAGAAGCCGTCGGTGCCATTCACCGCATGGGTGCCGACTAACGACATCACCGGGTAGCTGGTCGCTTTGCTGTAATCGCCGATAAAGCGCAGGTTAACGTTATCCTGCGGTTGCCAAAGTAGCTGCCCACGCACGCCGCTGTTATTGCTGCCGCCCAGCTTGTGGCCGTTTTCGACGTTGGTGACATAGCCGCCGCTTTCGGTGTGCGACAGGTTGATGCGCCCGGCCAGGGTGTCACTCAAAGCACCGGAGGCCATCAGCTTCGACTGCACATAGCCGTGCTGGCCGACTGATTGCTCCAGGGAATATTCCGGGGTAAAGGTGGGTTTGCGGCTGCGGATATCTATCGCGCCGCCAGTGGTGTTAAAGCCGTACAGGGTGCCCTGCGGGCCTTTCAACACGTTTACGCTGTCAATATCCAACAGATCGTTGGCCAACATGCCCGGGCGCGACAGGCGCACACCGTCCAGGAACAACCCGACGCTGCTCGGCATACCGATGTTGATTTCGCTGCCGCCGCCGTCGCCTATGCCGCGAATGGTGACGCGCGTATCCAGCGTATCGGCGGCGGCAATATCCATCCCGGTCACCGCCTGCGGCAGATCCTCAAAGCGATACAACCGCTCCTGTTCCAGCGTTTTGCCGTCCACCTGCGAAGACAGCGTGGTTTGCTGGCGAACCAGAGGGCGTGCGGCGCTGACCTTAACGCGTTTGAGCTGCACCGCTTGGCCGGCGGCCGCGGTCGCCGCCGTTTGTTCTTCTGCGGCTGTCTGGGCCGCTTGTACGCCCACCGGCACCGCCAACAGGCAGCTCATGGCCAGCGGATAGCGCCAAAAATAACGGTTATTAATAGTCATTATATTTTCCCCGAGTTTAAAACAGCCTATTCCCCGTATGCCGGGAATAATTGATAAAAAGAAATAGCAGCCGTGTGATTAATCACTGCGCTTTCAAAAAATCATCGTTTAACCAATTATCGATATTCACTGGCTGGCGAATTAGGCGCGCTTCCAGCGCAGTATTTATCGATAGTTGTAACTGTGCTTTAAAAGCACTATCCAGCTCTGGTGATAACCGCTGTGATAACGGCGGCAATCCATCCCATTCCTCACGCAAAATAGCTTCCGGGTAACCGGATTGTTTTGCCAGCAACTGAATAAACTCGTTTTTATTTTTTTCCTCGCTGGCCCAGGCCGCAGCGTGGCGTTGCACGTTAATAATCCGCCGCAGAATATCCCCATTACGGCGGGCGAATTCGCCGTCAATGACGATCAACCCGCTAAGCTGCCCGGCGCCGTTAAGCACCTGGGTCGATACCGGAATATCCGCCACACCCTTATCCCGCAGCGCCAGGGTATTGTTGCCGCCCCAGGTCGCGTCGATCTGCCTGGCCGCCAATGCCGCGCTGGCGGCAGCAAAATCAAGATTGATGATTTTGACATCTCTGGCCTTCATGCCCTGCGAATGCAGCGCGGCCAGGAAGGACAGCTCGGCGGCGGTGCCGCGGAACAGGCCAACGCGCTTGCCTTTTAGATCGGCCAGTTGGTGAATATCCGCGCCCCGCGGCACCGCCAGATAATGGTTGATACCACGCGCCGCGGCGCCAATAACCTGGGTATCCAACCCGCGCGAACGGCCGATAATACTGGCCAGATCCCCCAGGTAGGCCACGTCGATCTGGTGGTTGGCAAAGCCTTCGTTAATCACCGGCCCGGCGCCTTTAATAAACAGCCAACGCACGTTGATGCCATCCCGGCCAAACTCCTGCTCCAATAATTTCTGCCGGTAAATCACGTCAATCAACCCGCCGCCGGCCGGTTGCTCGCCGGCGCCGATATCCGAAACCGCAATGCGGATTTCATTCGCCGCGCTGGCCGCCCCGGGCCAAAATACGCTGGCCGCCAACAGGCCAAAAAACACCCACCCTTTTGCCACTTTCATTTTTTACACCCATTTTTTATTTTGCGTTTATGCCCATAATCCACCATCATCGCTCCGGCAACATTTAAACGGCAGAAAACAAACTGGCTAATACATAAAACGCATTTGTATTTTTATTTATTCGCTAAACCAGTCGCAGCGGCAATATAACGCCACTATGCAGCACATGAAAAAAAACTATGCTCAGTATGCATTAGAGTTAAAAATGAAATTACGATTAAGTTGATGATAATCACTGTCAACGTGCATTTCCCTATCCAATACCGGCAATGATGAAAATAAAAGAAATGAAATGTATATCGATATGCATATAGCGAATTTGACATTAAACGCTAAGGACGAAAAATCGAATTCATCCTCTGTACCCAAAATAATTCGAGTTGCAGGACAAAAACGCAAAAGCGTTTTTGAACAGCGCTAGCGCTGGCCCCGTAGGGGTGAGGCCGAATGGCCGAATCACGCGGCGACGCAGCGAGTCCCCAGGAGCTTACTTGAGTAAGTGACTGGGGTGAGCGACAAATCTGCCGGGAGCAGATTTGAACGCTGCCGGCAGCGGCCCCATCGGGGCGAGGCCCAAGGATGGGCCGAGTAATAAAGCCAACACACCTGCAGCTTGAAGTATGAAGGGTATTTGTCGCCTGGAGAACAGTTTAATGACCCAAGTAATCTATGCCGGTGAACCTGAGCCGGCCTGGCAGCCAACAACAACGGAGCCGGCGGCCGCTGCGCCACTCGGTCGCCGGTTTGTGCCGCGCACCGGGCTGGCCGGCGCTTCGCGGCCTGAACGATGGCTGGCCCTACTGCTGGTCGTGGCGCTGCATGCGGCGGCGCTGCTGCTGTTGCAGCGCACGGCGATCCCACCGCTGCTCACGCCGCCGCGCCAGTTGCCGATCAACATTGAACTCACCGCCGCGCCACAAGAGCCGCCGCCGGTGGCCGAAGAACCACCCGCGCCCCCGGCACCGGTAGAAAAAACGCTGCCGGTGGATGAAAACGCGCTGCAACCGCCGGCACCGGTGGAAAAACCGCGGCCGCCGGCCAACGTGCCGGAAAAGAAAGTGCAAAAACCACTGGAGAAAAAACGCCCGGTCAAACCCGCCAAACCGGTAAATAAAACGCCGGCCACACCGGCGCCGGCCCAACAAGCCGTGGCAAATAACGCCGCCAGCCAGCAAACACAGCCGATCACGCCGCCGCTGGCCAATGCCGATTATTTGCATAACCCGGCGCCGGAATACCCGGAAGCCGCCATCACCCGGGGGCAGGAAGGCACCGTATTACTGAATGTGCAGGTTGGCGCCAACGGCAAAGTACTGTCCATCCGCCTGCAAAAATCCAGCGGCTACGCCGCGCTGGATAAGGCGGCGCAAGAAACTGTGCGGCGCTGGTCTTTCGTACCGGCCCGCCGCGGCAGCCAGGCCGTCAGCGGCTCGGTAATTGTTCCCATCGATTTCTCGCTTGACTCATGAGGTAAAGGTTATGACGCTCGGACACATTGAACTGGCTTCCCCTGAGGGCGCCGTTATCCTGCTACTGCTGTTTTTCTCGGTATTAACCTGGTTCATCGGCTTGATCAAGCTGGCGCAATACCTGCGCCAGCAGCGCCGCGATAAGCGCTTTAAACAGCTGTTCTGGCAGCAGGAGGATCTGCACCAGGCGCTGAACGAGAGCCAACGCACCGGCGCGCTGGCCCAGTTGGCCCTGGCCGCGCTGGATGCGCCGGCGCACCTGCAAGGGCGCAAAACGCTCGACGCCCAATTACCGGACCGGGTAGAGCGCGCGCTGCAACAGCAGATCCAACGTGAGCGCCGTTCGCTGGAAAGCGGCCTGGCGATCCTCGCCAGCATCGGCAGCACCTCGCCGTTTATCGGCCTGTTCGGCACCGTATGGGGAATAATGGCCGCCTTGCAGAGTATCGGCCAGACCGGCTCTGCCAGCCTGGATACGGTGGCCGGGCCGATCGGCAATGCGCTGATCGCCACCGGGATCGGGATCGCGGTCGCCGTGCCGGCGGTGCTGATCTACAACTATTTCCTACGCCGCCTGAAGCTGGCGGTGGCCGATATGGACGATTTCGCCCACGACATTTACAGCGTGATGCAGGCCCAGGGCTTTCAGGTGAGCGGCAGCCCCACGCCTTTCGAAATCAAAAACATGCGGGAGGCGGTGTAAATGGCGTTTTCCTCGCAAAACAACGAAGACGTGATGAGTGAAATGAACATCACGCCGTTAGTGGATGTCATGCTGGTATTGCTGGTGGTGTTTATCGTGACCGCGCCGATGCTGACCAACGCCATCCCGATCCAATTGCCCAAAACCGCGGCGGTGGCGCCGGCCGAACAGCAGGATCCGCTGGTGGTCAGCATCAACGGCGAACAGCAATTTTTTATCAATAAAGAGGCGATTGAGCGCGAACAACTGGTGCAACGTCTGGCGCAGGAGAAAGCCGCCAATAGCAACCTGATTGTGCAGGTGCAGGCCGAGCAGAGCGCCAACTACGGCATCGTCGCCGGGCTGCTGGCCGATCTGGAAAAGGCAGGCATTACCCGCCTGTCGCTGCTAACACAAAAATAAGCCTGCTTAGCCATGATGCGTAAAAATGCTTTGCCGGCCAACGCCGCGCCCCCGCTTCCTTTTTCCGCCGCTGCGGCGGCAGCGGGCTACTATGCCCTGCTGGTGCCGTTGCTGCTGTTGGGCGGCTGGTGGCTGGCCAGCAGCCACGGCTGGATGTCGGCGCAAATTTTGCCTTCGCCGGCGGTGGTGTTCGACAGCGCGCGGGCCTTTATCCCGGAAGAACTGATCCATGAGCTGCCCATCAGCCTGTGGCGCCTGGCGCTCGGGCTGGCCGGCGGCATTTTCGTCGGGCTGGCGCTTGGCGCCCTGTTTGGCCTAAGCCCGTTCGCCAACCGCCTGTTAATGCCGATTTTTACCGTGCTGGTGCAGATCCCGACCCTGGCGTGGATCCCACTGCTGATGCTGGCGCTGGGGATTGGCGAGGCGCTCAAGCTCACCATTTTAATCAAATCGGTGGCGGTGCCGGTGGCGCTGTATACCTGCATCGGCATCCAGCAAACACCGCAAAAACTGTATGAAGCGGCGCGCAGCCTGCGCCTGCCGCCGCTGGCGTTTGTGCGCCGCCTGATCTTGCCGGCGATGCTGCCCTACCTGATGACCGGGGTACGGCTGGCCTTTTCGCAAGGGTGGGTAGCGCTGATCGCCGTGGAACTGCTGGCCTCAAGCGAAGGGCTCGGTTATCTGCTGGTGCAAAGCCGGCAGCTGTTTATGCTGGATCTGGTGTTTGTCTGCATTTTCGTGATTGGCGCGTTTGGCTTCCTCGGTGAAAAAGGCCTGCTGTGGCTGACCCGGCGCTGGGTGCACTGGCCAGCGCAGGTGATTAGCCCAGATAACCTGCGCACCCCGGCGGCGGGCTTTTCCCTGGCGGGTTGGGTGGTGCCGTTACTGCTGGCGGCACTCTGGCAGTTTGCCGCCGCCCACGGCCTGTTGGCCAGCGCCTTCCTGCCGGCCCCGGCGGCCGTCGGGCGCACGCTGTTCGACGGCCTGTTCAACGGCACGCTGGCGGACGATCTGGCCGCCAGCCTTTTCCGTATGCTACAGGGCTTTGCGCTGGGCAGCGCGGCCGGCATGTTGGCCGGCGGGTTGCTCGGCAGTTGGCCGATGGCCGATCGGCTGTTCAGCCCGCTGCTTTCCGCCCTGCGCAGCGTGGCGGTGTTCGCCTGGCTGCCGCTACTGACCGCCTGGTTCGGCCTGGGGGAAATGGCCAAAATCGTATTCATCGCGCTGGCGACGTTCTTCCCGGTGCTACTAGCCACCCATCAGGGTATTGCCCAGTTGCCGCCAATGCTGCAGGAGGTGAGCCGCATTCTGCAACTGACGCCAGGCCAGCGCCTGCGCAAACTGGTGCTGCCTGGCATGCTGCCGGCGCTGTTTTCCGGGCTGCGGCTGGGGCTGATGCACGCCTGGGTCGGCACCATCGGTGCGGAATATTTTATCTCGTCCGGCGACGGGCTGGGCAGCATGATGATGCGTGCCCAACAATTGCTGGCAGCCGATCGCATTCTCGCCGGCGTGGCGCTGATAGCGCTGGTGGCGGCGCTTTCCGCCAAGGCCATTGCGCTGGCGGAACGCCGCCTCACCGCCTGGCGCTTTCACTAATAACCCTACGGAGCCGCTATGTCGCTGCAATTTAGCCATATCAGTAAATTTTTTACCGTCAACGGCCAGGCGCTCCCTGCCCTGCAGGAGATCAACCTGGCGCTCGCCCCGGGCGAACTGGTGGCGATTATCGGCGCCAGCGGCTGTGGCAAATCCACCCTGCTGCGGCTGGCCGCCGGGCTTGAGCAAGCCGAACATGGGCAGATCAGGGTTAACGGCCGCCCGCTGCACGGCATTCCGCCGCGGGTGAGCCTGGTGTTTCAGGAAGCGCGGCTGTTCCCCTGGCTGACAGTGGCGGATAACATCGCGCTCGGCATGGAGCAGCAGCATTTGCCACCGCAAGAAACCGCCCGCCAGGTGGCACATTACCTGGCAATGATGGGATTGGAGGGGTTTGCGCAGGCCTGGCCGCACCAGCTATCGGGAGGGATGGCGCAGCGTGTGGCCATCGCCCGCGGGCTGGCGGCGCAGCCCAGCATCCTGCTGCTGGATGAACCGTTCGGCGCGCTGGACGCGCTCACCCGCCAGCAGTTGCAGGACAGCCTGGCGGCTATTCGCCTGCAAACCCATCTAAGCATTTTACTGGTGACCCACGATGTGGAAGAAGCGCTGTTTCTGGCAGACCGCATTGTAGTGATGTCCCCGCGGCCGGGGCGTATCCGCCATGTTTTGCCGGTCGAGCTGCCGTGGCCCCGGGCGCGCACCGGCCAGGCGCTGCAACAACAGCGCCAGTTGCTTTGTGAACTGCTGGAACAACCTGGGGCCAGCGTTGCCTGATATGACGGGGGCCTTGAGCCCCCGCAAGCGGTTACAGCGCGGCCAGCGCAGCGGCGATAACCTGTTGATAGGTCGTGGTTGGGCGGCCGATTAATTGGCTCAGCGTATGGCTGTCGTCATAGAGCGCGCCTTGCGCAGCGCCCACGTCAGAATCGGCCAATACGTCGGCCAGGCCGGCCGGCAACCCTGCGCCTTTTAATGCGGCGGCAAACTCGGCCTGCGGCATGTCCACATAGTTAACCGCCTTGCCGGACTGCTGTGCAATCTCTGCGGCAAACTCGGACAGCGTGTAGCTGTCGTCGCCGGCCAGCTCGTACACCTTGCCTGCCTGCCCATCCAGTTGCAGAACCTTGGCGGCGGCAAGCGCATAATCTGCGCGGGCAGCAGAAGCAATACGCCCGTTTTTTGCCGCGCCGATAAAGGCGCCATGAGCCAGCGCCGGCGCAATGCTGGCGGCATAGTTTTCGCTATACCAGCCATTACGCAGCAGCACGAACGGCAGGCCGGACTGCTGCAATGCCGCCTCTGTCTGGCGGTGTTCTTCACCCAGCAGCAGCGGCGAAGTTTCCGCGTGCAGCAGGCTGGTATAGGCGATCAGTTCCACCCCGGCGGCCTTGGCGGCATCGATCACCGCCTGGTGCTGCGCGGCGCGTTGCCCAACTTCGCTTGATGAGATCAGCAGCAGCTTACTCACCCCCTGGAACGCCGCTTGCAACGTGGCCGGCTGGCTGTAGTCCGCCTGCCGCACCACCAGGCCCTGCTTAGCCAGATCCTGCGCTTTCTCCGGGCTGCGTACGGCGGCGACAATCTGGTTAGCCGGAACGGTTTTCAATAATGCCTCGATCACGAGGCGGCCCAGTTGGCCGGTAGCACCTGTAACTGCAATCATAACAACCTCTATTCAGTGTGATGTGATAAGCAGGATCGTCCTGCACTGCCGGAGCCATTCCCGGCTTTCTCTGTACGGCAATCACTATAAAAGATATACTATCCTTTGGTAAGTACTTACCTTTTTGTTAGTGTTAATTTTATTTGTCATGGGGAAAACGATGCGTAAAGAGAACGGTGCGGGCCTGCCGGCGGTTCGGTACGGCAAGCTGCTGGATGCCGACTGCCCCTCCCGCGTGATACTGCAGCATATTGTCAGCCGCTGGGGGATTCTGGTGCTGATTGCGCTGGATGATGAGACGCTGCGTTTTAGCGAACTGCGCCGCAGAATCAGCGGCATCAGTGAAAAAATGCTGGCACAAACGCTGCAGACGTTTGAGAAGGATGGGTTTGTGCACCGTGAAAGCCTGCCGGTGGTGCCCCCACATACCGAATATTCTTTAACGCCGTTAGGGCGGGAAGTGTATATGCAGGTAATTCAACTGACGGACTGGATTGAGTTTAATCTGCCGAAGCTGCTCAGCGCCGGCCGTAAACCCATGGCCGGCTAAAATAGCGCCCGCCCCACAACCAAGACGTCGCCCAGGGATGGGCCAGGTAATTTTTACGACAACCATTAATTTCTGCGATGACGAATTGTATTTTATGTGATACGGATCCGCGCGCCCTTCATATCATTGCCTGATAAAACGCCGACATGGCAATATCATAAAGGTGCATCGCCACCTTCCCCTCTACTTTAGCTATGTTGTCGTCACAAAGGCCAATGGCCAAAATAATTTAGATTGCGGCCAACACGCCTGCAATCTGAAGTTTACCGGGTATAGGTAGAGATACGGATATCTGATGGTCATTAGCAGGACGCAGGCCCCGCCATATCGGCCCCTTCTCATCATCATCATCATTATTATCCACGCCTAAAAATTAAAATAACACTCACCGTCTCCATTGGAGATAATTTAAGGATGACGTTAACACCGCTCGCACGGCATTGATAATGTCAATTAACACCAAGAGGGATGATTGTGAAAAAAAGCATGTTATTTCTGATTGGATTTGTTCTGTCGCCTTACGGCCACTGTACGGCTCCTGTTGCATTAACCACTTCCGGGCTAAAAACCACGCTGGACAATGGATTGATAAAAGTTGAATTCAGCGAAGACGGCAGCGCCGCCAGCATTATAAAAAACGGCGAGAATATCGTGACTCACCTTTCCGGGGCGGAAAGAGATCCCAGCAAACGGCGCAGCGCCTATCTGGATTATTATGTTAAAGGCGTAAAAGACTTTACGCCAAACCGGGTTGACGTTATTAAAAACGGGCCGGAGATGGCGCATATTGCTTATATCGATGACCAGCGGGGATTATTGCGCCTGGAATATCATTTGATTATGCGCAAAGGCATCAGCGGTATTTATAGCTATGTCGTCGCTGAAAATGCGGGAAAGCAAGACGTGGTCATCAGTGAGCTGCGCAACGTCTACCGGTTCGATCCCGCCAGGCTTGATCATCTTTATAACGGCGTGCGCACCGGGCAACCGTTGCTTTATGGCCAGCTTGAGCAATTACCGAAAGTACAAGATGAAACCTGGCGTTTACCCCAAGGCGAAGTGTATTCCAAATATGACTTTGCCGGTTATCTGCACGCGCTCCCTTTCTGGGGCGTCTTCGGCCATGGCGTCGGTGCCTGGCTGATTCACGCCAGCCCGGAGTACTTTTCTGGCGATGCGCTAAAACAAGAGCTGCTGGTGCACCAGGATGCGATCATCCTGAACTATATGACCGGCGCGCATTTTGGCACGCCGGACATGGTCGCCCGCCCCGGCTGGAAAAAACTCTATGGTCCGTGGCTGCTGTATATCAACCAGGGTAATCAGCAGCAAATGCTTAACGACGCCAGCCGGCGGTCAGCGGCCGAAAAAGCCGCCTGGCCCTATCGCTGGCTGGATGACAAACGCTATCCGCTGGAACGCACCACGCTGAACGGCCAGGTACATAGCCAATGGCCCGTGACCGTCATACTTTCCTCATCCCTGGATGAAGCCATTAATCTTCAGACGCGGGGTTATTCTTTCCAGGCGGTCACCGACAGCGAAGGCAAGTTCAGCATCGGCCACGTCAGGCCAGGGGAATATAAACTGGCGGTGTATGCCGACAGCGGCACGCAGCCCGGCATCCTGGCGCAACAAACCGTCACCGTTAGCGGCAACCACCAACGCTTGCCGGATATCACGATCCCCCACGCCAAACCGGTTATCTGGGCTATCGGCCAGGCAGACCGTCAGGCCGGCGAATTCCGCTTCGGCCATGAAGCCCGAAATTATCGCTGGCAGAATGCGGTGCCGGCCAACCTGACGTTTACCATTGGCCGTAGCGATTACCAGCGGGATTGGTATTACGCCCAAACCAAGCCGGGGAAATGGGATATTCGCTTTGCCATGCAGCCCAAGAACAAAACCTATTACTTGAATATTGCGCTGGCCGCGGCCAGTAACGGCTCAATGAGTAACCCGACGGCGCCGGAACTGGCGGTGGTGGTTAACGGGAAAACGATTCAAACGCTGAAATATGAGAATGACAAAACCATTTACCGCGGCGCATTGAAAAACGGCCGCTATCACTTTAAACAGATAGCGATAACACCGGCACAGCTTAAAAAAGGCAACAATACAATCTCCCTGGAATTGAAAGGCGGGAGTGTTATGTATGACGTCATCACGCTAAGCGAATAAAAATATACCCTTCATACTTCAAGCTGCAGATGCGTTGGCTTTCCTCGCTCACCCCAGTCACTTGACTTCGGTAAGCTCCTGGGGATTGATGAGAGACATCCTTGTCTCTCACCGGAGGCTGGCCAGAGGCCAGGAAAATTCGTTCCTGACGAATTTGTCACTGCGTCGCCGCCTTTCTGCAACTCGAATTATTTTGGGTAACTTAATTAAGCCTTTGTCATTTAATCGTTAATAATGGGATAAACATGGAACTGTTAAAAAGTACGTTAATTTTCGCCACACTCACCGTTATTCCTTTCACCCAGGCCAGTGCGGAATCCTTTATCAATAAGGTTTCATTTGATTATCGGCATGACTACCGGGCGCGGGATCGCACACACTACGACAAACTAACCTTCGCCGCACAGCTGCCTGAAAATTTTTCGTTTGCGGTTGAAACAAAATTTAAAACCGGCGGTGCCAACACCAAGGATAAATACTACAACGACACCGTATTAAATGCGGTGGAGATGACGCTCGCCAAAAAATATCAGTTCGGCAATTTATCTATTTCGCCGCTGTTTCAACCAGAATTCAACTCAACACGCACCGAATGGAAATTTGGCGTTTCCCCCTGGTATAAAATCAATGACAGCTGGTCGATCGGCGGGTTATATCGCATCGAATTAACCGACTACGCGCATGATGATGTTTGCAATACCGTGGGGACGGTATGCACCACGAATAAGCACCGCACCGTTAATCGGGTAGATGGTTATCTGCGTTATCGCTTTAATGATTTGGTCACAACCTACAAAATTATCTATATGCATGGTGATGAAGATCTTTTCGCCAACAAGAAAACCAACTATGAGCAAGAATTGCAATTTAATTACAATATGGGTGAACAAAAAGAATGGAGCCCTTATATCAGCTTTGGCGACATTAGCCGCTCGGCAAAATCCAGTGAGCGGCAGTTTCGTTTCCGCTTCGGGGTAGCGTACGTGTTTAAATAATCCGTACAGGCCAGCCGCCGGCTCGCGCGCGTTGCAGGGCAACACACCCCTATCAGCAATGCGGCGAGCCTATGCGCCCTATTCTCCAGCATGCGGAATAGGGTGTGCTTAGTGGTTACTTACCGGCCAACAGCGCTTCAATCTGGGCCAGCCCTTCGGCATAAGGCGCGCGCATACGCAGGTTGGACTCCCCGCCCGGGCTTTGTACCACCACCGCTTTGGCGTGGCTGAAACGGCGGAAGCCGTGAATACCGTGATAAGCGCCAATGCCGGATGGGCCAACGCCGCCGAACGGCAGGGTTTCAACCGTGGCGTGGGTCATCACATCGTTAATCACCAGCGCCCCGGAGGTGGTGTGTTCGGCGAACGCTTGCTGGCGCGCGGCATCATCACCAAAGTAGTAGGCGGCCAGTGGGCGCGGATGCGCATTGATGTAATCCAGCGCTTCATGGGCATCGCGGTAGGTTTTAATTGGCAGAATCGGCCCGAAAATCTCTTCCTGCATCACCCGCATCTCATCGGTGGCATCCAGCACCAGCGTCGGCGCCAGCTTGCGGCTTGCCGCATCGGCATTGGGTTCGCCCTGCGGCTGCAGTTCAACCAGCGTCGCGCCTTTGGCGCGGGCATCCGCCAGCAGTTCCTGCAAACGCTGGAAGTGGCGATCGTTAATGATGGCGGTATAGTCCGGGTTATTTTGGATGGTCGGGAATGCCCGGCCGATAAACGCCCGTGCGTGCTCGACAAACGTATCGCGCGCCGCCGCCGGCAGCAGCACGTAATCCGGCGAGATGCAGATCTGGCCGACGTTAAAGGTTTTCACCGTCAACACGCGCTCGGCGGCCGTTTTCACGTCGGCATCGGTATCAATCAACACCGGCGACTTGCCGCCCAACTCCAGCGTGACCGGCACCAGATTTTCGGCGGCGGCGCGCATCACATGGCGCCCCACCCCGGTGCTGCCGGTGAACACCAGATGGTCAAAGGCCTGGGCGCTGAACGCGGCGCCGACATCGGCATCGCCCAGCACGGTACTCAGCTCCAGCGGATCAAAATAGCGGCCGATCAGTTCCGCCAGCAGTTCCGCGGTGCGCGGGGTCAGTTCGGAAGGTTTGAGCAACGCGCGGTTACCGGCGGCCAGGATCCCGGCCAATGGGCTGAATGCCAGATTCAGCGGAAAGTTCCACGGGCTGATAACGCCCACCACGCCAAGCGGCTGGTATTGTATGCGTGCCTGCATGCCTGGCTGCGGCGCTTCTTGCTGCTCCGGCTGCATCCACTGCGCCAGGTTTTCCTGCGCATAGCGCAGTGCCGCCACCGAAGAGGCTACGTCGGCCATCAGGCTCTGGTAGGTGCTGCGGTGGCCGTAATCGGCGCTGATCGCCGCCGCCAGCGCCTGATGATGTTGGGTCAGCAGCTGTGCCGCGCGCGCCAGACGATCGTGGCGCAGCTCGGCGCTGGCCGGCCCCGCCTGTATGTGCGCCTGTTTCATGGCGGTGACGGTAGCGGCCAGCGTTTGGGCCGTAACGGAATTATTCATGGTGACTCCTGAGTCAGTATTTCAGCTTAATGCCATAGGCTATCAGCGGCGATGAGGCACGCGCCGATGCGCGCGCCCGACAACATGTTGCAGATCATGCGCGCCGATAGCGCCCAAGGCTTAAGCCAGCTTTTTCAGCAGGGCTTCAGCAACGGCTTCAGAGCTGGCGGGGTTTTGGCCGGTGACCAATTGGCCGTCAATCACAATGTGCGGCTGCCAGTCCGGCCCTTTTTCATAATGGCCGCCCAGGCGTTTAAATTCGTCTTCAATCAGGAACGGCACAACGTCGGTCAGCTGCACGGCCTCTTCTTCACTGTTAGAGAAACCGGTCACCTTGCGGCCTTTGACCAGCGGTTGCCCATCGGCCGCCTGCACTTTGCGCAGCGCGCCCGGCGCATGGCAGACCAGGCCAAACGGCTTGTTGGCGCGGTCAAAGGCTTCGATCAGCGCGATGGAAGCCGGATCTTCGGCCAGATCCCACAGCGGCCCGTGGCCACCCGGATAGAATACGGCATCGAAATCAGCCGCGTTCACTTCGGCCAGCTTGCCGGTATGGGCCAACGCCGCCTGGGCTTCAGGATCATTACGGAAACGCTCGGTCGCCGCGGTTTGGGCATCCGGTTCATCGCTCTTCGGATCCAGCGGCGGCTGGCCGCCGGCCGGGGAAACCAACGTCAGCTGCGCACCAGCGTCTTTAAACACATAGTAAGGCGCGGCAAACTCTTCCAGCCAAAAACCGGTTTTCTTGCCGGTGTTGCCAAGTGCATCATGCGATGTCAGTACAATCAGAATTTTCATATCGGGTTCCTGTAATACGGTGGAAATTGAATACGGCCAACGCCCTAGGGAGCGATCAGCCGTTCAGTGGTCATTAACGCCTGGCGCAACGGCGCCTTATCACGGGTGAGCTTCGCCAGCAGCGCCGCCCCCAGCCAAAGTTGATACAACGCCTGGGCCACAACCTGCGGCGCATCGCCGGCAGGCAACGAGCCGTCGCGGCGGCCGGCGGCGACCATTTCAGCGATGCGCGCCGTCAACAACGCCACGCCGTCACACAGAATCAGCCGCATGTCTTCGGACAAATCCGCCACTTCCGCCGCCAGTTTGACCACCAGGCAGCTTTCGGCCCAGCCCCCCAACAGCGGATCGTCAATCCATGCGTGCCAGTAACGCATCAAGCGCTGGCGCCCGCCTTCCGTCCCGGCCAGCAACTCATCAAGACGCTGCACGTAGGCATCGACGTACTGCTGAAGCAGTGCGCAGCCAAACGCTTCTTTCGAGGGAAAGTAGTGGTAGAAAGAGCCTTTCGGCACGCCGCAGGCAGCCAGGATCTCTTTCAGCCCCACGCCGACAAACCCTTTCTGCAGCACCAGCGTTTGCCCGGCAGCGAGGATATGCAGGCGGGTTTGTTCGCCCTTGTTGGTTTTGGTTATCGTGTACATGGCGGTCACTATAGTTAAAAATAGACCGGTCGTCTAGTAAGATAATTAAATGGACTACGGTAAGTGTAGTCTTCAGGGGAGAGCGGCAACAGTTTCGCTGGCAGCGCCAGGGGTTCCCCTGGCGTTAGCCGGCCATCCCGGGGGCCAAAGCGCACAACATGCCTCTTTTGGCCCCCGGCGCTGTCGTCAGGTGTGGTCGCGGGGTGATGGCGCAATCGGCAAAGCGAGCTTATACAGCTTCACCGGGTACTGCACGGTGGAAGGTTTGCCGCCGGTGGTGGCCGGCGTTCGGTTGATTTGGGCCGACGGCATCCACAGGGCGCCGTGGCTAATCCACATCGCATCAATCCAGATCAGCCGCGGATCCTGAATCACCGTGCTAACCTGCCCCGCCGGCGTGATCCGCTTAATGCTGCGGGTGTTAATGTCCGAGGCATAAAGATTGCCTTGCGCATCGATCGCCGTACCGCCAGTGCTCCAGGTATCCAGCCATTTTTCAGCGTGCTTGTTCACCTCTTGTGCCGGCAGCGTTTCATCATCCAGATAACGGGTGGCGATGCGCGCCAGCGGCCCGGGGATCGCCTGGTAGTATAGCCATTTGCCGTCTGGCGAGACTTCCAACTGATCCAGGCCGACGCGTTTCTCCCGGCCATCGCGCAGGTACAGTTTTTTACCGTCGGCATAAATCGGCGCATGATCGATGGATAATGGGTGCCGTTCGAGCACCCGGCGCGCCTGGCGCGTTTCCAGGTTAAGCACCACCAGCCCTTCCGCGCCCGGATCGGTGATATAGACATATTTGCCGTTAAAACGCAGATCGTCGAGATAACTGTTGGTCTTGAGAACCGGCGGCGCAATCGGATAGACGTCAAGCACCTGATTGCTGCTCAGGCTGATTTTCACCAGTTTGCCGGCCCCTGGCACCGCCTTGTCGCCGGTACCGATACCCTTGTTGCCGGCGTCGATCGCCCATAAATTGCCGTCTGGCCCGATACGCAACGCGTTAACGTGCAGGAACTGTTTTTGCGGCGCCTTGCCGGGTTGCCATTGGTTCCAGGCGGCATCGGGATAAGGCTGCAACTTACCGTTCTGCCCCACCTCCACCAACTGCCATCCCGGCCCTTCAGACTGCGTGAGCGAAGCGAAAATACGCCCGTCCTGGCTAACCACCACCCCGTTCCATACATGGGGTGAAGTGGCCGCCTGCTGCAAACGCTGATCAAGTTGCGTCGGCAATACCGGTGGCAGGGTATCCTGCGCCATCGCCTGCGCTGTCAGCAGGCCGGCGAACGCCAACAGCTGAATTTTTGCGATTACTTGCATATTCACTCCTTTTTGCAAAATTGAATAATCCGCCGCACCCTTAGCCTGAAATATCTTCCAGGCGGCGCCCCAGCGTTTTTGGCCCAAAGGTGCCAATGGTGAACACCACAATCGCCATCGCGGCGGAGATCACGGCAAACACTGCGCTAACGCCAAAGGTATGCAAGACATAGGCGATGGTGAAGCCGGAGAACATGGCGCTGATACGGCTGACGGAATACACCAGGCCGATGGCTTTGGCGCGGATCCGGGTGGGGAATAGCTCCGCCTGATAGGTGCGGTAGGAAAAGGTCATGCAGGTGCTGGCTAAAGAGAGCAACAGCCCCATCGCCACCAGCATCACCGGCTGTGACTGCCAGGAAAACAGCGTGCCGATGCACGCCATCGCCAACGCCGCGCCGGAGACCAGCCATTTGCGTTCGATACGATCGGCAAACAGCATCGCCAACAGCGGGCCCAGCGGGCTGGCGAAAGCGATCAGGAAGGAATAGAACAGGCTGTGGGTAAAGGTAACCCCTTTGGCCGCCAGCAGCGTGGGGATCCAACTGGCAAAACCGTAATAGCCGATGGATTGAAAAAAGTTAAACACCAGCAGCATGATGGTGCGCCGCCGGTACGGTGGGCGCCACATCTCGTTGGCCACCGCCGGCCCCGCCACGGCCGGCACAGCAACGGTGGTTTCCGCAACCGGCGGCAGCGGTTTGCCGGTGCTGACGATCACGCGCGCCTCCAGGCGCCGCACGATATCTTCGGCTTCCTGATAGCGCCCCTGCTGCACCAGCCAGCGTGGGCTTTCCGGCAGGCCGATGCGGATAATCCACACGACGATCGCCCCCAGCGAGCCAAACAGCACCACCCAGCGCCAGCCGGTGATCCCCATCGGCGCCAAAGGCACCAGTTGCCAGGAGAGAAAGGCGATGGTCGGGATCGAGGTGTATTGAATCGCCTGCACAAAGGCATAGGAGCGCCCACGCAGGCGGGCGGGAATAAATTCAGACACATAGGCATCGATCGTCACCAGCTCCGCGCCAACGCCGATGCCGGTAATAATGCGCCAGAAGACAATCCAGCCGGCATCGTGTTGGAACGCCATGATGGCGCCGGCCAGCGCATAGAGCATCAGCGCCACCACGAAGATCCGGCGCCGGCCAAACCGGTCGGCAACCGAAGCCACCAGAAAGGTGCCGATGAAAACGCCAAAGAACATCGCGGCGACAAAGGCCCCCAGGCTGCCGAGATCAAAAAAATGCTGGCCGCCGTGGGTGAAAATGCCCTCTTTCACCATGCCCGGGCCGATATAGGCGGTGAGGAAAACATCAAAAACCTCAAACCAACCGCCCAGGGCCAGCGCGGCGATAACCAGCCATACCGGCCGTGCGGCGGGCAAACGATCGAGCCGGGCGGAAAGTTGCGCGCCGAAGTGTTGCAGTTCCTCCGCGGCCATATTGTTATGCCAGGCCATCGGCGGCGGCAGGAACGTCAGTGCGGAATGCTTCGTCATGTAGGGTACCTTCCAATTCACATTATAATTATTGAATTCACGCCAGAAGCTGTTTCCTTATGCCGGGTTAGACCGGGCATCCTTTGGCGCGCAGCAACGCGTTGAAACGCTCGGGATCGGTGGTGCCGGCGGCATTGTTGGCGCGGATTTTTTCCTCACGCCGGGCATGCGCCTCAACCTGCGGCAGCAGGGCTTCAACCTCCGCCAACGGGATCGCCACCACGCCATCGGCGTCGCCCACCACTAAATCCCCCGGCGCCACCAGCAACCCGGCGCAGGATACCGGCACGTTGACTTCACCCGGGCCGTCTTTACTTGGCCCGCGCAGCGTATTGCCACGGGCGAATACCGCCACGCCGCCCTCGGCCCATTCGTTGAGATCGCGGATGGCGCCGTCGATCACAAAGCCGGCGATGCCTTTGGCGACGGCCGAAGTGCGCATCAGGCCGCCAATCAGCGCCTGGGTCAAATCGCCGGCGCCGTCCACCACGATCACATCGCCCGGCTGGGCCATCTCAATCGCTTTATGGATCATCAAATTATCTCCCGGCCGTACTTTAACCGTGATCGCCGGGCCGCACATCACCAGTTCGCGGTCGCCGTGATAGGGTTGCAGGCCGCGCGCCGCGACGCTGCGCCCCATACAGTCGCCGATATTCGGCACCGGCAGCCGACGGTAGGCGGCGATAATAGCGGCGGAAGGCAGTTGTTCACGCTGGCCGATAAAATAACCGGCCGGCCAATTATTGCGTGTGGTCATTGGTTGTTCTCCTGTTTGAGCACTTCGGGGTTGACGCACGCCCGCGCATTAATACGGTGGTGCTGAAGGTAATCCAGGCATTGCTGTGCGGCGGAACGGGCTACCGCATCCAGCGCCGCCGGCGTGGCGCCGCCGACATGCGGCGTCATCACGACATTGTCCAACTGCATAAAGGGATGGCCGGCCGGCAACGGCTCCACGGCAAAGGTATCCAGGCCTGCGGCGGCAACCCGGCCGCTGCGCAGCGCCGCCACCAGCGCGGCTTCATCGATCAGTTCACCGCGCGAGGTATTGAGGACTATCGCCCCGTTGGGCAACAGCGCCAGCGTTTCGGCATTGAGTAAATTGCGCGTATGCGGCGTCACCGGGCAGTGCAGACTCAGCACATCCGCGCGTTGCAGCAGCGCCTCCAGCGTCGGCATGCGAGCGATATCCTGCTGCGGGCCATCGGCACTGACCGCCGGATCGAAATACACCACCGTCATCCCGATGGCCTGCGCGATTTTCGCCACCCGGCGGCCGATTTCACCGAACCCGACCAACCCCAGGGTGCTGCCCAACAGTTCTTTACCGTCGCCGGTGCGTGTCCAGCGGCCGGAACGTATTTCATGCTGAAAAAAGGCGATGCGGCGGGCGGCGCTTAGCAACAGGCCAACGGTCAGTTCGGCCACCGACTGAGCATTAGTGGCCGGCGTCGTCAGCACCGGGATGCCGCGCGTACTGGCGGCGGGCACATCGATGTTCGTCACGCCTACGCCGTGTTTGCAAATCACCCGCAGCGATGGGCAAGCGGCAATCGCCGCCGCCGATAGCGTTACCGTGCGGGAGATCACCGCGTCGTAGGCATGGGCCGCCATCAACCGCTCCACTTCCTGCGGATCGTCGTTGTGTTGCAGGTAGTGCACTTCACAGCCGGCCTCCGCGAGGAGCCGTTTGCCTTCAGCCCCGAGCGTGGTGGCCGTCATCAGAAATCTGAACGTCATTTGTTACTCCACTTGTTGCTGCGTTGTTAATTTTCTGTTCATATTGGCACTGCGAATCAATAAAAAATATTGTCCGATACTTATCAATTCATTCCCGAGGGGAATCGATGGAACTCAAAGACCTGCACTATCTGCTGGCGATTTATGAAACGGGCCATATGGGGAAAGCCGCGCTGAGCCTGGGGATCACGCAGCCTGCCTTGTCAAAATGCATTCAACGGCTGGAGAAAATTTACGCAGCGCGGCTGCTTTATAAGGCCGGCCGCGGCATCAAACTGACGGAGGCGGGTTTGCTACTTTGTGAGCGGGCTCAAAAAATAGTCCAGCTTAATAAGACGACGCAGCGCGAGATCGCCGCACTGGCCGAGGGGACCGCCGGTTATGTTCGCATCGGCGCGGCGGCCACCGCGGCGGAATTTATGCTGCCGTGTCTGACCAACCAGTTGCTGGCGCAGGCGCCCACGGTTCAGTTGGAACTCAAGGTGGGGATGAACGATCTCCTGCAAGGGATGCTGCGGGAAAATCAGTTGGATTTAGTCATTGGTTTCTTACCGGAAAACGAACAGGGGGATGAATTCACCATGCGCCCGCTGCAACAAGAACCGGTAGTGGTGGTGGCTGGCCACGATCACCCGCTGGCGGGCCAGCGGCCCAAGCTGCAAACGCTGGCGCAGTATGGTTGGTTGTTGCCTTCGCGCACGGTTGCCACCCGGCAATGGCTGGAGCAGCGTTTAAAAAGCCTGGGCTGCCCGCCGCCGCGCGTACAGATCGAGGCCAATTCGCTTGCCGTGCTACCCCGATTGATTAGCCAAACCCGCTTGCTGAGTTTCGTCTCGCGCCGCATCCTGCAGGAAAAGCAATCCGCCATTCCGTTGGTAGAGATCCCCCTGCCGGAGCTGACCATGCCACGCACCTTCGGTTTGCTGTTCCATTCCTGGACCGAACTTTCGCCAACCGCGCGCAATATTGTCCGGATCGCGGAAAAGTGCTGGCCATTTAATAAAAATGAGTCACCCATGTAGCGCGAACAAATAATCGCCAGTAATAACGAGAAATGATAAATAATAGTCATACCAATCATAACTGAAAGGAATAAGTTTAATCACTGAATTATCCCCGTGGGAAAATAACTCACCCACGGGCTACGCCATAAAAACAAAATACATATTTTGTCGTAATTTATTACTTATTCCAGATAACAAATCAGATTAGGGGCGTTTGTTTTTACCAAAAGTTAATGCTATTAAAAGCGTGAAATTTATTACCGAATATCCCCTTCATACTCTCAGCGGCAGGCGCGTTGGTTTTGCCGCTGCACAAAGGGTGTTGGGCATGACAACAGGAAGAAAAACATGACGTCAGGTTTCCTTGCCGGCCGCTTCGCTTTATTGGGCGCGCTGTGTCTCTTTACCCCTTTCTTATCCCAAGCGGCCACCCAGACGATTCTGGCGCAAAGCGATGCGGCGAAACTTATCAGCGCCGGCGAGCAAAAAGCAGCGGCGTTGCATGACGCGGTTTGCATCGCGGTGGTCGACCAATCCGGCACCTTGCTCTCCTTTGTGCGCATGGATAACGCCCCGCTGGGCTGCGTCGATTCCGCCATCCTGAAGGCCCGGGCGGCCGCGCTGTATCGCACCCCGACCATAAAATATATGCAACGCGCTAATGGTAATGAGCCCGCCGTCGCCACCTTGCCTGGCATGGTTCCCCTGGGCGGCGGCACGCCGGTGAAACTGGACGGCGCAGCGGTGGGTGCGGTAGGCGTGAGCGGCGCGGCCAACCCGGATGAAGTGGCCATTTCGGAAGCGGCCGCGCTGGGTCTGTAAACATTGCCTAACAGAGGCATTAATTATCTCGCTGTTATTTTACCCTGCCGGCGGTTTTTTATACCGCGGCGGCCTGATGCTTTATTTAGCGCGGGTTTTCGTGGCCACCACGCACGCTAACCCGGTTAACGTTTAATTATTTCGGCAGGCCGGCGCACAAAAAACCGCTCCCAATAATGCCAATGGCTAAGCGACGACATTATTTCCCCTGTGCAATAAATCAACGGGGAAAAAACCGCAGTAGAACACACTGCCACCCATCGAGGCGGGTAGCGCCAACTGCCGCAAGGAACACCGGGAAATAAAAAATGACGCGTGGATTTTCAATTTTAAAAATAACCCATCACTGGAGACAAACGTGGACAGGCGAAAATTCCTAAAACTAATGGCATCCACCCCCGTTATTCTGTCGCTACCTTTACATGCGGCTAATAATATGTCTAACGCACCTGCAAGCGATATTTTGGCCGTCAGCGAACGGCTGACCGGCCGGCAGGGCCTGGATCCGATCATTGCCGAGCGGATTAAACAGTTGCTTACCGCGCAAGACCCTACCTTCCCCAATCGGTTAACCACGCTGGCGGCGGCGCTAAACGCCGACGGCGCCGCCAACCGTGAGGCCGTCATCAACGCATTGTCGGATGAAAACGTCGCCACTGCGCTGGCGATCATCAGCCCCTGGTACCTGGGCTATACCGGCACGCCCTCCACCACCAAAGCCGTGGATGATGCCAAATTCGTCACTTTCCTTTCCGCGCTGATGTACGAACCCACCGCCGACAACACCATCCGCCCAAGCTATGCCCGCGCCGGCGGCGACTATTGGGCCGAGCCGCCGCACGGGGTAAACGCACCGGCGATGCCGGAAAATATCCGGCAATGGGGGGAAAACTCGCCCAAGGCAGCCCCCACAATCCCCGAACCCGATGAAATCTGGCTGGCGCTGGTCGATGGCCGGGCGAAGAACCTCGCAGAAGCCACTGCGTTGATCAAGAAACACGCGTAAGGAAGCAGGCAATGAGTGATTTTGATGCGGATGTGATCATCATCGGCTCCGGCGCGCTGGGCGCCAACGCCGCCTATCAACTGGCCAAGGCCGGCAAATCAGTGATTATGCTGGAAGCCGGGCCTTATATTTCACGCTGGAAGGTGGTGGAAAACTACCGCAACAGCGCAAGCAAACGCAACTGGTGCGCCCCCTATCCCAACCTGCCCTGGGCGCCCAACTCCTATACCGAAGGCTATGTTGATGCCGCCGGCGACGACGATTTCCAATATGTCACCAGCTTCCTTAAAGTCGCCGGCGGCAGCACCCGCCACTGGGCTTCGGCCTGCTGGCGACTGCTGCCCAATGACTTCAAACTGAAAAGCGTGTATGGCGTCGGCCGCGACTGGCCCATCGCCTATGCCGATCTGGAGCCCTGGTACCTGAAAGCCGAACGGGAAATCGGCGTGGTGGGCACCGGCGAGGAAGACCAAAGCGGCCAAGGGCGTGGTGCCTACCCACCGCGCTCAGCCGAGTATCCGCTGCCGCCGGAAGCCAAGCCCTACATGGTGCAGCGCATGCAGGCCAAGCTCGGCCCGCTGGGCTACCAGGTGATCCACGAGCCGCACGCCCGCGTGTCACGCCCTTACGACGGCCGCCCGGCCTGCGCCGGCAACAATAACTGTGAGCCGGTTTGCCCGATCGGCGCCATGTATTCAGGCGATATGCACGTGGATAAGGCCGTGGCGCTCGGCGTCGATCTGCGCACCGAATCCGTCGCCTACCGGTTGGAAAAAGGGCCGAACAACCGTATTGTCGCCGTGCACTATCGCAAGCCGGACGGCAGCGATACCCGCCTGACCGCCCGCTACTTCATCCTGGCGGCGCATGGCCTGGAAACGCCGAAACTGCTGTTGATGTCCGACGTTGCCAACAGCTCCGATCAGGTTGGCCGTAATTTGATGGACCACACCGGCCTGAGCATGACCTTTCTGGCCGATGAACCGCTCTGGACCGGGCGCGGCTCGGTGCAGCACGGCACCATCGCCAACCGCCGCGACGAAGCCTCGCGCGCCCAGCATTCCGCCATCCGCTACAGCCTGCGCAACCTGGTGCCGAACGTTGACGTGACCCCGCCACTGCTGAAAGCCGGCATTATGGGACCGGCGTTGGACGAAGCCATTCGCGATCGCGCCTCGCGCATCATGAACATCAGCACCATGAGCGAAACCCTGCCCGATCCCAACAACCGGGTGCAACCCAACTATGCGCGCCGCGATGCCATCGGCCTGCCGATGCTCAAGGTGAATTACCATCTGGACAGCTACGTGCGCGGGATGCGCCCGCAGGCTTATAAAGACTTCGCCAATTTCCTGCAGGCCTTCGGCGGTGACATCATCGAAGCGCCCACCGGCTGGCGCAACCAGTTTCACATCATGGGCACCGTCATCATGGGGAGCAATCCGGCGGATTCCGTGGTCGACGCGGACTGCCGCACCCACGATCACCCCAACCTGTTCCTTGCCACTACCGGCGTGATGCCGACTTCCGCCACCGTCAACCCAACGCTGACCGGGATCGCGCTGGCGTTGCGCATGGCCGACACCATTATCAGGGAGATGTGAACGATGAGACTTCCCATGATGCGCACCGCTACCGGCACGCTGCTGTTAAGCCTCTGCGGCGCCGCCCACGCCGCCACTGCGGATGCCGATCCGGAACTGGTTCAGCGCGGCGCTTATCTGGCCACCGCCGGGGACTGCGCCGCCTGCCATCAAAACCCTACGCACGGCGACGGTTTTTCCGGCGGTTATGCACTGCAATCGCCGTTGGGCACGATTTATGGTTCGAACATCACCCCGTCGTTGAAATACGGCATCGGGCAGTATTCCCTGGAGGACTTCACCCGCGTGATGCGCAAAGGGGTCGCCCCGGGGAATCATTACCTTTACCCGGCGATGCCCTACACCGCCTTTGCCGGGATGAGCGATGACGATCTGAAGGCGCTCTATTCCTATCTGATGCTCGGCGTGAAACCGGTGGATAAACCCGCGCCGGAAACCAAACTCGGCTTTCCTTTCTCGCTACGCCCGGCGATGTTCTTTTGGAATGCGCTGTTCCTGAATCAGGGGGTGGTGCCCGGCGCCGATGCCGCGCCGGGCAGCAGTGAGCGCGGCGAGTACCTGGTCAAAACCCTGGCGCACTGTTCCACCTGCCACACGCCGCGCAACCTGATGATGGCGGAATCCGGCGATAAACTGCTGGCCGGCGGCAAGGTGAATGGCTGGACGGCGCCCAATATCACGCCGGATCCGGCGGCCGGCATCGGCAACTGGCGCCAGGATGAGATTGTCACCTATCTGAAAACCGGTGCCCTGCACGGTAAAGCGATTGCGGCCGGAGAGATGGGCACAGCGGTTTCCGCCTCTTTTTCCAAACTGGACGACAGCGATCTGCTCAGCATCGCTCGCTACCTGCGTGGCGTGCCGCCTATCAACAACGGCGAAACCACGCCGCGTTCGGGCGGCACCCACTCGGCGCCCGCGCCGTTGGGGCAGATCGAAACCGGCATGTCCGCCGATATTCGTAGCTATATCGACACCGCTAACATGAGCGGCGCACAGATATATAACGGCGCCTGCGCGGCCTGCCATGGTAACGACGGGCGCGGCACGCAAGACGCGCAACACTTCTATCCGTCGCTGGTCGGCTCATCCGCCGTCGGTTCGGCCGATCCGGCCAACCTGATCATGACCGTCGCGGAGGGGGTTAATCGCGTGACGCCCGCCGGGCATGCCTTTATGCCGGCCTTCGCCAACCAGTTCACCAGCGCCGAGCTGACCAAGGTCGTGGACTATGTTTCGACGGCGTTTGGTTCGCCGACGCATCATGTTAGCCAACGCACGGTGGAGGAAACATTGCAAAGCGGCCAGCCCAACGCGTTGTTGCGCTATGCCGGGGCGATAATCTGGGCGGGGGTTGCCGTGGTGGCGTTGGGGGTAGCCGGGTTCAGCATCCGGCGGCGTAAGAAACGCACTTAGCGATCGGCGCATGCCAGCCAGAAACCTGGCTGGCATGTTTTATCGGCGGGGTGTTAACCGTGGTGGGTGCTCAGTACTGCATCATGCAGGTTCAGGCGCTGCCAGAAATTCTGCTCGCCCTCACCGCCGGACAGCGCATAACCATCCGCCAGCGCCGTGCGCGCCATCAGGCGGCGGCGTTCTGCGCTGCTCAGGCCAGGCAACGGCGCTTCCAGCAACACTTCGGCCCCGGCCGGCACCGTTACCGCGCCGGCGGCGTTAGGCACGGCTTTCGGCAAGCCATAGGTCATGGTATAGCGGTAGAAATGCGTCATCGCCGGTGCGGTGTAAGGATCGCTCTCCCCTTGCGGGCGGGCGCACTCCTTCAGGCTCATGCCGCAGGCTTTCGCCAGGGCCGCGCGCAGTTGGGTTTTGGCCTCGTCAAACAGCACCCGGTATTTAGGATCGTTCAGGTAGTTGGCGACGTTGCGCTCGGTGATCATCCGCGAACCCATAACGTCCAACGGGTAGTGTACCCCTAACACCACGCGCGAGAAGCCATAGCGCGCACCGCGATCGACCAGCGGCACAAAACGCTCTGGGATCATTTCCGCCATCAGCAGCGCATCGGTATAACCGGTATTGGTATGGCCGCTGGGGAAGGCGCCGCCGTCTGCGCTGTAGGGTTTATTGTCTTTTATCACCACCGAATCCGGCACCAGATGAATGGTGTTGCCCGGCACCTGGAACGGGCGCGGGTAATTGAAGTGCTTTTTAGCCGCGCTGGTGCTGACTTCACTGGCTTTAATCAGCGCCGCGGCCTTGTTCAGTTCGCCTTTGTTATAGGCTTCAATGAAGGCGGCGCCCAGGCGCGGGCCGAGGGCTTCGGCCAGGAAATACAGGTGGTTGATGCCTTCAGCATCCACCAGCGCCTGCGCCCTTTCCCCTGCCGGGGCTTCCAGGTTGATCTGGGTGACCGTCGCCAGGCTTTTGGCCTTAATGTCGGCCGACAAGGTGTTGAACGACTCCAGGATGGCAATGCCGGCCTGCTGGTTTTTCTCGGTGGCGAAATCATAGCCGCTGGCTTTCAACCAGGCGGTATCCGCCTGCAGTTTGCTCTGTTTCGCTTTCTCCAGCATATCGCGCTGCAACACCGGCGCATCGCCTTTCAACGCCTGCAACAGGCTTTCCCGCACCTGGTTATCCAACGTAATAAACGCCGGCTGCCGGCTATCAGGGGTGGTCGTTTCGACAATGGTGGTCACCCGGCTAAGATCGGGCGCGGCATCCACCGTTTTAGCGGCAACGAACTGAGGTGACAATAACGAGCAGGTTATCGCAACGACGAGGGGGGAAATACGCATGATGTGTTCCTTAATGGCACTTATTTTAATCAGCAACGCTGTGCTGTATTGGTCTGCCATGAAAATAGAACCCTTAAGTGACAGTTTTATGTCAAGAAATATCAGCTCACACTTTTTCGCCGGCGGCGCTCTGTACGCCCGCCAAGTGCACCCCCCGCTGCGTTACTGGCGCGGCAGTTCACAGGCATACTCCTCGGCAGGCCGGTGCCCCAGCCTGCCCGGGAGGGTTACTCTTCGGTATAGCGCTTGGCTTTGTAGGCCGGATGCATCAGGTTATCGACCGAGAAGATGTCATCCAGCTCCGCTTCCGTCAGCAGCCCGCGCTCCAGCACCACTTCGCGCACGCTCTTGCCGGTTTCGGCGCAGATCTTGCCCACGATGTCGCCGTTGTGGTGGCCGATGAACGGGTTCAGATAGGTGACGATGCCGATGGAGTTGAACACGTAGTGCTCGCACACCGCTTTGTTGGCGGTGATGCCGTTGACGCATTTTTCCAGCAGGTTGTAGCAGGCGTTGGTGAGGATATGAATGGATTCGAACATCGCCTGGCCGATCACCGGCTCCATCACGTTCAGTTGCAGCTGGCCGGCTTCGGCCGCCATGGTCACGCAGCTGTCGTTGCCGATCACCTTAAAGCACACCTGGTTCACCACTTCCGGCACCACCGGGTTGACCTTGGCCGGCATGATCGACGAGCCCGCCTGCAACTGCGGCAGGTTGATTTCGTTCAGCCCGGCGCGCGGGCCGGAAGACAGCAGCCGCAGATCGTTACAGATTTTCGATAGCTTCACCGCCAGCCGCTTGAGCGCGCTGTGCACCATCACGTAGGCCCCGCAGTCCGAGGTAGCTTCGATCAGGTCTTCCGCCGGCACCACCGGCAGGTTGCTGACTTCCGCCAGCTTTTGCACCGCCAGATGCTGGTAGCCTTCCGGGGTGTTCAGCGCGGTGCCGATCGCCGTTGCCCCCAGGTTCACTTCCAGCAGCAGTTCTGCGGTGCGCTGCAGGTTGCGCACCTCTTCATTCAGCAGCACGGCAAAGGCCTTGAACTCCTGGCCCAGCGTCATCGGCACCGCATCCTGCAACTGGGTGCGCCCCATCTTCAGAATGGTGGCGAACTCCTGCGCCTTGCGCGTAAAACCTTCGCGCAATTCATCAATGGCATCCATCAGCTTGAGGATCGAGGCGTAGACGGCGATACGAAAACCGGTGGGGTACGCATCGTTGGTGGACTGGCTGTGGTTGATATGATCGTTGGGGTTCAGGTATTGGTACTCCCCCTTCTGGTGCCCCATCAGCTCCAGGCCGATATTCGCCAGCACTTCATTGGTGTTCATGTTGAGCGAGGTGCCCGCCCCGCCCTGGAACACATCCACCGGGAACTGATCCATGCACTTGCCGTTATCCAGCACTTCATCGCAGGCGCGGATGATGATATCGGCAATGCTGCACGGGATGGCTTTCAGCTCTTTGTTCGCCAGGGCGGCGGCTTTTTTCACCATCACCATGCCGCGCACAAATTCGGGAACATCGCTGATTTTGCCGTTGCTGATATAAAAGTTTTCAATCGCACGCAGGGTATGAATGCCGTAATAGGCCTCTGCGGGAACTTCACGGGTGCCGAGCAGATCTTCTTCAATACGAATAGCGTCAGACATGATGAACAATACCTTGTTGAGTAAAAAACGGTCCGCACCGGCAAGTGCGGACGGGGAAATTATTTATTTTCAAACTGCGGCACGCTGCGGTTGGCAAAATAGTGCGTCTCATAGATGCGCGCACGCTGCCTGTCGAACTGGCGCTCCCATTTGGCGATGACCAGCACCGCCAACGCATTGCCCACCACGTTGAGCGCGGTGCGGGCCATATCCAGGATGCGGTCGATACCGGCGATAAACGCCAGCCCTTCCAGCGGGATCCCAACGCTGCCCAGGGTGGCCAGCAGCACCACGAACGAGACGCCCGGCACGCCGGCAATCCCTTTCGAGGTCACCATTAAGGTCAGAACCAGCACCAGTTGCTGGCCGATGGACAGATCGATGCCGTACAGCTGGGCGATAAAAATGGCGGCGATGCTCTGATAGAGCGTCGAGCCATCCAGGTTAAAGGAGTAACCGGTGGGCACAACAAAGCTGGTGATGGCCTTCGGCGCCCCATACTGCTCCATTTTTTCAATGATGCGCGGCAGGACGGTTTCCGAACTGGCGGTGGAAAACGCCAGAATCAGCTCATCTTTCAGGATGCGTATCAGTGTGAGAATGCGCAGTTTGCAGAGCCTGGCGATAAGACCCATCACCACCAGGGCAAAGAACAAGATCGCGCCATACACCACCACCACCAACTTCACCAGCGGCAGCAGCGAGGCAAAGCCAAAGTTGGCGACGGTGGTGGCTATCAACGCAAACACCCCGATCGGCGCATACAGCATGATCATATGGGTGACTTTGAACATGGTTTCCGAAACGGCTTTGAACACGTCGAGCAGCGGCTTTTTGGTTTCGGCCGGCAGAGAGGAAAGCCCCAGCCCAAACAGCACGGAAAAGAAAATAATCGGCAACATATCCCCTTTGGCGATGGCGGCGAACACGTTCGCAGGGATCAGCGAGAGAATGGTGCTCACCAGGCTGTGGCTGCCGCTTTGCACCTGTTCCGTGGTCTTTTCATAACTGGAGATATCCACTGCGTGCAGCGTCGCCATATCAATCCCGCTGCCGGGGTGAAACAGGTTGGCAAAGACCAGGCCCACCAGGATGGCTACCGTGGTCACCAGTTCGAAATACAGGATAGTTTTCACGCCGATGCGCCCAAGCTTTTTGGCATCGCCCACGCCAGCAATCCCCACCACCAGGGTCGAAATGACGATCGGCACGACGATCATTTTGATCAGCGAAATGAAAATACCGCCTGCGGGGTTAAGAATATTGCCCACCATCCAGCTTTTATAATCCGCATGGCTATGGATAATGGCGCCCACCAGAATACCGAGGCACAGCGCGATCAGAATTCGCCAGGCAAGGCTTTTACTGTTTTTCTTCATAGTACAATCCCATCAATATCTTTAAACGCCACGCTGGTGCAGCCAGCACGGCGATGCATTTTTGGTGATCCAACAATTGAATCGTTTCAGTGGTTATTAATGCCCATGGGGCGGCGTGAGTGTGGTGTGAATTTCCTTATGGATCAGGGCTGTCGTTCGGCGAAGTGAATATCCTGGCGTACGTTCCGGCAGGTTGTGCGCGGTGTGAGGCGGGGACGGCCCCGCGAAGGGGTTGGCGGCGTTACAGCAGCGGGGGCCGTAAAGTAATACTGCGAATATCTCATAGTTCTCTCATCAAACATCGGTAACCTGTTTAGCAAGAGGGTTTAAGCATGAACTATGCCATTCATTAGCAACGTTAATTTTATTAATACAATCAAACAAATATTAATAACGGGCCGAACGCGCTACGGCCCGTGCAGAGCACCACAAGGCATCAAATGCACCCTAACGGTGCAAAATGGGTGAAACTTTTTCCGCCGTCGACGCCATAATGGTTCAGCGCCGCACTGGCATAGCGGCGGCAGGCTAGCGCCGAGCGTCGGCGAGCATGCGCACGGCAAGGGCCGCCAATACCGTGCCCATCAGCCAGCGTTGCAACACGATCCACAGCGGCCGGCCGGCGAGAAATCCTGCGATAGCCCCTGCACTCACGGCAATCAGCGCGTTAACGCTCACGCTAATGGCAATCTGCAGGCCGCCCAGCACCAGTGACTGCACCAGCACGCTGCCGTGTTCCGGGCTGATGAACTGCGGCAACAACGACAAATACATCACCGCGATTTTGGGATTAAGCAGATTAGTGACAAACCCCATCGTAAACAGCTTGCGGGCGCTATCCTGCGGCAGCGCCCGCACCTGGAACGGCGAACGGCCGCCGGGCTTGACGGCCTGCCAGGCCAGATAAAGCAGGTACAGCGCGCCGCCAATGCGCAACGTATCGTAGGCATAGGGAACGGCCATCACCAGCGCCGTGATGCCGAACGCCGCACAAAGCATATAGAAAACAAAGCCCAGCGCTACGCCGCCCAGCGAAATCAGCCCTGCCGTGCGGCCCTGGCAGATCGAGCGTGAAATGAGATACACCATATTGGGGCCGGGGGTGAGCACCATCCCCAGCGCCACCAGGCCAAACGCGAACAACGCAGACAGTTCAGGCATGTTTTTCTCCAGGAGCGCACCCAACGGCTGGGCGCGCTACCACTATAAAATCCCTGGCCGGCGTTTGCCTAGCGTAAAAACGCTTTTGTTAGGAACGCGCAACATAGCACGGCATGAAAACAGCAATAACGTCTTGAGCACACTGCGCCTTACCAGCCCCGAGGTTGTAGCCGACAATCGCTTGCTCCCCAAAGAATGCAAGGAATACAAATAATTATATCTATAATTAATATATAGGCCTCAAGACTCTGTTGCTACGATAGCCATTAATCCGCCCTGCATTTTAGCCATCGCCGTGTAAGGAAGAACCCATGACTATCATCGAAGAGATCAAACCTGCCACGCCTGAAGTCCATGTTAATTCCACCGAGCCGTTTTCACCCTTGCCGCGCCCCACCTCGCCTGCGCACGTTATCACCAGCGATGCCGAGGCGATTGCCGTTGCGGAGCGCCTGGCGGCGCAGTTCGCGAGCGGCGCCGCACGCCGCGATCGCGAGGGGCTATTGCCGATAGCCGAGTTGCAAGCCTTCTCGCAAAGTGGCCTTTGGGGCATCAACGTGCCAAAAGCCTATGGCGGAGCGCAAGTGTCTTATGCCACGCTGGCACGGGTTATCGCCATCGTCTCCGCAGCGGATCCCGCTCTGGGGCAGATACCACAAAACCATCTGGCCGGAGTGGCCCACTTAATTGCCGACGGCAGCGAGAACCAGAAAAAGGCACTGTTGGCCGGCGTATTGCAGGGGCTGCGTTGGGGCAACGCCTTTTCTGAAAAAGGCTCAGCTACCGTGGCCGATTTCAAAACCACCCTGCGCCAGGAAGGCGATGAGGTGGTGGTCAACGGCGAGAAGTTTTACGCCACCGGCGCGCTGCTGGCGCACATCGTTCATGTGGTGGCGGTAGACGCCGAGGGCAAACCACACCTGGTTATTCTCGAACGCGATGCGCCAGGGCTGAAGGTGATTAACAACTGGTCCAGCTTTGGGCAGCGCACCACCGCTTCGGGCACGGTTATTCTTGAGAACGTCCGCGCGCCGCGTGACCGAGTCATCCCGGTATGGCAAGCGTTCGATCGCCCAACCGCCGCCGGGCCGATTTCGCAAATCATCCAGGCGGCGGTCGACGCCGGCATTGCCCGCGGCACCATCGCCGATACTCTGAGTTTTGTGCGTGAAAAATCGCGCCCCTGGATCGACAGTGGCCAAACGCAAGCCGCCGACGATGTGTTTACCATTGCCGCCATCGGCGATCTTAAAATCCGCCTGCACGCGGCGGAAGCGTTGCTGTGGCGCGCAGGCCAGTTGATCGATACTGCGCTGGCCACGCCGAATGAAGAAACGGTGGCCGCCGCCGCTGTCGCCACCGCCGAGGCAAAGGTGCTCACCACCGAGATCGCCGTTCTGGCCGGGAATAAGCTGTTTGAGCTGGCCGGCACGCGCGCCACGTTGGCCGAATACAACCTTGACCGCCACTGGCGCAATGCCCGCACCCACACGCTGCACGATCCAGTGCGTTGGAAATACTTCCACGTCGGCAACTACTACCTGAACAACATCAACCCACCGCGCCACGCATGGAATTAACCGCCGCCGGGATAACACGGCGTATTATTGCAACGGCACGGGCTGACCCGCGCCGTTTTTACAAAAAACAGCGCAAGGGTTACTATCCTGTAGAACGTCCAAGGAGTGACCCGCATGTTTTATAAAACCCTGGCCCCCATTATTCCCTTTCTGCTCTGCGGCTGCATGGCAATCAACCCGTTTGATGGCAAAAGCCAATTGACGTCGCTGCAATCCGGGAAGTCTTCCATTGATTTAAGAATTTGCCTGGAACGCGCCTTCAGTAAACAGGGCTATAGTCTCGAAAGGCAGTCTACTTACGGTATTAACGATCCGCAGCAGCTCTATTATGTTTACCCTGCCGGCGCGGCCAAAACGGATGAGAACGTGCAGGTTGAAATAACCACGACGGATCATGGTGAGCAACAAAACAGCAAAATAAAAAATTCACGCAGCTCGGGTGTTGTGATCGCGAAAAAAAATGCGCCATTGGGGACATTTATGGCGACGATTAAACAGTGCGAAGATAAGTTTCACGTTGTTTATTAGGCGCTGTTCTGGAATAACTCGCCTGAAACCGCCGTGCTGGCGGTTTCAATGGCTTCCACACCCGTGATCCACTCACCAAATGCGTTGTCTTTGGGATTAACTTATGTCAAAGCCGAAGGTTAGATTGCCCGGTGGCGATAGATTGGGGTGTTGACGTTTAGCGCGCATCTTGGGCTGCCGAGCAAGGCACCGTTGCCAGGGGCAATCGGCCACGGACGGCCGACCCGTCCGGCGATGGTAACGCCGCGAGGGTACCCGCACAGCGGGCAGGCCATGTTAAGCGCAGGCTGGGGTGTCGGGGCCGGGCCTTCGGCCCTGACAATTGCCGTGCACGATTGCCGCAAAGAAATTCGATACGATTAAGGCAATTCCCTTTACGCTGGTGGCGGCAGAGTACTGTTTTAGCAACGTTCTTTGCCCTGACCGAGAGGGTTTCGGTCGCAGCAACGCCATTGTTTTCTGCGGCACTGTAGCCCGCGCCCGAGTTAGGGGCCGTGGGCGCGGCCCCTAACGACCCGCGCCTGCGCCATATCAGGCGGCCGCTGCGCGGCTACCCTCACTGTGTCACTTCGCATTAACGGCCGGCTACGACAGGCGTCCCTGCCTGTCTCGCCTGAAACCGCCGTCCTGGCGGTTTCGCCTATGCTACGTTCCGCCGTTCGGCGCCTTCAATGGCTTCCACACCCGTGCTCCACTCACCTAATGCGTTGTCTTTGATTGTGTCAAAACCGGTGGTTAGGTTGCCCGGTGGCGATAGATTGGGGGGTTGACGTTTAGCGCGCATCTTGGGCTGCCGAGCAAGACACCGTTGCCAGGGGCAATCGGCTACGGACAGCCGATTGAGGCGAGACAAACAGGGAGGTTTGTCGTAGCCGACCCGCCCGGCGACGGGGACGCCGCGAGGGCACCCGCGCAGCGGGCAGGCCATGTTAAGCGCAGGCCGGGGTGTCGGGGCCGGGCCTTCGGCCCTGACAATTGCCTGCCACTATTGCCGCAAAGAAACTCGATACGATTAAGGCAATTCCCTTTACGCTGTTGGCGGCAAAGTACTGTTTCGTCAATGTAGAGAAAAAGGATCTCTTTCACCATAACACCGGCGTTATCTATAGCCCCCTGCTGCCGATGCCCTTCCCCCGCCGGAAACACAAAAAACAACACCAACGCCTGACGAAAAGTAACTCTCATTGACAACAATCAACAATAAAATCATTAGATTAAATATATTAATCCGTATGCACAGTATAATTTACACATCAAAATACAGCGGCAAAAAACGGAGTATTGAATAAAAAACACCCATATAAAAATGGAAGTACTCATTTTTACCCCCACAACACTGGGCCCTCTCACACAATACGCCCATCAGTTTCTATACTGTTTATCAGCGTGCTGAAAATTCTAAAAAACGAAAACAAACGCTTTGAATAATTACCAGGCAACACTTTCACTCATTACGTATGGCGAGGCGACGGGTAACGAATGCTCAGAGAAAGGCGGCACGTTAATACGGCAGCAACTAACACCACCTACCCCGGCTTTCAGCCCGATCATGGCTCGCTTCGCATCCGCAATGTGCTTGGCCTTGAGGATAAAAATGAAAGCAATGAACTACAAAGCATGGATGATGACCATTGTCAGTATTTTGGTAGGCGCATTTTGTATGCTGCTTGTCTGCCAAATATCGATCGCGATGCTGGACCAGGGCAAAGTCAATGACTATGCCGATAGCATTATCGCCCGGGCGGATGACGTGGTTACCGAATCAATGGCCAGCATTGAAGATGTGCACACCTATACCTTCACCCCCTGCTCGCCCGAAGATATTTTCCAACTGCGTTACCTGGTTTTTAACGCGCATTATCTGCACGATATCGGCCGCCTCAAAAATAATGCGTTAGTCTGCACCGCGGTGCGCGGCATAATCAATCCCCCGATTCCCTTGCCGAAAGCAGATATGCGCCAGGCCGACGGTGTGCGCTTGTGGAGTGGTGCCACCGGCCTGTTTGACGCCAGAATACAAACCGACATCGCCAGCCGTTATGATATCGCCGTATTTACTTCCCCCAGCGCATTTCAACGCTTCACATTACCTGTGCGTGGTTACAGCGCGTTGTTGGTATCGCCCGATAACGGCCATGTTTATCAATCATTTGGGGCTATCCATCCCGATGTTCTAACTCAACCCAGCGCCTGGTATAGCCAATACCGGCAACAGCACCAGTGCAGTAGCACCTATGATGTCTGTGTCTATGCCCGTCTCAACGATTCCGGGATCCTGGCCCTGAAACCAAGTATTATTGCAGCCATCGTGCTGGCCGGCGCCGCCATCGGCGGCGGCGTATCTATGTTGCTTTTCCTATTGATTGAGCGCGACAGTTTGCTTTGCCGCCAACTGCTGCACGCGGTAAAAAAACACGAACTCTACCTTGAGTATCAACCCATCGTGTGTATGAGAAGGATGCAGATCATCGGGGTGGAATCGCTGGTCAGATGGAATAACAAAGGCAAAGAACCCATCTCGCCGGAAGTCTTTATCCCGATCGCGGAACAGCAGGGGATCATCAATGAAATTACCCACCAGGTCACCGACCGCGCGCTGGCAGAACTGCAGGCTATTTTGCAAAAGCACCCGGCGTTTTACGTCAGTATCAATCTTGATATTTCAGACGTGCTGGACGACGATTTCCGCAACTACCTGAATGCGCAGGTGGATAAATATGGCCTATCCCGGCGGCAAATTATGCTGGAAGTCACCGAGCGATCAACGGCGGCGCATGCCGAACTGGCGGATAAGCTAAACGCGCTACGGCAAGAAGGATACCGCATCGCGCTGGACGATTTCGGCACCGGCTATTGCAACCTGTCGTACCTTTCCAGCCTGCCCTTCGATACCCTGAAAATAGACAAAATGTTTACCAGCGCCATCGGTACCGGTTCGGTCAATGCCAAAATCGTCGATTTGCTGTTTAATCTGACCACCGATTTCAACACCAGCGTTACCGTCGAAGGGGTTGAAACGCCAGAGCAGGCGGAATACATCCGCCAGCACAGCCCCAATGCGGCTGTGCAGGGGTGGCATTTCGGTTACCCCATGAGTGCGCAGGCGCTGCAGGAAAAATACTTTTAAGGCCCCAGGCGCCGATGAAAAACCTGGCGCCCGGCGTTATTTGAGTTTGGCCATCAGCATCACATCGCAATAATGCCCGTTCCTGAAGGCGGCTTTGCGCTTATTGCGCCAATGGGCCACCGAGGGGTAAGGCAGTTGCAGCGTATTGGCATACACCGTTGGATCGCTGTAAATCCGCTGGTAGCTTTGGGCATCTTCCGGCTCACTGCCCCGGATAATTATCTCCATGTTTTTTGTTAACCCCTGAATGACACATTAAAATAATGTCTAATCAGTTCTTTTATAAAAGGTATATGGGCTGAAGTATACGCTGGCGGCTATTCGGCGCTGACCAGATCGCAGCGGATACCGAAATCCGCTAACTGGCGCTGGTAGCCGGCGGCCAGGCCGCTGTCGGTGATCACCCGGCCGATCGAGCGCCCGGCGGTAAGGGGGTATGGCTGGATCAGGCCAAACTTGCTGGAATCCGTCAGCACAATGGTTTCAATGCCCTTATCCAACACCGCGCTGACCACATCGCAGCGCATCATGTCGCGCCCGGTAAAACCGGTGTCGGCATGAAAGCCGTCAATGCCGATAAACGCTTTATGAAAGTGCACCTGCTGGATGCCGCTGCGGGTTAGCGGCCCGACCACCGATTCGCTGTGTTTTTGATAGTGGCCGCCCAGGGCAATCACATCGCAGGCCGTATCCTTCAACAGCCGGGCGATGTAGTGGCTGGCGGTCACGATGGTGATATCGCGCACATCGGCCAGATAGCGCGCCAACAGCGCATTGGCGCTGCCGCCTTCAATGAACACCGATTCGCCGTCCGCCACCAGTGAGGCGGCATATTCCGCCAGCGATTTCTTCAGTTGAAAATTATTCTGCATGCGCGTGTCTACGTCATCGCTTTCCACCGCGACGGCAAAGCCATGCTCCCGCTTAAGATAATGGTTGCGCTCCAGCGCGTTGAGATCCTGGCGGATGGTGACGGCCGAGACGCCGGAAAGCTGCGCCAGCTCATTAACGCTGACGCTTTTACGTTGATTAACCACCTGCAGAATATTTTGCTGACGTGCGTTCATAGGCGCCGATAACCCATAATTCGAATGGTGCACACTATATCAGAACCGCGCCAGAAAACGAGGCAGCGCCGGCGGTAACCGGCGCTGCAACCGTTAAGGCGGCGCCCTTACAGCGTGTGTTCTGTACGAGCGATAATATCGTCCTGGGTATCCGGCGAGAGCGCGGTAAAGAACGCCGAATAGCCGGCCACGCGCACCACCAAATCGCGGTATTGGTCCGGGTGTTTCTTCGCTTCAATCAGCGTGGCCCGTGAAACGATATTGTATTGGATATGCCATCCCTTATGGTCTTCAAAGAAGGTACGCAGCAGCGCCATCAGCTTCTGCCGATCGCCGGTATTTTCCAGCGTGGCGGGGTTAAGCTTCTGGTTGAGCAGGACGCCGCCCAGGATCGATCCGGTTGGCAATTTACCAATGGAATTGATCACCGCCGTCGGCCCCAGATGATCGGTGCCGGAAGCCGGGCTAGCCCCTTCGGCCAATGGCGCGTGGGCCTTGCGCCCGTCCGGCGTGGCCATGGTCGCGGCGCCGAACGGCACGTTGGCGGAGATCGACGAGGTGCCGGCGTAATAACCGCCGCCAATCGGCCCGCGCCCATAGCGGGGATTATGGTATTTTTTCAGCTCGTCGATGTAGGTCTGGTAAGCGCGAACCAGCAGTTGATCGACGCTGTCTTCATCGTTGCCGTACTTCGGCGCGTTGTTCATCAAACGCTGGCGCAGTTGTTCATTGGTCAGGCCGTCAAAATCGCAGGCCAACGCCTGCGCCAACTGTTGCTGGCCAATAACGCCCTGTTCAAATACCAGTTTTTTCACCGCCGCCAGGCTATTGCCCAGGTTGGCGATGCCCACCTGCAGGCCGGAAACCCAATCATATTTAGCGCCCCCCTGCTTGATACTCTTGCCGCGTTCGATGCAGTCATCCACCAGCGCCGAACACAGAATATCGTGCGCGTTCTCTTCCAGCGCCGTATCCACCACGTATTCGATTTCAATCGATTTGCGCGTGTAGTAGCGGATTTGCCGATCCCACATCTGCAGCACCTGGTCAAAATCAGTAAAGTTACCCTGTGACAAAGCACAATCCTGCGGCAGGAACACCTTGCCGCTGGTGGCGTCTTTCCCCCCTTCAAGGGCGGCCAGCATCACCCGGGCAAAGTTGATAAAGCTCATCCCGGTGCAACGGTAGCCCCACTTGCCGCCAACCGCCGTCTCGATACAGCCGATGGCGGCATACTGGTAGGCGTCCTCCGGTTCCACCCCCAGACCAATAAACGCCGGGATAACGATCTCGTCGTTGTTGAAGGCAGGCATGCCAAAGCCGCAGCGGATCACCTGCACGCAGTCATCGAGAAAATCGTCGCTGATGCCGGCGTGATAGCGCACGCTCAGGTTCGGCTGGGTGGAGCGCAAACGGCCGCACGACTCCAGAATGGCATAGGACAACGGATTAACCGCATCCTGCGCGCGGCCGTTGACCAGGTTTTGCCCGCCGATGGTCACGTTCTGGTACAGCGGGCTGCCGGCCGATGCTTTCGAGTGCGAGCCGGAGCGGATTTTGTTCACTTCCAGCAACTTCAGCCAGCAGCTTTGCAGCATTTCAATGGCGCTTTCACGCGCCAGCGTCTGCGTTAGCTCAACGTCGCGGCGGTAATACGGGTAGAGATACTGATCCATGCGGCCAAACGACACCGAGTGGCCGTTGGATTCAATTTGCAGCGCCAGTTGCACGAAGTAGCACAGCTGCAACGCCTGGTAGAAGGTACGCGGCGGCTGATGGGCGATCAGTTCGCAGTTCTCGGCAATCAGCAATAGCTCATCGCGGCGGCCAGGCCGCGGCTCGCTTTGCGCCTGGCTCCGTGCCAGCGCGGCATAGCGTTTGATATGTTCGCTCAGCGCGGCAAAGGTGATATCTATCGCCTTCAGGAACTGTTCCGCGTGCAAATCGTCCAGCACCGTCAGGTTGATGCGCGAACGGCGTTCGGCCACTTTTTCACGCAGACCGTCCAGCCCTTTTTCCAGCAGCAGCGGGTAGTTCACCGCCAGGTGGGCGTCGCCGGAAGTCATGTTCCCTTCGGCCTTGATGATGCCGGTAGCCAGTAAGGCTTTTTGTTCGTCGGTAAACATGCCATAGCAGCGATCCTGCACCGTCTGGCCGCGCCACCACGGGCAGAGCTGATGCAGTACGCGTTTGTTGTCTTCGCTGACGGAGAAACCGGCGCCGGGCCGGTCGGCCAGTTCGTCAATTTCCTGCTCAATCCAACCCACGGTGTATTCGGGGAAAATCGGCGCGGCGCGCACTTCGCTGGCCTGGTTGCCGACGATCAGCTCATCATGTTTGATCCAGATAGTGCGCTGGGATAAATGGCTGGCCAGCGCCAGTGCGCGACGCACCGGCACCGGCTTATCCATATTGGCCTGGTAGGCGGCAGTGTAGTGTTGTGCCCGCTCGGTGCAAACCGGCGGTTTGACAATATGAATCAGTGCATTTTTATGAGCCTTGATACGCTCACTCAGGGTTTCCAGGTTCAGGGTGACCATAGCGCTATCCTCTCAGTGTCACGGCTAACCCCTGCGTGCTTGCATAACGTTCGGCAAAGGCAAGCAGTTCAGGATCGTCAAGTGGCTTATCCGCCGCCAGGTATGGCTGGTTAAGCAGTTGGTATTTGTTCTTCCCCAGGGTGTGGTAAGGCAGAAAATGAATGTCGCGGGCGCCCAACTCCCCGGTCGCAAAATCGGTTATCGCACGCACCGAGGCGGCATCGGCGTTAAAGCCGGGGATGAGCGGCACGCGGATCACCAGCGGTTTGCCGCTGGCGGCGACGCGGCGTAAATTTTCCATCACGCGTTTGGCCGAGCCGCCGGTCCATTGTTTGAAGATTTTGCCGTCGACGTGTTTCAAATCGGCGAGGAACAGATTGATATAGGGTAATGAAGGCGAAACGTAGGCCCAGGGCACGTGCAGGCAGGTTTCCACTGCGGTATGGATGCCCTGCTGGCGGCTGCGCTGAAGCAGCGCCCGCGCCAGCTCCGGCTGCATAAACGGCTCGCCGCCGGAGAGCGTGATGCCGCCGCCGCTGCGCTGGTAGAAGGGTTTATCACGCAGCACCGTCGCCATAATACTGTCGACGTTTGCCGCTTCGCCGCACACGCTCAGCGCCTGCGTTGGGCAACAGTTTTGCAACTGCGCGAAATGCGGCGCCTCCAGGCGTTCACGGTGGATAATCATGCCCGCCGGCAGCCGCTCAATAGCGCCGGGCACCGCGCGCTGGCACAGATCGCACCCCGCCATGCACAAACGCGCATCGAACAGCACCTCTTGCTGGCCCGAACGGCTTTCCGGATTCTGGCACCAGCGGCAACCCAGCGAGCATCCTTTCAAAAACACCACGGTTCGGATGCCGGGGCCGTCATGTGTGGAATAACGCTGGATGTTAAAAATCATTTTCGCCCCCTTCTTTGTTTCATATGAAGGTAATAACACTTCGAAAGAAAGCTATTTTGATTTTTATCAACAAGCCACACCCTTTCTTCAGCACACGCAGAGAAATCAGCGCTGCCTCACATTTTTAGCGGCGCCTGCAGCGCGGCAACGGTGTGCTATTCATGCCTTTCCTTAGCCCGGAGCCATGACATACTATCTAAGCGATCACCCACAATAGATCGTGCGAAATATCGCCTAAGTTAGCCTGGCACTGATTCAGGACAAAAAGGATAAACAGGAGAAAACATGAACAACAGCCTATCCGGCAGTCACCTCACTGTGGCGCAGGCGCTCGATAAACTGGAGGCGATGTACAACGCTTCGGTAAAAGCGCTCCGTGCGGCCATTGGGGAATTTATCAGCCACGGCACATTGCCCGATGAACAGGCACGGCGCGCAGGATTGTTCGTTTATCCAGAGCTGCGGGTGAGCTGGGACGGTACCTCCCCCAGCCAAAAGAAAACCCGTGCCTATGGCCGTTTCACCCACCCCGGCAGTTATACCACCACCATTACCCGGCCAGAGCTGTTCCGCCATTATCTGGCGGAACAGTTGGCCATGCTGCAAGACGAATACGCCGCCACGATTGAGGTGGTGCCTTCACAGTTGGAGATCCCGTTCCCCTACGTTATCGACGGTTCCAACCTGAGCCTGGATCGCTCAATGAGCGCCGGGCTGGCACAGCATTTCCCCACCACCGAACTGGCGCAGATTGGCGATGAAACCGCCGATGGCCTATTGCACCCCACCGGCCCGTTCCCGCTTTCGCATTTCGACGCGCTGCGCAGTGACTTTTCACTGGCAAGGCTGCGCCACTACACCGGCACGCCGGCCGAACATTTCCAACCGTTCGTGCTGTTTACCAACTACACGCGCTATGTGGATGAGTTTGTGCGCTGGGCCTGCAGCCAGATCGCCGATCCGGCCAGCCCTTACCAGGCGCTGTCCTGCGCCGGCGGCAACCTGATTACGGCGGACACCGCCGCCCCCGAACAGGCGGTATCCGATCTGGCGTGGAAAAACCACCAGATGCCGGCTTATCACCTGATCGCCGCCAACGGCCAGGGGATCACGCTGATCAACATTGGCGTCGGCCCGTCCAATGCCAAAACCATCTGCGATCACCTGGCGGTGCTGCGCCCCAGCGCCTGGCTGATGATCGGCCACTGCGGCGGCCTGCGCGAAAGCCAAACGATTGGCGACTATGTGTTGGCGCACGCCTATCTGCGTGACGATCACGTACTGGATTCGGTTCTGCCGCCGGATATCCCAATCCCGAGCATCGCCGAGGTGCAGCGTGCGCTGTACGACGCCACCAAAGCCATCAGCGGCATGCCGGGCGAAGAGGTCAAACAGCGGCTGCGCACCGGCACGGTGGTCACCACTGACGATCGCAACTGGGAACTGCGCTACTCCGCTTCAGCGCTGCGTTTTAACCTAAGCCGCGCCGTGGCGGTGGATATGGAAAGCGCCACCATTGCCGCCCAGGGCTACCGCTTCCGGGTGCCCTACGGCACGCTGCTGTGCGTTTCCGACAAGCCGTTGCACGGTGAAATAAAACTCCCCGGCCAGGCCAACCGCTTCTATGAAGGCGCGATCTCCGAACACTTGCAGATCGGTATCTGTGCGATCGATCTGCTGCGCGCCGAGGGCGAGCGCCTGCACTCACGCAAGCTGCGTACCTTCAACGAACCCCCATTCCGTTAAGCGCAAGGCGCACGGCTGCCGGCCGTGCGCCAACGCCCCGCACTACCAACAACAAGCGATAGCTGTGCCCACCCATTTATCGGCCCGGTCTTTTATGATAATAATTATCATTTAAACCCACTTCTAGCGTCAGACCCCGGTCTGGCAGGGCGTAAAGATGTCGGAGACGGATCTAAAACACCTTTTCAGTCATTATTCGCAGGCACTACAACGATATTTGACGCGTAAAGTTCGCGATCCTCATCTGGCCGCCGATCTGCTACAGGAATGCTTTTTGCGCCTGGCGCAACGGCTGGAACAAAACGAGGATATCAGCGATAAAAAGGCCTATTTGTTTAAAACCGCCAATAACCTGGTGCTGGATCACCAACGCTATCAAGCGCGTTGGCAAATGCAGCCGCCGGCCAACGACGGCGAAGCGGCGCTGGACACCCTGCCCGATCGCCGGCCGCAGATGGAGCAAATGGCCATTAACCAGCAACAGTTGGCGCTGCTGGCGCAGGTGCTGGCGCAGTTGCCCGAACGCACGCAGCAGATATTTTTGCTGCACCGGTTGGAGCACCTCACACAGCAGCAGGTTGCCCGGCAACTGAACATTTCCGTCAGTACGGTAGAAAAGCATCTCGCCAGTGCGCTGGCGGCGATGCTGCGCGTCATTTAAATTAATTGCATAAATTTTACGGTTTTTCCGTTCCCAGACGTCAACATAATAAGAGACCCTTATTTCACCAAGCCTATACATGATGAACGACTATCCCACAGAAATCAGGCAACAGGCCGCCGCATGGGCGCTAAAATTGACCGAAGCCAGCCCAGACGCCGCGCAGCAACAGGCGCTGCAACACTGGTTGGCACAGGATCCGCGCCATCACCCCGCGCTGGAGCAGGCTCAGGCACTGTGGCAAGCGCTGGGTGCGCTCAACGGCGAGCAGCAAAACCAGCTGCGGGCCGCCGCCGCCCCTCGGCCGCGCCGCGCCCCGGTGCGCTGGAGCATCGCTGCCTGTGCGCTGTTGGCGCTCTGCGCCGGCGTGCTGTGGGGGCCGGGCGCCTGGGTGGACATCCACGCCGATTACCGCACCGCCAGCGGGCAAATCCGCCACCTTCGCCTGCCAGACGGCAGCCAGGTTGATATGGACAGCGACACAGCCGTCGCCCTTGAGTATAGCGGCGCTGAACGCCGCGTCAGGCTGCTGCGCGGCAACGCCTGGTTCACCGTGGTGCCACTCTCGCCAAGCGAACCGCGCCCCTTTCGGGTGGCAGCCGATAACGGCGTAACCCAGGCGCTCGGCACGCAGTTTATGGTGCAGTACGACGATAGCGCCACCACCGTCGGGGTGGCGCAACACAGCGTGCAAGTGGCGGCCGGGGCGCAATCGCTGGTTCTACAGGAACAGCAGGCCGCCACATACGACGCGCATCAGGGGTTGAAACGGATCGCCGGCTGGAATAGCCACGACGCCGGCGACTGGCGGCGCGGGCTGTTGATCTTTCATCAACAACCGCTGGCGGAGGTTATCGCGCGGATCAACCGTTATCATCGCGGCAAAGTGATCGTCCGCGGCGCACGCTTGCAGCAACGCCAAATCAGCGGTGTGTTTGCCCTCGGCGATCTGGATAACGCCCTGGCCGCCATTAGCCACGAACTGGGCGCCAGGCAACTGACGCTGCCGGGGCTTATCGTGCTGTATTAGGCAACGAGCGCCGCTGGCGGTCGTTGCCTGCGCCTTTAGGCACGCGGTGCGCATCTCCCCACCATTATCCGGCGCACGCCCGATCGGAGATGCAACCACAATATGCGGTAAGTTATCTCGCCGCAGCCTGCCGCATTCACCGCATTGCTCTTACCATCTCATCCGACCAGTAAAATTCTTTTACGGTTTTTGTCATTATCTTCGTCTTGGTAACTGTGGAATGATTTTTATTATCATTCGCAGATTGAAAGTTTAGACCTTCGCGGGTGATTTTTTACCCGCAGGCGGTTAATGGGCCTTTTTACCAAGAGCGCGCATAAAATGCAGACATCACAGCAAATTACACTAACAATCAGCCGGCTTGCGCTGGCTATCGGGATAGCGTTCAGCACACTTGTCCCGTTTTCTTATGCCAGGGCCGAACAACCCACAGCGGCCACAACGCACGGCGAGCAACAGGCCGAGTTCACCATTCCCGCACAGCCGCTCAACAGTGCGCTGTTGCGCTTCGCCGAGCAGGCCGGCCTGCAAATCCTGTTGCCGACATCCGGCCTGCTGGACGGTATGCAAGCCACTCCGCTACAAGGGCGTTACCCCGTCAATCAGGCGCTGCGGCGGTTGATCGGCAACAACCCGGTGGACTACCAGATTAGCGCCACCGGCCAAATTACCTTATCCAAACGGGCCAATAAGGGTGCAGCGGAGCAGACGATCATCATCAAAGCCGCGCGTATCGAACATGAAGGCGACTGGATCTACGATCAGCCACGCGCCATCAGCGTGATCTCCCGCGAACAAATGGACAACCGCCCGGCGCGCCATGCCGCCGATATGCTGGAACAATCCGCCGGCGTCTACTCCAGCGTTAGCCAGCAGGATCCGGCGCTGTCGGTCAATATTCGCGGCATTCAGGACTATGGCCGCGTCAACATGAACATCGACGGCATGCGGCAGAACTTTCAGAAAAGCGGCCACGGCCAGCGCAACGGCCAGATGTACATCGACTCTGAATTGCTCTCCGGCGTAACCATCGAAAAAGGCGCCACCAGCGGCATGGGCGGCGCCGGCGCCTTCGGCGGCATCGCCACCTTCAACACCGTTAGCGCCAGCGATTTTATCTTCCCGCCGACCAAAGAGATCGGCGGCAGGCTGCATGCCAGTACCGGTGACAACGGCACGCAATTTATCGGCAGCGGCATTCTGGCGCTGGGCAGCGAAACCGGCGATATTCTGGTAGGCGCCAGCGAGCGCCATTTAGGCGACTACTGGCCAGGCAACAAAGGCGATATCGGGGATATTCGTACTTCTCAATATACACCGGAAGCGACTCAAGCAGCTCAAGACTCCCTGAAAAACGCCAAGGTTCTTGATTCCAACTACACGATGCGTTCACGGCTGGCGAAAATCGGCTGGAACCTGCCCGCCAACCAGCGGCTTGAGCTCTCTTACCTGCAAACCCAGACCTCCACGCCCAACCCCAGCATAATCACTAGCGTCGGCTACCCGAACCTGGGCTGGACACAAAGCGGTTTCAGCGAAGTGATGTCGCGCAGCAGCGGGCTGGACTACAGCCTGAAGCCGGACGATCAGGACTGGCTGGACTTCAAGGCCAAACTGTATTACGTCGACACCAAGGACGATTCCGACACCTACGCCTCCAGTACCACAGCCAACGATGCGTACTCAACGAACACCCGGCTACGCACCTATGGTTTGCAGGCGCAAAATACCTCCCGCTTCTATCCCACCGCGGGCCATGAATTAACGGCCAACTACGGGCTGGATCTGTTTTACGATAAGGCAACCAGCGATTCCACTCTCGATTCCATGAACGGTGTAACGCCGAATGGCAACCGCAGCGTGGCCAGCCTGTTCGCCAACCTGGAGTACGATTATAATGACTGGCTCACCCTACAGGGGGGGATGCGCTATGACCGTTACCATCTGCGCGGTTCCACCGGTTTTACGTCTTTTGATTTCCCCTGGACGGTCGATAACCCCTGCACCGAGCGTTCCGCAGCGCGATGCAGCGTTGCCAAAACGCATACCTATGACATCGATGATGAGCATGGGAAGTTTTCCCCCACGGCGGCCATCGCCATCAAACCGGGCGTCGACTGGCTAGAGCTGTATGGCAGCTACGGCATGTCTTACCGGCCGCCTGCGATCACTGAAACGCTGACGACCGGCAGCGCGCACTCCTCATCCGTGCAATACCCCAACCCGTTTCTTCAGGCAGAACGTTCCCGCACTTGGGAAACCGGGTTTAATATCAAAGCCGACAACCTGATTACCGATACAGATCGGTTGGTGGCCAAGGTCGCCTATTTTGATACGAAGGTCAGCAACTACATTAATATGGAGTTAGCACGCGTCACGCCGGGATTATTTTCCCCTTCCACCGGTAACGCCGCCTATGTCAATAACCTGTCCAAAACCCGTTTCCGCGGGCTGGAATACCAGCTTAACTACGACGCTGGGGTATTCTATGCCGATCTAACCTATACCCACATGATTGGGAAAAATGATTTCTGCTCAAAACAGGCATGGATGGGTGGCGTGATTAGCTATGCCGGCAGCAGTAGAAACTACTATGCCGTGCCGCTTGATGACTGGAATAATTTTGTACAGTGTAACACCGGTGCGGTTTTTGGTTCTGCAGCCTATCTGCCGAGCGATCGCGCCAGCCTGACACTCGGTGGGCGTGCGTTTGAGCGCAAACTGGATTTCGGCGTAACCATCCGCTACAACAAGGGCTATCAAGATCATTCCGTTATAAATGACACGGGAACTACAGGTCAGTTTTATGTTGCCGACTGGCCGAAATATACGTTGTTTGATCTTTACGCCAGCTATCAGTTAACCCATAACCTGAGAATCAACGGTTCGATAGAAAATATCACCAACCGCGCTTATATCGTCAGCTACGGCGATGCGCTGTCTTATACCCTTGGGCGCGGCAGAACCGTTCAGGGGGGGATCACCTATGAATTTTAAAAGCTTGCCATTTCCCGGCTTAGGGAAAATAGCAGGAAATGATTATGCGGTAATACCTTCCGCATCGTCACCAGCGGGTGAAAAAGGAATGACTTTACTTCACCCGAATTAATATCACACAAGAGGAATACCTTATGAGCTTTTCTATTACCTACAGTGCTGATTATTCCGATCTCGATATTAGTTCATACCTGACAGACGAATGGTTGGCGACGTTTGGCGACGCCAACCATACCAACGGCAACGTGACGCCGAGTAACTCCGGCGGCTTCTACGGCGGCGCCGATCAGTTCAGCGGCACGCAGTATGCCCTGGTAAGCCCGGATAACCAGATTTCTGCGTTTCTCGCCGAGGGGCAATTAAGTTACAACTTCACCAATCATGTTCTGTCGGGATCGCTAGACTCGTTGACCTTTGGCGATGGCCTGGCCGGCGGCAGTACCAGTGAGTTCGTCGTTCAGGAACCGCAGGTCACTTTTAACGGGCTGAATCTCTCCAGCACAGGAAGCGACGGTGTTGTTCATCAATCCATATACGGCCTGATGACCGGCACGGTTGATCCGCTGATTGATGCATTAGAAGGTATTTTCAGCGGCCTCAACGCTTCATCAGCCTTTGATGTCGCCTTCCAGGATCTGGATCTCGACGGCGATCTCACCATCACTGAAGCGGAAATCACCGCCTATGGTTCGGCCGCCACCGCCGCGACGGTCGGCGTAGCCGAAGTTACGGATGAACTGCTGGCTGCCTAAGAAAAGCGGCTAAAAGTGTCCGCTTTTAGCCGCCCGGCACTACGCCGCCGCGTCCGCAACGTGACCGGGCCGCGGCGGCGTTTCAGTGTAATCGCTGCCGTTATTACCCGCAATAACGCAAGGTGTAACGGATGCGCTTAACAGACAACCGGTTGCGGCATGGCGCAGTGCGCCAGCGGCAACCTGCAAGATGGATGGCCTATGCGTATTGCAAGCGGCAAGGAAACACGTTTTTCTCCTCCGCCCTCCCCCTCGCCGCGCCACGAAATTCTCGGCGCGCTGGCGGCTTACCGCCAGGCGTTCTGGGGCGTAGGCCTGTTCAGCGCGGTGATCAACCTGCTGATGCTGACGCCAGCCATCTACATGCTACAGGTTTACGATCGCGTGCTGTCTTCCGGCAACACGATGACGCTGGGCATGCTGACGGCAATGGCGCTCGGCCTGTTCGCGCTGATGGGGCTGCTGGAATGGGTACGCAGCGCGGTGGTGATCCGCCTGGGCACCCAAATGGATATGCGGCTGAACCAGCGAGTGTACAACGCCGCGTTCGCCAGCCAGTTGCAAGGGCAGCCGGCGCGCGCCGGGCAGGCGCTGAACGATCTGACCGCGCTGCGCCAGTTCGCCACCGGCAACGCGCTGTTCGCCTTTTTCGACGCCCCGTGGTTCCCGGTTTATCTGCTGGTGATCTTCCTGCTGCATCCGTGGCTGGGCGTGATGGCGCTGGCCGGCGCTGCGGTGCTGATCCTGCTGGCCTGGCTCAACCAGCGCCTGACGCGGGAACCGCTGGAACAGGCCGGGCGCATCGCCATTCAGGCCACGCAACAGGCCAACGCCAATCTGCGCCACGCCGACGCCATCGAAGCGATGGGCATGTTGCCTGACCTGCGCGCCCGTTGGCTGGGCCAGCATGTGCGCTTCCTGCAACAACAAAATTTGGCCAGCGAAAAGAGCGCCACCGTGACGGCTCTGACCAAATCGCTGCGGCTGGCGCTGCAATCGCTGATGCTGGGCCTTGGCGCCCTGCTGGCCGTGGCGGGCGAAATCACACCCGGCATGATGATCGCCGGTTCGATTTTGGTCGGCCGGGTGCTGAGCCCTATCGATCAACTCATCGGGGTGTGGAAACAATGGTCGCAGGCACGGCTGGCCTGGCAGCGAATCAGCGTGCTGCTGGCCGCCTATCCCGAGCGCACGCCCGGTATGCAACTGCCTGAACCACTGGGGCGCTTGCTGGTTGAGCAGATCAACGCTGCCCCGCCCCATGCCCGCACGCCAGTGCTGCGCAATATCTCCTTCGCCCTTGAGCCAGGGGACGTACTGGGCGTTATCGGCCCATCCGGTTCCGGCAAATCGACGCTGGCACGCCTGTTGGTAGCCGCGCAACCGGCGCTCAGTGGCAAGGTGCGGCTCGATGGCGCCGACATGCACCAATGGGACAAAGGCGATCTCGGCCGTTTCATCGGCTATCTGCCGCAGGATGTGCAATTGTTAGCCGGGACTATCGCCGAAAACATCGCCCGCTTCAGCCAGCCGGATGCCGAACAGGTGGTCGCCGCAGCCCGCCTGGCCGGCGTGCACGATCTGATCCTCCGCCTGCCCCAGGGTTACGACACACCGTTGGGCGAAAACGGCAGCGGCCTGTCCGGCGGGCAAAAGCAGCGGGTCGCGCTGGCGCGGGCCGTCTACGGCCAGCCGAAGCTGACGGTGCTGGACGAACCCAACGCCAGCCTGGATGAGGAAGGCGAAAAAGCGCTGCTGGCGGCGATCGCACAGCTAAAGGAACAGGGCGCCACCCAGATCCTGATAACCCACAAACCGGCTTTGCTTAGCTGTGCCAATAAGCTGCTGGCGCTGCGTGACGGGCAAGTCAGTTTCTTCGGCCCGGCGGAAAAACTGCAACAGCAGATGACGAAACGCAAACCGCCGCCCGCCGCCGGGGCGTTCTCTCCTGGCCTGAGCATGGTCTATAACGCCAAAGGGCCACGCCAGGCTGCGCCCGAACGTTAATTTTCACTATTTGTGGGCATTTCGCGGCCACGCTACCTTCACGGCACGTGGCACCACGGAATCCCCTTATTGCACGAGGAACCGCATGTCTCTTCACCCTGAGTCAGCACCGCCCCATGTTAACCACCCGCCGGCATCCTCCGCGGCCGGCCCCGCGCCAGAGCCCACCGTGTTGCCGCTACACACCGACTCCGGGCGCTATCTCAAATACGGCCTGATACTGGTGCTGCTGGGGTTCGGCGGTATGCTGCTGTGGGCTGGCCTGGCGCCGCTGGATAAAGGCGTCGCGGTTTCCGGCAAGGTGATCGTCACGGACAACCGTAAAGTGGTGCAGCCCGCCGCCGCCGGGCGCGTCGCTCATTTATATGTCCGCGAAGGGGACAGCGTGCAGCGGGGGCAGGTGCTGGCCGAGCTGGACGTCACGCCGGCCAAAACCCAGCGCGACAATCTACGCATTCAATTATTGGAAGCCCAACTGCGCGCGGCGCGTCTGCAGGCCGAACGGGATGCGCTGCCGCAACTGCCCATGCCCGATCCGGCGCTGTTCACCACACTACCCGGCGATGAATTCCCTGCCTTAACCATGCAGCAGATCCAACTGGGGCAACAGCAGTTGTTTCTCAGCCGCCGCGCGGCGCTGCGCCAGGAGATCGCCGCCATGCGGGCCGCCATCGACGGTAACCACGCCCAGCAGCAAGGAACGCGCGCGCTGTTAGCAAGCTACACCCTGCAGTCCCGGCTGCTTGGCGAACAGCTCCGCAACCTGCGGCCACTGGCCGCGGAAGGCTACATCCCGCGTAACCGGCTGTTGGAGACGGAGCGCCAGGCGGCCCAACTGCACGGCGATCTTGCCCAACAGAACGGCACGCTGGCGCAGATTGGGCAGCAGATCGCCGAGCTGGAACAGAAAATGCTGCAGCGGCAGGAGGAGTACCAAAAAGAAGTGCGCACCCAGTTGAGCGAGGCCCAGCTCAGCATTCAGGATCTCGCTCAGCGTCTTGCGGCCGCAGAATATGAGCTGCAAAACACGCGCATCACCGCGCCGGCCAGCGGCAACGTGGTTGGCCTGACATTGCACACCGAAGGCGGCGTGGTCGGCAATGGGCAAACGTTGATGGAGATCGTGCCGCAGGGGCAACCGTTGCAGGTCGAGGCGCAACTCCCTATTGAGTTAGTCGACCGGATCGCGCCCGACTTGCCGGTTGAACTGATGTTTTCCGCGTTTAATCAAAGCACCACACCGCGCGTAACCGGGCGCGTCGCACTGGTGGGCGCCGACCAGCTCACCGATCCCCAAACCAACCTCCCCTACTACCCGCTGCGCATCAACGTCGACGAACAGGGCAAGCGCCAGCTATCCGGTCTGCATATCCGCCCTGGCATGCCGGTCGAGGCTTTTGTTCGAACCGGTGAGCGTTCACTGCTGAATTATCTGTTTAAACCGCTGTTCGATCGCTTGCATATCGCTTTATCGGAGGATTAACTATGCGCGTTGCCGTTCGCCCCGGACGTTCATTTACCCAGCGCGTTCGTCTGCTGTTATGGTGCCTTACGCTGGGCTACAGCGCCCCGGGCCAGGCGCTGGGATTGGTCGAAGCCTGGCGGCAGGCGCTAAGCCACGATCCCGTTTTCCAGGCCGCCATCCATGCACGCAACGCCGAAGCGGAAGAGAAAAATATCGGCCGCGCCGCGCTTTTGCCGAAAATCAATTACGACTATAGCCATTCGCACAACGATTCCACCGTCACCAGCGGCGAATTACGCAGCGATCGCAACTATAACAGCCACGCTTCGACGCTTTCGTTCCAGCAACCGCTGCTGGATTATGAAGCCTGGTCACGCTATCAGCAGGGCGGCGCTTCAGCGCAGATGGGCAACGAGCAGTTGCGCGATGCCGGCCAACAACTGCTGGTGCGGTTGTTTCAGGCCTATAGCAACGTGCTGTTCAGCCAGGAAGAAATCGCGCTGGTTCAGGCGCAACGGCGAGCCTACCGGGAGCAATATCGGCTCAACCAGCGGCTATTCGAACAGGGGGAAGGCACGCGCACCGACATACTGGAAACCGAAGCCAGGCTGAACCTGGCCGACGCGCAGTTGATCGAAGCGCAGGATAACCTCAACCTGAGTGAACAGGAACTGGCGAAACTGCTTGGTGCGCCGATCGCCGCCGCACAGCTGGCGCCGCTTGACGCCCGGTTCGCTCCGCGCCCGTTGCAGCCGGCCAACTTCGGCCACTGGCAAAATCTGGCTCTGCACCACAATGCGCAACTGCTGGCGCTCAGCCAGTCGTTGGCGGTATCTCGTTATGAAATTGAACGCAGCCGGGCCGGCCACCTGCCGCGTGTTACGCTGGTCGCCAACGCGCGCAAAAGCAGCTCAGACAGTGAAAGCAGTTATAACCAAAAATACGACACCCGCTCAATCGGCGTGCAAATCAGCGTGCCGCTGTTTGCCGGCGGCGGCGTATCGGCGGCCACGCGGCAGGCCGGCGAACGCTATCAGCAGGCGGCGAAAGAAAAAGACGAACAGATACTGACAGTACAATTGGAATTGCGTCGCCAGTTTAATCTGGTGACCAGCAGCCAGGCCAAAATCAAAGCGTATCAGTTGGCGGAACGTGCCGCGCAAGCGCTGGTGTTGGCGACGCGAAAAAGCGTGAGCGGCGGCGAACGGGTCAATCTGGATGTTTTGAATGCCGAACAGCAGCTTTACAGCACCCGGCGCGATCTGGCCGAGGCCCGTTACGCCTGGCTAAGCGCCTGGCTACAGTTACGCTACTACGCCGGCACACTGGATGAGCAAACGCTGCGGCAATTGGCGGCCTATTTCGGCTAGCCATATGAAGAAGCCCGCTTCACCGAGGTGATAGCGGGCGGAGTGATTAGACTTGGTTGTGCTGCAACCGTTCACTGCGGTAAAAGTGCAACAGGCACCAGCCCAGCGCAATCAGCGCCAGCGGCGCGCCCACAAAGCCGACGTTCGACATCCCCAGGTGCAGGCTCACCTGGTTCCCCAACAGCGCCCCGCCGCCGATGCCCAGATTGTACAAGCCGGAATAGATAGAGGTCGCCACGTCGGTGGCATCCGGTGCCTGGTTCAGCACCTTGGCCTGCATCGACAAGCCAATCGACATGATGGCAACCCCCCAGACGGCACACAGCATGGTCATGGTGGATTCACTGTAGGAAGCCGGTAACAGCAACAGCAGGCTTATCGCCAGCAACGCAATAGCGCCAATGAAAAAACCGGATGGAAAGCGCTCGCTAAAGCGGCTGAACAACACGCTGCCGATGATGCCGAATGCGCCGAACAGCAACAGCATCAGGGTGGTGAAATTATCAGACAGATGGGCCACATCCTGAATAAACGGCTCAATATAGCTATACGCGGTGAAGTGCGCGGTAATCACCACCACGGTCATCATATACAGGCCAACCAGCTCCGGGCGCTTAAACAGCATCGGGACGCTGGCCAGGGAGCCGGAGTGTTCGCTCTTGAGCACCGGCAGCAGGCGCCACAGCATCAGCAACGCGGCGGTAGCCGCCACTGCGATACCAATGAACGTCATGCGCCACCCCAGCAGTTGCCCGACGATACGCCCCAGCGGCAGGCCAAGCACCATGGCCAGCGCCGTACCGCCCGCCAGCATGCTCAGCGCATGCGCTTTTTTGCCCGCCGGCGCCACACGAATCGCCAGCGAGGCGGTGATAGACCAGAACACCGAGTGCGCCAACGCCACGCCGGCGCGGCTCACGATCAGCGTGGTAAAACTCCACGCCACGGCGGTCAGCACATGGCTGGCGATAAACAAAATAAATACCCCGATCAGCAGCTTGCGCCGTTCAATCTTGCTGGTCAGCAGCATGCAAACCAAAGAGAACGCGGCCACAATCCAGGCGTAGATGGTGATCATCAACCCCACCTGCTCCGTTTGCATATCGAAGCTGCGGGCGATATCACTCAATAAGCCCACCGGGATAAATTCCGTGGTATTGAAAATAAATGCGGATACGGCAAGCACAAGAACGCGCATCCAGGCGGTCGAGCGCGAAACGCGGGATTCTTCTTCCATTTTTAACAAGGTCCAGAGCGGGTGGGTGCAGTCAATGCGGTATTTTAGCCAAGCATGATTACAAATGCGACATTCATCACATTTTTATTACGTGTTTTTATCAACAGCCCCCTATCAAGAAACATTAGCGATAAACGCCACCAGGCCGGAAAACTGCCCTGATTTCAATCACCGACTAGACTTGGTGAAGATATAAGATATTCAATCCACATCTTGGGGCCACCATGTCAATAATTTACGATCGGGCCGTCGCCGGGTTACGCCATCTTTACGACAGCCGCATCAGCAGCCCGCCGGTGCTTAACAGCGCAGAGTTATTCCCTGCCGCACAGCGCTTCACGGAAAACTGGCGGCAGATACGTGAAGAAGCGCTGAATGTGGCGCACAACCTGCAGCACATCCCGCGTTTCCACGAGATTATGCAAGAGCAAGCCTCCATTTCCGCCAACGATGCCCGTGACTGGCGAATGTTCGTGATGCAAGCGTATGGCCAGCCAATCCGCCGCAACCTGGCGCGTTGCCCGCAGTTGGCTGCGCTGATTGCCCGTTCGCCGGACGTGCTTTCCGCCTCTTTATCTTTTCTGGCCCCCGGGAAACAGGTGCCGCCGCATCGCGGCCCATTCAGGGGGATCCTGCGCGGTTATCTGGTGCTCTCGATGCCCAAACGCGCCGACGGCGCTCCCGCCGCAGTGCTTAAAATCGCCGGCCGGGAATATCGCCTGAACGAAGGCGAGTTTTTACTGTGGGACGATACTTTTGAGCATGAAGTCTGGAACGATAGCGACCAGGTGCGCACCGTTTTGCTGCTGGACGTGCGCCGGCGCGATCTGCCCACCGGGCTGCGCCTGCTGTCCAGCGCCATTATCGCCATGGTGAGGCTGAACGTCCGCGTGTTTCAACGTAACTGGTAAAAGCGGCCCATTTTATAATCACAACGGCCAGTCCTGTTTAAAAATCATTCATTTCAAACGGATAGCCTTTCCTCTTCGTTATTTGACGTCATACTTACAGCAACAGACAAACCACAGAGGAGTAAAAATGGAATTTCTTGGCTGGACTGCCGCAACTGGCGGTTTATTACTGTTGATGTCGCTGGCATCGGGTTGGATCAAACGTGGCCCGATCACCGTTTTTGCACTCTACCTGACGGCGGGCATCGTTTGCGGCCCCTGGGTGTTAAACCTGCTGCAAGTGGATATTACGGCCCACGCGGAACTGGCAAAAAATATCACCGAAATCGCCATCGCCGCTTCGCTGTTTATTACCGGCCTCAAGCTCCGGCTGCCGCTGAAAAGCCAGGGCTGGTACATCGGCCTGCGGCTTGCCTTTCCCGGCATGCTGCTGACGGTCGCGGGCGTGGCGCTGGCGGCGCACTACCTTGCCGAACTCTCCTGGCCGCTTTCATTGGCGTTTGGCGCCATCGTTGCGCCAACCGATCCGGTGCTGGCCAGTTTGATTTCGGTTAACGATGCCCGCGACAGCGATAATCTGCGCGTTTCGCTTTCCAGCGAGGCGGGCATGAACGACGGCAGCGCCCTGCCGCTGCTGATGCTGGCGGTAATGATGGTAACCACGCCGGGCGGCCTGTCGCTGGCGGCGTTCGGCCAGTGGGCGCTGGTGGACGTGCTGTGGGCCATTACCGCTGGGGTGGGCATTGGTTTTGCCATGGGCCGCCTGGTTGGCCAGTACGCCACGCACCTGCGCCACACCCATCAGGACGTGGCGCCAAACGATTTCCTGGCGTTGGCGCTGATCGCCCTCAGCTACGCAGCGGCGCAGGCGCTGGATGCTTCAGGCTTTCTGGCGGCCTTTGCCGCCGGCGTTGGCCTGCGCCGGGCCGAGATCCGGGTGGTCAATCTGCAACCCGCCGACCAGTTTTCCGACAGCAACAACCGCCCGCCCGCCGAAGAGCTGGTCAATCCGCATATCCGCCACGAACCGGGTGAAACCAACCCCACCAGCTCCGCCGGTTTAGTGGTGGGCGATGCCCTATCATTCGGTGATACGGTGGAAAGGCTGTTTGCCGCGATGATTATTATCGTGCTTGGCATTACGCTGGCCCACCACTGGGCGCCCATGGGGCTGCTGATGGCGGCGTTGCTGTTTGTGGTTATCCGGCCGCTCTCCGTCTGGATCGCCACCGCCGGCATGAAAGCCCCCGTTGAACAGCGCCTGATCCTGGGATGGCTGGGCATTCGCGGCATCGGCAGCATTAACTATATCGCCTTTGCCTATACCCATGGGCTGGCCGGCAATGAGGTGACGCGCATGGCCGATATGGCCTTTACGCTGATCGTCGCCAGCGTGGTGGTGCATGGCATGTCGGTCACGCCGCTGCTCAGCTGGCGGCAGGCCAAAATAACCGCCAGGGAGCGCGATAAGCACTGATCCGCTGTGGCCCAAACACCTTTGAAATAAAAGGGGCGATTTCCTGCTTACCCCCGCGGGGCTACACCCTGCGGGGAGAATTATTTTAGCCACGGCGGAATATTATCCCAGTAAACTCACGCTGCTGTTTTTATAAAACAGCTCTTATTTAAAACAAAATAGGAACATTACAATAACAAAAAATACATAATGGCACATAAAAATAGCAGAAATAAGCTAAATTAAAAATGGAGGTGAAAAAAGAAGATAAAATCAATAATCAATTTATAGATCATCGTGTTAGCAAATACCCCTATCAATAAAACCGTATCAATATCTATTTTTATTGGGATCTACATCTCCTATCTTACATAAATTATAAAATTTTTTTAATTAATAGAGTTAGATCAAAAAATCAACTTGAATTAGGAACCTATAGTACCCCCTAAAGAAGTAAGTCAATTTTTTAATTAACGTAAGTGTCTCTGTGAGCGATGGGGTTACTATGGACTTTATTATTCAACTGGTCATTGTCCTGATCTGCCTATTTTACGGCGCAAGAAAAGGTGGTATCGCGCTGGGGTTACTGGGCGGCATCGGGCTGGTCATACTGGTTTTCGTGTTTAAACTCGAACCGGGGAAACCGCCTATCGATGTGATGCTGGTCATCATTTCCGTTGTGGCGGCGTCGGCGACGCTGCAAGCTTCGGGCGGCCTTGATGTGATGCTGCAAATGGCGGAAAAACTGCTGCGGCGCAATCCTAAGTATGTCTCGATCATCGCACCATTCGTCACCTGTATCCTGACCATTCTCTGCGGCACCGGCCACGTGGTGTATACCATTTTGCCGATTATCTACGATGTGGCGATTAAAAATAATATCCGCCCCGAACGGCCCATGGCGGCCAGTTCGATCGGCGCGCAAATGGGCATCATCGCCAGCCCGGTTTCCGTTGCGGTGGTATCGCTGGTGGCGATGCTGGCCAACTTCACCTTTCACGGTAAACACCTGGAATTTCTCGATCTGCTGGCGATCACCATCCCCTCCACCCTGCTCGGGATCCTGGCGATTGGGATTTTCAGTTGGTTCCGCGGCAAAGATTTAGACAAAGATCCGGAGTTTCAGAAATTCATTTCCGTGCCGGAAAACCGGGAATATGTTTACGGCGATACCGCCACGCTGCTGGACAAAAAGCTGCCGCGCAGCAACTGGGTCGCGATGTGGATTTTTCTCGCAACTATCGCCGCCGTTGCGCTGCTGGGGGCGGTGACAGAACTGCGGCCGACGTTTAACGGCAAGCCGCTGTCGATGGTCCTGGTGATCCAGATGTTTATGCTGGTTTCCGGGGCGCTGATCATCATCACCACCAAAACCAACCCGGCTTCCATATCCAAAAACGAGGTGTTCCGCTCCGGGATGATTGCGATTGTGGCGGTGTACGGCATTGCCTGGATGGCGGAAACCATGTTCGGCGCCCATCTGGAACAGATTAAAGCCACCCTCGGGACGCTGGTGAAAGAGTACCCCTGGGCGTATGCGCTGATCCTGCTGCTGGTGTCCAAGTTTGTTAACTCGCAGGCTGCGGCGCTGGCGGCCATTGTACCGGTGGCATTGGCGATCGGCGTTGATCCGGCCTATATCGTGGCCTCTGCGCCGGCCTGTTACGGCTATTATATTCTGCCCACCTACCCAAGCGATCTGGCCGCCATCCAGTTCGACCGCTCCGGGACAACGCACATCGGCCGCTTTGTGATTAACCACAGCTTTATTCTTCCCGGCCTGATTGGTGTGACAACCTCCTGTATTTTTGGCTGGGTGTTTGCCGCCATGTATGGCTACTACTGATTGTTAGCCCACGCGCTGGCGCTCTTGGTGCAGGTTGTTCAGAATGCACTAGGGCGCCGCGAGGATGAGGTTAAAGGCGCAAAATCGTTGGTTCGATAATCTCTACATCCGGGTTGGCGGCCTTCACCGCCGCCAAAAAGCCTAAAAAGTCATTATTAAATAAAGTTATGTTATGCCTGAAACGGAACTCTTTTGCACCACCATAGCAAGCATACCGCACAGCCCAGACGCGCCGGTTATTAATCTTCACCTCCGTCGGGCTGATTTTAACAATATCTGATAGCGGCACCTTGTAAACTTCGCTCCCTTTAATTTGATAAATATACGCTAAATCATAAAAATAGTTATCCGTTTTAATCCCCAGCATCCTTCTAAAAAAAGACCTTTCAGAGATACGTTTTGTTTCGCCCGGTTTGAAATTAATATTATTTTTAGCCGAGGACTGATGAGAAGATAACCTGGAAGAGATAAGCATGATGATAGCGAATAAAAACAGGATAATTATAATATTCAGGATGATATTCATTCGCAACCCTTTGAAAATGGACGGCAAGATATAACATTAGTCTTTGTTGTGGTCAACACGTACGGCGTGGTATGAGGAAAGAATAAAGACAGGTAATCCACTGCACTGCGCCAATATATCATCAAGCGACCGCGCCCTGTTCATCCAGGGCGCGGTGGGTATAGATCAGAATTGATATGACAAGCTAACCGAGAAATTACGCGGCTCGCCATAAACATAGTTATTCATGTAGGTGTAATAGCTGCGATCGAACAGATTATTGACGTTTGCCTGTACCGCCACCTGTTTGGTGGCCTGGTAACGCGCGAACAGATTAGCCAGTGGGTAGCTGCCCTGATAAACGCGCTGGGTGCTGCCATCCGGGGCGCTAATATCCTCAAATACCCGGTTCTGCCAGTTGATGCCGCCGCCAATAACCAGATCCGGCAAGCTGGGGACCTGATAACGCGTAAACAGTTTGAAGTCGGTTTGCGGCTGGTCCGGATTATAGCGGCCGTCTTTATCGCGTGCGACATAACGCGTCGCGCCGAACGTCAACTGCAGATTGTCGGTGAGTGCGCCATTCAGTTCAAATTCCGCCCCTTTGCTCCGTGCGCCCTTGGTGGCGTAATAAGCCTGCTCGCTGCTGTTATTAACATACACCCCATTTTCTTCGGTACCGACGTTGTCCTGCTCAATACGGAACACCGCAACGGTGGCGGTCAGGCGGCCATCAAACCAGGCGGCTTTCAGCCCTGTCTCATAACTTTTACCGGTAACCGGCGACAGATAGTGGCCGGAAGCGTCGCGATAGGTTTGCGGCTGGAAGATCGAGGTATAGCTGGCATAGGCCGACCAGATATCGTTAATGTCGTACACCAGGCCCGCGTACGGCGTGATATTATTTTTTTCCATATCGCCACTGCTGCCGTTGGTGCTCCATTGGGTATAACGCGCGCCGACAATCAGTGACAGCGGATCGGCCAACGAGAAGCGTGCGGCGGTATAAGCGGATTTCTGGCGAATCACATCATCCTCGTTCAAATACCACCCCTGCCATTGCGGCTCGGCAATATCGCCATTCCAGCTGTTGTTAAACGCGCCCATATCGCTGGCGGCGATATTGTAGTTGTCGAGATCGGTAATGCCGTCCTGGCTGTAGGTCGCGTTATGCTGGCGATTGTAGCTGATCCCGGCCATCAACTGATGGTGGCGCCCCAGCAGTTGGAACGGGCCGCTGGCATAGCTATCGACCGAGGTAAGTTCACGCTTGCCGCGATCCATACTGCCCCAGCCAGTAGCGCCCTCGCCGGTGCTTTCATCCGGATAGGCCGAGTAAGCGACATACAGCAGTTTGTCGCTAAAGGTATTTTCCGCGTGGGTGCCGTTGACGTGGAAGCTCCAGCCATTATCAAAATTATGCACCAGATCGGCATACACTTTGCGCGCGTTGGTGTGGAAATTGGCCCAGTCAGCGGCGGCGTTCAGGCTGCGGTTGTAGTGTGTCAGTGAACCATTGCTGTAAAACACCGGCAGGCCGCCCCAGGTGGGGTTACCGGTGTCGGCATCTTCATAGTCGTAACCCAGTGATAAGGTTGTGCGTGCGGTGATATCCGCATCCACCACGCCGTAGAGGAATTTTTTGGTTTTATGGTAGCGATCCAGCCAACTGTCCTGATCCTGATAACCGCTCACCACACGGCCGCGTACCGAGCCGTCTTGATTCAACGGCCCAGAAACATCAGCAACGTAACGCTGATTATTCCAACTGCCATAGCTGGCGCTGACGGTGCCGGTGAATTCTTTGCTGTCCGCATGCTTGCGCACCATATTCACTGACGCTGATGGGCTACCTGCGCCGGTCATCAGGCCGGTGGCGCCACGCACCACTTCGATACGATCATAAATCGCCGTGTCTGACGCGGCATCCCCATAGTTCCACGCATCGCCGACCGACGTAGGAATGCCGTCAAAGGTAAAGTTAGTGATTTTGAAACCGCGGGAATAATATTCGGAACGTTCGCTGTCGATCAGGTTGCTGGTGATACCAGTGGTGTTATTCAACACATCAGTAACGGTTTGCAGTTGCTGATCCTGCATGCGCTGCTGGGTTATTACGCTGACTGACTGCGGCACGTCACGGGGCGTCAGCAGCAGTTTGGTACCGGCACGCGTGGTTGTTACCTGATAGTCCTGTTTCTTGCCTGTCGCCACGTCGCTGGCGGCGGCGGTGGCATCCACCACCATATCCTGTTGACTATTGCTGGCCGCCGTCTGGCTAGCGGTTTCACTTGCTTGCGCCAGCATCGGGCTGAGGAAGGCGTGTACCAGCATGGCCAATGACGACACCGTGAATGTTTTACCAATACCATAAGCGCATGCTGCAGCGCGAGTTCCCCTGCGATTCAAAGGCATAATATTTCCCGTGAAATTAAGCGTGAGCGGCTTTGTATCGCTTCTGTTGTGATGGAATTACGACACCGAAATAGCGGGAGAAAATATGCCGTTCAGGCGCGCATAAAATAGAGAAGCGCATAAATTTGTAAGGATAATGATAATCATTTGCAAGAATAATCCTAAAGAGGTTTTCTTTAAATGTGTAAGTTTATGTAAAGTGCATAATGCTCAACGAGTTATGCTGAATATTAACCCGGTAATTACTGTAGTTTTCATTTTTTTAGCCCGCCATTAAGCATGAACGTGGCGAAGAATTTTGCTTTTTCTGCTGCGGCAGATACCGCTTTGCGCGGCGTCGATTTGCTTAGTTTTCGTTAATGCGTATTATTCTCATTCTTTCCCTAACCTTTCCATATGGCTATAGCCTGACGGAAAGCGTTCGTCCATTAATGGAGTTCTGAATGAAAGCGTTTTTTAGTTCGCGTAGAGGCGTGGTGGCAGCAGCAGTTATTGCCGCGTTGAGTCTGACAGCTTGCCAGGCACCGGCCAAAAAAGCGGAAACGCCAGTGGCGGCAGCCGCGGCGAAACCAGTTGATCAGGCCGTAACACAGCGTGTATTAGGCGACGGGCTGTATGAACTGGCGTATTCGCCGGCGGCCAACGCCTTGTATGTTGCCAGTGCGCAGAGCTTTAAAGACGTGAACGGCGGTATGCTTTATCGCCTCGATCCGGTGACCCTTGCGACCAAAGGCGAAACCCATACCGATCTGAAAAACTTCGGCATGGCGATTGATGGCGAAGGCAACATTTTCTATACCACCAATTCGCTGGACGGTAGCGTATCCAAAGTGGATGCCAAGAGCGGCAAAGTGTTGCAACGCCTGGCATTGGGCGGCGGTAAAGATAAAGACGGCGATGCGGTTGGCGCACGTGAGATGCTGCTGCACGATAACGAGTTGTATGTCGGCCGCGTGGCCGATCCTGGCTTCATTACCGTTATCGACACCAAAACCTTTCGCGTAAAAACCACCATCAAAAATGCCGGGAAATGGGTGACGGGCATGATTTATTCGCCGCAGACCGGGCGTATTTACGCCGCCAACGGCGGGGGCGAGGTTCTGGTGATCAATCCACGCAGCCATAAAATTGAGCAGCGCTGGAAGCCGGATGATGGCAAAGCGTATCTGTTCCTGAATATGGCGGAAGATCCGGCCACCGGCCGCCTGTTCGTGACCGATGATTCCAAAGGCAAAACTACGCTGGTGTTTGATATACACACCGGCAAAGTTATCAAACGTATCGACGGCGACGCATTGGGCATTAAGTTCAATGCCAAACGCAATGAGATCTACCTCAGCCAGCGTGAATCGAAGAAAGTGCTGCAACTGGATGCCACCAGCTACGCGGTGAAAAAGAGCTGGGCGTTCGACACCAGCCCGAACAGCCTGCTGGTTTCAGCCGACGGTGAAACGCTGTATGTTTCGCTGAAACAGGCGTTTAACGAAGACAGTTCAACGAAAGGCCCGGATAGCGTGGCGCGCATTGCGCTGAAGTAGGTCCATCAGCGAAGGCCTGCGGGCCTTCCCTACGTGAAGCAGATTTGCTCATGTGAACGCTTTCCCGTCAGCTCGCTAAATAATACTATTTTTTGAGGGTGATCATGTCCCGTTCCCCATGCCACAACGGTGTCAATCGCGTTGTTGATAACGCCTGCGCCAATTCTTTTTTGCCAAAACTTTCGCTATTGACGATGGTTATTGCCACTGCGCTGCATATGCCTTATGTCTTAGCCGCTGACACAACCAACAAAGAGGAAACGCTGGAAGTCACGGCGGCCGCTGGTAACGCAGGGAACACGCAGGATACGGACTATAACGTGCCGGTGACCCGCGCCGCGACTAAAATGGCGTTGACCGCACGCGATATTCCCCAGTCTGTCAGCGTGATCAGCAAGCAGCGCATGCAAGATCAAAAGCTGGAAACCCTGAATGACGTATTAAAAAATACCACCGGCATTAGCGAGTTTAATTCTGGCGCAAACCGCAGCAATTTTTATTCGCGCGGATTTATGATTGATAACTATCAGATTGACGGCGTGCCGGTCCTGATTGATCCCGACTGGAATATCGGCGACACGCTGTCCGATACGGCGATTTATGACCGGATTGAAGTCGTCCGTGGCGCGACGGGCCTGATGACCGGGGCCGGCAGCCCTGCAGCGTCTATCAATATGGTACGTAAACATGCAGACAGCAAAACTTTTGAGGGCAATGTCTCTGCGAGCTACGGTAGCTGGGATAATCAACGTTATGTTGCCGATCTTTCCGCGCCACTGACCGAGTCAGGTAATGTGCGTGGACGGGTTGTGGCGGGTTATCAGGACGGTGACAGTTGGCTGAACAATTACCACACCCAGAAGAAATTCCTTTATGGTGTCGTCGATGCCGATCTGACAGACTCAACGACCCTTTCCGTCGGTTACGATTATCAAGAAACGCATATCGCGGGAGCGACCTGGGGCGGCTTGCCCACCTTCTATCTTGACGGCAGCAAAACCCACTATGACCGCAGCACCAACCTTTCGCCTGACTGGGCCTACAACAACAGCGACGCTAAAAAAGTCTTTGCCAGCCTGAAGCAGACGTTTAGTAACGGCTGGGCGTTCAACCTGAGCGGTACGCACTCTGAAGCGACGATGGACAGTAAGCTGCTCTATATCGACGGCTATTTTGATAAGACCACGGGTATCGGTATCGGCCCCTATGCGGGATACGATTTGTTAGGCGGCACGGGCTACAACACGGCGAAACGTAAAGAAAACGCGGTAGACGCTTATGCCAGCGGCCCTTACACGCTTTTTGGTCGTCAGCATGAGCTAATGGCCGGCGTGACCTATATCCGCCAGAACGATCGTTACATCGGCACATCGACCAGCTTTACCTCGGCAGACGTCGGTGATTTCAATAACTGGGGCAATTATCCGCAGCCTGACTGGGCCGACCAAACGCTGGCGCAGGATAATACCATCCACCAGAAATCCGCCTATTTAGCGACACGCATCTCGCTGGCCGATCCTCTGCATCTTATTCTTGGCGCCCGTTATACGAAGTACAACGCCGCTACGCTGACGCAGAATATGGAGAAGAACAATATCACGCCCTACGCGGGCCTGGTCTATGACATTAACGACACCTATTCTGCTTACGCCAGCTACACGTCAATTTTTAAACCACAGACCTATCGCAATGCGCAAGGCGCTTATCTGGCCCCCGTCACCGGTAAAAGCTATGAAACCGGGATAAAAGGTGACTGGATGGACAGCCGCGTTACGGCGTCATTAGCCGTATTCCGCATTGAGCAGGACCATCTTGGCGCCACGGATTACGCGCTGGTGCCGGGCAGCACTGATTACGCCTATTACGAGCAGAATGGCACGGTCAGTAAGGGGATTGAGTTCGAAATCAACGGGGCAGTGACAGACAATCTGCAGATGACGTTCGGCGCGACACGCTACGTTGCGAAAGACGGCGAAGGCGCAGCGTTAAATCCAACCCAGCCGCGAACCTCGTTAAAACTGTTTACCCGCTACCGCCTGCCGATGCTGCCGGATCTGACCGTTGGCGGCGGTGTTAACTGGCAGACGCATACCTGGGATAACGTTGCCGGGCCGGGCGGTGCATCCACACTCTATGCAGAGCAAGGCAGCTATGCCCTGGTTGATCTTTTTGGCCGCTATCGCGTCACTAAGCAGCTTTCAATCCAGGCGAATCTGAACAATTTGTTCGACAAGACGTATAACATCGATGTCGGCAGAAACACGGTATATGGTGAACCCCGTAACGTTTCCGTCACGGCGAATTACAGCTTCTGAGGCGGTTAAGCGCGCCCTGACATGATGGCGTCTTCAGGCGGTGTAGGATGAAAAAACGCTCAGGTTCAGGCTATTTCTTCGCCACGGAGCGCCCAACGCTAGAGCGAGAGAATAATTCGCACCAGGCAAGATAGACAAAAGCCCGCTTAAGGAAACTTAAGCGGGCTTTCTAAATATGGTTCCGCTGACTACTGGGAACACCTTTGCCAATAACGAGATGATAAACAAACCAAAGGGCTGTTTAAGATTTTGTGTAAAAGCCTTACCTCAGAAAATTGGCGTAATCTTTACGATCAATGGCATTGATGCCACTTCCCGTCATTTTTAAACCGCTTGATAATCCAAGAAAACCTATGATGCCCGCCGATACGGCAAAGTATCCGGATTATTGGAATTTATATGTCAAATAAATATAAAGTAGCGGGAGCCAGCACACTCCTCGTCTTGGTCTATGTGCTGCAGTTTCTAACGGCGCGAGCCAGTCTTCAGGGGAACATAACTCCGTCTGGCCTGACGATCCTGCGCTTCTACACGGCGGGAGCCCTTTTTTTGCCCTATATCTGCACGGCGGAAGCACGTACGCAAGTCTCCCAACTCGGCCTGGGCAAGATTATCACCCTTTCCATCCTCGCCGGTTTCCCCTACCTGATGGTTATCAACACGGGGATATCGCTGACCTCTGCCGGTTATGTGGCCGCCGTTGGTCCCGGGTCGATCGTCCTGTTTTCGTTCCTGCTGCCGATGCTCCTGCTAAAGGCCCAACCAGATCGCGCATCGATCTTCAGCACCGGCTTTATTACCTTAGGGATCCTTCTATTTATCTACAACACGTTCTTGTCCAAAGGTCTTTCCCCTGTGGGGACAGCACTCTTCGTCCTCCAAGGTCTGATGTTTTCGCTGTACGGCGTGCTTATTAAGCGTTGGCAGGTTAGCCCGATTCTTGGAACCGCAGTTATCTCGCTGGTTTCCTGCTTTCCAGCCTTCATCGCCCATGCGGTGATGCCAACCGGCTTCTCAGCCTCCACGATGACGGAACTGCTCTTCCAAGCCTTCGCCCAAGGCGTTCTTGCTGGAGCGCTCGCCATATTTCTTTACACCTACATCGTGCACAAAACCGGGCCTCAGCGGGCCTCCCTGGTGATGCCAAGCGTACCCATTATCACAACAGTGGCTGGCTGCCTACTGCTCAACGAATCACTAAATGCAGTTCAGGTCATCGGCTTGATCTCGATGGCCCTGGGCATGGCCCTGCCCGGTTTAGCAGCACTCCGACATAAAGCTGTTACTTCCGCCTAGCCATGAATCGAAGGTCATAGATAAGAAGCTATCAATTGGTTTCGGACCCGCTTGACAATCGGTGGTATGACCCCTTCCTGCCGGGGATGGTGCGCAGCGTCGGCAACCGGGAATTCGAAGAGGAGTGGAAGCCTGTCGATCAATGGGGGCGCCTGGATTGTTCCGCAGTTTGCACCGACCGACTGGAAAAGGCTTAAGCATCCTGGTCGCCGCTTCTTCGCAGGCTGGCGGCCATCGTTACCTCTTGCAATCGTAAATCACTCATCTACGATCAGATAGTGGTCGTCGTTTGCAGGGGAAAACGCCAGTATGGATGCAGTAAGCAGAAAGGGCTCGGGCCCTAACGTTGTCTGTTTGATCTCGGATGAGTTGCTCGCTTTCGAATTCGGAATTGCCTACGAGGTTTTCGGGCTGCCTCGCCCCGAAAGTTGGGATGATTGGTACCGATTCGGTTGCGCAGCCGTACGGCCGGGAAGAATCAGGTCCAGCGGGGGCCTCCCTGTCTACATTGAACAGGGGCTGGAGGCGCTGAAAGAGGCCGACTTAATCGTCATCCCGGGCTGGCCGGATATCGATTCCCCTATAGAGCAGTGCGTAGTTGAAGCGGTCCGCCAGGCTCACCGACATGGTGCCCGCGTCGCGTCGCTTTGTTCTGGCGTTGTCGTGCTGGCCGAGGCGGGCCTGCTGGACAGCGGCAAAGCGACCACGCATTGGCGCTTTATAGACCGTATTGCGTCGCGTTTTCCACGGGTCGACTTCGATCCGGATGTGCTGTACGTGGACCGCGGAACAATCCTCACGGCGGCGGGCAGCGCTGCCGGCATGGATTTGTGCATTCACATCGTCCGGCAGGATTTTGGCGTAGAGAAGGCTAACATTGTTGCACGTGGTCTGATTATGCCCCCGCACCGCGAGGGAGGACAGTCACAGTTCATTCCCCAGCCGGTCCCCAGAGCCTATGAAGCGACACGTATTGGCGCCGTTGTGGAGCACATGAGGCAAAATCTGGGCGACAGTCACCCTGTCAAGGACCTGGCCAAACTTGCGGGGATGAGCCTGCGTACATTTCAACGCAGGTTTGAGGCATTAACGGGGCTTCCCCCCAGCACCTGGTTGATGCGCGAGCGGCTGCGGGTGGCCTGCGAACTACTAGAATGCACGACTGTGCACGGGCTCGAGGAGATAGCGTTACTAAGCGGCTTCGGTAGTCTGCCGACAATGCGTCATCATTTCAGGAAGATGCTCAAAACAAGCCCGAGGAGCTACCGACAAGTTTACCAAGGGGCCTCATCCTTCCAAGCCCCTTCCAGCCGGGGCGCTTTCGATACATGGCTCAGTCCCGAATGATCCACGCCGGTTCGCGCCTTGAAGTACCGCTGCTCGCTGTGGCATGAGAAGCATCAACAGGTCAGGGATGGCGCCGCTAGACACCGAATTATCAGGCTACGTAATTTACCGAAATGAGCTTAATATCCCTCCAGCACAAAATGCTTCATGACCTGAAATAAGCGCCTGATGTATCAGGACGGTCGCCTTTTACCGGCATCAACCTTTGAAAATGCCGGACCGCATTACGGTTAAGGTCATTCTCTACCCCGCTTCACCTTCCTGCTTTTTATGCGGCCTGAGCCGAAAAGCGACGACGAATTTGCACAGCATGTAATGAATGGCCGGAATACACCTTTAGTTTCTCGGTAAAGAGGAATGCATTTCGCCAGGGGCAACTTCAGACTCTTTATTATCGCTTTGCACCTATATAGTCTGCAAGCTATATTAATAAGGAGATCCCGTGTGGACGATTAAAACAACGGATACGTTTGATCACTGGTTTGCCTCGCTCAATGAGACCGATCGTGCCAGCGTGCTGGCGGCGCTTATCGTTCTGCGGCAAAAAGGGCTAGGTTTGCCCAGACCATATGCCGATACGATTAAAGGTTCTCGTTACAGCAACATGAAGGAACTACGCGTTCAGAGCCGGGGCGATCCGATACGGGTGTTTTTCGCTTTCGATCCTTACCGCACCGGCATTCTGCTTTGCGGCGGTAACAAGATCGGCAATGAAAAACGTTTTTATGACCAGATGATCCCGGTTGCTGATCGGGAATTCACGAATTATTTGAAGACATTAGATGATAAGGAGTAACGCGATGGGCAGAACGCTCGAACAGCTTCTTGCGGATGAAAAACCGGAAGTCGTGGCCAACGCGCAAGCGATGGCGGCGGACATCCTGCTCAACATCCACCTTGCCGAACTGCGTGAGGTAGTGCAAAAAACGCAGGTGGAAATGGCACAGGCTCTGGGCATCAGGCAGCCTACCGTTGCCGGTATGGAAAAACCGGGGCGCGACCTGAAACTGTCCACACTTAAACGTTACGTTGAGGCGGCGGGCGGTAAGCTGCACCTTGATGTAGAACTGCCTGACGGTTCTCATTACAGATTTGCTCTGTAAATACCGGCGCTCTATTCCGGAGGGGGATCAGACGATCCGGGGATGACCCGCGCAGGCGGTCGGCATGGTTCTCCGACCATGTTTTGTCACTTTTATGCCAGCTCAGTGCCACCGTCATGAAACTCTTTTCTGGTGAACGAGCCGCTTTTTCAGCAGCACGCTATTGCCGGGCATCGGCCAGCGACACATCGGGATAAGCGCCTAGCTCTTTGCCATCGATACGATATTTGAGATACCACAGACGTGAACCGCGGGTATTGACCAAAGTGTAGTGGATCACAAAATCAAGACACCGGAATAACCTGTTTCCATTTTTCTTCATGTAAGCAAGGCGATAAACCACCATTGTTCGTATGAGGGCGGTATGCGTTGTAATAACCATTTATCCACTGGTTTATATCGCGTACCGCATGGCTAAAATCACCCTACCCGCCTTTTGGAAGCCATTCACTTTTAAGGCTACGAAAGACTCTTTCCATCGGCGAGTTATCCAGGCAATTCCCCCGGCGACTCATACTTTGCATTACCCCATAATGCCAGAGTAACTTTCTGTATTTATTGCTTTTATATTGAACCCCTTGATCTGAATGAAACAGCAGACGACCATCACGCGGTCGTGTTTCCAGAGCATTACACAACGCCCTGCACACCCAGTCAGCATCAGCGGTTAATGAGAGGGCTGAACCGATAATCCGGCGTGAATATAAATCAACGACAAGCGCGAGATAGCACCATTTATCCTGCAGGCGAATAAAACTGATGTCGCCGCACCAGACGCGATTGGGTGCGGCAGGGTTAAACTGCCGATTCAATAAGTTTGGCAGTGGCGGACTGTTGTCTTCGTTTACCCGATAGCGATGTTTAGCCGGCTGGCGACTTGTCAGTCCGCAGTCCTTCATCAGTCGTCGCGCCAGCCACCGGCCTGCATCAACGCCACTCTGGCGCAGCATCTGGCTGATTGCCCGACTCCCCGCAGCGCCACGACTGAGAGCATGAAATGCTCTCACCCGACTTCGTAATTCAATTCGTTGCACATTAACAGGACGTTTCATCTGCGCGTAATAAACTCTGCGGTGAACACCGAATAAATGACAAAGAACCAACACAGGCCACTTTGCTTTCAGCCGTGTGATTAGCACAATAGCTTTCCGGGGACTTCGCTCATCAGCACGGCTGTAGATTCAATCTGTCAACGCAACACCCCTTTCAATTATCTCTTTCGGTGTTTTGAACTTCAGTGTCTTTCTTGGTCTGTTGTTTAGCTGAGCTGCAACCTGATCCAGCTCATGTTGAGT